>NZ_CP047238.1:1130000-3395000 GCF_018141345.1 Pseudoalteromonas sp. A22
CACAGATGATTGTTGCTTGGCCTGATGGCTAAGTGATATTGCTCTTTAAAAATTTGGAAAAGCTGAAAAATTAAATTCTGATAGATAACGAAAGTTATTTATCGAGTTTTCGAAAGAAAATGCCGATTAATCATTTGATGATTAATTAGCGTCTACTTTAGTATTCAATATTAACTTCTGGCGAAGTTAAACTGTCTTTGACACATACACCTCAAAATAATAAACCATTTTGGGTTGTATGGTTAAGTGACTAAGCGTACACGGTGGATGCCTTGGCAGTTGGAGGCGATGAAGGACGTACTAACTTGCGATAAGCCTAGTCAAGCCAGTAAGAGGCGCTTGAGACTAGGATTTCCGAATGGGGAAACCCACCTGCTTGCAGGTATCGTTAACTGAATACATAGGTTAACGAGGCGAACGCGGAGAACTGAAACATCTAAGTACCCGTAGGAAAAGAAATCAACCGAGATTCCGAAAGTAGCGGCGAGCGAAATCGGACCAGCCCTTAAGCTTTAGTGTAGTTAGTGGAACATGCTGGAAAGCATGACGAAACAGGGTGATAGTCCCGTACACAAAAACTTATCTAAAGTGAAATCGAGTAGGTCGGAGCACGTGAAACTTTGACTGAATATGGGGGGACCATCCTCCAAGGCTAAATACTCCCAACTGACCGATAGTGAACCAGTACCGTGAGGGAAAGGCGAAAAGAACCCCTGTGAGGGGAGTGAAATAGAACCTGAAACCGTGTACGTACAAGCAGTAGGAGCCTACTTGTTGGGTGACTGCGTACCTTTTGTATAATGGGTCAGCGACTTATATTCTGTAGCGAGGTTAACCATTTAGGGGAGCCGTAGCGAAAGCGAGTCTTAACTGGGCGCTTAAGTTGCAGGGTATAGACCCGAAACCCGGTGATCTAGCCATGGGCAGGTTGAAGGTTGAGTAACATCAACTGGAGGACCGAACCCACTAACGTTGAAAAGTTAGGGGATGACCTGTGGCTAGGAGTGAAAGGCTAATCAAACCGGGAGATAGCTGGTTCTCCCCGAAATCTATTTAGGTAGAGCCTCGGACGAATACTTACGGGGGTAGAGCACTGTTAAGGCTAGGGGGTCATCCCGACTTACCAACCCTTTGCAAACTCCGAATACCGTAAAGTAATATCCGGGAGACACACGGCGGGTGCTAACGTCCGTCGTGGAGAGGGAAACAACCCAGACCGTCAGCTAAGGTCCCAAAGTGTATGTTAAGTGGGAAACGATGTGGGAAGGCTAAAACAGCTAGGAGGTTGGCTTAGAAGCAGCCACCCTTTAAAGAAAGCGTAATAGCTCACTAGTCGAGTCGGCCTGCGCGGAAGATGTAACGGGGCTAAACATACCACCGAAGCTACGGCTGCAGACTTTGTCTGCGGGGTAGGGGAGCGTTCTGTAAGTGGCTGAAGGTGTGCCGGGAGGCATGCTGGACATATCAGAAGTGCGAATGCTGACATGAGTAACGACAAGAGGAGTGAAAAACTCCTCCGCCGGAAGACCAAGGGTTCCTATCCCATGTTAATCAGGGTAGGGTGAGTCGACCCCTAAGGCGAGGCTGAAGAGCGTAGTCGATGGGAAACGGGTTAATATTCCCGTACTCGGTATGAATGCGATGGGGGGACGGAGCAGGCTAGGCAAGCATGGCGTTGGTTGTCCATGTGAAAGGCTGTAGGCTGGTGACTTAGGAAAATCCGGGTTGCCAAGGCTGAGAGTCGAGACGAGCCACCAAGGTGGTGAAGTTGTTGATGCCCTACTTCCAGGAAAAGCCTCTAAGCTTCAGTTCATACTGAATCGTACCCTAAACCGACACAGGTGGTCAGGTAGAGAATACTAAGGCGCTTGAGAGAACTCGGGTGAAGGAACTAGGCAAAATTGTACCGTAACTTCGGGAGAAGGTACGCTCTTGTTTGTGAAAGACTTGCTCTGTAAGCAAACGAGAGCCGCAGTGACCAGGTGGCTGGGACTGTTTATTAAAAACACAGCACTGTGCAAAATCGTAAGATGACGTATACGGTGTGACACCTGCCCGGTGCCGGAAGGTTAATTGATGGGGTTAGCTTAGGCGAAGCTCTTGATCGAAGCCCCGGTAAACGGCGGCCGTAACTATAACGGTCCTAAGGTAGCGAAATTCCTTGTCGGGTAAGTTCCGACCTGCACGAATGGTGTAACCATGGCCACGCTGTCTCCACCCGAGACTCAGTGAAATTGAAATCGCAGTGAAGATGCTGTGTACCCGCGGCTAGACGGAAAGACCCCGTGAACCTTTACTACAGCTTGGCACTGAACATTGACCCTACATGTGTAGGATAGGTGGGAGGCTTTGAAGCAGAGACGCTAGTTTCTGTGGAGCCGACCTTGAAATACCACCCTTGTAGTGTTGATGTTCTAACTTAGGCCCCTGAATCGGGGTTGAGGACAGTGCCTGGTGGGTAGTTTGACTGGGGCGGTCTCCTCCCAAAGAGTAACGGAGGAGCACGAAGGTTTGCTAAGTACGGTCGGACATCGTACGGTTAGTGTAATGGTAGAAGCAAGCTTAACTGCGAGACAGACACGTCGAGCAGGTACGAAAGTAGGTCATAGTGATCCGGTGGTTCTGAATGGAAGGGCCATCGCTCAACGGATAAAAGGTACTCCGGGGATAACAGGCTGATACCGCCCAAGAGTTCATATCGACGGCGGTGTTTGGCACCTCGATGTCGGCTCATCACATCCTGGGGCTGAAGTCGGTCCCAAGGGTATGGCTGTTCGCCATTTAAAGTGGTACGCGAGCTGGGTTTAGAACGTCGTGAGACAGTTCGGTCCCTATCTGCCGTGGGCGTTTGAGAATTGAGAGGGGCTGCTCCTAGTACGAGAGGACCGGAGTGGACGAACCGCTGGTGTTCGGGTTGTGATGCCAATTGCATTGCCCGGTAGCTACGTTCGGAACTGATAACCGCTGAAAGCATCTAAGCGGGAAGCAGGCCTCGAGATGAGTTCTCACTTTGACTTAGAGTCAACTGAAGGGCCGTTGAAGACTACAACGTTGATAGGCGAGATGTGGAAGTGCTGTGAGGCATTAAGCTAACTCGTACTAATTACCCGTGAGGCTTAACCATACAACGCCAAAGTGGTTTATAAGCGACAGAAGTTAATAGACTAAAGTAGACAAAAGAATTTAATAGCTTTTTCCGGATTTACATTGATGAGGGAGACTTCATTGATGAACAGAATTTCCTGGTGACTATAGCGTTTTGGACCCACCTGACCCCATGCCGAACTCAGAAGTGAAACAAAACAGCGTCGATGATAGTGTGGATTACCCATGTGAAAGTAGAACATCGCCAGGGCCAAATTTAATATAAAAATAAGAACTAAAAAACAGTATTTTCCTGATGACCATAGCGTTTTGGAACCACCTGACCCCATGCCGAACTCAGAAGTGAAACAAAACAGCGTCGATGATAGTGTGGATTACCCATGTGAAAGTAGAACATCGTCAGGGCCTAATTAAAGAAACCCGTTACAGCAATGTAACGGGTTTTTTGTATTTGGGGTTCAGTACATCGCGAGATAAACTCGCTCCCACCAAAGCATAATACCAATCAGCCTTAATATTTGCTCAATTTGAAGGAGCAAATCTGACGCTAACCGCGTTAAAAATTTCTCATTTAGAGCAACTAAATAGCAAAATTTTCGCTTTGCCTACATAGATGTAGGTACCTTGGCGATAGCAGGACGCGGTAGCGGTGTTATCGACCAGGTTCTCTCGCCTCAAAATAGATCACTTAATTAAGCGAATTGGTATTACTTTAATATTGCGTT
This sequence comes from Pseudoalteromonas sp. A22, assembly GCF_018141345.1. Taxonomy (NCBI): domain Bacteria; kingdom Pseudomonadati; phylum Pseudomonadota; class Gammaproteobacteria; order Alteromonadales; family Pseudoalteromonadaceae; genus Pseudoalteromonas; species Pseudoalteromonas sp. A22. The sequence goes on from NZ_CP047238.1 coordinate 1,133,831, forward strand.
AGCGCCTTTCCATCTACGTAATGTCTCATCACTATGAGCCGCCGGCGATCACCCTTATCTCACGTTGTCTGTTCATAGAGTTATGCGATGTAGCTCCTCGTGATGGGAGTCTATTTAAAGTAGCCAATGGTGCATTCCCTAGTGCGATTTCTACCTCAAAGTGATATGCATTAGGATTTTCTGGTGCATAGTTTTGTTTAGAGAAGAAAAAGCAAGGATCACCACTCATCTCCCATCGGACACCTTTTTTCAAAATATATGAAGCGCCAGGAATATTCTGCCACTGCCCGGCCGGGTTGTTTGTATTGATAGCGCTGACGGATATCAATGGTTCTTCCCATGGTTAGCGGGCGTCTCACAATATAATCAGGATTGAATGTTGAGTGATCGTCAGTTACGGAGGCGCTTTGAGAACCATTTTGAGGCATAAAAAACTTTGTGGTACTCTGCTTAATAGTTGGTTAAAAGGTGGATCATAAGCCCTAGCGGTAGGGTACCAGACATGCTCTCTAGTTAGGCAGTGTGTAAAGGTGTTAACATCACCATTAGTGCTGTCAAATGTGAATTGATGCTTAAAAATATACCTAGCATTATCAATCCTTATCAAGCCATGGGTGGGATCTCGAAATTGATACCATTGCAACTCAAAACCATGAAAAGCCATGTTGTAATTCGTTGGACGGGCAAAGCTATCGATATTTAATGCGTTGCCTAAATACACTAATGCAGTTTGATATTTTAGAAGTTTATCAACTGGCAGGCCGTGGATCTCACCCTCTATATTTTCGGCTGTCCGATTATTGATATTTCGATTATTGGGGCTGTTTTGCGCATTACCACCTAGCAATAGAATAATATTGTTCAGCGAGGAAGCATTCTGGCGAAAGCCATCATTGGCAGTTCCAATGTGGTTCATAAAGTTACGCATAGAGACGACTGGCATAGCAAACTTTCCGTATTATGTTGCAACTAATTATTGTGTTATTTTACTTTTAATTAAAATGTAGTTTACTTGAGTAGAAAGCCAGAAAATATTTACATTGAAAATATATTGAAAGTGTACCTTAAGTAAAAGCCCAGACTAGTAGATGCCTAATTGGAGCTAGTTACTCCGAGTTTTATTTGTTCAAAGGCAAAATGACGGTGAATTGGCTGCCTTCATTGAGTGCACTTGCTACACTGATCCGTCCTTTAAGTATTTTGATAAGCTCACTGGTAATCGCAAGACCAAGACCCGCATTAAATTTACGATTACTATTACTATTTTTGGCTTGAAAGCTTGCTTCAAAAATATGTTGTAGGTCCAGCTCACTGATCCCAATACCCGTATCATTTACCTTAATATGTGCATAACCCTCATGTTCTTCTAGTACCAAACTAATTACTCCGCTAGCCTCTGTGTGTCTAATTGCATTATCTATTAAGTTTGACAACACTCTATCTAATTTCCCTATGTCACTGTTAATCACCAATGTACTTTGAGGTGGGGATATTGCTATCTGTAACTGGTTGGCTTCAGCTTTCAACTTGAACTTAGCTGCAACGTCATACATAAGTTCAAGTAGATTAAAGGGCTCAATATGAAGTTTGGTATGTCCAGCTTCTAGATGAGCGAGTTCAAAAATTTGTGCAATAAGATGATTGAGCTGATTTATATTTTTGCTGGCAATTTCGATGTGCGAAACGATATTTTTGTCACTCGTTTGTTTTTCTATCAGTTCAATGTAACCTTTAAGCGAGGCAAGTGGTGTGCGGAGATCGTGGCTTAGCTGTGAAAGCAATTCTTTACGTTGTTCATCTTTGAGGCTAAGTGTGGTTAATTGCTGCTGAATTTTATCCAGCATAGCATTGACGCTGCGACCCAGCTGATGGATCTCATCATCTTCTTCGGGCCAATTTATTTGGGCATCAGGACTAATATTAAAATGGTTTTGGCTGACTTGATCTATATATTGAGTCAGTCTGGACACGGGCTTGGTGATTTTATTAAGCAGTAGCAAGACGACAACCAGCAAAAAGAACAAAGTGCCTAATAACCAACTTACCCCAAGCATTACCTTGTCTGAATTTTTTAGTTGCTCAATAATGCTATCGTATTTTGACGAGCCGATGATGATATATAGATAACCTTGCAAAATATCTTGATTAAATACAGGGGCCACAGAGAAAATTTTACTGCCGTTAACACTCCTAGGATCGTCACCAAATACAGGTAGTTGGCTATCGCTCTTTAGGAGTTTTTTTAACGGGGTAACATCAATTTGCTGACGTTTAACCTCTCCAGGGGCTGCAGAGTAAGTTAATAGCTTACCTTCAGGGGAGACAAAGTAAAACTCGAATGAGGGGCCTAGGATCATCAAGGTGTGAAATAGATTACTCAAACCATCATAGTCGTACACTCCCTCTTTTATCAGGGGGTTATCGTCAACAAGGTGGGTCGCAAGTGCGAGGTGTAATTGTTGTTCTGCTTGAGATTTAGAGACTTGAGATAGCGCTTGAGTCCACCACACAAAAATCGCTGCAATGACAACGAAAGTGACAAATAAGGTCAGTGCGAGTTTTTTGTAGAGTGAGAGCTTCATACGCTTTGCCCGTTAAGAGAGGCTGAATTTAATTTGTAACCAACGCCCCACACTGTTTCTATCACCGTATTATTTGAAATAGCTTCAAGCTTTGCCCTCAGACGATTAATATGGGAGTTAACGGTATGCTCGTATCCTGAGTGTTGGTAGCCCCATACTGATTCTAATAACTGGGTTCGAGAAAACACGTGATTTGGGTGTTTAGCAAAAAACTGCAGCAGCTCAAATTCGGTTGCGGTAAGGTCTAATCTAACATTAGCCAACGAAATTTCATGACAACAGGCATCGATAACTAGGCTCCCAACTGCAATTTTATTGTTCGGGAAGTCCGCATTTTCAGTCTGCATTGGTTGCTTAAGTTGCCTGACATGGCGTAGCTGGGCTTTCACTCTTGCTTGCAACTCTCTCGTATTGAAAGGCTTGCATATATAGTCGTCCGCACCAACTTCTAGTCCAATGATCCTATCGATATCGCTACTTTTTGAGGTGACGATGATGACACTACTCATAGGGTAAAGCGCCTTAAGCTCTCGACAAAGGGTTAGTCCATCCATATTAGGTAGCATTAAATCCAGTAAAATCACGGCAAAATCGTTCGCTTTAGCAGTCGACAATACTTGGCTGCCGTCAGCAACATGCGTTACCTCTAAAGCTAACTCCTCTAAATGCACTTGGAGTAATCTCGCTATGTCTAAATCATCTTCAACTAGCAACACGTTTTCTAACATAAATAGCCCTTTATGAAAGCGCAAACGCCTATGGCAGACGTTTGCGCATAGGCTATTTAACTCTCTCGATAGTGACTGCAAGCAGTGGGTTATCAAATTTATGGACACTAGTGAGCGTTGAACTTTGGAGTCCATCATCACTACCAACTACACCACTGTGCATCGTCACCATGTTGTGATTATCGTTGCGCTCTGCGTTAAAGCCCTCACCGCTGTCTGCTGGGCCTGGTATGGTTCCCGCGGCTTCGCTATTCAGCTCAGTGCCAGCATCGTAGGCAAGTGTTCGATACATTTGCATCTCGCCTACTGGCAGCGCAGAGACGTCTATAGCATTTAGACCGGAGAATCCATCATTGGTATTCACCATCATGGTTAATAGCGATAACTTAAGCTCAGAAAGGTCAGTAGTTTTGATGGAAAGGTTGGTTGTCGCACCGGGGCCTAAAGGTCCATCCGTTGAGACGGATGCTTGTGTCATCTCTTCGGCTATGATGTCGCTGTTATTTCCGCCCTCTGCAAGTTGCTCTAATGCTTCACTTGCTGGCATGCCAACAGTAAAGTAATGACCAGACTGGTGAAGCAGCGCTGCAATTGGTGACATAGGCTGTGCATGTGTAAGGTTCGTGATAGTGATGGCAAACTCATACTCAACTGGCTCTGGCTCAACCGGAGGCTCTGGCATCACCATATTATTGTCATTGTCTCCACATGCACTGAGCAGGAGCGCAGACATGGCAATTAATGCTAATTTCGCTTTCATAGCTCCCCCTTATTTTACGGTTACTGTTACTTTAGCGACGGGATTTAACCAACGGTGCACGGTGTTATGCAGATCGCTATTACCTCCGACTTGCTCGTCGTCACCTACGTTGCCTCTGTGAATATGGACCATGGTGTTTTCTTCACTAGCCGTGACGCCAGCACCTTGAGTTCCAGGAGCTGCACCTGGCGATGCCGGGATCCCTAAAATACCGGGTGCACCAGAGCCTTCGACAACCAGTTCATTATTCGCTTCAGTACCCGCATCATAGGCATTAAGGTAAACTTCATAGGTGCCGGCAGCGCTTGGAATAGGCCACGCATTTAATCCTACAAATCCATCATTGGTAGGAAGTAGCATTGCCACAATTGAAAGATGCGTATTTCCCTCACTGGTTGATATCATCGCCATTGTAGAGCCTGCGGGTGCAAGTAGCCCCTCAGCTGGGTTGGCGACCATATTGGCGTTTGAGCTTTCGAGGATTTGTCCTAAAGCTGAAATGTCACCGCCTTCGGCCATGGCTTGCAATGCTTCAGAAGCTTGCTCACCGAGTTTGAAAAGAGCGGTATCTTGATTATGAGCAGTCACCAGTAAAGGCGTATAGTAAATACCGTGAGTGAGGTTAGTGATTTTTACTTCAAGGTCTTGTGCCAGCGCAGCGCTTGATAAACACGTAGCGACTAATGTTGTCAGGATTTTTGCTTTCATGATGTACTCTTCTTATTAGGATTAACAGTCTCCTTATCATGGCTGCAAGATATTGAGATAGGCTCACGGAGTTATCACGTTTTTATCACAAAAGCCTAGAATACTTATCACAGGGCTCAGATCAGCGGAGCTTAGGGTAACTTGAAGTACGCCAGAACGGTTTTAGTTGATCGAAAGCTATCAATTCGTTCTGCAAGGTAGGGATAATGAGGAGTAAAAAACTCCTCGTTACTAGGGAAGCGGGTTAGGGCTTATCGAAATAACTGAGGTTGACGCCAAGCACACTATTGGCATCAGCAAGCGTGACTTTGTCTTTAGTGTTTGGCGAAAAGTTAGGATCGATATATTCCATAATCATTTCATTAGCAATTTTTCGATAGGCGATTTGTATTGCTTCTGACGAGCTACAGCCTTGGTCTGTTTCAAAGACCTCGCTTAGCGGCGCTAAACCAAACCCTTTTTGTAGCGCTAAATCTGTCGAACGTAACGCGCCTTCTACCCAGCCCTGATAATCAGAGTAAGCTTCACCGCAGGTAAACAGATTTGGCAACGGCTCTACTAAATCTTCGATGACGTCTTTATCATTCGCACCAATTGCCCATTGATGTACACCAAAACCAAATTGAAGATTTTCAGGGATATTGAAATTCACATTCCCTTCCCAAATTCGAGCGCTAGTGAGGGTGGGCTGTGGAACATAATGTGTATTAAAAATGTCTTTAAAGAATTGTGTCGCTTGTCGTACAACCGCTTCCGAAGCTGGAAAAATATCACTGGGAATAGATTCAACGAGTTCCGACTCACGAGGGTGATGATAAAGCTCACCTTTGTTTTGCAGTGCACTCCAAAAATTAATATTTAGATAATCACAGTAAATAGTCAATGCGGCTGGACGACTGTATTTAGCGGCTTCTATCCCTTCGAGTTTGTGCTGGGCTTCTGAGTTAGGCTCGGCATGACGCTCGTTATACATAAGCGCGGCTGCGAGTTCATCATCTAAAGCATAAAAGGGATAAACAGAACCTGTTGGTAAATCGGCAAAGTTAGGTCCAAAGCTGACAGCTGGACGGCCTGTCATGCCGGTTCCCCACCATGCAGTGTCGTAGTATAAATTAATCTTCAGGAGCGGTTGGTTGCTTGTGCTTTGCAATGTATCCCATAACGCATCGCGCCGATGCTTTGGTAGTTGTTTGAATACATCTGACGCTATGAACAACTTTTCAAGCGCGAGCCTTGGTAGCCCTAAAATAAGCTTTTCGGCTTTAAATGTTCCTTCGCTTATCTGTCCGTCTTGCTCGGTTTTGGTGTACTTAAGTACATATAGATTGTCTGCTTTATCAAAGGCGATGCTGTCGATGCTCGTTTGCAGGTAAATCTTCTCTTTACCTATTTTATCCACCAGCGCGTTTGGCAGGGTGCTAAAGCCATCTTTAAAGGTTCTAAATTCGACATCTGCAGGAAAGTCTTCCAAAAGCTGGTAGGCGACTCCCGCGTTCATTTTCGATAAGAAGGTGCCATTAAAACCCAAAACACGATACAGCATGGTGATACATTCTTGGCTATAACCCATATCAGTGAGTAAATCCCACAAAGACCAATTATATAGCGGTTCACCTTGCCATTGACATTGCAGACGGAAATCCTGCCAAAACTCTGGACCGCGAACCTCTGGCCTTGAATCGAACTGTGGATTCACTTGCAAGATACGATTAAAAACAACATTAATAATGTCTTTGGGGTTAACACCTTGCTCGTTTGGGTCGAGGTTATAAAGTGCTGACCAAATATGATAGTCGTCTTGTTCGGCATCGTTTACCGAAAAGCTGGTACCGCGAAAGTATAGCCGGTTATTTCCGCCGCTATTCATAGGGAAAGGGACTATCTGATCTTCTAGGCCTAATTTTAGAAAGAGGGCCATTAGGTCATCCATACCCTCAAATAGAAACCGCATACCACCTTGTTCTTCTTTGACTGTAATGGTGCTGTTAGGCTTTGCTCCTGCGCGGTTATCTCTGAAATGGATAAGATCTGAGTCTAACCTTCCACCTGTGCGGTTGCTGCGCTCAAAAATGGCGAAGTCATCAATGTCTGTTTCGCACTGTAATCGCCAAGCGCTATACAAACCAGACATACCAGCCCCTATCACTGCGACCTTCACTGCGTCTGGAATGGGTTTTTGACTAATATCTGTACCTATTTTGTAGTGAGTCATGTGAGTTCCTTAGTCGACTATGTCTCACACTTTGAGGCTGACTGCTTTTATACCTGTTGGTATTACTTCCTAGCTCGCTAAGTGATCTTTAATATATCTATGCACTCCAACCTGTTGAGTGCACTTTCCAAAAATTTGTTGCAACAAGCCAAGTATTGCTTTCTCAGCCTGATGCAAAACCCAGATACTACTTTAGTACACTGGTTAAGTTTGTGTTAATTTTTGCGGCGGGTTTTGCCAAGTGTTTGTCTAAAAAGTACGAATGGCATGAATTTAATATGCTTTTATTCTTGGCTGAACACTAATTTGAGGTATGGAACATATTTGTTCCATACCGACTAACTTGTTTAGGGGACCAGATGAATTTAGCCAACAATGATATGGGGTAAAAAACGGCTAAGATCTTGGGTGATCAGACTTTTATCTTCACGGACACCAATTCCAACTGCCTTATCACCGACAATCCATGAGCCGATGAGCGTATTGAAGCCCGCAAATTTGGGTAAAGGTGAGTAAGCTTGATAAATATAACCTTCTTCGCCATATCCACCAGCAGACTGAGCAAGTAGTTGTTGATCTTTTCGGATCTCAATATTCGCGCCTTCACGAGAAAATAACGGCTTCTTCACATAGCCGGACTCGCTGCTTGCAATTTTATGCTTGTCCTGTTCAAAGTATGCCGGTAACAGATTTGGATGATTGGGAAAGGTTTGCCATAGCAAAGGTAAGATTGCTTTGTTAGATAAAATCGCTTTCCAAGCGGGCTCTAGCCATTGCACTTTTGCTTCCGATAATTGTTCGCTATATTCATCTTGAAACATAAACTCCCACGGGTATAGCTTAAACATCCATTGGATTTTTCGATCATCAAGGTCGACAAAGTGTTGGTTATCAAATCCGATATCTTCGATAAAAACTTGTTTCGTTTTGAGTCCAGCTTCCATCGCGCAGCTGCGCATATATTGAATGGTGCCCAAGTCCTCAATGCTTTCTTTGCAGCAAGAAAAGTGTAGGGGAGCACCACGGTGGAATTTATGCAGTTGATAAAAGCGCTCTATTAGCGCTTCTTGAAGGCCATTAAATTGATCCGCATTACGCGGTAACTTACCGGCTTTTACCTGTTCTTCAAGCCATAGCCACTGCCAGTAACCTGTTTCGAATAAGCTGGTGGGCGTGTCGTAATTGGCCTCCAGCAGCTTGGCTGGTGACTTACCGTCGTAACTAAAATCAAAGCGGCCATAGAGCGCTTGGTCTCGACGACGCCATGAGCGAGTCACTAATTCCCATTGAGACTCAGGAATAGCAAATTGTTGCAGAAGTGACTCATCATTACACACTAAATCGACAAGGTGTAAGAGCATTTGGTGGAGTTCATCACTTGGGTCTTCCAAGTCTTGCTCAATTTGTTTTAACGTAAATTGATAATATGCACTTTCGTCCCAATACTTTTCACCATACATAGTATGAAATTCAAAGCCGTGGGCTTTTGCTTGTTCACGCCAGTGTGGGCGTTCATCAATAGAAATTCTTAACATAAGTGTAAAATCGAACCGTCTAATATCAATGCGTAGATACTTGCTAAACTACAGAGCACTCAATAAAAAGCCGAGTGGACCTCGGCTTATCTTTTATCAAGCGAAGGTTGGCTTAGCTGCCCCAACTGCCACCACTACTACGAGAAGCTGTGCGGCCAAATCCACCGCGACTGCGTGATACTGAGCTGGCACGCGGCTTGTAATTTATAGTTGAGCTTTTAACCGATGTTGTACCTGAAGATTTTGCAGATGCGACAAACCCGTTTTGCGCATTTCGATAGCTAAAGAAGTCATCACGAGAGCGATACAGCGGTTTTGCGCCAGAATAGTAAGTGCCGCCTAAGTAAGCTGCCTTTTTCTTTTTGCGCTTTTTCATCATGTCTAGGCCTTCGTCTACGGCCTCTGCAAGCGCAGCAACCATAAAGCCCGCCATAATTGGACGCCAGATCCCACCACTCGAATGCTCACAGCGATCAAAGCCAAAGTCGCTTTCGCATAGCTGTTCAGAGGCATATTTGGGCGCTTCTTGGCGATGGCTATCGAGTGCTTGTTGGTATTGAAACTGGCATGCTTCTTCTTCAATACCGAATGATGTGCATTCATCAACGTCTTTAAAAAGTAACGCTGATTCGTCGCTATCACCACACGCGGTCAACCCTCCTGTGGCACCCATTAATAAAGTCAATTTGATTGTTCTACTCCTTTTCATCTTGACTCCTTAATAGGTCATGCAAGCGGCATTCAAAATTCCGGTCGCAAGCGAGGCTCCACCTAAGAACAAACCAGCACTGATGTGATTGTTTTCGATTTTCTCAGATAGCTTTGGCATATACAGTCTTACCATGAAGAAGGTAGTTAACTGCATAACTCCCGCAATAACACCCCAAACGGCAAAATCAATAAGAGATACCGCATTGACTGCGGCACTGGCGATAGGCAAAACAAAACCAATTAAGGTACCGCAAAACGCAGTTGCAGCAGCAGGGTTGTTTTCTTTAACTAGTTTCCACTCACAATAAGGGGTAACTTTGGAGTAAATACATAAGAAGACTAAGGTAAGTAAGTAGGCAAGACCGAAGTAGGTAATAAAAGGGAAAAATCCTTGTAAAGAATCCAAAATCATAATTTTCTCTTTGTTATAGCATCGAATTTGAAATTCGATAGATATTAATCATCATCGTAGGTGAGCTGCTCCAGCTCGCGATGCAGTATATCATCATCTCCAAGGTTAAGTTCAATAAGGCGCTTTAAATGCGTCACACTATCGAGGTCGATTTGGCGGCAATGTACACCTAGATGACCTTCTTCAACATGGCGAACTTCTACCTCCATCGTAATTTGGATATCACTCCCTGGTAGGTAAAAGTTTAAACTTGCTGGGTCGTTTTTGAGTGGCACATAGCCATCGGGCAGGGTGAGTAACGCGCCATTGAGCGATAAATCCAAGATTTCGCAGCTAAAATCACCGCTTGAGGCCATAAACTGTGCCTCGTTTGAAAAAATAACTCTGGAAAAACGTCGACGTTCTTTCATTACTGATCCTAATAGTACGTATAGGTAAAGAATAGCTTATATCATTGTGCTCGCTACTAAAAAATGACAATAAATTACGCTGGTTGGATAGGATTGCTGCTGCAGTTTGATTTGCTACGTACCTCCATAGTGCGGCATGAATAAAGAAAAGCAGGTATTAAAAATAATAAAGGCTCCTAACGAGGAGCCTCAGATTATCTATCGTCGATAGGCTTATTAGCCAATCTTCTTGTATTTGATACGTTTAGGCTCTGCGGCCTCAGCACCAAAGGTCTTCTTCAGCCACTCTTCGTATTCAGTGTAGTTGCCATCAAAGAAATTGATTTGGCCTTCATCACGGTAATCTAGAATATGGGTCGCGATGCGGTCTAGGAACCAACGGTCGTGCGAGATACACATAACGCAGCCCGGGAATTCCAAAATCGCATTTTCTAGCGCTCGTAACGTTTCAACGTCGAGATCGTTGGTTGGTTCATCCAGCAACAGTACGTTACCGCCTGCTTTTAGTAGTTTTGCTAAGTGCAGACGATTGCGCTCACCACCAGAAAGCTCTTTTACAAACTTTTGTTGGTCATTGCCCTTAAAGTTAAAGCGGCCAACATAGGCGCGGCTTGGTACTTCAAAGTTACCAATTTTAAGAATGTCTTGGCCGTTAGAGATCTCTTGGAATACGGTGTTATTACCGTCCATGTCATCACGGAACTGTTCAACAGTGGCGATTTCAACCGTTTCACCAATAGTGATGTTACCACTATCTGGCTGCTCTTGACCGCTTAGCATTCTAAACAGCGTTGACTTACCCGCGCCGTTTGCACCGATGATCCCAACAATTGCACCTTTAGGTACGTTGAAGTTCAAATCGTCAATCAACAATCTGTCACCGAAGCTCTTACGTAAGTTGCTCACTTCAATCACTTGGTCGCCTAAGCGAGGACCAGGTGGAATGAATAGCTCGTTGGTTTCGTTACGCTTTTGATAGTCGTTTTGCTGAAGCTCGGTAAACTGCGCCATACGTGCTTTAGACTTAGCTTGGCGACCTTTCGGATTTGAGCGTACCCATTCAAGTTCTTTTTCAATCGACTTCTGGCGTGCTTTCTCTGATTTTTCTTCTTGCTTCAAGCGTGCATCTTTTTGCTCAAGCCATGAAGAATAGTTACCTTCCCACGGAATACCATGGCCACGGTCAAGCTCTAAAATCCAGCCTGCTACATTATCTAGGAAGTAGCGGTCGTGGGTGATCGCGACCACTGTGCCCTCGTAGTCATGAAGGAAGCGCTCCAACCACGCAACCGACTCGGCATCTAAGTGGTTAGTCGGTTCGTCAAGAAGCAGCATATCTGGCTTTTCAAGTAACAGTCGGCAGATAGCAACACGGCGTCTTTCACCACCTGATAGGTGCTCAATTTTCGCATCCCATTCTGGTAAACGAAGCGCATCGGCAGCGCGCTCAAGCGCATTATCTAGGTTGTGACCGTCATGTGCTTGGATGATAGCTTCTAATTCGCCTTGCTCTTTAGCTAGCGCATCAAAGTCAGCGTCTTCCATTGCGTACTCTGCGTACACTTCGTCTAATCGATTCAGGGCGCGCTTAACTTCGCCAACTGCTTCTTCAATCGTTTCACGAACGGTTTTGCTTTCATCTAGTACAGGTTCCTGCGGTAGGTAACCAATCTTAGTACCAGGTTGCGGACGTGCCTCGCCCTCGAATTCGTTATCCACACCCGCCATAATACGAAGTAGGGTCGATTTACCTGCACCATTAAGACCTAAAACACCAATTTTAGCGCCAGGGAAAAAGCATAAAGAAATGTCTTTCAGAATAGTGCGCTTAGGTGGCACAACTTTGCTCACCCGCGACATGGTATAAATATATTGAGCCATGAGTTTCCAATCTCTTTTTTAATTTAGATGTATTTTAGAGAAAGCCTTCCAGTGCTGCAATGTTGATAGTTCAGAACGAGGAAAAAACAATGCCCAAGCTAGTTTAAGTTAACTATTGTAATTTTTTATTTACCTTTTAATAAGTTAAATAATTGGTCTGTTTATTTATCCAGTGTTTAATTGTAAGTTTATCATTCATAGGTCATTTTTGACCTGTTTCCAATCCGAGGAATCGCTATTATATCACTACGCTGAAGAAAGTTATTAGATGAAAATGTTAACGAGTGTGGTGGGTTTTTACCGGAACTAAAAACTCGATGGCAAGGATGAACGGCTACGTTGTTTTCGCTTTTCAGCGATCCCCATTCAGCTAAGCAGAACAAATTTTCACTAGTCGTGTTTATTTTTTGAGGTAAGGAGAACAATGACACTTATAAACACAACCACATCCAGACTGGTGGGTCAAAGCAAACCAGCTCCAACAGGAGCCGAAATTCTTCGTGTTGCGCGAAAGCTCAGAGGTTACACGCAAGCTGAATCAGCCGCTCATTATGGTATTGAGGAGCGTACGTTAAGACGATGGGAAAATAGGGAATATAGCCCACGCTGGAATGATGTTATTGGCCTAGTTGAAGATGTGTACTTACTCGATATTTTAGAAGTGATAGGAAAAATCCATGACCAACAAGCAAGTGACAATTAAACAGGTACGTACTGCCCTTAAGCGCTGGGGTAAGTTTTGGTGTAGTAAAGAGCTAGGTAAGGGCTTTAGCCGTCAAGCTGCAACTGAAGCTATTGGCAGTTCATCAAGCAAATACGTGAGTGCAGAGCAGATGCATGTGCCAGATGAAATTGCTCAACTTACCGCATCAATTGAGTTACTTAGACCAGAATGTAAGCGTGCAATCCGAGCTAAATACATGATGCATAACAAAGTGGTCGATGCAGCAAAAACATTGGGTTTTGACAGCAAGCGTTCAATGGAGTTTTGGTTATTGAAAGCTGAGCAAAGCTTGATGGTTAATATGTCGACACATTAGCAACAATAAAGGGGAATTGTATGTCCGTAATGAATACAGTAGAGCAACTCAAAAAACATGAGGGGTTTCGCCAATTTCCTTACCTTTGTACCGCGGGAAAGCTGACTATTGGCTATGGTCGAAATCTCGATGATAAGGGGATTGATGAAGAAGAAGCAGAATCACTGCTTGCGAGCGATGTAGAAAATGCCAAAGCGGCGGTGGCACGCAGGATTGCAATCCAACACTGCAACGATGCACGGATGGCGGTGCTGGTAAATATGGCATTTAACTTAGGGATCACAGGGTTACTTAACTTTAGTCGAATGTTACAAGCGGTCGAAAAAGGTGATTTTGATACCGCTGCGCTTGAAATGTTAGATAGCCGATGGGCAAGACAAGTGCCTAATCGCGCGCAAGAGCTTGCTCAACAGATGATCTCTGGGGAATGGCAATCATGAGTCTATTAGGTAGCCTATTTTCTGCAAAAACAGTGGCTCCGATAGAAGCAATTGGCAATATTCTTGATGAATTGTTTACCAGTGAAGAAGAAGTACTCAAGCAAGAGCATTTAAAGGTGAGACTAATAGCAAAGCATGCATTAGTACAAGCGCAGATCAATCAAGTTCAAGCAGCGCATCGCAGTGTGTTTGTTGCGGGGGCGAGGCCTTTTTTGATGTGGGTGTGTGGTCTAGGCTTTTTGTTTTCGTTCGTGATTAATCCAATTCTACAGTGGTTAATGCCTGAACATGGTACGCCTGAGTTGCCGCTGGATGTGATGTTAGAGCTTACGCTTGCCATGTTAGGGCTTGCAGGGCTTAGAACCGTTGAGAAAGTAAAAGGGGTCAGCAAGTGAATCATCCTGAACAATGGCAAATGAAAAAGGAGTTTAATTTGGCCCACATTCTCACCACCATTGCGCTGTTGGTGTCTGGTGTTATTTACCTTGGCGACTTAGATAAAAGGATCACCACAAACTCCCAAGAGCTTGACCACCTCAAGCAAATTCGCCAAGAAGACCAAAAGCGCATCGAAAAGCGCTTAGATTCTATAGATAAAAAATTAGATACGTTGCTCGGTGCCCGCAGAGTGGGTCCGTAGCGCCGCTATTATCGGCCGTATTGGCTTTCTTTATCCAACCCCATTTAAAAGGAGAGTAGCATGAATAATGCTATCGATTTGACGCGCCTATCTGCACCTGATGTGTTGGAGACAGTCAGCTATGAAGCTATTTATCAGGAATTAGAAGCGCAATTGCAACAGCAGTTTCCAGATTATCCATTTCTTCCCTCAGATCCAGCAATAAAGCTGATGGAGCTTTTTGCCTATCGTGAGGTATTGCTGAGGCAGCGTGTAAATGACGCCGCACAATCTGTGATGGTGGCATATGCTACGGGCAGTGACTTGGATCATTTGGGTGTTTTGTTCGGTGTGGCGAGAGAAGAAGCGGAATCGGATGAACGCTATCGTTTGCGGATCCCACTTTCTCTTGAAAGTCATTCAATGGGAGGTACATCAGGTGCTTATCAGTACCATGCGTTTACCGCTTCTGCAAAAGTGAAAGACGTATTTGTTGAATCAACATTGCCGGGCATTGTTGAAGTCCATGTGTTACCAGTTGCGGATGTGGTGACTTTGGAAGATAAAGAAGCACTGAGAACAGAGGTGTTACGTTATCTCAACGACGAAGATGTTAGACCGCTTACGGACCTTGTACGCGTGCATTTGGTAGAGCCAACGGCCTACACGATTGAAGCCGATATTTACTTTAATGCAGGGATTAATACGGAGCAGGTTAAAGTGTCCATCCATCGTGCAATTGAAAACTTTATTCAATCGCATTACTTGCTCGGGAAAGAAGTACCCAGTTCGGGACTTATTGATGCCTTGCATCAAGGAGGAGTAAGAAAAGTGAAGCTTCGCTCGATGCATGACGACCTCTCACCAAGTGCTAAAAATGCAGCTTACTGTCGCGATGTGCAATTACATTTTCCAACGGAGTAAGGTGAGCTATGACAAGTTATCATAAATTACTGCCACCTGGCACATCAAAGCTGGTTCGCACTATTGCTGAGCAAGTTGAAGACTTACCGAGTAAGCTTGAGGTAACACCAACTATCCCAGAATATGTGGGCAAGCAATGGCACCCAGAGACCTGCCCTGAGGCTTTATTACCTTGGCTTGCATGGTCTTTATCAGTAGATGAGTGGGATGAAAGCTGGCCGGTAGATACTAAACGGGCATTTATCGCCAATTCGGTCAAAGTACATAAGCACAAAGGTACGGTTGGCTCGGTAAAGCGAGCATTGGCAGCGCTAGGGGTAAGTGTTGAGTTTTTTGAATGGTTTCAAGAAATTGATGATATAGCACTGGCGCCTTATCAATCAAAGCAGCCACATACCTTTATGTTTATCGCGTGGGCGAATGAAATTCCGTATACCAGTGACGCTGTGATCTTAAGCCCAGAGCTTTACCAAGCCGTTAAAGATGTTACCGATAGTACTAAACCAAAACGCGCCCATTTCGACTTTTTAGTCGGTGCCAAAATGAGCCTAACACTGCAAACAGCCTCTATTGCCAGTGGCTTGCAAGTTGCGAGAAAGTCAGCGCAAACTGAGGCCGTAAAAGCACCCGGAGCCACCGTAGCAGCGGCATTTGCATTGGCAAGCAATAAACAAATCGCAGCAACTGGCCGGTATATGAAAAGCCAGCATGTGAATGCGTATTTACAAAGCTCTGCGCGAGTAGGGCTTCACTTAAATAACCGTCGTCATGTGGTTAGCCGAATTTATTTAACCAATGAGCAAAGATTGCCTGCCGCCAAGTTTGACTTTACGACGGAACTTGCGAGCACTTTGCACTTTACTAATCGTCGTTTTCAAGTGGCTAGATTCTACTGCCACACTTATACCAATTTGTCTTAATACGTGCTCAATTTGAAGGAGTAAATCTGACGCTAACGGCGTTAAAAATTTCTCATTTAGAACAACTAAATAGCAAAATTTTCGCCTTGCCTACATGGATGTAGGTACCTTAGCGATAGCAGGACGCGGTAGCGGAGTTATCGACAAGATTTTCTCGCCTCAAAATAGCTCACTTAATTAAGCAAATTGGTATTAATCATCGCAGCAATTTAGCCTACAACCGCTATTGGAATAGCGAATAAACACTTCAATTGATGTCATCAGCGTTTACCCAGCGGTAGTACCTATTGGTATAAAACCCATTGCTGTCATTTCATATCAATGTGCTTAATAAATCAGCTTATTAAATGAGTTGTGTATTGATGCGGGTTGATATTACTCAACAAAAGGAGACAGGTGCTGTGAGCACGATTTTACGGCCGACCATCACCACCGCGGGTTTGGAAGCAGTATTTAACGCCCAAAAAAATGGCTTTCAAGCGAAGATCAGCAAGGTAGGACTTGGCACTGGCAATTATACGCCAGATCAAGGCCGCCGCCAGCTACAACAAGAAGTCCACCGCATTATGGTGGCAAGTGGCGAAGATAAGGGAAATGCCCAAATCCATATGAGTGTGATTGATGATACCGATCACAACTTTTGGGTCAATGAAGTGGGCTTTTATATCGAAAGCGAAGCAAATGGCCAAACACAAGAGGTGCTATTTGCGGTGTATTCTTCACCAGATAGACCTATTGCTTATAAATCGGCGGAAGTCGATTTACTTCTTGCTTTTGATTTGGTGCTAACGGGCGTGCCTGCCGACGCCGTTACCATCGTCGATAACGGCGTTAATCTAAATATTCTTATCGCCCCTGAACTTGCCAAGCTAGGCGCTGCGCAAATTAACAATATGACTCGTCATCTTAAACAGAAGTTTGAGTTGATGGACAAAGGAATTTTATAGGAGCAACTCATGGCATTAGAACAAGATATTGCTAATCTCATTCAGTCTACGGATGCCTTAACGGCGGTGGTAGATAACAAGGCGCAGCAGCTCGATAACCAAATGGCTGTCTTTGACACGCGTATTGCGAAAAAAGAGCAAGATGTCGACAAATTTATTCAAGAGGCGGTGCCAGAAACACGCTATGTTCAGGATATTTTTATCGGCGGTTCAAAGGATTATTTTTATCCGGTGTGGTGGCGTTTTCCTGGTAATTACGCTGGGACAAGTAAACTGACTATCGCTCGAGATTATGCTTGGAACTCAGATACCAAGCCTTTAGATCCGAACCGGCCTCACCAAGCAGGGCTTCTGTTAGAGCTGGAAGGTAATGCCTATGCTTGGGATGGTGATGCTAACTTTATGCAAATTAAGCGTTTTCATGAGCGTTATAACCCAACTGTAAGTCACCTTAGTTTCGCTGCGCACTGTAAATCTGAAAAAGTAGACGCAACACTAGATAGTTATGGTGGAGGAACCGATGGAAGTGTGGGGCCGTGGTGCAGAGCATTTAGTGGTTTGTATCTAAGGGGCGGAGGCTTAAGCTATCGTATAATCAAAAACTGGACTGGTGATGTCAAATACCATGACGGTGCGGATATGAATAGAAGAAATATTTACGAAACAACCAGTGACACATGGTCTGTTCGTTGGTACGCAGAGCCAATTCCATTTGCCGAGCGCTTAGCCCCAACACTAAGCTCTATTCCATACGCAAACCATCCATATACACCACCAACAGCTTAAAGGAGTCACAATGGAAATTAAAACCTTAAAAATCGGTGATGATGAACTTATCAATGTACCGGCAGATGAAAAAACACTGGCAGACTTAGGAGTAGCCAGTGCTGATATTCCGGGCATTTTAGCTGAGGCAAAGCAGGCTCAGCTTGCAGCGCAATGTATGCATGCTAGAAGTTTTGCTTACCAGAGCGAGTCAGATGGTCTTGCCTTCGATTACTTAGCGGCAATGGCCGAGCTTGGTGAAACGAGTGAAGCCGCACAAGCGGCAAAAACTGCGTGGCTGCAAGCGCGAAGCACCATTAAAAACCGCTATCCAAAACCCTGATAACACCAATCTACAACGACTTTAGGCTATTAAGCCCACCATTCGGTGGGCTTTTTTTGTGCCTGATTTACCGCTGAGATAACACTCAGTATTCCTTTTACAAATTGTATTAACCATATGGAGAAAAAATATGGCATTAGAACAAGATATTGCCAAATTGATTGAGGCGTCAAACGACCTCACCGCAACCGTCGATAATAAAATTCAAGATATTACGGCGACTTTAACTAGCAGCGTTGTTGATGCAAAAAATAAAGTCAACTCGGAGTTAGGCAAAATAGATCAAAGGTTTGACTCTGCCCGCAAAAAGCAGTCGCATTTTCGCGTGACTAAAAACCAAGCATTAATTCCCAATGAGGCAGGGACTTTTCCACTCTTCTGGAGTGGTGGTTATGTAAAAGAAGCGAGGCTTTTAGAAACAGTTACAAACGGAGTCGAAACAGACCAAAGAACACCGCTTGCAAGAGAATTTTTACGAGCAATTAATTCCGACACCAAATACTTTGCAGGTAAATTTAATATTTGGGAGCTGGAATATTACCCAAATCGTCGAGGCGAGAGTGCACATCTATTTGCGTATTTAATGTACCAGTACTTTAGAGCGCCTACCGTTGTAACAGCAGCTGCGGTTGTGAAACATATTCGAGGGACAGTACCAAACAATTGGTGGTGTGAAGGCTTAGAAGCAAATCAAGACGCAAAGCTTTGTGGTAAGGTCATGAGTTTTGGCCGAAATAGATATGGTCATTGTCATCCTTACGTTCCTGGTGAAGGTAAACCTGAGGATGAAACTGGCGTGATTCAAATTGCCCTTCCTGCAGTTGTGACAGGAGAAGTACCTTTGGATGACTGGGGACAATTCGCCTATTTAGGTGACGCTACACAAAATGCTTACGACTAAGGAGAATAAAAATGGCAAAACTAATAGTAAATAACCATATTGTTGACAAGTTCTACGACGCCAATACCCCACATTTTGTAACGCAAGAGTTTGTTGAAGACACATTTGGAGTGGGAACAACATTCACACTAGAGTTAAGCGCAGTTGAGACAGCACTACAGAGCAAGCATTCTGCGCGTGAGCAAATTGCTCAACAAGTTGCAGACACAGATACATTGCTCGGTACAACGGCAGATACGGCACAATTACTGCTGAAAGAGCTGAGCAGTTTGGTTACTTCACTTAGCACCGCGCAATCACTGGATGACGTTAGAGCTTCTGTGAGTGGACTTAAAGATAAAATTGGCCATATCCACGCTGATGTGCAATCGGGAAGCTTAACTTTTCCGTATCAAGTGAAAGGCGAAGCTCAAGTGATGCACGAAATCGCCGAGCGTGCAAATGGCGTAAGCCAAGCACTGCAAAGTAACGCTTAAACATACCTACCACAAACACCCAGTCATTTTTGATTGGGTGCCTTATAACAGGCCCCATTATGTCTTTAACTAACTTCAGTGCGGTCAGTCTTAGTCAATTACCCGCATCCGATTTACTTGAACCCGTTGAATTTAAATCGCTTTATAACGAACTAAAGCAAGCCGTAGAACACGCCTGCCCAGAACTTTCTGAGCTGTTACCTAGCGACCCCATCGTCAAGCTGATGGAAGTCTTTGCTTATCGAGAGCTGCTATTACGTAAACAGATTAATGAAGGCGCGCAGCAGGTGTTGCTGGCAAAAGCCACGGGCAGTGAACTCGATTATTTGGGGAATCGTTTTGCGGTGATACGAGAATCTGGGGAGAGTGACGAGCGCTTTCGAGCGCGTATTCAATTGGCACTAGAAGGGTTTAGTACAGCAGGGCCAATTGGTGCGTATTGTTTTCACACGCTTAAAGCCTTACCTCAAGTTAAGGATGTTTTTGTTGAGTCTCCCGAATTTGAGCAGCTTCAGGTCGAGCCGCCATTATCAGACTTAGTACCAGAGCATACGAAATTGCTGCATTGTACCCATGCCGCTAGGCTTCAAGATGCCGCGCCGGGGGATGTTGCGATAACGGTGCTGACAGATAGAGGCAATGGCATACCAAATCAAGACGAAATCACAGCAATTACAGAACATTTGTTTCAAGAAGATATTAGGCCTTTGACGGATAGGCCACGAGTACTCTCAGCTGAAGTAAAAGAATTTACCCTCCGCGCCACGCTTTATTTATATCCAGGCCCCGATGAAGAAAACGTGAGATCTACGGTAGAGCAAAGCGTGCAGCAATGGTTAAAAACACATCATAAACTTAATCATGATATTCGTTTATCTGGGCTTTTTAGTGCGCTACACCAAGCAGGTGTGCAACGTGTTGAGCTGCTCTCACCTACCGCCGACATTATCAATACCCCTTGGCAGGCTGCGTTTTGTACACAAGTGGAGATAAACATTGCAGGAAGAGATATTTAATACACTATTACCGCACGCAAGTACTAAGCTTGAGCATGCGCTGGCAAAGGCGCTACGCAAAGTTTCCGCGACTCCTGTTCCACTTGGTAGCCTTTGGGATCCGTGGCGATGTCCCGAGCATTTTTTACCTTGGCTTGCGGATGCACTCAGTGTGGACTTTTGGGATAGCGCTTGGCCAATTGAAGTGAAGCGCAAGATTATAGCGAATAGCGTGCCCGATCATCGAATAAAAGGGACGGTTAGTGCGATAAAAAGCGCGCTCTCCACTTTAGCTGCAAAAGTTGAGCTTAAAGAGTGGTGGCAACAAGAAAATCCTCACGCGTTTACGCCGCATTCTGCACAGATCATTGCTTTGGCCGCTCAGAACCTAGATCCAGCAGGCAGCACGTTACTGACTCCTAAGTTGCAAGCACAACTTTGGCAAGCTGTGGTGATGACAAAACCATGCCGCAGCCAAATTAGTTTGCGTGTAGGTGTACAGCAAAGTGCAAATTTATCACTCAATACCGTCAGTCAGTCTGCGAGCCTCCAGCGAACATGGATGCCTCAACAAACAGATAATGTTGCAAATTTAAGCCAGTCGTATCTTGCTGGAACTTCTGTTTTGCAAGGGGTGGGCAAAATATCCGGTGAAGTGCGCTCTGATCTTAAAAGTGCTTCCAGCCTGTATGTTCACGCAGCGCCTTTTGCTATTCAAATCCAGCGACAGTCGTTTTATTGCTATTAATACCTAAACAAAGCTGCTGCAAAAACAAACTTGAAGATTAACAGACTCTAAAGGAATGACTCATGGAACAATTTACGCCGCTTATTACGCAGGCGGGATTAAACGCGGCCGTTAATGCCAAAGCCAATGGTTTTACCATTGATATTAGCGCGATTGCGGTAGGCACTTCTGGCTATACGCCGTCTCGTAGCCAAACTAGGCTGCGAGGTGAAAAAAATCGAGTGGCGATTGCCGGCGGGCAAGTTGTTGGTGACGGGCAATTTCATATTACCGGACATTTTATTGACGATGCTGAGTACGCGGTGCGCGAAGTGGGTTTTTATCTTGCCGATGGCACTTTGTTTGCCGTTTGGTCTCACCCGCAAAATGTACTTTTTTATCAAACTCCCATTGCACAAATTGTACAAGGGTTTGATCTGCTGTTAAGTGCTGCACCCGTAGACGCTATCACGATTAATACTACAGGCGATTTAACGCTTTTTTATGCCGGTGAATTTCTCGACATGCTGGTGGCACAAACCCAACAACTGAGTGCACAAATTCAAGCGAATCACCGACAAATTCAATTCAACAACAGACTACTACAGCTAGGAGTGTAATATGGCGGATTATCAGCCAATGACATTAGAGCAGCGCATCGCCGCACTGCAAGCCGAGAACGGCAAATTAATCGATTCAAATAATGCCCTAACCCAAACCGTGATCGGCAAAATGGGGGAGATTAATCATGCACTAAGTGATGCGCAGCAAGATATTAGCGAAGCGATTGGTTTGGCAGGAGCAAAAACAGATCAAGCGATCCTCAACTTTGCAGATAGCCATTCTGACTTGCGAATTAATTATTATGATAGGGCGGATCATTCTAAGAGCTCGTTAAATATAGAAGCTGAACCTGAAGCACCACATATTTCAAAATGGGTGAAAGTACCTATCGCTACGCAGGGTTACTACACCTATCCAGCCCCTCAGGCGCTTACCAAAGTACATCTGACTCGTAGTTATAGTTATGCACCTGGTCACAGTGAAGAAGATCAATATAGTCATGATTGGTCTAGAAGCTTTCCTCAATTTGTATTAGCAAACTATGAAGCAACAAGTGACCAGATTAACGCTGAGGTTGAGCGTTTAGGCCTTCAGCCAAAAAGTACAGGTGGGTGGAATGCATGTGCAACCACTCAGACTATTGACACAATTAAGCTTCATGGTTTGCACCCTTATTCAATGCTATTTGTTCGCTTTGTCAACATGCTCCCATCGCCCGTTGGCAGTGACAAAACACCACAAAATATCGTTGAATTTGGTGGTAACGCCACTTTTGCTGTTGACCGTGTTATTAACTATCCAAGAATCGAGGTGTAATTATGCAAGAACAAATTCCTTCACAACAAGACCATTTAGCGACACTCGCGTACCTAGACAAGCAAGTCAAACGCGGGCAAATAAGCCGAGCAGTGGCGGATGTAGAATCTATTCTTGGGACTACTGCAGATACAAGCCACCTAGTATTAGTTGAGTTTATTAAACTGCTTGATGGCCTCAGCAAAGCAACAACACTTGCCGAGATGCGTGCAGCGGCATCACAGGGGCGTGACAGCCTAGGTACATTAACCACAAAAGTGCTGAATAATGAAATTCAGTTTCCCTATCAAGGTAAAGGCGCTGAAAATGTTTACCAAGAAATTGAATCTCGCGCTACTGGTGTTGCAAGCATTTTAACGTCCTCAGAATAAGGCACTCTATGGCAAATCAATCAATCGATCTTTCCACTTTGCCAGCGCCAAATATCCTTGAACCACTTGATTTCGAAAGCCTGTTCCAAGCACGTAAACAACGTTTTATTGAACTTGCACCTGAATATGCCGAAGCGTTAGCGCTTGAAAGCTCGCCGCTTGCGATTTGTTTGCAAGTTGAAAGCTATCGCGAGCTGTTATTACGACAGCGTGTCAATGAAGCCGCGGCGGCTAATTTGTTAGCCACCAGCCAAGGCGCCGATCTTGAGCATCTTGGCGCTTTTTATGGGGTGGCTCGGTTGCCCGATGAGCATGACGAAACCTTACGAATGCGTATTCGCAACAGCACCATAGCGTCCAGTACGGCAGGTAGTGCGGCGCATTATCGTCATCAAGCCATTGAAGCTGCACCGGGATTAATCAAGGATGTGTCGGTGCAAAGCCCAGGGGATGGGCTGGTGGTGGTAACGGTACTGGCAAAGTTTGACACTAATGCAGAACAGGTTTTAGCACAAGTGAAAGAGAGGCTATTTGACGACTCGGTGAAAATGCTAACAGACACGTTAGAGGTCAAACTTGCACAGCCCGTTTGGGTAGATGTTGAAGCTGAGCTTTATCTCAATACTCATGCTTCTGAACTTATTATCAATAAGCTGGAGCAAACGTTGCAAGACAACTGGCTCAACATCACGACACTTGGCTGGGATTTAACGCCAAGCTGGCTGCATGCACAATTACATAGTACGGGAATTAGGCATATCGAACTGCTTGCTCCAACACAGTTAATTGATGTGGCAGCCCATCAGTACGTTATGCCCAAGTCAATCTCGCTGACATTAAAGCGAGGCTAAGATGACGTTATTACCTTCTAATCACACTTTGCTGCAACGGCGATTGCAGCAAAGTGTTGCCGTGAGTGACGATATTCATACGGGTATCTCAAGGTTATCTGGGTTTAAGGCCGAACCGCACGACAACTTGCTGATGTGGCTCGTTTGGGAGTATGGCTTAGAAGCTATTTTGCCCTACAGCCAAGATCTTCGCGAAACCATCAAGGAAGGTCTGGTTTGGCAGCGACTTCGTGGTACACCAAAAAGTGTAGGCATCGCGCTCAATTGGCTCAACTTTGACGAGGCTGAACTTGCGGTTGATAAACCCGGACGCCACTTTTATCGCTATCAATTGGCATCTGGCAAAATTCCAGGGAACAAGGCGCTGAAAGATATACATCAGCTGCTTGGACTATCTGCCCCGGTAAGAGCTAAGCTCTCACGTATTTATCATGGTTATGATGTGCGTGAACTGAAGTTGTCTCAAAGTGGTTTTGGGGCGCTTCTATCTGATGTTTCTGGCGTGCCATTTCATGATGGCGATAACACGCTATGCAAAGTCAGCTTTGGCCGCAGCCACCAGCAAGGTGTGAGTCATAACGTGACGAATGCCTCTACACACCTCAGTAGAACACATAGTCAGCGCAGTCATTACCTCACCACAAAACGCTTGAGTGAATATAAGCTCAGTGACAAAGAGCCTTCACAACTGCCTGTGAGCTCAGCCCGAATCAGGCTGCTTTCGCAGCATCGCGTGTGGTCAACACGCTCGTGGCAGGGTGAGTGGCAACAAAGCTGGACTAAAGCCGATGCGTTTTTTGGTGATCCGCTTCATGCAACGACTGTACATTGGCAACATCGTCAAATGATGCCGCTCTCAGCTGCGCTCGCCACCACTGGACGGCTTAATGTTCATTGTAGTCGTTTCCAAGTGGTACTCCCAGAATAGCACTCCTCAAATAAATGGAATTCTCAATGCAATCATCACAATTTGCCTCTGTTGTATGGACGACACCGGGGCTTGCCAAATTGACGCAGGCGCTAGAGCAAGGGCAAGCTTTTACGTTGACGCATTTGTCCGCAGGAAGCGCAGGTTATATCGCGTCTCACTTGCAAACTCAGTTACGACAAGAGCGCCAAAAGGTCCCGATTTTACAGGCGGAGCAACTCACTGCAACACAAGTGCGTTTTAGCGCAGTGTTTGAAGGGGAAGCCGATTACCCAGTCAAAGAATTAGGAATTTGGTCTGACAGCACCTTAGTCGCGGTATATAGCGCAGGGGGCGAAGTGCTGAATCATAAAAGCAAAGACGTAGCCTGGTTAGAGGTCATTTCGCTTAACCTCGCAGCGCTGCCTGCACAGCAAGTCAGTTTTGAAACAGGCGTGCTTAACACCAATATTTTTATGGCAAAAGAGCTGGCTACATCTGTTTATGCACATCTTAGACAAGGTAAAAGTCTAATTCAGCAAGCTAACCAAACCATGCAACTGGCGATGCGCCTGCGCAAAGCAAACATAGGATAATACATGACCATAGAATCACAACTTGCCCAGTTGCAACAGGCTGCAACGGAGCAAACCGAAGCAAGTGTTCAACTTGCCAACAATATCACCGAAGGCTTACAGGAAATTGATCAGGTTAAGCAAGATATTGCTCATACCTATCAAACGGTTAATCAGAACAACCAAGCACTGAATGATTGGCAAACTCAGTCTGGCAGCGTCAACCTCAAAGATCTAAATGGCAACAGCCATACACTGCCAACACTTAAATCACTGATTGCAGATGCACAAAGCGTTAACCCGCATCCCCATGTAATGACCAAAGCCCAGTTTGATGCACTGCGCGACATGCGTAAACAGCAATATGCGGGAAGTGGGTTTGTTGAGTGGGGAAAAGAATCCATAGATGAAAACTGTAATATCAATGACGGTATATGGCAGGCCATATCCCCAGAGCGAAATACGTTTTTCCTCGGCCGTAGTGGTAAAGATGTAAACTCCAAAGGCATATCGCTAACAGACTACCCTATAGCAGTAGTTGATGGTGTATCCCATAAATTGGAAAATGTTGCTTGTGCTCGATCTTATATAATTAATAAAGTTAGATTTCCGATGGCCCCAGACGGCACCAAAACCTATGATTCAGCGTCTGGCACCGTCACCCAGCACAACGATGCTGCAACCGCATTTACAGCAGAAACCGCTACCAATAAGGTGATCACCTCTCGTAAAGACTTAGTGTTTCTGGAATCTTGGCACGAGAAAATTGCTGATAAAGACATCGTGTATCCGCTAGGGAATGTGCAATATGGCGCAAATAATTATAAAGGCATTACCCTTCGTAATAATCTCGTTGCTCAGGGGTATTCAGCGTTTGGAGAGTGGGACGCTGATACAAAAGGGCATGGCGTTAAATGGTCATCGCTAACGGAGTCGCAAAAGGCTATTTTCCTTGGAGAGCCTGAGCATAATATTTACTACGACCCAAAGGCAAAAGCGTATATTCAGGTTAGATATCGAGTTAGGGTTGTTGAGGGAGTTGGGGATAATTGGTATCGAGTTCAAGCCGACGGCGTAACAGTCATCAATCAATTTTTGGGCTACAGTTCTGGCAACCAAACAAGTGTGGTTAAGCCTCAAGGAGCAAGTACTGAATTACTTGATTTAGGTGCTCACCCTGCAGGTAATAGGGGGATGTATAAAACACCATTTACAGTACTATCGAATTCTGAAGCAGGCCTAGGCGCATTCGTGGCTTGTCAGTATGATGGTTCACCAGTGTCTGGCGTATCGTCAAACAACAAATGTTATGCTTTACCAATTGCTTTGGTACAGCGCCTCAACCAAGGTGCCTATCATCCGAGTTACAACCCATTGGGAACGGCAGGTTTTTCACGTAGTGATATGCCTGATAGTCAAGGTCATGCTGTGACATGGAATAGTCCTGCTTTAAAACAAAAACCAGTATCCACACAGCACTGTTTTGATTCCAATATAGCGAGAATACCTGCAGGTGGAATCGATTGGGGTAGCATTAGTGTTGCTTATAGCGGACGGCCGGACCAATACAAATATCATGACGCAATCTATGCAGGTCAAGTCGAAGACTTACGTTTGAATGCTAAGAAGCTTCATACAGAAAAAGTGAGAGAAAGTAAGCTGAGTGATGCCATTGCGGCTAAGTTCAGAGGTAAGGAAACGCTTCCATTTACCAAGGTAAAATCGGGCAACTGCTATGACTCAGCTGTCACAATTTATTTGTTTAAAAAAGGCATGAGTTCAGAAAGTAGCCTAATTGGAGATGACAAGCTATACAACGGTAGCAGATTAATCTCAAGCTACCCAAACCAAACTAAATTTAAAGCATCTCCAATTGCAATAAAGTTTACTGACGAGGGGAATACAAACTTAACTACTTTTGCTGGTGGCGTCACTCTCAATCAATGGTTGGTTTTGGATGAATTCTCTATTGAGGGAAATGGCAACTTGATTGCCCTTACTAACCCAAACACGGGAAATTTAAATTGGTTCAATACAGGTAGAGCATCAACAATACAGGCTGAGCTATTATTTCCTACAGATCAAAGTAATGCAGAATTTGATATTTTGCCTTGGACTGACATTGTTGCTACGCCTGATAACTTTAAATCTACATTTCCTGATGGTGTACAAGGTCAATGGATACCAAAGTTACCAGACGGGACAGCTGGCTATCCACTAAATCGGAAACTATCCGGTGATACGTTATCAGCAACCTTTACTATCGACCAGGGACAAACTTGGGTTAAAAATAATGTGCAGTTTGATCCTGTAAAAAATATAAATTCAGTAAGCTGGAATGCCAATGCCGTGGCATTGTTGCAGTATGAGTCAGACTCCGTGTTCACTCATGCAGCAACAAACTCAGCGATCTGTGGGGATATTGGGCGAGTCTATGCGACCCAAGCATATTTGAATCAATATGGAAATCGATTGCAATCCAGCCTTACAGGGTTAGTAGGCAAACGTAATAGCAGTGCATACTTTCAAGAGCATCTTAATGTTTCAAAGCACGCTTATTATAGCCCAAACCAAACCCTTGGATGGACATCTCGTGCAGGTGATGAACCAATCCATGAACCATTAAATCTTGATGTTCCAAATGATAATTCGCCAGCAGTAAAAGCGTTATCGACAATTACTGAAAAGAACGGGCTGCTGTATTTACAGTTTCATGGTACGGAACTCAAATATAAATCAATTCATCTAAGTGATGTTGAAGTCATTGAAGCCGGCGTTGAGGCGAGCGTTGTTAAAGGGAAGGTATACAGGCTGCAAGGGTTTGATAACGGTCACTTAAACAGACCTGTCATTGCGGTACAAGATAGGTTGAACTTCACTTTTTCAGCGTCTGCATTTGATGGCTATCGCGTAGCAAATGACGGCCGCATCATGACAAGTTCAGGCGTAGAATATTCACTCATTAGAGTTCACAACAATGACTGGGGCGACGATCAAACCATCCCAATTATCGATCGCGAAAACACCAAAACCGATCTCAACGGCAATACCGTCAAAGTGTTCTGCCATCACACCCTATTCCCAATAGGGATTGCACACAATGGATAAGGAGATTGTAATGAATACTGAGGCTGAGAACCTCACGGCTGATGCAGTAGAGGCCTTAACGCTGAGCTATACGGACGTGCAAACAAAAATAATGCTGCGTCACCCTCAAGAGCAGATTGACGAGGTGCTACAACTTGCCATTGAGCAAGAAGAAGCCGCATATCGCGAGGCGCATGCCGCGTGGCAGACTGAAACGACAGAAGTGCAAGCACAGATAGCTGAGGCGCAAGCGCACAATGCCGCTAACCCAGATGAACTAATGCCTGTGCCGCCACTACCAGCGGAGCCTATGCTGGACTTGCAAGTGAGAAGAGCTTGCTATCGTGTTGAGCATGTGGAGGTGGATTTAGCATTAACCACTGAAACTGTTGAATCGCGCATAGAGTACGACGACGAAGCGCGAATGGCTTATCACCATCCTGCGACCCTTGCGCATACTGAACAACAAATTGCAGACACCAAACGTGAACGCTTTAAAAGTCAGCGTGCAGCGAATGTGGCGTCAATCGCCGTTGAAGTTGATGGTCTGGTGTTTGATGGTGACGAACAAAGTCAGCAACGTATGGTTCGAGCCATACTACTGATGACAGACAGTGACACACAGCGCTGGGTACTTGCTAATAACAATGTGGCCGAAGTAACCAAAGCACAACTTACGCAAGCTTGTTTACTTGCCGCAGAGCAGCAATCCGACCTCTGGATTGAACCTTACTAAACCTCTACCTTCTCACCGAGCTTAATTTTTAGCTCGGTTTCATTTCTTTAAGGAGCAGTCCTTGGCCACTTTAACACTTCAAGGCCGAAAGGCGCTTGCACGGCTAATGCAGCAGCAGGCTATTTATTTGGCATGGGGTAACGGCGCATCAAGTTGGGATAATACTTTGCCGCCAACCCCTACCAATACCACACAACTCACTAATCTCATTGGTTATCGCAAGGCAAAGCAAATTCGCTTTTGTGAGCCAGATGAACAAGGCGAAATTCAGGTACCAACCGGAAAGTTCCGCTTAAGCGACACCGCCAGCCAACATCTGTATTGCCAATTCACCTACGACTTCGAAGATGGCTTAGGTGAGCATATTCGCGAGCTTGGCTTAATGCTTGGTACGACACCAAAAACGGGCATTCCAGCTGGAAAATATTACCTCTTACCAGACGAGGTTGCAGAGGCAGGTGAGCTTATTTTGCTTGAGCATCGCACGGCGCTATTTCGCGACCAAGGGGTACGCGAAACGTTTGAGTTTGTGATCAGTTTTTAAGAAGAAAGCAATGATAAAAGATTATTACCAGCAGTTTGATCCTGCAAAGCGTTACAGCCAGCTATTGTTTCGAGCGAGTAAAGGGTTGCAAAGTCGTGAACTCAACGATCTACAACTGCAGTCTCAGCACCATGTAAAAGGCATCGCTGATGTATTGATGAAAGATGGGGATGTGGTTAAGGGGGGCGAGGTGGTTATTGACCAAGCTCATGCCGTTGCAACCATTGGCGCATCCTCAGTATATTTACAGGGCGCGGTACATGAGGTCGACACCAAACAGTTAGCGATTGCGCTAAATAAACTCGAAATTGTCGGGGTGTGGTTAGCAAAGGAAGTGGTGACAGAGCTTGAAGATTCAACACTTAGAGATCCAGCCATTGGTGCACACAATTTTGACGAAGCGGGTGCCGCGCGACTGAAAATCTCGGGCCGTTGGGGGCTGAGCGACAGCCTTGACTATCCCAATAGCGACTTTTTTCCCGTTTACCAAATCGATCATGGCACGCTTATCGTTAAGCAGCCGCCACCACAACTAGACTCAATTACCAGCGCACTTGCGCGTTACGACCGCGAGTCAAACGGCGGGAGTTATGTGGTGAGCGGGCTCAATGTCAGCTATCGAGAGAGCACGGCAAGCCACCAGCACTTTAATGTGCAAGAGGGGAAAGCGCATATCAATGGCTATGAAATAGCGTTTAACACCGCACTTCCTGTTACGCTGCCAAACGACCCCGATGTACGTGAGGTGATCAATGAGCCGAGCCGATTTAGCGCCAATACCCAAGGCGCTATGCGAATTGATTTAGACTTTGCACCGGTGCAGCGCATTGATCAGGTGACCGCAGAGGTGAAAAAGCGTACCTCTCTGACTAGAGGCCACGCGCAAACCGGCCAAAATACCGATCCCTTTGATGATGACTCTGTCATTGAAATTTTGCAGATCTCGCAAGGTGGCATTGAATATCAGCAGGGTATCGACTTTATCTTTACCCGTAATCATATTAGCTGGCGTGATGGTGGCAATAAGCCAGCTTCAGGCACGTCGTATGACGTGGTGTATACCTATCGCCGACTTATTGAAGTTGATGCCGACGAAACCGGGTTTTGGCTCGAGCAGCAGTTAAGCGAGGCTGAAGAAATGCTCGAAAATGGCCTTGTGGTCGTCGATTATCACTGGTTTATGCCACGTATCGACCTGCTCCTGCTTACCCCCAATGGTCACGTTGAGCGGATCAAAGGTGCACCCGACAGAATCAACCCGCAAGCACCTTTAGTGCCTCATCAACACCTGGGGCTAGCTCAAGTGCAGCAACACTGGGGGAGTGCGCCGCCGCATATCCAAAATATTGCGATTGAAGCAGTACAAATGACAGATCTTGCGTTGATGCAACAGCAGATCTCAGATTTATACCAATTGTTGGCCATTGAACGCCTACGTAACGATACCAATGCCCAGTCTCCTGCGAGCAAATACGGCGTGTTTGTTGACCCGTTTTTAGATGACGATATGCGCGATATTGGACTTGAGCAAAGCGCTGCTATTGTGGATGGCGAACTTATGCTGCCAATGGCCGCAGAAATAACTCAGTTGTCACAACCACAAGTCCAGACATTACCGTACGAACTCGAAGACGTCTTAATACAAGAAAGCCGTACTGGGGAGATGAAAATTAATCCTTATATGGCATTTGAACCACTGCCTGCGGATGTCACGTTAACCCCAAGTGTTGATCATTGGACGCAAACCCAGACTCAGTGGACAAGCCCTATTACTCGCAGGTTAACTAGCGGTGGAGGGCGTGTTCGTCGCGTTATTACTCAAACGAGTACTGAGCGAGTTGGTGTTCGCCGTCAGCAAGCGGAGTTCTTGCGCACTCGTTGGGTCAACTTTGCTATCTCTGGGTTTGATTCAGGTGAGCAACTGGACTCACTGTTATTCGATGGCATTGAAATTATTTCAGAGGTGCAAGCATGATCCAAGCAAATACACGCGGTGAATTAGCAGGTCGATTTAAAGTGCCAAATAATGTTCCCGCCGGAACTAAATTGGTGCGATTTATTGGTAAGCAAGGTTCGGCAGGAAGCGCTAGTTATACAGGTAGTGGCGTGATTGAAGTGGAAACATTGAGGCGTGTAAATAGCATTATTACTCAGCGTTTTGACCCACTCGCACAAACTTTTATTTTGGAGCAATCGCGATTTATTGCCGGTGTTGAATTATGGTTTACCGCCAAAGGACAGGAGGCGGTTGAAGTACAAATTCGAGAAGTTGTACAAGGTATTCCTACGCAAACTGTGCTGGCAAGTAGCAAAATAAGCAGCGATGAGATAAAGCTAAATGACCAATCGACACTGTTTACCTTTACTCCAACCTTTTTAAATGCCGATCAGGAATATGCGTTGGTTGTGTTAACTGATGGGGCCGAGCACAGTGTTGCTATTGCAGAGCTCGGTAAGCTTGATCAGGCGCACAACTGGGTTACCTCTCAGCCGTATCAAGTAGGGGTGTTGTTATCATCAAGCAACGCTAGCACCTGGACGCCACATCAGGATAAAGATCTGACATTTAAGTTAAAGGCCGCCAAATTCACAGAGCAAAGTAGACGGATTGAACTCGGCGAGGTAGAGGTTGAACAAGTAACAGATTTAATGCTTTTAGCTGTAGTCCAGCGCCCAAGTGCAGATACTCAAGTTACCTTTGAACTCACGTACCCTACTGGCAATAAAGAAAAAGTGCTAAGCGTTCAAGAGTGGCAACCAAGTACGCTTGGAGAAACCATAACAGGCAAGGTGAAGGTCGCTGCTGTATTGACGGGAACACA
Source organism: Pseudoalteromonas sp. A22 (assembly GCF_018141345.1). NCBI lineage: Bacteria > Pseudomonadati > Pseudomonadota > Gammaproteobacteria > Alteromonadales > Pseudoalteromonadaceae > Pseudoalteromonas > Pseudoalteromonas sp. A22. Next base: position 1,166,140 of record NZ_CP047238.1, read on the forward strand.
AAACTTAACGCCAGTACTTTTTGCGGGCAGCCAGTGTGTTCACGGGCAAGTCGCGCAAACTGGAGACTATATCTCTCGTGAGCTGCGCTGCCGTTTAGGCGGTGATTTAACGGTGAGCTTTGAAGCGAATATTCAAAGCCACTCAGAAGTACAAGCCTTGATGCAAAAAGGAGATGTTTGGCTACCGCTTGCACTGGATAGCAGTTCAGTACTGAACGATGGTTGGCAGCAGTTCAACTACACCTTTAACGGTGTTGATACCGCCACAACACGGGTGAAACTGGTACTGAAGGGGACTCCTGCACAGCGCCCTAGAGTACGAAATCTACGCACATTTACTTTGTAGGAGAAGTTGTGGACATCAACCAATTTACTCCATTTCAGCAATATCCACTCCCTCACCCAGATAATCTACTTGAACAAGATGTACAGCGATTGATCAATGCGCTTAAGGCAATTGATGCAGATATCCATCAGCAGCAACTGGCACATCAACAAGCTCAAGTAGATATCGATAAGCGCTTTAGACGGCTTCGGCTCAATCAAGTGTTGGGTGAGACCTTGCTACCAATTTAAAGGATCTATAAGAGGAAATTATGGCAACAATTCAACAAGCCGTTCAGGTAATGGTCGACAAACTGGTCGCTGATATGAACGGCAGCACTCCGCTGAGTGCAGAGGAGCAAACCTTAGTCACGAATGCAATTGCACGGCTCACAGATAACGCTAAGCTTGAACAAGCCGTTGTGGCTGTTGCACAGGAACATTTGGATGACTCAACCCAGCTATTGCAACAGGTTGCAACCACAGCGATCAACAATATTGATTCTGCTAAAGCTGATTTAACCGCGTCGACCGCAGAGCTGGTTACCAGGGCTGCAAAACTAGCGCTACTGGATCAAATAGGTCCATTGACGCAACAAATTAATGAAATGGTCGCGAACAACACTGCTGCAACACCAAAAACCTTATTCGCGATAAAAAATATTGATACGGCGAATAATAATGTCAATTTCCGCCGCTCCACATCGGTTTTGGCTATCTATAATAGTGATGGTACTTCCTATCTCACTCGACCAAGTTATACCGCGAATGCAGCAACGGACACATGCCGGTTAGATCATTTACAACTTAGCCAAGATGGCACGTCATCCACCGTACTAAAATCAAGCTTTGTCCATAATAATGCCTTTGAGCAAAACCCTGCGACTAAGGTGTATCAACACGGCGCAAGTGCCATTGTGCCGTTGGGTTTAAAAGCACAACCTAATGATGTTAGTTTTGAAATCGTATATAGCACCCAAGAGTCTCAGTCAGTGAATGCGACAGAGTATGGTGGTATCTTCGTTTTAGGGCAGGGATTTACCTCGCGAACTTTGCCCAAGCAAAACCTAAATGCTCAAGATAAATTTGGTATTTCAACACGGTCTAGCTACAGCCATAACGAGGTAGCTGTGTTGTATAACAACCAAAAGCACTGCTTAGTGGTTATCGACTCGGGTACTAACTTGGTTGTGGAAAAGTATCGTGATGGCAATCACATTACTAACATCGCCATTGCGAATGAAGCTGAATATCAGAATTATGTGGATAGCGGTGACTTTACAACGATGGTATTTATCGCAAATACCTTAGCGCAGCCGCATGGAATAAATCGCTATAACCACAGCGAAGCGGCGATGTCGAGCTATTCATCTAACTACTACGGTTACTTTGGTTTACTCGGTAGTGAAGTAAAAATGGCAGGTGACAAATTTAATGCGCATTATCTCTTTACCGAAGAGCAGAAGCTTCAGCCCATCAATTATATTTTTACCAGTAATAGTGAGCCATACCGTACACAAAGTTCAAATGGTACAGAGAATAGTGAAGGTGAAGTGAATGTGGTTATGGAAACACTAGATGGCGAGTTACTGAGTTCGTATTGCTATCGTTCTAAGGCCGATAGCGTAGGGTATGATGGAGGCATAATGGCAACAGCCATTCAAGCGATGAATCCATACTCACATATCGGTGTTATTAATGAGCACTACCTATATAACCAGTATGGCCTCGCCAGAACCTGTCGCGCGATTTAAGGAGTGAAAATGAATATTTATTACGACAATAATAAAGGGATGTCTATTGCGGGTAACTTTTGGTTGGTACACCCGCAAACGGGTGAGCAATGGAATAAAGAGTCGGTAGCACAGTTTATTACTGAGACTCAGTTAGAGACCGAAGAAAACTCTGAAGTTGAGTATTTAAAACAGCAAGTTATTACGCGCATCAAGCAACTCGCCTATAGCAAATTGCAATCAGAGCAGTGGCGAGTAGAGCGCGCAAAAGAGCGTGAGTTGAGTGAGCGGTTGAACGGTAATGAAGAAGGTGCAGCAGCAGAGCGTGCAAACCTACTCGCCATTTTGCAGCAAAGAGAAGTGGTGCGTGAAAAAAGCGGTGAGTTAGAAGCTGCGGTGCTTAGCCTTACCTCTCAAGCTGAATTACTAGAGTTTGTGATTGCGTTCTAATAATTTCACAGCAGGTCAGGATTGACCTGTTTTACTCCCTAAAAATCAGTAAGGTAGACCTATGCTTGAGAAAGTTAACAAGCACACAGGTTTCCAATCTCCAAAGCCCACAAGCAAGAGTTTGCTGTGGGTTTTTTTATTTTCTGTTTAGTACCGGAGAGTGCAATGCCATCATCTCAGTTAATCGATTTATCTAAGCTAACACCTCCAGAGCTATTAGAAAATCTGGAATATGAACAAATTCTGGAGCAGTTGAAAAGTAAATTGAGTGAGTTAGTTCCAGATGTTAGTAAGACGCTAGAGCTAGAATCAGAGCCTTTAACACAGTTACTCAATACATTTGCATATCACAGCATGCTGCTTAAAGGACGAATAAATGACACCGTCAAAGGTAACTTGTTGGCGACAGCAACAAATAGTGACCTAGACCATATTGCAACGCGTTATGGTGTAAGCCGTTTGCCAGAAGAGTCAGATGAACGGTTTAGACACCGAATACAACAAGCATTCCATAGTTTAAATACGGCTGGAACTGAAGAAAGCTACCGTTATCATGCGTTGACGGCAGATAGCAGAGTTAAAGATATTCACGTCGCGAGCCCATCTCCTTGCCATGTGATTTTGAGCATATTAAGTAATGAAACCGAAAATGGTGCGCCGTCAACAGAATTAATAAGTACGCTTGCTGCTGCTTTTGGCCTCACACCTGGAGATCAAGACAGCGTATCTGAAGTCTTACTTGCACAAAGGGTTCGACCAATTGGAGATCGAGTTGAAATTGTTCCTGCGGTGATTAAACCTTTCAATATAAAAGCAAAAGTCAAACTTGAACTTGGGCCTGGCCACGAGCAAGTTAGATTAAATGTGATTACTAAGCTGCAACATTTTCTGCAGCAGCAAAGCTCACTGGGTAAGTCAGTTAAGCAGTCCGCTTTATTTGCCGTGCTGCATCAGGTGGGAGTAGAAGAAGTAAATCTTATTTCTCCTACAAGCAATATAGAAGTATTAAAAAATGAAGTTGCATGGTGCGTCAATGGTACGACAGAGATCGATTTTGAGGTGTCGCTTTGAGTGAGAGTGAAGACACCCAACCACCAAATAAGCTGAGTCGCGCAATACTAGAAGCGAATAGCTCAATCTTTTTGTTATTGAACGATGAAATCAGCAAGCTTTCCACTCTATGGAGTCCATTTCATTGTCCCTTGCCCTTACTTCCTTGGTTAGCATGGAGTCAAGGCGTAAAAGAATGGGATGAAAACTGGCACGAATCTGTAAAACGCAAAGTTATTGATGATAGTTTTGAGCAGCATAAGTACTTAGGTACACGATATGCAATTATACAATCTCTATCTCACTTTGATATGGGTGCCGAAATCACCGAGTGGTTTGAGCAAACACCCCGAGCACCCGCTGGCACATTTAAAGTTGATGTATTTATTTCTCACAGAGGGATCGATTTACCTCTGATCCGAGAAACCAGAAAACTAATCGACAGAGCAAAGCGAAAATCTGTGGATTATCAGCTCCAAATGAATTTACAGGGTAACCTTGCACTTGCCACTCGAACTGTTTCTTGTAGCGCAACATCAACCACGGTTTATCCGTTACCTAAACAGTAAGGATCATATGACTAATTCACATTATTGGACCCACTTAACTTCGGCTGGGAGGCAAGCAATTCTAGATGCCATAGCTAATGACCAGACGGTTGAGATCAGCGAGTTTGGGGTTGGGGACGGACATCTCACACCATTACAAGAAACATTGGTTCAAGAAAAATACCGAGGAGCCATAAATTCAGTTAAGCTGTTAGATACGGCCAATCTAGCTGAAATAATTGGAGTCTTGCCAGTAGGGATTGGTGGGTTTTATGTTCGTGAAGCTGCATTTTATATGCCAGACGGACGCCCCTTTGCATTAGTTAAACACCCTGAAACCTATAAGCCTTCAGGTGACGAAAATGCCGCAGCTGAGTTAAAAATAAAAGCGGTGATTGATGTAGAGAACAATCATTCGGTTGCCGAAAAAATAGATCCGTCGTTGACCTATGCGACGAGAGAGTGGGTTGGAGATGCGATAAACCCGCATGGGCTTGGCACTCAAATTAGCCACCAATCAGCGAACTTCTTTGACCGTACGTTTGAGCTTTGGCTTGGCGCTGGTGAGTCAAAGCCATTTCCTGATTTGCCTGATCACGCGTGCGACATTCTGATATTTGGCTTGACGGATGGAACCGTGTTGAGCACAAACTTTGTTGGCCGTTTTACTAAGTATGGTTCGACGTGGAGTGCAAATGCAATTTATGGAAACACTAATGGGCATAATCATCCGTCAATAGAAACTATTGATAATGTGCCTACATTTAGAAACCATCATTCATCTAATCCATACAGATTTTCATTTAAATGTTGGATTGCGTGTCAGGACAGAGGTAATGCTAAGCCATTTGAATTTTTTGCCAACACTTACTCGACACATAACAAACCAACTGCAGAAGAGGTAGGTGCGGTTCCTGCTACTGGTCGCAGAGTCATTTCAGGTTCTTTAAATGAACTATCAGAGAAAAGCGAGGTTGTATTAGCCTCATCTTCAGTGACCGATAGACCATTCAACGATAAAGCTTATATTGTTGAGGTATCTGTTGTTGAATTTTCTGGCGGCAAGCGAGTTATCCAAGTTGCTCATGAATACGCCAATTTAAAACGCTCATATGTTCGATATAGAGGCGCAGATGGGATCTGGTCTGGCTGGGGGGCTTTTTACACCGAGCATAACAAACCAAAACCAGCCGATATCAGCGAAAAGCTTGATAGATTTGAACGGTCTTATATAGATACCAATGGTGGTCAAGACCTAAAAATTAGAGGCAAAAGAGCACTCGTTGGCACGACTAGTAACTTAGAGATTAACTACGGGACTGATTGGTCTAGTGTATATGCATATGGTAACTGGAACTTTGGAGGTGATATCACCATCACCAAAAACAACCCATGGTTAACACTACATAGCAGCAGCTCTGGTAATAATAACATTGAACAAGCCGCTGGAATATCTATTGGTGAATCCGGTCGCACAAACGCCGCGTCGCTACACCTAACCTACACAGGTGACGGCCGTGGTTGGCTAGGTATGGGTGATTTGGGTAGTGACAGCATACCCGACAACTGGGCTATGCAGCTGAATTATCAGCAGACTTGGGTTAGGTTCAGAAGTGAAATTCATGTTGGGGATGACAAAACCAAGCTATCTAAAGGTAATAATCATTCCCTGAAGGTTGTAACACCTTATGGCTTTATGGAGGTTGGGGCACAAACCAGTAACCACTGCCACATGAAAACTAGCTTGCCTAGCTTTTTACTCAACAAATCTTTAAGAGTAGAGGGTGAAATCTACGCTGGCTCAAATTATGACAAACGAGTTTACCACGAAGGTTATAAACCCTCAGCGTCAGATATCGGTGGTGGGACATTCCCTGATATCGTCTTCAGTAAGCAAGGAAGTTCATTTGGCGGCTCGCTTGTTACAAGCCATAATGCAGTTGGTCTCCATGTTTATTCTGATACTAAACAACAAAGAGTTGGCAGTGTTGGTATCTACTCTAGCAACGGAAAAGAAGACCACGCACATGCTTATCTAGGATTAGGTGAGACACCATGGGAAGGCAATAAAGGTATTGTCGTCAGCCCAAGGGAATTTCAGTACTGTGGGCATGACGTATTTCATGCAGGCAATACCAACATTAGAGATTGGAACATTGTTAGAAGCAGCGGCTTTGGGGAGCGGTGGTATAAAGTTGCTTCTTTCTTTGTATCTCCATCGAGCAACAGCTTTAGATGGATGATCTATCTAACGGGGACCAAGGGGCATGCGTCTAATTCAGATTATCTTTCGGGTGGCGCGGTAATTTACTTAACCAAAGGCAATGATACATCAGCCAATAACCTTAATGCTTCAGCCTTTAACACTGCCCCGCGAGAAGCTAATCATCTAATCAGAGATTTAAAGGTCACAATGGATGACCCATCAGGAATTGACACATGGTTCACAGTTTGGATTAAGGTAGATGCATGGTCTGGCGCTTCTGCACTAATGTCAGGAATAGATTGTAGTGATAACTATGTAAAAATTTACTCAAACGAATCGCAAGAGGCGGAGCCAGAAGGCGGTTTTAAAAAGCCAATATTCACCTCGATACATTCAGGTAACGTTGATGAATACCTAGTCGGAGAGAGGAAAAAGCCGCTGGTAAGTGGGGTAATACCTGCGCACAGCAATGTGCACCTAAAAACGAGCGATACATTCATTCTACCACCGGTTGCAGAAACGCCAGAAGATGCTGTGATTGTTGTTTCTAAGCGTTTGGATGCTACGCCTACAATAGTAGTTGATGGTATATCGAGTGAGGTTATTTTGATGGCGAAGCAAGGAAAGGTCGTCACAGATACGCAGATTGTATGCGACCTAAACCTAACTTTAACTTTTATATTAAATGCTGAAAAGAATTGGGAGATGCAGTGATGGCTACACCTGTGAGTAGTTTAGTTGGTGGGGGAGTGAAGCGAGTATTTAGAGGTAAGTATAATGGGAGTGAGAGAAATGGCGGAATAATAACGCTGCCGGAAGTTGATACTAATAAGACGGTCGTCAACATGCTGTCATCTGCTTACTATGGTGCAAAGAGGACGAGCGATTCTAGCAGTGAGTATGGTGGCTGGGCAGGAGCTATATATTGTGAACTCGTGGATAGTACAACACTTAAGATAGTGAATAGAGTTGATATGTACATGGGTGGCTCGTCAATACCGATTTGGGATCGTTATGTGCCAGTGTCATGGGAGGTTATTGAGTATGTATAACTATGCACATGTAGATAGTGACAATGTAGTTATTGGGCTCTATCAGTTCGATGAAGCCGTTGATCTTGAACACTATATACAATGCAGCAATGCCAGTTTAGGGGATATTTATAATCCAGAGACTAAGCAATTCTACCCACAAACATTGATGGAAGAGTCCCCAGTTGAACATGTAGAAATAACCTTATCGGATGTAGCGCTTGCTTCTTCCAGTGCCCGGTTAATAGGTAATATTTGGTGGGTAGCGAAAAATGATAAGTGTCTCGTTACAGCAAGTGTTACAGGGCTACCTGATATTGAAATCATGATTATGATTGAGCGTGTTGTTAATGCCACACAGCCAGTAGAAGATATACGTTTTATAGCAAACGTCGAAAACGGTACTTTTACTCTTGCTCTTGAATTCGATATTAGTGGTAATTATTTATTCTCAGCAGAACGAGTCAACCGAGGCTTAGAGCGGATCGGTGCTCCTTTTCGGCTTACTTTTGAAACGATGGAATTTGATGTGTACCTACCAGCAGTCAGCTAACGCTGGTTTTAAAGAACATTATTTTTATAAAACAGGTCAGGATTGACCTGTTTTACTCCCTAAAAACCAGTAAGATAGACCTATGCTTGAGAAAGTTAACAAGCACACAGGTTTCCAATCTTCAAAGCCCACAAGCAAGTGTTTGCTGTGGGTTTTTTTATGGCGCAAAGCGAGGAGGTGATGATGGCATTTGAGCGGTTGGACTTATCGCAGTTGCCCATTCCTAAAGTGTTAAAACCCTTAAACTTTGAGCAGCGTCTAGAAGCATTAAAGCAAGCATTGCTGCAAAAGGATAGCGCACTCCAAGAGGTAGTAAACTTGGAAAGTGAACCTCTGACTAAACTGTTAGAAGTCATGGCATATCAAGGACTGACTCAGCAAAGCATGCTAAATGACGCAATAGAAGCGAACTTGCTCGCGAGTGCTTCAGGGAGTGATTTAGACGCAATCGCAGCGAGGTTTAATGTTGCAAGGCTTGGGAATGAGGATGATGAGCGTTTAAGAGCGAGAACGCAACTGGCGTTTGATGGACTGAATACCGCAGGGAGCGCGGCCTCTTATCGCTTTCATGCATTGTCGGTGAGTAATGAAATTTGCGACGTGCAAGTTCATAGTCCGAGGCCATGTGAAATAGAACTAACCGCCTTGAGTCGAATAGGGAAAGGTACACTAAGCGCGGAGCTGCTGAATAAATTACATGTCGCCTTTACCCCTGAATCGTCAACTCAGCCTGAAGTCTCTAAAGTGAGGCCGCTTGGCGATAGAGTCACAATCAAGCAGCCACAGATATTGACGTTTAACATTGCAGCGGAACTTGAGACTTTACCTGGCCCGTCGCCTGAGGTGATTGTGGACAGTGCCTCGGCCGCGCTCGACGCTTACTTAACTGAAAGACGTCAGCTTGGTCGGCAGATCACGCGAGCGGGCATTAGCAACGCTTTGTTTTTATCCGGTGTTGAAAACATTAGGTTGGAGTCGCCAAGTGAAGACATTATACCTCTAGATATTGAGGTGGCGTATTGTGATCAAATGGATTTGCGGGTAAAGGTGAGGGGGCAGGATGACTAAGCTTTTACCTCATAATGCGTCAACGTTGGAGCAGTGGTTAGCAGAGCTGCAAGCCAAGCCTCGAACTATCCGAGCAGGCTTATTAGCGGCCTTAAAACTTGAACAGCGCAGCGATGATGAGCTAGTGGAAATTGCGCGTTATCTCTTATTGACGGAGGCCGATTGTCTTGATTTACGCAGCGCACTTAAACGCTTATCAAGTAATAAGCTGCTGCCAATTATTTATTCTCAAGTGTTTTTCCCAAGAGATGCACTTGAGCGGCTAGCGAGAAGTGTCGGACTAAGTGGGCTCTCCCTCAAGGATGATGAAGCACGAACCCAATTGCGTGATGCCTGTGTACTGAACGATACACGGCTGCTCTTAACGAGTCTTTGGCAACCCGAGCTTTGCCCTGAGCCTTTATTACCTTTTTTGGCGTGGAGCTACTCAGTGGATGAGTGGGATGAACATTGGCCTGTGGCGATTAAGCGGCAAGTCATTACTGATGCATTCACGGTTCATCAGTGCAAGGGAACCTCATTTGCGCTGCAAAAAGCACTCGATAGCCTCAATATTGAAACCGAGATCAAGGAATGGTGGCAGCAGACAGATGGTTTGCCTGGCACTGTGCAGATCTGGGCGCTTATTAATCAGAATTTGGACGACCGACAACAAGGATTGTTGACCTCCCAGATGCTCAAACGTATTCGCCGTGTGGTAAACGCAGTGAAACGCGGTGCTATCCATATTGATTTACAATTGGGTATTGCGCTTAAAGAGCAAATTGGTGCGGCAGGTCTTGGCAAAGCGCCTTTGGGTTTGAGCAATACCCAAGTGTTGGGGTTAGGGGTAAAACCTGAGCAAGGCAAAGCCGTATTGGGGGCATGTGGCCATATAAATCACTATGGCTATCAAATGCTAAATACCGAAGGCGCAGGCGTTTTACCTAGTGAAACGCAGGCAAGTTTAGGTGTGTTTGCGGTTGCAAAACAGCTGAATGCACAAATGCATACCAGCCAAGGAATAGGCATTCATCCTGATGAGTTAATGCAAGGAGTGGTACTCGCCAGTGGTATGCACCGACTTCAATATCAACATTATCATTTACAAGGAGCGACTTAATGTCTGCACTAACGCTGCAGTTTACCCATGCGGGACTTGATGCCCTACTCAGCGCTCAAGCGCGAGGCTTTAAGGGACAAATCAGCCATATGGCGTTTGGCGATGCCGCTTATACGCCATCACAAAATCAAACTGAGCTACGCAGCCTTAAAGAGCGTGTAGCTATTGCCGACAGCGACTATCAAGACGGTGAAAGTACGAGCCTTAAAATTGCAGGCAAATTCGACGCACCACTTGAATATGCCATCAGAGAAATTGGCGTTTATTTAGATAGCGGCGAAGTAGACGCAAGTGGTGAGCCGGAGCTGATTTTGCTGGGAGTTTACTCAAAAGCCAACACCACACTTGGCTACCGCACACCTGACGTCAAAGTACTACAGTGGTTAACGTTAAGTTTGGCACAACTGCCTAGTGAGAGTATCGAGGTAAAGCTGGGGGTCGACAATCTTAATCTGATTGTTGACAAAGAGCTGGCCGAAATGACGCTTACGCAGCTAGATACGATGCATCGGCAAATCAAACAGGAATTTCGTTTGCAACAACAGGAAACAGCGCTAAGTGAGCTGCAACAATTGCTCACCAGTGAAGTGACACGATTAGATACAACACATGCCGCTCGGCTAGATAATCGCGTAGCAGCATTCCATGGCTTATTTAACGCAGAACTTGCCAACGTGACGACGGTACAGCTAGACACCATGAACCGCCAAACCAATCAAGAAATTAGATTAACCAATCTTGAGCATCAATAAGGAAACACTATGTCAAATGACAATTTAACCATGACGGAGCGCCTGAGCCAGGTTGCCACACGTGCCAATGCACTGTGCCAAACTGTTGAAGATCAGGTTGGGATTATTCAAAGTACTTTATCGGAAACGGTGACAGATGTTAAAAGCCAAACTTCTCAAGCTATTAACACGGCACAGACGCAGTTTTCAGAATTTAGAGAAAACGCAGATGATAGGTTTAGCAAGCGTCTAGAAGGCGATTCATCGAAAGAAATCATTGATCTCAAACACCTAGATGAAAACACATTTTATGCTCTTAGCTTTCATCACCCAAAAATGCTTGATGTACGCCTAGAAAGGTACGTTCATTTAGATGGGGACAGTAAGGGGTTATTAGAGTTTCAAGTTCAGCTACAGAATTGGTCAAGCGGTGGAGATTTCCACTTTGCGATTCAAAAGGCGCACGCATTCTCAGTTCATCCTTTTGTTGCGAAAGTGCTAGGCGCGTCTACACCTTATACGTCTTCTATTTGGTTGAGAGGAGGTTATTCGTATCTACTCTATACCTCTGGTCGATATTCTAAGCGATCAATAATCGAAGCCGAAACACAAGTTGTCGAAAAAATTGGTGACACAAATTATTACCTACCGCCGATAACTGAAGTGCATAACAGCGTTGTTCCTAATAGATATATTCGAGGTAATTAATTATGGAAAATGAACTATTTACACAAAAGCAATGGAATGAAATCAGAGATATTCGAAACCGACTACTCGTTGAAACAGATTGGACGCAAGTATCAGATTCTCCACTTAGTGAAAGCAAACGTGCAGAGTTCAACGATTATCGAACACAATTAAGAAATTTGCCTAACCAGTCTGAATCTCCGGATCAAGTGGTTTGGCCGGCAAAACCTGAACTCTAAAGTCTCTAACCCTCTTTCGGGCGTTTCGTCCATCTTCGGCTTTTTAATCTAGCCAATTTATAATTTGAGAGCACAACTATGCATCGACAAACCTTGATAGCTAAGGTGTTGGCGTGCCTGAGTGCCGGTCTGTCTGAGCTTGCTCAAGTTGATTTACTAAAAGCAAGCCAGCCACAACCGGATTTAACAGAGCGTGCACAGCTTACCCTAATCCCAATCGCTGAGCGACAAGCCAGTGAACTGCAAGCGAAAGGCGCCGACAAAGGCGTGACTTATGGGCCTGCGTACAATAAAAACCTGAGCCCAAATGCACTCGACAGACGAGTGATAACTTTGCAGCTTGAACTGGCGCTTGAAGAGGCTGATGCCTCTGCGTTGATAGCGCGATTGGATAACTTGGTCAGTGCCGCTGAGGCTTCGATTATAAAGGACGAAACGCCCGTTCCTTGGCAACACTTTATTTGCGAAAAAAGCAGTTTTAGTTATAGCAACCAAGTCAATTCAATGCTCGCTAAGGCGACGCTGACTTGGCAGTTTTATTACCAAGTTGAGTATCCCGAGGAGGCCGGTGTTGAGATAACAGAAGTGTACCTTGGCCCGCATGATGGCGAGCATCACTTAATTTATAAAACTCCAGAAGAAGGACCGATAGCGTGATAGCGAATCAACATTTTTCAGACTTAGCCGTGTCCGACTTACAGCAGCGTCTTACTAAGCTAATTAGCCTAGGAACGGTGCATGAAGTGGACTACGAAACGGCGACCGTCAAGGTCAAAATGGGTGATTGGATCACGGCAAAGTTACCTTGGCTAACGGCGCAAGCTGCTCATGATATGACTTGGCAAGCACCTGAAGTTGGTGAGCAAGTGATGGTGTTATCTCCCTGTGGAGATACTTCCCAGGGAGTGGTACTTGGCAGCTTGTATAGTCAAAAGTTTGCGCCAAAACAATTGGGAGTAACGCCTGAAAATCGCCCTGATGTTCATAAGGTTCAATATCAAGATGGCAGCTCAATCACGTATGACCGGAAGAGTCATCGTTATTTGATTGATATTCAAGGAGCGGATGCCACTGTGGATGTGCTTTCTGCAGGGACGCTGAATATTACAACAGCCAAAGACATCCGAGTAGAGACACAAGCTAATGCGACTGTGTTGAGTGCAAAAGATGCAACTTTGAAGTGTGATGGAAGTGCTTCTGTTCAAGCGGGGGGGGACGTCAGTGTTGAAGGAGCAAGTATTGCCTTAAATGGTGGCTCACCTTGTGTGACTACGGCACATGTATGTCATTTTACTGGCAGTCCACATGGTGACGGCTCGTCTACAGTTACAGCGGGGAAGTGACATGGCATTAGATGCAAATGCATTAGAAAACATGATCAAAGCGGAGCTTGAAGCTGAGGGTTTTGTGTTGGCAGGTGCGCATGCAGGAGCTGGCAAGCTGGCTACTGCGATTGCTAAAGCCGTAGTTGAACATATGACTCAGGCTGCGGAGGTTCCTGTATCAGGAGGCTCCAGCGCGGGAATTTACAAAGTGACTTAAGGAGTCGTCATGATAGGAATGAATGCCAAAACGGGCAAGCCGCTCGGTGGTGTTGAGCATCTAAAACAGAGTATTCGCGATATTGTGACCACACCGCTTGGCAGTCGCGTGATGCGACGCGATTATGGCTGCGGCTTATATGAGCTTGTAGATAGACCTTTTTCTCACTCTCTGGTGGGGGATATCACTATGACCATCGCCAATGCACTGGAGAAGTGGGAACCACGCTTTCAACTTGATGGTGTTGCAGTACACCCAGCAGGAGAGGGCAAGTTGTCTATCGAAATAAAAGGATTGTATTTAATCAACGGGGAGCCTGTCACCATCGAGGGTATCCAAATCTAAGTCATTTTTTATCCACCTTATCCGTAAGGTATAAGGTCAACAAACTCTAATTTATATGAAGTTTTTAGGGCCATACAAGGCAGCTTGTATGGCCTTTTTTATTCTCTAACTGACATGTCTTTAAAGGAGATAACTATGTCAAAATTTCTACACGGTGTAGAAGTCATTGAGGCGCAATCCGGCACGCGTCCAATCAAAACAGTAAAAAGCTCAGTAATTGGTGTGATTGGTACTGCACCTAGTGCAGATCCAGAAAAGTTTCCACTTAACACACCTGTATTGGTTGCTGGTAAACGTGCTGAAGCTGCACCGTTGGGTACAGAAGGAACACTGCCTGCGGCAATGGACGGTATTTTTGACCAAGCTGGTGCGGTAGTCGTTGTGGTTCGTGTCGATGGTGCTGATGAAGCGGCAATCATGTCAAACATGGTTGGCGGTGTGGCAGCAGACGGTTCTTATGAAGGTGTACAAGCTTTCCTTGGTGCTGAGTCTGTACTTGGCGTAACACCACGTATTCTTGTGGCGCCAGGTTATGCACATCAACGCCCTGAAGGTAATCGTAACCCAGTTATTACAGAACTTGTGAACGTGGCTGAGCGTCTTCGTGCGGTTATCATCGCAGATGGTCCAAACACCAACGATGAGGATGCAAAAACATATCGTGCAGACTTTGGTTCGCGTCGTGTGTTCGTTGTTGACCCTCATGTCAAAGTATTCCGCGATGGCAAAACAGAAGTTGAACCTGCAAGTGCACGTGTTGCGGGCATGATTGCTAAGTCGGACAACGACCGAGGCTTTTGGTGGAGCCCAAGTAATACCAATATGAACGGTATTGTGGCAACTGCACGTCCGATCGACTTCCAGCTGGGCGATGCTAACGCACGTGCGAATATGCTGAACGAAAAAGAAGTGTCGACCATTATTCGTCAAAACGGCTTTAAGCTTTGGGGTAACCGTACTTGTTCTGACGACCCTAAATGGGCATTCCTGTCAGTGGTACGTACCGCAGATATGATCAACGACTCACTACTGCGTGCGCACATGTGGGCAGTTGACCGCAATATCACCAAAACTTACATCGAAGATGTTACGCAAAGTGTTCAGTCATACCTAGATAGTTTAAAAGCACAAGGTGCAATTCTTGGCGGTCAAATTTGGGCTGATGAAGAGTTAAACACACCGGCCAATATTCAAGCGGGTAAAGTATATTTTAGCTTTGACTTCACGCCGCCAACACCGGCTGAGCACATCACCTTCAAGAGTATTCTAACTAACAACTACCTAGAGGAAATCGTATAATGGCAATCTCTCCAAAAATTCTTAAAAAATTCAAGCTGTTTGTAGATGGTAAAGGCTATCTAGGTATCGCTGATGAAATCCAGCTACCAAAAGTAACCGTAAAAACTCGCGAAGTGACGTCGGGTTTCCAAGCGCCGGTTGAGCTTGATGTTGGCCAACTTGAAAAGCTAGAAGGCACAATCACGTTACTTGAATACAACGCTGACATGATGAAGCTACTTGGCGATTGGAGCGGTGCAACAACGCCGTTAACGGCTCGTGGTGCTATCCAAGCGCAAGGCGAAGCGCCAGTACCAGTGGTGGTAACGCTTGAAGGCTTCTTCAAAGAAGTGGATATGGGCAGCTGGAAAGATGGCGAGGAAGCTAAGCTTACGCTGCAATATGCAATTCAGAAGTACAAGCTACAGATCGGTCAAGATGTGATTTACGAAATTGACCTATACAACGACGTTCGTACCGTTAATGGTAAGGACCAAATGGCAGCACTTCGCGCAGCAATCGGAGCTTAATCCATGAAAGAAATCATTACCTTAGCATTCCCAATTACGGTCGATGGGCATGAGTATGCAGAACTGACAATGAGACGACCAAAAGTACGCGATCGGTTAATGGTGGATAGAGCGGATATCAGCGAGTCTGAAAGCGAAATTCGTTATTTCTCGCACTTATGCGAAGTTTCTCCAGATATCATCGAAGAGCTTGATTGGAGTGATTTTGTGAAGCTGCGAGAAACGCTACAAGCTTTTCTCGTGTCCCGCCAAAGCGCTTAAAAGCCATGGTTATCGCTCTGGCCAAATATACTGGCTGGGGCTTGGCCGAACTCAACGCGCTGACCGAAGACGAACTCATCGAGTGGTTTGAAGCAGCGCTTGATTACAAACAAGCGACAGAAGCGGGCTAAACCGATGACCGCAACCGCCCCTTAACCCTTTAAGGGGCGCATTCCCATACTTTAGACGCTTTAGCTTAGGCCTCAGCTTAAGCTAAAGCGTTTCACTTTTCTCTATTTTCCTCAGGTAACGCCATGACAAAACAAGGTAAACAGGTTCGTTCACGAGAGGCGAACAAAGTCAAAAATAAGTTGCCACAGGTAACTTCGCTTGCTAACCAAGTTGCACATTTAGGTAGTCTAGTTGCAAAGCTCAATGCCAATTCAGCGACTAGTGCGCAGATCCAGCAATTAATCTCCATCATGACTCAACTTAATGCCAGCGCGGTGTTAAGTCCACAGGCTCCGTTCTCAGTACCTGAGTTTCAGGCACCTGCCACTGGTGAAAATGCTGTGCCTAGTAGCCAGTTGGTGCAGCAGGCTGAACAGGTTATGTTGGCGTTGCCCGATTCTTTACAGCATGCGATAAGTGGCTTGTCTGAACGGGTTGCTGAACTAGATTTCAGCGCTGCAAGCCAAACCGTACAAGTTGAGTTGGCGGCATTAGCCGAACACGTTCCTTCACTTTTTAACGCAATTTCCGTTGCACCAGCCGTGACTGCGGCGACAAATGCATCCAAGCAAGGCCAATCTGTAATCGATGCTCAGCAGCAATTTTGCCTAGATGCAGCGTCACTGGGTCAAGCTTTGCCGGAATTTGCATCGAGTTTAGATTTGGCTGCTTTGCCAAAGCAGCTGCTCGAAACAGGCAATTTGTTGAGCAATATTGAGTTTGCAGAGGTACTCAAAGGAGAGCTTGGTTCACTAACAGAAGCTGCTCCTGCGTTATTAACTCAATTTGGCTTTGACGATGCGGCAAATGTGGTCACGCAGTTTGCGCCAGCTGTGAATCAATTGGATATTCCTGGACTTATTCAAGGCGATTTACAAAGTTTGCAGCAGGCTTTACCAAGCTTGCTAGAAGCCGTTGATCTTAAGGCATTGAACCAAACTCTTGCGCAAGAAATACCGGCGCTTGCACAACTTGATTTAGCCGGGCTTGCTAATGGTGAGCTGGGGTCGTTGGCCGCAACGTTACCAAACCTACTTGAGGCGGCGGGACTTGATGGTGCCGCAAACTCGGTATCTGCGGCTTTGCCAGCGCTACAACAATTGGACTTGGGCGCAATTGCGGATGGTGATATCCAGTCGTTGCTACAAAGTGCTCCGGCATTATTAGATGCATTGGATATGCAAGGTGCATCACAGGCTTTTGGTTCAGTTCTTCCTATCGCTGAAAAACTCGATTTTAAGGGCTTAATGGATGGTGAGCTGAGCAGCTTAGTGGATGCCGCACCTGAAGTGCTTAGAGCATTTGAACTTGGCGATGCTGCGGATAAGCTACAAGCTGCGGTTCCTGGCTTAAAACAACTGAATCTCAAGCAAATTGCCAGTGGTGACGTATCGAGCCTTATGGCGGCAGGTCCTTCATTACTAAAGGCATTTGAATTAGACGGTGCAGCTGGCGTACTCGAAGGCGCATTACCGGCATTAGAAAAACTGGATGTCGACGCGATTTTGGGGGGCGACATCAAGTCCCTTGTAAGCGCAGGACCTGAATTGTTGAATGCATTTGGGCTAAACGATGCGGCAAGTGTACTAGAGCAACACGCTGATCTACTCTCCAATATTGATTTAAAAGGCGTTCTCAAGGGAGATTTATCTTCACTTACCAACAGCTTACCAGATTTATTTGGTGAGTTTGGATTAGACGGTATTAGCGATGATTTATCCGAGTCGTTTGCTGAGTTAGAAAGTGATGTTGAGAAGAAGAAGTCTACGCGTAAAAAAGGACGCAAGAAGCGAGGCAGAAAGCGTAACAAGCGAGCTAGGTCTTCTAATCTAGCGGATAAACAAGAAGCGTCGGCGGATCGCGAGCACAAGCCGCGCAAAAGCAACAAACGAGGCGCTAATAAACCCGCTTTGAAACTGTTAGACGGCGGGAAAGCCCCCAGCGTAAAAGCACAGTTAGATAATCAAGCATCGCAACCAAAGTCCAATGCAAAAGCCAAAAAAGTCAAAATGATGGCTGCCGCAAATGATGCTAGTTATCAAAAGCTTGGCAGTTTCTCTCCAGCTAAAGGTGGCAAACTTGGTCAGTTATTTAAGGGGTCTAAAAAGTTACTTGGGCGTGCGGCTGCACCGCTTAGCGTGGCGTTAGGGGCATTCGATGCGTTCACGGCATTAACCGATGACACGTTAACGACTAAAGAAAAAACCACTCAGGTTGGAGCGGCTGCCGGTGGCGCAGGTGGCGCACTCGCTGGCGCCGCTGCAGGCGCGGCAATTGGCTCGGTTGTTCCTGTGGTTGGCACTGCAATCGGTGGCTTAGTCGGTGGTGCACTCGGCGCTATGGGCGGTGAGTCAATCGGTGGTTGGTTTGGTGACAAACTTGGTGGTTGGTTCTCTGACGATGCTCAGGACTCAGCTTCAGGTACCTCGAGCCCTTCGGTGACAGAGCGCTTGCTCGATAGCGCAACGAGTTTTGCCACCATGGGGCCGCTGGGCTTAATTAGCGACACTCTCGGCGGTTGGTTATCAAAAGGCGAGGAAAACGTTGCGCAAACAGACAGCAAAACGGCAGCGATTAGTACGCCTCAAAACAGTGAAGCAACAAAAAATAACGCACTCGACTTTGTTAAAAATAATGTCATTAATGAGCTGAATTTAGCCACAGGCACGGCCGCTGCCTTTGCTGCTAATCAGGGGATGACAACCAGCAAAATTCACGGCGTCAGCAAGGCGGGTGATTTGGCAGGCAGAGCGCTAAACGCACACACGGTATGGGAAACGCTCAATAATGATGGGCTTTCTGTTAAAGAAAAAGCGGCTGGTATTGGTAGCACGCTAGGCGGCATGTTTTCTGCCGACGCTGTATCTGGTGCACTGTCAAAAAGCAAAAATCCTTATGTAAGAATGGTGGCCCCTATGGCGGGTTACCTTACCAACAACATGGTTGGTGATGCCATTAAAGGTTGGTTTAGCGATGACAAAACATCAGCTACCAATGAGGCTAAAGCACCAGATCTAAATAGTTTAAATCAACTGAATGCGAGTGCGAATAAAGCATCTGAATATTCATCGGCGCCGCAAGCGGGCGCTGCATCGATAACGGTGAACGCTAATATTACAGTCAATGCAAAAGATGGCCAACAGGCTTATGAGGTTGCGCAGCAAGTGAAGCAAATGTTGGATCAGCAGCAGCAACAAGCAGAGCAAGAGCTTAGTGCTCGATATTACAATCAAGTGGCATAACGATAGAGGACTAAATGAGCAAAGTTAATCATGCTAAACATATGATGCAACTGGGAGACTACAAGTTTTCAGTAAGCACCGCAGCGTTTAATAAGCTCCAGTACGATTCTCAATATCGCTGGGAAGCCCACAAATCTCAGACTGATAAGGACTCTCCGCCGATGCAATTTATTGGCGTAGGAGAGCAAACCTTAAACATTGAAGGGGTGATCTTCCCGCAAATTGTGGATAACGGCTTGAAGCAGTTAGACATGATGAGAGATGAAGCCGCCAAAGGGGAGCCGATGACGCTTGGCTATGTTGAAGAAAGTGGGAAATCTAGTCCAAGCGTAGGGCGCGTGATGGGTAAGTGGGTCATCAAACGGATAAGTGAAACGCGGACCTTATTTTTTAATGATGGGATCCCACGAGAAATCCAATTTTCAATGGAGCTCAGCCGCTATTAAGCGCGCTGAGTGCTAAGGAGTCGTTATGAGCAAAGGGGTAACTTATATTACGCGAGATGGCGATTGTCTCGATCTCATCTGTTTTAAGCACTATGGCCGCAGTAGTGGCATGGTAGAAAAGGTGCTAGAAGCCAATCATGGCTTGGCAGAGCTTGGGCCAATTTATTCGGAGCAGATCAGTATTTTTCTTCCCGAAATCGCAAAACCTACTGTGTCTAAAGTGATCAATATTTGGGATTAAGATGGACTTACAACCGCATTATTCTATTAAAGCAAATGGCAATGAGGTATCAAAAACACTGAAGAACCGCTTGGCTGAGCTCAGTGTTACAACACGCACAGGACTGGCGAGTGATACCTGCTATGTACGATTTGACAATTTAGCTGACGCGCCCATTGCCTTACCCGCACCAACGGATCAACTAGAAATTGCGATGGGATATAAAGAAGGCACCAAAGATCAGAGTGCTCCTTCAACCAAATTAGGTATTTTCGAAGTGGGCGCTTATGAGTTGACTGGCCCCAATCGCTCGTTGACATTTTATGGTAATAAAGTGCTGTGGGATCAAGATTTTAAAGCACTAAAAATACGTTCGTGGCCAGAGCTGGGGAAGGATGAGCCGCTGATGCTAGACAAGCTTATCCAAGACATTGCTGGTGAGTATGGACTACAGGCAAAAATAGGTGATGCTTTTCAGGGCCGAGAAATACCGCACATTGAGCAAAGTGAAAGCGATATGCAATTGCTAAGCAAGCTTGCCGTGCAGTTTGATGCAATCATGAAGATTGCGGATGACAAGCTTATCTTTATGGCTAAAGGCACCGGGAAGTCGTTAACTGGCAAAGCTTTACCTAGCGTGACGGTAAGTAAAAAGCAGCTGGTTTCATGGCAGCTTAATGCTAACCACAACAAGTTAGTCAAAGGGGTGCAAGCTTATTTTTACGATAAAGCGCTAGCGCAAAAAACATTGGTAAGTGTCGGTGGCGGTTCACCTAACACGACACTCTCTTACGTTTACCCTAACGAGGCGGAAGCACAAACCGCGGCGACGGCCATGTTACAGCGTTTAAATCGAGCGCATACCAGTGTGCAGCTTTGTGTGGTTGGCGACCCTAATTTATTAGCAGGTGGCGTGATAACTATCGAAGAGGTTGATGATAATCTCAACGGTGACTGGTTTGTCTGTGAGGTCAAACATGTAATTAATCACGCCGGCTTTAAAAGCTATTTAGTATGCGAAGCATTAGGTTAAGTTAAATCCCACACTTTTTATATTAGGCGTCAGCGATTATCGTGTTGAGCGCTTCCTTCCTTAATTTTTTCCTTTCTCCCTGTGTCCCGCACAGGGTGTACTTTTATCTCATCCATTACAGATGAGATATCACCCTTTCTCCATGTGGGCCATCCTCATTTTGAGGCTCTGGCCTCTTTCCTACCTGTAATTCGATGTAATGGTGTAAGTCAGAAATAGCTTCTACACTGCAGTAATGCTTCATGAATTGAACCACTGCAAAAAGGATTACAACATGTCACATCACTGCAATCAAAATCCCATTGTTTCAGCTGCAATATACCCACCCATTGGAGTAATGCGGGTTGGTAATAGCCCTGATGAATTTTTTATTGGCCCTGAGGTCGATACCGCCATTCCAAGAGATATGAATTACTATCGCGATAGCACGGGAGCGTTGAAGCGCCAAGCCGCGCGTTTTCGTATTTATGGATTGGACGCTGAGGGCAACATCGTTAAAGAGCTTACTTGCGACGATGGTGCTTCTATCATTTGGCATGCTCGCTTGGCTAATCAAAAAGCATCTTGGTATGAGTTTCAATTAGCGTTGGATATTCCAGAGGCGGCTGAAGCCGAGCCGAGTTTACTACGCAACCTCAATGTAAACGACCGTAACAGCTTGCTCATTGATGGTGGGGCGCAGCAGATCAGTGGTATTGCTTCTGGGTGCGGTTGTAGTCGCTTTGAAGGACGCTTTGCCGGTAAAAAAGTGTACTTAGGCGAAATGCGTACCGACGATAAGGGCCGCTTACTTATGCTTGGTGGACACGGGGTGTCAGAAAATCCTCAAGGCCACGAGGCGATCACGTTCGGTAATAATGAAGGCTGGTACGACGATACTTCGGACGGCCCTGTAACTGCTGAGGTGAAATATCAAGGCAAAGCACTTGATGTGAAACCTGCATGGGTTATTTGTGCGCCACCAGATTACGCGCCAATGCAAAAATCTCCGCGAACCATGTGGGATTTAATGCGTCAGGTTGCAGTTGACGCCAAGATGCTACCAGCACCTAAGGGTAAGCCTTCCTTTAGTAAAGACATTCTGCCAATTTTCCAAAGGTTAACCGATTTACAATGGGTTAATGCGGGATTTGCCGCAGGGTTTGGCTGGAATAGCCCCTTTGATTTTACTTCAGAGACTTGGATCAGCCGTTTAAATGACAACTCACGCACATGGCAAGAAGCAAGACGTAATCTCTTTAATAACTTTAGACAGATAGAAAAAGTCACCACGGCGGATGAAAAACATAGTTGGAACCCTAAATTTGCCGCTACCGCTCCGCAGTTGTGGCCCTGGTTGTACGGCGATGCGATGAGTGTAGATGCCGATGACTCGCCAAGGCAGTTTGTCACCCTCACAGAAATTCAGTTGAATATGTTACAGCAGTGGTCGAATGGCGAATTTGATTCTGATTACGACCCTTGTTATTGCCCCCCAACCAGCATTGATGAAATTCCGGTTGCTGAGCAACCAGATATGTTAACTAAAGCGGCGATGGAGTTCTGTTTAGCGGATGCTTTCCACCCTGGATGTGAAATGACTTGGCCAATGCGTACAGCGGGCATGTATAGCGAAGCTTTCCGCCTTAAGCATTCAGAGGATACTGCACCGACCCACGGCACCAATTATGGCGTGGAAATGACATCAGAAATTGCGCTGCATTCGAGCGGCCCGTTAAAAACGGGGCAGGTTGCTGGTGGCATTACGCGTTGGATGGCCATTCCTTGGCAAACAGACACCGCGAGTTGTCGCGATGGCTACAATGAAGCGTACGACCCTTATTTACCGACCTTTTGGCCTGCACGAGTGCCAAATAATATGCTTAGCGAGCAAAACTATCACCGAGTAGTCGATGAAACAAAGCCATTTGCAGAGCGACAAGCAGCATTTAATGACCGGGAGCTGTGGCTAAACGATTTGCCGATAGGCCCTTCAACCAACTATATCGAGCAGATCAACAGTATGATCACTGGGTTTGGTCAATTGGCGGTGGTATTACCGAAGACAGAAAAAGGCGTAACTGGTTTTCCAACCACCATGCAAGTAGGGTTAACACCAGTCAAAGCGGAAAAACTGCTGGCTGCGGATAATAACGAAAGCATGCGAGATTGTCGTCCTGATTTGTCACAAACCGACAAAGCACATCGCCGGAATCGCAAATAATAAGGGCTAATATGGCTGAAAGGAAATCGGATATTGTCATTGTAGGTGCAGGCATTGCAGGATGCATTGCTGCACTTGCTTTGCATCCTCACTATCAGGTGATAGTAGTCGATAAGCTCGCTACAGCTAAAGACAAAGTGGGCGAGTGTTTACCGCCAGCGGCCTCTAGAATTCTCAAAAAGCTTAACCTGTTGCACTTACTACAAAGCCCGGAACATCTCACTTGTCACGGTATGATTTCGTTTTGGGGTAGTGAATCGCCTACCATAGTGGATAACGTTAAAAACCCCGATGGTTTGGGGTGGCACATTCATCGGCAGCATTTTGAACAGCAGCTTCGTGATCAATTAGTGCTTCGTGGTATCCCTTTGTTATCTTCTACAAAGCTCACTGATGTGGTGCAAACACAATCAGGGTGGCAGGTTAGGGTTGAAGGCTGCGACACTGACATGTCTATCACGACAACACTGCTTATTGATGCCACCGGTCGCGCCTGTCATCTAGCGAGGCGACTCGGTGCAAAACTACAACAGTTTGATAAGCAAATGGCACTGTGGCTTACCGCAGAGGTTGCCACGACGAAACAGTTTGCGGTGATAAGCGATGAAGAAAATGGCTGGTGGTATAGTGCGCCGAGCGCGGCATGCTCTTCACTCGACCCCAATATGCAGCCTCGGGTGTTTTCTTGGCAGGCTTGCGCTGATGCGATCAAAAAGTGCAACATCACCAACGCTCGAGATTTTTTAGCAAAAGTAAAGCCGGTGAGGGGATTTAACACCTTAGTGGACTTGGTGAATATAGAAACAGCACACCTACATCCTATGGTAAGTGCAAATTCGGCCCGTTTGGATAGTTGCGCAGCAAAAGGTTGGTATGCGGTGGGTGATGCGAGCATGAGCTTTGATCCGCTCTCTTCGCAAGGCATGTTGCATGCCATGACTAGCAGCATGCAACTTGCGGATATGCTGCTGTTGCACGGCATGGATTACAAACATGGCGCAAAACTATATCAGTCGCAAATGGATAGAGTGTGGATGCGCTACCTTGAGCATCGACAGCACTTTTACGAGGGCTCAAAGTTAATCGGTTAACACGTATTATTACTTGTTTGGACTAAAGCAAAGTTTGAATCGAAAGAATGCGACAACATCTATAGTGGTGAAACCAATACCATTGCTGCTGGCCGTCAGTTGATTGCGATGCTTAAAATGTCTGAATAAATGTCGTCTAGAAGTGGCGGTGAACACTCACCTATTCGCTGCCGCCAATGGAAGCTGAATATGAGTAATTGCGCCTTGTGCATCTTTACGATTGGTTAAGCTCAGTTTTCCGTTATGCTGTTCAACGATATTTTTAGCTAAGATGAGCCCAATCCCTTTACCCGTTGTTTTGGTGGTATAAAAAGGTACAAACAGATTGTCAGCGTTCTTGATGCCATGCCCTTCATCGAGTACTTCAATACCTACGAATTTATGATTGTGATACGCTTTGACGTAAACAGCATTGCACTCACTCCCAGCTTCCAAGGCATTTTTGATCAGGTTTACAAGTGCTTGCTCAAGTAAGCTTTGATCAATTTGCAGCGTAAAGTTCTGTTCAATGGTTAATCTCACGCGATTGTCGAAAAGCCCTACGAGCGGTGTTAGTAAGTCATTTATGGATATCGCTTCTATATGAAGTTGATGCTGTTTTGCAACGCTTGCATAGCGATTAACAAATGACATCAGGCCATCGCTGCGCTGCACAATCACGCCAAGCGCTTGTTCAAAATCGGCTTGATTTTCTTGCGTGGTGGGAATTTCTATCAAGGTTTGAGCAAGTGACTTAATCGGCGAGAGAGAATTATGAATCTCGTGGCTGAGCACTCTGATCATTTTTTGCCAAGCGTCGCGCTGAGCTTGACTGACAACCGCTTGCACATCGGTCAGGATCACTAAGTGCGCCTGCATGCTTGCAATGGTAAGCTCGCTATAGCGAAGCTGCCACTCATCACCGAGAGTAGGGTGGTTAAAGTGCCAATGGCCACTATGATACTCAAGGCTGAACTTATGCGCTTTTAATAAACGTAGGCTTTGCCATGGTTTGCCAATCCAATTTGAGAAGGCTTCATTGGCATGCACCAGTGCAGTATCGTTATCGAAAATTGCGATGGGGCTGGGCAGTTGTTCAATGAGTCTAAATAGTAATATGGCCTGGTGGTCTCGCTCTGATTTGAATGATTGCAGCTGCTGACATAATTGCTGTGTTTCTTGCTGCAAACTGTGAAGAATGCCTGAGCTGTCAGAGGTGTAAAAGCGCTGCCCATACTCTTCGTTTTTGATCGCCTCTATGGTGGTTGAGAGGTGATAAAAAGGTTGTATCAGGTGCTGTTTAAAATGATACAACAGCAATGCGAGCGGACAAAGGATAAGGATAAAGTAGGTGATAACACTGAGTGTTGAGACCTCAAGGATGACCATAAAAAAAGCGCTGAGCACGGTGAACAGCAACCAAATAACCAGGCAAAAAATCTCGATAGTCTGTTCAAAGTTAGGCTTTTTCATAGGCAAGCTCATCGCGTTTTAATATCGAACTTATCAAGGCGACGATATAGCGCACTTTTACTGATCCCAAGTAAAACAGCTGCATCTTCCACATTATCATGGCATTGGCACAGCGCCATTTTAATCAACTTTTGCTCGGCTTGATCTAGCGTCATCATTTCGGGCTCACTCTGCTCTGTGGTTACCACAGATTTTAAAGAAAGCGCGCTTTCTTCAATTTCAGTGTCATCACACAGCAAAATCGCACGTTCCATCATATGACTAAGTTCACGGATATTACCCGGGAATGCGTAATTTTGTAGTCTTGTTTGTGCTGCATGAGACAAGGGTTTTACGTCTAATTCATAGGTCGTTGCGTGCTTTTGAATAAAAAAGTCGGCCAACGGAATTATCTCTGTACGACGCAAGCGCAGTGGTGGGATCTCAAACTCCATTGTATTTAGTCTGAAATACAGGTCACTACGAAATTGACTTGCTTGTTGTTGCGACTCTAAATCTGCATTAGTTGCGCTAATAATTCTACAGCTTGCATGCTGCGTTTTGCTTGAGCCAACAGCTTCATATTCCCCTGTTTCTAATACTCGTAGTAGCTTCGCTTGTTGAGGCTCTGTGAGTGTGCCAACCTCATCCAAAAACAAAGTCCCTTGCTCAGCCATTGAGAAACGACCTTGTCTATCCTGTTTAGCGTCAGTAAACGCACCTTTCACATGGCCAAACATTTCACTTTCAAACAGTGACTCTGGAATGGCCGCCATATTGGTGCTCACAAAGTTGCCTGTGATGTTACTTTGCTGGTGGATGTAGCTGGCAATTTGTGATTTTCCCGTACCATTTTCTCCTCTAAGCAATATATTCGCTTTGGTTTTGGCAATGCGATCAAGTTGGCTTTTTAGCGCTTGCATCGTAGGGCTTAACCAGAGTAATGCATCAGCTGGTTCTGCATTTGGCGCTATTTTAGCTGTGGTTTGTTGGGGGGAAGCAGGTTGTTGTTTTGCAGCGATTTGCTTTAGCCCTAAATGCTTTTTCACCATCATTACTACAGCGTGGTTGTCCCAAGGCTTGGCAAAAAAGTCTTTGGCGCCGCGCTGCATGGCTTCGACGGCGAGTTCGACGCTAGACCAAGCAGTCATCGCAATAAAGGTTGTGCTACTTTGGCTTGCATACTGACTCAAAAAAGCGAGACCTTCATCGCCGGATGTTGTATCGAATTCATAGTTCATGTCTAGCAGTACAATATCAATGTCGTGCGCATTGAGCTGCTTAGCGGCACAATCGAGACTACTACTTTGGAAAATGGTAAAACCGTGGTTTTTTAGCAAAAACTGTAAGCTAAGGCGGATATCGGCCTTGTCATCAACGATTAAAATTGAACCTTGCATAGTGTGTTGTAGGCAAAGGGAGTTTACACGCCACGCTTTGCCTACTCATTCCTGTTGTTATTATTAACTTATTCGTTTCTTAGCGCTTTAATGGGATCTTGGCTTATCACCCTTTGCACAGGTAAATAGCTTGCGATGAGCGCAATCAGCAGCATGATAGGGATTGTCACGATAACGGCGAACCAGCTCATGGAAATAGCAGTTGTGCTTATCTTTATGAGTATCCCATATCCGATTGCAACGGTTAATGCACTCACTCCAAGGCCAATCATTACCGGTGTTAGACTCTGCTTGAGCACTTGTGCTATCAGTTTGTGTGTATGTGCGCCCAACGACAAGTGAATGCCAAGCTCATAGCGACGCATTTGTACGCTGTAATTGAGCACGCCATAGATCCCTGCGCCAGCTAGGCTTAAGGTAAGGGCTAATAGGGCGACAGTCAACATTGCTTGCAGCCAAGTTTGTCTTAGCCTTTGGGTTAGCATGTCATCTACAGGCTCAAAAAAAGCAAAGTTTAGACTCGGATGAATGGCCTTGAGAGCATGAGTTAATTGGGCTTTAGACAGCTCCGCATTCCCCTTGATAATAAAAGATGTGCTGCCTTCAGTGACAGGCAAGTAATAGCGCTCTAAGGTATAGCCTCGGTTGCCCGTAGGCACGTAAATATCACTCACAACCCCAACCACTTTTCTTGGCACCTCTCTGTCAGCATAGAGGGTTTGACCGATAGGGTTTTCATCTTTGTACAAACGCTTAGCGAGTGAGGCTGAGAGAATTATTTCATTGTTGTCTGAGCCTGAGGCCATGATTGGTGTAAACCGGCTTCCTTGCTCAAGTGGCAGTGAAAGCGCAGTGAAACCGTCTTCGTCGTAAAAGGACAAACTGACGATACCGATCAGCGCGATATTTTGATCATACAAATAGTTTTGCCATCCCATTTGTAGTGGTGAAGTGTAACTTGCTGATACCGATGCGATGCTCGCTTGATTGGCTAAAAGCTGTTTGATTTGTTTGCCAAGCTCAAAGTTATCGATTTCTGTGGCACTACCATCGATACGAACATAGTACAAATGCTCAGTATCAAACCCTGTGGGATGAGTCATTTGCGCGTATGCGGGAACTAATTTGTTGGCCGCTAGAAAGAGTAAAATACTGGCAAAGCATACTTGTAATGCCACCAACACTTGACGAGTACGCTTGGAAATTTGCGCGCCAGTGCCTTTACCGCTGCTGTGTAGCGCATCTGTCAGGGCATGATAGTTTACTTGTTTGCTGGTAAACCAGGCGATGAGTAGCGCTATTATCAGACTCAGTACACAAGCAACCACTATGGTCGGCCAGTCCAGAGTTAAGCCCTGCATGCGACTAAATAAATAGCTCAAGTCGTTTGCTAACCAAACATTCAACCACTCGGCAAGCAATAACCCGAGTATAGTCGCTGCGCCCACTAACAGGGCGCTTTCGCAAAACATACTGACAAAAATGTGAGTAGGCTTTGCCCCCAGTGCCGCTTGAATTGCCATGGTGCGCTGTTTTTGCGCAGCCCTTGAGAGAAATAAATTAACCACATTGGTCAGGGCAATAAGCACCAACACCGCTGCTGAGAACAACAAGGTAATGGCGAGTTCATCACTTCGCGCAACGATTTTGTCGCGCAGTGGTGTAAACTGAGCGCCAATTCGCGTGTTAGGCGCTACGTTTTCACGGGATTGGTAAAGCGTGTTAATCTGTTCGCCCAGCGCATGATTCATCTGCTCTATGTTTACACCCGCTTTCAGTCGAGCGATACCGTTAAACTGGCTACTGATGTTATTCCAGTGCGAGGTGGTGGTGACAGGCTCCGGAAAGCTACTAAAGCCGCTAACGGGAAAGCCACCAAAGATCTCAGGCACTTCAAACGCTTCTCCCGTTACTCCGATAATTTGATAGCGTTCACGATCTATGGAGGTGTAGCTACCAACGATATCTGGATCTGCATTAAAGTGCGTTATCCAAGACTGGTAACTCAGGACTAAAACTTTTTGTTCATCGCTGACGCCTTCGTCTTGCTTTAGCGCGCGACCAAGATGCAGTGGCGTACCTAACAACTCAAAGAATTCGGGAGTCACTCGAATAATGTCTACCGTGGGCATATCCTTAATGTCCATAAAACGAGATGATACGAAATGCATCATCGTCATTTTGTCGATAAATTGCTTATCTTGATAGAGTTGAAACTGGGTGGAGAGCAGTTGGAATCCATATTGGGTTTCTCCATTAATGGTTTCGCTTTGATCGGTCACCCACAGCTTATCTGCATCAGGGTAGGGAAGCGGTTGTGTGATCAATCTATGGTTGATATTAATCACTACCGTTAGCGCTGCTAAGGTTAATGCTAGGGTGACAAGTACGGTAAGACTAAATCCCGGAAGCTTCCTAAGATTTGACAGTGCGAGCTTACATTCCTCTTTTATCATCCCACCATCTCCAAATTCATTTCATCCACCATCACCCCATCTAACAAGAACAGTTTACGTTTTGCCATGTCTGCATACCTAGGGTCGTGGGTAACCATACACATGGTTGTGCCTTGGGTGTTTAGGTCGCTCAGCATGTTCATTACCGCATCGCCATTTTTTGAGTCCAAGTTTCCTGTAGGTTCGTCAATAAGCAGAATATCTGGCTGATTGGCGAGTGCACGGGCGATGGCGATACGTTGCTGCTGTCCGCCTGACAGTTGATTGGGCTTATGTTCTGCTCTGTGGGTCATTTGTACTAACTCCAAGCAAGTCATTACCCGTTCTTTTAACGCAGTACTTGAAAGAGCGGTGCTACTGTACTTGATAGGTAAGGCGATATTGTCAAAGACGTTCAATTCATCAATGAGATTAAATGACTGAAACACAAAACCGATATGTTTATTTCTTAGTGTGGCTCTTTGGTTAACGTCAAGGTTACTGACATCGTTACCCGCAATTGTGTAGGTGCCGGTGCTTGGGCTGTCTAATAAACCAAGAATACTTAGAAGTGTTGATTTTCCGCAGCCTGATGGGCCTGAAATTGACAGATATTCGCCCTGCGCCACATTGAGGTTTACGCCACGCAGTGCCAGTGTTTCCATTCCGCCGAGGACAAACTTTTTAGTGATGTTTTTAAGTTCAATAACGTGTTTATTATTCATTGTTCTTCCTTTGGTTTGTTATTTGCTCAAAGTCACTACGGGTGCGTCGGCATAAGATGTCATATCTGACAAAATAAACTGCTGATTTGTCGAAGCGCCACTGAGTAGTTGAATGTGCTGTGACGTTTCTGCGCCATAGTGTACTTGAATTGCATGGGCTTGTTGTTTTTCTTTATCAACAAGATATAAGGTTGCTTGGCTATAAGGTTTTGCACCGACGGGTTTGTCGATGAACAGTGCGGAACTCAATTTGTCGATAGAGACTTTTCCCTCAATATTTAGCTCGGGGCGAGCACTCGCGGGCAGACTTTTAGGCAGTGTCACCTCAACTTCAATATTGCCATTTTGTACCATTGGATTAATGCGCGACACTTGGCCTTCAATTAAGTCGTTACGGGTATTGATGCTCACATGCTGAGCCAGCTTTATTTGCTGGGCATAGGCTTGTGGGATCTGCAATTGCGCATATAAATCTGTGGTGCTACCAACTAACACCAATTGAGTGCCAAGAGAGACACTTTGTCCAAGTTCCACATGAAGTTGCTGCAATACTCCTTTGATCCCAGCCCGTACAGTGAGCTTATTCACCCTATCTTGCACCAATAAAAATGCTTCATTACTGGCATCAATATTTGACTGCGCAAGCTGCAGGTTGGCTTTGTGTAAGGTCTGCAATTGTGATATTCGCTGTTGTTCAATATTAATGCGACGTTTCAGCTGGCGATGGGTAAGTACCGCGCGTTGGTAGTCGAGTTTAGAAACAACCCCATCTTCAACCAACTCTCCTTGAGCGGTAACCTCCAGCTCGGCACTTTCTAACTCAGATCTCAGAACTTCCAAATCCGCCTGATGAGACAGCAGTTCTCGTTGTTGATTGATATCGAGCTGTAGATATTGGTCTTGCGATTGCGCCAAACTGCGTTTGGCATCTTTTAAAGATTGGGCCAAATTTGCATCTTGTAACCTCATGATGATGCTGTCGGGGTTAACTTGTGCACCTGGGCGCAGCAAAATTTCTTCAACCGTGGCATCGCTTGCGGCACTTATCAAACGCGGCGTTCTCGATTTAAGCTGACCATATCCAGATACACTGACCTCTAAATCCCCTTGCTGGACCTCCGCAATCCATGTTTTTGCCATAGGCAAAGATGCCTGCGCTGAGGGTTGTAATAGCAGCCATATAATAACTACGGCGAAAATAGTTCCGCCAACAGCCCACAACCAGTTAACCTTGTTGCGTTTTTTATGTTCGACTTGTATATCCATGTTGATATCTCTGGTGGAATGAAGGTTGTTATTACTCAGTAGATAACAAGTCACATGCCAAAATTTAATTCACTGAAATTATTGGGTTTTTTACTTTCTCTGTTTGCAGGGAAGGAGTGCTTTTTGCGGTTTCGAAAATAAAAATTGTGGTTTTGGGATGAGTTAGCACAGTATTTTTGTTGAATTTATGTAATCTTTTGTTGCAGTTTGGTTCGTGGTCTGGTTTTATTTGACATAGAAAAAGATGTAAGGATAACTACTAATTATGAATCTCAATTCACACTATTCATTAGAAAGAGTTGTGAGCTCTAAAGATCAAAAGTATATCGAAGGATTATCGATATACTCTAGGTACACACACCCTGCTCTTAGAACGGAAACTAATACAATTACTTATTGGCTAGATAACTATAACAAAAAGTTTGATGATGAGTTCCATGTCCTTGTTTTTTCAAATAATGAAATAGTTATTGGCTATACTCAACTAACCTATTTTGTTGAAGAAAATATAGTTGTTATTGACTATATATCCATAGATGAAAGATATAGGAAGAACAACACCTTTTTTGAGTTTGCAGATCAGCTTGCCCAGTATATTGAGAGTAAATTTCCCAGCTCAAGCTTTTCCGTTGTAGAGTTAGCTTTGATAGATCAGCCTTATCATCAAAGTGATAATTTTGAGTTGATGAAAAAACTACTAGGCATGATTGGATTTTATGAGTTGGATCTTGATTATTGGCAATTAGAGCTTTCAGCTAGCAATCATGAAAGCAAGGTTCCTGCACATTTGTTTTTAAATCCTAGACCTCTTCATTGTAGTTTAAGGAAAGAAACCGCACTGGATTTACTACACATGCTGTATATTAAACATTACTCAAGGTGGTTTGAAGTATACGAGGAAGATAAAGTTATTTTATACAAGGAAAAAGCTCAAGAGCTTTATAGCACCGCAAAGACGTCTCTCGTTGATGATGTTTATTTTAAAGGTGGAAGTGATAAAGCATATGAAAGTATAGTAAAGACAACAACTGCACAACCTACTCAACATTTAGGTCTGTCGGTGAAATTGACTTTTTTATTTTTGGTATTAGCGTTATCTTTAGTGTTTTTTATTAAAAAAGCAGAAATAGATAAAGATGATTTCTTTTACTTTTATGGTTTTCTTTCCGTTAGTTTCGTCTTTTTTCTTTCTTTGTTCTCGTCGCGTGCACTGGAGGTACTAAAAGTTGTATCTAAAACCTTCAGCGACATTTTAAAAGGAAAGCCATAAAGTTACATCCACCTCTTTTTAGTATGTTAACCCTTTGAAAAAAAGGATCTAACTTGGAGAGTTTGGAAGATAGTTTCGGGTTACTTGTACTTCGTAAGAGCAGTGTGGATATGATATGTATCGAGTTGCTCTTTTTCTCTAACAAGTTAAAACTGTGTAAAATTGAGTTTATGTAATCAATAGAATAAAGCCAAAGATGTTCGCTTTCTCCATTATAAAAGGTGTGGATCGGAGTTACACTTTCCTTGTACTTGTCTGTAAATATAAATTCATAACTATTACTAGTTTCGTATTCTAAAACTAAAGCTCCACCTTTTTTTGTTACTCGATTAAGCTCTTTAATAGCAAGCTGTGCATCAACATAATTTAGTACCGAACCTACACATATTACAATATCAAATGACTCATCAAAAAAAGGAATATTTGTCACAGAGCCTACTATTGATTTGTCCTCAAAATTTAATAAATTCTCTGCTATATCTAGATGATAAATAAAATCACCAGATATTCCGTAAGAGTTACCTCCTGAACCCGCAAGTAATACTCTTTCTGATAATTTCACACCATCTTCTATGCTTAAATAATCGTATAAATACTGCTTAATTTTTCTGTAGGTGTGATAGTGCCATTGATCGGAAATATCCCAGATATTCTGAAGCTTATTATACTTATCTCTTACATCACACTCTTCAATCATAATTAGTAGTTATCCTTACTAACTAGCAATTCGTTTCCTTACATTGGCTTTAGTGATCTTCTTTTGCAGTGCGTTGTCGGTAACATGGGTATAAATTTCCGTGGTTGAGATACTACTGTGTCCGAGCAACCGTTGGACGAAGCGAATGTCGAGGCCTGATTCAAGTAGTTCGCATGCCGCGCTGTGCCTTAGCATGTGTGGAGTGACTTTGAGTTGGGTGTATGCTTGTTGACTAAGTTTTTTGATTAGTTTGCGTAAGAATTGCGTTGAGGCGGGTTCCCCGCGGCTATTGATCAGTAAATGATCGCAATGTGGTGCGCAAATAGCTCGGCTTTCAATATAGTTCTTGAGTAATTTGGCTATTTCTTGGTCGGTGAGATACACAAACCTTTCTCTGGCTCCCTTACCTAAGATTTTAATCTTCTTTTCGTTGATATAGATGTCAGTTAAACAAATTCCAGCAAGCTCAGATACTCGGATCCCTGTGCTAATCATAAGTTCTAACGCGATGAGTGAAGTAAATTCATTTAGCATGCGCTTTTGACTGACGCTATATGTGTTTGATGATTCTATCCATAAGCTTTTACAGTTCTTTCTGGCTTGTTTGAGCAAGCGTTTCAAGTCTGAGTGTGGTACGTTTTTTGGCAATCTTTTGGGTAGCTTAATGTCTAGCTGGAATTTATGAAAAGGATTAAGCTCGATGAATTCCTCTCGCTCAAGCCACTGGAACATAGCCCTTACACACGCCATTTTGCGCTTTATTGATGTGTTTGATAGCTCTGCATCAACCAGAAATTGATGGAACTGTGATAAGTCTACTTTGCTAATATCTTTAATGCTTTTATTTTCATCAAGTGCCTGCATAAACTGCTTTAGGTCAATTTGATATGCTTTCAAGGTGTGATCTGAGAGTTTACGTTTATCTTTACACAGGGAAATGAACTGTTGAGAAAGTTGGTTTATTGATTGCACTGCGATAAATCTACTTTTGCTAATACCGAATTTAGTGACCGTATTAGAACAGATTGTTGATAAAAACTGTATATAATCAATTGATTTAAAGGAATGTAGAATACAAGCGTGTTGTTAAATAGGCTCCAAGTCGGAGCCTCGGTATTATGACAATAATTGTTTATTCGCTAATCTGCATTTGTTCAAAGAGCGTATGGTAGTCTTCTAGATGCCAATTTTTAGTGATTTTCTCACCATCAACGTAGTAAACATCGACAGCTCGGAAATCAATGGCTTGACCTGCTCCTTGGTGCTCACCAAATTGGCCGCTGAAGTGTCCAAAGAAACGTAGTCGTACCGTGACAAATGAACCACTGACTAGTAAGTGTTCGACTTCTGCTTTCAGGTCTGGCACTGCGCGACGAAATCCTGATGAGGCTTCTAGCACGCCTTTCAAGCCTTGCTTTCTACCTCTTGGTAATGTCATATCAGTAAATGCGTTACTTAGTGCCTGTCTCGCAAACTTAGTGTCTCCACTGTGCCAAAAAGCAGCGTATTGCAATGCGGCATTCGCGGCTATTTGACATTGTGCTGAGTCACAAATTTGCGCAACCTTTGCTACGGGTAACTCCTCATTGGGTGCCGCTAATGCTAGTGTCGCACTGGCACTTAGCGCTAAAATTAAAGCATGTTTAATCATTACCTAGCACCTCTAAAACACACGTTCTGGGTTGGTTGGTACGTCTTGTTGCTTTAGAGTCCATTTGGCTATGTCTATCTTGCGCATAAACTTAACCTTTGGGTGCGATTTAGCGTAACGGATAAAGTCGTCAAGTGCTTTTACGCGAGCTGGGCTACCTGCGAGCCTGTCGTGTGCACTGATAGACATCATCCGGCGCTGGGATTTTCCTTCTTCATAAAGCACATCAAACTCGTCCTTTAACTCTTGCAAATAGGCTTTTGCTGTCATTGCGGAACTGCCGCCATAGCGCACGATATCGTTATTTCTAAAGGTATAAGGCACCACCACGAAGGGTTTGCCATTGACCGGGGTAAACGAAGGCTCATCCCGAGATAGGTCATCTATATGATAGATAAATCCAAGGGACTGCAAAATTGTTAGAGTTTGCTCAGAATGGCGCATCCAAAAAGCATTAAAGCCTTTTGGTCTTTGCCCGGTGATTTTTTCAAGCACATCTGCACTGTGAATATAAGATGCACGTTCTTCTTCGGGTGTCATCGAGTACTGTGGTGTCCAGTTTTGTCCATGACCTGAAATTTCATGCCCTTTTTCTGCCACCATTTTGGCAAGTTTAGGATTAAGCTCTGCAGCTTTTCCTACCATGTGGGACGTCACTTTGATGTTGTGCTTATCCCAAAGCTTAAGCAATCGTGGGATCCCTTCATTCATGCCATACTGATACCAAGTAGGAGCGACAGTGTCGGGGTAGCCCGTTTCTTGCTGAGGAAATGGCCCAGGATCGCTTGGGTCTTGCGCGGTTGCTTCAAACTGCATGGAGATAGAGATCACCAATTGAGCATCATCAGGCCAGTAATGGCCAGACTCTATTTCAGCGCCGTGGGCTGTGCCTGTAAGCAGAGCGGTTGCGGTTAGTAGCGCTCGAATACTTGTGGTCAACGTGGTACGCATGGTTATTCTCCTGCGGCTCTTGGGCCGGCATACACAGAAAGTGTTGCCTGCGCTAAGCTATGCTGGTGGATAAAAAATCCAGTAAGTGGTGCCGTTGCACCAGCTGGCACGGGGAGTGTATCTACATCTAGCGCATGCACGGTAAAGGTGTATTTATGTTTGCGACCAATAGGCGGGCACGGGCCAAAGTATCCTGGCTTTCCTAAATCCGTATTACCTTCAATGGCTTGGCTTGGTAAAGTTTCTGCAAGCCTAGTCGTGTCTTTGGGCAAGTTATACACTTGCCAGTGCCAAAATCCGCTGCCGGTTGGCGCGTCTTGATCGTAAAACGTCACCGCAAAGCTCTTGGTTTGTTTAGGTGCATTTGACCAAACTAAGGTTGGCCGTGTGCTGTTTCCCTCGCAGCCAAATTGATCCCAGTATTGAAATGGTCGAATAGATTTTTCGGCAACAAGATCTGGGCTTTCTAGTGTAAACTCAGGTGCTGAAATTGCATTGGTTGCACCGAGTAATGCCATGGAGGCTAGGGATAAGTTCAGTAATAATGGCTTCATATTGCACCTTTTGCTCTTAATTGTTGAAAATCTGCATAGTCGGTGTAGCCCTGCTCGCTACCACCAAACAAAGGCGCATCAGGGTTGATTGGACTCAAAGGTAATTGATGAGTTAGACGATATACGAGGTCTGGGTTGGAGATAAATTTGCGACCAAAAGCCACAAAGTCGACTAGACCTTGTTCAATAAGGGCTTCGGCTTGCTCTGGTTCGTAATTTCCCGCCACAATAATGGCGCCGTGAAATTTTCTTCTTAGTGCTTGCCTAAAACTCTCCGTCACGACCGGCGCATCATCCCAGTCCGCTTCTGCTAAGTGCACATAGGCAATGCCTAAGCGGTTAAAGTGCTCCGCGGCGAGCAAAATAGTATCAATGGCTTCTTCGTCTTGCATGCCACGTTGGGTAATAAAAGGCGCTAACCGGATCCCTACTTTTTCAGGCCCAATTGCTTGGCTAATCGCAGTGATAACTTCAACCGCAAAGCGAATTCGGTTTTCCTTCGAGCCACCATATTGATCATGGCGTTGATTAGAGCTGCGGCGTAAAAACTGGTCGATTAAGTAGCCATTACCAGCGTGGATCTCGACGCCATTAAACCCCGCCATCATGGCATTCTCAGCCGCATGGACATAATCTTCGACTATGCTCTGTATTTCTTGGGTTGCCAGTGCGCGTGGTGTTGGGCAATCGACCATTTCACCCACTCCTTTTTCATTGACCACCCACACTTGTGCGTCGGGCGCCAGTGCTGAGGGGGCGACGGGTTGGCCATCTTCATGAAAAGTGGAGTGAGACATACGACCGACATGCCAAAGCTGACAGAAAATACGGCCACCTTTTTGCTGGACTGCATGGGTGATTTCTTTCCATCCAGCAACCTGCGAAGCAGTATAAATTCCGGGAGTAAATGAATATCCTTTGCCCTGACAAGAGATTTGTGTGGCTTCACTAATGATAAGCCCTGCCGAAGCGCGTTGGGCGTAGTACTTTGCCATCAACTGGTTTGGAATATCTCCCGGTTGTGTTGTTCGAGAGCGGGTCATTGGTGCCATCAAAATGCGATTTGGTAAGATTAAATTACCGAGTTTTTTCTGCGTAAATAACAATGGATCAGACATAGTATTCTCCTAATTATTGGACAAGTGAGTTGATGTGGCGTGGAAACAGCACTTCAATTTTTAGAGATTCAGGTGCAAAGATAAAAACCTGATGCTCATTGCTAATAGGGACATCTCGTTCCACGTAGCGAACGCCAAAATGCTCTAGTCGGGCGATTAACCCAGGGTAATCGTCACCACGAAATGCAATATGATCTATGTTGCTAGTACTCATGTTTGTGTTTTGCGCAGAACCAAGGTATTCAGCCTGTGCTTGGGTATGTGGTGATTGTTCAACCAGATGAATGAAAGGTTGCTGTTGGTCGCCATAGAACCACTTTCCTGGAAATGGAAAAGGTGGACGTAAGCCTTCTTTAAGCCTAAGCACCTGCTCAAAAAAGGTCGCCATTTTTGCCATGTCATGTGCTCTAAACAAAAAGTGATCTAACTGCATGGTGTGTTACCTCCATTGGTGTTAGCGATTTATGCGTTGAGAACAGTCTATTTGTTTATTAATATTTGATAATTGGCTTTTATATAAAATTACTTTTCATAAAAGGTGAATAATGAAAAGCAAAGCAGACGATATGGC
Organism: Pseudoalteromonas sp. A22; assembly: GCF_018141345.1. Lineage (NCBI taxonomy): Bacteria > Pseudomonadati > Pseudomonadota > Gammaproteobacteria > Alteromonadales > Pseudoalteromonadaceae > Pseudoalteromonas > Pseudoalteromonas sp. A22. Next base: position 1,204,293 of record NZ_CP047238.1, read on the forward strand.
GCTTTTTGTTCAAGTGGTGCGCTCTGATGGCTTAGCTGCGGCAGGGCGAGTATTAGGGCTTTCTCCAGCGAGCATGACCGCACGGATCAATGCACTTGAAGCGCACTATAAAACCCGTTTACTTACTCGAAACACCAGAAGTATCAAACTGACAGAAGCGGGAGAGCGGTTTTATCAGGGCTGTGTGCGAGTCATTGAGGAGGTCGCGGCGGCGGAGGCACTACTGCAAGATGCCGATCCCGATTTGAGAGGCACACTCAAAATTGCAGCAAGCTCAGACTTTGGCCGTCAGTACGTGGTTCCCGCCGTTGCGGAGTTTGCCACGCAGCATCCACAGGTGGTGGTTAACTTGAGCTTGGGGGAGGGCTTGGTCAAATTAGTTGAGTCTGGCACTGATATCGCCATTCGTTATGGTAATTTAAATGATAGCAGTTTGATATCTCGGCCTCTGTTAAACAACCGCAGAATGCTGGTGGCTGCCCCAAACTATCTCGAACAGTATGGTACACCAGATTGCTATCAAGCATTACAGCGCCATCGCTGTTTAGTACTGGAAAGAGCAGGACAGGCGCTAAACGATTGGTATTTTATTGACAGAGACACGCAAGCTACCATCATTGAAACCGTGCCTACCTGTTTAGTGAGTTCAGATGGAGAAGTATTGCGAAACTGGGCTATTCAGGGGCTTGGGATCACCATTAAGTCATGGTTGGATGTTCACAAAGATATTAAAGCGGGGCGATTGGTGGAGTTGTTGCCAACTCAAACATTGGGATTTAGTCCAACGGACTCAGATAAAGTCGCGCTGCAAGCGATTTATCCATCTAGGCAGTTCCAACCTCGCCAAGTCAAAGCTTTTCTAACCTTTTTTAGCGAGTATTTACAACAAATGCATGATTGATTTTATTTCAATGAAGTCTAACGAATTAGCCGTGCGTAAGTGATAAAGATATGCATAATAAACGCTCATATTTAAACTAACTAAAGAGGTTCAAGGATGGCAATTGGCAATATTAAACACGTAATTTTTGACGTCGGTAACGTATTTGTGAGGTGGTCACCGGAGGAGATAGTTCGGCTTACCTTTGGCAACCAATGCGACGTTGAGAGTCTAGCTAAGCAGCTGTTCCACAGTGAGATTTGGTTTGCGATTAATCGAGGCGAACTGACTGAAGCAGACACCAAGCACGCTTTTATGCAAACCTGTCACTTAACCTCTGAGCAAGCTGACGAACTGTTCTTTTATATCAAAGAATCACTGATCCCACTTTATGGCACGCTTGCACTGATGCAGCGCCTAAAGGAGGCTGGATATAGTGCTTATGCCCTAACCGATAATGTGCACGAGATTGTGAGCCACCTAAAAGCGCGTCATACTTTCTGGCAACACTTTGACGGAGAAATTATTTCTGCTGAGCTTGGCTGCATGAAGCCCGGCAAAGCTATTTTTACTCATTTACTGGAGCGCTACCAACTGGCGGCAGGTGACTGTGTTTTTCTTGATGATGTCTTAGCGAACGTCGAAGGTGCAAAGCAGGTTGGGTTACATGGCATTCAGTTCTTTAATGCGGCTCAAGCTGAACGCGAGTTACGTGAGCTAGGATTAGTGTTTTAAGTAGGTCGAGACTCCAAAGTAGGCCCAAGTACGGGCCTAAAAAAAATTAATCACACATATACTGTCTATTGGTGAAAGCGCAGTCGTGATCACCGTAACAAGAGATAGCACCTGTACGGCAATCGTGGCGGTTAGTTGGTACACAGTCCAAATCAGTTAAACGGTTTACACCACCACCAATTTGGGGGGTCGCTTGTGGTGTAATAGCTTGAGCATTGTTTAAGTTTTTAAGCGGCTTTTTATTTAGTTTAATTTTCATTTTTCATTTCCTTTGGGTGGTAAGAAAGCGTATTAACAGCGAAGAGAGCCACAGTTATAGCAAGAACCAAATGCTTTCGTGTTGCATAACTCGGTTATTTCTCTGTCACAACCCGCGGTTAAATAACCTCCCGCGATGTTTGGTGTTTGGGCTTTTTCCAAGCCTGCAGTATGGTTCAGTTGTTTTATCTTTCTTTTTGTTAGAGTCAATTTCATCTTATTTTCCTTATTGTGAAAGCTTGAGTTGTCGTACAAAAAATAAACTGCATTATTGACTGTACCCAATATAAATTATTTGTCAAACATGTTCTTTAAAAGTTAAATTTATGTTTTTCTTAATTGCCTTATTTCAACCCTGTGTAACTTCAACGTTCGACAACATGCTGCTTGTTAGCCTTGAGTGCAGTAACTATGGTGTAATGTAAATTTGCACTGTCAGCCGCCCAACGCATCGATATTGTTTGGTCTTTTTAATCATGCAACACTGCAACATGAGAATAATTAAAAAACGGGATGAAGATGCGTAAATTAACAGCCTTGGTGTGGACTTGCTCTGTTTCCTTGTGCGTGGGTGTTGCGTTTGGTAACACGGCGCAAGCTGACGAGTCACCAATATTTAGTTCTAAAGCCACAGCACAGCCAATATGGGCTGAGCATGGCATGGTATCTAGCCAAGAGGCACTTGCCAGTCAGGTTGGGGTGGAGATTTTAAAGCAAGGAGGTAATGCTGTTGATGCGGCTGTCGCAGTAGGTTTTAGTCTTGCAGTGACTTTGCCAAGGGCCGGAAATATCGGCGGTGGTGGCTTTATGCTAGTGCATCTGGCAAAAGAGAATAAAACCATCGCGATTGATTATCGCGAAATGGCACCGAGCCGTGCGCACAAAGATATCTTTATTGATGAAAATGGCGAGGTAAACCCAAAGCTAAGCCTTCAGCACGGCCTTGCCGTGGGTGTTCCCGGAACTGTTATGGGGATGGAGTTAGCACTCGAAAAATACGGCACCATGACACTTAACCAAGTTATTCAGCCTGCAATAAAATTGGCGCGAGATGGCATTAAAGTGACCTCTGATTTAGCTAATTCGCTTTCTCATAGTTACATTAAAGAACGAATGCTGAGTGTGCCGGCGTCTAAGGCTGTGTTTTATAAAAAAGATGGTAGCAGCTACAAGCCAAATGAATGGCTGGTGCAAGCAGATCTTGCCCACTCTTTAGCGCTGATCGCTGAAAAAGGCAGCGCGGGCTTTTATCAGGGCGAGACAGCAAAGAAAATTGTTGCTGCGGTAGAAGCAGCTGGTGGCATTATGTCGCTGGATGATTTAAAAGGCTATAAAGCGGTAGAGCGTGAGCCGGTAAAAGGCACATACCGCGGCTACGACATCGTTTCTATGCCGCCTCCTTCATCTGGTGGTGTGCATATCATAGAGATGCTGAACATGCTGGAGCAATATCCTATTGGTGAGCTTGGGCATAATAGCGCTGCTACCGTCCATTTAATGGCTGAGGTCATGAAGCGTGCGTATGCTGACCGCAGTGAATATTTGGGCGACCCCGATTTCTACGACGTACCCGTTAAAGCATTGGTGGATAAGCAATATGCAAAGCAGCGCAGTAAACAAATAAACGCAGACAAAGCGACGCCAAGCCGTGAGGTTAAGCCCGGTAAATTATTACCTTATGAGAGTAACCAAACCACGCATTATTCTGTGGTAGATAAGTGGGGCAATGCGGTGAGTAACACTTACACGCTCAATTTTAGCTATGGCTCAGGTATTGTCGCGGCTGGCACAGGCATTCTACTTAACAACGAAATGGATGATTTCTCGGCAAAGCCCGGCACACCAAACGGTTTTGGTTTGGTTGGTGGAGAAGCTAACGCTGTTGAAGGCAAGAAGCGCCCGCTGAGCTCGATGACACCGACGATTGTAATGAAAGAGGGTAAACCCTTTTTGGTAACGGGTAGCCCAGGTGGCTCGCGTATTATCACCACCACGCTGCAAATCATTATGAATGTTATTGATCATGGCTTGAATATCGCAGAAGCAACTGTGGCTCCGCGTATTCACCACCAATGGTTACCAGATGAAATTCGTATTGAACGTAGCTTAAATGTGGATACTCGACGTCTACTTGAAAACAAAGGACACACACTTTCAGAGCAGAATGCGATGGGCTCAACCCAGTCAATCTTGCTTACCGAGAAAGGTCTATTTGGCTCCTCAGATCCAAGGCGTGCAGATAGCGCTGCGGTGGGGTACTAATACCAATTGAATTAATTCTCTAATCAATTTGAAGGGTGAAATAGCATATTAGCTACGTTAAAAATTTCTCATTTAGAACAACTAAATAGCAAAATTTTTGCCTTGCTACTAAAGCTATTTCCCCGCTTCAAGATAGATCATTTACTTAATACAACTGGTATAATATCCTGATTTCCATTGAGTCCTAAGTGTAAGTCAAATCGAGTAGGGGCGAGATGCCCCTTTTCTATGCGCTTTCTTTGATTAAATACTCTGGCAGTGGCCAATTCATGACGATGACTTCGCCTTGCCAAGTTTCAATCGTCAGCCAAACCCTGTCGTCTTTTGATAATGTTTTCTTTGCTAAAGCATGTACGTGTTGACCGTGTTTTGTGCCGTGAAGGATCCCGAGCTCATGCTCCATAAGCTGTGCAAGTGGCATCGCGTTGGGGCCGATATTGAGATAGCCTTGACGCATAGAATCAACATCGCCTTTATTAAATAGCAATAAGAAGTCTTTGACGTATAAGTTATCGTGGATGTATGGCGGCTTGTCGTCAAAAGGCATTGGTGTAATACTGTACTTTCCAAGTGTTTGCTCCGCCAATGGAGCGGGAAATTCTGGATGTAATGATTGATAATAAAACCAAGCTGGCAATACCAGCAATAGAGCATTTAACCAATATTTATTGTGTTGTATAAAGCGTTTGACTGCATTCATGGCGATTTACCCTTGTTGTGCTTTTAGTTGTCTTGCATTGCTTCGTTCTTGGCTACGCGCGCGTTTGGTCCGAAGCTGATACATGATAAATCCGGTAACTGACATCCCGGATAAAATACAGCCAAAAATAAACCAGATGACTTTTGTCCAGATCCCTCCAATGGTGCCGTAGTGCAGTGGATCTGTGATGTGCATAACCGTTTGTAAGCCTGTCATTGAATCAGGGTTTGCATGATGAACGACTGTATCATTCCAAGTGTTGTAGGCAATATTAATGCTGTAATCGTCATAGAGTACGTAGTCGTTTGCGCCACTGATTTTAAGCGTATCGCGGTTATGCTCAGGTAGCATGATGTAACTTGGGCGAAAGTCAGTGTACTGTTGTTGGATTTCAGCGAGCGCTAGATCAACACTGGTCTCTACTGCATTCGTGTTTATTGTTGAGTTGGGTATATTCGCTGCATTTAATGTTTCATGATGTTCGAGTTCAACACCAGCATGCCACAGCACCGCTTGCGTTAAATACCACAGTCCGGTGAGGCTCATTACGGCCATAAACCAAAGCGACCATACTCCACTGAGTTTATGGATGTCAGCGGCAAAGGTGCGACCACCTTGTGATTTACGCAGCTTAAACTGAAAAAATGCCAACCAAAACTTTTTGTATACCACCAGGCCTGTGATCAACGCGCCCAATAGGATCAGTGACATAAACGCCACTAAATAGTAACCAACACTATAGCCATTTTGCCATGGAAATAGCAGCCAGCCATGTAGTGAACGCATAAAGTTAATAAACGTATTGCCGTCATTTATTTCCTGAACAGCTCCTGTGTACTGGTTTACGTATGCAAGCGCATAGGGCTTGTCGACGTCGGTAAACATCACCACGTAGGTCAAATAGGGCTCTCTCACATTGAGCCCCATGACATCTGCACTTGGGTGCTCATCCTTAAACGCGCGTAATACTGAGCCCGCTGACATCTCACTTACTTGACTGGGGTTATGTGCCCGAGAATCAGGGTTGGTAAGCCATGTAAGTTCATGGCTGAAAACGGAAATGGTACCTGTGATACAAATAAAGCAAAACAGTAGCCATATTGGCAGTGAAAACCAACCATGCAACTGAAACCAAAACTTGTTGCTTATTTTCTTTGCCATTGTGTGTTCCTAGTTTTTTGAATGACGGCGACAAATTAAAGCTGAGGGAGTATTTGCGCAAAAATGTAAATAAAGTATATCTTTTTAAAAGTGTAAATAGCAATTATATTCATTTGGATGTGCGTTAAATGGCATGTTTTATTCGTTTAGCGGTTTATATTTCTTGTTTCCTTTATAGGAAAGTTGTTTTAAATTAGTTAGTTACTGTTTTTGGGAACGTTCCTTAAATCGGGTTCGAAACTGGTTGTAATTTACCTTAATGTTATTGCTAATGGTTATCATCTGCATTATTATCGTTTCAATTTTTACAATATTAGGATGAACCCAGTGAACACTCTGCCTCTCAAAACGCTCTCATTTGCTGTTATGGCAGCGCTCGGCACGTCAGCATTACAGGTGCAAGCAGCACAGCAAGATAATGAAGAAATTGAAAAAATAGTTGTGACGGGAAAATACACCGTCAATGAAGTGATAGACACCGCAACTGGCTTAGGGTTATCTCTTCTTGAGACGCCGCAATCTGTTAGCGTTATTACCGCTGCACGGATCAAAGAGCAAAAGCTCGATACGTTGACCGACACCGTATTAAATGCGATTGGGGTGTCAGCGAAAGAAATTGATAATGTTCGTAATACGTTGCAGTCTCGTGGCTTTGACATTACCAACTATCAAATTGACGGCGTTCCTTTGTCATGGAGTTTAGCGGGGGATTCAGGCGAAACCATCGCGGATGTTGCTATATACGAGCGCGTGGAGTTTGTGCGTGGTGCAACCGGGTTATTAACCGGCGCGGGCGATCCTTCAGCTTCAATTAACCTAGTACGCAAACATGCAAATAGCACCGACCTCACAGGGTTTGCTAGTGTCTCTTTGGGGAGCTGGAACAATAAAGAAGTGATGGTGGACGTTGCCAATGGATTAACTAACGATGGCAGTGTGCGTGGACGAGTGGTGGCGAAGTATGAAGAAGGTGACTCGTATTTAGATCTCTTCTCTGACGAAAGTACCGTGCTTTATGGGGTACTAGAAGCGGATCTAAGCACGCATTCGACAATCCGCGTTGGTGCTAGCTATCAGCGTAACGACCCTACCAGTCCAACTTGGGGGCATTACCTACTTTCTTTACCGATGGAAGTAAAACAGACTGGGAAGTCGAAAAAACCACGGCTGCAAATTGGACAGAGTGGCAAACTACTGGCACCAATGCTTTTGTGAACTTTAGTCACAACTTTGCAAATGGCTGGGAACTGGTTGCCAATTACAACAAGCTGAAATACGAGCAAGATACAGAGCTGCTGTATTTATTCGGCACGTTGGATAAAACAACGGGTGAGGGCTTAGCTTCTTGGCCTTATAAAAGTACAGGTGAAAGTAACCAAGACAGCTTTGATATCCAGCTTAAAGGTTTTTATCAACTCGCCGGTCGTGAGCATGATTTCGTAACTGGCGCGCTTTACAGTGAGCAGAGTGCCGATACACTCACTTTCGCTGCGCTCGATAATGCCTTTTTGCCAGTTGGCAATTTTTACGAGTGGGACGGCAATTTCCCTGAGCCGACGTGGGCACAGAAACCTCAGTTGCTCAAGATATGGATACCGAGCAAAAGGGGTTTTACGCCGCAACAAGGCTAAATCTTAGCGATGAACTTAAAGTAATAGCGGGTGGTCGTTTGTCGAGCTGGCAGCGCGAAGGCGAAAGCTATGGCGTCATCACTGATTTTGGCGACAATGGCGTATTTATACCTTACGCTGGTGCCTTGTACGACTTGTCGACAACGCAGCGAGTGTATGCAAGTTACACAGAAATATTCCAGCCGCAAAATGCCCAAGACCGTAATGGTGATTTCCTTGATCCAATCAAAGGAAAATCATACGAAGTGGGCTAAAAAGTACCTATCTAGACGACACGCTGCAAACAACATTGGCGATTTTCCAAATCGAACAAGATAACCTAGCTCAAGATGATGTTGGATACATAGTTCCTGGTTCGGTAAATACAGTCGCGCAATATGCTGCTGAAGGCACAACCAGTAAAGGCTTCGAATTTGAAGTGGTGGGTCAGTTAACTGACGGTTTTGATGTGCATTTGGGTTATTCACAATACAAAGCAGAGGATGCCAACGGCGTTGAAGTGAATACGGATAACCCAAGAAAGCAATTTAAGTTGTATACGACTTACCAATTTGTGAATGCTTTACCTGAGTTGACGATTGGTGGTGGCGTGAACTGGCAGGATGACACTTATTCAGTAACGGGCAACGATAGGCTAGAGCAAGATGCCTATGCACTGGTTAGCTTGATGGCAAACTACGTACTGGCAGACAATATGGCGCTACAACTCAACGTAGAAAACCTCTTCGATGAAAAGTACTACAGCCAAATAGGCTTCTTTGATCAGTACCGCTATGGTGCGCCGAGAAATTACAGCTTAAGTTTTAGCTATGATTTTTAGCAGACTGTAAACTAACAAAGCGTGGCTAGTGAGCCACGCTGTTGTTCATTGTTTATTTATTGCAAGAACTGTACGCTTGGAGCAATACAGTCAAAAAGGAATTTTGCAATGAATTTATCCCCTGCTTTTTTGGTCGCTGGCTTTATAGTAAATATGAGTACAGCGTCCGCCACACCGGACTATCAAAATGTGCTTAACCAGCTACCGCTGCCACCTAATGAACTTACCACTTTACTGCATGACCTAGCACTACATGGCCTTGAGCAGCACGCTATGGCTGAATTAATTAAAGGCTATAACCGATTACACAACAAACGGATAGAATGTGCCAACGTTGCGACTGTGTTGAAAAGGTCGCAATTGGACTCACTCAAAATGGATGTAGAGTACTACACCACTGTGCTTTTTTATGTTGATGGTTTGAACAAAAATCAGTGTGAATCTGCGGAGTTTGGCGCTTTTACAAGGACAGTCGCTATAAATTATGTGATGCATAAGAGCCCGAGGGAGCTTAAGCTGGTGAAAGCAATGAACGTGCTATCGTCTGGGCGTTACGCAAATTTTATTGAGTTTGAGGCTGAGTTTAACGCTTTACCTGAGATCGTTAAAACGGCCGCGCTAAAAGCGGATTTTCTTCGAGATAACTTTAATTTGTTTCAAAGCTTGGAGCAAGTTCACGGACACGAGTGATAAAAGGAATATTTGTGAAACCCCTGCTATTAGTTTTGATATTGTTTGCGTTCGCGGCCGCAAACTAACGCTGAAACAATGTCAGTAGATCTTACGCCGACTATTGAATATCCAGTCGAACAACTTGAACCAGTTCAAAAGGCGCTGCTTAGTGAGCTGTTAAATAGCGTAACACAACTGGGTGATAGAAAAGCTACATGCGAAAATGCGCGTGTTATTACACCAAAACAATTACACAGTCTTAATATTACCTCGCAGCAGCGAGGTATCGTTTATTTCTTATTTTTATATTCACCAAAAAAGGGAATGTGAAGCCGAGAATATGGCGAATTCGCCAGACTTGTTGCCGCGAATTTAGCGGTGCAAAAGCAGTCAGAAGTCTTAAGGTTCGTCAATACGCTAAACATGGTAAGCTCCAGCGTTTATTTCGATTATGTTGAAACGGAGCTGGAGTTTAACCAGTACCAGAAAGTGTTCGCAATAAAACCTACCAAGCCGAGTTTTTTACAGCATCCGTTTAGTCTTAATGCATACGCTAGAGCAGTTCGAATGATTCGGCGCGTTGTTACTGATTAAGTAAAACTAAGCTAACATAATACGGTTTAATAATTCGTATTGCGGTACGTTTTGCATCATCTTACGGCTTGATTCGGGTACTTGATGATTTGCAATCCAAAGTGCGAGACTCGTTAATCCACCATTGATAAATTGAGCGCTGGTTTTATGCGCTTGAGAACTCTGCTGCGGTGCGATTGCACTTAGTAACTGTGTGATTGATGCCACACACCCTGAAAGCTGCTTTTCGAGTTGTTCAGGCTTCTAATACCGACTGCGCATCACGTAATATGATACGCTGTATCTCGGGCTCCGTAGCCATATCCAAGTAAGTTTTCTGCACGTTTCAAAAAGCGCTTGCTGAGGTGAGGTTTCACCTACGTTCAATATCACGGAGCCGGAGATCCATTTCACTATCTAATTGCTGTACTACCGCGTAAAACAACCCTTTTTTGTTGCCAAAGTGATGATACAGCGCTCCTCGAGTGAGTCCTACGTCCGCTGTTAGCTCTTCTAATGCCGTCCCTGCAAATCCTTTACTTGCAAAAAGCACTCTGGCTTGGGCCAATAGCTCGCTGCGGGTTTTCTCCATCATGCTGCTTCTTGTTGTCATTTTGCGATCCTTATTAAAAAACTACGCAATTTATAATTGACATACAGTGTGTATGTCAATTATTTTCACATACACACTGTATGTGAAAATAATCTCAAGGAGAGATCAATGAATAATCCTTACTCCGAAATTTTTAAGATAAAAGGAACTAAGCATTTTAGCTGTGCTGGTTTATTGCTCGTATGCCGCTCTCTATGATGGCGATTGGGTTAATCACTATGCTTTCGCAACTCTATGACTCATATTGGATTGCAGGTTCCATTGCTGCGCTATTTACTTTACCATGGCATTTGCTGCGCCGCAGTTGTCGCGACTGATTGATAGGGTAGGGCAACGCAAGGTTGTGATCCCTGCGGTTTTGTTTTGTGCAATATCTGCGCTGGCATTGTTGCTCCTAAGCCACTTGCAAGCGCCACTTTGGAGTCTCTATGTTTTAGCCATGTGTGCGGCATTATGCCAAGTGTTCCGGCTTTAGTCCGGGCCAGATGGAGCGCGCATACAATCAGATCAAGGTTTACTTAATACGGCATATTCTTTTGAGTCGGTACTGGATGAAATTACTTTGTGATAGGGCCTCCTCTTGCGATTGCATTGAGCAGCTTGCTCTTTCCTCAAGCCGGTCCGTTGCTAGCGGTTATTTTGTTTGTGATAGGCAGTATCTGGTTAGTGTCGCAGAAGGACACTGAGCCAAAAATAGAACAAAGTGAAAATCAGACCCGAACTTCCGCACTGGCTAACTCCACGGTTAAGTTGCTTAGTTTGGTGTTATTGGCGCTCGGTGTAATAGTTGGTGCTATCGATGTATTAAGTATCGCTTTTGCTCAGCAGCAAGGGATACCAATTGCGGCCAGCTTAGTATTGTCGATGTACGCGCTTGGTTCTTGTATCGCTGGGTTGGATTTGGGCAGTTAAGTGGCGTGTGTCTATGCCAGTACTGCTTGTACGTTTTGCGATATTCACATTGATCGCGAGCGTACTATTACTCAGTGTTAACCACGTTTATGGTTTGGCAGTAGTGATGTTTATTTCGGGACTTGCGTTTGCTCCAACCATGATCATTGCCATGGGTCTGGTTGAGCAAAGCGTACCAAAACGCTTACTCACTGAAGCCTTAACTTGGCTAATTACCGGGCTCGGTGTGGGATTGCAGGTGGGCTGCGTTGACCGGATGGGTCGTTGAACACTTTACCGTGGATCTTGGATTTGGGGTTGCAGTGGTCGCTGCTGCTACCGTGGTGCTACTCGCCTGGTATCAAAAACACGATGATACAAGGCGAGCAACTCAGGTTGTCAGTGAATAGGATGTAAGAGTCGCGCTTACTTCGCGCGACATACCGCTTGTTTATCTGTAGTTTCGTTGCTGCAGGTTAAAAAAGCGGTACCACTTTCATCCAAAAACTCTCCTTGCCACGCGCCATTCTTGCCAAGCTTAATTGATAAAAAGCCGAACTTACCTTGCTCATTAACGAGTGCGTTTTGGTTATCAAGTACATAATCAAATTCGCTAAAGGCGTTGGTATCACTAAGGCTGACGCCGCTATTGCCGACAACGATTTGCGGAGGACGCGCGGTACTGGCAGCAAAGGTTGAAGACTGATAAATATGCATATGTCCAGCGAGTGATAAAGTCACGTGTTCAGGCAACTTGCCTTGTCTGGTGTTCTTTAGCGCAGTTTGCAACATTACATTTAAGGTGTCTTTGGTTGTTGGGTCTTCAACGCCCCAAATGGGTCTGTGGCTCATAATCCACATGGGTTTGGTTTGAGTAGTTCGCTTCTGACATTAAGTCGTTGATATTGCTGTTGGTAGACTTTTGTCAGGCCATTGTCTGCACTGGCATCACAGGCATTGGCGCTATCCATTACCCACACACTGAGCGGTTTTAAGTTGATGGTATAGGAGTTTTGCACAATGATATGGGCACTTGCAGATTGTGGCGGTTGATTATAATCCCCCTGTGCAGGACATTGCTGTTGGTCAATGGCATCAGGAAGGTTGGCTCCTGGGCCAAAAAAGTAAAACCAGCCTATTCCGGCGCGGCTACAAAGCTCATGATTGCCTCGCGCAAAAATCCATGGTGCGGTTGCTGAAAGATCCGTTGTTGCGGCAAAAAAGTCGGCTTGCCAGTTGCTCCATGTATCTGGTCTTGGGCTATTTAACGCGTTTTGACTGTAGTAGGTATCGTTAAGACCGCAGCTAGTACCGCCATATCCACCATCGCCTGCGTCATAAGCATAGGTATCACCGGAGATCGCACCACCGGTGCCTCGATAGTTGAAATCCCCCATATGGAGCAACAATTGCGGTTGTTGCTTTGCCCCTTGCTCTGCGAGAGTTTTAAACGGCTCGGCAGCAGTGTTGTTTTCGCAAACGGATGACTTACAGCCGGTATCGCCAAAAACCGCAATTTTATTCGGATCGAATGTCACGGGCGCTAACGAGAACTGGCTACCACTGACGGTATAAGCCGTGTTTGGGGAAATTTTTGCTTCACATACTGAAACCGGAAAGTGTGTTTGGTCTGGACGCATCGCTCGCAATTGCATCGGCATGGATTTTTTACCAAAGAGCAAGCTTGGGCATTGATTGGCGTCGTTGAGCACGCCGTCAACAACGACGCGCGCGTAGATATTTGGGGCTTCAGTAGTGGAAGGCGCAAACATTGAGTAAGCGCCTAATACTTTGGTGTTCGCTTGTTGGACTGCAAACGTGCTGCTACAAGCAATTAAATTGAGCGTCGCAATGGCGATGATGATGCGCATGACTTCATTCCTTTTTGAACAGTTGAATGAAGTTTAATGCATTGTTAACAATTTGCGAGTCTCGAATACGAATATCCTTATTCTCAGCTGATTATTGGTGGCTGCAGCGGTAGAAGCCGGTGACTGTGTCTTGGCTAAAGCGTGTGCCGTTAACATAGGTGTCTTGGTTGATTTTACCAAACTGCGCTAGGTTAAATTGCAGCCGTGCAAGCATTTCAGCACTTGAGGCCTGTTCAAAGATTTCTGTTACTGGTGGATCGCCAACAAAGTTGGTATACCAAGGAAACCAAGAATTATCCTGCCCGCTGACTGTTTGATTCGGATAATAATTCCCCCCTTGCCAACGGTCGAAGGTAAAATCTTCGAGGCTAAATAGCCCAAATCCTGGCTGTGTCATACAAGCATCAGCCGCCTGATACTCAGGATAACCTGAGCTGGCAGCAAAATGGTTACAAACATTATGTGGCAAATTACTGCTATTCGCCGCTTGATATTCCACCTTTCTAAACATCACAGGATGTGCGGGGCTTCCCGATGGGTAGACGATATTTGCCGCGACAGGCGAACCCCAGCGATAATGGTACATGGCCACAGCCAATCCTAAATCTTCCTTACTGGTGGCAACATTATCTGGATGAGTCCACACTCCACCCGGATCGGTTGGCGTCGCCCCATTTTTAAAAATAATCCCATATTGATTGTTTTCTAATTGATTCATCAGATTTGGCGTTGTGTTGTCAACTACCGTTGTTGGGATCATTGAGCTTGCGGCATTGGGAGTATAGGTGAGTGTTGGGTTATTTAATGCCTTCCAGCATAGCAAGCCATAACCATAGCCACTGGCTATCATCGGGCAGCCAGACATTGCCGATGCCGATTGGTTGCTTTCATACGCATGTATTGTTGAACGTGCCGAAACTTCGCCGGAGCTAACCAATATTCCCCAAGCATTGCGAGTAATGCGAATATCAGCAAACTCGGTGTCAGGAATAAATACCGTTGTGGCCGAAATAACCTGTAGCCCTAAATCTAGTTCTAGTAGAGAGGTGGCAACGAGGGCATCTTCATGAAGCTTTGGATACTGCGTCATAATCGTTTGCTGCGATGGTTTAATCACAGCGTCTCTTGGTGATAATCCCAATAAATATAAGCGATCGTTATCAAGATAGCTTGCTAGTAAGCGTGATAGCTCAAGTTGTGCGATTGGACGCTTGGCTTGTATATTTGAGCGAGTATCCGTGAGGGTGAGGTCGGTATTTTGAAGCAGCAACCAATGCTTATCACTTAGGCCAACAACCTGAGTTTGATTAAGAATGTGGCGAGATACGCTATCAGCTTGGCGAGTAACAATTAAACTATCGTCATTCAACGAATAACTAGACTGTGTGGTGTCGTTGTAGTGATGACGCAGCGCCGGCGGCTGATATTGTCCGATTAAGGTGGTAAGTTCAATGCGAATGGCGTCGCGAGTACTTTGAATAAGCCAATTTCCGGTTTCATCTCGAACAAAAATAGCCGGACTATATTGGCCAAATTTATCCACGCTAAATGCTTGCCAAGTGGTATTACAGGCTTTGGCGCAGGAGGGGGAACTTCGAGTAAGGGATGACTTGTCTTTTGTCAGAGATTCGTCATAGTTATCATTAAACACAAAGGGTAACTCAGCTTTACCCGACGCGAGTTGTAACGTGAACAGTAAACGCCGTTGATTGCCGCTGGCATAGAGTCTGCTTTCTTTTAGATAACCGAGCTGGAGTTGAGAGTAACTCTCTAACTTTTTCATGTTTCCAGCTTCACCTTGATAGCTGGGCTCATACGTCTCGCTATTGAATGGTGCGGTTTGCTCTAATTGGGGAAATTGCAACGTTTGTTTGCAGGCATCTTCTGCGCATGTTTGTAAGGTGATCCTTTGGTCCTGATATTGAAAAGAATACCAAGGTGAAAGGGCTTGATAACCTTGTTGTCCTGCGTGAAATAATAACGGTAGGGTTGATGTGTCGTAGTGCTCTGACTCTGCTGAGGCGTTAACGCTTAAAGACAAAGCCCAGCAGGTAAGCGTGGTGGCGATGAACTTATTCATAATCTTTCCTTATTGGAGTAGGGCAGCGCATAGCCACCCTTAACAAAAACCTAGTGAATGATGCCTTGGCGTTGGCCTGCATTAACGGGTTTGTTGAGCTGGACAGAGAGCCAGTTTTCAACGTCACTACGTAACGACGCGTCGCTATCAGGACCGGATTGTGACGAATAGAACCATAACCCTGTTGGTGCTGGAGCATTGACATTGCTGCCACAGGTAAAGTGATTTGCCGCATACATCACCGCGCCTGAGCTACCATATTCGTAATGACTGTCCGAATAACCACCGTAGCCTCTGGCTTGCACCCGACCTTTTGAATCAAGGGTAAAGTGATACACCTCATTGGGTTGCAACAGAAAAGGACTGACATCGGACGAATCAAAGCGCGCGCGCATTGTGGTGGTAACACTGGCTTGATTACCCGAACGCGTGATCATGCCTGCCAAGTTGGTGATAAGCGCATCGGCCAATTGACCGTCCAGCAAGCTGCCAGGGTTGCCATTGACGATGGCTGAAGTAATGCCAAGTGCCGCTTTGACGACTCCAATGGTGGAGTTTAAATTCCATGTGGTGTTGTATCCCATGGCTGCGCCACCGGCTTTATTAAACAAGATGACTTCAGGTGCCGCTCCTGGCAAATCGACCGCAAATTTTGCGCCGTCAGTTGCATGTGAGTTGGTACCTTTTGACCAGATTTTTTTAGCTTGCCCGGTTACATGGTAGCGAGCTGAATAAGTGCCTCTGACTTCTAAATTGCCCGAACAGGCATTACTTTGATTACATGCAAATCCCCCAGTGTCTGCACACAACATTTTGACGTGGAACTCTGTCGAGTTATGGGCTGAGGTGTTGTCGAAACTGAGTGCTTTATTTTTTGACCAACGTTTCCCCTTAGCTGAGTGAAAGGCGCCGTAGGCTGAGGTATTGACATAAGCATGGTGCTTAGAAAAACCACTACCATCGCTGGTGGATGTGCTCCAAGGCGTTTGGGTTGATGGGTAGTTAGTTACCACTTGGCCTGTGCTGGTTGAAGGGGTCACCATCTGACATGAGCATTGTGACTTAGGTCCGAAGATGGGTTTTTTAGTCAGCAATTCTTTTAATTCGGCAAGAATATCTGACGGTAGCGTCCTATCGTATTCAAGTACCGAGAGCCCTTTACGTTTAGGAGCTGCGTACTCCTTGTGCCAAGTGCTGTATAGCTGCGGTGCATTTAGCTCTAAATGTTGGCTGAGCGTTGGCACTTTTTGCTGTTGTGTCCATTTTTCGAATACCGTCGGTTTAAATTGAATAAGATATCGAGTAAAGAAAAAGTTATCTTCAGGCGCTTGCTCGGTAAAAGCATTTTCCCATGCTGATAACACGTTTTGATCTATAGCTTTTGCTTGGCTTAGCATCTCGCCATCTCGATAGTCGCGGATCAAGCTATCGACGTAGCGATCTAATTCATATTCTTCGTCGTTGTCGGAGATATATTCAAGCAAGGAAACACGGTCTTGAGACCAGTTTGAAATGGCTTGCCACGCTTCTGGGCTTACTTGAGAGGGAGCCATTTCTCCATATTCTTCTGCGGCTTGTAGCGAAATACTACCCAGTAACAACGTGCTGGTAACTAGGCTGACTAATTTGGGGGTGAAATTTCTCTGTTTCATTTTTCTATTCCTTCATCGTTGTGCTGAGTCAACATGCCTCATGCATTGTTAACTTGCCTTGTGATGTTGGAAACTTTTTCAGCGATTGAATAGGAGGTTGTAGGGCCAGTTAGGGTCAACTTGGGTAAAACCTTTGATATTAAACGGACGCCTTGGGTTAGGTAAGTTTTGATATCGGGCTGTGGTAAATAAAAACTTAAATATCAAAGACCTGCTTATATTTTTACCCGAATTTACCCAATTGCCCCGTAACTTTTGCTGCAATCAATATTCGCTTGAGGCAGGATTTTGCTATCGCCGTTATTGGAGTCTCAGCGTGAGTACATTCGCAATCGAATAACGGTGTCATAACCAATAAGGAGACAGTTATGAGACGAGTAATAGTATTGGGAGCAACTTTGATTGCAAGCTTTGTACAAGCCCATAGCCCAGAAATGATAGCGCAGCTCGAAGTTGCTGATGGGGCGAAATGTCCAAAGCGGCAAACGATTCTGCTAGGTAAAATGACATTAACTGCTGGAACCTTTAAATATTTACACAGTGAAGGAAGTAACGTTTGTACCAGTCCTAAGCAGAGTATTTCTGGTCGCATTACACCACAACTAGATTGTGGCCAGTTTGATGATTGGCGGCTTGCTTATGATATGGGTAATAAAATGTGTCAATCTCTACATCAAAATATGAAAGGCTTTAGTAATAGCTTAAAGCCTGATATGGCAGTGTATCCACGCTTTGAAGGACCTTTTGAATTTAAAGGAGACCGTCATCACCAAGAGTATGAGGCCGGTATGGGCGTGACCTTAGCATGTTATTTATGTGAGACCGCCACGGTTAATTAGGGCCTGTTAATACCAGAAGGGGCGAAAGCCCCTTTGTTGTAGACATCAAATAGCGTTGGAGCACGCTAAGATTTGCTCCAGTTGTGCAACTTTTTCACAAAGAGGTGCAGTATCGAAATTAGCGTCTTGGCATTGAGTGAGTACATATTGTGCCGTGGTAACAATATTTCGAATACGCGGCTTTTTGGGCAGCGTTTTGGTATTTAGATAGCGTTCAAGAGTACGCACTCGTAAGCGACCATCATCGATATTCACTTTCCACACTTTGCTTTCTTCCGCTAATTCGACACGAGTTTTGCCACTACTTTGCTCCCAAAGCGCCAAAGTGAGTGTCATTACCTCAACCATCAATTGTCTAGCGGCCTGTTCATCAATGCTCGTATGTTTACTGTGCACTCCATGAGTACTGGTGCGGGCGGTATAGCGAACAACGCAGTAAGTAACCAGCACACCCGTTAAAAATGCGATAAACCCGACGAGTACATGAGACAAAATACTTGTCTCTGTTTGGTGCTTAGGCGTGGCCAAGACGTTAGCGCTTTGAAGGCGAAATTGATAAAGATTTTCACTCTGCACACGACTACTTTTAAGCATGTCATTATAACGCTGTGCGGTCTCTACCGCTTCTTTATAAGCGTGTGTTTGTAGCTGGGACTGCAATAAGGCAATGTAAAATAATTCGGTAAGCTGACTATTTTGCTGATTATGTGCTTCAAGCCCCTGTTTAAGTAACGTTTGTGCAGTTAGGTTATCGCCCTCAAGCTGCTTGAGTTTGGCTTCAATAAGCAGTGCTCGCTGATCCACTTTGCCGTGTTGAATTAGTTGCCGAGTACGTTTGAATGAAGCAAGTTGCTGTTGTGCCTGAGTGATATGATTTTGAGCAATGGCAATTTCGGTCAATAATAAATAGGCTCGAGACAATTGAGTATAGGCGCCGCTTTGTGTCAAAGGTTGAAGTAAATCTTCAATGATTTCAGTTGCTTTGTTGTAGTCGCGCTTTTTGTAGAAGACTTCCGCGATGCTTAGCAAGGTGTGGTTCGCTTTGACCTGGTCGCCCGCTTGCTGGTGGAGCGCATGGGCTTGACGAAACGATAGAATGGCATCATCCAACTGATTAATATCCCTCGATACATTCCCTAAATTGTTAAGCGTGATCGCTTGCCTCTGCAGGTCATTTGTTGCTTTCGCTATTTGGTAGCTTTCTAAAAATAAAGTAAGGGCAGTGTCTAAATCTCCTAGTGCCTGATAAGCATTAGCTAAATCGTTTGCCGATTTACCCAGGAGTTCGTTTTGTTGCAACTTAGCCGCAAGCGTTTGCGCTTCGTGGAAGCTCTCCAGCGCTTGAATATAATTGCGCTGGCGGTAACGATTAATACCACTTTGTCTTAACGCCTGAAAGCGTTGGAGTGTGGTTAACTTCCATGCTATCAACTCATCCAGAATTTGATTGCTGAGCTTTATGTCACCCGCTCGACGATACAAGCTAGCAAGCTCAAGGTGTGCATCAAAAGCTTGAGCTCCGTTGGGTTCAAGCGTTTCAAGATGTTGCTTACAAGACAAAATTTGGCTTGTGAGGTTAGCATTATTGGCACTTGGGCATTCTGAACCATGCGCCGGTAACACAACGAGCAGTAAAGCTAAAAGCAAAGCAAGCAAAGGCATAAATATTAGTCTGGATACATTGTTTTTACATATTAATATAGTGGTAACAAAAAGTCGTGTCTGCCTTTAATAAATCTCAGGTCGACTACTTTTTTGGATTTCACAACTGGTTAGCACCAAATGTTTAAATTTATCAGTATGACCAGACTACACTTGATACGGTCAGGCGGTTGCAGACAACGCATTAGATGGAGGCCAATATGCACACATATTAAGTGTGTATATTGGCTATCCTTTTAGCAATAAAAATACCCCAGCCAAAGCAATTAGGCCTCCAAACATCATAGACTTAGTAATAGCTTCTCTGCGCAGTAGCCCAATCGTCATGACCATGAGCGGTGCCGTTGCAAAGATGGTTTGTGCGATAGCGGGATCAGTATGATTAACGGAAATCAACTGTAGCCACAGCCCAATAAAGGTACCAAAAAACACTGCAACGAATAACCAGTTTTTACCGTCGATTTGTTTAAGTGTGAGTGCTTTAAACAGGCTTTGTGATCGCAAACAAACAACAATAAAGGCCACAAATAGGGTGCCGGATCCCAAGCGGATAAGTGCCGCCCACAAACTACTAATGCTTTCGTTATTTAGCGCACCTTTGGAAAGTACCATACCCGCCGCTTGGCAAATGGCAGCCGTGAGTGCAAAGCAGACTCCCAAGAGATAATGTTTTTTGTCTAGCACTGGCTGGCTTCTACTTGGCTTAATCGCTAGCATCACGCCAACAGTCGTCACTGCAATGCCGATCCAAGCGGATGCGCTGAGATAAACACCAAGAAGTACAATGTTTAAGATCCCCGCGATGGCAGGTGCAAGACTTTCAATAACCAAAGTGCGAGCAGGACCTATATTTCTAAGTGCGGCAAAGTAGGCGCTGTCACCAATTGCTATGCCCAGTACCCCACTGGCTATCAGCCAGCCCCAGCTCGAGAGTAAGGTCGGGTACATAGCATCACCTGCGATGATCAAACACAAGATCATCAAAGCAGAAGCGATGACGCCTTTGCTAACGTTCAACTCAAATGGACTAAGGTGATGGCTAAATCGTTTATACAGTATGGTTGAGCCAGCCCATACCCCAGCCGCCGCAATCGCTGCCGCTTCGCCAATACCAATCATAAATATCAAGTTTCTTGTGTTTATTTATATGGTGGCAAGTATACATAAATTGAAATAATCAGTGAGAGGTGAGACATCAAATTATTATTACAAATGTTTAGACGTCCATACATCTAGAGGTTGAAATTTTCCAGTTTTTGTCCATAATAATGCCATTCGATTAGTCTGGAGCAGCGCATGCCAATCACCGTCACCGACGAACTCCCAGCCATTGCCCAATTGCGTCATGAAAATGTGTTCGTGATGCCACAAAGTCGTGCATCAACGCAAGAGATCCGCCCAATGCGGCTCGCGATATTAAACTTGATGCCGAATAAGGTGGAGACTGAGGTGCAATTTATCCGATTACTGGCAAATACCCCTTTGCAGGTGAATGTTGATTTGTTGCGACTGGACACCCACCGTAGCTCTGAAAACTCAGAGCAACATCTAGATATGTTTTACCGCTATTTTTCGGATGTGAAAGATCAAAACTATGATGCTTTGATAGTCACCGGTGCGCCGCTGGCGCATCTTGAATATGTCGATGTGGTGTATTGGCGGGAATTACAGGCGTTTTTTGATTGGGCTGAGCACCATGTTACTTCAACCCTGTTTTCTTGTTGGGCCGCACATGCCGGTTTGTATCACCATTATGGGTTAAAGCGAGCACTCAAAAATGACAAACTGTGTGGCGTATTTAAGCACCACTGTTATTTTGACCACGGGGCGCTCACTCGCGGTTTTGATGATGAGTTTTTGGTGCCACACTCACGCTATGGCCACATCGACATCGATAAAATTAACGGGTGTAAAGACCTAGTGGTGTTAGCGGGTTCTGAAAAAGTAGGCGCTTACTTAATTAAAAATCACTCAGGTAGCCAAGTATATATTACCGGTCACCCTGAATACGACGCCGATACGCTACAAAAAGAATATCTTCGCGATTGTGAAAAAATGGCCAACGCACCGCAACCTGAGAACTATTTCCCTGAGAATGACACCAGCAAACGTCCATCTAAGACATGGCAAAGCCATGCATTCTTGTTATTCTCAAATTGGTTAAACTACTATGTTTACCAAACCACACCTTATGATATTAACTTAGTTAGCCAAGATGTAAGGACTAACAATTATGCCGAGTAATGTAGCCGTAAACGGTGAGCAAATAGCAGAGCAGCTTAAGCAAGCGATGCAGCAACGTATTCTGATCTTAGATGGTGCAATGGGAACCATGATCCAAAAGCACAAATTAGAAGAAGAAGACTATCGTGGTGAGCGCTTTAAAGATTGGCATGTCCTTATCAAAGGCAACAACGATCTGTTAAGTTTGACGCAGCCTGAGATAATCAAACAGATCCATCGCGATTATCTAGCTGCTGGCGCGGATATCATTGAAACCAATACTTTTAATGCTACCACCATCTCGATGGAAGATTATGATATGGCAAGCCTAAGCCGTGAGATTAATCTTGAATCGGCGAAGCTTGCACGTGCGGTATGTGATGAATTTACCGCCAAAGATCCTAGCAAACCTCGCTATGTGGCTGGTGTGCTTGGTCCAACGTCAAAAACCTGTTCAATTTCTCCAGATGTAAACGACCCTGGTTTTCGCAATATTACTTTTGACAAATTGGTTGCAGCCTATGTTGAATCAACGCTTGCTCTTATCGAGGGTGGTGCTCATCTTATTTTAATTGAAACTATTTTTGATACGCTCAACGCCAAAGCCGCTTCTTACGGCGTAGAAGAAGCCTTCGAGCAAGCGGGCGTCACTCTGCCTGTTATGATCTCGGGCACGATCACCGACGCTTCCGGTCGCACGCTATCAGGGCAAACCACCGAGGCGTTTTATAACTCCATTCGCCATATTAAGCCAATCTCTATCGGCCTCAACTGCGCGCTAGGCCCAGACTTATTAAGACAATATGTAGAAGAGCTGTCACGGGTTTGTGAGACCTTTACCTCTGTGCATCCAAACGCAGGGCTTCCTAACGAGTTTGGTGAATACGACCTAGAAGCCGACGACATGGCAAAAGAGATTATTGATTGGGGTAACGAAGGGTTTATCAATATTGTTGGCGGTTGCTGTGGCACCACGCCTGAACATATTCGCGCCTTCGCGAGAGGCCTTGAGCAAACCCAGCCGCGTAGCTTGCCTAACATCGAAGTGCGGATGCGTTTGGCAGGTCTTGAAGCCTGTAACTTAAATTAGGAATTCACCATGACACAAACAGCAGTATTTACCAATGTCGGTGAACGTACCAATGTAACGGGATCGGCAAAATTTAAGCGCTTAATTTTAGAAGAAGATTACGAAACCGCGCTGGATGTTGCCAGAGAGCAGGTTGAAAGCGGCGCGCAAGTGATCGATATCAACATGGATGAAGCCATGTTGGACTCAAAAGCTGCGATGGTGAAGTTTCTTAATCTGATAGCGTCAGAGCCGGATATTTCTAAAGTCCCCATCATGGTCGACTCGTCTAAATGGGAAGTCATTGAAGCGGGTCTGAAATGTATTCAAGGTAAAGCCATTGTAAACTCAATCTCCTTAAAAGAGGGTGAGGCACCATTTATCCACCAAGCCAAAATCATCAAGCGCTTTGGTGCTGCTGTGGTGGTGATGGCATTTGATGAAGTTGGTCAAGCGGAAACCGCAGAACGAAAGTTTGAGATCTGTCAGCGCTCTTACAAAATCTTGGTTGACGAGCTTGGGTTTCCACCTGAAGACATTATTTTTGACCCTAATATTTTCGCGGTCGCTACGGGTATCGAAGAACACGATAACTACGCCGTAGAATTTATCGAGGGCACGCGCAGAATTAAACAAAACCTGCCGCACTGTAAAGTGTCAGGGGGCGTATCGAACGTCTCTTTCTCTTTTCGTGGTAACAACCCGGTGCGTGAAGCGATCCACTCTGTGTTTCTTTACCATGCGATTAAAGCGGGCATGGATATGGGGATCGTCAATGCGGGTCAGTTAGCCGTGTATGACGATATTCCAAAAGAGCTCCGTGATGCCGTTGAGGATGTGATCCTCAATACCGACGCCGGTGCTGGCGAGCGATTGGTTGAAATCGCGCCTAAATACTCGGGCATGGCGCAAGCCGAAAAACAGGAAGATTTAGAGTGGCGTTCTTGGCCAGTTGAAAAACGCTTGGAGCACGCCTTAGTTAAAGGGATCACCGAGTTTATCGACGAGGATACCGAGGCCTGTCGCCAACAGTTTGATAAGCCAATTCAAGTGATTGAAGGGCCTCTGATGGATGGCATGAATGTGGTTGGCGACTTGTTTGGTGCGGGCAAAATGTTCCTGCCTCAAGTGGTAAAATCTGCTCGAGTGATGAAGCGCGCGGTTGCCTATCTTGACCCTTACATTGAGGCCGAAAAAGAAGAAGGCTCTAGTAACGGTAAAGTGATCATGGCCACGGTTAAGGGCGATGTACACGACATTGGCAAAAACATTGTGGGCGTGGTACTGCAATGTAATAACTACGAAGTTGTGGACTTGGGTGTGATGGTGCCGGCAGAGAAAATTCTGCAAACGGCCATTGATGAAAATGCTGATGTCATTGGCTTGTCTGGCCTTATTACGCCTTCCCTTGATGAAATGGTGCATGTCGCTAAAGAAATGACACGCCGAGGCTTTGATATTCCATTGCTTATTGGTGGTGCTACCACATCGAAAGCCCATACCGCAGTTAAAATTGAACCTCAGTATGATAAAGGTGTGATTTACGTCAATAACGCCAGTCGTGCGGTTGGTGTGGTATCTAGCCTGTTAAGTAAAACACAAAAGCCTGAATTTTTGGCAAAAACCGCGGATGAATACGTCAAAGTACGAGAGCAGCAAGCGCGTAAAAAGCCACGCTCAAAACCGGTTACCTTGGCGCGAGCTCGCGATAATGCGGTAAAACTTGATTGGCAAAGCTACACGCCACCGGTCCCAAGTAAGTTGGGGATCACTGAATTTAAAGACGTGAGCATTAAAACGCTACGCGATTATATCGACTGGACGCCATTTTTTATGACCTGGTCATTGGCCGGTAAATATCCACGTATTCTACAAGACGAAGTGGTTGGTGAAGAGGCGCAAAAACTGTTTCATGATGCCAATGCCATGTTAGATCAGTTAGAACAAGAGGGTACTTTGCAGCCACTGGGTGTAATTGGGTTGTTCCCTGCTAACCGCGTGGGTGATGATATTGAAATTTATACCGATGAGTCGCGCAGCGAAGTCTTGGTTACGTCATGTCAGTTACGTCAGCAAACCGAAAAAACCGACTTCCCTAACTATTGTTTGTCTGATTATGTTGCACCTAAAGGCACACCTGATTATTTCGGTGCATTTGCCGTTACTGGTGGTCTTGAAGAAGATGACTTAGCAGATGCATTTGATACTAAGCAAGATGACTACAACAAGATCATGATTAAAGCGGTCGCAGATCGCTTAGCTGAGGCATTTGCTGAATACTTGCATGAACAAGTGCGTAAAGTGCACTGGGGATTTGCAGCGGATGAGGCGCTAAGTAACGAAGAGCTTATCCGTGAAAACTATCAAGGGATCCGTCCAGCGCCAGGGTATCCTGCGTGCCCTGAACACACCGAAAAACAAAAAATTTGGCAGCTGTTAGATGTCGAAAACCGTATTGGTATGAAGCTGACTAGCTCATACGCCATGTGGCCGGGAGCGGCAGTGTCGGGTTGGTATTTCTCACATCCAGATTCTAAGTACTTTGCCGTTGCGAGTATTCAAAGAGATCAAGTAGAAGACTATGCTGCGCGTCAAGCGATGTCGCTAGAAGAAGCGGAGCGTTGGCTTGGTCCTAACTTAGGATATGAACCCGCATAATAGCCGAATTGAAGCCTAGCTTAACTTAATTCAAGACTAGGGCCTGTTGACCTTTGCTGTTTGATTTTTGTTCTTCTGAGTATGTTTTGGTCGCGACGCTCGACTTGCCGCCTAGTAATCTAGGCAAAGGTTGAGCAACAATGAACAAAGCGCACTCAGGTGAACCCAAAGGGCAGCGCTTGATTGGCATTTCTACTTTGTTATCGCCTGACTCACATAGAGCAACTATGCTACGCAGGCTCTGCCTTGTATAAATACCAATCAAACTGCTGCAAAAACAAACTTGAAAGATAAACAGGCCCTAAGGTAACCTAGGTTTTTTGTTGCCTTCACTTTGTGAGTTTTAACGGTTATTTGCGGGCTGATAAATTTCAAATCCAAATTCATTAGAATATGTTGTTTAGTGGTTAACAGAGCGCGCTAAATTCAAGTATACTGAATTGAATAACTGTTAATAATAAGGCTTTACTCAACAATGAAGATGAAGTGGCTGTTTTCACTCCTTTTTATTTCCAATCTCTGTTGGGGGAGCAATCAGCTGGTTGTTGATATTATCAGTAGCGAAAATTTCAGTCAGCGTTATGAGCACTTTCTTGCTGGTCGTGACGTCTTAGACGTTGAGTCTTTCTTTCCTACCACCAAAGGTTCTCATATTGAAATCATCGAAATGGTACTATTACAGCAGGCTCTATTTCTTGGTGGTGAAACACGTAAAGTCGTATTTAATCCAAAACCATCGGTTAATATTCTAGAGTTTTCTGATCTGATCGCTGGGGAAAGCTTAATCCTTGCTCGCAGTGTTTGGCATGAAAATATCGTGGACTATCGCGGCTCATTATTTATCTCAGATCCGCTTGTTGAAGTAGGAGATTACGAAGCAGGGCTTTACGTCACCAAGCGTAACGTCGCACTGCAGCAAACGCCGCTTTCACAGCTTCGGCAGCTGAATGTTGTTTCTAACCCGCAATGGGAAGTGGATTGGCGTGCCTTGATGAATACAGACTTACACATGGTGAGTTTTATTGGCCCGTGGGAAACCATGTTGGCAATGGTAGAAAGCGATGTCGTTGACACTATGTTGATTAATTTTAGCGTGAGTGATTCTTTAACTCTAAATTTTGAAGGTAAAGAATATGTCCCAATCGAAAATATTAAGGTTGTCTTGCCAGACTCTCGGCATTTTGTCGTCAGTAAAAACCATCCTGAAGGCGTGCAAATATTTGCGGCACTCAATCGTGGGTTAAAAATACTTAAACGACGAGGCGTGCTAAAACGGGCGTTGACAGAATCTGGCTTTATCAACAAAAAAGTGGCGAATTGGCAGGTGGCTAACGCTGAAATGCTGGTGGGAGGAGACTAATGCAGCCAGCTGTGGTATCGCTTTGCATATTGGTAAGTGCGCTAATTACATTTTGTGGTTTTGCTTACGAATCATCGGAACAAATACAGCGCAATTTAAATGCGCTACAAATGTCGGCTGAACAAGATTATGACTTGTCTTTATTACCGGACATCAGAGCGCTGCGAGAACAAGCGCGTGCACAAGGTAATAAGCCGCTGCAAATCAAAGCATTACTGTTAGAAGGTAGTATAGTTCAACACTTTGGTGAGTTTGAGGATGGTTTGGACTTGCACCAACAAGCATTGCAGTTGGCCGAAGCCGATAACAATACATTTTTAAAGGCAAACACCTATCTCGCCATCGCTCACCTTGATATTGACTTAGAGAGCTATGAGTTAGCACAGCGTTATTTAGATAAAGCCTCATTGCTGGCTGAGCAAATTGATGATAATGCCCAGATAAAAGCCGATATTAGTTTATGGCAGTCGCGCTTGAATATGGATAAGGGCGCTTATCGTTTAGCGCTCAAGTCTTCTTTCGTACCAGAGATTTCAGGTATTCGACAGGAGACACTAGCGCAGTTAAAGCTGACGCGTTCGTGGGCTCATTTACAGCTCGGTGAATATTTGCCAGCTAAACAAATTCTAGATGAGTTAGACAATGCAGGTTATTTGGTTCAAAACCAAAGAATGCGGATTATGGCAGCGGTGCAGCGTGCCAGAGTCGCTTTACAAAGTGGTGATTTTGCAGTTTCAATTGATTTAGCTCAGGCAGGGCTGAGAGATACACTCGGCACACGTTTTTTACTTTTTCAATCTCAGTTGCAATGGATACTGGCTTCAGCCTATGCCCAGCTTGGAGACTATCAGCAAGCGCATCGTTATTTAAAACGCTATGCCGTTACTGAGCAGTCACTGAATTTGCAAAAGCGTAATAACAAACTTCTTAAGCTAGAAGCGCAATATTCTCTTGCGCAACAAAAGCAGGCGCTTAATGAGCTTGAGCGAGACAATGCCCAGCAGGCAAAGCAGATTATGGCGCATCAGCAACAGATAGAAAACGCAAGATTAAGTCAGCAGCGTTGGTTGTTGATAGCCTTGCTTGCATTTACTTTGTTGCTGGTTTTTTATTGGCGCTGGCAGAATCGTCGATACACTAAGCTGTTAGAGAGTCAGGTTGCGCAGCGGACCGAGGAACTGGCTGAGCGAAACAAACGTTTGCAAACTCTCAGTTTCACCGATAGCTTAACTGGGCTGAGCAATCGGCATCACTTTTTTAGCGTCATTGATGGCACCATTGAAGTATACAAACAAAGATGGAAAGCACCTGAATTGCAACAAAATACCGATCTGATTTTTGTGATTATTGATATCGATCACTTTAAAAATATCAATGATAGTTTTGGTCATGCAGCAGGAGATATCGTGCTGCAAGATTTTGCTGAAATCCTTAAGCAATGCACACGTGAGTCAGATATTATAGTGCGCTGGGGTGGAGAAGAGTTTCTGCTGGTGATGCCGGATATGGACAGGGCGGCTGCGCACGAAGTGACAGAGCGGATCCGTCGCCAAGTGGAGAGCTATCCATTTGTGGTGAACGATCAATCTATCAACTGTACTTGCTCAATCGGTTTTGCTCCATTTCCGTTTGATCCAACGCAACCAGATAAGCTTAGCTGGGAGCATGTGTTGGAGTTAGCCGACGGTGGTTTATATCTAGCGAAGGAATCTCATCGTAATGCTTGGGTTGGTGTCCACACTGGAGACGAGGAAGTGCAAAGTCCGGCAGAGCACGTGGTGCAAAACCTACGCTCATATTTACAAGCGGGCAAATTAAAAACGTGGTCAAATCTATCCGATCTTATTTATGCTTGTAATACCCGATAAGCGAATTCGGCTGTTTGGAGACATCCAGTTTAGGTGTATCATATTGAGCAAGATAGAATAATAAAGCGTTATAGTTTTGCTGCCGATTGAAGCCTTCATCCCCGAGATCATTTCCACCTTAACCAATGATAACCGTTTGGTATTACAGGCCGAACCCGGCGCAGGTAAATCGACCTTAGTGCCGCTGCGTTTACTGCAAGCTGATATTTTTTCGGGTAAAAAAATAATTATGCTTGAGCCACGTCGTGTGGCAGCAAAATCTATTGCGACCTATTTAGCCAAACAACTGGGAGAATCGGTCGGCGAGCGAGTCGGCTATCAAATTCGAAACGAGCAACGTGTTTCATCCAACACCCGCTTGGAAATCGTCACCGAAGGCGTATTGACTCGCCGTCTTCAAGCGGATCCTGAACTCAGTGATGTTGCGCTTATTATCTTCGATGAATTTCATGAGCGTTCGATTCATGCGGATTTAGCTTTAATGCTCGCGTTTGAAGTGCAACAAGCATATCGTGACGACCTCAAATTACTAGTGATGTCTGCAACGATAGACACTGAGCTATTATCGAATTATCTGGATGGCGCACCAAGGTTATCTTGCCCTGGTAAAACCTATCCTGTCGAAATTGAGTACGTCGGTAAAGCGAGTCGTTACTTGGCAGATCAGGTGTTAAGTGCGCTGCGCCATGCTTTCACTCTACAAAGCGATGGCGATGTATTGGTATTTCTCCCCGGGCAGGCTGATATTCAGCGCTGTATTGAAGCGTGCCAAGTGCTTGAACAAAGTAATATTGAGCTTCTGCCTTTGTACGGCGGATTACCCCTATCTGAACAAGAAAAGGTGCTGAGTAAAAGCGCTAGTGCATCAAGACGTGTTATTTTTGCGACCAATATTGCTGAAACCAGTTTGACTATAGCCGGGATCACTATGGTTATAGATTCTGGCCTTGAAAAACGCTTAACCTATGACGTTAAAAGCGGTCTCTCTCGGCTCGATACGGTGATGATCTCAAAGGCATCAGCAACACAACGTGCAGGGCGTGCGGGTCGTTTACAAGCGGGCCATTGTTTACGTCTTTGGCGCGAAAGTGAGCATAATAATTTAAGTGACTTTCAGCCAGAAGAAATAACCACCACTGACCTTTCTGACTTGGCGTTAGAGCTAAGCGCGTGGGGAGTGACACAATACAAGGACGCGAATTGGCTAACACCGCCACCGATGCAACATTTTTCGGTGGCCTGTCAATTGAATCAGTCGCTTGGCTTGGTCGATGCGCATAATAAAGTGTTAACTGCTGGGCAACGTGCACTACAACTAGGTGTTTCGCCTCGTCTTGCCAGCATGCTGCTGCGATGTGAGACGCTAATTTCGCAACAACTTGCTTGTTTTTTGGCGGCAATATTGAGCGAGCGCGATATTGTAGTACAAGCCAACACAAGCGATATATGTGAGCGAGTATTGGCGTTGATTGAGTTTGTGCAAGACCGTACCCGTGCCGCTAAAGCATATCGCTTACATAGAGCTGCCGTAGAGCAGGCCGTAAAATTGGCCAAATCATTTGCACACAAACTAGGAATTAGGCTCAAGAGTGAAGCAATCACCCTTGTAGATATTCAAACCTTAGTGCCTACTTTATTGCTCCATGCCTTTCCTGACAGAGCTGCACAAAAACGTCCTTTAGGGGACAACCGCTACTTGCTTGCGAATGGTCGGGGGGTGACATTACGTGACGGCGATCCGCTGCAAGGTCAGGCCTATTTGATTGTTTGTGATGTGGATGGCAAAAATAAGGATGGCTTGGTATTTCTGAGCTGCGCAATCGAAAAGGGCACATTACTTGAGCAACTGGCGCCATATTTGAGTGAGGTGGTGCAGTATCAACTGGATAGTAAAAAAGAGGCGATTCAGGGCCGGCAACAAGTTAAATATCATGCTCTGGTATTAAAAGAGCAAAACCTGAGTCAGATCCCCAAAGAAGCGTTTGCCCAATGTGTGAAGGATATTCTCACATCGGAAGGGCTTGGTTTGCTCAATTGGTCGGTAAAAAGTCACGCTTGGCTCGCTCGAGCTAAATGGTTAAGTGAGCACTTGAATACCTTCCCACAGATATCTGAGTCAAGTTTGATAGCGCAGCTTGATACTTGGTTATTGCCCTATTTGACGGGCGTAAACACTCTCAGACAACTGAAGCAACTGGATATTTTTAACCTGCTTCAAGCGACACTCACTTGGGAGCAGCAACAGCAACTCGAGGCGCAAGCACCTGAGTTTTACACTACGCCAAGCGATAAGCGAGTCGCGATCCGCTACGATGAGCACCAAGGGCCAACCGTTTCTGTGGTGTTACAAGAAATGTTTGGTCAATTGACGTCGCCAACGCTCGCCAATGGTCAAGTCGCAGTGCGATTTGAGCTGTTATCTCCAGCGAAAAGGCCAATCCAAACCACCAGCGATTTAAGCAACTTTTGGCAAACTTCTTATTTTGAGGTGGCCAAAGAAATGCGTGGTCGATATCCAAAACACAGATGGCCAGATAAACCGCTCGAGGAAAAGCCTGGCCGCTCCATAAAACCGAGAGGAAAGTAGGCTGGTGGAGCAATAGGCTTGTAAAGAAGTCATAATGGCTATAACGTGAACAGTCTAATGTAGAAAGGAGTGTGAAATGCGGTCTATTACGGGGTTCATCTTATTGGGCTTAATTGTTGCTCAGCCAACTTATAGCGGTGAGTTTGAAGTGCTTTATCAATCTGACACAGCAAAAGTCGTTAGAGATAAAAGTTATGGCACAAACATTGGGATCTTTGCAACGAACAGGGGAGTGGTGATCATTGACCCCACAGCTGAAGATGCGGATTTGCCAAAGCTCAATGATTTGATAAAGAATAGCTTTCAGACCGAGAAAAAATACCTGCTAAATACGCATAGTCATTTAGATCACACCGGTGGTAATGCTTTTTTCCAACAACAAGGTTTTACACTTGTTGAGAGCCCACAAGGGTTAAAGGAGCTTGGGGTGATAAAGCATACTCAAGCAGTCTCACATACCGCCAATGACAACATCCTCTATCACCCCACGAGCAATATTTTGTTCACCGGGGACATTTACACCACAAACTGGCATCCAACATTTTATGCTGGGGGCTTAACGGGTTTTAATAAAGCAGTCGATTTGATTTTGTCGATTGGCGATCAAAATACGCTGATTGTGCCAGGTCATGGCAAACCCACATCGAAACGTGAACTCGAACAACATAGAATTCAAACATTCGCTTTGGTTGAGCGAGTGAAGATTTTGAATCAGGCGGGTAAGTCGGTTGAGCAAATAAAGAACGATGAAAAGATTAAGCGCTTATTATCACAGTTTAATCTTGAAGGGCGACAACCTTTTCTTCCAGAGCGGGCGCTTACCCGCTTCATTGAGCGCACTATTACCGTGCTAGAGCAAGCAAACAAAGCTTAATAAAACTGCTAAAAGGCTGAGGCTGATATGCAAGCAAAAAGTGGAAAAATAGCATTATATTTTCTGTTGGCCATCCTTGTGGTGATAAGTTGGCTGCCAGAGTTTAATACCGCCATGATGACCTTTATTGATGATGCGCTACTACAGTCTTCGCTTGTCTATGCTTCAGCACGTACGGTAAATGGCGCTATTTCTTTGCTGCAATCTGCCGAGGTTGGGATTGGTGTTGCAAGCATTCAGCCTGCGCAGCTACTCGATCCTATCAATGATTTAGCTGAATACATTTCTGATGTGATGCAACTAGCCATTGGCTCTTTGTTTATCCAACGTATTCTCTACACTATTTCCACCCATATATTATTCAGTGTTGCTTTTACAGTCACCGTAATTGGATATTTCGTGTGCTGCTATCTAGGACTTTGGCAAACGGTAAGGACTAAAATATTAGCCACGATGCTACTGATCCGTTTTGTGGTTCCGTTTGTAATTCTATCGACGGGCCTCACTAGCCAACTGTTACTGGACCAAGAAATAAATAAACAAAGTGAAGTGGTGTCGAGCAGTGTTGACCTCTTTCAATCTCAAGCAACAAAGACCAGCACACAAAGTGCAAAAATAAAGGCTCAAATCGTCAGTCAAAAGCAAAGCCATAGTGAACAAATAGCGTTATTGACTAAACAACAGATCCGTCTTCATGGTGAAGCGACCGAGATTAATGCTGAAATTACCGCTTTGGAAGGTGATATTGAAGCGGTTCAAGCGAACCGAAGTTTATCCGAATGGTTAACATTTACCAAAAGTGAAGAGGCTAAGCCACTGATTGAAAAGCAACAGCGATTGGCCAGCGATAAAACAAAACTCGACACTCAAATAGCGCTTATCAATAGAGAAAAAGATCAACATCAACACGCAATTGAAAAGCTCAATGAGCAGCTTCACGGTAGCAATGAAGGGACGCTAAACCGAGCAGTTAAAGCGGTTTCTAGTGGTATTAGCGATATGCTCGACGCTGCTGAGTCACTCTTTATCGACTTCTTAAACGTGGTATCGCTTTTGGTACTGAAGTTAGTATTGATGCCGCTGTTATTTTTCTATTTGGCGAGTAAAACCTTTAAAGCAATTTGGCGAATTAAATAGGCTATCTGAACCTGTTGTTCTTTGCTGAGCGGCAGGTTTCCCATAACTGATATTACACAGTCCCAAGTTAGGGAAAGTTCATACAGGCGAATCATTTTAACTTTATAAAAATCAATAGGTTAAATTTGGCCTAAATATCGTATTACCGTATAAAAATAATAACATGGTAATTCGATGGATATTCACACTAGCCTTGCCAAAACGGCTAAAAAGCCATTTCGTCGGTGGTGGCTGTTAACAACCCTTATTTTGCTTGCTGCAATGGGCGTATGGATTGTGCCTCACGACCAGCAAATAGATGCAAAAAAGCTTAAATTTGCCACCGTTCAATCCGGACCGATACAGTTTAGTGTTAAAGGTTATGGCCGATTACGCTCAAAGATCAGTAGAGAGATCACGACCTCATTTGCAGCGCAAGTTGAAACCGTACTGCATCTTCCTGGCAGCAGGGTAGAGCCAGACACCGTTATTTTACAGTTAACCAATCCTGAGTTAACTCAGCAACTCCACCGAGAAAGACTAGTACTCGCTAGGCAAAAAGCCAATGTTGAAGCGTTAAGGCTAAGCCAAGAAAGTGAGCGACTTGTATTGAAAGGGCAAAATACTCTACTCAGCAGTGAGCTTGAAAATGCCAAATTGCGAGAGCAGGCTGAGCGCCAACTAGTCACCCAAGGCATAGTTTCAAGCTTAGATCATCAGCGCTCAATCTTAACTGTCGCTCAGTTAAGTGAGCGAGTAAAGCTCGCTCAGCAGCAGCTTAGCCAAACCAGTGCATTACATAAGCAAAGAATTGAGATTGAGCTAGAGCTATTAAAAGAATATGAGCTGAGCTATCAGGTCGCGCTTCAGGCGGTGGAGCAATTACAAGTCACTGCGGGGATCAGCGGCATGTTGCAGCAAGTACATGTCAGTCAAGGTCAAGCAATTACACGCGGGCAGGCGCTAGCCGTGGTGGGTAGTGAGCGAACTTTGGTAGCCGACTTACTGGTGCCAGAGCGAGAAGCAAGCGAGATTATCTTAGGTCAACGAGCAGTAGTAGACACCTTTGTTGGTCAGGTTGAGGGTAAGGTCAGCCGCATTGTACCCATCGTACAAGACGGGCGTATTGCGATAGAGTTGACATTGCTTGGAGAGCTGCCAAGCAATGCTCGCCCACTTTT
This sequence comes from Pseudoalteromonas sp. A22, assembly GCF_018141345.1. Classification (NCBI taxonomy): domain Bacteria; kingdom Pseudomonadati; phylum Pseudomonadota; class Gammaproteobacteria; order Alteromonadales; family Pseudoalteromonadaceae; genus Pseudoalteromonas; species Pseudoalteromonas sp. A22. The sequence goes on from NZ_CP047238.1 coordinate 1,238,529, forward strand.
GACTGTTGAAGGGCAAATTTTTACAGCAAAAAAGACCGCCGCACTTTCACTGATCAAGCCACCGCGTGTAACTCCACAATCTCATAGTCAATTATTCGTTTTAGATAAACAAAACAACATGCTTATCAAAAAAAGTTTTAAGTTTGGTAAACTAGCCGGCAATGCCATAGAAGTACTTGAAGGCGGTGTATCCGGTGAGCAAGTGGTGGTGTCAGAAATGTCTGACTACCAGCACCTAGAAAAAATAACAATTAAATCACTCAATCGGTAAAGGAAGAACAAATGGACAAGACAATTTTGGCATTACATCAAGTGAGCAAAGTGTTCTTTGGCGAGGATGTTGAAACTCACGCCATTAGCAACATTAACCTTGAAATTGAAAGGGGCGATTACGTTGCGATAACTGGTCCTTCAGGATCGGGAAAATCCACTCTATTGAGCATTCTTGGACTATTAGATGACATCACTTCAGGCAGCTATCGCATCCAAGATATAGAAACCAGTACGCTAGATGCAGACACGCAAGCAGAGCTGCGTAATTTGCATATCGGTTTTGTCTTTCAGTCATTTAATCTACTCGATGGGTTAACAGTATTTGATAATGTGGCTTTACCGCTTCAATATCGTGAGCCTGCGCTTGCGACTGACGAAATTGAGCGCCGTGTGATGGGCGCACTTAAGCAAGTTGAAATGTCTCACCGAGCAAAACATAAACCAAACCAACTATCTGGTGGGCAACAACAGCGAGTGGCTATTGCGCGTGCGCTTGCAGGCGAGCCAAGTATCTTATTAGTTGATGAACCAACTGGAAACCTCGATTCTAAAAATGGTGATGCGGTAATGGCCTTGCTGGGGGAGTTGAATAGGCAAGGCACAACCATTTGCATGGTGACGCACGATATTCGCTATGCAGGTTATGCCAAGCGGCAAATTCAGCTTTTAGATGGTGTACAGGTTTCATCAAGCGTTGCAAAACGCGATATTTGTACTGCGGAGGTGGTGTAATGGGGTTTTTGCAACTTCGGCGTCAACTAGGGCTGGCAATCAAAAGTTTGCTTCAAGTACCGAATTTTTGTATCACGTTAGTACTGACGTTGGCACTCGCGTTAAGCTGCTTTTTTGTCGCATTGAGTCTGTTTAGTGGCTTTTTTATTAAGCCGCTTGAGATTGAAAATGAATCACGATTTGTGGTGGTAGAACAAAAAAACGTATATCAAGATAGGGTGTCTGAAGGGCTGCAAAGCTTTCAAAATATGCTGAACTGGTATCAGACCCCCTCCATGTATGAAAAACGAGCTCTGATCAGTAGCTTTTCTGATGTGGTTGAAAATCTAGCTGGCAAGCCAAAGCTTACGCTGACTTTTGCAAGTTCGGATTATTTTAGTATGGTGAAAATGCCGCTAGCACTGGGGCGATACCTAACGCCGACGAAAAGCATTAGCCAGAAAAATCCAGAGGTCATTATTTCCTATCAACTTTGGCAACAATACTTCAATGGTGATGACAATGTGCTTGGGGAGAGTCTGCGGATTGTTGGCAGACTGTACACCATCGTCGGTGTTGCTGCACGTACGCATGGTGATCCTTACTTTTTAAGTGAAGGAAATGGGGCGCTGTGGCTTAGTTTCTCTGAAGATGAGCGATTTTTTGGTGATCAGCGCGGCGAGTATCATCCGTGGAGTAGCAGACTAAACAACTTGAAGTTACTGGCGATATTACCAGTCAATAGTGGTCAGGATATCCTCGCAGAGCAGCTATATCAAAATGCTCAACTGCACCAAAGCGAATGGAAATCGGCTGACGAAGCGTTACTTGATATTGAACCTATAGTACGTTCGTACCGTGACGTAGAACTGGCGGGACATGACAAGCTTGCCATTATCGTGTTGTTGAGTGTGTCATGCTTGGTACTCATCGCAATTTTTAATGTGAGTAATTTGTTTATCTCTCGAGCTCACACCATCCAACAGCAACTGGCCTTACAAGCTATGCTCGGTGCGAAGCGTAAGTTGTTGTTTCGTGGCATTTTGCTAGAAGCGCTGTTATTGGTGTCAGGCGCTGTGCTGGTGGGGTTATTTATCGCCGCGTGGGAGCTGAGGTTAGTTAAATCGCTCACCAGTGGCTATTTGCCGCTGATTGACACTTTAACCTTAGATACCACAGTGCTGCTCAGTGCTATCCTAACCGCACTGTTATTGGCTTTATTGTTTGCGTTTGTCACCTCACGCATGATTGATTTTAGCCAACTAAAACAAAGCATGCAGTCGTCAGGTAAGGGCAGCGTAAAAGCGGTACGCATAGCGACGACAAAAACACTGGTTGCGGTACAGCTGTTTTTTACCACAGTGCTGGTACTTGGGGCGACCTTAGTGCTATGTAAAAGCGCCGATACCTTGCTTAGACCGCTCGGAACAAAGTTGGACAATATGTATAGCGTGATGCTACATATTCCTGCAGATCCCACTCCATTTCCCGCGCGTTACGCCAATATTGAAGGATTCAAACTTGCGTTGGCTAACATTCCAGGCGTGTTAGGCGTCGCCCATGGAGAAAGTCCATTACAAAGCGATGTCCCTGTGGTTGCTATGCAAGATATGGCGGGTGAATGGACACCGAGCATGGTTAGAGGTAACGTTGGGTCGGATTATTTTGCATTAACTGGGCTTGAGCTCGTTGCCGGACGCACTTTTAGCGAAGCTGCAATTCGAGGCGAAAAGGAAGAGGCTATTGTTTCTTGGGCTGCGGCACAGGCGTTAAAACCAGATGGTGATGTGATTGGTGAAACGTATTTTATTTTTAACCCAGATGTACCTGCTGAAATCGTAGGTATTTCAAAAAACTTCAATCACCCTAAACGTCATCATGAACTTCAAGGTAAAACCGTTTGGCTACCCGCGCTGCCTTTGGGATATCCATTTATGATAGAAATGGAACCGGGAGCATCACTTACTCGCGCTCAGATCCAAAATGCCATCAGCACCGTGAATGGTCAGGCGGGAATATGGCGTTTTTCAAACTTAACAAAGACATATCAGAGCATTACCTATTTGGAGCGCCTGACTTTACTGCTAAGCTTTGCGCTTTGTGGTTTTTGTTTGTTGTTATCTGGGGTGGGCATTTACGGTGTGCTTAACTATAGCTTTCAACAAAGACGCTACGAGTTTGGGATGCGAATGGCACTTGGTGCCAAACGACACCGCTTATATCGGTTGTTATTGTCAGATACGATCGCACCTATGCTAGTGGCGATGTTGGCTGCCATTATGGTTGTTGCGGGATTTTATATAAGTGTTTCGTCAGATTGGCTGTTGGCAAAATCCAGCTGGTTGTTTGTAGTGATTGTTACCATGTTGGCTTTTGCGTTAGCCACGGCGATTTACCCAATGAGACAGTTAATAAATTCGACACCAATGCGAGCATTAAAACATTAAAGTTTGGGCGTAAGCCCAAACAGAATATAAGTAGGAAGTGATGACGCCAGTTTTAATCATCGACGACAACCCTGACGTGCGAATGTCAGCCACCATAGTGCTACAAAGTCATGGTTTTATGAGTCTTGAAGCCGCACACCCTGATGAAGCTAAAGCTATTTTATCGGAGCAGCCCGTTGCGCTTATTTTGCTTGATATGAACTTCAATAGAGATACAACCTCAGGAAAAGAAGGGCTGCAATTTCTTAGTTGGTTGAGACAAGCGCAAATAAGTGTGCCTGTGGTTGTTATTACCGCGTGGGCCAAGGTTGAACTTGCGGTCCAAGCAATGCAGTTGGGCGCATGTGACCTCATTGAAAAACCTTGGCAAAACCAGCGACTGCTGAACACCGTTAGACGCTACACCAAAAGTGCTGAAGCACTATCGTCATCACATGAACCACACGCAGACAATAACGCAACCACTCAGTTATTTCAGCAAGCTCAGCGCGTTGCAAAAACCAATGCCAACGTGCTTATTCTGGGAGAAAATGGCTGCGGAAAAAGTCAGTTGGCTAAATATATTCATGAGAAGAGCGGTCGCTCTGAGCACGCTTTTGTGAGCGTGAATATGGCCGCTATTCCAACGGAATTATTTGAAAGTGAGTTATTTGGCCATTGCAAAGGCGCATTCACCGATGCAAAAGCAAGCCGTACTGGACGGTTTGAAATGGCTGAAAATGGCACTTTGTTTTTAGATGAAATCGGCAGCTTGCCGCTGCCACTTCAGGGCAAGCTATTACGCGTGCTCGAAACGGGTGAATATGAAGTTGTGGGAGATTCTGAAACGCGCCGCAGTAATGCGCGGATCGTGTCTGCCACTAATACGGATTTGTCAGAAGCGATTAACGCTGGGCAGTTTCGTCAGGACTTACTTTATCGCTTAAATACGGTGGTGCTAAAGGTACCGCCACTGAGAGCGAGATTAGCAGAGCTCCCAAGCTTAGCAGCCCATTTTTTAGCAAAGCACACTAGGCGCCATGGTAATGATACCGGGCGGGAGCGCACGCTAACTGCAGAGGCGCTAGACAAATTATTGAGTTACAGCTGGCCTGGTAATATTCGTGAGCTATCTCATGTCATTGAACGAGCAGTGATCTTAGGGCTTCAGCCTGAGATAACTGCGGATGATATTGAGCTTGAGGAAGGTGTACCAGAGCAAGAGATCCCACTTTTGAGCCTTGAAGAAGCCGAAAAACGCATGATTGCAAGAGCGATCCGCCATTTTGATGGCAATGTAGTGGCCGCTGGAGAGTTTTTGGGCTTGAGTAAATCTGCAATTTATCGACGCCTAGAAAAGCATGATATTAGCCCAAAGGCAGAGCTTGATGGCTAAGCTGACATCACTTGAGCACAAGTTACTGGTGGGCTTTGCGATACCTATAATTACACTTGCTATGCTCGCGCTTGGGATGATCTACTATTTTAAGCTTACGCTGTTAAGTGCAATCACTTTGTTGCTCGGTGTGATGCTCCCCTCTGTATTCGCACTGAGTTACGGCTATCGGGCAGTAATGCAGGTGCTTGAAAATTTGGCTGTCCAATTGGACGGTGTGACCAATGAAGAGTTTGGTGTATGGCAGTTAGCGCAATACCGCAAGGGTCGGGTTGAATTGCTCAAGGCCGAGCTCAAAGAAGCTGCCAAGCGATTACAGCAAAAGCGTCAAGAATATGGTCAGAATGAAGCTTTTGTATTTAATTTTATTAGCGAACTCACCCTGCCAATAGTGGTAATTGATGCGCATCATCATGTGTATTTTGCCAATCATGCCATGAATACCGTGTATCCAGAGCAGGTGGTACACGGTGCACATGTGAAAGCACTGGGGCTTCAGTATGTGGATGAACAATGGCAGCATACGCAGCACATCTCTCGATTTAGCATTGCGGCTCATAAACTATATCGGGGGCAGCGAGCCTATCAATTATTGGTGTTTTTCTCGGTGGAGCAAGCGCTGCGAGATAATGAAAAGCAGGTATGGCAAAAGCTACTATCGGTACTCAATCATGAGGTGCGAAACACCTTAACTCCGGTCTACTCAATGGCGCAATCTCTACAACAAGATGGCAATATCATTTCACCTGAGATGCAGCAAACTATGCTCGGGGTAATAGAAAACCGTGCCGCACATTTACAGCAATTTGTTGCAAACTACGCACAAGTAGCGCAGCTTCCACCCGTTGATATGCAAAGCATTGAGGTAGAGTTGCTGGTATCGCGCTGGCAAGCTTTATTTCCTGGTGTTGAGATAAAGGCGCTTAATAAAGGCTTGGTTTATTGTGATGAAGCTCAGCTAACGCAGGCTATGATCAACCTTGTCAATAATGCTGAGCAAGCAAATCAATCTGCGGGGAATGATGGTATTACGCTAACCCTAGATAAACCAAAAAATTGGCGCTTTACCCTAGAAGATAACGGCGCTGGTATCGCCAATCCAGATAACCTTTTTGTACCATTTTATTCCACTAAACCAAATGGCTCGGGTATCGGCTTGGTGTTGAGCAGAGAGCTTATTCGTAATCAGCAAGGGGAGTTGCATTTAGCGAATTTACCGGACAATAAAGGGGCTCAAGCTGTGGTTACTTTGCTTTCGCGTTAATAATAAGTGGTGATAACTTGGTCGTTATCACCACTTGGCAGGTCTAATCGTTGAGTGTTTTTTTAATGAACAAACCCGCCATAGAGATATCAGTAGAATGTGTCATGGGCGCATTCTCAAGTCCCACAGCGCTTAACACGCCATTTTGAATGGTTAAATCTTGGAAACTGGCGGAACGTGCTGTGCTAGTGGTTTCAAAAGCAATATCGGCTAGGTTTTCAAGGTTGATTTTCCCAATAAACGCCTTGCTATGTTCAACCCAGCTATTTGTGTCCACTTGTACACCACCAGTGTGGCCGTACACAAATAATGTACCGTTGCTGATCTTTAGTCCACGTAGCACGTCTTCTTTATCTAAGTCATACCAATAACGCTCGGCAGCCTTTTCACTATGGTAAACTTTTACTAAGCCAATATCCCATTCGCTTGAATATCTTGTTTTACCCGTTTTGCTGCGGCGTGCCGATACACCAACAAATACACTGTCTTGATGTACTTGAACATCCTCAACTAACGATGAGTCAGTATCACTGATAAATTGTTCATTGAGTTGTTCGCCGTCTACATTAAAGGTTTTTACAATCATGTGCATCGCACTTTGCTCTGTGTTATCGGGTATCGCATGGTTGGTCGAAAATTTATGATTGTAGGCAGGAATTGCATCAGTACTAATATTTTGCACTGTGTATAAAAATCCATTCTCAGAGAGCGCCATTTCAATTGCTTCAGAAGCGCGCGAACTGTTAGCCCAGTAACGAATATCGATCAGCTTTTGCCACTTAAGTTGGAGGTTTACGTCGTATTTCGCAATCTTTTGACCTCCGTTGTTATAACTGACGTACAAGTTGTTGTCATGGCAGGAGAATTTTACATTGTTAAAGCGCCACCATGTAATGCTAGTTTGCGTGTATGGAATTTCACTCAATGGATTGTCTGTCGGAATGATAGTGAATGGCTTTTTAAGCCAAGCACTCCTATCAGCTGGGATATCATATTTAACATCCATTGATAACGCCTTCATTTCAGCATTTTGTAGCAAAGTACCAGAGCCATCGTAGCGTTCAAGTTGTACACTGAACTGATCAGTATCTTCACGTTTAAATCGGCCTATGACGTATTCTCCTGAGTCAAAAACACAGGCATCAACAAATCCTTCTTGCGTTTGTTCATATTGATAAGTTTGACCATCTAGGTTCGTGATCGCATAAAAACCTTCTTTATTACCTAGCTCTTCAACACTTGATGTTTCTCCGAGCACTAATAGTTTGTTGTCTTTTAAGTTGAAGACGCGCTCCAAAGTTGTGGTGTAACCCAAGTCGCTCGAGTAGACATGATTGTTTTGGTCCAGTGCCGTGATATTGAGTTTGTTTTCTGTGGGAGTGGGTGGTGGCGTGACCGTTTTGGGTGGTGGTGCTTGGTCTTGTGAGTCAGTTGAAGAGCCACCGCAACCAGTTAGTAGGGTAATAGTTGCAACTGCAATAGTTAATCCTAAACGCATAGTAAAATCCTTTCAAAAGTGAATCAAAGAAGTAGAGGTTACAAAATATACTAACTTAGGAACAAAATAGAGTTGTAAAAGAATGTTATCTTAGCGGGATTTTTTGTTATGCCAGTTTTTGTGCGTCAATTTCATCAACTTCGCAATATTTGAATATTTATCTTTGTTTGGAATTTGTAACCTCTCCAGATAAGTAGTTTTACCTTGCCATGTTATGGCAACTGAGGATTAGTTTACATGAAAGATAAAAATCAATTAGGACTCGTGCAGCTCGCTGAGATGCCCATATTAGCGCTGTTTATTCGAACCTGTATTCCCATTTGTATCGGTTTACTCGTTGTGGGTTTATATGCCTTGGTCGACGGCTGGTTTATTAGTCGCTATGTGTCAGAGATGGCATTTGGCGCGGTGGCTATGGTTTACCCGCTGCAGGTGTTAATGATAGCGCTAACCGCTATGATATCTGCAGGCATGGCGGCCACTATGACAAGGTTAATCGGAGCAAAGCAAGTAGATAAAGCCGCGGAGGTTATCGGCCATGGACTGATAATTGGCGGTATAGTTAGCGTGGTATTCTTGGTACTTGGTTGGCTTTATCCACTTGAGCTCTTATCACTTTTGCAAGTGGAAGCGGTTTTTGTAAAGGATGCGCTTAGCTACATACAGCCGTTATATCTTTGTGCCATTACTGGAGTTTTATTACCTATTGTGGCTGATATGTTCCGTGGTCAGGGTAAACCGCAGTTGATGATGCTGTTGTTATTAGTCTCAGCTGTGCTCAATATACTACTTGATTATCTATTTATCGCGCAATTTGGTTTGGGGGTTGCAGGTGCGGCATATGCGACAATCGCAGCGCAATTGGGGGCATTGATTATTGCGCTTCAGCTCAAAAGAAAGCGTAGTGACTTGCTTGCGGTTAAGGTGTGTTGGAAACCTCGTGCTTGGCTACCGATCCTCGCAATCGGTATGCCTATCTTGATCACGCAATTTTGCCTTGGCGTGCAAACTGCGGTGGTTAACTGGCAGCTGTTGACTTTTGCAAACGAAAATTGGGTAGTCGCCCACGGCATGCTGGGACGTATTATTAATTTCGCAATTCTACCTGCGATTGCAATGTTGATCGCATTTCAAACTATCGTCGGCTATAACTTAGCGGCAGGACATAGTGGGCGAGTAAAAGCGTGTACGCGTGTTGCTTTTTTAGGTATGACAGGATTTGCGCTGTTATTGACGCTAGGGTTGATGGGATTGCCGAGGCTATGGCTGAGCCTGTTTACCGAAGCGAGTGAATTTCTCGAAATAGGAGAGCGCGTTTTTCGCTCAGCACTTTGGGGGATGCCGCTGTTTGGTGTGGTAATTTTAGCGTCTGGATTTTATCAAGCGAAAGGTGATGCCAAACGCGCTTGTTTTTACAGTGCCTTGAAGGTGATGTTTATTCTAGTTCCATTAATTGTTATTGCGCCACACTATTTTGGCTTAAATGGTGTATTTATGGCGCTTGTGGGGGCTGACTTTATAGCGGCAGGGTTAACACTGATACTGTGCTGGCGACACTATCAACAAGCTAAGAGCCAACCGGGAGAGATACAGCTTGCATCAATCAACTGAGCAAAAGTTAAGCGCTGAAGAGATATATTTAGGGCGGTTACAACCTGTCATTGAATGGGTGCATAGCAATCCAAGTTCGCCGCTTTCGTTACAGCAAGCGGCGAAACTTAGCCATTTTTCTAAGTTTCATTTCCAGCGCATTTTTGCAGCTGTGATTGGTGAGTCTTTGAGTCATTACACTAATCGCGTGAGGTTAGAACGCGCGGCCAATATGCTGTTGCTAGCCGAAGCGTACAGTGTGACAGATATTGCGCTACAGTTTGGTTTTTCTGGTAGCGCAAACTTTTCGCGAGCGTTTAAAGAGCACTTTGGTGTGACTCCATCAAGTGTGCGAAAAACAGAACAACTAAGGAAGCTGGTGGCAAAAAATAACATTGAGCCGGCCTTTAACACGACACAACTTACCCGGATACACGCATTAAGAGCTGAGCGACACAGTGTTATTCAGCCGGTTAAACTACACTCTATTTCACAGCTACCCTTATGTACATTACGCGCGTCACAAGGCTACCAATTGCAAGGAATTAGCGCCTGTTGGCAGCAGCTTGCAGCGTGGGCTAGTGCACATGGACTGGATTATAGCCAAGTACAAAAGTTTGGTTTTGGTCATGATAATCCCGTTTTTACGCCACTAGATAAAGCGCGTTACGATGGCGCAATTGTGATTAACGATGAATTAAAATCTGCGGTGACTCGGCCATATCAACTCAATGTGCTCAGTGCCGGAATATACGCAATTTTTGACTACCGTGGAGCAATTAAAGACTTGTTGAGTTTCCAATTAGATATTTTTGCAAAGTGGCTGCCACAAAGCGGGTACGAGCCGGAAGATGCGCCCTTAATAGAACATTATCCTGAAGTAATTTCACAAGAAAATGGAGGCTCGCCAAGTGAAAAGGTGATTGCGCTGGAAATTTGGTTAAAGGTCAAGCCGCTAAAATTCAAATAAAATTAAATTGTTAAAATACTTTATTGGTGTTTTTTTTAAACTTCACAATTCGCCCACAAACTTTAAGCATGATCAACCGTACACCAAGCGGGAGATTAGAAAAGTGGTTGAACTAGAGTTAATTCGAGTTGATAAATACAGCGAGCAGACTTTTACACATTTGCTAAAAGCGAGCCATTATCAAAAGCAAGTGGGCTCGTTTGAACTGTGTAGCGCAACCAATATCGCTTATCTTTTTTATGCAGATGGTAAGCTGGTTGGCTTTACCGTAATTGGTATTTCAAACCGCCGAGAGTTTGAAGTCTGCGCGCTTTATATAACCCCTACCGAGCGCAGAAAGCGTTATGCCACTGAGTTTATGGCACACATTTGGTCGGTATACAAAGGTCGTTGGAAAGTACGTATGCAAGATAAGATTGAAAGTTCGTGCGGGTTCTGGCGCAAAACCTTGGCTGACATGACCAATCAATCGCTTGGACGAGAAAGCGAGTTTGAACACGCTTTTGCTGTTTAGTACCATTCCTGTTTTTCTAGCCAAAATGCACGGCCAAAACCGCCTACATATCGAACCCTAGCCACTTCAATTCGCCATAGGTGAAAGTCACCGAGCATGGCATATTGCTGAGCTTTTTCGTGCTTTATTACGAATTGTGCAATCAGGCTTTCGCTATCCGCTCTTGGTAGTTTGTGTGCATGCCCAAGAATAGTAACTCGCGCATTTTCAACATCTTCAACCGCACCATCACCGAGCACCATAAACGAAAGTGCCGGGTGCTTGGCTAAATTCTTGGTGTGCTGGGCGATATCACTAATAAAGAAGTAAAAGTGATTATCTTCAAGAAAAACATATTGAGCGATAGAAGAAAACGGAAAACCCTTTTGATTGTTAGAGAAGGTAGATAAAAATGCGCTCTTATGGCTTTGGCATAAGGCCTTTGCTTCGTTGATTGCGGTTTCTCTCATCTTGTTATGCTCTTAAATAATAAAAGACCTAACCGCAATGATCGCTAAAACTAAAAATAAAATCAAAAACTAAGTAAGCAAAACCGCAAATTTGAAGCTACCTTTTTAAAAGGTATGTTGGTAATTTTTAGAGTATTTACTTGGTTTTTTATCCCATTTGTAACATAGTTTGTTTACTCAAAATAGAGCAATGACATTATGCTAAGTAAACTAACAATAAAACAAAAAATTACTTTAGGCTTTAGTGCATTAGGCGTGCTGCTGTTACTTGCGTGCGTGCTTGCCTATCTAGCATTGGCGCAAATAAAGTCAGCTAATCAAAATATGGGGCAAGTCACTTTACCTATTCAGCGCAGTGCTGACGCCTTGCAACTTGAGCAGCTTAAGCTCAGCAAATTGATTTCCCAAGCTTATACCCTCGAAAGCGAGCAAGATATTAATCGGGCTCGACAGCAATTTACCTCACAGCAGCAACTGTATGTTGAGCGCCAGCAGCACTTAACGTCATTGACGCAAGCCATGCCTGAATTTGTCACACCATTAAAGCAAACTCTGGCGCTGGGTGAGCAGCTCAGTCGTGCCGCAGAACAAATGTTGCAGGCTAAGGCAGACGTTGTACAGGCGCAGCAACGGATCCAATCTCAATATCAAGCACTTAAACAGGATAAAGAACAGGCCAGCAATGCCATGCTGGATCTTGAGTTAATCGAGACAGACAAAACACGGCAGTTGGAAGAAATGGTTGGGACCGGCGTTCGTATTGACGACATGTTGTTTACCTTGGAAAACAACAGTCAGCGGATCAGCGGGTTAACGCTAGAGCAAGTTGATCAGCATCAGCAAGACATGCTGTTTTTGTTAGATAATATTGAAAACAACTTAACGTTTTTGAAGCGCCAAGCCTATGGTATGGATGCAGATGATTTGTTAAATCAGTTTAGTGAGGGTATGACTAAGCTCAGAGAAAAGCTGGGTGAGCCAGGTCATCTTTATGTTGCGGTACAAGAGAAACTGCGTCAGCAGCAGCAAGCTGCAATGTTATATAAGCAGTCAGAGCAACATGCGTTTGCCATTTTAACCGAGCTTGAGAAAATGCAGCAAAGCGCCAATGCGGCGTTTAATCGTTCTCAAAATAATGCTGAAACCCTTATCGAGCGGGCGCAAAATACCGCCATCTTATTGGTGATTGTCTTTATTGCTTTAGGTGCGTTTATCTCGGTTTCAACCAGCCGGGCAATGCTTGGGCCGTTGGCTGCGGTGAATAAAATGCTTAAATATCTTGCTGCTGGAGACTTTTCGAAGCAAATGAGTAAGCGCAGTGATGATGAATTTGGTCAGTTAATTGATAATATCAATCAGGTTAAAGACAATCTCCGTGCTTTGCTAGAGTCAATCAATAGTCAGGTTCATGAGTTAGAAGGGCTATCGGAGTCATCATTAAGCGAAAGTAAACAAATAGCCAATAATGCGACTGAGCAAATGCGCCGCATGGATAATGCCAATCGCTTAGCACAAAGTATTTCAGCCAGTGCTTTGGCGGTTTCCGAACGCTCGTCAGATAGCCTCGCGAGCATCCATACCGCTAACCAGCATAAAACCGAGGTCAGTAAATACACACAAGACAATAAAGAACATATTCTATCGCTCAGCACGCGCATGAGTGAAGCGGTAGAGAGCATGACCAAGTTGACCACACATAGCGAGAATATCGGCAGTATCTTGGATACCATTGTTTCTATCGCTGAGCAAACCAATCTGTTGGCGCTAAACGCAGCAATTGAGGCAGCCCGTGCTGGTGAGCAGGGAAGAGGGTTTGCTGTGGTCGCCGATGAGGTTAGAACGCTTGCGTCAAGGACGCAAGAGTCGACTAATGAAATTAACCAAATGATCGCAGCACTGAGACAGGATACACATACCGCCTCTGAGGCCATTAATTCCGGCCAACGTGATGTTGCCTCATGTGTTAAACAAAGTGAGGCGCTTGCCAGTGCTATGGATGAAATTGCCAACGCTATTTTACAGGTTACGCAGTTGAGTGAAGAAGTCAGCCAAGCCGCTGATCACCAAGCGACGGATTGTCAGCAAATTGAGCAGGTGATGCTAGATGCACAAAGTACCGCAAACGACAACGCTCAGGCGATGCAAAGCTTGGCGAAAGGCAGCGAGTCGCTCAGTAGCTTCTCGCATCGTCTAGCAACACTGGTTGAGCGTTTTAAATTGTAAAAATGTAAATTGGTATTACACACGCTTTGATGGTCTGGAATAAATATAAGACATCACTGCAATCTTTATACTGCCAACTACACAGGCCAACCAAGCCGCTGGTGAGAGCAAAATAAGTAAAGCATAACTTGCAGCCATGCCCACTGTTGCCATAATTTTGGCCTTAAGCGGAATAACCTTATATTGTTTCCATTGCGTTAATGAAGTGCCAAACCTTGGGTGATTTAGCAGCCACAAGGCAAGCTTAGGAGAAGCTTTTGAAAAGCACGCCAAAGCCAGAATAAAAAACACAGTGGTTGGCATGACGGGCAAAACAATACCAATAACACCGAGGGCTACAAATAGGTATCCGCATAGCAGTAGGGCTATTTTTTTATAGTTGGCTAAGGCGGCTTTAAACATCATGAATAAACGTGTGCCTGAAATGCTTGGAAACGGGTGAATGCCTGACGAGCACCTTCAATTAGCGCCTGTTCTTGTTGTTCGCTCAATTCAATAGCGTCTATGATTTGCACAAGCTCTCGCCAAGCGCTGCCGCGACCAGCTCCTGGGCCTGCTAAATATCGAGCGCCGTGCTGCGCATCAAAATTGAGTTTGGCCCCAACTTGTTTACCCAACATGGCCGCACCTACCTTTGAGCCCTCAACCACATACAGCCAGCCGAGCGCTTTGGCGACGTCGGTATGATTGGTTACTTCTGGCATTAAGTAGGGAGTAGGGATGGTGGTTCCAAGGTCGATAAAGTCTTGTTCAAGCAAACCTAAGCGGCGGCGCGCGGCCAAATCAGGAATAAGCGCCGACAACTCTGGGTGTTCATAAAGAGCGCTCACATCTTTTAAAAAATAAAACTGTAGTCTTAAGAAATCGAGATAGCTTTGTGTATTGGCGAATGGGTCTTGCGCCATAATGGATTTGTCTACATTGTCGTGGGTATCTGCAGTTGCATGTTTTAAGTTTTGCGCTCGAGAAAGTGCAGAGGTAACGGTAGTCATTGATGCTCCAAGGTGATGTAAAAATATAGCGCTGTCTTTAAGCAAAAGTACAGCGCCTAAGTGTTGATTAAAGTTTGAGTTCTAAGCCAATCGAAATGGTTTGGCCAGGTTCTGGCATCGCAACGATCGAGCCACTTGAAACTTTATACTGATCGGTCAAGTTGGTGATCGCTAGGTTGCCTTTGATGCTGTTGCTAAAGATATAATCAAGGTAAAAGTCGAGCTGATAGCCTGCTGGAATATACTCAAGCGCAGTTACTCCAGTCCCTGCCAAAAAGCCGCCTGGGTGATGTTTCTCAGAGTGTTTTTTGTAGGTAAAACCCGTATCAATTGTGTCGTTAAAGAGTGTCATACCAAGCGTTGCGATATAGCTTTTTTCAGGAGGCACACGAAGTGGTGTTAAACTCCCCGCAAAGCCGGTCGTATTACAAGTATCAACACCTGCAGCCTCAGCCATTAAGCGTGAGCACATTTTGACGTCGGTGTACTTTGTGTAAGATAACCTGCTGTAAAATAAGTCGCTTTGGTAATGAAGGCCAAACTCCGTGCCAGGCAGTTCAAACTGATCATAGTTGGTAAAAGTGAACTTTTGATCCCATGAAGGTGCATCGGGTTTAGGCAAGAAGCCTGTTGCTAACATACTTTCAATATTGGTGTAGAAGTACTCCGCCGAGATAATTAGCTTATCCCCGTGGCTGAGTAAGTTGCTAAAGTCACTCTCAAAGCCAATATCATACGATTTCGTTTTTTCAGGGGTGATCGGGTAGTCACTTGAGTAAGAAAATACCTCATTAGAAACCGTTGTTTCGTACAGGTTTGGCATTCGATATGCGTTGCTATATTTGGCTTTAATTACTGTATTATCAAGCAGTTGATAATTTGCTTGTACAGTCACATCCGCTTTGGCATCAAATGTAAGCTTTTCGCCTGTTTGATAGTCCTCGTTTACCGAATCATGAAGGTTTACGTTCAGTGCAAGCTCTACCGGGGCAAGATCGATATTGGCATTGGTAAATAACGCTCGCTTTGTTTGCTTACCGTGTCGCGAAGTCGCTTTTAAATTGAAGTCAGCAGGGTACCAGTCTCGATTAAAATTGTCTTTCCAGTTTTTATGAGGGCTTAATTTTTCAACCTGCCAGGATAGGCCATACGTCAAAGTAATTGGTGTACTGGCCAGAGATAATGCAGAGGTATTGAATGCACTTATCCCATGACGCTTATTATTATAACGGTGAAAATATTGCCCCGCATTTGCTCCTAGGTTACTGCCAAGCGCATTATATTGCTGTAACCTCGCACTGGTACGCCAAACGTTAACACTGAGATCGACTAATGAGTTATTACTTGGTAAAAAACGGTATAACGCACTGGCACTGTTTACCAGAGCAGAGCCTGGAGCCCACTGCGGCATGGTTTCTACACCTTCTGGAATTTCTTCGGACATCCATTGTTCTTGGTCATTTTCATCGATCACCTTCCAAAACTTGGTGTCACCGGCTCTTTGTTTGTACCAGTAGGTGGCCAGCATTTCTCCCGCTTCTTGCTTATGGTAGCGTGTATTCACCTCTAACGATTGTTCTTCCGTAAACGCATAAGTTAATTTGGCAAGATATGAGTCGCTTTCAAAGCTTGTATTGACGACTTCGCCATTTTGGTTAACTGGAGGTGGGATAAAGTCGACTACTGTGACTTCATCATACTGCCCCTCGTGTTCAGTTGAAGGCACCCAACGCACGTACTCCTTGGCTTCAACAAAGTCGTTAAAGCCATTTTTACCAGCAAAGTAGTTACCAACCTTTTTTTTGCTGTAAGCGAGTACCGCTTGTAAGTTATCCTGTTGATAAGCGGTTGCTAGCGTAAACCCACCGCCTGCAAAGTCGAGCGTGTCATTGTGGTTGCTGATTTCGTAATAACTTTGCAGGCCAAAGCTTTCAGGTACTTCAGGTGTTCTATTATTGTTGTGCGTATTTACCTTAACTAAAGCGCCAAGATTCTGACCGTCTTTGAGAATATCTTGTGTGCCTAAGGTACGGATATTGACTGTTCCGCCGATTGCACCTGAGCCAAAAGGTGATGCTTTGGCCGATGCGCCTTTTTCGACATTAACCGAGCTTATCAAGTTTGAGTCGATATAGGTTCTATCCGACGAACCCATATAGCCGCGGTTTGTGTGCGTTGATTGCAAACTTCCGTCGATGAAAATCGGCACTCGGCCTTCGCCTTGCACGCCGCGAATACCAATATCAAGTGCGCCTGCTTCGTTTCGAATATTGTTTGCCTCTATACCAGAAAATGTCGAGAAAATATCCGAGTTAGATAAACCCTTGGTTCGAGCAATCTGTTCACGATTAAGATTGAGTTTATCGCCTTTGACCGTGATAACTTCAATATTATCTTGCGGATTTGGTGTTTGCTTGTGCTTAGCCTGAGTGTTGTTGGATTGGTCTTTTGCTGACGTTAACTCGCTAATCGCCGCTTTAATAACGATGTTATTGTCAATAATACTCGCCGTTAGCGGGCTGCCTTTCAATGTACGCTCTAGCGCCTCGGTTAAACTTACCTCTCCTTTAAGTGCTGGGGCTTGCAGGCCATTTAAGAGTTTAGCATCGGCAATTAGATTCATACTCGCAGCCTCAGCTACCTGCGTTAAGGTATGGTTAATAGGTTGCTGCGCGAGATTAAATTGATATATAGCAACTTGACTCTGCGCGGTTGCAGGCAGGCTTAGGCTAAGCCCGAGCGCAAATGCTAAGGGAGTGAGTCTTGTGTTTAAAACAGAGCGAGTTCTCATTGTGATGCGTCCAAATAAATTACCTAAGATGAAAACGAATGAGAATGAGAACTCCTCAATAAAAATTTGAATATTTTTATCTTGTCATCGAGAGTTAACTATAACTATATGATTATTAGATTCTTTAACTTCTACAGGGAGAACATGTGGAAGTAAGTTTAAAAAGCTTTCGAGCTCTGATGCTAAAAAAGTACCCGAAATAACCAATTGCTCAGTTGATTGCGTGCTTAAGGTGTAACTTAACGCATGATGTCGTTTAAATTCCTCAAATACTTCGTTGAGTGGTGCATTGTCGAACACGAGTCGCCCTTGCTTAAACGCATCGACGAGATTGAGGTTTGGGTCAAACTCAGTCTTAACAATACCGTCACTGCCCACAACCGCCATTTGACCTTTTGTTAGCGTTATTTGCTGATGTTGGCTTTGCACGTTTACACGGCCATGAGCCACCACAATGCGAACGCTATCGGCTTTTTTATCGACTGAAAAGCGGGTGCCTAATACGGTAATCTTTGTGCTGCCGGCACTGATAACAAATGGTCGGCTTTTGTCACTGGCAACGTCAAACAATACGCGTCCACTGAGTAGCTTATTACGGCGCCGATTGCCATCAAAATCAATAGCGAGGGACGTTTTGGCATCTAAGGTCAGTAGCGAGTTATCGGGCAGTGAGATAGTGCGTAATTCGCCTCGAGGTGACTGATAGCTGGCGTGAAAGGTGTCTTTGTTTACTTGAAAGAACCACGTTTGATAACCAACGAAACTCAACGCAAAAAGTGCAAAGCATGCAGCAATGGCGAAGTACCGCTGAGTTGTCTTTGGTTTAAATTTAGAGTGTGTAACTGGATTCTCTAATTGTGCAATGTCTTGCTCTGAAAATTGCGATAACAGTCGCTCAACCTGTTTACTTTCTTGATAGGCTGTTTGGTGCGCACGGCTTTCACCAAGCCAACGATTGAGCGCTTGCTGCTGCGCTTTACTGAGCCCTTGCCTTTCGAGTTCCAGCCAGTGGTTTACTTGCTGCTGTATTGATACATTATGACGGTCCATTGCGATTCTCTTATTGTTTTTGTAATGCGTTACAGCAAGCGAGCATGGCAGTTGCCAAGTGTTTTTCGACCATGCTGACAGATATACCCATTTGCTCTGCTATTTGTGGCTGGCTTAAGTTTTTAAATTTATAGAGCACAAATGCTTGCTTAGTTTTTAGGGGTAAGGAGTCGATACTTCGATTAAGTAATGCCAGTTGTTGTTGACTTGCGAGCTTAGCCTCGGGCTCATAATAACTTGGCGCGACTAATTCGAAGTCGTCGGGCTCAGCAACGGTTTGATTTTTGCGATACTGATCAATCACAATGTTTTTCGCGGCTTTAAAAAATAGTGCGCGCTCTTGCGTGTTATCCTGCTTTGGATTGCTGTTTTTATAACTTAGTATTCGGGTATACGCCTCTTGGACTATATTTTGAGCCTTGTCTTTGCACCCCACTGAACGAGCGATATAACTTAATACTTCTGAGTAATAACGTTCCAAAATACACCAGTTTGCTTTTCAAAAGTCGCGCATACTAGCATTAAAAATTGTTATTGAGAATTGTTTTCGTTTGCGTTTGTCGGCTTTTAACTGTTCGTTAATAGGTTTTATGTCTTTAGTGCTTTTACTTAATGTTTTATTGTAAGGTTATGAAAAAACTTAGCTTTATTTTAAATTGCTTTGGTTCCAAACACTAAGCGCAGTGCTTATTAAGGCGTAGGAGCGATACCTTTTATAATGCGTTGGCAGGCGCTGGGATCCATAAAATGGGGCACCGGATAATCCGGATGTGCTTCTTTTAGCGCCAGCTCTGCGAGTAGTGCAGCATCATCAGGAAGTACTTCGGCGAGCGTGGTTTGGATATGTAAATCAAGCAGTAAGCGCTCAATGTGCTCTAAAAGATCATCTGCTTGGCGCTCGATGGGATAGTCTAACGAGGTTAATCCACAGTATCTGGCGATGAGCGCGAGTTGCTGGTTAATGCGCTCGCCATACCAGGTTAGCACGGGCATGAGTAACACTGCGTTGGCAAGCCCGTGTGGCGTACCATATTGAGCGCTCAATTGGTGTGAAATTGCATGCACGTAGCCGACAGAGGTTCTGGCAAAAGCTTGTCCTGCGTAATGGGAAGCGAGTAGTAGCTGTGTTCTTGCTTCTAAGTTTTGTGGGTCTTGTTGCGTTTTGGGTAAATATTCAAAGATAGCTCTACAGGCCTCAAGAGCACGACCGCGGCTAAACTTAAGACAGTTAATGCTCAGTAGTGCCTCAATGGCGTGGGTTAGTGCATCAATTGCTGTAGTCGCGGTGATATGTGCGGGCATACTTGTGGTCAATTCCGGTAATAACACGGCATGGTGTGGCACTAAACAAAAATCAGTCGCGGCATATTTGGCGTGATTGCTAGGATCGTTGACGACGGCGGCAACGGTGGTTTCCGAGCCGGTTCCTGCTGTTGTTGGGATCGCGATATTCGGCGGTAGGCGTTTTAAGACTTTAAATAACCCTTTGAGTTTAGTCACCGGTTTGTTTGGCTTGACAGCCCGAGCGCCGATCAGCTTGCCCGTATCGAGTACCGAGCCACCGCCAAGCGCGATAATTGCTTTACATTGATGCTGTTGGTAGACCTTTAGACCATCTTCGACGTTTGCTATGGTTGGGTTGGGTAAAACATCTGCGTAATAATGCGTGACTAACTCTGACTCACGTAGTGTGTTTTCCACAACCTGATGCAAGTTGAGTTTGAGCAGCACTTGGTCGGTCACGACTAAGACGTTATCTCCACTTTTTAACCCCAGCGCCTCAATGGCGTCTAACAACCCCGTTTTTCCCTGATGTAATTTGGGGTTCGGGATCCCGATAAAAATAACAATGCACTTTAGGGCAAAGTGGTAAATACGGTAAAACCAACTCATTGCGATCCGTCTAATTTTGTTTTTGTATCATTTAAAAAATGTAGACGGATCATCACTGAATTGCTAGCTAATTTGTGGTGGTTTGCTGCGAAACTAGCTTTTCTTCTTTAATTGGTGTTTTGGGCTTGTCCATCTCAAATGCTTCTATCATGAGCAAAATATGGGCCGCGCTCCATGAAAAGTTCGGTGCACCTTGCTGCTCGCCGGTGAGTGGGTTGTAGTTTTCGCGAATAGGCGCGTTTTGCAGTAGACCATCCGCATTTTGCATAAATCGCTGAAGCAAAGTGTTCGCTTCAGTTTCATAACCATAATAGCGTAGTCCCATCAAGCCAAAATACAATTGGTCAAGCCAGACACGACCACGCCAATAGATGTTTGCGCCAAATGCAGGGTTGGTCTGGGATGCAGAGCCCAGAGGAATATAGGTGTTGAATTCACTGGGGCTGAGCATTACTTCAGAGACGCGTTTAGCATGATACGCTGTTGCTACCTGATTAAAGAGCGGAGCCCAACCCTCTGGGCCGCGACCACGTTCAATGATTGGTTGCCCTGCACAGCCATTTTCAAGCGGTGATGCGGCAATGCGAATGTCGTAGTAGTATCCACTGTTATCGTCGAACATGCAGCGGTTTATATAATCGGCGACTTGCTTTGCTTGTGCTGAAAAGGCTTTGGCTTCCCGTGGCTTAGCCAAGATATTGGCGATAATACTCAAGTTTTTGGTGTCAGAATAAAAATAACTGGCCCCATCAACCGATTCTTGCATCAAAGAGTAGCCTAGCAGATGGCCTTGGGCGTCCTTATTGCTAGCAAATTCGACTTGCCAGTCTTTAGCGTTGCCACCTTGTTTCACATAGATCTCAAGCTGCTGTGGTGAGATAAAACCAAAGTTAGCAGCATCGTCTCTTCCAGACTCCCATGACGCTGCGGTCTGTGCGGGAATACTTATCTGTTTACCTTGTGTTTGCGCATCGCGATAGGCTTTTAGCCCAAAGCGGACATGCTTTTGCTTTCCTTCATGTAGATAAAATAACAACTCACCCGCTTGATTATTATGGTGTTTATCTATGGTTGCACCAAATTCAGGAATACCATTTTGGTTGTGATCACGGTTGCGCAGCCACCAATCACGATAGGCGACAAGTTTAGGGTAAATTTGTGCAAGCCAAGCTTTGTCTTTGCTGGCATGGTAGGTATTCAACACCGCCCAAGCGGCCAGCGAGGGTTTTGAATTCCGTTCGCTCCAATTACCGCCATCGCCACCGCGTTCTGGTGGCAGGTTATAACCAATTAAATCGGGTAATAAGCCTTTATCTTGGGGTCTCACAGGATCGTTCGCTGCTATTTGATAGGAAAATACGGCATCAATGTTGGCCTTGGCTAAATCTGGTGCAAATAGTCTCAGTGCTGATGCTTGTTTCCAGCTGTCCCAAGGCCAAGTTAAATTGCCGGAAAACCAGCGAGCAGTGACCGAAGGCGATACGGTATCAAACGCGATTGCCCCTGCAGGAGATCGCCAGTTACCAATGAGGGTTTCAACGGCTTTTATCGCCAATGTTTGTTTATCTCGTGGTAAGGTTTGATAGCGTGCTAAATAGCCCGTCCAGCGAGCTTTAGAGCGTTGCCAATACGTAACTGGGGATGAGAGAATTTTGGCAACGGCCTTTGCTGTTTTTATGCGCTCTTGTTGATTGTGGACATAGCTTATTGCGGTATAAAACTGCAGACCACCAGAAGTTTGCGTCTCGCTATAATAACGGTTGTTTGCCACCACATTTTTGAAAGGGATTGTGCGGGTGATTGAGTACTCGTTGCTACCAGAGGTCAGAAGCGCCCACGGATCGCGAACACGACCAAAAGTGGTACTGATCCCACTTTCGCTGGCAACCATAGTTGGTGCGAGCTTAGGGTATTGTTGGTCCAGTGTTTGTTGATCATTAAGCTGGTGGAGTAATTTGCCGTCCAATTTTAAAGTAAGTCGTTGCTTTGTATGAATAGTGGTTTGAATAAGAGAAACGCGCTCACTAACAAAGCGTAAGCGGATCGTCACCGTCGCGAGCTCATGTCTAAGCGTTTGCACCAGCTCTCCGGGCAGGCTGTACAGTGCTGCATCAAATTGAAATTTGGTCTCACCATAAAAAATTTGTAGGCGCTCAATACGTTCAAATAAATACGTTAAATACTCTTCGGTGATAATCGCGTTACCCGTGAAACCACCATATTCCGCAGCGCTATCAGGAAGTAAGTGACCATGCCATGCGCCGTTATCAAACAGTGGTGAATAGGGACTATGGCCAAACTTGTCTGCGGGCTTCATTACCTGAGGGTGACCAAAGCGTGAAACCGCGTTGATGATTTTTGGGCTCGCGTACGTTTCGCATGCTACAAAGAGCATGAGTAATACCAATCCTGTGAGTACTTTCATTTTTATTTTGAATAAAGTATACAATTTTTGAGATGCTATCACAGCGACGTACAAAGTTCAGTAGCAAACGATGAATTACTCGTCTATGGGGCAGCCGACGTCAACCTTTTTGCGTTGCATCTGTACTCGTTCAGCGGCGGCGCGTAGCCGATTTATATATTCTGGAGGGGCGCTGGGGTTGGCGGTTAAATAGAGGGTTTTACTTAACTCTGGAACTTCTAGCACTTTGTCCCATTGCTCCACTAAACCCATTCTAGCAGCCATTCTATCCACAAAATTTTCGGCACCAAAAATAAAGTCAATTCTACCTCTTTCAAGCAGCTCACCTGCACGACTCAAACTAGTTACTGATAGCATGTTCTTATCGGCGATAAAGCCTTGTGCTTTTAAATAGTTTTCGGAAAGTTGATCGGCCGCAACAGCGACAACATGTTGTTTGATTTTCCATATTTCCCACTCTTGCTGATCGGCGATATCAGCACGCTTATAAAAGGCGACCTTTAGCTCACAAAGTGGCGCAATCCAGACATGGTTTTCTTCACGTTGCTCCGTTCTGGCGATCGAGTAGAGCAATGAATAAGGGGATTTTTTGGAGAAGGCTTTTGCGCGAGTCCAAGGCAACATATAAATTTGATAACTTAGCTCTGCTTCCCACATAATGAGGCGTACGATATCAGTGGCAAGCCCAGTAATGGTGCCGTTCTTTTGCTCTATCTGGTACGGAGGAAAATGCTCGGTATAGATATCTACTTTTGTCGGTGCTGCGGCTAAGGCACTAAATACACTAAATATCCCTATAACGCTCCCAATTATATACTGCATACCACATTCTCAAGATCGTTTTTAACAGTATAACTCATAATTTGTTATTGGTTTTGGTTAAATTAATGTACCCATTAAAATTCCATATTGGTGCTTTATTGGCAATTATTATATGGTTTTTTGGTGTCTTTTAAGAATTAAATAACGGCGTAAAATTGCTCTTGTTGTAGAGGAGTTGTTATGCGCTTAGTTTTATTCTTGCTTATGTTGTTTGTGTCTACTTACTCACATGCTAGTGAAGTTGCAGTTGATTATGTGATGGGAGAGGGGGATGTAAAAGGACTGCGGCTTGGGTATCGTCCCTTGCATTATAGTTTAGCGGATTATGGTTTTGGCGAAGGTGCCTATGTTTATTTTGAGTTGAGCACCAACTATTGGGAATACGGCAAACCAAAACGCTCAGACACGACGTTTGCTATTGCACTGTCACCAGTGCTTAGTGTTCCACTGACCGAGTTTGCTGGAAAGCCGGTAAATTTTGAGTTTGGGATTGGCATGACCTACGTCAGTGATACTCGATTTGCGGGCAAAGACATTGGTGTTCACTATCAGTTTGAAGACCGCATTGGGCTTAGTGTTAATTTGAATCCCAGTACTAAAGTTGGGATCCGATATCTGCATTATTCTAATGCAGGTTTGAGCGACCACAACCCCGGTCTTGATTTTTTAAATGTGTTCTACGTTAAGCGGTTTTAACGCTTAATGTCATTGATTTAGTTTTATCTCCCTTTGTGATTTCAAGGATGAAATTTTTTCTTACTAAATAACGCTAAAATAACGTCATTTTTTCTTTATAGAGTTCCAGTTTCCAAGATAATAGAATGCAGTTAAACGCTTGACCTAAACTAAGGTTTAGGAATTAGGGTTCTGCGTAAATCAATAATAATCAAGGAACATCAATGGAGAATAGCTCTGCAATTGAGCGGTTAAAGCGCTTTACACCTTTAGTTTGGGTAATGCTTGTTGGTAACTTTTTCGTTCGCGCTAGTTACTACATGGTATGGCCTTTTTTGGCTGTTATTCTTTACGAAAATTATGGACTGAGTGCAACAGAGGTCGGTTTATTGCTGACGGTGTCAGCGACTTTTGCCGTATTTTTGGGGTTTTATACGGGGAATCTCGCTGATCGCTTTGGTCGCACCAAAATGCTCTACACGGCAGTGTTTGTTGGTGTGATTTCTTTTTCACTGTTGGCTGTGGCTGAATCGTTGTGGTTGTTTGCAACCTCAGTGTTTTTAGCTTGTCTACCTAGGACGCTTTGGGATGCGCCTAGTAAAGCATTACTTACTGAAGAACTCGCCGACGCAAAAGACAGAGAGCTTGCACTGCATTTACTCTATTTTCTCGTGAATGTGGGGGCGGCTTTAGGACCATTGTACGGGCTATGGGCGGGGCTTAATGGTGAGCAGTTTAGCTTTATCTATACTGGTATTTCGTATATTGGTTTGTTGCTCGCGCTGCTTTACTTTAGACCTAAACTGAGTGAAGCGCAGACTTTCGCTTTGCAGTCGGCCGCTCAGTCGGTACCCAAGTTTGCAAAATGGCTGGGGATCTTACGAAAAGATAAAGTCTTTTTAATTGTGCTAATCGCTACAACTTTAGTGTATTTGGTTTATGCGCAATGTGACTCTAGCTTAGTGCAGTATTTGACGCGTGCAGAGGTCCCCGATCTGGCTTGGCTAATTTCTAGCTTAATCATCGCAAATTCTAGTGTGATCATCGTTTGTCAGTTTCCATTACTACATCTGATGCGTAATTGGCGTATTGAAAATAGACTCTATGCGGGTGGCGTGATATTGATCATTTCACAAGTCATGATGGCCTTGAATGATGTGCAAAATATCTGGGGGTGGATTGCAGCCATGATGGTGTTGAGTCTGAGCGAAGCAATTATGTTTACTAACATCAATGTCTATATTGACAGGTTGGCACCAGATAACCTGAAAGCTAGCTATTTTGGTGCTGCTGGCTTGTGTTCATTAGGATATGCATTAGCACCCATTTTAGGCGGACTTATATTAGATTTTTACTCCGGCATGATGCTGTTTATCATCATGACCTTAGTATCTATCACCGCGCTTGGGTTTTATCGCATTGCTGAGCTGAAGCCTAAGACGACGGCTGAAGCGATATAGCTTAGCTAACTCGGTGACCTAAAAAGGGTCACCGTTTAATTATCCGAAGCAAAGGTTAGTTACTTTACTTACCCGCCATTTTTTGCAAGTAACCCAGACGTTGACGCTCGGCAGCCGAGGGCTGATATGGGCGCTTCTCCAGTGCGTCAAAGTAGAAATCAGTGATGTGGTATTCGGTTATTTTGCTATCACCAAACTGCGCAAGCTCTCCGGGCATTGGCGACATTCTCTCAATCACAAATGTCTTTAACGTGAATTGCGATGGACCGGATTTAGCTGAAAAAGGAGCAAGCACCGACTGATGTGCTTTTAAGTTGAATACCTGTTTCCCTTCGCTTAACTTTTGTTTTTCAACCAAATGACTGATTGGTGTGCCATCGCGAGTAAATAGGTTTGCACGGATACGATAAGTACCACTTTGCTTTACTTCAAGCTGCAACGGAATTATCAAGTCTGCTTGCTCGGGGTAAGGTTTAGCAATAGCGAGCAGTGTGGCGCTGGGTTGGTAATAACGGATACTTGCCGTTAATGCAACAGCCTTAGCCGAGCTTGGCTTAGCACGCACGACGACATTCAGCTCTTGAGGCCATGTTGTCTCGCCATCGACTGCACCAAGCCAAATACCATCAGACTCTTTGAGGCGGGTGGTGGATAAGGTTTGCTGTGATGTAGGGTCGAGTATCGTTGCGGTTGCATTAGAAAATTGACTACCAGATAAACTTATCTCGATAGTAGCGGGGTGCACAAAGCGATATTGATTCAGCGACAAAGACACCTGTTCGTTATTTTCTTCAATTGGCATTTCGACGGCATAAAAATGATTTGGATTGAGCCTATCAAAATCACCTTTGCCAAGGGGCTGTGAATAAGGAGGTAGAGAAATACTATACTCATAATGTGCCGCAGCTGTTTGCGCAGCTTGTGCCAGTGGTAGTGATTCAACCAGTGATTGTTTTTGTGTTATCGCAGTTTTAGGTGTAGTGGGTTGCGTTGTTGGTGGTGTCAAAATAGCTGTGGTGACTTGTGGTGCTGGTAACTCAGGTGAGGGTAGAGCTTCGCGCTGCAAGGCAAAATAGCCTGCAGTGATACAGACCACAATAAGAATGACACTAATCAACAAAAACTTTTTCATAGCAATACTCGGTTAATATAAGGAACTGCATGAAGCAGTCCCTTGGGTATAGAAATTAGCAAAATAACCGTTAAGTTACAGTGAGTTTAGTATTAACTGTGAAAAGCTTTGTGAGTTAGACTCGCTAACATAACGGTAAGTTTTTTTCCAAAACCAGCTACCCGTTGTTTCTTCATAGGTGTTGTAGCTAATTGTTTTATAACCCGCGTTAAACTGAGTACGAGCCGCTGTTACTTTGCCTTGGTATCCAGCATCTGGCAGGTTACCGTGGCTATATTCCGCGCTCATTAGTAATGGGTAGTGGTATGGCATAAAGCTAGTTACTGCATCATCTTGAGAGGCTAGCTGACCGTTGATAGCAACGCTTGTACTACAACTACCAAAGTCACCTTTTGTCGATGCACCACAAGAAGAGTGTGTTGATACAACACCATCATCATTACCTGGTAAGAAACCTGAAGTGAGGCCGTAGTAGTCGCTTGCATCAGCGACGAAACGTAGGCGAGGTGCGTTGTCACTTGGGTACTGAGCAACTTGTCGCGCGTTATTTACTTTTAAATCCCACATGATACCAAACTCTTCAGGCATGCTACCAAGCCAAGCCTCAACAGCTTGGCGAGTTAGTTCACCAACTACACCACCAGAAGTCGCAGCGTTGATAGCAGTGTCTGCGAGTTCGCTTCCGCCACCCGCACCTGCAAGGTCAAAAGTAGCAACGATATTAAGTGGTTGAAGGCCCGCATTTTCAAGCCAAGTTGCTTGATTATCTAAGATATAGCGCGCAACCAAATCACCTGTTGAGTGAGTAACAAAGACGCAGCCAGGATTACAAGTGCCATTTTCTGCAAATGCTTTTAGCTTTGGCCAAATATAATCTGTTGCGATTTTGCCTTGCAAACGTTCATAAGAAGGCCAATCAATACGTTCATCAGCGTGGTTTATCCAAAAAGATGACCAATATTCTTCACCCTCAAGCTCGACATTGGTACTGTTAGGGCGGTTAAGTTGGTCCGCTTGAAAGCCATGAATTAGAATTGTTTTATATTCAGCGGCCTGCGCGGGAGTTGCAAGTGCAGCGCCTGTTAATAACGCAGAAAGTGCAGCAGTGTATACAAAGTTAGTTTTCATTGTCTAAGTCCTTTAAAGCGCCAAGTGCCACATCTATGGTCGGCCTACAATAAAATTCTCCCACTTTGCTTAATCATCAATTCGGGAAACTATAGGCATCACACAACTACTTTCACTACTACTGAAACGCATCTTTGTTAGTATATTATGTGGCGTGAGAAACTATTCCCACGCCGGTCTAAAAAGCTAAAATCACGCCATTTCAGGGTTGTTATGGAGTTCAGATAGCAGGTTCAGGGTTTTCTCGCTGCGGTTTACAAATGGGTTTGTTTCATCCCATACATAGCCCGCAAGCACAGAAGTGATTTGGCTCTTAATTTTTTCAGGCTTGTTGTCTGAGAAAAATAGGCGGCGCAAACGTCCGTCGTACCAGCCTTCAATGTAGGTGCGCATGACAGCAATACCTTTAAGCATATGCGCCTCATAATCTTGCTGCCAATCTGCTTCCTCGCCATTTAACTGAGCGACTATGAGATCAGCGGCGCGCGCGCCTGATTCAATCGCAAACATAACACCGGCTGAAAATACAGGGTCAATAAATTCACTGGCGTTACCGGTTAGCACAAAGTTTTTGCCGAACAGTTGTTTAATACCTTTTGAGTAGCCTTTGATTTCCTTTGGCTCCATACACAGCGCCATTCCTTCCAACATTGCTGATGCATGTTGATCGCGAGCAAGGTAGGTTAAAAAGCGTGTTTTAGCATCGCCCTGGGCACTTTCCAAATACTCAGGGTTACCAACAAAACCGACTGAAACACGACCGTCAGAGAAAGGTATTAGCCAAACCCATACATCCTCTTCGTGAACCAGAATCGTTACTTTATTGTTTTCAGCCCCAGTCTCTATGCCATCAGCAGGTTTAAATTGCGCAAACAAAGTTGCGCGAGTTGGCGCTGATGAAGGTTCATTTAAATCAAGCAGGTTTGCGAGTACTCGGCCATAGCCGCTTGAGTCAACAACGAATTTGGCTTGAATTTCCTGCACATCACCGGCCTCATTGACTACCTTAATGATAGGCTCTTCTAGATCCATGTTGGCATCGACTACTGAAGTGCCAAATTCGATAGGGGCACCCATTTTTTGCACTTCTTCAGCCAGTACATTGTCAAAGTCATCTCTTGGAACTTGCCATGTCCATGTCCAGCCATCGGTGTAATTTTTAGAGAAATCGAAAAACTCTTGGAAGTCATCTTGTTTAAAATTAGCACCGATTTTCTTTTGGTAATTGCGCGCAACTAACGCATCCATAAATCCAGCATCTTCCAAATGCTGCATACTTTGTGGTAGAAGACTTTCACCGATGACATAGCGCGGAAAGTGGCTACGTTCAACGATCTTCACGGTTAATCCTGCTTGAATTAGCTTTGCAGCGGTCATTGTCCCAGCAGGTCCAGCGCCGATAATAAGTACATCTACATTTTCCTTAGCCATTTTGTAATTCCTTAATCATATATTGTGAGAAAATGTGGCAATTAATTAATCCTAGAGTGAAGAGGGGAGCTCCCTTTAATGCCTCACTCTAGAAAATCTAATTTAACATTATATTAACGAATAAAATGTTAAAGAGTGTTCATAATTTCTGACATTTTTATTAAGTCTTCCGGTGTTTTTACCCAACTGTTGTGCGACCCTTTCATGGTGAACACTTGAACCTGACTGGGTTGCATTGCTTCTTCGATAAGATTTTGATTCTTATCAAGGTATCGGTTGATTATATGACTGGAAAGTTGCAACTCTAGGCTATCCGACTGAGCCACTTCAACCGCACAACCAGCACTAAATAGCGTCACCTTTGCGGTGCTAGAAAATGCCGGATCATTTTGGTAGTGATAATTAATTCTATCGGGCTCAAGATGACTGAACTCTGGGTGTAGAGCAAAAACTTCATCATGCATCGCGGCATAGTCAAAACAAGGGTCGACGAACACCAAGTGTTCGACTGTGTCCCCCTCATTTTGCAGCAGTTTGGCAACCTCAAGTGCCAGCGTTGCGCCAAAACTCCAACCAAAAATCCGATAAGGACCACTAGGCTTTAGCTTTTTAAGATGAATAGCATACTGCAACGCCAATGTTTGGAACTGATAATAGTCATAGGCGAGCGAGCCCTTTGGTTTTTCCTGTGCGGCATAGATGTTATTGAAGCAATAACAAGGCGCGGAAATCTTGGGAGCAATGGATTGCAAGTAACTCTCAGCACCACCGCCACCCGGAGGGAAGAAAAACCATTCAATAGGAGCATCGGCTTCATTCACCAATACGCCGATCTCAATATCGCTTAGGGTTTTTATGCCTTGGGGACTTGCGGCTGTAATCGAATGTGAAACGACGGCTCGAAGGGCAGCATCGAACTGCTCTATGAATGCGGTGGTTTGCGTCTCATCTAACTGACTTGCAATGCTCACTTGCAGTTTCATTTGACGCACTTCGGCATTAACGATGAGTGCCATTTCATCCTGATTATCCTTGCTGCTGGCATCGCCTGAGTGTGCATTTAGCATTCGTATGCCCTGATCTTGTGCATCATTGTTGCTATCAAGTTGTCCCAAGTAATTAAAGCTAACTTTAGGTAACTGATTGAAGGAAAATTCCCCACGTCTGACCAATTCGCTGAAGCCTAGCCCTTTATCTGGAATGGCACGAAGCGTTTCTTTGCTTTGAATAATCAGCGTCGATAAATCCGTGTCATTTTTCAGAGCAACCGGAAACATACTAGTAAACCAGCCTAGTGTTCTTGAGGTATCAATATGGTCACTCAGATGTTCTCGGCCGTGACCTTCTAACGTGAGGTGGCAATAGTTTGTAGCAAAGGTATTGCACCAAGCCCGAGTAAACGCACTCATTAAGAGATCATTGATTTCTGTGTTAAACCCAGCAGGAGCAAGGCGTAGCAATTGCTCAGTAAGCTGAGTATCAAATTGATGCGTAAGACGCTGTTGTGATTTACCGTAAGGTACGTTTTGTTGTGTGCTTAGCACATTTTGCCAATACGGTATTTGTTGTTCAAAAGGATGCAGGGCCACAACGTCTGACCATTGGCGATAACTGCTGGTTTTGTCGCTTAAGGTGTCGCCTTGCAGCAAGCGACTTAAGTCTTCGACCAAAATACGCCACGAAACACCATCAATAACAAGGTGATGAACGATAAGTACAAGCCTAGTTAGCGGTGTATCATCGCTGAGTAAAACCGGTTGCCACAAAGCACCTGAACCGAGTTCAAAACGGGCGTGTATTTTAGTCAACGCCAGAGCGGTTTGCTGCTCATCAAGCCCCGAAGTGTCCAAATGGATAAGCTTTGGTGTTGGACAAGCAGCAACGCTTTGATATTGGGATTGCCAAGTCTCGGTTTTGCTAAACTGAGCGCGCAACATGTCATGTTGTTGATGCAGCTGCGCAAGTGCACGCTCCAAAGTATCCAGCGCGGTATTGTGCGGAAGTGCGAGCATGACCGACTGATTAAAATGCGCTTTATGACGGTAATGGGAGTTGAGGAACCATTGCTGGATAGGTAATAACTTGATTTCTCCGCTGAGCTCACCTTGTTCAGCCTCGATTTCTACCTGTTCATTATTTGCCAAAAATGCACAAAGCGTTTCTAGGGTTGGATAAGTAAATATGTCTTTGGTCGACAGCGAGTAGCCAGCACGTTTGAGAGCCGACATGAGCTGAATGCTCATGATTGAGTCACCACCAATATGGAAGAAGTTATCTTCCAAGCCAATCTGCTTAATCCCCAATACAGCACAC
Organism: Pseudoalteromonas sp. A22; assembly: GCF_018141345.1. Classification (NCBI taxonomy): domain Bacteria; kingdom Pseudomonadati; phylum Pseudomonadota; class Gammaproteobacteria; order Alteromonadales; family Pseudoalteromonadaceae; genus Pseudoalteromonas; species Pseudoalteromonas sp. A22. The sequence continues at coordinate 1,269,955 of NZ_CP047238.1, forward strand.
CAGATTTTAGCGATATGTTTTTGCTGTTCTGTGTTTGGAGCATGGTGAGTCTCAGTTTGGCTAAAATCGGGCTGCGGCAGTGCTCGGGCATCAATCTTGCCATTCACCGTCACCGGTAGGGCGTCTAATGTGACGTAGGCACTTGGCAGCATATAACTCGGTAGCATGTGAGAGAGTGTTTGCTTGAGCTTTGCCTCATCTAGTGACTCAGTATTTGCCATGACCAAGTAGGCCACGATACGTTTAACCCCATCTTGTTCACTCACGTTTACAAACGCAGTATGAATTTGCGGTTGTTGCTTAATCGCAGTTTCAATCTCACCAAGTTCGATGCGGTAACCACGAATTTTCACCTGAAAATCATTACGACCAACATACTCTAATAAGCCATCTTCACGCCATTTAACCAAATCTCCCGTTTTATACATTTTGTTCCAACCGCTTGCGAGGTATCTATCCGATGCGAACGGATTAACTAAGAATGCTTGTTCGGTTAAATCTGAACGGTGTAAATAGCGTCTTGCCATACCCGCGCCGCCAATATAAAGCTCTCCTGCCACGCCCGGTGGAAGTATTTTTCCAGCAGGTGACAACACGTAAGCAGATTTATTGGCAATAGCGCGGCCAATAGGTGCTCCGTGATTTACAGAGTTGAGTAAGCAGCAAGTCGCATAAACGGTGGTCTCTGTTGGGCCATAGGCGTGGTAAAGCATCAGCTCTGGCGCTTGATGCTTTACTCGCTCAACCATAGCTAAGTCGACCGCCTCTCCACCAAAATTAATCTGTTTAAGTCCGGCGTGTAAGAAGAAGTCTTCGCTAGCTAAACGATTAAATAGCGCAGTGGTTACAAAACACGTATCAATCTGCTGTGCTTGGCAGTATTCAATCAGTCGTTCTGGATCAAGTTGAGTCTGTTTATCTATCAGGTGTAGTGCTGCGCCATTACTGAGTGTGACAAAGCAGTCAAAAATAAACGCGTCGAAGCTAATACTCGATAAGCTAAGGACCTTGCTCAGTTGTGTGGGATCGATAAAGTGGTCGTCCGTGGCATAGTTTAATAGTGCCGCATGGTTGATTTCTACGCCTTTAGGGTTACCTGTGGTACCAGAGGTATAGATAATATAAGCCAAATCAGACGTGCTCACCGATACCGCTTGGTCTAAGCTTGTTTCCTCCATTGGTGCATCGCTGAGTACATGTGTCAGTGAGGCAAGTGTTGTACTCGCAACTCTATCCATTAATCCCGATTGGGTGACCACAATTTTCGCACCACAGTCCTTGGCAATATATTCAATCCTTGAGTCAGGAAATTCCGGTGATACAGGAACATAACCACCGCCTGCTTTAAGAATAGCGAGGATCGCAACGATAGAATCCAACTGTTTTTCATGCAGCAATAAGACTGGGAAATCACCTTGATACTCGTTGCCGTAAACTTCAGCCTTAATCACCAATAATTGCTGGGCAAGCTGGCGAGCCTGGCGGTTGAGTGCTTGATAGCTTAGTGCTTCATCTTGCCAGACCACAGCCGTTGCATCCGGGAATACGGCGACTCTTTCACTAAATAAGTCGTTGAAGTTCTCGAAGCCACATGACTTGCGCTCGGTTTTATTCCACTCGTTGAGAATACGGGCCTTTTCCACTGTATTAGCAATTTCAATGTGCTGATGAGGTAAGTGAGTATTGTCAGCGACTTGCTTAAGGATAAGTAGCAGTTGAGATTGCAGTTGTGCGGCACGTGCAGGCGAAAGCAAGCTGGCGTCGTACATTAGCTCAAATTGTAGCTCTCCTTGCTCCTTTGCTATCAATGCAAGTGGGTATTCAACTTGCTCTGGTGCTGCGTCAAACTGCCAGCGAGCTTGTTGTGCCTCTGCTTGTTCATTTTCAAGGCTTGGGTAGTTTTCGAAAACTACTAGGCTTTGGAATAGCCGATTACCACCTTGTTGCAGTGACGCAAGTGACACATTCGCATGGCTATTTAAGTCCAAAATGGCAGTTTGGATCTTCTCGAGTTGTTGCGCGATGGTAGCATCTGTAGGCCAATCAAGATAAAGCGGTAGCGTATTGATGTAAGCTCCAACACTTTGCTCTATGCCGTCAATTGGTAAGTCACGACCTGCGATAGTTGTACCTACTAAAGTAAATTCGTCGCGAGTATAGATTTGGATAAGCTTATGCCAGGCAAATTGTACCGCAGCATTGAGCGTGACAGAATGTTGCTGACACGCTTGCTGCAACTTACTTAACGCCTCGTTTGGTAGAGCAAAATGCAGCGTCTGCGGCTCATGATTATGACGGAGCGTTTCTAAATCTGTTGAGTGACTAAACAGGGTGTTAAGATCGTTTGCCTGTGATAAATCAGCGACATGATATTGCCAAAATGCTTTGGTGGCGGCCTGATTATCTCTTAGGTAAGCATGGGCATCTAAATAGGCGTTATCCACCGGTAAAACAGGTTCTCGACCTTGTAGTAATTGCGTATAGTTCTGGTGAACGGTCTGCATAACTAACGGGCCACTCCAGCCATCACAAATGCTGTGATGCTCTGTTTTTATTAGGTGATAATGCGCTTCACCGCGTTTTACCAAATGCAGTGTAAATAACCCCGGTCTTGCAAAATTAAATGGCTGATTTAGCACTTGGTTTGCAAGCTTTTCTATGTGTGCTTGTTGTTCTGCTTTTGAGTAGTGGCTGATGTCAATCACGCTAAAGTTATCTTCATCAACACAGGTGTGATCTACGATAAGTTGCAGCATGGTTTCTTCAACATCAAAAGCACAGCGCAGCGCTGGGTATTGCAGTGAGGTTAGTTGCCACGCACGACAGTAAAGCGCAGTGTCAACTTTATCGAAATACTGCATCTGTGACTGCACCCGATAGGCGGTATCTTCTGGACTATTAAGCTGGTGGAAGATAAAACCTTGCTGCAAGTTTGTTGCGGGATAAACCGCGGCTAGGTCGTAGCGTGTGCGCAGTGCATCTAAGTGGGCGAAGCTGACGCCTGTCAGGTTATAGTCGCTCGGCGTTTGTTTGGCGCCAAGCGCTTTGGTATGTAATGCCGTGTCCAGCACCGCTTGTAGACTGGCAGTGAACTGACTTTGGAATAGGGCAAATTCGGTTTCAGACAATGCCGTGGTGCAATTTAAGACAAGCTGACCATGAATAATAGCCGCGTTGATATCAAGAACGTAATGACCATTATTTTCGCTTGCGACTGGTTGACCTGTAATGGCTTCAGTTAAGTAGAAGTCACCACTGGGTTGCTGCGTTTTTGTGCCACCGATTTGGCCTAAATAGTTGAATGCAACGGTTGGTAAAGTCCCCGTCACTTGTTTGGAAAAGTAGAACTGACCAAAACCAACGCCATTGTCTGGCAATTTACGCAGCTGCTCTTTGGCATTGACAATAGCGCTTTCGAGACTAGAACCCGCATGGAGTGCTAGTGGATATAATGACGTAAACCAGCCAACGGTGCGTGAATGATCTATATCTTCGGAGATGTGTTCACGACCATGTCCTTCAAGCGCAATAACCTGATCATTACTACCAGTGATATGAGCGAGAGTTAGGGACAGTGCGGCGACGACAAGGTCTCGAGGCTCTGTGTGGTAGCCTTGATTAGCGTCAAACAGCAGCGTTTGTGTAAATGCAGAGTCAAGTTTAATCACTTGGTTTGTCGGTGTGTTCTTCGCTGTTAAGTGTGTTTGACAAGTATCAAGTACTTCTTGCCAGTAATCGATTTGTTCGGCTTGAACATGTGCATATTGGGCTAAGGTCTCAACCCATTGACGATAGCTTGAGGTTTTTTGCGCCAATTTTTTGCCTTGATAAAGGCTATTTAAGTCCTCAATTAGGATCCGCCAAGAGACAAAGTCAATGATCAGGTGGTGGAAGGCCAGTACCAATACATCTTGGCTTTGGCGTTTGACACGAATTGGCTGCCATAAAGGGCCTGAATTTAACTCAAACTGTGACTGCAAGCGGGTTAATTGCTTGGCAAGCTCGTCGTCACTAAGTGTGTCTGCATCAAGTTTAACTAGAGGTGCCATGGTATTATTTTGTTGGTACTGCTGGGTAATGTGCGCCGTCTTTTGATTGAAAACAAGGCGTAGCACATCATGTTGCTCAGCAAGCTCGGACAATAGCTCAACTAATCTCTCATCACTGATTGCGCTTGGCATTACAGTGGCAAAAGTTTGGGCAAAGTGTGCGGGGTTAGCAAACTGATTTGCGAAGAACCACTGCTGGATAGGCAGCAGATCGAACTCGCCTTCAAGCTGGCCTTGTTCGGTTTTTATCGTAACCTTCTTGTCGCCATTCGCACTGATAAGCTTTGCCAGCCGCGCGGGAGTTGGGGCGGCAAATATCTCTTTAACTTGTACCGTTAACCCAGCTTCTCTTAAGCGTGAAACCAGCTGAATACTGACAATTGAGTCGCCGCCGATTTGGAAGAAGTTATCCTCAATCCCCACTTGTTCTAGGCCAAGTACCTGTTGCCAAATCTCACAAAGTTGGGTCTCTAAGGCATTGCGTGGTGCCACATAAAGGTTGTCGGCTTGAAGCTCTGGCGCAGGGAGTGCCTTGCGGTCAAGCTTACCGTTACCCGTAAGTGGAATATGCTCGATTAAGGTTAAGTGACTGGGCACCATGTATTCAGGTAAAGCAGCACTTAGGGCGAGCTTTAACTCGGTAATTTCAAGGTCAGGCTCTGCAACAAGGTAAGCGGCCAGCGCTTTGCCTTGCGGTGCAGGCACATCAATCACCACTGCGTTTTGTACGCCTTGCTGGTCGACAATAGCTGCAGCAATCTCTCCTAATTCGACACGATAACCACGAATTTTCACCTGCTCATCGTTACGACCGAGATACACCAAGTCGCCGTTGTCTAGGAAGCGGGCAAGGTCACCGGTTTTGTACAGTTTGCTATGGGCGGGGTCGTGACTAAATGGATTATCAATAAAGCGCTCAGCATTGAGTTCAGGGCGGTTTAAGTAACCACGGGCAACCCCAAGGCCTGAAATATATAACTCACCCGGCGCACCAATGGGCATGGGCTGCAGCGACTCAGATAACACATGAAGATTAACGTTAGGGTAGGCTTTACCTATGCCTTGATGAAGACGTGGATAGGCCTGTGCTAGCATCGCACCGACTGTGGCTTCCGTTGGACCATATTCATCGAAAATAGCGTTTACATGGTCGCTTAATGCGGCAATGGCCTGCTCAGTCAGTGCCTCACCACCGAGCATTAGGGCATCGACTTGTGCGTCGCTGCCAGGCAATAGCGCCATGGCAAGACTGGGTGTGGTTTTCACAAAGCCAACGTTCGCGGCATTTAGATGAGCTCTAAAGGCGGCGGCATCAAGAATATCGCCTTCATAAACACACACCGTTTGTCCAGCAAGGAGCGGGCATAAGGTGGTGGTCACCGACAGGTCAAAACAGTAGTTAGAAGAAAAGTCGATATTACGATACTTGTCACCTAACTGGCTGGTTAAGGCGTGAAGATAGTAAAGCACATTGTGCTGCGTGAGCATTACGCCTTTTGGTTGTCCGGTTGTCCCTGAGGTGTAGATGATATAAGCCAAGTTAGCCAACGCGGTTGGACGCACTAAGTTCTCGTGCTCCACCGCCAGCGCATGGGTGTTTACGCCGAGCACCTTCACGCCGAGCGCCGCCATTTTTCCAAGCACAGGCTCAAGAGATGGCAAGTGGCTTTCCTGCGTTAGCACTAAGTCGGTGTTGGTGTCAGTTAAAATAAACTCAACCCGAGCTTCTGGGTAATCCGGTGAAACAGGCACATAGGCACCACCGGCTTTGAGCACGGCCAAAATAGCAATAAGCATCTCGCTACTGCGAGAAAAGTAGAGGGCGATAGGGGTATCGGCAGGCAATAGGCCTGCTTGGGCTTTGGGGTGCTGAGCAATGATTTGCTTCGCAAGGGCATTGGCTTTACCGTTCACTTCGGCATAAGACAGTGCTTCACCACTGCTGGTTAACATGGCCGTCAGCTCAGGGGTATTAGCTGCGTGTTGCTCTACCAAGCTGGCCAAATCTTTATCGATGGCAAACGATGCTGCGTTGTCATGCCAAGCACGTATTGTGTCAGTCTCAGTTCTATTTTGTAGGGCTACTTTTGCAAGTGGCTGTGCGGTTCTGGCGATCACCTGATCGATAATATTGATAAAGCGCTCAGCAAGGGTTGCGATCCAGTCGCTTGGAAATAGCGCAGTGGCGTAGTTAATATCACCAAATACTTCTTCGTCCCCATTTTGTAGCAGCAAACTAATGTCGAACTTTGCCACTTTATGGAGCGCTTTTACTTGTGACTCATCCACTGGCGTAAACAGCTGTTGGCTGCTGTCATCACTATTATTTTTAAATTGTTCAAGTGAAAACATCATTTGAAATAGCGGATGGCGAGACGGATCCCGTTGTAATTTTAGGGCGTCGACCAATTTATCAAATGGCAGATCTTGGTGCGCCTTTGCCGCTTTTAGGGTTTGGTGCACTTGTTGAATTAAGGCATTAAAGTCGAGTGCGTTATCAATATGAACTGGCAGGGCTAAGCTATTGACCAAAAAGCCAATAAGATTTTGTGTCTGGCTTAGATGACGGTTGTCAGATGGTGTACCTATGATTAAATCTGACTGACCGCTGGTTGCTTGTAATGTCAATGCCCAGCTGCTGAGCAGTACTACATAAAGACTGGTTTGTTGCGTTTTGGCTATGGCCTTTAGGGCTTCGCTTCGTTCCTGACCCAAACGAATACGGTGGTCTGCACCGTGATATTGATATTCATTTGGCCTTGGTAGTGGCGAATGTAATTCAAGCTGCTCAGCGCCTGCAAGTGCATCAGTCCAGTGGTCTAAAAGCTTAGTTAAGGTATCGCCGCTAAGGTACTCGCGCTGCCATTTTGCGTAATCTTGGTACTGTAACTCAAGCGCTGGTAGCTCAGGCGTTTTGCCTGAAGCTAGCATAAAATAGGCTTGGTGTAGCTCACGCATAAAGATTTCGGTGGACCAGCCGTCAAACGCTATGTGGTGCCACATAAATAGCACGTAACGTTCAGCGCCTACTGTCCAACAGCAAACCTTGAACATAGGCTCATTGGCTAAGTCAAATGGTGTACTGATCGCTTGTTTAACGGCCGTATTAAGCGCAGCTAAGTCAGCCACAGGGCTAGGCGTAATTTCAATACAAGCGCTCAACACTTCTTGATAGTCGTGGCCTTGCTCGTCTTGACGATAGACACTGCGAAGTACTTCATGCCTATCTAACACGATATTTAGTGCTTGCGTTAATCGCGCAAGCTCTGTGTGCTCAGAGAGTTTAACCAAAAACGGAATGTGATAAGCGTTAGTGCCATTTTCTAACCGTTCGATAAATAATAAACGCTCTTGCGCAAATGAAAGCGGATGGCGGTTTAATTCTGGCAGTGTATTAAATGCATCCTTTGAAAAAATTGCTTTTGCTTCAAGGTAATCCATTAGCTGCGTTTTGTTTGACTTTAACTTTGCAACAAGCGCAGCATCTGGCGCTTGCGCGCCAAATGACAGCTCTAGTCCGCCGTCTTGCAACCAGATTGAGAGATTGTGATCTTTCAGTTCAGCGAGCAATGACAACATGGTTAAATCCTCATGCTATTAGTTTGTTCTTGTTGTGATCCGGAGTCTGCTTTAATTTCGATATCCACGCTCAGCGTCTCTAAGTTGTCGACGATTGCGGCAATATGGGTATGTTCAAACAAGGCTGAAATTGGGATGTTTAAATCCAGTGCTTTATTGCATGCATTCATCAACCGGATAGCCGAGATAGAGTCCCCCCCGATACTGAAGAAATTATCTTCAATGCCCACTTGTTCAAGGCCAAGTACCTGCTGCCAAATCTCACAAAGTTGGGTCTCTAAGGCATTGCGTGGTGCCACATAAAGGTTGTCGGCTTGAAGCTCTGGCGCAGGGAGTGCCTTGCGGTCAAGCTTACCGTTACCCGTAAGTGGAATATGCTCGATTAAGGTAAAGTGACTTGGCACCATGTATTCAGGTAAAGCAGCACTTAGGGCGAGCTTTAATTCGGTAATTTCAAGGTCAGGCTCTGCAACAAGGTAAGCGGCCAGCGCTTTGCCTTGCGGTGCAGGCACATCAATCACCACTGCGTTTTGTACGCCTTGCTGGTCGACAATAGCAGCGGCAATCTCGCCTAGTTCGACACGATAACCACGAATTTTCACCTGCTCATCGTTGCGACCAAGGTACACCAAGTCGCCGTTGTCTAGGAAACGGGCAAGGTCACCGGTTTTGTAAAGCTTGCTATGGGCGGGGTCATGACTAAACGGGTTATCAATAAAACGCTCGGCATTGAGCTCAGGGCGGTTTAAGTAACCACGGGCAACCCCAAGGCCTGAAATGTACAACTCACCAGGTGCACCAATGGGCATGGGCTGCAGCGACTCAGATAACACATGAAGATTAACGTTAGGGTAGGCTTTACCTATGCCTTGATGAAGACGTGGATAGGCCTGCGCGAGCATCGCACCGACTGTGGCTTCCGTGGGGCCATATTCATCGAAAATAGCGTTCACATGGTCGCTTAATGCGGCAATGGCCTGCTCAGTCAGCGCCTCACCACCGAGCATTAGGGCATCAACTTGTGCATCGCTGCCAGGCAATAGCGCCATGGCAAGACTGGGTGTGGTTTTCACAAAGCCAACGTTCGCGGCATTTAGGTGAGCTCTAAAAGCGGCGGCATCAAGAATATCGCCTTCATAGACACACACCGTTTGTCCAGCAAGGAGCGGGCATAAGGTGGTGGTCACCGACAGGTCAAAACAGTAGTTAGAAGAAAAGTCGATATTACGATACTTGTCACCTAACTGGCTGGTTAAGGCGTGAAGATAGTAAAGCACATTGTGCTGCGTGAGCATTACGCCTTTTGGTTGTCCGGTTGTCCCTGAGGTGTAGATGATATAAGCCAAGTTAGCCAACGCGGTTGGACGCACTAAGTTCTCGTGCTCCACCGCCAGCGCATGGGTGTTTACGCCGAGCGCCTTCACGCCGAGCGCTGTGGCTTTTCCAAGTACAGGCTCAAGAGATGGCAAGTGGCTTTCCTGCGTTAGCACTAAGTCGGTGTTGGTGTCGGTTAAAATAAACTCAACCCGAGCTTCTGGGTAATCCGGTGAAACAGGCACATAGGCACCACCGGCTTTGAGCACGGCCAAAATAGCAATAAGCATCTCGCTACTGCGAGAAAAGTAGAGAGCGATAGGGGTATCGGCAGGCAATAGGCCAGCTTGGGCTTTGGGGTGCTGAGCAAGGATTTGCTGTGCAAGGGCATTGGCTTTACCGTTCACTTCGGCATAAGACAGCGTTTCACCGCTGCTGGTTAACATGGCCGCTTGCTCTGGGGTGTTAGCGGCGTGCTGCTCTACTAAGCTGGCCAGATCTTTATCGGTGGCAAACGACTCGGCGTTGTTGTGCCATTGGCTTAGCGTTGTCTGCATTTGGTTATTGACCAAGCTAATGCTTTGATGGCTTTGTGTCAGTCGCTCCCCAAGCTGAACCAAAATAGCTTGTACTTGGTCAAGGATCCACTCTGCCCGTGCGGTGCTCAGCCATTCCCCGTTGTAATGCATCACAAAGTCTAAGCGGTCTTGCTCGCTTTGAGCCACCACAGAAAGCGGATAGTCGCCTTTTTCTATTGATTCTCTAAACTTCCAGCTGCCGGTATTTTCTGGAGTCGGGTAGTTTTCAAATACAAAGAGGGTATGGAACAAGCGTTGACCATCACGTTGCAGTTTCGACAAGCTCATGTCGCTGTGGCTATTGAGTGCAGCTACGCCTTTTTGAATGGCTTTGAGAATGTCATTACAACTTGCTTCTGCTTGCCAATTCACCACTAAAGGTAAGGTGTTGATGAACAAACCGACCGCTTGTTCAATCCCATTGACTGGAATTTCACGACCGGAAACTGTGCTACCAACAATCGTTTGGCTATCACCAGAATAGGTTTGCAGTAACTTATGCCAAGCAAATTGCAATGCAACGTTGAGGGTTACGCCAGCTTGTTGACAAGTATGTTGTAGCGACCTAAACGCCTCGCCTTGAAGGCTAAACTGTACCGATTGCACTTGTTCAACAATTCGACTTTGCGACAAGTCATATTGGCCACCAAGCAACAAGTTAATATCGTTTGCGGTGTCAAATTCGGCTTGTTGTTGCTGCCAGTATGTTTGAGTTTGCTTGGTATTTTTAAGGTAATAAGCTTGCGCCTCTAAATAGGTTTGCTGCGCTTGCACCTCTGGTGTTTTCCCTGCACAAAGCTGGCGATAATACCCCGCGACAGCTTGCAGCATTAACGGTCCACTCCAGCCATCATTAATGGCATGGTGCTCGGTTTTGATAAGTGTGTAGAGGTTTTCACTGCGCTTAAACAAGGTGAAGCGAATAAGCCCCGGTTGACTTAGGTCAAACGGAACTTGTCGGTCTGCGGCTTGAGCTTTGCTGATGGCTTGCTGTTGGCCGTGCTCGTCAAGGGATGATAGATCTACTATGGTGAAGTGACTGTCATCAATACTGGCGTCGCGACACACCACTTGGAGTAGACATTCTTGCCAATCAAAAGCGGTGCGTAGAATAGGGAAGCGAAGCGACGCTAAACGCCAGGCATGAATAAAGTGTTCAACCTCTAGCGCTTGTTCAATATCCATGACCAATTGCACTCGGTAGGCATCATCCGTTGGGAAGTTAACAGCATGATAGATAAAGCCTTGTTGCAAGCTATTTGCTGGGTAAAGTGCTTCGATATTATAGTGCTTGCTCAGCGCTTGATAATGCCCATAAGACAAGTCGCTTAACCCCAAATCGCTAGGAGTTTGCTGCGGTGTTTGTACGGCTAGTTCGCAGCTTGCATTAATGACCTGGTGAAGCGCCATTTCAAAGTGCTCAACAAATGCCAGCGACTGTGATTGGTTCAACCTCGAAACCACATCAAAGTGAAGCTTGTCACCGCGAACTGCGCCATTGATGTTGAGTAGCAGTGCATTGTCAGCCTGAGCGTTTGCCGCAGTCATCACATAGCCTGCTTGAGTATCATCCAGCTGCCAGTCTCGGCTTTGCTGTTGTTGCTGATTCAATTGACCTAGGTAGTTAAAGCTCACCTGAGGGCGAATTGCGCTGACTTTGCCTGCTTGCACAAAAGCGCCATAACCCACGCCTTTATCCGGGATTTGGCGCAGCATTTCTTTGGTGTTTGCGATGGTTGCAATCACGTCGTCGTGATGTTCAAGGCGCACAGGATACATACTGGTAAACCAGCCTAAGGTTTGCGACACATCCAAGCGCGGATCTATATTTTCACGACCATGACCTTCAAGTTGAATATGATTAACGGTACTGTCAAAAGTGCTGTGTAGGGCAATATTGAGTGCCGCCAAAAGCAAGTCGTTAATGTCAGTATTCAAACCAAGGTTGGCATCTCGTAGCAGCTTTTCGGTCGTCTCTTGTTCAAAGCTTATGCTGTATTGTGACTGCGCTGAGTAAGTAGGTTGGCTGGTAAAGCTTTTTTGTACTTGCTGCCAATACTGTGCCTGTTCTGGGTGAGTCGCAGGGTAGGTGGCAATGGCATCTACCCATTGACGATAGCTGGTGAGTTTGTCTGTCAGCGTTTCGCCATTTAATAGGGTTTGTAAGTCTTGGCTTAACACCCGCCACGATACCACATCAATAATGGCATGATGGAAGGCAAAGAATACCTGACTGCCCTCGGCCGTTTTCACCAACGCTGCCTGCCACAGGGGGCCATTGAATAAATCAAATTGGCTTTGTAGTTTGGTCAATTCGTTAAATAACGCGTCTTTACTCAGAGCCGTTGCATCAAGTAATGGGACTTCAAGCTCTATTGCCGCTTGGTACGCTTGTTTTACCCCGTTGCTGGTCTGAACAAAGTGACAACGTAGCATGTCATGATGCTCGCTCAGCGCTTGAATAGCTTGAGTCAGCCCCGGGTGTTCAATGTGTTCAGGTAAGTTAAGGGTAAATGCTTGGTTCCAATGGTGTGGATTTGGTAGCCCTAAATCGAAAAACCACTGTTGGATAGGCAGTAGTGCAAACTCACCACTTAACCTACCTTGCTCCGTGATAAGTTCAATGGTTTCAGTGCTAACGTGTTGAATTAAATAGGCCTGCGCTGCCACGCTTGGGGCGTCAATGATGTCTTTAACCTGAAGGTTAAAGCCAGCTTTACGCAGCGCAGACACAAGTTGAATACTGACAATAGAATCGCCACCGACTTTGAAAAAGTCATCATTAACGCCCACTTGCTCTAGGCCCAATACTGACTGCCAAATACCACACAATTGTTTTTCTAATTCGCTGCTCGGTGCTTGATAGTTGTCTTCATCCACCACGGTTGGAGTAGGCAATTGCTTGTGATCCAGCTTACCATTGTTGTTAAACGGTAACGCCGACATCACTTCAAAGTAGCTTGGGATCATATAGCTAGGTAAAACCTGAGCCAGTTCCTGTTTTACTGCATTTAGGTCTAACTCGCCGTGCTCTGGTACCACATATGCGGCAAGTTGCTTGTTGCCCGCTTGTTCGAATACCACCACAGCGGCGACTTTCACTTGCGCCAATTCGTTGAGTTGTGCTTCTATTTCAGCAAGCTCAATCCTAAACCCGCGGACCTTCACTTGGTGATCGTTACGGCCTAAAAACTCTAGTACGCCAGACTCGGACCAACGTCCTAAGTCTCCCGTTTTATACAGTTTATCTAGCCCGAGTTGTTTGGCCTTTGCGCTTGCAAAGGGGTTATCGATAAAGCGCGCAGCACTCATTTCGGGTTTATTAAGGTAGCCACATGCAAGTCCGGCTCCTGCTATAAATATCTCGCCTGTCGCGCCGTATGGCACTGGATTAAGATATTTATCAAGCAATAATACTTGGCGATGATTAATGGCTTGGCCGATGGGCACCGGGCCATCAATATTGGCGCATGGATAGAAAGTGGTAAATGTCGTGCTTTCAGTTGGGCCATACGCGTTGATCACCAACTCTGGTCGCGTATCTCTGGCGAGAATGCGTTTGACTATGCTTGGAGTGATTGCCTCACCGCCTGTTAGTACGCAGCGGACATTGTCATAAATATCAGGTTGTTGTAAATATAGCGAATCAAACAGTGTGCGCGTTAGCCAAAGTACACTAACACCGTGTTGTTTAATTAACCTTGATAGGCTGTCAGGATCCGCGCCTTGTTGCGCACTTGCTACAACCAATTTGCAGCCGTTTATCAGTGGTGTCCAAATTTCAAACGTTGCGGCGTCAAAATTTGGATTAGATAGGTGAATAAACACGTCGTTTTCTGACGTGTTTATTAAATCAGTATCTTGTACCAAAGAAACAACGCCACGGTGTGGAACGACCACGCCCTTTGGTTCACCTGTCGTACCCGATGTATAGATCACATAGGCTTCGGTTTGCGCATGTGCACCTGACAGTACGGGCGCTGCATCAGACAAAGACAAGCTATCTAAGCAAGTAATTTGCGGCTCTGCATCACAATTTGCAACGAGTGTTTCGATACGCGGGCGCAGCTCGCTTTGTGTTAAAATCAAACCAAGTTGCGTGTCGTTGAGCATATACTCAATGCGCTGATCTGGATAATCAGGGTTAAGCGGTACATAAGCACAACCCGCTTTTAGGATAGCCAGTTTTGCGATTACCATTGCAATAGAGCGTTCACAGAAAAGCCCAACAAAGCGATGGCTAGCGCTAACGTCCACATGATCTTTAATGTAGGCGGCAAGCTTATTCGCGCTTTGTTCTAATTCTTGATAGGTCAGCTGCATTTCGTCTTCAACTAGCGCTATTCGAGTTGGCGTTTTTTGTGCTTGCTGAGCAACCAATTCATGAATAGTAGAGTGCAAATAATCCGCATGCTCGTCTATCTCAACCATTGGTGCTCGCTCATCATTACTTAACAAAGAAATTTGGCTATGCGGCTGGTTTTCATCAGCAATAATGGCATCTAACACCAATGTCATTTGGGTGAGCAATCGCTGTGCTTTGCTTGGTGCCAGCATGGTTTCGCAGAAGCTCAACTTAAGTAGCAAGATATCTTGTTGTTCAACAATGCTGATGGTGAGCGGATAGTCTACTTTTTCAATCATCTTATCGAACGACCATTCGAGTACGTCTTGTCCCGCTGGCGTCGGATAGTTTTCAAATACAAATAGACTGTTGAACAGGCGAGTATTCGGCTCTTGTAGTTGCGACAGTGAAACACTGCTGTTGCCGTTAAGTTCTGCAATTTTTTCTTTCAGCGCTGTAAGCTGGGTGCGAATACTGGCCGTTTCTTGCCAATCAAGGGAAAGAGGTAGGGTATTGATATATAAACCAACACTGGCATGGATCCCGTCAATGGGTAGTTCACGACCCGAGACCGTTGTGCCTACTATGGTTTGCTCAGCGTCGCAGTAATATTGCAGTACTTTATGCCAAGCAAATTGCATTAAGACGTTCAGCGTGAGTCCGTGTTGTTTAGCAAATGCTTTGAGCTGTTGATGGCGCTCTGAAGAGAGCTTTAATTCGCTCGCCGCTGCTTTTTGGATCTGTGACGAGCCAGATTGGTCAATATTTTTACTCAATAAGCGGTTGATATCATTGGGCTCACCAAATTGTGCCTTTTGGTTTTGCCAATATCTATCGCTAGATTTTTGATTTTGCTGATAGCGCGCTTGTGTTTGTAGGTAAGCCGTTTCTTCTTCAACAATGACCGGCTCGCCTTTGGTTAGTTTGGCGTAGTTTTGATGCACGGTTTGCAGCATCACCGGAAAGCTCCAGCCATCGCTGATGCTATGGTGTTCTGCTTTAATTAGGGTGTAATGTGCATCAGCGCGTTTAACGATAGCAAAACGCATTAATCCCGGTTGAGTCAAATCGAAAGGCGTATTACGGTCGTCGTGAATAAGCTTATCGATACGTGTCTGTTGTTCAATGTGGTCTAACGTACTGAAGTCGAGAAAACTGAAGTGATTTGGGGTAAATCCGGCCCCTCCTTTGATCACTTGGATGATTTCATTTTCCCAGTTGAACGCAGTACGTAGCGCAGGGTAACGCATTGATGCCAAGATCCAAGCCTGTTGGTAAGCATCGACATCGAGTGCTTGATGGTAATCGATGACTAACTGAACTCGGTAAGCATCGTCATTTGGTTGGGCAAGGTGATGGTAAACAAAACCTTTTTGCATACTGTTAGCATCAAAGATGGCACGGATCTCAGATGCCTTTTTATATTCAGTCGCTAGCAACTGTTCAAAATCTTGTTCGGAAAAAACTTGCTGCGATACAAGGTAATCTAATAATGCGGCTTTATTTGCTTTGAGGTAGTCAACCCATTGTTGGCTGAGTCCTTGCTCACCATGGACAATCTTAAGTTTGTCTCCATTGGCCCAAAGCGCAATGTTATCCTTTGCAAGTGATTGGCATAAATTCAACATGGTTTAAATCTCTAATTCTTGTGTTTTTTCAGACTGAGTCGTGGTTTGTTCTAGTTGTGTTTCACTTAACTGAGATTGCAGTGCAGCTAGTTGATCCTGAGAAAGTGAGCCCGCGCCAAAGTCGCTAGGGGTGCTTACACCGCCGCGCTTTTTCGCCTCGAGCGCCGTATCCAATACATCATGCAGCGCTTGTGTTAAGTGAGTAGCGAAGGCATCGGTAAGATTGCCATCTAGTAATGAATCCACTTTGATCCTGAGTTGTTCGCCCTGAACTAGCGCATTGATATCGAGGATCAGATCCGATCCGTTTTGTGCAGAACTTGTCTCGGTTTGCAGTTGGTTGTCTATCTGCCAAAGCGCATCGCTTTGCCCACCCATTTGGCCCAGGTAGTTAAAGCTGATACTTGGCAACGTTAAGCTGGTGTCTTGCAGTTGTGCACTACCAAAACCAAGACCTTTATTTGGGATCTGGCGTAGCGCTTCTTTGGCATCAATAATGGTGTCGCTTAGTGTCGCTTGTTGAGTCAGGCGTAGCGGGTACAAGCAAGTGAACCAGCCAATTGTTTGGTTGATATCAGCATCATCACGCCACATTTCACGACCATGACTTTCCAACGTGATAGCATGCTGAGTTTGCTTAAAGGTTTTACTCAATGCTTGGCACAAAGCTGCCAGTAGTAACTCTTCACCTTGCGTATTGAAGCCAGCATTCGCGTCACGTATTAAGCGGGCCGTGGTTTGCGCGTCTAACTCTAACCAAGCGGTTGACGGTGTTGCAGCCATGCTTGGCGGATAGCTTGGTAAGTTGGTTGCTAAACGCTGCCAAAATGCCATTTCTTGCGGGTGTGCTGCCGGGTACGCTTGCATCATTTCTACCCACTGTCGATAGCTGGTGCGTTTACTCAGCAACTCTCCTTGTGCTAAAAGGGTTTGCAGATCTTGCGCGATGATCCGCCAAGAAACCGCATCGATGATTAAGTGGTGAAGTGCAAAGTGAAGCAGGTCGTAGTCTTCACAAAATGCTTCGATATGTGTAACTTGCCAAAGTGGGCCATTACAAATATCGAACTGGCTTTGTCGCGCGTTGAGCTCTGCTTGTACATCGTGCGACTTGCCGTTAAGGACCTTGAGTGGTGCCATCGTACTCACATCGTTATATTCTTGCGTAATATGGCCTTCAAATTCCATAAAGGTTGTGCGCAACATATCATGTTGATCACTTAAACTGTGTAGCGCCTCTTGTAATTGAGTTTGGCTAAAGCCGCTTGGGATCCTGATTGCAAATGCCTGATTCCAATGATTCTCCTCCGGTAGTGCTTTATTGAAAAACCATTGTTGAATTGGCAGTAGATCAAAGCGTCCGCTCAGCAGGCCTTGCTCTTGTGTTATCTCTCGTTGAGTCGCTTGTACGCTAACAATACGCTGACTTAACGCCGCTGCAGTTGGACAATCAAAGATATCTTTTACTTGTAGTTCAATGCCTTGTTTTCTGAGCAAAGCAACGAGTTGAATCGTGAGAATAGAATCACCACCGATAGCAAAGAAATCATCTTTGGTGCTCACTTGCTCAACACCAAGCAAAGTTTTAAATGCTTCACACAGTTGCGCTTCCGTTTCGTCTTGCGGCGCCACATATTCGCTTTGGCTTACCAGTTCAGGCTCTGGCAACGCTTTACGGTCTAATTTACCGTTGCCAGTCAAAGGTATTTCCGCAAGCTCAGTCCACGTTTTTGGCTGCATATAACTGGGTAGCGCTTGACTCACATGGGCTTTCACTTGGGCAGTTTGGCCGTAATGTTGTGGCTTAAACTTGATATAAGCGGCTAGGTAGGGAACACTTTGTAGGGTACGGTCGATAACCACCGCTTGGGCAACTTCTGGCAGTTGGTTTATCACGCTTTCGATTTCACCCAGTTCAATACGGTAGCCACGGATCTTCACCTGATTATCGTTACGACCGATATACTCCAACTCACCATCCGGTAGGCGTCTTGCCAAGTCACCGGTTTTATACAGTCTGGCTCGTCCTTGTTGAATATCTTGTTCGCTTGCATATGGGCTGCTAATAAAGCGTTCTTGACTGAGCGCTTCGCGGTTTAAATAACCACGAGCAAGACCTGCACCGCCAATATATAACTCACCGCAGGCGCCGGGTTCGACCAACTGCAATTTGGAATTTAGCACGTACGCTTTCATATCTAATATGGGTCTACCGATATGAGAGGCTTTAGAACTTGATTGTTGCGTGAGTGCTTTATAGGTGACATGCACCGTGGTTTCAGTGATCCCATACATGTTGACCAATAGCGGCTGTTCATCGCCGTAGCAGTTCCACCAAGGGTTGAGCATTTCGGGGTTGAGTTTGTCACCGCCGAAAATCACATACCTCAATTTGTCAAAATTCAATTTTGCGCTTAGTGCCGCTGCACTAAATTCATAGAATGCGGCAGGAGTCTGATTAAGCACAGTCACTTGATTGTCTGAGCAGTAGTCTGCAAAGGCCTCAAAATCGCGGATCAGGCTGTTGTCAGGAATACAGAGTTTACCGCCATAAAGTAGGGCGCCCCACATTTCCCATACGCTAAAGTCAAAAGTATAGGCATGGTAAAGCACCCAAGTATCGTGATGGTCAAAGCCATAATCTTGCTCCGTTGCCGTGAATAATCGAGCGACGTTTTCATGAGTTTGCATCACGCCTTTTGGTTGGCCTGTCGTACCTGAGGTATAAATGATGTATACCAAATCCTGCGGTGATTGGCTGATGACAGGGGCTGTGTCGCTTTGTTGCTGGGCATTGAGTGGTGTAACTAGTGGGCAAGCCACCTCCGCCAAACGGCATTTGTCTTGTGCAGTGGCATACTCTTGCTCGTCGACAATCAATAGGCTTGGGTTGGTATCACTTAGAATAAAGGTTGTTCGCTCGCTGGCATGGTCGGGAGACAGCGGCACATAAGCCGCCCCCGCTTTAGTGACAGCAAGAATTGCAATCAGCATCTCGATAGAAGGCTGCATGTACAGCGCAATTAACGTATCGGCAGTGAGGGGTTGTTGATACCGAGACTGATATTGCTCCCGTAAATGCAAGGCCAGGGCGTTGGCTCTGGCATTAAGGGTTTTATAATCGATAGATTGTGTTTGGGTTTGTAGCGCGATTTGATCTGGGTGCTTACTTACCGCTTGTTCAAACCAGTGATTTAACGTGGTGTCGGAAAAGAACGTTTCATTATCTTGATTGCTGCGCGCCAAGATAAGCTTTTGCTCTTCTTCATCCAGTACAGGCAGTTCGGCGATATTAAGGTCGCTAGAGTGGGTAAGTAATTCAATAAAGCGCGCCTGAATATCGGTGATCCGTGTCATTGCCACGCGAGAAAAGACAGACTTAGCGGCGACTACTTTACGACAAAGGCCACCTTCGGTTTCAAAATGCGTAAATTCGATATCAAATTGTGAAACACCAGGCTCAATGGATACCCCTTTGATAATGGTATCTCCCGCTGTGCCCAAAGCAAGTTCGTACCCTTGGCGACCAATCATCAACGGGGTGATCCCTGGACGAATACCATTGCTTTTTAGCTTGGCTAAGTAGTTACAGGTGACATTAATATGCTTTGCAGCGTCTTTATTATTATTTCCTGACAGCAGTAATTGGGTAAGCTGGTTACTGACTTCACTGATAAGCGATGCGCCTGTGTACTGCTCAATATCGCAAATAGAAACCGTTTCAACGTCTGAATAATGACCTAAGATCGCGCGGGTTTTACGGGTGCGGCGAGCCATCGGGATCCCTATGGTCAAATCGGTTTGCCCAGTGGTATGAAATAAAGTCAAAAAGACGCTGGCAAGCACGACGCTAAAACTCGTGACGCCAGCTTGAGAGGCCACCTGTTTTACTTGTTTGAGTGCCTCTGGGTTTTCTTCACGAAACGCGATGCCCTCATAATGGTGCGCGAGTGCCTCAGTATTACTCTGGTAAAAATCGATAGGATAGAGTTCGCTCTGTTGTGAAGTTGCTGCACGCTCAGGCTTTTCTTCAAACATCACTTGATAATCAAGGGGGGCGAGATCAAGTTCAGAATTATCAAGCACCGCTTCTACACATGCGAGTAAATCGCTCATTAGTACTTGCAATGCCCACTGGTCACAGTTGATGTGATGCCCTTTGATGGTCAATAGCAACCGAGTTTCTGAGCTACAAGCGTAGAATTGAAAGGTCTCTTTAGTGATATCGATAGCTTGCTCAATTAAGGTTTTGGCGGTGACGGAGTCACTAAAAGCGGCAATTTCATCAGGCACGGCTAATAACTTAGGGGCACTGGCTAATAATTCGAGTTGTGGTTCGCCTTGAGCCTCATCAATACGACTCGATAAAACTGGGTGCCTTGCAAATAGCAACACCAAGGCTTGCTCTAGTGCCTCGGCTGTGAGCCCGCCGGTAAACTGTACCGCGCAAGCGATGTTATATACTGGATTTGCCAAATCAAGCTGTTGGGCTTGCCATACGTGAAGTTGCCTCGTTGTCAGAGACTTGAAATTGGCGGAATTGGACTGTGAGTTCATTGCGTGATCCTTGTTTTTTCGCCTTAACACAACGGCTTTTGCCAGTTTGCTTTTTGGTATTTTGTTTGCTGCAAGCGTGCTAGGTGTCGCGCTACAGCGGCGACAATCACCTCACACGCCAGCGTTGGGCGTTGTTGTAAATACATATGACCGCCATCGACATGATGGTATTGAAAATAGTTCTCGCAGTACTCAGACCAAGCTTGGTGTGACTCAGGCTTAACCAAGTGATCTTGTGTGGCGAGGATCAGTTCGACCGGCATCGTTAACGTGATGTCTGTACTGACGGGTTGCTCGGCTAACATAAAGTCGTCTTTAAACATAGCGGCCACAACCGCTTCTACGTCCTTCGTTAAACGATGTTTAGGCAGCATGTCGAGATGATATAAAGTCGTGAGCAAGTCCGAGTCAGTCAATTTTGAGTACTGGGTAGCCGAGGGAATGCTTGGCGCGCGGCACCCAGATAGACAGAGTAAATCCGGTGTTGTCAGTGCGTGTTTAGCAAGATGATCGGCAAGCTTATAAGCCACCATCCCGCCAAGGCTGTGACCAAAAAACACGCACAGCCGCTCACTACGCGGCTGAAGTTGCGTGCTACTACTTAGATGACTAAGTGCCTCATCCCAGTCCCGTAAAGATTGCATACCTGCTTTAGTACCACGGCCCGGTAAGTCGATGCCGTGGAGTTGCCAATGCGCAGGTAAATGTTTGGCCCATTCCCTAAAAAACAAAGAAGAGCCACCTGCGTGATGGAAACAGTATAAGTCAACCGGCATCATAGTTTGAGCTCCAGCGTTGGTGTGAATGCGATGGATTGACCGGTGAGCATGGTGTTGGTTTTCATAAAGTTGACTAGGTATTCCACCAAGTCTTGATAGCTGTATACCGCAGGTCGTGCACCCAGTACGCCTCCTTTTAGATTGCGCTTTTGGATTCTTGCGGCTTTGCTATCGGTAGCCAGTAGCGGTAACACAAAACTGTTAACTGCCAGCTTGCTACCTTGATACTCGCGTGCGAGCGTCATCATCAATGCATTATGAGCGTGGTTACAGACACTGGCGGTGGCTTCTAACTCGTAATTTAAGGTGTCTGATTGCGTTAAAAAGACGAGGTTTCCACCACTCACTCTGAGGTTGTCGGCGATAACTCTGAGTGCCGCAAATGCGCTTTCTAGACGTGCAATCACTTGCTCGCCAACGGCAATGTCTTCGAGTAGATTGCTTTCATCAAGGCGATTGGCACAATGCAGTACCATCACTTCTTGCTGATTATTATTGAGTTCAAACCAATCTAGTAATGTAGTGGTATTTAACTCCGAGAGGGGAGCGTTAAGGTGGATATGGCTTGCTTCTGGATTATGCGCGAGCACCTCAGCACTTGCATTGATAAGGAGTAACGGATGTTTTTGCGACAGCAAATGGGTAACGAAGTGGCTATCAAACTCACTTGTTGGATAAAGTAAAATAAACGCTTGAGCATTCATACCGCAAGCCCTCCATCCAAACGAAGCACATTTCCCGTTTGGTAGTTAGAGGCGCTAGAAGCGAGATATAGCGTGGCATCAGCAATTTCTTTGACGCTCCCAACACGACCTAGTGCGGTATGCTTAAGCACTGGGTTGATAATGCTTGCGGGGATATCATCAATCATATCAGTTGCAATAAACGTCGGAGCGAGTGCATTACAGTAAATACCACAGTGACCATATTGCCGTGCAATAGTCCGAGTGAGGCCAATAATTGCGCCTTTTGAGGTCGCGTAGTTGGCTTGGCCTTCACGTCCGCTTATTCCGCTTTGCGACACCATGTTGATAATCTTGCCTGCACCTTGCTTAGTCATGACTGGTAATACCGCTTGGCAACACAGCAATGTACCCTTGAAGTTGATATCTAACACGTTATGAAAAGCGTCGTACGACATCTGAGAGAACAAGCTATCATTCGTGATCCCAGCGTTATTCACTAACACATCAACCCGACCTGTGTCGCTTATCGCTTGGCGAATAGCGGAGTTGACGAACTCGCTGTCGGTAATATTGCCGCTTTGTTGAGTGAAGCGAGCTTGATACTCAGGTTTGTGTAACTCCGCGATGGGGGTTTGTGTGCGACAAATACCGTATACTCGAGCACCACCTTGCAAAAAGGCGAGTGCGATGCCTTTGCCTATCCCTTTGGATACGCCAGTCACTACTACTGTCTTTCCAGTAAACACAACCAAGTTCCTTAATCCGTGTAAACAATCGTGAGTTCGGCTTTGGCAACCAACTCATCTTCAACGTGTGCTTGTGCTTTAAAGCGCGCCATCGCACCAAATTCAGTTTCTAGTTTTGCCGTTACTTTAATGATTTCGCCAGGGCGAACAGGACGACTAAATTTGGCTTTTTCTATGGAAGACAGCATGCCCCCTTTGTGCGTGTTGTTGCAGCACAAGCCGCTGATCTGCGCCATGGTCTCAATGATTAACACACCAGGGAAAATAGGCTCATCCGGAAAATGTCCTTGCAGGCCTGGCTCGTTATGCGAGACGAACTTCAATCCAACAATCATCTCTCCTGGAGAGTGTTCGATTATCTTGTCGGCAAACTTAAATGGTGCCTTATGCGGCAAGTTATCGGTGATCATGATTTTTCATCTCCCCAGTCAAAGCAGAAGTAAACGATGAGGAAGAACACCACGCTAGTGACGCCTAAAATAATCAGTTGACGACTTACCGCAGCCAGTTCAACGCCTTGGTTTGCGACTAAGCGCAGTGCATCCAAAAACGCAGTGGTTGGCAGTAACGAAACTATTTCTCGCAGTAGAGTGGGAAAGTTAGCAGTGTCGAAATAAATGCCCGATAAGAACATCAATGGAAAGTAAAGTAAGTTAGCTATCCCTGATGAGACTTCAACCCGTTGGCTACGGGCGCCGACTAACACGCCGAGCATACAGATACAAAATGAACCGAGTGCCATTACCGCAACGATATCCAGCACGTTTCCTTGCAGCGTGTAACCAAATAAAAAGTGAAATGCGACGAACAGAATCAGCATTTGGAACACCAGTAAGAACAAGCGTGCAAGCACGATCCCAATGATATAATCACGGCGTTTGAAAGGAGAAAGGCGTAGACGTTTAAAAAAGCCGTTTTGTCTGTCGGACACTAAGCTGTTGGCAATCGACACCAGTGCTAAACCAAGAACTTGTAACACGATGATCCCAGGGATCAACCAGTCAGTGTAACGATAACCTTTGACGCTAATGACATTGCTCCGCATCTCTTCGCCGTTAGCTTGCGCTTTAAGACGCAATAGATAGTTACGTGCCATTAACGATTCATCGGAGTTATGAGTAGAAAACATAGCGTTGGGGGCAAGGTAAACTTCAGGGCTCACCTCATTTTGCAGCTTACGTAGCACTGAGTCTGGTGAGCTGATCACCTCCGCCAGCTGAGCAGAAGCAAAGCTGTCTTCCAGCACAATTGAATCGGTTTGTGAGAGGCGGGTAACGGTAACGAGTGGATCTTCCTCCATCGCTTTAAGCCATTTCTGTTCAATTTGCTCGCCATGCATCACCACCACATTCATAGGAGACATTTTTGGTCCACCGGAGAAGGCTTGGATCAACAATAGGGCGATGAAAATAGGTAAACCGAATGTCCATAGCAATACCGCTTTATCACGGAAAAAAGGTCGAATATTGACCATCATTAATTGCCAAAATGGATATAACTTAGTTTGACTTAACTCAGGCATAACTTTCCCTCTCCATCGTGGAACCTGTGAGTTTCAAAAATACGTCGTTGAGTGTGGCTTTTCTGGGTTCTTTAATCACCGGAGTCTCAAAGGTGCGATTAATAATGTCGCTTGGCGCGCCTGACTCTATGATTTGACCTGAATTAATGATGGCTAAGTTGTCGCATAAGAACTCTGCCTCATCCATGTAGTGCGTCGTTAACATCACACAGGTACCGGCTTCTTTGAGGTCTTTAATGATGTGCCAAAACTCTTGGCGACTCGTGGGGTCAAGTCCCGTAGTTGGCTCATCTAAAAACACCAACTTGGGCTGGCCAACCACTGCCATCGCCAAAAATACGCGTTGCTTTTGTCCACCACTGAGTTCGCTTAGCCAAGCGTCCTTTTTCTCGCTTAAATTGAAGCGCTCAAGCAGCGTATCAATTGGCGTGTAGCTTGGGTAAAAGCTGGCAAATAGCTCGACGCACTCTTTTACTTTGAGTTTTTCGTAGAGGTTATTGTGTTGCATCACGCCACCCATAAGGCTGCGAAGTTTGGTTTCGTGTTGCTTCCAATTAAGACCAAATAACGTCACTTCACCTGACGTTGCACTACGCAAGCCCTGAAGTATTTCCAACGTCGTAGTTTTTCCGGCGCCATTGGGCCCAAGGAGTCCAAAACATTCGCCTTCGCTAACGCTAAAAGAGACGTCATCGACGGCAACTTTTCGTGTTCTTTTGTAGACCTTCCTTAAGTTCTTCACTTCGATCACGGTCGTCATCTTATTTCCTTACTGTTCGTAAAATACATCCCGTCATACTTCCCGCGAGATTAACGCTTAGGAGTAGGGTTTGATCTAACTCGGTATCACCAACTGGGGTGTTGAGTGCATGCATTAGCGCACGCACTGCTAATTCTGTACTGTGTAGAGGCGTGGTTTGTGGTTGATATTTTATAAGTTGAGCCTGTGGTAAATGGCTGTCCAAGCTTGCTGCAATGGTGGCAAACGCTTCGTCGTGATGAGTACTTAACACGACATTGCCCACTTGGCTTAGCTTCCTAGCATTGCTTGCCAATAATCTGTCTAGTGCTTGATGTTCCTGCGCATCATTGATTTGAATAAAATCAATGAGCTCTGCGAGAGGTTGGTAGCCTGCCGGTAACACCTCGCTGGTTGCCAAGAGCGCCGCACTGGAAAAATGACCGATATCTGCTTGGAATTGATGTGCAGCCCAGACCTGCTGCGAGAGTGCTGTGTCGTCTTGCGAGCTACATACCATCGCATATCGACTTCGACCTTCACGCATATCAAGAGTTGCGCTCCAAAGCGCATGTAGAAAGTCATTGCCTAAATCACTCACACAAGTGGCCGAGTTTTTAAAGCCGAAGCCGAGTGCCAGTTGCCCTAATGTGGCATTGACGACGGTATTGGGGAAATGCGTACTTTTTAGCTCTGCAATGCCATCTTGAAATGATGCGAGGTTTTTATCTAAGGTTTCCAGCGAGCCAATGGGATTAGCATAGTAGGCTGCGAATTCTGGCAGTGGTAATTGTGCTAAATTGAGATCGCTGTCTTGTAAGGTAAATTGGCAGGCACCTAAGGCAAATTGTGCAACACACGGTGTACGGCGCTGGAAAAGTGCGGGAAACTGCTGTTTTAAGTTAAATTCAGCAAAGTGGTCGGTGCTATTTTGTCGAGCATTGTATACTTCAGTATCAGACAGGCTGGTGGCAGCAAGTAGATACACCGGTTTTGACGCCGTGTTAATCGACGTTTTCTGATGTTTACTGAGTAGCATGCTGGTGTTGTGGCCACCAAATGCTGAGTTAGTCACCGCAAAAACATCAACAACCTGAGGTCTGGCCTGATTGGTCACTAATTGATACGCATGGCAACACGACCTTATTGAGTCGACCCCCAGTGTTGCTGGTAGAAGTCCTTCATCCTGGCTGACCAAAGTTGAAATAAGTTCTACGGCACCAGCGGCACCAAGGGTATGACCAAAGTAAGATTTACTACTTGAAACCGAGACGTCGCGCATGGCCTGTTCACCAATGGCTGATTGGATCCCTTTTAGCTCTGCGCCATCATTTGCTGGCGTACCAGTCCCGTGGCTGTTGATATATTCAATATCACTTGCTACAACGGGCGCATAGGACAATGTCTGCGTAAAAGCACGGCGTACACCATCGCCCTCGGGGTTAGGCGCTGTAGCGTGGTGAGCATCTAAGCTCGACCCTGTCGCGAGCAATTGATATCGCAGCGTTGCGTTACGCTGATTGGCATGTGTTTGCGATTCAAAGACTAAAAAACCTGCGCCTTCACCTAAACTTAATCCCATTTTTTCGCTGTACGGAGCACAAGGCTCAGGACTCAAGGACTGTACCGACTGAAAGCCGCCGTAAACCAGCTCGCTCAGGGCATCCGCACCGCCAGCAATGACGACATCTGCTTGGTCGTTTTCGATGAGTTGTTTAGCAAAAGCAATGGCACTGCTACTTGCGGTACAGGCCGAGGTGAAAGTCATTACAGGGCCCTGAATACCGAAGTGGCGGCTGACATCGGTTGCAATTTGATGTGGTGGATAAAACTTAAACCCCAGTTGATGCTGACCTTTAAGGCTCTCCATCAATGAAAACATACCGCAGTTTGCATTACCGAGAATAAATGCCACACGGGTACTGTCCATCTGATTTAAGGCTAAATTTGCATGTTCAAGTGCTTCTGTAACGGCATGGATAGCGTATTGGCTCGCCAGATCCATATCAAAATGTTCTGCGCTGTGATTCTCGTAGTTGATAGCGAGCGCCCCAACATTGTGTGTTAGTCCCTGTGTGTCGAAACGATTAATGCGGTCAATACCAGTGCGGTTTTCCTTGATGCTAGTTAGCAGCATTTGGCGATTTTCGCCTGCTGCACAGAGCACACCATAACCAGTAATGAAAGTTTGTTGTTTATTATTCATGTACGCATTCCTGTAGTGCCGAGAGGGTGATTTTGCCGAGCTCGTTTTCTGGAAATTGCGCCAAAAAATGAACCTGCGGCGTGGGTAAATCTTTAAACCAACTTCTGATGTCCTGAAGTGTAGGGATGCAAGATAGTCCTTCGACAAAGGCGACCAGCTCGCCCCCTTTATTATTGTTATTGTCCTCGATAAAAAACACGCGATGGCGAAGTCCCACAAAGCGTTCTTGGAGGATTTTTTCTATACTTTGTAGCGAGTAGCGTTTACCTGCATATTTAAATATTTGGTCTGCGCGCCCACCGTGTGTGAATTGGTTTTCATTGCTGAAAATCAGCTTATCTTTGAGCTCAAACTCATCACAATTAGCCACTAAAAACGGTGATCTCAACATGGTTTTGTGTTCGCCATTTTGATAAATATCGACCGCAGTGAACTTAGTAAAGTGCGTTTCGTTGTTGCCTAATGGACGATAGCCGATACCGCCGGTCTCAGTGCTTCCTAGTACCTCAAAAGCTTGTATTGAAAGTGATAGGTAAGAAATAAGGTCGGCAAGTTTTTGCTCTTTCTCACCCTTGAATGGTGCACCTGAGCTTATTAAGTAACAGTGGTTTTGATTTAACTGATCGGCCACAAAGTCAAACATAGTTGGCGTTAAGATCACACCTACCTGTTTGTCTTTTACAGGTTGTAAATCCGGTGTTGAACCGAGTTCATAACACACCGGTTTGCCAAGCTGCAGAGGGAGCATAAATGCCCAAATAAAGCCGAACATGTGGCGGATATCAACGCAAGCACAAAAATAATCTACTGCGTCAAACGAGAAAGTGTCAGCAAAGGTGACGGCTTCTGCATGGAGTGAGGCGATGGACTTATGCCAAGTTTGTGGCTTGCCTGTGCTGCCTGACGTTTCAAAGCCAATTGTCTTATCGCTATGCTGTTGTAAAAATGCCGTCATGGAATGAAACGGAACTTCTACCTCTTGATTGGCAAGCGTGAGCTCTCGCCAGCTAAACGCATTGGCGTTCGCGGCCGCATTAGCACTTAATACCGGAGTGATATTGTGTGCTAATAACACCATAGTGCTCACAATGATATCGCAGGGCGTGCTGTCTTTGATAAGGCGAGCCTGACCGTTGATCTCACACTCTAGACTACGCTGTATCAGTGCTAGTAAATCGGTCTCGTTGAGAGAGGTGACTTGATCTGCCCAAGTCTCCAAGGGTGTTGCTTGTTTTTGTTGCGTTAAGTTTAACGCTATTTGGCGTGTTAGTGTCGCCAAAGTTACAGTGCTCAATTCGCCCAAGTCTTTTAATTGGAACGCTTTTTTACATGCAGCAGATAACTGCATAAGGTCGACCGAGTCGAGAAACAGTGGCGCCTCAATTAAATTGGCGTCGTCACTTAGTACGTCTAGTTGTTCTTTATCTACTTCTAACTCAGCTTCAATCAGTTGCATGAGTGTTGAACGAATGGCACTGTATGTTTGCATGGTGTCCTTCCAAGCGAAAATGGTTACGGTCAGATCAACAAGCTTCAGCTGTTGTTTGTGCTTCAACTTGTTCGTGAACAAAGCTAGCTAAGGTACTGACGTTTTTCATTTTTTCTTGAATGGTTTGTTCTGGGTAATCTTTGAACTTAAGGTTGTATTTTTTCTCGATAGATACCACAAGATCGAGCACCTCGATGCTGTCTAGATCTAGACCGTCACCGATAAGTTGAGCATCATCTTCGATTTCATCAATGCTATCTACCACTTCTAAATTGTCGACAATGATGTCTTGTTTAATAAATTGTGTTATTGATTCTAAGCTACTCATTTTTATATCCTTTTTAGTTTCTCTGGTGTGTAGTTTACGTCTCATTAGCGGTTTTTGAGCAACAACAAGCCCTAGCTGGCGGCAGTGAAGCTGCCAGCTATAGCGTTATCGTCATCTCAAAAATGACTTAGAGAGGGTTACTGCTCATTAAACAGGGCGTTAACCATATTGTTGATTTCGACATCCATCGGCCTATCTTCAATGACTGGTTGGAAGTTGCTGCTAATTTCGTCGAAAAACTCGCGAGAAAGTGCGTTGAGTTTCTCTGCTTTCGCATCTTTCCCGTCAACATAAAATGCCTGGCGGATCGCCATTGCCTGAATAGCAATAACTGGCTTAATGAGATCTGTAATACGACGAAGGTCACGTGCGGCGATAGTGCCCATGCTGACGATGTCTTGGTTAAGTGCTTCTGTTGTGCGTGAAAATACTGACATAGGGCCTGCATTTTTAAGTGCTTCTGCAACAAGAGAAGAAGAGGTAATTTGCATTGCTTTGAAACCGTGGTGTACCCAAGCTTTGTCGCCAAGATCTTCACGCGCAACCAAGTTGTTAGAAATTCCACCGTTAAGGCGATCATCAACCAAAATGCCTAATTCACGCTCTAGTAACGCGCCCATGTTTGCAACGAGTGGCTTGAGGGTGTCGCACACCGCTGCAACGTGACCACCGTAGAAGTGACCCGCGTTGAGGATAAGGTCGTTCTCATCATCAAATAGTGGGTTATCGTTCACTGAGTTAATTTCAGTCGTTAGGATCTGTGATGCCCACATCTCAGCATCAATTAATGGACCTAACACTTGCGGAGAGCAGCGAATTGAATAGCTATCTTGTAACCTGAACGTTTCTTGCTTGCCAAACTCAATGTTGTCATCGGTTCGGTTTCTGCGACCTAAACGCTGATCGACGTTAGTTAAGCGCTCTAGAATTTTCTCTGCGCAGATCTGCTGTCCGCGGTGTGGTTTAAGTTCGTGTACGCGTTTATGGAATGGCGATGCACGACCTTCGATAAGTTCGACATAAAGCGCGATCAGTTTGCAGCTTAAATCAATGCCGCGGCGGATGTCTTTTAGCGCATTCGTGGCGATGGCAGACATAACCGAAGTACCATTCATGATAGCTAAACCTTCTTTCGGC
Source organism: Pseudoalteromonas sp. A22 (assembly GCF_018141345.1). Lineage (NCBI taxonomy): Bacteria > Pseudomonadati > Pseudomonadota > Gammaproteobacteria > Alteromonadales > Pseudoalteromonadaceae > Pseudoalteromonas > Pseudoalteromonas sp. A22. The sequence continues at coordinate 1,299,637 of NZ_CP047238.1, forward strand.
TTTAGCTTGTATGGCGCAATGTTTAGCTCTTCTAATACTTCAGCGGTTTCACGCAGTTGTCCTTGATAGTACACCTTACGCTTACCACCAAGTGCGGCACCGACATAAGAAAGTGGTGTTAAGTCGCCGCTCGCACCTACTGAACCCATAGAAGGGATAGCCGGGATGATGCGGTTGTTTAGGAAGGTTTCCATCTGCGCCAGCAATTCCCAACTAACGCCTGAAAAGCCTTTGGCATTACAGTTCATACGGATCAATAAAGTCGCGGCACAATCAGACTCTGAAAGGTAGTCACCAACGCCACAGCCATGATAAGCAATGAGGTTTTGTTGTAATTCTTCAGAGAGAGAAGTCGAAATACGGTTACTTGCTGAGTTACCAAAACCAGTCGTCACGCCGTATATATCTTCTTGATTTGCTAATTTATTGTCCAGGTATTGACGGTTTTGCTCGATTCTAGCTTTTAGTGCCAACTCGTCCAATTTTACTTTGGATAAGGGCTGAGCTGCGTAATCTTGCACTGACTCCAGAGAAAGTGATTGATCTTGCGAGATGAAAACAATACTACCGAGCTTTTTCTCGACCTGAATTGCTTCCTTTTCTGTGTTGTACTGGTTCATGACTTTCCTACTCTGACTAAAATAATGAATCCGATTGTGATTTTCACAATGCTTATATTTTTGTATGACGGGAAACTGTTTAGAAAACCCAATCATACTTGTTAGAGGCGAGTACTACTTAACCAACGTCCCGTGTGTGCCAATCCGTTAACTTGGTCGGCTTTGTCGCGATACTATTGTCGCTATCTTTGTTACAAGATTATTTTATTTGTAAATAAAAAATATTAAATGTGATTTTTTGATTGTTGTGTTTTAAGAACGGCGGCTAGGTTAAGCCCGAGTTTTCAGGGTGTCAACACGAAAAATTTGACATTTTAATGTTAATTAAATCTAACGTTAACATAATTGAAATGTTATAAAATGATTGCAATATGGAGTTGTTAATAGCTATTTTTTATCTCTATGAGATATAAAGAATTAATTGATTTTTAAAGCTAAAACTCTATTTTTATTGCGCGTGGAAAGTTTAATAAAACTGACTTATGACAAATGTCACTATTTTGTATGGTCGGATCTGAAAATGAATAGAATTGACTTATTTCGGCAGAAAGTTGAATTTTTTGTGAATAAAAAATGCGTTATAAATATAAATCTAGACGGCTAACCGTTGAGGTTGCCGGAATATCGGCAGCCTCAAAAGCGATGATTAATTAGTATTCTAAAACGGTGCTCATTAATCCAGTTTCACCGACGACGAGTAAGTAAGAGCGGTCTAGTGATGCATTGCAAAGACTTATAACCTCATCACCCATCATAATATCTTGATTACAGTCATCCACTTGATACCAGCTACTGACTTCTCCTTTATCAAATTCAACGTCTGAACCGTTAATATTTAATGTCATTGTTTTGGAAGCTAATACTCGTACGGTAAATTTATTATCGTGATCATCTTTAGACTTTCTAACCACCTTTATATCTAAGGTATCGTTGCTATCCTGCATTACAACAAAGTGATAATCTCGGTCATTACTTACCTTAATTTTTTCTTGTTCTACCATGCCAAGCTTGTTGACTGACTCAGCATAAAAACTGATTTCACGGTTGGTGTTATGTTCGTGTGTTATGCGTACGGGTTCTGAACCGGAAGCTAGTACTTTGACGCGATATTTATCGTCAGCGACATTTCGTTCATCACCGTCTAGCTCAGTGTTAGCAAGGTGAAATGCAATTTCATAATCGGTGGCATTAACCAAGTTATATTGGTTTTTATAGATGTCAGAACCGAAGTTAGCGGTCTCGACATCTTCAGACGAACATGCAACCGCTAATAGGGATAGGGTGGCTGCAGTTAGGATACGAAAGTTCATAGTTGATCTCCTTTATCAATATTTTGAACATAGGTCGTTATTCAAGCGATTTCGGAGCAAGAGTATAGGATGGAAAAATGAAAGGTTACTTAATGATGTTTATAAGATGTTAAAAAATGTAGTGTGTAAGGCTTTGTTACAAAATAAGGTACGTAAAATACGCCATTTTACTTTCTAACTAGGTGATAAATATTAGCTTTTGTAATAAGTTAAGTTTTATGACAACTACATTTTTAAACATAAATATAAATCTCTATTTGGATTTATAGTGTAGAGCAAAATGATAACGATAAAATCTCTAAGTAAAAGCTTCTCCAAAGAGGTACTGTTTGACAATTATTCACAACAGTTTGACCATAATAGGATTTGTTTAGCGGCACCGAATGGCGTAGGGAAAACCACCTTACTGAGTATGATTGCTGGACTTGATGATGCGTTCAATGGCGACATTCTTTTACAAGACAAGAAAATCGATAAACGCCAAACACTTGTTGCACTTGCGTCAGACAACATTCCATTTCCTGCTTTTTTGCGTGCAAAAGAGTTATTAACTCTCACATCAACCGCATGGCAATGTGATTTTCCTTCTCAGCTGGTAAACGACTTTCAGTTTGAAACCTTTTTAATGACGCGCTATGCGGATCTCTCCTCTGGTAACAAAAAGAAGCTTCAGCTTATTAATGCCTTGATGCGTAATACCCCTTATTTATTGCTCGATGAGCCTACTGCGGCTTTGGACGCGGCAGGCTGCGAGTATATCGTTGAGCTCGCGCAAAACTACGCTGGCATGGTGCTGATGACAAGTCATGAGCCTGAACCTTTTTTACAAGTTGGATTTCATTCTGTTCCCTTAACATCAAAGCAGGGTAGTTAATATGCTTTATTACTATCGTTACAGAAAGGCATCACTTTCCCTATCGCTGCAAGCGATAGGCCAGCAACTTCAGCAATTTGGCTTGATGATAGCTGCATTGTTTCAAGTTTATCTGTTAGGTTTTATCGCAATACTATTTATGGGTATAGGTAAAATTGTAGAAAGTGATAATCCCATTGCACAGGTACAAATTGCATGGGGATTACTTGCGGCGCAAAGCTTTATTCTATTTGTGTTTCGAGATGCGGTTTTGGACAAAGCGCACAGAAGTTACCATCACACGATCCTCCATCGTGCCATCCATCAAAAAGTGGCGGATGGGTTGTCCGTACTGGTTGTTCATCCCTTATTATTGATGACGCTAATTCTCTGCTACTCGATTGGAATTGAGAAAATCACGCAAGCGTGGCACTTACTGTTTTTTGCGGTGACGCAATTCTTCATTGCCCTTTGTTTTATTTATCGACCCTTGGGGACCAGTATTGGGTTATTGATAACAGCTATTATCAGTTTTGCTGTTGTCGAAATTACTTGGTATTTGATTGCTGTAAACCTAATAGTGTTTGGCTGTGCTGCTTTGCTACCGCGTAAAGTGACGTTATCGGTAATGGTTAAAGGGTTGACGACATTTTGGCTGAGCTTTGCTTACAACCACTATTTTGTGTTGCTTTGGCGCATTGTGATGAGTGTGTTGGTGCTATGGTTTGGCGCGATCTTAAGTGCAGAGCGCCCCGATCTGATGGCAAATTACGTTCCAGGTCTGGTGACTTTAAATCTATTATGGTGGTCGAGTCTTGCCATTGATCTCAAACCTGAAGTCTACGACCGCACTGCATATTGGTTGAGTATAGATAAGCTGCAATCGGCAAAGCAGAGTATCTGGATTATTGTGCTGACGGCTGCCGTCTGTTTTTCAGTGCCTGTCTATATGTTATTAGGACTGAGTGCGGTGAGCCTATTACCTTATGTCTTTCTACCACTTTTAGTGTTAAGTGCATTAAAAAGTCCACAGCATTTAGCTATGACTTGGCTCAGCACCTTAGTGCTGAGCTATACCACGTATGTACTTTTGTAACGATAATCGTTAGTTAGCCGCTTCAGGTAGGCGAGTCAGTTTCTTGATATCGCCTTCTACACTTTCCATTTTTGCTATGAGTAAATCCCCAAGCGCGTCGATATCGTAGTGCCAAATCAAGTGGCCGACTTTTTTAAGCGTAGGGTTTTGCTCTGGCATCAAGGTGAGTTGCCAAATGTAGTCCTCTTTTGACCAAGCGGATTGCCAGTAGATGTCGTTGCCGCGAATTCTTAAGTTACTAAATTGATTGGTTTGCTTTTGACTTAGCGCATATTTATTTAACGCTTCAGAGTCGCTTTCGAAGAGCGTCTCGTACTCCAGCAGTAGGTTTTGTTGTAGCACAAACCAAGTTTGTCTCTCGGGGTGATAAAAGACAAAGTCAGCTGTACTGTCATGGCTGCTGATAAGTGCCCCAGACAAGCTGTATTGGTTTAATGTTTCGCCGTCATAAGCCCATAGTGTTTGCTCATCTATCCAGCCCATGCTTTTGACGGGCTGACTCAGCTGTGAATTGAACTGGGTGAGTGGGCGTTTTCGGTCGTATATCACTAAATCGTTATCACGGTTTGAGGCCAAATAGCTCAGCTCTGGACTCCATACTAAAAAACCAACGTACTCATGCCCCTGATGAAAGGAAAGCTGACTGATTTTATCATCGCGATATAGATACACCTCGCATACGCCGCTGCGTCTCGACATAAATGCCGTTTCTCCCAAGCTGTTGGTCAGTGGTAAATAATCGATGCTTGAGCTTGAAAATAAGGGGAGATCGTCTCGGTCTTTGATATTAACTTGAAAGCTCTCCAATGCCGCGAATATATCGCCGCGATTATCGCTTGAGAAGCTCGTGTATAAGCCAATTTCCGTTTCTTTGATGGCTTGACTGTCACCGTCTCTAAAGTGTCGCGATAGGCTGCCATATTGACTCGCAATCACGGCTTGATGATAAACATCAAACGCAACGGAAGTGACTGGAGCTGACCACTTCAGATGTACCGTGCCATCAAGCGTTTGTAGCCTTGCTAACCCTTGTTTATCTTGAACCAAATAAAAGGTTTTGTCTTGCCACGCTCGAAGGGCCATTTTTAACTGTTCATTGGCTGCCAAAGCAAGTGGCAGCTTAACCATTTGATGGGACTCAAGTCGGTAAAGGTGTGCTGCTTTGGCATTATATTGGCCGAACGTTAAGATAAGCTCTTTGTCACTTTTCCAAACTGGTTTAGTACCAACTTGGCACGGAAGAGTTTGCGAGCTATGGAAAAATTGCCCTGCGGCAGTCATAACATGAAGTTGGCAGCCACTACCTTGATATTGCCAAAAAGCCAGTTTGTCTGAGTCGGGGCTCCAACTTGGAAAACTGATCCGCGAATCAAAGCGGTGTTCATTTAATTGAAAGCCTTGTTTGTTGGCAATAATAAGGTGGGTAAAGTCTTTTACATAGGCGATGAGATCTTTGCTTTGGTGGGCATCAACGTCAAATTCAAGGCCAAGCTCATGACTGAGGCTCGAGGTTTCGTAGCGTGATGGTGTTTTTTCAGTCGGTGCTTGATTAAAAAAGGCGATTGCGCCAAAGCATAACACTGCCATTGCGACGGCACTGAGTGAAAAAATACGGGACTTGGCGATTGCTTTGACTGGTTTTGTCGTATGACGAGGCGCTATTTCATGCCTTTCTAGTGGCGCGATGAAGCGATAGCCCCGCTTTGGAATGGTTTTGATGTAAATTGGGTTTTTAGGGTCGTCCCCGAGCACTTTTCGCAGTTTAGTCAGAAGCTGATAAAGGCTATTGGGTTCGACAACCGCGTGTTGCCACAGCTGCTCGGTAAGCCAATATTTCTCTAGCACTTCGTTATGATGCTCAATAAAAAGCGCGAGTAATCTTGCCATTTGTGGCTCAAGTTTTACGGTTTCTTGGCTTTGCCTATGTGTTAGGCAATCTTGCTGGAGATCAAACTGCCAATGTCCAAAACAAACCATCTCTACTTCCTGTGCCTGCACGCCGAGTACCAATTTCAATAATCAAAACCAATTGTTCCCATAACGTTAGCGTTTCTTAAGATTAAGTCAATGTTTATAAAGGTTAAGTCAGCTTTCTTCAGAAAAAGTTAAGAACTTTTTACGGCAAAGTTTGTTGCAATAGCAGGCATAACTCTGAGGAAAGTATGTATGAATAAAAGCAATAAATTTTGGCTCGGTTTAAGTTATCCCATGATGGCAGGCGCTGCACTTGCGGAACCTATCGTGGTTGATGGTAAGTTGAATGAAGCGCAGTGGGGTTCTGCCACGCACTTTGAACAATTTGTTCAGGTTGTGCCTGTAACTTTGGCATCTGCTAATGACAAAATTACCGCAAAAGCCTTTGCAACCGCCGACGGCGTTTATATTGGTATTAAAAACTTTCAGAATAAAGCCGAGCGCAAGCGACAATTCAATATCCATGACCGTTTTATGCAAGCTGACTTCAATCGGGTAGTTGTGGACTTTTCAGGCGACGGTAGTAGTGCATATCAATTTTCGGTGACATTAGGTGGCGGCTCGCAAGATGGTGTTGTAACCCCAAGCTTAAACGTGGATTACGATTGGGATGGGGATTGGCACTATGCCAATCATATTGACGATACGTATTGGACCACGGAATTATTGATCCCTTGGCATACCGTGTCGTTTCAGCCAGGAGATGAGCAGGGGCTTACAAAGATTGGCGTTTCGGTACAGTTGTATGAACTTAAAAGTAATTTTATCTATGCAAACCATGAGGATACAACAGCAAATAGCGATTTCTTCCTGACTATGCCAAAGATCGCAGCACAGATCCCCGCACATTCTCAATTGGCATTTGTGCCTTACTTTGCGCATCAGGCTCAATTTGCACCTCTAAGCACTTCGCCTTCCGAGCGCCAGCATCAGTCCGATGTTGGCTTTGATTTGTTTTACAAGCCTTCTCATCATCAGAAGGTGAGTCTTGCCGTGAATCCTGACTTTGGTCAGGTGGATATCGATGATGTTGACGTGAATTATTCAGCCGTAGAAACGCTTCGCACCGATAAACGTCCATTTTTCACCCAAGATATCAGCCTTTTTGAAGTTGCTGCACTTGAGAGCACTAAGCTTATTCATACTCGTCGTATAGGGGCATCAAGTGATGATGGTGCACGTGCAATCACTCCCATAGATGCGGCGCTACGATTTGTACATAAAGGAAAGTCGGTGCAATTTGGTACTTTTGCTGTGTCCGAGTCGGACTTTTCGGACGATATTGGTAAACAGTTTTTTGCAGCAAGAGCTAATTATCGCACGCAAGATTGGCAGGCCGGTGTACTTGCGACCAAAACAGACCGACCGTTTCTTGAGCGCGATGCCATGAGTTATGCCCTTGATGGACAGTATCGTAGTGATACTTGGTCTTTCAAAGGCGCGCTATTACAAACTGAGGTAGAAACACAAAAGCAAAGTGTTACAGGTCAAGGTGTATCGCTAGACGCGGAGTATCAACTTTCTTTACAGACGAAGTTCGCTGCGCGCTATTTTGCTGTGGATGACGAATTTGATAACCGTGATCTCGGCTATATGAAACGCAATGACTGGCAGGTGAGCGAGCTTTATGGTGAATACTCGATGCACCCAAAAGACAGCTGGTTTACCAGATTAAAGCAGTCACTCACACTGAGGCATGAGCAAAATAATGCTGGAACAGGTTTAGCGGCCAGACAAGCATATTTAGCGCAGTTTTTGTTGGCAAATGGTGGTCAGCTCAACCTCGGGCTAGATTATTACACTAGCGGTAAACAAGACAACTTAGGGCGAGGCACTGAGGTGTTTGAGGTGCCCAGCCGTGTGGAGTCTCGAGTATTTTATCAAAGCCCTTATGTGGGAGATTTTTCTTGGGCAGCAAGTATAGAGCTTGACCAAGAAGGAATATCAGGCTCAGCACAGCAATACGCTGTGGATTTGACGTGGATGCCACATTACAACTGGAACCTTAAGTTGAGTAATTTCTTTAGAAGTGGTGATGGCTGGCTGATGGCGAACGGGCAAAACCGCTTGAGTGAATACGACAGAGATGAGTTTTCCAATAAGTTGGAATTTAATGGCCGGATCACCGACAACCTTGAACTCAGTGGTTCGTTACAGTGGACGATACTTGAAGCGCAAAGTAAGACGATTTATCAAATTACCAATGGCGAGCTTCGCGAAATTCATGGTGACACCAGTTTTGACGACAGGCGCTTAGCAAGCCAGCTAAAACTGCGTTATCGCATGGGTGCATATTCAGATATTTTTTTAGTGTATCAACGAGGAGGTGCAAACTTTTCGACACTTGAAAAGTCGCAGGTCGGGCGAAGAGACTGGTTTGGGAGTGTCGCCGATTTATGGCAACAACCAGTGCAAGACTTAGTGACGTTTAAGGTGCGATATTTATTTTAAATCACTAGAGCTGTGTTCCCCCGGCTCTAATCTGCCAAGAAAAAAGGTCAGAAAATTCTGACCTTTATATCCACGCTAATTGCTATGGTAGTATGGATAACACTACCTAAACAAAAATAGTTATGCTGCGTCTGCTTTACTTGATTCCTTAGTTCTTGCTTTACCAGCAAGTAACTCTTCAGGGTCAAAGTCATCAACGTTGATAACGGCAAGACGTTTTGCTTCAACGGCAGTCAATTTAGCTGCTTCGTCTTCGCTCAGTACACCTGCTTCAAGCCCCATTGCTGCTACTTTATCAAGTTGCATAAACGGTAACTTTTTACCAGTACCACGGCATACCTTTTCAAATAACGGCTCTACGGCAAGAATGTCTTTTAGCGTTTGCTCTTGCTTACCAAGCAAGCACAGTGGCTCATCCTTTAAGTAGATGTGTGTTGCAAGGCGATCACGCGTTTCGCTAGGTACTTGAAGTAGCTGAGCAAGCTTGTGCTCCATTTTGTCGGTTGGTTTACGAACCGGACGACCAAATGGGAACAGTACCACTTTCAACAAACCACGTAATGCAGCAGAAGGCATGTTGTTGATTAAGTCAGCAAGGGCACGTTGACAAAGGTACAGGTGTTCCTGACAAGACCATTGCACAAACGGTAAGTCTTCTTTACGACGACCTTCATCGTTATAGCGCTTAAGCGTTGCAGAAACCAGATAAAGGTAGCTTAATAAGTCGCCTAAACGTGCAGAAATACGCTCTTTACGCTTCAGTGAACCACCAAATACAGCCATACAAATATCAGACATTAATGCCAATGATGCACTGTAACGAGCAGCATTACGATAATAAACCGCAGTTTCATCGTTAAATGGTACTTTGGTGAAACGTGCACCGGTTAGGGCTAACCACTTAGTTCTTACCAAGTTCGACATAGTGAAACCGATGTGACCCATCAAGGATTTATCGAAACTATCAAGCGCTTCTTGCTTATCTTTGATAGAACAAGCCTCAAGTTCAGCCAGTACAAAAGGATGGCAACGAATAGCGCCTTGACCATAGATGATCATGTTACGGGTTAGGATGTTTGCACCTTCTACCGTAATTGCAATTGGTGCACCTTGGTAACCACGGCCAACGTAGTTGTTTGGACCTAGGCAAATCCCTTTACCACCATGAATATCCATGGCATGGATGGTTGAAGCACGCATTTGTTCGGTTAAGTGGTACTTCAAAATGGCAGAAACAACCGAAGGTTTTTCACCTAAATCTACCGCGCCAGTTGACATAGTCACCGCAGCATCAGAGCTATACGCATAGCCACCAAGTTTCGCTAGTGCCTCTTCAATCCCTTCCATCTTACCGATAGGAAGTTTGAATTGGCGACGAATGCGGCTGTATGCACCACTTGCAACTGCAAGGGATTTAATACCACCGGCAGAGTTTGAAGGTAGCGTAATAACACGACCAACCGACAAACACTCAACCAGCATGCGCCAGCCTTGTCCTGCCATTTTTGCGCCACCGATAATGAAGTCGAGTGGTACAAACACGTTTTCGCCTTGGGTAGGACCATTTTGGAATGGCACATTCAGTGGGAAGTGACGGCGGCCAATTTTTACGCCAGGCATGTTTGTAGGAATAAGCGCACAAGTAATACCTAGCTCTTCTTTATCACCTAATAGACCGTCCGGATCGCGCATCTTAAACGCTAGGCCAAGTACAGTCGCAACAGGTGCTAAAGTAATATAACGTTTGTTCCACGTTAGGCTAATACCTAATACTTCTTCACCTTCCCATTCGCCTTTACATACCACACCAAAGTCAGGGATAGATGAAGCATCAGAGCCCGCTTCTGGTGACGTTAATGCAAAACAAGGGATTTCATCACCCGCTGCTAGACGAGGTAAGTAGTGTTCTTTTTGCTCGTCAGTACCGTAGTGCTGAAGTAGTTCACCTGGGCCTAACGAGTTAGGTACGCCCACGATAGACGAAAGTAAAGTTGATTTACTGGTAAGCTTTTGTAGTACACAAGATTGCGCGTAAGCTGAAAACTCAAGACCACCGTATTGCTTTTTGATGATCATCGCAAAGAACTTGTTGTCTTTTAAGTATTGCCACACGTCTTGCGGTAAGTCAGTCAGCTCGTGTGTTGCTTCCCAGTCGTTAAGCATGGCACATACTTCTTCCACCGGACCATCCAAAAACGCTTGCTCTTCAACGCTCAAGCGTGGCTTTGGAAACTGATGAAGTTTATCCCAGTTTGGGTTACCACAAAATAGATCGGCTTCCCACCAAGTAGTACCAGCATCAATCGCTGACTTCTCGGTTTCTGACATTGTCGGCGTAACTTTTTTGAACGCTTTAAATGCTGGAGCCACGATGTACTGCTGACGCAGGTTCGTTACTGAAAGCGGAATAACAATCGCTAAGAAAATTAACCAAGAGATAATGCCAAACGCACCAGCAAAGGTGCCAACTAGCATTGTAACTGCTGCAATACCTAGAGCGGTATTCCAGCTTGCGCGATGATAGCTTGCTGCACTGAGCAAGGCTAACAACGCGAGAACAAATATAAGTGTCATGTTGTTCTTCCTTATAAGAGGTCTGACCACCCAGTTAGACTAGCTGGTTAACGCTGATATTTCAAGCGTCTTCATACCCTCTATGCGAATTAGTTGATGCCTTGTTGTGACATATTATTTACGTTTGTACTTAATCTGAGTGTTAAATGACTCATGCCTCTCTTGTTGTTAATTTGAAGGTTACTTTGACTAAACCCCATCTACAACCTGAGAGGATTTTCAACGTTATTAATTACTGAACGATATTTAAGTGTAATGAACATAGTGCAATGTGGCGAAACTGCACATGAATTTTCTTTCAGCGAAGTGCCTAATATGTGCATTATAATTGCCAAAACTTCATGTCTGATTTGCATTGAAATACACGTTAATGTTTCTACAATTGGGTTAAGCATAGCGACAAAATGGTGCTTTAAGAATTGCTAAGGAGTAGCAAATGCAGTCCATTTTCTTAGTCGCTATGTGAGTTAGGATTTACCGCCACGACCTAGTGTCGCGGTTGATATTGCTGTCCATGTTAAGGAGAAACAAGATGCAGCAGAGTATTTTTTATCTAGTCACTATTTTGGCCTTTGCGGCTATGTTGTCGGCCTTTCACCTCTTTCCTGAAGCGGTAATTTTTAATGTTTTTAGCAGTTTGTTTGCTGCATTACTTGGCTACCGAGCTTATACCCGTTGGGCTTTATTATTGTGTTGTATTAACGTGTTGGCCATGACGTTTTGTCCTTTGCTTGATTCAGGTGGCTGGTTAAGTCTCAAGGGAGCGGTCGTTTTTGTATGCTGTGTGATGTTTTTTGCAATAGCGTTTGGTTGCAATAAAGCGGTGACACAAAATAAAAGGTTTTATTATTAGTCGTCTACCTTGCCATGTTAAACTCGACTCAGGCGATGTGTTATCGCCTGAGTACTCGAGACAATAGGTGACAGGAAACCCGCATGCGAATATTAGCCGATCAAAATATGCCCTTAGTTGAGTCATTCTTCTGCGAAATTGGTGAGGTAACTCGGTTTGATGGCCGTAACCTTCAACCTGACGAGCTGAAAAACGTCGATATTCTGTTGACTCGCTCAGTCACTAAGGTCAACAAGATCCTGTTAGCACAAGCCGATAAACTGAAGTTTGTGGGGACTGCGACAATAGGGATTGATCATATTGATACCTCATTGTTGGCCAGCGCCAATATCTCGTTCAGCAGCGCACCAGGCTGTAATGCGATAGCTGTTGCCGAGTACGTGATAAGCGCTCTACTTGCATACGCACAAGAAACCTCCACACCACTTCAAGATAAAACGATTGCCATCATTGGTGTTGGTAATATTGGCGCGTGTTTAGCATCAAAGCTTAAAGGGCTTGGTCTTACGATATTATTGTGTGATCCCGTAAGGCAGCAAGCGGGGACATTGGATTCACATGTAGCGTTAGATGAAGCTTTGGCTCGCGCGGATATTGTGACATTTCACGTTCCATTAGTTAAGCAGGGCCCGCATAAAACGGTTCATCTACTTGATGCATCGCGGATAGCGGCATTAAAGCCGGGTACGGTGATAATCAATGCAAGCCGTGGAGATGTTATCGATAATCAAGCGCTTTTGCACGCGATAGAAGGTGGGCAAACGCTTGAGCTGATCTTAGACGTTTGGGAAAATGAGCCGAATATTTTGCAGCCATTATTGCAATATACTCGCTTTGCCTCTGTGCATATTGCCGGCCATACGCTAGAGGGGAAGGCGCGAGGCACGCAAATGTTATACGAAGCTGTATGCCGAGAATTCGATTTACCAGCCAGCAAAACGATTAGTGATTTTCTCCCTAAACCAAGTGTCACTGGCTGCCAGTTGCAAAGCACTGCCAATGAGCAAGATATTGTCAATTTAGCGCATCTTGTTTATGACATTCGTCGTGATGATGGCATCATGAGAAAACAGCTAAACACATTGGGCTTTGATACCTTGCGTAAAGCATATCCCGTGCGTCGAGAATTTAGTACAATTGCAGTCAATAATGACTCACCAATCAGTGAAAAGCTTTACCAACTTGGCTTTTCTGAGCACAAGAGTTAAGTGCTGTGGTTGGTATATTACAGAATGAGGAAAAATAATGTCGCAAAAATATAATGTTGCGGTACTTGGCGCAACAGGTCTTGTTGGCAAGCAAATTATCGAATTACTAGCGGAACGAAAATTTCCTGTAGACACATTGTACCCACTCGCGAGTAGCCGAAGCGCGGGTGAAGAAATTGACTTTATGGGTGAAAAAATCGAAGTTCTGGATGTTGAAGAGTTTGATTTTTCTAATGCCCATATCGGTTTGTTTTCAGCGGGTGGTTCCGTGTCGGAGAAATATGCACCAATCGCCGCTGAAGCTGGCTGCATTGTGATAGATAACACCTCACATTTTAGATACGACTTTGATATTCCATTAGTCGTTCCTGAGGTGAATAAAGACAGCCTTGCAGATTTTAGAAATCGTAACATCATTGCTAACCCAAACTGCTCTACAATCCAAATGCTAGTGGCGCTTAAACCAATTTATGATGCCTATGGCATTGACAGAATTAATGTTTCAACATACCAAGCGGTATCTGGCGCAGGTAAAGAAGCGGTAGATGAGTTGGCTAAGCAAACTGCAAACTTAATGAATGCAAGACCAATGGAAAACGAAGTATTTAGCAAACAAATCGCTTTTAACGTCATTCCTCAAATTGATGCATTCCAAGAAAATGGTTACACCAAAGAAGAAATGAAGATGGTGTGGGAAACGCAAAAAATCTTGGGCGATTCGAGTGTTTTGGTTAACCCTACTGCGGTTCGAGTTCCCGTGTTTTTCGGTCATGCTGAAGCCATTCATCTTGAAACGCGCATGCCTTATGATCTTGAACATGTTAAGCAGTTACTTGCTGATGCGCCGGGTGTTGAGCTAATTGAAGACGAAAACGATTACCCAACACCGGTAAGTGATGCAAGTGGTAACGATACCGTCTATGTAGGCCGTGTAAGGCAAGATATTTCACATCCATTGGGCTTAAACTTATGGGTGGTATCAGACAACACCAGAAAAGGTGCCGCAACAAATAGCATTCAAATTGCAGAAGCCCTGATAGAAAGCTATCTATAAGCACCCTTTGATATCGCAAAGTAAGCAAAATTTTGCTTACTATTCTGCGTTATAACGGCAAACTTCTGCCAAGAAGTTTGCCGTTAGGTCAAATACTTGACTATTCTTCACCTATATCAACTATTCCAGAATCAGTAAAAAGCATTATAACCATGTTAACTTTCAATACGTTGCAATGGATATTCCAACATATCTGGTTTATAGTTTGCATTTGGAATAGAGCTTGCTTCAAAGCCATAATAATAAAATGTCGTTTAACGGGTGTTAAACATTTGAGTAAAGGATCGGCATGCGCGGTTTAGCCTTATTTAGTATCTTTGTATTCGCACTGATTGCCACACCAGTATATACCCAAGAGGGGGTAGTGCTAAAAGGCCCTAAAGGGGTTGATTATGGGGCTCAAGGTCGGTCAATAGGGCCTATCAGACCCACGGATACATTGTGGCGTATAGCACAAAAAGTGCGACCAGATGACTCGGTCACCATTTATCAGGTGATGAAGGCGCTTTACGATAAAAATCCTAATTCATTTCTAGATAAAAACCTCAACCATATGCAGGATGGGGCGTATTTACGTATTCCTACCATCAATGAAATTCGCAGTGTAAACCCTGAGTTGGCAAAGCAGAAGTCAGATCAAGATGACAAACTTTGGGAAATGAAGCGTAAGGGATTATTGAATCCAAATGCAATAAACGAAGCTGAAAAAAAGGTTACACAAGCTCGTAAAGTCGATGTAGAAGAAGCTAAAGAAGACCTAACTAATCAACTGCGTTCTTTAAAGATGGAACAGGACATGCGCCTGATGGACTTACAAAAAGAGTTCAAATCCTCGGTGCGTAATGTTGAAGAAATCCTATCCGAAAACAATAAATTAAAACAGCAGCTCGGTGCTATTTCTACTGAACTTCAAACGGTTCGTACCCAACTTGGTAAAGACAGCGAAATCCAGCAACAGCTCAAGGCTGTTATTGACTTGCAAAATGAAATGATTGACCAGCAGGCGGCTCAGGCAAAAGCGCAAGAAAGTAGTGAGTTAAGCACATTCTTTAGCTCACCAGCTGGCATTGCATTACTTGCCACATTACCAGCGCTACTGGCAATTGCTGGATTAGTAATGTACCTACGCCGAAGAAACCAATCTCAAACGTCGACAGATGACGACGATTTTCTTCCGCAAACACCATCGGTGGCTGCAGGCACTGCGGCGGCGGGAGCTGCAACCGCTGCGACTGCATTTGACCCTGAGCCAGACCCACTTGATATCGGAATGGGCGACGATGAAGACGCACTGGGCGCAAGCGTACAGTTAGATGACGATATCTTACCTGAAGACGATGAGATTACCTTTGACTCACTTGATGACGACTTCGATGAAGGAAGTGATACGTTAGACCAAGATGAATTGGATAGCTTACTAAACGAAGATATTTCGTTTGATGATGATCATGACGAAGACTTTATGCAACAGAGCTTTGACGAGGCTGGTGATGAAGTTTCGCTTGATGTTGATGATGGCCAAGATATTTTAAGTGACAGCGATCTTGATGATTTGTTCAATGAGTCTCAAGATGAAGAAATTGATGTTAGCGATGATGCCCTTGCCGCTCTGAGCGAGGAACTCGCAGATGAGCAAGCGGATGCTGGTGCAAACGATGATGATATCGATTCAATTCTTGATGGTGCGCTAGATGAAGAGCCCGAATTTAGCGGTAATTTTGATAGTGAGAGCTTAGTCGATGCTGATGATATCGATGCGCTACTTGATGCCTCTCAAGATGCTGACGATGATGCATTGCCTGATTTTGAGGAACCAAGCACTGAGCTTGCGGGTGATGATATTGATGCCCTGTTAAATGAAGTGCAAGACGATACGTTAGCTGAAATTGACGAAGAGTCAGATACGCTCGACGGTGATGATATCGATGCTTTATTGGATGAAGCGCAGGAAGATACGTTGCCGGAATTAGAAGAAGAGCCTAGTGATCTCGCTGGTGACGATATTGATGCTTTATTGGATGAAGCACAGGAAGATACGTTGCCGGAATTAGAAGAAGAGCCTAGTGATCTTGCTGGTGACGATATCGATGCTTTATTAGATGAAGCGCAAGAAGATACGTTGCCGGAATTAGAAGCAGAGCCTAGTGATCTTGCTGGTGACGACATCGATGCTTTATTGGATGAAGCGCAAGAAGATACGTTGCCGGAATTAGAAGAAGGGTCAGATGCTCTCGCTGGTGATGATATCGATGCTTTATTAGATGAAGCGCAAGAAGATACGTTGCCGGAATTAGAAGCAGAGCCTAGTGATCTTG
Source organism: Pseudoalteromonas sp. A22 (assembly GCF_018141345.1). Classification (NCBI taxonomy): domain Bacteria; kingdom Pseudomonadati; phylum Pseudomonadota; class Gammaproteobacteria; order Alteromonadales; family Pseudoalteromonadaceae; genus Pseudoalteromonas; species Pseudoalteromonas sp. A22. Next base: position 1,315,945 of record NZ_CP047238.1, read on the forward strand.
CTGGTGACGACATCGATGCTTTATTGGATGAAGCGCAAGAAGATACGTTGCCGGAATTAGAAGAAGGGTCAGATGCTCTCGCTGGTGATGATATCGATGCTTTATTAGATGAAGCGCAAGAAGATACGTTGCCGGAATTAGAAGAAGAGTCCGATGATTTAGCTGGTGACGATATTGATGCTTTATTAGATGAAGCACAGGAAGATACAGTACCTGAGCTGGAAGAAGAATCTGATGAACTGACCAATGACGAACTCGATGCATTAGTTGACGAAACGCCAGAAGATATTTTGCCAGAGCTGGAAGAAGAATCTGATGAACTGGCAAATGACGAACTCGATACATTAGTTGACGAAACACCAGAAGATGTTTTGCCAGAGCTGGAAGAAGAATCTGATGAACTGGCCGAGGACGAACTCGATGCATTAGTTGACGAAACGCCAGAAGATATTTTGCCAGAGCTGGAAGAAGAATCTGATGAACTGGCAAATGACGAACTCGATACATTAGTTGACGAAACATCAGAAGATGTTTTGCCAGAGCTGGAAGAAGAATCTGATGAACTGGCAAATGACGAACTCGATACATTAGTTGACGAAACATCAGAAGATGTTTTGCCAGAGCTGGAAGAAGAATCTGATGAACTGGCAAATGACGAACTCGATACATTAGTTGACGAAACACCAGAAGATGTTTTGCCAGAGCTGGAAGAAGAACCTGATGCGCTGACCGATGACGATCTCGATGCATTAGTTGATGAAACACCAGAAGATGTTTTGCCAGAGCTGGAAGAAGAATCTGATGAACTGGCAAATGACGAACTCGATACATTAGTTGACGAAACACCAGAAGATGTTTTGCCAGAGCTGGAAGAAGAATCTGATGCGCTGACCGATGACGATCTCGATGCATTAGTTGATGAAACACCAGAAGATGTTTTGCCAGAGCTAGAAGAAGAATCTGATGAACTGGCAAATAACGAACTAGATACATTAGTTGACGAAACATCAGAAGATGTTTTGCCAGAGCTGGAAGAAGAATCTGATGAACTGGCCGATGACGATCTCGATGCATTACTAGACGAAGCGCCAGAAGATGCTTTGTCGGAGCTGGAAGAAGAATCTGACAAGTCTGAACTGGAGTCTAAACAGCCTTTAGCTGAGCCTGAGCAAACGGAGTCAGGACACTTGTCTGGTATGTTGGATGAAGAGGATGCTATTCCGGAATCATCTGAAGAACCGGTGGAAGATACATTACAGTCCGATCTAGCCAATGAAGCAGATTTTAGTGATGAAAATGTTCAAGCTGACGAAGACAGCGAATTTGAAGATCCTGATTTAAAAAGTGTTGATGAGCTATTACAGGAGCTTCAAGCCGAAGAACAGTTTGAGTTGGATGCTGAACTTGAAGACGACTTTTCGGATGAAGAAGTTGAAATTGAGCTGGGAGATGATCCACTTAATGACGAAGTGGATTTACTGGCAGAAGAAGAGTTTCTTGACGAAGAAGATCTGCAACCAAGCGCAGAGCTAGAGAGTTACCCTGAGCTGGAGCTCGGCGAAGAACTTGAAACTACTGACTCGCAAAGTGAAACCGAAAAAGCATTATCAGAAGCATTATCCAATGACGCTCAATTTGATATAGAGGACGGGCTTGATGGCGATCTTCTCGACGATGAAATCTCTGGCTTTGATGAAGATGATTTGCCTGAATTTAGTGCAGATTTCGACGAAGAGACTTTGCTTGAAGACGAACCAGAAGCACCACTCGACGAAGCTGAAAGTGACACGCTTGAGTCTGAACCCGAACTGGGCATTGAAGACGAGCTGCCAGAGTTAACTGCAGATTTCGATGAAGAAACTTTGCTTGAAGACGAACCTGAAGCACCGCTCGACGAAGCTGAAAGTGATGCGCTTGAGTCTGAACCTGAACTGGAAATCGAAGACGAACTGCCAGAGTTAACTGCAGATTTCGATGAAGAAACTTTGCTTGAAGACGAACCAGAAGCACCAGTCGAAACAGCCGAAAGTGACGTGCTTGCCTCTGAACCTGAACTGGGCATAGAAGATGAGCTGCCAGAGTTAAACGCAGATTTCGATGAAGAAACTTTGCTCGAAGATGAGTCTGAAGCGCTAGTCGAAGCAGCTGCAAGTGACACGCTTGAACCTGAGCTTGAAATCGAAGACGAGCTGCCAGAATTAAACGCAGATTTTGACGAAGAAACCTTGCTCGAAGATGAGCTTGAAGCGCCAGTCGACGAAGCTGAAAGTGATGCGCTTGAGTCTGAACCTGAACTGGAGATCGAAGACGAGCTGCCAGAATTAAACGCAGATTTTGACGAAGAAACCTTGCTCGAAGATGAGCTTGAAGCGCCAGTCGACGAAGCTGAAAGTGATGCGCTTGAGTCTGAACCTGAACTGGAGATCGAAGACGAGCTGCCAGAATTAAACGCAGATTTTGACGAAGAAACCTTGCTCGAAGATGAGCTTGAAGTGCCAGTCGACGAAGCTGAAAGTGATGCGCTTGAGTCTGAACCTGAATTTGAAATCGAAGACGAGCTGCCTGGATTAAACGCAGATTTCGATGAAGAGACTTTGCTTGCTGATGAGCCTGAAGCACCAGTCGAAGCCGCAGAAAGCGACACGCTTGAGTCTGAACCTGAGCTTGAAATCGAAGACGAGCTGCCAGAATTAACTGCAGATTTCGATGAAGAAACTTTGCTTGAAGACGAGCCTGAGCTTGAAATTGAAGAGGCTCTGCCTGAGTTAAACGATGAAGATGACTTGGAAACTCTACTTTCTGAGCCACAAACTGAATCTGAATTACCAGAGGTCAATGAAGCCGAGATTGAAAAAGAATTTATGGCTGACTTTACCCAAGCAGACTTCGATGCTCTACTTAGCGAACTGGACGATCCCAGTGACTTTGACGCCGGAAATGCAGAAGATTTTGAAGTCGATTTCGATAGCTTGCTACAAGACGAATTGGTCGCAGGGGAAGCCCAAGCGCTACCTACGGACACCGAAGGTTCAGAAGACTACTTAGAAATTGAAGACCTACTTGAACAAAGCGACGATCTTGATAGCGATGTTGAACCTTACGTTGGCGCAAATATGGACGTTGGGCTTGGCGATTTTGAAGAGCTATTAGCGGGTGAAAATACCACGGATGTTGATTTAGAGGATGAAGGATTCGCCGCTAAATTAGATCTAGCAAAAGCTTACATCGAAATTCAAGATTATGACTCGGCTATATCAACGCTCAACGATGTTATTGAGAACGGCCCAGATTCGGTGCAAGCTGAGGCTAAGTCGCTTAAATCAAGTCTTACAGAGTCTTAATACTCACATCAACGATACCGGCCAAACAAAGTAATTGCCTTGTTTGGCCGGTATCATCATCTACTTCTTAGCTTAAGCGCTTTAATTCACATCGCCAATCGCATAAAATGTCGTTTTTGTTATGGGTTGCGATAGAAAAAGTATGCGAGTAGCGTTAGGCATTGAATATAATGGTGCAAATTATAGTGGTTGGCAGAGGCAAAATCATGTCAGCAGTGTCCAAGAAGAAATAGAAAAAGCGCTATCGAATATCTGTAATCATCCCGTTGAGATAACTTGCGCAGGGCGCACTGATGCGGGGGTTCATGCTACGGGTCAACTCGTGCATTTTGACACGGATTCTGCTCGCGATATGAGCGCTTTTACATTAGGAATGAACTCTCAGCTTCCCGACGACATTGCGGTACGATTTGCTAAAGAAGTCGACCCTGAGTTTCATGCTCGTTTTTCTGCGACAGCTCGTCGATACCGCTACGTTATTTATAATCACACCTACAGACCGGGCATTTTACGCAGTGGCGTAACGCATTTTCACCACGAGCTTGATGTTGAAAGAATGAAAGCTGCATGCCCTGTGATGATAGGGGAGCAAGATTTCACTTCTTTCAGGGCGGTGCATTGTCAGTCTAATACACCGTTTCGTAATATCCATCACTTAGAGGTGAAACGCATTGGCAAATATATTGTCATTGATATTAAAGCAAACGCGTTTTTGCATCATATGGTGCGCAATATTACAGGTTGTTTACTTGATATTGGTGTTGGCAAGCAAGAGCCTGAGTGGATGGCGGAACTGCTTGTTGCCAAAGACCGCACCTTAGCAAGTGCTACGGCAAAACCTAACGGATTGTATTTAGTTGATGTGGACTACCCTGAACAATGGCAAATAGAAAAGATGCCGCTTGGGCCTTTATTCTTGCCTGAGGAATTAGTGTAACGGTCATATTTATGTAGTACCTTATACTCTTAAGACCAGTTTTTTATATCACCTATAGCTAAATCATGATTTAATTGGGAAAAGATGTCTGTCTTTGCTGACGGAACAGAATAAAGCACGATAGAGAGTTGCAAATGAGTTGGTTAGAAAAGATCTTACCTAAAACCACTAAATCTTCTGGTAAAAAAGAGATCCCAGAAGGGGTTTGGGCAAAGTGTACAGATTGTGATTCAATCCTATACAAAGCGGAATTAGAAAAGTCCTTAAACGTATGTCCTAAGTGTGATCATCACATGCGTATTACGGCACGTAAACGTCTTGAAAGTTTCTTAGATGATGCAGATCGTCAAGAGCTTGGCACAGAGCATGAGCCACAAGACGTATTAAAGTTTAAAGACTCTAAAAAGTACTCGGATCGTATCGTTCAAGCGCAAAAAGCAAGCGGTGAGAAAGACGCTTTAGTTGCAATGAAAGGTCGCGTAAAGGGTATTCCTGTTGCTGCTGTTGCTTTTGAATTCTCCTTTATGGGTGGTTCAATGGCGTCAGTTGTTGGTGCGAGATTTGTTGATGCAGTTAACGTTTGTTTAGAACATAACATGCCATTAATCTGTTTCTCTGCATCTGGTGGTGCACGTATGCAAGAAGCACTTATGTCATTGATGCAAATGGCGAAAACAAGTGCTGCATTGGCAAAAATGAGTGACAAAGGCTTGCCATTTATCTCTGTATTGACCGATCCAACAATGGGTGGTGTTTCTGCATCATTGGCGATGCTTGGTGATATCAATGTGGCAGAGCCAAAAGCACTTATCGGTTTTGCGGGTCCACGTGTTATCGAACAAACTGTACGTGAAACTCTACCTGATGGTTTCCAGCGCAGTGAGTTCTTATTAGAGCACGGTGCGATTGACATGATCGTCGACCGTCGTGAAATGCGCGATACGTTAGCGCGTATTTTGGCGAAGTTTATGGACTTGCCTTCCACTGAACAAGAGCATAGAGTAGCGTAAATTTTTCAAATTGAGCTACTCAACTTATGACGGTTAAACAGCCTAGCCAATCATCAAGCCTTGATGATTGGCTTTGTTATTTAGAAGCAATTCATCCAGCCACCATTGAAATGGGACTTGAGCGTGTAGCGCAAGTTGCCGAGCAAGCCGGATTACTTGAGCCTTTCAGTAAAATAATTCTAATTGGTGGAACCAATGGTAAAGGCACAACAGCCAGGTGCTTGGAATCGTTGTTGCTCGCACAAGGGTTTTCGGTTGGTACCTACGCTTCACCACACTTAGTACGCTACAATGAGCGTGTCCGAGTGAATGGGGCAGAGCTTGAAGATCAGTATCATATCGATGCATTTAAATTCCTCGACGACACCCGCAAAGACACTCAGCTAACTTACTTCGAGTTTGGTACGCTTGGTGCGCTCAGTATTTTCAAGCGCTGTAAGGTTGATTATATTTTGCTTGAAGTTGGTTTAGGCGGGCGATTTGATGCGACGAATATAGTCTCGCCATTTGCCTCTGTTATCACGACTGTCGACTTAGATCATAAAGAGTATCTGGGTGATACTAGAGAACTGGTAGGCTATGACAAAGCTGGCATTTTCCGAAGTGGTAAGCCTGCAATCGTTGGTGATTTAAATATTCCACATACGGTTACGGACTATGGCGACGAAATTGCCGCAGATATGGTGTTATCAAAGCGCGATTTTTATTTTACCCCGCTAGATTCTCAGTTTAGATGGCAATATCTTGATTTTGATTGGCACTTCGACAAACCAGCCATTCCAGCACAAAATGCTGCGACAGCGTTAACGGTATTAGCTAAACTTGAGTTGCTACCTAGCTATGATGCCGTGAAGACTTGTTTGGCAAATTTGCAAGTAGAGGGTCGCTTTCAGCAACTCAATGCCACGCCGTTAGTGTATACAGATGTTGCTCATAATCCAGAGTCTGCAAGATATTTGGCAACTAAGTTACAAGAACTCAAGCAAAAAGGGTTTAAAATTCATGCCTTAGTCGCTATGCTTGCGGATAAAGACAAAGCCAGTGTGCTGAAAGAAGTCACCCAATATGTAGATAGCTGGAGCTTCGCTTCGCTTTCTGGACCTCGTGGAGAGCGTGCGGAAAACCTTAAGCCATTGCTTGACTCAAGTTGCAATGTCACCTTATTCGATAGCGTTACAGCAGCACTTGATACTCAGCTCGATACACTTGCGAGCGAGCAGGTACTAGTGATATTTGGTTCGTTCTTTACCGTTGCTGAGGCAATGGAGTACTGGCGAAAATAGTTATAGATGATTTAATGTAAAGTAGAGAGTAAAGTTGTGAACTCAGTATTTATAAATCGCCTTGTTGGAACAAGTATCGTCGTCGTAGCTGCGGTGATCTTTATTCCAAATATCCTTGATGGTGAAAAGGTCCACTACAAGGAAGGATTTCAAGCGATCCCTGAAAGACCTGAGTTCAAAACAATTGATCTGCAAGAAAAAGTGGATGCGCAAGCCAAGCTTGCGCCTGAGTTGCCCTCTGAGCCGCTGGAAGATATTGACGCCGATGATGCTAAGCTAGAAGGCACAGAAGAGACAACGCTAGCCAATACGCAGCAATCAGATACGTCACCTACACACGTTGAGGCGAAACCCGTCGCAACGACCGACAAAGTTGAGGTGGCGAAATTAACGCGTCCTGAGACTGCTAACTTTTCAAAAATGGCCTATGTCATTCAGCTTGGTAGCTTTTCACATAAGTCGAACGTCGATGCATTGACGAAGAAGCTTGCAGATAATGGCTTTAAAACCTTTACTAAACCCGTTAAAACGCCCAATGGTACACTGACAAAAGTGTTTGTCGGACCAGCTTTAAATAAAGCTGAACTTGAAGCTAAGTTACCAGAATTAAAGAAATTAACTAAGTTAAATGGTCGTTTGACACAATTTGAAGTGACAAAATGATCTGGCATTTAGATGCCAAACCTTTTAGAATGCGCCCCACATTAACGACTTATTGGTTACTATGATCTGGGTTGATTACGCCATTCTTGGTATTGTTGGTTTATCGACTATCTTTGGCTTGCTTCGAGGCTTTGTCAAAGAAGCGATGTCACTTGTCGTATGGATCGGCGCTTTTTTCATCTCTAGTATTTTTTACCAATATCTCGCAACCTTCCTAACATTCATTTCAGAACCCCTTTTAAGAAATGCAGCCGCAATAGCCATACTCTTTTTTGCGACCTTGATGTTAGGCGGGCTTGTTAATTATGTCTTGAGTGAACTGGTTCAAAGAACTGGGCTCTCAGGCACCGATAGGATCTTTGGGATTGTATTCGGTGGACTTCGAGGTGTGTTGGTCGTTAGCGCCTTACTCTTTTTCCTTGATGCGTTTACCAGTGCACCAGACACGCAGTGGTGGAAAACATCAAACTTAATTCCTGAATTTGGCTTTGTGATAGAGTGGTTTTTCTCCTATCTTGAACATAACTCGAGCTTTTTAGATTCAGTAAACCGTTAATCGGCGAGGAAATTTTTAATGTGTGGTATCGTTGGGATAGTCGGAACATCTCCTGTTAATCAGGCGATTTATGACGGCTTAACTGTTTTGCAACACCGCGGCCAAGATGCGGCTGGCATTATTACCATTGACAACAATACGTTTAGCTTACGAAAAGCAAACGGTCTAGTGAAAGACGTATTTCATACAAGACACATGAAACGCCTACAGGGCAACATTGGTCTTGGTCATGTACGTTATCCTACTGCTGGTTCTTCAAGTTCAGCAGAAGCTCAACCTTTCTACGTAAACTCTCCATTTGGTATTGCCCTTGCGCACAATGGCAACTTAACCAATGCAGAAAAATTAAAGGAGCGTTTGTTTACTCAAGCGCGTCGCCACGTTAATACTACGTCTGATTCAGAGATCCTGCTGAATATCCTAGCTCACGAGCTTGGCAAAACAGACAAGATGAAATTAGACGCGGAAGATATGTTTACGGCAGTAACTGAGGTTGTGTCTATTGTTTCTGGTGGTTACGCGAGTATCGCGATGATCATCGGCCATGGTATTTTGGCATTTAGAGACCCTCACGGTATTCGTCCGCTTGTTTTCGGTAAGAAAGAAACTGAGCGTGGCATGGAATACATGTTCGCTTCAGAGAGTGTTGCATTGGCAACGGATGGCTTTGAGTTTGTGCGAGATGTTGCACCAGGTGAAGCTATTTACGTAACCGAAAAAGGTGAGTTTTTCTCTCAGATCTGCGCTGCTAAAACGACGCTTGCACCTTGTATCTTCGAGTTTGTATATTTTGCTCGTCCAGATTCAAACATTGATAAAATGTCTGTTTATGCGACTCGCGTGAATATGGGTACCAAGCTCGGTGAGAAAATCGCAACTGAGTGGGGCGATAAAGATATCGACGTGGTTATCCCAATCCCTGAAACATCATGTGATATCGCACTTGAAATTGCTTCCGTGCTAGGACTTCCTTATCGCCAAGGGTTTGTTAAGAACCGCTACATTGGCCGTACTTTCATTATGCCTGGCCAAGAGCTGCGTAAGAAGTCTGTACGTCGTAAACTTAATGCAATTGACAGAGAGTTTGCTGGTAAGAACGTGCTACTTGTCGATGATTCGATTGTGCGAGGCACTACATCAGCGCAAATCGTTGAGATGGCGCGTGAAGCGGGTGCGAAGAACGTGTACTTTGCATCAGCAGCACCAGAGGTAAGATTCCCGAACGTATATGGCATCGATATGCCTTCTGCATCAGAGCTAATCGCTCATGGTCGTGAAGTGGAAGATATCAATGCGAGTATTGGCTCGGACGGTTTGATCTACCAATCCCTAAGCGATTTGATTGCAGCCGTTGGTCAAGAAAACCCGGAGATCGCTCGCTTTGAGACTTCGGTATTTGATGGTCAATACATCACAGGTGATGTTGATCAAAACTACCTCAATCACATTGATGAACTGCGCAATGATTCGGCAAAGTCTAATCGTGAAGCTGCGATGTCTGCAAGCCTTGAGCTACATAATCAAGAAGCGGAAAGCGCCGAAAGCGATTAAACTATTTGATGATGTGCATAAGCATTAAGATAAAAAAACCCAAGTTTAACTTGGGTTTTTTATTTAATTTTAACCCGGGCAACAGCCTAAAATTGATAGACTAGGCCAACATAAGCGAGGTCACTGGTGTCTCTGTCTAGCAAAGGACTATTGGCAATAACATCATCGAGCTTAGTTCGTGTTATTCCACCAACTAAACTGAGTTGTGTTTTTAACTGATAATGTGCGGTAAACCCTGCCGAATAGTTCACGGCGTCATCAGCAGTTAAATAGCCCACTCGACCACGGCTTATATCGATGTTTTTCCCGCTCACCCCGTAAATATAATTGACGTAATCAGATTGCTGCCATTCTACGTTACCTACTGCTGAGATTTTAAATCCTCGACCATCGTTGTACAGTGGGATTGATACCGAAAAAGTAGCCGTGGTTGAATCTGAATTATCGGAAATATCACTGTGACCAGCGAGCGTAAACCACAGATAGGTGACGCCATAGTTAACGGTAACATCGCCATCCGGTGCGTCATACCCTTCAAAAACCTCGTCCTCGGATTTAGCATCTCGGAACACACCGTCATAGCCGTCTTGACGATAGCCCAATCCGGAGTAGACAGATAAATCTTCGGTAATAGGAAAGCGATAGCCAATTAAGCTGTCTTTGTTGATAAACCAGTTTCCTTTTTGGATATCGATAATGGGAATTGAGATCAGCTCACTTTCAATGCCTTTCCATGGCAAATCTGCAGCGGCTGCTCCTCCTCCAAGACGAACTTGCCATTCGTCAGATGACGTTTCAATGGCGTGGCTACAAGAAGCAAAAGCGAGAGTGAAGATGGCAGCAGACGTAAGAGCTGACTTGATGAGATACATACAGAATTCCTTTCGTAAGTTAAAGATTGCGAGAATTTAGAATGTAAGAAGTTTGTTACAAGACTTGGGGAAGTGCTGTTAGAAAGTGTAATAAATTGTCGGGAAGCGTTGCCTGGTGTGTTAGGAGGTATGTGCCACATTTCCTATCTATTCGCTATTTCCATGGTTGTTAGCATAGAAAGTAGCGAATAGAAGAGTGTGAACATAAAGATCAGCTGGATTGTGCGGGCTCGGAATCAGAAAGCAATAAAGTGAGTCCATCGACCAGCTCAAATAGCTCAGGCTCGATATCACTGAGTGGTTTTTCTTGTTTTAACCCGGTTTCAATGGTTTCAGCCAATTTCTTCAGGGTTGGTACGCCTGTGTAACAACATGCCCCGTGAAACTTATGCACTACTTTGAGCAGCGTAGGGAGATCCTCTGCGTCTTGTGCAGACTCCAACTGCTGCAACGTTTCGGGCACGCTAGAAAGCAGCATGTTGAGCATCTCCAATGCTAAATCAGGTTTATTACCCGCTCGCTGTAATGCTAATCCCCAATCTAACATTTGGCTATTAAATGGCGGCACGCTGTGCTGATGACTCTCGATATTTTTTTGTCTCGCGACTGGTGAAGATGCGCTATGGTCGCAAATAATTTGCTTGAGCATATCTTCATCTATGGGTTTAGTCATATAGTTACTAAAGCCATCTTTAAGCAGTTGCTCTTTTTCGCCAGCAAGTGCATGTGCGGTGACGGCGATGATAGGAGTATCCTCATTTAAGGACGAATCTCTTATGCTTCTACAGGCGCTTATACCATCCATTATGGGCATTTGAATATCCATAAATATCAGGTCGTATTTCCTTGATTTACATAAACTGACTGCTTGAGCGCCATTATGTGCGGTATCTATTGCCTCTACCTGCTCATCTAACAAAGTACAGATCAACTTCAAGTTAGCATCGTTATCGTCTGCAACGAGCACTTTAAGTGGTAAACTGGTAGCTTCGATTTCATTGGCACTCATGTCTGGGTGGTCTAAACGATAAGGTGCTGCAAGCATTTCGCAGAGTTTTCTGTGATTAAGCGGTTTGCTTAAACAAGCGTCAGCACCACTGCCAATAAGCGCCTCACGCATATTATGAGACACGGTATTAACCATCAAATATAAGTAGTCTGCGGAGCCGCGAGCTTGCTTGATGTAACTCTTAACCGTCTGCATTTGATCGACGCTTGCCATAGAGCCGATTAGACAGATATCGTAATTAAAATCCTGCGCCAAGGCTGTATCAAACTCTTCTTCGGTGAGGCAGCGTGTTACTTGCATGTCCCATGCTTGTAGCTGAGCCATAACAGCATGATGAGTATGCTCTTGCGGTTCAAAGTAAAGCACGCGCTTATTTTCCAGCGGCTTACTTGGTAAGTCGTCGTTGTAGAGACGGTTTGGCAGGGCAAAGACGGCATTAAATGAGAAACAGGTACCATTTCCAGGTGCCGAGTTCAGAGTGATACGGCCATTCATCGCCTCAACAATGTGCTTTGTGATGATAAGACCTAGGCCGGTGCCGCCAAATTTACGGGTGATACTGGTATCGGCTTGAGCAAACGGTGTAAATAGCGCGTCTTGCTTATCCTGCGCAATACCGACCCCAGTATCGCTGACAGACACTAACAACGAGGATTGAGATTCATCCATCAAGCGATGGTTAATATCCACTTTGACTGAGCCTTTCTCCGTGAACTTGATGGCATTACTAATTAGATTGGTCAATACCTGTTTAAATCGCGTTGGGTCGCCAATTAAGTTATCCGGCACCTGGCGATTAACAGAAATCGAAAACTCTAGCTGTTTGTCGTGGGCACTTGGCGCTAATAAGGTCATGACCTCATTAACGGCGTCGCGTAATTCAAACTGGATATTCTCCAGCTCCATAGCACCGGCTTCTAGTTTTGAGAAATCTAAGATGTCACTAATGATGGTAAGCAGGCTATTTGCGGATAGCTCTATGGTATCTAAATAATCTTTTTGGTGTTTATTTAATGGTGTTTTATAAAGTTGACGAGTAAAGCCAATGACCCCGTTGAGCGGCGTTCTGAGTTCGTGACTCATCTTAGCCAAGAAATCCGATTTTACGCGGTTAGCGTCTTGTGCTTCTTTTTTGGCAATATTGAGCTGAATATTCTGCGTTTCATACTGCTCTAGGGTTTCGCGATAATCACTAGTTGCCTGATCAATGTGCTTTTGCATTTCGTCTTTTTGATTGGCCATCTTTCTGCCAATCACTATCAAGCCTTGGCGCAACAGCTCAAACTCACCCCGCATCGGCTCATTGATAGCGATGTCTTGTTTACCTTCGTTGAGTTTGTCTGTGGCTAAAATCAAACTGGCAATCGGCTTGGTCAGCATACGTGATAATCGCATGGCCAACATAACACTAAGTAAAAAGGAGAAAATAATAACAATAGCACTCAAGATTAGCGCGCGCTGCTGTGATATCAACGCTTGGTCTTTACTGATCTCTACAACTAAAACCGCGAGCGTAGCTGGTTCAGCACTATGCCAATCGGTTTTTTTGGCTAAATGGTTTTTAACTGGTGAATAAAACACAAAGGTATTTTTTAGTGTAGTAACTTCGGTGGTTTGTAGCTTTTGCACTTCACCAAAATAATGTAATTTGTCGAATTCACTATGATAATTACTGGTAAGAATAAGCTGATTTTGGTTATCAAACAGCGCGATACTTTTTACCAGTGGTGCGTGTTTATTGTGTGCTTGGCTTAAAATGCGGTGTAAATGCGCTTTATCTTGTTTTTCTATTGGGTATTCTACTGACATGGCCAGAGAATCTGCAATGCGATTTCCCTGACTTATCAGAATTTCCTCAAGCTCTACGTAGCGATTTATAGTAAAATAACCACCAAGTAGCAAGCCAACCAAAAGGGTTGGCAAAAGAGTGAGTAGTAAAATACTGTCACGCAGGTTTAATTTTGTCATAGGGTCAAAAAAGTGCAGAGAAATCTGTAACTAAGATTATCTTTTACCGACGTGATAAGCAAACAAATGAGGAACCCAATGGCACAGATTTTTCGTGCTAAGAAAGCTGCTAAGCCGTCAAAGCAAATAGAATTAACCATAGAGTCAATGGATCACCAGGGGCGAGGTGTTGCTCGCCATGAAGGTAAAGTCTGTTTTGTGGCTGGTGCCTTGACTGGTGAGCGAGTGAGAGCACAGGTTGTACAGGCCAAGTCTAAACTCTTGGAAGCGAAGATGACCAAAGTACTTAATGCCTCTAAAGAGCGTGTTAAGCCGTTTTGCCCGCATTACCAGCAGTGTGGTGGCTGTAGCTTGCAGCATCAAAGTGTTGATGGTCAGCTCAATGAAAAGCAACATGCAGTTGAAAAACTTTTTGCGCGTTTTGCCAACATTAAACACTTACCTTGGCAAGCACCGATCACCTCTATGCAGCTTCATTATCGTCGTGCAGCTCGTTTGGCATGTATTTATGATAAACAAAGCAAAAGCATGAAGTTAGGCTTTAGAGCAAGTCAGTCGAAGCAGATTATCGAAATAGCGCAGTGTGATATATTGGTGTCGCCTTTTGATCGTATTGTTAACACGTTAAGTGCGCTTGCACAGTCGCTAAGTGAGTTTAGGCTGATCAGTCATATTCAGCTTTGTCAGGCCGACAATCATAATTATGTGTTGTGTCGTCATACAAAGCCACTGTCCGCTTTGACTCGCGAAACGTTACAAAACGAGCTGAAAAATTGTCAGGTCCTGTTTGACGATGGCGAGACGCCAGTTGTGTACTCTCAGTTGCCATTCTATCACCTTAATGAATTTGGCTTAACACTTGAGTTTAAATTGAACAACTTTATTCAAGTAAATCAATCTGTAAACGAAGCAATGCTGCGCCAAGCCACAGACTGGCTACAGCTGAGTAACGATGAAAGTGTGCTCGACCTTTTCTGTGGGGTGGGAAATTTCTCTTTGGTGCTCGCAAAACAAGCAAAAAATGTGATTGGCGTAGAAGGTGAAGCGCAATCGGTTGCAATGGCTCAGCAAAATGCGCAAACTAATCAAATCAGTAATGTTCAGTTTCACTGTTTTGATCTAACTCAGTCGATTACAGAAGCTGCTTGGTTCGACGCAAATCTGGATGTGTTGGTACTTGACCCGTCAAGGCCTGGTGCACTTGAGGTTCTACAGCAATTACCGTTGACGCAGTTTACCCGTATTTTATACGTGTCATGTGATCCTGTGACACTGGCGCGCGATGCTTTGGTAATAGCACAGGCAGGCTTTGAATTAGAGAAGCTTGGCTTAATGAATATGTTTGTCCACACGGGACATATCGAAACCATGGCGCTGTTTAAAAAACAGTGTAAATAACCTGAGCTTTGAGGCCGTTATTGCCCGAGCATTAGGCTAGATAATTTACCCGAAAATGAGGCGGGTAAGTAATTTTAAGGAGGTATCAAAACATGGTTGCTACTCGGCAGTCGCATCAAACCACTTTGCCACTAGAGTTTGATGCGCGACTCACTATCTTAAACTTGTCAGAGGATCAAAGGGACTGGCTGCAAAAGGCCTATGAACTTTGTCCCGCGGATGAGTCAACGGAACATCTCAATAATGCCATCGAAATGGTCGAGATCCTTGCAGACTTAAATTTTGATAGCGAATCTTTAGCAACTGCGTTTTTAACTCCTTATTTTGTTGCTGGAAAGTTGTCCCTTGAGCAAGTAGAGGAAGCGCTTGGCAAAAATATCTCTCTGCTTTTAAGAGGGGTGGAGAATATGGACACCATCAGCACTTTAGCACACCAAAGCTCGGGTAAGGTACAAGTCGACAACATCCGCCGTATGTTACTCGCTATGGTGGAAGATGTGCGTGCCGTGGTGATTAAGCTTGCTGAGCAAATCTGCCATTTACGTGCGGTTAAGAAAGCATCGGAAGAAGAAAGAGTTGTTGCTGCAAAAGCCGCAGCCAATATTTTTGCGCCACTTGCGAACCGTTTGGGGATTGGCCAATTAAAATGGGAACTTGAAGATCTCTCTTTTCGTTATTTGCATCCGGATACGTATAAGTCTATTGCCAAGAAGCTTTCTGATAAACGCCTAGACCGCGAAGCTTATATGGAAAATATGGTTAATTCGGTGGCACAAAAACTTGCGGATGCAGGCATTAAAGCGCAGGTCTACGGTCGCCCTAAGCATATTTACAGCATTTATAAAAAAATGGCGCAGAAAAGCTATGAATTCGAACAGTTGTTCGACATTCGCGCGATGCGTGTGGTGGTAGATGAAATTCAAGATTGCTACGCCGCTTTGGGTATTGTGCACACCAGCTGGCGGCATTTAAACAAAGAGTTTGACGACTATATTGCTACGCCTAAGCAAAACGGCTATCAGTCTATCCACACCGTGGTATTTGGTCCTGAGGGCAAAACGGTAGAAATCCAAATTCGCACTGAGGCCATGCATCGAGATGCAGAGCTTGGGGTGGCGGCACATTGGATGTACAAAGAAGGTGCATTGCCGGGCAGAAACTCAGGATATGAGCAAAAAATTAGCTGGCTACGCAAACTGTTGCAGTGGCAAGAAGAAGTGGTAGATGGCAGTGAAATAGCAGATGAGCTGAAGAATCAGGTTGTCGAAGACCGTGTTTATGTATTCACGCCCAAGGGCGATATCTTTGATTTGCCGCTAGGCTCGACGCCACTCGACTTCGCATACTACATTCATTCCAATGTTGGACATCGCTGCATTGGTGCAAAAGTGTTTGGTAAAATAGTGCCTTTCACTTACACATTGCGCACAGGCGATCAGGTAGAAATTCTTACCCAGAAAAATGCTTCACCAAGTCGAGATTGGTTAAACCCGTCGCTGGGATATATTCATTCTTCAAGAGCGCGCAGTAAGATCCATCACTGGTTTAAGCAGCAAGATAGAGACAAAAATCTTCAAGCGGGTAAGGAAATTTTAGATAGTCATCTGCAAAAACTAGATATTACCTATAAAGATTTAGAACCCGCGATTGACCGCTTTAACTTTAAAGAGCTCGACGATTTAATGGTGGCGATTGGTGCCGGTGATATTCGTATCAACCAATTCCTGAACTACGTTCAAGATAAACCTGAGGATACACCTAAGTTAAAAATCTCCTCGCCAAAACACACGAAAGGCGACAAAAACGCAGTGGTCGTTGATGGGGTTGGCAGCTTGATGAGTCATATGGCGAAATGCTGTGAGCCGGTACCGGGCGATGAAATTGTGGGTTACATCACGCAAGGGCGAGGTATTGCTGTGCATCGCTCTGATTGTGAGTCGTTTGCTCATATTACGGATGTACATCCAGAGCGTGAGATTGCGGTCAGTTGGTCAGATGATGTTAAAGCGTCGTATGCCATTACATTAAAAATTGAAGCACACGACCGCCAAGGGCTGATCCGAGACATTAGCTCTGTGCTTGCCAATGAAAAAGTCAATGTGCTCAATATGAACGTACAAACACAAGACGATAAAAACGTAGCAGTATTTATGATGAAGGTAGAGGTGGATGACCTTTCTGCTATGCATCGCTTGCTGACTAAATTGATGCAAATCGAAGGTGTTTTTGATGCCAAACGACTCTAAGCCTTCTACAGCAACGGGGATAGAGCAGCTGCTAGAGATTATGTCGCAGCTGCGCGACCCAAGCACTGGATGCGACTGGGATAAGAAGCAAACCTTTAAAACCATTGTCCCTCATACGTTAGAAGAAGCACACGAAGTTGCCGATGCTATCGAGCAAAGCGACTTTGCTCACTTAAAAGAAGAGTTGGGGGACTTGCTGTTCCAAGTGATTTTTTATGCTCAGCTTGGAAAAGAGCAGGGGCTGTTTGATTTTGCTGACATAGTGCAAACCCTCAATGACAAATTAGTGAGACGTCACCCTCATGTATTTCAAAATCAGGAAAGCTTAAGCGAAGCAGAGCTTGAACAGCAATGGCACGCCATTAAACAGCAAGAAAAACAGGCACAAAAACAAGGGGCGTTCGCGGCAGATATTCCAAGCAGCTTGCCTGCATTATCAAAAGCCTACAAAATTCAAAAGCAAGCAGCCAAACTTGGATTTGACTGGCCAAGTTACCACGGCGCGTGGGATAAAGTACAAGAGGAAGTCGCAGAGGTGAGCGAGGCGCTGCAAGTTGATCCACTCTCTGAACATACGGCGGAAGAGGTGGGCGACTTGTTGTTTGCAACTGTAAATGTGAGCCGACATATAAAACGAGATCCGGAGCAGCTGCTACGTCAAGCCAACGAGAAATTTAGAAATCGCTTTGTGCAAGTCGAAGCCGTTTTGAATGAGTCCTCACTATCACTTAAAGATGCGAGCTTGGAGGAGATGGATGATGCTTGGGAGACAGTGAAATGTCGTCAGCGCAGTAAAAACTGAGACTGATTTTACGGTTTGTTCGTTACTTAAAACGACCTCCTGATAAAATATATTACCGCGCTAAGTCATTTTTAGCTGGAATGACTTAGGTGCTTTTGCTATACTATCGCCCCGTCTTGATTCTTATTTAAATTCCAATTTTCCTGAAATTTCTAGGGTTCGCATGAGTACAAAATTTATCTTCGTAACGGGCGGAGTAGTATCCTCCTTGGGTAAAGGTATTGCAGCTGCTTCTTTAGCCGCTATTTTAGAAGCACGTGGCTTGAAAGTAACGATTCTAAAGCTGGATCCTTACATCAATGTTGACCCTGGGACCATGAGCCCTATCCAACACGGTGAAGTATTCGTAACCGAAGACGGCGCGGAAACCGACCTTGATCTTGGTCACTACGAGCGTTTTATTCGCACTAAAATGACCAAGCGTAACAACTTTACACAGGGCCGTGTATTTGAAGACGTGTTGCGCAAAGAGCGTAGAGGTGAGTACTTAGGTGCCACTATTCAGGTTATTCCTCACATCACAAACGACATCAAGCGTCGCGTGCTTGAAGGCGCGGAAGGCCATGATGTTGCTATCGTAGAGATCGGTGGTACGGTTGGTGATATCGAGTCACAACCTTTCCTAGAAGCAATTCGTCAGCTAGGCACAGAGCTTGGTCGTGAGAGCGCTTTGTTTATGCATTTGACGCTAGTGCCTTTCTTAGGCCCTGCGGGTGAAGTGAAAACTAAGCCAACTCAGCACTCTGTGAAAGAGCTTCGTTCAATCGGTATTCAACCTGATATTTTGATATGTCGTTCAGATCGTAAACTACCAGCGAACGAGCGCGCGAAGATTGCACTATTCACTAACGTTGAAGAAAAAGCAGTTATCTCGCTACAAGACGTAGACAGTATTTATAAGATCCCTGCGTTATTGAAGTCGCAAGAGCTTGATAACATCATTTGTCGTCGTTTCTACCTTGAACGTCCAGAAGCGGACTTATCTGAGTGGGAACAGGTACTTTATCAAGAGTCAAATCCTACTGGTGAAGTGACAATTGGTATGGTTGGTAAATACATCGAATTACCGGACGCATATAAATCAGTTAACGAAGCATTGAAGCATGCTGGCTTGAAAAACCGTTTAACGGTGAATATTGAATATGTTGACTCTCAAGATATCGAGAGCAAAGGCACTGAGTTACTTGAACACCTTGATGCTATCTTAGTACCAGGTGGCTTTGGTAACCGTGGCGTTGAAGGTAAGATTTTAGCTGCAAAATATGCACGTGAAAACAAAGTACCATACCTAGGCATTTGTTTAGGGATGCAAGTTGCGTTAATCGAGTATGCGCGTAACGTTGCAGGTCTGACTGGTGCTAACTCAACTGAATTTGATCTTGAAAGCCCACACCCAGTAGTTGGTCTGATCACTGAGTGGTTAGATGCAGACGGTAAGATTGAAGTACGTGACCACGACTCTGATCTTGGTGGCACTATGCGTCTTGGCGCGCAGCTTTGCCACTTAAAAGAGGGCTCTAAGGTGCGTGAAGTATACGGTAATGCCGAAATCGTTGAGCGTCACCGTCACCGCTACGAAGTAAACAACAACTATGTTGCTGAGCTTGAAAAAGCGGGTCTGCAATTTACTGGTCTGTCAGAAGACAAGAAACTAGTTGAGATTATCGAGAATAAAGATCACCCTTGGTTTATCGCGGCTCAGTTCCACCCTGAGTTCACGTCAACGCCTCGTGATGGTCACCCGTTATTTGAAGGCTTTGTTGCGGCGGCATACAGCCACCAAAAAGCATCTTCGTAATAAGAAAAAGCCGTGCTCTTGCACGGCTTTTTTGTTGCAGAAGGTTTTGCAATAGGCGCTAAGAGTAGTGTTTATCGCCAAACTTTTTCTTATCTGCCGGCGCGTCAATGTGATACGTGTAAATTCTTCACTTTGCGAAGCAACAGAGATAAGGCAAACTTTAAAGCGGGTTTATTGACCCTGAATTCGCCTGCGACAGAAGCAGTGCAACACACACCACTTTGGGAATAAGAGGAATCAAGATGTCAAAAATCGTTAGAGTGATTGGCCGTGAAGTTATGGACTCACGCGGTAACCCAACAGTAGAAGCGGACGTACACCTAGAGTCAGGTGCATGGGGCCGTGCATGTGCGCCATCAGGTGCATCTACGGGTACCCGTGAAGCACTAGAGCTACGTGATGGTGATAAGTCTCGTTACTTAGGTAAAGGTGTATTAACAGCGGTAAACTACGTAAATAACGAAATCGCGGCAGCACTTGAAGGTCAAAACGCGCTAGAACAACGTGCAATCGACCAAATTATGTTGGACTTAGACGGCACTGAAAACAAAGAAAAACTAGGTGCGAACGCTATCCTTGCGGTATCTCTAGCAACAGCAAAAGCAGCTGCACAAGACAAAGGCGTGGCGCTATACGAGCATATCGCAGACATCAACGGTACAGCAGGTCAGTACTCAATGCCAGTTCCGATGATGAACATTATCAATGGTGGTGAGCACGCGGATAATAACGTTGATATTCAAGAGTTTATGGTTCAGCCTGTTGGCGCAAAGAGCTTCCGTGAAGCACTACGTATGGGTGCTGAGATCTTCCATAGCTTGAAAAACGTACTTAAGTCTCGTGGCCTGAACACTGCAGTTGGTGATGAAGGTGGTTTTGCTCCAGACCTTAAATCAAATGAAGAAGCGCTAGAAGTGATTGTTGAAGCGGTTGCAGCAGCTGGCTACGAAATGAACAAAGACGTAACACTAGCACTTGACTGTGCAGCGTCTGAGTTTTATGTCGATGGCAAGTATGACCTAAAGGGCGAAGGTAAAACATTCGACTCGGAAGGTTTTGCAGGCTTCTTGGCCGATCTTGCAGCACGTTACCCAATTGTATCAATCGAAGATGGCCTAGACGAAAGCGACTGGGCTGGCTGGAAAATCCTAACAGATAAAATTGGCGATAAAGTTCAGCTAGTGGGTGATGATCTTTTTGTTACTAACACTAAGATCTTAAAGCGTGGTATTGAAGAAAGCATTGGTAACTCAATCTTGATTAAATTCAACCAGATTGGTTCACTGTCTGAAACGCTTGATGCCATCAAAATGGCGCAAGATGCTGGCTTTACTGCCGTTATTTCACACCGCTCTGGTGAGACCGAAGACGCTACCATTGCTGATTTAGCAGTGGCGACAGCTGCAGGTCAAATTAAGACAGGTTCACTTTGCCGTTCGGATCGTGTAGCTAAGTACAACCAATTGCTACGTATTGAAGAAGCGCTAGGTGAAAAAGCAGTATACAAAGGCCGTAGTGAAATCAAAGGTCAGTAATTAGCATTACTTGATGTATTGTAAAAACGCCGGTTTAGCTACTGGCGTTTTTTATTGCTAGCGGTCATCACCCCAAATCTCACAATTTGCTTGGCCATTTCTAAATGTCCAACAGACTCGAAGTGAATTACAAGCATCATCCATCGTTGCAGGACCATTACCTCCAGCAACAGCCGGCGTCATCTTAGTAGCAAGTGTTTTGTTCACACTAAGTTCTTTAATCGATTTTTTGTTGAACTTTAATTTCATTGTCGTCTCCTTCTATAAAAAATATAAATGTTAACCAAATCTATACAAGATGTTGGTTGTTTTACATTTGTACTTTTTGTACAAAAAGTCAACAGGTGTTTTTAAGCACCAAACTCCTGCGCTAATATCGATTGAGTGAAATTGATTTTCAAATAAAAACCTCTTGGCAAAGTTTGCACTATTTTACCGTTCGGCCCTATGGCGTCGGTGAGCGCTTTGGCATTTGCCGCCTTTGGCCTTATCTGCATGACTTCTCCAAGATGCCCTGAGATTTGGTCTACGTGACCCGTAGCGATTAACTCGATTTGCTCTTCCCAGTCTCTTCGTAACAACTGTTCTTGATGCGCGTCTGGCCGCCATAAGAAGCCGTGTCCAATAACCCTATCTATTAAAGGAATTTCTCGTTCGGCTAATATGGGTAGCCAAAGAACGTGAGCTAATTTCTTTTTAACACTCGACGCTTCCCACGTTAACCCTGTTAACTGAGTCAGCGGCACGACAGAAACATAGGTGGTTTCTAGCGGTTTGCCTTGATAGCTTATTGGTAAAGTCTTGAGTTCAACGCCAATATGCTCAAAATCAGGCACAGGCTTTGAGCCCGCGGTAGCACCTAAGGCTGCTTCTATGAGTTGTCCTACCCAGCCTTTTTCTTTGAGCAAGTCTTGTGGTGTTTTAAACGAGAGCTGCTGAGCGAGTTCACCCAATGTTAAGCCGGCTATGTTTTCAACACGTTGCATAAGTTCGCCCACAGAGCGTGGTGGTGTAACTGGTGGCAAGCGATACTCCTGAGTCTATCCCCTAAAAACACGATTATAAAAGAAATCATGTGGTGAAGTAAGTTGGTTATTTTACGCTCAACTTAAGTGCGGCTTGTTATTTCAACATATGGTTAAAGTAATAACTTTATTATCTATATGATAAATATGAAGTTATTTTTATTTTGCTACAGTCAGAGTGGCTTGAAAATCTTATGGCTTTGGATAAATACAAGACTATAAACATAATTATCCACAGAATATGTGGAAAACCTAGGGTTTGAAGTGTGTAATTGTGGATTTGTTCGTAATTTGAACTGAAAAATACTTAGTTATGCACAAGTTGTGGGTAAGTTGAGAGTATGCTGAGATAATTTAGGTATAGAATGGAATTAAATTTGCCGTGACGCGGGAGTTGTGGAACAATCATTAAAAATCGACTTATAAATGAGGCACTAAGGTGATTGATGCCGAAGGGTTTCGTGCCAATGTCGGAATAGTGATTTGTAATAATCAGGGGCAGGTTTTTTGGGCCCGTCGTTACGGACAACACTCTTGGCAATTTCCTCAAGGCGGAATAGATCAAGGGGAAACACCTGAGCAAACGATGTATCGTGAACTTCATGAAGAAGTTGGACTTAGGCCAGAAGATGTTGAAATAGTAGCAAGTTCTAAACATTGGTTACGTTACAAACTACCAAAAAGGTTAATTAGACGAGATTCAAGCCCAGTTTGTATCGGGCAAAAGCAGAAATGGTTTTTATTGAAACTTAGGTGTAAAGATGAAGACGTAGACTTATTACGTACGCATCACCCTGAGTTTGATGATTGGCGCTGGGTCAGCTATTGGTATCCAGTACGTCAAGTTGTATCGTTTAAGCGTGATGTCTATCGTCGAGTGATGAAGGAATTCGCTCCGTTTGCGATGCCATTTGGTAAACGTGAACAGCAAGGGCAGAAGGATTTCTGGCGCACAAAACGATAAAAATAGGAGCAGCAGGTGTTAGCAACGTTAAGATCGATTGCTGAGTCAGTGGCACAGCAAAGTGACCTACAAAGCGCGTTAAATTGCTTTGTTACTATGGTCAAAGATGCCATGCACACTGAATGCTGCTCAGTTTATTTTGCCGATTACAGTCAAGATAACTTTATCCTGATGGCAACGGATGGCTTAAACCCTGAAGCAATCGGAAAATTCCGAATGGGATTTACCGAAGGCCTAGTCGGTCTTGTTGCCCAGCGTGAAGAGCCAATTAACGTTGCCCACGCCCAATCACACCCAAGATTCAAATTGTCACCTGAGGTCAATGAAGAAGGCTACAATGCTTTCTTATCAGTGCCCGTTGTACATCAGCGTAAAGTACTTGGGGTTATTGTGGTGCAGCAAAAGATTGCTCGTGTATTTAGCCATGATGAAGAGTCCTTTCTTATTACGCTTTCAGCGCAATTGGCTTCACAGCTTGCCAACACCGAAATTCAAACTTTACTTCAACAAGATGCAAGCAGTCACAGAACTTCAGTGTTAAAAGGGGTATCGAGTGCACCAGGTATTGCCTTAGGTGATGGTTATGTGGTGTTACCCCATATTGATTTTGCGAGTATTGAACCGCAGCATAGTGACAATATTCAGCATCAAATTCAGCTGTTTCATCAAGCGGTGGCCGCGACTCGGCAAGAGTTTCATATTTTAGCCAAAACTCTGAGTGATGATATTCCAAAAGAAGCGGTAGCTGTGTTTGAGGTTTACCAACAGCTTTTGGATGCAAAGAGTTTAGGTAAACAAGTTGAGTCTGAGATACAACAAGGCTGGAACGCAAAAACCGCGCTAAAGCTTGTTATCGAAAAGCTTGTGGCTCAGTTTGATATGATGAGTGACCCTTATATCAAAGAGCGTGCGATTGATGTTAATGATATTGGCCTGCGTGTGCTCCAGCATTTAGTCTCAACTGAGCAAGCTGTTAAACACTATCCAGATAATACGATTCTAATCGCCCATACCTTGACCCCGACTATGTTAGCGCAAGTACCAAAAGAAAAGCTTAAAGGGGTAGTCAGTGTGCATGGCTCGGCCAACTCTCATGCCTCCATTCTCACTCGCGCGATGGGCGTTCCCGCTATTTGGGGCATAGAAGACATTCCATTATTACAGTTTGATGGTAAGTCTATGATCATGGATGCGTATTCTGGACGGCTTTATATTTCGCCTTCGCAAATGTTGGTCAATGAGTACGTTGAAATCAAACGTAAAGACAACATTCTGCATGATAAGTTTGAAGCGGAACATGATTTGCCGCCTATTACACTCGATGGTGAGCGTATAAATTTACTCTTAAATGCTGGGCTTGATCTATCGACCGAGACATTAAGCGCCAGTTATTGCGATGGCGTTGGTCTTTATCGTACTGAGTCTTGGTTTATGCAAAAAGGCCAATTCCCAACACAATCGGAGCAAGAAGTCTGGTATCGCGAGGTGCTATCACGTTATCACCCTGAGCCCGTAGTGATGCGGACTTTAGATATCGGTGGCGACAAAATTCTAGATTACTTTGATATCAAAGAAGAAAACCCTTTTTTAGGGTGGCGGGGCATTCGTGTATCGTTGGATCATCCCGAGCTTTTTTTGGATCAAATCAAAGCCATGATCAAAGCAAACGCGGGTCTTGGCAACTTACAGATCATGTTGCCTATGGTGGGCCATAGTGAGGAAATAGATGAAGCGATGGCACTCATTGAGCAGGCTTGTTTTGAGCTGCAAGACGAATGGGCTGATCCTTTTTATACCATCGACCAGCCAGAAATCGGCGTAATGCTTGAAGTACCGTCTAGCGTGTATTTGTTACCTGAGTGGTCGAAAAAAATCGATTTTTGCTCTGTGGGTAGTAATGATTTGACGCAGTATTTATTAGCCGTTGATAGAACCAACGCACAAGTGGCGGATCTTTTTGACCCTTATCATCCCAGTGTATTGCGAGTGTTAAACCAGATTGCACAGCAGTGTGAACTACACGAGCTGCCTTTTAGCCTATGTGGAGAGTTAGGTGGTGAGCCTGAGGGAGCGATCTTGCTTATTGCAATGGGGTATCGCCGTTTGAGTATGAATATTTCATCACTGAACAAAGTGAAATGGGTGCTACGCAGACTGAGAGTAACGGATATGGAAGCTTTACTTGAAAATTGTTTAGCACAACCCTCATCTAAGCAAGTGCGCCGAATTATTAAAGAATTTATGATTGAGCATCATTTTGCAGAATTACTCTATACCAGCCACCAAGCAAAGGGTGCTTCTTAAAGCTATTTACGCTACCATTACGGCGCTATAAGAATAAGAGCTTGTTGATGGAAACTATTATACTCATCGTTGTACTTTGCGCTTTGCTCGGCTGTGCAGTTGGCTTTTTGGCAGGTCTGCTTGGTATCGGCGGCGGGCTGCTGATAGTCCCTATTTTATCTGTCATCTTGACCAAATTTAATGTTATACCCACAGATCAAGTGGTGTTAGTTGCAATCGCGACGTCTCTCGCCTCCATTATTTTCACTTCGACATCTTCAGCCAAAGCGCATCATAAAAATGACAATGTTCCATGGCACATTGCTCCATGGGTGATGTTAGGTGTGGCAGTCGGCGCGTTGGGTAGTGGTTTTGCCGCAGTGATGTTGCCTGAAAAACTGGTCAGAATTATTTTTGTGGTTAGTGTTGTGGGCATTGCATTGAAAATGGCGTGGAGTTCCAGAAGACCGCCACAATCAACCAGAGTTATACCGCAAGGACCGATACTTGCGATGCTAACCTCGGTAACGGGGGCGCTGTCAGCAATGATTGGTATCGGCGGGGGAGCATTAATCGTCCCACTACTGACATTTTTCTCTGTTGATATGAAAAAAGCGATAGGATGTGCGTCTGCCAGTGGTATTGTTATCGCTATCTTTGGCTCCTTTGGCTATATCGCCTCTGGCAGCCAACATGTGGATATTGAACATGGATTTTTAGGTTTTGTCTATTTACCGGCTTTGTTTGGTATAGTGGCAACTTCATGGTTTATGGCGCCTATTGGTGCTAAAGCTACGCACCACTTACCAGTCACAACGATTAAGAAAGTGTTTGCGGCGTTACTCATTGTTATCGCTGGCAATATGTTAATGAATTAAGGAAAGGCTATGGCTTTGCAGTTTCCACAGATAGACCCTGTGATTTTTTCCATCGGACCGTTAAGTGTTCGTTGGTATGGATTAATGTATTTGATCGGCTTTATGTTCGCCATGTGGTGGGCAGGGAAAGAAGCAAAAAAACCAAACTCTGGTTGGAATAAAGACCAAGTTGGCGACCTAGTTTTTTACTGTATGCTCGGTGTGATCTTGGGCGGACGAATTGGTTACGTGCTGTTTTATCAATTCACTCATTTTATTGAAAACCCGCTTTATTTGTTTAGGGTGGACCAAGGCGGTATGTCTTTCCATGGTGGTGCATTGGGCGTTATCACGGCGATTATCGTGTATGCGCTTAAAAACAAACGTTCGATTTTATCGGTAGGCGACTTTGTCGTTCCTATGGTGCCTGTTGGGCTTTTTGCTGGTCGTATCGGTAACTTCATTAATGGCGAATTATGGGGTCGCGTAACGGATGTTCCTTGGGCATTTATTTTCCCAACGGGCGGACCACAGCCGCGCCATCCATCACAACTTTATGAAGCGTTTTTTGAAGGGCTGGTATTGTTTGTGATGCTGGTATGGTTTAGGAAGAAACCACGCCCAGCTGGCAGTGTAGCAGGTCTATTTTTAGCCGGTTACGGTGTCTTCCGCTTCTCAATCGAGTATTTCCGTGAACCAGATGCACATATTGGCTTATATGGTGGCTTTATTTCTCAAGGTCAGATCTTATCTCTCCCTATGGTGATTGCAGGCGCTATCCTTATGGTGTGGGCATATAAGCGAGAAGGTAGCAACCCATCTACCGGGCAAGTTAAAAGTTAAAGAGTAGCGAACAATGAAGCAATATTTAGAACTGATGCGCCACGTGCGTGATAATGGCACAAAAAAAGAAGACCGTACGGGCACTGGCACAGTGAGTGTTTTTGGATACCAGATGCGCTTCAACTTGCAAGAAGGCTTCCCACTTGTAACGACGAAAAAGTGTCATCTACGCTCGATTATCCACGAGCTACTTTGGTTCTTGCAAGGCGATACTAACATCAAATACCTAAAGGAAAATGGCGTTAGCATTTGGGATGGCTGGGCAACGGATGAAGGGGACTTAGGGCCAGTTTATGGCAGCCAGTGGCGCTCTTGGACGGGGCCAAATGGTGAAGTGATAGATCAAATCAAAGATGTTGTAGAGCAAATCAAAACCAACCCAGACTCTCGTCGCCTGATTGTGAGTGCTTGGAACCCTGCGCTTTTACCTGATACTAACTATTCACCGAAAGAAAATGCAGCGATGGGCAAACAGGCGTTGCCACCTTGCCACACGTTATTCCAATTTTATGTACTAGATGGCAAGCTTTCTTGCCAGCTTTATCAGCGCAGTGCGGATATTTTCTTAGGTGTGCCCTTTAATATCGCAAGCTATGCGCTGTTAACGATGATGATTGCACAAGTTTGTGACTTAGAAGTGGGTGATTTTGTACATACTTTCGGCGATGCCCATTTATATCTAAACCACATGGAACAAGTTGAAACGCAGCTAAGCCGAGCGCCGTTTGCAAAGCCACAAATGCAGATCAACCCTCAAGTAAAAGACATATTTGGTTTTAAGTTTGAAGACTTTGAGTTGGTGAACTACGAATGTCATCCGCATATAAAGGCACCGGTCGCGATTTAGGAGTATTTATGAAAGCCGTTATTCCAGTGGCGGGTCTTGGCACTCGCATGTTACCCGCGACGAAGGCCATTCCAAAAGAAATGCTGCCAATTGTCGATAAGCCTTTGATCCAGTATGTAGTAGATGAAGCTGCGGCGGCTGGCGTCAAAGAAATTGTACTGGTAACCCATTCAAGTAAAAACTCAATTGAAAACCACTTCGATAAGAGCTTTGAGCTGGAAGCGACACTGGAAAAACGGGTGAAGCGTCAATTGTTAGAGGAAGTACAATCTATATGCCCCAAAGGCGTTACGCTGATCCATGTGCGTCAAGGTGAGGCTCGTGGCCTTGGTCATGCCATCAATTGCGCTGCCCCTGTGATTGGCGATGAGCCCTTTGTGGTTATGCTGCCTGACGTATTAGTCGATGACGCTGCATGCGATCTAACAAAAGATAATCTTGCTGATATGATCGCGCGTTTTAAAGCGTCAGGTAATAGCCAAGTGATGGTAGAAGCGGTAGCGCCTGAGCTCGTTTCTCAGTTTGGTATTGTGGACTTGGGAGGAGCGGCACTCGCGCAAGGAGAGTCAGGCGCGATGCAGTCTATTGTCGAAAAGCCTGAACTGCAAAGTGCACCTTCAAACTTAGCCGTTGTTGGTCGTTACGTGTTAAATAAATCTATTTGGCCACTTTTGGCAAAAACACCGCTAGGTGCTGGTGGTGAAATTCAATTGACCGATGCGATTGCCATGTTGATGGAGCAAGAGCAAGTCGATGCATATTCGTTACGTGGAAAAAGCCATGATTGTGGAAGTAAAATCGGCTATTTAAAAGCCATCGTTGAGCATGCGATGAGAAGAGACGAGTATTCAACTGAGCTTGCTTCTCTTATCGATTTAATTGCTAAAAGGTAATTACATAAAGTTAAATGTACCGATATTTGCGGTAAAAGCATTTGGTTATTTACCGCGATTTATGTACCATAGCTGAAAATGGATTTTTGTTATAACTTATTGTGGATATTCGGTTTTTTAAATTCTTACTCCTCGGCTCTTTAATCACCTTAGGTGGCTGTAGTCATTCATCTAAAGAGCCTTCGCTGTTAAGTGCGCAGCAGCTCAAAAGTATTGAGCGATTGAGCTCGTTAGAGCAGGATCTCACAAACTTGCTGACTTTGTTAGAGTCTCAAGCTAGCGTCGATAATATCCAAGCAACATCGAATATTGACGTAGAGGTTAAGCGTTATTCCGCGAGTAAACAAAAGGCGAATCAAACGACTGGAATTCAACTCAAGTTGTTTCCCCTATCTATCAATTCCATGCCTCAAGTTGAGCAGCATCAAGCGCTATTAGCGGCAGTAAAGCGAAAGTTTCCTAGTATATTTTCTGAGGCAGAATTGCAAATTCAAGCGTTTGAAATGCGAAATTGGGCAACAGTTTCTGGATTAAGATCAACTCAAGAAGCAAAAATCTACTGTAGACTATTTTCTATCCAAAGCTTTGATTGTAGAAGATTAATGCTTTAATTTTTACTAAAGTTTTCCCATTTGGGAACGATAAACAATAAGTCACCAAAAAACGGCATTGCGGTGATGATAAAAATGACCTCTAAAGGAATTTAAAGATGAAAACACTGATTAAATCTGCGCTTATTGCAAGCTCTATTTCCGCTGCTTTACTTACTTCTTCAGCAATTGCTAAGGATACTGCTCGTCTTGAAGTAAAAGTAGAAGTTAAAAACTTATTTTCAGCTGAAGCCGGTGATCCGCTTGATTTCGGTATCATTCGAGTGCAGGGTGATGCAGCTGATGTCGCCACGATGAAGATTGAGGCGGATCCAACACTGACCGATCCTGAAATTAAGAATACTGGTGACGCAGTAATAAACCTTATTAGTACAGGTGGAGCTGGCTCTATCAATATCACCGATGCTGCGCCAAACACTGAGTTAACGATTACGGTTCCGGCCGCAACTACGGTTGATAGCGTAGGTAATGCCTCTTTTGATTTAAAGGATTTTGAGTTTTATGTAGTAAGCGGTGCGCAGCCTAACAGTGAAGTGACAAACAACAAGTTTAGGGTTGATGCAAATGGTGCCGCAACGCTTTCAGTTGGTGCGACGTTAAGTACGAAAGTACTTTCTGGAACAGATACGTATGGCGGTGGTGTATACACCAGTAAAGTTGATATCGAAATCGCTTACTAAAACATGTGGCGTTACATGGTACTGGCATTGCTTTTTGCCAGTCACTTGGCCAAAGCTCAAGATATATCGGTCGTTAAGAAATTGAGCTTTGGCACGATTGCGATTATTGACCAAAATAGCGCAGGCACAGTGACGATAGAACCTAATGTTAGGCCACAAACCTCAAGCAATATTCTATTCGTAGAGTTTGGTCATGCGGCAGAAATCCTCTTGACCGATTTTCCTCATAATCGCCAAATTAGCGTCCAATCTACCGTTTACAACGACTGGTTTGGCTATTGGAATCTTGGTGCATCCGATGCCTTCCAATTGACTGAGCTGTATCACGAGAAGGCTATTTACACCGATAGTGTTGGGTCTGGTGAGTTTAAGGTCGGTGGTCAATTGCGCTTTGCTGGCAACGGTAAATCGCTATCGGATGGGGTGCAAACCTTGAACGTTGAAATAACTTTGTCTTACTAGGGTCTGTTGACCTTTGCTGTTTGATTTTTGTTCCCGTGAGTGGGTTTTGGTCGCGGCGCTCGACTTGCCGCCTAGTAATCTAAGCAAAAGTTGAGCAACAATGAACAAAGCGCACTCAGGGGAACCCAAAGGGCAGCGCTTGATTGGCATTTCTACTGTGTTATCGCCTGACTCACATAGAATAACTATGCTACGCAGGCTCTGCCTTGTATAAATGGCAATCAAACTGCTGCAAAAACAAACTTGAAAGATAAACAGGCCCTAAATTATGAATAAATTAATATTAACGCTGCTTTTGTTTTGTTGCTGTAAAGTAAGCGCCAATCTGATGATCACCCCAACACGGGTTGCTTTCGAAGAGCGTCAGAGAATTGAGAGGGTTACAATCATTAATAATGGTGAGGTGACCAAATCTTATCGACTTGAATTTCAAGAGAAGCTAGCACTTAAAGAAGGTGGTTATGCCAACTTTGCCGAGCAAAAAATAAACCCTATGGCTGCAAGCCATTTCATCCGTATTTCACCTAGGCAAGTAACACTGGGGCCTGGTGAGCGTCAGGTAATAAAGCTGGCTGTACGCAGAAGGGCGAATATGGAACAAGGAGAGTATCGCTCACATTTGCTCTTTAGGGAGCTGCCGAATAATAAAGGCAAGCTGCAAGAAGGTATCAATATTGACGTGCTGATGAGTTATAGCATTCCGGTGATGCTACGAGTTGGTGATGCGAACCCGCAAGTACAGCTTGAGGATGTCATTGTAAGCAACGCAAAAAATGGTCGTCAGGCAATTACGGTACTACTTAATCGAACTGGGAAATATAGTAGCTTTGGCGAATTATCCGCTTATTGGCAGGGGAAAAATGACGTTAAACCAGTGCGGATCGGAGTATTAAATAAGTTTGCCGTATATCCAGAGCTTAATCAAAGGAGTGTAGAATTCTTGATAGACCCTGCAATTAAGCTCGGGCCATCAGGCAAGGTCTTAATCAAGTATGTGGGTGATGATGAGTACACTGACCGCACCTTTGTAGATGATTCGGTATCTTTGTAGTTTAGGGTAAGCGAACGTAATGAGAGCCCACGTTATTTGGCGCGCGTTACTAATAGGCATGCTATGCTATCAACCTGCTATGGCATCGCAGGTTGATACTTTGCAACAGCTATTAGAACGGGTTGAACGAGTGAAAGCAAAACTTGCGATACAGCAAAGTGAGCGGGTGGTCTCTCGGGTTGATGTTGGTACGGAACTGTTTTTATCCGCCTATAAAGGAAATTTATATTTAGGTGAAGTGATCGCGGTGACGTCGGAACAAGGCGTCAATGTGGAACTCTTGAGCTTGTTTTCAGCTTTGGGGTTTGTGGTATCAGAAGATGTATCAGGAACTTTTGATGGCTGGTTCTTCACTCCTGAAAACACCTTTAGTCTTCATGCCAAAGCGCATTTAGTTGAGAGCAAAGGCCAGCGAACGCAATTGAGTGATAAGGACGTTCAAGTTATCAATGGTGAGGTATTTCTCGCCGATTATATCGTTGCGACCTTATTCGATGTGAGCCTGTTTACCGATATACAGGATTTATCTCTTACGGTTAAAAGTAGGCAAATTCTGCCAATAGAAGCACAGCAACAGCGATTAGAAAGAGAGGTTGTCAGTTTTGACCGCAATGCTAGCGCAACATTACCATGGCGACCAAGTCCTTATCAAAGCATCGGTAAACCAGTGCTGGATGCTCAGATAAATACGCAGCTGACTGAAGACATTAGTCAGACGTCTTATTCCCTTATTGGTTCGCAAGACATCGCCTATTGGCAAGCTCAGTATTTTATTGCTGGTAGAGAGGGGGATGTGATTAATCGCTCACGATTATCTCTCAACCGTGCTTCTAAAAAGGCCGATGTTTTACCGTTTGGGAATTTTACCAAGGTATCGCTCGGTGATGTCCAGAGTGTTCAAGTTGGAGTCGATGCGCTAAATGAAGAAGGGCGAGGAGTGAGCTTCAGTAACGCGCCGCTAGATAGGCGTACGAACCGTCAGCGCATTGTCATCTCAGGTCCTGTTCAGGTAGGGTGGGACGTAGAGCTTTATCGAAATGGATTGCTAATAGGGCAAGGAAATAATGTCCAATCTGGGCGCTATGAGTTTGAAAATATTGATTTACTATTTGGCGAAAATACCTTTGAACTGGTGATGTATGGAGGCCAAGGTCAAGTATCAAAAGAAGTGCAGACCTATTATGTTGAACAGAGCACTGTAAACGAAGGTGAAGGCTTTTTTGCCGTATCAATTACTGAGACGGGCAAAAGTATACTGGGCGACAAGACTGCGGTATCAGAAGCATCAAGCTGGCAAGTAAATGGTCGATTTGACTACGGTCTTACTAAAAACTTTGCGGTGTATGCAGGTTTGCAGCATCGTCAAGGTGTAAAAAATAGCGCCTCAGAACAATACTTTTCTACAGGGTTTAACACTAATATTAATAAACGACTATTACTGGATGTTGACTATAGTAAGAGCGAAACGAACCAACGTCTCTCTGCAAATACTCGAACCCGTCTATTTGGCCAGCAGGTAGGTGCTAAATTTGAGCTAAAGGAAGATATAGAACGGGATGAAAATGCGACCGAGATAAAATTAACGGCGGCGGGAGATTGGTCTCTTTTTGATGCCGCTAAAATTTACTATCGTGCTGAATACTTTCAGCTTAATAGAGCTAATATAGACACCACCGAGCAAGCGTCGCTACTGTTTAGTACGGGTAATTATTGGGGCACTTTCAGTAACCAATTTGTGTGGCAAGAGCAGACAAATCAAGCCAGCGATATGAGTGGCTACTTGCGCTGGCAGCGAAGGATTTTTGGGATATATAGTCGCTTTACTACTTGGTATGACATAAAACCTTCTAATGAAATTACAGCCGCTGAGCTAGAGTTGAGCAAAGAGCTAAGTCCTGAGCTTGATTTTGGCATTACCTTATACAAAGACTTGGCTGCAGATTACTATAAAACCGAACTTGGATTGAGCTGGAACCATGATAAGTTTAGATTGTTAACAGACTTGCAATACGATAACGATGATAACTGGCAACTAGGCCTTTCTGGACAAGTAAGTATTGGAGCAGGCGAAACCGTAGATCAGGTTTTTTTAACTGGCAAACGCTTGTCGCAGTTTGGCTCTTTGATGGTTCGTGCTTTTATCGACCAAAATAATAACGGCTATCTTGACGACGGGGAGTTACCGCTGAAGGGGGTAACTATAAAAGCATTACAAAACTTTGCACAAGGTAAAACTGACGACGACGGTGTCGCTCTATTACCCGCAATGGTTAATTACAAACGAACAGATATTATTGTTGACAAAGAAACGATCCCAGAACCCTTTTTAATTCCCGCTAACGATGGCTTTTCATTCACTCCAAGACCCGGTCATATTGAATATGTTGAAATACCATTTGTAAACTCGTCGGAAGTTGAAGGTATTGTTGAAATCAATGAGGGTACTGAGCGCCGACCTGCAGGATTCACTACCGTGAGTTTACTTGATGAAACGGGTAACGAAGTCGCGCGCACTCAGACGGCATATGACGGCTACTATGTATTTACTGGTTTGAAGCCTGGGACTTACCGTACAGCGATAAGTGATGCGAAAAGGCTCGCGGTAGCCAGTACTCAACAGATAGAAGTGGAGTTAAGTGCAGAGGGAGACTTACTGCTTGATGTAAATCACGAACTACAACGACAGCGCGCAACCACGCAAGAGTTTGCTGTAGCTGGACGCTTCAAGACATTAACGATATTAAAAGTGTATGCGGCGATTTTGGCTAAGCGTTATCCCGCGTTATTAAGTGGTGGTTTTGGGTATGCGCAAAAAGAAGGCGACGCCACTTATTTACTCATATTAAGAGATGACGCCACACAAAATGCGGCAAATATTTGCCAAAATCTACTTCCCTTCAAAGTTTCTTGCACAGTGGAAGTCTTAACTATTTATGAAAGAGAAAACAATGCAATCAATTAAGCGGCATCTCATTATGCTCAGTTTCGTTGCGTTAAGTGGTTGCCAAGCAACTGCGAGCAAGAGTCAACTTGACTCATTACAAATGAAGAAGCAAATATCTTTATTGGAACAGCAGGTAAGCACCTTACAACAAGAAGTAGAGCAGCTCAGAGCGCTAAAACAGCAGGTTGCTAGGTTTGAAGAAGTGCAGGAAGATTTAGATGTTATTGCGATGCAGCTATCAAATTCGCTTGCAAAGCAAAAGGATGCTGAGCTTTTAGCAGAGCAACCCGAGCAAGTGATAGAGCAAAAAACAAAGCCCACCGAGAAACCAGAACAGCCTGTAGAGATAGCTGAATTTGCAATTCAATTGGCCTCTACAACGGAATATACCAAGCTTAGGCAAACCTACGAGCAACTCAAGGATAAGTTACCGCAAGACTTTGCAACAAGCGAAGTGAATATCGAGCAAATAGATATTCAAAATACGAAATATTATCGGCTCAAATTAGGTGCATTTGCAGATAAGGCCTCTGCATACAAAGGTTGCCAGCAGCTTAAGCGTGCAGGTTTAAGCTGCTTGGTTAGCCATTACACCAGTCATCGACTTTAAAACTTGGTGCGTATTTTGCATTTTATCCAATAAGTTTATCGTGGGCTTGGTGAAATGAAATATCTAGCACTCATAGTGATTATGTTGTTGGCGGGGTGTACAAACAGCCAACAGGTTGGCAAAAGAGAAGTGACCCAGCAGCAAGAAATCTTACCTGACTTAGATGGGTTTGGCGCTCAGTTAGCCGCGGAACTTGGGCAGTATGTACGGCCGTTCAAGCCGAATTCAACGCTTGCTGTGACGAGCTTTTTTAAAGCAAATCAGCTGGATGATACCGTTGCTGGGCAAGGTTCTGGCTTGAGCGTGGCCTTGCAAGAATCCCTCATGACCCATTTAAGTCAAATGGGGGCAGATGTCGTGGAATATCGACTCAGAAACGCTTTATCTTTACAAAGTTCTGCCGATAGTATGTTAAGTCGAGAATTGAATGTGCTGAATCAGCGCCAGAAAATTGACCTCGTGGTGGTCGGGACAATCGTAGAAAGTCGAGATACCTATTTGGTCAATGCGCGGCTGGTTGATACGTTACATAATCGAGCCGTTTCAGCCGCATCAATCAGCATTCCTAAAGCTGTGATGTGGGGTACGGAGCGTGTCTCAAATCGTGACGGTCAGATTATACGAAGCCAATATTAGTGGAGATGAAAGTAATGAAAAAAGTATTAAGTTTGGTTTTGCCGCTTTCATTGATGGTTGGCTGTGCTCAGAGTAACTTTTTTGCGGTGGATAATGCTCAGGCTGAGCCCGTGCGTAATGGCTTTGAAAAATCTTCGATGTATCAAAGTAATCCAAACGGTATGAAGCAATTTTCTGTTTCTCAGCAAATGGCTGGTAAAAATGTCACTCACTATGTCCAGTCTATTATGCAAGACATGGTTGCAAACTTGAAACACGTGAATGAGAAAACGCCGGTAGCAGTGACAAGCTTTGTATTTTTAGATAAAGAATTTGATAAAGGTTCCTTGCTGGGTAATCAGTTGGCTGAAAGCTTTATCCATGAGCTTCATGCATTTGGGATCCCTGTTGTGGACTTTAAAACAACAGACTATATCCGGGTGACACCTGAAGGCGATTTTATTTTCAGCCGTGACTTTTTAGAGCTATCTGACGACCATCCTTTTTTGTACGTGCTAGGTGGTACTTTGGTGAATCATCAGGGTGGAGTTATGGTTAATGCCAGAGTGGTTGGGCTTAGAAGTAAAAGTGTCGTGGGTTCTGCTCAAGGCTTTTTACCGCAAAACGTAGTTAACGCCCTACAAGATGGTGCGGCATACGATGGCATTCGTATAGAGCGTGCGAACTAATTCGGAGGCGATGATGAAAAATGTAGTGCTATTCGCGACGACACTCGCATTACTCGGTGGCTGCGAAATGACAAAACAGACGGCTTCCGAACCTACAGAAACGCAGCAATCCGATATGGAAATATTATATGCCATGATGGAAGAGCAAGAGCGTAATGAAGATTCACAAGCTGTTGTATCGCAAGATATTGGCTTCATTAGCTATCGTCATCGGAAAGAAATTGCTAACTACGCCAATCAAATTGCGTTGGAACTGTCAGATACTGTGTTAGGGCAAAAGCCTGAGTCGATAGCGGTAGCCAGTTTTGTCAACTTTAATGAATCATTAAGGGATACAAACCAGCTAGGAAACCAATTGGCTGAGTCTTTAATGCATCAAATGCAAAAGCTGGGTTATCAAGCATTAGACTTTAAAGCATTGGGGAAAATTGAAGTGACATCCAGTGGTGATTTGACTTTTTCGCGTAACACAAGCCGCTTGAAAAACACGCAATCGCCCAGTCATTTGCTCACAGGCACTATGGTTTATCGTCCACGAGGCGTGGAGGTAAATGCAAGATTGTTAGAGTTTAACACTAACTTAGTGATCGCAAGCACGGTGGTGACCATCCCGTATTTTATCCTTGATGATCAGGCGACCGCTTCAAGGTAGTACTTCAAATAGCGTTTTTTAAAAGAAATACCATTTAGGTTTTATTAAACGAAGAACTATCCTACTTCTTATTCACACCTCAAGCGAAGTAACTGATAGCGCAGTAGTGGGTCTTAACTGCTGCGTATTCACCTACTGAACCAGCTCATTTATTACCGCGAATAAATTGACTATTAATCTTTAAAAGTTCATTAAGATCAGTATACTAAAGCGAAGTCACTGAGATGCAGTACAACAGAGAATCAACAATTCTCGACTTTCATTGGTATTAAGTTCCGCAGATCCCGCTAGTGAAGGTCAAAAAAGGCGATTGTTATCTGACTTTAGAGATTGTCCCCATAGTTTAATGGATAAAACAAGGCCCTCCTAAGGCTTAGATGTAGGTTCGATTCCTACTGGGGACGCCATTGGTATTCACTTCTGCGTGGAATGAC
Source organism: Pseudoalteromonas sp. A22 (assembly GCF_018141345.1). NCBI lineage: Bacteria > Pseudomonadati > Pseudomonadota > Gammaproteobacteria > Alteromonadales > Pseudoalteromonadaceae > Pseudoalteromonas > Pseudoalteromonas sp. A22. Next base: position 1,353,374 of record NZ_CP047238.1, read on the forward strand.
CAAAGTAAATGGGTGATGGAAGCATGATGCAGAGGGTGTAAAGTCATCGAAAATCTTGCCTTTTGCTACAGGAAGGCTCAGCACTTACAATTCAAACTCATTTTCATTTTCTATTTGAATTTCAACCAAATCGTTAATTTGCACATTGTGAAGTGGGCGGTTGCTGATATTTACCGCAATGGCGTTTTGCGCATTCACTTGGATCACTTGCAGTTTATTGATGGTTTTAATTTGATGCATAAACACTTTACCATCGACATTAGTCAGCGGATTGCTATGCGCTACGTTAAGGATCTGGCCATTCTCTAAGCCATGCATACGGCCCAAATTAATAACGACTTGTTCATCATCGATATGTAGGATTTTGCCATTGGTTGGTAAGCAGGCGACCGCTGCGTTTAAATCAGTTGCGATTTGTGTCAGCGTGGCTTGGATCTCATCAGCATAATCTGTCTGCCAAAAGCGCTCACTGTACACATCAATTAATTTGGTTTTCTTAAACGGCCACACGCCTTGAGTGGCATATTGTTTTTGCCATACCCTTTCATGAGAAAGTGCATCAAACAGCGCAAAGTCTACCTTGAAGCTTCTTAAGTATTTATCGCTTTGCCAAAATGCGAGGTCACTATTAAGCTTATCGACACTAGCAACATCAGTAATTTGACTCAGTAGTACAAATTGGCTGTTGGTATTTGCTGTAATGGTCTCGATTAGCTGTTCATTATAATCAAAACGCTGACTGAAAAAACGGCTAACATCTATGGTCTGTGCAAAATAGGGAACGGGTTCTAAGCTCGACTTTTGTTCGGTCATTGTTTGATATAGGCGCTCGCTCACGGCTTTATTTATGTCAAAAATTTGACCTAAAGTTGCTTGATGTTTATTTTTTAGCTGGCTTTGTGTGACTGCAACCTGTTTATTGTAAGCACTCGTTGGGCACTGAGCACTCTGTGGGGTAATATCGATATGCAATGTTACTTGCCATGAGTCACCGACTTTTGCTTCAGCAATCACGTTGGCGCTCTGGATTTCAGCATTTGAGCGGATCTTAAGTTGATCTTGGGTGAGCACACCATCGGTGACGGTTTGTACACTACTCACCGAAGCGCCAGAAAACAGCAATGCTTGTGTAATGGCGTCATTTACGGCCTTTCTTTTTGCTTTTTGATGATCGCCATTTTTAACGTCAGCCATGCCGGTAACTTCAAACCATTCAGCATAAGCGGGATTAGTTAAGGTGATACACAACAATGATAGACTGGTCGCGAATTGCTTTTTCATGTTTAAATGCCCAGATCAAAAACTACCCTTTAACTCAGCAATACCTGTGCCAAATTTTGGCAAGGTTCGTGCATAATCATATTTTATGAAAGTTAATTTTATTTATTGCCAATACTAGATGAAACCACAACAACCCTTGCGAGACCAAGATGCTGGGGAAGCGTTAAATTTTGATTGGTATTTATTGTAGCGGAGTGTAGTGAAATGCGTATCACTAATTCTATCAGTGCAGTTGTTATGGTTTGCTCGCTAGCGGGACTCAGTGGCTGTTCAAGCCTCGTTGACAAGCACATTGAATATGAGACGGTGCAACCGGAAACCTTTCCTGTTTTACGGGCTGTGGGGTACGCGCCTTTGAGTGCTCAGCCGGGTAAAACTGCGGGTGAGAAGCAGCTGATGGCTATCAAAGTCTCAAAATTAGAAGCGTATCGTGAATTGGCTGAGCAACTGTATGGCCAGAATTTGACATCCACTATTACGGTAAAAGGTGCTATTGCGCAAAACGATGGTCTTAAGAGCCAAGTGAATGGACTCGTTCGAGGGGCTAAGGTGCTGAAAAGTTACGCTGTTGGTGATACTTACGCGACGGAATTGGAGCTTGATATGAAGCGCGTTTATGATTTGTATATTACTCAAGTCAAGCCGCAGAAAATTAAGAAGATATCTTACAGCTTTAAGTAAGCACCCATCGCATGTTGCTTACTTAATGCGCTTCATTTCGGTTTTTCTTCAAAACTAAAATATGGCTGGCGTGGCTACGCCTTTAGGTTACGTACTAACTCACTGTCGCTACTTTTCACACTACCATCCTGACCATATGTAATAGAAGTTGGTGCGCCAATTAAGATCCCTTTTAGTTCACGTGTGCTTACATTAGCCTGGTGAGCCGTTTTAGCATTGATTTCATTTTTGGTTTGGCACTCACTGAGTAATGCTCGCACTTTAGCGACTAGCGGGGCTACTTCATTGTGTTCAAAGACGTGAGACTCAGTTTTTGACAATTCATTGTCGAGCTTTTGCAGTTTTGAAATGAGAGTTAGCTTTTCACGAGCGATTTCTTTTAAATTGTCGCCACGGCGAGATGCAAGCTCGTCAAGCTCACGCGCTAGAAGCAGGGTCATCGCCTCTAGCGTCGAGATTTGTTCTGAAAGTTTGTGGTGGCAAAGCCGAACCAAATCATCCATAAATTTCGAACTCAAATGCAGCTATGTTTTTGGCGAGTTTTTCCGCGTCAACTTGGTACTTGCCTTCTGCAATCGCTTTTTTCAATTCTTCGACTTTCTTGTCGTCAAAGCCTGATGATTGCTGCGCTTTTTCGTTGACTGTTTTCAGCTGTTGCGCTTGCGGGGTCAGACTGACTGAATCCGCAGCTGCTTTCGGTGTAGCTGGTGATTTAACTGATGCGCTGTTGGCATCATTTCTTTGCAATTCAGCTTTCTGTTGCTTAACATTATTAGCAACGGATGTAGACTGATTCTGACCGTTAACTTGATTAACCATGATTGTAGACCCAATAAAATTATACTCTCAGCCTTGTTATCGGCGTTTAGTAGTATTACTTTAGCAAATTTTTTATAAATTCACCTCTACTGTTTCCACTTCTATTACTCTAGCACGTAAGGTTTTGCCAGAGCGAGTGTTTTTAATATTAATAAGTTCACCACGGTTGCCATCTTGCTGTGCTTCTCCTTGAGTTTTGATCACGAGTCCACCTGATTTAGCAATAATTGTCACAGTATCACCTTTGCAGACCATGCAAATATGGGCTTGGGTAAAGGCTTGGCCCTCTCTTATATTACGTTTGCTGCGACTGCCTATTAGTATCGACTTATCTTCTATATAGGAAACTCTGCGAAAACGTTTTGGCTGATACTCTATTTTTACATCTTCATCTTGAATAACACGGCCTTTTTCTAACATGGTTGCACTAACTAATATGGGGAAGAGGTGATCGATACGTACGTGGACGTATTGAGTCCAGCTGAGGGTATCGTTGCATCTAATTTGAACTGTCACTTGAGTATCAAAAGGTGGAGCCATCGCTGTACTATATTGCAATGGCGATTGACAATCCCGTGCTGGAATTCTTGAATCAAGTGGTATAGCAGTCAGTGACAGCTGGCTATCGGGATCTTGCTCTACATTCGGTTCAACAAATTCTATTGCGTTTTGTTCTAAAGTTTTGTTGTCATATTGCTGACAATAACCATAGTCAACGCCTATAAAATAAGCGAACAAACAAAAAAACTGAATGTAATGGGTTTTTTTTAACAAACTCATGATGTTTCGACTATGCTTATGGGGTGAAACAAGGTATAAAGATTCTGCTTTAATAACTGCACCTAATCAAGGGTGGTAAACCATATCAGAGTCGAAGCAAAGATCGTTCCGATTAGCGGTTTATACAGTAGGAGATTGAAATGGCAGGTATTTTAGACTCGGTTAACCAACGTACACAGCTGGTTGGACAAAACCGTCTCGAGCTATTACTTTTTCGACTTCAAGGTCGACAGCGCTTCGGCATTAATGTTTTCAAAGTCCGAGAAGTGCTTCAATGTCCAGCATTGACAAGCATGCCCAAGTCAAACCCGCTTATCCGAGGGGTTGCTCATATCCGAGGCCAAACTATATCCGTAATTGATATGTCACTTGCGGTAGGTGGACCTCCTATTCAAGATATTCGTAACTGTTTTATTGTGATTGCAGAATATAACCGCTCAGTTCAAGGCTTTTTAGTCAGTGCAGTGGAACGCATAGTGAATATGAACTGGGAAAAAATAATGCCGCCGCCATCAGGGGCGGGTCGTTATTCCTATTTGACAGCGGTTACAGAAATTGAAAACGAGCTTGTTGAAATATTAGACGTAGAAAAGATCCTCAATGAAATTTGCCCAATCAACACAGAAGTCAGTGCTGACATTGTCTCTGATGGTGAAATGCAAAAAGATTTAGGCGAACGTATTGTCTTTATCGCTGATGACTCCGCGGTTGCTCGTAATCAGGTCAAACGTGCATTAGAGCCATTAGGTGTTCAGACTGAGCTTGCGAAGAACGGCAAAGAAGCACTTATCAGGCTTCGTGAAATTGCGGAAATGGACTGTCAAAATAATGTCACTGAGCGAGTAGGGCTATTAATTTCTGACGTTGAAATGCCAGAAATGGATGGTTATACGCTAACGGCTGAAATAAAAGCTGATCCAAAATTAGCGCCATTGCATGTGATACTCCATACTTCACTGAGTGGTGTATTTAATCAGGCCATGATTGAGAAAGTTGGCGCTGATGATTTTATTGCTAAGTTTAACCCAGATGAATTAGCTTCAGCGGTTAAAAAATGGGTTCATTGTGATTAAAGCTGGTGGTAGCACTTGGAAAATAAGCATTTAGAGCAAAAAGAGTACGACCAATTTAGAACCTTTTTGGAGCAACAGTGCGGTATTGTACTGGGTGATAATAAATTGTACTTGGTCAAAAGCCGACTCGCTCCTCTGATGGCTCGCTTTGGTGTGGAAACACTTTCGTCCTTAGTAGCTAAAACACTCAGTCCCCATGAGCGGCAATTGCGTGCCGCTGTGGTGGACGCGATGACAACGAATGAAACACTTTGGTTTAGGGATACTTATCCGTTCGAGCTAATTAAATCGAAAATCTTACCAGAGTTTAAAGACTTGAGACGTCCAGTTAAGATTTGGTCGGCGGCAAGTTCATCAGGACAAGAGCCATATTCAATCGCGATGTCTGCGAGTGAGTATGTGAGTAAAAGCCCTGGCGCGCTAAAAATGGGTGTACAGATCGTCGGTACAGACATTTCTAACACCATGCTGGATATGTGTAAGAATGCTGAATATGACGCGCTAGCGTTGGCGCGAGGGTTGTCGCCTGAGCGTAGAAAGAAGTTCTTTATGGATAGTGGCAATGGAATGGCTAAGGTTGTTGAACCGATCCGTAAAATGGTCAGTTTTAGACATTTAAACCTGCTAGATTCTTATGCATTGATGGGTAAGTTTGATGTAATTTTCTGCCGTAACGTCCTGATATACTTTTCACCGGAAGTGAAAGCCAAAATCATTTCGCAATTTGCTCAGTCGTTAAATCCTAATGGTTATTTGTTTTTAGGTGCGTCAGAATCGATGGCGGGTTTAAGTGACGACTTTAATATGATCCGTTGTAATCCTGGTATTATCTATCAGAAAAAGACTTAATATTCACATATAGCGGCAGGGACGTTCGCTATAATTAGGTATTGAATATTTGTACTCAGTCGCAGTTCCAGTGTCTACACTAATTAACCTTGGATTTTCTAAGTTCAACCGCTGACTCTTCAGACGCTTCCTCTTATTTATTTCACTCATCAATATTGGCTCAAGTTTAATTATTCCAAAAATACAATGTAAAACATTGAAATTTAATGAATAAATCTTGTTTTAAAACTGGCCTAAAGATTGCTTTGTCATACCTGAGTCAATTTTTTGGAGTCAGATAATGGCAATTAGTTTCGATAAAGCGTTGGGTATACATCAGCATACGATGCTGCTGCGCTCACAGCGCGCTGAAATTCTAGCAAGCAATATCGCAAACGCAGACACTCCAGGATACAAAGCTAAAGATATTGACTTTGCTAGTGCTTTAAAAGCGGCAAAGACAATGCAAAGAAGCGGCAATGATATGGTTAGAACAGATGCAAAACATCTCACTGGTGGTACCAAAATGAGTAATTCATCTGAGCTATATCGTTCGCCAAATCAAGCAGATACAGGTGATGGTAACTCAGTTGATATACAAGTGGAACGAAACTTGTATGTACAGAATGCATTAGAGTACCAAGCCAGTTTGCAATTTCTTGGTGGTAAGTTCAGTAGCCTTAAAAAGGCACTCGGCGGGCAAGGGGCATAACAATGAGTCTATATAACGTTTTCGATATTGCGGGTTCAGGAATGAGCGCACAGAATGTGCGACTTAATACCACCGCAAGTAATATCTCAAACGCAAACTCAGTGAGCTCTAGTCAGGATACTGTGTATCGCGCTAGACACCCTGTATTTGCCGCTGAACTTTCCAAAGCTGCAGCTTCCCAGAACAATGTTGCGGGATCTTCAGTTGGAGTAAAAGTCTTAGGTGTGGTTGAAAGCGACAAGCCGCTTCAAGTTGAGTACAACCCAAACCACCCAAGTGCTGACGCAAATGGCTACATTTATAAACCGAATGTGAATGTGGTAGAGGAGATGGCAAACATGATTTCTGCTTCTCGCTCTTACCAAACCAATGTTCAAGTTGCAGACGCTGCAAAGCAAATGCTTAGTAAAACATTGCAACTAGGCCAGCGCTAAATTGGGAGTAACAGCTGATGAGTAATAATGTAAATGCCACTTCTTCAACGGGTGTAGATTCACTCTACTGGGATAGGCAAAAACAGGCCGAGGAGAAAAAGCCCAGAGATGAGCTATCGCAAGAAGATTTCTTCTCGCTGCTTACTCAACAGCTCTCTTTCCAAGATCCAAGTAAGCCTGCGGACAACGATCAAATGATCGCGCAGATGACAAGCTTTACTATGGCTGAGGGGATCTCAAAGCTAAATGAGAATTTTGACTCGTTAGCTGCATCAATGACTTCTAACTCAGCGCTTCAAGCATCAACGCTGATTGGTAAAAAAGCATTACTCGAATCAACGACGTTAGAACATGGTGATGATGCACTTACAAAGGGCTCGGTGATTGTCCAAGAGCCTGTGCAGAATTTATCTGTGGGTATTTATGACGAATCTGGAGCGATTGTTAAGACGCTTGAGTTTGGTGAGCAAAGTGTAGGCGCTGTGCGTTTTGAGTGGGATGGTAAGAATAAAGATGGCGAGATGATGCCCCCTGGGGAATACACCATAAAAGCCGAAGGCATGATTGAAGGTGAATATCAGACTTTACCTTCGGCCACATTTAGAAATATTGACAGTGTTAATGTTAATGGTGCTAACGGCATCGTCATTAATACCAAAGAAGGCGCGGTGCGCTTAACTGATATTGCTGAAATAGCATAGTAGTTTTAAAGAATTAACCTTAAGAACTTAGAGGTGAGAGTATGAGTTTCAATATAGCACTGACAGGTATTGCCGCCGCGCAAAAAGACTTGGACGTAACAGCAAATAACATTGCTAACGTGAACACGACGGGTTTTAAAGAATCTCGCGCAGAATTTGCTGATGTTTACGCGTCTTCGGTTTTTAGCTCTGGCAAAACGAAAAATGGTGATGGTGTACAAACTACTATGGTAGCGCAGCAGTTTCACCAAGGGTCATTAAAGTTCACGCAGAACTCGCTAGACTTGGCGATTGAGGGCGAAGGCTATTTTGCCATGTCAAATTCTCTTCAATCACAGGATTTTACGTATTCTCGAGCTGGTGCATTTAAATTAAATAAAGACAACTTTATCGTGAATGCAAAAGGTGACTACTTGCAAGGCTTCCCTGTTGATCCATCAACAGGTGATACAACGTCTTTGAGTCTAAGCACAACATCGCCAATTCAAATTCCAGATGCATCAGGGTCTCCTCGAGCAACATCGCAAATTTATACATCATTTAATCTAGATGCAACGGCGCAGCCACCTACGATTGCATTCGATCCTACGCAAAGTGCATCGTATAACTCAAGAACGGCAATTACGGTATATGACTCACTGGGTGAATCACATACACTGCAGCTATTCTTCAGAAAAACGGCGGATAATGAATGGTCAACTTACGCAACAATGGACGATAAGCCATTTAACCACAATGCGCAGCAAATTGACCCAACCGCTACACCACCTGTGCCATACACTCCAGTAAGCGTATTTCGTTTTGACGCAAGTGGTATTCCTTCACAAACAGCGGATGATCCATCAGCTTCACCACTGACATTTAGTAACAATACGGGTACGACGTTTAACCCGCTTAGTCTTGCAGGTCCTCAAGATGCGGTCGATCCAACTATTGGTATGTCAAACTTGTTAGAAAACGGCGCAACCTTCCCGAATGATATTGTTGTTAACTGGCGTGATGAAGCAAACACGGCTCAGAAGTTACCGACACAATATTCATCAGGTCGATTTGAAGTGAAAGCTCTGGAACAAGACGGTGCAACCGTAGGTCGACTAGCTGGTATTGATATTGGTACTGATGGCAAAGTAGTAGCTTCATACACTAACGGTGACTCGACTTTCCTAGGGCAAGTCGCGCTCGTACGCTTCCCGAATTCTCAAGGCCTCCAAGCGATTGGTAATACTGAGTGGAAGAAAAGTCTATCTTCCGGTGAGCCACTAGCAGGCGAGCCAAACACAGGTACGCTTGGTGGTATTAGTTCATCGGCGTTAGAGCAATCGAACGTCAACCTCACAAACGAGTTAGTTGACCTTATCAGTGCCCAGCGTAACTTCCAAGCGAACTCTCGAGCGCTTGAGGTTAACTCAACATTACAACAAAATATATTACAGATCCGATAATATATTATGCCCTCCAAAGGCTGCTACAAAGGCAGCCTTTTTTATGCCCGTCAAAAACATCTCATCACTTTGGCACTGTGTTTGCATTAACTAGATTAAGTTTGAATTTTATAGGTCATCGTCATGGATAAAATGGTGTATATCGCAATGTCAGGCGCTAAGCAGAGCTTACGCGGTGTGGCACTCAAAGCGAATAACCTTGCTAATGCCAACACGACTGGCTTCAAAGCAGATTTTGCTCAAGCGCGTTCAATGCAGGCATTCGGAGAAGGATTACCCTCTCGGGTTTTTGCTATGCAAGAACGTCCAGGTACTAATATGACCGGTGGTGCAATCGTTGAAACTGGCCGTGAGCTTGATATTGCAGTAGATGATAAGTCGTGGATCAGCGTCGTTGATGCGTCGGGCGAAGAAGCGTACACCAAAGTCGGCACGCTTAACATTCGTAATGACGGTGCGTTAGTCACAGCTCACGGGCGTCAACTTATTGGCGAAGGTGGACCTATTGTCTTACCTATCCCCGTTGATAAAGTGGTGTTTAGTGACGATGGCTCTATTCAAGTGCGTCCACAAGGTGCCCCCGCTAACTTTCTTGAGGTGGTTGATAGGCTGAAAATTATTGAAGCAGATAATAGTAAGCTACAGAAAGGTAATGACGGGCTCTATAGACCAAAAGAAGATAAGTTAGAAGATGGGATCTGTGGTTTTTGTGAAATATCTCCAACTGCAAAAGTAATGAGTGGCTTCTTAGAGATGTCCAACGTCAATCCCGTTCATGAGATGGTGGATATGATCAACCATCAAAGACAATTTGAAATGCAAATTAAGCTGATGAAAACAGCTGAAGAAATAGATGAGCGACACACTTCGCTCCTACGCATAGTTTAAGAGTGAGGTAGAGATTATGAATCCGGCATTGTGGATAAGTAAAACAGGCTTAGATGCTCAGCAAACTGATATTTCAGTTATTTCGAACAACTTGGCAAACGCCAGTACCGTCGGCTACAAAAAGAGCCGCGCGATATTCGAAGACTTACTGTATCAAAACATCAATCAGCCAGGTGGCCGCAGCTCTCAAGATACAGAACTACCATCGGGCTTAATGCTTGGTGCAGGTGCCAAAGTGGTTGCTAACCAAAAGAATTTTTCTCAAGGTAATATGTTAAGTACCGAAAACTCTTTGGATTGGATGATCCAAGGGCCGGGCTTTTTTGAGATTCAGATGCCAGATGGCACAACTGCGTATTCAAGAAACGGTCAGTTCACGACGGATGAAGAAGGACGGATAGTTACTTCAGGTGCGGGTTTTCCTGTGTTACCAGAGATGAATGTGCCCGACGATGCACAGTCAATCACTATTTCTCAAGATGGCGAAGTATCAGTGCGCGTTGCAGGGCAAGCTGAAAACGTTGTCATTGGGCAGTTGACGATCAGTGACTTTATTAATCCATCAGGTCTTGAGCCAATTGGTCAAAACCTGTACACAGAAACTGCGGTAAGTGGTGCACCTGTACAAGGTAACCCAAGCGTTGAGGGGTTAGGTAAAGTAGTTCAAGGCGCACTTGAGACGTCAAACGTTAATGTTACCGAAGAGCTTGTAAATCTAATCGAGACACAACGCGTGTACGAGATGAATTCAAAAGTGATTTCAACGGTAGATCAGATGCTGAGCTACATTAATCAACAGTTGTAATTGGGTAGGGGGTATTATGCGTGCATTATATTTAGCCATCGTAACGGTCGCTGCATTATCTGGATGTAGTACAACACAAAATAAAAATGTGGTGCGTGACGATCCGTATTATGCACCTATCTACCCCGAGGATAATCAAGCCCAAATGGTAGCAACAGGGTCATTGTTTAATACGCAGTTTTCCAATGATCTTTATGCTGACAAAAAAGCGTTAAGAGTCGGTGATATTATTACCATCGTACTCAGAGAAACGACCCAGGCGACCAAAGCTGCGAATTCTGAGCTGGATAAATCCAGTGATTCAAGCTTAGACCCTGTGATTGGTCTTGGCGGCAATGCCATCAATATTGGGAAGGAAGCGATACAGTTTGGTGCTAAATCCAGCTCTTCTTTTTCTGGTGATTCGAAATCTAATCAGTCAAATAGCTTATTCGGGAATATATCGGTCAATGTCACCCGAGTATTGCCTAACGGTAATTTAGTGATCCGCGGCGAAAAGTGGTTAACGCTCAATACTGGCGAGGAATTTATTCGCTTAGAAGGATTGGTAAGACCTCAGGATGTGACCGCAGATAACACCGTTGAGTCCAATCGAGTGGCAAATGCCAGAATTCAATATTCAGGTAAAGGCGACCAACAAGAAGTGCAAAGCGCAGGTTGGTTAACGAGTTTCTTTATGAGCGCGCTGATGCCGTTTTAAGGTGCTGAAAATGAACAATATGCTTAAGAATATTTTGCTTATCGGTGCGGCCATTACGTTGGTTGGTTTTTCTTCTTTGGCATCTGCTGAGCGAGTTAAAGATGTCAGTATGGTTGAAGGTGTTCGTTCAAACCAACTGGTTGGCTACGGCCTAGTTGTTGGCTTGCCTGGTACTGGTGAGCAAACCAGATTTACCGAGCAAAGCTTTAAAGCGATGTTGAACAGCTTTGGCATAACGATGCCCGCAAGCTTAAAGCCAAAAATTAAAAATGTTGCGGCTGTTGCGGTTCATGCTGACTTACCACCTTTTGTTAAACCCGGTCAAACCATTGACGTTACTGTGTCATCTATTGGTAGTGCTGGTAGTTTGAGAGGCGGCACGTTGCTTCAGACCTTTCTTAAAGGGGTTGATGGTAACGTATATGCAATTGCGCAAGGTAGCTTGATTGTCGGTGGTTTAGGCGCTGATGGTGCCGACGGGAGTCGAGTTGTGATCAACACCCCGACAGTAGGGCGTGTGGCAAATGGCGCGACAGTGGAGCGAGCAGTACCAAGTCCGTTTACTCAGGGGGATTACATTACCTTTAACTTGAATAGACCAGATTTTACTACCGCAAAGCGCTTGGCCGACACTATCAATGGTCTTGTTGGACCAAACAGTGCTAAACCTATGGATGCAGCTTCAGTTCGAGTGATTGCACCAAGAGATCCGTCTCAGCGCGTTGCGTATTTATCTACGCTAGAGAATCTTGAATTCAAACCAGCGGATACCGCTGCGAAGATCATCGTTAACTCGCGCACAGGTACTATCGTTATCGGCAAAAATGTCAAGTTGCAGCCTGCGGCAATTACTCATGGCGGCCTTACCGTAACGATTGCTGAGCAACAAAATGTGTCTCAACCTAATGCGCTGGCGAATGGCGAAACAACAGTGACGCAGCAAAGTATTATCGACGTAAATCAGGACGACTCTCGAGCGTTTGTGTTTGACCCAGGCGTGAGCCTTGATGATTTGGTTAGGGCAATTAACCAAGTTGGCGCAGCGCCTGGTGATTTAATGGCGATCCTTGAAGCGCTAAAAGAAGCGGGCGCAATAAATGGTCAATTAGTCGTCATTTGATGTTCTATTATTAATCAACTAGTTAGCCTCACAATTGTGAGGCTTTTTTTTGGCTCGGATTTTGCATTTCTATTTGTATAGTTATTAACGTCAAACAGTGCTGAGTGTATGAACACCGACCAATTGAAAAATCAAAGCTTTTTTGACCTAGGAAACCTTGATTCGATCCGTAAAGAGGCGCTGAAAGGTGCTGGCGATCAAGGTGCCTCAGATCAGGCATTGAAAAAGGCGGCACAACAGTTTGAGTCTATCTTTACGCAAATGTTGTTACAAAGCATGCGTAAAGCGAATGAGGCGCTAGAGGATAAAGACAGTCCATTTAACTCTAGTGGTGTCAAATTTTTTGAAGAAATGCATGATCAGCAACTTTCGATGCATTTATCTGAGCAGGGCAGCTTAGGACTTGCAGATCTGATTGTGCAGCAGTTGTCTCCTAATTCTGAAAAGTATAAGCCTGCCTCAGTAATGAGATCTGACGGCGATATTTCCTTTAAAAGACAGGCGACAGCGAGTGAGAGTGTACGTAAACCTGAACCGCAGGCTGTCAATGTTAAGGCAGATACCTCAAGCGGTGAACAAACAGGCTTTGGTTCTCCTGAGGAATTCGTCGACAAAATTTGGGAATACGCTCAAACAGCTGCGAAAAAGCTAGGCTTGAACCCTGCGGTAATGGTTGCACAAGCTGCACTGGAAACCGGTTGGGGTAAGCACATCATCAGCAAAAAAGATGGTAGTAGCAGTTTTAATCTATTCAATATCAAAGCGGATAGCCGCTGGAGTGGTGAAAGTGCCAGAAAATCGACACTTGAATTTGAGCAAGGGTTACCTGTGCAAAAGCAAGCCGATTTCCGTGCTTATAAGTCGCTAGAACAAAGCTTTGATGATTATGTCAGTTTTCTAAAAGGTAATCCGAGATACGAGCAAGCCTTAAACAAGGCTGGTGATAGTCATGCTTATTTAAGTGAGCTTCAAAATGCAGGCTACGCGACCGATCCGAATTATGCCAACAAAATTAAGTCAGTTTTAAAGCGTATTGATGTATCCGATTTCTTATCCGGTGCGCTAACAAAGGGAGTCAGATGAGATGTCATTTGATCTATTAAATATTGGTGCAGCAGGGGTTAGGGCTAACTCTGAGTTACTACAAACCACCAGTAAAAACATCGCTAACCTAAATACCAAAGGGTATATCCGTGAACGGACTGAACACGGAACAATGATAGGTGGCATGGTTGGCCGCGGTGAAACCGTGCGTTTGCTCAACCAATTTGCGCAGCAGCAATTAAATCGTGATATTTCTAATCAGTCTTACTATGAGCAGTTTGTCACTGAGGCAAGCCGCGTTGATACGTTGTTTGCACAAGACTCAAACAGTCTGAGCAAGAGTATCAACTCGATGTTTAACAATTTACAAAGCGCGATTAACTTACCTTCATCGACAACTAACCGCTCTTTATTTATGACGGGCGCTCAAGGCCTTGTTGATCAAATGGATAGACTGTCAGGTATTGTTGTTGATCAAAACAGTATTGTGAACGAGCAATTGGATATTTTCTCAGAAGAAGCCAACAATCTTGTGCAAAAAATCAGCGAATTAAATAAACAAGTAGCGAGTAAATCAGCACTCAATCTGAACAATGTCGATCACAGTGTACTTAACGAGCGAGATCAAGCTATCAAGGAGCTCGCTGAACTTGTAGATATAGAAACACTCGATGGTGAAAATGGCGAGAAGCTCGTATTTTTAGGCACTGGGGATGCACTTGTGATGCAAGGTGGAGCCTTCAATTTATTCGCGATGAAAGGCAACCCAGATCCTAACCATAAAGAACTAATCCTAGACATTAAAGATAAAAATGTTGTGCAGCTCGAGTTAGATAGTGGCAGCTTGAAAGGCAAAATCGGCGGGTTACTGGCATTTAGAGATGAAGTGTTGATCCCGGCACAAAACCAACTAGGTCAAATTGGCCTCGCATTAGCCGATGCTTTTAATCAGCAAAATAGATTGGGAATGGACTTAGATGGCAACATAGGTGGAGATATATTTAAAATACCTACCGTGGGTGGCTTTGCTTACAGCGAGAATACAGGCACCGCAGCGCTTACGGCAACCCTTGAGCCAGGGCGCGGCAATGAGTTGCCAGCTACCGATTTCCAAGTTACTTATACCAGCGCAACAACCGTTGAAATAACAGCTGTAGATGCCAAAGGCAATCCTATCGGAACTCCGACGACTGGTAATATTGCAGGTGGAGTCATCACGGGAACGGGCGATTATTTTGGCTTACAAATGAACGTAACAGGCAGTGGTGCAACAGGAGATAGATTTCTTGTGAAATTAAATCAACAGGCTGCAACTGGATTGGAGCTTGCAACTCAAAGACCAGAAGCACTCGCATTAGCGTCGCCAATTCGTACTGAAAAATCAGCAGACAATAATGGTACGGCGACCATTTCAGCTGGAGTCGTCACTGATACCGATCCTGCGACCAGTGCGTTTACTGCGGGAACGCCGCCAACGTTGAATGATGGTCCTTATACTTTGACAAAAACAGCCAACGCTAACGAATATACGTTAACCAGTAATTCAGGTACAACGCATACCTTTACGGCTCCTGCGGATGGCAAAGATATTCTTTCTGGAGTGGGAGCTGCGCCTGCACCTTTTGATAATCTTGGCTTCACTTTCGATATTGAGGGTACGCCGAATACCGGTGATAGTTTTGAGATTAGTTTTAACACTGGTGGCTTTGATGACAACCGTAATGGTGCAGCGCTCGATGGTCTGAAATCATCGGATTTAGTTAGACAAAATGTAGAGTCTACAGGTAGTACAGAAAGCCATAAAACCTTTAATGAAGCATATGCCGATATTGTCACTGGTGTAGGGGTTATCACCAATCAAGCAAAAACCAATGGCGCGGCATTTGAAGCGTTAGCCAATCAGTCAAGCGCATGGTTTGAATCTCTATCGGGCGTAAACCTAGATGAAGAGGCGGCCAACTTGTTACGTTTTCAACAGTCTTACTCGGCTTCAGCGCAAGTCATTTCAGCAGCAAGAACTGTGTTCGATACCTTATTAAGTGCAGCGAGGTAATTATGCGTTTATCTCAAAATCAAATTTTTAATTCTAATCTCAATTCTATTTTGCGTAATCAGCAAGACGTGAATAAAGCAACACAGCAGCTGAACACGCAAAAGCGGGTATTGAGTGCTTCTGATGATGCTTCAGCGACTGCAAGAGCCATGCTTTTTGATGACAGGATCCAAGCAAACGATCAGTTTACTAAGAACCTGACAATGTTGTCTTCGAGATTAGATACTCAAGAGTCAGTACTAGAAAATATTAAAACGGCCATTGATAGCGCTTACGCGAAGTCGATACAGGCAGGTAACGGTGGGTTATCTGACGTTGACCGTGAAGCGATTGCTGATGAGTTAGAGTCAATCCAAGATACTATTTTGGATTTGATGAACTCAAAAAGTGAGGATGGTAAGTTTATATTTTCCGGCTACCAAGATAATACGCAAACCTACAGCTTTGATTCTGCCACTGGAAAGTACGTATATAACGGTGACCAAGGACAGCATAAAATAAAAGTCTCTGAAGGGGTCGAGATACGTTCCAGTGATAACGGTTTTGATGTATTTGAAAGTGCAGAGAAGCGACTGAATATTACTTCAAATACAGGTGTGGTTTCTGGTGGTATCACCTCTGCATCGGTTTATGTAGATGAGCAAGCTGTGTTTGATAAGTTTCATAAAGCGAATTACAACGCGGATCCAAGTGCGCCTGCAGGTGCAAACACCTTTGACTTAGTGGTGACAGCGGGTACGCCAAATACTTACCAGCTTGAGCAGGGGGGAACGGTTATTTCAACCGGTACTGCAGAAGGCGGAACTATTAAAGTCGCTGGCATGGAGTTTGACTTCGCTGGTGCTGCGCCAGGCCAAATAAGCTTTGATTTGGAAAAGCCTCAGAAGGAAAACATTCTAAATACATTAGAATCTATGATTACGTCATTGAGAGACACCAGCATTACGGGTGATGATTACAAACAGGTACTGGCTGATGGCATTACTGGCCTAGATAATGCCAAGATTAAAATATCGCAAGGACAAGCGGGGCTTGGTGGCAGGTTAAATGCTGCAAAGCTTGTATCTGATGCAAATTCAGACTTGGACGTTGATAATAAAGCAAATAAAGCGGCTTTAATTGAAGTCGATTTTTATTCAGCGATTTCAGAGCTCACCAAGCATGAAACTGCATTACAGGCCTCTCAGGCAACATTTGGCCGCCTAACTAACCTTTCTTTATTAGACTACATTCGTTAAAAAGGTAGCCTTTAAAGGTTACCTTCTTCAAAACAGCCTAAAACACTACTATCTAATTTAATGTATTGAAAGTAATAGTACTTTCAATACATTTCTTCAGTATAAGCTCATAGCCATAACTTCCTGCGTATTGTTCCACATCAAACAAAAAGTATCTATTAATCAATTTCTTATGTTTTTTTTAAAAAAAACACTAAAGGAAAATTTTTGCCGACCGATAACTTAAATAACCAAGCCGGAGAGTGAAAAACATTCAAAGGTTGGAAAGTTTCTAAGTTTGAGAGTGAAAGACTCGATTTAAAGTGGGAGAACCATCATGGCACTTTATGTAAATACTAACGTAAGTTCATTGAACGCACAAAGACAATTAATGCAATCTGGTAACGCACTAGATACATCATTTAAGCGTCTATCTTCAGGCTTTCGTATCAACAGCGCTGCTGATGATGCTGCAGGCCTACAAATTTCTGACCGTTTGACTTCACAAATCAATGGTCTTAACCAAGGTAACCGTAACGCGAACGACGGTATCTCTCTTGCTCAAACTGCAGAAGGGGCAATGGACGAAGTAACTTCAATGTTCCAACGTATGCGTACCCTAGCTCAACAAGCTTCAAACGGTTCGAATACTGATGAAGACAGGTTGGCGATTCAAGAAGAAATCCGTTCTTTAGCATCAGAAGTTAACCGTGTAGCAAAAGATACAACTTTTGGTGGACAAAATTTACTAGATGGCTCATACGAGGCTAACTTCCAAGTCGGTGCTGATGCAGTACAGACAATTGGCTTCAGCATGAAAAACGTTGGTTCGTCTGCGAATGGTTCCAACTCTTTGACAGCAAATGGCGGCTTCACAATGTCTGGTATCGCGGGGATCGCTTCCGCGGTAACTGGCAAAACAATGTCGACCCTTGCTGCTGGTATCAGTAATGTTGGTACAGGTGTTACAGAAGCGACAGCTGGTTTCACCAACATGGCAGCTACAATCATTAGTGTATCGTCACAGGAAAATGCACAACAAGTGTTAGCTGCGATGGATTCAATGATTGCAGTAGTTGATAAGAAACGAGCTGAGCTTGGTGCGGTACAAAACCGATTCCAATCAACTATTCGTAACCAATCGAATATTCAGGAAAACTTATCAGCTGCAAAATCTCGAGTGAAAGATACTGACTTTGCTCAAGAAACAGCTAGCTTGACTAAAATGCAGATTCTACAGCAGGCAAGCCAAACAATTCTAAGCCAGGCTAACCAACGTCCTCAAGCTGCACTAAGTCTACTAGGATAATTTAACTAGGATGGTAAAAGGTGCCTAAGCCAGATGGGGTATTTGCTTAGGCACCGAATTGGATGATAAAGCGGAGGAGCTAAAAAATCCAATAGCGTTCATTAAAACAATGAACACGTTAATTAAAGCACATACCATGCCAAGTTTGTGTTAAAAAAATGACACTCACTCTCAAACTTACTAAAGAGGGGCTAGCCAGCCCCTCTTTTACTTCATATAACTTCCTTTATACCAACTATATATAGAGCGTAAAATCTGTTTGTTTGCCGCTAAATCAATGTATGAGGTTTGGATAAGGCATTAGATGTTCGATGCACAGATTATTTAACCAGCGACTTCAATGCCTAGGCTATTTTGTCTAAGATTTATTGGTGAGCATCGCTCACACGGTATATGAGTACCGCTCAAATAAGCACAGTAAATTGACGCTAAGATAATCTCTATATCCAAATTTCAAAATAGAAATCTATAAATTTCATATTTATCATGGTTTTAAATTAAATTTTTAGCTATGTCTATAACCTTGTGTCTTTTTGGCCTGTAACTTGCTTTAAACCCAGTAGAGTTAATTTTGGCGTCAAAGTGGCAATTGGTTGCCTTAGTAAAAAGAAAACCTGAAACATGCATGCCGCTTTGTCATTTAACTATCTATCAATTAGATATTGATTTGGCAAAAAGAGAGTGAGTTATGGCTTTATATGTAAATACCAATGTCAGTGCAATTAATGCACAAAGACAATTGACTAATTCAGGTAATGAACTAGATACTTCTTTCAAGCGTCTATCATCTGGTTTGCGGATAAATAGTGCTGCTGATGATGCTGCAGGTTTACAGATCTCCGACCGATTAAATTCACAGATCATGGGACTTGAACAAGGCAACCGTAATGCGAATGACGGTATTTCTCTTGCTCAAACAGCTGAAGGTGCAATGGACGAAATCACCTCTATGTTCCAGCGAATTAGGACGCTTGCACAACAGGCTGCAAACGGCTCTAATACCGATGAAGACCGTTTAGCGATCCAAGAAGAGATTCGTCAGCTATCAGCTGAAGTAAATCGAGTCGCAAGTGATACAACATTTGGTGGTCAAAATCTACTTGATGGAACCTACTCTGCAAACTTTCAAGTAGGTGCAGATGCCGTTCAAACAATTGGTTTTAGCATGAAGGAAGTTGGCTCTTCTGCAAACGGTAGCAACTCGATGACCACCAATGGTGGCTTCACTATGTCTGGAATAGCGGGGATTGCGTCTGCGGTTTCAGGTAAAGGGATGTCAGTGTTGGCTGCTGGTATTAGTAATATTGGCACCGGAGTAACAGAAACGACTGCCGGTTTTACGAACATGGCTGCAACTTTGATAAGTGTTTCTTCGCAAGAAAATGCTCAACAAGTTCTCGCAGCGATGGATGCAATGATAGCAGTGGTGGATAAAAAACGTGCAGAGCTGGGTGCTGTTCAAAACCGCTTTCAGTCGACCATTCGAAATCAGTCGAACGTATCTGAAAATCTAAACTCAGCGAAATCGCGAGTAAAAGACGCAGACTTTGCTTTAGAAACTGCAAAGTTAACGAAGAATCAGATTTTACAACAAGCTAGCCAAACTATATTAGGTCAAGCAAATCAACGACCTCAAGCAGCTTTAAGTCTACTACAAGGCTAATGAGTTAAATTTTTTTAAAAAAAAGCTAAAGCTTCCTCTTTTATAGTCGATAGAAGAGTTAGAGAACTATCAATCTAGTACTCTAACCTCTTCAATACTGCAGGGTAGGGGTATCCCGCAGCATTGAAATATGTATTATAAAGCGGAGGCTATTATGGCTATTTACGTTAATACCAATGTCAGTTCATTGAATGCACAAAGACAATTGATGAACTCAGGTAGTGCGCTTGATACTTCTTTTAAAAGATTGTCATCAGGCTTTAGAATAAACAGTGCAAAAGATGATGCTGCAGGTATGCAGATCTCGAACCGTCTAACAGGACAAATTAATGGATTAAACCAAGGTATTCGAAATGCGAATGATGGTATTTCTCTTGCGCAAACCGCAGAGGGTGCTTTGGATGAGACGACACAAATGTTTCAGCGTATTCGTACGCTAGCGCAACAAGCATCAAATGGTTCGAATACAGACGAAGACCGATTAGCACTGCAAGAAGAAATTCGCTCATTGGCGTCGGAAGTTAACCGTGTTGCTAAAGACACAACTTTTGGTGGTCAAAATCTACTAGATGGCACCTATGATTCAAATTTCCAAGTTGGCTCTGATGCCGTTCAGACTATAAGCTTTAGTATGAAAGACGTTGGTTCGTCTTCAAACGGCTCTAACTCTTTGACAGCAAATGGTGGCTTCACAATGTCTGGTATCGCCGGCATTGCGTCAGCAGTATCAGGAAAAACAATGTCAACATTAGCTGCTGGTATCAGTAATGTTGGTACTGGAGTTACAGAGGCTACCGCTGGTTTCACCAACATGGCTGCCACCGTAATTAGTGTATCTTCGCAAGAAAATGCACAGCAAGTACTGGCTGCAATGGATACCATGATTGCGGTAGTTGATAAGAAACGTGCTGAGCTTGGTGCGGTACAAAACCGATTCCAGTCAACTATTCGTAACCAGTCAAATATCCAAGAAAACTTATCAGCAGCTCAATCTCGAGTTAGAGATACCGATTTTGCTCAAGAAACAGCCAACCTGACTAAGATGCAGATTTTACAACAAGCAAGTAGCTCTATTTTGAGCCAAGCTAATCAGCGTCCACAGGTAGCACTATCGTTACTTGGGTAATATTCTGAGAAAAGCGTCAAGTTTGGGAATGTTCGCGAACTTGGCGTATACTCTTTATAGGCTTTACAGGAGGTCTAGATGAGTGATGTTCAAATTTCTCAAGGGCTAAACTATTCGGTTGATAGCCAACTGATTAAGCAACCAAGGCAAGAATTAAACAATGAACGCGGTAATACTCCAGATGGAGTAAAACCTGAAGATTCACCTGAGCATAATGGCGAAGGTGCTAGCAGTAATGAACAGTTAATATCAGAAGTTAAAGACAATTTAGCAAGACTAAACGATGTTATCCCCGTTACGGCTACGAACTTACAGTTTCAACTTGATGAAGAGGGTGATCCTCCAGTTGTTCTTGTTTTAGATAAGTCTAGCAATGAAGTAATTAGGGAAATTCCTTCAAAAGAGTTTAGGGAAGTAGCTAAGGCTTTGGAAGAGTTTGCCGATAAACTTACAAAGCGTGGCGTGTTATTTGATAGAACCGCCTGATATAGATTTGGAGGTAGATTATGCCACTTATTACATCTGCGGGTGTTGGCTCAGGGCTTGATTTAGAGTCAATTATAAAAGCTTCTGTGGATGCGGAAAACGTACCCAAGATGCAAAGGTTTGCTGCAAAGCAAGAATCACTGAAAGTTGAGTTGTCTTCTGTCGGTGAGGTTAAATCTGCCATTTCAAAACTTAAAGACACAATTGAAAAACTAGCGGACATCGATAACTTTGGCAAGCGAATCGCGAATATTCGTCAACCAGATGGTGCTGAAATCATCAGCGTAACACCAACGTCAGATATTTCTACGGGTAATTTCAAGATTGCTGTAGAACAATTGGCGCAAGGAAGCCGAGCCGTTTCTGCGGACGGTGCTTTTGCTTCAGCCGACGCAGTTGTAAGTGCAAGCGGTGGTACTTTGTCTTTTTCAGCAGGTGCAGATAAATCATTTGATTTAGAAGTAACTGCTGGAATGACTCTGGCTGAGTTAAGAGATGCTATTAATGCATCAGATACCAACTTCGGTATCACTGCCAATATTATTAACACAGGTGATCCCGATGTAGGCTCCAAACTTGTTTTTACGTCAAATGTCAGTGGCGATGGAAACGACCTGGTGATTACAAGTGATACTGCTGAGCTTGATGCTATTGAGACATATGACGCGACAACAAACCCGTCCGGTGGCATGGTAATTGCGGATGCGGATAAAGCTCAAGATGCAATTATAACGGTAGATGGCCTTACAGTTAACAGCGATACAAACACATTTAAAGATGCTGTTCAAGATATGACGATAAGAGCACTCGAAGTTAGCCCTGAGGACACATCTGGTACAAAATTAACAGCTAAATTGGACGTAGATTATGACAGAGAGTCTGTCACTAAGCTCGTCGATGAGTTGATTACAAATTACAATAATCTCGTAGGAATGATTGGCCTGCAAACACGAGTCGGAAAGCCTCTAAATGGTGATGCTTCGATGAGAGCATTGAGTGATCAGTTGGTTTCTACTCTGGGTTCTACGTTGACTGATGCTGGACCATTTGAGTCAGTGTTTGACATGGGCCTTGGTGTTAATAAAGAAGGTTATTTAGAAAAGTCATCACTAGTTCGCAGCTTAAACGAAGCAATGGATGATAATTACGATGATATTGGTACAGCATTTGCAGGGGAAAATGGTGTAGCCAAAAAATTAGAAGAATTGCTCGGAAACTACGTCGATTCAGATGGACTTATGAAACAACGTGAGACTAGTTTGAATGCTCAACTTGACGATTTAGAGGACGATGTCATAAATCACCAGGAGCGTATAAAGTCGTTTGAAGCTAGCTTACGTCAAAAATATGCAGGGCTTGATGTACTTATCGCGCAAATGCAGCAAACTCAATCTTATTTGGGGGCTCAACTTTCTAATCTTCCAGGCTTTACCAAATCCAAGTAATAGAGAGGATTGAACATGTATAATGCAAAAGTTAAGAATTACCAGAGAGAAGCGCTTAAAACTCGAGTGGCAGGTGCGGATCGTTATGAAATTATCCAGATGTTGATGGCAGGCGCTATTGAAAAAATGGTACTGGCAAAGGTAGCTATTGATAAAAGAAACCTTGAAGCCAAATCCGAACATATTTCAAGAGCATCAGCAATTATTGAAGCGTTACGTGAATGCTTGGACTTTGATGTTGGTGGTGAAGTAACAGAAAACTTATATGCCCTGTATAGTTATATGATGGATAGGCTACTGGATGCATCAGTACAAAATGATTCAGCCATCGTAGATGAAGTGTCTAACCTGTTGAAAGAAATTAAATCAGCTTGGGATGCGATCCCTGTAGATGTCCGCATTAAAACACTGAATAATGCTTCTCAAGACGCTAGTCATGGATAGCCAGCATAGAGACGAACTCGGGGAATTGTTGTGTTTGATTTTCGAACACCTTCAAAGAGGTGAGATGGAACTCGCTGAAACAGAAACAAAGAAATTTTGTTTATATATTCAAAAGCGTTCAGACTTGATAGAAGATGTTGAAGAAAAAAGGGTCTACTTAGAAGAGTCAATCGCAATGTTGAATGAAGTGATTGAACGTATGAATCAAGAAAAAAGAAGTACCCGAGAGCAGTTGCTGAAGATTCAGCGAAAACAATCCTCAATCAAGAAATATAACGAGTTCAAATAATATCATGGATCCAATTAAGTCCCAGTTAGAAACTCTTGAAGTAAAATTAAAGGCCGTGGAAGAACAGGCGCTGAGAGAAGAGTTGTTTATAGAAGCTGCCAATTTAAAATTTGAAAGAAACCTTAAAGCCTTCAAATCACACTTTCCAGAAATTTACGAAAAATACTTAACCTACGAGCCAAACTCGCTGTTTAATTTATTTGTTAACCCTAACGGCAGCGCCAATATTATTGATTATAAAACTGGTGTACCGATGTATAGCGAAGACCCAGTTTCACAAATACAAAAGCAGACACAGAAAAATATCGAAAATCCAATTCTTGGACGTTTAGACCACTCCGGTGTTGCATTTGTTGAAAATGGTGACATCGAGTTTCTTCATGTTGAATTGATGCGAAACTTAGGGGAAATCTTTGTTGAGACGAAATCGAACTTAGCGCCATTTAAGAAGTTAGGTAGTGCAGTTCCAAACAAGATGATTTTCGGTATTGGGCTTGGCTATCACCTTGAAGACGTTATCGATGCTTGTAAAGCTGGTTACGTAAATATTTTTGAACCGAATGAAGACTACTTTTTTGCTAGTTTGTTTGTTTCCGATTGGGTTTCTATACTTGAAAAAATTGAGGCTCAAGGTGCTTACCTTTATCTAGGTGTAGGGGTCACAGAACATGAAATTTACGAAAAGGTTTATTCACGCTCAAGAGAAATAAGTGTAGCCAGTGTCTGCCACTCTTGGTTTTATCAGCATTACCCATCAGTTGAAGTAAATAAATGGATCGCGGAATTTAAAAAGAATTACCACCAGTTTTTCGCGGGATTTGGCTTCTTCGATGATGCAATGATCGGGATAGCTAACTCATTGGGGAATGTTAAAAACAACTGCAACTTCATGTTTTCTGCCAATGAACAGCAAGATAAAGCGCTATTGCATGATATACCAGCCGTAGTGGTTGCAAACGGTCCTTCATTAGACGCCAATATTGAACCGCTAAAACGGATCCAAGATAAAGTCATTATATTCGCGTGTAACTCAGCGACTACAGCATTAATAAAGCATGGGATTATTCCCGATTTTCACGTTGCACTGGAACGAACTAAATCAACTTATTATTTCCTCAAGCAGCATATACCGGAATCGATGCGCAAAGACTTAAATTTGCTTGTTACTAATGTGATGCATCCTGATGTGGCTGGTCTATTTGGATGGGCGGGAATGGCGCTTAAACCTGGTGAGTCAGGTACACAAATGTTGCAACTATCTCACTACAGGAATGAAAATAAAGTGCTTCGAAGCCTTTCATTTTCAAATCCTCTAGTGGGCAATACTGCGCTGAGTTATGCATGTCATCTTGGATTTAAAGACATCTATCTGTTTGGTGTGGATAATGGCTACATAGACCCTGAACATCATCATAGTAAGGCAAGCTTTTATTACAGTGAAGAAGGTGAGACTGTCATTGAACCAACCAAAATAGGGGGGCAAGTCAGGATCCCTGGAAACTTTTGTGAAACGGTACTTTCTGATGAGTTTATGTATGTTGGCAACTGTCAAATGGAAAGGATTCTAGAATCATTTCTTAAAGAAAATGTAAACTGTTACAACTGTAGTAATGGTGCAAAGATTAAGCACTCTATACCACTGGAGAGTAAAGACATTTTGTTGCCTGAAAGGGGAGTTGATAAACACCAAGTTGTGGAGCATATCAAAACTAACCTTTTTGCAGCTAAAGCTGACATTGCATCTATGGAAAAGCTACTTTGCGAAGAAGAGTTTGAGCAGCTGTGCGGCACAATGGTGGAGCTTTTGGAAGAAGAGTTTGATTGTCGGGAATCTGCGCAAGAAGTTTTACTGAAAAGTCTCAGGTATTTGTACTCATTTAGAAATTCTGCAGATCATTTAGGCTTGTATCAGTTACTAGAAGGTGAAGCTCTTTATACGTCATCAATATTAATTTCAATTCTTCATAACTTTGGTGATGATTACGAAGTGGTTCCGTATTTTAGAAAAGCGTTAAAGGCTTGGGTTGATTTTCTTAAGCAATGTCCTGAATACTACCGCCAAAGAAATAGACTTTGTCAGTAAAAGTCGATATGTAAAAGGGTGACAAGATTTTGTCGCGGCTCCGAAGTTAATGAGTAGACACTTCGGAGCCAGTTTAAACCAGAAATAATAAACGTTTTGCATGGCTTGTTACTCTCTACGTTTCCCCCCATTTTCTTTTAAAATTAGCTGTTTATTTAAAATTCCCTTACACTTTACTGAAATCTGATTCTTGAGTGAAAAATGTCAGTAAAACTACCCTTGATTTCCCTGAAGGAGTTGTTTACTGAAGATTAAAAGTGACTCAAGCCAAATTTAAAGGTTAGTTACCATCTAATTGGTACTAACTTTGCTTCATCAGTGAAGTTGAAAATGTTAGTTGAGAAATCATGACGAATAAAAATACTGAAATGCAAGCAAAAGCGAAGCAACTGATCCCTGGTCTTTCACAATTATTGTCAAAGCGACCCGACATGTTTAATCAAAGTGTGTGGCCAAGTTACTTCAGCAAAGCGAAAGGTTGTTATGTTTGGGACCTCAATGAGCAACGATATCTTGATATGTCGATATCAGGCATAGGGGCAAACATTCTAGGGTATGCTGAGCCTGCCGTCGATCAGGCTGTAATTGAAACAATCAATAATGGGGTTAGTTCTAGTTTAAACTGTCCGGAAGAAGTCATGTTGGCAGAGAAATTAGTAGAGCTGCATCCATGGTCAGATCAAGTCCGATTCGCAAGGTGCGGTGGAGAGGCAATGACAATTGCAGTAAGAATTGCTCGCGCCGCGACGGGAAAAGATAAAATTGCATTTTGTGGTTACCATGGCTGGCATGACTGGTACTTGGCGGCAAATGTGTCCTCGAAAGAAAACCTAGATGAGCATTTAATTGCGGGTTTATCTCCAGCGGGGGTTCCAAAAGCGTTGGCTGGCACTGCAATACCATTTTCATATAATGACATTGACTCTCTAAAAGAGGTTGTTGAGCAACATGGCCCTGAGCTGGGCGCTATTGTTATGGAGCCAATGCGTAATATTGCACCTAATTCAGAGTATTGGAGTTTCGTTGGAAAAATAGCCAAAACACTGGGTATCCCATTAATAATTGATGAAATATCGATGGGTTTCAGAATTAATTGTGGAGGATCGCATTTACTGCTTGGTATAGAACCTGATATTGCCGTGTTTTCTAAAGCATTAGCGAATGGTTATGCGATGGCCGCAATAATCGGAAAAGAGAAGTGGATGGATGCTGCACAATCAAGTTTCATTTCCAGTACGATGTGGACGGAGCGAGTGGGTCCGACCGCAGCACTAGCAACTATACGTTATTATGAAGCAAATAACGTGCATGATCATCTTCAAAAAATTGGTGCACTGGTTAAAGCCGGTTGGCAGTCTCTTGCTGAAAAACATGGTTTGAGCATTCATATTTCTGGTATTGATGCCCTGTGTCATTTTTCTTTCGAGCATGATAACCCACTGCAGTTGAAGGCGTATTTTATAGAGCAGATGATAAACCAAGGAGTGTTAGCTACAAATATGTTCTATGCAATGTATGCACATAAAGAAGAACACGTAGATGAATATCTATCTGCAGTAGACAATGCATTTAAAGCAGTAAAAGTCGCTCTGCATGATCCTGAAGTGCTGAAGGAGGTTACTCCGACAACTGCTGGTTTTAAAAGGTTAAATTAATATTAACAACTTTTTGAAGACTGATATTTGATATTAGACGGGAAAGCACAAAATGATGATTGTTTCCGAGCGTTTCAAAATGAGAGGGTTAACTCCGTCCGACGCAACCGCTGATTATCTTTCATGGTTAAATAGTGACGTCAGTCAGTTTATTTTAAACCGACAACAAACGACCGACGATTTAGTGACATATATCAATACACAAAATAATACGCCAGATACTTATTTGTATGGAATTTTTACAAAGGAAGCTGAGCAGCATATTGGCAACGTGAAGTTTATTCTTTCAGAATATTCTGGTGGGACCTCGGCTGAAATGGGGATCTTGATTGGCGATAAAAATTGGCATGGCAAGGGAGTTGCGAAAGAGGCAATTTTTGCTTTTATCACAATAGCAAAAGACAAATACAACCTTAAGAGAGTGTTTTTGGG
Organism: Pseudoalteromonas sp. A22; assembly: GCF_018141345.1. Taxonomy (NCBI): domain Bacteria; kingdom Pseudomonadati; phylum Pseudomonadota; class Gammaproteobacteria; order Alteromonadales; family Pseudoalteromonadaceae; genus Pseudoalteromonas; species Pseudoalteromonas sp. A22. Next base: position 1,380,884 of record NZ_CP047238.1, read on the forward strand.
CGTTGATAAGTCTAATATCCCAGCTGTGAAAGCGTACATTAAAATGGGTTTCAAGACTTTGGAACCTGATCAGCTCGATGATGAAAGTCTCTCTGGGGTTAAAATGGAATTGTTATTAAATTAGTTATTGGTTTGGCCGATAACAAAGCATTGAAGTATTTTAGTTATTAGTATGAATCAAAGTGACTCTATTTATGAAAGCTTAAAAAATAAGGACTTTCATATAATTATTCAGGCGCGGATGACATCAACTCGCTTGCCGAAAAAAGTGATGTTGCCTTTGTGTGGACGTCCAGTGCTTCAGGTTATGATTGAGCGCTTATCCCCTTTCAAAGACAAAATTATTGTAGCAACAACCAATGATGGCTCCCAAACCCCAATTACCGAACTGTGTAAGTCTTTGGGGGTAAGGTTTGTTGAGGGGGATACTCACGATGTGCTCAGCAGGTATTACTTAGCAGCAGAGTTAGTAAACGCGAAACCAGATACAGTACTTGTTCGCTGTACTAGTGATTGCCCTTTGATTGATGCCTATGAAACCGCTAAGGTCGTTTCTCATTTCTTTAATATCCGCAACAATTTTGATTATGTATGCGCGGGTCCTCATTGTGGATTTCCAAATGGCCTTGACACCGAGGTATTTACATTCGCAGCGCTAGCACAAGCACATGCCAGTGCTAGCCAAGATTTTGAGAGAGAGCACCTGACACAGTATATAGTGAAAAATTTGAAGGTCGCTGATTATAGTTATCATGAGGATTTATCTGGTTGGCGTTTGACTTTAGACGAACCAGATGACTATCTAGCAATACAGAAAGTTTTTCAGCTCTTCGATAATAAGACTGAATTTAGTTTTCCTGAACTGAAGAGAAAATTAAAAGCACACCCAGAAGTACTCGACATAAATAAACATGTTGAGCAAGTAAAAGTTGGATAAATATGTTTAAACAAGAGCTTAAAATAGATGGGCGTCTAGTCGGACATCAACACCCAAATTATATTATTGCTGAGATGTCAGCAAACCATGGACAAAGCTTAAGTCGAGCCAAAGAGTTGGTTTATGCGGCAAAGGAAGCGGGTGCCGATGCAATTAAATTACAAACATATAGTGCCGACACGCTTACAATGAAGTGTGACTTACCACATTTTTTTATTAAAGATGGGCCGTGGAAGGGGCAGTATTTATACGATCTTTATCAACATGCGTACATGCCTTGGGAGTTTCATGCTGAACTTTTTGAATTAGCTAAAAAAATAGGGATTACTTGCTTTTCTTCACCATTCGATAAATCAGCTGTTGATTTATTAGAACAACTTGATGCGCCGGCATATAAAATTGCGTCTCCAGAGCTGATTGATCATCAACTTATTCGTGATGTTGCCGCAACCGGCAAGCCTGTGATTATGTCTACTGGCGGTGCGACGCTGCCTGAAATTGCAGACGCAGTAAAAGTAGCAAAAGATGCCGGTGTCACTGAATTATGCCTGTTAAAGTGTACCAGTACTTATCCGGCACCTGCTGATAGTATTAATCTAAGAACAATACCGCATATGCGAGAAGCTTTTTCGGTTCCTGTTGGTTTGTCAGATCATACACTAGGGAACGATGTGCCTTTAGCGTCGGTTGCTGTGGGTGGATGTGTTATCGAAAAGCACTTTGTAATGGATAAAAATGATCAAACTGCAGATAGCTTTTTCTCAATGACACCAGAAGAATTACAAAACCTTGTACATGGAGTAAGACAGATCGAGAAAGCAATGGGGCAAGTACATTACCCAGATACTCCTTGTCAAAAGCGCCGTTGTGTTTACCTTATTAAGGACGTTAAATCGGGTGAAACGCTGTCTGATATGCATTTGCGACAAATGCGCCCAGGTGGAGGCGAAATTCAACCAAAGCACTTGCCATCGCTTATCGGGCGACGAGTAAATAAGTCTTTACCTGCAGGTACTCAGCTTAAATGGGAGGATTTTTGTTAATGCCTAGCGAAACTCAGCTACTTGAATTTTTTCAGACCTTTCTATTAGCTCGTGGTGTAGCCGTTAAGAGTGAACAGCTACAAGGTTTTAATTTTATGGAGTCCGGGTTATTAGACTCATTTGAAATGTTATCAATGGTAATGCAGATCGAAACCGATTTTGGGGTTCGCCTAACACCTGAGCAAATGTTGAGACCAGACTCAGCGACAGTGGGTGGCCTCATTGATGTAATCTTGAGGTCTTGATGTTTGTTTTTCGTGTTAACAGCACTCAAGGAATTGGCCACCTAAAACGATGCTTGAATTTGGCTAAGGAGCTTAGTGTTCTGGGTTGTGGTAGTCATTTCATTTTAGATGAAAATGACTGTCTGAGTGACTATATCAGTGGTATTAACTACAGCGTCACCCTAATTACTCATGGGACGAGTGAATATGATGATGCCCAACAAACTTTATCTATCGCTTACCAAGTAGGTGCTGAAGCTATCGTTGTTGACTCTTATCTATTAGGTAGAGAGTGGGAAAGCCAAATTCAAGATCAATTTAAACTTGTTGTAATAGATGATTTGGGTCGTGAACATTTAGCCAATACATTAATAGATATTAGATGGCGAGGAGATCAAACCGAAGCTTATTATCATCATTTGATATCTCATGACTGTGAAACGCTTTTGGGACCTAAATATGCTTTACTTGAAAGTGTATATCACGACAGTTCGCGCGCAGATATAGAACGTTCTCATCTGCTATTTTCTCTCGGTGGTGGCGGGGATTGGGAGTTATTGACTCCTATAATTGAATTAGTGTGTCAGCTTAGGCCATGTCAGCCGATAGAAGTTGTCCTAGGACCATCTGCAACAAATTATGACTCGATAATATCGTTGCAGCATATTTATCCACAAGTTGAGATAAACAGAAGTCCAGAGAGTTTGTACCCAAGCTTTATTAGAGCACAGTTATTTGTTGGTGCGTTGGGTACTTCGTTGTATGAACTTGCTGCAACAAAAACACCTGCACTAACATTTAGTATGGCTAAAAATCAAGAGCATAATCAGAGCTGGTTGGATGATTTAGGGCACTGTTTACATCTGCCTGAGTTTTTATCTAGTGATCCGTTGGAAGTCGTTGAATTGATTAATATATTACTTGATAATTCAGACAAGCTAGCTGAGTACAGAAACCACAGTAAAGTTTGCGTCGATGGCCGGGGAGCTGCTAGAGTTTCAAGTCATTTATTATCACAACAGGCACAGTCTGAAGCGGAAATACAGTCACTTTGTAAACGTGAATATCTACCTATAGCAGCAGATTTAACCGTTAGGATGGTAGACTTTTTTGATATTAATCGCTATTTACACGCCCGCAATAGTCAACATAATAACGTCAGAATGACTATCACGGAAGCTATCCCGACACTTGGTCACTACAAGTGGTGGCATCAAAATCAACGTGAAAACTTTGTCGTTGAGTTAGATGGTAATCCTCTCATCTATATTTGGCACCAATCACTAGAGCAAAACGGGCAAACATACTTATATGGCGGCTGGTTTTCAGCCCTTGAGCAGGTTAATTTTGCGTATGTCCAGTTGGCATTAAACTGGCAGCTAAAACTCTGTGAGGAAGAATATCCTGATGGTATTTGGCTTGCAGTAATCCATAAAGACAATAAATTTGTTAATTTGCTGAATCAGCATAATGGTTTCAAAGCTATTGAGGTCGATAGTCCTCATTTTCAGGTTACACAATCAATTTTCCCATCAGCTGATCCTAAAAAGTTTAATTATGTAATGTTAACGAGAGAGAACGAGCATGGTTAATATATACCACCTTTTTCATCGAAATGTGGAAAAGTCGCCAGATAAGGTAGCAGTAGTATTTTCCGGAACGGAAGTTACCTACCGCTCGTTATTTAATTACGTCCTAATTTTAAGTCGTTTTTTTAAGGAGCAGGGTCTAACACCGGGGCAGCGAATTGCATTGTTTGCACCCAATGGCATTGAATACCCTGTTGTATTGCTAGCTGCTGCGAAATTGGGTTTAGCTGTGGTACCGTTACCAATAACCCTAAAGGGAGCTGCGTTAGAAATAGCGCTGAAGAAGACTCCTGTAAGTATGGCCATTTGTTGGCCCACTGTTAGTCGTACTTTACTGGAAAGTGCGGTTGTGAGAGAAGATGAGGTAATAACTATAGGTGAAAGCGTTCTCGGTGAACGTTGTTGGGAAGATATTTTCACCGATGTAGAACATGACGAAGAATACTCGGATGCAGCGCCTGAGTTGGACTTTATTTTGACTATGACGTCAGGCTCAACAGGTTCACCAAAACCAATCGTGTTAAGTCAAAAGTGTAAGATTGAACGCGCGTTTTCAGCAACGATAAATTACTATCAATTAACGTCAGATGATGTCATTTTGGTCGCAACACCGCTTTATCATTCCCTTGCCCAACGGGGGGTATTAATGCCGTTAATGCTCGGCGCTACAACTGTGATTTTACCTAAGTTTCAGTTACAAAGCTGGCTAGGTGCTATCGAACAGTATCAAGTCAGTTTCCTGTTTGCGGTGTCTTCACAGCTAGAGGGGTTAGTTGCCCAAGGTGTCGAAAACAAAGACATTTCCTCCGTCCGAATACTTGTGTCTTCATCAGCTGTTTTAAATACAGTGACGAAAGGGAAGTTATTAAAGTTACTTAGCTGCGAGTTTCATGAATGCTATGGTGCATCTGAAGTGGGGGTAGTAACGGACTTTTGTATCGATGATGAAGGTGGAAATCAGGGCAGTGTAGGTAAACCTCTCCCATTTGTTGATGTAAAGATCTGTGACGGCCACAGAAAGCCTGTTGAAATCGGAGTTGTCGGAGAAATTGCCTGTAAAACTACAACTCAATTTTCAGGTTATTTGAAACAGTTAGAGGCAACAAAAGCTGCATATGATGATACAGGTTATTTTTACACAGGCGATTTGGGCTACCTGAATAAGGAAGGTTTTCTATTTTATGTGGGTCGCAAAAAAGAGGTAATATCAAGTGGTGGCATCAATATTTACCCACAAGATATTGAAGAGGTAATAAAACGTCACCCCTTAGTTACTGATTGCGTTGCTTTTGGCGTTGCCGATCCTACTTTAGGAGAAGTCATTAAAGTAGTCTACGAGCAGGCGAAAGCACAACAAGAAGAAAGCCTTGAGCAAGCGTTACGTAAATTATGCTTCGCTGAATTGACCGATTATCAACAGCCTCGGATTATTGAAAAGTGTGACAATTTAGCCCGAAATGCGATGGGAAAAGTACTCCGGCAGCAAGTCAAAGAGACATACAGCTAGTCAGGTAGATAAGCACTTTAGAGAGTAATAGCATGAAGATTTCACTAATAGTACCAACTTACAACAGCGCTGAGTATATTCAAGCTTGTCTTGCAAGTTTGGTGACTCAATTAGAAGATTTCGCTGAGATCATCGTAATTGATGATTGCTCAACGGATGGTACTTTTGCGTTGTTATCAGCTTTTGCAGAGCGCAATCAAGCTGTGCATGTGCTCCAGACTGAGACTAATAGTGGTCCGGGAGCTGCGCGTAATTTGGGTATAGAGCATGCTAAAGGGGAGTGGATTTTATTTGTTGACAGTGATGATGCATTGACTGATCTAGCGTTAAAGCAGTTGATACAATTTGTTGATCCCGAAACCGTTAATTGTGATGTGGTGGCTTTTGACTGGCGATATAAAAAAGATAACGTTAACAATGAGACATTTCATTTTGAAGGTCGGTTTGATAAACCTGAATTTACAAATGAAAAAGCTTTGTTGTTAGAAAAATACGTAAAATTTAGAATGGATCATTCGGCAATTTACTTGATGATCAAGCGTCAATTATTGATAGAGCATCAGGTGTCCTTTGCTGGTGGCTTCCATGAAGATATTGACTTTACCTTTTTAGTGTACTGGCATGCAAGGGAAGTAAAATTACTGGATGAAGTTATCTATTTAAAAACCCCACGACCTGGTTCAATAGTGAATTCGGTTAGCACGTCTCACATCAAAGGGTTTTATCGCTCTTATGCAGTGATCCACACACTCCTCAAATCAGTTTCAAAGAACCAAAGCCTGCATACTGCTTTCTTAACCGGTGTAATTGGGTTGGTTGCTACTTGCATCCGGAAAATATTCTTAAAAGCGCCAAGTAAGGAGCTTCGAGAGCCTCTCTATGAATATACGTTTAAACAACTTAACGATTTTTCTGTGTCTATTGATAGCCTACCATTGGACAAAACCTATTACAGTTTGTTAGTAAAACACTTTCTTAATACCATGATGACGCATGAAACCGCAGCGCAGCGCCGAAGTGAAGTAATAGATGAATTCCTAGAAGAAAACGAAGGGAAAAAGTGGAGCTGTATAGACTTACATCACTCCGCGTTTCTTGCACCAAAAGAAATTCGTACTTGCTGTAAGCGTTTCTTTGTTGACAACGAAATGCGTGGCGACGTAACTATTGTTAATAGTGAGCAGCTAGCGCAATCCGAAAATCTAGTAAAAACGATAATGGATGCAAAGAAAAAGCTATTTGCAGATATCAATATGGGTGAGCCGACAGGTTGCGATGGTTGCCCTTACCTAGAGTTTAAACAGTGGGGGGCGATTGAATCTAGTAAAATTACAAAGGTATCGTATGAGCATCACTCAGTATGTAACTTGAAATGTAGCTACTGTAGCGATACTTACTACGGTGGAGAAAAGCCAGCTTACGACGTACTGGCTTTGCAAAAAGCATTATTAGATGAGCAACGACTGAGTGAAAAAGCGCTTTGCATTTGGGGCGGGGGAGAGCCTACCTCTGATAAGCATTTTTCTAAATTACTTTTGCAGACAACGGAGCGATTACCGCTATCAAGCAACCGGGTTATAACTAATGCGGTAGTGTTTAATAAAGCGATCTATGAGCTACTGCTCGCTAAGAAAGTTAGCATATTTACGAGTATAGATGCGGGGACTGAAGAAACGTTTGTCAAGATCCGGGGCAAAAACAGCTTACATAAGGTGATGGAAAACCTTGTAAAGTACTCCAGTGCTAATGCCGAAGCCGTTACGGTTAAATACATATTCACGGATGGAAATAAGTTTCAAGCGGAAATTCGTGCGTTTGCCGAGCTAATTGATCGATATCAGCTGAAAGCTTGTAATTTTCAGATAAGTTTTGATTTTAAAGAAGAGCGTATTAGCAGCGATGATTTGGTGCTTATTGTGCGTTTATATAAATCATTAAAGCAGCTTGGCGCACACGTGGTTTATTTAGACGACTTGATACTCATGCGTATCGGAGAGTTAAGCGCTGATGAAGAGGCGTTGTTAGCGGATAAATTGGAGCTGGCTGGGCTGAATGATATCGTCGCGTTAGCGGACTCCAAAGTGCCTGTTGTTCTTTGGGGGGCAGGAGAAACAGCACGTCTGTTATTGGAGCATAGCAACTACTTCAAAAGAGTCGAGTTAGCTTATTTTGTTGATCCAGACCCCAATAAAATTGGAACCACGTTTATGGGTAAACCGGTTTATGCACCAGATATGCTGACAAAAACCCAGACACCGGTGTTTATCGCAGCGGTTCAGTACTATGCTCCGATATATAGAGAATTTAAGCAACTAGGCTTGCCTGACAGCCGTTTGATTAACAAGCTTATTATCTAATCAGAACAGTGGACAAACTGGAAGGCCGATTGCACGTTTACGGCTGGCTTTGAGGCTACACGATGTAAAAGCACTATTATGTTCAGCACAAGGTGAGCTACAAAAGATAGGTTGAACAACACCTTATGCAAGGGGGAGATATCCCGAAAGTGATTTTTATTTTAGTGGTATGAAGAGCTAAACCGAAGGTAAAAGTCGTTAGCAAAGCTTGGCTCATTCAGAACTCAAGAGCGAAGTGTTTGATGCAATTGGCTGAAAATTTATTCCCTAAAATTGATTAGGGAATAAATAAGGTCTATTGAAACGATGTTAATTCGCTATTTTTTCCCAAGTACCAGAGTGTACAGATTCTTTGGCGGCTTTAAATAGGCACAGACCTGCTTTAGCTTGCTCTAGGCCAAATACGTAGTCATTGCTTTTCTTTTCACCTTCCAGATATAAGCATAGCTCGTGGTGTATATCTGCGTATAGGTTAGCGAATGCTTCGACAAACCCGGTAGGGTGGCCTGGCTTCATACGGTTATACCGAAATTGACCTGCGTACTCACATTGCCCAGCGCGGTCCAAAATTTCTCTGCGGCCATCATTATAGTTGAGTTCAAGTTCATCTGGGTTGAGTTGATACCAAAACGCACTCCCTTTTTCACCATAAATGCGCACTTTTAAGCCATTCCTATGTCCTATTGCTGTCTTAGACATCCACATACTACCTTTAATATTACATGGATATTTTAATAGCATATGTACATCATCTACTAAATTTGGGTACTGCGAGTGATTCGCAAATTCTGCTATGGTTTCGTTCGGTTCAATGTCGAGCAAGTAAGTGGACAAGTGATGTAAATGAACGCCTAAATCCAAACAAATTGTTGGAACTTCGCTGTCGTGTAAGCGCCAAGCCTGAGGGCTAGAAGCTTTCCCCGCAATATCTGGAGGTCTACGAAAACCCTCTTGAGGCATCTCTAAATGAACTTTCTGTATGGTTCCCAGCTTATCGTGCTTAATCAGATGCTTTAGCTCTCTGATCATGGCATAACCTGAATAGTTATAGGTAACTGCTAAGAAGTGCTTACTGGCGTTATAAGTCTTCTCGAGAGTTGCTATTTCAAGTGGGCCGCAAACTAATGATTTTTCGCAAATTACGGGTATATCTTGCTCCAACAAAGTTGTGAGAACTTCGATATGGTGGGGGGTAGGTGTCAGTACAACAAAGGCATCTACGTTACTTTTCTCTTTTTTTATAAGCTCTTTCCAGCAACGATAAGTGCGTTGCTCTGATATACCCCAGCGATTTGAGGTTGCAATGTTTTGTTCCGTATCTCGTGAAAAAGCACCAGCAACAACGGTGAATTTGTTGTCGAGTTGAGTGGCTGCAAAGTGTACATAACCGACAGCTGAATTATTGCCACCACCAATGAACGCAAGCTTTAGTGGGGACTGGTTTGTCTTCATTTGCATTTTAATTCCTATTCGTTATGGCCACAGTGCGGGGTTGGTTAACGCTAAATCATCCACACTCAAATCTGGCAAGTCACTTGAAGCTATGTGAATCGCATTCTCAAAAGCTGATAGTATGTCAGTAAGCTCTCGAGCCTTATTTACTCCAACAACACAGTGATCTATCGCTTTTTGCTGTAATACATAAGCGAGGCTAATAACTAACTTGGAGGTATTGAAGGTCTCTGCGAGTTTTGAAATCTGTTCAAGGTTGCTTATCCAAGGCTTGAAGTAAGGCGGTACTTTGTCAGATTCCATCAAAAGCAACCCCTGTAGAAATATACTTCGAGCATGAACTTCAATTCCCCGTTGTCGGAATTGAGCTAACCATCCTGTCTGTTCAAAGTATCTGTCCAATATATTGTATGGTAGTTGAACTAGATCAAGCTGATAAAGTGATAAGAGCTGTTTACAGTCAGCATTGGCATACATCGATACACCTAGCTTTGAAATTTTTTTTTCACTTTGGAGGGCTGTTAGTCTTTGCCAGATTGCTTCTACTCCGGGCTTTAGGAGATCTGCACTTTGGTGAAATAACACGCCGTATAAAGAGTCGGCGCCGAGTTCCTCAAAAGCACTTTCAATATATTGCAGGTAATGGTCTACATCCGACTTTTCGAAGTAAGCTTTGTTGAGCGGAGGAAGTTTCGTGATCAGATTGAAATCACGTTTGGCTACATGATGATCGTTTAGGACGTTATGACTATTGCCGTAACCGATAGCAGTATCAATCAAGTTGATATTATTTTTTTCAGCAATCTCTAGAATTTGAGCCACTTCTGCTGTGCCCGGTCTGCCATCAAAATTACTCACTCCATAATCTAAACCAAATTGAACGGTACCTAGTGCTAACTTCATAATAGCTCCGACAATATGGACGAGATGTAAGTAATATCTTGTGTTGTCAAATTAGGGTGTAGAGGCAAAGTAATGGCTCGTTTATAGTACGCTTCCGCATTGGGAAAATCACCTTTTTTAAATCCGAGAGATTGGTAAAACGGCTGTAAATGAATCGGGATATAATGGACGTGTGCAAACACTCCCTTATCGCGTAAATGTGTGACCACGTATTTTTGGTCCAAGCCTTCAGGTAGCAGCACGATATAAAGGTGATAGGAGGAGCGACGATTAGATAGCCGAGTTAAATGGCAAAACTGCTTAGGCAAATTATCACTGTAAATCTCAGCCAACTGGTTTCGCCGAGTAACAAAATCTTCTAGGCGCGACATTTGACTTAGACCGAGAGCTGCTTGTATATCTGTCAGTCGATAATTAAAGCCTAAAGATTGCTGTTCATAATACCAAGGACCGTGACTTTGCTGGAGTAATTCTTTTGGATCAGAGGTAATACCGTGGCTTCTAAATGACTTGGCTCTGTGTGCTAATTGTCCATGCTTAGTTGTAAGCATGCCTCCTTCAGCACTTGTGACAATCTTTACTGGGTGAAAGCTAAATACGCAGATATCACTGTATTTACAGTTTCCTACAGGTTCCCCTTTGTAATTCGCACCGATAGCGTGGGAGGCATCCTCTATTACTTTAAATCCATATTTTTTCGACAGTTCAGCAATTTCATACATATCGCAAGGCTGACCTGCAAGGTGCACTGGAATGATAGCTTTGGGTAGTTTATTTTCAGATTTTGATTGCTCAAGTTTTTTTGTCAAAGCTTGAATCGACATATTACCCGTTTGGGTGTCTATATCAACAAAGTCGATGCTTGCACCGCAATATAGGGCACAGTTACTACTTGCTACGAATGAGACTGGTGATGTCCAAACGATATCATCTGGACCGATTTCTAATGCTAAGCACGCTATGTGCAAAGCTGAAGTAGCACTATTACATGCGATAGCATGTTCAACATTGCAGTGTTGCGCAACTTTTAACTCAAAATCTTGAACTTTAGGGCCTTGGGTTAGCCAGTCTGACTTTAGAACTTCAATGACAGCATCTATATCATCTTGATTAATATCTTGTCTGCCATATGGGATCATTTAATTGCCTCAATGTTAAATGCCAATATTTCTTCAACAGACATATAATCAGGGTTATCGAGAGAGTTAAATTCGAAGTTAGTACTAACAGGGTGGCCTTTTTCGCCAATTGCGTTGATCGTAAAGTCGTTACTTCGACTACTGAACTTTATACCTGGAGCGATAACGAAATGATCGTCATATTCAAAAGTATCAAAGCATAAGTCTGCAGGACACATTACTTCGTGAAGTTTTTCGCCTGGACGTATACCAATAATTTTCTGCGGTAAGTTGGGGGCCATCGCGGTCGCCAAATCCGTAATCTTTATGGAAGGTATCTTTGGAACGAAGATTTCACCACCTAGCATCCGCTCAAAATTCTTCAGTACAAAGTCAACCCCTTGCTGCAGGCTTATCCAAAAACGGGTCATTTCAGGGTGTGTGATAGGAATGTGATCTTTACCTTCATCAATGAACTTTTGAAAGACAGGAACTACAGAGCCTCTGGAGCAGACAACATTGCCATAACGGACAACGGAAAAAAGAGTTTTATGTCCACCTGCAATATTGTTCGCAGCGACGAAAAGTTTATCTGATGCGAGCTTCGTAGCACCGTATAAATTAATTGGATTTGCTGCTTTATCTGTAGAAAGTGCGATAACCTTTTCTACATCATTATCTAAAGCGGCTTCAATCACATTTTCAGCCCCATTAATATTGGTTTTAATACACTCCATAGGATTATATTCAGCAGCAGGAACTTGTTTCAATGCAGCGGCATGAATGACGTAGTTGACGCCTTGCATTGCTCTTCGTAACCTATCTTTATCTCGTACATCTCCGATAAAGTATCGCATGCAGCGTTGATTAAACTCTTGTTGCATCTCAAACTGTTTTAACTCATCTCGAGAAAAGATAATGATTTTTTTAGGCTTGTATCTCTCGAGCAAAGTTTTTACATATTTTTTGCCAAAAGAGCCTGTGCCGCCGGTTATTAAAATGGTTTTATTATCAAACATAGGGTGTCCACCTACAGGTGCAATCAAAACTTTACAGTATCGAGTATCGAAACTGCTCTAGATATCTCACCGATACAATAAATTAGCTACTACTCAATACTTTATATCACTTCTATGTGTTTTGCAGTATTTATGCCAGTCATTGCAGGAAATTTAACGGCTATGGTGACTTTTTGCTCACAATAGCGTAGATTTAACCTAATGATAGTGAATGGGGGTATATATGAAAATCCAATCACAAAGTACTGCTTTTTTTAATCGTACGGAGCAGACTGCTAATAAACTCAATCAACAGCTGGCTTCTGGTAAGAAGGTTAATTCTGCTGCAGACGACGCTGCGGCTTTGCAGATCATTAATCGTTTGACGTCTCAACAGGACGGCTACAGTCAATCTATTCGTAACGCATATGATGGTATCTCGTATTCGCAAACTGCTGACTCGGCATTATCTGGTGTGAATGATGCGGTTTCCCGAATTAGAGAATTATCGATTCAAGCCGGTAATGGGGCGCTGACAGATAGTGACCGTCAAGCATTGCAAGAGGAAGTATCGCAGTTGCAAACGCAAATCAGCGAAACGTTTGAAAACACTACATTTGGTGGCGCACAAATTTTTGACGGTGAGTCTCGTAGTTTTCAGGTAGGTCCCGACGCTAATACCACTCAGTCGCTACAGCAGACTGATGGCGGTTTTGCCAGTGCAATATTGAGTGTGGACATTTCGACGCAGGCGGGCGCACAAGCTGCCATTGATGCGGCAGATACAGTCTCTGAGGATTTAAACAGCCAACGCGCGGAGCTTGGCGCATTTGAAAATGCGGTATCTAGTACAATTCGCTCTGCAAGTAACCAACGTGAGAACATTGCGGCGAGCCAAAGTCGAATTCAAGACACCGATTACGCGCAAGCGGTGAGCGATCAAGTTGCCAACGATATTTTATCGCAAGCTTCTATTGCTTTGCGTGGTCAAGCTAATCAGTCTGCATCATCGGTACTAGGTTTATTATAAATTAATACCAAAGTATTGATATAGAACAGCTCTAGTGGCGATTTTTTGGCGTTAATGTCAAAAAGTTGCCACTTAGGTATTGCATCCCCCTTAATCTCTCTTACAATCTAACTATTAAAGAATTTTAAGTAGATTGGTTCTCAAGCAATGGTCTTGATCTTAGATAACAACAACAAAAGAGCGATCGGATTAGGTGCGGCACTTAGTTTTGTCGGTCAAGCAAATGAAGTGCTGGCCGAAGAGCGTTATGAGCCCAAGATCCTTGATAACAACCAAGAACCAATTTTTGTGCTAGGCGCTTTGCAAAGCTTAACACACGAAGCGTTGATAAAATCTCATCCCGCCGTCCCGTTTTTATTAATAGGTGAAACGCTCAGGCCGCTACTTGCATTACCGAATGTAATAGGGCTTATCACCGAACCCTTTGGGCAAGAAGTCACGATGCAATTGCTACATGACTGTCAGCAATATTTACGTATGCTTCCAAATAAAGAGAACAAGCTACTAAATAAGAGCTTTGATGGTTTAGTTGGGGAAACCGAAGCGGTTAAAAACGTTCGTTTCTTGATTTCTCAAGTGGCCAAAACCGACGCCAATGTCCTTATTTTGGGGGAATCAGGAACCGGTAAGGAAGTGGTTGCTCGTAACGTACACTTATTGTCTAAACGTGCGCAGGGACCATTTGTGCCAGTTAACTGTGGTGCTATCCCTGGTGAGCTGTTAGAAAGCGAGCTTTTTGGTCATGAAAAAGGCGCGTTTACTGGCGCGATTTCAGCCAGAAAAGGGCGCTTTGAACTGGCGCAAGGCGGTACGCTTTTTCTCGATGAAATCGGTGATATGCCACTGCAAATGCAGGTGAAATTGTTACGAGTTTTGCAAGAACGTACCTATGAACGAGTCGGGGGCACAAAGCCGATTCAGGCGGATGTTCGTGTGATTGCCGCGACGCACCGTAATCTTGAAACCATGATTGAAGATGGCAAGTTTCGCGAAGACTTATTTTATAGACTCAATGTATTCCCTATTGAAAACCCCTCTCTAAACGAGCGTGCGGAAGATATTGCGCTACTGCTAAAAGAACTAACACGTAGAGTAAATGAACAAACGGGCAATTCGGTTAAGTTTACGGATAGAGCCGTAGACAGCTTAAAGTCGCACGCTTGGCCTGGGAATATTCGAGAGCTTGCAAACCTTGTGGAACGAATGGTGATTATGTTCCCAGACAAGGTTGTCGATGTGACGGATTTACCACAAAAATACCGCTATATAGAAGTCGAAGCATTTGAGCCTGAATATCCAGAAGAACTACTAGAAAAAGATGCCTTCAATGAGCTATTTAGCGATGGCTTTAGTGACGACGAAGAGGACATGGTCGCGGAAGATTTTGCGCCGCAAGCATCGAATGTTGGCTTACTGCCGGACGAGGGGATAGAGTTAAAAGAATATTTAGCAGAGCTTGAAATTGATTTGATCACTCAAGCTTTAGAGCGCTACGACTATGTGGTTGCTCGCGCAGCTGAAATCTTGGGCGTTCGCCGAACAACATTAGTTGAGAAGATGAAAAAGTATAATCTCAATCGTGATTGATAGTTCATCAATTACTACCTAACCTGAACTCGGGATAAGAAGTAAGTTAATCCACTAAAATCACTAAATTCAAAAGCGAAGTATCACTCTAGCCAGAAGTTATTTCTTAATACAAGGCAAATTTGTGCGTCAATAGCTGGCCTATTGCAAGCAAATTTAACGCAGTAGTAAGGGATAACAGCTGCTAGAGAACAAGTTGTTATTCCAAGTTCAGGTTACCTAATCAACTCAGCAAGGCCACTTAATACGCGGCCTTGTACTTTATTGTTTAAAGTTGAGTAAAATCCAAGTCTTGATAACTGGCAATAATGGTTTGTTTGCAAAAGCAGTTATCGGCATGGTCGTTAACCATGCCGCAAGCTTGCATATGTGCATACACTGTGGTTGAACCTAAAAACTTAAATCCACGTTTTTTTAAGTCCTTGGCAAATTTGTCGCTGATTTCACTGGTGGCAACGGCATCGTGTTTGTCACGCATGGGGTTGATAACAGGCTTGTAATTAACAAATTGCCACTGGTATTTTGCAAAGCTGCCAAACTCTTGCTGAATTTCAATAAATCGCTTAGCGTTGTTTATCGTTGCTGCGATTTTTGCGCGGTTTCTGATAATTCCGTCACATGCTAATAGCCGCTCGATATCTTGCTCTGTCATCAGGCTCACTTTGTGTACATCAAAATCGTGGAATGCTTTTCTATAGCCTTCACGTTTTTTCAAAATGGTATACCAGCTTAAGCCAGCTTGTGCAGATTCCAATGTGATAAACTCAAACAAGCTCTGGTCATCCAGTACAGGTCTTCCCCATTCCTTATCATGGTATTCAACATAATCGGGTTTGCTCTCGTCCACCCAGCCGCATCGTATTGTCATTGTTGGCTCTCTTCTATCTAATTGTGAATATGAATAAGCTAAATGATTTACTACGCTAACTACTCATTGCGGCATCACATTTGGCTTTCAAAAACTCTAGCATAACGCTGTATATAAAAACAGTGTCAATAAATTGATATTGTTAAGTGTTATATAACTCTATGTTTTAAATGAAATATAAAGTTGGATCGTTTTTTGCTTTTATCCATTGAGTTTATTTTTAAGAGAGCGGAAAAATGGCATTAGCACATGTTATTAATCCACAATTTGTACCAACGACGAATCGCTACAACCCCTGTTTGCTGCAAGAAGCCTACGTCGGTGAGCTAAGCGACCTTAGGCAGCAGGCGAGTTGGTTAAGCCATCTTGTTGATACTATGCCTGCGGGTGTCGTGGTACTTGATGGTCAAGGTATGATTGCCAAGGCGAATCAAATTGCGATGGATATGTTGGGTGAACCACTCGAAGGTGAAAAGTGGTTTAGCGTTATTCAGCGTTCATTTCGACCACAGCAGGACGATGGTCATGAAGTCTCTCTTAAAGATGGCAGAAGAATTAAGTTAGATATTACCGCGCTAACACCAGAACCTGGGCAACTCATTTTGATGACAGATCTCACCGAGACGCGCCGGCTTCAAAGCCGTGTTGCGCATATGCAAAGGTTAAGTGCGTTAGGAAAAATGGTTGCTTCATTGGCGCATCAAGTGCGTACGCCGTTATCGGCTGCGATGTTATATGGTGCAAACCTAGGTGCAGCTAATCTTCCTTCGGCTTCTCGAGAAAAGTTTCACGATAAGTTGATGTCTCGGTTAAAAGACTTAGAAAGCCAAGTTAATGACATGCTGTTGTTTGCTAAAAGCGGTGAACAACAAGTGGTTGAGCGAGTGTCAATGCAACAATTATTAAGTGAAGTCAAAGCGGGTGCTGACGCTATGGTTGAGCTTAACCAAGCAAAATTGGAAGCATTTTTACCCGAGCCAGATATCGAAATATTAGGTAATCGTACTGCGCTTGCAAGTGCGATCCAAAACCTGATCCACAACAGTATTCAAATAATTGGCAGTGCGGCACACATTGAACTTAATGCAGAGCGCGAGCCGTGTGGCGAGTATGTACGTATCTCAGTTGTTGATAATGGTCCTGGTATTGATGAAACCTTAGTAGACAAGTTGTTTGAACCATTTTTTACAACTAAGTCGCAGGGGACTGGGCTAGGACTTGCGGTGGTTAATTCGGTCGCTAACGCGCACAAAGGGTTTGCGCAGGCAGACAATGTTGAAGGTAAGGGCGCACGTTTTAGCTTGGTACTACCACTAATTGAGGCGGAGGAACTATGAGTAACAGAGTTTTAGTTGTTGAAGATGATGCTGGTTTAAGAGAAGCACTTATCGATACATTGCAGCTTTCAAATATCGAGTGCGTAGAAGCAAGTTGTGCGGAACAAGCCGTTTTATTGCTAAAGCAGGAAACCTTTTCTTTGGTGGTGAGTGATGTGCAAATGGGTGCCATGAGTGGGCTTGACTTGTTAAAGACCATTAAACTCAACTATCCCGAATTACCGGTATTGATGATGACAGCATACGCGACCATTGATGATGCGGTTGAGGCGATGAGATTGGGTGCCATCGACTATATGGCTAAGCCATTTGCGCCTGAAGTATTGCTTAATATGGTTGGACGTTATCTACCTGAGAAGGAAAAAGAGACAGATGGCCCCATTGTTGCCGATCCCAAGAGTATTAAACTACTTGAACTGGCTGCAAAAGTAGCTAAGTCGGATGCCAGCGTGATGGTACTTGGACCAAGCGGTTCGGGTAAAGAAGTGTTGGCTCGCTATATTCACGATAAATCCGACAGAGCAGACGAGCCTTTTATCGCAATTAACTGCGCTGCAATCCCAGAAAATATGCTCGAAGCGACTCTATTTGGTTACGAAAAGGGGGCGTTTACAGGTGCCATTCAAGCGTGTCCTGGAAAATTTGAGCAAGCACAAAAGGGAACGATTTTGCTTGATGAGATCACAGAGATGGATTTGGGATTACAAGCAAAATTACTTCGCGTATTACAAGAGCGGGAAGTAGAGCGTTTAGGCAGTAGAAAAACCATTTCACTGGACGTCAGAGTGTTGGCAACCAGTAACCGCGATTTAAAAGAAGCGGTGGAGGATGGGGTATTTAGAGAAGATTTATATTATCGCCTCAATGTTTTCCCACTAGAGTGGTTGCCACTGAAGGACAGAGCGGGTGATATCGCAGTGTTAGCCGAGCATTTGTTGGTAAGACATACGCAAAAAGCAGGCAAGCCAACACCTATATTAAGCAGCGGTGCAAAGCACAAGCTCAGTTCGCATAGTTGGCCTGGAAACGTAAGAGAGCTAGATAACGTTATTCAACGTGCCCTGATTTTGTTCCAAGGTAATGAAATTCAAGAAGATGATATTTTTATCGAAAATTTCTCGCCGATGGCTTTGATTGAATCTGCACCACTTGTAAATAATGATGCATCAGCTTTAATGGAGCGCTCACAAGGTGAGGATGAAATCATTAGCTATAAAGATGAGCTACAGGATAAAGAACACCAAATTATTTTAGATACGCTGGCAAAGTTTAACGGTAAACGCAAAGAGGTGGCGGAGGTATTAGGTATGAGTCCTCGCACACTTCGCTACAAGCTGGCAAAAATGCGAGATTTAGGGATTGCGCTACCCGCTTAACCTAAGTTAGCTGAGCTTAAAAAACAATGAGTTAGTTCGTTGCTTATCCAAACCTCAGGCTAAGCTTTATCTGTTAATTCAAATTTAATCAGGTGCCTATAAAGATCAGCAGATCTTAGGCGCCTAGTTTTCACTTCTATGTACTGCCAATTTTTCGACATGATTAAAATCCCATAAGGTGTTGAAAATAAAAGATTTTAAGTTGGCACGTTTTCTGCTTTATTACAGGTAAGTAAGAGTTATTTTGAGTAAAGCATCATGAAAGTACAATCATCAGCGCTATTTCAAGAAATGCAGGCAATGGCTGCAGAAGCGACGAGAAACACACAGCCATCAGTGCAGCCGGTTAAGACTGCGGCATCTTCATCGGCTCAGTTTGGCGATTTACTCTCAGACGCACTTAATACGGTTCATGGCTTACAACAAGAAGCGAAACAAAAAGTCACCGCTGTTGAAATGGGTGACAGAAGCGTTTCTCTTGCAGAAGCCATGATAGCGAAACAAAAATCGTCGGTCGCTTTTGAGGCAACAGTGCAAGTTCGTAATAAACTTGTTGAGGCCTATAAAGAAATCATGAGCATGCCAGTTTAATTGAGTGACTGTGGAGAGTAATCGTGGCTACTAATCAATCAACAGATCTTACGCTTTCCGATGCAGCGCTGAATAATGACAGCGGATCGGATGAGCAACAAGAGCAAAAATCAGGCTACTTCAGTGCGCTAAGCGGTGTTGATATGTTGCGCCAGGTTACTCTGGTTATTGCCCTCGCTATTTGTTTAGCAATCGCAATCTTTATTATCATTTGGGCGCGCCAACCAGATATGCGCCCACTTGGTAAATACCCAACAGAAGAACTCGTCGAAACGTTAGACTTTTTAGATCAACAGAAAATTGAATACCAATTAGATGGTAATACCATTTTAGTCGCTGAGTCGGACTATCAAGACATAAAACTACGCATGGCGCGTGACGGTTTTACCCAATCTCCGAGTTCTGGCACTGATATTCTGATGCAAGATATGGGTTTTGGTGTTAGCCAACGTCTTGAAAGAGAGCGCTTAAAGCATAGCCGTGAGCAACAACTTGCAAGAACAATTGAAGAGTTACAAGACGTAAATCGTGCAAAAGTGTTGCTTGCAATACCAAAAGAAAACGTCTTTGCACGTCGCGAGAAAAAGCCCTCAGCAACCGTAGTTATTACCCTTAAACGTGGCAAAACGCTTGGCGGCGAAGAAGTTGATTCAATCGTAGACATCGTGGCATCAGCGGTACAAGGTCTAGAGCCTTCACGCGTGACCGTCACCGATCAAAACGGCCGCCTACTCAACTCCGGTTCTCAAGACTCTTTAGCTGCACGCTCGAGAAAAGAGTATGAAATTGAGCGTAAGCGTGAACAAGAATATCTAGAAAAAATTGATAGCATCCTGATCCCAACTGTAGGTCTTGGTAACTTTACCGCTCAGGTTGACTTAACGATGGACTTTAGTGCAGTTGAAGAAACACAAAAACGTTATAACCCAGATTTACCTGCGGTTCGTAGCGAAACAACCTATGAAGAAAATAATATTGGTGGTTTAGCTGTAGGTATTCCGGGAGCACTGACTAATCAGCCTCCAGTGAACTCAAATATCCCAGAGGTTGCAGGGCAAGGCGGCAATGGTCAAAGTGCAACACCAAGCAGCAATCAAAAAGAAGCAACCCGTAACTATGAGTTAGATACCACTATTAGCCATAAACGTCAGCAAACAGGGGTTATTCGCCGGATCAGTGTGAGTGTGGCCGTTGACTACCTCGCAAAACCTGATGCTGAAGGTAACATGGCAATGACGCCGCGTACGCAAGAAGAGTTAAATAACATCCGTCGTTTGCTACAAGGTGGTGTGGGCTTTGATATGCAGCGAGGTGATGCGTTAGAGGTAGTTACTGTGCCATTCGTACGTGAAGATCTCACTGAAATGCAGGAGATACCACTTTGGGAGCAAGATTGGTTCCAAAAGACAATTCGTCTTGCAGCAGGTACCTTAGTGATCATTGTGCTAATCTTAGCGGTAGTAAGACCTATGCTTAAGCGTCTAATTTACCCAGATGATACGCTTGAAGATTTTGATGAAGATGCGTTGACCAGTGGTGTTGATTTAGGTGACAGTACACTCGATATGCTAAATAACGAATTCGATGAGTCTGCGGTTGGCTTCTCTTCTGACGGTAGATTACAATTGCCAGACTTACATGGCGACGAGGACTTACTCAAAGCAGTACGTGCCTTAGTTGCTAACGAACCAGAACTCTCATCACAAGTTGTGAAAGCGTGGTTGACAGAAGATGACTGATCAAGAACAAAAACAATTGCCCGCAGCCTTTGACGTTGACAAGCTAGATGGCGTCGACAAGGCTGCCATCTTACTGCTTAGTTTGACTGAAGAAGATGCGGCTCAGATTTTGAAACACTTAGAGCCAAAGCAAGTGCAAAAGGTCGGTATGGCAATGGCCTCCATGGATGACCTATCTCAGGCTAAAATAGCAGCTGTGCACAATTTGTTTATCGAACAAATTCAAAGTTTTAGTACAATTGGTTTCCAATCGGAAGATTTCATTAAGAAGGCGCTAACCGCAGCACTTGGTGAAGACAAAGCGGCAAGTCTTATTGACCAAATCGTTATGGGCTCTGGTGCAAAAGGGTTGGATTCATTGAAGTGGATGGACTCGAAGCAAGTTGCCAATATTATCCGCAACGAACACCCGCAGATCCAAACGATTGTATTGTCTTATCTCGAGCCTGAGCAATCCGCTGAAATCTTGTCTCAGTTTCCTGAGAAAGTACGCTTAGATTTAACTATGCGCATTGCAAACTTAGAAGAAGTACAACCTGCGGCATTACAAGAACTCAATGAGATCATGGAGAAGCAGTTCGCTGGTCAAGCTGGTGCACAAGCAGCGAAAATGGGTGGCTTAAAAGCCGCTGCAGATATCATGAACTACTTGGATACCAATATTGAAGGTCAGTTGATGGATTCAATCCGAGAACATGACGAAGAAATGTCGCAACAAATTCAAGACCTCATGTTTGTGTTTGAAAACTTGATGGATGTAGAAGACAGAGGTATCCAAGCCATACTGCGTGAAGTGCAGCAAGACGTACTGATGAAAGCAATTAAAGGCGCGGATGAATCTTTAAAAGAAAAGATTATGAAGAATATGTCTAAGCGTGCTGCTGAGATGATGCAAGATGACCTTGAGGCTATGCCTCCAGTGCGGATCAGTGAAGTGGAAGCTGCACAAAAAGAAATTTTGGCAACGGCTAGACGTTTGGCTGACTCAGGCGAAATTATGCTTGGCGGTGGTGGTGGCGAGGAGTTCCTATAAACCATGGTCGATAAAAAGTTGTATAAAGGCCGCCCAGTCAGCACCGAAGCGCTGGATGAGTTATTAGAAAACTGGCCCATTCCAGATGTTACGGATAAGCCCGAAAAATTCCGCGGTCGTTCGACCGCATTCGGTACACCGCTTGAAGAGTTGTATACGAAAAAGCAGGCACACCCCGAACCTGAGCCACAAGAGCCTGAATTTCCTACTTTGACCATCGAAGAATTAGAGCAGATCCGTCAGGACGCCTACGACGAAGGAATAAAGCAAGGCCACGAACAAGGCTATATTGAAGGCTTTGACAAAGGGGTTTCTGAAGGTAAAGAAGCCGGTTATAAAGAAGGTGTAGAAATAGGTAAAGAAAAGGGGCTTGAGGAAGCACAACCGCTTATTGAAGAGAGGATGAAGGCGCTATCCACTATTCTAGATGGCATGCAAACGCCACTAAAAAAGGTTGATGATGAGTGTGAAAAGCAGCTGGTTGTACTCGTCAATTTATTGGCGGAGCAGGTTATTTTTAAAGAGCTTAAGACCACGCCTGAACTCATTTTAAACGCGTTGAAAAAAGCAATGGACGCGTTGCCTGTCAAAGATCAAACAGTACGCATCCATCTGCATCCAGAAGATTTGGCCTTAGTGCAAGCCATGTACGGCGAAGAACATATACAATCACAGCATTGGCAGTTACTTCCAGAGCCGACGTTGGACAGAGGTGGCTGCGAGGTGAAAACGCCACAGTCATCCATTGATATGACGCTTAAGAACCGTATTAGCGAAGTGTTGGAATCATTTTTGCAAGATAGCGGTATAAACCAATAATACTGCACTGTTATCTAGATAAGCGAAGCAATCAAATCAGGATAACGATGCCTTCCTAAGGTAATTGCGAACATGTCGACATCTGCTGCTATGAGCGAGCGCATCAGTAAGTATCAGAAATTTGTCAAACCATACGGGGTTGCGGTTGCAGGCAGCCTCACCCGTGTGGTTGGCCTCACCCTTGAAGCTAGGGGGCTAAGTGCTCCCGTCGGCAGTCAATGTAAAATCGAGACGCTGGGCGGTTTTATTGATGCAGAAGTCATCGGTTTCAATCAAGAAACGCTTTACCTTATGCCAAACGATCATATTACAGGTGTCCTTCCTGGAGCGCGAGTGATCCCAAAGGTTAAGGATGCTGGATTACCTGTCGGAATGGGTCTACTTGGCCGCGTGGTTGACGGACTTGGTAGGCCACTAGATGGCCTTGGTGCCATTGACGCTGAGAAGCATCTGAAATTTGCCGCAGCGCCCATTAACCCACTTGCAAGGCGTCCAATCGACTCACCAATGGATGTAGGTGTACGCGCGATAAATTCGATCGTGACAGTGGGTCAAGGCCAACGTATGGGTCTGTTCGCAGGGAGTGGTGTGGGTAAATCGGTATTGCTTGGCATGATGACGCGAGGCAGTGAGGCGGATGTTATCGTCGTTGGCTTGGTCGGTGAACGTGGTCGTGAGGTGAAAGAATTTATCGACGAGATTTTGGGCGTCGAGGGTAGACGCCGCTCCGTTGTGGTTGCCGCTCCCGCCGATGCCTCACCGTTGATGCGCTTAAAAGGCTGTGAAAGTGCAGTGACTATTGCGGAGTATTTCCGCGATCAAGGATTAAACGTACTGTTATTACTGGATTCGGTGACGCGTTATGCCATGGCACAGCGTGAGATAGCGCTTGCGGTTGGTGAGCCGCCAGCCACAAAAGGATATCCGCCTTCCGTGTTTGCAAAGCTCCCAGCATTGGTTGAGCGCGCAGGTAATGGTGGTGAAGGACAAGGCTCAATTACCGCATTCTTTACGGTATTGAGTGAAGGTGATGATATGCAAGACCCCATTGCCGATGCTGCCCGAGCTATTTTGGATGGTCATATTGTGTTATCACGAGAGCTTGCCGATAGTGGTCATTATCCAGCGATAGATATTGAAAAGTCCATCAGTCGAGTCATGCCTCAAGTGGTATCAGAGGCACACATGCAGCAAGCCAGAGTGCTCAAGCAAGTCTATTCAATGTACCAGCAGAATAAAGACATGATCACCTTAGGTGCTTATCAACGTGGCAGTGATCAGATGTTAGATCAGGCGATAAATATGATGCCTGCGGTGAATAACTTCCTTCAGCAAGGCATGAAAGACGTGATCAATTATGACGAGTGTTTACAAGGCCTCGCTAAGCTACTAGGACAAGCATAATGGCAAATAACAAACTGACTTTATTGCTTAAGCTAGAAAAAGACAAAGAAGATAGCCTTCGAGCGAATTTTGTTCAAGCGCAGCAGCACTTAGCAACAAACCAACAACGGTTATCGGGACTAAACGATTTCCGTCTGGAATACAGCATGCAGCTTCATAGTAAAGCACAAGTTGGTCTGTCTAGTGGCGGATTCAATCAATACCATAACTTTATTAATAAGATTGAGCAGGCTATTGATCAGCAAGCAAAAACGGTCAACACCGCGAAGCAGGTGGTTGAACAACGCCGCAAGCTATGGCTAGCGCAACAGGCTAAAACGAAGGCAATTGAAAAGCTTATCGAGAAGCAAGCCCTCGCGAAGCAAACTCGTCTAGCCAAAGCAGAGCAAAAGATGCTGGATGAGTTTGCAACGAATCAGTTTGTACGAAGAGAGCGTGCTTGGTAAGTTGGCTCGAAATATGCTTCGTAGTAATTAGCGTTTTATTATTTAGGTAGTTCACTAGTAAAAGTCACTAATATTCATAGTGTTGGTTTTTAACGGTGTATTACAACGGCAGGACATTGCCACTTTATGAGGTAGCTTTAAGATGAATCTAATGCTTGCATCCATGCTGCAACGAGGCAGTAACGAGGTTGATATTAAAGAAAAATCCCAAGAGACGGATGCTGAGGGTTCTGAGGGCGGCTCTGGGTTTAGTGCTTTAATGGCTGAGTTAGCGGAACAAGAGAGTGCAAGCAAGCAGGTAAAAGAATCTGCAGATCCTGTAACCTCAGATCTGGATGTGCCAATAGATAGCGAAGTCGCATCAGATGATGCTCCGCAGTCTGATAGTAAAGCACAAGCCTCTTCTTCTAAGCAGCAAGGGGAAGTACCAACTTCTACTGTTAGCTACACTGACAAAGGTCAGGTAGTTGTGGACAAACCGCTTCCTGATTCCCCGGATAATGACTTATATGCTCAGATCAACGCTGCAAAACAGCAGAGCACTTCATTAAGCCAAAGCCCAACAGCAATTGCGCAATCAGTCAAAGAAGCATTGGGCAATGCTTCTTCGGCTGATGAAGAGGTTGTAGCTAGCGATAGTGCACTGTCTCAGGAGCAACTACAAGACGAAGCCAGTCAACTCAGTCGAGGGGGGAAAGGCCAAACTGAAAACGCCGGCACTAAGCCAACCTCGTTATTACAGCAGGCAGCTTCTTTGGACAGCCAAGACGCAGAAGGTGAGGTTGCTAAACCTTCGTTATTGAATGACAGTTCAGAAGCTAAAGAACAAACATTACAGCCTAAGTTGCAAAAGGATACTGGTACTCAAGCCTTGGTTACCAATACAAACATAGAAAAACGGGATCCAAGCGCTAATAAGCCAGTCGAGTCTCAAGTTGAAAGTGAGTCTGAAAACGCACAACTGAAAGAACTCTTAGGCGCTAAGAAATCAGAGCTTGCTCAATCTGTTTCCTCATCTGAAACTAAGCAATCAGAGACAAAGCAAATCATTTCTGAGGCGAGTGCACAAACAGCGAAAGACAAAAACGCAGTAAGTACAAAAAGCACTACAGATGTGCAAACCATGGTAGAAAGGTTGACCGTACAGCAACAACAAGAATTAAAAGCCGTGATGGCTGGTAAGCTGGATATTTATGATGCGTCACCGGCTGTACAAAAAACCGTAGCTCAGTTAATTGGTAAAGGTGTTGATCTCGCAAATGTACAGCCGTTTAAAGCGTTTGTGTCATCCTCCGTCGTAACACAAACCTCAACAAACACGCCGCAAGAAGCTGCTACAGATGTTAAAAATACTACTCAAGCGTCTTTTAACGTAAATAGCACGCAAGAAAAGTCTAGCAATAGTGAGCAGCAGGCCGTGGTAGTTAAAGAGGGTGAACGTGCTGAAAAAAATATAGCTGTAAATAAATTGACTAGCGATGAAAAGTTGGCAGCAGAGAAGCAAAGTTCAGAAAAACAGAACTTAGAAAAACAAATAAGTGAAAAGGTAATTGATAAAGAAAACAGTAAGCTGATGCAAGCGGAAGCAAGCATCGCGAAAGAGGCTGTCAAAAATGAGCGTCAATCGGCCAATGCCGCAACAGCGATACCAACTCCAGTCAAACCTGAAGCAATCCCTATAAGTGCATCGCAAGATACAAGCTCACTAAACCAAACATTGAAAGAAGTTCAGCAAATTCAACAGTCTCAGCCAACAAACCAAAGTACAACACAGACAAAACAAGCAACAGATGCTAATCTTCAACAGGCGATTAACATAGCGCGTCAAGATGCCGCTAAAGAGCTTCATCAACGGGTAGGGCTGATGCTTAACCTTAACAATAAAGAAGCTGAAATTCGCTTAGACCCGCCAGAGCTAGGGGCGATGCAAATTCGGATAAAAAGCGATGCAGAGCAGGCTCAAGTGAATATTGTGGTGCAAAATCAGCAAGCTAAAGAGTTGTTAGAGCAATCACTTCCAAGACTAAGAGAAATGTTAGCTGAGCAGGGTATTGAACTGGGTGATAGCCAAATATCACATCAGCAAGGTGGAAATACTGAATCAGAGTCGCAAACTGCTGGTGGCAATACGAGTGGACAGCAAACTCTAGGTGATGAATCGGCGGTTTCTGATAATTCACAATCGTCGCAAAAGAGAAATACTGATTCTGCAATAGATTACTATGCCTAACACCTGCTATTATTGTAATTAATAAAGATCATAAGGGCTTGCTATGGCTGAAGAAACCGACTTAGAAATAGAAGAAACGGGTGGTTCTAAGAAAAAGCTGATTATCATTATTGCCGCGGCGGTATTGGTACTTGGCGGTGTCGCAGGGTTTTTCTTATTTTCAGGCTCAGACGCACCAGAAGAATCCCTTGCGGAAGAAACAACAGCAAGCGAAGTTAAAGCGGAGCAAGGTAGCGCTGCGCAAATGGGGAGCGCACTGTACGTTGCTATGCCTCGCCCTTTTGTTTTTAATGTGCCAGGTGCCAGTCGCGATAGAATCGTGCAAATTAAAGTTCAGCTGTTGGTTCGCGGTGATGTTAATGAAGAAGTAGCAAAGAAGCATATTCCCTTGATTGAAGGTACTTTACTGAGCGTGTTTTCAACGACTACGGCTGATGAGCTAAGCACGAGTGCAGGTAAAGAAACTTTGCGCTTAACGGCGCTAGATAAAGTCCAAGCTGCGATGGAAGGGGTTGAAGGTAGCAAAGTAATCGAACGTGTGTTGTTTACTGGCTTTGTAATGCAATAAGGTAGTATTTGTGAGCGATTTATTATCCCAAGACGAAATTGATGCGCTACTCCATGGTGTAGATGAAGTCGAAGAAGACGAAATCGGCGACGGTGGTGACGGCGAAGGTGCAGGTGCCTTACAGTATGACTTTTCGTCTCAAGATAGGATTGTGCGTGGGCGAATGCCGACGCTTGAAATCGTTAATGAACGATTTGCCCGCCATATGCGGATAAGCCTTTTTAACATGATGCGCCGCACCGCTGAGGTGTCTATCAATGGCGTACAAATGCTGAAATTTGGCGAATATATCCATACTCTATTCGTTCCTACCAGCTTGAATATGGTGCGCTTTAGACCGCTAAAAGGTACTGGCCTGATAACCATGGAAGCGCGTCTGGTCTTTATTCTTGTAGACAACTTTTTTGGTGGGGATGGTCGTTATCATGCCAAGATAGAGGGGCGTGAGTTTACACCAACAGAACGTCGTATCGTGCAAATGCTCCTTAAGATCATCTTTGAAGATTACAAAGAAGCCTGGGCGCCGGTGATGGATGTGTCGTTTGAATACCTCGACTCAGAAGTGAACCCTGCGATGGCTAATATTGTGTCACCGACAGAAGTGGTGGTGATTAGCTCTTTTCACATCGAGTTAGACGGTGGAGGGGGCGATTTCCATATTTCACTGCCTTACTCTATGTTGGAACCTATTCGAGAGTTACTCGATGCTGGTGTTCAATCAGATACTGAAGATACCGATCTGCGTTGGAGTAAGGCGCTTCGTGATGAGATTATGGATGTAGAAGTTGAGATTTCTTCCCAGCTACTGGAAGTTGACTTATCGCTTGAGCAAATAATGAAGCTTCAAGCTGGTGATGTTATTCCTGTGGAAATGCCAGAACATGTAACGGTTTTTATTGAGGAATTGCCAACGTTTAGAGCAAAAATGGGCCGTTCTCGTGACAATGTCGCGTTGCAGATCAGTGAAAAAATTAAACGTCCAGAATCAGTTAAGTCTGAGCTTCATGTATTTACCAAAGGTGGTAAAAAGCTCGATTCTGATGCTGAACTGGCAGAATTAGAAGAAGATCTACATCTTTCCGAAGGTGTAGATTTAGATTGGTAGTCGCGGACTTGTATACGCAAAATCGTGAGACTAATTATGGACAACAAATTAACTTAATCAGGTAGTAATCCAATGAGCGATGATCAAGATACTATGGACGAATGGGCAGCAGCACTCGCTGAAGCCGAAGGTGCCGAAAGTGGCAGTGAGCCAGAAGTTGCAGAGTTAGATGAACTCAAAGATTCAGCGCCTGCATTATCGTCAGATGAAAAACGTAAACTCGATACCATTTTAGACATTCCAGTCACCATTTCTATGGAAGTTGGCCGTTCTAAAATTAATATTCGTAATTTACTCCAGCTAAATCAGGGTTCTGTTGTTGAGCTTGATCGCGTGGCCGGTGAACCGTTAGATGTGCTTGTTAATGGCACATTGATAGCGCACGGTGAAGTGGTTGTAGTAAACGACAAGTTTGGTATTCGCTTAACGGACGTCATTAGTCAGGTTGAGCGTATTAAAAAGCTACGTTAATGCGCTGGGGTTGGTCTTTAGCAGTGTTTGGCATCGCTTTTTATACACGGGCTGTCACTGCAACAACCTCAGAGACAGTACCTAAATCTTCTGTAGGGGCAGGTACCGCGGGGTTAAGCTCAGAGCTACTTTCCATGGGATTGTCTCTGATGTTGGTGATCTTACTTATTTTAGGCTTAGCGTTCGTTTTAAAACGTTTAAATCCCAATATTGTAAACCAGAAAGACTTTAAGGTGATCCGCAGTATATCGCTCGGTACGAAAGAACGTTTGCTGGTTATCGAATTGGATGAAAAGCAGCACTTGCTTGGAGTAACACCAAATAATATCAACTACTTATACCAGTTGGAAACACCGTTAGATGATGTTAGCCGAACGCCATTTGCAAATGAGTTACAAAAGTTTTTAGCGGGCAAAGGGCAAGTAGCCAATAACCATAATAAGAAAAGTCATGATTAGATTGCTGATACTCTGTTTATTACTGTTTTCTGGGGTAGCTTCTGCGGAAGGGATAGAAGCAATAAACGTTACAACAAACCCTGATGGCTCTCAAGAGTACTCAGTGACACTTCAAGTACTTGCCATTATGACAGCGCTGAGTTTTATTCCAGCAGCTGTTATCATGATGACTTCGTTTACTCGAATAATTGTTGTGCTTGCGATTTTGAGACAAGCGATTGGTCTGCAGCAGTCGCCATCGAATCAAATTTTACTCGGTTTATCGTTGTTTTTGACGTTATTTATAATGGCACCCATATTTTCGCAGATAAATGATGAGGCTGTGCAGCCGTATATAAAAGAAGAAATCACGTCAATCCAGGCACTTGAACGTGCTAAAGAACCGATGAAAGCCTTTATGCTGTCACAAACTCGAATTAAAGACCTTGAAACCTTTGCCAAGATAGCGGGTTATGACAAGCTTGATAGCCCTGAAGACACGCCGTTTATCGTTATTATTCCGGCTTTCGTTACATCCGAGCTGCAAACGGCTTTTATTATCGGCTTTATGTTCTTTATTCCATTTTTGATAGTCGACTTAGTCGTAGCCAGTGTCTTGATGGCCATGGGTATGATGATGTTATCTCCAATGATAGTTTCCTTGCCGTTTAAGATTATGCTTTTTGTGCTCGTCGATGGTTGGAGTTTGGTCATGGGGACACTGGCCAGAAGCTTCGGGTTGGGGGTGTAATGTGGAACCAGAAGTCTTTGTTGATATCTTAAGTGATGCATTGTTTTTAGTCATTAAGCTGGTGGCGGCGATTGTCGTACCTGGGCTTCTAGTTGGTTTAGTTGTTGCTGTGTTTCAAGCAGCAACATCGATTAATGAACAAACATTAAGCTTTTTACCTCGTCTCATTATTACTATCCTTGCGCTGATCATTGGCGGCCATTGGCTCACTCAAGAACTAATGGACTATTTTACCTCTTTGGTGATGCGCATCCCTGAAATTGCAGGCTAATCATGGAGTTCACCTTTGCGGTAATCATGCAGTGGCTAAGTGATTTTTTACTTCCACTGGTGCGGATAAGCTCAATGATGATGGTAATGGCGGGGCTTGGGGCACAGAGTGTACCTGCCCGAATTAAGTTTGCACTCGCCGTGGTCGTTACTTTTGCCGTGGTCCCCGTTTTGCCCAAATCAGAATTTACTGATTTGTTCTCCTTTTCGATGATTTTAGTTGTTATTCAAGAAATGGTCACTGGGGTAGCTATTGGGTTTGGTTCATTGCTACTTCTGAATACTTTTATCATTGCGGGTCAAATCCTTGCTATGCAAACCGGTCTTGGTTTCGCATCTGTAGTAGATCCGGCCAATGGGTTGAGTGTACCTGCTGTCGGTCAGTTCTATTTAATATTAGCGACATTACTGTTTTTTGTTTATAACGGCCATCTGATGATGATCCAAATGGTAGTGTATAGTTTTGAAAGCTTTCCCATTGCAGGGAACTGGTGGGCGGTAGACAATTTTTGGCGAATAGTTAATTGGGGGGGATGGATGTTCTCTACGGCTCTTGCACTTGCATTAGCTCCGTTAACTGCAATGTTGATTATCAATATCTCATTTGGGATTATGACTCGAGCCGCGCCTCAAATGAACATTTTCTCTGTGGGGTTTGCTTTTACCTTAGTTGCAGGGCTTACCATTATTTGGGCGACATTGGGTAATTTTTTAGCACAATTTGAATTTCAATGGCTCAAAATGACAGAGCTGATGTGCGATCTAATTGGTTGCACGGTATAGGAGTCTGAAATGGCAGAAGATTCCGGTCAAGAACGCACCGAAGAACCCACCTCCAAGAAAATAGACGATGCTAGGAAGAAGGGCCAAATAGCCCGTTCAAAAGAACTCGGCACGACGTTTGTGTTATTGTTTTCTGCAATAGCTCTACTTTTGTATGGGCCTGGAATTGGGAAGGCGCTCTACAATGTTATGGGGCGAATGTTGTCGCTCAATCGCAATGAAACCTACGATACAACCAAAATGTTTGCTGTGTGGGGAGATATTGCTGCTGAACTGCTATTTCCAATGGCCATGTTTGTTTTTATCATCGCAATTGCAGGAATAGTGGGGAATACGTTACTCGGGGGCTTTAACTTTTCTTGGCAGGCAGCCGCTCCAAAAGCAAGCAAAATGTCTCCAATGAAGGGATTGAAGCGAATGTTAGGCCCGCAAGCGGCCATAGAGTTATTGAAGTCCGTTCTTAAGTTTGTATTAGTAGCAGGCTTTGCAATCTTGCTTATCAATATGTATTTTAACGAAATATTACACTTGAGTATTGAGCAAATCC
The DNA here is from genome assembly GCF_018141345.1 of Pseudoalteromonas sp. A22. Classification (NCBI taxonomy): domain Bacteria; kingdom Pseudomonadati; phylum Pseudomonadota; class Gammaproteobacteria; order Alteromonadales; family Pseudoalteromonadaceae; genus Pseudoalteromonas; species Pseudoalteromonas sp. A22. Next base: position 1,412,404 of record NZ_CP047238.1, read on the forward strand.
CATCGAGTATAGAGCATGCGTTAGAAATCATTGCGTGGATGTTCTTAGCACTTAGTTGCACTATGATCATTATTTCAGCGATTGATGCCCCTTATCAAAGTTATAATCACCATAAGCAGCTAAAAATGACGCTGCAAGAAGTCAAGGATGAATACAAAAACTCAGAAGGTGACCCTCAGATAAAAGCGCGGATCCGTCGAACACAAAGAGAAATGTCGCAACGACGTATGATGCAAGATGTACCAGATGCAGATGTTGTTGTGACCAACCCTACTCACTATTCGGTTGCGCTTAAATACGACACTGAACGAGCGGGAGCGCCTATTGTTATTGCAAAAGGGGTTGATGAACTTGCGATGCAAATTAGAAAAATAGCCAAAGGAAATGAAGTGCCGATTGTGGAGTCACCCGTATTGACTCGTTCACTTTATCACACCACCGAAGTCGGTGATCAAATCCCTGAACAATTGTTTACCGCGGTTGCACAGGTACTTGCTTATGTATTTCAGCTAAATCGTTTTCAAAAGGGCAAAGGGAAAAGACCCGTTGCACTTACTCGAGATTTACCAATCCCAGACGATTTGAGGCATTAAAATTGCTCTCATAAAAATAAGCTATTAATTGGAACGCATATTGCATTTGTTGCTATGTGTCAATTTTTTGCTTGTGTTAAGTTATGGAATTTAAAGCAGTTTTACAACAACTCAATCGAGATAAAAAAGAATATGCTAAAGGTGTGGGTACTCCATTGTTGGTGCTTGCAGCACTTGGCATGGTTATTCTGCCGCTACCTCCTTTTTTGCTTGATATTCTATTTTCCTTCAACATTGCATTGGCACTTGTGGTGCTATTGGTGACTGTTTATACCTTGAAGCCACTTGAATTTGGTATGTTTCCTGCGGTACTACTGATCGCGACTATCATGCGATTGGCACTAAACGTAGCTAGTACTCGCGTCGTATTACTTGAAGGTCATAATGGTGGTGATGCGGCAGGTAAGGTGATCGAAGCCTTTGGTAGTGTTGTTATTGGTGGCAACTACGCCGTCGGTTTAGTTGTATTCCTTATCCTTATTATTATTAACTTTGTCGTAATTACCAAAGGTGCAGGCCGTATTTCTGAGGTGTCTGCGCGTTTCACCCTTGATGCTATGCCGGGTAAGCAAATGGCCATTGATGCAGACTTAAATGCCGGTTTTATCTCTGCAGATGACGCCCGGGCTCGTCGTGAAGAAGTGACTCGAGAAGCTGACTTTTACGGTTCAATGGACGGTGCAAGCAAATTCGTTAAAGGTGATGCTATTGCAGGTATCGTGATCCTTGCCATTAATATAATAGGTGGCCTTTTCGTTGGGATGATCCAGCATGATTTAAGCTTTGGTCACGCGATGGAAGTATATACCATGCTGACAATCGGTGACGGTCTGGTCGCGCAAATTCCTTCTCTTTTACTCTCAATTGGCACTGCAATTGTCGTAACGCGTCAAAATGAATCGCACAACATGGGCGATCAGTTTAAAAACCAACTGGGTAATGAAAAATCACTAGCTATTGCTTCGGGTATTTTGATCACCATGGGACTCGTTCCTGGCATGCCACATGTTGCCTTCCTAGGGTTAGGCGTATTACTTGGCTATATAGCCTATTACACAAGTCAGCAAAAGAAAAAGGCGGAGATCGAAAAGGCGGAACAAGCTGCCAAAGGACCTGCAGCCAAAGGTGGCCATCAACAAGATCAAAAAGAGCTTGGTTGGGATGATGTACAACCTGTTGATGTGATTGGTTTAGAGGTAGGTTATCGCCTAATTCCTCTAGTTGACCAAGCCCAAGGCGGGGAGCTTCTCAGTCGTATTAAAGGGGTGCGTAAAAAGCTATCTCAGGAACTGGGCTTTTTAGTACCGCCGGTACATATTCGCGATAACCTAGAATTAGATCCAAATGCATACAATATTACTTTAATGGGAGTTGGCTCTGGAACCGGTGAGTTGAAGCATGGCGACGAACTTGCAATTAATCCTGGGCAGGTATTTGGGCCGATTAAAGGCATAGAGACTAAAGATCCTGCATTTGGCCTAGATGCAGTATGGATTAAGCCAGACCAAAAAGATGAGGCGCATTCGCTTGGCTATACAGTAGTAGATGCTGCAACTGTGGTGGCAACACATATTAGTCAATTATTAACGAATAATGCGTCACTATTACTTGGTCATGAAGAGGTACAAAATCTATTAGATATGCTTGCGAAAAGTCACCCTAGATTAGTAGAAGGCTTAGTACCTGATATTTTACCGCTCACTACCGTGGTAAAAGTGCTACAAAATCTGCTTAATGAGGGCGTTGCAATTCGAGATATGCGCTCGATTGTACAAACCTTAGTTGAGTACGGACCACGTAGCCAAGACCCTGATGTATTAACGGCTGCGGTAAGAATTTCATTACGCAGATTGATTGTTCAAGATGCCGTTGGAAGCGAAGAAGAAATTCCTGTCATAACATTGGCGCCTGAGTTGGAACAGATGTTGCATCAGTCACTTCAGAACGCAGGTGATGAGGGGGCAGGTATTGAACCTGGCTTGGCTGAGAGGCTTCAAGAATCATTAAGAGAAGCACATCACAACCAAGAAATGCTAGGGGAACCGTCCATCTTATTAACCTCAGGTATGTTAAGAAGTGTGCTATCTCGATTTGTTAAACATACAATTCCAGGTCTTAGAGTGATGTCATATCAAGAAGTGCCGGAAGAAAGACAAATTAAGATAGTGAGCTCGGTTGGACAATAGAGGATAAAGGGGCTGTAACATGAAAATTAAACGTTTCTTCGCAAAAGATATGCGTACGGCTTTAAATGAAGTAAAAGAAGAGCTTGGTGCAGATGCTGTCATTATGTCTAACAAAAAGTTAGCAGATGGTGTTGAAATCGTCGCAGCAGTTGATAATGACCGTGCTGCTGCACCAGTTAAGCAAGCTCCCACTGCCCGTGCGACTGCCTCAAACGAGGCTCCGACCCGCTTTGTCCGTCCAGAGCCTCGCCAAGCACAGCCAGCAAAGCAAGCGCAAGTTGCCGATAGCTTAGCTGCTTTGCTTGAGCGTCAGGCACCGCGCCCGCGCTCACCAGAACTTGCTTCTATGTTCTCCCAGTCGGGGATTGATACAGAGCAAATGTTAAGCAGCCAACGTAAAACACAAACTGCTGCGCCGGCGCACCAAGCGAAGCCACAGCAAACTCGTCGCCAATCTTTTGACTTTGATGATGATGCATTTGAGCAGCCACAGCAGTGGGGCGAGTCGGATGAATTAGACAACGGTTTTGGTGATGATTTACCTGAGTTAAATGCCAAGCCTGACGAAATGAGTGCAATGCGTGAAGAAATGAACGCTATTCGTCAATTACTTGAACATCAAGTATCGGGTCTGATGAAACAAGAAATGGCTCGTCGCGACCCAACCCGTGCGTGTCTTGTAGATCGTCTGGAAGGAATGGGCATAGACAAAGACGTTGCTGAGCAAATGGCATGCTTTATCCCTGATGATGTTTCTCGTAAAGAAGCCTGGAATGCATTGTTAAATATGGTGATCAACCAAATGCACACCACTAACAATGATATTCTTCGTCAAGGTGGCGTATTTGCGATGGTGGGTCCAACTGGTGTTGGTAAAACCACAACGGTTGCAAAATTAGCGGCATTAGGTGCACAAAAATACGGTGCAGATAAAGTGGCGTTAATAACGACTGATACCTACAGAATAGGCGCTTACGAGCAGTTAGCTACCTATGGTAGAATCATTGGTTGTCCGGTTAAGCAAGTTAAAGATGCAAATGAACTTGCAGAAGTGCTTTATCATTTACGCAATAAGCGTCTAGTATTAATAGATACGGCGGGAATGAGTCAAAGAGATTTGCGCTTAACTGAACAGTTAAATACACTTATGCGTAGCGCAAGAGTAGATATTCGCAGCTATTTAGTATTAAGTGCGACAGCACAGATGAATGTGTTACAAGAAACAGTAAGACACTTCAAAAAAGTAAATTTAAGTGGCTGTATTTTCACAAAACTTGATGAAAGTCTAAGTTTAGGTGAGATAATTAGCATAGCGATTCAAAATCGCTTGCCAATAGGGTATCTTACCAACGGTCAGCGAGTGCCAGAAGACATTCGCGTAGCAAATGCTCAAAAGCTAGTAAAAAAGGCTGAGCAATTGTATTTAAAAAGAATAAAAGCACAGCACTCTCGACGTGTACCTGTAGCGTCAGAGTCAGTAGGAATGTATGATTAACACAGTTTTAGATCAAGCAAGTGGCCTGCGTAGAATGAGTCAAAATAGCAACCAGGGTGTAAAAGTAATAGCCGTGACCGGTGGAAAAGGTGGGGTGGGTAAAACCAACGTCTCGCTCAATACTGCCATCGCTATGGGCCAACAAGGACAGCGAGTTCTCGTTTTAGATGCGGACTTGGGCTTGGCAAACTGTGATGTGATGTTAGGTCTAAGGGTAGAAAAAAATCTGTCGCACGTGTTGTCGGGTGAATGTGAACTAGATGAGATTCTCGTAGAAGGTCCCGCTGGAATTAAAATTGTACCGGCGACGTCAGGCTCTCAAAGTATGGTAGAGCTGACTCCCGCAGAGCATGCAGGACTTATTCGTGCATTTAGCGAGCTTAACACGCAATTTGATGTCTTAATTGTTGATACCGCAGCCGGTATCTCAGATATGGTTCTGAGCTTCTCTCGAGCTGCACAAGATGTGATGGTTGTGGTGTGTGATGAACCGACTTCCATTACAGATGCTTACGCGTTGATCAAAGTTTTGAGCAGAGAGCATGGTGTCTATCGTTTTAAAATTGTTGCCAACATGGTCCGCAGTATGCGTGAAGGGCAAGAATTATTTGCTAAACTTTCAAAAGTTACAGACCGTTTTCTTGATGTAGCACTGGAATTAGTGGCCACCGTACCGTTTGACGAAAACATGCGTAAATCTTCTCGCAGACAAAGAGCTATCGTGGATTTATTTCCGAGTTCCCCTGCGGCGATTGCGATTAAGGGACTTGCTGCTAAGGCAGTTAAATGGCCAATTCCGCATCAACCTTCCGGTCATCTAGAATTTTTCATTGAACAACTTGTAAACGGGTGATTATGGCTTCTCCGGTCAATAGAGCTGCGGGATATCAAACTTCAGACCACATTCATAAGGTGGTTGAACGGCATGCTCCACTTGTCAAAAAAGTGGCGTGCCACCTGATTGCTCGACTTCCGGCAAGTGTGCAACTCGACGATCTGATCCAGTCAGGTATGATTGGATTGATTGAAGCATCTAAAAATTTCGATGCAACTAAAGGCGCTAGTTTCGAGACCTTTGCCGGGATCCGTATTCGAGGCGCAATGCTGGATGAAATCCGTCGTGGTGATTGGGCGCCTCGTTCTGTTCACAAAAATAGCAGAATGGTTGCAGAAGCTATCTCCGAGTTAGAATCTCTCCTTGGTCGAGAACCAAAAGACACTGAAATCGCTGAAAAACTTGATATATCTCTAGATGAGTACCATCATATTTTACATGATGTAAATGCAAGTAAAGTCATCGGTATTGAGGATCTTGGGGTTGATGAAGACGTGATAACCCCAGCAAACAGCGATTTTGCGCTAGACAAACCGTTTAATAACGTTAAAAATGAACGTTTTAACGAGTCTTTAGTAAATGCTATCAAAGCGTTACCCGAAAGGGATGCTCTGGTTTTATCACTTTACTATAACGACGAAATGAATTTAAAAGAGATTGGTGCCATCCTTGATGTCAGTGAATCTCGAGTAAGCCAAATTCACGGTCAGGCAATGATAAAGCTTAAAGCTAAAATCAATGACTGGATAAATTAGAGTACATAAAATAGTTGGGTTCGAACCTCACTGGAGGAAGTTTTGGATAAGAACATGAAGATTCTCGTGGTTGATGATTTCTCTACTATGAGAAGAATAATCAAAAACCTATTAAGAGATTTAGGCTTTACCAATGTTCAAGAAGCTGATGATGGTAGTACAGCACTTCCGATGCTACAAAATCAGGAGTTTGACTTTGTAGTAACTGATTGGAATATGCCGGGCATGCAAGGTATTGATTTGCTTCGTGCAATACGCGCAGATGAAAAGCTTAAGCACATTCCAGTGTTGATGGTTACCGCAGAAGCGAAAAAAGAACAAATTGTTGCAGCAGCGCAAGCTGGGGTGAACGGATATATTGTTAAACCGTTTACTGCAGGTACGCTCAAAACTAAGCTTGAAAAAGTATTTGAGCGACTAGGCTAACAGCAAGGGGATATGGCCTATGTCTGTAAATGCTGCGCCTCAAATTACACTTGAACAAGCTAAGCAACTTGTTGAGCTTCTAGAACAAGGTGAACAAGAAAAAGCTGACCAGCTGATTTTAGAAGCTGCTAACAAAGAGCAATCGGAGTTATTTGCAGAAGTCGGAAAGCTGACTCGCCAATTACACGAGTCCTTGAAGAACTTTGAGCTGGATACTCGCCTCGCAGATCTCACGACAGAGGCTATTCCTGACGCCAAGCAGCGTCTTAATTATGTTATGGAAATGACAGAAAGCGCTGCGAACAAAACGATGGACGCGGTCGAAGAAAGCTTACCTCTTGCGCAGAACCTAGCGGATGAGTTAGCGCAAATAAAGCCCACTTGGGATCGATTGATGAGCAGAGACATTCAACTCGGTGAGTTTAAATCTCTGTGTCATGATCTCGACAGCTTTATGCAGACTTCAAAGACACGTACAGACGAATTACAAGGTTTAATGACTAATGTGCTGATGGCTCAGGACTATCAGGATTTGACTGGGCAGGTTATTCGGCGCGTCATTGAGCTTGTGAGAGAAGTAGAAGATAGTCTCATTCACCTCCTGACTGTTTTTGGTACTTCAGATGAAGCACCTTCAACTGCTGTGAAAGCGAATGAAAACGAAATAAAAACAACCGAGACTATCAGTGATGAATTGTCTGGACCTGAAGGTCCAATTATTGACGCTGAATCGCGAGATGACGTGGTTTCTGGTCAAGACGAAGTCGATGACTTGCTATCTAGTTTAGGCTTCTAGTTGGAGAGTGTGTATGAGCTTTGAAGTCGATGAAGATATCTTGCAGGACTTTCTTGTTGAAGCAGGCGAAATATTAGAACTGTTATCTGAACAGCTTGTTGAACTAGAAAATAATCCTGAAGATAAAGAACTTCTCAATGCGATTTTCCGTGGCTTCCATACCGTAAAAGGTGGGGCTGGCTTCCTAGGTATGACCGAACTGGTCGATGCCTGTCACGGTGCGGAGAACGTGTTTGATGTACTACGACAAGGGCAACGAAAAGTAACTTCCGAACTGATGGATGTTATTTTGCAATCTTTGGATACGATCAACGAAATGTTCGCTTGTATTCAAAACCGTGAGGAACCAGAAGCGGCCGACCCTGTGTTGCTTGAAACACTCCACAAACTTAGCCAGCCTGCATCTGAAGACGAAGTCAGTGAAGTGATTGACGAACCTATTTCTGAGCCAGAACCTGTGGTGCCAGATTTAAGTGCTGATGATATTTTATTCGACGCCGATGTTGGTTCAGGCGATGATAGCGGCTCCAGCATCGATGAGATAACAGAAGAAGAATTTGAAAATCTTTTAGATGAATTACACGGTTCGGGTAATGCGCCTGCTGTTGCTCCGGCAACTAAACCTGAAGCTGTATCAACCTCAGATGATGGTGATATCACCGATGACGAATTCGATAACCTCTTAGATGAACTTCATGGTGTTGGTAAATTCGGTGGAGCACCAAATGCAGAAGATGCTGTTGCCTCAGAAGCGAGTGAACCTAAGGCTAAATCAACCTCACCAGCAGCCCCAAGTGGGTCTACTGGCGACGAAGAAATTACCGACGATGAGTTTGAAGCTTTGTTGGACGAGCTTCATGGTAAAGGCAGTGCACCTAAAGCGGTCGATGAATCGCCAGTAGAGGTTTCAGAGACTAAACCTGCGCAACCAGAGCCTGTTAAAGCCGCGCCAGCGCCGAAACCTGCACCAAAGCCTGCGCCCAAAGTTGAAGCTAAGCCTGCGACTCCAGCACCAGCACCGCAAAAAGAGCCCGAGGCTGCAAAAGCTTCCACACCAGCCGCTGCGAAGAAACCTGCGGCACAAGCTGAGACCACGGTCCGAGTTGATACTAAACGTCTTGATGAAATCATGAATATGGTTGGCGAATTAGTATTGGTTCGTAACCGTTTGGTTAGCTTAGCGAATAACACCAACAGCGAAAGCATGGGTAAAGCTATTTCGAACCTTGATGTAGTCACTGCTGATTTGCAGGGCGCCGTGATGAAAACGCGGATGCAGCCAATCAAAAAGGTATTTGGTCGCTTTCCTCGAGTAGTGAGAGACCTTGCTCGCAGCTTGAAAAAAGAAATCAACCTAGTTTTACAGGGCGAAGAGACGGATTTAGATAAAAATTTGGTTGAAGCGCTTGCAGATCCATTGGTCCACTTAGTGAGAAACTCAGTAGATCATGGCATTGAAATGCCTGACGTACGCGAAGCGTCGGGCAAACCAAGAATGGGTACAGTCACATTGTCAGCATCTCAAGAGGGAGATCACATTCTTCTCACGATTCGAGATGATGGTGCCGGTATGGACCCTGAAAAGCTCAAAAAGATTGCTATAAATAAAGGCGTTATTGACTCCGATCAAGCAAGCCGACTGTCCGATACTGAAGCCTATAATTTGATCTTCGCACCAGGGTTCTCAACAAAAGAGCAAATTTCGGACATTTCTGGTCGTGGTGTTGGGATGGACGTTGTTAAAACGAAGATCACTCAATTAAATGGCTCGGTAAATATCCAATCAGAATTGGGTGTTGGTACCGTATTAGAGATTAAGGTACCGCTTACACTGGCTATTTTACCTACCTTGATGGTAGTAGTCGGAGAGCAAACGTTTGCGTTACCACTTGCCGGCGTGAACGAGATCTTCCATTTAGATTTGACAAAAACGAATGTGGTTGATGGTCAGTTGACTATCATAGTGAGAGAAAAAGCAATTCCGTTATTTTATCTTGAACATTGGTTGGTAAAAGGTGCGAACAGGGGCATGAGAAAGGCTGAAGGCCATGTTGTCATTGCGCAAATTGGCACTAAACAAGTCGGTTTTGTGGTTGATTCTCTGATAGGCCAAGAGGAAGTCGTAATCAAACCACTAGATGCGTTATTACAAGGTACACCAGGTATGGCCGGTGCTACCATCACATCTGATGGTGGTATAGCGCTAATCCTTGATGTCCCCAACTTATTAAAACACTACGCCTAATTTTATTAGGCGTAGTTCGAATTCTAGAGCGGCATTTGCTGCTCTGCTGTAGAGCAAATTAAAGAGCGTTGCCAATGGCAGTTAAAGTGTTAGTCGTAGACGATTCTAGTTTTTTTCGTCGTCGAGTCAGTGAAATTTTAGAAAAAGACAGTGAAATCAAAGTTATAGATTTCGCAGTTAATGGCAAGGAGGCGGTTGAAAAGGCCGCTTCATTGCGTCCAGACGTAATTACGATGGACGTGGAAATGCCTGTGCTTGATGGGATCAGTGCGGTGAAGCAGATCATGCAGGCCACTCCGACCCCAATCTTAATGTTTTCTTCGTTAACTCGTGAAGGCGCTAGTGCTACGTTAGATGCACTGGATGCAGGCGCTGTAGATTTTTTACCTAAAAAGTTTGAAGACATCGCTCGTAATAGCGAAGAAGCAATTAAGTCGTTACAAAATAAGGTAAAGGAAATTGGCCGCCGTCGCGTTAGCCGTTTTACTCGCCCTACTATTGCGACTCCGCCAAAGCGCGTCGAGTCTAGAGCAACTCGCGCTGATACAGGACGAGCAACAATCCCTCAACCGGATAGAAGTTTTCAGAGGCCTGTATCTGGTGGTACGTCCAGTGCTGCGGGTGCTAGAGCATCGGGTAAGAAATATGGACTGGTTGCAATTGGTACATCAACAGGTGGACCCGTTGCACTGCAAACAATACTAACTCAGTTGCCTGCAAACTTTCCTCATCCAATTTTACTTATCCAGCATATGCCGGCCGCATTTACACCTGCGTTTGCAGCAAGATTGAATAGTTTATGCCAGATTAAGGTTAAGGAAGCCGAGCAAGGTGATAGATTAATGCCTGGGGTGGCCTATTTAGCCCCTGGCGGTAAGCAAATGCTGGTTGAAAATCGCGGTGGTAGTAAGACACTAAAAGTGTTCGAAGATGATAGTCCAAGGATCACCTATAAGCCCAGCGTTGATGTGACATTTGCAAGTGTTGCAAAAGCTTATGGTGGCGACACGTTAGCGATTGTCTTAACGGGAATGGGCGCAGATGGCCGAGATGGTGCTCGTATGCTAAAACAGGTAGGGGCCACTATTTGGGCGCAAGATGAAGCGACTTGTGTTGTTTATGGTATGCCTCAAGCTGTCGCTGGCGCTGGACTTTCGTCGGATAGTATCGCCCTACAAGACTTTGCTGCGAGAATTAATAAAGAAGCGGGTAACCAATAGACTAAGTCATCACTTGGTTGCTTTGCTTGAAGCTTGTAAATATCAAACGTCTAAAAAGAATGAATAACATTGAGTTGGTATAGTATCTATTGAATGAAATCAATAGTGATAAGCGAAGGAATATAGAGTGAAAATTTGGACAGTAGCAAATCAAAAAGGTGGCGTGGGTAAAACCACGACGACGGTGAGCTTAGGAGGCATTCTTGCTGAGCAGGGTCACCGAGTTTTGCTTATTGATACTGATCCACATGCTTCACTGACATATTACTTTGGTATTGATTCTGAAGAGTTAGAAGTCAGTGTGTATGATATTTTTGCACGCGGCAGCAGCATGACGAGTGAAGAAATTTTACAGTCTCTTTGTCCATCAACCATAGAGAATCTTGATATTTTGCCTGCCACTATGGCCATTGCTACGCTTGATCGTAGTATGGGTAATAAAACGGGCATGGGGCTTATCTTAAAGAAATCGCTCGAAAAAATAGCGGATCAATATGACTATGCTATTTTAGACTGTCCACCAGTGCTTGGGGTACTGATGGTTAACGCATTAGCAGCGAGTGAGCGAATTTTAGTGCCTGTCCAAACTGAATTTTTGGCGTTGAAGGGACTAGATAGAATGATGCGCACGATGGAGCTGATGCAGTCTTCACAGCAGAAACAGTATCAATATACTATCATTCCAACTATGTATGATAAACGGACCAAAGCGTCGTTGGAGGCGTATAAAACGTTGCTAGCAACATACAAAGATGCCGTTTGGCCAGGTGTGGTTCCCGTAGATACCAAATTTAGGGATGCGAGTCTTGCACAGCAAGTCCCAGTACAATTTTGTCCTAAATCACGAGGCGTGTTCGCTTATCGTGCACTATTGGACTATTTGAAGCAGTTAAGCTAGAGAGCATAATGAGTAAGCATTTATTTGCAAATGAAAAGGTGATGAAGCAGTATCTTGGCGCCCTATTACAAGAGGAGCCAGAGATTGAGCAATGCGAATTATCACCGGTTGCAAAGCTACTTGAACAAGTAAAAGAGCCGAAGTCCGAACTTGAAGATACAGACCTTCCAGCTGTCCTTGCAACAGAGCCTCAGGAGTCGGTGAGTGAAGTTATTGAAGAACAACCGAGTAAATTAGCTCAAGATCTTGAAGTCACTGAAAATACATCTATTATCAAAGAACAGACAACGATAGAATCCGTTTCTGCAAGGGAAGCCTATCAAGAAGGTGAATTTCAGGCATTGTTTTTTGAAGTTGCAGGCTTAACACTGGCGGTTCCGCTTAAATCACTTGGGGGAATACACCAACTGGGTGAGGTCAATCAACTCTTTGGTAAACCTAAATGGTTTAAAGGCGTGATGCTAAATCGTGAAGAAAAACTTAATGTTGTTGATACTGCGCGATGGGTAATGCCTGAGAAGTTAACACCAAAATTAGAAGATGCTCTGGATTACCAGTATTTGATTACGCTTGGGGATAGTAACTGGGGACTGTTAGCAGAGAAACTAGTCAACAACTTAACACTCAAGCCTGAAGACATAAAGTGGCGCACAGCAGATGGTAAACGGCCTTGGTTGGCTGGGGTGATTAAAGAGAAAATGTGCGCGCTGATTGATGTAGAGAATTTAAACCGTTTGCTAGAACAAGGCCTCGATAGTCGAGAGCAGTAACTAGTATATTGATGGAGTGAAACCATGAGCCAAGATAGACTACTTTCTGCAGACAAAAATGCTGATAGTAATGATGAAGTATTGCAATGGGTTACTTACAAGCTTGAAGAGGAAACTTACGGTATCAATGTAATGCAAGTGCAAGAAGTATTACGTTATACCGAAATTGCACCAGTCCCAGGTGCGCCAAGCTACGTACTCGGGATCATTAATCTACGTGGTAACGTTGTAACGGTTATAGACACACGAGCTAGGTTTGGTCTGCAAAGTGCAGAAGTGACGGATAATTCGAGAATTGTAATAATCGAAGCCGAGAAGCAAGTTATTGGTATCTTAGTCGATAGCGTTGCTGAGGTGGTTTACTTACGTAGCTCGGAAATTGACAGCGCGCCAAACATCGGCACTGAAGAGAGCGCTAAGTTTATCCAAGGCGTATCAAACCGAGAAGGCGAGCTATTGATCTTAGTCGATCTTAATAAGCTATTAAGTGATGACGAATGGGATGAGCTGAGTCATATCTAGATGTCTGAAGTAGTAAACGCACAAACCGTTTTACTCGTCATATCAATAACCTCAAGCATACTTGCGTTAGTGTGCTTGAGGTTTGTTTTTGTGCTGGGTAAAAAATTACAAGATGCGCAGGGTCAAACCGCGCAACTTTCGAGCTCACTGCAAGGCTCTGAGCAACAAATAGCAATATTACGCAGCGAAGTTGCGGAGTTACGCGCCAGTATCATGAGTATTGGTAAGCGGGTGGTCGCTACCGAGCAAGAATTAAATGATGTTGCGAATCAGCAAGCAGCACAGAAATATGATGACCCCGACGCAAAAATGTATTCTCGCGCCGTGAAAATGGTGGAACTTGGCGCTGATATTGAAGAGGTGATGCGCGAGTGTGAGTTGCCAAGAGCTGAGGCAGAGCTGCTCATGTCTTTGCATAACAAATCAAAATAATCGTATAGAAAGTAGCAAGTTAGAAAATTTTGGCTATGCCTTAATATCTAGCTTGCCACGAAAACCTTCCCAGCCAGGTGGAAACTTACCACGCATAATGTAAGAAAAAGCAATGAGTTCAGCAATTACATAGTAGAGTTCCCGTGGGATCTCTTGGTGTAACTCAAGTGCACTGAGTGTTTGTGCTAATGATTCATCTTCATGGATCATGATGTTTTTCTCTTTTGCCAGCGCAATAATTTCCTCTGCCAGCTCACCATATCCTTTAAAGGTGACCTGAGGTGCGCTTCCAGCTTCATATAACAGTCCGATAGCAGATTTTTGTGTCATCTCTTTTACACCTTAATGTTGATAATTGCGTGTTCATTAAAGAATTTATCTTGAAAGCTGGCTTCTTCCCTAAGGCCTATCTCTGCGACTTGTAGCCCATGAGATGCTAACTTATGTCTGAGCGTTGCCAAATGTGGCTCTGCGAGCTGCTTGATCTGATTGGAGGTGGCTACTAATGCACATTCTAGGGCTTTATCCATCAGCTCGGCTTGGGCATGGATCTGACCTTTTTCTGCAAAATCAAAACAAAGACGAATAAACCACACAGACTTCTCTGGCATACCAGGTTTAGGCGACTTTTTATATTCACCTATTTGTAATTGTGTTTGCTGTTGCTCTTGTCCTACTTTAGTGGGGAAGAGCAGGTTTACAATCAACTGTGCTTCGCTGTCTTGTTTCGCAGAGTTGGTCGCTGTAGTTGGTGATTGTTGTGGTTGTAATTGGTTGTGCAATTGCCCCAATTCGTTTAACAGCTCTTTTGCTTGTGGTTGTTGAAGCGCGTCTGCTATTTGCTTGGGGGAGAGCAGCTTCAGCTGTGGTAGTAGCGTATCCAGCAAGGCTTGTATTTTTTGCGTTGTTTGCTCATTGCTCTGAGCTTGGTTTGCCACCTGACTACCTAATAGCGACACGATTAAACGGTCCAACATTTGTGTAAAGCTCGATTGAGCTAAACTTGTTGGTGTGTTAGCAAAGGTTGCCATGCCCAGTTGGCTCTCTAACTGGTTTTTAACGGTGAGCGCGTTGACTGAACGGTCATCAAGCAAGCGCGTAAATGCTTGGTTGACTAGTTTCTGTAATTCAGGCGTTTGTTTGAATGTATCTGCTTTTACGAGCTTTTCGATGGTTGCAGAAGCTTGGTGTAACATGTTTGGTGTGTTTTCTTTTTGTTCGGGTTTAGCCATGGGCAGAGTAAGCAGGGCTTCAATCACCCCTTTAATTTGATTGCTGGTAGGCTGCGGTACTTGAGAAGGTGTAGCGGTTATTTGCGTGCGTTGTGAATGTGTAGATGGCAACTGGAACGTTTTAGCAGAATCTACAGGCGCAGAACTCGTTTTACGATAAAGCGGCCGCGCTAATGCTTGTGTTAGCTGTTCAACTTGCTTGTTGCTAAGCGACAGTTTACCTGTGAGGGTGTCCAATAATAAGGACAGGGCTTTTTGTTTCACCTCAAAATCGACCGGGGGCGCCTGATATTTTGGTGTCTCTGCGAGCTGGTGTTGTAAGTAACGAGCAACGGAGCTGGCTAACTCTTCGTTTTGCAAAGGTGTGTGACTTTTTTGCAATGGTAATGGTTGCTTTGCCATCAGCTCTGTAAGATTAAGTTTTATTTGGTTTGAGAGTTGCTGCAGTGGCGTGCTTGGTTTATTTTCATTGTGAGCACTTACTTTCTCGCTTGGCTCAAGCAGAGTTGCGACCGAGTGACTCAAAACATCATTTTTGCCTTTCTTGACTGGGGAGTTCGCGGGCTGAACAACCTGATTTGTAAGTGGCTTTCCAAAAGGTCTTCCGATCAGTACTTGCAACGCTTTTACTACCGTTGACTTAATTTGTTGCAGATTGACTTCAAGTAGCGGTTTGTCATACGCCAGCGTATGTACTGATGCTAAGCGTGACTCAAGCGGTGAAGGAGCATCTTTATTGACTGCGCTTACGTGTTGTAGCAAAGCGCTAAGCGGCTTTATGGTTTCTACTTTTACTTGTTGTGTCGATTTTGTGATATCAATTCCATTGAAAGCCGTTTTTACTTCGCCCTTTTGCCATGTGTTTGCTGCAGGCCAGTTACTGCTTATTGGCGATAAGGTTACTGAACGATCATGAATGTTAAGTGTTACTCCACTTGGCAGCGGCTTCACCTCAACACTGCTAAGTTGACTAGAGATAAGTTTTGCAATCATTGACTTAGGTAAAGCCGTACTAAACAGCAAGTCTTTAAATTGATTGACGACCTGCAAGGAAACATTACTTTGTTGGGCACTAAGATGCGCAATGAGTTTGTTTTCACTTGCGAGCAATTGTGCCACGGCTTGCGGAAGCGGTATTTTTAAATCAAGTGCCTTGATGTGTAATGTGGCGTCTGGCAACGTGGTTGCTGAAGACTGTATTACTGGGCTTGGCGTATGCGTCTTTAGCGTCGTTAAAATATCAAAAAGCTGTTTTGTTAGTGTTACTTGTGCTTGTAGTTTGGGCGTTTGAAAGGTAACCACCTTGCCAGTTTCATCAATACTAACCAGTGCTTCTGGAAGCTGATTGGGCTGGGTTGGAGGCTTAAGCGCTAGTTGGATAGTTTGCCATCGACCATCAATTGCCACATCCATTTTTAGTTTATCGTTACTAATTTGGATATTCTTTGCTGCAAACGGTTGGTTTTTGGCTAAGTCTAATCTCGATACTTCGCTATTATCTGTGCTTATCACAGATGCTGTCGTCGTATTTGTTGTAATTGGCAGCTTATTCATTATTTTAAATCAAATTTTCGCTAATCGGTCGCATCGGATTATTCGTATTACCATACCATTATGTTAGACTAACGCCCAATTTTAGGTAAAGAGAAGCCCAAGTTTGCTAGAGATAGACGCCGTCACTTGTACCAAACAAGATAGATGCTTGTTTGACTCATTAAGTTTCACTCTCCATGCGGGGCAGATCATGCAAATTGAAGGCCCAAATGGTGCCGGAAAAACCTCTTTGTTGAGGATCATTGCTGGGTTCGCCAGAGCGGACGAAGGGCAGATCCGCTACAACAGCACTGATATCCGCGATGATTATGATTCATTCGCTGCCGATTTATTATTTATTGGTCATAAGACAGGTGTCAATCAACAACTTAGTGCCTACGAAAATGTCCAACATTGGCTTATGGTTCATGGCGCTCAGGCCGATGAAGAAGAAGTCTATACACTACTTGCCAAGCTCGGTTTAATAGGGCTTGAAGATGTACCTGTGCGGACATTGTCGGCAGGCCAACAGCGCCGTGTTGCATTAGTACGTTTGTGGCTGAATCAAGCCAAGCTTTGGGTGCTAGATGAACCATTTACTGCGCTGGATAAAAAAGGGGTCGCCATGTTGCAAACCCAATTTCAGTCTCATCTCGACAAGGGGGGCGCCATTTTATTGACGACCCACCAAGATCTCACCGCACATTTTGCACAGTTACAAACCTTGGCGTTGGAGTACCGTTTGTAATGCAGACTCAACATTCTTATTGGTTAGCTTTTAAATCGGTTTATGCCAAAGATGTGACCTTGGCCTTTAGACAGCGCGCTGAGATAGTCAATCCTTTGTTGTTTTTCCTTATCGTGATCACCTTATTTCCGTTAGCAATTGGGCCCGAACCTGCGCTGCTTACCAGAATGGCTCCGGGTATTATTTGGGTAGCGGCGCTTTTATCGACTATGTTAGGTCTAGATAAATTATTTAGGGACGATTACAACGACGGCTCATTAGAGCAATTGATTGCTTCACCTTATCCTTTATCGCTATCAGTATTAGCAAAAGTAGCAGCGCATTGGACAGTCAGTGGTTTGCCAATGGTGGTGCTTGCGCCCTTGTTCGCGCTGTTAATGAATCTCGAATCGCAGTCTCTCAATGCGACTGTATTGACCTTACTGATAGGTACACCGTTATTAAGTTTTATTGGGGCTATTGGCGCAGGACTCACCGTTGCATTGCAAAAGGGTGGCATTTTAATGAGTTTACTCGTCCTTCCGCTTTATATCCCCGTATTGATTTTTGCAACGTCCGCCATAGATACCAGTAGCATGTCTTTAGCGTATGGTGGTCAGCTTGCAATCCTTGGTGCGATGCTTGCCGTCGCAATTGTTGCCGCACCAATTGCCATATCGTCAGCTTTAAGAGTGAGTGTAAGTTAAAATGTGGAAGTGGTTACATCCTTATGCCAAAGCGGAGCGTGCTTACCAATTGTGTAACACCTTGCTTCCTTACTTTGCCGTGATTGCGGTAGTGGGCTTAATTGTTGGATGGGTTTGGGGGTTAGCCTATGCGCCAGCCGACTACCAACAAAAAGACAGCTATCGTATTATCTTTATTCATGTGCCGTCGGCTATCTGGTCGATGGGTGCATACTCTTCTATGGCTATTGCGGCTATTGTTGCCTTAGTATGGCAAATTCGTAATGCTGAACTGGCGGTTATCGCCATTGCACCTATTGGTGCGGCAATGACCGCGATTGCGTTAATCACTGGTGCTGCTTGGGGTAAACCTATGTGGGGCGCTTGGTGGGTCTGGGATGCAAGATTGACGTCAGAGCTTATCCTATTGTTTTTGTATTTTGGTGTTTTGTCTCTATATCACGCCTTTGAAGATAAAAAATCAGGTGGTAGAGCTGCCTGTATTCTTGCCATTGTCGGGGTCGTTAATCTGCCTATTATTCATTTCTCGGTAGAGTGGTGGAATACGCTGCATCAGGGGTCAACTATCACCAAATTTGATACGTCAGCGATTGATCCTTCCATGTTGTGGCCTTTGTTGATCAACATAATGGCGTTTGCGGGTGTGCTTGGCGTGGTTACGCTAATTCGTTTGAAAAATGAAATTTTACGAAGCGAGCAACACCGTCCTTGGGTCCGCGAATTAGTGAATAGGGGTTAATCATGCAGTTTGAATCCTTCAATGAATTTTTAGCTATGGGTGGCTATGGCTTTTATGTTTGGCTCTCATTTGGCTCATGTGCATTAATACTGGCTGGTATTTTAGTCGGCTCTATCTTGGATGGTAAGGCGCTAAAGCAAGCAGTTAAAGCGCAAATGGCAAGAGAAGCACGCATTAAAAAAGCAAAAGAGGAGTCGCAAGCATGAATCCTAGACGCAAAAAAAGATTATTCACCGTTGTTGCCGTTATCTTTAGTATTGGCGCAGCGGTCGGGCTTACGCTTTACGCACTACAAGAAAATATTAATTTGTTTTACACGCCGAGCGAGCTTGTTGAAGGTAAAGGTGAGTTAAAAGAAATACCGCAAATTGGCCAGAAACTGCGCATTGGCGGTATGGTTGTGCCTGGTTCAGTGGTGCGTGATGAAACGTCCTTAGATGTGTCATTTAAACTTATCGACACCGGTCCTATGGTTACTATTCGTTATAAAGGCATTCTTCCTGATCTATTCCGTGAAGGCCAAGGTATCGTAGCACAAGGGACATTAGTTGAGTCTAATGTAGTTGAAGCGTTTGAAGTACTTGCCAAGCATGATGAAGAGTATATGCCATCAGAAGTAGCGGAAGCCGTGAAAGGCATTAAGCACGAAAAGCCAAAATATAATTTAAACAGCGAGAACTAAGATGGTCCCAGAAATAGGTTACTTCGCCTTAGTTCTGGCGATGGCATTGAGCTTATTACTGTGTATTTTCCCATTGTGGGGGGCTTATACGGGTAATTTGAGGCTGATGAAAGCCGCTCCTTCACTGGCCGTTGGTCAGTGTATTCTTGTGGTGTTCTCATTTATGGTACTGATCTACATCACGTTAATGGATGACTTTACGGTTGCGTATGTGGCACATCATTCGAGCAGTACTTTGCCTTGGTATTATAAAATCACCTCAACGTGGGGTGGACATGAAGGCGCAATTTTACTGTGGTTGGTAATGCAATCCATGTGGACCATGCTGGTTGCAGTGATGTCAAAGTCGCTACCGTGGGTTTTGCGAGCGCGTGTGTTAGGCGTACTTGGCTTTTTAGGTGTGGGCTTTATGCTCTATACCCTGTGGATGTCGAGCCCGTTTGAGCGTTTGCTTCCTTACTTCCCTGTTGAAGGGCGTGATTTAAATCCATTATTGCAAGACCCTGGAATGATCATTCACCCGCCACTCCTTTATATGGGTTATGTTGGCTTATCAGTGTCATTCTCTTTTGCAATTGCTGCGCTTTTAACCGGTAAACTTGATAACACTTGGGCTAAATGGTCACGTCCTTGGACAATGGCCGCATGGGGCTTTCTTACTCTTGGCATTACAATTGGTAGTTGGTGGGCGTACTCAGAGCTTGGCTGGGGCGGTTGGTGGTTCTGGGATCCAGTAGAAAACGCTTCACTGATGCCTTGGCTTGTTGCAACCGCTTTATTGCATTCACTCGCAGTAACAGAAAAGCGAGGTGTGTTTAAGTCTTGGACCGTACTACTTGCTATCACCGCGTTTAGTTTATGTTTACTTGGTACCTTTATCGTTCGTTCTGGGATCATCGTTTCGGTGCATGCGTTTGCAACCGATCCTGACCGTGGTTTATATATCCTGTCATTCTTGGCTGTGGTTGTGGGTGGCAGCTTAGCGCTTTACGCAATGCGCGTTGCTCAAGTATATAGCGAAGGGCGTTATCAATTTATTTCGCGTGAAGTGGCGCTGTGGATCAACAATATCTTCTTAGTGGTTGCGACCTTGATTGTATTATTGGGCACGCTATTGCCTATGATCCATAAAGAGTTGGGCTTAGGCTCTATTTCTATTGGCGTACCTTTCTTTAACCAAATGTTTGCGATATTAATCGTGCCGTTCGCGATTTTACTGGGTTTAGCACCTATGCTGCGCTGGAAACAAAATAAGATGCCGCCACTAGTTAAAAAGTGGGCTGTATTGATTGCGGTGAGTTTGGTACTTACAGCGACGTGGCTGTATTCGAGCTATGAAGTTGTGGCACCTCTGACATTTGTTGCGACAGCTTTAGCTGTGTGGATAAGTGTGGCTACTGCTGCTGACTTATTTAATAAAGTGACTGTTCACCCAAGTGTTGCGATCGGCTTTAAAAAGCTAGGGTTGAGCTATTGGGCGATGGTACTCGGGCACGTTGGTATTGCCTTTGTTATCGCGTCGGTGACGTTAACTTCAGCATACTCAGTTGAGCGCTCTGTGAGCATGAAACCGGGTGAAACGGCGATGCTAAACGAGTACGAATATCGCTTTGATGGCGTAAAAGAAATTCGAGGCCCGAACTATGGTGGTCATGCAGGCGTAGTGACAGTATTCAAAAATGGTAAAAAAGTTGTAGAACTACACGCGGAAAAACGCCGTTATGATGTAGGGATGCAGTTTATGACCGAAGCCGCTATTGATGATGGTTTCTTCCGTGATTTATATCTAGCACTCGGCGAGCCGCTTTCTGCAGGCGCGTGGTCGCTTAGGATCTATCACAAACCATACGTACGCTGGATGTGGCTAGGTGGGCTACTTATCTCTTTTGCCGGCTTCATTGTGCTTGCGGATAAACGCTACCGCAGCCGCGTGAAAAAATCATCCCAAGTGGAGGCTTAACATGAACCGCAAGTTATTAGGTTTAGTGCCTTTTTTGATATTTATTTTCCTGTGTGTGTTTTTGTACCAAGGACTATTTGGTAATCCTAGAGAGATCCAGACCGGCCGTTTAGGACACACTATGCCTGAGTTTTCATTACCCGATCTAATGGATAGTGATAAAACCTGGACAGCCGACTCGCTTAAGGGTGAAGTCTACTTGATGAACGTATGGGGCACTTGGTGCCCAACGTGTATCGCTGAGCTGGGTTATTTAACTGAGCTTAGAGAGCGTGGCGTGAAAATAATAGGTCTGTATTACGAGCAGGCTTATGACCCTGATTTTGGCGACCAGTTTGATATCAATGCTCTAAGACAAGATGTCAATAACATGTTGAGTCGTGCTGGTAACCCATACCAATTTAACATTCTTGATTTGGAGCGTACATTAGCACTGGATCTAGGTGTTTCAGGCGCGCCAGAGACTTTTTTGGTAGATAAGCAAGGTAAGATTTTGTTGCATCATACTGGTGACATCAATGAACGCGTTTGGCGCACTAAGTTTGCGGCAATCTATCAGGAGTTGGCGCAATGAAATATTTAATTGTTTTGCTTTTAATGATGACTACCGCAGCGGCACAAGCAACGGAAGACAAATATAACTTTGCTACAGCTGAACGTGAGCAAACTTTCCGAGAGCTGACTCATGAGCTACGCTGCCCGAAATGCCAGAACCAAAACATTGCAGATTCAGATGCCGTCGTAGCCAAAGATCTGCGTGACAAAGTCATCGCTTTGGTTAATGAAGGTCAGTCTAAGCAAGAGGTCATTGATTATATGATCGACCGCTATGGCTATTTCGTTCATTATCAACCACCTGTTACGCCTGCAACGATCGTACTTTGGGTACTGCCAGTGGCAATCATTATTTTAGGCTTCGGCTTTATTGTATTTCGTCAAAAACGCGCTGCGAAAAAGCAAGACTGGAATGCAGCGGACGAACAAAAGCTGACTGAGCTCATTAATCAATATCAACGTCAGGAGCGTGAGCAGTGAGCGAATTCTCGACAGATTTAACCCAAATGTGGTTTTTGTTTCTTCTGCTGGGCGTATTTGCCGGTCTCTTTGTGGTTTTTCCGTTTATTAAAAAGGAAAAGCGCGTCACGGTTGATCATGATGCGAATGCCGAGCGTATCGATATTTTCTATCAGCGTTTGGAAGAGTTAAAAGAAGAGCTTGCTAATCAGCGTATCGAAAAAGACAGTTATAATGAATCTGTGGTTGAACTCAAGCGTCGCTTATTGAATGAGTTATCGCCTGAACAATCATTGACGAGTCGTGGTGACAACCGTGTGTTGGCGCTGACGGGTATTGCTTTTATGGTGTTGGTGACAGGTGTCTTTTATTACTACACGGGTAGCCACAGGCAAATAGCGAGCTGGCATGAAGCCGTTGAAAAGTTACCTGAGTATGGTGAGCGTGCAGTAATGCAATCTGGAGAGCCGCTAAATGCCAACGAGCTACAAGCATTTGCGCTGGGGCTAAGAACTAAACTAGCAACCGCTGGCGACGATGCAGTTGCATGGATGTTACTTGGTCGTGTTGCAATGTCACTTAGTGACTTTGAGATGGCGATGCAGGCATTTGATAAAGCACTCGTGATGCAACCTAATAACAATAATGTTCTGGTGAATTATAGCCAAGCATTATTGATAGAGGGCTCAGAGCCAAGTATGAATCGCGCGGCCAGAATGTTGTCAAAAGTGCTCAAGAATGATCCAACGAATATTGATGCGATTAGCTTGCTGGCGTTAATTGCCTATGAACGTCAAGATTGGAAAGAGTCAAAAGCCGCTTTTGAAGTCTTGTTGTCACAATTAACCAAAGATGATCCGCGTTATGAGATGATCGCAGGGCGGATTGCTGAAATCGAGCAAAAGTTGGGTCAACAAACAGATGATCCAGTAGCTGTAAAAGCTGGTATTGTCGCTACTGTAACCATTTCAGCTGAGTTACAGAACAAGATTCCAAAGGACAGTACTTTGTTCGTTTTTGCAAAAGCGGCTGAAGGCCCAGCCATGCCATTGGCGGTCGCCAAAATTACAAACTTTAACTTGCCAATGACGGTAAACCTAGATGATAGTATGGCAATGATGCCTGAATTAACCTTGTCGAAATTTTCTCAAGTTACGGTCACCGCACGTATTTCTAATGATGGTTCAGTAATGCCTTCAGATGGAGAACTAGAGGGTGCTTCAAGCGTAATTGAACTTCAACAAGGCGAAAATCAGCTCACTGTCGAGATTAGTCGTGTCTTAACAAATACAGGGAAATAAATGCTTAAAGCTGTGCTCACAGGTTTACTTGCGCTGACCGTTGTCGGTTGTGCGCAAGTACCCGAAGAGAAAAAGGATCCACGAGATCCATTTCAATCACTTAACCGTCCACTTTATGACTTCAATATGGATGTGTTGGACGCCTATATCTTACGGCCTGTTGCTAAAGGATATGTTGCGGTGACTCCCGCTCCTGTGCGCAGTAGTGTGGTTAATTTCACCACCAACATCGCCGCGCCGACCGATGCAGTAAACGCGGCATTGCAGGGCAAGCCTGATCATATGGCAATCAATGTTGCTCGCTTTTTAGTTAATTCTACGGTCGGTATTTTTGGCTTGTTTGATGTTGCGAAAACACTTGGCCTTGAGCTTAAAGACGAAGATTTTGGCCAAACCCTTGGTGTGTGGGGCGTTGGCGATGGTGCGTATATTATGATCCCAGGTATGGGACCGACGACCGCGAGGAACTTAACGGGTGATGTCGTAGATAACTTTGTCTTGCCAGAAATCGCACTCACAACGCCTCAGACGGTATTAGTGTTTGCGCTGCGTGCGGTTGAAGCAAGAGCGGCATTGATGTCACAAGAAAAGCTGCTAAATGAGTCGCTTGATCCATACACTTTCTTAAAGGATGTCTATTATCAACGCCAGTTGTACGAGCTATTTGATGGCAACCCACCAATGGAAGAAGAGCCGGATGATTTTGACGAGAACTTTTTAGAGAACTTGTAAAAATAAGGTCGGCAATCGCCGACCTTTTCGTTATCTTTGCGAAAACTTAAAAGCGCCAGTTAAGATTTGCCCAGAGCGTCCGTCCCGGCTCATTGACTCGATCAATTTGGTCAAAGCCACTTACTGCGGCGCCGGAACGACTTAAATGCTCAGCATAGGTTTTATCGAGCACATTATCTACTCCTGCACTGAGTTGTAATGCATCGCTATATTGATAATTGGTATTGAGTGAAAGCGTGCCAAACCCTGCCGTCGCAGTGACGTCCTGCCCTGCAATATTCCCTTGTCCAATCGCCACTCTGTGCTGATGTTGTACTAATCTTACCAATCCGCCTAGTTGCCACTTATCGCTTAATTGGTAATTGCTTGCAATACGCAGTTGTAGAGGCGGTTGCTGAGCCAATGCGAGATTGTCAGTAAGGTTATTACCCTTTACGTAGTTGATACTACCGGTGAGTTGCAGCGCTTTGCTCGCTTGCCACATTACTTCACCCTCAAAACCGAAGGTTTCCGCGTCAATATTTCTGGTCACTTTTGACGTCATATTCATCTTTTCAAACATATTGTCGATTAATAAATAGTCGTCAATTTGGTTATAGAACACTGAGAAGTTGACGTTAATGTTTTTGAACTGCTTTACCAATCCAGCATCTAATTGCACGGTTTTTTCAGTATCGACATTAAAGGCAGAAATAGACGTTTCACTTCCTCGGCTACCACCTACTACTTCCCAGTAATCGGGAAAGCGCTCTGTAACGCCGAAGCCGACAAAATAGCTACTGTTTTTAGATTGTGCTTGATAGCGGCTAAATCCGCTGAATAACGTATCGTCTCTTGTTTGTAGGGCGGTTGGGTTTGGTTTCATCGACATCATTGCGCTTATCATGATGCGATGATCTTCACTTTGCCAATCATCAATGCGCAATCCGCTAACCCATTGGCTAGTTTGACTCAATTGATATTCGAACTCGGCAAATACACCGAGCTGTCTAAATTCAGCATCTATTTGGCGTGGCATCGTTTCTACCGGATTGTTGAATTGATCTCGGCTGACTCGATTGCGGTGCTCATTTGCTTGATAATCGACACCGTAAATAAAAGGATGTTGGGCATTGATTTCTGAAGTCAACGTAAGCTTTGCGCCATAAGTTTTACGGTCAGGGTTGGAGGAGGTTGGGGTTTTCATCATCATGTTAGCAACAAAAGGACGTAAGCTATGATTGTCCATGATGTGGTCAACGTAGTTATAGTATGCGTTGAATGTTAACTCTTCAATCAGAGATGAAAGGGAAGATAATTTGATATTCAGGCCAATATTTTCTCGGTCGAAGAGGCTGCCATCCATCATGCGGTCGGGATAGGCAACTTCACCATCGCTTACCCCGTAAGTGATAGAGTAAAAAGCGTCATCGCTTGGGGTATAGGCAAACTCTGTGTCTATATTCCAGCGCTCATACGCTGAGTGAACTTTGGTGCCATTACCATCTTCATAATCATCTGCATCACTGTAATTTGCTGCTACCCGAGCGTATCCGCGTTCATTACCAGCCTTGATATCGCTGTTAACACTGTGGCGGCCTTGGCTCGAAAGCACCGCATTGGTAAAGCCAATCACTTCAGATTTAGCTAGGCGTTCATTTTCACGTTCAAACACCACAGTCGCAGCACTGTTGCCTGGACCATACAACACAGTTTGTGGGCCTTTGATGACTTTTAAGGTGTCGTAGGATTGTGGCGTAATATATGCCGTAGGCGGGTCCATGCGGCTACCGCAACCACCAAGCGTTTGACCATTATTGGCGATAATGGCAATTCTAGAGCCTGCCATGCCACGAAACACAGGGTCAGCACTTGCGCCGCCTTTTTTAATGAGTGAGAATCCCGCAATTGAAGAGAGTAAATCCGCGCCATCTTGTGCTGGTAGTGGTTGGCGTACTGCTTTGGTATCCGTTGTTAGCGTAATTGGTGTTTGCATCGGTGCAATAACAACAATTTTTTCAATTTCATCAGCCTGGGTGATGGGAGATAAGGAAACAATAGCAAGAGAGAGTAGGGTGCGTTTCATAAGTTCACTTTGAAGTTGTTTTAGTGCACTTATTTTATCGTTATCAGGTGCTTAGCGGGATGCGACAGATTGTCGCATCCTTTGACAGGTTACTCTATCGCTTTTATTTGAGTGTCACTCCAAACTTGCGACTTTTGATATAGCTCGGCGATATTTTGGCTGGTTACGCCAAGAGATTTTGATATGGTTTCAACACTCTCCCAGTCACCCTTTTCCATAGATTCAGCAAGGTCCAGATAAATACCAAAAGCACTCGGTTTTTTCAGTAGGGTTGATTTAATTTCTTGAGATAAGGGTAATTTCGTCAATAAACTGGCCATATCGT
Organism: Pseudoalteromonas sp. A22; assembly: GCF_018141345.1. Classification (NCBI taxonomy): domain Bacteria; kingdom Pseudomonadati; phylum Pseudomonadota; class Gammaproteobacteria; order Alteromonadales; family Pseudoalteromonadaceae; genus Pseudoalteromonas; species Pseudoalteromonas sp. A22. The sequence continues at coordinate 1,438,594 of NZ_CP047238.1, forward strand.
CATCGAGAATGGCGTCCATCAGTGACATCATGCCAACCAAAAATGTACTTCCAGTATCAGAGATCTTATTGGCCTTGGTTGCTATTGCTTCCATAAAGTGTGCGCGCAATAAAGAGAGTGAAAGTAGTTCTTTGGGCTTTTCAGTATTAAGCTGTGAAGCAAATAATAATGAGATCAGACGCTTAAGCTCTTCACTACCGAGTACAACCAAGGCTTGTTTAATCGTTGATATTTCTGCTCGGCGTTTAAATACAGCACTATTTGCATAACGAAGAAGTTTGTAGCTTAGGTTTACATCACGTTCAAAGACCTGTGTGATCCTAGCAAGGTCGGGCTCAACGCTTGAAGTCTCATAAAGCAATTCAGCCATGGCTAATTCCGAAGGAGCCAACGCTTTGGTTTTGACCATTTCGGGTTTGGCAAAAAAGAAGCCTTGAAAATATTTGAATCCAAGCGACTTGGCGAGTTCAAACTGCTCGTAGGTTTCTACTTTTTCTGCCACTAAATCAATGTTAGGGAAATCCTGTATTGCGGTTTTAATGGCATGGACTTGCTCGAGGTTAGTTGCCAACAAATCGACTTTTATCTGGTCAATATAGGGAAAAAAATGGCGCCATACATTTTGGTGATGGTAATCGTCAAGTGCAAGCGTATAGCCTTGCTCTTTAAGCTCTTTTACACACGCTAAGAGTCTTTTCCCCGGTTGTACCGTTTCTAATATTTCGACGACGACTTGTTCTGGCGCCAACATTTGCACATAGCCTTTTGCCAGTGTCTCTAGGGTGAAGTTAATGTAAGCAGGGCGTTGATTTGTGAGGTCATCAAGACCAAAGGTAAACTGGCTGCCTTCAACCAAGCGACTTGTTGCTTCATCACCATCAATTTCGGGAAATACATTATTTAGGCCATCACGAAATAAAAGTTCGTATCCAATCAATTCCCTTTGGACATCAAAAATTGGCTGACGAGCCGCGTAAAAGTACATAGATACTACCGTCCAAACAAAATGCTATTGGCTTTAATATAAGGTAAAAGTGCAATCAGGTCACGTTGGGAAATTGAGTTTACAGAATATGGGTAAATACGGAACATAGGCTGAATGATAATTAACCAGTTGAATTAGGTACGAATAAAATACAGTTTTGATCAATGGTCGCAGGTGGTTGGGTGTATGGTTTGTGCGTGTTATAGTGGGTTCTTTATGTTTTTGGCTTTTATTCAAAGTGAGTTAGAAATCGAATAATTAAGTGATAGAAAAAGCTCACATTTGGAGAAGAGCCCAACTAACAATTAGGAGGCTAATTTGGAGATAGGTACGATAATCTCTCTCGCACTGTATTTTATTGCGATGTTGGGAATTGGGTTATACGCATATAAAAAGTCGACCAGTGATGTGTCAGGCTACATGTTGGGCGGTCGTAGCTTACCACCAAGTGTAGCGGCGCTTTCAGCGGGCGCATCCGACATGAGTGGTTGGATCTTAATGGGTCTGCCGGGTGCCATGTTCCTGTATGGTTTTAGCAGTACATGGATTGCAATAGGCCTTGTGATTGGTGCTTGGCTTAACTATTTATTGGTTGCACCACGCCTGCGTGTTTACACAGAGTATGCAAATGATGCGATAACCATTCCTGACTATTTTGCAAATCGTTTTGAAGATAAAGGAAACGCGTTAAGAATAGTCTCAGCGTTAGTGATCATTGTTTTCTTCACCCTATATACCTCTTCTGGTGTGGTTGCTGGTGGTAAGCTGTTTGAAAGTTCGTTTGGCATGAGCTATGAGAGTGGTTTATACATCACCACCGGCGTTGTTGTGCTTTATACTTTGTTTGGCGGCTTTTTAGCGGTAAGTCTGACCGACTTTGTACAAGGTTGTATTATGTTTATCGCTTTGATTTTAGTGCCTTTAGTTACCTTCTCACTGCTCGATAATCCGCTATCTCAAACACTAAATGAGTTAAACCCAACGATGTTAACTTGGGTTGGTTCGGCTGGTGCAATAGGTATTATTTCAGCAATGTCTTGGGGTCTTGGCTACTTTGGTCAACCTCATATTATCGTGCGTTTTATGTCTGTTCGATGTGTGAAAGACATGCCGACAGCGCGTCGCATAGGGATGAGCTGGATGATAGTTGCAGCGCTCGGTGCTGTGGGCACTGGTTTGTTTGGTGCAGCTTACGCACATGAACATGGGATTGTTGTGGATGATGCCGAGACCATTTTCTTGATTTTATCTCAGTTATTGTTCCACCCATTGATTGCTGGTTTCTTACTCGCAGCAATTCTTGCAGCAATTATGAGTACCATTTCTTCGCAGTTGTTAGTGAGTTCGAGCTCGTTAACTGAAGACTTTTATAAGATATTCTTGAACAAAAATGCTTCGGATAAAGAACTTGTGCTTGTTGGTCGTATCAGTGTACTAGTTGTAGCGCTTGCTGCCATTTACCTTGCGTACGACAGAGATAGCTCGATTCTAGATCTTGTAAGTAATGCTTGGGCTGGTTTTGGTGCGGCATTTGGCCCACTGGTGCTGATAAGCTTATTCTGGTCTCGCATGAACTTTGCTGGCGCGCTTGCTGGTATGGTATCTGGTGCGGTGACTGTGTTGGTATGGATCTATGGTCCGTTTACTTATAATGGTGAGCCGCTTAGCGCGACATTATATGAAATTGTTCCAGGGTTTATTGTCGCGACAATCGCTATCTTTGCTGTCAGCCTACTGACCAAGGAGCCAAGTAAAGAGATCACGACGCTATTTGATAAAGTAGAAAAAGCGCTTGATTAAAGTCGGTTGAAGTGAATAAAAAACGGAGCATTCAGCTCCGTTTTTTATTTCTTAAAGATACGTAAATACGGTTTAAGGGGTCACTTTAAGCTTGTTCTTTTAAGTGGTTAATCACGACTTCATGGTGATCTTTGGTTTTAAACTTATTGAACACGTGCTTGATGGTGCCGTCTTGACCGACTAAGAAAGATAGGCGATGAATGCCGTCATATTCTTTACCCATAAATTTCTTTAATCCCCACACACCAAACTCATCGGCTACCGCGTGGTCTTCATCCGAGAGTAAGTCAAAGTTGAGTTCTTTTTTGTTTTCAAAGTTCTTTAACTTTTTCACAGGATCTGGACTAATGCCAACGGCTACGGTGTTTAATTCAGCCAGTTCAGCTTTGTGGTCACGCAGATTTTCAGCTTGAACGGTACAGCCTGGGGTCAATGCTTTAGGATAAAAATAGACTAAAACTTGATGTGACTTTAATAAAGTAGCAAGCTCAACGGTCTCGTCGTTTTGGTTTTGCAGTGAGAATAATGGTGCTTTATCACCAACTTTCAAAGTATTCATAGTAAATCCTTAGCGAATGCGTCTGAATATATAGTCTACGTTTAAGGAGTGTGAAAGATCTTCGAACTGAACTTTAAAGTTATCAATATCCACATCCACTGGAATATTAAACTCAAGCTCGCAGCGCATATGTAGCTCGTCTTCTTGCTCAAAAGTATCTGACTTTAGTGAACAAATATTCACTCCTTGTGCTGCAAAATAGCGCGTTACTTTGCTGAGTGTACCGGGAGTATCTAGTCCTTCATATTCCAAAGTATAACCTGCACTGTATTCGCCTTGCTGATGGCTCGACGTGCGTTTCATCATGGTTAAGAGACCGAGTTCCATCCCTTTTGCTGGTAAGGTATGTTCTACACGACTAATAGACGCCATGTCACCGGCTAGCAACATAATAAAGGTAAATTCATTTCCCAATATTGCGATACGACTGTCGATAATATTACAGTTGCAGTCACTCACAAGCTGTGTCAATTCGCCAACAATACCAGATCTGTCTTCTCCTATTGCGGTTAAGACAAGTTGATGGTTTGCATGCATGGTCATTTTGGAACCTCTGATTTCACGTAATGCGCTCAAGGTTAATAGTTAACGCGAAATACTACCATATCTGAGTTTTAGCGCTAGCGCGTTGTAATAAAAAATAGAATTGTGCTTGCGCGGCATGGTTGCTTGTTTTTCTAATGTATGACAAGTAACATAAGGCAAAATTTTGGCTATGAGATACGTGTTCCCGATATAGTACGTGGAATATTTGATAGCATAGCGTTATTAATTCAGAGATTGTCAATTTTTGGCAACTTTGTGTGAACCAATTCGGCAATCCTAAATCATAACTTTGATTCGAATAATAATAGGGTTTGCTAAGGAGTAAATGAGTGCAGTATTGGATCCCAAAATCACTGGTTCTTGGAATTGTCGTTAGTCTAAGCGGCTGTAGTATTTTTACAAATGATGCACATCATGAAAGAAATTATCGTGCAAATGCACCGGTGAAAGCCCCTGAGGGCTTAGCTCAGCCTTATCGAGACCCAGAATTTGCAATGCCAGTCGGCCAATATGAAAATACAGCTGAACCGGTAAGTTACCGTGCACCGCAACAGGTATTAACAGTTGCGCAAGGTAGTTGGGTAGAGCAGGGCGAAGAAGCTGCAAGGATCTTTTTTGATAAGAATGACGGTATAGAAGATTTACCGGCATTTATTTGGCGTGCTGTGGATGGCGTTGTGGCGATGCATAATGCCGGACTTGAAAGCGATAACAAGGCGCAAGGCTCGGTGACCACATCTTGGTATTCACTGATCAAGCCAAAAGACGGCTGGTTTTGGGAAGAAGCGGCAGAACCATCTAAGCAAAAGTTTAAGTTTACTGTCGAGCAAAAAGAACATCAGCGTACGGCGTCAATTCGAGCGGAATTAGTAGATTATCAAGGCGATGGTGAGTTAACTGCGCTTCAGAAAAATCACCTCGAAGTTCGGGCACTGAACGAAGTCGTTTCAGAATTTGACTATCAATATCGTCTACTGCAAGTTGAAATGCGTAAGCGCCAAGGTGTACTGGCACTTGAACTTGGGTTTGACAAGAATGGTGATTCGGCGCTACTGACAGAAAAAGGTCAAGAAGCGGTGCTTGATCGCTTCTCAAACTTCCTAGAAAGAAGTAACTTTACGGTTGTTCGTGTTGATAGAGAAAAGCAGGAAGTTTTGGTCCGTTATGAAGCGCCTGAAAGCAGCGTTTGGGACTCTATTTGGGGTGAAGAAGCGGTTGTGTTGCCAATTGACAATGGTGATTACACGATAAAGATCGCTCAAGCGCAGGATACGCGTACTTCAATTACCTGGAAGGATAGCGAAGGTAACGTACTTGATGCAAACACCATGAATAATCTGCATCAAGCCTTGATCACTTTGCTTAGGCAAAAAGGTCTAACAATCTAATAAATATAATAATTTAAAAACGAAAAGAGCTTCGGCTCTTTTCTTTGTTTTTGTGGAAGTAAAAAATGACAGAGAGCACTATGACACCACGCTCCACCTTACAAACGTGGTTTGCGTTTATCGTACCGTCATTGATTGGTATCTTTTTATTTATGACGCCAGTGGCGGTGGGGGAAGCAATGACTATCCCAATCGCTGTTATGGCGAAATGGTTACAAGCGCAAGTCGCTCCTTTTATTAAAGACATGATTGTCGCAATAGTATGTATTACCGGGATCATGAGTTTGGTGATGAAGCTCCTAAGACCCCAAGCGCTATTAAAAATAACCATAATAAAGCACTTATTTGACGTTAGCTGGGTTTGGTTGATAACCCGACTAGTCGGCATGGTGTTTATTGTGCTTACCTTCAATGGTGTTGGTCCAGAAGCGATCCATTCAGAAAACACAGGAGCATTAGTGCTAAATGACTTGTTACCTGTACTCTTTTCTGTCTTTATTCTTGCCGGCTTGTTACTGCCATTACTACTTAACTTTGGTCTACTTGAGATGGTTGGCACACTCTTAACCAAAGTGATGCGCCCGCTATTCGGTGTACCTGGTCGTAGCGCGGTAAACTGTGTTGCTTCTTGGCTTGGCGACGGTAGCGTAGGTATCTTGATGACTGCTCGCCAATATGAGGATAAGCACTATACACAACGAGAAGCGGCTATCATCGGCACCACATTCTCTGCGGTTTCCATTACTTTCTGTTTAGTTGTTATTGGTCAAGTTAAACTCGAACACCTGTTTGCTCCTTTTTACCTCACCGTATGTGCAGCTGGCTTTGTTGCAGCGATCATAGTGCCGCGCTTACCACCGCTAAGGTTCAAAAAGGATATCTATGTAGATGGTAGTGATCACAATCAGGATTCAGAAGCGGTACCAGAAGGAAAAGGCCTATTAGGTCATTCTTTGGATATTGCACTTGCTAAGGCAAAAACGGCACCCGGGCTTAAAGGTACATTAGAAGAAGGGCTGCATAATGCGTTAGATATGGTATTTGCTGTACTTCCCGTGGTTATGGCTGTTGGTACTTTTGCCCTGATCATCGCAGAATACACCCCTGTATTTCAATATTTAGGTACACCTTTCGTTCCTTACCTCGAGCTACTCAATGTGGCAGAAGCCGAAAAAGCAGCACAGACAATCGTTGTCGGCTTTGCTGATATGTTTATTCCGTCAATCCTTGCTGCAGGCTCTATTGAAAGCGATACCACCAGGTTTATCGTTGCCGCAATGAGTGTTACCCAATTAATTTACATGTCTGAGGTTGGGGCATTATTGCTTGGTAGCAAAATCCCAGTGAACTTGTGGGAGCTATTCCTAATATTTATTTTAAGAACGCTTGTTACCTTACCTGTTATCGTCTTTATGGCGAAATGGTTAGTCGGTTAAAAGAACATTCGATAACAGAGTTCACTAATAACCCACAATATTTACTCGCTTAAATATTGTGGGTCAGTTGGCTAACTTCATGCTGAATATTGACGTTTGATGCTCGGACTGGCCGAACCAAATCAGTCTAGACTGAGCATTATCCTTTATCGATAGTCTAACTTTACAAAGCCGCTTCGTGCTGCCAATAACTGATATAAAGTCCAAGTATAAAAAGCTGCAGTCGGGCTAGGGGTTTTCGGCAGTTTTGGCCTACACCTGCAAGCACTGCGTTAAGTCCATAATCTTGCTTTCTTTTTAAGCGGCTAAGACCCAAGTGTCTATCCTGTTTCATGTGCCTGATGATTAGCTCTATTGTATTGCTCTACTTGCACTTTCTCTTAATATTCGGTGTCACTCCATGCTTTTGCCCAGCAATATATACATCATAATACGCAGCTAAGCACCCTCGATGAGCCCTATCTACAAAACAGCTGTAGGGTCGCTTATCAGTGATATTTTCCATTATTGGATAAAGAATTACACACCACAAAGGTATTACCAGACGGATTTTCGCATCATATGGCTACTGTGTTTTCGTCAGACAGTTTTTAGATTTGTTTAAGATATTCGAGACCTGCGAGCAGGTTGATAGGCTTTGTGTCAGCACCTTTATCAACATAGTATTGTGTAAATTCAACCTATATTCGCTATCAATCAATGAGTTTGGGCGGCTTCACGAGTTCATGACGTAGTGACAAGATATCAATGAGCTCACTTTGAAACGGGTGCTTTTATGATGTTTGCGTGTATGGTTTTGGTTATCAGGTTCAAAAAACTGCAATTTTAGGATAGTAGGGTCGTTTAGATCTTTATGTAATTCAATAAATTAAATTGATTTCAGGATGAGCCAACTAGAAGAGGAGGCAAGAGATATGCAAAATATGGTGGTCACGTTTATCTAGCCAAATTTGAGGTCAATCAGTAAATAATGTCGTCAGTGTTTTAGGCTTTCGGAGTGCAAAAAAAGCCCCATTCGACATGAGGCTTTAGAAAGTCTGTATTTAACAGTGAAGTTATCTAGATGTGTATAAAGTACCTAACACTTCAATTTTAGCCTCAACTACCTTTCCAGATTGTTTCAGCTCGGCAAGTTTACCAAGTAAATCTTGATTGCTATTTACACTAACAACGGCAATTCTGCCACCGTCATATGTATTTTCAACAGCAACGTCGAATTCACTTGCTAAATCGCTTGCAGACGCACCGTCTTTCAATAAAAGGTTGATATTGCCAGATACCGGAGCAATTTCACCATTAAAAATATTTTTTACTAAAGAACCTTTAGTGAACAACTTGCTGACAGAAGTTGACTTAACCAAAGCTTTATTACCTTTTTTGCTAATAACAGCATTGGGATCAGCAATTGCTGCAGGAACTAATGCATGATCAGACATGATTTTATAAGCGCCAAAGTCAGGCTGTTCAAAACTTGCCACTTTGTTGACCTTCTCCATTTTTGGAGTCAAGTTGTCATTAGCTTCTGCTTGAGTCAAGAATAGTGAACCCGTAATTAGTGCTGCGATTTTTAACTTGTTCATAATATACACTCCTATTACTCAGCAGACTGGTGACCAAAGATACGTACAGCTGCACCCATCAATTTTGATGGTGTAGAGTTGTTTACGTAACCATTATAGACAATATCGCCTGTGCTAGCTGTTGCAAACGATTTGTCAGAAACGTCTAGCACGCGAATTGTCCATTCCCCTTTGGCTGATTCGCCATAGAAGCTATTTGATAAAAATACCCCATTTTTCAGGATATAGCCGTTCTGGAAGCCGGCTCCACTAAGGTCATATGCTGGGCGTATCAACGCTTGTCGAGATGACAGTAAAACACTTCTAGTACCACTTGGAGAGATAACTTCAATCGCTAAATCGGAGCCCGCAGTAGACTGAAGGACATCTTCACCGCTTTCTATTCCCATACCGAACTCATCGTTGAATACGTCTAGTTTGAACTGAGCTGCTTCAACTTTGATATCATCTTCAATTGTGACTTTGTATGTCGCACCAACCAAGCTATTATCAGGAATTGGTATTTCAAGTGATTCTTCTGCTACTACTGAGCCTGCGCCGGTCCAATCAGTAATTACTTCTTCACCTAAATTGTTCGAGTAAGACTTAGCCATTTTCACAGCCTCGCCAGCATCGACACGTCCAAATCCGTAAAGATTATTATGGCTATAACCAGCCGCATTCTCAACCCAACCATCATGTGCAACGAATTCGTTATCACCTACAGGTACAGTTACAGATGCATTTTCAGCATCATTCTTGGTACTAGTCGATGCAATGATGTGTCTCACATCCCTCCAAGTTAGTTCGTTGTTGGCTGAAAGGATTAAAGATATCACACCAGATGCATTTGGAGCCGCCGAAGAAGTTCCGTTCATAGAAGAACGATAATTACAATTAGGGTTTTCAGGATGACCAGGGTAATCGAATGGATACTGGCTTGCGGCAAACTCTTCACCATAAGCGGCAGTCCAACCAGCTATCGTGCGGCCGGTGTAGCCTGAGCTACCGCTCAAACATGTCATCGGGTCGGTTGTAACCATTGCTGGAGCCCAACGGCCATATTCACCAGCTGGGGCTGCAGCTAATAGGTTAGAACCAGCGCTTGAATAGCTTGTGTGTTTACCATTTGAGTTAACAGCGCCAATAGAAAAGTAGTATGGATGGCCTTGACTACTTTCACTGTTGCTGTTGTAACAAGTTAACCCAAGGTCATTTGCACCATTATCTTCACAAAATGACCCTTCTAAGTCTTCACTCACGAAGCTATTACCGCTTGATTTTACGTTGGTCGCTCCTTTACCTGAGCGAAGCTTTCTGTTTGGATAAGACTCAATGGCTTCGTCGAGTTCTGAATAGCTAAATTGAACTGGGTAAGTAAGACCATAGCTGCGGTTAAACACAGAAATAGACTCGCTTACAGTGATACCTGAACCAGGAAAGCCATGAACTAATAGCTCTTGCTTCGGCGTTTTTTCGCCGCTTGCCAATAAGTTCATTCCAATGAGGCCTGTATCAGGTGAAACACCTCGGCCGCCTAAGCCATTCCAACCTTTTGAGGCGATAAGGCCAGCTACGCTAGTACCATGGTCGCCATTGGTTGCCTTGCTTGTTGGGTCTGTTTTATCCAAAGCGTCGTTTAAAAGGTTTAATGATCGATTCGGAAGCACATTAGGTGCTAAATCTTCGTGTCGAATTTCAAGTCCTGAGTCTACTACTACCGCAGTAACGCCTTGACCAGTAACACCTTGAGCGAATGCATTTTTTACATTCATATCTTCGCCAGCGACTAAGATGTTTGTTTCTGCTTCTTCGAATTCTTTATCCCAATATTGTTGGGCTTCCTCTTCTGTCATTATTCCACGGCCTACATATAAGTCGACGAGACCTTGTTTCATTTCGTCACTCAGTGCATATGCTTTCTGACCGGTGTTGTTTAAGTGCCATTGTTGGCTGGCTAGGGGATCTGTAATGGCTGCTGGGATCTCAATGCTACCACTAGCTGATTTACTGTTTGCTGTTACTGTGAAGTTAATTGTTGCCGCTTCGCCTGTCACTGACAGGTAGTCAAACGCGTTGATACCTTTTAGTGTCAAAATACCATGTGAAAGAGTATAAACATTGTCTTCTGGGATGATCTCAGTTTCACCATCAAATATTGCAATTGATAGGTTATCACCATCAGCATCTGAGGCTTGAATTGGACCTGAAGTTGTTTGCCAATGCTTAACATTCTCTAATTGAGTAACGCCGGCTTGAGGGGCTTGATCTACTTCTTGAGCTGAGCTGTTCTTATTGTTATCACTACCACCACAAGCAGATAGCGCTAATACTATCGCTGCAGATAAAGCAGTATATTTGAATTTATTGTTATTCATGTTATTTACCTTCGTGATCTTTACGGCAACAAATGTACTCAAGTAAATTTATGTTAGCAATTTTATAATTTATTTTATTGTAACTATTTTGTAAGCAAAAAATATTTTTTATTTATATTTTCATGTAGTTAGGTTGTTTGAAAACAAATGTAAACAGGGGTAGGGGCTGTTGAAAAAACAAACAGGTTAGAGGGTGATTTAACCTGTTTGTAATCTTTGGTGGGTGGCTATTATAAACTGTTAATATCCTTTTTAACTTGATAACCTTCGTCAGTAACAATCTGCTCAAGAATGGCAACTCTTGATTTCAAAGCATTAAGCTCTGCGTGCAATTGGTCTCGTTCTTTTTGGCTTTGCGAATCTAACTTTTTGTATTCTAAACGGCGTTTATACATTTCGCTAAGTATGCCTCCACCAACGCTAATAAGTACAATTAAAAAAACCATCGTAGTGCCGGACATAATCAATTTACTCCTTTTTGTTGATAATTGATGTTGATATTTAGCTTAGTCGTATTTTATCCATCTATTACCGTATGGATGTAAATAGCCTGAATTTCTGATAATGCTTATTTATCATGGGTCTTGTGGAAATTATTCCATGGTTACTACATATTGCCTTTACTAAATGACAATAGATACTTTTGCGTTAGCAAGGTGATTAAGTGCTGTCACCGTAAAAACTCTATTGTTGTAAACGGCAGTAGCTATATAAAGGTTTTAACCACTATGCGCTATTTTACCGCTTACTCTAGTCTAAAGTTAATTATTCATGCTTATAAAGAGTAAACTAAAATCAGTAATTTAATCTGTATACACCATAAAAAATGGCACCATGATTTGCCATCATGATGCCATTAAGTCATCTATAAAGTGAACTGACAATTGTCAGTTAGCACTCAATAATATTTACTGCCAATCCACCGCGAGCGGTTTCTTTATACTTGGTTTTCATATCATTACCGGTATCAAGCATCGTTTTAATCACTTTATCTAGTGACACTTTTTGATCGCCCGTACCGCGTAAAGCAAGACGAGATGCGTTGATGGCTTTAATAGAACCCATTGCATTACGCTCAATACACGGAACTTGCACAAGCCCACCGACAGGGTCGCAGGTTAGACCCAGGTTATGCTCCATACCAATCTCGGCTGCGTTTTCAACGTGTATAACGTTACCGCCCATTATTTCAGTTAAAGCGCCAGCAGCCATTGAGCACGCAACACCTACTTCACCTTGGCATCCAACTTCGGCGCCAGAAATTGAGGCATTCTTTTTATATAAGATCCCAATCGCCGCTGCGGTAAGTAGGTAACGTGTGGCAATCTCTATATCCACTTCTTTGATAAAAGTGTGATAGTACATTAACACCGCTGGAAGAATACCGGCTGCACCATTGGTTGGTGCGGTCACTACGCGGCCGCCCGCTGCATTTTCTTCGTTGACTGCAAGGGCAAACAAATCCACCCAATCCATTGCGCGCAGTGGATCTTGGTGTGTTTCTACACTGAGTTTTAAATACAGGCTAGGTGCGCGACGACGAACCTTTAAACCGCCCGGTAAAATACCTTCGGTTTTCATACCACGTTCAATACACGCTTTCATTACCTGCCAAATGTGGAATAGCGTTTCTTTGATTTCAGATTCTTTACGTAGCGTTTTCTCGTTGGCCATCATTAACGAAGACACACTGAGCCCAGACTCTTTACACATTTCCAGTAGCTCGGCGGCTGAATTGAATGGGTAAGGTGCTGGGTTTTCTGTTCTGATATCTAGCGCTGCTTGCTTTTCAGCTTCAAAATTCTGATCGGTAACGATAAAGCCACCGCCAATCGAGTAGTAAATTTGGCTATGAGCAAGCTCTTCGCCTTTATATGCTTTAATTTCCATTGCATTGGAGTGCTTAGGCAGCGTTTTGCGACGGTGAAAAACAATCGCACCTTGCTTAGGAAATTTTACTTTATGTTGCTTGTCGAGATAGATAACCTGTTCATTTTCTATGGTTTCTAAGATCTCTGGTACTAGATCTGCATCAATGGTCTCAGGGTCGTAACCCGCAAGTCCTAAAATAACAGCCTTGCCGGAGCCGTGGCCAATACCGGTTTGGCCTAAAGAACCGAACAGTTCCACTTTCACCGAAGTGATATCATCAACGATGCCTTGTGCCTGAAGGTCTTGTACGAATAACCTAGAAGCACGCATTGGTCCCACCGTATGAGAGGAAGAAGGGCCAATACCGATACTAAACATATCGAATGCACTGATCATAAATTTTACTCACATTGCCTTTAAAACGGACGCCATCATAACGTGTCTACTTTGGGAAGTAACCCATAATCGGCAAAAGTATATGCCAGTTTTGCAGTAAGCATGATAGAAAGGTCTCTAATCAGCAAGGTGGAAGGGGATTTTAAAAAAGGTCTTACCAGTTAAGGGCTAAAATAGGGCGGTGAACTGTTTGACGATTTTTGCCGTTGCGCCCCACAGTAAACCGTGCGGTGTCATAAACCCGTCGAGCGAAACTGGTTTGCCTTTATTGGTAAAATGGAAAGTTCGCCAATTCTTGGCCATGCTTAATTGGTTTAATGGCACCGTAAAAGTATGTTGCACTTCGTCGCTTTGATTCACCCAAGTCGCATCTTGTTGTACAGAAGCAACAACGGGGGTGATTTGGTAGCCGGTGAGCGTTTGCATAATCGGCAATATGCCCAATACTTGAGACTCAGAGATTGTCAGACCTATCTCTTCTTCGGTTTCGCGCAGTGCTGTGTTGATGATATTGCTATCTTGTTGTTCGACTTTGCCGCCCGGAAAGCAAATTTGACTCGGGTGGCTCGGCAATTCGCTGCTGCGTTTGCAAAACAACAGGTGGGCTCGAGCGTTTACATCAACAATAGGAATAAGCACCGCACTTTGCTTTAGAGTATGCAGTGTGGTTGGTGTTTGCGCCATGATGGGCGCCAACATAAATTGCGATATAACCTGATCAATCTTCATTTAATACCGGGAGGATTTTATTCACTTTGTGGTAAGTCTCTTCAAATTCCAACTGTACTTGAGAGTCTCTGACTATACCACCACCTGCCCAGCAATGTATCTTATTTTGATGACAAACTAGGGTTCTGATAGTGATAGAGGTATCCATATTACCACAGGCGCTAAGGTAGCCGATTGAGCCGCAATAAACGCTGCGTCTGTGCGGCTCTAGCTCTTCGATGATCTCCATGGCGCGGATCTTAGGTGCACCTGTTATGGAGCCACCGGGGAAGGCGGCTTCGAGTTGATCAACTGCACATTTACCTTCGGCTAGTTTAGACGTTACCGTACTGACTAGATGGTGAACCGCAGGAAAACTTTCAATTGCAAAGAGTGATGGAACCGCAACGGAACCCGGCTTGGCCACTTTACCCAAGTCGTTACGCAGTAGGTCAACTATCATGACATTCTCAGCTCGATCTTTGCTGCTGTTCCTCAGTTTTTCAGCTTGCGCTTTATCGGCGTCAGTATTTGGTAATCTTGGCAAGGTGCCTTTAATCGGCTTAGTTTCTACAATATTGTTTTTAACTTGGATGAAGCGCTCTGGTGACACAGAAACAATAGCACTATTGCCTAAGTTAAAAAATGCTGAGAAAGGCGCTTGGTTGTGGTTTCGAAGCTTTTTATACGCGAGCCACGGAGTTCCTTCAAAGTTAGCACTGAATCGCTGTGCTAGGTTTATTTGATAACAGTCGCCACTTAGCAAATAAGATTGAATGCGCTCAAAATTTTGCTCGTATTGTGCTCTACTCATGTTTGACTGCCATTGTGACGTCAGTCTAAATGGCTCGAACGCTGAGGCGTCTTTGAGCCGCTGCAAATACATTTCTAGCCTTTGTGTATCAGGTTGCGACACATAAAACCAAGCTTTGAGTACTTTGTCATAAATTAACGCGTCTGGATACAAGCCAACACAGGCATCGGGGAGCCGAATATCATGTTCTGCACAATGTGGAATGTGTTCAATATAACGGCCGAGATCATAGCCAAAATAACCAAGCCAACCGCCATTAAAAGGTAAATCATGGGGAGCACTGCAATTACTATACTGGGCAAGCTTATCTTTCATCACAGTGAATATAGATTCACTTTGTAGTTCGCCGTCTAAAAATACATTTCCGTCTTTAGCTTCAAGTAAATTAATTGGTGCAATCGCAATGATATCGTAGCGACTATTGATGTGATCGGAATCGCTTGAATCTAACAGGATAGCCTGAGATCCGTTTGCAAAGTGTTCAAATAATTCTAGTGCATTATGCCTAATGTCTAATTTCGTACAGTTTATTCGCTCGTTTATCATTTACTTGACCTGCAAAGCTAGCCCCAAACGGGCGGGGAGGTTATCATAGTTACCTGCTATTCCATAGTTTAAGGTATTGAAATTGACTTTCTGACGCTGAATAACAACAATTGCCAGCGAAAGTTTCAATACCAAAAAATACCGTCGAAAATTGAGGAACCGTCATGAGTACAATCCGTCAGCAAGACTTTATTGATAGCATTGAAGATGCGCTTCAATATATCTCATTTTACCACCCACTTGATTTTGTCCAAGCATTAGAAAAAGCCTACGAAAAAGAAGAAAGTAAGGCCGCGAAAGATGCAATTGCACAGATCTTAATTAACTCACGCATGTCAGCAGAAGGTAAGCGCCCGCTGTGTCAAGACACTGGGATAGTAACCTGCTTTGTTAAAGTCGGTATGGACGTTAAGTGGGATAAAACTGACTTGACGGTACAACAAATGGTAGATGAGGGAACTCGTCGTGCCTATATGAACCCAGATAATCCGCTACGTGCATCAATCGTTGCCGATCCTGCTGGTAGCCGTAAAAACACCAAAGACAATACGCCTTCGGTAGTACACATTGATTTAGTACCTGGTGCTGAAGTTGAAGTGATGATTGCAGCGAAGGGGGGCGGCTCTGAAAACAAAACTAAAATGGTGATGCTAAATCCATCAGATGATGTTGCAGAATGGGTAGAAAAAACATTACCTGCAATGGGCGCTGGTTGGTGTCCTCCGGGCATGCTCGGGATAGGTATTGGTGGTACAGCAGAAAAAGCGGCTGTATTGGCAAAAGAGTCTTTAATGGATCCAGTTGATATCCATGAGCTGATGGAACGCGGTGCCGAAACCGCAGAAGAAAAACTGCGTCTAGAAATTTTTGAACGTGCAAACAAACTTGGTATTGGGGCACAAGGTCTTGGTGGTTTAACAACCGTTGTTGACGTTAAAATCAAAACGGCACCAACACACGCAGCATCTAAGCCAGTGGTAATGATCCCTAACTGTGCCGCTACACGCCACGTACATTTCACACTAGATGGTTCAGGTCCTGCAGATCTAAAAGCACCAAAGCTCGAAGATTGGCCAGAAGTGACTTGGGAAGTAGGTGAAGATACGCGTCGTGTCAATCTAGATACTTTGACCAAAGCAGATATCCAAGAATGGAAAATGGGTGAAACTGTCCTGCTTTCAGGCAAGATCTTAACGGGTCGAGATGCGGCGCATAAACGTCTGCAAGAAATGATGAATTCTGGTCAAGGCTTGCCAGAAGGTGTCGATTTCACTAATAAGTTTATCTATTACGTGGGTCCAGTGGATGCTGTTGGCGATGAAGTCGTGGGTCCTGCAGGTCCTACCACATCTACACGTATGGATAAATTTACTGATCTGATGTTAGAGAAAACCGGTCTTATCGGCATGATCGGTAAAGCCGAGCGCGGTCCAGCAACTGTCGAGTCAATCAAACAAAATAAAGCCGTGTACCTTATGGCTGTTGGTGGCGCTGCGTACTTAGTGGCAAAGGCAATAAAGAAATCACGTGTTGTGGCGTTTGAAGACTTAGGTATGGAAGCTATTTATGAATTTGAAGTAGAAGACATGCCGGTGACGGTTGCCGTTGATAGCAATGGTGAAAATGCGCATACTCAAGGCCCTGCAATTTGGAAAGCTCGAATTGAAGAGTTAGATAGCAAACTTAGTTAATCAGCTATACATTGATGGAGAGTACAATAGGTACTTTCCACTTCAAACATTCTGCTTCAGTGTTAAACTGAGCAGCCGAAGTATTATTTAGGAGGCTATTCGCCTCCTTTCTTGTATGGATATGTTTACAATGACTATTTACCTTCCGTTTACGTAAACAGTAACTTCAGAAAAATTCAATAAGTTAAATTAAAATTCCTTTAAATTTTTTATTTTTGGTTTGTTTTTCCTGCATCTGTTTTTGTTTTGAATTAAATATTTGTATTTGCTTTGAATTGGGTTTATATCATCTCAATTTGTGGAATGGTGCTAGAGTTAGTGATAGAGTCTTGCCAATTTCAGCGCTATTTGCCCTTAGTGTGGTATTGAACGCAAAGTCACACCTAAGAGCTTACCCGTATGGGATAGATAATTTTTGGAGAAGAAGAAAGTGGCTGTATTTAACCAAGTTGAATTTGATAACCATGAGCAAGTCGTATTCTGTTCAGACGAAGCATCAGGCCTTAAAGCGATTATCGCGGTACATAACACTAAACTAGGTCCTGCGGTAGGTGGCTGTCGCCTATGGAATTATGCCTCTGACGAAGACGCAGTATATGATGTACTGCGTCTGTCTAAAGGGATGACATATAAGAATGCGGTTGCACGTTTACCGTTTGGTGGTGGCAAATCTGTCATTATTGGCGATGCTAAGACTATCAAGTCAGAAGCGCTATTCAGAGCGTTTGGTAAGCACCTAGACCGTTTAGGTGGCAGTTACTACTCAGCTGAAGACGTAAACATCACCACCGGTGATGTAATGGTAATGCATAAAGAAACGAACTACGTAATGGGTCTTGAAGGTAAAAGCGGTAACCCTTCTCCATTTACTGCGTTAGGCACATTCCTTGGAATTAAAGCAGCTTACCAACACAAGTATGGTCACCAAGATTTGGCTGGTATCAAAGTTGCCGTGCAGGGCTTGGGTGCAGTTGCTTACACTCTATGTAAGCACCTCCATGAAGCGGGTGCAGAGCTATTTGTTACAGATATTAACGAAGAGTCAGTGCAACGAGTGGTTAATGATTTCAATGCGACTGCTGTTGGTATCGACGAAATCTATGATTTAGATGTTGATGTGTATGCGCCGTGTGCACTAGGTGCTACGGTAAATGACGACACTATTCCACGTATCAAAGCCACGATCATTGCAGGGTGTGCAAACAACCAGCTTGCAGAGTCTCGTCATGGTGAGATCATTCGTGAAAAAGGCATTTTATATGCACCAGACTATGTGATTAATGCTGGTGGGATCATCAATGTTTACTATGAAACAAAACCTGAGGGTTATGATGAGGCTGCAGCGACTAAACACGTAGAAGGTATCTACGACACGCTAACCGAAATCTTTAAGCGTTCTGAAGATGAGAAAGTTTCAACACATATAATTGCTGATAAATTAGCTCAAGAGATTATTGAAAACGGTCTATAATAACAGCGCCGTTTAATTACCAGAGAGGGGCACACGCCCCTTTTTTTGTATGAAAAAGAAAATACGTCTTGATACTTGGCCTCGCCAAGAACACTTTTCGTTCTTCAATGATTTTGCCCAACCTTATTTCACCGTTACTGTCAGCTTACAAATGGAAAGAGTTTACGAAATGAGTAAACGTAGTGCCGTTCCGTTTTCTCTTAGTTGCCTATACGCACTACAACTGGCATTACAAAGCTATACCCCCATTCGTTATCGTATAGAGGCTGGAGAGGTGATTGAATATGATGCTGTAGAAATTAGCAGTGTGTTTCTGCGAGGGGATGAAACCTTCAGATTTGTAAGGCTTGCACCTGAAAGTGATTTCAACCGCTTTATTAGCGCCAATATTCATAGCAAAACTGAACAACTAAATGGGCCGCTTGTCAGTGAGCAATTTTTAATGGAAAGTCAGGTGCCAAATTGCGTTCATGTATCTATACTTCCATGGTTATCTTTTTCCAGTTTTGGTCATGCGAGACACAGTAGAGATGACTTTGGCATCCCAAAATTTGTGTTCGGAAAATACAATAAAGCAGATGGTACGATGCCATTTTGTATTGAAGTCCACCATGCCTTAATGGATGGTCTACACGTCGCTGAATTCGTTCAAATTCTACAGGAAAAAATAGATCAAGCGATTTGGGATAGATAAACAAATTTTGCGTTAGTTCGCAGAAGATGAAATAATTTGCGTTCTTTGCAATGAAAAATCTAGCTTATATTGCTGTTTTTATAGGTTATTCATAATTTCTATTTGGAATATCTATTCAATTTATTGGAATAAATCTGATGTAAAATATTGTAAACAGCGTATGCAAAAGGTTGGTTTTACAAAGGATGTGTATCTTTTGCTGTGTTTTTGATGTTAATTTTTTGTTTTGTATATAATTATTACTTATTTATTGACAAAAAATGTTTTCACAGTGAAGTTGACACATCGTGTTGCATTTAGCATTATTGGACAGTTGATATCTGTCAAATGATATCAGGGTTGCTCTCACGTTGGTGAGAGCGCGAAAATTATAAAAGTAACATTACTTAATTGGTTGGGAACTATGTCTGTTAAAATCAGAAAGAGTCTTGTAGCTACGGCGCTTTTAGGCGCGACAGCTTTTGCAAGCAGCAATGTGATTGCAGATCCTTTGAATGACATACAAAAAGTAGGTCAACAAACTCAAACGGCTGCTAAAAAGTCTCAAGAAAAGATTGATAACCTTTACGGTCAGTCTCAAGAAATGATCGCGGAATACCGTGGTCTGGTTGAAGAAGCAGAACTGCTTAAAGTGTATAACGATCACGTTGCACGTCTTGTAGCAGATCAAAATGCAGGTATTGAGTCTCTTGAGCGTCAGATTGGTACTATTGACAAGACAAAACAGGACGTTGTGCCTTTGATGTATCGCATGATCGATACGCTTGAGCAATTCATCAAAGCGGACGTTCCGTTTAATCAAGAAACACGTCTAGAGCGCGTTGAGAAACTTCGCGGCATCATGACTAACTCGTCTGTAACGACTTCTGAGAAGTTCCGTCAAGTTCTTGAAGCTTACACTATTGAAACTGACTACAGCACAACAATGGTTGCGAGCCAAGGTTCTCTTGAGCAAAATGGCAAAAACATCAATGTTGACTTCGCACGTCTTGGCCGTATCGCATACGTAGCCCAGTCGTTCGACCAAAAACACGCTTGGGTTTGGAACAACGACTCTAAGCAATGGGAGCTACTTGGCGAAGAATATCTTAAGCCAGTTAAGAGCATGATCCGTATTGCACGTAAGCAAGCGGCTCCTGAACTTGTAAACCTACCTATCTTTGGCGCGGAGTAATTAATGATGAAGAAACTATTTAAAGGTTTTGCAATTGCTGCAGCGTTAACAGTTTCTGCTGGTGCCGCGCTAAATGCACACGCAAACACTGAAGCCTTAGACAAAATCCTAGAGCAGGTTAAACAAAACCGTATCTCTGAAGGCAAGATCAACAAACAGCGCGAGCAAGAGTTTTTAAGTGACCGTGCTGACAAACAAGCATTGTTGAACAAAGCGAAGCGTGAACTTGCTGCAGAAAAAGCACGTGGTGAGCGTTTAAATGAACAATTCAAACAGAACGAAGTGACGCTTGCTGAGAAAGAAGTTGAGCTAGAAAATGCCAAAGGTACACTTGGTGAAATGTTCGGTGTTGTACGTCGTTCAGCTGCAGACGCTATTGGTTCGATCGAAGCTTCACTAGTAAGTGCTGAAAAACCAGGACGCGCTGAAGTACTTCGTTCACTAGCTGAAGCGAAAGAGCTTCCGACTACTCGTGAACTTGAAGATCTTTGGATTGCTTTCCAAACTGAAATGACTGAGTCTGCGAAAGTAACTAAGTTTGAAGCTGAAGTTGCTGAGTTAAATGGTGACATTAACGTTAAAGAAGTAACTCGTGTTGGTAACTTCAACCTTGTAACTAAAGATGGCTATGTTATTTACGATGCTGAAAACAAACAAATCGTTCCACTTGGTAAGCAACCAAGCGGCGAGCTAGGTGGGGTTGAGCGTCTAGTCAGTGCATCTGCTAATCAGTACGTTAAGTTTGCAGTTGACCCAACTCGTGGTTCATTACTACGACTTAACACTCAACGCGCAACTCCGGAAGAGC
Organism: Pseudoalteromonas sp. A22; assembly: GCF_018141345.1. Lineage (NCBI taxonomy): Bacteria > Pseudomonadati > Pseudomonadota > Gammaproteobacteria > Alteromonadales > Pseudoalteromonadaceae > Pseudoalteromonas > Pseudoalteromonas sp. A22. The sequence continues at coordinate 1,459,419 of NZ_CP047238.1, forward strand.
GTTGGCATCAAGGTCAAGAAGTTGGTTACATCATCACTCTCTTACTTGCTGTTGGTGCGTTAATTGCGCTAGTTCGATTCATCGATCTAACGATTGTTAGCTCTAAGATGAAAGCACAAATCAAAAACGCTAATAACCCTAACACAAATAACCCACTTGGTCGTATCTTGAAAGTTTACCATGATAACAAAGACCAAGACGTTGAAAACCTAGAGCTTAAGCTTGATGAAGCTATTCTACGTGAAACTCCACGCATCGAGATGGGTGTAAATATCATCAAGATTCTTGCGGCTATCGCGCCACTACTAGGTCTACTAGGTACAGTTGTTGGTATGATCATGACATTCGAATCAATCACACTACATGGTACTGGTGATCCGAAAATCATGGCAGGTAACATCTCTCTAGCGCTAGTAACAACGGCACTTGGTCTTATTGCAGCTCTACCTTTAATTCTACTTCACGCTGTTGTACATGGTCGTAGCAAAGCAGTTCTACACATCCTAGATGAGCAAAGCGCAGGTATTGTTGCTACTCACGCGGAGAAGGAGAAAGCCTAATGTTAGTCCTGATGGAGATATGGGAATCTATCAGGGATTTTGTTGCTACAGGCGGCGATGTATTATACGTGGTCGCAATAGCACTCTTTCTAATGTGGGTTTTAATGATTGAGCGCTATTGGTTCCTACTCGGTGAATTTCCTAAAATGCAAAAGGAAATCGTCGCTAAGTGGGACGCCCGCCAAGATACTACGTCTTGGTACGCACACAGAATCCGCGATGCTTGGATTTCTGAAGCGTCTGAAAAATTAGATGAGCGCATGTTGATTATCAAAACATTGGTTGCAATGTGTCCATTAATCGGTCTTTTAGGTACAGTGACAGGTATGATCACAGTATTCGAAACGATGGCTACTCAAGGTACGGGTAACGCACGATTAATGGCTTCAGGCATTTCAATGGCTACGATACCAACAATGGCTGGAATGGTTGCGGCACTATCAGGTGTTTTCTTTAGTACGCGTTTAGAAGCACGTGCAAAAATGGCTAAAGAAAAGCTAGTTGATAGCTTGCCTCATCACTAGAGAGAGATTGAACTATGGCACGTAAACAACGTTTTCGTGAAGAGGAAGATGCAGCAGTAGATATGACGCCGATGCTAGACATCGTATTCATCATGCTTATCTTCTTCATTGTAACCACTTCTTTTGTAAAAGAAGCTGGTATTGAAGTTAACAAGCCAAAAGCGGCACAGGCACAAAAGACTAAGAATGCGAACATCTTTATCGCAATCCGTGAAAACGGTGAGATTTGGATGGACAAGCGTCAAGTTGATGTTGAACGTGTAAGTGCAAACCTTGAAAGTCTGATGGCTGAACAACCTACTGACGTGGTGATTATTCAAGCTGACAAAGGCGCGAAGCACGGTGTAGTTGTTCAGGTTATGGACCAAATTAAAGCGACTGGCGACAATCTGAAGATTTCAATAGCTGGAGATCAGTAATGATTCGACTTCTGTTTTCACTTCTAGCAGGTGGGGCAGTAACTCTCGGCTTGTTCTTTTTCATGTCATATCTTATCTCCGGAGGAGCAGATAGGGCAGATGTACAAAAGGAACAAATCGTAGTCGAGATTATGTCGAATCCGCCTGAATCAAAGGTGCAGCAGCGGAAGCGTGTCCCGCCTCCGCCGCCGCCACCACCTAAGCAGCCGCCAAAACCGCAGCCGCCTCAGCCAGACACGGCTGATCCTTCTGCGGGTAACATCGGTTTTAACATGCCTAGTATTGACCTAGGTGGTACTGCAGGTGGTTTATCTGGACCTGGCGAGTTTGGCCGAGATGGTGATGCAACACCTATCGTTCGAATTGAGCCAAAATATCCACCTCAAGCCGCTCGTGATGGCAAAGAAGGTTGGGTACGTTTATCTTTCACAATCAATGAGCTAGGTGGAGTCGAAGATGTTGAAATTATCGATGCTGAACCAAAGCGTATCTTTGACCGTGAAGCGAAGCGTGCACTTCGTAAGTGGAAATATCGTCCTAAAGTTGTTGATGGTAAGCCACAGAAGCAACCTGGCATTACAGTCCAGCTTGATTTCACACTAAACCAAGGTAATTAAGGAGGCAGGCATGAAAAGTTTACCCAAATTTACAGCTCTTGCTCTTCTAATTGCATTGACTGGTGGCATTTACTCGGAGTCAGTTTCTGCTGCGCCTAACTATGAAGAAATAGAGAAGCGTAAAGCGGCAAAAACTAAGATTATGGGTGAGCGAGTAGGTAAAAAAGTTGCCAAAGCGTTCGAATTATATAACGAAGAAAAAGTCGATGAAGCGATTGCAATGCTTCGCGAGCTTGACCCTTCAGATGATTTCGATAAAGCAACGGTTAACCGTTACCTAGGTCAGCTTTATGCTCAAAAGGAAAACTACGGCGAAGCGATTAAGTATACGCGTTTAGCTATTGCTCCTGATGCGCTTAACTTTAAAGATCAGGGCGATCTAATGAAGTTGCTTGGTGATCTTCTGCTAGGTACTGAAAAGTACTCAGAAGGTATCAAAGCCTATGAAGCGTGGATGGACTTTACGGGTGAAAATGACCCTAAAGTGCACGGTCGTATCGCGCAGGCTTATTATGAGTTAAAGCAATATACTAATGTTATTGCTCCAGCTGATAAAGCTATCGCAGGTGTAGAAGAGCCAAATAAACAATATTATCTGATGAAAGTCGCAGCTTACTTTGAATTGAAGCAATTCAAAAAGGCTGTAGAGGTTGGTGAAGAGTTAGTACGTGTTTTCCCTGAAGACCCTAAAGCTTGGACACAACTAGGTGGCTTTTATTTGCAAACCGAAGATTACAGTAAAGGTATGACTGTAATGAAGGTGGCGTATAGCAAAGGTTACTTTGAAAAAGAGAATGACTATAAGATTCTTGGAAGCTTATACTCTTTGACAGAAGATCCTTGGCGTGCAGCTCAAACGTTCGAAAAGGCTATGAAAGATGGCAAAATCGAACGTACAAAGCAAAACGTGACAGCGCTTGCAAGTTATTACCACCAAGCTAAACACATCAGTGATGCTGCTAAATACTATGAAGAAGCTGCTAAATTTGACGATGACGCAGAACTTTATGGAAGAGCAGGTGGCCTTTTACTGCAAAATCTGCAGTACAGTGCAGCAGTAGTTAGACTAAATAAAGCTTTAGAGCTTGGTACCAAAAAGAAAGGCAGTACATATGCTGATCTTGCGGAAGCTTACTACTATCAAGATAAGTTCAAACAAGCTTATGCAGCAATTTTGAAGGCGAAGGAAGATCCTAGCACTAGAAGATTTGCGATTAGCTGGTCGAGCTTTATCAAAGAAAAAGCACAACGTAGGGGTGTTAGCCTCTAATTAAAAAGCCCCGAAAGGGGCTTTTTTGATTTCAAGTTTTAATGTGAAATTATGAAAAAGCATTTATTGTTCAGCCTTACTTTGGTCGCATTTATATTCCTATCCGCTTGTAGTGAGCACAAGCCAGTCGTAAATTATCAGGAACTCAGAACTTCTTTAATTTCTCTTAACAGTAGTTTAAGTCATTCATCTACGGATGATATTACTGTTTTACCGTTCACAGAGGGCTATTTACAGTTACGGCACGCCTTATTATCAAGTAGTTTGAATGAACCAGATGTTATGGCGCATAAGGAGCTTGATTACTTAAGAATTCAAGAGCGATATCCAGAGCGTTACTTACCTTGGCCTAGTCATATCCCTGTACTCAAAAACGTAGAAGGTAGAGTGAGTGCTGAGGAACTTGATCTGTGGCTTAATTTTGTAATAACAAAACTAAAAGAGGCCGATGAAAGTAATATTCGCCTAAATCGGTTTGAGCGGGACGCCATAATAAAGCAACTTGAAGATTCAAATATTGACGCACCATCACGTTCAACGCTACTGACTTATTTAAATGATTATAAATCTAGGGCGATGCTTGGGCTGCATCAGTTACCTAATGGGAAAGAGTGGTACCAATCAAAACTAAATTTTTACGGAGCTATTCAAGAGTCGCCTAATAAAGTTTTGGCAATGTTATCAAAAATTGATGAGAAAAATAGTAAATCAATTGTGCTCAATACAAAGCCTAATACTCAACAGCCTTATATGCTAGAGTTATTGCCAGCTAATTGCCAAAGAATTAGTGGGCTTAATTGGCGTGATGGATTTATTAATGTGCCTTCTACAGTAGCAAAGTGTACAAAGGCAATAGAGCAGCATAAAGCGCTAATCGTGACTTTAATGGCAGTAGATTTAGGAATTCATTATCAAGGGTGGTCACAAAAGCAAGCATTTGTTGCGCTCAACTCAAAACTAGCGCTGAATGAACAACAAGCACAACAATTGATTGCTAATATAGTCTATTTTCCGGCGACTATTTTTGCTGCATATCCCCATTTTTTAAAGCCTTAGTCTTACAACTGCGACAGCGTTGAGTTGCTGGATCTTGTTCTAGCAACTCAAGCTCTATTGTCTGTTCGCAATCACAGCAATAACCAAACTGACCGATCTCCATTTGGCATAATGCCGCTTCGACTTTCATCAACCTATCATAGAGCGGAAACTGCTCGGGATTTATTTTTTCCATTACAATATCAAGCCATTTATTGGGTGGGTTGAGCTCTAAGGTATTGGCAAGGTTATGAGTAAACTCATTGGGTGAAGCTTTTAGCTCTCCTAAAAAGTCGCTTCTAAGTGTAGCGAGTTCAGCTTGTAAGCTTTGCTCGTAGTTATGTGTGTTTTCATTCATGGGCGCTCTCCTATCCGACGCCCCATTATCATTTCAGTCAAACTTCACTGTTATGATTTGAATCAAGGTCTGGAGACATTGCGTATTTCTGCAACACCTTCATGACGTCATCTTTGCTTTTAAGCGTTTTGATTTCATCAAAAAGAACATGTGCGCCGCTATACTGACGTTTCAAATAACTTAACCACTGTTTTGTTCTAGCTGAAAAGTACTTTTCACTCATATTCTCATCTTGATGCATGGAAGAGTGGAGGATATGGTAGAGCACGTTTTCCCATGTGAGCGGAGTATAATGAGTTCCGTTAACATGCGCTTTGATTTTTGCTGCCAGATCGGGGGTGGCTAGTGCACCGCGACCAAGCATCAAATCTTGGCATTGGCTACGTGTTTGGCAGAGTATCGCATCTTCAACTTGCCAAATTTCACCGTTAGCAACGACAGGAATGGTTAACCTTGATAATAAAGGGGGGATCTTTTCCCAGTACGCTGGCGGTTTGTAGCCATCTCGTTTGGTACGCGCATGTATCGCCAAACTTGACGCACCACCTTGCTGGACCGCATCGACAATTTCAGTGCTATTGGCATCATCGTCAAAGCCAAGGCGTATTTTGGCGCTTACTTGATGTTCTTCTGGTACCGCATCTCTAACCGCTTTGATGATTTGATAGATTTGCTCAGGCTCCTTCAGTAAAACCGCGCCGCCGCGGCTTTTATTCACGGTTTTTGCAGGACAACCAAAGTTCAAATCGACACCATGAGAGCCAAGCTTTATGGCCTTTCGTGCATTCGCTGCAAGCGCATGGGGAACCTGACCTAGAAGCTGTACTCGTACCGGTGTTCCGGCTCTGGTATAGCCACCATTTAATAGTTCAGGGCAGTATCTAGTGAATACTCTGCGTGGAAAGGTGAGATCAACAACGCGAATAAACTCAGTCACACAAAGATCAAAGCCGCCGAGATCTGTGAGCAATTCGCGCATTTTAAAATCAACTACACCTTCCATCGGCGCCAGAACAAGCTTCATGTGTTAACCTTCAGATACAACAAAAATAAAATGAGTCACTAATGGCTCATCGAAAAGCGCGACATTTTAGCTAATTGTTTGCTGCAAGTCATCAACAGCCCCTAGTTATCCACAAATAGCAAAAAGACAACAGATGAACTATAACTGGATGTAAACCACAACTTAGCGAATGCAACTAAAATTTTTAAACTTTTAGCGAAATAAATATTTAGACGTTTGGGTCTACTAATTGAATCTACTATTTCTGAGAGAGCAAACATTATGAATACCGTTAAAAAGAACTCTATTGCCCTTACTTTAAGCGCTGTTGTTGCGGGTACCGCGGGGTTAACCGCGACAGACGCAAATGCGAATCCATTTAGTTTTGAAACAATGACCGCTGGTTATCAACTAGACGCTGGTGAAGGAAAATGCGGCGAAGGTAAATGTGGTGGCGACGCCAAAGGCAAAAAAGAAGGCAAATGCGGCGAAGGTAAATGTGGTGGCGACGCCAAAGGCAAAAAAGAAGGCAAATGCGGCGAAGGTAAATGTGGTGGCGACGCCAAAGGCAAAAAAGAAGGTAAGTGCGGCGAAGGCAAATGTGGTGGCGACGCCAAAGGCAAAAAAGAAGGTAAGTGCGGCGAAGGCAAATGTGGTGGCGACGCCAAAGGCAAAAAAGAAGGCAAATGCGGCGAAGGTAAATGTGGTGGCGACGCCAAAGGCAAAAAAGAAGGCAAATGCGGCGAAGGTAAATGTGGTGGCGACGCCAAAGGCAAAAAAGAAGGTAAGTGCGGCGAAGGTAAATGCGGTGGTAACCACTAAATAGGAATACCATTGTATTCGACCCAATAGCGCAGCTAGTTATGTTAGGGTAAGCGGCGCTATTGGGTAATCCCAAAGTGAAGCCATACATACAGTAAAGCCTCTGTGATGCGAGCTTCTGATTAGTTCAAAATAATGTCTAAAGTGAGAGGAATATGGCAGTGCAGTTAGGCAACTTAGGACTTGGTTTACGCCGTGAAATGGTCGATGACGTGCTCAATGCGCCGCCAAAGCAAGTAGATTTTTATGAGGTTGCACCAGAAAACTGGCTAAAATTTGGCGGTAAGCTTGCAAAGCAATTTCAAGCATTGACGCAACAACATACCTTTATCTGTCATGGCTTGTCGTTATCGCTGGGTTCACCTGCACCGCTTGATCGCGAATTTTTATCCCAACTCAAAACATTTTTTAACCAGCATAATATCGCTACCTATAGTGAGCATCTGAGTTATTGTTCGGGAGAGGGTCATATGTACGATCTGATGCCAATCCCTTTTACTGAAGAAGCAATCCATCATACCGCTAAGCGGATCCGAGCAGTCCAAGAGCACCTAGAACGCCGGATTGCAGTAGAAAATGTCTCTTACTATGCCGCTCCTGGACAAGAAATGTCGGAGTTGGAGTTTACCCTTGGGATATTAGCCGAGGCCGATTGCGATTTGCTACTCGATGTTAACAACATCTATGTCAACGCTATTAACCATGGCTACGATGCCGAACAATTCTTAGCGGCTATGCCAAGCGAGCGTATTGCATACGGCCATATCGCAGGCCATTATGTGGAAGCCGAAGACTTACTCGTTGATACACACGGCGCTGAGGTATCTTCACCAGTATGGGACTTGTTAGAGAAAGCCTATGAGCTGCATGGGGTATTTCCGACGTTACTAGAGCGTGATTTTAATATTCCTCCCATGGCAGAGTTACTGGCAGAAACGGGGCAAATTTCAGCAATACAGGCCAGATGCGCCAAGCGCTTAGAGAAGGTATAGCTATGTCTTTTGTAGAAACTCAGCAGCAGTTTATGGCGCATATCAGAGATCCAGACAACCAACCGGCACCTGACGGCATAGAAGCGCGACGCTTAAAAATCTATCAAGAGCTGTTTTTTAATAATGTCGAAGGCTTCGTGAGCAGTGCGTTTCCTGTACTTAAAAGCTTGTATACCAACACAGACTGGCTGATGTTAATTAGGCTATTTTTTGTTAAGCACGATTGTCATTCGCCATACTTTTTAGAGATTAGCAAAGAGTTCTTGCAGTTTTTACAAACAGAATACGAGCCCACTGAAGCTGATCCTGAGTTCTTGTTAGAGCTTGCTCACTATGAATGGTTAGAGCTAGATGTGGCAACGACCGTTGAGGCAGAGCATGAGCTTTCAATTGAAGTACAAGCGCTTAAAGATGCTGAAATAAGCTTGGCAAGTACAGCCAGAGTTGCACATTATCAATATCCGGTTCATCAGATCAGTGAAACCTTTAGGCCAACTAAAACAGCAGGGCAAACGTTTAGCTTTGCATTGTATAGAGACGAAGAGGACGATGTTCAGTTTGTCGCACTAAATCCGATGACGGCCTTAATGTTGTCGGTGATTGAAGCCAATGATGGTATGCAACTCACTGACATTGTGAATGTTATCGCGCAGCAAGTGCCTCAGTTTACCGTTGAGCAGTTGCAGCAAGGAGCTCAGCATACACTAGCTGAATTCGCGGATCTTGGCATTATCAAAACAAAAAACCTTTAAGCTATTGGCAACATCGACTATTATACGGCCTGTTTTTGTCGTGCTTAAACTCGGACTAGGGCGCTAGTCAATGCTTTCTGCTGCTAGGCAGTTGGCGCGAGTTGTAAAATTAAAGGTAGTATCTATGTCTAAAGGTGACTTTAAAGATCCGTTCAATGCAAAGTATTTCCTTGCATTTGTTGCTGTATTCGCTGGAATTGGCTGTTTAAACGCGATTCTAGGCTGGGCAACAGCGCTTGCATAAGTCAAGCTGAATGTATTTACCTAGAGGCTGCTATATGCAGCCTTTTTCGATTGTATACAGATATATACCAATTAGTCTTAATACTTGCTCAATTTGAAGGAGCAAATCTGACGCTAACTGCGTTAAAAATTTCTCATTTAGAACAACTAAATCGCAAAACTTTCGCCTTGCCTATATGGATGTAGGTACCTTGGCGTGAGCAGGATGCGGAAGCGGTGTTATCGACAAGATTTTCTCGCCTCAAAATAGATCACTTAATTAAGCTAATTGGTATAAAATACTCGCTAAATTGTTCGCTTTTCCTCCATCCTGACACACAAAGTCATTCAGTCGGTTTCAACCGGATAGAAAATTGTTATAATCTCACTCTTTTGTAATAAACTTAAAGCAAAGCAATTATGACGACAGAGAATATGTCATTGATCAAAAATAGTATCGCGACGGTTCCTAATTACCCAAAACCTGGGATCATGTTCCGTGACGTGACTTCACTTCTAGCAAATCCTGCTGCGTTTAAGGCAACAATTGATGCGTTCGTTGCGGCTTATAAAGATGGCGGCTTCACTAAAATCATCGGTACTGAATCGCGTGGCTTTATCTTCGGTGCACCATTGGCGTATGAGTTAGGTATTCCTTTTATTCCAGTAAGAAAGCCGGGTAAATTACCGCGTGAGGTGATCAGCCAGTCTTACCAGCTTGAATATGGTGAAGATACGCTTGAATTACACTCAGATGCGATTGAAGCAGGTGATAAAGTGCTACTTGTTGATGATTTACTTGCAACAGGTGGTACTATTGAAGCAACAGCCAAACTGGTTAAGCGCTTAGGCGGTGAAGCTACTGATGCTGCGTTTGTTATTTCATTGCCTGAGCTTGGTGGTGAAAAGAAAATCAATGATCTTGGGATCAAAATCCTTTCACTTGTAGAGTTCGAAGGCGAATAAGCATGAGCTATCAGGTTCTGGCGCGAAAATGGCGTCCGCAAAACTTCCATGAATTAATGGGGCAGGAGCATGTTAAACAAGCTCTGGTCAACGCACTTAATGAAAAGCGTTTACACCATGCCTATTTATTCACCGGAACACGTGGTGTGGGCAAAACAACCATTGCTAGGATCTTTGCTAAAAGCCTTAACTGCGAACAAGGCGTTACTTCAACGCCTTGTGGTCAGTGTAGTGCCTGCACTGAGATTGAAACTGGTAAGTTTATCGATTTAATCGAAATTGATGCGGCTTCTCGTACAAAAGTTGAAGACACGCGAGAAATCTTAGACAACGTACAATATGCACCAACTCGTGGTCGCTACAAGGTTTATCTCATCGATGAAGTGCATATGCTGTCGAAGCACAGTTTTAATGCGCTCTTGAAAACCTTGGAAGAGCCGCCAGAGCATGTAAAATTTTTGCTCGCCACAACTGATCCACAGAAGTTGCCTGTGACTATTCTGTCCCGTTGTTTACAGTTCAATCTGAACGCAATGACACAAGGGCAAATAGTTGAACAGTTAGAGAAAATCCTGCCGCTAGAGCAAGTTGCCTTTGATCCGGTAGCGCTACAAACGTTAGCGAAGGCCGCTGATGGCAGTATGCGTGACGCACTCAGTTTGACAGATCAGGCTATTGCACAAACAAATGGCAATTTAACGGTGCCTGCAGTGCAATCTATGCTGGGACTGATGGATAGTGCTCATGCGGTCATTTTGCTGTCTGCAATTTTATGCCACGACGGTGAAGCCTTACTCAATGCGATTGAAAAAATAGCACTACAAAACGGTAATTTTGTCAGTGTGCTGGACGATTTAATTGCGCTATTGCATGTTATTCAGCTCACTCAACTTGTGCCTAGTGCTGCGCGGTTATCAAATTTTGATAACAACGACATCAAGCTATTTGCAGAGCAATTAGTACCGCAACAGGGCCAGTTGTTGTATCAACTGCTGTTGAATGGCAAAAAAGACCTAAAGTGGGCACCCGAGCCTAAACTTGGGTTTGAGATGGTCATGCTGCGCTTAATGGCGTTTGAAAAAGAAAGTCATAGTGTAGTGCCTAGCGCTCCTGTGAGCCAGGAGACTTCTGAAAAGCAAAGCAAAGTAGGGGATTTACGAGCGCTGTTAAAAAAGCCAACGGAAGATAACGCTACGGTAGCGGCATCACCTCAGGTACAGCCGACAGCAACACCTACATATGCACCAGAAGCAACGACATCAACCACGCAACAAACAACACAGTATGAGCCGGTGTCGCCAACGCCTGCTGCGCAAAGCCAAGCACCAGTCGCCTCTGTGTCATCTGAGGCGGAGATGGCCAATCAATACGACAGCATCATGTCACAGGCGGTAGAGCAGGGGTTCCAAGAACAAGTTCCTGCACATCATCATGAAAGTGCGCCAGTTGATGATGCTGCATACGCGCAAATGGCATCACAAAACCAAGAGGATTGGTCTCGACCTGAGGTGCAAAATCAAAGCGCTTCAGAACCTGCTGCTACAGCAAGTGTTACCGAGCAGCAAAATCAAGCCCAGTCAGCAATAGCACGAATTTTAAAAAATCGTAATATCTCTGGAGCGGGTCGATTGGTGGGAGCCAATGGTGAGGTAAAAAAGTCTGAGGCGCCTAGTGCGCCAATGCCAATAGAGCAAGCGCCAGCTACGACAGTAACCACACCTGAGTATCAGCCTGAACCGCAACACGCACAGCCAGCAACACCTCGCTTGGCACCAAAAAAGCAAAAGAAAGAAGCGTTTCAAGAGCGCCATAAACCTATTACGGAAAATTTAGCGCCAGAATTGCTAGAGCAGTTATCGCCGGTAAAACAAGATGATAACGAACAAAGTATTCAAGTGGAGATCCCTGCACCGGAAAACTTTGTTAGTCCAATAAGTGACATTAAGTTTGCTCACCAAAGCGACGATTGGGCAAACATGATTGAAAAGATGCAATTAGGTGGTCGAATTCGCCAGTATGCTTTACACAGCGTGATAACGCAGCAAGGCGCGCAGGTACAATTGCAAGTAGACGCAAGTCAACAGCACTTAGACTCCGCAGTGCTGAGAGAGAAACTAACAGAAAGCCTAAGCGCTTTATTCGAACAGCCAATAACGCTTGAGATTAACTATATCGACACGGTAAATAACACGCCGTTTTTGGTACAGCAACAATTGGATGAGCATAGGCTTGTCCAAGCTAAAGCGGCGATGCGAGACGATCCACTCGTCAGCGCATTTGTCCAAGAATTTGACGCAATGCTTGACGAAAATAGCGTTCAGGCATTGTAATTAAGGGCGTTAGCCCTTATCTTTTATCACAGTAAACCAAATTGAAGTATAAGAGAGCAGAATATGTTTAAAGGCGGAATGGGCAACATCATGAAGCAGGCGCAGCAAATGCAAGAGCGCATGGAAAAAGCCCAAGAAGAGATCAAGAGCCTAGAAGTAACAGGTGAAGCAGGCGCAGGTTTAGTTAAAGTAACTATGCTTGGTAGCCACAACGTACGTCGCGTAGAAATCGACGAAAGCCTAATGGAAGACGATAAAGACATGATCGAAGACCTACTAGCCGCTGCGGTAAACGATGCAGTTCGTCGCGTAGGTGAAGAAACGCAAAAGCGCATGTCAGAAGTCACCGGCGGCATGCAAATGCCCCCAGGCTTCAAAATGCCGTTCTAATTTAGAATTCCATAAAAATAGCGCCTGAAGGCGCTATTTTTATGTTTGAAATTTACAGATATCAATCTTTGAATAGGGTCAGTGAGGCCGACCCTATTGATTACTGAATCGCAGTGTGAAGCCCTTTTAATTCAATGTGCTGCTATTGCGACATTTAGAAGCTAAGGTTTTAGGCGTGTAGTCTGTAAGGTTTTTAGCTTTGCCTAAATCTTCGAGATCGACCCATGTCACCTCGTCACCATTTATAAATGCACATTCCACATTGATGGAGTGGATGCTCTCAGGCGTGGTTTGAAAATCCATTAAGTTTTTATCTAAAACTATCAAGTCAGCTATTTTGCCAACTTCAATTGAACCTAGCTTATGGGAGAGGTTATGTTGCATTGCAGGAACAATAGTGACGGCCTTTATGGCGTCTTGTATTGATAAGTTACTTTTTCCATCTGTATTTGTACCTAAATACTTTCCTCTGGATGCTAAGAATGGATATTCCCAAGTGTGGCGAGTCATGGCTTGTTCAATAAACCATAGTGGGAATAACGGGCTGATACTCAAATCGCTATGTAACGAGAAGGGGATCCCTGCGGCGAGCTCTTCTTCCATAGGGTCGATCCTATTGCCTCGTAGATCTCCTAATTCATTTCTCATTGATGCTCCCCAGTAGGCCACATGGGCGATTAAATGACTGGGTGTCAAATTCGGAAACGTTTCGCGAGCTTTGAGGTATTTATCAATTGTTTTATTTTCTTTTGTACTTTCATTTATATCATTCACTGTGGAATGAATAATTGTATGAGCTAGATCAGTAAACGTCTGAGCGACCTGTTTCTCTTTACATGTTGAAGTGTGACGTTTTGCATCACCTGCCATTTGAGTTAGCGCATTAAGTGAATCTGATATAGCTTGATCACCATTTGCGTGAAGATTAAAGTACCAAGGCTGATGTACGCTGTTGTCACAGGTGGGTAAAAATCTAGAGAGATTTTGGACAATTTCGTTTTTGGTATAATCAACATGACCCTTACCAAACGTGTCACAAAGTCCTGCTTCAGAGTAATCAGTACTTAAATTTGCGCTACAGCCTTGGGTAGAGCCATCTGAGAGTAGCTTAATGCCTTGCGCTGAGTACATACCGTTAAAAGCTTTACTTTCAAAAGGAATATAATCACATTCACTGGGGTTTTTAGGATCATACACACATTGAGCGCGAGCGGCTGTTGCCTCGTCTTGATAGTTGCGCCAATCGTACACAGAGCGAACTCTTGCGGCCGGTTGCAGTTGCTCCATGAGAACTAGATTGATGAAATCGTCTTTCATTTCTGTTGTTGAACCACCGTCTACTAACATGGTTACCCCCTGTTGCGATGAAGTATTGAGCAAGTACTTCATTTTCATCAAAACCTCTTCATTTTCATCTTTATCATATTTAGCTAGCTCCGGTTGCGCTGTATCTAGCGGGCAGCTGGTTGCAGGGGGCGTATTTGGTGTATGGTGTACGAGTGCCGAAATGTCTTTGCTACTTGTGCCTTGTGCTCTCATAATGGAATTAATAAACAGCATATACGCACTTGGTTCTTTGATGAGGCCAGAGTACTGCCACTTTTGCGAGTCAATCTCTTTGTAGTCAGCATTATTTACTATACCTAAGTCGCCATCGCTGAAGCATAAGGTTTTCACGATAAACTGACTGGTTTTTACGTCTTGTTCTGTACCTTCACAAGTCAATGTGTAATCCTCGACGGGGAGTTTAAAGTCAGGGTTCTCTTTTTCAAACTCATCGACTTTTGCTTGAGAAATCATGCCTATCTGTGCTTTTTTGACCACTGTATTGCACAAGCCCACTTGCTCAAATGCAGACATATTGGCGTACGCTAAATGCCCTGATTGGTCAGTCATAAATATAGCTTTGTTACTTTGTGCCGTTTTTAATTTTTGGTTGTCAATTTCGTCAATAGCTTTCATTGGGTATGCAAAAAATTCTCGATTTTCGTTTATACGCTGATCGAAAGGCCTCTTGGCATACTCTTCTTGGACCATTCGTGACGGATCAAGCCCATTTCCAATGTACCATCCAACTTTATTAACATGGTCAATTACAAATGGCGGACTTGTTGTTACTTTTGCTATTGCTTCATCTAGGTATATAAAGCAGTGCCCCTGTCCATCTTTCGCACTTGAAGCCTTCTTATTCGGATAGTAAATCCAGCCGTAATCTTTAGAGAGCTTTTCTTGATATTTGTCTGGCAGACAAGGCATTAAATTTTTTACTCCACTCATTTGCGCCGTTGATTGTAAATGGGCATGAGGTTCTATGAATCCTGGCATTAAGGTTCTGCCATTTAAATTGAAGTAAGATATCTTGGTTTTTGGAGCATGGTTTCTAATTGTTGCTAGCTTCTCCTTTGCGTCGTCGACTGAACCGACGAATGTAATCACACCATTTTCGACCAACACCGCAGGATTTTCATCTGCTCCTAAAGAGAAGGGTTTTTTGCTAGCAACAGTGATAATATTGCCACCGAAAAAAAGACTGACCTTAGCGCTAACATCTTCGTCTTTTGGTTTATCATCGCTGTTATTTGTTGAACTCGAGCACGCCGAAATCAATAAGGCAGCTGCGAAACATGGGATTATATTACGCTTTTTCATAAAGTTTCCTTTGAAAATTGTCTAGATAACGCTATTAAGTAGCTACAAGTTCTGGCTAGCACTCTCATACAGTCAGAAATTAAATGTAATTTTATAGTTAATTTTTCAAGGTGGTAATTACACTAAGTTACGCGCTATTACAGCAATGTTGAGTAGCTACATTTAGACCGCAAAAGTAAGCCCTGAACTATGTGACAGGTGTTAAGCAGGCTCCCTTTAACCTAAATGTTTTGGGTTATCTTGAGACCGCATAATTTTACTAGCGAGCTGCATAACATGGCGGGATCAGTTACAGATATCGAAGTGAAGTTCACGAGTATGATCGAACTGAGCATCAAGAAAGTTGAAATAGATGATGAAAAACGGTCTAATAGGCCATAAAGGATACGATGTTAGGTCAGGGAATGAGCGCCGCTGTGACGATATAGCTTGTAAATCAACGCAAGTGAAGTCGCTCGCCTTAACTTTCTCTCGCCGCTTAAATAACATCTACATTCTAGGTCGAACTAGTTTAGTCTGATCCAACAACGCGTTATGCATACTACGCATATATAATTTATAAAATCATTCCAGCAAAAAGGAGTTGCTCGTGATAGTTAAATACATTTTCACTCTGATTGGGTCCGCACTGTTAATCGGATCGCTTTTTATGTACAACAGTACCCAAGACTTCCTAGACCGTGCAATCATTACCGAAGGCACAGTGGTAGACCTTATTCGTTCCCAGTCTGAAGACTCGGATACCTATGCTCCTTTCGTTAAATTCCGCACCAAAAATGGCGAAATAGCGGAGTTTGTGTCCTCTACTGGGGGCGGTCCTAACAGATATTCAATAGGAGAGGTTGTAAGCGTCGTTTATCTAGAAGATTCAATCGAAAAAGCTGAAATTAACGATACTTTCTCGCTTTGGGGCGGGGTTATGATCTTAGCAGGAATAGGCTCTGTATTTTTCCTTATTGGACTTTCAATTATCTTATTTGGCGCGTCAAAAAATAAGAAGGTGAAGTATCTAAAGGAAAAAGGGACACCAGTGGTGGCTAAGTTTCAGAGTGTTGAAGTTAACCGTAGAATAGAGTTTAACGGCAAAAACCCTTACCAAATTTGTGCACAATGGAGAAACCCATCAACATCGCAATTGCATATTTTTAATAGTGATAATATATGGTTTGATCCAACCAATCACATAGACCGAGAAGAGATAACGGTGTTAATTGAAGAAGGAAACCCGAGCAAATACCATGTGGATATTTCATTTCTCCCAAAGGTCGCGTCTTAATCTTATGAAAGCGGACGGATCGTAACTACAACAGTAAGTATGTAAAGTTCACGTGGGCTGAGTTTGCAAATCTATTCGAAATAGCGCTTAATAAGGCGCTATTTTTGTCTGTATATGGAAGTAAGATGAGTAAACGTGCACTGGTTTTTCCGCCCAATTTTAAGTTGGTTTTGTACGCGATGGCGGTGATGTGCCTTGTACAGGTGATGGGGGGGATTTTTGGCTTACCCGTCTATCGTTTTGGGATTGTACCGCATAATGTACATCATTTGAGTGGTGTGTTAACCGCGCCTTTTATACATGGTAGCTGGGGACATTTGCTGAGTAATTTGCTCGGCTTAAGTATTAGCGGCTATTTGGCAGCCCGATTACCGAGGTTTAAGCGAGCAACTTTTTTTATTATGGTTGCTACAGGACTAATGGTGTGGCTGTTTGCTGGACATGCTAATCACATTGGTGCATCAGGCATTGTAATGGGTTACTTTGGCTTACTGCTGGGTGCTGCGCTATTCAATCGCGATGTGCTTGGCATTGTTAGTTTTGTAGCTCTGCTGGTATTGACTTACTATGCCAATATTAGCTTTTTAGCGACATTATTTGATTTTTCGGCGCAGACGAGTAGTTCAAGCCATATTTTTGGGTTTTTAAGCGGATTATGCGGCGCTTACTTAACCAAGCAAAAGCGTATTGCTCGGCGTTAAAGCAGCACAACCTACCAGTGACGGCAGGTTATGCTTTGGGATTTAAGTTATTACCAAATACGCACGCGTTCTTCTGGTGCAAGGTAAAGTTTGTCACCCGGTTTTACGTCAAACGCTTTGTACCATGCATCATGGTTGCGAGGCGCAAGCGCTCTAAATTGCCCCGGTGCATGTGTACCTGCGCGTAGCTGGTTTAGCATGCTTTGCTCAGTACGCTTTTCTTTCCACACTTGTGCCCAAGCAAGGAAGAAACGTTGGTCGCCAGTCAAGCCATCAATCACCGGTGCTTCTTTGCCGTTTAGGCTCAGTTTATATGCATGGTAAGCCATTGCAAGGCCGCCTACGTCACCGATGTTTTCGCCAAGGCTGTTGCGACCGTTTACGAAGTTACCTTCAATAGGCTCATATTTGTTGTATTGTGCCGCGAGCTTGTCTGCCTTTTCTTCGAAAGCAGCGCGGTCGGCATCGGTCCACCAGTTACGTTGAATCCCGTTGGCATCTGATTTAGAGCCTTGGTCGTCAAAGCCGTGGCCCATTTCGTGGCCTATCACTGCGCCAATACCGCCGTAGTTTACTGCAGGATCTGCATTAGGGTCGAAGAATGGCGGTTGTAAAATTGCCGCAGGGAAAACGATTTCATTAAACGAGCTGTTGTAATAGGCGTTTACGCGTTGCGGTGTCATACCCCAGCGGTTACGGTCGGTTTTTTCAAGCTCTTTGGCGATGCTGTCGTTGCGGAAAAACTCACGTAGGTTTTTCACATTCGTCATTAAGTTATCGCGGGTTAAGGTTAACCCATCAAATGATTGCCATTTATCAGGGTAGCCAATCTTAGGCGTAAATGCGGCAAGTTTTGCCTGAGCATTTACTTTCGTTTCTTCACCCATCCAGTCTAAGCTTTTAATCCTTTCACCAAGCGCGGTGCGTAGGTTTTCAACCAATTCTGACATTTGTTTTTTAGAAGACTCAGGGAAATAACGGGCAACGTAAACTTTACCAATTGCAAATCCAAGCGAAGTAGTGCCAGACATTTCGCTGATTGCACGTTTCCAACGAGCACGCGGCTCTTGCTGACCACTTAAATGTTTGCCATAAAATTCAAAGTTAGTATTGAAGATATCTTCAGACAACAGCGACGCATTGCCGCTAATTGCGTGATAAGTTAAGTAGTCTTTCCAAACGGCCAAGTCTTCAGAGTTGATAAGCGTAATCATCGCTTTAATCGGCTCTGGCTGAGACATATTTAGCTGAGGCACTTTGTAGCCTGTTTCAGCAAAATATAAATCCCAATTAAAGCCTGGGTATAGTGTTGCTAGCTCGTCACGTTTGACTTGATTTAATGTCAGGTCGCGGTTTCTGCGTTTTTCACGTGGCCAGTGGCCCTCAGCAATTTTAGTTTCAAGTGCAAGAATGGCTTCTGCGCGCTCAGTCGGCTTGTCTTTACCCGCAAATTTAAGCATATCGGCAATATGTGCAACGTATGCTTCGCGAGTTTTAACAAAACGCTCAGCTTCTTCTAAATAGTAAGAGCGGTCTGGTAGTCCAAGTCCGCCAGCACCCATTGACATCTCATATTTATTTGGGTCTAGACGGTTAAACCACATACCGCCGCCGATCGGCGCATTGACGCCAGTTAACCAAGATTGTCCAAATGCTTTGGTGAGGCCGTCAGTGTTGTTAATGGCGTCAATGTCAGCAAGTAGTGGTTGAATAGGTTTAATGCCAAGCTTATTTAGGGTTTCAACATCCATATAAGCATTGTAAAAATCAGCAATTAGCTGCTCTTCGGCGTTTAGGTTTTTGCCGTTAGCAATTTCTTCGATAATGGTTTTTACTTGTTCTTCACTGCGTTCAGCAAGCGCAGAGAATGCACCAAAACGCGTTTTGTCTGCTGGCATTTCGTAGTTTTTGTACCAAGTGCCGCTGGCGTACATAAAGAAATCATCGCCTGGTTTTACACTTTCATCGCGTGCACTGAGGTCAACACCAAAACTACCTAGTTCTGCTTTACCTGTTGCTACTGCCGCATTTTCTGCTTGTTTGGTTTCACTTGTTGTGACTTGTGGCTCAGAGCAAGCTGTCAGCATGATGGCTGTAAGTGCACTTGCTATTATCGTTTTTTTCATTATGTAGTCTCTATTTGGTTCGAGAAGTGGGCCCGACAGTTGTATTATTGTACTTACTATCGGGAATGGAACCATTGTCGAGTGAATACGCTTTTGCTGCAAGCATTTGAGTCGAATTGTTGGGAAATTCGCGATGAATGTATTTTCAAACTGTAAAATAAGTAGAAGGGTATGAAATAGGATCAAGCTTTAAATCAACAACAATATCCCTTATCATTTCGGCATTGTTATCAGTGTTTTTTGCACTGCATGGGCCACAAGAAACGAATTTATGCAATTATCACCAAGTTTAACGGCGCTTATTGAAGCGCTGCGTTGTTTACCTGGCATTGGACCTAAGTCTGCGCAGCGTATTGCCTTTCATTTATTAGAGCGAGACAGAGAGGGCGGCAGCCAGCTGGGACAAAGCCTGACGCATGCGATGCAAGCCATTGGTCATTGCTCAAGCTGCCGAACATTTAGTGAGGTTGAGGTGTGTGATATTTGTCAAAGTATCAAGCGCCAAGACACAGGGCTGCTTTGTGTGGTTGAATCACCAACGGACGTTTTGGCGATAGAGCAAACGGGCCAATTTAATGGCTTGTATTTTGTGCTGATGGGGCATTTATCGCCTCTGGATGGAATTGGCCCTAATGAAATCGGCCTTGATGTTCTTGAGCGTAAGCTAAGTGCTGGCAATATTAACGAAGTTATTTTAGCGACAAACCCAACGGTAGAAGGCGAGGCGACGGCACACTATATTTCTGAGTTATGTCATAAATATCAAGTTGAAGCGTCGCGTATTGCTCATGGCATGCCTGTTGGCGGTGAGCTTGACCTGGTAGACGGTATGACGTTAATGCATGCGTTTAGCGGGCGCAAGAAGCTCTAATCTTAACGTTTCTTACTAAAAGCCCTGTTTTTGGAGCAATTGAATCTAAAAAATAGGGCGATTTGTTAAAAATTTTGTTCAGTCTCTTGAAAGTTTTTTCTCCTCCCCCATATACCTAGCATATTGATAAAGAACACTGCATTAATTGCTTATATTGGAGAGAACAATGTCCGCAGCTCAAAAAGAAACATTAGGCTTTCAAACAGAAGTCAAACAATTATTAAACCTAATGATCCACTCTTTGTACTCAAACAAAGAGATCTTTTTACGCGAATTAGTATCTAACGCTTCAGACGCGGCTGACAAACTACGTTATTTAGCTTTGCAAAATGGTGACCTTTACGAAGGTGACGCAGAGCTACGTGTCCGCTTAAGCGTAAACAAAGATGCAAAAACCATCACCATTTCTGACAATGGTATTGGTATGACGCGTGACGAAGTGATCAGCTCATTAGGTACCATCGCAAAATCTGGTACAGCTGATTTCTTTAAAAACCTAACTGGTGACCAAGCGAAAGATTCACAGCTGATTGGTCAGTTCGGTGTTGGTTTCTATTCCGCATTCATTGTTGCTGATAAAGTAACTGTTCGTACGCGTAAAGCGGGTGAGTCAGAAGCGGTTGAATGGGAATCGCAAGGTGAAGGCGACTTCACGATTGCTGAAATCGAAAAAGCAGAGCGTGGTACAGAGATCACACTGCATCTTCGTGAAGAAGAAAGTGAGTTCCTTGAAACTTATCGCCTTCGCGGTATTGTGACTAAATACTCAGATCACATTTCAATTCCTGTTGAACTTTATAAAGACCCAGTTCCTGAATCTGAAGGCCCAGATGGCGAGAAAATTGAAGCGCAACCTGGCGAGTGGGAAGCGATCAACAAAGCCACAGCACTTTGGACTCGCGATAAATCTGAGATCAGCGACGAAGAATATAAAGAGTTTTATAAGCATGTTGGTCATGATTGGGAAGAGCCACTCACTTGGGCACACAATAAAGTAGAAGGTAAAACTGAATACACCAGCCTACTTTATATCCCTAAAAAGGCACCTTTCGATTTATACAATCGTGAGCGTCAAGCTGGCCTTAAGCTTTATGTACAACGCGTGTTCATCATGGATGACGCCGAGCAGTTTATGCCAAGCTACCTGCGCTTTGTTAAAGGCTTACTAGATTCTAACGATTTACCGCTTAACGTATCTCGTGAGATCCTACAAGACAACAAGATCACTCAAGCTATTCGTAAAGGCTGTACATCTCGTGTACTTAAAATGCTTGAGCGCATGGGCAAAAACAAACCAGAAGATTACCAAGCATTCTGGAATGAGTTTGGTAATGTGATCAAAGAAGGTCCTGCTGAAGATTTCGCAAACAAAGATGCTATTGCAAAACTATTGCGTTTTAGCTCTACACATACTGACGAGAAAACGCAAAACGTATCGCTTGAGCAGTACATTGAGCGCATGAAAGAAGGCCAAGATAAGATTTACTATGTTGTGGCTGATAGCTTTGAAGCAGCAAAGAGCTCTCCGCATCTTGAAATCTTCCGTAAGAAAGGTATTGAAGTTTTACTATTGTCAGATCGCGTTGATGAGTGGATGATGAGCCACCTCACTGAATTCAACGAGAAGCCACTTCAGTCAATCACGCGTGGTGATCTTGACTTGGGTGATATGGATGATGAAGAAACGAAGAAAGCACACGAAGAAAGTGAGAAGGAAGTTGAAGGTCTAGTTGAGCGTGTGAAAACAGCACTTGGCGATAAAGTGAAAGAAGTACGCTTTACGCACCGCTTAACAGATTCTCCAGCGTGTGTGGTCGCAGATGATCATGATATGAGCTCACAAATGCAAAAGCTAATGGAGCAGGTGGGTCAAGCCGTGCCTGAGTCTAAGCCGGTATTTGAACTTAACCCAGAGCACCAATTGGTTAAGCATTTGAATAACGAACAAGACGAAGACAAGTTTGGACAATGGGCAGAAGTACTACTAGACCAAGCAATGCTTGCAGAGCGTGGTAGCCTGAAAGATCCAGCGGGCTTTGTAAGCCGTCTTAACAAGCTAATGCTAGATCTACAAAAGTAAAATTAATTAAGTAATAAATTAGTATAACGAATTGAAAAAGCCGGTCATTGTTAAGTGACCGGCTTTTTTGTGTTTATTGATGAGAGTATATGGTGAGGCTATAGACTCTTCAGTGCGCCAACGACTTCTTCGTAGTTTGGCTCTTTTGCTAAATTTTCTACCAGCTGCTTGTAAACAATTTTGTGTTCCTTATCTAGCACAAAAATCGCGCGACTGAGCAGGCCCATATCTTTAATCAACAAACCATAATTTTCACCAAAAGAATGCCATACGGCGTCTGATAATGTTTTAACCTTATCGATATTTTCCGCTTTACAGAAGCGCTTTTGCGCAAACGGCAAGTCCGCACTAATCGTCAACATGGCAACATCAGGAAATTGGCTTGCTACTTTCTCATTAAAATGTTTTGTTTGTAGGCTACAAGTACCTGTGTCTAGGCTCGGTACGACACTAATTAAAATTGCACGACTTTCAAAGTCTTTCAGGGTAACAGGGCTGAAGTCAGCATCGGCAACCTTAAAATCCGGTGCAGCCTGACCTTGCTTTACACCATTACCAAGCAATACCACCGCTTTACCTTGCGCTTTTACCTTGCCCATATCTACCGAGTTTTCAGGTAAATCATAAGCCAATGATATCGCACTAAACAGACCACTCGCTAAAACTAACGCTTTCAGCATAAAGTATTCCTTTTGAAGTTAACTTAATTGATTTGAGTGTATTATACTGACAGTAACTAACCAAGCTTAAGTGACATTTAGATTGTCAAGATGGCGTCATTTTATTAACATATGTCGCAATTTTAAGCTTTAATCTCATAATTATAACTAAAACTTCCCGACATCGTGCCGATACGCATGGGAAACAGAAAGAGAGCTTGTATGTCAACACTAGTCCTAATTTGTGACGATTCAAAACTTGCCCGTCGGCAGCTGGCGCGTTCATTGCCAGACGACTGGGACATTAAAGTAGAATTTGCAGAGAATGGACTCGACTGTATTAAACAAATCAAAGCACTTTCTCCAGAGATTCTATTCCTTGATCTAAATATGCCGCAGATGGATGGCTACGAAGTACTGCAAGCCATCAGCGAGCAAGATTTATCCGTGCTTACTGTCGTTGTTTCTGGCGACATTCAACCTAATGCGCACCAACGAGTGATAGAGCTCGGCGCTATTGATTTTATCCGTAAGCCCTGCGACGCTGCTAAACTTGCTGAAATTATTGAGCATCATGGAATAAAAGACAAAGCAATCAGAGAAAGCTTGGTTCATAAACTTGGTGAGCAGCTAGACCCTGAGATCCGTGATATCTATCAAGAGCTTACCAACGTTGCTATGGGGCAGGCGGGTGATTTGTTGGCGCGATTGCTAAACGTATTCGTCGAATTACCTATTCCAAACGTTAATGTACTCGAAGTCAACGAGCTGCATATGGCACTGCAAGCGATTGATGCGAGCGCAACTACGTCGGGCGTTTGCCAAGGTTTTATTGGTGGCGGCGTTTCCGGAGAAGCGCTGCTACTGCTTAATGATTCTAGTTTCAAAGAGATCGCGTCTTTGATGAATTATCATGGCGATCTTAATACCAAAGTTGAGCTTGAGCTTTTAATGGATATTAGCAATATTTTGATTGGCGCAATTTTAACGGGACTATCTAAGCAGCTCGATATGTCTTTCAGTCAAGGCCACCCTGTGGTGCTTGGTCAACATTGTGATGTTGCTGAGCTTGTGAAAGCCAACAAAGCGAGATGGCAAAGAACGCTCGCTATAGAGATTAGCTATGGCATTGAGCATCACAACATTAACTGTGATCTTATGCTGTTATTCACAGAAGACTCACTTAAAACATTAAAATACAAAGTAGCCTACTTATTGGATGATTAACTATGCCTGCAGCCGATTTTGATATGAATGAAATCCATTGGTTAATGGATATGTTTAACACCGTAGATGTTGGCTTGGTGGTACTCGATCGCGACTACAAGGTATGTATATGGAATGGTTTTATGGAAAATCATTCTGGTTTGTTACCGAGTGCGGTTAAAGATAAAGACATTTTTGATTTGTTCCCAAGTATTGATGAGCAATGGTTTAGATCAAAAGCTGAGCCTGTATTCGTGCTAAAAAATCGGTCGTTTACCATTTGGGAGCAGCAGCCGTATATTTTCCGATTCAAAAATTATCGACCTATCACAGGCAAAGCGGATTATATGTATCAGAATGCAACTTTCATCCCATTGACCACAGTGACGGGGGATGTAGGGCATATTTGTGTGATCATATACGATGTAACCGACGAAGCAATCAACAAGTTAGAGCTTGAGTCGTTGAATAAACAATTAGAAAAAATTAGCCGAACAGACAGTTTAACGCAGTTGCATAATCGCGGCTTTTGGGAAGAAAGCCTAAAGCAAGAGTTTAAACGCTTGAAACGTAATCAAGGCCAAAGTGCATTGCTTATGTTTGATATTGACCACTTTAAGCGTATCAATGACGAATACGGTCACAGTGGTGGAGATGAGGCAATCCGCCATATCTCTGACTTACTACGCAAAACACTACGCGAAACGGACACTGCAGGCCGCTACGGCGGTGAAGAGTTTGCAGTGACTTTGCTCGACACAGACGTAAAGGGTGCAATCACTTTCGCCGAAAGACTGCGCTCGTTAATAGAAAACTCATCTATTTACTACGATGAACAACAAATAAAGATTACGGTTAGCCTTGGTGTTGCCGTGTACGAAGAGTCTTTTGAAAAACATGAGCAATGGATTGAAGCCGCGGACAGCGCTTTGTATGTTTCTAAAGAGGGCGGAAGAAATCGGGTAACTGTATACTCTGAAGACATGGCCAGCGAGTAAATTTATCTTTATATGGTGACTTTAGCGCGATGCGGGTCTATTCATATTGCCACTTTATAATTTTTACCCCACTAACTTTTTAGTATCAGTGTGGAATGAACAGCGGTCTGTTAGACAAATCAGCCGTATTGTTCGGTTATTTCTGCGAATTAAAGTGGTAAAAGTGGCGTCTTACTTACCGCTAAATACATCACAATAACAACTGAAACCGGTATGGTTAAGAGTGCAAGTTTAGTAAAAGGGCCGTGATAGAGCGCTAACCAACGCCGTTGCTGAGCGCTTGCAATGCCCAAGTGGACACTTTTAGATGCCTTTGCTGCTAACCAATTTCCCAAGAAAATATCGACAATTTCTAATGGGATAATCACGAGACCGACCACCAGTAGCTTTTGCTGGAGCCATGGAGATGTAAACCATCCAGCTAAAAAAGCCATAGAAAAGCCTGTTAATAAGAGAACTATAAATGCCACATGTTCCAGTGTGACCATGAGAAAGAATACATGACCCACCTTCGCGGTCACCGGTCCTATATTTTCATTTTCTATTGCTTTTAACACAAACCAAGCACCAAGAGCTGGGCCGAGCCAAAAAATCAAGGCGCCTATGTGCACTAATTTTAAGATTGCGTATTCCATCTAGGCCTCAAAACTTGATGTGCAAAGATAATCATCCAAAGTGTACTAAGAGTCATGCTTGATGCAGTAAATATCTCAGCAGCTTTAAGTTGACCAGCAGCGATAGATACAGACAGCAATAAACCTAAAATCCAAGCGGTGATCCCCCACACTGACACCCATGTTTTAAATATACCTTGCTTCATGGCTAGACAGGTTAACGTAAGCCCTCCTAAATTATAAAGGCCATTACCTAAGTAACCGGTTAGATGGGTTGCAATATGCTCAAACAGTAAAAATACAGATTCGCCCATGGCTAAATGAACTACTTTTGGTAAAACAAAGGCATAAATCACTTCAGCAATTAGATCTGGGGCCACACCCAATGCGACTAATAGCAGGCCAACATGCTTTCTAAAGTCTGCTTTGAGCTCATCTGCTAAAATAACACTAAATACTAACAGACCTAGTGCAGAGAACATCCAAGCTATCCAAGACCACTGCCACAATACTAAGTTTTTGGCAATAAACTCCATACGCATTATTACCGTGTTATCAAGAGGCAAGCCTAGACGCATCGGTCCATTCATTAAAAGACATGCAGCAGTAATTATTGCGGCAATCAGATAAACAACAACAAATTTGGTTTTGTATTGATCCATTGGTTTTACGTCTGGATTGGAGTCTCATGGTTCATCTTAAATCTATACCCAAAATTGGTAAAGACTTAGTCTGAATAGACATTATTTACTTGGTGAAAATTGAATAACCCTTGTCTTTAAACTACAGCGGTTAACCAGAGTTGTTATGTCTACGCTCATGCTCTCGATATCAAAAGACTTGTAAATCATGGCTTATCTAGCTTTAATGGAGGAGTGGGGAGTTGAGTTCTCAATTAGAGGTCTTTAGCCATTTATTTTAAGATGAGGCAGGTGAATAGTAGTTCCTTAAATGATTTTAAGTCATTTAGGAAGAATTCCATAGACTTCAGTCAATATAAAACACTTGCTTGAAATGCGTAATCACTTACAACAATAAAAGGGAATGAAAAATGAACGATAATGATGAATACTGGGGGATGCCGCTAAATACATACTGTATGTTATTACATTTGAGCCAACTGGCGAGCTTTGTTGTTCCGGGACTAGGGCTTGTATTACCGGTGGTTATGTGGGCAACCAATAAGGATAAAAGCGAAACAATCGACCAACACGGAAAAGCCACTATTAACTGGTTAATTAGCTTAATCATCTATTCCATAATTTGCGGTATTTTAGTTTTTGTCGCGGTTGGTATTTTAGGGTTCGTTGTGTTAGCTATTCTTAATATTATATTTGCCATCATTGCCGCGATGAAAGCCAATAATGGGGAAGTATGGATTTATCCACTTAGCTTCAATTTTTTTAAGTAACCGGCACTTTGAATAGCGGAGAATCTGCTGTTTGTATTGTTCTGGTTTGCTGTATTGAGTTTAACAATACACCTCACAGCAGCATGATAAATAGAGGCAGGAGCTAATTTAAGGCTTCTGAGCATGAGAAAGGAGCCTAGGCAAACATAGCAGCCCAAGCTGTTTGCCTACTCCTAATTTACACTTACAGGGCTACGATTCACTTTCCTCTTCAGGGCATTGAGCTATCTGCTCAATATTGCCATTTTCATCTACTTGTTCAAGTTTCACTTTAAATCCCCATAAGCGGTAGAGGTGCTTTATCACTTCTTGCTTTGAAGCGGCAAGTGGGATCCCGCCTTGCGGTACATACCTTAGCGTAAGTGAACGATCTCCCCGTACATCGACGTCATAAACTTGAATATTAGGCTCATGGTTACTCAAGTTGTACTGCGCTGAAAGGGCACTGCGAAGTTGTTGATAACCCATTTCGTCGTGAATAGGGCCAACTTCTAAGTGCGGAGATTTTTGTTTGTCGACAATCGTAAAAAGCTTAAAGTCGCGCATGAGTTTTGGAGATAAAAATTGGCTGATAAAGCTCTCGTCTTTAAAATTTTGCATCGCAAAATGCAGTGTATCTAGCCAGTTGCTCCCCGCAAATTCCGGGAACCACTGTTTGTCTTCTTCCGTTGGGTTTTCGCATATACGGCGAATATCGACCATCATATTAAAGCCGAGCGCATAGGGGTTTATCCCTGAATAAAATTTACTATTGTATGGCGGTTGATACACAACATTGGTATGGCTTTGTAAAAACTCCAACATAAAGGAATCACTTAGTTTTCCCTCGTCATATAAGTGGTTCAAAATAGTGTAATGCCAAAATGTAGCCCAGCCTTCATTCATGACTTGAGTTTGTCTTTGCGGGTAGAAGTACTGTGATACTTTACGCACAATACGAATAATCTCGCGTTGCCAAGACTCCAACAATGGGGCATTTTTCTCGATGAAATACAGTATATTTTCCTGAGGTTCCGATGGGAAACGAGCACGGTTGTCGGTTTCTTCATCTTCACCTTTAGGAATGGTTCGCCATAATTCATTAACTTGGGACTGCAAATAATCTTCCCGTTCTTTTTGCCGTTTTTGCTCTTCAAACATAGAGATCCGTTGCGGCCTTTTATATCGATCAACCCCGTAATTCATTAACGCATGACAAGAGTCAATCAGGTTTTCTACCTCATCAATACCGTACTTTTCTTCACATTTGGCGACATAATTTTTAGCAAATACCAAGTAATCAATGATAGATGATGCGTCTGTCCAGGTTTTAAATAGATAGTTACCCTTGAAGAAAGAATTATGACCATAGCACGCATGCGCCATTACCAGTGCCTGCATAGGCATGGTATTTTCTTCCATTAAGTACGCAATACAAGGATTAGAGTTAATCACAATCTCGTAGGCAAGACCCATTTGACCTCGTTTGTAGGTTTGCTCAGTCTGGATAAATTTTTTACCGTACGACCAATGTGCATAACCAATTGGCATGCCCACACTTGAGTAGGCATCCATCATCTGCTCAGCTGTGATCACCTCAATTTGATTTGGGTAAGTGTCAAGTCTGTAATGCTCGGCTACACGAGCAATTTCCTGATGATAAGTATCAAGTAAATCAAAGGTCCAATCTGGACCATCGTCAATTGGCTGATATGTCATCGCGCAACCTCCCAAAAATTATGCCGCACTTTGCTTATTTTTGTTCTTCTTGAACAATTCTCTAAAGATAGGATAAATATCTTCTACACCCCGAATGTGCTGCATAGCAAAGTTGTCAAATGAGTTGGCTACTCCTTGATACTCCCGCCACAGACTTTGGTGTGCACGGGTCGTTATCTCTATATACGCATAGTAGCGGACAATTTTAAGTAGTTTGTTAGAGAGTATCTGGGTGCATTGTGGAGAATCATCTGCCCAGTTATCACCGTCAGAGGCTTGTGCGGCGTAAATATTCCAATCGCCTTGGGCATAACGCTCTTGAATGATTTCATCCATTAATTTCAGCGCACTTGAGACAATTGTGCCACCAGTCTCTTGCGAGTAGAAAAACTCTTGCTCGTCTACTTCTTTTGCTTGGGTATGGTGGCGGATATAGACTACCTCAATATCTTTATAAGTGCGGGTTAAGAACTGATAGAGCAAAATATAAAAACGTTTTGCCATGTCTTTTGTAGCTTGATCCATTGAGCCAGACACATCCATCAAGCAAAACATAACCGCTTTGCTGGTGGGGTGTGGACGCTTTTCGTAATTACGAAAGCGTAAATCGTAATTATCGATGAAAGGCACCGCGGCTATTTGCTCTTTTAGCACTTGGATCCGCAGTTCTATATCATTGATTTTCTGTTGAGGAGGAACCGGTTCAGCAAGCATATTCGCCAGCTCTTCTTCCAACTCCCTTAACTCTCGGCGTTTACTTGAGGTCATCGCAATACGGCGTGCCATTGAGCCTTTTAAACTGCGTACAATATCTAAGTTGCTAGGCATACCATCATTACAAAAACCAGCTCGATGCGTTTTCATTTGCATTAATTTATCTAACTGGCTTTGTTGTAAGTTGGGTAACTCCAAGTCTTCAAACAATAGGTCTAAGTATTCGTCTTTTGAAATAGAGAATACAAAATCGTCTTGCCCTTCACCTTGGTTACTTGCCTCGCCATCACCTGATCCACCACCTTGCCCAGAAGGAGGGCGCTGGATCCGATCGCCCGTTGAAAATTGATCGTTACCTGGGTGAATGAGCTCTCTGTCTC
Organism: Pseudoalteromonas sp. A22; assembly: GCF_018141345.1. Classification (NCBI taxonomy): domain Bacteria; kingdom Pseudomonadati; phylum Pseudomonadota; class Gammaproteobacteria; order Alteromonadales; family Pseudoalteromonadaceae; genus Pseudoalteromonas; species Pseudoalteromonas sp. A22. The sequence continues at coordinate 1,489,062 of NZ_CP047238.1, forward strand.
CCCCTTTACCCTGATGGAAAGTGGGCTCGCTGATATCTCGTTGTGGGATAGAAATGCTTTCGCCACTGGAGATATCAGTCACACTACGTTTGTTGATGGCCTCTGAAACCGCTTTCTTTATCTGCTTCTTGTAGCGGCGGATAAAACGTTGGCGGTTCAGAGTGCTCTTATTTTTGCCGTTAAGACGGCGGTCAATAAAATGCGCCATATAACACCCTCTTCATACTAACAAGTTACTGTGACTTTCTAACTCTTAAATACCATTCTGAAAGTAGGCGAACTTGTTTTTGGGTATAGCCTTTATCAACCATACGATTGACAAAGTCCTCGTGCTTCTTCTGATCTTCGGCAGAGGTTTTTGCATTAAATGAAATTACAGGGAGTAAGTCTTCGGTATTAGAGAACATTTTCTTCTCGATAACCGTTCTTAGTTTTTCATAGCTGGTCCATACTGGATTGTCACCATTGTGATGGGCTCTTGCTCTTAAAACAAAGTTGACTATCTCGTTACGGAAATCTTTTGGATTGGAAATACCGGCTGGCTTTTCAATCTTTTCCAGCTCGCCGTTAAGTGCGGCTCTATCAAACAGTTGACCAGTATCTGGGTCACGATATTCCTGATCTTGGATCCAAAAGTCTGCATAGGTAACATAGCGGTCGAAAATATTTTGGCCGTACTCAGAGTACGACTCAAGGTAAGCTGTTTGTAGTTCTTTACCGATAAATTCGACATATTGTGGGATTAGATACCCTTTTAGATGGCTTAGGTAGCGCTCTTGTACTTCAGCGTTAAATTGTTCGCGCTCAATTTGCTGCTCAAGTACATAGAACAAATGAACAGGGTTTGCTGCGACTTCACTATGGTCAAAGTTAAACACACGAGAGAGGATCTTAAAGGCAAAGCGAGTTGAAAGGCCGTTCATGCCTTCGTCAACGCCTGCATAATCTCTGTATTCTTGATAGGATTTAGCTTTTGGATCTGTGTCTTTTAAGCTTTCACCATCGTAAACCCGCATTTTTGAATAGATACTGGAGTTCTCTGGCTCCTTAATTCGAGACAGGGCTGAAAACTTCGCTAAAGTTTCTAATGTGCCAGGCGCACAGGGAGCCTCTCTGAGCTCACTATTTTCAATAAGCTTCTCGTAAATTTTGACTTCTTCAGACACGCGCAAACAATAAGGCACTTTGACGATGTAAACACGGTCTAAAAATGCCTCGTTGTTTTTATTGTTCTTAAAGGTTTGCCATTCAGACTCGTTAGAGTGAGCGAGTATTAGGCCGCTAAATGGTAGGGCGGAAATACCCTCGGTACCATTGTAATTGCCTTCTTGGGTTGCAGTTAGCAGCGGGTGTAGCACCTTAATGGGTGCTTTAAACATCTCGACAAATTCCATCAAACCTTGGTTCGCAAGACATAGCGCGCCAGAATACGCATAAGCATCAGGGTCATTTTGAGCGAAATGCTCAAGTTTACGAATATCAACTTTACCCACCAGCGCTGAGATATCTTGGTTGTTCTCATCCCCTGGCTCTGTTTTCGCGATAGCAACTTGATCAAGAATGGAAGGGTAACGTTTTACGACCTTAAATTGTGTAATATCTCCATTGTACTCATGTAAGCGTTTAGTTGCCCATGGAGACATTATCGTTTTAATATAGCGCCCAGGAATGCCGTACTCTTTTTCAAGTAGGTCGGCATCTTCTTGTGGGCTAAACAAGCAAAGCGGGTGGTCATTAACGGGTGAGCCTTTTAAAGAATAAACCGGCACCTTTTGCATCAAATACTTGAGCTTTTCTGCGATAGACGATTTACCACCACCTACCGGGCCGAGTAAATAGAGTACTTGTTTGCACTCTTCGAGCCCCTGTGCGGCATGTTTGAGATACGATACGATTTGTTCAATGGCATCCTCCATACCGTAAAACTCATTGAAGGCAGGGTATCGAGCTATTACTCTATTCGAAAACAGCCTGCTAAGTCTGGCATCTTTCGACGTATCGATCATTTCTGGTTCGCCTATTGCCATCAGAAGTCGCTCAGGTGCGCTGGCATAGGCTGATTTGTCATTCTTACAAATTTCAAGAAATTCCGCGATGGTGTACTCTTCTTCTTGCGCGGCTTCATATCTGGCCTGATAATGTTCAAATATTGTCATAACGACCTCCAATAAGCTACTTGGTGTGGTTTGCGGATCACAGATTTGGAAAGGTTACTTAAAGCTTAGTCGTGATATGAAGAATACCCAAAAAAAACTAGATTTTTTATGTATTAATGTTGAGTTACAGGCATGAAAAAGGGCGCTTTTGCGCCCCATTGTTGCATCAATACTGATAGTTGATGTTAAGCTAGGTTGCTGTTAGCGAAATCCCAGTTAACAAGTGCCCAGAAACCTTTAAGGTAATCAGGACGAACATTACGGTAATCAATGTAGTAAGCGTGTTCCCACAGGTCAACTGTGATGATAGGGGTAACACCTTCTTCAGTCAGCGGAGTCGCTGCATTTGAAGTGTTAACGATATCTAGAGAGCCGTCAGCTAGTTGTACTAACCAAGTCCAGCTTGAGCCAAAGTTGTTAACTGCTTTGTCGTTGAAAGCTTCTTGGAATGCTGCGAATGAGCCCCATTTTGCATTAATTAGTTCAGCAACTTTACCTGTTGGTTCGCCACCTGCATTTGGCGCAAGGCTGTGCCAGTAGAAAGTGTGGTTCCAGATTTGAGCAGCATTGTTGAAAACACCACCTTCAGAGCTACATACGATCTCTTCTAGTGATTTACCTTCAAAGTCAGTACCTTCGATAAGACCGTTAAGCTTTACAACGTATGTGTTGTGGTGCTTACCGTGGTGGAATTCTAGCGTCTCTTGAGAAACGTGCGGCTCAAGAGCATTTAGTGCATAAGGTAGTGACGGTAGTTCAAATGCCATATTAATCTCCATTTTTTGGTTGATTTGCCAATAACGCATACGAAAGGTAGCTAACATCAGCCCACTTTTCTATACCATTGGCCTATATAGTGATACTATAATTCCTGACTATTTTACTCAAGTTTTGGCAAACAGCAATGCGTGCCAGTGACTTAATGACTTATAATACACATTCTTTGTGAACATATGCCGAATAGCAGTCAAAGTGTAGAACATCATGACAGGCGGTCATGCTTATTTTAGCCATGTATCCCGAGATTCTACCGCTGCTTAAAGCTTGGCATTATGAATGCAACAGGTGTTGTTAAAGTGAGTAGCAAGCTAAAACGCCGATGCTAAACTAAATATTGATTAGCATTGGACGAAACGTCATTTTGAGGTAACTAATGGAAACTATTGACAAGATTAAACAGCAGATCGAAGAAAATCCAATCATCCTATATATGAAAGGGTCGCCAAAACTCCCTAACTGTGGTTTCTCTTCGCAGGCATCTCAGGCTTTGATGGCGTGTGGTGAGCAGTTTGCTTATGTTGACATTTTATTAAATCCAGATATTCGTGCTGAACTACCGCATTATGCGAACTGGCCAACTTTCCCTCAGCTTTGGGTAGAAGGCGAGTTAATCGGTGGTTGTGACATCATCATTGAGATGTTCCAAAAGGGTGAGCTTCAACCTCTTATTGCTGAAACAGCAGCTAAATATAAGAAAGACGAAGCAGCAGCGGAATAAGCTAACCGCTTATGGCAGAGTCGATACTCTGCCATGCTTTATTTTTTAAAAAATCTTCTAATATCTTCCTACCTACTTTTCTTAGCAAGTCTTTTTGTCTGATGTTTGGTTGAAAACCTGCAAGTTCATTGAATTTAAGATATTTACACTTTCATTAACGCTATCCGCGTTTATCTAACTCAGAGCTACTCACTTATTTTTATCAACTCAAGTTGACGTTAGCGTCAAGCTGAAAACGCTCTCTGTTTTGCATACCTATATAAACAGTGTAATAGAACGTGCTTCAGTATTGAGTTCTATAAAATCCAAAAAGTGAATAATTATTCACTTTTACTTTGGTTTACGTTTACGTAAACGTTTGCTATTGGTTATGTCTCGTTGCATTTTTATTGATGTGATACCGGTGTCATTTTACAAATTTATATTCACTATTTTCAAAGTGGCAAATTTATTACGATTTTGGCTAACTTGTCTTACCAATGAGAAATATTCAAGTTTGTGAATATGTATTCATATTTGTGTTGACTCTACTTTCAATCAAGGCTAATTTTGAATATCTGCCAGCATTTCGTCGTACCGTCATGGGCTGGCCGTTGTAGCAAGGGGAGGAGTCTATGTTATACGACTCAAAATTAGAAAAAGATAACTGTGGATTTGGCTTGATTGCGCATGTAAGCGGTCAGCCAAGTCACAAACTGATCCGTACAGCAATCACAGGTTTGGACCGCATGCAGCACCGAGGTGGTATTTCTGCAGATGGCAAAACCGGTGATGGTTGCGGACTGTTATTACAAAAACCGGATAGTTTTTTCCGTGCCGTCGCAGCTGAAAACGATTGGCATGTAGGCAAAAACTATGCGGTAGGTATGCTATTTTTAAATCAGGACCATGAGCTTGCAGCTGCGGCTGAGAAAGTGATCAGTGAAGAATTAGAAAAAGAAACACTGACGCTCATTGGTTGGCGTGAAGTACCCACCGATCCATCTATGCTTGGCCCTATCGCTAAAGCACAATTACCGCAGTTTAAACAGGTTTTTGTCGGTGCTCCTGAAGGGTGGCGTCCTAAAGATTTAGAGCGTCGTCTATATATAGCAAGACGACGCATTGAAAAGCGTTTAGAGCAAGATGAGCAGTTTTATATTTGTAGTTTGTCCGGTTTAGTGACTATCTACAAAGGCTTAATGATGCCAGCGGATCTACCGAATTTTTATACGGATCTTGCTGATATGCGGATGACCAGTGCGATTTGTGTATTCCATCAACGCTTTTCAACCAATACACAGCCTCGATGGCCGTTGGCGCAGCCATTCCGTTATTTAGCTCACAATGGTGAAATCAATACTATTGAAGGTAACCGTCAGTGGGCGAGGGCACGTGCTTACAAGTTTGCGTCACCTTTATTACCAGACTTGCAAAATGCGGCTCCGTTTGTCAATGAAACGGGTTCTGACTCGTCTAGTTTAGATAACATGCTAGAGCTATTTTTAGCTGGTGGCATGGACTTATTCCGCGCTATGCGTATGTTAGTGCCACCTGCATGGCAGAAAAACCGAGCCATGGATGAAGACTTACGTGCATTCTATGACTTTAACTCCATGCATATGGAACCGTGGGATGGCCCTGCTGGCATCGTGATGTCTGATGGGCGCTTTGCTGCCTGTAATTTGGACCGTAACGGTCTTCGTCCTGCCCGTTATGTGATCACACAAGACGGCTTTATTACGCTTGCCTCGGAAGTGGGCATTTGGGATTACGCGCCAGATGAAGTTATTGAAAAAGGTCGCGTGGGTCCAGGTGAATTACTGGTGGTTGATACTTTACATGGCAAGATTTGGCAGTCCGATGAAATCGATCAAGATTTGAAATCCAGACATCCATACAAAACTTGGCTTGAGCAAAACGTTAAGCGTTTAACGCCATTTGAAGCACTAGATGAAAAAGCGGCTGGCAAGCGCGATCTTGACGATGAAACCTTGTTGACCTATCAGAAGCAGTTTGGTTATACCAACGAAGAGCTCGACCAAGTTATTCGCGTGATGGGTGAAAATGGCCAAGAAGCAACTGGTTCAATGGGTGACGATACGCCATTTGCAGTGCTATCTGAAGGACACCGTTCGATATTTGACTACTTCCGCCAGAAGTTTGCTCAGGTCACGAACCCGCCAATCGATCCGTTACGAGAAAATCATGTAATGTCACTGGCGACTTGTATTGGTCGCGAGCAAAACGTTTTCAACGAAACCACAGGTCATGCTAAACGGTTGCAGTTTGCCTCGCCGGTACTGACTTATTCTGATATGCAGCAGCTATTAACCGCCGATGACGACCATTACTGTGCGTGTAAAATTTCATTGATTTACGAGATTGAAGAGTCTTTGCAAGATGCAATCAAGCGTATTTGTGATGAGGCTGTTGCAAAAGCAGGCTCCGGGTGCGTGATGTTAGTGCTCAGTGACCGAGAAATTGCTGCAGGTAAACAAGTTATCCCAGCGGCGATGGCCGTGGGGGCAGTACAAAGGCGACTAGTGGATGGCAACCTGCGCTGCGATACCAATATTTTGGTTGAAACAGGTAGCGTGAGAGATCCGCACCAGTTTGCTGTTCTGTTAGGTTTTGGCGCAACAGCGATTTATCCTTATTTAGCCTACGAAACCCTTGTGGCAATGTGTGATAAGAAGATCATTAAAAAGTCTTACCGCGAGGTGACTCTGTCTTATCGCGGCGCGATTAACAAAGGTTTATACAAGATCATGTCGAAGATGGGGATCAGCACCATTGCTTCCTATCGTTGTTCGATGTTGTTTGAAGCCGTCGGTTTATCCGATGAGGTGGTTGAATTGTGCTTCAAAGGCGTTGCAAACCGTATTAAAGGTGCGTGTTTTGACGACTTTGCCTTGGAGCAACAACAACTCAATAAATTGGCATTTAGCAAGCGTAAACTACTATCACACGGTGGATTATTAAAGTATGTGCATGGTGGTGAATACCATGCGTATAACCCTGATGTCGTGCAAACTTTGCAGACCGCAGTTCGTTCGGGTAGCTATCAAGACTACGTTAAATATGCGGAGCTGGTAAATAACCGTCCAATTACGAATTTGCGAGATATGCTTAAGCTTAATACGGCGCAACAAGCAATCGACATCAACGACGTTGAGCCTGCGACTGAGCTATACAAACGTTTTGACTCAGCCGCAATGAGTATCGGGGCTTTATCACCGGAGGCGCATGAGGCGTTAGCGATTGCGATGAATCGCCTCGGCGGTTGCTCTAACTCTGGTGAGGGTGGTGAGGATAAGCTACGTTTCGGTACAGAAAAGAATTCGCGTATTAAGCAAGTTGCTTCTGGCCGATTCGGTGTGACACCACATTATTTGCGTTCAGCTGACGTTATTCAAATCAAAGTTGCGCAAGGGGCAAAGCCGGGCGAGGGTGGTCAGCTTCCAGGTGAAAAAGTCACCCCTTATATCGCGAAGCTACGCTATTCGGTTCCTGGTGTTACTTTGATTTCGCCGCCGCCTCATCACGATATTTATTCGATTGAAGACTTAGCTCAGCTTATTTTTGACCTCAAACAGGTCAACCCTGAAGCGATGATCTCGGTCAAACTGGTTTCAGAACCCGGTGTCGGCACGATTGCGACTGGTGTTGCTAAAGCGTATGCCGATCTCATTACCATTGCCGGTTATGACGGTGGTACTGGGGCGAGTCCGCTGACATCGGTAAAGTATGCAGGTAGCCCATGGGAGCTTGGCCTTGCTGAAACGCAACAGGCGTTAGTTGAAAATGGTCTACGCCACCGCATTAGGTTGCAAACAGATGGCGGCTTAAAGACCGGATTAGATATTATTAAAGCAGCAATTTTGGGTGCTGAGAGCTTTGGTTTTGGTACCGGCCCTATGGTGGCGCTTGGCTGTAAATACCTGCGGATCTGTCACCTTAATAACTGTGCAACAGGTGTTGCTACACAAGATGATACGTTGCGTCAAAAGCATTATCACGGATTGCCAGAAATGGCGATGAACTACTTTAAGTTTATTGCACAAGAGGCTCGTGAACTGATGGCGGCTTTGGGAGTCACAAAACTCACCGATTTGATTGGTAGAACGGATTTACTTGAAGCCATTGAAGGTAATACTGCGAAGCAGAAAAAGCTCGACTTAAGTCCGCTTCTAGCGAAGCCGAACAATCCGTCAAATGAAGCGCTGTATTGCACCCATACTAATCCGTCACATTACAGTGGTGCGTTGAACGAAAGCTTACTTGCGAAAGCGAAGACGGCAATCGACGAAATGACCGGTATCTCGCTGGTGAGCCGTATATCCAATACGGATCGCTCTATCGGTGCAATGTTGTCTGGTTATATCGCGAGCAAGCATGGTAACCAAGGTATGGCAGCGGATCCAATCGCACTTGAGTTACATGGTACAGCAGGGCAATCTTTTGGGGTGTGGAACGCAGGTGGCCTTGAAATGACATTAGTCGGTGATGCTAACGATTATGTTGGTAAAGGGATGGCTGGTGGAAAGCTAGTCGTGCGTCCTCCTGTCGGCTCAAGCTTTGCTTCTCATCAGGCGGCTATCATTGGTAACACCTGTTTATATGGCGCGACCGGCGGCAAGTTGTTTGCGGCAGGTCGAGCTGGGGAGCGCTTTGCTGTGCGTAACTCGGGTGTACAAGCGGTTGTTGAAGGGCTTGGTGATAATGGTTGCGAATACATGACGGGAGGCGTGGTGTGTGTGCTTGGTCAAGTTGGCGTTAACTTTGGCGCAGGCATGACCGGTGGTTTTGCCTATGTACTTGATGAAGAGAGTGATTTTGATAAGCGGATCAACCCTGAGTTGGTCGAGCTGGTAGACCTCAAAGCGCTTGCATCGCACCAAGAACATTTACGCGGTTTAATTGCAGAGCATCTAGATTTAACGAGCTCAACTCGAGCTGAGCAGATCTTAGCTAACTTTGAGTTGTATTTGCCAATGTTTAAATTGGTAAAGCCAAAGTCGAGCGATTTAAACAGTTTACTTGGCCACCGAGCGCGTAGTAGCGCTGAGTTAAGAATTCAGGCGCAGTAGGAGAGAGCAATGAGCGAGAACGTTTACCAATTTATCGATGTACAACGTGTAGATCCGCGCAAAAAGCCTATTTCTACGCGTAAGCAATCTTTTGTTGAAATTTATGAGCCTTTTTCTGAGCAGCAAGTTCATTCACAGTCCGACCGTTGTTTAGATTGTGGTAACCCGTACTGTGAATGGAAGTGTCCAGTTCACAACTATATTCCGCAATGGCTCAAACTTATTCGTACGGGCAGAATCATTGAGGCAGCGGAACTGTCTCACCGTACCAATAGTTTGCCTGAAGTGTGTGGGCGAGTATGTCCGCAAGATAGGCTTTGTGAGGGGTCGTGTACGCTGAACGAAGAGTTTGGTGCAGTGACTATAGGAAATATTGAAAAATATATTACCGATACGGCGTTTGCACAGGGCTGGAAGCCTGATCTTTCTTACGTTACTTGGACCGATAAGAAAGTCGCAATCATAGGTGCGGGCCCGGCGGGGCTTGGCTGTGCGGATATTCTAGTGCGAAACGGCGTGCGTCCAGTGGTGTATGACCGCAACCCTGAAATTGGCGGTTTGCTGACCTTTGGGATCCCGTCATTCAAATTAGAAAAATCGGTAATGGAAAACCGTCGCGAGATTTTCACCGAAATGGGCGTTGAGTTTAATCTCAATACCGAGGTTGGTCGTGATGTTTCAATGGACGAGCTATTGTCGCAATACGACGCCGTATTCTTGGGTGTGGGGACGTACCAAAGCATGAAAGGCAATCTTGAAAATGAAGATGCCGATGGTGTTTATGATGCGCTACCATTTTTGATTGGTAACACCAACCGAGTTATGGGCTATGACGAAAGTCAGCATAGCTATGTGAACATGGCGGGTAAGCGCGTGGTGGTACTTGGTGGCGGGGACACTGCGATGGACTGTGTTAGAACGTCAGTCAGACAAAATGCGCAATCCGTGATCTGTGCTTATCGTCGTGATGAAGAAAACATGCCAGGTTCCGTTCGAGAAGTTAAAAATGCCAAAGAAGAAGGGGTTGAATTTAGATTCAATTTACAGCCGGTTGGTATTGAAATTGACAGCTCAGGCAAAGTCACGGGCGTTAAAATGGTGAAAACACAATTAGGTGAACCCGACAAAAATGGTCGCCGTAGTGCTGAAACCGTGGAAGGCTCTGAGCATACACTAGAAGCCGATGCGGTGATTATGGCATTTGGTTTTAAGCCGCACAACCTTGACTGGTTAGCACAATACGATGTCGCAATAAATCACTGGGGCGGTATTGTTGCACCAGAAAAAGGCGCATTTACACATCAAACAAGTAATCCGAAAATCTTTGCTGGTGGTGACGCCGTACGAGGTTCTGATTTAGTGGTAACGGCGATTTTTGAAGGCCGCAACGCCGCTGAAGGCATTTTGGACTATTTAGAAGTTTAACGCTTTTGTCGTTCACAAACCCCAACTACATTCGTTGTAGCTGGGGTTTTTTATTTGAATTTTGCGTAGGGACTGTTTATCTTTTAAGTTTGTTTTTGCAGCAGTTTGATTGGTGTTTATACAAGGCAGAGTCTGCGTAGCATAGTTGTTCTATGTGAGTCAGGCGAGAACACAGTAGAAATGCCAATCAAGCGCTGCCCTTTGGGTTCACCTGAGTGTGCTTTGTTCATTGTTGCTCAACTTTTACCTAGATTACTAGGCGGCAAGTCGAGCGTCGCGACCAAAACGCACTCTGAAGAACAAAAATCAAACAGCAAAGGTCAACAGACCCTTGTTAGCCGCTAACTTAATTTCACTTAACATGTATTTATCAATAATATTAAGGAAAGATCATGAATGAAACGATAAACTCAGGCGCTGATGCGGTCACTGCAAAGATAGCGAGTGTAAACGATTGGCGTGCGGCGGTATTGCAGCAGATCAGAAGTCTGATCCTAAGTGTTGATAAAGATGTAGAGGAAGATATCAAATGGCGTAAGCCAAGCAACCCAACAGGAGTGCCCGTATGGTCAAAAGCTGGCATGATCTGCACGGGCGAAGTATACAAAGATAAGGTCAAACTTACCTTTGCATATGGCGCAAAGTTTGAAGATGAGCACCAGTTATTCAATACAGGGTTTGCTGGTAACACTAGACGGGCGATTGATATTAAACAGCAGGACACCATCAATGAAGCCCATTTTTGTACATTGATCCGTGCAGCAATTCAATTCAACCTTGAAAAATAAAACGTAAAACGGTCTGATTTAATGTAGCATTCATGCAACCGCTTTGGGTAAAGTTGGCTCAAAGTTTGGTGGCAAAGCTTCAGGGTTTCAATGTGGCGTCCTTGTGGCGTTCGCATTAAGCTCGATAAAAGAAAAATAAAAAGGAATGAAAAATAAAGAATGCACAAAATCAAAATAACGACGAATTTATATCTCTATCAATTTCCTCCTTTTGCTGGGGATCATGTTGGCTACAATATCTATGCATTTATTCACAACAATACCGCCATGCTGCTTGATACTGGCTTTGAAGCGCATGGACAAGCTGTTCGCGAAGATCTAAACAGTCTCGATATCACCATAATACAAGTTTTATTTTCACACTTTCATCCGGATCATATCTCTGGGTTGCCAGCGCTTGCAGGACCAAAACTGTTTGGAAATCATCATTATAAAAACACATTAGATAAGTATACTGCTAAAGAGAAGCATCACTATTTTGAGGGGCTTAATGAGCTGCATGAAAACTCTGTGCTACATTTCGGTGAGTTCGAGTTTAAATTTGAGTTGATTACTGGACATGTAGAATGTGGTTTATACACCATCATTAACGATAAATATATTCATGTAGCTGATGATATCATGACATCAAACGAGGGAGAGGCGCTTCTGCCTGCGGTCCATATTAGTGGAGCTCGAGCACATTTTAATTCCCTAGAAAAATTAAAAAAGTATGCCGGTCTCACTTTACTGCTCTCTCATGGTAATCCAATTTCTGGTACGGAACCGATTTTAACCGCAATATCTCAAAGGCAAAGTTATTTAGAGGCGATAGCCCAAAGCGAGTCACCATTGAGTCTTGAAAACGCCTTGGCTGGATGTACGGCAGAGTTTTTACATACAGAGTGGCATAACTACGTTTACCGTTAATCATGTTACATCACACAAAATTGCCTTTCGTATTTGCTAACAGGCTATGTTTATAGGTTGCCTACAAACATAGCCAGTCAGGACTGATGACAGGTACTCAATGTTTTACGCACTTTGCACTTGTAATAATTCCTTTGCACTCGCTCTTGTCGTGTCACTTATTTTATCCCCACCAATTAACCTTGCTATTTCATCAATGCGTTGGCTTTGTGCCATTGGGGTCATTTTGGTAAAGGTTTCGCCATGTTCTACCCGTTTTGCGACAAAGAACTGATTGTGACCACTGCATGCCACTTGCGGTAAGTGAGTAACACAAATAACTTGCGTGGACTGACCAAGTTGGCGTAGCAATTTACCTACGGTTGCAGCAGTTGGACCTGAGATCCCCACATCAACTTCATCGAAAATCAAAGTGGGTGTCGTAACACGTGTTGCGATAATCACTTGAATGGCTAAGCTTATCCGAGATAGCTCACCACCCGAGGCAACTTTACCCATAGGCTGTAAAGGTTGTCCTGGGTTAGTCGAGACGTAAAATTCAATGTGGTCATACCCAAAAGGGCTCGGTTTTGCGCCAAGATTAGGCGTTAACTGGATCTCAAATTGACCATCACCCATCGCAAGCTCTTTCATACTTGCAGAAATACGCTCGTTAAGAGATGCACTGGCTTGCTGGCGGCTTTGACTTAATCCAAGCGCCGCTTGATTGTAGGCGTTGATGGCTTCAGCAATTTCTTCTTCTAGTGCATCCAATCGTGCAGAATCAGAGCTAATAGACTCAAGCTCGTGTTGCAGTGCTTGATGGTGCTGATGTAGCAATTCAGGTTGAACTTGATGCTTTCTAGCTAAATCCAGAGCTTGAGAGAGTCTATCTTCTAGCTCTTGTAGTCTCATTGGATCTTGTTCGACTGAATCGGAATAACTGCGGATCTCTCTACTTGCTTCTTCCACTTGTACTGCAGCTTCTTCAAGCACTTGCGCAATATTCTCAAGAGTTTTGTCAAAACTGGTGAGTTCAGAGAACACTTGTGCACTTTGTTGTAGTTGCGATAGCACAGTCTGCTCGTCATTTTCATAAAGGCGAGAAAGCTCACGATGGCATTGTTCTAAAATGGTCTGGCTATGGCTTAGGCGCGAGTGTTCGGTCTCAATATCTTCATATTCGCCTTCTTGTAGGGCAAACTCGTCAAGCTCTGCTACTTGGTACTCAAGAAGTTGTTTTTTTGCGGCTTGTGTCTGTTGTGACTTTTGTAGTTCGGCATATTCTTTTTGCAGCTTATGGTAGTGATTATATTGGCCCTTAACTGCTTGTAACAAAGTCGTGTGGTTTGCGTAAGCATCAAGCAAGTGCAGTTGATATTCTGGTTTTAGCAGTAGCTGATGGGCGTGTTGCCCATGAATAGCAATAAGGTGTTGCCCAAGCTCCTTTTGTTGGCCAGCAGTAACAGGGGAGCCATTGATGTAGCTTTTACTACGCCCACTTTTACTAATAACACGACGAAGGATACATTCATTCTCTTCGTTATCTAGCATATGCTCCGTTAGAAAGCGTTTGGCAGCAGGGAGATTTGAAACATCAAACTGAGCAGAGATATCCGCTTTGTCGGTGCCTGGACGAATAGCAGAAGGATCAGCACGCTCACCGAGACATAAAGAAAGCGCATCAATTGCAATGGACTTACCCGCGCCTGTTTCACCTGTAATTGCGGTCATGCCGCAATGCCAGTCAATATTTAGCGCACTAACAATAGCAAAATTTTGAACATTTAAAGCTAAAAGCATACTGTACACCCTAACAGAGAATTACTGTTAATTTATACAGTATTTTATTGTTTAGCAACTCAAATCAAAAAATTTTACTAAAAATAATAGCAAGATTAACCGATGGCGTGCTCTTTTACTAAGGCTGCTTGCATTTGTTGGTTGGATGGCTCTGAATCACCTAGCTCTTGCGAATCCAGCACATCTTCATCTTGCTGTATTGCTGGTGTATCAGGTGTTTGAATGCGTGCAATGAGAGCTGGAAGCATCTCGCGATAGAAGTCACGATTATAGGCAATGCCCGCCGTGGGTAATTCAGCAACAAAATATTGTAATTGCTCAGCAAGCAAATCCATATTGCCATTTGAGCGACACTTATTGAGCTCGTTTGTCACTGAATAGATAAATAACTCAGACACTTTTTCCAGTTGCGCCAAGTTCTCTTCCGAGTGCGCTTGAACAACAAAAAAGTTGCCAACAATTGCATTGATCTGCGGTGCGTATTTTGGCCTTAAAATCTTCGCTTCAACGAATTCAGCAACTTTAAGTTTAAAGTTGCTACTAATCACTTTTAAACGATCGTTAAAGGCTTTTTTTTCCGCTTCACGGGCTTTTCTTCTATTATTTTCAATCACTAAATACACTGAAAGTATAGTGATAAGCAGCGCCAATGTGAAAAATACAACGTAAGCCATTTTATTGTTATTTACCTAAATTAGAAAATTTAACCAAGGTTATTTTGCGTAACTTTGCGTGCTTAGTAAAGCCTACTGCCCCAATTTAATTTCTGTCTAAGAACATTGTAGTAGGAGTAGCATTTGGGATGGATCAATCTTAGTCTTTTCTCCGCTTTTTTGATGATAACTTCGTCACCAGGTAGCACTGCCAGTACAACATGACTGTCACAACTTACTTGTAAGCTGTCGGTGTTTTCTAGACTTAACTTGAGTTTGACTTCCTTTTCTGCGTCCACTACCAGAGGCCTGCTAGATAAAGTATGCGGAAACATAGGCACCAGTGAAATAGCGTCGAGTTCGGGGGTTAAAATAGGCCCACCACCCGAAAGCGAGTAAGCGGTTGACCCCGTTGGCGTCGAGACAATTAAACCGTCTGAGCGCTGAGAAAATACAAAGTCGTCATCGATAAAAGCCTCAAATTCAATCATATGCGCAACTTTATCAGCGTGTAATACGGCTTCGTTCATTGCTAAATTTGCGCTTTTAAGTTGGTGATGTCGGTATACTGCCACCTCCAACAGAAATCTTGACTCTTCAATAAATTGGCCGCTCAACACCGCTTCTAGCTGCGCTTCGAAGCCTTCGGGGTTCAAATCTGTCAAAAAGCCTAAGTTACCGCGGTTAACTCCGATAACGGCGACATCAAAACGAGCCAGTACTCTTGCTGCGCCAAGCATGTTACCGTCACCACCAACAACAATAGCAAGATCGCAACGTTTACCTAGTTCAACTAACTCGACAACAGCGTCTTCGTCTAACGACTTTATTTGCTCCGCAACGCGATCTTCTACGAGTACTTCATATCCTAATGCTTGCAAAAATGTGTAGAGTCGTTGTAAGGTCGTCCCCGCGCCTTCGTGGTTGGGTTTGCCAATTAAGCCGATGGTGTTAAACGTGGTCGTCATTCAGTCATTTGTCCTTGGTATCTTTGTTGCAAGATTATATTAAAAGCGTAGTGCTTGAAACTGGCAATTGACACCCATATTAAAATAATTATGAAACTAAATCCCAGAGATGAACAAATTCTGTGTGCGGTCATGCGCCATTATTGTAATGGTGAAGGACAGCCTGTTGCATCCAGCAAAATAGCAAAGCAGGACGGCCTTGCTATTTGTTCTGCAACCGTACGCAATGCAATGGCAAGACTTGAAAATCAAGGCTTATTGTATTCGCCGCACACGTCAGCTGGCCGCGTGCCCACCGACCAAGGTGTAAAATTCTGGCTACAGGAGTTTTTTCCTCTGGCTGATGTTGCTGTTCATTGGCAACCTGATCAATCCGCAATAGTCTCTTTTGCACATTTATTGAGCCAAAACTTTCAGGTCTGTTGCTGCGTGGGATTACCACAAGTTAGCAGCAAACAAATGTTCCGTGTGGAAGTGCTCGATTTTGATCGTAAAAATTGGCTGGTTCTGCTGTTAGACAGAGCGGGGCAGTCGCACAATATTTGTATTGATAAACCCGTTGATGATTCCGACGCGTTGCGTTACCAGTTCGCGGCTTGGATGAATACCGTATTCAGTCAACAAACTTTAGTCGAAGGGTTGCATCGAATGCGTGCCATGGCGCACAGTGCACCGCCGAGTTGTCATCATATTTTGGCCCAGTGGACTAAGCAGTTAAGTCAGCAATTAGGCTCAGATAATGCAATTGTTGTCGGCGAGCGCTACTTATATAACCGTTTGGAGTTGGATAGAGAGATTAATCTTGGCGTCGGATTTTTAGACCAAGTTGAAGACCGCTTAGCGTTTAAAGACGGCGTATCCGTGTTACTTGGCGAAGAGCTAAGCATGCTCGGTTTACATCGCGTAGTGGTGCTCAGTGTGCCGTATTTCTCCAAAGGAGAATATCAAAGTCGCTTTTGCGTCATTTGCCCTGCGGATTCAAAGATCGAAGCCATCTTGTCAGAATTCAAAAAATTGCCGCAATAAAGGGTTGAAACTCTCATTTCAATCCCCATAATTACCGCAGTTGTAAAGAATCGGAGAATCACCACATGTCTGAGCAGACAAAAGCACCAGAGCAAGAGCTTGAACAAACACAAGCGGAAGCAGAAGTTGTAGAAGCACAAGCAGAGCAACAAACTCAGGAAGAGCAGGCCGAAAGTGCGGGTGAGTTGAGCCCAGAAGAAGAAATCGCTGGTCTGTACGCTGAGCTAGAAACCGCTAAGCAAACTATCGACTCACAAAAAGATAGCGTTGTTCGCGCCGCCGCTGAGCTTGAAAATGTTCGTCGCCGTGCAGCGCAGGACGTTGAAAAAGCACACAAATTTGCGCTAGAAAAGTTCTCAAACGAATTGTTACCTGTAATCGATAACCTAGAGCGTGCGATTGAGTTTTCTGACAAAGAAAACGAAACGCTAAAGCCTGTGCTTGAAGGTATTGATATGACTATCAAGACATTTGCCGATGCCCTTGCTAAATTTGGTGTTGAAGCGGTAAACCCACAGGGTGAAACATTTAACCCAGAGTTACACCAGGCAATGTCAATTCAGCCGAGCAATGATGTATCACCAAATACAGTGCTTGCTGTGATGCAGAAAGGTTATACCTTAAACGGCCGTCTATTACGCCCTGCGATGGTTATGGTGTCTAAGGCTGCTGAATAAGCAAATCCAATTTGAAAAAGCCGCTCATTGAGCGGCTTTTTTGCGTTTAGGAACAAGTGTATTCGCTTACCAACTACACTGTTTCACTTTATCAAACCAAGGACTGGAAAAAGATTTAGCTGTGATGGGGAGGGGGGCAGTGACTTCGACGCCTAACTCTTTTGCTAAATATCTATGTACTAGCAGTTTTACTTTATCGCTTTCTAACTGGGTATATGCCAGTTGTAACGCTTGCTTAGTGTTTTGGTTGGGCATGTCCCCTTCGAGCTGCTTATAGCGCGCCTCAAGCCATTGTAGCCAAGCTTGTTTTGATTCGTTTGGAAAGGCTGTGGTTAGGGTAGATGTGGGCCCTTGTAAACGTTCGTAGTTGACGATTTGCTTTTGAATTAGAAAAACAAACATCAAGTTAATACCCGCTGAGATTTGACCAGATCGTTTATCAACTGCTTGATAACCCAGCAGGGCATGACGAAAATACTGCTCGGCTTCAAATATTCGGCCTTGATCAAGCGCGAGGCTACCTAAGTTGCTTTCGATCATCGCAAGTACTGGGGTTTGTTTTAACTCCTCAGCCAATTTGCGTGCTTTGGTATACAATGCTCTCGCTTTTTGATAGTCATCTTGGTTGCGAGCAACTAGCGCCATACTGTTAGTCAGCGTAAGTCGCTGGCGGTCATTTTCTGCATATTTGTAGGCACACTTGAGGCTAGTATCTGCATCATCAAGATACTCCTGTCTGCGTAACCAAATCCCAAGTGCACTTAAAATGGTAGGGAGGTTTGCTTTAAAAAACATGTCATCTGGATACAAAAAGGTCGCGTTTATTGAGGTATAGAGCCTATCTACTTTATTTGTTGGTACAGAGGCACGAGCGCTCAGCAAATGCCACTGAATAAATAACGGCACAGGTACATCTTGCAGTTGCTCTAAACTGTCGAGAATAATCAGTGATTGTGCTGGGTTAACCGTTAAATAGTCGCTGGCCTCGTCTAGCTTACTTTCAAAATATGAAAAGTCTTTCGCCAACGCGTGTTGGCAAAAATAAAATGTACAAGTTACAAAGAGTAAAAACCGAACCAAGCAAACCCCAACCACATTTTGGCGCATCTATTAACTGTAGTCGGCAGTAACAAATAGTTCCAAATCAATTACGATAAACAGCATTATACAAAGATAAGCAACAATGTAGAGGTCGCCTCTTTGGTTCTCAATGGGGATCGGAAACTTGATGAAAAGAAAACAAACTGCTGAGCTCACTTCGGTGCAATTCAATTAGCCGATTGATGTTTTCAAGATCTAAAGTAGTTAAACTGACTTTGCTAAGCATATAGCTAACTGGTGTTTTATTCGCGTCGATACCAGAATAAATAACATCGGTATACTCTTTGGTTTGAATAAAGTGTTCACCCGCGAGCTTATCTTCAACAACATAGTCAACTCGCTGTTTACGCAACATTTTAAAGCGGCGAGCGGCATTGGGCAGGTGTACCAGCTGCTCGTTATAAAAGTCTTGGATCAGTTTTTCAAAGGCCATACCGTAGTAGCTGCCAGCATTCAGTGCAAATGTGTTTCCTGCAAGGATCAATGACTCGACTTCGCCGCCAATTTTTGGTTTGTCTTTATGTTGGAATAATGCCATGACTTCTAGGCGGTAAGGTGTAGTGAAGTGCGCAAACTTAGCTCTGGTTGCGGTTTTGGTCGCGGCCATTAGCATGTCTACTTTGCCTGCTTTTAGCTCTGTTAGCATTCGTGCTGAGGTGGGGTAAAAAACATATTCCAAGCAATAAGAAGAGTTGTTAAATAAGGTGTGGAGGGCATTAATTTCTATACCAGATACATTACCTCCGCTGCGAGAAATATAGGGAGGCCACTGCGTTTCGTTCATTCCTACACGCAAAGTTTTATCGCATTTGGCCGACGCTTCGAACGCTAAAAACGCGATGAATAAACTGAGTACAAACGATCTAGCGTATTTCATGGTGATCGATCCTTGCAGATGAGTAGAGGTGATTATTTTATCAGTAAATCAAAAAAGGTACACGAGCTTTGTTAAACGATTAAGTTTGTAATCGCTAACCGCAGAGGGTTCTCATATCTGTAAAAGTTACTGCATATTACGGCTATGTGCGAGTACGGTCGCGATGGTATTGATAAGCTCAAGCTGCTCTATGGGTTTGGCAACATAACCATCAAATCCGACGCGCTCATACAAGGCTTTGTCTTCCGGAAAAGCATTTGCAGTTAATGCGATGATGGGGATATTAGGATCTTTACTCTTAAGACGTTTGCAAGCCTCAACGCCATCCATCTCTGGCATTTGGATGTCCATAAGTATTAAGTCGGGTTTGTTTAGCTCAAATTGTTCAATAGACTCTTTGCCATTATTCGCAATCGCAATATCACCATTGGCTTTACTGATCATAGAGCGCACTACTAGCTGATTTACTGGGTTATCCTCAGCCAGCAATATGGATGTGCCGCTCAAGTCAGCTGCGGTCAGCTGGTCGGTTGTTGGTTGCTCTGAGGTTATCTCAGACTTTTGCATAGGCAACTCGATGCTAAATAGACTGCCTTTTCCAACGGTACTCTCTACTTTAATCGTACCGCCCATCAGGTCAATTAGAGAGCGAGTGATAGAAAGACCAAGTCCCGTACCACCAAATTTTCTAGTGGTGGACTTATCTGCCTGCTCAAATCGTGAAAAGAGTTTGTTGATTGTGGCTTCTGTCATCCCTATGCCAGTGTCGGCAACGGTAATAAGCATACCTGAATCATTTTGAAGCGGTTTTATATGGGTAATAATGCTGCCCGTTTCAGTAAACTTAATGGAGTTTGACAAGAGGTTAAGCAACACTTGCCTGACTCTGACCTCGTCTCCAAGCCAAAACTTATGCTCAAGTTCAACGTGGATCTTAAGCTTTAATCCCTTGTTTTTTGCCAACACTAAGAAGTCTGAGCGCAGATGTTCAACCAGCACCTCAATATTAAATGGCCGTTCTTCAAGCTCAATTCTACCGGCTTCAATTTTAGAGAAATCCAAAATATCGTTGATGATGGTGTTAAGCGCCTTAACTGAGTAGGTGGCCTTCTCAAGCAGATTAGTGGCGGTGCTGTTAAGTGGCTCCGACTTTAAGAGTTGTAATGTGCCATATAAGCCGTTCATGGGGGTTCGTATTTCATGACTCATATTAGCCAAAAAGACGGCTTTTGCTTTGGCTGCTTGCTCAGCTGCTTCTTTGGCGTGCGAGAGTTCTCGTTCGTGCTTAAGCTGCTCTGTGAGATCTAATGCAATACCTAAAAAGCCATCAACATTGCCGCGTTCGTCGGTTAATGTCGTTACGTTCAGCTTAATTTGCACGTATTGGTTTTGCTTAGTGACGTAAGTCCATCGGCTAGTATCTACCACACCTTGCTTGGCTTTGGCGACAAAGACTTCAAATCCAGGTTCAATGACTCTGCCAAGCTCTTCCGTTAACGCTTTTGCTCTTGCTACGACCTCTTCCTCGAGATGGAAAATGGCAGGGGATGATTTACCAATGAGTTCATCTTTTTTGTACCCCAGTAAACGCTCGGCTGCAGGGTTAAACTGGGTAATGATACCGTCAGGATCGGTGGCAACAATGGCATAACCCGAACCTTCAACAATGCTGGTATGAAGTTGGCTGTATTTTACGATTTCTTTAGTTCGTGCTTTTACTTCCTGTTCTAATGACGAGTTCAGTTTAGCAAGGGACTGTGCTTTTTCTTCTTCTGCGGCTAACTTTTCCTTTTCAGCTAGACGCTGACGGGTAAAGCTTAAAAGCAAAATATAAGTGATGATTGCCAATAGCGTAGAGACCAGCAACGCGACCTGTAAAATGGTATTAGGAGAGACGAGATTGAGTGAACGGATAAACTGCGGAGTTGGCCAAATTTTTACTTCCCAAGTGCGACCAAACAAGTTGACCTGTTTAGCCACTGAGTTATCCAACTCTTTAACATCTTCTTTTAGCACCTGATAAAATGGCGTGTTTTCATCGTTATTGGTTACATCGGAAATTTGAATCGAGACATCTTGTCGAAAAGACAGCAAAGTTGACAGGATCTCATCGATAAGTAATGGGGAATAAGTCCAACCAACTAAGTTTTCTAAGCGATTTTCTTCATTTGCTGCCATACCAATAGAGGTATAAATTGGGGCGAGGATCAAAAAGCCATATTTAATTTTATTGTCGGCTTGTACTAAGGTAATTGGAGCGGTAAGTCTCGGTTCATTGGCAGTAGCTGCTTCTATTGCCGCTGTTCTGCGACTAGCTTCGGAGCCTATATCCAAACCCACGGCTTTATCATTGTTTACTTCAGGCTCAATATACTGGATAACAAACTTGCTGGTGTTATGTGGGTTTAGCGTTTTTATGGAGAACGTTCTGTCAGTACGCTCAGCTTGTGCTTGTTGCACAAAGTTGCTTACGTTATCGACGGGGACATATTTGATGATCCCCACGCCACGAGCCCCAGAATATTCCGCTTGGAAGTCAAACGACCTGATATAACGCTGCATCGCTTGATAGTCAAAGCTGTGTTGCTGGTTCGCATAAATTGCAGTGCGAAGCCCCAAAATACCGTACCAATACAGTGTAACGCGCTCGTTCACACCCTCAGTCACATGGTCAAGTCGTGAGGCAAGTGCCGCCGCTACCTTGTCAGCATGATGCTCCTTTTCTTGCTCATATAACACCAGCCCGTAAAGCATACTGCCAACTAACACGAGTAGTGCAGCAACAAGTGGCAAAAATCGGCTCTGGCGAACTGTGTGAGCATTCGCTAACGACACGCTATATTCCTTACGCTTTAAATCTAATCAATATGTTAGTCCAGATAGCATAGAATTGATAGTGATTACGGTGAAGTGACAATCCCGAATTTATGCCTAAATTGGCTCAATAAAGACATATTTTGAATTGTTATTTGGATAAATTGTAGATGAAGGCAGGCTAAATCCCGCAGCCTTAAAAGCAAAAAAATATGCGGGTTTTGGGCTTTATATAAATGTGGTCACGATGTGGACACTTTTTAGGATATTTGCCCCGAAAACAAAAAAGCCAGTCAAAGCATGTTGCTCTAACTGGCTGTTTTAAAACGCTAAAATTTGGTGGAGCTGGGGGGATTTGAACCCCCGTCCGGAAAGCGTCGACCTTCGGTCCTACATGTTTAGTATCGTCTTTTGGTTAACCTTTAAATCTCGGACGAACACGATAAGTAAAGGCGAGGCCGCTTAATTTTAGCCCTTCAACCCCGGCCAGGGTTTCCGTAGCGATCTTGTGTAGGGTGACACTCCAGAACCAGATCCACAAGAATATCATGGAGGAGTGCTAGCGGGCTATTATGCCGCTAGAGCGTAGTTATCGTCGTTTGCGATTACTTTAAATACGGCTTTTTTACGAGGCCAGCCGCACCTCGACATGCACCTTAGGCTTCTTGAATCCCGTCGAATCCTAATCAGCCCCGATTCAGTCATAAGACATAAATATTAGAATACTTTTCCATCGCCAACAAAGCTAGCGATGGTGCGGATTCTAGCTGCATTGTATTGGTTTGACAACCTTTTTCCATTTTTATCTTGTGTCTCAAGTTTAGTGATGTTGATTTAGTGAACATCTAGCTGTTTTTTTGATCAAAAACTTCTAATTGTTATTTAATTTGTTTATATTTGAAACTGAGTGTAATTAATGTAATCGGTTGATAGGTTTTGCGAGTAATGAAGGAACGTCCCCCTTTGAAGGAAAGAAATAAAGAGGCTTCAAGACCTCATAATTTAAAGTCATATCCCCAAAAATCGATTGAAGATGGACAAGATAGTCAAAGTAAAACAAAACTGTACACCATTTTTGCTGGCGTAGGGCTTGTTTTAGCAAGTCTTGCAGTTAGTTTTTCATCGCAAATATTTAATAAATTAAACACCGACTCGATTAGTGATAGTGAAATAAAAGCGATAAATAGTAGTTTTAATGCTGCGGTAGCAAACGGCGCGACAATCTTCCTACCCGTTGATTTTTCAGATAGTAAAGAAAGGCAAAAGGCTAAAAGTGCGTCAGGTTTACCGGAAACTGAAGCTGAACACTTATTAAAAGAAGCTGAAGGGGGCTTTATATCGCTCGCATGGGTAACGGTTTGGGATAATCTGGCAGAAGATGGTGATGTTATCGAGGTTAGTGCAGGTGGAATGACACATGTTGTCCCTATTATGCATGAACCTACAACGATAGTTGTACCTTACTCGATGGGCAATGCTCAGCTTATGATTAAGGGGCTAAAAGATGGTGGTGGAGGTATTACAGTTTCGGCAAAAACCAGCTCTGGTGATCTTGCGTTGCCTCCTATGAGAGTTGGTGAAGTTAAAAACTTGAGGTTTAACTAAATGACTCAAAGTAACTTCTTCAGGTTCTGCTTATTGGTCTCTGCTTTTATATTGGCGTTTGTATTTGTAACTTCGCTTGCTTGGTTAACTCTGTTTGTGGTGTTTGGTTTAGTTATACTTATTTTGCTAAATAGTATGTCATTGCTACCACATAGTATGAGCGTAGCGCTTACTAAAATAAGGCATTATTTACCCTATAAAGTTGATAGCCAAAACCTCAATTCAACTCGCGCTTCCACTTATCAAAGTAAAAATAAAGAAACACAAAATCAACAGATACAACCGAAGCGTGAGCATAACTTAAATGATATTAAAGATGAGGTGCGTGCAGCTTTAGAAATGATTGGCCATCATCAGGAAGGTGCAATGCATGTTATTAACAGCTTAGTAGAGCAGGTAAAAGTAGCTAAACAGCATAATCAAGTTGGTTTTGGAGTACATTCCCCTTCCGTGTTAATTACTATTTCAGGCCCGAGCGGCACGGGGAAAACATATATTTCAGAGCTTTTAGCGAAATTATTTTATAGCTTTGATGCGCTGCCTTCAATGCGAAGTGTGTCTCTATCTAAATCTCGTTTTAATGGGTATGAACCTGCGTCAGTCATAGAGCATTTTTTTGGTTCCGCTAATGGTGGAGCCATCGTTATAGACGATTGTGATTGGATCTTGGAACAAACAGGTTACGACAATCAAAAAACTATCGATAGTTTGGGTCCTGCACTGTCTGAATTTGTTGAAGATAATCCTAAACGATTCATTGTGGTGTTCAATGGCAGTGAAGAAAAAGTAGACAGTCTGTTTTCAGACTCGAATAAGAAATGGTTACGTAGCTTTCACATAGTAAGAATAAACACACAAGCAGTGTCTCCCCAAACTCTTACTTCATTAGTTAAAGACTTACTTTTGCAAAAGCAGTGGTCAGTTGCGGAAGATGCTGCCTTGCGTATAGAGCGCGAATTTGCACATTTAGAAAGAGCAGAAAAAGATCATTTTAGCTACGCCCATGAGGCGAGGAAATTCGCAGACTCTTTAATTGCCCATAAAATGCAGAGCGGCGAAGTTAGCCGTAAATTAATAACAGAACAAGATGTTAACGAGGTAATGGACTAATGAGTAACCAAGGCTTTATCAAAACGAAAAAATCTCGAAGTGAAGTAGTTGAAAAGCGAGATTCACTTACAGAAGTACTAAAAGAATTTGAAGATATGATTGGGTTAGATGCGGTTAAGGAAGAAATTAATAAGCTAATCGCTTTTGCAAGATTAATAACGCTCAGAAGAGAAAGGGATATACCAACGGGAGCAATTAACCTTCACATGGTTTTTTCTGGCCCTCCGGGCACTGGTAAAACTGAAGTTGCCAGAAAAGTCGGCAAATTATTAAAATCAATAGGGTTACTTAGAAAAGGTCATTGTGTAGAAGTGGATAGAGCAGCCCTTACAAGTGTTTATGCAAACTCTGGTGCACAATTGATGAAAGATAAGGTTAAACAGGCTCTTGATGGCGTTTTGTTTATTGATGAAGCTTACACATTATCTGGAAGTGATCCATTAAGTGGCCCGGATAAATCTGGGCAAGAAGTGATTGATACTTTGTTAAAGCTGATGGAAGACAACAGAGAGAGGCTAGTTGTAATAGCTGCAGGCTATACAGACGAAATGCGCCGTTTTATTGAAAGTAATGTGGGCTTAAAGTCTCGATTTTCAAGAATGGTTGAATTCGAATCTTATGACTCAGAAGAGCTGTTTGATATCTTTAAACTTATGGTGAGGAAAGGGCATTATTTTCTAACAGAAGAAGCTGAAGAAGTTTGTCGTAAACATATACAATGGATGGCAAAGCAAGCGAGAGACAGCGACTTTGGCAACGCTCGGGCTATACGTGGATTCTTTGAGCAGTTGTTACCTTTACAAGCTGAGCGTATAGCGTTTACACCAAATTATGAATTAATGAGTAATGAAGAATTACTTACTATCGAGCTTGAAGACGTTGTTAAAGCAACGGAAGAGGACTAATCAATATGCTCGGTAGTATGGTGAGCCAAGGGCGTGAACTTTACCATCAAGACCGCCTTTGGCAGTTGATGGTAAAACTAATAGCTGCAGCCTTAGTGGCTTTGTGCTTAATTAAAGTATGCCAAAAAATGTTTGGGGCAAACAACCCTAACACAATGAATAATCAACAACACTCTGCTTCCTACAAGCCGACTGTACCACCACGAGCATTCAGTTCGGGAGGACCTTCAAATTCTGGACGTACGATAAATATGCCAATGTCAGCTCAAGACGTAGCAAGTAACGAAAGGCTTAAAACATTGCACTTAGCTGCGCAATCGATAGATAAATCTAGCCATAGGGCAAAGCAATGCGAGCAATATTTACTGTTAGGTCAAGACATAACGGCTGATGACAAAAAAAGAGCAAAACCAGTTCATAATCAAATTTTGACTGAAATTTCACGTTGTAAGCTTAGTATTTCGCAAAGTGATGAAAGGTTTAGCACTTTAGAAAGTGCAGCCAAAAACTTTCAACAACTAAATGATGTAGACAGCGCAATTGCACTTATCAATAGTTCCTCGCAATTGACTAATTTTGATAAAGAAAGAACTAACTTCTCCTTATTTGAAGGTTTTTTAGCAAATTTAAATTTAGCCGAGCAGCTTAAAAATGAAAGTGATAACAGAGTTGCTACCTTAGTTGATGCTTTTAGAGCATTTGAAGGTAATAGTACGATTGAGAATGAAGAAAAGTTGCTCACTCAATTCAGTAAGCTCACGCAAGTAGATAAGTCCAGACAGTATAAAGGCTATCAACTGCTCGCATTAAATACGTCGCAAAAAGTGGCTCATGATAAAATAAAACGTACCCAAAACCTTATCCGACTTGAGTCTTTGGTAAATCGAGCCGAAGACCAAGAAAATATTACAGATACAGACTTAGAAGCATTTGCGAGTGTACTCAATCACCTAAATACTACTAAGCCACAACTTTTAACAAGGCAAGAAAAATCTTTGATGGAGCAAGCAAGCCGCTTGTCTTTTGCGCAACAAGTTCAAAAATTAAGTGGCTTAACTACCCAGTATAAAAACTCAAAAAATAGTGAATTAATTGACCCAATAGCTGCACAGTTTAGTCATCTTAAAACAAGTTACCCTAACAGAGTGACAACATTAGATAATGAGATAAACGCTATTTCACTTGATGCGGTTTCTAAAATAGCTGCAAGCAACCAGCGGCTAGCCGCTTTAGTAAGCGCGGCGAATAGTCTAGAAAATAAAATGAGTCCAACCAGCATAACGCAAATACAGCATGCACAAGGTAGTTTAACAGCACTTGATTTATCTCGCCTTAAAGCAGAACACCGCAAGGCCATTAAGCTTGCTGAAAAGGCATCTTCTGGTGTGTTAGAAAGTGACGAACGTATTAAAAACTTTGTATTGGTATTTAACACCTACAGCAAGCAGGGGTGTACTAAATCGAACCTCAAGAATCTAAGAATAAGCAGAAATAACTTAAGTGACTTAGATATTGAGCGCAGTACTGCAAATGTTAAAGAAGCAATACAAGTATCAAATAGCTATTTATCACGCACGTATTGTGTGAATACATTCGGCAAAATTAAACCAATTGGTCAGTAAAAAGTAGGGAATATCATGATAAAACCAAAAAGTAGCATATTAGCAATGGCAATGCTGTCAATAGCTAGCGGAGCCGCTATAGCGGCGCAACCAGCAGAAATAAAAACCTTGAACGTTTACCAAAATGGTCTAGTTGCAACAGTGTTTTCTGGCGAACAAAAAACAGGTACTTGGGCGTCAAATAAACAAGTAGGAGTGCCAATCGGGGAGTTTGTTGATACCAAAGTACCAGCATTTTCATTTATTAATTTAGAGCAGGATGAAACGGCTTGGTCAATATACCCCGGGGCGCATGTGGGTATTGAATGGAATGGTTTTTTCCATGCGGAAGAAGCCGGTGACTATATATTAATGTTGGATTTGGTAAAAAAAGACGATACTTATTTTTATGCAAACAGTTGTGTTGCCGATTTAAGTCTATCAAATAGTAGTGTTCTCAAAAATGAATTTAAATGGAATGCGGAAGATTACCGTACCGACAATTCTCGCTTTCAATTAACTAAAACTAATTCTATCGCTTTAGAAAAAGGCTATTACCCATTGAAATTATGGTTACATTGTGGGGTGACTTCTAATAAATGGGATTACTGGGTTGGCGATGCAGCGGATGCAACTTGGACACTTAAAGTCAAGCGCCCTAGCGATCGTATGGTTAAAGAAGCTCCGAAAGGTGTGTTAGTCTGGAAATAGTTCACAATGACTAAAATATTTTTTAGGGCAGCCCTATACGGCAGCCCTATCATTATTTGGTACTTATCTCGAGTGTTTGCAGGGAGTTTGGCTGAAGGTAGCGAGTTTTATGGCGTTGCACTAACGCTTGGTCCATTTTTATTGTTTTTAGTAAGTTTTGGCTTGTATCGCAGCCGAATTTTGCCGTTAACCGTTTATGCATTGGGTATGCTTGGTAGTGTGGTATCAGGCATTTATGCCCTTTGGGCTGAATACAGTCGCTGGCAGGGCCAAGGTTACGACTTTTTTACAGTATTAAGTCATCTAGACTACCCTTTAGTGTTAAGCGGCTTAGTTTGTATTACTGTGCCTCTTTTCACCATTTATACCGCAACCGATTTTTATAAAAAATCTAGACTTTTATCACAAAATAAAAGCTTACAAGGGTCGGCGCAATGGATGCCACTTCGAGAAGCGAAAAAAGTGCTATCAAACGGTAGCTTAGTATTAGGAGAAGCATACTCGCCTAATAAGGAAGAGCTTGCAGGTAAAGCACCTTTATTGCATTTCGATGGCAGTGGCCACTTAATTACAGTTGCGGGCTCTGGTGGTGGTAAATCGGTGAGTGTGGCTATTCCCAATACGCTAAATTGGCAAGGTAATCTGGTAGTACATGACCCAAAAGGTGAACTGGCAAGTCTGTGCGCACAGGCAAGAAAAGCAAAAGGCCAAAAAGTAGTGGTTTTAGACCCTAATAGTAATGACTCAGACTCAATTAACATCCTTGACTGGATAGATACTTCATCAGCGCAAGCCATTGAAGATGCACAAGCTATTATTAGTTGGTTAAACCCCGGTGAAGAAACTGGAGGCCATGATGACTATTTTGAAAAAGAAGGCGAAAAGCTATTATTGACGTTATTGCTGCATGTACTGTTTAGCCCTCAGTTTTCTAAAGAAAATAAAACACTCATTGAGTTTAGAGGTTTGGTTTCTAGCGGGATAGTTGAGCACATACTGGAAAAAGACATTCTAAGTCAGGGTGTTGATTATGGCTTTGGTGTACCTGTGCAATATGCAGAAGAGCTTTTAGTCATAGCCAAAACCGCTGAAGGGCAATGGGCTGGTATTATTGGGCATGCTTCCAATATCACAGCCTGGCTATCGCAACCTAATTTAGCGGCATTAGTGAGCGGCAAAACCTCGAGCCAAGTTGAGCTTATGGAATTAGCGACAGGCCAAGTTGACTTCTTTATTAACATTCCACTTAAAACACTCGAAACTACGGCGTCGCCAGCAAGGTTGATAATCGGTGCGTTACTCAACATAAAATATGATTATGCTAAACAGCATCAAGGTGAAAAGCCGGATAAAGCACTCTTTTTATTAGATGAGATGCCAAGACTTAAAAAAATGGAGGTACTTGAAACAGCAAGAGATGCAGGAAGGGGCGCAGGCATCATATTGTGGTCTATTATTCAGGATCTCGGTCAATTAGAGCAGTTTTATCAAAAACATGGTTGTCGCAGTTGGTTAGAGAATGCGAAAGTCAAAACGTTTTTTGGTATTTCAGACTTTGAAACTGCCAAGTTACTTTCTGAAATGCTAGGTAATGAAACAGTTCTGTCGTCTTCAATCAATGACTCGCAACAACATGGAATGAGTGCGGGTGGTAACTCAGGTCGTAGCTATCAAACAATAGCTAAGCCGTTAATGGCTCCTAGCGAAATTATGAGCATGAAGGTTGATAGTAACAATGACCCAGACGAGCAGCTTATTTTCGTGCGAAATTGTCTCCCTATTCGATGTGGAATGGCAAAATATTATAGACGACAAGAGTTTAATAATATGGTTAGCAAAAGGAATGCAAAATGAGTATGACTAAAAAAGGTTATGAGGCAAGTGTTGAAAAGAAAGATGAGCTAGCTGATTACTTAAGCAGTATTAAAGAACAAGTAAACCAAGATAAATTAATGGCGTCTACTTCTTTATCAACTGCTGCTCTAGCGAGTACACAAAGTGCATTTATTCGTTCTGGCTTTTTGGACAAAGAGGGGAATGTTAACCTTAATATGACTACCCCAGAAAA
The DNA here is from genome assembly GCF_018141345.1 of Pseudoalteromonas sp. A22. Classification (NCBI taxonomy): domain Bacteria; kingdom Pseudomonadati; phylum Pseudomonadota; class Gammaproteobacteria; order Alteromonadales; family Pseudoalteromonadaceae; genus Pseudoalteromonas; species Pseudoalteromonas sp. A22. The sequence continues at coordinate 1,518,808 of NZ_CP047238.1, forward strand.
AATAGAGTTTTTTGAGTCATCAAATAATAATATGAACTGGTTTGCAAAGTTGATGGATGCATATCAAAAAGGGTCATTGTCACCACAGAGCTTAGAAAGTACTTTATCGAACTCTACTGATGCTATTACCAATGCATTGTTTAATTTGCATGAACAAATAGCATCTCTCCCGCACCTAGGCCAACATGCGGCTTCCAAAGATGAGTTTACAGTGGGTATCTTACTTGGAACTACGATTGTATTATCTGGGATCACAGCTTCTCAATTACCTGAAGCTAAAGATAAGGTGCTAGAGTCTTATCATTCGACAAAGCAAAAATTCGCTAAGCTTATGGACGGTGGAACTAAGGACGCAAAGCCTGAAGAAATACATCAAATGCTAACTGAAGCTAATTCAGAAATTAAAAGTTACGCCAATGGCGCTCAACAATGTGATGTGATGAGCGGACTAATTACAAGCTTAAAATTAGCCATAAGTACTAAGTACTATGCAGAAGCCTATAATTCTCAAGCAAAAGATAAAGTAAGCTCTATTTGTCACTCGGTTAAAAACTTTTTTGATGAGAAGTTAGGCCTTGAAAAAACACAAAAGCAGAGTGCTGAACTTAATGAAGCTGAAGTTGAGAAATCTAATAGTGTCGAGGATAGTAAACAAAGGGTAGAGTTTGGTTCTGATGGAAAAGAACTTTCACCGGTTAAGTGTAGTGATAAAGTGAATTCTCGTGGGGGAGATTTAAATTCATATCTAGACTCTATAAAAGAGAAAATAAGTGAAGAAAAGTTAGATAAACAAGTAGTCAACAATAAGTCTAAGGACTTAAAAATGTAGTTTAGGAAGCCGTGTTGTAGTCAACCAATTCCGTACAGTGAATTAAGTTTTCTTATATGAGTTAGTGTGATTTCCAAGGGATACTGACGGTATAAGTACCAAGCGATTTTGACGTAATCACACAATCAATATTGCCGAGCTTCAGAAAGTTTTGCTAACCGTAACGCAGTGGTATTTTCCCTTGGTTAGATATTGCGTACGCCGCTAGCATGTATGTCGACGTTTCTTTCAGACTTGAGCAACCGTGATTGTCGTAGCTGTCCCTAAAAAATTCATTTTCTTTTAGCAAGGGTTGAAATTACCCTATAAAGCGGCAAGTGTAAAACAGAGTAATACTTAGTTATGAATTTGCTGCCATTTGGCGTGAAATCCCAAAGTTTATCTAAAGTTTTGCACTGTAAAGCCGATAAATCTAAAGAAAATAATAAGTTGTCTTTTAAATGCACAGATTGATTTACATTCATTTATAATTTGTAGCAGTTCAGGTGATGTTAAGCTTAACAATTTGGCGAAGTTATGCTCAAATGAGTTCGCTGCATTAAAAATAACAACATAACAATAAGATCGTGCATACTTTTCAGGGTTGATGAATGTCATTATTTCGTTTTGATGAGGATGAGGGCTATGTCTACTTACTCTCTCATCCTGTGGAATCCGGATTTCCGGCGAGCTCGTCTCAACTTGTTGAGATGATAGAGGGGTCGCCATATGCGGATTTTGAAATCATTCATGCCAATATCGGCCAGCTATTTACAGCAAGTGAGGCGCCCGAGCAGGATTCGCTGATTGTGGCTCGTGCCATCGATGCGTCTATTTCTGTGCGTATTGAAGAAGGCAACATGCTTGCTGAAGCGAGAGTGACCACAGCCCGTGGTGGTAAGCTGGTTTGTATGAACAAGGCCAAACAAGCATTAAAACAAGCGGGTATTAAAAAAGGCGTCAGTGGCAAAGCCCTCGATAATCTTCTCGGTCAGCAGTTAGAACTCCCTCCCGGACACACATACAATGGTATTGTTGCGCATGGTCAACGAGCCAAAGATGGCAACGACGCACGTTTTGTGCGCCTGTGTATGACAGCGCAGGACAGAGTGCTCAGCCCGCAAGAGTCGAGCGGCGGTAAGGTCGATATGCGCAACTTAGGTGCTATCATCACCGTAAAGCCGGGCAGCCCATTAATGAAAAAAGTTCCACCAACAGAAGGCGAGCCGGGTTATACCGTGTTTGGTGATGTGATTGATCCAAAACCAGGCAAAGACGCACCACTTGAGGTGTCAGAAGGCACCAAGCTCGACCCCAACGATAAAAACCTGCTTATTGCCGATTCAAAAGGTGTGCCAGTAGCCATTCCTCGAGGTATGCGCGTTGATGATGTGCTGTGCTATGAAAACATTGATGTGACGACAGGGCATGTTGAGTTTGATGGCAGCGTGATTGTGAGCGGTGATATTAAAGATGGAATGCGTGTTAAGGCTTCGGGCGATATTACTGTGATTGGCTTTGTGGAATCGGCTATTCTTGAAAGTGGTAGCGCGGTCACGATAATGCTTGGCACAATTGGCCGTAAGCGCACTGAAGGTGAACCTTTTTCATGTTCAATTAAAGCAAAGCGCAGTGTTTCGTTAGGCTATGCGCAGTACTGCCGAATTGAAAGCGAACAAGATATTCTCATTGAACGTCAAGCTTTGCATTGTGACTTGGCTTCCAAGCGTTTAATCAAAGTAGGTAAAGGTGAAACCCCTAGAGGCAAACTGATTGGCGGAAATGTATTGGATGCCATGCGTATAGAAACGGGTGAACTTGGGGCACCTTCAGGCACAAGAACACGTATTTCACTAGCCCAAGACTGGGATAGTTTGCACGATAAGCACCGCGAATTAGTGGAGCTGGAAAAGGTGCTGGCGTCCAAAGTCATCGATATTAAACAAGCCATGAATAAAGCACAGGCGTCGCCGCAATCGCAAAAACGAGATGCATATCTTGCCAAGTTGCAGCACAGCGAAGCGCAGATAAATAAACATTATGGCCGTAATCAGCGTAACATCGGTTTAATACAGCAAAAAATACATCGATTAGCACGCTTGAGTCGAGTCACGGTCAATGAGCTAATGCACCCCGGAACCGAAGTAAAAATAGCGAAAGACACTAAGCTGTTTTCGCGAATTTACCCGCCTAATTTCGTTAAATTGCATGAAGGTAAGATCATGCAACAGTTTACGACTGCCAAAACCGCAGAAATAGCGTAAAAACGAGCACTTATAAAAATGCCAGCTGAATTTGCTGGCATTTTTATTATTCGGTGTCGGTTTCGGTTGTTGACTCAGATTCTGACTCTGCTTCAGGCTCTGGTAATGGCCAGCCACCTAGTGCTTGCCACTTGTTGACTATGTAGCAAAATAGCTCTGCGGTGCGCTCTGTGTCGTAAAGTGCGCTGTGTGCTTGGCTGTTATCGAACTCGATACCCGCAGCACGACATGCCTTTGCAAGCACCGTTTGCCCTAAAGCGAGCCCGGCAAGTGATGTGGTATCAAAGCTGACAAATGGGTGAAAAGGCGTACGCTTTATCTTGTTACGCTCAATCGCTGCATTTAAAAAGCCGTGATCAAAAGCGGCATTATGGGCAACAACAACGGAGCGCTGACAGCCTGCGGCTTTTTGGGCTTTACGCACGGCTTTGCAAATTTCTTTCAGCACTTCATCTTCTGCAACTGCGCCTCTGAGTGGTGAAAATGGATCAATGCCATTAAAGTCAATCGCAGCTTGCTCAATATTTGCACCTTCAAAAGGCGCAACATGAAAGTGTACTGTCTGATCTAAGCTTAATACCCCGTCATCGTCCATTTTTAACATACTGACGGCAATTTCTAGTAGGGCGTCAGTATCTTTATTAAAGCCAGCGGTTTCCACGTCGATAACTACAGGAAAGAAGCCGCGAAAGCGTTTTGAAAATAGCGTTTGCTCGGTATCAGACATAATCTTCTTGGTTTGTGAAATTTAGCGGCCTATTATACTGATACCTCGACAAGAAGCGAGCAGCTTGAGAGCGCTTAGTATGGTACATTTATTGCTTAACTCTAAATAGCACGAATTGGTAGAGATAAGCTCTAGTTTTTGGCGTGTTGAGCGCATGTAGATTAATGGTTGATGTTGTGAGGTGTGGGGTGATCAAGTTATATAAATCAGTAAGTTGGGTTGGTATATCGTTATGCGCCATTACCTTTAATAGCGAGGCTGCAATGCGGCAATACGCTGCCGAAGCTGATTCATCACATTGGAATGTTGACCAAAACAATCGTTTGAGTTGTGCGCTTAATCATGAAGTCCCGTATTACGGTGAAGCTATATTTTCAAGTAATGCCAGTAAAAATAAAGACTTAACCTTTAACCTAGATATGATGGTACGTCCTGAAAGTTACGATTTTGCAGGACTTGAATCGGTGCCACCGCTTTGGCGAGCCGGCAAACCGGCAAGAAACATCGGCCAAATGAAATTACTGAAAAAATTTGACGGTGAACTTGAAAATAACGTCGCGTGGCAGTTGCTGACTGAGCTTGAAAAGGGTTACTTTCCCACTTTTTATTATAAAGATTGGCACAACGACGTAGATAAAATTTCAGTTTCTTTGTCATCAGTGAACTTTAAACAGGCATATTGGGCGTTCTTACAATGTCGCGATAACCTGTTGCCATACAGCTTTGAAGACATCGCTTTTACAGTGATGAATTACAAGAAAAATTCCAGCGAGCTGACAAAGTCGTCACGCAAACGCTTGGATATGATCGGCGAATATCTTAAAAATGACCCGAAAATTGAGCAAATTTATATTTCGGCCTATAGCGATAGTTACGGCGGCCGTGATACCAACCTGAGATTGTCAAAGAAACGTGCCGAGGCGATTAAATCCTATATGGCGAGCTTAGGGGTTGAAGAGAAGAAGATTATGACTGACGGCTTTGGCGAAAAACGCCATATTGATACCAACGATAACGCCATTGGTCGCGGTAAGAACCGTCGAGTCGTGATCCAAATTTCAAGACCTTGATGTTGGGGTTTTTGTAGTTGGTTGTGGATTAGTTGGGTTGTGGGTTGTTGGGTTAAGTTGTCGGCTTAAAAGCCGACCTACAAGCCGAGACACGGTGCTGATATCGGTTTTATTCTAATACCGCACTGCATGACGCTTTTAATGCATCGGTATGACTGAGCTGATTGTGATAGGTGATGGTAATGGGCTGGGCGGTGTTTATCTCATAAGCCAGTGCTAAATCTAATTCTACGCTTTTACTTTGCCCAGCATTTAGGGTCATAAATTCATTGGCTGAGGGCGCGAGTCGTTTCGCCATGGGTCCTTGATAATTAAGCGACTTACCATTTTGTGTTACCTCTAAAAATTGGCTCCACCAGCCTTCAAAAGGGGTATGCCAAATTAGAAACTTTTCATCATTATGACCTGCGTTGGTAAAAGTGAAATTAATGGGGTAGGTCATACCTGAGTCGGAGCCCTTACTTACACTGCATTGAATGTTACTCTGTGCATTCATCGTTGCCTCTGATTTTGTAGTTGGGGCGGTGTCGTTGCAAGCTTGGAGCAGCATCGCAGCGGTGATAATCATTAGGGGTTTCAGCATACTGTTTTTGAGCCTGTTGCCACGCTCATTCCTTTTTTATTTTCAACGTAAATACTTTGCACTATGCTAAGTATTACAGTCGAATAACGAATCGCATACTCTCATGACCAAAAATAATAACAAAGAGTTCAATTCATTTGCATCGTTTTACCCTTATTATCTCGCGGAGCACAAAAACAAAACCTGCCGTCGCTTGCATTTTATCGGCTCAACCTTAGTGCTCTTGATTTTGCTCTTTGCGTTGGTTTTTGCACATTGGTCTTTATTATGGCTGCTGCCAATCGCGGGTTATGGTTTTGCTTGGGTAGGACATTTCTTTTTTGAGAAAAATAAGCCTGCGACATTTCAATATCCGCTGTATAGCTTGATGGGTGACTGGGTCATGTACAAGGATATTATCCGTGGTAAAGTACCTTGGTAAAGGAGACTCAGTAGATAATAAAAATGAATGTAAAACAAAGTGTTATTGCCATGAGCTGTGCTGTTTTACTGGCAGGTTGCCAAAGTGTGTCGGCCACTGGCACACGCACGCTAGCAACTTTTAGTGTAAATAATACCCAGTGCTACGACCGCAAGGCGCAATCTAGGTATTTTGCCGTTGATTCCCATCATCATTTTCAGCCATTTCGGGGAGATGCAGTCCCATTTGATAAGCTCGTTACTTGGGCAGCGCGTGCGGGAGTGGTGTTTATCAATGTTTATGGCATTGGTCAAACCTACGAGCGAAAGCCTGATTGCTTTGGTGAGCGTGGGTGCTACAGCCAGTTGATTTCACCCAGCATTCAAAATGACTTTAAAAATGCGAGCAATTATCTTAAATATGGCGCAGATAACGTGCATATTACCTTGTCTATGACCTTTGCTGACTTGCATAAACCAGAGACTATTTTGCCAAAAATGGCACTACTCGAAGACGAGTTTGGTGGCTTATTTCGTTGGATGGGAGAAGTGAATTTAGTCAAAGCGGCGCATTTTGGTAATGGTCATCAAGCGGTAGATAAAGAGACTATCGCCAAGTGGCAGCCATTTATGGCTGTGCTAAAAGAAAAGCGTATTCCGCTTGCTCTGCACGCTGACCTAGGCGATAACAACGCGCCACTCAAATACTTACCTTTGCTTGAGGAAGTGTTAAAACGCTATCCTGATAATGATATTATTTGGATGCACATGGGAGTCTCAAAAGAGTTAAGCCAAATTGACCCTGAGCTGCACATAAACACCATGGAGCGGTTATTCTCCCAATATAAAAACTTAAAGGCCGATCTGTCATGGCGGATTTTGTACGACTATTATTTTAGCGACCCGAAAATTCAGGCACAGTATGTTGAATTTATTAATGCCCATGCTGAGCGCTTTTTGCCAGGCAGTGATTTCGTCGCCAGTAAAAGTAAACGCTTTTTCGATTATTTAGAAGAAGTCGATATCAATAGCCGAATTTTCGCCGAACTTGACGACAATGCCTTTCGCCGGATCGCCTTAGGTCAAAACTACTTTTCGCTGTTAGATTTACCTTATCGCGCGCCAGAGATTTGTATTACAGCGTCTCCTTGAGCATGGATAGCACATCGTTTACGTCTAGCTTCATCACTTTATCGGTGTTCGCGAGCAATTGATCCGCGAGGTCTTTTTTATGGTGATGGAGCTCGACAATTTGTTCTTCAATCGTGCCTTTGGCAATTAAGCGATAAATAGTAACGGGGCGTGTTTGTCCCATTCTATGTGCGCGGTCTGACGCTTGCTCTTCAACCGCAGGATTCCACCAAGGATCCATGTGAATAACATAATCTGCAGCGGTAAGGTTCAAACCTGAGCCGCCGGCTTTGAGGCTAATTAAAAATACCTCGCCTTCACCTTTTTGAAAGGCATTCACGGCCTGCTGACGAGCTTTGCTTGGCGTGCTGCCATCTAAATACTGAAACTGGATCCCGCGTTTTTCCAAGCGAGCTTTAATGAGTTGCAAGTGGCCTACAAACTGACTGAATATAAGCGCCTTGTGATTGTTTTCTTGCAGCTCAGTCAGAAGCTCATCCAATGCCGCTAATTTCGAGCTGGTTATCTGACTTTCTGCCATTAACAGTTTTGGATGACAACAGGCTTGGCGCAAGCGGGTTAGTGCTGCCAGCATTTTAAAGCGCTGTTCATTGGCACTGTCTTGCTGTGTTGACTGTGAAATTTCGTCAATGGCATTTTGGCGCAGCGCTTCGTAAAAGGTTTGTTCTTCTTGGCTCAATTGAATTGGTACATTGATCTCAGTGCGTGGTGGCAATTCGGTTAATACCTGATGCTTCATACGGCGCAAAATAAAAGGCTGGATCAGGTGTTTGAGGCCTTTACGGGCGCGGTGTGCTGCGAGCTTATCTTCATTGGCGTTTTCAATGGGAGCGGAAAACTTTTCGCTAAAGCGTTTGAGGTTACCGAGCAACCCTGGGTTTACAAAACGAAAGAGTGACCAAAGCTCGGTGAGGTTATTTTCTATTGGGGTCCCAGTGGTGATCAGCTTAAACTTGCCTTTGAGCGCGCACGCGGCTTGAGTACGTTTTGCTAAAGGATTTTTTAGTGCTTGGGCTTCATCGGCGACAATAGTTTCAAAAGCGATAGGTTTTAAGATATCAACTTCGCGCTGTAGTAGACCATAACTTAATATCACACAATCCAGTGGTTGCAAGTTGCTCAGCATCTCAGCTCTGGCATCAGAATGTGGATAGTCAGAAAAGAGTTTCACCGACAAGGTTGGAGCAAACTTTTGGATTTCTTGTTTCCAGTTGAAGCAGACCGATGTTGGCGCGATGACAAGCGTTGGGCCGACATTGGCTCGGGCCAATATCATCGCCAGCGCTTGGATGGTTTTACCCAATCCCATATCATCGGCAAGGCACGCACCTGCACCCCAATGGGCAAGTCGCATTGCCCAATCAAATCCCGCCTGCTGGTAGTCACGCAGCTCGGCTTGTAATGTTGAAGGAAGCGTTGGAGTCAATGCGACGGCTTGCTGCATTTTTTCGTTTTGCTCTTCCCAAGCCGGCAAGGTTTTCATCCGCATTCCGGTAGTGGCTTCAGCAATTAAAGGCGCGGCTAGCGGGTGAAACTTTCCGCCCTCGGTCGCGTTATTGAGCTGGTCAAGTTGCGCTTTTAAGTCACTTGAAAGGGCGAGTACTTGCTCACCGTCCAGCGCAATAAAGCGGCCATTGCTGGTGGCAACCATTTTGAGAAGCTGTTTAAGTTCGATAACTTGGTCATTACTTACTTGTAGCTCACCGGTCATGTCGAACCATTCATTTTTCTTGCTCATGGCAAGTTGCAAATGTTGGCTCTCGAGCTTGCTACTGAGCTTAACCTTTTTACCTTTGGGCCACCTGAGCTTGAGCGCCATAGGGCAAGGCTCTTGATTAATCACCAGCTCAAGTTCTTGCAACACCTCTAGCGCTTCATCCATTTCAGCTAAACTTAAGCGATTATCCGTCATCTCCAAAAATAGCGGGCAGTGCGTATCTAACTCATCCAATCTTTGCTGCTCAAGTAATAAGTTTCGGGTGGTGGATAAGCGCTTACCATCGATTTCGGCGCTGACAGTGGCAATACCGTGTCCTGGATGAAAAATCGGCCCTTTTTCGCCAAAGGGCATGACCACACAGTGAAAATCGAGGCCTTGATGATAAGGTTGAATGTTAATAACAAGCGCCGATTGCGCCTCGATACTATCCAGCCCAGTATCTATATCAGCTAAATCAGACTGTACATTAAGATAAGGTGCGATGGCTTTAATACTCGACAGCACCTTTTGTTTTGCACTGGTAGGCACGGTTAATCCAGATTCACCAATAATCTCAGCGACCTGTATATGTGACTGGTTAAACACTATAAACTCGTAGTGATGCTCAGCTTGCTGAATAAATGAGTAGGTTTGCGGTTGACCAAAATAGCTGGGTAAATTAGGAATAGAGAGTAGCAGATCGTCGCCATGTTGACGGATGTGTAACTCGGGAGATTTCTCGGCAATGGTAATGGCTTGTTTTAAGTCTTCTTCATGGTATAGGTTGGTGGCGTCGACTGCGGCTTTTAACGCGGGAATTCCAGCAAGGGCGTAGTCCGCACGACCATTGTAGCCATAACCTGACTGTGGTGCGATGGCGTCGATCAGCTTTTTATCAGATTGGCTGATATAACTATATTGCTCCGGGTGCTGTTTCAGCTGTTTGCAGGAAATTGGCTTACCTTTTCCCCAGCCTGTTTTACCTCGCTTTTGCTCGCGTGCTAAAAACTCAATATCAAAGCGACCTTGCCTAATTTGCCAAATCAGGCGAAATTGTTCGTCAACTTCTTGGCTGGTATTTGCGTTCGGGTTTAGCGCAATAAGCTTGTCCAGTGCCAGATCCCATGCCGTCTTTTTGGCAACGAGATGGCTAACATTAAGCTCGGGATTAAACGCAAGCGGATATTGCTCACCGTGCTGCGCTAGCATTAACTGCTTTGCAAGCCCGGTAAACAGAGGTAAAGAGAGGCACTCAAACGTTGCGATGCAGTCATCAAGACTGGCAAGCGCTTTGGCATCTAAACTTTGATTACACCAGAAGTGTGCAAAGCAGTCGAGTAAGCGACCTAAGTGATAGTCAAAAACATGAGATTTCTTCAGACTTGAATAATTTAAATGGGCGCTGCTGTAGCTGCTGTTTTGCGACAAACTCTCTGCGCAGTATAACAACACGTTATTGGCAAAGAAGTTGTTATAAAGCGCTTTGCTGTCTTGGCTTTCAAACTCAAGCTGTTGAGAGAGTGTGTCAAATAATGCGGCATCATGGCTATTGGCTTGCTGCAATAGCGCCAACTTATGAAACAAACCCAGTGTTCTACCTAGGTACTGTTTTTTACGTTTGGTGATTTTGTCTTTGGCTTTTAGTGCTTGTTCAAAATAAACGATAAGGTTGTCGTGTTGTTGTAAAAAAGCAATGCTCGCCATAATTTGTGCACTATAAGCGGTTTGGATATTGGCTACCAACGCCTGAGCCTTATCCAATTGTAGGGTATAGATTTGATATTCTGCTAATAAACAGGTCAGTAGCGGGCTCTGTGTCTTGGCTTGAACCTGTGTGAGTATTTCAAGTGCATAGCTAATGCTGTGACCACCTTGTAGTAAGGTATAGAGCAAAGTTGCAAAAGCTTGATATTGCAAGTCATCAGCAAGCGCCGAAAATCTTTCAACTGAAAAAGGATAAAAATACAATGGTAATAACACTTGGTTGGTCTTATGACACACCGCCTGTGGGTCTTTCGCCAGTCCTAAATGATTGCGGGCTTTTGGTAGTTGATTGATAAATAAAAAGTCTCGAATGAGTCGCTGTTCATCGGCAAATTGGCGCTCCCATTCATAAGCATTCAGTACAGGGATAAACTCTTCAGCAGCGTTAAGGATTGCTAAAAACTGGCCGTCAGCCATGACTCGTTGGCTTAAACTGGTCGCGAGTTTTAGATTTATTTGCACTCCATCTTCGTTAAAAGTCACCAACCCGTCTGAGCGCCATTTCATAATTTGGCTATGACTTACACCTTGTTCAAAGTCATTTTCGGGGATGATCTCTTTTGCCACGAGTGCTTGAACTAGGCGTTTGAGTTTGATTGCTGAAACTGGTTTATAGACTACCGCCAGCATACTCAACAGCAGTTGCTCGTGCACAGGTAGGTTATGCACTTGATTGATTAGCGCTGTGATTTCTTCGTTAATTGCTGGTGGAAAGTCAAAATTCATCGTTTGGTTGTAGTATTCAATTTAAGACACTGAAAACTACCATAATATAGGTTGAACTACCATGAGGATAAACAAAGTCAAAGCTCATTTTTCGGTTATGGTGGTTCATTCAATACACTGAAAACTAGTACTATATTTAGTCTGAACTGCCATGAAGATAAGCAACAAGAAAAAGAGAGGTAAGGGAGGCGATGCCTCCCTTTTGGTTAGCCTAGCATGTTATAGAGTAATGCAGAAACCGCCAGCAAGCCGACTAAAAGCACAAAATAAGTGCCAATGTGGCTTTTGTATTTTTGTAGTGCCGGTACTTTAAACACGGCAATGGTTGGCATGATAAACAAGATCATAGCAATAATCGGGCCTGAGATAGCCCCCATCATGTCCAAAATACTTGGGTTTAATACGGCGCATACCCAAATAGCAACAAACATAAATACCACGCCTAGCTTGTCAGCAAGCTTATAGCTCATGCTCGTTTGCTTGGTTGCAAGGCCGTTAAAGCTTTCACGTGCACCAAGGAAGTGGCCTAGGAAAGACGAAGTAATCGCGATAAATGCCACAAGAGGGCCAAGCATTTCAATAAATGGATTGTTATACACGTTAGCTAAATAGGATAAAACAGACACGTTCGCCGATTTTGCTTCTTCCATTTGCTCTGGTGTTAAAGAGAATACGCAGGAGAATACGAATAGCAAAACAAACACTATCAACATAATAGAAGTCGTACGAAGAATCGCTTCTGATTTTTGAACTGCCTCACTTTTGTAGTGACGACGCTGCACGTTAGCAAAGCTAGAAATGGCGGCTGCATGGCTAAATGAAAATACTACGATAGGAACGGATAGCCAAAGCAATTCGGTTAAGCTCGCAACATCAGGCGTGCTTACCACTGGCATTTGCCAGTTAGGCACTAAATAGAGTGACAAAAACAGTAATACCCCAACCAGCGGGTAAACCAAAATAGCAAAAGCACGCAGTAGCAGCTTTTCGCCGCCTAGCATAATGGCAATCATCCCGGCAACGAGCACGCCAGAGAGTAAAATACGAGACGGTGACTCAAAGCCAAGCTGATTGACGATAAAGCTGTCGACGGTATTGGTTAGGCCAACACCATAAATAAGTAAAATAGGAAAAATAGAGAAAAAGTAAAGTAAGGAAATTAAACGGCCAGCACCTGCGCCGAAGTGCTCTTCTACTACATCCGTAAAATCGGCATCTTTTTGCTTTGATGAAAGGACGAATCGAGCCAATCCTCGGTGTGCTAAAAAGGTCATAGGGAAGGCAAGCACGGTCATGATTAGTAGTGGCCAAAAACCACCAATACCAATGTTAATTGGCAAGAATAAAATACCTGCGCCGACCGCAGTGCCAAATAAACTTAATACCCAATGGGTATCGTGTTGGGTCCAGCGCCCATCGCTGATGGTATTCATCTCCATCGTCGCTTCAGAGGAATTACTCATATACTTGTTGTCCTGGATTTAGAATTATAATCGAGCGCATCATATAAAAAATGACGAAGTGTTGCATGTATAAACCGTCTACTCCGAGGAGTTATGCGGTGAACTACGTTTGTTTGACTAAAACTTGCTCAAGATGTGGTGGGTTCCTAACCGGTTTTTGTAAATCTAAGTCTGCAAATGTTCTTAATTGTTACCACTGACAATGAATTGCTAGCCGACTTATAAATAAATTTTTATTCTGGTTTGCAAAGAGAATTAAAATAACCAAGTGGAAAAGTATGTTCAAGCTAAACTCTCTATTGCTCGCTTCAACTTTGTTAGGAAGCTTTGCTGCTAATGCAACGATTGTCGAATTTCAAACTTCTCATGGTAGCTTTCAGGTCAATCTATTTGATGAAAGCACGCCTAAAACCGTGGAAAACTTTTTGAAATACGTAGATAACGGGCGTTATTCTGATACCGTAATTCACCGCGTTATTCCAGATTTTGTTGTGCAAGGTGGCGGCTTCAAATATGAAGGAGACGTGCCCCTTGACGCCATCGCTACTTACGATGCTGTAAAAAATGAACCTGAGTGGTCTAACGTAAAAGGCACTATTGCAATGGCAAAGGTAGCAAATAGACCTGACAGTGCGACAAGCCAATGGTTCTTTAATTTGGTAGACAACAGTAAAAATTTGGACGTTGACAATGGTGGCTTCACAGTTTTTGGTCAAGTGACTGGTGATGGCATGGAAATATTAGAAGCGATAGCAAAAATTCCTCGTTGTGGTAATGTGCCATTAGTTAACTTCACTGATGAACAGTGTAAAGATAGCAATAGTGAGCCGGGGGCAGCTAACTTTGTGACCATAAACGCAGTTACTGTGCTGGATGATGACCCCAAATCAGCTCAGGGCTTAAGCCCAAAAGCAAATACCTTGATTGATCAAGTGCCTGATAAGCCTTCAACTGACTCTGATTCATCTGGCGGTTCAATGTTTGCCGGCCTTATGTTGCTGGCTGGTATTTTCGGATTTAGACGTAGATTTCATAGGTAACCAAATCCCTTTTGGTTGCAGATGCTAACGATAGCATCACAGTCCCTAGTTAACCTGATCTCAGGTTAATAACTTGGAAGCGCACTTCGGTGCGCTTATTTCTTTGTTATTAAGTTATTGTTTTCGTTATTCGTCTTCGCCAAACAGTGCAATCGCTTTTGTCGTTAAACTATACTGATCACGGCCATCCGCTTGGATAAGCCCTTCATTGAGGTGAGTGGTTACAACATCTTCGAGTAGTTGTTGATCCACATGCGGGAGTGAAAAAGTGTGGTGATTGATATCGCACGATTCTGGAAAGCTTGCTTTCAGCTTAGACAGCAACATTATCGAATACATATTCTGTAAACGTTCCATAGCCGACCCTTTTATTATTCCAATTTTTGCGAGAACAATCCTAACAGTAAAATTGCGGGTTTGTCTATTTTTTGTGCTGGTTTATTAGGGGGTAAAGATCCGATGTGCTTGAGAAAATACAAAGGGCCAATTTGGCCCTTTACAGTCTAATCTTATACAGCTTCAGCCGCTTTCTTCGCGAGGTATTCGTCGTACGTACCATGGAAGTCGGTGATCTTACCGTCTTTAATTTCCCAAATGCGCGTTGCAAGTGATGAGACAAACTGGCGGTCGTGCGATACGAAGAATAACGTGCCTTCGTATTGTTCAAGTGCCAAGTTGAGAGACTCGATTGATTCCATATCCATGTGGTTCGTTGGTTCGTCCATTAGTAGGATATTTGGCTTATGCATCATGATTTTACCAAATAGCATACGGCCTTGTTCACCACCTGAGATCACCTTAACTGACTTTTTGATGTCGTTTTGAGAGAACAGCATACGGCCAAGGAAGCCGCGTACGACTTGCTCATCATCGCCGGGCTGTTGCCACTGTTCCATCCATTGGAAAAGATCCAGATCTTTTTCAAATTCGTCAGCATGGTCTTGCGCATAGTAACCAATATTGGCGTTTTCTGACCATTTATACTCACCTGCTTGCGGCGCTTTACGGCCTGCTAAGGTGTTGAGTAGTGTCGTTTTACCGGCACCATTTTCACCGATGATAGCAACTTTCTCGCCAACTTCAACAAGGCCATTTAGGTCAGAGAATAGGGTGTCGTCATAACCTTGTGATAGCGAGATAAGCTCAAGTGCGTTACGGAATAGCGGCTTTTCCTGCTCAAAGCGAATAAATGGATTTTGACGACTTGATGCTTTAACTTCTTCCAGTTGGATCTTGTCAATTTGCTTAGCACGAGATGTCGCTTGCTTCGCTTTTGAGGCGTTTGCAGAGAAGCGCGAAACGAACTGCTGTAGCTCAGCGATTTGCGCCTTTTTCTTAGCATTGTCTGACAACAGGCGCTCGCGAGCTTGCGTCGCAGCAAACATGTATTCATCATAATTACCTGAGTAAATACGCAGATCGCCATAGTCGATATCCGCCATGTGTGTACACACTGAGTTTAAGAAGTGGCGGTCGTGCGAGATGATGATCATAGTACAATCACGCTGATTCAATACGTCTTCCAACCACTTGATAGTATAGATATCCAAGTTGTTGGTTGGTTCGTCTAGGAGCATGATATCTGGCTCTGCAAATAATACCTGTGCAAGTAGTACACGCAATTTCCAGCCCGGAGCAACTTCTGACATCAAGCCATAATGTTGCTCGGTTGGAATACCCACACCGAGGAGTAATTCACCCGCTTTTGCTTCTGCGGAATAACCATCCATTTCAGCAAATTGCGTTTCAAGGTCGGCAACACGCATGCCGTCTTCTTCGCTCATTTCTGGTAATGAGTAAATGCGATCGCGCTCTTGCTTGATTTCCCACAGCTCTTTATGACCCATGATCACTGTGTCTACAACCGTATATTGCTCGTAGGCAAATTGATCCTGATTTAGCTTAGCGATGCGCTCGTTTGGATCGTAGTTTACGTTACCTGCACTTGGTTCTAGCTCTTTGCTTAGGATTTTCATAAAGGTGGATTTACCGCAGCCGTTAGCGCCTATTAGGCCGTAGCGGTTGCCGTCACCAAACTTAACGGAAATATTCTCAAACAGTGGTTTTGCACCAAACTGCATAGTGATGTTGTTACACGAAAGCATAAATTTGACTCATTACTGACAATTGCGGCGATCCTATCATTTATGGGTGACAAATGATGTAAAAAGTTTGGCTAACTCACACATTACTTTTGCGGCTGATATAGCAAAGACCTAGGCGTTGAAAACTTATCGCCATAAGACGTTTTATTTACGATTTTATTAAATTTTATTTACCAATTGAGTGGTTAAATGTTAGCCTGTTTTAATGCGAAAGGATGATATAAAAAACTAACTCTGGTGAACAAGGATGAAAATAGTTGAAGAAAAACATAATTGGTTGATTGACCAACAAATCGATGAGCTGGAAGTCTTACCACCCCATACCACAACCGCTCATTTACCGTCAGAAATTAGAACGCAACTAAAGCCTCATGCCAGTGATTGGATAGTATTGCAACAAAGACATAATTGGCGCCATGTTAAGCGTGACGAATTTACTCGTGTTTTTATAAAGACCAAAAAGGGCTTACAAAGTGTAAGGTCTGGCAGTGCTGCCGGTTCTAGAGAGCAGCTAATCATCGTTAAACGCAAGTCTTATTTCAAAGCAGAGATTAGAAACAATGCCTTTACAAGCAGTGGTGGGGTTGATCCTAATCAGCCCATTGGCGCAAGCCAATTAGACCCGTTAACACCGGTTGAACAGGTATTGGCCTCGATTAACGTCGATAAATCACCTGAGGTGGCTGAAAAGCGCATATTGGTGTCGCTGGAAGGGGAGTTGGCGGTGAGTTTTGTGATCCAAGGTGCTAATACTCCCACATTGTCCAGAGCCTCTGAAGGGGCAACACAAACGCCTCTGATATTCGGCAAGTTGAGTGAAGATGGTCGCTATAGTCTAAAAGCAAAAATCTTGGGTGTGCCGGAGCAGGTGCTTTTTAACAATGTGCCCTATGCAGACTTACTTGATATAGAAAAAGTAAAAGCACTTAAGATTGGTGCTGATGGCGGAGTGCAGCTGATTAAACACAGAGTGTCAGGTGAGGGTAATGTACACCTATATTTTATTAGCGAGCCACCGAGTATCGGGATCTTCTTTGATGGTACAGGCAACAACAAGTACAACGATATTTTGGACCCCTTTGATGATAAAGAGCCGACGAATATCGCTAAGCTCCATGAGTTGTATGAAAATGAAGGTAAGTTTACCACTTCTTCATATATTGAAGGAGTTGGCACTTCGGCTGGAAAGAAAGATTCGACCATCGATCTGGCAATTGCATACTCTTTTGACGAAAGGCTAATTGAAGCGGTGTCAGACTTGGATAAGTTCATAAATAACAATGGATTAATTGAGCTTTGTAACACTCTATTGGTTGATTGTTTTGGCTTTAGCCGTGGCGCAGCGGCAGCACGAGCGTTTGTTAATCTGATCAATGAAATGAGAGAAAAGCAAGATACTAAATTAGCGAATAAAGAGGTGGTATTTCGCTTTGTTGGTATTTTCGATACCGTCGCGTCTATTGGAGGGGATGGAGATAATGATCATGGTGAGCTGTATGCCAGAGATGAGTTAGACGATGCAGCTAGACTCGATCTCAATCAGGCCAGCGCAGGGGCTGTATATCACTTAACGGCTTGGGATGAGCGACGTGATAAATTCCCACTAAGCTCATTAAAAAATAAGGATGGCAGCTTGTTTGCTAATCATAAGGAAGTCTACTTACCAGGTGTTCATTCTGATATTGGAGGCGGGTATGCCCCTATCAGTATTGATATTGAGTATCCTTTAAAGCGTATTCGTGGTATTCCCGGAAATCCAGAGCATGAAGCAAAAGTACAACAGGCGAAATTGGCAATTGAACATAAATATCAGTGGCCCGGTATTAACGTGGATATGGTCTACCGCTTTAAAAGGCTAAGATATGGCGCAAGTCGCTCGGGAAGAGATAAGGATTTTTACACCACATACCGGCCTGTTTGGAGACGTAAAATAGATAATACCCTTGCCCATTATGGACTGCACCAAATGTATAACGAGGCGATTCAACATGGCGTTCCGCTAAAAGATATGGCGCGTCTTCAAAGTATCTACCCTTATGAACTTAGCAATGAGGTCGCAACTTTGGTACCTAAAGCTCTTAAAGCTGGGCCAGCAAGCCAAGCTTGGCAGAAGTTATACGAGCATTATATTCATATTAGTTCTCGGTTTACGGGAGCTGTGGATAAAATGGCTCATGGAGCTGAAAGAAAGGCAAAATACGCCACTGAAAATGGACAAAGGGAAATGTTTTACAATAATGCAAAAGCGCTACCGCAGGTACAAATTTGGAAAGCGTATAAAAATGGAAATAAATCAATTTGGAGGAAAGGATGAACAATAAGCTCTATACCGTTTTACTGGCAGTAATACTGCTTTGCAGTTGCTCTTCACATTCCGAGCTCGAAAAATTACATATAGGCATTTCCGCTTATGAAAAAAGTGACCTGATGGTAAAGCTGATATTTGACGATAGATTTTCCCCTCCCGCTGGTGCTATAGGCTGTTGCTGGGGGAACGCTCAAAAGAAAGGTGTGTTTTGGGGAGCTGAGATCCCACATAAAGTTCAAGCAGAATGGTGGGATTATAAGCAAGGCAGGCATTATCGTGCTGTGTTTATGGTACAGCGAGATAAGGCGTACAAAATCGCGGGTAATTTACCGAGCGTGACTTATTACACAGGCAAAACGGAGACCGATGTTGATCCTTATATCATCTTTGGGTTTGGTGAAAAGGGAGAAGTAAAAATGTGGATTTCTAATTCTCAGTTTGCTAGTGGAGTTAAAGGACGCATTTTAGAAGAAATTGGTTCAGCACAGGCGACTTGGGAGCCCTTTGAATTAACCGATGAGATGTTTAATTAGATAAGTGCCCACAATCCAAAGTTAATATCTAAAACGAATGAGACTAGGGATGTTCGAATTGGAGAAAAGGATGATAAATAAACTCTACATCATTTTGTTGCTAGTAATACTGCTTTGCAGTTGTTCTTCACGCACAGAGCTCGAAAAATTACATATAGCTATTTCCGCTTATGAAAAAAGCGATTTAATGGTGAAACTGATATTTGATGATAGGTTTTCACCCCCAGCTGGCTCAATAGGTTGTTGTTGGGGAAATGCTAATGCAAATGGTACTTTTTGGGGAGCTGAAATCCCGCATAAAGTGAAAGCTGAATGGTGGGATTATAAACAAGGAAGGCATTACAAAGCTGAGTTCAGTGTACAACGTGATAAAGCATACAAAATCGCAAAAAACCTGCCTAGTATTACCTTCCACACGGGAGAGATAAAGGAAGATCTTGTCCCTCAGATTATCTTTGGTTTTGGTGAAAAGGGTGAAGTAAAAATGTGGATTTCTAATGCACCGTTTGATGGCGTCGAAGGACGAATTTTAGAAGAAATTGGTTCGGCACAAGCGACTTGGGAACCCTTTGAATTAGCCGATGAAATGTTTAATTAGATAAGTGCCCACAATCCAAAGTTAATATCTAAAACGAATGAGACTAGGGATGTTCGAATTGGAGAAAAGGGTGATAAATAAACTCTACATCATTTTGTTGCTAGTAATACTGCTTTGCAGTTGCTCTTCACGCACAGAGCTCGAAAAATTAAATATAGCTATTTCCGCTTATGAAAAAAGCGATTTGATGGTGAAACTGATATTTGATGATAGGTTTTCCCCCCCCAGCGGGCGCAATAGGTTGCTGTTGGGGGAATGCGCAAAAAAATGGATCGTTTTGGGGAGCCGAAATACCACATAAAGTAAAAGCGCAGTGGTGGGACTACAAGCAGGGAAAACACTATCGTGCAGCGTTGACTGTACAGCGTGACAAGGCGTACAAAATCGCGGGTAATTTACCGAGCATTACCCATTACACAGGCGAAACAGAAACCGATGTTGATCCCTATATTATCTTTGGGTTTGGTGAAAAGGGTGAAGTAAAAATGTGGATCTCTAATGCACCGTTTGATGGCGTCGAAGGACGAATTTTAGAAGAAATTAGTTCAGCACAGGCGACTTGGGAACATTTTGAATTAACCGATGAGATGTTTCGCTAAAAAAGTGAAAACTAGGCGTTTTATCTTGGTACTTTCTGCATGGTTGTTTACATCGGTTTATCGAATTCCACCGAAATAAATTGCTATTTGGCGCTATCTTGGGTCACATTACTGACCGCAATTAAAATAATATAACATTTAGGATTGGAATATGCGTATTAAAGCTATCTCCGCGGCCATGGTGTTGGCCTTTTCTCAGTACGTTGCTGCCGATGAAGGTATGTGGCAACCACATCAGCTACCTGAACTTGAATCTATTTTAAAGTCTAAAGGGCTAGAGATAGATGCTAAGTCAATTTCAAAACTCACTGAGTTCCCGATGAATGCGGTGATTAGCTTAGGTGGTTGTACGGCGTCATTTGTCTCTCCTAAAGGTCTGGTGGTGACAAACCATCACTGTGCATACGGCTCTATTCAATACAATTCAACAACAGATAACAATATTCTTGAGAATGGCTTTTTAGCAAAACAGCCAAGTGAAGACTTGCCAGCGGCACCGGGCTCACGCGTTTATGTGACAAAAGAAGTGTCGAACGTAACGGATAAAGTTAATGCTGGGACAGACTCACTGACCGGTAAAGCACGTTTTGATGCCATTGACAGTAAGCGCAAACAACTTGTTGCCGAGTGCGAGCAAGATGAAAGCTATCGCTGTAATGTATACACCTTTCATGGTGGATTGGAATATTACCTCATTAAATCGCTAGAGATAAAAGACGTCCGTTTGGCATATACACCAGCGATGGGCGTGGGCAAATATGGTGGCGATATAGATAACTGGATGTGGCCTCGTCACACTGGCGATTTTGCTTTTTACCGTGCATATGTGGGTAAAGATGGTAAACCCGCTGAGTTTTCTAAAGATAACGTACCTTATAACCCTGAGTCATTTTTGAGTGTGAGTGCAAAAGGCGTGCAAGAGGGCGACTTTGTAATGGTGACGGGTTATCCGGGTCGTACCAACCGTTATCGTATTGCTTCTGAAGTAGATTATGTGTTTAACACGGTTTACCCCATGGTACGTAAACATAACTCTAAGTATGTGGCACTGATTGAAGAAAATGCACCAGAAGGTTCTCAAGCTCGTATCGCCTATGAAAGCACCATCGCAGGTTACAACAACTACATCAAAAACTTTGGCTCTATGATTGAGAGCTTCAAAAAAGGCAGTATGTACAGCCGTAAGCAGCAATTTGAGCGCGATCTTAGCACTTGGATCAATGCCGATGCAGACCGTAAAGCAAAGTATGGCGCTGTGCTAAATGAATTGAGCGAGTTGGTTGCTCAATCCCAAGCCCATTATGAGCGTGATATGATGGTTGGCTATATCCACCGTTCGCAAATGATGTCTGTAGCGCGTCAACTTTACCGCTTGGCGGTTGAAAAACAAAAGCCTGATGCTGAGCGTGAGAGTGGTTATCAAGAACGTGATATGCCAAAAATCAAAGCGGGGCTTCAGCGTATGACGCGCCGCTATGATGAAACAGTTGATAAAGCGATTATGCTTTACTTCATGGAGCTTTATGCAGCCTTGCCAAAAGAAGCGCGTTTAGCTGAAATCGATAAGCAGCTTCAACTTGAAAACGGCTTCAATAAAGCAAAGCACCAGGCGCTGCTAGATGAGATGTATGCCAACTCTAAGCTTGCTGATGAAAAAGCCCGTCTTTGGATGTTAGATTTAGAACTTGAACAGTTAAATCAAAGCTCTGATCCATTCATTCAATATGCAAAAGCGATTTTTGCAGTGATGAAGCAAATCGAAGATGAAGAAAAAGAACTGGCTGGTAAGCAGCAATCTGCTCGTCCTGCTTTGATGGAAGCCATTATTGCTTACAACAAGTCGCAAAATAAGCCAGTTTACGCAGATGCTAACAGCACTCTCCGTGTCACTTACGGTACGGTAGGTGGCTATTCACCGCAAGATGGCTTGGTGGCAACGCCATTTACCTCGCTTGAAGGGTTACTGGCTAAAAATACCGATGTAGAACCATTTAACGCGCCGAAAAAGCAACAGCAGTTGATCCGCGAAAAAGTATATGGTCAATATACAGGGGGCATGAATACCGTACCGGTGAATTTCCTTTCTAACGTGGATACCACAGGTGGTAACTCGGGCTCGCCAACCTTAAATGGGAAAGCGGAGTTAGTGGGTTTACTCTTTGATGGTGTATATGAAAGCATTATTGGTGACTGGGATTACGATAAAAACCTAAACCGCTCAATCCATGTTGATTCGCGTTACATGTTATGGGTAATGGATAAGGTTGATAATGCGCAAAACCTGTTAGATGAAATGAAGATAGTAAAGTAGGTCGACCTTTAGGTCGACAATCCCCCAACGTTTAAAGGGTAGACTTTGGGTTTAAACGTTAGTCGGCCTAAAGGCCGACCTACGGGAGATATCAATTTTTCGAAAAACAATGCCGGCCATAAAGCTGGCATTATTGTGTTACTTCGTCATTAACTGGCGGATATATTTCACCGGAGCACTACCAAAGCTTAAGAATTCTTCATGGAATGCTTTTAAATCAAATTCCTTTCCAAGCTTTTGCTTTTGTGTTTCACGGAAGTCGTAAATTTCGCGATAACCAGAGTAATAGCTGGTTAATTGTACTTGGCTCAAGGTTGCACGGCGCCATTTACCTTCGGCTTCTGCACGCTCTTGGAAAGCCCCATTCATCAACAGATCTAAGCCTTCTTCTTTGCTTATTCCTTTTACTTGGATACCGTAATCTAGGATAGTGTTACAGATCACACGTAGATTCCACTTGTAGTACATTAACCACATTTCAGGCTCAAAGTTACCATAGCCTTCTTCTAGCATCATGCGCTCAGTGTATACTGCCCATCCTTCAATCATCGCGCCATTGCTTAAGATACTCTTCACCAAAGACGGAGATTCGTTAGAGTAAACCAACTGAGTGTAATGGCCTGGCACGGCTTCATGAATATTTAGGATCTGCAGGATCCAATGGTTGTATTCACGTAGATACGATTCAGCTTGCTCGTCGCTCATTGAGTCCAGCGGAGACACGTTATAATAGGTGTTCTCCTTTTTGTCGTATGGGCCCGGAGCACTGATTGAAGCGCCAGCAAAGCCGCGCATATATTCAGGCGTTTCGCGAACAACTAGCGGCTTTTCAGGGTCTAGCGTGATGAGATCCTTTTCCATCACAAACTTTTCAAGCTCTGGAATTTGCGCCTTGATTTCGCTCACAAAGTTTTCACGCTTTACGTGTTTGACCGAAAGGTGCTTGATAAGCGTGGCAATCGCATCAATGTCAGATTTTGGGCGTGGCTTGTCAGCAAAATACTTTGGCCAGAGTTGATCAACAATCTTAACCATTTCATTAGTAACACGGGCTTTGTCGGCCATTGCCTTTTCATACATTTGCTTGGCGGTGTAGCCAGACTGAATATCAAAGGCAAATTTTTCTTCGTACAGCTTCTCACCAATTCTAAATGAGCGCGCATTACCGTTTTCGCTTAACTCTTTTTCAAGGTTGCTAAGGTAAGATACATATCCATTGATGGCAGATTTCGCGGCAGCGAAGCGCTGCTTGAATAGGGCTTTTTCCTCGGCTGTTAATAATGAAGTCGCGAGTTTATCAAGCAACTCGTCGTTTAATACACTAAATGCGCCTTGGTTTTGTGCAATCGCAAGCTGAGTATATTCAAGCGTTGGATTGTTAATATTGTTTTGTGCTGCTTCATAATACGCTGGCACATATTGAAGACGTGCTAAAACGAGCTTGAGCTTTTCGTCATCCGTTTTAAAGCGGCTGTTGAGTATCGTCGCAAAGCCATAAGAAACATTGTAGTTTGACGGATTCCACTGCCAGCTTTTGAAGGTTTCAATATGCCAGATATCGCGTTTTAAGCGATTTTCAATTAAGTGATAATCGATTTTTTGACTATTGCTTAAGTTAGCAAGGTCGAACTGTTGTAACTTAGCCAGTTGCGCCTGAGAGAAGGCAACACTTGCATCACGAGTCGCTTGGGTTGGTACCGTGATAATATCGTCGTACTTGCCAAAGCCTGCCCAGAGCGACGCTTCTGGGTACTGTTTCCATAAGTCATTGATAAATTGCTGAGAAAAGTCAGCGAATTGTGCATTTGTTGCTACTGTTTGCTGTGAAGCTGAAGGCGTCGTCTCGACAGACGAAGGAGAAAGTGAGCAGCCAGTCAGGCCCATTGCCATGGCTAGCGCCATGCACAAGGCAGTCTTTTTCATTATTGTGTCCTATTTAATGGTTTTCGCTATCATAACAAGATTTTGCTTTATTTGCTTTGTCTGGCTCATCCAACCACACTGCACCGTTAGCCTCTTTGGCAACGATGTCATCGGGGTTGTAGATAGGGCATGATTTCATCGACAAACAGCCACAGCCAATGCAACCATCGACATAGTCTCTTAAGCGCTGCATGTAAGCGATTTTTTCGTCCAGCTTTGCTTGCCAGGCTGTAGAAAGTTTGGCCCAGTCCGCTTTGGTTGGTGTTCTTGAATCGGGTAGGGTATCAAGGGTTTCTTTTATCTCCCCTAGGGTTATCCCCATTTTTTGACCAGCTTTAATAATGGCAATTCGGCGCAACACATCCTTTTTATAACGGCGCTGATTACCGTTATTACGCCAACTACGAATAAGCCCTTTGTTCTCATAGAAATGCAGTGCAGACACCGCAACGTCAGCTCTTTGGGCAACCTTACCGACGCTGAGGTTTGGCTCGTCTCTTAATAATTTTTCAGTTTTCATAAATTAGTACTTTACCTTAACTTAAGGTGAGGTTTTAAGGTAGCACCCAATTTATTATTAGTGCAACTGGAATTGAAGATTATGAAAACAGTCGTTATTTACTCAAGCTCAAACCCCAATGGAAATACCTACCAATCTGCAAAGGCACTAGCAGCAGAAAAAAGAGCTGAGCTCATCTATTTAGACCGTTATAAAATTGGTGAGTATTGCTACAAACACTCTCACAGTGATGATGACTTTGTTAACCTTTTTAGATGGGTACTTGGTTTTGAGCACATCATTTTTGCATCCCCCGTTTATTGGTATGCAGTGACACCAAGAATGAAGGCATTTATCGACAGAATAACCGACTTTATGGACATAGAAGCGTTAAAGCCTGAGCTTAGAACGCTACGTGAAAAGCAGTTTTCTATCTTGTCGACCTCATGCCAAGAAAAAGCACCGGCACCATTTACTGAGATGCTGGTGGGGACCTTTGAATATTTGGGTATGAAATTACAAGAGCAGCGTCACGTCCATTATCCTTATGCTGATTAACTGTGGTGGACTTTGTTGGGTGGGGTTGTGTGACGATGGCTTTTAAAGATCGCTGCGTAAAGCAGCTCCTACGCTGGAGTAAAACCAGTCTGATATAAGGCGGTTTACACGCCGAGCAGTTTGTGACTGGCGCGCTAAAACCCCTTGCTACCCAACATTTCTCAGCGGAAGTACGCACTTCCGCGTCTGCAAACAGGTGCAAGGTCACACCTTAAATTCATTTACCATTTGTGAGAGTCGTTGTGACATTTCGCTTAATTGCTGGCTCGACGCTTTGGTGTGTTCAGCGCCAAGGGCGGTTTGGTTTGCCACTGTTGCGATACCACTGATGTTGTCAGTCATGTCAATAAGATCTTCGGATTGCTTTTCACTCCAGGTGGCGATATTAACGTTAATATCATGCACGGTTGCGATGGAGAGGTTGATTTGCTCTAGTGCGTGCTTACATTCTTGGCTCACTTTGAGGCTTTGCTCGGATGCTGCACGGCAGCTCTCCATTTCTTCAACGGTTGTGGCGACGCCATTGTGCAGTTTATCAATGATCGCTTGAATATCATCGGTAGATTGTTGCGTACGCTGAGCTAGTGTTCTTACCTCATCGGCCACCACGGCAAAACCGCGACCTTGTTCTCCTGCTCTCGCAGCTTCGATGGCCGCATTCAATGCTAATAAATTAGTTTGATCTGCCACTTTTTTAATGACATCAAGTACTGCACCAATCTCGGTTGATGAGCGTTGTAGTTCGAGCACAGCTTGTTGCGCTGAGTCGACGCTACGAGAGGCATGCGCTATGACTGCCACATTTTCGTCTACATGCGTCAGCCCTTGGGTCGTCAGTGTGGTTGTCTCTGTCACTTTATCAAGCGCACGCTTTGACTCATTATTGACAGCTTGTGCCACTTGATTAAGCGATTGCATGCGGTTTTGCACTGATTCTGTTTCACTGTTTTGTTGTCCAATACCAGCTTGGATCTGCTCGGTAATACAGGATAACTCCTCTGCTTGGGAAGCCAAAGAATGGGTGTTTTCGTTGATATCATGCAGTACATCACGAAAATGCGAGTTCATTTTATTAAATGCGATAGCCATTTGGGCAAGCTCGTCTTTACCGTGGCTTTTCAGTGCAATGGTGAGGTCTTTTTGCGCTGAAATGAGTCCCATAGTGCGGGTGAGCTTATCCAGTGGCTTGGTAATATTTTTGCTGATCAAGCTCGAGAGGAAAATAAGTAATATCGCATAGCCGAGCGTTTCAGCAGTCATCAACATGAGTCGGTCATAAAACTGTTCTTCAACGTCTTGAAGGTAAATACCTGTCCCAATTGCCCAGTTATAGTGCCCTAAGTTAACAATATAAGAAAGCTTGCCCTCAAGCTCCTTTGTCCCCGGTTTTGGCCATTCATATCGGGCAAAGCCTTGTTGATTTTGATTAGCAATGACGACGAACTGGCTGAATGCCTCGCGAATAAAGCGTTCATGATGGTGAGTCATTGAGGTGCCATTGAGTAGTGGCTTAATGGGATGCGTTACCATATTTCCGTGTAAGTCAAATAAGAAGAAGTAGCCAGCATCACCATAGCGTGCGGCATCAATGAGTTTTTTTATTTTTTCTTGTCTTTGTTGTGGGGAGAGTGAGGTCTCGGTGGCAACCATATTAAGTTGTGCAACTGTGGTTTCCATTAGATTTTTTGCATTAATACGTCTTTCTTGCGTTAAGCTGTCTCGTAAAACGAGTGCTGATGAGAGTTGCACAAGGGCAATGATCACGACAGACAAAAGCAGACTGAGTCTGAGTTTATTGGGCACTTTCATCAAACCTAGGAGTTTATTCAGCTGCTTCATGAGTTCCTCTAGTAACAAAGAATTAGTTAAAATGACAGCGATGTCAGTTGGCGTGGATCATACTTAGAACGAACCAAAAATAAATAGCATGAACAAGAGATGAATAAGGCGTTAAGCCGTGCAGACGGCTATCTAATTGATAGTTAATAAAAATGTTAATATTTACGTTTTGTAAATGATTGTGAATGAGAACTATTGTTAATAAGTAAGTGTAAGGGTTTTGTCTTAGGGAAGGATGGAGTTTAGGGATAGATCAAGAAAATTTGATATAGATCATTGCAGATATCTCTTGAATCGAATAGCGACTTTGTTATACTCGCTGCGAATTTTCAGTTTAGACTGAAAGTTCTGAACTAATCAATTCTATCAAGATAAAAACATCAGGATAATCTGTGCCACTGTTAAGCTATGTTCGACATACTGCTACTACTGACGACACAACCTATCAAGGTTGTACGATCACGCGTGCGCAGTTATTCGGTCGTATTTTCAGTGTGCTAAGCGCATTGATGATGTTTAACACGGCATTATTATTCACTGGCATGCTAGGTGATGTAGCTGAATTAGAAGCACTTTTTGCAGATAATTCACTACCTGACTCTGTTTTGGTGATGCTTGGAGAGTTTTGGGCTCAGCCTATCTTGTCATTACAATTATTGATAGGTCTTTATTGGTTAGTTTTCCATACTATTTTGCCTACACGCGCTGGCGTTGTCCTGCGTAAAACGGCATTCGCCTCTACTGAGGCTATTCAACCTCAACCGGTGCCTAGCGCACATGGTTGTCGTGCTCCTCCTTTTGGGTACCGCTGTCTGTTTGCGTAATCGCAATATTTGAGTCCAGTGCGTTTGATTTACGCGATTTGGATCTGCAGTCAGCAATTCAGTTTCAATTACATTAATCGGCTACTTACCGTCCTTTTAGGGCGAATTGTAAGCTTAGTAAATGTGATTGTCCGTTTACTGTATCGATTATTTGGTAAATGGTTAGTGACTGGTATCAAAGGAGCTTTTCCCTTCACTAATACATTTTCCCTGATGGATACAGTGCAATTCGAACTTGTGCAGCATAGCTTGCACAAATAGATACTCAGCGCGCTTGATAAATAAGCCGCAGCTTATCGTTGAAGGGTAATCAATTGAATAAACGTAGTGTTGTGAATTATGCGTTCGCTTCATTGGGGCTTATGCTCACCGGCTGTAGTGGTGGCATTTTAGATCCCAAGGGGCAAATTGGCATGGATGAGAAGTCCTTGATCATCATTGCCACTGTACTGATGTTACTCGTTGTAGTACCAGTTATTATTCTTACCTTATATTTTGCGTGGAAGTACCGAGACGGTCGTGACCACGAGATTTATG
Source organism: Pseudoalteromonas sp. A22 (assembly GCF_018141345.1). NCBI lineage: Bacteria > Pseudomonadati > Pseudomonadota > Gammaproteobacteria > Alteromonadales > Pseudoalteromonadaceae > Pseudoalteromonas > Pseudoalteromonas sp. A22. The sequence continues at coordinate 1,547,137 of NZ_CP047238.1, forward strand.
CACCTAAATGGGCTCACTCTAACAAAATAGAAGCCGTGGTTTGGACCATTCCGATTGTGATTATTATTGTACTTGGGGTGATCACTTGGCGCTCTACACAATCACTTGATCCGTACAAGCCGTTGGAAGGTAAGGGTGAGCACCTCACTGTTCAGGTGGTATCGCTAAACTGGAAGTGGTTATTTATCTATCCAGAGCAAGGCATTGCCACAGTGAATGAGCTGGTGTTTCCGGCGAATGTACCAGTGGAGTACAAAATCACTTCCGAAAGCACCATGAACTCTTTCTTTATTCCACAGCTTGGTAGCCAAATCTACTCGATGGCTGGAATGGAAACGCAGCTTCACCTGATTGCCAACGAGCCGGGGACGTTCAGAGGCTTTTCTGCTAACTACAGCGGAGCGGGCTTTACGGGTATGAAGTTCGATGCCATTGCGACCAAAGACAAAGCAAGTTTTGATAACTGGGTTGCCGATGTCAAAGCAAACGGCGAAGCCTTAACCGCAGGTCGTTACACGCAACTGGCTGAGCCTTCGGAATATCACCCCGTTGAATATTTTGGCTCGGTAGAGCAGGGCTTATTCCACACCATAGTTATGAAGTACATGCAGGGCCATGGCGAAATGAGTTATTACGCCAAACCAGAGCATGCTGCGCATCCACATCACGGCAAGGCTGAGGAGTAATTATGTCGTTGTTTGGTAAATTATCCATCGAGGCAATCCCTTATCACGAACCCATCATTATGGTGACGTTAGCTGTGGTGGCGATTGTTGGTCTAATTGTGGCTGCAATGGTCACAAAACACAAAAAATGGGGCGTGCTGTGGCACGATTGGATTACTTCAATCGATCATAAACGCCTAGGCGTGATGTACATTATCTTGGCATTAATTATGTTAATGCGTGGTTTTGCCGACGCCATCATGATGCGTACACAGTTGGCGATGGCCACAAGCGGCGCTGCCGGTTACTTACCTCCTGAGCACTATGACCAGATCTTCACTGCACACGGGGTGATCATGATCATCTTTATGGCGATGCCATTTATGATTGGTTTGATGAATATCATCTTGCCACTGCAAATTGGTGCTAGAGATGTTGCTTTTCCGTTTTTGAATAATCTCAGTTTTTGGCTGACGGCGGGCGGGGCAATTCTGATCAATTTATCCTTGGCATTTGGTGAGTTTGCAAAAACCGGTTGGGTTGCGTATCCGCCATTGTCGGAGTTGTCGTTTAGTCCCGGCGTCGGGGTGGATTACTATATTTGGGCACTGCAAATATCCGGGCTTGGGACATTGCTCACTGCCGTGAATTTCTTGGTAACCGTATTTAAGATGCGTGCACCTGGCATGACGCTAATGAAAATGCCTATTTTTACTTGGACTTGTACTTGGGCAAATATCCTAGTTGCGGCGTCTTTCCCAATTCTTACTGCGGTGCTAGCGATGCTAACGCTTGACCGTTATATGGATTTCCACTTCTTCACCAATGAAGCCGGTGGTAATGCCATGATGTATATCAACCTGTTCTGGGCATGGGGTCACCCTGAAGTTTATATTTTGATCTTGCCTGCGTTTGGGATTTTCTCAGAAATTATTTCAACCTTTACAGGCAAACGCCTGTTTGGCTATAAGTCGATGGTGTACGCCAGCGGTGCGATTTCTATTTTGGGCTTTATTGTTTGGCTACATCACTTCTTTACTATGGGTTCAAGCGCCAATGTTAATGCTTTCTTTGGGGTCATGACGATGGTCATTGCGGTCCCGACGGGGGTAAAACTCTTTAACTGGTTATTTACCATGTATCGCGGTCGTTTGCGGATCACTGTGCCGGTCCTTTGGACGTTAGGGTTTATGGTGACCTTTACCGTAGGTGGGATGACTGGCGTACTGCTTGCAATTCCTGGCGCGGACTATGTGCTGCACAACAGTCTTTTCCTAATTGCACATTTCCATAACACCATTATCGGTGGGGCAGTGTTTGGTTATCTAGCGGGTTTTGCTTACTGGTTCCCTAAAGTAATGGGTTACAAGCTTGATGAGCGTTGGGGTAAAGCCTCATTCTGGTGCTGGCTGGTTGGCTTTTTTGTGGCCTTTATGCCGCTTTATGTGCTCGGCTTCTTGGGCATGACACGTCGTCTTAATCATACCAACACGCCAGAGTGGAACATTTGGCTATACATCGCGTGTATTGGTGCCTTTATCATTATGTTTGGGATAGTTTTCCAAGTGGTACAGCTAGTGGTGAGCTACAAAAACCGCGAGCAATTGCAAGACACCACAGGCGATCCGTGGAATGGGCATACGCTGGAATGGTCTACGGACTCTCCTCCGCAGTACTACAACTTCGCGAAAACCCCTGTAGTTGACGATATTGACGCTTGGACAGAAATGAAAGAGCAGGGACAGGCATATCAAAAGCCTGCACATTATCAGCCTATTCACATGCCAAAAAATACCCCGGCTGGAGTGCTTATTAGCGCGTCATTGACCGTGTTTTGCTTTGCCATGATTTGGCATATTTGGTGGTTAGCGGCGGTGGGTTTTGTCAGTGCTATCGCGGTGTTTATTAAGCGTTGTTACACCAGCGACGTTGATTATTATGTTCAGGTTGACGAGATTGAGCAGATTGAGTCTGCCCACCTTTCTCGCGCATTACAGGAGGGTTAATTCATGAGTGCAATTACTCCCGCTACGCTGCATGCGTTAGAAGATGCTCACGAGCATGCAGATCATGACACAGGTTCAAATACCGTATTCGGTTTTTGGCTATATCTGATGACGGACTGTTTGTTGTTTGCCTCTTTCTTTGCCACTTATGCCGTGTTGTACATGAACACGGCAGGTGGCGTGTCTGGCAAAGACATATTCGAGCTGGGCTTTGTTGCGGTTGAAACCGCGGCCCTACTGTTAAGTAGTATTACCTTTGGTTTTGCCATGATAGCGGCAAACAAGCAGAAAAAGTCGCAAACCTTATCTTGGCTTGCGGTGACATTTGCCTTTGGTGCGGTGTTTATTGGCATGGAAGTATATGAATTCCATCACTTAATAGTACATGGTCATGGACCGCAGCATAGTGCTTTTCTGACTTCTTTCTTCTCATTGGTGGGTCTGCACGGCATGCACGTGACGGCAGGCTTGATTTGGATGACTGTGACGATGATTGAAGTGACACGTCGTGGTCTGAAGCCACAAACGGTGACGCGTTTGAGCTGCTTAAGCTTGTTCTGGCACTTTTTAGATATCGTGTGGATCTGTGTATTTACCGTTGTTTATTTAATGGGGGCAATGTAATGAGCCATAGTGAATCTCAAGCGTTAGCACAGATGGATGTTCATGAGCATGAACACGACAGCCACGGTAGTGTGAAGTCGTATCTAATTGGTTTTGTGCTATCCGTTATTTTGACAGCCATTCCTTTTGCTGCCGTGATGAGTGGCAGCTTGTCATCTAGCACGACATTTTGGACGTTAGTGACAACCGCGTTAGTGCAAATTTGGGTGCACCTAAAGTACTTTTTACACCTGAATTTTGTTACGGAAGAAGGCAAGGCAAGCACGCTTTCCTTTATCTTTAGTGCGTTGATTATTGTGATGGTAGTGGGGCTGTCGGTCTGGATCATCTACGAATCGAACGCCATGATGATGTATTAACAGGAGAGTAGTCATGCTGCGTCGTTATTTTCAGGTGACAAAACCTGGGATCATTATGGGAAACTTGATTTCAGTCGCAGGAGGCTTTTTATTGGCCTCTCGAGGTGAAGTTGATTGGCTGCTATTTGCCTTGACTCTACTGGGGCTATCTTTAGTCGTTGCGTCAGGTTGTGTAGTTAACAATGTCATCGACAGGGATATCGATGCGGCAATGTCTCGCACTAAAACTCGCGTGACAGTAACTGGGGAAATTTCCTCAGTTGCTGCACTGTCACATAGTCTGGTACTCGGATTATCTGGCTTTGGGCTCTTAGCCTATTTCACCAATTGGATTGCGCTGGGTTTTGCCGCATTTGGGTTTTTTATTTATGTCGGTGTTTACAGCTTATACATGAAACGAAACTCAGTGTATGGCACCGTGGTTGGTAGCCTGTCAGGGGCAGTGCCTCCTGTGGTTGGTTACTGCGCAGTAAGCGGGGTGTTTGACTCTGGCGCTGCCATTTTATTATTGATGTTTTGTCTTTGGCAAATGCCGCACTCTTACGCCATTGCGATTTTCCGTTTTGAAGATTACCGGGCCGCGAATATTCCGGTGTTGCCAGTCGCGCGAGGTGTTGAAAAGGCCAAGCATCACATTGTTTTGTATATCGCCATTTATGCACTGGTGGTGATGTTACTACCGCTTAGCGGTTATACCGGCATAGCATTTATGGCGGTGGCCTGTACAACCAGTTTTTGGTGGTTATTGATGGCGCTAAAAGGATACCAAAGAGACTTAGATTTACATGGTTGGGCGAGGCAAGTATTTGCATTCTCAATAGTCAATATCACAGTCCTAAGTATCGCGATGGCGATTGATAATCACAGCACAGTTTCTGTGATGCTGTACTGATCGCAGATTATCCCAAAGTAACTAAAATCCAAAGGCCCGCAGGGCCTTTTTTCGCTCTTATCTTAGTTTGTTTTACGTCGCTTGCTTTTTACCCATTTTATCTCCATATCAAGCTTATTGAGTAACCTGAGCTGTGGATAATCAATGCCTCTCTAGCAGCCAGTTTTAGCGCTAACTGCGTTGAATCCACTTCCAATAGCCAGCTATTGGTGCGTAAATTCGCCTTGCCTACAGGATGTAGGTACCTTAGCGAGAGCAGGACGCGGAAGCGGTGTTTCCCCTAAAACTCTCTGGCTAGACAAGGAGAAAAACTAAGTTGTGTTTTAGCAGTAATGAGTTAGAACATTCGTTATCCAAACCTCAGGTTAAATAGATGAGAAGATAATAATGGATATAGGGATCACAGAAGTATTGTTGTTACTTACGGCGATTTTTATCGCGTCCATTTTACTTTTTAAGGTCGTGCTATGGGCCAAAAAAATGCCAAAAGGCGCCTATCTATTTTTGGCTTTAATGCCGCTCATTTCTCTTTTTCCTATTCCACCACCCGTTTTTAAAAATGTCGCGAAAGCCAAACAAGAACAACGTAAAAAAGCCCCTAAATCAGAACCATAATCACACAGGAAAATAGCTTAATGTCAGCTTCGATATTTATTGTTAACCTTACTTATGTTACCGAAATTGAACAGGTAGAGCCGCTGCTCGCTCCTCACATTGCGTTTTTAGATCGCTTCTATGCCAATGGTACCTTTATCGCCTCTGGCAGAAAAATCCCACGAACTGGTGGGGTTATTTTGGCAAAGGCGAGTAGTGAAGCTGAGCTACTTGATATTGTTCGTCAAGATCCCTTTTATGTCGCCGAGGTGGCTCGGTATGACATTATCGAGTTTGTACCAAGCAAGTTTGCATCTTGCTTTACAGAAGTAGAGAAATATCTTAATTCTTGAGTGCCCGCTTGGCCACGTCCGTATCGTGACAGGTATAGGCCGTTGAAATAATCCCTTCGCTCAATAGAAACAAGCGCTCGACAGCGGCATCATCAGCGTCGTTGAGCGCTTGTTTAAGTAACGTTTTTACCGCAAGTTTGTGCCGCTGGCATAGTTGATTTATTGGATTGGTAAGCTCACCAAATTCTGCCGCCGTGTTGATAAAGTAACAACCACGGAAATCGCCCAGCATCGCCACTTTATTATTAATCCACTGATCTAGTGCTGAAAATAGCTGCTCTGCGAGCTGTTCATTCGTTTGAGCATTTTCAAGGCAACGAGATAACCAAGATATAAATAGGTGATGTCGCTGCTCAAGTGTTGCAAGCACCAGCGCCTCTTTACTCTCAAAATGGTTGTACAGGGTTTTTTTAGCAATGCCAGATGACTTCAATACTTCGTTAATGCCAATGGCATGAATGCCATGTTGATAGAACAGTCTCATTGCGCAATCGATCAGTTGTTGTCTTTTTGTACTCATCAGTCAGCCATGTTTATTCGCGTGATTATAGGTTGACAGAAGTAGACCAACTTGTCTACCATTTGCGAAGTAGACAAGTTGGTCTACTTTTTGGAAAGGGAAAGAATACAATGAGAGAAATACAACTTGCTTTAATTGCTGGAGCGGGGGCGTTTATCGCAATTGCAATATTGGCGTTTAGTCAAACGATAAGTGCTGAGCATATTTTTTTAATGGCACCTTTGGGCGCGACGGCAGTGCTGGTATTTGGTGTGCCTGAAAGCCCACTAGCGCAGCCTAAAAATGTCATATTTGGACATATCATTACCGCTACAATCGGGATTATTTTTGCGCAGTATATCGGTGTGAACGAATTCACTTTGGCATTAGCAACGGGGCTTGGCGTATTTAGTATGTTAGTAACAAAAACCACCCACCCACCGGCTGGCGCGAATCCAATACTGATCATGTTGGCACTAGAGGGCTGGAGCTTTTTATTTACGCCTGTGATTATTGGTGCAGTGGTGCTCGTGCTGGTTGGTAAAGCAACGTTAGCGGCTAAAATAAAGCTAACTACAATAACAGCTGCTTGATACTAATCACGCAATTTTCACTTTATTTAATATGCAGACTGCAATGGTCTGCTGTCCTCATAATACCAATCAAATTCACTTTCCAACCAATTTAAAAGGCTAAATACTCTATTCTATGTGTCAAAAGCTTCGCAACGAAATAACCTAAGGTTTAGGTAAAAAAATGGATTAACGTATTATTTTTTATCACATTAAATTATTTTCTTATCCAGCTGGAAAGGCATTAGTTATCCGAAGAGTAGTTACCATAGTAAAGTTTTTGCTGGGCCTATTTAGAGGTAACCGTATTGGTGGTTGCAAAGGGTGGAAGCCTTACTAAGAGGCCATTTCCTCGCTGCAAAAGGGCTCGTTTACTTAATGTAATTGTTATAGACTAAGCTTTAGCAAACACTTTAACGATTCAAATATTTTTTAATTATTTGACGCCAAACAAACTTATAGTGTCGGTTGGTAAATAAGAATAACAATAAGCCTTACATGGAGTAGATGTAGTTTGGAGCGTATTCAATTTGGCGAGTTTCAGTTTGATACTGGAGCCTATGAATTAACATATCACGGGCAAGTTGTCGCACTTGATCCGAGAATGGTCGCATTGCTGGTTTTTTGCCTCGACAATCCCAATCGAATAATTACTCGGGATGAGTTACAAGATGCGATTTGGCAAGGTGTGATTGTAACCGATAACGCTATCAACAAATTGGTTGCTAATTTACGAAAAATCCTAAATGACGACCCTAAATCTCCACAATATATTCAAACTGTGCCTAAACTGGGCTATCGCTTTATTGCTTCAATAAGTACGGTCGGTGATGTTAAAGGTCCTAATTATCAAAGATATTTGAAAAGCAGCTCTAATTATAATAATAAGGTACTTGGTGGCGCGTTGATCGGTTTACTCGTTATTGCTGTTTTCGTTTGGAACAGTATTGAAGATACTGAGCTGAGCTATGGTGAAAACAGCGTATTGACTCGGGTTTTGGGTGCCAAGCGTAGTTTGGTTGTCGCCCCAAAAGGGAATTCAGTGAGTTTTATCAATGATACTCGAGGTCATGGGAATACACTTTGGATGAAACATCTCGGTAATAATCACGATGATGTTGGTACTGAAGTGAGCAGTGGAGAGTACTACATTGAGTCTTTAATTGCGCAAACGTCGACAAGTCTTATTTTTAATGGTTATAACGAAGGTCAGTGCGGTTGGTTCAAAGCTCCTTTTACTGAACAGACAAACAGCATTGAGCGAGCACATGTTCAGCGGTTAGGCTGTGACAATCTCGTTGCTCACCGGCTTACCTATGCTACCAAGCAAGAGGCGATATGGTTGTTGGGACATGCCAGAAATCATGAGCATAGAAATACATTATATAAAGTTAATTTTGAAAGTGGGGTTGAGCTAGTCAACATTGCTTTGCCTCAAGGTTGGCATTTTGTCTCTGTGGATTTAAAACCCGATTCAAATGATTTGTTATTAATAGCTCATAATAGCCAAGGCATCAGCCGCTTATTTGACTTTGATATCGAGTCGCAAACTTTATCCATCCTAGCTGATATCCAGCAACAAATTGAGTTTGGAATTTGGGGACAAGGTGGTGGTGATGTTGTCTATGTGTCGGCTTCCAAGCCGACCCAATTACAACTGTTTAATACGCAAAATGACAAGGAACAAACGCTTGTAAGTTTGGGGGATAGAATTTGTTGTGAATTAGCGCGCCATCCCAATGAAAAAGATTACATTTACTCAACATACGACAAAAACATTGATCTAAATTGGCAAACAGCAGGTTTTGAGTTAGATAATAGCAACGGCAATGAGCGATTACCTGCATTTGCAAACGATCAAGTCGGGATCTACTTTGCTTCCAATCGTGCTGGTCATAGTTACATCTATTTTCAAGCTCCAGAACAACGAGCTACACCCATTTTTCCTATTGCAGAACATGCAGTATTGAGAGGCCTTTCTGTCTCTCCCGATGATAGGTTTGTGCTACTTAATCACGATAATCACCAATTGTGGTTGCTTGACAATGAAGAGAGAAAGGTAACACAGCAAACCTACTTAGACGGTTATGGCTTTGCCCAATCTTGGATTAATTCTACGTTATTTGCTATTACAGTGAAGCAAAATAAGACGCGTAAAGTTAGAGTCTACAACCGTCAACTACAATTAGTTGCAGAGCTCCCTTCATCATGGGTAAGGCTAATGGTTGATAAAACAGATAAAAAGTCTGTGTATGTGTACAATCAGCAAAGCGAACTTTATCGGTTCAACTTAGCTGATGTTCTCAATGGTCAGATGAAAAATGGGGCTTTACTTGGTGAAATAGCGCATTTTCACCAAGGTGTTATAGAAAAAGGCGTGCTTTATGCCGGTAACGATAAAGAGACAACACTCACTACCTATAAGATTCATGATGACTCGCTACAGCGATTAAGCCAAAAGCGTTTTGATGGTTATTACGGATTTGATGTTAGAGATGGTCAAATTATTTATGCCAGTGCTCGGGCATTTAGTAGTGATTTATACACTACCCGAGCACAGTAGAGAAAATAATATGTGATCCTTACCATCTATATGTGTAAGCTAGTTTTATCGCCGTCTCATCGGTGGTTTCTACACGTTCATGCCAGCCAGATCCTAAGTCGTAACCGCGATTGATGCTAGCGATATAGACAGCATTTGGAGATGGCTCGTAACGTAACCGACTAAATAGCGAGAAATTGTTAGTTTGGTTATTGTGTTGTAATAACGTATTCCAAGACCACTCAGTGTTAAATGCAACGTTAATTTTGAGCTGAGTGTTGAATAGCTGATCATTAATACCATCTCTTTCATAGTAATACATATTACGACTCAAGTTTAAAAATAGATGTCTGTTCGGGCGGTAGTTTAGGTCAAGACTGACTCGCTCTAGCTCAGCATCATAAAATTCTCCCTTAGTGATGCGGGAAGTGACATAAATAGGTCTGCTATTGGCACTACTGAAGTAAATTTCATTTTGGTTGTAATTATATTCCTTAGGCACAAAAGTGAGTTTATTCGTAAAGCTAAAGGGTTTTGTTAACATCCTTTGATAGCGATTGTGCGTGAAGAAGAAAAAATCATCACTTTTAAAATCGATTTGTAGCGGTCTTATAAAAATGCTTTGTCCTTCACGCTTACCTTGCGTGTCCTCCCATAAATAATAAAAGCCGGTAAATTGGTAGTAATTAACCTGCTCACCTAACCAACCTGATTGCGGTCGTATTCTGTAGTGACTCACCGTTTCATAGTATTTTAGATCTTTCCTGTTCACAAAACCTAAAGTAGGATTAAAGTTCTTTCCTACATACTGAAAACGGTTGCGCATGTAAAATGTATCATTGAGCAGGCGCATCGACGCACCGTAAGACTTATTATCTTCATTAGAAATAGCATTGTGTGACGCCGATTCCGCTTCCTGATAATAGGCATGTGCATCAACAGGAAACTGTTCAAATATATTTCCTTGATAACGATAGTCTGCACCGAATAGCGTGCTATCTGATTGGTCATTGGGGCTACCGTGCGTCACTATTGCGCCTATTTGATGTTTGTCTACAACTTGGTGAATGATACGGGCAACACTTAATTGAGTATCTTCTGACTGCATGGCATCTTGCTCTTGGTTTACGCTCAATATGCCTAGGCGGGTGTTACCAATTTGCCCGGTAAGCTTAGTACCCCAGTTGATGTCTAACAGACCGGATTGGCGACCTTGCCCAATGCGCCTTGAATAGAAAGGCATGCCATTTGAATAGGTATCATCCATGCCACCAAAGCGGAAAATTTGACTATCTTGCAGGAAAAAATCACGTTTTTCAGTAAAGTACTGACTAAACCTAGTGGTATTTAAAGGGACTTCGTCCACTTCTGTGCCAGAAAAATCAGTGTTGAGAGTCAGCATGGCTGATAGGTTTGGAGTGAGCTTGTATAACACATCAAGTGCAGGAGTGAGCTCGCTTTTTTCATTATTAGTGCTTTTTAGTGCTAGGCTTGGTTTTAGCTCTAGGCCGATACCTTGCTTCAAGTTGCGAAGACCGCTGATTGGTGCCAGTTGATTAGTGTGCCAAGCATAATTGTTGGGGTTATTGACGTTCCAGTAAATCTGCGTGTTCGGGCTTGCTGTTCTATGCCTTAACTGCAACCCCCATAGTGCGGCATTTTGCTCAAATGAGATGGATTGCATTGGGATCGCAATCTCAACTGACCAACTGTTTGCTTCTACGGAAGTTTTGGCATGCCAAAGCGTTTTCCACTGTGCGATATAGCTGGTGCCATCAACAAGGCCATCCTCTTTTACTCCGGAGGGAGTGACGTGAAATAAATATGCATCGGATTTATCGAAATTTGTGTCGAGCACTAGACCAAAGTAATCTTCGTCCCACATATATTCACCTTGGGAGAGTACTCTGTCGGTCAATGTATGTTTTGGTTGGTAAATTTTTGCTGCCACGTAAAAGAATTCACTGTCATAGCTGACATATGCTTCGATATTATGAGTGGGCTGGTCTCCAACATTGGGTCTAAATACCACAAAATCCTCAATCAGCCTCGCATCTTGCCATTCACTTTTAGATAACTTGCCATCAATAATGGGCTTGATATTGGTTTTAGGTATATGTGTTTCGGGCTGAGTGAACTGTTGCCAATTTGCTTCACTATAAGAGGAAGTAATGCAGGATAAGACGCAAAGCGCAATCAAGTGGGGTTTCTGGCTAAAAGTACTTTTCATATTATTTTTCTCATTACGATGGATAGATAAATGATGCAGCAGTCGCTGTATAAAGAAGTGATAAAGGCGAGAATTGTGATGACAAAAAGGTGATTTATGGTGATGAAAAGGTGTCTAGTTAATTGAAATCAATGGTAATAAATAGCAATGACAAAATTTCATTAAGCGCGTTTTTGGGTTTCGTGCTAGCATGGCTGCAACGGAATTACTTTGTCTGATTGACCAATTGATAGCATTACATCTCTTTAGTCGGCTGTTTTATGGGGTACGTAGTGCCAAATGTACGAAAGAAGGCCTCCACCTTAAGTCGAAATCTGCTGACAGTTTCATCCCCTTTAGCGCTATGACAGTTCCGCCAGCACCTCAGCGTGGTTGGCTTGCTCAAAAAGTCCTGATCAAACAGGGTCACGAGACCTATGTGTTAAGTGTTAAAAATCAAGGTGCAGATGAGTTAGTGCAACAATTGCAACGACTGTGGATCTTACACCATGGCAAGCACTTGCAAGTCAAAATTCGTAAAATCGAGCAGTTATTAACGCGTCGATATCTCAGCCATCATAATCAAACTCTAGTACGTCATGTTTGCAGTGCCTTATGGTCCAGCTGGCAGCACCTAGATGACAATATCGTGCCAAGTTCGTTAAAGCCTCAAGTAGCAACAGTACGAGAAATTGCACTTTGGAATGAGCGTGATATTGCTGAGTTTCAGTCTGCTTTTGTCGAACACTACTTGGCAAAAGACGCTAACTATTTTGACAGCGTTGAATCAAATCCCCTTACAGTAGCTCAGCGTAAGGCTTGTGTGATCCAGGATGACAGGCAATTACTGCTTGCTGGCGCTGGCACGGGTAAGACAAGCGTTATCAAGGCCAAAGTTGGGTATCTTTTGCATCGTAAATTAGCTCAGGCGAATGAGCTGTTATTGCTTGCGTATGGTAATGATGCCGCGACGGAGATGCGTCAGCGCTGTCAGCCTCTCTGTGATACCTTAAATTGCTCTACCTTTCACTCGCTTGGCATGCAGATCATCGAAGCGGTTACAGGGGCAAAGCCGACAATTTCAAATCTAGCAACGGATAAAAAACTATTTAAACAATTTGTTGCAGACACCGTGCAGTCGTTGCGACAAGAAAGCCACTTTGAGCGAGACTTTGCGCTATTTCTGAAAAGTTCGAGCACACAGCAAGCGTCACAGGCGATAGACCTGATAAGTCAGGTATTACCTTTGATGAAGCATGCTCAAATAATGGGTGAGGTTGAGCAACTGCTGACGCAATTTAGTAATCAAATGAGTGTGATCATGCCAGTTCTTGCGGAATATCAGCTGTATTTAAGCAATGAGTCTAGCATCGATTTCGATGACATGCTGGAGCGGGCTATTTATTACGTAGAGTCTGGTCAGTTTATTTCACCGTGGAAGTTCATCTTGGTCGACGAATTTCAAGACATCTCCCGTGTGCGGGCAAAGCTCATTCAGGTGCTGCTAGATAAAAAAGCCGGCTCGCAATTGTTCGCCGTTGGTGATGATTGGCAGGCTATTTATCGCTTTAGTGGTGGCGATATGCGCCTAACTACCGAATTTACTCGCTATTTTGGTAAGTCGACGACCACATATTTGGATAAAACATTCCGTTATCCTCAAACCATTTTAGATACGGCGAGTGAGTTTATTTGCCGCAACCCAGAACAAATAACCAAGCATATCACTTCTCATACCACAGGCGTGGCAGGGCAGGGTGTGGTGAAAGTTATGGTGGATGACGAATTGTCGCAGGCGCAACAACTGCTCAATCTTATCGAGCAGCGCAACGAAGGAAAAGCTTCCGTTGCCCTACTGGCAAGAAATCACAGAGCATTACCTGATAAATCAAAGATTGCGCAGTGGCGACAGCTCTATCCAGAACTTATTATTTCACATAACACCTTTCACGGTGCTAAAGGGACTGAAGCAGACTTTACGATAGTATTTGGTCTCAAGCATAGAAACTTTCCGTCACAGGTAAAAACGGCAGCATTTGTCGATGCGCTTTTACCTGCACAAGGGGCATTTCCCGACGCAGAAGAGCGACGGTTATTCTATGTGGCGTTAACCAGAGCGAAGAAACAATGCTTTTTATTAGCGCCAAACGATGCACCTTCTTACTTTTTAGAGGAAATCGCATAATTATTAATCCCTGTTGATGGACTTGATCTTTTTGTGCCATGCACTCATACAATTACTTGTTGAATAAAAAATAAGCGAGGAAAGGATGAGTACGGATCTACTAAAAGACGCGTTGAAACGATTAAACCATATAGTCGAAAAAACAGGAATTAACGAGTCTACCTATCAAGCGTTAGCCCAGCCTCAAAGAACGCTGTCGAGCAACATTTCAATTCGTCGTGACAACGGTAAGCTTGATTATTTTAAGGCGTATCGTTGTCAATACAATGATTTGCTAGGCCCAACAAAAGGCGGAATACGCTTTCACCAAGAGTCTGATATGAGTGAGGTGCAAGCTTTAGCCCTTTGGATGACACTAAAGTGTGCCGCGGTTGGCGTGCCATTTGGCGGTGGTAAAGGTGCCGTAACCGTTGACCCTAAATCACTGAGTCCGATGGAGCTTGAGCGCCTTGCTCGAGCATATATTAGAGCTAATGCTGATTTTATTGGACCCGATCAAGATATTCCCGCACCGGATGTGTACACCAATGCCAGGATCATGGGTTGGATGATGGATGAATACGAGAAAATCGTCCGTAAAAAAAGTCCAGCCGTGATCACTGGTAAACCGCTTATTTTCGGAGGGAGTGAAGGGCGAGAGTCCGCCACAGGTCGCGGTGCATTTTTAATGATAGAGCGGCTTAGTGAAAAAAATAATTGGAATAAAGCGGAACAAACAGTAGCTATTCAAGGCTTTGGTAACGGTGGCTATCACTGTGCAAGGCTGTTGCAGCAAGCGGGTTATAAAGTCGTTGCAGTAAGCGATTCAAAAGGCGGGATTTACTGTAAAGATGGCTTAGATATAGAAAGCATTTATCAAGAAAAGCAACGCAACAAAGCGCTTAAAGCCGTGTATTGTGATGATTCAGTATGTGAAAGCGTTGAACATAAAGTGCTGAGTAATGAAGAGCTGCTCGCGCTGGATGTAGACATTTTAGTGCCCGCAGCGCTATCCGGCGCAATCACCCGAGATAACGCCAAAGCAGTATCGGCAAAGTATATTGTCGAAATTGCCAATGGACCCATTGAGGCGGACGCCGACGAAATCTTGCATGAACAGGGCGTGATAGTGATCCCTGATATTTTAGCTAATGCTGGCGGCGTCATCGTAAGCTATTTTGAGTGGTGTCAGAATCGCCAAGGTGAGGCTTGGGACGAACATACTGTGCAAGATAAGCTGGCGCAATATTTATCGAGTGCGTTTGAAGCGGCGTGGCAGCTGCGAAGTGATGAAGGACTTGAGATGCGAGATGCCGTATACAAACTGGCGTTAAAACGGATTGAGAGCGCCTTGGAAGCCCACGGGACACAATCTTACTTTGAAAATCGTGAGTAGTTTTTTAGATTGTGTCGATAAATTTTTTTTGCTGTACTGTTTTCGGGTGAGTCCACATAATCGCGCTTTTGTTTGGGGGCCGGTGATACACGAACCTGCTTAGGTGTTTTCACTTAACAATTCGTGTCGACAGCGACCCTCTTATTCCGCTACTCAAGGGGCAATTCGTATGCGCGGTTGGATCATTTACAAAGACTCTGCCAGTTTGTTAAAACCTGAAATTTATGAAATAGATAGATTGATGGCGGTGGCAAAGGAAGAAGGTATTGATCTTCAAGTTTACTCACCTGATCAATTTGATCTATTGGTAACCAGAGAAGATGAAGAAAGTATTCTAATCGATGGTCAGCCGGTTGCGTTACCTGACTTTGTACTGCCGCGTATGGGGGCAGGCACAACTTACTTTACGCTTGCGATTATCCGTCACCTTGAGCGTTTAGGCGTACATTGTTTTAACTCTTCACAGTCTATCGAAACTGTAAAAGATAAGCTGTATGCGCAGCAGATCCTTGCAGAGCAAAACTTACCAACACCAAAAACCATGTTGGTTAAGTTCCCTGTAAATATTGAACTGGTAGAGAAGCAAATTGGTTTCCCGGTGGTGATTAAAACGCTATCAGGCTCGCAGGGCAGCGGCGTATTTTTGTCTAAATCACGCGGTGAATTTGATGATTTGATGCAACTTATTGAAGCGACAAATCCAAAAGCAAATATCATTTTACAGCGCTTTGTGAAGTCGAGTCATGGTCGAGACTTACGTGTATTGACCATTGGTGGCCGTGCTGTCGCTTGTATGGAGCGTAATTCTGGCGGTAAGAACTTTAAGGCCAACGTAAGTTTAGGTGCAAAAGGTAGCCCACACCCGATCACCCCTGAAATCGAATGGCTAGCAACACAGACCGCTAATATCCTGAATCTAGATGTTGCTGGCATCGACTTATTATTCGATGAAGAGCATTTTAAAATTTGTGAAGCAAACTCAAGTCCAGGTTTTGAAGGGCTAGAACAGGCTGTAGACATTGATGTGGCGAGAGAGATTTTACACTTTATTCGAATTCGCTTAGGGATCTTTAACCGCACTGGTCAATCAAAGAAGAGCAGTAACGGCACTAAAGCGAGCAAAGAAAAAGCAGCGGAATAATACCGCTACGTCATAACAAGAAAGGAGCTAGGCCAAGCTCCTTTTTTATTGCGTGAAGGGCTCAAGCGCGCCTCTTAGTGCGTCAAGCTGAATAGGCTTAGACAGAAAATTATTCATGCCGGCTTCATAACAGGCTGCCTTGTCGGACTCTGAAGTATTGGCGGTCAACGCAATAATATGTGGTCCTTGGCGTTTATCTTTTGCAAGCCGACGAATACTGCGAGTGGCTTCAAAGCCATCCATAATCGGCATGACGCAATCCATAAACACAATATCAAAGGTTTTGTCTTGGCATGATTTTACGGCTTGCTCGCCGTTATAAACTTTGTCGATGTGAGTTGCACCAAACTGATTCAGTAACTTTTCCATCACCAGTACGTTGATTTGATTATCATCTACAAGCAGGATTTTACATTCTGATAAGGAAATATGCTGCTCTTCAGTCTTTTGCTCTTGTACGTCGTTGGCCTTGTCTGCAAACTCTATTGGAAAGGTAACGATAAAGGTACTTCCTTTACCCAACTCACTTTCTACCTGTACTTCGCCTTGTAACAAATTACAAAGCTCAAATACGATTGAAAGGCCAAGACCAGTACCACCAAAATGCCGACTTACACTGGCATCGCCTTGGCTAAATGGCTGAAAAAGATGTACTTGATTGGTCTTAGCAATCCCTATGCCTGTGTCTGAGACACTTAATTGTAGAACCGGTGAAGTTTCACTTCCCAGCACGTCGGCATAAATATCGATACTACCCGTTGGTGTAAATTTGATGGCGTTACTCACGAGGTTTGCAATAATTTGTTTAACTCGTGTCGGATCTGAATAGAGCCAATTTGTGCCTTGTTTATGAATATGGAAGTTGATTGCAAGCCCTTTTTCGCGACAGGCTGGACTGTACAGGCCAACAACTTGTTCGACTAACTGATGAAGATCAAACGCGGTATTGTCTAGCTTCAGGTTGTTACTATTTAACTTACTGAAGTCTAATACGTCGTTTATCAATGTGATCAACATATCTGCACTGTTGACTGCGACGCTCAGGTTACTCTTGATTTCTTTTATGTCGGTTTCTTTTCGGCACGCTTGCAGCATGCCGACTAAGCCATTCAGCGGGGTTCTTAATTCATGGCTGATTTTGGCGATAAATTCACTTCGAGTCTTAAGAAGTTGCTCCGCTTCTTCGCGCTTTTGCTCTAATGCAATACGCATTTTGACTTGTTCATCAATGTCTTGAATTGCACCAAAAACCCGAACGCATTCGCCATTTTCATATTCACCTTGACCGTGAGAGGCGACCCACTTTTCGTTGCCGTTGGCATCAATAATAATGGATTCTATGTCCCATTTGGTTTTGGAGGTGATGGCGTCATCTATGGCTTGTTTAATGTTTCCTTGGTGAATGCCGGGTTTGTAGAAGCTGATGGCATTGTTGAGTGTTGGTGTAAAGTTATCATCAACGCCATGAATGAGTCGCGTTTGTTGGCTCCAATACACTTTGTTCTTTTTAAAGTCGACTTCCCATGAGCCAATATCAGCAAGACGACTCATCGCTGCTAATGCTTGTGAGCGGTGTTGTATCTTTTTTAACGCCTTTTGCCGAGAAATTTCAACACCAATCCATTGACCTAATAAACTCACGTAATCTAAGTGTTCTTGACTGAACGCCTGAGCTTTGGCACTGGATGCGGAAAAGTTGACGGTACCATAGCGTTTACCATCAACAATAATTGGCGCACCAATGTAGCTCTCTAGGCCAAAGTTTGCGTAGCAAGGATGAGTGGCAATTTCGCTGGTACCAGCGTGATGAAATGACAGTGCGCTGTCAGCTTGTAAAGTGTGCCAGCAATAGGTGTTTGCCAGTTCAAAATCCGTACCTACCAACAAAGAATTATCTGGAGTGATCACATGCCTTACAGTGTATACATCAGCTTGGATTTCACTGACGATTGCAATATCAAGCTCAAATACATCGAGGCCAAGAGTCAGCAGCGCCGTCACTTTTTCTTCAAATGTGGTGTCTTGGTTTGTGGTGATGAGGTGTAATCGTTTTAAAATACTCACAAATTTCACATTGGCAGTACAAGGCAGTTAATCATTTAACTTTAACCGCTCTTTGCTAACTTGCCAACATTAAATCGTTTGAGTCTGTCGAGATAATTTCCGTTTTTCAAAGGATTATGAATAAAATAGTCATCGCGGGATTTATCACAATTTTTTAAGGCAAATCTATGAAATACGTAGGTCTACTTTTTTTATTAATGACAACGGTCGTAAGTGCACAAACACTTCGTGTTGCTACCTTTAATGTCAGTATGGAAGCAACGAACTATCAACAAAAAGGGCAAGCACTGGACTCTCAAAAGCTCAGTAAGTTGCTACAAAATGGTCAACATCAACAAATCAAGAATATTGCAGAAATCATTCAGCGTGTTCGTCCAGATGTGATGCTGCTCAATGAATTTGATTACATCGCTGAACCAAATAAAGGTGTACAGGCATTTGTAAATAACTATCTAGCACAACCTCAAGCGGATCAGCAGCCGATATCGTACCCTTATTTTTATATTGCGCCAGTCAATACTGGATTACCAACACCGTATGATTTAGATAATGACGGTAAGCAATCTAACTATGGCGGTGATGCCCAAGGGTTTGGGCTATATGAGGGGCAATATGGGATGGTTGTGCTGTCAAAGTACCCGATTAAAAAAGAGCAGGCCCGAACTTTGCAGGCATTTCTTTGGAAAGATATGCCAAACCATATGGTGACAATAGATCCGACGACGAGACAGCCTTGGTATAGTGAGCAAGAGTGGCAAAGCTTGAGGCTAAGCTCAAAATCTCACTGGGATCTGCCAATTGAAGTGAATGGTAAATTGTTTCACCTGTTGGCTATGCACCCAACTCCCCCTGTCTTTGATGGTGAAGAGGATAGGAATGGCAACAGAAATCACGATGAGATCCGCTTAATGGCTGATTATATCGACCCTAAACGTAGCCAGTACATTTATGATGACAATGGTGTTAAAGGTGGCCTTAAAAATGATACACGATTTATCATCGTCGGTGATTTAAACGCTGCTGATAAAGGCGATAAGCATAGACCAGGCGTGATAGAACAATTATTAGATAACCCTAAAGTATGCTCGAACTTTACGCCAAAAAGCAGAGGGGGAAGTGAACATAGCAAGGAAAGTGAGAGTCGCAGTTATACCGCACATTGGGGGGCTCGTGTAGATTACGTATTGCCATCCAAGTTCGGTTTTCGAGTGATTAGCAGCGGGGTTTTCTGGCCAAGCAAAGAAGATGAATTATTCCGTTTAGTGGAAAGTCGTCATGCCAGCTCCGATCACCGTTTAGTTTGGGTAGACGTGGAAGTTAAGTGACCGCAGTGATTGGTCAATTGTGTCGCTTATTACAAATTTAAACAATGACTAACGGAACTAAACCGAAATAACCCTTAAGCTTGCACTTAATGAATAGGAGAGTGTGATGAAAAGAATTCTATTAAGTGTTGGTTTAGCGGTTTGGTTATCCGGGTGTGCTCATCATGATGATGTGCGTCCATCGTCTGATGGTGTGCATAATATTATGTTATTTTCCGACAGCCGTGATGCGGGTAGTAAAGAGGCATTAAAGCAGGCCAGACACTATTGCAAACAAGCTGATATGGTCGCGTATGTTGTGAATCTAGATATCATTTATAACAGTGATACGCCTGAGAGTACTTATATCACGCAAAAAGGCGTAGCTAACGCCGTTGAGGCTGCTGGTATGGCAATGTGGATTTTTGGTCGAAATAGTGTCGATGATGCAGGGGCTGCAATGACCATAGGTGGAGGAATAGCCGATGGTGCGCTCGGTAAGCCTTATGATGTGCGATTAAATTTCAAATGTGGATGAATGATTAGTCAGCACGTCTAACGTCGCAACATGCTTCAATCTTCATCCTTTTTTGGATTATTTTGAGGCGTGTTGTTTTTGGATGTTACCTTATCTTTGTCAAAAGGCGCCGTTTGCTCGTCTATTTTCTTTTTCATTTCAAATTTGGCGGAATATTTTAACAACGCAATATTGCTCCAAATCACCCCTAACACACCAGCAATGATCAAGATCACTTGCCATGTTTCTAATTGATTGCCCATTCTAGCTCCTCAAAAAAGCCCTATTTTTTAAATTTGTCCTGAAATAGGTGAGCATTTTAGCGCGACTGTTGATATTATTCACCACCTAGTCATTTCGCGATAATTATGCTGCATATATTTACATTCTGAGGATAATAGCGCATTCATGGAACAAGTGTTAATTTGGCCTGCCCAGTATCCCATGCTGTTAAAGGGGTTAATCGAACAAAACGGTGCTTACATTCTAGATGCCATAGAGGCATGGCCGAATTGCCAACAAATGAAAGATGAGCAGGGCGTAACGACCACTGTTCTACCTCCTTTATTTTACCTCGCTTGGCTACGACCGCTAGAGCCGTTCGAAGCCTGTTATTTTCAGCATATTGATGACTATGACGATAAACAGCGTCAATACGTTAATAGCGTAATTCAACACATTGAGGAAAATGATACTGATCAGGATGAGCTAATAAAAACTCTTATTCAGCGTCTTGGTCAGTACTCTAACATTCAAGCTCAGGTACAAGAGCAAAGTTTATCGTTTGTAGAGCTGCTCTGTGACAAACATTATGAAAAAACGCTGATATGGCTATTGGAGAAAGGACTTAAGTTTAGCGCGAAAGAAATTGTTGCTCTGTGGTGCAACAGCTCGGAGGCAACACAGACGGTACTATTGACTCATATTGATACTTGTCTGCTTGACCGAGCCGCTACTGCTAAACTAGCAACGGATAGTTTGCTGGATGGACAGCAGACCTTTGAGCTGCTTTGCGCCATGTGTGACAAAGATGAAGTGACGGGTCTTTTGGAACAAGCGCTATTGTTCCAGCTAACCCAGCAACAGGTGAAGCAATCAGCGATTATTACACTGGTAACGCAGGGCGCGAAAGGAACCGCAAGAGATAGCAACGGGCGCTCTGCCATTATGTTAGCGGTTGAAAATGGTTTTGTGAGTGCAGTTGAAACCATGTTGCCGCACCATAAAGTAAATGAGTTGGACGAATCGGGCAGGAACTTAATGCATTATGCGGCGGCATCGAACTCGGCTGCTATGATCGAAATGATTTTTGAACATGGTGATGACCCGACGCTTGCGGATATTCATGGCGACACCCCTTACCGTGTGGCTATGAAAAATCAGGCGCTTACTTCTAAGCAAACATTTGAACAGCACGGGATTATCGAGCTTTCTAACGAGGCAAAGTATCAAAAAATAAAAACCGTCCATATTCTTTATGCCTTTGCTGCTATTTTGCTACCACTTCAGTTATTTTTATTTTTTACTGATGAGGTTGATGAAAAAACCATTGCAACACTTGTCACTACGGCTGCTTCTATCGCAATTTTTGTTTTTGCGAGACGAAAACGCAGTAATCCCCTCTATCCAAGCAGCTCAACACCTTGGTCACTCATCGGGGTAAATGCGTTAGCATGGCTTAGTATTGGTGTGCAGGTATTGTTTTCAGTATTGGTGTTGATAGCCGTACTCTCGTTGCAGTAGCTTACCATATCGAATAATACCAAAGGATGAATACGAAAAAGCGCAGTTACTTCATTGAAGACTGCGCTTTTTTAATGGAGTTACGCAAGCGAGATTATGACTCTTTATGTTCGTGAGCAGCCTTTTCGTCAGCAAGGTCTTCTTTTAACTTGCGGATCTTCAATCCTAACTCTTGGCCTCTGTGTCTTGCGTAGTAAGTGCAACCAATAAACATGGAGGTTGCAAAGCCAATCTCAAGCAGGACTAACACTAGCTCGTCAGGAGATGTCCACAACAGGGTAAAGCCGTGGATAAAATAAAACATCACGACAAAGTTTGCCCACGCATAAGTGTATGGCTTATCCTGTAAAATACCTTTAAGCGGGAGTAATAAAGGTAAAACGTACACCACAAAGACAAAGCCCAAGCTGTAACCTTCTCTTGGTGCAAGCACAAAGAGCCATAGTGGCATTAGGATCAGGAGACCAAAATACCCGACTAGCGCACAGAGTTGAAAGCGTCTAGTGATGGGCTTTTTTGCAATTTCATTCATGTTAACTTTTCCGCGACGCGTAGCAGTCGACTCGCTGCTGCACGACAAATTTTGATTTCTGTTTGAGTGAGAGAAGTATTGTTTTGGCTGCCCGCAACATGTGTTGCACCGTAAGGCGTTCCGCCCATTTCGGTTGCCAAAAGCTCTGGAACATCATAGGGGATACCTAACAACATCATGCCGTGGTGTAATAACGGTAAGGAGAGGTTGAGTAGAGTAGCCTCGTTGCCACCGTGCATACTGCTTGAAGAAGAAAATACGCAGGCTGGTTTATCGATGAGCGCGCCTTTAAGCCACAGATCGCTGGTGGTTTCCCAAAACGCTTTCGCTTGAGCCGCCATCATACCAAAGCGTGTTGGAGTGCCAAACGCCAAACCGTCACAGGATATTAAGTCTTGCTTTGTTATGACTACATCATGGTCTTGACGTTTCTCAAATACGCGTACTACAGCTTCACCACCTTGTGACACTATGGTGTCTGCAAATTCGTGCGCCATATTCGCCACAGAGCCATGACTTGAGTGGTATAAAATAAGAATTTTACTCATTACAGGATATCAAGCACTGACTCTGGAGGCCTGCCAATTGCTGCCTTGTCACCTTTGACAACGATAGGACGTTCAATCAGTTTAGGGTTTTCAAGCATGGCTGTGCGCAGTGTCGCTTCGTTCGAGTCTTTCGATAGTCCAAGCTCTTTGTAGAGCGTCTCTTTGCTGCGGACGAGCTGGTGAGCAGAACTAAATCCAAGTTTAGAAAGTAAATTAGCCAAAGTGTCACTATCGATTGGCGTCTTTAGGTATTCAATAACGGTAGGATTAACGCCATTGGACTCTAGTAAAGCTAGGGTTTCACGTGATTTTGAACAGCGCGGGTTGTGATAGATTTCTACTGACATGATTTCGCTCTATTTTGCTCTAAGTCGTAATGTAAACGGATCATAGCTTAATGTAGAGATGACGAAAAGCGATGTGCAAGAAAATTGGCTTAAATACGTTTTTACTATTGCTGTAAGCAATCGCTAAGCCTACAGCTTAGCGATTTCTTTTTGCATATTACGGTATTGGCTAAGTAGCGCTTTTAATCTGGTACGTTTGATATCTTCGTTATCTTCGACATGATTGAGTGCTCGCTGGACTTCATCCGCGGCTTTAGTAAATGCGCCATATTGTGCGTAAACCCCTGCTTTTGACTCATGATACGCAGCCTTGTTTTCTTGGGCTTCGTAGGTTTGTGTGAGTAAATCGCGGGCGAGAATATGATCCGGTTTCTCAAGCAAAAAGATCTTAAGCAATTGCTCAGCAACTTCATACTGTTTTGCTTTTATGGCGGCATTAGCATAATTCAGCGTGATAACTTGGTTATTGGGCCTAAGTTGATGTTGAGCTTGAAGCATCTCAACGGCTTTGCCAGAGTGCTCTGTCGCAATTAAATAATCGGTATATACATCAAGATAAAACAGGTTATTTGGATCTTTTTCTAACAACTCATCCAATAGTTTGCCAGCTTCTTCGTACTTTTTTTGATCGAGTAACGTAATTGCTAATCCGTATTGTAGGGCGCGCTTGTCGAGCTCTGCTGAGCGCTTTAAAGAGTTTCTAAAAAAGGCTTCCCCAGCATCTTCGGAATAATAGTATCGAGCAAGCACACGGCTTTTAGCCAACGCGTAGGAAAGGCTTGAGGGGTAATGCTTTTTCTCGAATTGTTGTGCTCTAAGTCTAACGTCCGATACTCGACTGTCGGGTAACGGGTGTGTAAGCAAAAATGCGGGTGGTTTATTTTTAAAGCGAATTTGATCCGAGAGCTTAGTTAAAAATTCACTGGCCGCATAGGGGTCAAAGCCTGCTTTATGTAATGTATTCATACCAAATCGGTCGGCTTCTTGCTCCGCTTTTCGGCTATGCGTTAGTTGGTTCAACGATGATTGCGTTTGGCTTGCGGATAAAATGGCGATACCCGCATCTGGGGCAACAACGGTTGCCAAAATACCAGTAATAAGCCCCGCTATGGTCAAGGCGCTGTTGTCTTTTGCGTTTTGTACGCGGCGTGCTAAATGACGTTGGGTAACGTGCGCAATTTCGTGGCCAATAACGGATGCTAATTGACTCTCGTTATCGGATTGCGCAATGAGTCCCGTATGTACACCAACATGGCCCCCGTAAAAAGCGAAGGCATTAATATCTTTATTATTTATCCAAAAAAAGGTAAATGGAAAGCGTACGTCATTAGCATTGGCGACGAGGCGATTGCCCAGGCTAGTTAAGTACTCTTCAAGTACCGGATCGCCAACTACAGGGGAGCGCGAGCGTAGCTGCATCATCATGACTTCGCCGATCGCTTGCTCTTTTTCAATAGGTAGTACTTGGAGAGCTGAAGTGCCTAAATCTGGTAATTTCAGCTCTGTTTGTGCAATAGCGCTGCTTGATGCAGCGAGCACAAATGTTAAAACGATTGAATTTAATAGGGGTTTTAACCGCATTTTAATCCCTTTTAAGGTCTTCTCCGAGCATGATCCTAGCTAAGTCGACTTCATCATTGCATGCTCGAGCATCTTTTTCGCAAAGTTGGTAAAAATCTTTTATTGAGACCCCATCAACACCTGTGATGTTCAATTCTTTTTGCAAAAACGTCACTGTCATATGTAGCACTTTGTGCGCATGAAGTATTAAAGCTTTGTCGGCTATATCACCACGTTCAAAGTAAAACGCAATGAATTTATGGAGCTGGTTGATGCGCAGTAAGTTTTTCATCGTGTGCGGATCCCACACTCGGAATTCTAAAAAACGATTATCTTTAACATAGGCATCAATCTTGGTGCCTTTGGCTATTGGGTAAGCCCAAAGCTCAAAGCCTCTATCAGTAAATGCTTGATGTAATGCTATTTGAGGTTTATTGTCACAGTGAATTATGCCACTGTCATCTTCATAACCACCTAACAGTTCTATATTCCAGTTTCGCTTATCTAGTAAACGCTTTACCGCATTATCAAAGCCGTGATGGAGCAGACCTTCACATTCACTTACCGCTGAGGCGACAAGGTGATAAAAAGGCGGAAGTTCACCCCAATTAATTTGCTTTTTGTACCAATTTATTTCTTTTAGTGTTGGATTGGCTGGCAATCGGGCCTTATTATTAACGCCTGGCATTAAGATTCCCAAGAAGTAGAGTATGCTATTAAGAATAAACCATCAACGCCTTGAGGGCTACCGCATTGAGTGATTTGTGTGGAGACAAGACAACAAAATTTGTGCATGATTTGCGAGAATTTACCTGTCCCGCATTATTTGTTCAGTTTAAGTGGCGGTTAAAGCGCCATGACTATACTCTAGGCAAACTAAAGTTGCTGATGAGTCAGGATCAAAGCTTGTTAGACATAAAAAAATATTTGGATGGTAACTCGGTGAGTTACCAAATTATTGAAATTGAAAGCGGTGAAGTGTGTTTGGAGATCATGGATGTTTGAGTTAGTAAAAGCGTGGTATATCAAAAAGTTTTCAGATCCACATTCCGTTACTCTATTGCTGATGCTAGTTGCTACGGTTGCATTGCTGTACTTTTTTGGCAGTTATGTCATGCCGGTACTGGTCGCAATTGTCATAGCTTATTTACTAGAATGGCCAGTGAACAAGCTTACCCGAGTGACTGGCAGTAGGATGTTATCAGCAGTAGTGGTAATGGCGGTATTTGTGGGGGTCGCTTTGGGGCTGGTATTTGGTATCGTTCCCGTTTTGTGGCAACAGTTAAGTAACTTGCTCCAAGAAAGTCCAACCATGGTCGAAGAGGGTAAGGACTTCCTTTTACATTTACCTGAATACTATCCGACGTTGATCTCTACAACTCAGGTACAGGCAATTGTGAGTTCTGTGGAAAGCAAACTGTTAGAGCTTGGCGAAGTCATTGTGTCAGCCTCATTAACTTCATTAAAAGACGTTGTCGCTTGGATGATTTATTTAGTCTTAGTGCCGCTGCTTGCTTTTTTCATGTTGAAAGACAAGTCAGAGCTTACATCTGGAGTGTCAAAAATTATACCCAAGGACAGAAAGCTCATTTCACAAGTGTGGCATGAGATGGACCAACAAATCATGAATTATATTCGTGGTAAAGTTTTTGAGATTGTCATCGTTGGAGTAGTGAGCTTTGTGACCTTTTCCATTTTGGATTTACGTTATGCCGCACTACTGGGAACGTTGGTTGGGCTCTCTGTACTTATCCCATTTATTGGTGCTGCACTCGTTACCTTACCCGTTGCCGCAGTTGCTTTGTTTCAATTTGGTCTAGCGCCAGAATTTTGGACCATTCTCATCGCGTACGGCATTATTCAAGCATTAGATGGTAATGTTTTAGTGCCGTTATTGTTTTCAGAAGCAGTGGATCTCAACCCTGTTTATATCATTGTTGCAGTGTTATTTTTTGGTGGTTTATGGGGATTTTGGGGCGTATTCTTTGCGATTCCACTTGCATCTCTGGTCAAGGCGCTGATCAATGCATGGTCGAGTAAGAGTGAAGAACTGTTGGCGAAATAGTGAGAATTTTTGATGTTAGTCGGCTCAAGAGCCGACTAAATAAATAGCTATTGTGTGATCCTACCCGTGCTTTCACGAACCACCATACTCGGTGTGAACACATGTGAGACTTCTTTATCATTTTTTCGATGTCCCCGTGTTTTAGAAAACAATAAACGCGCAGCATGTTCAGAAATAATGTTGTTAGCCTGATGTGCAGTCGTAAGCTTTGGCCAAGTTTGGCGGGAGAATGGAGAGTCCTCAAAGCCACTGATAGACAATTGACCCGGGATCTCTATGTTCATCAGCCGCGCAGCAAATAAAGCTCCAGCGGCTACCTCATCGTTACCACCTAAAATCGCAGTGATTTGGTTTGGATTACCATTGGCCAGCAGCGCTTTAGCGCCTTTTACCCCTGATTCAAATGAGTAAGTACCGTGATAGAGCAGTGTATCGTCTTGTTTTATATCGTGTGCTTTTAGGGCATCGCGATATCCGGCTAACCGTTCCGTCGTTGATTTGTGTTCTTCATCCCCAAGTACAAACGCAATTTTTTTATGTCCAAGTTGGATCAGATGCTCAGTAATTTCATAGGCTGCAGCGTAGTCGTCAACAAAGATACAGTTATTTGCGCTATTTTTCGCTTCTTGCGCTCGACCAGAAAGTAGACGCACGTAATGTATGCCCAGCTCATCTAGCATATCAATAATGGATTGTTGCTCGGATAGAGGAGGAGTCAAGACCAAACCTGCAAGACGTGAGCGTTTGATCATAGTGACGAATTCTTCGGCCATATTTTCCGAATTGGATTCACAGGGGTGGATGACGAGCTCATATCCTTCATCTCTACAGCGAGATAACACCCCGTTTTGCATATCAATGACATAATACGCATTGGGATTGTCGTAGACCAAGCCAATTGCAAATGAAGAAGTACCAGCTAAGTTTCTCGCAGCGATATTAGGCTGATAATTAAGCTCTTTTACAGCCTGCATTACTTGATCGTAGGTTTTTTTTCTAACCGAAGGTTCTTTATTGATTACCCGCGATACGGTTTTCATAGATACGCCAGCTAGCTTGGCAACATCATTAATAGTGACTTTCATGTAGTTGTTCTTCTATTTACAGGTCTGTATCGATCATTATTAAGCACAGAGGAATAGTAGCGCTTTATGTATGCAGAAGCTAGCGCCCAATTTCTGAGATATTTAGCCGCTAAGGCGACCATCGGCTTAATAAAAGGATCATCTGTTTTTCTTAGTCTATCTAATAAGTACAGAATTTAGCACTACAATTCGCAGAAATAAATGAATGATACCGGTGTCAAAAATTTTATTTTAGGTTATTATTCGCAATGTAAAATTGAAAAGAAGCGATTTGACAGCGTTGTCATTTTGGCATAATGTGCTTGTTTAATAATGTTTCTTTGTTGTTACTACCTGAAAAGTAAGGTAACTAACAATCACTTACGTCTTAGGGGAATATGTAATGGGTGGTCGTGTAGATTTGGATAGTTGGCAAAAGCTCAGTGGTTCTGCGCAGCGAGTAGAGCAACAGCATTTAAAAACGATGTTTGCAAACGATGCACAAAGGTTTGAAAAGTTCTCTCGTCAAATCCCAGGTGTGTTGTTCGACTTTTCCAAGCAACGCATTGACGACCAAACATTCTCTGAAATGATGCAGCTCGCAAAAGAGAGCGATATCGCGCTTTGGCGAGAAAAGATGTTTTCCGGTGAAAAAATAAATATCACCGAAGACCGAGCGGTTTTACATACAGCACTGCGTAACCGAGCTAATACACCTATTTATGTGGATGGTGTAAACGTTACTGAACAAGTCAATGCAGAATTAGAAAAACTACAAGCATTTAGTAACCGAGTTCGTTCAGGTGAGTGGCAAGGGTATACAGGCAAAGCTGTAAAAGATGTGGTTGCGATTGGCGTTGGCGGATCTAACTTAGGCCCGCAAATGGTAACTGATGCGCTTGCTGCGTATGCAGATGACACGCTAAACGTGCATTATGTTTCGAATGTTGACGGTGTACAGATTGCTTCAGTACTAAAAGGTTTGGACGCAGAAACAACCCTGTTTGTTGTGTCATCAAAAACCTTCACAACCTCTGAAACTATGACCAATGCAAAGACTGCCGTTGAGTGGTTTTTGAATGCTGCAAATGATAGAGCGGCAATCGCCAAGCATTTTGTTGCGGTGAGCACCAACCTTGAGAAGACCAGAGCGTTTGGTATTAGCGATGACAACGTGTTTACGATGTGGGACTGGGTTGGCGGTCGTTTCTCGCTTTGGAGCGCGATAGGATTACCAATCGCACTTTATTTAGGCTTCGATAAGTTTGTCGAAGTACTTGAAGGTGCGTTTGAAATTGATGAGCACTTTAAAACGGCAAACAACGAAGACAATATTCCACTGTTGATGGCGTTACTTAGTGTATGGAATACCAGCTTCTTAGGGTATCAAGCACAAGCGATTTTGCCTTATGATCAGGCGCTTCATATGCTGCCTGCGTATTTACAACAAGGTGAAATGGAAAGTAATGGTAAGCATGTTACCTTTGCAGGAGAGCAGGTAAACTATACGACTGTGCCAATTATTTGGGGCATGACAGGGATAAATGGCCAGCACGCTTTTTATCAGTGTTTACACCAAGGTAATGTGATTGTACCGGCCGATTTCATCGCTTCGATTGAACCGCAAAACAAAGTAGGCCAGCATCACGATATTTTACTGTCTAACTTCTTCGCGCAAACGGAAGCAATGATGACGGGTGTAGATGCACAGCAGGTACGTGAAGATTTAACGGCTAAAGGTAAGTCGGATGCGGAAATCGACAAGTTGATCCCGCATAAAATACACCAAGGTAACCGTCCAACCTCTTCATTTATCTTAGATAAGGTAGATGCAAAAGCTGTGGGCCGACTAATTGCCTTGTATGAACACAAAATTTTCTGCCAAGGCATTATTTTGGATGTGTGTTCATTTGACCAGTGGGGTGTTGAGCTTGGTAAAGGACTGGCTTCAAATATTGAAGCCGAGCTAACACAAGAAGGCGTTACTAACCCGCATGATAGCTCAACGGCGGGTCTAATCGCTTATTACAAGCAAAAGAGAACAAATTAATACTTCGAGTGGAACTGGAAGTAAACAGAATACCTTTGAACGGGTAGCGCTGGAGTACTTAGAACCTGTATTTTTGTGAGAGGAAATACAGGTTTCTAAGACTCATTTATACCAACTTACTTAATCCCTCAAATTGAGCAGGTATTAAGTCGAATTGATATTACTAGTGCATTGCAATCGAAATTATCACCCGTTACACAATGAGTTTGGTAGGCTTTGGAGTGGCTCCAAATCGAATAAACACTGCGTGCTTGTAGTGCACGCCTAACCTAATGAGAGTGAATTATGCTTAATCCTTTTGACATCGTAATTTTTGGTGGGGGAGGCGATTTAGCACTTCGCAAACTCCTACCTGCCTTGTATCGTGCATATCAAGAAGGTAACTTACCTGAAGGCACTCGCATCTTACCGACCGTTCGTGAACAAAACAAACAACAAGAATTTATCGAAACGGCACATATCGCATTACAAACTCACCTTGGCAAAGGCGAATACAACAAGAAAGATTGGTCCGCATTTGAACAGTTTTTAGTGCCTGTGGTAGTCAACGTTACTGAAGAAGACGAACATTGGGATACGCTAAAGAATATGTTGGCTGATGGGGAAGATAAATCTCGTGTATTCTACTTGTCACTTCCTCCAGCGGTTTATGGCCGTTGTTGTGAGCTATTGTCAATTAAAGGGCTGATCACTGAGCAATCACGTGTAGTTGTTGAAAAGCCTATTGGTTATTGCGGTAAATCTGCAGAAGAAATTAATGCCAAAATCGGTGAGTTCTTCTCGGAAGAGCAAGTATTCCGTATCGATCATTATCTAGGTAAAGAAACGGTTCAAAACCTGATGGCACTTAGATTCTCAAACGCACTGTTCGAGAATTTATGGGATGCTAAAGCCATAGATAATATTCAGATCAGTATCTCTGAAACAGTCGGTCTTGAAAGCAGAGCTGGCTTCTACGACAAAGCGGGTGCACTTCGTGATATGGTACAAAATCACTTAT
This sequence comes from Pseudoalteromonas sp. A22, assembly GCF_018141345.1. Taxonomy (NCBI): domain Bacteria; kingdom Pseudomonadati; phylum Pseudomonadota; class Gammaproteobacteria; order Alteromonadales; family Pseudoalteromonadaceae; genus Pseudoalteromonas; species Pseudoalteromonas sp. A22. Next base: position 1,577,947 of record NZ_CP047238.1, read on the forward strand.
TGCAACTACTTTGCTTGGTTGCGATGGAGTCACCACATAAACTTAATGCCAACAGTATTCGCACTGAAAAGCTTAAAGTATTAGAAGCGCTTAGACCGCTAATTGACGCGGATGTAGATAATAATGTTGTGCGTGGCCAATATGTGCCAGGCGACCTTGAAGGTAAGCTGGTACCCGGCTACCTAGAAGAGTTGGGTGAAGGGTCGAGTAAAACAGAAACATTTGTTGCTATTCGTGCTCACATTGATAACTGGCGTTGGTCTGGCGTGCCTTTCTATTTAAGAACAGGGAAGCGTATGAAAAAGCGTTGTGCTGAAATTGTGGTTGAGTACAAGCCTGTTTCTCACAATGTTTATGGTGATGCGGCGGGTCCAATTCAGCCAAACCGTCTGGTAATAAGATTACAACCTGAAGAAAGTATTCAGTTAACGCTAATGTCTAAGCGTCTAGATAACCTTGAAATGCAACTAGAGCCAGTGACGCTAAATATCTCATTGAGTGAAAAGTATAACAATGGCTATCATTCAGACGCATATAAGCGCTTAATGCTAGACGCCGCTGCAAATAACCCTGCTTTATTTATTCACCGTGACGAAGTGCGCCAAGCGTGGCAGTGGGTTGATCCAATCATTGAGCGTTGGCAGAGTAAAGGGGCTCCGTCACTTTATCGTGCTGGCTCTTGGGGTCCTGAAGACGCCGATGAACTGCTAGAAGAAAACAAACATGTTTGGTTCAACGCGGGAGAGCAAGCGTAATGGCACAGTTAACAGAAAGAAATTTCAGCTCCAAAGACGAGATGACAGCAGCGCTTGCTGAGCTACTCCAATCAGGGCTTAGCCAAGGGATTGCACAAGATGGTGAAGCTGTGCTGTTAGTATCTGGTGGTTCATCACCGGCTCCAGCGTATCGTTACCTTTCTGGTGTTGAACTAGGCTGGGACAAAATTACGGTTGCTATGGTTGATGAACGTTGGGTCGAACCGGAACACGAAAAGTCTAACGAAGCATTTATCAAGTCGACATTACTGCAAGACAAAGCGGCAAATGCTCGATTTGTAACAATGAAGAATGCGGCAGTGTCAGCAGAAGAGGGCGCTGATCTATGTGAGTCTGCTTATGCAGCGTTGAAAAAACCGTTCGATGTTACTATTTTGGGAATGGGACCTGATGGTCATACCGCCAGTTTATTTCCAAATGCAAAGGGCCTAGAGCACGCGTTAACGACCACAAACACTGTTTGCGCAATTAATGCTCATCAAAGCGAAGTGACAGGTGAGATCACCGAGCGCATGAGTTTGTCTTTGGCGGGAATAGCTAACTCTAAGGCGGCTGTTTTATTGATCTCTGGTGATGAAAAAAAGGCGGTGTATGAAGCGGCAAAACAACCCGGCTCAGAGTATGAAGTACCACTGCGCGCTGTATTAAATCACCCTGATATTAATTTGACCGTATTTTGGTGCCCGTAACCCGAGTGCATCTACTAAAAATAGTAAAATGCAAGGCTGGCGTGATAGCTGGCCTTGTCTTGATTATTTGGTCAACTGATTGAATATCTCTGGACATTCAGCTCGAAGCGACAACACTTCTTACTTCTTACTTCTTACTTCTTACTTCTTACTTCTTACTTCTTACTTCTTACTTCTTACGAATAAAAGCAATAAATTTTACTGATTCAAGATACAATCATTATAAAATCAACAAGTCCCGTAATGGGGTATTTAAATTTGTGCAAAAGATAGTGATAGCTAACTCGCTAATTGTAGATTTTATAAGCCTTTGTCATAAAAAATTCTCTTAAAAGAACTAGACAGTACTTACAGATAAACCTATAATGACAGCGTTGTCATTGATATTGATTCTCATCTTTAGCTTCTGCCCAAGCTTGATGAGGGAATTGAATACACATCCCCTTGTGTGTATTCAGATAACTAAAATGTCCCTTTATTGAGACAATTCCATCTTAAAACCCTACAGCAGCAAAATTTTTTGTGCTATTCTCCAATCGTTTTTGTAACAAACCATATCTTGGCTATATTTAAGTTTATATTTATCAATAAGATATATATCTATATGAATATTTTTTGAATAACAGGCCAAAAAAATTGTAGCGAATATGTAATTTAGGGTGTATGGTTTGTTATTAGATGACAGCGTTGTCATCATCACTGGGCAGAAGTGATTTAAAAAACCAACAAAATGATTCAAGGGGAATCCTGTGTTAGCTAATAATTTCAAAAAAAGCTTACTAGCAGTGAACGTCGGTATCGCACTAGGTGCGGGCTTTTCAGGCGTTGTAGTTGCAGAAGAAAGTCAAAGCCAAAATCAAGTACAAGAAAACGTAGAAGTCATTGAAGTTCGTGGTATTCGCCGTTCTTTAAAAGAATCTATCAATACCAAGCGTTTTGCAACGAGTGTTGTTGACGCCGTATCTGCAGAAGATATCGGTAAGTTTCCTGACAGCGATGTAGGTGAAGCACTTGGTCGTATTCCAGGTGTTGCGGTAAACCGTCAATTTGGACAAGGTCAACAAGTATCTATCCGAGGAGCTTCAAACCAATTGACACTGACTACTTTAAATGGTCAGTCAGTTGCGTCGACTGGTTGGTATGACCAACAAGCAATCGACCGAAGCTTCAACTATACATTGTTACCACCTCAATTAATCAGCGCTATCGAAGTATTTAAGTCTTCACAGGCCGATTTAGTTGAAGGAGGAGTGGGTGGTACTGTTAACGTTAAAACTCGCAAACCATTAGATTTGGACTCAAACTCAGCGTTCTTCTCTGTTGAAGGTGAATATTCAACAGAGTCGGAAGAGACAGACCCTGGCCTCTCAGCGCTTTACAGCTGGAAAAATGCTGATGAAACTTTTGGTGTGATGGGGGCGGTTGCGTATGAAGATTCTACATATGTACGTCGCGGAAATGAAGCGTCTTATGGTTGGGATGGTGCGGAGTCAGTAAACTATTTCGAACAGCAGCGTGAAAGAACTTCTATCGATATCACTGCACAGTACGCACCAACAGAAAATTCAGAGTTTGTCCTACATTACTTAGGATTAGAGCTAGAAGCTGATAACGCTAACAACAGTATTTTCTTATTCACAAACTTGAATAACTGTGAGAAAAAAATCGCAGTGTCAGATGTCTGTACTGTTCGTTCGAACACAGCAGAGAATCCAGCGCCAAACCGTGCATTCTTACAAACGTTTGCTCGTTTTGCTTCGATGGAATCTGAAGTTATTGATTTAGCCTATAATTATCATGGCGACAACTTTAAGGTTGAGACTCGTTTAGGCTCAACTTCAGCTGAAGGTGGAACGGATTTAACAATAAACCACGCAGCATACTTAGGAACTGCGGCAGATCTTAACGGTTTAGTTTTAGATAACTCAGGAAAGGTATCTTCGGTAAATCTGCCAAAAGGCGGCTGGAATATTTCAGAATTTGACCCAAGTTGGGACGGTCGAGGTCTGCAAAATTGGGCTTCTCAAAAAGCACCAAATAAAGATGAAGAAACATATTTCCAAGCAGATCTTACCTACAATCTAGATCATGATTATATTACGTCAATAAAAGCAGGTGTTCGTTGGACCGATCACGAAGTAGAAAGAGATTCGTATCGCCCAACGCATAATGCACACAATACTATCGACCCAACGCAGTTTTGGACTGGTAGTGATACGTCAGGAACGGATGCAAATGTCGCAATTCCGACACCAGACATTAATGCAATGAGAGCAAATGCAGAAGCAACTTTTGGTACTTGGTATCATGACCGTTCAGGTTATTCTACGGTTGAAGAAGAAAACTTAGCTATTTACTTAATGGCTAACTATTCAGGCGAAAATTACAGAGGTAATTTTGGTTTGAGATATGTATCAACAGATGCATCATCTAAATACTTTGCGCCTATGCCAGGTTTTGTTGATCCAAATGGTATTGGTCAAAACAATGGTCTGAGCTCAAGCATTGTTGAAGATAAAGGTGATTACAGCGAAATCTTACCTAGCTTTAACTTAGCCTACGACTTAAGTGAAGATAGCATTGTACGTGTTTCTCTAGCACAAGTTATTTCTCGTCCTAACTACAACGATATGTTTGCAGCGACGCAGATTGCAGGTTATGGCGATACTCAGCGCGGTAATGAGACGCTTACAAAGGGTAACCCTAATCTTAAGCCGTTTAAAGCTACTCAAGCTGACCTAGGATATGAGTATTACTACGGTGATGCAAATATGGTTGCAATCACATTGTTCTACAAAGATGTCAGTAACTTTACGACTAGTGAAACTACGTTGAACCAATCGGTTGGAATTGTTGACCCTGTGACTGGTCAAGATAACTGGCAGGTAAACACTCAGGTTGATGGTGATGGTGGTGATATTCTTGGTTTTGAATTCCAAGTTCAGCACGAACTAGGTGGTGGATTTGGCACGCTATTCAACTACACCTATGCTGACGGTTCTGTTGATGAGTCGAACTTCTCTGATGCTGTAGGCTTATTCTCAGATAGTTCTGAAAACACAATCAATGCGGTTGCGTATTATGAGCAAGATGATGTAAGCGTAAGACTTGCTTACAACTGGCGTTCTAAGTATATGATCCGTGAGACCGGCTTCTACGGTAACCGTATGCACGATGACTATGGATCACTCGATTTAACCGCAAGTTACAATGTTACTGACGCAATTACGCTACGTTTTGCAGCTGTGAATTTAACTGAGGAAGATAGTGTACAGTATGGGGTAGCTGAATTCCCTGCTGGTACTAAGCCATCAATTCGTGACGGCTATGCTGCTTGGTCATATAAAGGGGATGCGAGATACTCTCTTGGTGTTGATTTCCGCTTTTAAGATTTAGCATACTATCAAGGAAGCCCCTATATGGGGCTTCTTTCTATTTAGTACTATAGAAATTCGATTTTGATGTTTTACTATGTTTCGTAGGTAATTAATTTGAAAGAAATTAGCAAGGTCGTAATCGTTGGTGGTGGGACGGCTGGATGGATTGCTGCATGTCATATTGCCAAAAAATTAAACCCTAATGAAAATGACAATATTTCAATTACTTTATTAGACTCGCCCGATATTCCGACCATCGGAGTTGGAGAAGGAACCGTCCCTGTAATCAAAGACACGCTAAAATACTTTGGAATAAAAGAAAGTGATTTTATAGGTCAATGTGATGTCACTTTCAAGCATAGTATTAAATTCGTGAATTGGTGTCATAATCCATCAGCAGTAGAAGAAGATTTTTATCATCACCTTTTTGATTTCCCAAATATTCGCCCTTTTGATGTAACACCTCATTGGTTATTAAATAAAGAGTTAGCCAGCAAAAAGTATGCAGATTTAGTATCGGTACAGTCGTATATTTGTGAAAAAGCATTACCACCAAAACGGTTATCAGATAAAGAGTTTTCAGGACTCTTTAATTATGCTTATCATCTTGATGCTGGTAAATTTACAGAGCTTCTGCGTCAGCATGCAATACACAAGCTTGGCGTTAAGAATCTTAAGTGTAATGTCACAAAGGCTAACTTAAATGATGAGCACTTTATCGAGTCTTTAGAACTCGACAATGGTGAAAGAGTGAAGGGAGATTTCTTTGTTGATTGTTCCGGTTTTCAATCGCTACTGATTGAACAGTCACTTGGAGGGAAGTTTATTGATAAAGGGAGTGAGCTTTTAGCAGACACTGCATTGGCTGTTCAAGTTGATTATGATACTCCAAATGCCACGATCAAACCTTACACGACTTCAACCGCCCAAAAATATGGGTGGATTTGGGATATAGGCTTAACAACACGCAGAGGAATAGGGTATGTTTATTCCAGCAAGTATCAAACAGAGGAGAGTGCGAGATCTACCTTACTGAATTATATAGAAGATAGTAAGATGCTCAGCCAAGTCCGAAAATTGCCAATGAAAGTTGGATACCAGCAAACGCCGTGGATAAATAATTGTGTGGCTATGGGGCTGTCACAAGGGTTTGTAGAGCCATTAGAAGCTACAGGTTTGCTTATGTTTGATGTTACAGCAAGGATGTTTGCAGAGGCTTTTCCGAGTGATGTAGAAAATATTAAACTTAGGCAAAAGCGTTTTAATGAAGATGTTACGCAGATGTGGGAGTCAACGACCGACTTCATCAAACTTCATTATTATTTATCAAAAAGAGATGATAGCGCTTTTTGGATTGATAATAGAAATGATAACTCGTTATCGAATGAGTTAAAAGAAAAGCTACAGCTTTGGCGTGCTAAAATTCCTTCTCAATTCGACTTCCGTTCCAATTTAGATCTGTTTCGTGTCAGCAATTACCTCTATGTTCTATACGGCATGAATTATTATACCGACCTTTCGATTCAGCCGCCTTCGGGAGAGGCTAGTGCATTATCGAAGCTATTGGAGGATATTCAGAAAGGAGTAAGCTATTGCAGTAATAACTTACGAGGGCACAGAGAAACCTTAGAGCATATTAAACGTTCGGTAGTTCACGTCGGTCAAAAATAATGAAGCTCGTAATCGTTAAACGTCCATCCAATATTACGTCTGAGTTAAGTTGCGATTCCGCGAGACACGCTGAATGAAGTCGAGTGCTAGGGAAAGCCACGATGCGGCCAAACTCAGCTTCGATATAATGAGTTCTGTCAAAAAGTGGATGGTGACTGGAGATATATTGTTTTTCTTTGTAGCCACCTTGTGACAGCTCAATATCTAAGTGATCTCGATAGCGGTCATGATTTGCACTGATAACTTCCTTCACTCCCGTCGATTTGTGTTGGTAAAAGCCAGTTCCACCAAATTCACCACCACAAAGGTAATGAACCAATGCTATCTGGTTTGAGTTTAAATTGTCGAAGTGTGGAATTGTTTGATATGCATGAAGTTCTTCATTTGACTTGGTGGCAATTGCATAATTGCAGCTGATACGTTTAATTGATTCTAGTGATGGTGATGCACCAAAATAAGGAGCCAGTTTAAGTGCTAATTCCTTAACAAATTCAAAATAGTCATTTGAAACTCGAGCCCATAAGCCTGGATAACTGTTTATCGGTTTTACCCAATCAGGACGATAACTTGGCGCTTGCTGTTTCCACACTGTGCTCATATTGCCAAAGTCCATATAAATCATCGGTGTGTCTCTTTCATAAGGCGACAATTGAATGGGTTCAACCTTTTCAATAGATTTTATATGTTGTTTAATTGCTTCGTTCATTTAGCTCTCTTTTTACACTAGGGAAGTTGGCAAGACCATCAATATATCAAACTCTTAACTAAGAGTTTAATATATTTCTTTACTTCTTTAGTCATTGATTCGCACGATGCGTCTAGATTGATTCTTAGACAGATATTCAAGAATTTTTAGACAGATATTCAAGAATATAGGCGAGGTAATTATTTGGTTTTTGGTTGCCATAGTTAGCGGTATCTCTTCTCATAAATATTTAACTTCCAATTTGCCCCGAAAACCGCTAGCCTTAGGGGCAATAAATAAAGTAACAAATACGTAAAACAATGGAGCAGTATTATGGCGGAACAACAAGTGCAGCCTTTACACAACGAAAAGCACGCTAATATCAAAGTAAAAAATGGCGTGAACGTTGATTTCCTTAAAACTCAGCACTTAATGCCTGTAGTGGCGCATGAGTTTGCGCGTGTAGCGACAGAATTCCCAATGGCGTTTGTTAAAAACACTGAGTCAGGTCAATTTCAAGCGGTTGCTATGTTTGGTCTTCAGCCTGGTGAAAACCTATTTGTTGATGGTGATAAGTGGACTGGCAGCTTTGTGCCAATGGCCGCAGCACGTTACCCGTTTGGTTTGGTTAAGCACCCAGAGCAAGATCAGTTTGGTATTGTTATTGATGAAGCAAGCCCGCTAGTTGGTGAAGAGGAAGGCAATGCGCTTTTCGAAGACGGTAAAGAAACCGAATATCTAGGTCGTCGTAAAGAAGCGTTAGTTAGCTATGTTGAGTTTGCTCGCGTAACTGAAGCGTTTACTCAGTATCTTGCTGACAAAGAGCTTCTAGTTCAACAAACACTAACGGTGGAAATCCGTGGTGAGAAAAAAGACATCAACGGTATTTACCTTGTGGATGAGCGTAAGCTAAATGAATTAGGTGACGAAGATTTCCTAGAGCTACGTAAACGTGGCTATTTAGCACCGATCTTCGCATTCTTAACTTCTACACATCAAGTAGCGCGCCTTGCTCGTATGAAGGCACAGCGTGAAGCGAGCTAATCGCTTTTAGATATTGAATGATTCGATAGAAGCGCTTCCAGAGGAAGCGCTTTTTTGTGCATGCTATTTTATAAGTGCCACACCAATTTGCTCCTTCAAATTGAGCAAGTATTAAGACAAATTGGTATTACTTAGCGTTTGGAATAGGGCAGTATGAACCGCCACGAGGGATCCAGACCGAGCGTGTTTCCCAGCGACAGTTGTAAGCTACTCGGCGTTCTTCTTGTTGAGTTGAAAAAGTATCATGTTGATGAACATAGGCACCTCCAGGCACCTGATAGTTTGGGATTGGATGAGGAATAGTCCAACCTCCGGGGCAGCTTTGTGTCGCGAGTACGGTTTTAGTTTGCCATAAAGTATAGGGGCCGTAAGGTTCACCTGCTATTAATTTGTAGTGGCAAGTCTTATAACTCACATCAACGAGCTCTGTACGGTAGTCACATACCCACACACGTCGCTCATCCCAGTAGCCACCGCAGTCAACATTGTTTACTTGGGTGTCATAAAAAGTGTTGTAATCAATAACTTTAATTTGCTCTTGAGTAGACGCGGCTTGAGCAGTACCAAGCAGTAGTGTGCTAAAAACTGCAATTTTTAGAATGTTTTTCATATCGATTCCTGTCGAATTTCGTTATTTTATTACTTTGAGTTATTTCAAAGTAATAAATATGTTTCCATTTTGTGGTCGAAATAACAACCATGAATTGATTGAAAAATATTCAAATTTGCTGTTGTGTCTTGCTGCTCATGAGTTTCTTTCAACCACACTGTAAATAGGTTAGCTTGACAATTTTAACGCGAAAGCTTGCATCGTTCTAAAATTCATCTCATGCTGAAGTTTAACAACGAACCAAGGTATAAAAATGAAAAAAATCTCTTTGTTAGCAGCCTTATTAGCCTTGTCGGCGACAGCTGCTGTCGCTGACGAGAAAGCGCCACCGTTTGCGATCGCCATTCATGGAGGAGCTGGTACGATTGAGCGCAGTAACTTCACACCAGAAAAAGAAAAACAATACAAAGCTAAATTAAAAGAAGCCGTTGAAGCGGGGTATAAGGTACTAGAACAAGGTGGAGAAAGCCTTGATGCGGTAACGGCAGCCATTAATATTCTTGAAGACTCGCCTTTTTTTAATGCTGGTAAGGGGGCCGTGTACACTTATGATGAAGGGCATGAGCTAGATGCGTCAATCATGGATGGTCGTAATCGCCAAGCGGGCGCTGTGGCGGGGGTGAAGCACATTAAAAACCCAATCAACCTGGCAAAAGAAGTGATGCAGCATTCAGTACATGTCATGCTAAGTGGTGAAGGTGCGGAAGACTTTGCTAAGAAACGCGGATTTACGTTAGTGGAAAACAGCTATTTTGACACCGATGCTCGCTATCAATCGCTCCTAAAGGCGAAAAAGCGATTGCAGATGAAAGAAGCGGCGACCAAAGACTATCAGGCGGCACACCAACAATTAGAGAGCCAATATAAGATGGGAACTGTGGGGGCTGTCGCACTCGATAAGCAGGGGAATTTAGCTGCTGGAACGTCAACTGGTGGCATGACGGCTAAACGCTTCGGACGGATAGGTGACTCACCGGTGATTGGTGCGGGCACATTTGCGGATAACCGCTCTTGTGCTGTTTCAGCAACGGGACATGGCGAGTATTTTATTCGATATAATGTCGCAGCTGATATTTGTGCTCGTGTCGCTTATCAAAACAAGTCGATTGAAAAAGCGGGGCAAGAAGTGATTTTTGATACGCTTTATCCAATTGGTGGCACGGGAGGGGTGATCATAGTTGACCCTAAAGGAAATATTAGCATGCCATTTAATACCGCTGGAATGTATCGTGCGAGCAAGTCGTCAACAACACCGACCTATGTTGGTATTTATAGCGAGTAAAACAATATTTCGTTGAGATTAAGCAAGTTCTTCAAACGCCAGCTACTATTATCATGATAGCTGGCGTTTTTAATGGAGATGAGCAATGCAATCAATAAAAGTCGCAGACTACTTAAATCATCGCCCCGTAACATTCAAACAGGACATGCGCGTAGAATCAGCTGTAGAAAAGCTGCTACAAAGCGGCCAGTCGGGCGGGCCGGTTATAGACGAAGCAAGGCGGGTTATTGGGTTTTTATCTGAGCAGGATTGTCTCAAAAAAATGTTAGAGGCGACCTATCAAAATGAGTCTCATAGCGTGGTGTCCGATGTGATGACAAAAGAGCCTCTGTGTGTAAAACGCGAAGACAGCATAGTGCAAATGGCAGATTTGATGATTTGTAATAAGCCCAAAGTGTACCCGGTAGTTGACGATGAAGGGCGCTTACTTGGGGTTATCAGTCGTGCAAATGTGTTATTAGCGTTGGATAAGCATTTACATGATGCTTATGTCTCTGGTCACCGCTACGTATAAAGCGATGAAATTTACGAGCTGTTAAGTTAACCCATGAGGAGTTGCCTTGAGAATAACAGCAAAAATCTCAATTCCTAACCAAATTTAGTTGGGTTCGTCTAATCTGATTTGATAAACTACACGGCGTTTTATGTAATCACAAGGTGTCGTGTAGTGCAGGTTGACTCGCTGTTCAAAGAGCTAAATTCATGTCTTAAAAAGGATCACTTCATCCTCAAAAAGCGCCTCCATGGTGCGAAAAAAATTACCGATCAAGAAAAGCAAAAGCAGGTAGTCGCAAAAGTAGCGGCTGCAATAGCAAAAAGCCAAGAATTAAAGGTAACAAGAAGTGCTAATATTCCAGCAGTAGAGTATCCTGAGCAATTACCTGTTAGCCAGAAAAAAGACGACATCAAAGCAGCCATTGCGAATAACCAAGTGGTTATTGTTGCCGGTGAAACAGGCTCGGGGAAGACCACGCAGCTGCCTAAAATTTGTTTAGAGTTAGGTCGAGGCGTGGATGGCTATATTGGTCATACACAACCAAGAAGACTAGCGGCAAGAAGTGTATCTACCCGTATCGCAGAAGAAATTGGCTGCGAGATGGGGCAAGAAGTTGGATTTAAAATTCGCTTCTCAGATCAAGTTTCTGACAATACATACGTCAAACTGATGACCGACGGTATTTTGCTCTCGGAAATTCAACAAGACAGATTCCTCAACCAGTACGACACAATCATCATTGATGAAGCGCACGAGCGTAGCCTGAATATTGATTTTATTCTGGGTTATTTAAAGCAGTTGTTGCCGAAGCGTCCAGATCTTAAAGTGATTATTACCTCAGCAACCATTGACCCAGAGCGTTTTTCCAAACATTTTAGTGACGCACCTATTATTGAAGTGTCAGGGCGAACTTATCCAGTAGAAGTGAGATATCGTCCAGTTGAAGATGTAGACTCACAAAATGGCGAAGCAGAAAATGACCAGTTGCAGGGCATTTTTGATGCGGTTGATGAGCTTTGTGCCGAAGGACCCGGGGATATTTTGGTATTTATGAACGGTGAGCGTGAAATTCGTGACACCGCTGATGCGCTGGCAAAACGCAATTTAAAAGGCGTTGAGATTTTACCTTTGTATGCGCGCCTGTCTAATGCCGAACAAAATCGCATTTTTGCGCCCCATAGCCAACGGCGCATCGTATTGTCTACAAACGTTGCAGAAACGTCATTGACCGTACCAGGTATTCGCTATGTTATCGACCCGGGTACTGCGAGAATAAGCCGCTACAGTTATCGAACCAAAGTGCAACGCTTACCGATTGAAGCGGTATCACAAGCCAGTGCAAACCAACGTAAAGGTCGATGTGGGCGTGTGGCATCCGGTATTTGTATTCGCTTATATTCTGAAGACGACTTTTTAGGGCGTCCTGAGTTTACCGACCCTGAAATTCTAAGAACCAATTTAGCTTCGGTTATTTTGCAAATGCTGGCACTTGGACTTGGTGATATAAGTCAATTCCCATTTGTACAAGCGCCTGATAGCCGTAATATCAAAGATGGTATGTCGTTACTTGAAGAGTTGGAGGCGATAGTTCCTGCACAGCGCAGAGAAAAAGCCAAGCTCACAGAATCAGGTCGTAAACTAAGTCGCTTACCCATAGACCCAAGGCTTGCCAAGATGGTGATGTCAGGGGCACAAAACAACGCGCTTTGGGAAGCGATAGTGATCACTGCGGCACTGTCTATTCAAGACCCAAGAGAGCGTCCTCAAGACAAACGTGCAGCAGCTGACGAAAAACACAATCGCTTTGAGTGCGAACACTCTGACTTTGTTGCATATCTAAACCTATGGAATTATATCGAAGCGCAGCAGCAAGCACTAACGCGCAACCAGTTTAGAAAGCAATGCCAAAAAGACTTTTTGGCCTATATGCGCGTACGTGAGTGGCAAGATATTGTATATCAGCTGACCACGGTATGTGAGGAGCTCGGCTTTAAAATAAATAGCAGTCCTGCAAGTGATGAGGCTGTCCATCAATCATTGCTAAGCGGTATGCTTAGCCATATTGGTGTGAAGGACGAAAAGCAAAAGCAAGTTTTTAAAGGCGCACGTAACAGCCAATTTCATATTTTCCCCGGTTCAACACTGTTTAAGAAAAGCCCTAAGTGGCTGATGTCTGCGGAGCTTGTGGAAACCAGTAAACTTTATGCTCGGGTTAATGCCAAGATCGATGTAAATTGGATTGCACCGCTCGCCAAGCATTTAGTTAATAGCAGCTATAGCGAGCCGCATTGGGAAAAAAAGGCTGGGGCGGTTATCGCATTTGAACAACAAACCTTATACGGCTTGATCATCGTTGGCCGCAAACGCACGGTGTATAGCGATATTGATCCTGTGGTTAGCCGAGAGATATTTATTCGTGAAGCGTTAGCAAACGGTCAACTTGGCCAGAGCGAAGGTTTTTTAAGCGCAAACCAAAAATTGGTTGAAGAAGTGCAGGCGCTTGAAGATAAAGCGAGGCGTCGCGATATCCTAGTCGACGAAGAAGATGTGGTTGCGTTTTATAACGATCGAATTCCACAAGACGTAAATAATCGTGCTGCGTTTAGTAAATGGTGGCGTTCACAAAAGCAAAAAGACAAACGTTTTTTGCATATGACGCGCGATCTGTTAATGAAGCATGACGCCGAGCATATCACGGATATTCATTATCCAGATACGTGGCAGCAAGGGCATTTGATCTTGCCTCTCAGTTATCACTTTGACCCAGGCCAAGCACTAGACGGCGTGGTGGTCAATATTCCTCTGGCATTATTAAACCAAGTTCAAGATGAAGGTTTTGATTGGCATATCCCTGCGCTCAGACATGAGCTGGTTTGTGGGCTTATTAAGTCACTGCCGAAGACCTTAAGACGTAACTTTGTGCCGGCACCAAATTATGCCGATGCTGTGCTTGCCGCCGTTGAGGTAATGCAAGGCTCATTTATAGAAGCGGTGGCCAACCGTTTACTCAGAATGACAGGTGTCAAAGTCGCCGAGTCAGATTGGGACGTTAGTTCACTTGAGCCGCACTTAAAAATGCAATTTCAGGTAGTTGATGACAAAGGCAAGGTGATAGCCCATAGCTTTGATTTATTGGCACTTAAGGCAAAGTTGCAAGGGCAAGTGACCGAGACGCTTTCGCAAGTGGCAGAGCAAGGGATTGAGCAGGCGGATATTCAGCAGTGGGATTTTGGCGAGCTGCCAGAGCAATATACTAAAAAGCAAGGCAATTATGAGATTAAGGCTTTCCCTGCATTAGTCGATAAAAAGCAAAGTGCGGCTATAGAACTGTTTGATAACGAAGTAAAAGCCCAAGCGGCGCATCAAGCAGGATTGCGCCGTCTTGTGCTACTCAATGTTCCTTCGCCTGTTAAATACCTGCAGCAACACTTACCAAATAAGGCTAAGTTAGGATTGTACTTTAACCCCTTTGGTAAAGTGCATGATTTAGTTGATGACTGTACGCAAGCTGGGGTTGATAAGTTGCTGCGTGCATTTGGTGAGATCAGAGATGACGTCGCGTTTGAAAAAGCCAAAGAACACATTCGAGCTGAGCTAGGTGACACTGTAGTTGAAATTGCGAAGCAAGTTGAGGCTGTGCTTAGTATTGCCCACAGTATTAACAAGCGTATGAAAGGCAGAGTGGATCTCACGATGATCACCGCGCACGGCGACATAAAATCTCAGTTATCCGGTCTTATCTTTAAAGGCTTTGTCACCGCTCATGGTGCTGACAAAATCTCTGATATTTTGCGTTACATGAAAGCGATTGAAAAAAGGCTTGAAAAACTTGCGGTAGATCCAAACAGAGATAGGCTGTGTGTACTAGAATTGGAAAAAGTTGCTGCGGCCTATCTAGACAAGTTGGCAAAAATTCCTTCTGGATTACCTGTACCAGAGTCGCTTATAAATATTTTTTGGATGCAACAGGAACTTCGCGTGTCTTTGTTTGCTCAAACATTAGGAACGGCTTACCCAATTTCGGCTAAACGCGTTCTGAATTCGATAAAAGAGTGCGAAATATAAACTTGCATTTTAGAGTACGACAGTTACTTTATTATATGAGGAAGTAAAGTTTTGGATTGTGAGAAGGAAGCGGCATTGAATATGTCCACACGAGAGAAAAGGAAAAATGCACCGCATCTGCTAGTGGTCGACGACGAGTATTTTAACTATGAAATGCTCGAAGTGGCGCTGTCAGGGGCGTTTGAGCTGAGCTATGCAAACTCGGGCACGAGTTGCTTGTCTAATGCGATTGCTGATCCTCCAGATGCTATTTTGCTTGATGTGTGTATGCCGGGCCTTGACGGTTACGACACCTGTCGAATGTTGAAAAATACACCAGAGACGAAGGACATTCCTGTATTAATGGTATCTGGTTTAGAGTCCGAAAAAGAACAAAAAGCGGGATTCGATGCCGGCTGCGATGCCTATGTGGTAAAGCCATTTTCAATGCAATCGCTATTAGAAAAAATAAAATCAATGGTGTAGGAGCATTATATGATCAATGAAGATAAACGCCGTTTTATGCGTATGTCGGTGGATGCAGTTGCAAAATTAACCGAGCTTGAGTCGGGTAAAGTGCACCAAGGAGTTTGTCACGATTTAAGCGCCACAGGGTTGTCGGTGACAGTGAGCGACCCAATTGAAGCAAATTCAACCGTTGACATTTTCATTGATTCCAGTGGCGATATGATCCAGCCACTTAGTGCTCACGCGACCGTGATCCGCTGTAGTCAAGAACAGGACGAGCAGTGGATTGTAGGGCTTGAAATCACCAAGTTTAATTAGATTACCTAAGCCCTAAAGGTGGTATTGAAGTTTCCTCCGATACCACTGTAAATTGCTAAATCAATAGACCTTACAAATTAGGCCTTTTAGGTAAAAGCCTTCTGGATAATTGCCTGCAATAGGGTGGTCGGCTGCTTGATTTAGCCTTTCCATAATCAACAATTCTTTACCGGCATCGAGCGCAGCGTCTGCAACGACTTTCTGGAACAGGTTTTGTTCCATAAGGCCAGAACATGAGAAGGTGAGTAACGTGCCACCTGGCTTTAATATCTGCATGGCAATCATATTGATATCTTTATAGCCACGACAAGCGCCGTTAAGCTGCGCCTTACTTTCTGCAAACTTTGGTGGATCCATCACGATAGTATCGAATTGACGGCCCTCATCACGATACTGTCTTAGTAGTTTGAACACGTCTTGCTTAACAAACTCAGCTTTCGATAAGTCTAGTTCATTATGTTCTACATTGCGTTTAGCTGTGTCGAGTGCTGGCTGCGATACGTCAACGTTGATTACTTTACTACAGCCACCGCGCAGTGCATAAAGGCCAAATGTACCGGTGTAGCAGAAGCAGTTAAGCACTTCTTTTTCTTTTACAAAGCGCTCTAACGCGGCTCTACTGTCGCGTTGATCTAGATAAAAACCGGTTTTATGGCCGCCGATGATATCGACTTCAATCTTTAAACCATTTTCGCTTATAAGGACTGGTGCGGTTGGTGCGTCGCCTGCAAGCGGTCCGGTAATTTTATCAAGGCCTTCTTTTTTGCGCACATCAACATCTGAGCGCTCGTAAACATGACAATCAGGAAATAGTGATTGCAATGCCATTACTATTTCACCCTTGTGGCGTTCGGCACCAGCGCTTAGCAACTGACAAACCAAGTAGTTATCAAACTTGTCAATTGTTACACCTGGCAGACCATCTGACTCTGCGGCACACAATCTAAAGCCAGTTAAACCACCTTCAGCAATAACATATTCTCTGGCTGCTAGTGCACGTGCGAGTTTTTGCTCAAAGAACGCTTGGTCGATATGTTGTGATTCATCACATGTCCAAATTCTGGCTCGGATCTGAGAGTCTGGACTGTAAGCGGCTGTCGCGAGGTATTTACCCTCATTGCTGTATATCTTAACGGTATCGCCAAGGGCGGGTTTACCTTTTACTTTTTTAATGGCCTTTGAGAAAACCCAAGGGTGTTTTCTGTTAAGGGATTTTTCTCTGCCTGGTTGCAGATATAGCGCGCAAGTCATATATTTTCTCTAATCTTTCCTGATAGCTGCCATTTTAGTGAAGGGTGTGGCAACATACAATCAGTAATGCCTTTCCCGCTGAATTTGTGTGGGTTTATTTGTCAGATATTAATAAAAGTTGAGCTTAATGACGTTAAAAATGCATGAATTAGAAAAAGCATGTGAAGAGTTTATGCTGTCGACACCATGTGCAGATACCGCCCATGATTTGTCTCATATCAAGCGTGTAGTTAAAGTCGCAAAGTCGCTTTGCGAAGCTGAGGGGGCGGATCCTGCTGTGGTGATCCCTGCTGCTTGGTTACATGATTGTGTTGCCGTAGCAAAAAATCATCCAGATAGACCGCTGGCGTCGAAATTAGCTGCAGATAAGGCGGTTGCCTTCCTAACAGAGTTGAAGTACGACACGGATAAACTCGAGGCTATTCATCACGCCATTGTTGCACACAGCTTTAGCGCCGGTGTCACACCCACGACATTAGAAGCCAAAATTGTCCAAGATGCAGACAGAATGGATGCGTTAGGGGCGATAGGTGTTAGCCGCTGTATGAAAGTAGGTGGGGCGATAGCGCGTAATCTTTACAATGTAGAAGACCCTTTTTGTGAGCACAGAAAAGCTGACGATACCAAATATACCTTAGATCACTTCTTCATTAAGCTGCTGCATATTAAAGATAACATGCATACCACCGCAGCCCGTGAGCAGGCACAAACCCGCACCCAATATATGCTGGATTTTTTAGAACAACTGAAATCAGAAATCGCGGATTAAAAAATGACGAGATGAGTATCATCTCGTCATTTGCTTTACAAAAACCACCACAAATAGCGCTAATGAAAAGCTGCCAGTAAAAGCCTCTACTGCTGCGATCAGTCGGGAGATCCCCACAGGAGTAATATCCCCGTAACCCAAGGTTGTGAAGGTAACAACACTAAAGTAAAAGCTGTTCAGCAGTGCCATGACGTTTTCAGATACACTGTTGTCTAAGTCCAGTTGCATTATCTGGTCTTGAAACGAAACACCAAATAGAAAATAGCAAAATGCACAGGTAATTATCATACCTAAACTGAAGCGAATGACATTTTCCGGCTTTTCTCCATACCCACATAATAAGTCGACAAAGCTGGAAATAAGGTGACGTTTTGAAAAGCGTGGATACTGTGCATGTCGCATGCGCAGCTCTTTATATGTAAAGCGCCCAACCATTTCAAATAGTCCTTGGTTTTCTGCGCCCTTACGTAGTAAACGATAGATCTCTTCGGATTGTAGAAACAAGTCTTCCGCGTCTTCTTTGGCTCGGTTTCTACGAGCTTCAAAAGCTTGCTGCTCTTGTAGTAATTGCTCGCCGAGTTCCATATTATCGATACGGGTGTTTTCAAGCTTTATGCCGAGCAAATTGGTGCTTTCTAAATTACAGCAGTGCAGACTTGCTTCTCTCAAATCGGCCTTCATTAGCGACGCATGCTTAATGGTATTATTAAACAGGTGCGCCCCTTTCAAATTGGCACGATAAAAGTTGCTATAAGATAGATCATAGCCATGATGATTTTCAAAGTTAACAAGATTGAGCCCCTCTAAATTGGCTCGCTTCAACTCTAAGCCTTGCAACAAACCGCCGCGCTTGGCGTAGCGTTCAAGCTTTTGGCTTAGCTCCAAGCCACCTTTATCGAATTTATTGTCATGCCAAAAGCAGTAACCTGAGCCCATATCGATTTCACTGCATTTTTTTCCCTCAGGTGACACATATTGGCAAATGGGTTTATCAGCCATAGCTTGCCTAAATCAAAATGCCTTTTTCATTAAGCGTAGCAGCAAAAATAATAAATACGGTGATTTAACGAAAAAATCTTTCTAATTTATAGAGTGTTAGAAACCACACTATTGATGAATGTATTGTCATTGTTGATCAAATTCATCATCTTACATGGCGTTTGCAGTGACTCTGATAAGTTGCTCATATTATAATGCATGCTTTAGTGACTAAGAATTTGTTACCTTGCAATATCAATTGAAGAAAAGCCGAAAGCGTAAGAGCGTTGCGATAAAAATAAAAGCTGGCCAAGTATTTGTGTATGCACCAGAGCAAGTTTGCGAGCACTGGTTACATAATTGGGTGGAAAGCAAATCCGATTGGATAAAATCAAAGCTTGCTCTAAAAGTCATACCTGAGAGCCCTCGGCCACTGGAAACAGGAATTGTGCAAGTATTCGGCGAGACCTTTATCATTCAAAGGGGCGAAAGCACGACCTCTGTAATTGATTTTGATAACAAAAGGGTGTTACTTAAGGCTGTCAAAAATGAATGGCGTGAATTAGTTGCGCTGTTAAGCGAAACGCTAAATGACTATGTAGATATGGTTATTGCGCGCTATCAACCTGATATTCAAGCTCGCTTTGATACACTAAAAATACGCGTTTATAAAAGCCGCTGGGGCAGTTTTTCATCTAAAGGCGTGCTTGCGTTTAATACGCTTTTGATTGGTGCGCCTAAGTGGGTAATTGATTATGTGGTAGTGCACGAACTTTGCCATTTTCATGTCATGGCACACAATAGCGCATTTTGGCATTTGGTAACAAAGTACTATGGCCACGACCATAAAATGGCTCGGCGTTATTTACGTGACCACGGTCGTGACTTGATGATTGAGCATTAGCATAGTGTCCTGTTTATGCCTATTATTTCTCGGGTCTCGCTTTTGCTGCGCGTTTTAACAGCTTCTGAAATGTCGGACATTCAAAGTGGCTTGGCGCAGGACATTTGGCAGCGTGATAGAGGCCATCTCGCATTGCAGTTAAATGCTTAATGGTTTCATTTAATTCATCCCCTTTGGATTGTAACTTCGCCCTATCAATATCCGCTTTACCCTCGGGGGTAAACATGTCCGCTATTTCATCTAACGAAAAGCCTGCGTTTCTGCCTAGTGTAATAAGCGCTAGACGTTCAAGTATCGAAGGGGGGAAAACACGTTTGAGCCCTTGTCGACCAATCGATCGGATCAGTCCTTTTTCTTCATAATATCTAAGCGTGGATGCGGGTAAACCAGACTTCTTTGCTACTTCACTGATATCCATTCTTGCCCTTGACTTAAAGTTAACTTGAACTAGTAGGATAGCGGCTATCAGTAAAAAAGAGGAGTAAAAATTGTGGAAAACCTATATATGATGTTAATGCCAGCAGTTGTGATTGGCGTAGGTGCAACGCTTGTTATGGATTTGTGGGCATTTATGCTCAGTCGCGTGTTTGCCATAAAGGGCTTAGATTATGCATTGGTTGGTAGGTGGATTGGACACTTGTGTCAAGGTCAGCTTACGCATCAAGGTATCGGGCGTAGTAAACCAATATTTGGTGAACGTGTCATTGGCTGGGGCGTGCATTATCTCATTGGGATTGTATTCGCCTTGGTGTTACTACTGAGCGTGGGCAAGCCTTGGTTGACTGAGCCTAGCCTTTTCATTGCGTTAGTTTTTGGCTTAATAACGTGTGTTTTTCCATTTTTTATTATGCAACCCTGTTTTGGTGCAGGGGTAGCAGCATCTAAATTACCAGAGCCGAATAAGGCAAGGGTAAAAAGTATGGCAGCACATTTGATTTTTGGCTTTGGATTGTTTTTAAGCTCGTTTATATATGTAAGCTTATTGTGAGAGCAAGCAATAGAAGGTGGTGGAGGGAGCTGGATTCGAACCAGCGAAGGCTGAGCCGTCAGATTTACAGTCTGATCCCTTTGGCCGCTCGGGAACCCCTCCATCATTTGGAGCGTTTACTTTAAAAGTGGTGGAGGGAGCTGGATTCGAACCAGCGAAGGCTGAGCCGTCAGATTTACAGTCTGATCCCTTTGGCCGCTCGGGAACCCCTCCATACATTTTAAAGCGTTACAATTTGAAAGTGGTGGAGGGAGCTGGATTCGAACCAGCGAAGGCTGAGCCGTCAGATTTACAGTCTGATCCCTTTGGCCGCTCGGGAACCCCTCCGAAATTGTAACTGTTGTTTATGGTGGAGGGAGCTGGATTCGAACCAGCGAAGGCTGAGCCGTCAGATTTACAGTCTGATCCCTTTGGCCGCTCGGGAACCCCTCCTAAACAACGGCGGTGATAATAACAAAGTTTTTTTCGAAGTAAAGAAAACTACTAAAGTTTTTCGGAAAAAGGCCGATAAATTCATAATTAGCAAAATAATCGGTTGGAATACATGCAAATTGATGGCGTTTTAATCAGTGAGTCGCAATTAGGATCCGCATTGAACATTAGTGTTCATGAGACGCGCTCTGCCGATTTTGCCATGCTGTTATCTATGCTATCAACCGATGCATTAGATTTTAGCCAATTTCACCTACCAAAATCTGAAGCTGCCGCAAAAGATAACTCAGAAGAAACACTAAAAAAGCAATTTGAAATAGGTCCACAAAAGCCGCTTGCGCCAAAAGAGTACAATATGCTTATTGGTCAGCATAACGCGCAGCTGGTATCTATGGGGGCGATGGCAACCTTGCGATTGCAAGAAAATTTAAATCCAGAACCTTTTGCCGCACGAAATGATAAAAAGCATATTCCACTCGAAGTCGTAGAAAATTTGGAACCAGCGGTTAAAAGACGTTTGGCGAGCGCGCAAGGTAAACAGGCCTTAGTTGCTGATAAGGCAATGGATGCGGCTGGTTTTTATGATCAAATTGCAACGGGTGATATGCAGAGTATGTTACGCGCGACGGCGTAACAACATTAGCTGCTTTTACTCCTTCAAAATTGAGCAAATTTAAGACAAACGGGTATTAAAACTTGTCATTTCACAGCTGTTTGCTTCGTTACTAGACTGACATAAAACGCCATGCTTATCGTGCCTCATGTTTAATACCAATTGAATTAATTCTCTAATCAATTTGAAGGGTGAAATAGCATATTAGCTTCGTTAAAAATTTCTCATTTAGAACAACTAAATAGCAAAATGTTTGCCTTGCTACTAAAGCTATTTCCCCGCTTCAAAATAGATCATTTACTTAATACAACTGGTATAAGCTAAACGGCCTTTAATCATCCTTAGCTTGCTTCAAGCTTTTTTATTGCTTTGTATCTAATCTCTAATTCAGGTTATTTTTGGTACCGTGGCACTTTTTGTACTTTTTGTCACTGCCGCACGGACAGAGGTCATTTCTGCCTACTTTGGTTGTAGGTGTATCGTACAATTCACCATCTAAGTAATACCATCTGCCTGCTTCGGTAATAAAATTTGACCGCTCATGGAGTATATAGTGTGTGTTTTCTGCGATATAGTGCGCCTTAAACTCAACGATCCCCTGAGTAGCTTCTACTACTTCTTCTAGCACTTCCAATTTTATAAAGTGTGCATAATTAGCAAATGCAGCAATATCGTCGATATTGTTTTGTGATTGTTTAGCCTGGGCGTAGGTGTCATGAATATACTTTGCATCTTTTAAGCAGTATGCAGTATAGCGAGAGCGCATGAGTATTTGTGGACGCTCTGCGAATTTTTGTCCCTTAAGGTACGGCTCACAACATTGCGAATAGGGAAGGGATGAATTGCAATAACAAGACATAAAAACTTCAGTTTTAACAAATTTATATCCTGTTATTGTAGCTTGTTAAGCGCTTTGAAAACAGTGGATCGCAACGTCAGATACCGGCAGTTCCATTTTGTTGATAGTTTGCACTGATGCAATATCAGTCCAAATCACCACCGCAGCGAAATTACCATTGCTGATAGCACTTTTAAGTACATACTCAAGGTCGTATATGTGCTTTTGCCTAATGACGAGCAACTTGCTTGCATCAACTGAAGCACTTTCTAGCAGTGACTTGTTTGGTACATTATCGGGCGCAACGAGTAGCGTCCAGCCTTGTTTATGCTGACATTTATGTAAAACTTTAAGTAACTCTAAGCTAGCGACGATCTCATCTTCAACGATTACATTATTGATTTCGTTAAGTGTGTAATAAGTCGAATTATTTGGCTGTAGAAGTGTATTGCTGTGTAACATAATTGTCTCACTGGTTATCTATACAGTATTTGTATACAGTAGTTTATACAGTGTGTGAATGCAAGGAAAATTGCTAGCTTTTTAATCAATATTCAAGCTTAATTTTTATTTAGTTTAAATTTTTAATATAAAACAAATGGTTGTGGTTTTTTGAAATGAGAGCTTAATTGACGAAAGTTCAGTATGAGTAAAGCATTAGGAAGTTTTCTCAGCTGCTATACAGTAGTTTTCCTACTGTACTATTGTGATCGTTGCAGAGGGTAAGCGTACGTTTACTGAAGAGAGGCTTGGCTACGCCTAGCCTATATTTTGGTGAGTAAAATTTAATTTATTGGCTAATATGCTGTAGTTGATGGATTTGCTCGTAAAGTGTTGCAGCATAGCACTGTGCATCTCTAAAGCGCTTAGTTGTAAGGAAGCGGCGTACATCTAGTAGTACCTGTTCGGCGCCTTTGTGCCCTTGGCTGCTGGCCAAACTTAACCAAGCGGCTGCATGAAAAGGACTGGGTGGCACTCCTTGACCTTTCATAAACAACAAACCTAAAAAGAACTGTGCCTTCAAATCACCAGACATCGCCGCCAGTCTTAGCCATTTTGCCGCAAGCGGAAAAGACTTTTCTTTTAGGTAATAGAGACCTTTTTTCAAAGCTTGGGTATTGTCATGAAGATCTGGGAATTTTGCGTCTGCTTTTAATGGCGACGTTACAAATTCAAGCACATTCAGCAGCTGCTGTTCTAAGTCATGGTTTGCTGAGTTGTCGGTGCTATTTTGATCCATATCTTTATTCGCAATAATGTTGATAAGCAGAGTGTAGCTGAATTTTAACTATTTTGTCCGAGTTTTAAAGTGATTCGTGTTAAAATCCAACCACTTGTTCCTCAAATTTGTAATTTTAGTTATGCTTGAGCGGTTATTTTCACTGCAAGCTATGCACACCAATGTAAGAACAGAGGTGATTGCTGGCTTGACGACATTCGTTACTATGGTTTACATCGTTTTTGTAAACCCTGCAATGCTAGCAGAAGCTGGTATGGATCACGGCGCTGCTTTTGTAGCAACTTGTATCGCAGCCGCAATCGGCTGTTTTATTATGGGGCTATGGGCAAACTATCCGTTAGCGCTTGCGCCTGGAATGGGCTTAAACGCCTTTTTTACCTATGGTGTTGTGCTTGGCATGGGTTATACATGGCAAAGTGCATTAGGCGCGGTATTTATGTCGGGCTGTTTATTTCTATTTTTGAGCGTATTCAAAGTTCGCGAGTGGGTGATCCAAGCTATACCTATCGTGCTAAAGCGTGCGATCGCGGCAGGTATTGGCGCATTCTTAGCGTTAATCGCGCTAAAGAACGCGAAAATTGTTATCGCAAGCGATGCTACATTAGTACAACTTGGTGATATCACTTCTCCCGGCCCGCTATTAGCTATTGCGAGCTTTTTTGTGATTGCGGCGCTTATGTACCGTGAAG
Source organism: Pseudoalteromonas sp. A22 (assembly GCF_018141345.1). Classification (NCBI taxonomy): domain Bacteria; kingdom Pseudomonadati; phylum Pseudomonadota; class Gammaproteobacteria; order Alteromonadales; family Pseudoalteromonadaceae; genus Pseudoalteromonas; species Pseudoalteromonas sp. A22. The sequence continues at coordinate 1,602,109 of NZ_CP047238.1, forward strand.
TCAAAAGTGGCGTGCTTATCAGCATTTTAATGGTAACGGGTATTGCGTGGGGGCTTGGGCTTGTAGATTATCATGGGGTTGTTGATATGCCCCCAAGCATCGCGCCGACCTATATGCAGTTGGATTTGAGCGGAATTTTTGAGCTTTCCATGCTTAGCGTGGTATTTGCATTTTTATTTGTCGATTTATTTGATACCAGCGGCACATTGGTTGCGGTGACGCAAAAGGCTGGATTATCTGACGAACATGGTCGCATGCCAAGGTTGGGTAGGGCACTGTCAGCTGACAGCACTGCGACGATTGCTGGCTCAGTGCTCGGTACCTCAACGACGACTTCATACATCGAATCAGTGTCAGGTGTATCCGTTGGTGGCCGAACAGGGTTGACAGCCGTGGTCGTGGGGATCTGCTTCTTACTCATGATATTCTTTGCGCCACTGGCACAGATGGTTCCTGCATATGCGACGGCAGGCGCGATATTGTATGTGTCGGTATTAATGCTACAAAACCTAAAGTTGATTAATTGGGATGAGATGAGCGATGCTATTCCGGTCAGTGTTGTGTTATTGATGACACCGCTCACGTTTTCAATCGCGCATGGTATTGCTTTGGGTTTTATTTCTTATACGGCAGTTAAGTTGGCGTGTAATAAGGCAAATGAAATCAGTATCAGCGTTTGGGTACTGACAGTACTCTTTATCGTTAAGTTTGCTTTTGGTTAAGCAAGTGGGTTTACTTCATTTGTAATAAAAAAGGCTGGGTGACCAGCCTTTTACGTAAATGATGGTGTTACCATTTCTTCTTCGGTGCAAACAATACGTCCAAGTCGTCTTGTTCTTGCTCTGCTTTCTTTTTCACCGCTGATGCGTTGGACGCTCTAAGTTCACTGCTGATCTCTTCTAAATAACCTTCCAGCTGTGCTTTTTTCTCTTTTACATAGTCATCATTGTATGAGACGGCGCAAATTGTAGCGTAAGCTTTTTCAAAGTATTGTCTTGCCGAACCGACCATATTTGCAGTCCTTGCTGAAAGCCCTCGTTTTATCTGGCTTTCAACATTGATTTTAAGCTGAAATCGCTCCAGCCTACGGTCTTCATTAACGAACAATTGAGTGTCTACTTTACCTTTACTATGCTCAGAGCGCAGTAGTTGGCGTAATTTCTTTATGCCTTGAACTAATGCGATAATTTGCTTGTCATTGTCAGGAAGTGCTATCGAGTCTGAGTCAGCTGTTTTTTCAGGCTGAGTATTTAAGCGCTCTTGCGACTCGTGTAAGCGACTTTTTAATTCTTTCGAAGTAGGAGACAACTCCACCATTGCGGCTAAAGCGTCATGCACGCGGCGCTGAATGATACGGATCATGACTTCAGACATCGGAATATTGCTGCCGTTCATGATGACGTCTTCCGCTTCTTCTATTACGCGTTTTTGCTTAGCAAGTTCTTTACGTCTCTCCGCTTCTTGTTTCTCTTTATGTTGCTGGATCGCGCTTACCCAAACTGCTATGACGATAAGTGCAACAATCAACATTATTATAATAGAAACAAACATACTGAAATCTCTTTCATGTAACCACCAGTGTAATTTTTTAATCTTACATGAATTCGTACTATTCTGAACAGGTTTACGACAATAACCTGTAAAAAAGATAAAGAATTCATTATTTTTTAGTATAGTCGATGCCTAAATGAGCGGTTAGTTTTAGTGAAAGATAGTCGCCAGATTTAGCACGTGAGTTTGCAAAAGCGTGTCAAAATATTCGCTATTTGGCCAAATGACTGTCGGAGCGTCAGTGAAAATGCTGATATTTAGTACCTCTTGGCTACCTCATTTTTACCAAATGTGCTAGCCTACATAAGGTCGTAACAGGCGGTTTTTATCGCTTTGCACTAAACTAGCTAACAAAAAAGCGGTTTTGCTATGGGCTGATGCTCAACATCAAGAGATCATAAGAATAAAAGCAATATGAAATTACAACAATTGAGATATATCGTCGAAGTGTTGAATCACAACCTTAATGTGTCAGCGACGGCGGAAAGTTTATATACCTCTCAACCCGGTATTTCAAAGCAAGTGCGCATGCTTGAAGACGAGTTGGGGGTACAAATTTTTGGCCGTAGCGGTAAGCATTTAACGCATGTTACGGGCGCGGGTAATGAAATTATTAATATTGCTCGTGAGATCCTCTCTAAAGTGGAAGGGATCAAAGCGGTTGCAAATGAACATACCTTACCAGATCAAGGTAAACTGAACATCGCAACGACGCATACACAAGCTCGTTACGCGTTACCTCCTGTGATCCAAGGGTTTATGAAAAAATACCCTGCAGTTTCTTTACATATGCATCAAGGTACGCCACAACAAATCTCTGATGCTGCCGCTCGAGGTGATGCTGACTTTGCTATCGCCACCGAGGCACTGCATTTGTACAGTGATCTGGTCATGCTACCTTGCTATCATTGGAATCGCAGTATTGTGGTCGCCAAAGACCATCCACTTGCACAAAAAGGCAGTGCACTTACGGTGCAAGACGTCGCTAAATATCCGTTGATCACTTATGTGTTTGGGTTTACTGGCCGCTCAGAACTGGATAAAGCATTTAATGCTCATGGTTTGGAGCCACACATCGTGTTTACTGCAACAGACGCCGATGTGATTAAAACCTACGTAAGATTAGGACTCGGCGTTGGCGTATTGGCGTCAATGGCACTTGATGAAAAGTCTGACAGCGACTTAGTTTGCATCGATGCGAGTCACCTATTTGAAGCAAGTACGACGAAAATTGGTTTCAGAAAAGGAAGCTTCCTAAGAGGCTACATGTACGATTTTATTGAGCGATTTGCACCGCATCTCACAAAAGATGTGGTAGAGCGTGCAAGCTTGCTACGAAATCAAGATGATATCGACAAGCTATTTGAAGGTATGACGCTTCCAGTAAAGTGAAGCACTTGAAAAGCATATGAAAAAGGCCTCAACAGAGGCCTTTTTCGATACTGTTATTCGTACGGGAGCGGATCTGTTGCGTGGTTTAACTCAAACGCTTCGAGACGCTCTTGGCAAGCACCACACTTACCACATGCTTTTTCGCGGCCGTTGTAACACGTCCAAGTGTCAGCGTAATCTAATCCCATTTTTAGACCGTCGGTCAGGATATCAATTTTTGAGTTGTTAAGGTAAGGACTGACAATTTCAACGGCGTCGTAGTTCGCAATGCGGCAAACATCATCCATCTTTTTAACGAACTCAGGGCGGCAATCGGGATAAATTGCATGATCGCCAGAGTGAGCACCGTAAAATACCTTATTTGCTTTTAGAGAGACAGCGTAACCTACCGCAAGAGAAAGCAAAATCATATTGCGATTAGGCACAATCGTGCTCTTCATGCTCTCTTCTTCATAGTGGCCTTCTGGCACGTCGATGTCATCTGTTAGGCTAGAGCCTGACAATAATTGATTGATAGCAGAGATATCAACGACCTTATGAGCAACGCCGAGTTTTGCACATACGTCAGCGGCAACTTGTAGCTCTTTTACATGTCGCTGGCCATAGTTAAAAGACAGTGCATAAACCTCATGGCCCTCGCGGACAGCCTTGTTTAGTACAGTGTAAGAGTCCATTCCGCCGGAATAGATTACGACAACTTTTTCGCTCATAGGTGATTTGCCTCGATTTTGATAGAGGTTTACTTCAGGGCGCGATATACTACACGGCCGCTGGAGAAATGACAATTTTCTCGCGGTATTTTTCGACAACTTTATCTTAAACACGGGGCCATTTTGTACAAGGTTAACGAAATATTTGAAACAATTCAGGGTGAAGCAAGCTTCACTGGTACGCCTTCAATCTTTTTACGTTTGCAGGGCTGTCCAGTTGGTTGTGCTTGGTGTGATACCAAACAAACCTGGGAAACCAACGACACTTTTATTGTTTCATTGGATAACACTGTAGAAAAAAAGGCTGACTCAGAGTGGTGGGCGAACGCGAGTGCTGACGAGATCTTGGCGATTTTCGAGGCGCGGGGCTACCAAGCCAAACATGTGGTGATCACCGGTGGTGAACCTTGTATGTTTGATCTTCGCCCATTATGCGAGTTATTGCATAGTAAAGGGTACAGCACACAGATCGAAACCAGTGGTACATTTGAGATCCTCGCGCCAGCTGAAACTTGGGTTACCGTGTCGCCAAAAATTAATATGCGTGGGGGTTACAAAGTACTTCCAAGTGCAATGGCTCGTGCCGATGAGATAAAGCACCCCGTCGCGATGCAAAAGCATATTGAGGAATTAGAGGCGTTATTTGTACAAACTGGAGTTGAACCGAAGTTAGTGTATCTTCAGCCAATCAGCCAAAAAGCCAAGGCCACTAAGCTTGCAATAGACAATTGCAAAGCGAAAAATTGGCGCTTATCAGTTCAAGTGCACAAGTATTTAGGGATTAACTAAAGCGATTTGCCTAAGCGTATTTTAGCTAAAAATGCGGTGTGTTTAAGCAGAGGTACTGAACAAACCGCGATGCTTAGGCGTTAAGTTCTATGTAGAGGTCAATAACACTCGTTACTGACCATTTCAATCATTCTTTGCGTTTCGCCACTGTTCTCAAATTGATAGAGATTGCGATTGATGTCTTTGAGCAATTCACGCCAATGTGGTTTTTGCTTGCTAAGCGCAAAGTAGAGGTGGTTATACTTTATAGGTGGCGTCACGTTTTCTATGTTTCTTAGTAATTCAATTTTCTCAGCTCTAGGTAAGTCTGAATAATTGACCGTAAAGCGCAGTACTTTTGGATCGCCTATTACTAAATTTACGCGTTTACCGACGAGTAACTTCACCAGCTGTAAATCATTTACGGCCTCTACTGTAACAAATTCACCATTATCCATCATAGCATCAAACTCTGGGGTATTCTGATAGCCCCTCACGACACCAATGAGCTCATTCTTAACCGAGTTTAGATTGCCATCAAAGCGGTCTTCTTCACCTCTTCGTTTCAAAAAGCCGATTTCACCACCAGGAAAGGCATTAGATAAAGCAAGTAGCTCTCTGCGGGTCTTATTCTTGTGATTGTCAGACGGTGCTGAATCCTCAATATAGTATTCAGGGAATAAAATATCGGCTTTTCCCGTTTCCGCGGCCCTTACGGCACGAGCCCAAGGCAAAAATTCAACATACACTTGATAATCTAAATCTGTAAGCAGCGCGACGGCAAACTGAAAGGCCCAGCCTTTATTGCAGAGGTTTGCACCGATATAAGGTGGCCAATCTAATGTCACAATATGAATGAAGGCATTTTTGCCTTTCTTATTGTATAGATAGCCCCCTTGATACTTTTCTCCAGCAACAAGGCGAAATTCTCCACCCTTAAAGTAGGCAACGTTTAAATTCTCCCCATAGATGAAACTACTAAACATGAGAAAAAACATGAGTAATAAGGTCTTTACAATCATCGAAGTCAAAAAAGCGTAGCGAATAGATAAAGTGTAGTGAAAGGAAGTGAAATTAAAAGGAATAATATAAAAAACAAAGGGGCAGTGATGCCCCTTGGTAATCTAGAATATGAAGCTCTACTCTTACTGCACTAATTCTTGTTCAGAGAATGTGTCTGCAAAGAGTGGGCTAGTTAGGTAACGCTCTGCAGCGCTTGGCAAAATAACCACGATGTTTTTATCAGCATTTTCAGGTTGCTCGGCAATACGCTTTGCGGCAACTAGGGCTGCGCCTGAAGAAATACCTACTAAAATACCTTCGTCTTTCATCAGCTGGTGTGCCATTGCAATTGCATCTTCATTCGACACCAACTCAACGCCATCAATAAGCTCAAGATCTAGGTTGCCCGGAATAAAGCCAGCACCAATCCCTTGAATTTTGTGTGGACCTGGTTTTACTTCGTCGCCCGCAAGGGTTTGCGTGATAACTGGTGAGTCAACTGGCTCAACAGCGATTGACTTAACATTTAGGCCTTTTTCATTTTTCAGATAGCGTGAAACACCGGTGATCGTGCCACCCGTACCAACGCCCGCAACGAAGTAATCGATATTACCTTCAAGTGCATCAAAAATTTCTGGACCCGTTGTTTCAAAGTGGATCTTCGGGTTTGCTGGGTTTTCAAACTGTTGCAGTAACACGTATTTTTCAGGGTTACTTGCTTGGATTTCATTTGCTTTTTCAATCGCGCCTTTCATGCCCTTAGCGCCTTCGGTTAGCACTAAATTTGCGCCAAGTGCTTTAAGTAGTTTACGACGCTCAAGGCTCATCGTATTTGGCATAGTAAGTGTCAATTTATAACCACGAGAAGCAGCAACGAAAGCCAGTGCAATACCCGTGTTACCTGAAGTTGCTTCAATAAGCTCTTTACCTTCGCTAAGAAGACCTGCTTTTTCAGCTTCCCAGATCATAGACGCACCAATACGGCATTTAACGCTGAAGCTTGGGTTACGCGCTTCCACTTTTGCGTAAACATTGCCGCCAGAAACGCGATTGATTTTAACCAGCGGTGTATTACCGATAGTTAGACTGTTGTCTGCATATACTTTAGTCATTTGTGTTCCCTAATCTAGGTTTGCTTGTATTCCATCACTTTACTGCGCATTTCGCAAAACGAAAGGAAAGATTGGCTATAAGATATATCAAATTTGCTTATAGCCAATAGTTATTTAAAGGTTGATATTTAAATCAACCAGGCATAACTGAACTTCATAAATACCGTCTTTTCGTCTTTAGTTATCTTTGACAAATCATCGTCTTGATAACCATGATCGGAATAGCCTGCAAAGAAAACGGTTTGTGGGTTTAGTTTATAGGAATAGAGCAGTTGGGTGCTGATGCTTTTATAAGTCGCATCAACATCATCGTTATAATTGCTCTGGTTTCTCGAAATATCTGTATTGATGATTGCCAATCTCAAATAGCTATTAATGTTGAATTGGTAAGTCAGGCGGATATCGCTCAGATTTGCGGTATAAACTTCCGCGCCATCTGCTTTCATTTTTTCGTATGTGTGGCGTAATCTAACTTCAAAATGTTTGCCAAAATTGACGTTAATAACCGGACGGGCGAAATACAAATCACCAACACGGTTGTTTGCAAGGTCAACGCGGTTTCCTTTACTTAAGTTCAAACCTGCGAAAACGCCGGCCATTGGCTTGAACTCCATATAGGTCCACTGTGAATTCTCGGTAAATAGATCGGTATTGCCGTCAATCGCTAAACGGGTTTCATCATGTCGCAGTCCTGTGCGTTTTCTATGTTCAACACCGAAATCAAGAAAGCTTTGCAACGGGCCGTCAACTGCAAAGTTGGTTTGCACTTCTTTTTCTAATAACTCGCCTTGCTCGTTGTGGGAAATATCCCAGTCGGCGTACCAACGTGCACGGTTCCACCAGTTGTTGTCATCGCCATACCAACGGTACTCACCGCCGAAAAGAAATTTATTAAAGTCGACCTGAGTGATAAAGCCCATATCGGTTCTAAGTGCTGCATCGCGAGCTTGATAGCTGGTAAATGCCTTCCAATGCTTGCGATTGTGCTCATAATTAACGTAATAGCCAGCACCACGGTCATCTTCGTCAATCACTCTGAGTACACTTTCGTTTAGGTCGCACTCCGCGAGCGTACTATCACATAACGCTTCAGCAAAAGCGCTATCATAGTCTGTATCTGAGCCAATTAACTGCACTTGCAGGGTATCGTTATCTGTTGGCTTGTATTTGGCGTCTATACTCGCAACTTGGTTGCGATAGTCGTCGCTTTGCCTGGTAGTCGATGTCACGCCTACTGACAAGGTTTTGTTTAGGTCATGACGATATCTCAGTGCCATGTTTTGGCTTTTTCTCTCTAATGAGACAACGCTCGAGCCCAGATTTCCGGGAACAACGACATTGAGTCTTTCATCGTTGGCAATAAATCCTGCAAAAGTGTGACCGTTTTTATTACCGGTAAGCTTGACGCCATAATCGGGAGCCGAAATGTTCCGAGTATGAATAAGGTTAAGGTGAGAAGAAAAGTAATCGGAATTATCTAAAAAGAACGCCCGTTTTTCAGGGAAAAATAGGCTAAAGCTATTGTTAACGCTCAATTGTCCCGTGTCAGCTTCAACTTGTGAGAAATCAGGGTTTAGCGTTGCGTTTAGCGTCGTGTCTGGTGTGATAGCCCACTTTACGTCTAAACCCGGCTCGACATTATTGTCGGCTTGCCATGGCTCTGCGATACCATCATCTATGTCGCGAGATTCTCGCCTATTGGTGACTAGTGTTGGAATAACGGCAAAGTTACTACCTTGCTTAGCCTTAGCAAATCCTTGATATTTCGGCATTTGACAGATCCAGCAAGAATTTGCATGTCTCAATTGCATGCTGGAGATACGCAACCTTTCATTTCTTGGATAAAAACGCAGAAACTCTAAAGCCATTGTTTTGCTTGCGAGGGAGTCGTTAAAATTTAATACACGAAGTGGGATTTCAACTTCAACAACATAACCATCTTTGTTTATCTTTCCGACGCTATCCCAGATCCCATTCCAAGAACCATTCTCACTTTTAGTAAGTTCGTTTTCAATTGAGTCTTGTTGTACACCTAGTGGATTGATGAAAAACTGGTAAGCGCTTTGGGCATTGTTAAATGAATCAATTTTAATGCCGACAAGATCATCTTCCCAGGCGCGGTCACGGTCACGATAAAATGCGCGGATCAACTCAGGATTAGGATCCTTTGCATCAAAAGCAATAAACAAAGATTGACCATTCTCATATACGTAGGCCTTAGTTTGTACTGGACTTGATTGGTTCTCGTATGGCCAAGTGATGTTGTTGATATCTATTTCTAATGCACGTTGCCAAATATCGGCTTCAAGTGCACCATCAATTTTTGCAGAACTGTCGATAAATGGGATTTTATTTGGGTCTAGTGCCCATGTTTGGCTAGATAGACTAAGCGCGACAAAAGAGTAGGTTACAGCTTTAAGCATGAATTTAATTATTTTACAGAGACTTTTTCCAGTATTAGATAATATGCAATGAGCTGAAACAATTTATTTTCGTCAAGTTGCAATTATTTACGTTAGGTGGCGAATATGTATACATAAAATGTACAAATCTATTTATCTCCATCGAATTAATAGCAAAGATGGTCAAAAACATGTTACAACAACGCCTTTGAAAATCTGCTAGGAAGTAACTATGTCTCTTATATTGAAGCTAGTGGCGGGTATCGTCGCTGGTATGTTGGCGGGTCTGTACTTGCCGGCTGTGTTAGTTGAGCTCTTATACACCTTCAAGGTGATCATAGGGCAACTTATCAGCTTTACTATTCCTCTGATAATCCTGCTTTTTATTGCTTCAGGTATAGCAGGTTTACCAAAGGGATCGGGCCACTTACTTGGTAAGACAGTCGGCTTTGCTTATGGGTCAACCATTATTGCTGGCACATTAGCATTTTTATTAGTTAATGCTTTCATCCCATTCTTTGACGGGGGCGTTGCTTATCAAGCTGTGGAAGAGTCTCATCTTAATAGCTTTATTAATATTGAGATCCCTCCGCTGATGGGAGTGATGACGGCACTTGCAACGGCATTTATCTTTGGTATTGGGATGAGCCAGTGCGGTTTAACTAAACTTAAAGGTGTCACTGACGAAGCGAGAGATGTGGTAGATGCACTGCTTGCGAAAGTTATTATTCCAGTATTACCGCTTTACATCGCAGGTGTTTTTGCTGAAATGGCAGTAGCTGGTACGGTATTCGACACCCTGAGTACGTTTGGCGTAGTATTGCTTGCCGCGATTATTATGCATTGGCTATGGCTAAGCACTTTGTTTGTGGTGAGCGGCCTGTTACTTGGTAGAAATCCACTGGAATTAATCAAAAATATGCTACCTGCGTATTTTACCGCTATTGGTACTATGTCGAGCGCGGCAACTATTCCTGTGTCTCTTCGTGCAAGTAAATCTAATAATGTTAACGAAGAGGTTGCCAATTTTACCGTACCACTTTGTGCCACCATCCATTTGTCAGGGTCGACTATTACCATAGTGACTTGTGCAATGGCTGTGATGCTGCTTTCTCCTGAGATGGTTGTCCCGTCATTGTCGGAAATGTTGCCATTCATCTTTATGCTTGGTGTCGTAATGATTGCGGCTCCTGGTGCGCCGGGTGGCGCGGTTATGTCTGCGCTTGGACTATTGACCAGTATGCTTGGTTTTAATGAGGGCGCAGTGGCATTGATGATTGCTTTATATTTAGCGCAAGACAGTTTTGGCACAGCATGTAATGTAACCGGTGATGGTGTGATTGCACTTTGGGTCGATAAATTTTCAAAGCAAAGCTGAGTCATATAAAAATAGATCTACTATAAGTCGCTATGGCTAAATGCTATAGCGACTGCCTTTAAAATCACAAAGCGGTGAAATTATAATCAAACTGCTTCTTTCATAAATTAACTATTTAGTTAATTCATATCAAAATTGTATTTTTCTCTCGTTTCTATCGTTATGCTTTTAAAAAATATGTGGTAATCTCAAACATCTGGAAGCGGGGCTGTTGGTTGCTTCGCTCCTTTTACCAATATATATGTAGAGGGTGTGCCATTGATTAATGTGCTTTTAGTTGATGATCATGAACTTGTCAGGACTGGCATAAAACGCATTTTAGATGATGTGCGTGGCTTTAAAGTGGTAGGAGAAGCCAAAACCGGTGAGGAAGCCGTAACCTTTTGTCGTCAAAGTGAGCCTGACATTGTGCTAATGGACATGAACATGCCTGGTATTGGTGGATTGGAAGCGACCAAAAAGATTTGCCGTTACTGTCCAGATGTAAAAGTTATTGTGCTTACCGTGCATTGTGAAGATCCTTTCCCAAGCAAGGTAATGCAAATTGGTGCGCATGGTTACCTAACAAAAGGTGCAGGCCCCGATGAAATGATCAATGCAATACGTGCGGTTAATGCTGGTCAGCGTTATATTGCGCCAGAAATTGCTCAGCAAATTGCCCTTGCGCAATTTAGTGGCCGCAATGACGAAAACCCTTTCCAATCGCTATCGGAAAGAGAATTGCAGATCATGCTCATGATCACTAAAGGTGAGAAAGCACAAAATATTGCAGATCGCTTGAACCTAAGCTCTAAGACGGTAAATAGTTATCGCTATCGCATGTTTGAAAAGCTCAATGTGAGCGGTGATGTGGAATTAACCCACTTGGCGATTCGCCATAAAATGATCGATATAGATAGCAGTCATTAAGTTCTTTTTAAATGACTGAATTTGATTACAAACCTTTCCTTAAGACATTAACAACAGAACCTGGTGTGTACCGCATGTACGATGTGGACGACCAGGTTATCTATGTTGGTAAAGCAAAAAACCTCAAAAAACGAGTTTCTAGTTACTTCCGTTCAAATATCACAGATAGTAAAACGCGAGTATTGGTCAGTAATATTGACCATATTGAAGTAACGCTAACGAATACCGAAACCGAAGCGCTGCTTTTAGAAAATAACTTAATTAAGAAATACCAACCACGATATAACATCCTCTTAAGAGATGATAAAAGTTATCCGTATATTTTCCTGAGCGCCCATCAACATCCAAGACTTGCATTTCATCGTGGTAGTAGAAAACAAAAAGGCGAATATTTTGGTCCTTTTCCTAGCAGTGCTGCGGTATCGGAAAGTCTAAGGTTAATGCAGAAGATCTTCCCGGTTAGGCAATGCGAAGATGCGTATTACCGCGCACGCAGCCGACCTTGTTTGCAGTATCAGTTAAAAAGATGTTCAGGACCATGCGTTGGCAAAGTAAGCGACGAAGAATACCAAGAACAAGTAGCCATGGTTCGACAGTTTTTGACGGGACGCTCTCAGGACGTCATCTCAGCACTGGTGGAACGAATGGAAACCGCCAGTATGTCTTTGGATTTTGAGAAAGCAGCAAAACACAGAGATCAAATTGCTTTATTAAGGCAAATGCAAGAACAGCAGTCCATTGCAGGGAACTTTGCAGAGCTTGATGTCATTGGTTATGAGCAGAAGAACGGTTTAGTGGCCATTCATGTACTGATGATAAGGGAACACAAGGTACTTGGGACGAAAACACATTTTCCAAAAGTACCAAAAGATTCTGGCGCAGATGAAGTGCTAACTTCTTTCATCGGGCAGTATTATATTTCAACGGGTAACCACTCTAGAATTGCTAAAGAAATTGTATTGCCATTCGAAATAGAAGAAGGAAGTGCATTAGAAGCTGCACTGACTCAAGTTTCGAAGCGCAAAGTTAATTTCAAATGTAACGTTCGTGGGGAACGAGCCCAATATCTTGCATTAGCAAATAAAAATGCGCAAAACAGTATTGAAGTTAAACAAAGTGCACAAGACTCAATCACCAAACGATATGCCAAACTAAAAGCAGTGCTAGGGCTGTCAGACATTCAAAGAATGGAGTGTTTTGATATCAGTCATACCATGGGAGAAAACACGGTCGCATCGTGCGTTGTATTCGATGGTCAAGGGCCAAACAATAGAGAGTATCGCAGATATAACGTCATTGGGATCACCCCTGGGGATGATTACGCAGCGATGGATTTTGCATTAAATAAGCGCTACGGCAAAATGTCGGATGAAGCGAAAGTACCCGATATTATTTTTATTGATGGTGGTAAGGGGCAGTTAGGTAGGGCGGAATCTTTCTTCGCTGATTGGCAACTCAATAAAATGCCGATACTGATAGGGGTTGCAAAAGGCACAAGCCGAAAGCCAGGATTAGAAACATTGCTAATAGATGGTGGTCGTAAAACGGTGAATGTCGAAAGTGATTCACCTGCATTACACCTTATCCAGCATATCCGCGACGAATCACATCGCTTTGCAATTGCAGGGCATCGTAATAAAAGACAAAAACAAAGAACGCAATCTGTGCTTGAAGAGATTGAAGGCGTAGGTCAGAAAAGACGTCAGGCACTACTTAAGTTTTTAGGAGGCATGCAGGGAGTTAAATCTGCAAATATACATCAATTAAAGCAAGTTCCTGGGATCAGCCCTGAAATGGCTGAAAAGATATTTAATCATTTGCATGACAAAGCTTAAGCAATCATGCGAACATAGAAAAAAAGACAATACCAAGTAGTTATGTGGAATATTCCAAATACGCTCACAACATTTAGATTGCTACTCATTCCCGTGTTTGCAGTCGTTTTTTATCTTCCTTATTCATGGGCGTTTTTTGCCGCCGCTTTTATTTTCTGGTTAGCTTCCGTTACCGATATCCTCGATGGCTATCTTGCGCGTAAGTTGGAACAGTCAACACCATTTGGTGCTTTTTTAGATCCTGTTGCCGACAAGGTGATGGTCAGTGTTGCTTTAGTGATACTTGCCACACATTATGATAATTATTTCATTACTATTTCTGCTGTTGTCATTATTAGTAGAGAAATAGTTATTTCTGCGCTGCGTGAATGGATGGCTGAACAAGGTAAAAGAGGTAGTGTTGCAGTATCTTGGCTGGGCAAATTCAAAACAGCTGCACAGATGTTAGCTATTATAGGTTTGATTTGGCAATTATCAGATTGGATGACAATGCTAAGTTACGCACTTTTAGCTATCGCGACATTGCTCACATTAGTTTCTATGATCCAGTATCTCTATGCTGCAAAAGGAGAATTGACTAATTCTTGACTTAAAATGATTATAAACCCAGCGGTTTAGATAAATTTTGAGCAAACGATTCAAAACATTCATTTTTTATGTTGACGCGTTCCAGAACTTCTGTAGAATGCGTCCGTGTTGAGAGGGCAGTATGTCATCTAAATGAAATTTAGATAGCATCACCTAGCAAGTTAAAGTTTAAAGAAGCTTAGTAAATAAGTAGATTTAAATAATGGAACGCGAGTATAGCTCAGCTGGTAGAGCGCGACCTTGCCAAGGTCGAGGTCACGAGTTCGAACCTCGTTACTCGCTCCAAATTTGCGGCGGAATGGCAGAGTGGCCATGCAGCGGATTGCAAATCCGTCTACCTCGGTTCGACTCCGGGTTCCGCCTCCATTTCTCAACATATCCACATGCGAAAGCAAGCCCGATGCCCGGGTGGTGGAATTGGTAGACACAAGGGATTTAAAATCCCTCGCTGGTAACAGCGTGCCGGTTCAAGTCCGGCCCCGGGCACCATTTATATCGGGATTTGTATGTAACAAATCTACATGGTTTTTATATACAAAACGGAACGCGAGTATAGCTCAGCTGGTAGAGCGCGACCTTGCCAAGGTCGAGGTCACGAGTTCGAACCTCGTTACTCGCTCCAATTTTTGCTTTCACACCCGATGCCCGGGTGGTGGAATTGGTAGACACAAGGGATTTAAAATCCCTCGCTGGTAACAGCGTGCCGGTTCAAGTCCGGCCCCGGGCACCATTTATTTTTCACATATCAAATTTACCAGTGTGAAAAATGGAATGCGAGTATAGCTCAGCTGGTAGAGCGCGACCTTGCCAAGGTCGAGGTCACGAGTTCGAACCTCGTTACTCGCTCCAATATTCTTCATGGCGGAATGGCAGAGTGGCCATGCAGCGGATTGCAAATCCGTCTACCTCGGTTCGACTCCGGGTTCCGCCTCCATATCGCATATTCTCCTTATTCTTAATATCTTTCTTATTTACCTTTTTTATTATACAAAAACGCCACTGTTACTGATTTATCCACATCTTTTTTACTTAGACATTGTTTCTTTAGATCCCAGAATCATTACTATAGCTACTAGCCAATAATAAGAAGGATCGAAAGTTAGTATTCAATACCTTTATAAACGCACCTATCTTCATATTTTCGATAAAAGGTATCATTTAGGTATCTAGTCCTGCTTATTGGATAGACTTACTGCTTCTTAGTAGCTTTGCATTTTCACTTCCACATAATTTACGTACACCTTCTCTACATAAAGCAGAATTGACCTGGCTTTGTTTCGATTTCTATATGTAAGTAGACAAGTTGATATGCTAACAGATGCTATATAACGCCATTTGTTTTAGTTGTTCCACTGTGATGCTTAAAGTTTATGTAGGCTCGCGTGACCTCAATTCGGTTTTCCTGAGCAAAAAACATACTGTTTTGACATGTTTCGTTTGTTTTTTGTTCGAACAAATCTTTTTTATAAGTTTTAATGAAAAAAGGGGTTGCACTAAAATCGGATCTCCCTATAATGCGCATCCACCGACACGGGGAGCAACGCTGAAAAGCAATAAGCCAACGAGTTGGTAGTCGAGTAAAACTTAAGTTCGAAACTTCTTATAAAGAAATTCAAAATTAAGTGTTGACAAAAAATCGGGAATGCTTAGAATGCACATCCCTCGAAACAACGAAATGTTTCGAAACGTTCTTTAAAAATATGAAGCAATCATCTGTGTGGGCACTCGTACAGATTGAGTTCTAACAGCAGATTCTAGTTCGCTAGATGACGCAAACAAATTTAGAGTCTCAATTGTAACTGAGTGACTATATAGTCAATTCGTTTTGATTTTTCTTTTTTGAAAAGTAGAAACAAACAATCAGAATTCATTGAGCATGAAACTTAGGTTTCAAAAAAACTTTTAATTGAAGAGTTTGATCATGGCTCAGATTGAACGCTGGCGGCAGGCCTAACACATGCAAGTCGAGCGGTAACATTTCTAGCTTGCTAGAAGATGACGAGCGGCGGACGGGTGAGTAATACTTGGGAACATGCCTTGAGGTGGGGGACAACCATTGGAAACGATGGCTAATACCGCATAATGTCTACGGACCAAAGGGGGCTTCGGCTCTCGCCTTTAGATTGGCCCAAGTGGGATTAGCTAGTTGGTGAGGTAAAGGCTCACCAAGGCGACGATCCCTAGCTGGTTTGAGAGGATGATCAGCCACACTGGAACTGAGACACGGTCCAGACTCCTACGGGAGGCAGCAGTGGGGAATATTGCACAATGGGCGCAAGCCTGATGCAGCCATGCCGCGTGTGTGAAGAAGGCCTTCGGGTTGTAAAGCACTTTCAGTCAGGAGGAAAGGTTAGTAGTTAATACCTGCTAGCTGTGACGTTACTGACAGAAGAAGCACCGGCTAACTCCGTGCCAGCAGCCGCGGTAATACGGAGGGTGCGAGCGTTAATCGGAATTACTGGGCGTAAAGCGTACGCAGGCGGTTTGTTAAGCGAGATGTGAAAGCCCCGGGCTTAACCTGGGAACTGCATTTCGAACTGGCAAACTAGAGTGTGATAGAGGGTGGTAGAATTTCAGGTGTAGCGGTGAAATGCGTAGAGATCTGAAGGAATACCGATGGCGAAGGCAGCCACCTGGGTCAACACTGACGCTCATGTACGAAAGCGTGGGGAGCAAACAGGATTAGATACCCTGGTAGTCCACGCCGTAAACGATGTCTACTAGGAGCTGGGGTCTTCGGACAACTTTTCCAAAGCTAACGCATTAAGTAGACCGCCTGGGGAGTACGGCCGCAAGGTTAAAACTCAAATGAATTGACGGGGGCCCGCACAAGCGGTGGAGCATGTGGTTTAATTCGATGCAACGCGAAGAACCTTACCTACACTTGACATACAGAGAACTTACCAGAGATGGTTTGGTGCCTTCGGGAGCTCTGATACAGGTGCTGCATGGCTGTCGTCAGCTCGTGTTGTGAGATGTTGGGTTAAGTCCCGCAACGAGCGCAACCCCTATCCTTAGTTGCCAGCGATTCGGTCGGGAACTCTAAGGAGACTGCCGGTGATAAACCGGAGGAAGGTGGGGACGACGTCAAGTCATCATGGCCCTTACGTGTAGGGCTACACACGTGCTACAATGGCAGGTACAGAGAGCAGCGAGCTAGCGATAGTGAGCGAATCCCTTAAAGCCTGTCGTAGTCCGGATTGGAGTCTGCAACTCGACTCCATGAAGTCGGAATCGCTAGTAATCGCAAATCAGAATGTTGCGGTGAATACGTTCCCGGGCCTTGTACACACCGCCCGTCACACCATGGGAGTGGGTTGCTCCAGAAGTGGATAGTCTAACCTTCGGGGGGACGTTCACCACGGAGTGATTCATGACTGGGGTGAAGTCGTAACAAGGTAGCCCTAGGGGAACCTGGGGCTGGATCACCTCCTTATACGATTTAGAACTTATTTGTTCGAAGTGTCCACACAGATGATTGTTGCTTGGCCGGATGGCTAAGTGATATTGCTCTTTAAAAATTTGGAAAAGCTGAAAAATTAAATTCTGATAGATAACATAAAGTTATTTATCGAGTTTTCGAAAGAAAATGCCGATTAATCATTTTTATGATTAATTAGCGTCTACTTTAGTATTCAATATTAACTTCTGGCGAAGTTAAATCAGTCTTTGATATACAATGTCAAATTAGACATTTTCAATGATTTTGGTTTTTAGGCAAGGCGCTTGAGATTTTTGTCGACGGGAGCATAACGTGTTATGTGACCAAGCAAAAATATCGAGGAACGCAGCATAAAAGACAAAAGCGAAGAAAAACTACTTTGGGTTGTATGGTTAAGTGACTAAGCGTACACGGTGGATGCCTTGGCAGTTGGAGGCGATGAAGGACGTACTAACTTGCGATAAGCCTAGTCAAGCCAGTAAGAGGCGCTTGAGACTAGGATTTCCGAATGGGGAAACCCACCTGCTTGCAGGTATCGTTAACTGAATACATAGGTTAACGAGGCGAACGCGGAGAACTGAAACATCTAAGTACCCGTAGGAAAAGAAATCAACCGAGATTCCGAAAGTAGCGGCGAGCGAAATCGGACCAGCCCTTAAGCTTTAGTGTAGTTAGTGGAACATGTTGGAAAGCATGACGAAACAGGGTGATAGTCCCGTACACAAAAACTTATCTAAAGTGAAATCGAGTAGGTCGGAGCACGTGAAACTTTGACTGAATATGGGGGGACCATCCTCCAAGGCTAAATACTCCCAACTGACCGATAGTGAACCAGTACCGTGAGGGAAAGGCGAAAAGAACCCCTGTGAGGGGAGTGAAATAGAACCTGAAACCGTGTACGTACAAGCAGTAGGAGCCTACTTGTTGGGTGACTGCGTACCTTTTGTATAATGGGTCAGCGACTTATATTCTGTAGCGAGGTTAACCATTTAGGGGAGCCGTAGCGAAAGCGAGTCTTAACTGGGCGCTTAAGTTGCAGGGTATAGACCCGAAACCCGGTGATCTAGCCATGGGCAGGTTGAAGGTTGAGTAACATCAACTGGAGGACCGAACCCACTAACGTTGAAAAGTTAGGGGATGACCTGTGGCTAGGAGTGAAAGGCTAATCAAACCGGGAGATAGCTGGTTCTCCCCGAAATCTATTTAGGTAGAGCCTCGGACGAATACTTACGGGGGTAGAGCACTGTTAAGGCTAGGGGGTCATCCCGACTTACCAACCCTTTGCAAACTCCGAATACCGTAAAGTAATATCCGGGAGACACACGGCGGGTGCTAACGTCCGTCGTGGAGAGGGAAACAACCCAGACCGTCAGCTAAGGTCCCAAAGTGTATGTTAAGTGGGAAACGATGTGGGAAGGCTAAAACAGCTAGGAGGTTGGCTTAGAAGCAGCCACCCTTTAAAGAAAGCGTAATAGCTCACTAGTCGAGTCGGCCTGCGCGGAAGATGTAACGGGGCTAAACATACCACCGAAGCTACGGCTGCAGACTTTGTCTGCGGGGTAGGGGAGCGTTCTGTAAGTGGCTGAAGGTGTGCCGGGAGGCATGCTGGACATATCAGAAGTGCGAATGCTGACATGAGTAACGACAAGAGGAGTGAAAAACTCCTCCGCCGGAAGACCAAGGGTTCCTATCCCATGTTAATCAGGGTAGGGTGAGTCGACCCCTAAGGCGAGGCTGAAGAGCGTAGTCGATGGGAAACGGGTTAATATTCCCGTACTCGGTATGAATGCGATGGGGGGACGGAGCAGGCTAGGCAAGCATGGCGTTGGTTGTCCATGTGAAAGGCTGTAGGCTGGTGACTTAGGAAAATCCGGGTTGCCAAGGCTGAGAGTCGAGACGAGCCACCAAGGTGGTGAAGTTGTTGATGCCCTACTTCCAGGAAAAGCCTCTAAGCTTCAGTTCATACTGAATCGTACCCTAAACCGACACAGGTGGTCAGGTAGAGAATACTAAGGCGCTTGAGAGAACTCGGGTGAAGGAACTAGGCAAAATTGTACCGTAACTTCGGGAGAAGGTACGCTCTTGTTTGTGAAAGACTTGCTCTGTAAGCAAACGAGAGCCGCAGTGACCAGGTGGCTGGGACTGTTTATTAAAAACACAGCACTGTGCAAAATCGTAAGATGACGTATACGGTGTGACACCTGCCCGGTGCCGGAAGGTTAATTGATGGGGTTAGCTTAGGCGAAGCTCTTGATCGAAGCCCCGGTAAACGGCGGCCGTAACTATAACGGTCCTAAGGTAGCGAAATTCCTTGTCGGGTAAGTTCCGACCTGCACGAATGGTGTAACCATGGCCACGCTGTCTCCACCCGAGACTCAGTGAAATTGAAATCGCAGTGAAGATGCTGTGTACCCGCGGCTAGACGGAAAGACCCCGTGAACCTTTACTACAGCTTGGCACTGAACATTGACCCTACATGTGTAGGATAGGTGGGAGGCTTTGAAGCAGAGACGCTAGTTTCTGTGGAGCCGACCTTGAAATACCACCCTTGTAGTGTTGATGTTCTAACTTAGGCCCCTGAATCGGGGTTGAGGACAGTGCCTGGTGGGTAGTTTGACTGGGGCGGTCTCCTCCCAAAGAGTAACGGAGGAGCACGAAGGTTTGCTAAGTACGGTCGGACATCGTACGGTTAGTGTAATGGTAGAAGCAAGCTTAACTGCGAGACAGACACGTCGAGCAGGTACGAAAGTAGGTCATAGTGATCCGGTGGTTCTGAATGGAAGGGCCATCGCTCAACGGATAAAAGGTACTCCGGGGATAACAGGCTGATACCGCCCAAGAGTTCATATCGACGGCGGTGTTTGGCACCTCGATGTCGGCTCATCACATCCTGGGGCTGAAGTCGGTCCCAAGGGTATGGCTGTTCGCCATTTAAAGTGGTACGCGAGCTGGGTTTAGAACGTCGTGAGACAGTTCGGTCCCTATCTGCCGTGGGCGTTTGAGAATTGAGAGGGGCTGCTCCTAGTACGAGAGGACCGGAGTGGACGAACCGCTGGTGTTCGGGTTGTGATGCCAATTGCATTGCCCGGTAGCTACGTTCGGAACTGATAACCGCTGAAAGCATCTAAGCGGGAAGCAGGCCTCGAGATGAGTTCTCACTTTGACTTAGAGTCAACTGAAGGGCCGTTGAAGACTACAACGTTGATAGGCGAGATGTGGAAGTGCTGTGAGGCATTAAGCTAACTCGTACTAATTACCCGTGAGGCTTAACCATACAACGCCAAAGTGGTTTATAAGCGACAGAAGTTAATAGACTAAAGTAGACAAAAGAATTTAATAAGCTTTTTCCGGATTTACATTGATGAGGGAGACTTCATTGATGAACAGAATTTCCTGGTGACTATAGCGTTTTGGACCCACCTGACCCCATGCCGAACTCAGAAGTGAAACAAAACAGCGTCGATGATAGTGTGGATTACCCATGTGAAAGTAGAACATCGCCAGGGCCAAATAAGAGAAACCCGTTGCAGCAATGCAGCGGGTTTTTTGCTATGTGTGATTTGAAAACCTCGCGAGGTGAACTCACTCCCACCACAGTATTAGCACAGGGCAAAATGGCAGGAGGTGGTTTACCCGCCGATAGGTTGCAATGAAGTTCCGGCAAAAAAACCATGTACATAAAAACCCGTTACAGTAATGCGGCGGTTTTTTTGCTGTCTGGTGTATAGAGATTTGAGATATAAAACCTCGCAAGCCAATCAACACATCGCGAGGTGAACTCGCTCCTACCACAGTATCAGCACAGTGTAATATGGTAGGAGGTGGTTTATCCGCCGATGGCTTGCAATGAAGTTCCGGCAAAAAAACATGTACATTAAAACCCGTTTCAACACTCGCTCCCAGCAGATACACAGCGTTAACTCTCATTGAAGTTTTGTATTCTTTCTTTAATTTTAGTGCTAGAAATTCCTTGGGTATAAGGGATATAAACAACCTGAATATTTTGTGGTGCTAAAGCGGCTTCCAATGCCTGCCAGCGGGGCGTGTGTTGCCATTCATCACCGCAGATCACAAGGTTTACTCTTTGTTGTGCGATCCAGTGCGCTGCTCGCTCAGTATCAGCCATTGGTGCACCGACTAAAACCGCTTTATCTACGCATGCTAATGCCTTAATAATACTTAAGCGCTCGTCTTGATCCATTATTGACGCTCGTCCCTTACTTTTTAACGCAAATGCATCCGGTGCGACCCCAACAACTAAGTAATCTCCGTGTGATTTCGCTAACGACAAATACGTTAAGTGACCAGGGTGAAGCAGATCAAAATAACCAAGCGCTAAAACACGGCTCGGCTGTTGTGATTTCATCCGCTTTTGTACGAACTGCATAAGATTTTTTAAAAGACCGTCATGAGGTTTGAATTGTAATAGCACCTTAAGCATGGCATGCATTTTTTTGAAGTTGCCTTTTTTCCACTCAGTGTAGAGATGAGAGTAGGCATAACAGTAATATAAGTAGGAATCTTGCATAATATTCGGGGCGCAGACGATGGTATCAAAATTTGCGTCAGGTATTTTCCAATCCAGCCCATACAATGCTTGTAAGATTTGTTCTGGATACTGGGGATAACAAATTTCTCCAGCAGGTGAGCTGATGCTCACAACTTGAATAGCAGAGAAACGCGTCACTCTATTCCAAGTAAAAGGTACGTCTTGCATCCATAAACCTGATATGGTGTCTCCAGTGCTTTGCTCTGTGGCATAACCGCAAAGGTCAAGCACTAAGCCTGATTGGTGGCGAAAACATCGAGGGTTTATAAGTCCATAGGATTGCGCTTCTTCCTGCCAGCCAAAATGCTGTAAATGTTCGATTGCGCTTTTCATGTGAGACCAGTCGATACCAATATCAACATCTTTATCATTTTCTAAGAGTTGACCTTCACGCTCTAACCCGAGCAAAGTACCAGCCGTAGGAAAAGCATAAAATCCCGCCTTTTTTAAGGATGACAATGTTTGTAGTAATAGGTGTAAAGCGTGTTCAGGAGTTAGTTTAGTTGAGCTCGCGCTTTCATGTATTGGTACTTCGGATGATTGAACTTCAGCAATGTTTGTCAGTGCGTCATGCTGCAAGCGCCATCCTAGCGCTTGATAGAAGGTTTGAGCGGCGAGTGGTAGTTGTCTGTTTTGTTGATAACTGCGAGCGAGAATATAATAGCTATCTGGTACATCTGGGTGTTTATGTAGCAGTGCCTCAAGTTGTTCAATCCATTCACTCCCGGCTTGTCTACGCTGCGCCAATTGCGCGAGATATAAAATGACCTGCTGGGTGGGCTGCTGTTGATATAGCCGCTGAAATGCTTGCTCTGCTGCTTGATCTTGGCCCGAAGTAAAATACTCGATGGCCTGTGTCATCTTTCTATTAAGTTGTGACTGTTTAATTGCTGTGTCTTTCTGCATCGAGTAAATACCTTGTTGTGCTGCTTTTAGTTTTTGTAGTCACAGAGTCCATATTTTGATGACCCACTTTAATGGATTTGATGTGTTTAATGTGAAGTCGCTAGCGGTTTTATACTTCTGCACGCTCGGGCATTTTGCCAACCGGCGGAAGCTCCACTATGATTACTTTAAATCAGGAAATCGGAGAGCGAAAGTGCTACCAGTTTTAATTATTGTTTCTTCTCTGACAGTACTCGCCCCTGATGAATTGTTTAAGACATTACAGGTTATTCAAGATTTAAACATCTCTAACCCAACACAAGCAACTCGAGTATATGAAGCAGCGTTACCCAAACTTCCAGAACAGCCCTCTAAAGGTATCTATGAGTTACATCGCGCCGGTTTAGAAGCTGCAATTAAAACAAACGATACGGTCAGAATTCGTGAAATAGTAGCGCTATTTTCCGACAATACTGAGTGGCTTGCGTATTTGCAGTCCGAAAAGGGGCAAATTGCAAATTACCTCGCGATTTATTATCGCCGGATCGGTAAGCCTGCGCTTGCGCAAAAAAACTATGAATGTGCTCTTAAGTACTCAACTCACGAGCAAAGGCCACTTATCGTTAATAATCTTGCTGTTTTATATCGAACAACAGGGCAGTTAGAAGAAGCAATCAATATTTTAGCGCCGGCATTGTCTGAGGTGAAGGATGAACAACTGGAAGCGGCACTTAACAATAACTTAGCTAATGTTTATTTTGATATGAGTAAGTATCAGCATGCTGCAAGACTATATAGGCAAGCTTTCCTCTATCATCAAACAGCAGAACAAGCTTACGAAGCGAGCTATACGGGGTTAAATTTATTAAATGTTTATTTGCTTGCCAATCAGTGGAAAAACTTTAGGCGCTATATGAATACAGTGAAAACTCAGCTAAGTGCGGTAGAGGATAAAGAATTATCTATTGTGTTTACTTGGCAGGAGCTAATTTTTCAAAAAAGTAGAAATGGCATACAGCCAAATGCAGATCAAGTAGAGTTTCTTATTTCGACTTTACCCATATTGCTCCAAAGTGATTACGGCAGCAATATGGAGAAGTATGTTTATACATTGCAACTCCCAGAATTGATAGCGTCATATAATACGTTACTGTCTGAGCAGCAAAAAGTGGCCGCCAGTGTATCGACGGATACTTCGCTACCGGAAGTTGCGCTATCTTGGTGTGAACACTAATCCATCACAAAAAACTATTACCACAGCACTACTCTTTATACTTTGAATAGTAGATGTAGTCAGGTGGGGCTGATAAATAATGAGTACCTTTGACTCAACCATCACAGAGCAATACCAATTTACTTAATTAAGTGGTCTATTTTGAGGCAAAAAAATCTTGTCGATAGCCCGGCAAAAATTTTGCTATTTAGTTGTTCTAAATGATAAATTTTTAACACAGCTAGCGTCAGATTTAATTCCTCAAATTGAACAAGTATTAAGTTAAATTGGTATAACATCAAAGGTCAAAAGCAAGTTTAGAGTTAGAAAGTCCACGCTAGATGTAGCTGGGGAACAGATTCATTGGTATCTGTGCCAAGTTTGTTACGCCAATATTGCCATTCAACCCCTAACATTAACTGATTGTCAGGCATACCTACCGCGTTGCCTAGATCCCATTGTAGAATTGGCTGCGCGAGCAACCAGCCTTTTACGTCATTACCCAACTCGTTTTCTCGCTCGCCAATATATTCTACGTGACCTGTGAGATAGAACTTCTGCTCGCCAATTGTAAAGGGGTAACCCCAAGCGAGATCTATCATCCAGCTATCACTTTCTTTAGGCGCACCGCCATGACTAATACCTTGGCTATCGTCTTGATAAAGTGTGAATGTAGAAGAGAAAAAATTGAACCCATCAAAATTCCAATTTACTTTGACACCAGGTAAGTATTTCATCACCTTAGCGTCTCCGGCTGCATTGAAACCCATGGTTAAGCTAACGTCAGCTATGGCGTCGAAAGAAGACTTAAAGCCTACAATCTTTGACATCGAGAAGCTCGAATACCACTCTCCATAAAAGTCACCGTCTTGGTATCCATCACTAAGGTCATCTTTGCTGTAATCGATAAAGAAGAAATTATCGCCGTAGCGATATCCAGACGCATGTTGTAATGAGTAAACCGTTGCCGTTGCTTCGCTTCTGCTAAACGGGTTTTTGAAATCACCGTGGTTTATATGTAGTTGTGTTGTACTCCAATCAGCAGCATAACCAAATGTGCTAAAAGCGAGTGAGGAGGAAATGATGAGCGTGTTGATTTTCATTTATTAATTCGGATAGCGTTAAAAATGAAAGTATAACAAAAGCGCCCAAAGTTGGGCGCGTAAACCGAATAAATTATGCTTTATTTCTTCTTATGCAGATAACGGTAATGGCGGTGAAAGCCAAAATGAAACAGTAATAAGAAGAGCTAGATACGTCCCAAGGGCTGATTTTAAACGTGGCCCCGAGTAACAGTGCTTGTGCACCATAGGGTAAAGAGCCTTGCATAACACAAGCGAAAATATCTAATAAGCTTGCTGAACGTTTAGCTGAGATCTTTCCATCGTCAGCCAGTTTTTTAGCGACAGGGCCTGCAACTATGATACTTACCGTGTTATTTGCGATACACAAGTTACTTGTTAGCACGAGTGCAGCAATGCCGAGTTGATCTGCAACTTGACGGTGCCATTTTGCGATAATGCTGGTAATTTTTTGGATCTGTTTGGCTAAAAAATCTAGGCCGCCATTGATACGAATAAACTCAGATAAACCACCAATGAACATCGACAGCAAGAAAATCTCCTGCATATCACTAAAGCCTTTATAGATATCGTTTAAGAACGCAGCGCCTTGATAGTCACCGGCAAAACCCATACAGCCAGCAAAAACGATACCACTAAAGAGCACAACAAAAACATTGATACCAATCACCGCCAAGACCAAAATAAATGCGTATGGTAAAACTAATAACCAATCAAACGGCTTGGTTTCTACAACCTGCGGCTCTGGAGTTAAAAACACCAAGAGTAAAACAGTCAGCAGTGCAGCCGGTAGGGCTATTTTTAGATTCTCTCTAAATTTATCTTTCATTTCACAGCCTTGCGTTCGCGTTGCTGCAATTGTGGTATCGGAAATAATAGATAAGTTATCGCCAAACATTGCCCCCGAAACGATGGTACCAGCCATCAGTGCCGGATCAATTCCGGTTTTCATCGCGACGGCAACAGCAATAGGTCCAATTGCACCAATTGTGCCCATGGAGGTTCCCATTGCAGTAGAGACGACAGCAGAAATAAGGAACAAGCCGGGTAATAAAAATGCCGGAGGAATAAGTGATAAACCGGCGTTAACCACAGCGTCAACACCGCCAGTGGCACTTGCAACCGCAGAAAAAGCACCTGCTAATAAATAGATGAGGCACATGGTGATGATATTGCTGTGTCCTGCGCCTTGAATAAAAGTTTCGACACTGCGGTTGATGGTATCTTTATTAAGTAAAAAAGCGAGAACGATGGCTGGTAGAATCGCGACAGGAGCTTTTAATTGATAAAACGCATAATCAACGCCTTGCGATTGCAAATACAATCCTGCGCCAAGAAAAATCCCTACAAAGGTCAACAGCGGCAATAATGATAGTTTTGCCTTTGTTTGATTGTAATTTGGTTGCATAGCACTCCCCAACAATAAAGCACAGCCAATAACCAGCTGTAAAACCGCACAACACACCTAATACCAATTGTATTAATTCTCCCACCAATTTGAAGGGGGAACTAGCATATTAGCGTCGTTAAAAATTTCTCATTTAGAACAAATGAATAGCAAAATTTTTGCCTAGCTACTAAAGCTATTTCTCCGCTTCAAAATAGCCCATTTACTTAATGCAATTGGTATAAGATGAAAATCTCTCAACTTCAATAGGTGAGCGAGCGCGGCAGTTTATATGTTTAGACGTCTAAAGTCTAATGTTTTATTATTTTCAACTTAACTGACTATGACACACAGATACGGTAAACTCTACTCCCGCAAAAACACATTTCTATTATCCGGTTAGCCATCGTTGCTGCCTTTTGGATAATCAACATCGCAAATAAAAAAGGGTAACGTATGACAAGAATAGGTATTTACGGTGCGAATGGCAGAATGGGGTTAGCATTGATTGAAGCCTGTTATTTGTCGCGACAAGTAGAGCTAGCCAACGCTTTTGTACGAGATAATTCACAATATCTTGATAAAGCAGTTAATCAATTGCAGCCTCAAGCAGACGCAAATATCTGTTTTAGCTCCGAGCAAAGTAAGCTTGAAAATGTTGACGTATTAATAGACTTCACTTTGCCAGAGGGCATGAAGCAGCATTTATCAGCTGCAATTGCCGCTAAAAAACCGATGGTGATCGGTACTACTGGACTGACAGCAAGTGAAATGGCGCTGTTGGTCGAAGCCGCAAAAGATATCCCAATTGTGTTTTCTCGCAACTATAGCGTTGGCATTAACCTGCTACTGAACTTAGTACAAACAGCCGCACAAAAGCTGGCTGACGACATGGATATTGAAATTTTCGAAGCGCACCACCGCAACAAAATCGACGCACCCTCAGGAACTGCACTCGCTATCGGAGAGGCGATTGCAGAAGCAAAAGGCTGGCAACATGATGAGGTTGCGGTTTACGACCGAAGCCAGAGCCATGAAGCGAAATCTCAACAAGAAATCGGTTATTCGGTCCTTAGAGCGGGAGATATAGTAGGTGAACATACGGCTTACTTCTCGACAATGGGGGAAAGGCTCGAATTAACACATAAAGCAGCGTCGAGATTGACCTTTGCGTCAGGTGCTGTAAGGGCTGCGCAGTGGTTAAAAGATAAGCCAGCAGGCCTTTATGATATGCAAGATGTGCTAGATTTAAAGAAGTAGGTATAACATTTTGAGGCTTTAAAGCAAAAAAAGAGTTTAATGGCTTATTTTTATAATTTTTGTGATTTGTATTAGACGAAAAGGCATTCATGCTGTAGACTATAACGAATTTGCCAAAATTTTAATAACTGCGTGTTACCAAGCGCTTTGTAGACGGGATGTTGAGCGTTTTGCTTTCGCCCGTTTTTTACTATTAGGAGGTTAACTTGACTAAATCCGCTCTGTTAGTCCTTGAAGACGGCACGGTGTTTCGCGGTACTGCTATCGGTGCTGACGGTATGTCAGTCGGTGAGGTGGTATTCAATACGTCAATGACGGGGTATCAAGAGATCTTAACGGATCCTTCATACGCGGAACAAATCGTTACGCTTACTTACCCACATATCGGCAACACCGGTACTAACAGCGAAGATGAGGAAGCGGACAAGATCTGGGCAAAAGGCCTAGTGATCCGTGACTTACCACTGCTTGCGAGTAATTTCCGTAACGAACAATCATTGAGTGATTACTTGAAAGAACGCAATATCTTAGGGATCGCAGATATTGATACTCGTAAACTAACTCGCATTTTACGTGATAAAGGCGCTCAAAACGGCTGTATCATCGCAGGCGACGAAGTAGATGAGCAAAAAGCGCTAGAAGCGGCGCAAGCATTCCCTGGCTTGAAAGGGATGGATTTAGCAAAAGTAGTAACAACAGAATCTCAGTTTGAATGGCGTGAATCAAGCTGGACTCTAGGCGAGGGCTTTAAAACGCTTTCTGCTGAAGAAGAAAAATTCCATGTTGTTGCGTACGATTTTGGTGTGAAAAAGAACATTCTTAGAATGTTAGTTGATAGAGGCTGTAAGTTAACCGTTGTTCCAGCAGAAACCTCCGCTGCTGACGTACTTGCATTAAACCCTGATGGTATCTTCCTATCAAATGGCCCTGGCGACCCTGAGCCATGTACTTATGCCATTGAAGCAATCAAAGCATTTTTAGAAACAGATACACCTATTTTTGGTATTTGTTTAGGCCATCAGTTATTAGCACTCGCTTCTGGTGCGAAAACAGTAAAAATGAAGTTTGGTCACCATGGTGGTAACCACCCGGTTAAAGACTTAGATCGTGATGTCGTGATGATCACTGCACAAAACCACGGTTTTGCTGCTGACGAAGCAACGCTTCCTGATACGCTACGTGCAACGCACAAGTCACTGTTCGATGGCACACTGCAAGGTATTCACCGTACTGATAAGCCAGCGTTTAGCTTCCAAGGTCACCCTGAAGCAAGTCCTGGTCCACATGATGCGGCACCGCTATTCGACCATTTCATTGAATTAATGCAATCTCGCAACGCTTAATTAGACCGGAGTAATAATGCCAAAACGTACCGACATAAAAAGCATTCTGATTTTGGGCGCAGGCCCAATCGTTATCGGCCAAGCATGTGAATTCGATTACTCTGGTGCTCAGGCCTGTAAAGCGCTTAGAGAAGAAGGCTATAGAGTTATTCTTGTAAACTCTAACCCTGCGACTATCATGACTGACCCTGAAATGGCGGATGCAACTTACATCGAGCCTATTCACTGGGAAGTGGTAGAAAAGATCATCGAAAAAGAAAAGCCTGATGCGGTGCTGCCGACTATGGGTGGCCAAACAGCTCTTAACTGTGCGCTAGACCTAGATAAGCACGGTGTGCTTGCTAAACATGGCGTTGAGCTAATTGGTGCGACTGCAGATGCAATCGATAAAGCGGAAAACCGTGAGCGTTTTGACGCGGCGATGAAAAATATCGGCTTAGAATGTCCTCGTGCTGAAATTGCACACTCAATGGATGAAGCGCACGATATCTTAACTCGAATCGGGTTCCCATGTATTATTCGTCCTTCATTCACTATGGGCGGCACCGGTGGTGGTGTTGCGTATAACATGGAAGAGTTTGACGAGATCTGTACTCGTGGTCTTGACCTGTCACCAACAAATGAGCTGCTTATCGATGAAAGCCTATTAGGCTGGAAAGAATATGAGATGGAAGTAGTTCGTGACAAAAACGACAACTGTATCATCGTATGTTCAATCGAAAACTTCGACCCAATGGGCGTACACACTGGTGACTCAATCACAGTTGCACCAGCACAAACGCTAACTGATAAAGAATATCAGATCATGCGTAACGCCTCGATGGCGGTACTTCGTGAAATTGGTGTTGAAACGGGTGGTTCAAACGTTCAGTTTGGTGTTAATCCTGTTGATGGCCGTATGGTTATCATCGAGATGAACCCGCGTGTATCGCGCTCTTCTGCACTTGCGTCAAAAGCAACGGGATTCCCGATCGCTAAAATCGCTGCCAAGCTTGCCGTAGGTTATACGCTTGATGAGCTTCAAAACGACATCACAGGTGGTGCAACTCCAGCATCATTTGAGCCGTCAATCGACTACGTAGTGACTAAGATCCCTCGTTTTAACTTCGAAAAATTCGCAGGTTCAAACGACCGTCTAACAACGCAAATGAAGTCTGTTGGTGAGGTAATGGCAATTGGTCGTAACCAACAAGAATCATTACAAAAAGCACTACGAGGCCTAGAAGTGGGTGCAACGGGTCTGAACCCAATCGTTGCACTTGACGCGCCAAACGCAAAAGAAACGATCATCCGCGAATTACGTGAGCCGGGTGCTGAGCGTATTTGGTATATTGCTGATGCGATGCGTCACGGTATGTCTGTTGAAGAGGTATTTGAACTCACTAAAGTTGACCCTTGGTATCTAGTGCAAATCGAAGACATCTTAAAAGATGAAGCGACAATCGCTGAAGTGGGCATGGCAGGTCTAAACAAAGACTTCCTGCGCCGCTTGAAGCGTAAAGGTTTCTCAGATGCTCGCATTGCCGAAATCGCAGGCGTATCAGAAAAAGAAATTCGCAAGAAGCGTCACCAGCTTGAAATTCTGCCTGTTTACAAGCGCGTAGACACATGTGCTGCAGAATTTAGCTCAGACACCGCTTACATGTACTCAACGTATGATGAAGAATGTGAAGCGAATCCTTCTGACAAAGACAAAATCATGGTTATCGGTGGCGGTCCTAACCGTATCGGTCAAGGTATCGAATTCGATTACTGCTGTGTACACGCAGCCCTTGCGATGCGTGAAGATGGCTATGAAACTATCATGGTTAACTGTAACCCAGAGACAGTTTCAACAGACTACGATACGTCTGACCGCTTATTCTTCGAGCCAATTACACTGGAAGACGTGCTAGAAATTGTCCGTGTTGAAAAGCCAAAAGGCGTGATCGTTCAGTATGGTGGTCAAACTCCACTTAAACTGGCACGAGACCTTGAAGCGAATGGTGTGCCAGTGATTGGTACTTCTCCTGACGCTATCGACCGCGCAGAAGACCGTGAGCGCTTCCAACAGCTTGTAGAGCGTCTAAACCTACTACAACCAGAAAATGCAACGGTAACGTCACTAGAAGAAGCGGTTGCTAAATCACAAGAAATTGGCTTCCCACTGGTTGTTCGTCCATCATACGTACTTGGTGGTCGTGCAATGGAAATCGTGTACGATGAAGACGACTTACGTCGCTACATGACAGAAGCGGTGTCTGTTTCTAATGAAGCGCCAGTACTACTTGACCGTTTCTTAGATGATGCAATTGAAGTAGATGTTGATGCTATCTGTGACGGTGAGAACGTTATCATCGGCGGTATTATGGAGCACATCGAGCAAGCAGGTGTTCACTCGGGTGACTCGGCCTGTTCATTGCCTGCACACACGCTGCCGCAAGATATTCAAGATGTGATGCGTAAGCAAGTCCGTGATATGGCGCTGGAACTAGGTGTTGTTGGCCTGATGAATACCCAGTTTGCGGTGAAAGACGGCCAAGTTTACCTGATTGAAGTTAACCCGCGTGCTGCTCGTACAGTACCATTTGTTTCAAAAGCAACAGGCGTTGCACTTGCAAAGGTTGCTGCACGTTGTATGGTTGGCCAGTCTCTTGAAAGTCAAGGTGTAACGAAGGAAGTTATCCCTCCATATTACAGTGTGAAAGAAGTGGTATTGCCATTCGCTAAGTTCCCAGGTGTTGACCCAATGCGTGGTCCAGAGATGCGCTCGACGGGTGAAGTGATGGGTGTTGGTGAAAACTTCGCCGAAGCATTCGCAAAAGCCCAATTAGGTGCATCAAACACTTTACCACGTGGCGGCCGCGCGCTACTATCTGTGCGCAATGGTGATAAGGCACGCGTAGTTGAACTAGCTAAGACAATGAAAGCAATTGGTTTTGAGTTAGATGCAACGAATGGTACGGCGAAAGCGCTTGAAGAAGCGGGTATTGAAGTACGTCGCGTAAACAAAGTATTCGAAGGCCGTCCTCATATTCTTGACCGTATCAAGAATGGTGAGTACAGCTATATCGTTAATACTACCGAAGGTCGCCAAGCTATTGAGGACTCGAAGGTGTTACGTCGTGGTGCACTTCAGCATAAGACTAACTACACCACTACGCTAAATGCAGCGTTTGCAAACTGTACAGCGAATGAAGCTGACGACAGAAGTTCTGTAAACTCTGTTCAAGAACTACACCAGCGTTTGAACTAAAAAGAACAAGGCCAGAGCGTCAGCTCTGGCAATGAGTGAGATACTTATGCAATCAATTCCGATGACAGTACGAGGCGAAGAATTGCTTCGTGATGAACTGAATCATTTAAAAAAAGTTGTTCGCCCGAAAATCGTTGCAGATATTGCAGAAGCGCGTGAACACGGTGATTTGAAAGAAAATGCTGAATACCATGCTGCACGTGAGCAGCAAGGTTTTTGTGAAGGCCGAATTCAAGAAATTGAAGCTAAGCTTTCGACAGCACAAATCATCGACGTGACTAAAATGCAG
Source organism: Pseudoalteromonas sp. A22 (assembly GCF_018141345.1). Lineage (NCBI taxonomy): Bacteria > Pseudomonadati > Pseudomonadota > Gammaproteobacteria > Alteromonadales > Pseudoalteromonadaceae > Pseudoalteromonas > Pseudoalteromonas sp. A22. The sequence goes on from NZ_CP047238.1 coordinate 1,634,441, forward strand.
AACAACGGCAAGGTTATTTTTGGTAGTACTGTGACTATTGTGAATGTAGATACAGACAAAGAAGTAACTTATCGTATCGTTGGTGACGACGAGGCCGATCTTAAGAACAACTTGATTTCTGTTAATTCACCGATTGCGCGTGGGTTAATCGGTAAAGAACTAGATGATACAGTGAATATTCAAACACCAAATGGTGCTGTTGAATATGAAATCATTGAAGTTGAATACAAGTAATCCTTTCTTTTAAAGCCTGCATCCGCGGGCTTTTTACTATAACAATCATTTCTACTTTTGCTGCTGTAATGCCGTGTAATTGCCATTTCTCTATATTCTTATAGCTTTGTGTGATGCCTGTATATTTTTGGTACAAACAATTTTAGGAGAAAAGGATGTCATTTGAAGTCGATCAATTCAAAACAGAAGGGTTTGAATTGTTTATATCGAGTTGGAAATCTAAGTTGGCAGGCGCTGGCGCGCGGGACCTCTCCCTGAATCAACATTGTTTTTGGCGTACCATGCGTAGTCGCTGTGCGATTGACCTTAGTAAGCAGAGTGAGCTTTTGCAAGGGGTGAGCTTAGCGAGATACGATACCTACCTTATTCTTACTGCTTTGTTGTATACCAACAGCTTATACGCAAGCTCTGATTTAATCATTGGTTATAACCTGCCAGGCCACTTTTTTACCAGTGAAAGCTCAGAAGCTCGACACAGTTTTTCTCGTGAGTTACTTAATTCGCTCAAGCTCACTCAGCCCTTGTTTTTGGTTGATGAATATTTTGAAAATTTTGAGTTCAATACGATTGCTTATGACAAGCTCAATGAGGCTAATCCCGTTTGGCATGATATAAGCAGCGAATTAGGCACTTTACCCAGTTTAGTAAATACCACCCGCTCAGAGCACCAGCTGTCCTTGAACCTATTACACTTTGTACCGAAGCTTTTCTCTGGTAAGCAGCTTGCCGAGCAAGTCAATTATTTAGTTGAGATTGAATAGGATTATACACATCTGACATAGTTTGAAACGAATTTGCTTTAGACTTTTAGTGCGAGCTTGTTACACTCGGATTGTTCCCAAAACCAATCAGGCACCGGTTCATAAATGATATGTTAGTATGAGCCGGTATCTTTATCAGGAGAATAACCATGAGTTTATTAAAAAGCGCATTGTTTAAGACGTTGAAAAATAAGTCTACTCAGCAAGTCGCTTCAGTGGTATTGGATAAGGCTATGAAGCAGGGAAAAGAATACCTAGATTCAAGAAACACCAGCAGTGGTAACGATACAGATGAGTTGCTGTTAGGGCTACAGCATTTATTAGCACAAAAACCAAATGACGGTGTTTATTCAATCACGCTATCCACTTATCGAGTGAGAGTAAAAATCACTTCTGGCGCCATTTCCCATATTGATAAGATCTAATTTATTCCACTCACTATAAATTTTTATTCCTTCTTTTCGTCAATTGGTTGGACTTTTAATCATAAAGATCAACCAATTGGGTGAATTTGTAACCAACGACCTTCCCCCTTTGGATACCCGCTTTTAAGATTATGGTGGCTTTTCCGTCGAGCCACTATTCCATAAAGTTATATAAAATATATTGTATACATTGTAATTTTAGTGTTAAAAACCTATAACCCAATCGGGTTTGGATACACAACAGGAAAGGTAAATGATGAAAATTACAAAACTCACTTTGGCGCTATCTGCGCTTACAGCAATAAATTCAGCCAACGCACATCAAGAATCACAGCGACTCTTTAAGCCGCTCGATGCATCGGTTCAAGTGGAAACGAACATTTCCCATGGCCATGAGCACAAAAATTTGCATGATAGAGCACCCGTTGCACATACACCAACTAGGAGCATGCCGCTGTTATCTGCTAAACACACGCCATTATTGCAAGCGATGGCAGTAAGCCAAAGTGAAGCGATTGCTGCATGTGATTTAAATAGCTTAGCAAGTGCGAGCAGTAGCCAAATTGTTACTGAAATAAAGCAACAGGGTACGAGCTGTATCAATGCTTTGTTCTCCGCTGACAGCAGCATCCAAACACAAGTATTCACTTCAGATAAAATGTACGCTGCGGCGCAAAATGCCAAATCGCTTTCGCAAAGCTATTCAGGCAACGGCAGTGCCGACCTCGAAGCGCTTTATTTATTTATTCGCGCTGGCTTTTATGTTGAGTTTTACAATGACCAGGTGACTTTTGCTACTTGGGTTAAGCCTGCGGTGAAAGATGCGTTGGATGCTTTTGTTGGTAATAGCCATTTCTACGACGACAATGATGCTCATGGTAAAGTACTCGGTGAGGCTATTACTACAATGGACTCATCGGAACTACAGGGGCACTATCTGCCAGTTGTAAAAGCATGGCTATCTAAATGGAATGAAAGCTACGCTCAGAAGTGGAATATGCGCAGTGCGGTAAACGGCATTTTCACTATCTTATATCGTGGTCAGTGGAATGATAACTTTGTCGCTTTGGTTAAAAACGATCAACAATTGGTGAGTTTACTAGGGAGCTTCACCGCACAAACTTGGATGGTAAATTCAGACTCTGAATATCTAATCATCAATGCTGCGAGCGAATTGGCTCGACTTAAATTATACAATGGTGCAGCTATTCAAGAGTCAGTCGACACGCAATTAACCGCTTTATTCTCGCGTTATAACAGTTATGGCTTTGGCGATGGTGTCTGGTTAGCTGCGGCTGATGTCGCGACCTATTATGCTGATTGTGGCCAGTTTGGTATTTGTAATTTTGATAAAGAACTTGAGAGCAAAGTACTTTCTCAACAACATAGTTGTAGCGATACAATAAAGATTAGAGCACAAGCACTCACCGCTCAGCAATTGACTTCAGCGTGTCAAACCATGGAAGCGGAAGAAGGGCGATTCCACACCATGCTGGAAACAGGCCGCTTACCGGTTGCCGATGATAACAATGATTTTCTGCAAGTGAATATCTTTAATAGCAGTGCAGACTATAAAAAATATGCCAAAGCCATTTTTAAAATCAGCACCGACAACGGTGGTATGTATTTAGAGGGTGATCCTAGCGATGTGAATAACGTTGCTAATTTTGTTGCATACGAGGCCAGTTATGCAAAGCCGGATCATTACATCTGGAACTTAGAGCATGAATACGTACATTATCTTGATGGGCGTTTTGACCTGTATGGTGACTTTAATGCTCCGACTAAGCCTATCGTCTGGTGGAGTGAAGGGGTGGCTGAGTACATTGCAAACCTCAATGATAATCAAGCCGCAATAGACACAATCAAAGATGGCTCAGTATATACGCTAGCCGAAATCTTCAGCACGACGTATGACGGTTTTGATCAAGATAGAATTTACCGTTGGGGTTATTTAGGGGTGAGATTCCTGTATGAAAAACACTTTGATGAAGTGCTCGCAATGCGACAGGAAACGCGACAAGCAAATTGGAATGCGTACCAAGCCCGTATGGACCGCCTCGCATCACAGTATCAATCAGAGTTTGTTCAATGGTGCAACGAGCTTGCTGCTGGTGGTCAGAATAACGCACCTACTTCAGAGGTTAATGGGCCATACTCTGGTGATGTTAATCAAGCGATACTATTTTCAAGCCAAGGTAGTGTCGACCCTGATGGTGATGTACTCACTTATCTGTGGCGTTTTGGTGATGGTAGCCAAAGTAATGAAGCCAATCCCACGCACAGTTATGTGCAAGCAGGCGAGTATCAAATTAGCTTAACGGTGAGCGATCCTAGCGGTTTGAATCACACTAGTAATACAGTGGCTACTGTAAGCGCAACGACTTCAAACAAACTACAGTCTGGCGTACCTGTCACGGTTGCGGGCGAGCAAGATGAACAAGTTGCATTTTCAATCGATGTCGCTGCTGGCACTGATAAATTAGTCATCAGCACGTCTGGAGGTACAGGTGATGCCGATCTTTACGTTAAGTTAGGCTCGGCGCCAACGTTCAGCGAATATGATTGCAGACCATACCAATCCGGTAACGAAGAGGTATGTGAAATCACTACACCTACCGCTGGCACCTATTACATTATGCTGCATGGTTATAATCGCTTTGAAAATGTGCAGTTGTTAGGAGAAATCGCAACAAATTCAACAATAGAGGACGTATGTCAGTCGCAGGGTAGTGTCTCTAATGGTAGATTAGCAGCGGATGAAACAATTTGCCTTGGAAGCCAAGAGCCGATGTGGTTTAGCCTTGAGAATGTAAGTGGTCAACAATCGGTGGTGATCAAAACAGCTCATGGTAGTGGTGATCTTGGGCTTGAATACAGCAATGCAGGATGGCCAAATGGCACTAATGTGGATGCAAGCTCGTTCAATCAAGGTAACCAAGAGTGCATTGAGATAAGTGTGCAATCTGAATATTGGGGATACTTGAAAGTGTCAGGCGCACCAACGGGGGCAGCGCTGAAAGTGTCTTATAACAAAGATGGTTGTCAGTAATTGCCTAATACTAAGGCAGACATAATGAAAGTAATAAAACGGGTGATAGAGATCACAGTTATTACTTGTTCATAATTTGTTTTTGTTATATTTTTGTAAAATAAGGGGCCTTTGGTCCCTTTGCTCATTTAAAAACATGTGAAAGGAATTAACCGATATGCCGAGAAGGAGCTAGGCTGTAGTTTTAGACTGTATTAAAAGTTTAGGTTAGACACGAGGCACTCAGTGTTAAAAAAGTACTTTATTGCCATTTCCACTTGGTTAATGGTGGCCTTTTCAGTGACAGCCGCTGAAACCCAAATTCTCTACGTATATCATCACAAGCCGCCCTATATTATTGATCTAGAATCGCAAAAAGGTCTTTATTTTGATTTAGCAAAACTTATTAATGCCGTGCAAAAAGAGCTGCAGGTAGAAGTACGTTTTGTACCACGTAAACGCTTAGATAAGCAGCTTGAACAGCAAACACTCAAAGGATTTATTTTAGGGGTAAACCCAGCTTGGTTTGATGACCGCAAAAAACAAAAGTATTTGTGGAGCGGCCCGTTAATGTATGACACGGACGAATTCGTCTCGCATGTAGAGCAACCGTTTGAGTATTATCACCCTAGCTCATTGTACGGTAATCAAGTTGGCGCCATTGCTGGGTACTACTATCGCCACTTGGACCAAGGAGTGGAGCAAGCCAATATCCAGCGAGTGAACGTAAATTCCGAAGAAGCTCTATTGGAGATGATCCTCAAAAGGCGGGTGAGTATTGCCATTGTCAGTCGCTCTACGACAGAATATCTTGTTGCTAAAAATGGTTGGAAGCGAGTGTTTCACTTTTCTCAAAATCCCCATGAAACCTATTTTAGAGCAATATTGGCGCCTAAAAATTCAGCATCGGATTTTGAGGCGCTACAACAGGTGTTAGATTCCAAGCCTTTCAAAAAGCAACTGGTGAAATTGCTTAAAAGCTACCATCTTGCTTATTGAAGTAAGGGGGAAAGGAGCGTAGTTATTCTGATTTCAGGTTAGATACATCGCTCCGGTACTTTAGTGATTACCAGCAATTATTACCAACTACCCGTGTTTTCCATTGACTGCCAAGGCTCAGCTGAAGGCAATGCATCACCTTGTTGGAGTAATTCGATCGAAATGCCATCTGGAGATTTAACAAATGCCATGTGACCACAGCGCGGTGGTCGGTTGATCACCACACCGGCATCTTGCAGCTTTTGGCAAAGTGCATAGATGTTTTCTACGGCAAAGGCCAAGTGGCCAAAATTACGACCACCAGTGTATTCTTCCGGATCCCAGTTATAGGTAAGTTCGATAGTAGGAGAAAAGCTTTGCTGCGCCTGCTCAACTTGATCAGGGGCGGCGAGATAAATTAAACTAAAACGGCCTTGTTCACTGTCATAACGTTTCACTTCAACGAGACCTAAGAGGTCGCAATAAAACTTCATGGATTCATCAAGATCACGTACTCGTACCATAGTATGTAAGTATTTCATTATGTATTCCGTTTAGACTCTAGTCAGCAAATTTTAAAGTGTTACACATCAGATTGAAAGGTCAACAGACCTCGGGCACCTAGATGAGCGGATAAAAAAGTAATTGATTTCTGGTAATTTTTAGCACTGCTAGTTAAGCTTTTGTGAGATTGAGAATTAACGATTCAAAAGGGCGCTCAATGATGGCAGAACTTCCTGAAGTAATAGATAGCATGACAGATATCGTTTCGTGTTTAAACACCAGCGAATCTTTGGAGCACTTCTTGTTGAATGTGCACTGTATTGTGCAAAAAATTACTTACGCGGACAATTTCTATGTGGTTTTGCAAAGACAAGATGGCGAGTTTGAATTTCCCTATTTCCATGATGTCAAAGACAGTATTTCGCTCGAGGAATTAAATAGCCTAACTAGCACAGAAATAGACAAAACGCTTACTAGTTATGCGCTGCGCTCTGACAGTGTAAAGAACTATTCTGAGCACGCTTTGATGGCACTGACCGAGAAAGGGGTTATTGAAATGTTAGGCAGTTTCCCCAAGCAATGGTTGTGCTTTCCGCTAATCAATCGCGACAAGCATTTAGGCGCGTTTGTGATCCAATCCTACCGTCGTAGCGATGAATACTCAGAAGCCATGGTGGATTTGTTGTATACCGTTAGTCATGTTATTGCGTCTGCGATGGATGCATTTGCAAACCAGCAAGCACTCATTGAAGCGAATACAGCCCTGAGAACCCATGAGCTTGAATTGGAAGCAATGGTAGAAAAACGCACCCATGAACTTAGTGTGAGTTTAGAAGAATTAAGAACAGAGGTCGAAAAGCGCAAATCACTTCAAGAAAAGCTAGAGTTTGATGCCTACCACGATAACCTTACGCAACTGGCGAACCGAAAATACCTTTTTAACGAGCTGAATAAAATGTCCGCTCGTTCGATGCGACAGCCAGTAAATGTATATTTAGGGTATCTCGATTTAGATAACTTCAAGCCGATCAATGATAATCACGGCCATCATAGTGGTGACGAGGTTTTGGTACATGTAGCAAGACGTCTGCAAGAAGCGTTACGAGAATATGATTTTGTGTGTCGTATTGGTGGAGATGAGTTTGTCTTTGTGATCAATGAAAAAATTGCCAGAGACTTGCTTGAAAGCTTAACAAATCGCCTGTTGAGCGTGATAAATGAAGATATCTTGCTTACCAATGGTGAGTTGGTCAATGTCGGGTGTAGCATCGGCATGGCGGTTTCTGAGAGCGTGGAATTCAGTGCGGAATCGTTATTAAAAGTAGCGGATCAAGCGCTATACGAGTCTAAAGGAAAGGGCAAGAATCAGGTCTCATTTAGCTTCAAATAACACTGAATATAAGATTAATATTTTGTTATTTATCATGTTTTTATAAAATTTCATGATATTGCTCGTTGCCCTTTGCTTTAAGCAGATGATTGATTTAGGATCAGGCTTTATAGTCAGAAAAACATGGACATTATGATCATCAGGCTGATCCTTATTGCACTGTTTTGTTTTGCTATGACGGCAAAAGCAGTAGAAGTTCAAAATTTATATGAAGCCTCGCTGAGTGTTAGCGACAAATCTCGCGCAACGCGAGCGCAAGCGAGCCAACAGGCATTATTAAAAGTGTTGCAAAAGCTCACAGGTAAAGCCGATGATTTTTCTCACCCTTCTATCCAAGCGAGCCTTAAGCGCATCTCAGATTACATGCTGAGATATGAATATTATGATCGACAAGGCGTAACCAAAATTAAGGTGGAGTTTGAGCCTGGTAAGGTCGAAGATCTAGTCAGAGAAGCTGGCCTACCGCTTTGGGGTAACCGCCGTCCTATGGTCGCGATTTGGATGGTGATTGAAGATAACTTCCGCCGAGAGTTTGTTACGCAAGAAAGTTACCCTCAACTCGAACGCCTGATTTATGACACCGCAGACGAATGGGGCGTGCCAGTGGTTGTTCCTTTGATGGATCTTGAAGATCGCAGCAATGTGAGTATCGCAGAGGTATGGGGAAACTTTTCTAATGAAGTTGAGGAAGCGTCATTGCGTTATGAGGCGGAGCGCGTTATCACCGCACGTTTGTTTCAGCCTGCCCATACAAATTCTTGGCAGCTAGACTGGCGCTACACTGATGCCGAATATTTTGAGCCTGAGCAGTATGTCGGTGACAAGCAGCAAGTTATTATTGATATGGTGAACCAGCTATCTAGCACCTTAGCTCAGAAATATGTTATCGATCCTAATCTCACTCTAGAAGCGCATCGAACTGAAATTGTGGTTGAGCAATTACAGTCATTTACGGATGTAGAAATGGCGAAGCGTCGTTTTCTATCTATGAGTACCGTGGTGGATGTTGATGTGATCTACCGTGCGAAAACAGCTGTGAAGTTTGCGATTGAACATACCTCAAGCGTATCAGACTTGCGTAAAACGATTGCATTGGAGCAAAGCTTTAAGGCGTACGAAGACCCGAGAGCCTATTATCAAATCGCAGACGACAACAACCTTAAATACAATTGGGTGGGTAAATAGGATGGAATCGCCACGTCAAATGGCGTTGCCAGTGACGCTGCCTGATGACGAAACCTTTGCCTCGTATTTTGGCGGCGAAGCTTCATTGGAAGTAAGCCACTTAAAAAATGGTCTTGCCCGTCGTTCAGCCGGATTTCAGTACACTTATCTGTGTGGATTGGCTGACTCTGGCAAGTCGCACTTGCTATATGCTACGTGCATTGAAGCGCAAGAGCTTGGACTCTCGACTATTTTATTGTCGATGCGAGAAGTGTTGGATTTTGGTCCGTTAGTGTTAGATGGGCTCGATGCATTGGATGTAGTTTGTATAGACGATGTGCATTTGGTTGCAGGAGATGAAGCGTGGGAAAAAGCCTTATTTAACTTTTTCAATCGTTTTAATGAAAAAGGCAAATGCCTTGTGGTTACTGCCGATCTGTTGCCCAACATGCTGAATTTGTCACTGCCAGACTTAGAATCGCGTCTAACCTGGGGAACGACCTTTCAGATCCGCTCGATGAGTGATGATGATAAAGCCGAAGCCTTAGTAAAAAGAGCACACATGCGTGGCCTTGAGCTCTCCGATGAATGTGCGCGATTTTTGCTCACGAGATTGAGTCGTGATATGCGCGCGTTACTTGATGTATTGGATAAACTCGATCACGCATCCATGGCTGCGCAAAGAAAGTTAACAATTCCTTTTATAAAAGCCACTTTAAAGCTGTAACAGGGCTAGAATATCGCCTTGCAATTCAGTTATCATAAGAGATTAAATAACAGCAAATTACCTCAGCAAAGATCAGGTAGACAATGAATTTAGAAAATATTTTAGCGCAAGCGCTTGAAGCCGTTGAGCAGGCAAGCGAAATTGCGCACCTTGAGGAAGTTAGAGTTAACTACCTTGGTAAAAAAGGTGAGATCACAGGTCTTCTTAAAACGCTAGGCAAACTAGCACCAGAAGAGCGTAAAGATGCAGGTCAAGTGATTAACCAAGCTAAGACCCAAGTACAAGATGCGATTACGGTAAAACGTGAAGCGTTAGCCAATGCAGCACTTGAGCAGAAGCTAGCAGCTGAGACGATTGATGTGACGTTGCCGGGTCGTACAATGCCAGCTGGTGGCCTTCACCCCGTTACTCGCACCATAGAGCGTATTGAGCAGTTTTTTGGTGAGCTAGGATTTGCTGTTAAATCTGGCCCAGAGGTTGAAGATGACTTTCATAACTTTGACGCGCTAAATATTCCAGAGCACCACCCAGCGCGTGCCGATCATGATACTTTCTATTTCAATCCTAAATTGGTACTACGTACACAAACCAGTGGCGTTCAGATCCGTACTATGGAAGCTGAGCAGCCGCCTTTGCGAATTATCTCGCCAGGTCGTGTATACCGTAACGATTACGATCAAACACATACGCCAATGTTCCACCAAGTTGAAGGCTTGATGGTAGACACTAACGTAAGCTTTACAGAACTTAAAGGGATTTTGCACGATTTCCTACGCAACTTCTTTGAAGAAGATATGGAGATTCGCTTCCGTCCTTCATACTTCCCATTTACAGAACCTTCAGCTGAGGTGGACGTAAAAGGTAAAAATGGTAAATGGCTTGAAGTACTAGGCTGCGGCATGGTGCACCCGAACGTACTGCGCTCGGTAGGCATTGACCCTGAAAAATACACTGGTTTCGCCTTTGGTATGGGGGTTGAGCGTTTGACGATGTTACGTTATGGCGTAACTGACTTAAGAGCTTTCTTCGAAAACGACTTAAAATTCCTAAACCAATTCAGATAAGAGCGACAAAAGTATGAAATTCAGTGAAAAGTGGTTACGCGAGTGGGTCAATCCAGCAATTGATACTGATGCGCTATCTGAGCAATTATCAATGGCGGGTTTAGAAGTTGATGGTGTAGACCCTGTTGCCGGTGACTTCCAAGGTGTGGTGATCGGTGAAGTGGTTGAATGTGGTCAACACCCAGACGCTGACAAACTTAGAGTAACAAAAGTAAACGTAGGCGAAGACGAACTACTAGATATTGTCTGTGGTGCCGCTAACTGCCGTGCCGGTTTAAAAGTGGCGGTTGCTAAAGTGGGCGCAACGCTTCCAGGCGATTTCAAAATTAAGAAAGCTAAACTTCGCGGTCAGCCGTCTCACGGTATGCTGTGTGCGTTTGAAGAGCTTGGTATGGCGGAAAGTTCAGACGGTATTTTAGAACTCCCTATGGATGCGCCAATCGGTCAAGATATTCGTGAATACTTCGGCTTGAACGATGTAACGATTGATGTCGATTTAACGGCTAATCGTAGCGACTGTTTAGGGATCAAAGGTCTGGCTCGTGAAGTTGGAGTACTAAACAGCATCGACGTAACAGAAGTTGCTATCACGCCAGTTACGCCAACGATTGATGATAAAATCTCTATTGAACTGGTAAACAGCGAAGCATGTCCACGCTACTTAGGTCGTGTGATCAAGGGCGTTAATGTTAAAGCAGAGACCCCTTTTTGGATGGTAGAAAAACTGCGCCGCTGCGGTGTACGCTCAATTGACCCAGTTGTTGATGTTACGAACTACGTATTGCTTGAGCTAGGTCACCCTATGCACGCGTTCGATTTAAGCCAAATCGAAGGTGGAATTAAAGTACGTAATGCCTTTGAGAATGAAGAGCTAGTATTGTTAGACGGCAACACGGCGAAGCTTAATCCATCAACACTACTGATTGCTGATGATAATAAAGCACTTGCGATGGCAGGTATTTTTGGTGGCGAACAGTCAGGTGTTAGTGACGAGACAAAAGACATCTTGTTAGAAAGCGCGTTCTTTGCACCGCTTGCGATTGCAGGCCAGGCTCGCAGCTACGGTTTGCATACTGATGCATCGCACCGTTATGAGCGTGGTGTAGACCCGGTACTGCAGCGTGATGCGATGGAAAGAGCAACAGGCTTGCTACTTGAAATCGTTGGCGGTGAAGCAGGGCCGATTGTTGAAGCTGTGTCAGAAACTGATTTACCAAAAGAGCGTCAAGTCACTTTACGCCGTGAGCGTTTAGACCGCGTGATCGGTTATCATATCGAAGATGCTAAAGTATCAGACATCTTAACACGTCTGGGCTTAGCGGTAACATTTGCAGGTGGCCAGTGGCAAGCTCAAGTACCAAGCTATCGCTTCGACATTAGTATTGAAGAAGACTTAATTGAAGAAGTTGCGCGCGTATTTGGCTACAACAATATTCCAAATGTGGCGCCAACCGCTGCGTTAAAGATGACAGATCATCAAGAAGCACGTTTGCCTGTAGCGTGTTTTAGAGATGAGTTAGTAAGCCGTGGTTATCAAGAAGCCATCACATATAGCTTCGTTGATCCAAAAGCACAACAGCAGTTACACCCAGAAGCAGATGCATTAATTCTTCCGCATCCAATTTCGGTTGAAATGTCAGCAATGCGTGTAAGCCTGATGACAGGCTTGATCAATGCGGTTTCTTATAACCAAAACCGCCAACAGTCACGTATTCGCTTATTCGAAACGGGCCTTAAGTTTATCAAAGACGACAACGCAGAAAACGGCGTACGTCAAACCGCTGTGATCGGTGGCATCGCGTATGGTAACACGCATAACGAACATTGGTCTGTGCCTTCACGTAAAGTTGATTTCTTTGATGTGAAAGGCGATGTAGAAGCTTTGCTTGCGCTTTGTAACGACAAAGCACGCTTTAGTTTTAAAGCAGAAGCGAGCGATGGTTTGCACCCAGGTCAATCAGCTGCAATTTATGCAGACGGTAAAAAGGTTGGTTTCATCGGTGCAGTTCACCCTCAGCTATTAAAGCCGTTAGAACTTAAAGATACGCCATATGTATTTGAAATCGACATGGCTGCTTTAGAAAATCGCCAGCTTCCAGAAGCTGTTAGTATCTCGAAATTCCCATCAAATAGAAGAGATATTGCTATTTTAGTTGCAGATGACGTAAAAATAGGCGATATTTTAGAGTGCATTGAGAAAGTTGGCGGAAATCAATTAGTTGACCTAAACTTATTCGATGTGTACAAAGGGCAAGGGGTTGAACCTGATCATAAGAGTTTAGCCATTGCTCTAACATTGCAAGCGGTTGATAGAACGCTCGAAGAGAAAGACATCAACGCGGTTGTAGAAAACGTGGTGGCCGAACTGGCCAAACAATTCAATGCATCGTTGAGGGACTAGATATGGCGCTTACTAAAGCCGACATAGCTGAACACCTATTTGAAAAACTGGGGATCAATAAGAAAGATGCCAAAGACTTAGTTGAAGCGTTTTTTGAAGAAATCCGCTCAGCGCTAGAAAACGGCGAGCAAGTGAAGCTCTCCGGGTTTGGTAACTTTGACCTTCGCGACAAGAAGGAACGCCCAGGTAGGAACCCAAAAACTGGGGAAGATATTCCTATCTCTGCGCGACGCGTGGTAACTTTTAGGCCTGGCCAAAAGTTAAAAACTCGTGTTGAGGTCGGCACAAGCAAAAACTTGTAATATAAGAAAGCCTTGGTGGTGATACCAAGGCTTTTTTTATATTGAAATAGTTTTGTCACATATTCAAGCTACACTCTGCGCCTGTTTGCGTTCCGTGGAGTGAGGAGCTTATGCGAGGAGCACACTCCTTAAGCAAGTTGTTTAAGAATATCTTTATTGCTTGGTTGTCTTGCACCTTTGTATTTTCAATTGTGGCCGCCTTCACTTATGTGCATCAAAAAGAGACCGCTAAATCCAATCTTGTCACCGTAGCGAGTCGAATCGTATCTGACATCAACAAAGAGTTTGTCGTTGTAGACGATACCTTAAAACATGCCATCCACCTTTCTCCAAATTGTGACCCTGACGGTCTACACTACATGCGTAGATTGGTTTTTGAAAACCCTGGCATGAGCGAGATAGGGATCGTAGATAGTAAAGGGAAATTGGTCTGCAATTCTTTTGGGCAACTCACTCCACCTGTGAATACCAGTGCCCCAATAAAAAAGCCCGGACTTAGATACTATGGCCCAATCATTACCGACTATTTAGAACTTCCAGCCTTTGTTTTAGCGCGCACGAGAGACGATGGTTATGAGGTAAATGTGTTGATGCCGGATCATTGGCTAAAGAGTATGCTTGATATCTCGGCTCATCATAATACCGATTTTGCTGCCTTGGTCGACAATAGCACGGGTGTGCCGGTTTTTCTAAATGGTAAATACGCTTTACCAATCCGCCAAAAACTATTTCCAACTGCTAATAGCCGCGCGGTAGAGGGACTATTTGATGATGCAAAGGTAAAGTTTGCGTACGTTGCAGCTATTCCGAGTTTGCCGCAGATGAGCTTAATCATTGCAAAAAATGATGAGCAACTAGTGAGTCTAGGGTGGCTGTGGCTAGTACTTTGGAGTGTGTTGTATTGCGCCTCTTGGGTTGGCCTCACGTTGTTATTGATCAGCTATGACAAGCGCCAGCTAAGCAGTAAAACACAAATATTAAGAGCATTGGCAAATGATGAGTTATTTAACGTGTATCAACCTCTTGTTAATGCACAGATGCCATCGATAGTGGGCGTGGAAGTACTCATTCGTTGGCGTCATCCACTTGAAGGTGTGCTCGGCCCCGCTTACTTTGTGCCAGAGGCTGAGCGTGATGGTACTATTTTAGATATCTCGATAGCACAAGTCGAAAATGCTGTGCGTGATTTGACGGACATCTTAGTCGCTCAGCCAGACTTTAAGGTGTCTTTTAACGTTAATGGTTTACTTCTGGGCTCTAAACGCTATATCGATACCTTACTTGCTGCAAAAAACCAAATATCCTCGTTGACTATTGAATTAACCGAGCGTGACGTGCTGACGCAGGCTCAAACGAAAACGGTACTAACCGAGCTCAAACGTGCTGGAATAGAAATCGCGATTGATGATTTTGGTACGGGGTATAGTGGTTTGCAGTACTTACAAAGTTTTCCGATCGACCTGCTAAAAATAGATCAGAGCTTTGTTGCATCAATTGGCCTAGATACTTTGCAATCCCCGGTTTTATCGGCCGTGATTGATATGGCGGAAAAGCTGGATAAAAAACTGATTGCTGAAGGGGTAGAAACCCAAGCTCAAGCTCGTTATCTCAAAAGTCGAGGGGTGAATATTCATCAAGGTTGGCTTTATTTCAAAGCACTGGAACTGCCCCAACTACAGCGTGAGATAGGTAAAGTGTTAGATAACAAAAGAGCGGCTTAACCGCTCTTATTTAACCAAAGCTCAGAAAAAGGCCCAACTATTATACAACCTCAGCGAAGTAGCAACCAAATGCATCAAGTGTTAGTGCATTTGCGCTCGCCGTGCCGCTTAGGTGCTTCAGATCGCACTGCCTCAATGTAACTTCAGGAAGTGTCACGCTTTGTTGAGTAGCTGCTAAGTTGAATGCGCACAGCAGTGTTTGGGTTTGTGTTTTACGGTAAAAAGCTAACACCGGCTCTGGGGTATCAATAAACTCAATGTCACCTGTTTTTAGTGCAGGTTGCGCATTTCTCCACTGTAAAAAGGCTTGATAGTAGCTGAGCGTTGAATTGCTATCTACTGCTTGTTCGTCTACTGCTCGTAGAGCATGTGCTTCAGAAACTGGTAACCAAGGCTTAGACACTGAGAAGCCAGCATTGGTTTTTGCCTTCGTCCACGGAAGCGGAGTTCTACAGCCATCACGGCCTTTAAAGTTTGGCCAAAAGGTAATGCCATATGGGTCCTGCAGCTCTTCGAAGGCAACGGCGGCTTCGCCAAGTCCTAATTCTTCGCCTTGATACATACAGACGCTACCGCGCAATGAACCGAGAAGGGCGGTGAGCATTTTTACCTGTGTATCGTTTACCTTGCCATCTACACTCCAGCGACTAGCTACCCGTTCTACATCGTGATTTGCAAACGCCCAACATGGCCAACCTTCGGTCATGACTGACTCTAGGCGAGAAACCGTTTCTCTGATGTACTTTGCACTATAGTCGTTAGTTAGCAGCTCAAAGCTATAACCCATGTGTAGCTTGTTACCATCGGCCGTGTACTCTGCCATTGTTTGCAAAGAGTCTTCTGAGCTTATCTCACCTAAGCTAACTGTGCCTGGGTATCTATCTAATAAGGCACGGATCTCTTCCATGAACAGTAAGTTTTCAGGTTGCGTATTGTTGTAATAATGGTACTGAAAAGCATAAGGGTTGTCTTCGCTAAAGCCACGACCTTGACGAAGCTCAATAGGTTTAGCTGGATTATCCCTAAGCTGCTTATCGTGAAAACAGAAGTTGATTGCATCTAGTCTAAATCCATCAACGCCTTTTTTAAGCCAAAATTCGACGTTATCTAGTACGGCTTTACGTACTTCAGGATGATGAAAGTTAAGATCCGGCTGCTCAGTGAGGAAGTTATGCAGGTAATATTGGCAACGTCTAGGCTCCCACTGCCAGGCGACACCACCAAAAATGGATAGCCAATTGTTTGGTGGACTGCCGTCTGGATTGGCATCGGCCCATACATACCATTCTGCTTTGTCGTTTGTTTTGTCTTCACGACTTTCGACAAACCAAGGGTGTTGATTTGAGGTATGACTAAGTACTTGATCAATAATGATCTTAATATCACGATTATGTGCTTCGCTGATAAGCGTGTCAAAATCGTCGAGTGTACCAAACATAGGATCTATATCGCGATAGTCGCTAATATCATAGCCAAAGTCTTTCATTGGTGACTTAAAAAATGGTGAAATCCATACTGCATCAACACCAAGCGATTTAATGTAGTCTAGTCGCTGAATAATACCCTGTAAGTCGCCAATACCATCTGCATTACTGTCCTGAAAGCTACGCGGATATATTTGATAGATAACCGCGCCTTTCCACCATTCATTATTTGCCATGCACTTTCTCCAGGCTATGTGCGTGTTTGTTCTTTGGCAGTGCTGAGTATCAAGTAAATACTATGCTAGGCACTTTCACCACTAGTTTTGCCAAAGAATACGTCATGCTCATGGGGCTGTAAAAAACCTGCATACGTATGCAGACTTTGTTGGGTAAGTTTATGATAAGTCATTTACATAATTTTATTTTATAAAATAAATTTACCAATATTGGCCTTTAAAAAGGAATAACCATACAAATGAAGCTTTTCGAGAGAGAATTTTTGGTAAGACCAATTTAACTTGGGTATGACTAGTGATGACATGTTGAGGATATTTTGATGCTCAGCCGACAATAATAGCCCATGAAAGTTAAGATTTAGTGAAATTAAAGCAGGTAAATAAATGCCGTCGGTCTTATGACCTTAACTAATAAAAATATATATTTATCATAAAGTTGAGTTTTATTCCTGTAAAAAGCCTGTAAATTTCGTTGAAATGCACTAGCTTTGAATACGTATGCATAAAGTTGTTTACAAATTTAATCAGCCGCTAGTATTTGACTGACAACAACTGTGCTCGTTTGTTTTTTCATCATTTTGCACGCCTGATGAACAAATCGCACAATATAATATGGTTAATTGGGATAAAACATTATGTCTAAGTTCAAACCGAGTATGCTAACGCTTGCGCTGATTGCTGCGGGTGTGAGCCATGCTGCTCCTGTTGAAGATAACACTGCTAATAATGAAGAACATAACGTTGAGGTGATCGAAGTTCGAGGTATCTCGCGCAGTATCATCGCCTCAATCGATAAAAAAAGATTTAGCGACACCATTGCAGAAGTAGTTGATGCTGGAGACTTAGCTTCCTTACCTGACGTGTCAATCGCTGACTCGCTAAGCCGATTACCTGGGATCACCGCGGTAAGAGCAAGTGGGCAATCTTCGCAACTTAATATTCGCGGGATGAACGGCGACTTTATTCAAACCACATTAAACGGACGTGAGCAGGCGAGTACCAGTGGATACACCGCAGGTAGTCGCTGGATTTCATTCGACCAATATCCGTCAGAATTAATTAATCAAGCCGCAGTGTATAAATCACCAAAAGCATCGCTGATTGAAGGTGGTGTTGCGGCTACGGTTGAACTTAAAACGGCAAACCCTCTCGATGCTGATAAAGAACATAATTTTAATTCTTCGGTAAGATATTCCTACAATGATGCAGCGTCAGATGTGGGCGCGGATTCAACAGGCGAACGTATTAGTTTTTCATACCGAGGTAAATTCCTAAATGAGACACTTGGTTTTGCTATTGGTGGGGCGTATCTAAACCAACCAAATAATGCAATTGATATCTCAGCGCATGCTCCTACACGCTCTCAGGATTTTGATGGCGATGGTACTGAAGAGCGCTCAGTCAATGGCTTTCAATATCGCTCAGCCAAAGGCAGCGATGAAAGACTTGGCCTGTTAAGCACCTTGGTGTATCAGCCAACAGACGCATTCAAAGTACAATTTGATTATTTCCATTCTAAGTTTGAATCGGAAGATAAAAAGAGCGGCTTAAATATTGAAGGGTTTTCAAAAGATATTAACTCGTTGTATACGGTTGACAATGCAGTTGTTAAAGATGGTTTTCTAGTCGCTGGGGATGTAACTATTACGGATCCCAATGGCCCATGGGTTGAGATGCGCTCTGAAGACCAATCAACGGACTCAACCACCGACAGCTTTGGCTTAAACTTGCAATACACGACAGATTCGTGGGAATTAAAGTTCGACTGGGCTCATAGTGAAGGGGAAAAAACGCGTAGAGATATGATTGCTTCAATGCATGCATACGAGTACGGTACTTCTACACTGGAAGATGGAACATTAGTTAACACCTGGCAAGAATTAAGAAATCAAACGTTTTCTTTTGAACAAAGAGAGAAAGATTCACCACTGTTAACACTTGGCAACGGGTATACCGACCTATCTAATATGCGACTGGGTGATTGGGAACAATTCCCTCACAAGTACACAGACGAGTTAGATAGCGTTAAGGTTGATTTTAAGTATTTTATTGAGAACAGCTTTATTTCTTCGATAGAAGTTGGTGCGCGTTGGTCTGACCGTGAATTTACGGATCAACGCTCGACATTTAGATGGGGCGCACGTGAAGGTCAAAATGGTTACCAGTTACCGGATGGCACCATCGTCACGAACAAAGGCTGCGAATTTAATGATCAGAACCACCCGTGTATTCCTCACGATTTGACGGGATATGTTTCGGTTAGAGATACTCGAGGTTTCCAATATTTGGAACTAGATCTTGAAGGTATCGCTAACGAAGTATTTGGTCCGGGTAATTATGAGGCGCAACAAACTTGGGGCCACAATTGGACACTTATTGAAAGTGGAGCTGTTCGAGAAGAAGTATTAGCCGGTTATATTATGGCAAATATAGATACCGAAATTGCCGACATACCAGTGACGGGTAATTTTGGCGTTCGAGTAGTAAGAACTGATACGAAATCAATAGGCATTCAACAGATCCAAGGTGATGAAGTTGGTGACTCAATTATCGATGACAATGGCGTTGAAAGAACCGATTATCGCCATGTTAATTATGGTCCTGAGTATACAGACACATTGCCTTCACTAAACCTCAATTTCAGAGTGAGTGACACAGACCAAATTAGGTTTGCAGCAGCAGAAGTTATTGGCCGTCCACCTGTCTACCAGCTTAGAGGTGGTGCAGGTTCTTGGGCTGACACCGCAAATGATGGTACTAGTCCTCGTTATAATGTGTGGTCAAAAGGTAACCCAAATTTAGACCCGTTTAGAGCGACTCAAATTGATTTATCTTATGAGCGTTACTTTGAAGATGGTGGTGCTTTTGTTGCCGCGATATTCTGGAAAGATATTGAATCTTTGATTGAAAGTATCACTTATCAAGAAGGTGAAGTTGACTGGGCTGATATTGGCCTAGAGGTTCCTGATGGATTCGTTGCAGGTCAATACCAAACGACTCAGAATAATGATCAAGGTGGATACATAAGAGGTATTGAGCTTGCTTATACCACGATGTTTGATAATTTACCGGGCGTCTTTTCAGGTTTAGGTTTTAACGCTAACTATTCATATACTGAGAGCGAAACAACGGTAGATGGCGGTGGTAACTTCCCTGATCAGCAATTGCCACTCCCAGGTCTATCAAAAAATGTTTGGAGTGCGACGGTATTTTGGAACATAGACTCGTTCACAACACACCTGAATATCCGTTACCGTGATGAGTATGTGTATGAAGGGGCTTCACCTGGTGGCTCTTCTCTAGCTTGGGCTGATGAATATACTGTGGTTGATTGGCAGGCATCGTACAACTTTGAGAATGGTTTGGAAGCCGTCTTACAGGTTAATAACCTAACTGATGAGCCAAATACCACTAACTATGGTACTGCACTTGCCACTGGTGAGTACAAAGAGTTTGGTCGCCAGTATTATTTAGGGTTTAACTATAGCTTCTAATTAGTCGCAAGCATCCATGGCCACCAAAGTAACACCTGCTTTGGTGGCTTTTTTATAATCGCTCATAGCGCAATGAGTGGTTATCATCAATTATCTAAATTGATATGTTTGGTTCACTTTCAATACATGGTTTTTAATAGGTTTAAGGTGCGAAGGCGATGAAAAGTCAGAAAATAGTGATTTTAGGTGGTGGAACTGCAGGTTGGATGGCCGCAAATATGATGGCAAAAAGCTGGGCAGATAAAGCGATAGAAATCACTGTGGTTGAATCTTCTAGCATCGGGACTATTGGTGTTGGTGAAGGGTCTACTCCGCAGTTCAAAGGATTTATGGACTATTTAGGTATCTCGGAAGCCGAGTGGATGCCGGCTTGTAATGCGACCTATAAAAATGGCATTCGGTTTATAGATTGGTCGACAAAACCTGGATTTTCTAGCTATTTTCATCCATTTCCTGCACAACCTGATGACTACAGTGCACCGGCTTTTTTTCATAACAGCTTTGTTCGGCGTAAGGCGATTGACGTAGAAGGCCACCCAGACCACTTTTTTTTAGCGACTCACTTGGCTGATTTAAATAAATCCCCAATTGCTGCAGAAAGCTTCCCATTCGAAATTAATTATGGTTATCACTTTGACTCAGCATTGCTTGGCCAGTTGTTGGCTCGCAAAGCGGCTGAGTTTAATGTAAAACACATTGATGCCACAATTACCGACGTTCGGAAACACCTTGATGGTGATATTGCGGCACTGATAACGTCTGATGGTACAGAAATCGCTGGGGATATTTTTATTGACTGCTCGGGCTTCAAAAGTTTACTGCTACAACATACTTTAGGTGTGGGTTTTGAGTCATTCGAGTCCAATTTATTTAACGACGCTGCGGTCGTTATACCTACCAAGCAACTTGACACTATTCGCTCCGAAACACAATCTGTTGCGCGTCAATTTGGGTGGTCTTGGCACATTCCACTAACGAACCGTATCGGCAATGGTTATGTTTATAGTCAGCGTTACTGCGATGCGGATCAAGCCGAAACCGAGCTAAGGGCGGCTTTGGGTTTGTTGGACTCAGAAGTAGAAGCTCGGCATATAAAAATGAAAGTCGGGCAAGTTAAAGCGCATTGGAGTAAAAACTGCATCGCTATTGGTTTATCTCAGGGCTTTATAGAGCCATTAGAAGCAACCGCTTTGCATATAGTCCAAGAAACCGTTCAAAGTTTCATTGAATGCTATCAAGATGCGGATTTTACCGATGGTAACAGAGATAAACACAACCGCGCTTTGAGCGAACGGTATCAGGCTATTCGAGACTATATTGTCGCTCATTATCGTGTCAATAGTCGTACTGACACCAACTACTGGCTTGATAATGCCAACAATAACCACTTATCGCGGTCACTCTATCAAATTTTACAGACTTGGGTTTCTGGTAATAACTTATCGGATGAATTAGTTCGCCAAAACGTTGAGCAATATTACCCTTCAGTCAGCTGGCATTGTTTATTGGCAGGTTATGGTATCTACCCAGAACAAGCTCAGCTTAAGTCAGGCAATGCCCTAGCAAACCAACATAACATCGAAAAAGTGAATGACTTCATCAGACGATGTGGATTGAATTTTAAAGATCACCGAATGGAGCTAGAAAGCTTTGTGGCAAATGTTCACAAGTAACTTGGTATTAATCGTTATAAATAAAATCTAATCAAGGGTCTTTCTGAATACATATGTAATGGGTTCAGTACGTTCGTTTACGCAAGTAGACTCTTTTAAAATAGCATTATGACAACACTATGAAAAATAAATCTCTACTATTGGCTGTGTCAGCGCTTTTGGGTGGTGCAGTAAGTTTAAGTGGCTGTGGCCCCAAGCCAGTTGATAAAAAAACCGAACAAATGACATTGCAATCGGAAGTGGCGCCAGTGAGCAAACCCGTTGTTTATCAAGTATTCACAAGGCTCTTTGGCAATACTAAAACAGAGAACAAACCTTGGGGAACGCTAGAGGAAAACGGCGTAGGCAAGTTTTCTGATTTTACTCCTACGGCATTACAACAAATTAAGGCGATGGGTGTGACCCATGTTTGGTATACCGGCGTGCTCCATCACGCAGTAGTGACGGATTATAGCAAGTATGGGATCAGCCAAGATGATCCTGATGTTGTAAAAGGCAGAGCGGGTTCACCTTATGCAATAAAAGATTACTACACCGTTAACCCTGATCTCGCGAACGATCCTTCCGCACGACTGGTTGAGTTTGAAGCCTTAATCAAACGTACACATGACGCCGGCTTGAAAGTGATCATTGATATTGTGCCAAACCATGTCGCTCGTAACTATGAGTCACTCGGTGCGCCTAAAGGGACTGTCGATTTTGGCGCGAATGACGACACGCAAGTTGCATATGCTCGGGACAATAATTTTTATTATGTGGTTGGTGAGGAGTTTACCGTACCAACGAGTGAAAGCTATCAGGTGTTAGGTGGTGAGTCTCATCCATTGGCGGATGGCAAATTTGCAGAAAATCCAGCAAAGTGGACCGGTAACGGTGCTCGCGCGGCAAAGCCTGATATTAACGATTGGTATGAAACCGTCAAAGTGAATTACGGTGTGAAGCCTGACGGTAGCTACGATTTCGACCGCTTGCCAGACGATTATGCTCAGCAGGATTACCGTGCGCACTTTGAATTTTGGCAACACAAGCAATTGCCAGATAGTTGGTACAAATTTCAAGCCATTACCCACTTTTGGTTAGAAAAGGGCGTAGACGGTTTTCGTTACGATATGGCGGAAATGGTGCCAGTAGAGTTTTGGAGCTTCTTAAACTCGTCGATTAAAACAAAAAATCCTGAAGCTTTCTTGCTTGCTGAAGTCTATAACCCCACTTTATATCGCCCGTATATCAAGCAAGGGAAGATGGATTACCTCTACGACAAAGTGGGTTTCTACGACACCTTGAAGGCGTTAATGCAAGGCAAAGGTAGTGCCCAAGCCGTGTTGGATATGCATCAATCGGTAGCCGATATTGCCCCCCATATGTTGCACTTTTTAGAAAACCATGATGAGCAGCGGATTGCAAGCCCTGAATTTGTAGGCGATCCGCTAAAAGGTAAACCCGCTATGGTGGTTAGTCACCTGATAAGCACAGCGCCATCGATGATCTATTTTGGGCAAACATTGGGGGAAGACGGCTCTGAGCAGGCGGGGTTCGGCAGTCCAAGCAGAACCAGTATCTTTGACTATATTGGTGTACCCGAACATCAAAAATGGATGAATAAAGGGAAATTTGATGGCGCGCTACTTTCAAATGAGCAAAAGGCACTTCGTAATTACTACGTCAAATTACTCAATCTAGCAAAGCAGCCGGCAATTGCGGCTGGTGAATACCAGCAAGTCGCTCTGAGTGCTGAGATGCCAAGCAATGCTGAAACAGTCATGGCATTTGGCCGTAAATTAGGTCAACAAAAGCTGTTGGTCGTGAGCAACTTTAATGCAGAACAAGAACAAATAGTCACCGTAAATCTGCCTAAAGAGTGGGATGGTGTTTATAACGATATTTTAGAGTCACACCCGACTTTACAATTACAACCAACAACTGATGGCGAGCACGCCAACGCAACGATTACGCTAGCACCGCTTGCCAGCGTGGTTTATCAATTAGAGAAGTAACCTATGCAACAAGAACAACAAAAACCACAACTCAGTTTTTGGCAGATATGGAATATGTGCTTTGGGTTTCTTGGGATCCAATTTGGTTTTGCACTGCAAAACGGCAACGTGAGCCGTATTTTTCAAACCCTCGGTGCTAAGGTCGATGACATCCCTATACTGTGGGTTGCGGCGCCCTTAACGGGTTTAATCGTGCAACCAATTATCGGCTATTGGAGTGATAGAACATGGGGTAAGCTTGGGCGTAGAAGACCATTTTTCTTGTGGGGGGCTATTCTCACCACGCTATCGCTTTTCATTATGCCCAATTCTCCAACGCTTTGGATTGCGGCGGGTATGCTGTGGATAATGGATGCGTCTATCAACGTCACGATGGAGCCGTTTAGAGCATTAGTAGGTGATAATCTGAATGAAAAGCAACGTGCTACAGGTTATGCGATGCAGAGCTTTTTCATTGGTGTTGGTGCCGTGGTAGCGTCTGCGCTGCCTTGGATGATGACCAATTGGTTTGAGGTGAGTAACACAGCTCCTGCAGGACAAATCCCTGACTCGGTAAAATACGCATTTTACTGGGGGGGAGCTATTTTGTTCATCTCCGTATTGTGGACGATTCTAAAAACGAAAGAATATAGCCCTGAGCAACTCGCTGCTTTTGAACAAGCGCAAACGAATACGCAAAGCGCAACACTGTCAGACCTAACTGTGAACTTTTTAAAAGGCAGTGTGGTGAGCGGTTTCATTGGCGTTATTGTGTTGCTTGCCGTTGCACTTCTTGGCCTTGAAAAAGAGCTTTATTTGCTTAGTGGGCTGCTTATCGCTTTTGCAATTGTATTTGTCATTGCGCATGTGATGCAGCAAAAACAGACTGTAAGTAATGGTTTTTATCATGTTATTTTTGACTTATTTACGATGCCAAAGACCATGCAGCAGCTTGCTGTGGTGCAATTTTTTAGCTGGTTTTCGCTATTTGCCATGTGGATCTACACCACCTCAGCGGTGACGAGCCATCACTATGGTACGTCAGATGTAACGAGCAAGCTTTATAACGACGGTGCTGATTGGGTCGGGGTGTTATTTGCAGCCTACAATGGCTTTGCTGCTATTGCTGCGATGGTGATCCCATTCATGGTTAAGCGCATCGGCCTCAAAGGGGCACATGCAGCTAACTTGTTTTTTGGCGCAGTGTCTTTAATTAGCTTCAAATTTATCGTTGACCCCACATTACTTTGGTTGCCAATGGTGGGCATTGGCTTTGCTTGGGCATCTATTTTGTCATTACCTTACGCGATGTTAAGTAACGCTTTGCCAAGCAACAAAATGGGTGTATTTATGGGGATCTTTAACTTTTTTATCGTGATCCCACAATTACTCGCCGCCAGTATTCTAGGTCTAATTCTGCGTCATGGTTTTGATAACCAACCGATATTCGCACTCGTCATCGGAGGCGTGTCATTTTTACTCGCTGCATTAGCTGTTTCAAGAGTCACGATAAAGGCTCAATAAGGAGAACGAGATGATTAAACTATCAACAATCGCACTAGCCTTGGTAAGTGCTGGCCTCATGGGTTGCGGATCACAGCAATCTGGCAGTGAAACCCTGACGGCACCAGGTGCACCTGGCGTTAAACCTTATTGGTCATACTCTGGAAAAACGGGGATAGGTACATCGTATGAAGCCTACGAAGACGGCAAGTACAGCGATTCTACGGTTACTAAAGCAGTTTCAAAGGTATGGTTTTCTGTTGCAAAAGGGATGATCACAGAGACCATGTTTGGACTTATTCACCAAGCGCAGATCAAAGACATGCAATTTATCATTGTGGGTGACGGCTTTGCAGTGAAAGAATCTGATACTGACGCCCTTGATGTCACGATTGACTATCTTTATAAAGATGCCAGTGGACGCCCGTTATCGCTGGCTTACAAAATTTTAAGCAAAGATAAACAAGGTCGCTTTACCCTTGAAAAGCACATTTTTACCGACCCTGATGGACAAACCTTGTTTGTTAGAGCAAAAGTAGATACTGATCTCAAAGATGTACAGACTTTTGTGAACGTTAATCCATACGTGAATAACAATGGCTTAAACGATTTTGCAAAAGTGACAGAGCAAGGTTTGTTAGCATGGGAAGGTAAGAACTATCTCTCATTGCAGAGCAAAACCGGCTTTGTTGAAGCATCTGTCGGTTATACTGGCACCAGCGATAATTTAGCGGCACTTGAGACTACAGGACATATAGCTCTGGCTTATGCATCTACAGGCAAAGAGAGTGGCAACGTTAACTGGTTGGCAAACTTAGGACAAGTAAAGGGCAGCAGCACCTTTGACCTTACCTTGAGTTTTGGTCATTCTCAGCAGCAGAGCTTTGCTGAGGGGGCAGCCACATTAGCCAAAGGTTATGACAAGGTACTGGCTGATTATAATGGTCAAGGCGAAGCGACGGGCTGGCAAGATTATCTCGACAGTTTAGTGCCGCTAAAGTCCATGACGGCAAATACCGCAGACAACGGCAAGTTACTTTACACCAGTGCGCTTGTGCTTAAGGCGCAAGAAGATAAAACCCATGCCGGCGCGCTGATAGCATCGTTGTCAAATCCGTGGGGTGACACAGTGCCAGCAGAGCAAGGCCATACCGGTTATAAAGCAGTATGGGTGCGTGATTTTTATCAAGTAGCGATGGCATTTTTGGCGATGGGAGATACACAAACAGCACTCACTGCTTTTGAGTATCTAGAAAAAGTGCAGGTTACGGATAAAACACCGGGTAACCACGGTGATACTGGCTGGTTCTTACAAAAAACGCATGTAGATGGCGAGCTTGAGTGGGTTGGTGTACAACTTGACCAAACGGCAATGCCGATTATGCTGGCATGGAAACTGTGGCAAGCGGGTGTGCTAAGCGATGATAGACTGGTTTATTGGTACAATAAGATGTTAAAGCCCGCAGCTAACTTCTTAGTTGAAGGTGGACTGGCTAAAATATTGTGGAATGACACGCAAATCACACCGCCTGCGACGCAACAAGAGCGTTGGGAAGAGCAAAATGGCTATTCACCATCGACTACCGCGGCAATCATTGCAGGCCTTGTAACGGCGAGCGACATTGCTAAATTGGCCGGTGATAAAGCGGGACAAGAGAAATTCCTTGCGACGGCGCAGCAGTATAATCGTGATGTTGAGTCATTCATGTTCACAACCAAAGGTAATCTGCAAAGCAAACACAGTGACGGTCAATATTTCTTCCGTATTGGACAAGACGAAAACCCTAATTCCAGTACGACCTTAAATGCCAATAATGGCCGCAGCGGAATGGATAAGAAGCAGATCATCGATGGTGGCTTTTTAGAACTTGTGCGTTACGGGGTTAGAGGGGCTGACGCCCCGAGCATCGTGGCTACCATGCCTGAATACGATGATGAGTCGATAGCTGAAAACTTAAGAGTAAAATATAGCTTTAAATTTGATGGCGATGTTAATAGTTATCCGGGGTACCGCCGTTACGGTAACGACGGTTATGGTGAAGACGAGAAGCGTGGTATTAATTATGCCGAAAATGGTCAGAATACCGATGGTCAACGCGGTCGAGTGTGGCCTTTCTTTACCGGAGAGCGTGGTCACTATGATATTGCGCTGGCGCTGCTCGATGGTGAGTTGAGTGCGGATGAGCAGAGCAAAATACAAAATACTTATGTGAAGGGGATGGAGCACTTTGCTAATGAAGGCATGATGTTACCTGAGCAAGTATGGGATGGTGTGGGTAAAAATACCTTTGGCTATCAACTTGGCGAAGGAACCAACTCGGCGACGCCTTTGGCTTGGACACATGCTGAATACGTAAAGTTAGTGCGCTCTCTTAATGAAAAACAAGTGTGGGATCACTACCCAATCGTAGAAAGTAAACTGAAATAACAAACAGTGAGTAAACACATAAAAAATGCCGAAGATGAGTTCGGCATTTTTATCGCTATTGCTACCGTGAAGACTGCCTAACAATCAATTTCGGTGGCAAGAGGGTAGAGGCTACTGCTTCACCTCGGATAAGCGTAAGTAAGTTATCGACCAGCATTTGTCCTGCCAATGTGGTGTTTTGCTGCACAGTAGTTAAAGAGGGAGAAACATAACCCGCCGCGGCAATGTTATCAAAGCCAACGACATGTACATCATGAGGAACGCGAACGCCTGCTTCTTGAAGCGCCTTAATCGCGCCAATAGCAATAAGATCGCTAGCCGCGAAAAGCGCGTTAAATTTAACATTGTTGGCGATTAAGGAGCGAGTTGCATGATACCCAGAGTCTTCTGTGGAAATCGCATTTGCCATCTTACGGTCGCTCACCTCAATACCTTTTGCTTTAAGGGTGTCTCTAAAGCCTTTAAAACGTGCAAAAAACTCCGGGCTGTGATCCGAAGCATCGCCAATAAACGCACAATCTGTTCTGACCATGTCGATTAAATGCTTTGCAGCCAATACACCACCACCGTAATTATCGCAGCTCACCGTTAAGTCTGGACGGTTATCAACCGTTGCCCCCCAACAAACAAACTTTGTGTGGTTGTCGAGTAGAGTTTGTAACTTCGACTGGTAATCGATGTAATCACCATAGCCTAGTAAAATTAACCCGTCAGCACGGTGACTATCCTCATAATCGGCATGCCAATCACTGCTCGTCGATTGGAACGATACTAAAAGGTCATAGCCTTCTTTTGCACACGCTCGGGTAATACTTCCAAGCATACTTAAAAAGAAAGGATTAATTTGTGACTCGTCTTCTGTGGGATCTTCAAATAACAGCAAAGCTAATGTACTACTTTGCTGAGTGCGCAGATTACTCGCGTTTTTATCGACCTTATAGTTAAGCTTTTTAGCAATCTCATGAACGCGACGACGAGTTTCTTCGTTAACCAAAGGGCTATTTCTTAGGGCGCGCGACACCGTAGATTGCGAAACGCCAGCATAATGGGCGATATCAAATGAAGTTGCTTTACCTTTCATGTTCTTCTCAACGCTTAAGACAGTGACATTGTCAGCCATTCAATTTTTTTTTCAACCAATTTCACCGAATTTGCAAATTTTTATTGATACAGTCTGACACCGGTGTCATAATGTCGACGTTTTATCATTTTGTTGTCAAAACGTATTTGGCTGCCCTATGCCAAGGGCAGCATTTTTTACCAAATTAACAGAATAACAGGTAAGAGCAAAAGCCAAGGCGTGCAAATTTTGGCGAGTTGAGACAGTAAATTGCAGGACGTGTGCTGGCAGCCCTGATGTTAGCCCAAGCATAATCGCAGTGATAAAGAGATAATAATATGAGCCAGACAACAAGCCATTCATCCGTGCCGTTTGAGCCGATTGTCGTTGCCGACATCGGGGGAACAAACGCCAGATTTGCAATCGTGTCAGATTTTGATACGCGAACGAACCATTTTGTAATTACGCATCAAGCCACTTTTCCTAGTGCTGAATTCCAGTCTTTTGAATCCGCTATCCAAAAATATTTAACTGAGCTACCTGTTGCGCAGCCAAGCCGAGCCTGTCTCGCGGTTGCCGGTCCTATCAAATCTCAGCAAGTTCATTTAACTAATTTAGGTTGGCATTTTAATTCCGAAGACATCAAAGCCCAGTTCGATTTTACTGAACTTGCCGTGATCAACGACTTTGCTGCCTTTGCCTATGCGGCGCCCTACTTAGCACTAGAGAAAAACCTAGTGATTAAGCAAGGTCAGCCTGAGCTAGGTGCAAATATCGGCGTAATGGGTCCTGGCACTGGATTTGGTGCAGCTTGCCTTGCTAGAGATATTAACGGCAGCGCGGTGATGAGCTGTGAAGCGGGACATATCTCACTTGCACCGGTTACCGCCTTAGACAAAGAGCTGTTAACGGTACTGCGCGCGAGTATTCAACATGTCTCAGTCGAGACGGTGTTTTCAGGCCCAGGTATTGCGAGACTCTACAAAGCCATGGCAGAAGTGCGTGGTGAGCAAGCTAAAGATCTTAATGCGGCGCAGATCAGTGCACTTGCGAAAGAATGTAAAGTGTGCGACGCAACATTGAGTCACTTCTGTGACTGGATGGGTAGTGTGGCTGGTGATTTAGCACTGACTTTTGGTGCCTTAGGTGGTGTTTATATAGGTGGTGGGATCTTGCCGCGGATGAAAGCGCGATTACAAGCAAGTAGCTTTGTTGAACGCTTTACCGAAAAAGGCATGATGTCACAGTA
The DNA here is from genome assembly GCF_018141345.1 of Pseudoalteromonas sp. A22. Lineage (NCBI taxonomy): Bacteria > Pseudomonadati > Pseudomonadota > Gammaproteobacteria > Alteromonadales > Pseudoalteromonadaceae > Pseudoalteromonas > Pseudoalteromonas sp. A22. Next base: position 1,664,183 of record NZ_CP047238.1, read on the forward strand.
CACGAGCCAAATTCCAGTTACTTTGGTGGTACAAGATAATATCCCACTGATTGGCGCAGCTGCATGTATTCATGAGCGACGCCGGGCTTAAGGGAAAATCGATGAAAAAAGTAACTATTAATAGCGTTGCCGAATATGCCGGAGTGTCTAAAAAGACAGTATCTCGGGTATTAAATAACGAGCCAAATGTTAGTCCAGCAACGCGGGAAAAAGTCCTGAAGGTCTTTGAAGAGCTGAATTATAAGCCTAATCCTATTGCACGCGGTTTGGCACAAAATCGTAGCTTTATCATCGGTTGTTTATACGACAACCCATCAAAAAGCTATATTACGCGAGTGCAAAGCGGTGCGCTGGAAGCGTGTCAGAAACATAGTTACAATTTATTGATACATCCTTGTGAACTGCGCGGCCAAGACCTTATCGACAATGTTGATCAGCTGCTTACCACCTCGAGACTTGACGGTATTGTGCTTACTCCGCCGTTTTCAGACTCTAACGAGCTTATTGCTTTTTTAAAGCAGCGAAATATTCCTTATGCACGCGTTGCTTCAGCCATTGAAGGCGATGATTCGATTTCAATTCGCAGTAACGACGAGCAGGGCGCTTTTGAGTTAACTGAGCATCTGATCAATTTAGGTCATACCGAAATTGCCTTTATTAAAGGTCACCCTGATCACAGTGCCACGGAAAATCGTTTCTCTGGTTACCAAAAAGCACTAGCAAAGCATGGTATTGAATATCGAGAGCGATTAGTTGCAGAAGGTAACTTTAGTTATCACTCAGGTGCAGACAGTGCAAAAGCCATACTGGACTTAGAGCCAAGACCAACAGCTGTATTTGCATCAAACGACTACATGGCTGCGGCCGTGTTAAAACTTGCTACGCAGCGAGAGATCAAAGTGCCCGAGCAGTTATCTATTGCTGGGTTTGATAACGCACCTATTGCAAGGCATATTTGGCCGGGTCTGACGACGATAGCACAGCCTGTGGAAGAAATGACTCGGATAGCGGTAGAAGAGCTGATTAAGCATATATCTCAGCCGCAAGAAGCACCGTTTCAGCAAGTTTTAGAAGCTAAACTCATCACTCGAGAGTCGACGAAAGCGCGCTCGAATTCATAACTTTTTCAATTTTTATACTTGCCCCAAAGCCCAACGCATAGCCGTTGGGCTTTTTATTTTCGCAGCTACTAGGGGAAACGTTGCGGACTAGATAAATGCGCAGATCTATGTCGCGATAATCAGGCTCGCTGACCCAGCGATTAAAGGCCATGTTACCAAGTTAAGGCTCATTGATAACTTTGCTATCAAATAATGATTTCGCTCAATCATTAATATTATTCTTTTTGTCATAATAATTACTAATAAAATCAGTTAGGTAATGATTTTAATGCCGCAGATATCGGCAAAGTTTTAAGTGGTTATAATTTGGTCATTTTAAAAAGTTAGACTAAATTTATAAGAAGGGTTGACACCGGTGTCAGCTTTATGCGTAAATATAGTGACACCGGTGTCAGGTTGGGGTGAGAGACAACCTGATAGCGTACCTTTGAACGGGTAAATCAAAGCAGCTCTGTACAAGGATTACCACGAATGCTGGTAATCGTGCAGAGCCTTTTTCCTCTAACACTAGAGAGTCAGTAATATGTTGCATCCACGAATTCAGGAAGTCACCGAACGCGTCATTGAGCGAAGCAAAGCAACACGTCAAGCCTATTTAGCTCGAATCCAACAAGCAAAAAAACAAACGCGCGTACGAGCGGGACTGGGCTGTGGAAACCTAGCACACGTAATGGCTGCTTGCTCAAGCAGTGATAAGGCTCGCCTAAAAGAAGACGAGCAACCAAACCTAGCAATTATCAATTCGTACAATGACATGTTGTCTGCGCACGAACCTTATAAAGAATATCCAGATTTAATTAAAGCAGTGGCAAACAAGTTTGACGCGACTGCGCAAGTAGCGGGTGGTGTACCTGCTATGTGTGACGGGGTTACCCAAGGCCGAGATGGCATGGAACTGTCTTTGTTCTCTCGTGATGTCATTGCCATGTCAACAGCAGTGGCGTTATCACACGATGTCTTCGATGGGGTTTTCTGTCTAGGTGTCTGTGACAAAATCGTCCCAGGACTATTAATTGGTGCTTTGTCTTTTGGCCATTTGCCCATTTTCTTTTTACCCGCAGGTCCAATGCAATCAGGGATCCCGAACAAAGAAAAGGCACGTATTCGTCAAAAGTTTGCACAAGGCTTAGTCAGCCGCGAAGAGTTACTGGAAGCTGAGAGTGCTTCATACCACAGTGCAGGTACTTGTACTTTCTACGGTACGGCGAACTCGAACCAGATGCTAATGGAGATCATGGGTCTTCATTTACCTGGTAGCTCGTTTATCAACCCATACACAGAATTAAGAGATGGCTTAACGGCGAGTGCGGTTGAGACCATGCTAACTCAGCTACTTGACGGTAAAAGCGGCAATGCACTTGCGGATATCGTGAGTGAAAAAACCGTGATCAATGGTTTGGTCGGTTTGTTGTCTACTGGTGGTTCTACCAATCATGCCATTCACTTAGTCGCAATGGCAAAAGCGGCTGGCGTTCAAATCACTTGGAAAGACATGGCGGATTTGTCTGAAGTAGTGCCGTTATTAACGCGTATTTATCCAAATGGTCATGCCGATGTAAACCACTTCCAAGCGGCTGGTGGCATGGGCTTCTTAATGCGTGAATTAAGAGATGGCGGCTTCTTACACAATGACGTAAAAACGATTGTGGGTGAAGGACTTGATGCTTACACGATGGAACCACTACTGGATATCAACAGCAATGTGATCATCAGCGATAATCAAGGTCCAGCCAAAGTGAAGTGGGTACCAGTACCTGAAAACTCACTGGATGAAGAAGTGCTTCGCCCAGTAGCAAATCCATTTAACAAGCAAGGCGGCTTGCAACTACTTAATGGTAATTTGGGTAAAGCGGTGATTAAAGTGTCTGCGGTACAAGAGCAGCACCAAACGGTGACTGCACCGGCGAAAGTATTCAGCTCTCAAAGCGAATTACAAGAAGCCTTTACTGCTGGCAAGCTTAACCAAGACTTTATTGCTGTGATTAAAGAGCAAGGCCCTAAAGCGAAAGGTATGCCTGAGTTACATAAACTGACACCTGTCATGGCTACATTACAAGACCAAGGTTTTAAAGTGGCGATTGTGACTGATGGTCGTATGTCTGGTGCTTCGGGTAAAGTACCTGCGGCGATCCACCTTGCGCCGGAAGCGGTTGAAGGTGGTGCAATTGCAAAAGTACACGAAGGTGATTTGATCACCTTAAATGCACCAAAAGGCGAATTAGTGCTACATGTTTCTGATGAAGAAATGGCACAGCGCGAATTACAGCTTTCACCGCAATCGCAAACATTTGGTACGGGTCGAGAGCTATTCTCAGGATTTAGACACGTAGTGAGCAGTGCAGATCAAGGCGCATGCTCATTTGGCATCGAAGAATAATAACAGTGGGAATGAGGGTGAGCATGAGTATTAAAGAGATATTGTCAGCAGCACCAGTGGTTCCGGTTATCGTTATTGATAACCTCGAAGACGCGGTGCCGCTTGCTACGGCATTGTTTAATGGTGGCTTAAAAGCACTTGAAGTGACACTTCGTACACCGGTGGCAGCGCAAGCGGTAAAAGACATTAAAGCGGCTTTACCAGACGCCTATGTTGGTACTGGTACGGTAGTGGATAAGGCAACCTTTAATGCCTCTGTAGAAGCCGGCGCTGACTTCATGGTAAGTCCAGGTGTCAATGACGAATTATTGGAACTGGCAAAGTCGTCAAGTATTCCATTTCTTCCAGGTGCTGCAACGCCAAGCGAAGTGATGAAGCTTGCAAGTCATGGTTTTGAATTCTTAAAGTTTTTCCCAGCAGAAGCTGCAGGTGGTGCACCAATGCTTAAATCCATTGGCGGACCAATTCCACAAGTAAAATTCTGTCCAACGGGTGGTATTTCGTTGGCAACTGCACCTAAGTATCTTGCACTCGACAATGTGGTATGTGTGGGCGGTACTTGGATGCTTGATAAAGCACTTATCGCAAACAAAGACTGGCAAGCCATTGAAGCGCTTGCGAAACAAGCAAGTGAAGTAAAATAGATTAGGGGACAGTTATCATGATTAATATCGCAATTAATGGCTATGGACGTATCGGTCGTAACGTACTTCGTGCACTGTACGAGTCAGGTCAGAATAAAGACATCAAAGTCGTTGCCATCAACGATCTCGCACCTGCGAACGTAAACGCGCATTTGACCCAATTTGACTCTGTACATGGTCGCTTTCAAGAGCAGGTTGTTCTTAACGACAACACACTCGTTATCGGTGGTGACGAAATCACGCTAACGCAAGAGCGTGACCCTGCAAATCTTCCATGGAAAGCGCTAAACGTTGATATCGTACTTGAATGTACTGGGCTGTTCACTTCTCGCGAAGCTGCGGCTAAACACATTGAAGCCGGTGCGAAAAAAGTGATTGTATCTGCGCCGGGCACAGATATGGATGCAACGGTTGTTCATGGCGTTAACAGCGAAGTGCTAAATGCTGAATCAACCATTATCTCTAACGCATCTTGTACCACAAACTGTCTTGCGCCTATTGCAAAAGTATTGAATGATACTATTGGTATTGAGCAAGGTAGCATGACAACCATTCATGCCTACACTAACGATCAGAATCTATCAGACGTTTACCACCCTGATTTATATCGTGCGCGTAGTGCTACTCAGTCGATGATCCCGACGAAAACGGGTGCGGCAAAGGCGGTTGGCTTAGTGCTTCCTGAACTTGCTGGCAAACTAGATGGTATGGCGGTTCGTGTGCCAACCATCAACGTATCACTGGTTGATTTAACTTTTGTTGCCAAGCGTGACACTTCAAAAGAAGAAGTGAATGCAGCAATCAAAGCGGCTGCTGAGGGCGCGATGAGTGAAATCCTTGAGTACAATGAATTACCTTTGGTTTCTATCGATTTCAACCACAACCCGGCTTCTTCAGTGTTTGACTCTACACAAACCAAAGTAGATGGAAAGCTGGTAAAAGTGATGGCTTGGTATGATAACGAATGGGGCTTCTCTTGCCGCATGCTAGACCAAGTTAAAGCACTAGGTGCATTTTTATAATCAGGATTAATTTCTGACCAAAAGCTCTGCAGATCGCGGAGCTTTTTTGTTTTTGACGGAAAAATTGCCATTCTTCCTTATCAATTAGTATAAGTTCCTTGAGGATCGGCACCGTATATGGAAAAATTCACCACACAAACACCAATAACTCCAAACGAGGATTCAATTATGCGCATCATCTTGCTAGGCGCGCCGGGTGCAGGTAAAGGTACTCAAGCTCAATTTCTAATGGACAAATATGGGATCCCTCAGATCTCTACAGGCGACATGTTACGTGCTGCTATCAAAGAAGGGACTCCGTTGGGTCTTGAAGCGAAAAAAGTCATGGATGCAGGTCAACTAGTATCTGACGAAATCATTATCGGCTTGGTAAAAGAGCGCATCGCTAAAGAAGATTGTGCAAATGGCTTCTTGCTTGATGGCTTCCCTCGCACAATTCCACAAGCAGATGCAATGAAAGAAAATGGCATCAAAGTTGACCATGTTATCGAATTTGACGTGGCTGATGAGATCATCGTGGAGCGTATGAGCGGTCGTCGTGTACACCCAGGTTCTGGTCGTGTTTACCACATCGTTTACAATCCGCCTAAAGTAGAAGGCAAAGATGACGTAACGGGTGAAGACTTAATCATTCGTGATGACGACACTGAAGAGACAGTACGTAAACGTCTAGCGATTTACCATGAGCAGACAAAACCTCTAGTAGATTACTATAGTGCAGAAGCGGATGCTGGTAACACGCAATATCACAAACTAGATGGTACACAAGCTGTTGATGCGGTAAGCAAGCAGTTAGGTGAACTATTGGGTTAATAACTAAGCGTTTGCTTGGTTAACAAGTAGGAGTCCTATGAGACTCCTACATTATCTCTAAACTAGCTAAATCGTTTTAATAAGTGCTGTAGTGGAAAGTAATACTTTCTTTTCGACTTGGCTCTGCATAATGGAAGTTGCCTGTGGCTTCTACTCTATGAACGATAGAGGCTGAAATTCCCGCTTTAAATGCCTCACCATTAAACGTAGCTGTATTCCCTGAATCGTTAGGATTAATTTCAATGCACTTGAAAGGTGCCGTGCTGTATGCACGACTGAAACAAAGCTCCACCGTTTCATTGCCAGGATCGGCGTAACCCGCTGAAGTATAGCTAACTCCAGTGATAGTACCCGTTTTACTTCCATATGGGATATCACTTAAATCGATGTTTAATACAGAAAACTCTGTAGTCGAAAGACCGCCTGCTGAGCTTAATACTAGCATCCGACTAGGTTGTTTTTCTTTCGTGATCATAAAATCGTCAGCAATTGCTTGACCACTAAGCGCGAGTGAAGAAATGAAGAGGGCGGTAAGAGACATCTTTTTCATTAACAATTCCTTATTGTATAGTCTAATACCAATTGCACTAAGTCTCCAATCAATTTAAAGGGTGAAATACCATATTAGCGTCGTTAAAAATTTCTCATTTAGAACAACTAAATAACAAAATTTTTGCCTAGCTACTAAAGCTATTTCTCCGCTTCAAATAGCTCATTTACCTAATACAATTGGTATAATTCAAGCTACGCAGTGCAACCGCATAGTGGCGTGATTGTAATGAACGAAGAATATTTGGGTCAACCTTAGATTTGTAAAATAATGCGACTAAATCAGTCGTTTATGGTTTTATTTTGATGGTTCTTATGAGTAAGGGGCCGGTGCCCCTTACCAGTTTTACGCTTTTGCGATAAATATAGCACGGAGCGGAGCGGGGTAGCCTTCAATGGTTTTGCTAGTGTCATTTGGATCTAAGAAATCAGCAAGCGACTCTGTTTCCATCCAAGGGGTTTGGCGCTGCTCGTCTAACGACGTGACGTCTTTGTTTACCACTTTGATATCTTTAAAGCCCACACGCTCAAGCCATAATGTTAATGCGTCGCAGCTTGGAATAAACCATACATTGCGCATCTTGGCGTAGCGGTCGGTCGGCACTAATACTGTATTTACATCGCCCTCAATGACGAGTGTTTCTAGCACTAATTCGCCACCTTTTCTTAGCTGAGACTTTAGCTGCGCTAAAAAGTCGATTGGTGAACGACGGTGATATAGCACGCCCATTGAAAACACAGTATCAAATGCTTTTAACTCAGGCAGTTGCTCTACACCTAGGGGTAGTAAATGCACGTTTGGATCGGGGTTAAAGTGTTTAATAGTTTGGAATTGGCATAAAAATAGATCGGAAGGATCAATGCCAACAACAAGCTCTGCGCCTTCGCCGCGCATACGCCACAAGTGATAACCAGAGCCACAGCCGATATCTAATACATTACGGCCGTGAAGGTCGCTAATATGGGGGAGCAGTCGGTCCCATTTCCAGTCGCTGCGCCACTCAGTATCAATATGGACGCCATGTAAATGAAATGGTCCCTTACGCCATGGCATCATGCGTTTTAGTAAATGCGTTAATTGCTTTTGATGACCTTCATTAACGTCTTCGCCAGTACCTATCTCAACCTTGGTTTTTATATCAACATGCGTGGTTGAGATCTCTGGTAGATTTTTAATGACTTTTTCCCATTTCGGCCAGTCGCCATGTTGGGCTTCTTTTTGCCAATGGCTAAGCTGCGCAGGCAACGTTTCTAGCCAATGGCTCAAAGGGGTTTTCGCAATGGTTGCATAAAAGTCGGTAAACCAATGATTCATAATTGCCTCTATTTTATTGCTACCATTGAGCAGAAGTTAAAGCACTGATACCACACTTGAGTTTGATTAAAGCCAATATCCTCTAATCTTGTTATATGGGTACTTAATGAGTCCGTGCGCATCACGTTTTCAATCGCAGTGCGTTTTTGGCTGATCTCTAATTCTGAGTAGCCATTGTGGCGTTTAAAGTCGTGGTGAAGGTCGATAAGTAAGTTGTCTTTAGTACCGTTTTCACCGCGGATTTTTTCACTTAATAGCAGTACGCCACCAGGTTTTAAACCCTGATATATTTTTTCGAGAACTGCTTTGCGGTTTTCTGGTGGAATAAACTGTAGGGTGAAGTTCATCGCAACGACAGATGCATTGCTAATCTCTATTTCATTGATATCACCTAAAGTGACCGAGACTGGGACGTCAGATTTAAAGCCTTTTAAATGCAGTTGGCAACGCTCTACCATAGGCTGTGAATTATCCACGGCAATGATATGACAGTTTTCTATATCTATATTTCTACGCATGCTTAGCGTGACCGCGCCTAAAGAGCAGCCTAAGTCATATAAGTTTGAGTTACTTTGCGCGTAAGTACCCGCAAGTTTGCCCATTGTGCTTACTATTGTCGCGTAGCCCGGCACTGAGCGTTGGATCATATCTGGAAACACTTCGACGACATTGGCGTCGAAAGTGAAATCTTTTACTGCTTGCTCAGTGGCATAAATACTGTCTTTGCCCGTCACATTAAATCTCTCTTTGAAAATAATCTCGCTATTTTAGCATTTTATGCTGGATAGTCAGTGATAAATTCAGTAGCTTGGCTACTATTAATAATAAGAAGTAAATATGAGACCAAAAATGGCGAAAAGCAAAGTGATTAGCACAGAAGATATCCTCTCAACGCTATGCCACTCAGTAACAGAAGTTCTGTCGTCGGCAAGCGGCAACCAAATTAACTATTCCGCGATGGTTCAAAAGATCACTCGTACCTGTATGAGGCCTGACATCGGCTGTTTCGTATTGTTTGATGGCGGCTTTACCGGTTTAGTCGTAACTAATTTTACCGCGCAAGCAGCAATGGAGGTGTATACCGATTACATGCGCAACATGGGCATGCCTGAAGAAGAAATTGCGCATAGTCATTTGTCCGACGACGTTGCCAATGTATTGGGTGAGTTGATGAACCAAATTGTTGGTGATTTCACCAACAAAGTACGTGAGCAACTACATACCTCTATCACGCAAAACCAACCTAAGATGATGGCTATCAACAAACAGGTGCAGATCTCGGTAGACACAACGATGGATCGCCCGCAGGCAAGACGCGTTACCTTTACCACGCAAGGCCAGAATATTTTCTATCTTGAATTGGCAATGGATAAAACTGAATTTATTAAGCTACATGACTTTGATATTGCGGAGTCGGTAGACCCAGATGACATTATTGCAAGTCAGGCGGAGAAGAAAAAGCCAGCGAAGCCGCAGGAAGAAGATGTTGTAGATGACGACTTTATGGATCAGTTAGGACTGTAAAACCGTTTTCTTGGAGCACGTAATTAGAAAGGCCACCTCAGTGGCCTTTCTATTACGTCAAAATCTTCACTTCGCCCTAGGATAAATAGATAGCAAAGGTACTAATGCAGTGCGCCTTTTCCTGCATTAAGCTCAGGTGCTTCTTCTACATGCTTTATGGATGTTAGCATCATAAAGGCTTCATTGAACTCAAAGCGGGCGATGGCGGTTTTTAATTTCTGTAATTCTGGTTCAGTCAAATAGCTACTTACTGAAATTGAGTCTACTAGCTCTGTGGCTTGAGTATCATAATCTCTTAACGCACACGCAAGCTGGATAAGTTCCTCTAATTGACTATTGCCACCTTTTTCTTCGTTGTTTTTCGTTACATTTTTTACCTGATGAGACGCTTCTTTTTTACGACGTTTTTGGCATTGTTCCAGTGCATATTTGACGTATTTAATCAGCTCGTCAATTTCGCTCGCATTAGGTGGGCGGACATTAAGAGAAGCTTCAATGTGCTTAAACTCTTCAGTCAGCCTAACAATCGAAAGATTAGCACTAGCACCTTTTAATGCATGTAACATGCTATGTGCCAGTTCAAAATTCTCGATGGCTAAAGCCTGTTTTAAATTGATCAGCTCTTCAATCTGCTGGGACAGGAACTTTTCTAAGATATCGAAGTAAACCTTTTGGTTGCCAGCTGCTCGAGCAATACCCTCGGCAATATCAATACCTTCAAACTCAATGACCTCATCAACTTCCTCTACTTCGGTAGTGACTTCTGGTTGATTTGCTACAGGCGTTGCTAAAAGGTTACTGGTCTCAGCGCTTACATATTTCAAAATACTTTTAACGAGTTGCTCAACGTCGATGGGTTTGGTGACGTGGTCATTCATACCAGCATCGATACAAGTCTGGATGTCTTCTTCCATGGCATTGGCGGTCATCGCGAGAATAGGAAGTGTATTTTTATCGAACTCTATACGAAGGTTTTGCGTCGCGGTAATACCATCCATCACTGGCATTTGCATATCCATTAAAACAATATCTATATGTTTGCTATGAACTTGCTCAATGGCTTCTTGCCCATTATCAGCGACCGCCACCTGAGCTCCGAAGCTAGATAAGATCTCCACTGCGATTTCCTGGTTGACGGGTTGATCCTCCGCAACCAAAATTGATATGCCATTTAGTGCTTGTTTACTAATCGTTTGTTCTTTTTTGGTGATAGTGGTTCTTATTTCTGGTGAGTCAAACACGGCATTTTGAATAACGTCCACAAGATTTGACGGATTAATCGGCTTTAAAAGTACACCATCGACTAAACTGGCTTGGCTATCGTTGAGGTTTAACTCCCGACCATAAGCTGTGACTAAAATAAACTTACTTTGTGACACATCGATTTGCGATTGCAGCTTAGTGATCAGCTCGATACCATCTAATTTCGGCATATGCCAATCGACGAAAATAAGATCGGGTAAATCTTGTGTCAGGACGAATTGATTTAACGCTTTATGAGGGTCTAAATAAGAGCAAACCTGCATACCAAAGTTTGTTAGCATACCGCTTAACACGTCCAATGCGTGTTGGTTATCGTCAATAATTGTTGCTGATAGCTCTGATAAGTGGGTAGAGGCCATTTTCGCCTGACTCAGCTCGTCACTGACTTCCATTTCTAATGTGAAATAAAACTCCGAACCGACGTTCTCCTCACTCTCAACATATATTTCTCCCCCCATAAGCTTGACCAGTTGCTGCGAAATTGTGAGGCCAAGCCCAGTACCGCCATATTTTCGGGTGATTGAATTGTCTGCTTGCGAGAAAGATTGAAATAGGTTTTTTTGCTGGCGTTTATTCATGCCAATACCGGAGTCTTTGACGCTAAACTTAATTTTCGCTAACCCTTTTTCGACATTGACGAGGGCAACACGAATAACAACCTCACCGGTTTCTGTGAATTTAACCGCGTTACCCGCTAAATTAATGAGTACTTGGCTTATTCTAAATTGATCGCCAATCACGCAGTAGGGCACTTGTGAGTCTAGATCAAAGACTAACTCTAGTTGTTTTTCTTGGGCTTTTACACTGACGATGGTGGCAACACTGTCGAGTAGCTTTTCTGTTGAAAAAGCCTGATATTCTAACTCGATTTTGCCAGCTTCGATTTTTGAAAAATCGAGTATATCGTTGATCAATCTCAGTAATTGCTTTGCCGCAGTATCTATTTTTGATACGTAGTCGTGCTGCTTTGCATTTAATTCGGTCGCGAGTGCGAGATGAGACATACCAATAATCGCGTTCATTGGGGTTCTAATTTCATGGCTCATGTTGGCGAGGAATTCGCTTTTCGCTTTTGCCGAGTTTTGGGCCAAGTCTTTTGCTTCTATGAGTTCTCGTTGTAGTTGGTTCCTCTCCGAAACATCAAGGTACATGCCAACAATCCCAGCTACAGCGCCATTTTCATTAAAAAATGGCGCTTCGTATACAATCAGTTCCCGCGCCTGCTCTTGGCCATCGAGCAATAGTACTTCGTAAGTTTGCTCTTGGGTTGTGGTGATAATTTCGTGGGCTTTGGACTCAAATAGGCTGGCTATTCCTAAATCAAAAATTTCGTCTAGTTTGGCGCCAATCACATCTACTTCAAATTGATCTAACAGCGCCAAAAAGGACTTGTTTACCCCCATAAATACCCCGTCAGTAGAACGATAGTACGTCGGGTTTGGGATAGCATTGATTATGTGGTGGGTAAGCTCAAGTTGTTCACTTAAAGCCGACTCTGTCTTTTGTTGTTTTTCGATATTTTCATTAATAGCAAGCGCGAGGCTTAAGTCCTTACACAAGTACTCAAGCGCTTCGAATTGGCTGTCTATCAACGCCTGTGCACTACCGACTAGCAGCACATACACTACATGATTACCGATGGCTAGTGGAAAGCAATAACGGCTTTGTAACTTCACTTCAACTTCTTGTTCTTTGAGCCACAACGGTTCTTGTTGTACTTGTGGTTCATTATTTGTTGCGCAAAGCGCTATCGTGGACGCAATAATTGAGTGGCTTGGTGTCACTCCATGGCTTTTCACTAATGACAAGGTGTCGTCTTCTAAATTGGCATAGAGACAAACACTCGGTGCATTGAACTCATTGGCAATAAACTCTAGTGCGTGGCGCACGATAGGTTCGGAGCCGGTGATGGATTTTAGTTCGCGATTATAGTTTTCGATAATTGCGGCTGACGCCAGCTTTTGGCTTTGAGAGGTGGTGGCAGCATGGATCGCTTGTGTGAGCCGTTTTACATCAGCATCACTGTTTGTGGGGGCTACTGAAAGAGGGGAGCCGTTTAACGCTTGTGCACGTAGCGTATTGACGATGCGATAGAGCGGGGAGAAATGTTTAGTGCGCATAAACCAAACATAAAAGCCTAAAAATAGTGTTAACACCGCGAAAGCAAGGCCAGTAATTAACAGTATTTTAAGTTGTTGATTGGTGCGTGTTTCGAGTTCGGCGTTTGCAATGAGAGGCAGTTGTAGGATGGCGTTTTGATAACTTTGAGGTAAGTCGACCTGTTCAACCGTGTTTGCTAAAAATCGAGATTTTAATCTTGTTTGGGTTTCATAAATTTGTTGTAGCGGTAGTGGCAATGAGTGACTTGGTGCAGATTTGATGTCATCGAGCCATTGGGCGTTTTTATCTTTGCTATACATCTCAAGTGAGAGGTGGTTGTGATAAGCGGTATTAACATCGGTCGCGAGTGTGCTATGAGTGGTTGTTGAGTAGTAGATAAGCGTTGCGCTTCCTAGGGCTGCCATCAAGGCGAAAAGTGCGATCCAACTTAGTAATGCTTTTGAGGACATAAGTTATTATTTACGCGTGAATTTATATATAAACATAGTCGCGATATACAATTTCTCAAGCTATGCTGTAAAAAGTGTCTATCGTAAGGATTTGAGTAACGCTACATGTCAGACATTTTAATTGTTGACGATATGCCGGAAAACCTCCAAGTATTGCAGCTCATACTAAGAAAGGAAGGATATAAAGTATTGGCAGCACGAGGGGGGGACATTGCCTTAGGTATCGTTAAAAAGCATCAGCCTGAATTAATTATTACTGATATAAAAATGCCAAATATGTCGGGGATTGAGCTATGTAAAGTGCTTAAGTCCGACAATTCAACGGCGGCCATTCCCGTTATTTTTGTGAGTGCTTATGAAGACAGCGAGAGCTTGGTACAGGCATTCGAGGTCGGTGGAGTTGATTACATCACCAAACCCTATAAACCCGCTGAAATCATAGCCAGAGTAAACACCCAATTTAAGTTAATTGAAGCGCAAAAGTTAGCGGTAAAACAGCAGCTATCTAAAGCCATAAACCAAATGGTGATGGGGATTGCACACGAAATCAATACCCCGCTTGGTACCAGTATTACGTCCAACACCTTTTTAGAAGGCGTCATGCAAGAGCTACAAAGTGCACTTACCGCAGGTACGCTTACGCAGGATGGGTTGGTTACGGGGTTTGAACAGATCAAAGACAGTAGTGCGCTGTGCAGCCGTAATCTAGAAAAAGTGGCTAAGTTTGTCAGCTTATTAAAATCGGTCTCTCAGTCTGAGCGAGATAGCAGCTGTGCTGACGTTAAATTACAAGAAATAGAAACAAGACTGAAAAAAGATTTTTCCAAGCAAGACGTACAAATCCAGTTTGTTGGTAACACAACAACTGAGGTTTACGTGGATGGACAAGCTCTGGTTGAGGTGTTGAGCAACTTAGTTGAAAATTCCATTGCGCATGCCTGGATTGACCATGATCACCTTGCGACTATCACCTTCACGCACTCGGGTAACAATTTACATGTGAATTATACTGACAATGGAATAGGGCTTAGAGGAATCAGTACACAAGAGTTATTAAAACCATTTGTTACAACAAAAAGAGGTAATGCAGGCCATGTTGGGTTAAGCGCAAATTTAACTGCCAACTTGGTTTCAGGGGCACTCAATGGAGAGTTTAGCGTGAAAAATACACCGCAAGGATTGGAGTGGGATATCCAAATACCGATAGATGCCCCCGATAATGCTTGATCTGCATCAAAAGTCTCAGGTCCTATACATAAAAGCGGACATAAGTCCTTATATCATTTGTCCTAATTCAATAAGCTCGCTCGCTGTTAAAACGTAATCTTTAAAAAGTATTCTGCTAACCATGTAATTAGCTACACTTTTTGAAGAATTATCGACAACACGATCGTATAAGGGCTTTTTAGCCTTTGCTGTTGCTGTTTTGAGTGAGGCTTGTTGAATACAAGTTTACTGCTTAAAAACAACCCCCTAGGTTAACAGACCCGATAACATACGCCTTACCTTCTACTAGGTACGCAGTGTTGAGATGACACGGGAAGTGCGTTATTTACTCCAATGTGCAATTGAGTAAATAACCATGAATTACTAATAATTTTGGTGGAACCATTATGCAACAGTTACCTACCGTAGACTATCAATCGCCAAATGCTGCGAAAGAATTTGTAGAATCTTTAAGAAACACGGGTTTTGGTGTACTAAAAAATCACCCAATCCCACAAGAGTTGGTTGAATCAATCTACAAACATTGGCAAGAATTTTTTAACTCAGAAGAAAAACACGAATTCCTTTTCAATAAAGAAACCCAAGATGGTTACTTCCCATCAGAAGTCTCTGAAGTTGCGAAAGGTTTTACAGTAAAAGACATCAAAGAGTACTTTCACGTTTATCCAAAAGGTCGTGTACCGGCTCAATTAGAAGCAGAAATTCGTGAATATTACCGTTTAGCGAGCGAGTTTGCTCAAGAATTGCTAAGCTGGGTACAAGCCGAAGCGCCTGCAGATGTGAGAGCGAGATTCTCTATCGACCTTAAAGATATGATCAAAGAATCAGAGCAGACATTACTGCGTATTCTTCATTACCCACCAATGACAGGTGATGAAGAACCAGGTGCAATTCGCGCCGCAGCTCATGGTGATATCAATCTACTTACTGTATTGCCAGCGGCAAATGAGCCTGGCCTGCAAGTGCAAAGACAAGATGGCAGTTGGTTAGACGTACCTTGCGACTTTGGTTCGTTGATTATTAACATTGGTGACATGCTGCAAGAAGCGTCGGGTGATTACTTCCCATCGACAATTCACCGTGTGATTAACCCTACGGGCAAAGCATCGACGAAATCTCGTATTTCATTGCCGCTATTCTTACATCCAAGACCGGATGTTGTGTTGTCAGAGCGTTACACTGCAGATAGCTATTTGCAAGAGCGTTTAAGAGAACTTGGGGTTAAGTAATCTGCGAATAACCTGAACGATAAGGTTAAATCGATAAAGCGACTTGATGTAATATTGGGTCGCTTTTTTATTATGTGTCTAACAATCCCTAATCTCTGTTAGTCCTTGTAATTTGACGATTATTGCAATTTTTCACTGACAATCCTCACAATCTGTGCAATATTAGTTTTTTTCAAAATGAAGAAATTTCTTGAAAAAATTAATGACAACGCTGTCATTTGTTGTGTAACATCAATTCAACATGAATGAAAAACCGTGTCTAACGAAAATAATAACGCGGTCTAATCCAGAACAAGGTAGGGGTCTTTACATGATGGCTAAACAGGTTAACCAAGACCAACTATACATCGGCGTCGATGGTGGTGGAACAAAATGCCGCGCTACAATTTATTCTCTTCAACATGGCGTTTTGGGTACGGGTCTAGGCGGTCCTGCGAATCCCTTACATGGTTTAGAGCGTACGCTTGAATCTATCATGGTGTCGACACAAATGGCGTTACAAGACGCGGGTCTTCGTGTTGAACAAGTACATGAGCTAAATGCAGGTCTTGGCCTTGCAGGTGTTAACTTACCCGCGCTCTATGACAAAATCATGCAATGGGAACATCCCTTTAAACAAATGTTCCTTACCACAGATTTACACACGGCGTGTATTGGTGCTCATGAGGGGAGCGATGGTGCCGTGATTATTACGGGCACCGGCTCCTGTGGTTTTGCCTTGGTTGATGGTAAAACAGTGAACTATGGTGGTCATGGCTTTGCGCAAGGCGACATGGGCAGTGGCGCTTGGATGGGATTAGAGGCGGTAAAAGCTGCATTGCTAGATCTCGATGGCCTTGGCGAAAAAACGTCATTGAGCCAAGTATTACTAGAGCACTTCAGTGCGAAAGGGGCAATGGGTATTGCAGAGCAAATGGCGGGACAACCGTCTAGTGGTTATGCAAAGCTGGCTCGTTATGTATTAGAGCAAGCCAAGTTAAATGATGAAATTGCTCTTTCTATCGTAAAGTCTGGTGCGGAATATATTAGTCGTTTAGCAAAGCGTTTACTTGAACTAAACCCACCTAGACTCTCTATGATCGGCGGATTATCAGAGCCGCTACAACCTTGGCTCGACCCAGAAGTTGCAAAGCAAGTCCAATTACCGAAACAACCTCCTGAAATGGGGGCAATTTACTTTGCAATTCAAAGTGCAGGTCAAGAATTAAAAAAGGCGAACTAATGACGACTCAATGTTATTTTGCTCCAGAATTTTTTGATGGTGAAAGTGTTAGAAAAGACGTTTACTTCGAAATAAACAACGGCCAAATTGGTTATATCAATGAGTCGCAAGCGACCAATGTATCTAAGTTATCGGGACTAGTTGCACCAGGCTTTATTGACGTACAAGTTAATGGTGGTGGTGGTGCATTTTTTAACGCCGAGCAATCGACGGCATGCTTGGCGACTATGGTTAAAGCACATGGCCAATTTGGTTCCACGGGATTAATGCCAACCCTTATCACTGACAAAATTGAAGTGATGCAACAAGCGGCAGATGCAACAGCAGAAGCGATTGCTACTAATCAGCCCGGAGTGCTTGGGATCCATTTTGAAGGTCCACACTTATCTCATCCTAAAAAGGGTACGCATAGCGAAAAGTTCATCAGACCAATTTCAGAGCAAGAATTTGCGGTTTACGCGCGTCAAGATTTAGGCATCAAAATGGTGACTTTAGCACCTGAAACTGTGCCACTTAGCGATATCGAACGCTTGATTTCATTGGGTGTGAAAGTGTGTATCGGTCATTCAAACGCGGACTATGACACCGCTAACGCTGCACTCAATATTGGCGTTGATGGCTTTACTCACCTATTTAATGCAATGTCTGCGTTTACTTCCCGTGAGCCGGGCGTTGTCGGCGCCGCACTTTGGAATGACAATAGCTGGTGTGGTTTGATTGTTGATGGCCATCACGTTCATCCATTGTCGGCGCAGCTTGCGATTCGTACTAAGCAGCGTGGCAAAATGATGCTAGTGACGGATGCCATGCCTCCAGTTGGGACAGATGATACGGAGTTTGACTTTTTTGACGGCAGAAAAGTTATTCGTACCGGTGATCGATTAAATTCAACAACCGGTGAGCTTGCTGGCAGTGTATTGGATATGGCAAGTGCGGTGCGAAATACCGTCAATACGCTTAACGTGAGTCTAGCGGAGAGTTTGCGCATGGCCTCACTTTACCCTGCGCAATATCTTGGCTTGTCTCAAAAGGGGCATCTAAGATCGGGTGCTGATGCTGATTTCGTGGTGCTCGATAGCGATTTGATTGTGAAGCAAACCTATATTGGTGGCCAGTTGTTATAACTGATATGCAATCGAGTAGTGGACGGAAACGGCCGCTTAAGTTTCCCTGATAAAACCCCGCAGCAGTACCGCGGGGCTTTGTTTTTTAAGCTTAGCCGGTAATTGGTTAAGCAAGGGTGGATCGACAACTCGGGTAGTTATTGTCGTGTGTAATGATAGAGTCATGATTGCAACGCGCATCAAAACTAACCTTGAGGCAAATGGATTTGCTTGATTGAGCGATCCATAGTTAATGTTTTCACGCGGATAAATAACAATGACAACGAATAATAAGCCAAAGCGACTTGCGTCTTTAGATGCCTTACGCGGCATGGATATGTTCTGGATCTTAGGTGGCCAGTCTATTTTTGCGGCACTGTTTGTATTGACCGGATGGCAAGGCTGGAAGGCTTTTGAAGCGCACACGCTACACAGCCCTTGGCATGGCTTCACTTTTTATGATCTTATCTTTCCACTGTTTATCTTTTTATCAGGTGTGGCGATGGGCTTGTCACCTAAACGTATCGACCATCTGCCCTTTAATGAACGTAAACCGTTTTATCTCAAAGCACTGAAGCGCCTTTTGTTACTGTGTGCTTTTGGCGTGTTATACAACCACGGTTGGGGAACTGGGATCCCAATGGATCCTGACGGTGTTCGCTACGCCAGTGTATTAGGTCGCATTGCGTTTGCTTGGTTCTTTTGTGCTTTACTGGTTTGGCATACGAGCTTGCGAACCTTGGCTTATGTGGGTGTAGGCATATTGATATTTTATTGGTTACTGCTTTGCTTTATCCCGGTTCCTGGTGGACAAGCGGGGGACTTAAGTGCAAATGGTGTTGGTAGTTGGAATGCGTTCATTGATACGTATTTACTACCAGGGATCAGTTATCAAAATCGTCCTGTTGACCCAGAAGGTGTGCTGTCAAGCTTACCTGCCATTGTAAATGCTATCGCAGGTGTATTTGCTGGTCGTGTTATTGCTAATGCACAAACGCAGGGAGAGTGGAAAACCGTTGGTATTTTGGCAGGCTCAGGTGTACTCGTCTTAGCACTAGGTTGGCTTTGGGATATGCAATTTCCAGTTAATAAAGAGCTTTGGACAAGCTCATTTGTGCTAGTAACCGTCGGCTGGAGTGCAATTCTACTAGCGGTATTTTACGCGATAGTAGATGTACTGAGTTTTCAGCGTTGGGCGTATCCATTTGTTATTATAGGAGCCAACTCCATTATTATTTATTTGGCGTCAAGCTTAGTGAATTGGACCTTTATTAGTAAAAGCGTATTCGGTGGCGTGATTGCCGCCGTGCCAACTGCGTGGCAACCATTAATTGCTGTTTTTGCGCTACTGGCGGTACAGCTTTTAGTGCTGCATTGGATGTATAAACGTCGTATTTTTGTAAGTGTGTAATATTCACAAGCCTCCTTTCAAAAAGCCCACCGTTGTGGGCTTTTTAACACCTTTCGATTGCATAGAGTAAAAAATATCCATATTTTTTTTCACTTTTGCTTTACAAGCGAATTATTTCTGATAATAATGACAGCGTTGTCATAATGGTAATAACCTAATGTTGTGTATCCCAATTAGGTTCGATCTGACCTTGCTTTGATTGCACGCGAGGCAAGGCTCAGATCCCATTTTATTCTAATCATCTCAACATTTGGTTAATCGTATGCAAGTAGTCATTTTAAAAGACGCTGCCGAAGTGGCAGCATATGGTGCAGACATTTTTACAACGCAATTAAAGCGTAAAGCTAACTCTGTGTTGGGATTAGCGACGGGTTCAACACCGGTCGCTTTGTATCAAGAATTAATTAAGCGTAACCAAGCGAACGAAATCAGTTTTGCTGAAGTTACCAGCTTCAACCTAGATGAATATTTAGGCTTAGATGGCTCGCACCCGCAAAGTTATCGTTACTTTATGCAGCAGCAGCTGTTTGACCATATCAACATTGATAAAAGTAACACGCACGTACCACCGGGGGATGCAAAAAATCCAATTACGGCGTGCGGCGAGTATGAAGCGCGTATTAAATCTGCTGGTGGTATTGATGTACAGCTATTAGGTATTGGCAGAAATGGCCATATTGGCTTTAACGAGCCATCTTCTGGCTTAACGTCACGCACTCGGGTTAAAACCCTAACGAAAGCGACGATTGATGATAATGCTCGTTTTTTTAAAGCTGATGAGTACCAACCTCACTTGTCAATCACAATGGGTATTGGCACGATTTTAGACGCTAAAAAAGTCGTGTTATTAGCGACGGGTGAAAATAAAGCCGATGCTGTTGTTGCTATGGTGGAAGGGCCGTTAACTGCGGCGTGTCCTGCTTCGGCACTACAAATGCATCGTGATGCTGTAATCGTCATCGATGAAGCTGCGGCATCTAAGCTAAAAGATATTGAATTCTATAAGCATATTGAAAACGAAAATCAAAAGCTGTTGGACTATCTTGCCTCTCTGTAGTGTGAAATCACACTGTAGTTTTCAAAAGCCCATTTATGGGCTTTTTTTTTGCCTGTACCTTTGTGCTATGGTAGTTTTAAGGTCTCACCGAGGTGGATAAAATGTTCCAGAACACGAAGGAATAGGGGCTTGCTGTATTACACGCAAATGACGTTGGACAGAGCGTCTAACGAAAGAAAAGATCAAAACTGGTTATTATCTCAAATGGGTGACAATAGTCGCTGGTTATTAATTCAAGACGACGCTAATTTAGTGCGTGCCCGAGATAATGAATTACATTATCTTTCTCGAACAGAAGTCGCTGATTTAGCACTCCAAGACGCGATATTCTTAGGTCGTGACGAAGCGCACAGCTATTTTGCGCTTGACGTCTCTAAACAACGAGACAAGCTTTCTTTTATTGACTCCGAGTCAGAGTTCATCGACATGCGCCAAGTGGGTCGTAACTTACCAAAGCAACAAGGCTCAATTGGCGTGCTTGCACGAGGCTTATGCTACTGGCATAAAACCCATTGTTTTTGTGGACGTTGTGGGCAACCCAATAAAATGGTTGAAGCAGGTCACGCAAGACGTTGTGTTAACCCTGAATGTCGCCATATGACGTTTCCACGTACCGATCCCGCCGTTATCATGCTTGTCACTCATGTTTTCCCTGATGGCGTTGAACGCTGTTTGTTGGGCCGTCAGGCTGTTTGGCCAGAAGGTGTATTTTCGACGCTGGCTGGGTTTGTTGACCCCGGCGAGTCGTTAGAGCAAGCCGTGATAAGGGAAGTGATGGAAGAGGCGGGTGTTGAAGCATATGACGCCACTTATATTGCCTCACAGCCTTGGCCGTTCCCGTCTTCACTTATGCTTGGATTTATCGCGAAGGCGAAAACCACAGAGATTTTTGTCGAGCAAGATGAGCTTGAGCAAGCTAAATGGTTTTCACGGGCGGAGCTTAATACATTTTCAGAGTGGGGTGATACAAAGCCCGGCTATAAACTCACCAGAGAAGACTCGATCTCCAGATATTTAGTTGAATACTGGCGTGCACAATCAGAAGAGTAATTATGAAAAAGCATACTAAAATCGTTGCTGCTGGAAGAAAAGCAGAATATACCAAAGGGGTAGTAAACCCAGTTGTTCAGCGCGCCTCTACCGTAGTTTTTGAGAGCGTTGCCGAAATGCAAGAAGCGATAAAAGGCCGTGGACATCGCACTTTGTTTTACGGCCGCCGTGGCACCAATACCCATTTCGCCTTGCAAGATGCCATTACTGAGCTTGAAAATGGTGCGGGTTGCGCCTTGTATCCGTCTGGTGCTGCTGCTATCGCACAGTCACTACTGTCATTTTTAAAAGCAGGCGATCACTTGCTAATGGTGGATACTGCCTATGAACCAACCAGAGATTTGTGCGATAAGCTGTTAAAAGGCTATGGTATCGAAACCACTTATTATGACCCTATGGTTGGCGCTGGTATTGACGCGTTAATTCAAGACAATACCAAAGTGTTGTTCTTAGAGTCTCCAGGTTCAATCACTATGGAAGTTCAAGATGTGCCAGCGATGGTTGAAATTGCAAAGCGCCGTGGCGTTATCACTATGCTTGATAATACGTGGGGTAATGGCTGGCAGTTTCGTCCGCTCGATCATGGTGTTGATATCAGCATTCAAGCCGCAACCAAGTATATTGTTGGGCATTCGGATGTCATGATGGGGGTTGCTGTTGCAAACGAGCGTTATTGGCCTGAACTTAGAGAACACTCGTATTTACTTGGTCAATGTACCTCTGCAGATGATGCCTATTTAGCACTACGTGGGCTACGTACTATGCCTGCGAGGTTAAAACAACATGAGCAGTCGGCAATGACAGTGGCGAAATGGCTCGAAGCGCATCCGCTCGTGGATCACGTTAGACATCCCGCTTTTGAGACTTGCCCAGGCCATGAATTCTTCAAGCGAGACTTTGATGGTAGTAATGGTTTATTTTCAATCGTAATGAAAGAAGGTAGCCAAAAGGCGATTAACCGCTTCTTAGATGCTTTATCCCATTTTAAAATGGGTTTCTCATGGGGCGGCTATGAAAGTTTAGTTACAGCCAATAAAACCATGGAGCATTTGCGATCAACCACAGGTTGGACATTGGGCCCCGTGATCCGCCTTCACATAGGTCTTGAAGACGTAGAAGACTTGATAGAAGATTTAGAACACGCACTTAAGGTTTACGAACAAAACCTCGGTAAATCTTAAAACCTCGGTTCGACTTATTGGTAAGGGGTGCTTCATTTTAAAAGAGGTACCTCGGACTTATTTATACCATTATGAAGGTCTCATGTTTTTCATCACCTTGACCCAAGTAGTGCCATTACCTAATACTTCCATTTCATAATTCTCCAAAATCTGTAGACACAGATCATATAAAGCTAGTTTTATGGCGTTGAAAGGAGTAACTTTATTTACGTATTTTTGCCAGCTTTACATAAAATAATACATAGGAAGTTTCAAGGAGAATTATATGATGGAAGTAATGTGGAGTAGTATCAGCGTCATAAGTGCGCTTGTTTACATAGGTTTTATTTTTTTGTGTATACCAATTCCCCTCTTTATTTATCTTATTTCAAAACGAGTCAAAGAAATGAGAGATTTAGCAGTGGAATCAAGAATGGAAATTAAAGAGATCAATGCCAGTTTGAAGTACTTTAAACGTAAGTACAGGGAATCTATTGAGGAAGGTAATATTTAAGACTTACGTCACAAGAATATTACAACCCAAATTCAAGGAAAAGTGATGAAATTAAGTTTATTGATTATGTTACCGATAGTCTCACTCAGCGCTTGTGTAGTAATGCCTGTTCAAGATACTGCTCACACCAACAAGTGCGAGATTTCATCGGATAGAAAAACCCTAAAGATAGTAGATGTTGCAGATGAAACCAATACGTATTATTCCGTGAGTGGAATTATATTAACGCCGATACTCGTACCTACTACTGCTATTATTTCGGGAACTTATGTGCTGGCAAATAATGCCTATCGTCTTGGGGAAGAGACGATAAAATGCGAGAACAAATCTTAAAACAATTACAGACTTGTATAATTGTTGCGTCGTGTGTTGGTTTAAGCACAGCGCAACGCTCCAAAACCACTTGTGCGAGCTCCTTGGTTTGCTGAATTTTTACTTTTCTTAAGTATTTAGCCTTCAGCCTACAAATATCTCCTTTTTATATTTTTTTCTAATGCACTGAAAAATTTAGATATTTTAATAGCTTTAAGTTGTTTGCCATTTAGACTTAACTTTTTTCAAGCCGCTTTTACCACAAAGCGAAGCCGGTGTTATCCCAATACAACACCTTCAACTTGTTCTTATTTTTATTATAAAACGCAAACATTAGGCCGCTCATTGCAGACTCAGTCAGTATTCTATGGCCTTGTGTTTAGGTGAAGTTTACTCTGTTCCTAGCCTTTTTAGCGGAAATTTCGTCAGGTGCTATTGCAAGTCAGTTAAAATTTTTATCCAGCGACTCCTCGTTCAGCATCGTGTACAGAGAGCCCACACCATCAAGTAATAATCAATGCTCTTTAAATTTAAGTAAATATTTAAATATAAGCGTTGATTTTGGGTAAAGTTATTGTTAATTTTGGTTGGTGTTTAGCATTATAAAAGCAGTAATAACATTAAATTAAAGGAATAACGATTATGACAGCCGTCATTAGAGGGATCGGTGTATGTGTCCCACCAAATATTGTTACTAACGATGATATTTCAAAAACACTTGATACCAGCGACCTGTGGATTCGTGAACGGACAGGAATAGAGCGCCGGTACATGGTAGATGGCGAGATATCCACTATGGATCTCGCGATTAAAGCCGGGCTTAGGGCAATCGAATCGGCACAAACCAATAAAATAGACATGGTTATCGTTGCAACAACCTCTCCCGAAAGACTTTGCCCGGCAGTTGCTCCAGAAGTGGCTGACAAACTGGGGCTTAAAGGAGTCGCGGCCTACGATATCACGTCTGCTTGCGCCGGATTTGTTTATGGCATGGCAACCGCAAAGGGCTTTGTGGAAAGCGGTATTGCCGATACTGTTTTGCTTATTGGCGCGGAAGCATTTACAAAATTTGTTAATAAAGATGATAGAACCACTTGGCCAATTTTTGGCGATGGCGCAGGTGCTATGGTTATCGGCAAAGGAGAGCCAGATGAACTAGGTGCGATTGGTCAATTTGATCTTGGTGCTGATGGTTCTCTCAGCGATGCATTATGCACACATGCAGGGGGGGCAAGGCAAAGGGTTAAGGACTCCTTAGGGCAACACGCGCAAAGCCAAGCCTACTATCTCAGTATGAATGGCCGGGTCGTATATGAAAATGCAGTTTCACAAATGACCCAGTCTTCGCTCAAAGCGGTCAGACAGAACGATTTGACCATCGAAGAGTTAGACTGGATGATCGGGCATCAAGCCAATATCAGAATTCTTCAAACAGTAGCGTATGAGTTAGACCTACCGGAATGTAAAGTAGCCAGCAACATTGCTGATCATGGCAATACGCTTACGGCTTCAATTCCATTGCTACTAAACGATTATGCACACAGCAACCAGCTAAAACCAGGTCAGAAACTTCTAATCACAGCATTTGGCGCAGGTTTCTCCTGGGGGTCAACGGTTGTGACCTGGCCAGATCTCAGAACCTATCCAAAAGAATGGAATTAATTTTCCAATCATTTTTTCATCAACAAAAAAACAAGCGAGGCAATTATGTTTTCACTAAACGAACTTAAAACGATCATTGAAACTAGATTCAAAATGGATGTATCTACAACTTCCGGAGATACTTCTCTCGAAGACATCGGTTTTGATTCTCTTTCTCAGCTGGATCTTGCTCAGGCGATCCATAAACAACACGGCATTAAAATTAGCGATGATGATATGGAGTCAATCTCAACGCTAGATGATGTTGTTAATTATGTCAGCGGGAAACTGTCATGAGCAATCAACCTGTGGTGATTACCGGTATGGGGATGATCACCCCTGCAGGTAACTCTGTTTCAGAAAACTGGGACAATATCATCAAAGGCGAAACCAAAGCGGCTTTAGACCCAAGTCTCGAAGATTGTCCGGTTAAATTAAGTTGCAGAGTCAACAATATCGATGAACTGGATATGGAAGTAGCCAAACCTTGGTTTTGGGACGACTATGCAAAGTTCGCCCAACTTGCCACTCTTGAAGCTCTGAGATCGGCGGGATTGGATCACAAAAATTGGGAAGACCCGACACGCGTAGCTGTTTTAATCGGCTCTGGCGCCGGTGGTACACAGACATTGGAGGCGCAACATCGCGCTATGTTAGAAGGTGATTATGAAGATTTATCTCCTCTGACATTGCCAATGGGGTTATTAAATATGGCTGCCGGGCAAGTTGCTATTGAGGTAAATGCGCTCGGACCGTGCTTTTCTCCCTGCAGTGCCTGCGCGTCAGGTGCTATGGCAATTGGACTAGCTAAATATCTAATTAACAACGACATTGCCGATGTGGTCATTGCGGGAGGAGCGGAAGCCGCCATTACTCCTTTCTATGTCTCGTCGTTTGCAAAAATGCGGACGTTGAGTTTAAACCCCGATCCTGCTACGGCTTCGCGCCCGTTTGACAAAGAGCGAAACGGGTTTGTTATTGGAGAGGGAGCCGGTGTTCTAATCTTAGAATCTCAGGCACATGCGAGCAAAAGAAATGCCCCTGTAGCTGGTCATTTATTAGGATATGGCTTTTCGGCCGATGCTCATCACGTAACAACGCCTCACCCTGAAGGCGAAGGCGCATTTTTGGCGATGCAAGCGGCACTAAAAGATGGGCAATGTCACCCCTCTGATGTTGGTTACGTTAATGCGCACGGGACATCAACTAAAGGCAATGATGTTATTGAAAGTGAAGCGATAAAAAGGCTATTTGGCTCACAAGTACCAGTTAGCTCAACAAAAGGAGTCACAGGTCACTTACTAGGCGCAGGTGGTGCTATTGAGGCTATTTATTGTCTCAAAGGGCTTCAAAGCGGCGTTATCCCCGCCAGTGCGAACTTGAAAGAGTTGGACCCAAATATCAATGTAAATGTAATTGCAGGTAACTCCATTGAGCGACAGTATCGCATAGCGCTATCAAATTCATTTGGTTTCGGAGGCCAAAACGCGGCGCTGTTGTTATCAAATTAATAAGGAAAATTATATGGAACTACAGACAAAAAAGGACTTGCTAGGCTTTATCTACAACCGAGCTTATGACTTGGATCATAAAGATCTGCAGGTTTTATTACGAGACAATATTTTCAAATACCAAAGTGGTCTTAATATGGCCGAGTTGGGTAAGCTATCTTATAAAAGAAGTGAATTTATACACTCTAAGATTGAATCTCCTCTTGAGGTACTGGCAAATCCCTCTAGGCTATTTGCCCTTGCTGAGTGGGCAGGTTTGCTTGATGTATCTTGCTTCTCAATCATCATGGTTCACTATAACCTAACTATGGGTACATTCTATGACCATGCATTACATAACCAAGCGACCGCTGCAGAATTAGAAGAATTAAATAACCTAAAATCTTTCGGGCCTTATATGGCCACTGAACTAGGGTATGGAAATAATGTTGCCGCATTAAAAACGGAAGCAATCTATGACCATGATGAAAAGTGCTTCTTTCTGAATACACCTGACTGCCTGGCACAAAAATACATGTCTTACAGCGGCTTTTCAGACATACCTAAAATAGCTGTTGTAATGGCAAGACTAAAAATTAAAGAGAAAGACCACGGTGTGTTTCCCTTTGTTGTTCGTCTTTGCGATGAAAACGGATTACGTGACGGTATTCAGGCGATACCTTGCCCAGAAAAACCAGTGCAAGGTCTGGACAATGGCCTCACTTCGTTCCACAACCTGAGAGTCGAGCGAGATCACGCTTTAATGGGTGAGATCGCAGCTATCTCAGAAGATGGAGAATTTGTAGCCAATATTAAGAATGTACGAGCAAGATTTTTAAAATCTATGTCGCGCATCATGCCCGGTCGCCTTTGTGTTTCGAGTGCTGCGCTTGGAGCAGGCAAAGCGAGCTGTTACATTGCCTTGAAATTTGCTCAATATCGTTTATCTAATGCGCCTGGTGCTAGCGATACTGCAATTATACATTTCCGACCATTCCAGCGAGCGTTGTTTGTTAACTTGAGTAAAGTGTATGCCATGTCTGCATTAACAAACGATGGCAAGACTAAATTCCTCGATGGCGATGGCAAAGTAGATAACGACTTAACAACTCAAATTAATATCACTAAAGCCATTGTAACCTGGGAAATGGCTGATGTTGTCTCAAACTGCCGAGAACGAGTTGGCGCTCAGGGGATATTCTCTATAAATAAAATCACTGAATATATTTCCTTGCTGCAAGGCCTAGTAACGGCTGAAGGTGATAACCAAGTCCTAATTGCCACTGCGGCTGGGCAACTTGTCAATCAGTCTCCTGCGGCTCTTATCCATACAGGTGATGAGCACCTGAGTGAACTGTCTGTAGAGAATATCATTACATTGTTAAACGCGAGAGAAAGCCACTTACATAAGAGCATTTCAGAGAATAAGATAAACTCAGCAGGTAGTTTCTTTGATGAGTGGAATGACAACGCAAATGATTCTATTAAGTTAGCCCGTCTGAGAGGCCATCGATTAGCGCTGCAAGCTCAGGCGAAATGGCAATGTGAGTCTTCTGTAGCCCAATCACATTTGGAAACTTTAGGTCGCTTGTTTGGGTTATCACTTCTAAAAGAAGATTCAGCCTGGTATTACAGTTGTGGTCTAGTCCAGCGCGATCTGATTCATGGCTTGGACAGAGAAATCGACAGGCTTTGCCTGCTCCTCGAGCCTCATATCAACACACTCATTGACGCGTTTGGCTATGACGAAGCACTTTTTGATGCTCCCATTTGCTTCCCTGATTATGGCGAACAGTTTACGGCTAGATCCGAACGTATGAATAGCGAAGGAAAGCGTTATGAATAAGCACTTATATAAATGCCCCGTGAGATGGTCTGATATGGATGTCTATGGTGTAGTAAATAATGTATCAATCATGCGTTTGCTCGAAGAGGCTAGAGTTGATTTTATTTGGGGGATTTCAAAAAAAAATGGCGATGCATTTTTCGATCAAGGTTCGGTAGTTGTGTCTCATTCTGTTAGATATCATGCTCCATTGGTTCACAAGCATGAGCCCGTGAACATTACAATGTGGGTAAGTGACATATCCGCAGCGACAGTAACCATTGCATATACCGTGCATGATGGCGATCGGCTTTGCACTTCAGCTGAAACAACTATGGCACCTTATTGCTATAAAAAGTCACGGCCCCGGTCTTTAAGTGCAGCAGAAAGTGCATTTTTCGAGACCTACCTTCATCAGGATAGTGGTGTTACTTTATGAAGTTAGCAACCATTTTAAGCAAGGGTAGTCGCTACCCTTGCTTAGTTGACTGCAATGGTGATTTAAGAGATGTGTCGAGCATTATCGGTTCTTGGTATGATACAGCGCTGTCACTTAGCGCACTCAACACTTTAATTTCCGATGTTAACTTAACCTTATTACCAAAGTTTAATGACCAGGAAGTTCAGTTTCTAGCGCCAATACAGCCAAAACAGATCATTTCTATAGGGCTAAATTATAGAAAGCATGCTCAGGTAGCGGGCCTTTCTTTACCAAAGGAGCCCATTATTTCTTGCAAATCAATTGGCTCTGTATGTGGGCCGACAGACCCAGTGTTAATCCCTACGCACGCCAACCACGTCGACTGGGAAGTTGAACTCGGCGTTGTCATCGGCGAAACCTGCCAATTATTGGAGTCAGAGCAACAAGCACACAACTCGATATTAGGGTACTGTGTCGCCAATGACTTCTCAGATAGACAATGGCTACTTGAACGTGAAGGTGAATGGGTAAAAGGCAAATCTTTTCAAAGTTTTTGTCCTCTAGGACCATACGTTGTGACTGCTGATTCCTTCTCTTACCCTCTGGACCTAACGTTAACTTGTTACGTTAATGGGGTCTTGAGACAAAATGGAAGTACGACAGACATGGTCTTTACACCTGCCTTTTTAGTGCATTATGTCAGCCAGTTTATGACCTTGTACCCAGGTGATGTAATACTAACGGGAAGCCCGGATGGTATATCCCTTGGAAATGACAATATACCTTACCTCAAGCCCGGAGACCGCGTTACAACACACATCAGTCAGCTAGGTTATCAAGAGCAACTTTGTCAACGTTACCCACAAAGTGAGGACATTCTAAATGAAGAATACACCATCTGACTTTGGTCTGACGATGACGCCCCATATGGTCACAATAGATTGGCATGAAGCTAACGGCTGGGGCGATATTCATCTTCAGAAATATCATGACCTGTCTCTGGCGCCACATTCTCAGTGCTTTCATTATGCTCAAGGTGTATTTGAAGGGTTAAAAGCATTTAGGCAAGCAAACAACGATGCGGCATTGTTTAGAGCTTATGATCATGCTCGTCGTTTTCAATCTTCATGTGAGCGCTTAGCCATCCCAGTGTTAGGTGAAGATGTGTTTGTTGATGCGTTGCTTACGCTGCTTAAAGCAGATCTTCAATACCTTCCTGATATAAGGGAGGGTACGCTCTATTTCAGACCTTTCATAATTGCAACTGAGCCTTCATTAGGCTTCTATGGTCGAGCTAAGAGCTTCAAGTTTATTGTTATCGCGTGTCCTATGAGCAACTATTTTAGCTCAACCAACGCCATTAACATTATGGTTGAGTCCAATTACAGTCGTTCAGCTAAAGGTGGAACTGGTGCTGTTAAAGCGATTGGTAATTATGCCGGAACCATCCTCTCTCAGCAGCAGGCCAAAGAACAGAACTATCACCAGGTTCTGTGGTTAGATGCCAACCACAACAAGTATATAGAGGAGTTAAGCTCCTCAAATATTTTCTTTGTTTATAAAGACAAAGTTATAACACCTCGCCTAAGTGGCTCGATTCTACCGGGGATAACCAGAGATACCACCATCAGTCTTATACAGCAAAATAACTTTACCGTTGAAGAGTCAAGCATTGAGCTGCAACAACTTATTAATGATTGGTATAACGGCGATCTGTTAGAAGTCTTTGTTACAGGTACCACCGCGGGTATCACCTCAGTTAAAAAAATTGATTATTTACAGCACAGCCTTAATTTTGAACAGTATTTGACCGCGCAAACACTCGCTCAGAAGTTATCAGATATTCAAATATCAAAAACACAAAATAATCAATCATGGCTAACCAATCTGAATTGTCATAAAAAATAAAACAATTAATTTCAAGGAATTAGATATGCATAACAACATTGAAAAAAAAGCGGCTTTCGTATCGGGAGGCGCCAGAGGTATAGGACGAGAAATCGTTCGTCACCTTGTCGCACATAATTATAATGTCACCTTCACCTATCGAAATAACCGAGAAGCCGCAGAGTCACTAATTCAGGAATGTGATGGTTCTGTGCTCGGTGTACTTAGTGATGCAGCAGATAAAGATAGCATTTGTCTGGCAATTGAGAAGCACATTACGCAATTTGGAAGATTAGATTATTTGATAAACAATGCGGGTATAAACAGAGATAAGGCTTTTAAATCCCTATCTTACGAAGACTGGCAACAAGTTATAGATACTAACCTATCAGGTACCTTTTTACACTGCCAACAGGCAATCAAATACCTTATAGAAACACAAGGAAGCATTATTAACATTGCGTCTGTATCTGGCTTAATAGGCGTAGCAGGCCAGGCAAATTATGCCGCTAGTAAAGCTGGCATATTGGGTCTCACTCGTTCACTTGCCAAAGAGTATGCAAGCAGAGGTGTTAATGTTAATGCTCTAGCCCCTGGTTTTATCGTAACGGATATGACAGATAAACTGCACGAGCGAGTAAAGGAGCAAGTACTGGACTCGATCCCGATGAAGCGATTTGGCAGTGCAAAAGATATTGCAGAAATTGTCACTTTCTTAGGCTCAAACTCTTGTAACTATATGACAGGGCAAGTTATTCCTGTTGACGGTGGACTTTCAGTTTAAAAAGGAAAGATGATGGTAAGTCAAAATGCATTAACGGTATTTGAAGCACTAAAAAATCTTGGTGTCGACTGTTCTATGGATGAGGATCAATGCGTCAAGCATGGACAAGATCAGTCACCTATTTCTACCGTGATTTCTCCTGATATAGTCGTGTACCCGAAGCATACTCAGCATGTGATGGACATTGTATCTATCGCTAATCAAATGAAAATGCCGATTGTACCTTTCGGAGCTGGTACCTCTGTTGAGGGTCACGTGCTACCAATTCATGGGGGATTGCCATGAATATGACACACATGAACCAGATTCTCGAAATTTCTCCTGAGTCTCTTACAGCAAAAGTGCAACCAGGCGTTACCAGAAAGCAGCTTGATCAGGCACTTGCTGCATATAATTTATGTTTTCCAATTGGTCCAGGAGTGAATGCGACGCTAGGTGGGATGTGCTCAACCGGTGCCAGTGGTACCAATGCTGTTAAGTATGGAACAATGAAAGAAAACGTGCTCGGGCTTGAAGTTATTACAAGCGAAGGAAAGCTTGCTAAAACAGGCACCAAAGCGAGAAAAACAAGTGCAGGTTATGACTTGACTAGATTGATGATCGGCAGTGAGGGAACGTTGGGTGTATTCACCGAAATTACGCTGAAGCTTTACCCGGTACCAGAGCAAATATCAGTGGCCATTTGTTCTTTTGAAAGTATCTCTGACGCAGTCAACTCTGTTATTAGTATAATTCAGAATAGTATTCCTATTGCGCGAGTAGAGCTGATGGATGGCCATACTGTTTCTTTAGTGAATGACTATAGCCAACTTGAACTATCTGAAATTCCAAAGTTAATCTTGGAGTTTCATGGATCGTCGCAGTATATCAGTGAACAAGTTGAGAGAGTAAATTCAATCGTATCTCAGTTTGGTGGTTCCGAGTTTAATTGGGCAACAGAAAAAGAAGAAAGAAACAAACTATGGCAGGCAAGACACGATACCTATTATGCCGCTATCGCCTCAAAAGAGAACGCTCGTTCGATTAGCACTGATACATGTGTTCCAATAGATAAATTGGCTGATTGCTTACTTGAATCGATTAATGAGGTTAACGACTCAGGTCTCCCTTATTTCCTTGTGGGGCATGTTGGAGATGGTAACTTTCATTTCGGATACTTGATTGACCCAGATATTGAAGCAGAGAGGCAAACTGCTGAAGCATTAAATTCCAGACTCATCGAACGTGCGATTAAGTTTGAAGGGACTTGTACAGGTGAACATGGTGTTGGAATGAGAAAAATGCACTATCTGGAACAGGAATTGGGGTCCGAGTCCATTAGCCTTATGCAAAAAATTAAACAAGCACTAGACCCTAATAATATCCTCAACCCGGGAAAAGTGGTGCTGCTGAATTCAGTACAGGAAGACATAGAAGGTTAAGTATGCACACATTAATAAGTACACCATTTGATGAATTACACCTAGGTAAAAAGGTCACTTTATATAAAAAAGTTACTGAATCTGATGTCGAACTGTTTGCACAAGTATCTGGCGATTGTAACCCGCTTCATCTTGATGAAGTGTTCGCTCAACAAAGCGTTTTTAAAACTAGAGTTGCTCATGGCATGCTAAGTGGCGCGTTGATAAGTGCCGCGCTAGCGATGGCAATGCCCGGACCTGGGAGTATTTATCTTGGTCAGGATCTAGCATTTTTGGGCGCGGTAAAGATTGATGAAGTTATACGTATAGAGCTTACAGTGCGAGAGAAAATAGGGATCAACAAAGTTCGTATCGAAACTAACATTTTCAATAGTGACAACAGGAAAGTGGTTGCAGGAAATGCTCAGTCTTATGTCAGTTCAGATCAACACTCTATTGAAGTGAAAGCCTTTCCATTTTCTTATATTGGTATAGTCTAATAGAAATGTCTTAACCGCAGGTTCAATAACACTGAAAAAGGAGTGAGTTAGAATGCAAAAACAGGAAGGTTTTAGAGGAAACCTCGAAATGATTGCTTCAATGACCATTGCAGGGACCATAGGCTGGTTCGTTGTGATGTCAGAACAATCACCGGAAACGGCAGTTTTCTGGCGTTGTTTATTTGGGGCCACTTTCATGCTTTTAGTTTGTTTGTATAAGGGCATTTTTAAACAAGTTAAACTCAATAAACCGTCACTCATATTACTAACAGTTGGCGGTGTGGCTTTATCACTCAACTGGCTGTTTTTATTCAAATCCTTTTCGCTATCATCCATTGCAATTGCTACGATTACTTATCATATTGAACCGTTTATACTTGTCTTGCTTGGCGCTATCTTTTTTAAAGAGCATATTTCTACGGACAAAGTGTTGTGGCTAATATGTGCTTTCTTAGGAACCATATTTATTATTGTGGGAAAACAAGAAGGAGGGGCGGCGCTCACTGATAAAGACACTTACTTACAAGGTGTATTTTATGCGGTAATAGCCGCGTCCTTCTATGCGATTGCGGCTATCACGGCCAAAAAGCTGAAGCATATCCCACCTCATATTATTGTGGCATTTCAACTTTTTATTGGTATTTTTGTGCTTCTTCCATTTACTCCTTTGGGAGATATTTCTGCCATTTCAGCTGTATCTTGGTCTTTTTTAGTTACGATAGGGATTATTCATACCGGGCTGATGTGTTTACTATTATATAGTGCCATTCAGAAAATACCGACCGCTTTGGTGGGAGCGTTGTCTTTCATCTATCCGGTCGTTGCGGTTATCGTTGACTGGGCGGCATTCGATACACGCTTGACGTTACTACAATTCGCTGGTGCCAGTGCAATTTTGATAGGGGCGGCTGGTGTCAATCTAAACTGGCGGATCACAAAGAAAAAGTTAAAAGAAAATCGGAATGAGCTCGTTTAGCTCAAAATAACCTGTATTAAACCAGGCAGTCGGCTTTTCAAAGCACACTGTCTGGTCTGTACTCATTCATTTTAAGCCCCCATAAAAATACTAGATAGAACTCACAGAGCATTTTCTGATTTGTGAATATGGGTCTAGACCAGGCCTCACAGGCGGCTTAGAGCAAACTAGAGGGTCGTCAATGTCACTTTCATTCTACAAAGCGGCCGTTCAGCCAACTCATTCCTGCCCAAAACAAGCTAGAAAATTTTGCTCAAGGGGCTAACTGCTTGATTAGGGCTGCTTTATAAAATCAAGTAGTTAACCTAATTAATTGTTCAGGCTAGCGGCCTCTGTATGCGTAAAAAATATAATTGCTTATTAAGGCAAATTTAGGTGTAATGAATACATAATAAGCGCTGAGCAATGCAGGGAAAGCTTAATAACGCTAGCTAAACTGATAACACTAGCTAGGAAAGTGAGAGCCTCCAAAAAGCCTATTTTTTCTTAGTAAGCCATAGCATAAACAACACCAGCTCTGTCACACCGAGCAGGTAGAGGCTCAGTCCAAAAAGCGATTATGCAACACAAACTGCGTGTCGCATAAATACTAAAATGTTATGTGTTCTAGCGAGGATTGAGATGTCTGGAAGTTACCCTGCAAAAATAAAGAAATTACCTCTCTACGATGGTCGTTTTGATGCTTACAAGCTAGAGGCTAAAGATAGCGATGTTTTGTTCGCCTCATATCCTGCGGGAACTGAAATTCCACTACATACACATGATACTGACAACTATGGTGTAATAACTAAGGGCGAGTTGATTCTAACTATGGGTGGAAAAACTGAGAAAATAGGGCTCGGGCAGTGGTATCACGTTCCTGCCCACGTCGAACATTCAGCTCGGTTCGAAGTAGAAACAGATGAAATTGAATTCTGGTTTACAAAGAACACCTAACACATATGAACCTTATCCGGTCAAGTAAGCATAACGATTCTTTTTAGCTACTTTTAAGCTGCTAATTTGTATTGGCAACGCTTAAACCTGTTCAACTTCGTTATGTCGGTTAGCCGTTAAATCGTTTACGGCAAACACATATAGGGGCGTTACGCCGTAATCTCTTATTGCGATCTCATCGCTGCCTAAATCAGTCGATACAACTTGTCGTTTAGGGCCACTAGACATTCATCGGTTAACCTTAATCTTGCACTACTCAAGGGGATGGCTCATTCGTCCAGTTAGTTAAAGGCTCAGCTAAGGTGTAAACGATTCAATTCATTGCTCAAACAAATGCGCACCAATGGGGTGTCTAATCAAGGCCAAATAGCTTATTACTTCGACAACACTTACCTGTAAAATTCAGCTATTACTGACAAAAACACAAATAATGCATGGTTGTTCGTGCTTATCTAGTTAGGTGTAGAGCTCACCCCATTGTGCGACTTAGCTTTTTAAAAAACGTTCATCGTCGAATACCGTTTTGTTCTTAAGCATAAAATAAACACAACGACCGAGCTTATGGGCGAGCACTGAAAGTGCTTTAGCTTTGCTCATGCGTTTTGTAATTTGTTTAAGTAGCACCGAGCTTTGTCATTTCCACGTAAATAAAGTACAGCGGCTTTTCACTGAACGCCCATTTCAAGTGTCCATTTCCAATTTTATTGCCGTTGGTGCCATAGGTTTTGCCAGCGCACAAATCGCTGACACGCTCAAATCGCTGACACCCACCACTAATTTGCACCTTCCTAAGATACCGCCTACGCTTTAATTCTGCACTCAAAGGATTGAGGAACAAATCGCTGACACCCACCACTAATTTGCACCTTCCTAAGATACCGCCTACGCTTTAATTCTGCACTCAAAGGATTGAGGAAAACAAACTATGGCAACTGCCCGTAAAAAGCAAATCAGTTTAACCGACACCAAATACTACCGCGCAAATCGCTGACACCCACCACTAATTTGCACCTTCCTAAGATACCGCCTAAGCTTTAACTCTGCACTCAAAGGATTGAGGAAACCAAACTATGGCAACTGCCCGTAAAAGACAAATCAGTCTAACCGACACCAAATACTACCACTGTATCTCCCGCTGCGTAAGGCGCGCCTTTCTGTGCGGTGAAGATAAATTTACTGGCAAATCATACGAACACCGCCGGGATTGGGTTGAAGAAAAGCTATTGATGTTGGGGTCTGTGTTTTGTATTGATGTTTGTGCTTACGCCGTGATGAATAATCACACTCACATTGTTTTATATGTTGATGATACAAAGGCTAAGCGTCTGTCGGATAAAGCGACTGTGATACGATGGCACAAGTTATTTAAAGGTAATTGGATAAGCCAAAAGTTTATTGAAGATGAGCCACTGAATGAGTCGGAGCAATTGATACTCGATGAGCTGGTTGATAAGTACAGAGAAAGACTCGCAGATATTAGCTGGTTTATGCGAGTGCTTAACGAAGACATCGCCCGGCGAGCAAATAAAGAAGATAATTGTACAGGCCGGTTTTGGGAAGGACGATTCAAATCCCAAGCATTACTGGACGAGGCGGCGTTGGTCGCTTGTCTCGCTTACGTAGACTTAAACCCCATTAGAGCCAAAATCGCCGCAACGCCTGAAACCTCAGACTACACCAGCATCAAAAAACGCATCGACCATGCGAAGCTGGGAAAACAACCAAAAAGCCTACTACGCTTTGCTGGCAGCCCACGAAAACATATGCCAAAAGGTCTGCCTTTTGAACTCAAATCCTATATTGAATTAGTTGAACTCACAGGCCAATGTATTCGCGCCGACAAGCGAGGCTATATCTGTGAGTCTCAACCCATTCTTACTCGATTAAATATAGAACCGGAAAACTGGATAAAACTTACTACGCAGTTTTCTCGGGTATTCCACGGTGCAGTTGGACGAGAGCGAACAATAACCGCTTACTGCGAAACACTTCAAAAACGACGACGGACGAACCTAACAAATTGCGAGCGCTTGTTGGCTTAGTAAAACGAACACCATCAACTCAGAAATCTATAACTGTTGTATTTACAGCGCGTTGTCGTGCGCAATAACTCAGTTTTGATGTAGAGATATGCTTGAGTGTTAAAAACAACCTATCTATGAACGTTTTTGACCAAAGTGATTGAAGTATTTTTATACTCTTTTACTTCACTTCCTCAGCTTGGATGTTAATAATAGTGGGTGTCAGCGATTTGAGCGCTTCTGTATTTACAGCGCGTTGTAATGCGCGATAACCCAGTTTTGGTGAAGAGATTCGCCTGAGCGCTAAAAATTAGTATCGATGAACGTTTTTGACCAAAGTGATTGAAGTATTTTTATACTCTTTTACTTCATCTTCTTAGCTTTGATGCTAATAGTAGTGGGTGTCACTTGTTTTCTAGCTCTTCAAAAACGACGACGGACGAACCTAACAAATTGCGAGCGCTTGTTGGCTTAGTAAAACGAACACCATCAACTCAGAAATCTATAACTGTTGTATTTACAGCGCGTTGTCGTGCGCAATAACTCAGTTTTGATGTAGAGATATGCTTGAGTGTTAAAAACAACCTATCTATGAACGTTTTTGACCAAAGTGATTGAAGTATTTTTATACTCTTTTACTTCACTTCCTCAGCTTGGATGTTAATAGTGGTGGGTGTCAGCGATTTATGCGTCAGCGATTTATGCGCATCAGCGATTTACCCATATCAGCGATTTACCCAGCGATTTATGCCCCATTTATTTAATGTAATTAACTGTAATTTGGTGTAATGGTCTGTTTGGCGCTGGTTGACTATTATAGATTTTAATTTAACGAGCTAATGAATAACATGCTCTACAACACAAGGAAAATGATTATGAATGATATGACAGACGTAAATCAGTTCATCAGAAAGAGATTCTCTACAAACTTATTTCTAGCATCGAGTGGCACCCCATCAGCGCAAGAATTAGCAGATGCAATAAATG
This sequence comes from Pseudoalteromonas sp. A22, assembly GCF_018141345.1. Classification (NCBI taxonomy): domain Bacteria; kingdom Pseudomonadati; phylum Pseudomonadota; class Gammaproteobacteria; order Alteromonadales; family Pseudoalteromonadaceae; genus Pseudoalteromonas; species Pseudoalteromonas sp. A22. Next base: position 1,702,534 of record NZ_CP047238.1, read on the forward strand.
CAAATAACGCTATTTTGAACTATTGCAATGGTATTCTTAATACAAAAATTCCAGTGTTGCCAGACAACCCAGAATGGTATCAAAATTTTCAGAAGTCTTTTGCATCAGCTAAAATACATGCGCTAGATTGGTTTAATGTTGTTGCATATGAACTAAAAGAAATTCCTCAAAGTATTGTTAGTTATGGCTTCATTTTTAAGAGAAAAATGAAAACGATAAATGACGCGTTGGACATACTTGTAGATAACCCTAAGGATAAAGAAGCAAAGGAACAGCTTACAAGGAATATTGAAAACTTGATTGACAGCCTAAACGATTTTGTAGAAATTTCGCAGGGTTTTCATGTGAAGCTACAAAATTTTGAGAAGAATATGGAGTCGGATAACTTAGCCATGAAAGGCGCTATTGTTGAAGCTGAAAAACAGAAAGAGTACGACGAAAAACAGGTTCAATCATTATTAAAAGACATCGAAGAGTTGGAGAAAGAAATAGAAAGTAAAAATCAAATAATAGCAGGTGCTGGAATAGGGGCTGGTGTATCATTTTTCGCAGGTGCTGTGATAGGAATCTTTACATTCGGTTTGGGTATAGCATTCGGTATAATTGGGGCCGTTGCAGGCATTGCAACGATAATTGTTGAACAGGCTCAAATAAAAGTTCTGCAACTGAAAATTAAATCCAAAACAAGTGAGATGGATGATTACAATAGTTCTATTGCTGCACTAAAAATACTGTCACAAAATCTTTCAAAACTAACTGCATTAGCAAAACCCGCTAGCACCCAAATTAAAATGATCGAAGATGTGTGGGATACGTTGATTGATGAGTTAAAGCAGGTTGTTTCAGACTTAAAAAGCGGCCAGTATGATTTGGACCAAAGTAAGTACAAAGAGCTGCGCAATGACTTACAGATGGCAGATGACGATTGGTTGACTGTGAGTGAATCTGCTAAAATATTGGCAGATGTAGAGTACTTTTCAGCAAAACCGAAAGAGGCAGTAATAGAGCTCGCCGACGCAGGTTAGTTTGTATAGTTAAGACTTATTCACCTTCAAAATAAAGATCAGGAATTCGGATCAAGCGAAGGCTTGATCCGGTTTTCGCTTAGTGTTGTGGCTGTGGTGGGAAGTTAGCCAGCAACTCCGAAATGGTTTTGTTGATTGATGCTGTTCTTTGATCTGGTGATTGGTTGCTACGTAAGCGACCTTCTTTTGCACCGCGCCAAACTAGCTGGTTAGATGCTTTGTCTATCATATCGAGTACTAGCGTACCTACTTCATATTCACGTGTTGTGGTCTGTGTTTGCCAGCCAATACCCCAGTAGTTCCAACGCGCACCATACGTGGTGTGAAGTGAGTCAGATTCAATTTTTGTATCAACTGATGCGTGATAGTTAACCAGTAAGTCGGCCGATTGCGGATCGGTGAGGGTGAAACCTTGTTTGCTCATTTCGTTTTGAATTGCACTGCGGATCCGCTTTTCCATTAAGTCATTGACTTGGTATTCACGACCATTATTTTTTAGGTCTGCTTCAGGTGACCAAGCATAGGTTTTGTAGTTAGCGAATTGTACAGACTTATCATAATCCCAATCAGGGGTTTTGGCGCAGGCCGCTAACATCAGCACCAAAGTGGCGATAACAATATTCTTAAACATGTGTCTTTACTCCTTAGTCGGATGTTTGCTCTACCTTAACGTGTTAAGGCGTTAAATGGTAGAGACAAGCACCCTTTAATAATTGTATCTAAGACATTAACTTGGGATTAATGTTCCACTTCTATCCAGTCTTTTTCATCCACCCAGTTTTGGCTACCTTGTGCAACACTGCGGATTGGCACCAAGTAGTCACAGCTGATCTGTGGTTTCACCGATGCAAAAATTGGCACAAACCCAAAGCTTAGTGCGGTTTCGATAATAGCCTTTTGGTTTTGTGGGTCGATATCTGCGGCTTCATCGATATAAATTGGGATACGATACATCGCTTGCTCTTGATCAGATAACAGATAGCGAATAAATAGCATGCCACATAAAAGCTTGATAGTGATCCGCGTACCGTTTGAGCCGGCCGAGTCAATTTTATCAAAGTGCTCAGTGTCACCTGCGCGGTTGACCACCTCAAAGCGAATGTCGAAGAGATCGGTTAACGTCAATCCCGCTTTATCACTTGCTAGTTTGATGATGTGATCTTTCGCCTCATTAACAGACTTTTCTGAGCTAGGCTGCTCGCTCAGTAAGTCTAAGCTTTCGCCCTTTTCATATAAATCTGAAGTGCTGATAATGGTATCTATGCTATCAACTAGCATCTTACGAGGGATGACATTGATTTTGAATGCCTGCAAGTTAGAGATTCGATGCTGGCTTATGCCTTTGTTAAAGCTGTTCATCTCTCGGCGTAAGCGGTCTAAGTCTTGACGCAGTCCTTTAATGGTTGCGGCCACTTCAGTGAGCGCCACTCGTGCTTGTTTATCGACGGCATCTCGTTCGTTATCTAAGTTATGATACGCGCTGATCAGCTTTTGATACTTAATGCTAACGTCTGACTCGTTTTCAAACTTAGTGATCCCAGCATTGTAGATATGCAAGTAGGTATTACGAACATTAACGTCTAAGTTTCTAAGCTCATTACAATCTTTGTTAAACTGGTGGATCACTTCAGAGAGATTATCAAAATCAAGATTAATTTCTATTTCATACGGTGCCAGCTTACCTGAATATAGGTCTAGTGTGTGGTCGATACGTTCTGACTTCACTTGCTTTAGGCGGTCGGCTTGGCGCACCAACAAGTCTTGCTTGCTTTTAATGATAGAGCGGCGGTCTGAAATTGAACCAGCATTACGTTGAATATCATGTAAATATTCATCAACTTGCTCTCGTTCCATCTCTAGTTGCTCTTTTAGTGCTTGTTGAGCATCGACCGATTGCAACATGGTTTGATACTGCTCAAAGCGTTTCATGGCCGCTTCTGTTGCCATGAGTTCATCATAAAGCGCATCACGTTCTTTTTGCTTTTCAGCGACGTTTGCGGCTACTTCTCGCTGCTGCTTTAAGTCGTTAAGCGACTGTTGTAGTGACTCTAGTTGTGCTTGCAATTGGGCTTTGTTCTCACCGCTTTGCATTTGTACTGGACTCAGTTTTTTCAACTTAACGGTAGCACCAGGTACTTTAAGCTCACCGCCTTGAACTGACTTAGATAGCGACTCTAAAAATGCGCCAAAGGCATCTTCGTCGGTGATATCAATTTCACCTTGAGAAGTGGTTGAAAACGATAATAAATCTGGGTTCAAGATCCGCGAGATCTCTTCCACTTCTTTTAAAGAAAGATCTTCACGCATACGAGTAAACAAGTTGAACTCAAGGTTCTTGAGTTGCAGTTTTAAACTCTTAATCTGCTTTTGCGTTTCATTGATGCGAAAATCAAGGGTATGGAGACTTTGCCCCTGTGCACTATTAATAGAGAAGGAAAGCTGCTCATATTCCTTTTTCAACAGCGTTAAATTGGTTTTAAGCGTTGCATGATTAGTCAGTTCAAATTCACGTTTTAACGCGTGGAAATCGGTAAACCATTGCTCTATTTGGGTTTGCTTACGCTCGATATCGCGAGATTGCTGGACGTACAGCTGCTGCTTAGACTCAAATTCGCGCTTTTCGGCTTCGATGTCTTCTAGCTGTGTTGCCAGCTCTGCAATTTGCTCGTTGTGATAGTTATCATATTCAACCAAAGCTAAATCGAGTTTCGGGGCGTAAGCCGCCAGTTTACCTTTTAATACCGCTTCATTTTCAAGCATTTTCTCAAGGGCTGAAATTGGCTCTTGCATCGACTCCAGCGCATTTAGTTCACGGCGCGCGCGGTTGACCTTATCGAAAGCGCGACGCCAGACTTCATAAAAGTCGACTTTCGAGTTCGACATATGGCGTTCAAACACCTTGAGCATAAAGCGCTTTACGTCTTGCGCGCCGAGTTTATGCAGATTCAGAATACGACGGAATATTTCTTTGTATACAGGCGCATCTTGGACATTATTCAGTGGGATCATCTTCAGGTTGATATCGCCATCAAATGGTGTGGCGCCACCTGTGAGTAGGGCATTAAGCTCTTGTGCTTTTAGCTCTACAGGCTTAAGTTGTTTTTCCTGTAAGTGATTAAATAGCTTAGTGTACTTGATGATACTTTTACCTTGGGTGTAATCATCAAGATTCAGTTTGCCTTGATAGCAAAAAAACTGGTGCGCGTAACCAGCGATTTTACCCAGCCCCGCAACGCCAATGACCACATCGCCGTGGGGGAGGTTGGCTTCCAGCAAAATATAGGATTGATCCGAAGAAAAGTAGAACTTACGCGTTTCTTCTAAATCGTGACCATCCCATTCAGTCAGTCTTAAATCGTTGATAAGTGGAAACTGCAGCGCATTGATCACCGAGCTTTTACCGGTGTTATTCGGAGCGCAGATTGACGCGCTTTTATCCAGAGGAATGACACACTTAGCGTATCCGGCGGTATTTAATAATGCTAGTTTACTTAAGCCGTACAACTGCTCGCTCATAGCTCGTCCTCAATATCATATTGTTCTTCGTTTACTTCCATTAGCGCGTCAATGTAGCGATAAATCGGTGCAAGTAGCATAAAGCCTTGCTCAACCTCACGGGCTAGACCCAGTCTCACCATACGTAAAAACACGTCTTTTCTGAGATCAGAGCCCGAAAATATTTCCAACTGATCAAAAAGATGCTTATTGAGCTGCACAATGGTTTGCATTAGCTCTAAATCGCAGCTTTCATCAAATAGTACGCGAAGCGGATCTTTACCTTGGTTGGCATAGTGCTCAATTAAAATATAAATGGTTAGGGCAATCGCGCGGGAAATTTTCCCCATATTTGGCGTACTTTCATCGCTTGCCAAATAATAAAAACCACGGGCATCGTGCTGTAAGTCATGGCCTAAAGCTGAAAATAGCGCTTGATAGCTATCAATTTGCTGATCTAATTCTTGCCAAAGGGTAGTGTCTTGCTCACTGATATGATACCCGCTCACCAGTTTTTTATTAATGGCTTGGAGTTCATTGAGCATGTCTAAATTAATTGTCGTCATAATGCTAATCTTGTTTTGCTTTGGCACTAAATGGATATAAAGAGAAGGTATGCGATGCGATAGTGATCTTACTCTTTTGTTGCTCTTGGCTAAGTGCCAAGTCAGATTCGTTGATCAGCTTTTGATAAAGAAACAGCATTTCGTCTGCTTCAAGATCTGGGTAGCTATCGCTTAAAAAGCCCAATAGTGCCTGGCGCTTTTTACCGGTTTGTTGAAATCTCGTTTTTACCGAGTTGTAATCTGGAATGTTAGGACTTTGATAAGCTGGCACATCGTCGTGATCGGGCAGCTGATATTCTTCATGCTCAAACTCAACGAGACTTGCCATATATGCGACCATGTGACGCTTTTGCCCAAGGTTAAAACGTTGAATGTCTGACACAAATTCTGGTTGAACTGGTGAGAGTAAACGGTCAACGCCGCGCTTTCTAATTTGTCCAAGGACTTTGGAGGCTTGGCGTGTAATGAGTGTATTGCGGCGTAGCTCTTCTCGTAACGGCATAAGTAGGTCGGCGCTGCGGCTTAGACTTTCTCTACCAATGAGGTGCATATCTAAAATGCGTGTTCTGAGCTGCTCCAGCATACGTTTGTCTGCAGCACCACGGCCTAATTGTTCAATTTCGTCAATTTGCTCACTGACCTGAAGCTCTATTTGATCAAAGCAGCGTTGGAAAGGGCCATGAATATCGACCATTTCCAGCATAGGTTCGATATATTCGTCAAACGCTTCCAGTACCGCTTTATATCTCATGCCAAGAGAAAGCGTTGAAGTGTCAGACTTTGCTTGTTCAACCAAGTTCATGATAGCGCTTTCGTTATGCTCGAACAGCTTAACAATTTTACGAACGCGTTCGTCCATAATGCGGCTAAAACGGCGTAGCTCAGAGTAGTCAGCCTCTTCACCAGCTTGTGCGATGCGATTACCTAATCTTTCTAAGTCTTTTACCAGCACCGTGATCTCTTCCGCTAAACCAAGGCTCTCTTCTTGTAAAAGAAAGCTGGCGAAGTCAGCGATTGCACGGTTGATTTCTAACTGTGAAGATTTAGCTAAAGGGATAATAATTTCTTGTTGGAGTAATCGATTGGTTTCTTTATAAATTCGTTCACTCGACCAGCTAGGGTTTTTCTGTTTTAGGATGTTTTGTACATCTTTTAGACTGAAATCTGCGAGCTTAAATCGTTTAAAAAGTAGCTCGAGTACGCTCCAGTGTTCATTTATCGTATTTAATAATTTTTTTGCTGGGATCATAACTTTCCAGTGTGTAGTAGCTAAGTTACATCGCTACTTCATCAATTTGTCACAAAATGTTTATCGTACGTAGCATGGGGACTGTGATGGTGCTAGAATCCGCCGCGAAAACGAACCCACCCCTTGTTACATTTAATTACAGGTTGTTTACGCATTATGGTCACGCCCATTATTCTAACCCTGATCGCCATCGCTTTTATACTCATCGTTATAGAAGATATTATTCACGTAAACAAGGCCAAAACAACGCTTTTTTTTGGTACTTTATGTTGGATTATCGCCTTTATCTCTCCAATTCATGGTCAAAGCCCAGAAATTGTACAAATTGAGCTAGACCATAACATTTTAGAAATCGCGACACTTTGGCTGTTCTTAATGGCTGCCATGACGTTTGTGGCTTACTTGAACTCAAAAGGGTTTATCCAAAATATTGTTCACCGGATCATGCCAACCCATATTAGCGAACGCAAGCTAATGTTTTTGGTCGGTGCTTTTGCATTCATATTTTCATCCATCTCGGATAATATTACTGCGACGCTTATTTCATTAGCTGTGGTCATGTCTTTGAAACTTGACCCGAAAAAGTTAATAAAATATGCGACGTTAATTATCTTCAGTGTCAACTCCGGTGGGGTATCATTGATCACCGGTGATGTAACCACCTTGATGATATTTTTGGCCGATAAAGTCACGATCCCAAACCTTTTATTGCTGATCATGCCGTCGATGTTGAGTGTATTTGTGTTAGCAGCCATGCTTTCTATTGGTATGAATGAAAAAATTACCTTTGAAAAGGCAGAATTACGCAGAATTGAAAAGACCGATATCACGATTGCACTCATCTTCTTATCAACCATTTTTGCCACGTTATTCTTAAGCGTGCAATACCATGTGCCGCCGATGCTAACTTTCTTATTTGGCTTGTCTTTGATGTTCTTAATGGCGCAATTCTTGATGCGCAAGAAAGACGTTAATAAGAAAATCATCGACTATATCCGTGAAATTGAATACGACACCTTATTGTTCTTTGTGGGTGTGCTGTTATTAGTTGGTGCGTTGAAAGAGGTCGGTGTACTGTCTAAATTTACCGATTTATACCTGCATCTTGCGCCGGAATACGCAAACTACTTGGTCGGTTTAATGAGTGCGGCGGTAGATAACGTGCCTTTGACGGCGGCACTATTAAAAGCAGACATTACGATGACTCCAGCGCAATGGCTAACCTTTACTTATGCGACTGGCGTTGGTGGCTCTATGCTTATCATTGGCTCTGCAGCGGGGATCATTGCAATGAGTAAGGTTAAAGCCTTAACCTTCTCAAGCTATCTTAAAATGAGTATCTATCTGCTTATCGCATATACCATTGGATATAGTGGCGCGTATTTCGCGGGTCAGCTTATTTAAGACCAATGGATTTAATTTTTTACCGCTTTGGGATAAGTTTTTCATAAATAACTTGACACCTAGACGGCTAAAAGATAATTTTCTTACATCGCCCGCATTTATTGCGGGCTTTTATTTTGCTTTTATTCAGATTAACAAAGGCAAAATAAACAGAAGAGGCGCGATGCTTAGGTAGTTAGTGTGAGGTGACGAGACCAATGACCACTAGTGAGGGAAGTATTCGCCGAGGAGAAAAGTTGCTCGTCGCAACGATTCTTCGGTTTACGAGGCTGAATCCTCGGAACTGTCACCGTATTGGTGGAGAGCTTCTGGCAAAGGTCATTTCAAGCGTTCGTCTTTCTAGAAATCCCATGCCGAGTTCTCCTTATAAAATTTGACTGTGCCAACAGTCGAGAGGAGAGAAAATGAATTCGCAGTATGTTGTAGCCAAATTTGGCGGTACCAGTGTCGCTGACTTTGAAGCTATGTCTCGTTGTGCTCACATTGTTCGTGACAACCCAAATGTTCGCGTGGTGGTTGTGAGTGCATGTGCTGGCGTAACCAATCACCTTGTAACGCTAACCCAACAAAAGGAAGATGAAGCCGGGCGCAAAGCAGTTGTTGCAGCGGTTGAAAACATACAGCAAGCGATTATCGACCAAGTGTCTTTGGATGCTGATCTTGCTGAGGGTTACAAGCAAACTTTCAGTGAATTTGAAAACCTTGCGAGTTTACCTGCACTTAGCAGACAGCAATGCGATGAAATGTTGAGCTTTGGCGAACGTTTTTCTTCTTATTTGTTTACCCAAATACTACGTAATAATCAGGTTCAGGCGTCGCGCTTTGATGTGCGTAAAGTGCTTAAAACAGATAATCAATTTGGAAAAGCGAATCCAAATGTTGCAGCTACGCGTGAAGCCGCGCAAACCAATTTGGTCGCGCTACTTGGCGACACAGTGCAGGTGACGCAAGGGTTTATTGGTAGTGACCAATACGGCCAGACGACCACGCTTGGTCGTGGCGGTTCTGACTACAGTGCTGCATTGTTAGCAGAGGCAATTGACGCGTCAAGTGTGCATATTTGGACCGATGTCGTTGGTATTTTCAGTACCGATCCGCGTTTGTGTGTAAAGGCTAGACCTATTCCTCGTTTGAGTTTTGATGAAGCGGCCGAAATGGCGACATTTGGTGCCAAGGTGTTACATCCCGCAACTATATTGCCAGCGAGTCGTAAAGGTATTTCAGTATTTGTTGGTTCAAGCCGTGATCCGCAAGCGGGTGGCACTTGGATTGAAAAAGAGAAAACGGCGCAAGCAGGCATTCGCGCAGTGACACAACGTAAAAACCAAATACTATTGACGCTAAAGAGCCCTGAAATGCTTCTTGCAAGCGGCTTTTTGGCTCGTATCTTCACCATTTTAAGTAATTACAATATATCGGTTGACTTGGTAACGACTTCGGAAATTAGTGTCGCGCTTACGCTAGATAATGCACCGAATGCTTCTCGACCCGAGCTAGAACAAGCTTGTTTGGATGAACTTGGCGAGTTTTGTCATGTGACCGTTGAAAATAATCTTACTTTGGTGGCCATGATAGGTTCTGAGATCCAGTTGAAGAAGTGCCAACTTAACCTGATGGATGTGTTGTCAGAGTTTAATATTCGATTGATATGCCATGGTGCGAGCAAGCACAATCTGTGCTTTTTAGTTGAGCAGCAGGAGTCAGATCAGGTCGTACAGTCAATTCATGCTAAATTACTAGAGGTTGCATAAGTGAATTTATTGTTTTTTAGGAACTAATAAAAAAGTTGCATTATTGAGTAATGGGTGGCACTTTGTTTATAACGGTTAGGGTCTGCTGACCATCAAGTTTGTTTTTCCCTAGGAGTGCCATCATGAATTATAAAGACGTCTACGAATTCTGGTTTGTTGAATGCACTGAATCAGATTGGTGGAAGAAGTCTGCGGACTTTGATCGCATAATAAAAAATCGCTTCGGTATTTTGCACCAAATGGCGCACCAAGGTGAGCTTTCGAGCTGGAGAGCAACACCACTTGGCGCGCTGTGCGAAATCATTATCTTAGATCAGTTTTCACGCAATATATTCAGAGACACTCCAGAGGCGTTTGCCAGTGATCCTTTGGCGCTGAGCCTCACCCAACACGCCATCGAAAAGGGCTATCACCGCCAGCTCAATGATACTGAATTGATGTTTTTATACCTACCTATGATGCATAGCGAAAGTCGCATCATCCATCGTGCAGCAGACCATTATTTTCGCGACCTGCCCAATTATGATTTTGAAGTCGCGCATAAAAAAATTATCGATAGATTTGGCCGTTATCCCCATCGAAATGAAATACTCAATCGCGATTCAACAGAAGAAGAAATGGACTTTCTAGAGACGCCCAACTCGAGTTTTTGAGGCACGGCTAGAACCTCTCGCATTTTCAGCGGAAGTACGTATAATCGGCCGTCTACAAAAATAATGATTGATTACAGACATGGCTCATACGCGCGATGGATTTCAAAGCCGACTTGGCTTTGTGTTAGCAGCAGCTGGTGCGGCTGTTGGACTTGGTAACATTTGGGGATTTCCTACACAAGCCGCAAACCACGGTGGCGGTGCATTTTTACTGGTTTATTTTGCGGTAATTTTCTTACTCGCATTACCTGCACTTTACACAGAATTGTATTTAGGCCATCAGGCACAAGCAAACCCAGTTAAAGCACTTAAAACAGCCTGGCGTGAAGGTAATCCGAAAATAGGAGCCGCGGCGGGGTATATCGGCCTTGCTGGTGCTATCGTGATGCTCAGCTTTTACTCCATTGTGGCTGGGTGGATGCTGTCTCATGCACTTGATCCTCTTGCGCAAATGGCTGAATTAGATACCGCACACCAGTTTCTTAGCGGTGACTCGATGCTGAGAAACTTTATCTTTACGCCACTGATGCTAATTTTGACTGCGAGCATTATTCTCAAAGGCGTAAAATCAGGTATAGAAGCTTGGTCGCGCAGACTTATGCCGTTGTTACTGGTATTACTGCTTTGCCTTATTGGCTATATGGCGACATTAGACGGCGCAGCAGAAGGGTTTAGAACGTATTTAGTTCCGGACTTTTCAAAAATTAGCGATCCTGACTTGATCATTGCGGCGATGGGGCAGGCGTTTTTTTCGTTATCGTTGGGTGTGGGCTGCATGATGATTTATGGCTCGTACTTAAAACCGAATGAAAATCTACCTAAGCTTACGTTTAGTGTTGCAATGCTAGACACCAGTGTCGCATTTTTGGCCGGTTTACTTATTATCCCTGCAATATTCGTTGCGCAGCAAAATGGTGTTCAAGTATTTCAAGACGGCAAATTAATCGGTGAAGGCCGGTTGATTTTTGCCATTTTACCCGAGCTATTTGCCAATATGGGGGAAATGGGATTATTAGTTAGCCTGACTTTCTTTGTGCTTATGTCTATTGCGTCGGTAACTTCTACCATTTCTTCAACAGAAATTCCGGTATCTTTCTTGGTTGAAAACCATGGCTTTCAACGTAAACAAGCGACTTGGTTGGTTACGTTAGTTATCTTATTAGCATCGAGCACGATTATTCTAAACTTTGATTGGCTGTTCGAATTGGTGATCAGTCTATTCACGCAATATCAGCTACCATTGATGGGACTGTTCTACTTTATTACTGTTGGCTGGGTTTGGAAGCGTGGTAATCAGCTTCACTTAGAATCTCGTGGTGCACATTACTGGTTTGCTCAGTACGTTAGATTTGTTTGCCCAGTCTTGATGACCGCGGTATTTATTAACGTAGCACTGGCAAAGTAGTGGTCATTTATTTTCAAAAAACGGGAAGCATAGGCTTCCCGTTTTCATTTTGATAACAAGGCTCAAAAATCACGAGGGGAAACGAACTCCCCAGCTTGAATGCTCTCATAAGTTCGTTGCGCCAATGAATCTAGGTTGGCTAAATCTTTTCCCATTGAAGCCAGTTGGTTTGTCACTGGAATAATATCGATATCTTCAACCCCAGAAAGTTGAGCCACTCGGGCAAACGTATATGCGTGCTTATATTTTTCGTGTTTGTAGAAAATACTGACTAAAGATGAATAGACTTCTGGGTTAGGGGTATGGCCGCTTTTATTCAGCTCTAATACGCGGTAGAGAATATCAACGGTTTTATCATCATCTACTTTGGCGTAAAACTCTGCGAGGAAAAGCTGAATTTCGGGATCGTTTTGAACTCTAGGGTCATCCTGCATGTTCAAAAGCTTGTTCATTGCTGTGCGATCATTGTTACGAGACCAATGATAATAAAGTAGGCCTGGGTGGTTACTGCCTTTTGTTTCATTATAAATACGTGTCATTTCTTTTAATGCAGTGAGATGACCTTCCACTCGTGAAGTGGTTTTTTCTTTTAACTTGATGTGCTCAATTTTGGCAGCGCGAGAAACACATAGGTTGTAGCTTTCTAAATTTTGCAACAAGTCATATTTGTTTTCGTCCGTCGGTGACTTGTATTCGTGATAGCGCGCGTAGATTAGCGACGCACGTTCGTCTTTACAGTGACTGTCTTTATTTAAGTCTTCACAAAAACCAGGCGTTTCGCTACACACTTGGTTCAGGGTTAGGGTGTCGTCGCAACCAGCAAGTAGTAACGCTGCAAAAACTAGCGACTTTTTAAACGCCATAGTTTGACCTCAATGATTTTTTATAATTATAGGGGGTTACGCCCGAATAAACAGGGTAGAGCTAATAGTTTACTAGTTTAACGCAATGAATTGTTCGGTAACAGTGGAGAATCACGGCAGTTTAAATTAGAATAGCCGTGCCCATTCGGGCTATCCGTTCAAAGAAAATTGTTTATTAGGCAGAAAAAATGACCTTATCTCACGAGCAAGAATATCAAAACAGCTGGCAAGAGCGTCAAGATTATGCAGAAAGCATGCAACCCCTAATCGGTCGTCTATACCGTAACAAAGGCGTTGAAATCTCTGTATACGGTCGTCCTCTTGTGAGCGCAAGCACCATTGATGTTATCAAAGCACACAAAACAGTAGCACGTTTTGAAGAGCGTAAACTACGTCTTCGTGAAAGCTTTCCATTCTTAGAAGTGATCAGCAAAATGGAATTAGCACCAGGTCGTGTTGACCTTGGTAAGCTAGCTTATGCCTACATTTATAAAAATGCAGGTGAAGGCCGCTCAATCGAAGAGTTTTTAAATGCAGAACTTGCAGAATTACTAAACCAAGGCGCACGTCCAGAACCTCGTGACGTTGTTCTTTATGGTTTTGGTCGCATTGGCCGTTTATTAGCACGCCTACTTATCGAACGTGGCGGCTCTCACGCTGATTTACGCCTACGTGCAATCGTTGTTCGCGGTGGCCGCGATGGTGATCTTGAGAAACGTGCAAGTTTATTGCGCCGTGACTCAATTCATGGTCCTTTCAATGGTTCAATCACAGTGGACCATGAAAAAGGTGCGATTAAAGCAAACGGTAACTACATTCAAGTTATCTACGCAAACTCACCTGAAGAAGTGGATTACACAAAATACGGTATTGAAAACGCACTTATCGTAGATAATACGGGTGTTTGGAAAGATGAAGATGGCTTAGGTAAACACCTTAAGTCAATTGGTGCGTCTAAAGTGCTACTTACAGCGCCAGCTAAAGGCGACATCAAAAACATCGTTTATGGTGTTAACAACTCAGACATTCAGTCTGAAGACAAGATTGTTTCTGCAGCAAGCTGTACAACTAACGCAATCACACCGGTCTTAAAAGCACTTAACGACAAGTTTGGTATTAAAAACGGTCACGTTGAAACGGTTCACTCTTACACCAATGACCAAAACTTGATCGACAACTACCACAAAGCTGAGCGTCGTGGTCGTAGTGCGGCATTGAACATGGTTATTACTTCAACCGGTGCTGCGAAAGCGGTTGCTAAAGCACTGCCAGAGCTTGCTGGTAAACTAACTGGTAACGCAATCCGTGTACCAACACCAAACGTATCAATGGCAATTCTTAACCTAAATCTAGGTAAAGAAACAACTGCTGAAGAGCTAAATGAATTCCTTCGTGAGTCTTCACTTTACTCTGAACTACGTGACCAGATTGACTACACTGCATCAACAGAAATCGTGTCTACTGACCTTGTGGGTAGCCGTTATGCAGGTGTGGTTGACTCAAAAGCAACTATCGTTGATGGCGACCGTGTAGTACTTTACGTATGGTACGATAACGAGTTTGGTTACAGCTGCCAGGTTGTACGTGTAATGCAAGACATGGCGGAAGTAAAATTCCCGAGCCTACCTCGCTAACACAAGATTTACGATAAAAAGCCAGCACCAGCTGGCTTTTTTAGTTTTTGAAACAAATTGGTTGTGGTAGGCTTGCAAAGATAGGTCAGCTACAATTAGCTAACAAAAAGTTATGTAATTACTTAGCGCGAACAGCAGCGCAGCATTACAACTTCTTTCAGTTGTAACATTGTTCTGAATGGACGCCAAGCTAGGTATGGTAACAGTGTATTTACACAGCAGTTTTTAACTTATTTAGGGAAACCTATGCGCATTACGAGTAATTTCGATAGTGGTAATATCAAGGTGGTAAAAGCAGAATCACCTGCGGATATTCAACTAGAAATCAATAAAGACAATGAGTCAGACTTTTTTCAATGGTTTCACTTTAGACTTGAGTCTACGCCTTTTTTAGAGCACAAAATTCATATCAACCAGCTACTAAACTCAGCCTACCCAGAAGGTTGGGATGATTATCATGCGGTTGCATCTTACGATCGTCAAACTTGGTTCCGTGTGCCAACCCGTTATGAGAATGGTACATTAACTATCGATTTTGAGCCTGAATGTGCTCACACCTACTTTGCTTATTTTGCGCCTTATAGTTATGAGCGCCATTTAGACCTAGTCTACTGGGCTCAAGCCCATGATGCGTGCGTTGTAGAGACGCTAGGTCAAACGCTTGATGGCCGTGATATGAGCTTACTCACTATTGGTGAGCCGTCAGATGAGAAGAAAAAGATTTGGATCACGGCGCGCCAGCACCCAGGTGAAACGATGGCAGAATGGTTTGTTGAAGGTTTGCTTCACAAACTATTGGATGACGAGGATCCACATGCCGCTGCACTGTTATCGAAAGCGGTATTTTATGTCGTGCCAAATATGAATCCAGACGGCAGCGTTCGTGGTCATCTGCGTACAAATGCAAAAGGCGTTAACCTTAACCGTGAATGGCAAACGCCAACACTTGAGAACTCACCTGAAGTTTATTATGTATTAAATAAAATGCATGAAACTGGGCTGGATATGTACCTCGATATTCATGGTGATGAAGCACTACCGTATAACTTCGTTGCGGGTAGTGAAGGTATTCCGAGTTATGATGATCGCCTACAGCGTTTGGAAGACTCTTTCAAGGCGGCACTGTTAACTATCACACCTGAGTTCCAAGATGAATTTGGTTACGATAAAGATGCACCGGGTGAAGCAAACCTCACCGTTGCTTCGTGTGCTGTCGGTGAAGCGTTCAAAGCGTTGGCTTATACCGTTGAAATGCCGTTTAAGGACAATGCAAATCTGCCAGATCCTTACTTCGGTTGGTCAGACCGACGTTCATATCAGTTTGGTCAAGACACCTTAGCTGCAATCTTAAATGTGGTTGATGACTTAAGATAAGCTTAAAGACGGGTAATCACCATATTGATTACCCGTTTATTTTTGTGCGTTTAAAAGAACAACAAAATAATATTTAAAAATAATAAGGTAGAGCACCTCGACAGGGTGTAATAACAACAATAAAGGGGAATATTCGTGGATGCGTTAGGCAGCTTATTAGATAGCTTAGATGGAATGTTAGGTGGTTCACCTTGGTTCCCGTATGTTCTGTTAGGGGTAGGTTTGTTTTTTACAATCTACTTGAAATTTCCACAGATCAGATATTTCAAACATGCGTGTAAAGTCGTTACTGGTAAATATGATAAAAAAGGCCTAGAAGGCGATACCACGCACTTCCAAGCACTCGCAACGGCACTTTCTGGCACAGTTGGTACTGGTAATATTGGTGGGGTGGCGCTGGCAATTTCAATCGGTGGGCCAGCAGCATTATTTTGGATGTGGATGACTGCCTTTTTTGGTATGACAACCAAGTTTGTGGAAGTCACACTATCGCATAAATACCGTGTACAAACAGATGATGGCACCATGGCCGGTGGTCCAATGTACTATATGGATCGTCGCCTAAACATGAAATGGTTAGCGGTATTATTTGCAATTGCTACTGTGATTAGCTCATTTGGTACAGGTAGCTTGCCGCAGATCAACAACATTGCTCAAGGCATGGAAGCGACCTTTGGTTTTGCACCGATGGCAACCGGTGCTGTGCTTTCAGTTTTGCTTGCGCTTGTAATACTTGGTGGTATCAAGCGCATTGCTGCTATCACTTCTCGCGTCGTGCCATTAATGGCCGCGATTTATATTCTTGGTTCTTTTGCCGTTATCTTCTACAACGTTGAGAATATCGTTCCTTCTTTCCTTTCTGTATTTACAGATGCTTTCACGGGTTCTGCGGCAGCGGGTGGTTTCTTAGGGGCTTCTTTTGCTTATGCATTTAACCGTGGGGTTAACCGAGGTCTGTTTTCTAACGAAGCGGGTCAAGGTTCAGCACCAATCGCGCACGCCTCGGCAAAAGCCGATGAACCAGTGTCTGAAGGTATGGTTTCCATTCTTGAACCGTTTATTGACACAATCATTATCTGTACCTTGACGGGATTGGTTATTTTGTCATCGGGTGTGTGGACCGAAAAGTTCGAAACCCATTTCGAGCGCTCGTCTATGGTTATCTTAGACGGTAAATATGACGAATCGAATCAACAAGACCGAGATGCATTGTACGCCTACTTGAATGGTAAAAAAGAGCATACTGTCAAACCTTTCAATGGTGAGATTGAAGTCGTACAGGGTAAAGCGGTAACGGAAAACTTTACCGTGATCCACTCGCGTTCTATTGGTGAGCAAGTACGCTTTGGTATTACTGAGCGTCACAAGTACACAGGAACGGTCGAAGTGAAAGACGGCTTGCCAACAGACAATAGCATCAGCGTGATTGGTTACTCTTTAGTGCATTCGGCTGAGCTAACAACCAAAGCATTTACCCGAGGTTATTTGGGCGAAAATGGTAAATACATCGTTTCGATTGGTTTGTTGTTATTCGCGTTTTCTACGGCAATTGCATGGTCATACTATGGTGACCGCGCGATGATTTATCTTCTTGGTAGTCGTTCGGTCATGCCGTATCGCGTATTCTATGTTGCAGGCTTCTTCTGGGCGTCGTTTGCTGATACTACACTAGTGTGGAAGTTGGCTGCCGTGGCCATCGTAGTGATGACGTTACCTAACTTGTTTGGTATTTTACTACTCAGAAAAGAAATGAAATCTTCGGTTAAAGAATACTGGGAAGATTTCAACAAAGAACACAAACAGTGAGCGAATTTTAATTAAAATTATCTTGTCATTTAAGGACAAGAGTTCGCAAAGGTAGTAGAATAGGGCGCCTCACAGGTGCCCTTTTTTGTATTATGGAGAAGTAACACGATGGCAATAGCACAGTGCCCAAGCTGCGGTAAATCTATTTCCTCCAAACATAAGTCCTGCCCGCATTGTGAAACCAATTTAGCAGACTTTTCTCAAGAAGACAGAGAGAGAGCGGCCTCTAGAAATCGTGTAAAACGTCAGCAATCTGTAATGAATTACTCGTTTATTGCACTGATCCTAGTACTAGGTGGATTCTTATATATCTATTGGCAGCAGCCTGACCCTAACTCGTTTGAAATGATCGCAAGCAAAAGCGTTATAGGCATTGGTGCGGTTTGGTACTTAATTAATCGAGTCATCCTCGTTATTTTGAAAAAGAAAAAGTAGTAATGAATGTAGATAGCTTAGTTCAAAATATTACCCCTGAAGTATTCGAGCGTTTGCAATACGGTGCGTCAACCGGAAAGTGGCCTGATGGTACACCACTAAGTGATACGCAAAAAGAGCAAACCGTGCAATTGGTCATGCTATATCAAGCAAAAGTAGCTAAGTCCAATGAGCAGTTCACCATCAACGAAAAAGGTGAAATGGTGCAAAAATCCAAACGCGAATTACAACAAGAATTCAAAGCCGACAATGAAATAGCTAGGTTCAGTGAAAATGATCTTTAAACACCTTTTTACACCGAAATGGAAACACCCAAAGGTTGACGTTCGCTCACAAGCAGTGGACAAGTTAGACTTAAGCAAAGACGCAACTTTACTACATACGCTAGCACTTGAGGACGAGTCTGCGCAGATCAGAAAAAAGGTACTTACTAAGGTAAATGACCTTGGTCTTTGGTGGAAAGTTTATAAGCAAGATAGCGAGCTAAAAGAGCTTGCAGAGCAGAAAATTTCGAGTGCGGTGATTAATCAAGATACCGCACTGCAGAGCAACATTCGTGAAGAATACATTGAACGCTATGCGCCAGTTAAAACGCTTGAGAAAGTTGCGTTAATTGAAACCGATTTAGCAAATAAAGTTAAACTGCTTAAGCGCCTTGCGAACGCCACGTTAATCGAAAAATCGTTCAAAGAAGGTGATGAAGCACTTCAGATCGCTATGTTGGAACTGATTGCACAGCATTCACTTGAAAAGAGTGTCCTAAAAGCAGCCACAGGTGAAGCGCTGACTTCTCTTACTGGATCACTGGAACAGCAGCGACTAGCAAAAGAAATGCCTGCTCAAGTTGCTGAGCAAACGCGAGTTGTGCTTGCCAAGTTAAACGCGCTAAGAGATAAGCAAAACTATGAAACGGTGAACGCGCAAGCACAGCAGTTATTTGCACAGTGGCAAAGCATTGAGCTTAAGTGGTTAGATGCTGAAACAGTAACTGCACTAGATGCAAAGTATCAACAAGTAGCAGATAAATTAAACCGTCATCTCAATGAGTTACAAGTTAAACATCAAGCGCAGCAAGCTGAGTTAATGCAAAAGCAAAATGAAGCCCTAGAGGTCGCTGAATTAACTGCTGAACTTGAGGCTATTGAAAAATCGGTCGAAGTTGCATGTAAAACACTAGACTTAGCCCCACACGATGCACTAGTTAAGCGTAGTGAAGTATTAAAAGGCAAAGTGTCTGCACCTCAATATGTCACTGTTGAAGCGCTTGGCGAGTTCACAAGAAAACTGCAAAATATTGAGCGTGATCTTGCCGATTTACCCGCACTTATTGCTGCAAGTGAAACCTTCAATAATGCCTTAGCAGAGTTAAAGGCAGTTGAAGTACCAGCTTCGTTAGAAGCGCTTGATACTCAAGTACAAGCACAAAAAGACCGCTATGTTACAGCGCGTAAAGCACTAGATTCACTGTCTAAGGTATTGCATAAATCAGCAAAAGCTGAGCTATCAGATGCAAGCCAAGCGTTTATGACAGCTATCGAGCCGCTGAAAAATGAGCAAGAAAAGGCACTCAAAATCGCGAAGAAGAAAGCACGTGATGTTCAACGACTAATTGATCAGGGTCGATTTAACGTGGCATTTGGTGTTTTTAATGGCTTTATTGAGCAGTTTGAGTTGCTTACGCCAAGCTACAAAAAGCAGCTTGAAAACCAGCATGAAAGCTTGTCTCAAGCATTAAAAGATCTTAAAGATTGGCAAAAGTATGCAGCTACACCTAAACGTGAAGAATTGCTTACGGAGCTTGATATCAAACTGGCTGAGGAGTCGGTTGACCCTGTTAAGCGTGCTGAGGAAGTAAAATTACTTAGAACACGTTGGAACGAACTTGGTCATGTAGAAACGGAACAGGAAAAAGCGCAAGCAGCTCAATTTGATGAAAAAATCGAATTATTGTTTGTACCTTGTCGCGCTTACTTTGCGGAGCAAGAAGTACAGCGTGAGCAGGCAAAAATAGCGCGTGAAGCGGTGATTGAAGAAGTTAAAGCACTGCTTAGTAGTTTGGATAACGAGGGTATCGATTGGCGAGAAGTGGAAGCACAATTTAACCGCCTAGCCAAAGTGTGGAAAAATGCTGGCAATGTGGATGCCAAAGTCTATCAAAAGCTGAATTCGATTTACCGTGAGCACCATCAAGCGGTTTACGAGAAACTTAAAGCCTTCCATCAAGCCAATGCCGTTGAAAAGGCTAAGTTAGTTGAAACTGCACAGCAGCAGCTAGAAGCTGAAGATTTAGCTGCTGCTTGTGACTTACTGAAATCATTGCAAAAACAGTGGCAGCAAATTGGTTTTGCTGGTGCCAAACAAGAACATACTCTGTGGAAAGCATTTCGTGCTCATAATGATGCCGTGTTTGAAAAGCGCAGCGCACAATATGCCGAGCAAAAAGCACAGGAGAAGTCACAAGAAGCCGAGCAGCGTCAGTTGCTTGCAGAGTTCGACAACAAGGTCATTGAAGCGGTCACTCAAAATGAACTGGCTGCCATTCGTGATGAACTCAATACGTTTATTGTAGTGCCAGGACTGAAGCAAGAAAAGAATCGTTTATTGTCACAAGTGAAGTCGAAATTAGATGATCTATTTTCTTCCCAGCGTCGTGAAAAGTTCAATGAACTGGTGGAAGCAGTAGACACTGACGGTGATATTCCTAGCTCTTGGCAAGGTAATAATAAAACCTCGCTAAACGCTGCTCAGTTGCTATTGAGACTTGAGATTTTAACGAATCAGTCATCACCGGAAGCGTTGCAAAGCGAAAGAATGTCTGAGCAAGTCGCGATGCTGGATGCAAAACTGCAAGGTGAAGAAAGCAGCCTTGAGACTTACCTTATCAGTTATCTCGCTGAGGCTGACAAAGCCGATATAGTGACGTCAAAAGGCAGGTTACTTGCTGTTTTGAACGCATAACCATTGCTCTTTGAGCCTACTCAGGACACTCTGGGTAGGCTTCTCCGATGTAAACTCTATCCGCCTCTAACACCTCTTGAGCTCGGTTTGAATGCTAAAGTTATGAGAAATCTGCTTAGTGGCTCTAGGTAGTTACACCACTTTATTTTAATACTTTGCTCTAGTAACCAATAATCAGAAGAAAAAATAATGACCAACAAACTTTATCAATATCCACTTGCGCTTGCGTTTACCTTCAACTTGGTTGCATGCTCGGTAGGTAATCTTAACGCTACTCATGGTGAAGACCTAAGCCATTTTGCTGGAAATATTAATGTGGCAAGTGGTCAAAGAGCCGGGAACTTATCCCTACAAAATGGCAATATTACGCTAGCTGAAGGGGCCAAAGTTAAGTCTGCAGAAGTGACTAACGGTAATATCCAGCTTGATAAGCATAGTGAAGCGCAGTCGATTAATATTGATAATGGTAATATTATGCTGATGGAAAAAGCGCACGTATATGGGAGCATTCAAGTTACCAATGGTAATATTGAGATTGGTGAGTCGGCTCTAATTGAAGGAAACGTCATTAACGCGAGCGGAGATATTACAATTGCCAGCGGCGCTACTATTTTAGGTGATGTGATTTATCGTCAGGCAGGATATCTTGCTTCTAAGCTTGAGAAAGACATACCAACGCTTACAATTAGTGATGGTGCAAAGATTGTTGGCACTATCCAGCTTTATCGTCCTATTCATATTGAACCTAAACATCTACAAAGTCAGATCACTTACCACTATAAACAGTAAGCTGCATGAGAGTAAGGTGAGCGCAATACGCTCACTTGTGCTCTTACTTAGCGCTAAGTATTCGTGCTAGTTTGTGCACATCATCAATAGCACGTTGTTTTGAGTGCTTATGCCTGTCGTCGCCAAACTCTTGATACTCAGATGCGATTTCATAAAACGCTTCAGCACCTAAATATGGAGCCAACTGCTCGATATGGCTACTTAGGTGATTCAAATGATATTGTGACTCACCTTTTTTAAATGCAAACTCTCCCCAAGATGCCAGTAATACGAGAGTTTTACCCGATAAAATTGGCTCAAGTGGTTTATCACCTCGTGCTAAATCAAAGCTGAAGGTCTTATTTACTCGGACCACCATATCAAACCAAGCCTTTAGCACAGCAGGCATACCGTAGTTATACATAGGGCTTGCGATCACGATAATATCGGCATTGGTCACTTCTTTGATAATTTCGTCAGACTCAGCGAGTACTAAGCGTTGCTCTTCGCTCAACACTCCTTTTGCAAATGCAGCCGCTATAAATGCTTCATTGATGAATGCAGGTTGTTTCACGGAGAGGTCGCGATGGGTGATTTCTACTTTATGTGTAGTTTGACTAAAAGTACTTAAAAACTGCTCTCCCAACATTCTGCTTATTGATTGGTGTTGTGTTTCGTTCTCACTGTACTTTCTTACGCTGCAACTTATGTATAGAATGTTTTTCATGGCTTAGCTCCAGTTGTATTATGTGCATTATTCTGTGCTTAAGTGAGCAATGTGACAACTGAGAAGAATCCATAGATAGATGAGATAAACTAACTTATAGGTTTGCTATGTTCACACATTTACCGTCTTTGAATAACATAAAAACCTTTGCTGTTGCTGCGCACTACTTGAGCTTTAAAGATGCGGCGGGGGTACTTAATGTTACGCCTACGGCAGTGTCACATCAGATAAAGTCACTGGAATCACAGTTAAGGGTTCAGCTTTTTGAGCGAAAAACGCGAGCAGTGCAATTAACATTACAAGGACAGGCACTTGCAAAGGTGTGTATTGATTCACTCAATATGCTTGATAATGCGTTTATTGAGTTTACTGAGCAAAAGAATGATTTGCTTATTTCATGTTGTAATTCATTTGCTGCACTTTGGCTTGCTCCGAATATGGCTGCCATTAATCATGCTTTCCCAAACCAAACCGTCACAATATGCGCGAGCGATCAACTCATTGATTTAAATAAAGAGAAGCATATTGATATCGCCCTGCGTTATGGCAAAGCGGATCCGAATTCTAATGAAACTCATCTTATTACCGAGAAAATTGGGCTTTATGCTAGCCCAAATTATCGGGTGCCAGACCAAGGTAAACCTGTACTATTTCTCACCCATTGGCAAGACGAAACGGGGCTTGAAAATATTCCTTGGCGAGCGCACATTAACGAAAGTCATTATGACTTGCGTTATTTTGAGCAAGAACACTTTGTCTTGCAGGCGGCTGTGGCAGGGCAAGGGCTGGCACTATTGAGCGATGTATTAGCAGAGTCTGCAGTTAGGCAGGGGTGGTTAAGTAAAAACTCGACAATGGAGGAATTTTCAGGCTATGGCTATTGGCTCCGGCAAACGGCTTATCGCAAGAGTTCTGCGATTGTTCACCAGTTTACCATTTGGCTGGCAAGCGCGTTACAAAATATCAAGGCCGACAAAGATAAGGACATAAGATAAAAAGATAAAGGACAGGCACTTTTATCAATGAGCAAATAAGCCGTTTTTTAATATTGATCTATACTTTTGTGGAACTTAAGTCCTTATTCGAAAAGTGTTTATTGCTAGGTGGTGATGTGATGATAAAAATCCTGCTGATGAGTCTCATTTTATTTCCCGCTTTATGTTTGAGTGATGATTATACCTTCGCCTTTGTGCCGCAGCAGTCTGCAAATAAGTTAGCCAAAAATTGGCAGCCTATTCTCGATTATCTCAGTGATAAAACCGGAGATAATTACACGTTTAAAACCGCTAAAGATATACCAACCTTTGAAGCCCGGGTGCTGCAGCAAGAGTATGATGTGGCATACATGAATCCCTATCACTTTGTTGTATTTAATGAGCGGGCAGGTTATCAAGCTATCGCCAAGCAAAGAGATAAAATGATAAAAGGGATCATCGTGGTTAAAAAGGGAGCGGGTATCACTGACTTATCGCAGTTGCGAGGAGAGACACTTGCTTTTCCGGCTCCTGCTGCATTTGCTGCGAGCATTTTGCCCCGAGGGGAATTGGCGAAACAAGGTATTGAATTTACGCCAAGATATGTATCTTCCCATGACTCCGTTTATCTCAACGTGTCGAGAGGGTTTGTCAAAGCGGGGGGCGGTGTCATGCGTACTTTCAACAACGCCGATCCTAAAATTAAATCACAACTTGACATTCTCTGGACGACAAAAGGTTATACACCACATGCATTTGCCGTAAAAAGAGCAATGCCAGAAGATGCAAGGCAAAGATTAGTAGCGGCGTTGACCTCTCTTGAACTGAGTGAAGAGGGGATGAGGCTACTCGAAGCGGTGAATTTCAAAGGCATTATGGCAGCGTCGAATGAGGACTGGCAAGACGTAAAAGCGTTAGAATTAGAAACCTTGGTTGGCAAATAGTACTCGGATGATTAAGAAGCGCCACGACTGAATGAAAAGGCTATCGTTAAGACTCAAAACCATGATTGGCACCGCTATTATTGAAGCGGTGCTGTTGAGTGCGCTCATATTTGTGGTGATTGATTTTATGATGGAGTCCGCAAATGACGCCATGAATAAACGCGCAACCACGACTGCACGTTTGTTTGCGAGCGCGACCAAAGATGCTGTGCTGTCGTACGATTTAGCCACGCTAGATGCTTTTACCAATGAGTTATTAAGCAACCCAGATATCCTTTACGTTAAAGTGATCGATGGTGAAAGCCAAACACTTTCCTTTGCAGGAAACGAGCGCTTTAAAACGCGCACATTTGAAGATGATACGTTAGTTGCGAAAGTCACGGACGGTATTTTTGATATTCATGCTGATATTGTTGAGGGAGGGACACTATTTGGCACTATTCAGATAGGCATAGATATTGGCACCATAAATCGAACGATGTCAGAAGTAAAACGCTGGACGGTTTCTATCGCGCTGTTTGAAATGGCGTTAGTTGCTATTTTCTCTTATTTTCTGGGGATATATCTCACAACCAACCTGTATATATTGAAAAGCCAAGCTAAATTTATCGCTCGTAATGTCAAAAAAGGCGTATTTGATTTCAAATGGAAACCAATACAGAGTAAAGATGAGTTACAAGAACTGTCTTTAGCGTTTGATGAACTATCACAAACTTTAGCCGAAGAGCATGAGCGTCGAGAACGATATAAGCATGATTTGATTGAGCTAAATAAACACTTAGAAGAACTGGTGGCACAGAGAACTGAAAAGCTGAATCAGAAAAATCAGCAGCTTGAGGCCACGAATAGAGAGCTTGAAGCCGCGCAGCAACAGCTTGTTCACTCAGAAAAAATGGCCTCTGTGGGTCAATTGGCTGCCGGAGTTGCCCATGAAATAAATAATCCGCTCGGTTTTGTGATGAGTAACCTTGATGTGATGCGTCACTATCATGGCGATTATGCTGAGCTTGCAAAGCGTGCGGTTCAGCTTGGACTTGAACCTGGTGAACGTCATGCGTTCAATCAATTTGTTAAAGACAAAGACTTTGCTTTTATTAATAGCGATTGTACAGAGCTTATTGATGAGTCTATGACTGGGCTACAAAGAGTTTCTGCGATTGTGAACGACCTCAAGCAGTTTTCAAGAGCTGATACTATTCAATTGCAACCTTGCGATATTAATGCATGCATAAAGACAACGTTAAATCTGGTTGAGAGTAAGCTCAAATATCATGCGAACGTGATCACACAGTTAGGTGAAGTCCCTCAAGTGCTGGGGAACCAAGGTAAGCTAATTCAAGTAATGACAAACTTACTCATCAATGCAGCGCAGGCTTTAAAGAGTGAAGGAGAGATTAAGGTAACAACGTATTTGGAAAATGGCAGTGTTGCGATCAGTGTGCAAGACAGTGGCATTGGGATCCCCAAGGAGATCATCGATAAGATATTTGACCCGTTTTTTACTACAAAGCCTGTCGGTAAAGGCACAGGGCTCGGGCTCTCCATTAGCTACGATATAATCAAAGAGCATGGAGGTGAGTTATTGGTTGAGAGTGAAGAGGGCATTGGGACATGTTTTACTATTTTATTGCCATCATGCAAGTAAGCACGACCCTGATACGAAACGTTTTAATCCACAGCTAATAAGTCCTTTGTGGTTAAAATCAATCAATGGACACCTAATTGTACGGAATAACGGTCGCTGTGAACGACCGTTTTGCAAATTGTTTTTTTACTGTAACTCAACCGTCAAGGTGCGACCGTAACTGGGGGTGCCGATATGCAGACGAGCAGGTTCGTCAACTTGAAAGTCCATTGTACTGATGTCAAATCTTAGTTGTACATCGATGAGCGCTTTACATGGATCATATTCACTCATATCTACTAAGTTAAACATATATTGAGGAGGAAAGCTTTCTAATGAAGTGCCATCCCACTCTAGTGCAAATATGTGTTGAAAACAACCACCACCATACCTTGCATCAATGACTAACTGGCTTGCAGAACGGTCATAGTAAGCGCCTTTCAGCCAAAGCATATTTGCCTGTTTTTGCGTTAGTGTCTTGACCGTTTTACCTTTAAGATGAACGGTCTCTTTATCCTGTGTGTTAGGGTCATTGCTTGGCTGAATGATTCTCGCACCATTTGCTTCTGAATTACCTATCCAAGGGGCATCAACTACAAATGGGACGAGCATATCTGCGCCAATCATAGAGGTAGGTGTAACAGTCAATTCGTAGTTCCAAATCCCGTCTGCGGGAGGAACTACAGGGATCATTTCATTCAGTGAAACATTTAAGTTCGTACTAGAGAGTTGTCCGCTAACTTGAACTCTTCCGTTCTCAGTGATGTCGATCGATTGAATATATGCAACAGCCATTGTTATCTCCTATTTCAGCTATTCCCTGAAACTTCTAAACTGGGCTGGGAAGTCCCAGTTCAACCACATAACAATAGAGAGCGACAGAACGATTCTATCGCAATTTTCGCTGATGTTAATTCTTCAAGTGTTGGTGTTGCTATGGCCTCACACTAAATGAAGAATTCACAAATGAGTAAACAAGTATAGACAAAATTACAAATCTGGTAGCGAAACAACTCATGCTTAAGATGATGGGCTAATATAGAACATGTTTTTTGGTTGCTTTCTTTAATTGGTTTACTCGTTATTTTTATTAATAAAGACGCGAATACGATGTTTATCTGGGTCTAATACGATAAAACTATCGCCATATACCTCGGCTTGCGGGACCTGAGCAAACTCAATATCTAGTAACTTCCATGTATCGTATAAAGCAAAAAACGCCTTTTGGCTTGGTTGCATAATAGAGATTTCAGTACCGCCCCCGGTAATGCGACTTGGTGGTGTAAGGGCTGTGTTTTGTTTAAGTGCAATGGAGATGTTGTTTGCACACTTCATAGAAACAAAAGTTGGAGAAAGCTTTACAGTCTCACATTGGAATAGCTGTCTATAGAACGCTTCGCTAAGCTTGATATCGCTTACATATAACACCAAAGAATCAACGGTGACCATCATGGAATTCCATCATTTTTTAAAAAGTTGCAGCTACGATACTCTCTCGGTGTGTCAGCTATTGTCAGTAGCATTACGCTGAGTTAATACCTTGGGCTGAGCATTTAATCGAGACAGATAGTCCCATATCACTTTAACTTCATGTTATTAACGCTTACAGTAATCTCGCACACTGTCTAACGGTGTGTAGAGCAAAGTGAAACTGGTGTTTTTAACAAAAAGGAAAGGTTGTATGGTTACTTGTTACTTAAAATATGTTGTTGATCCGGCAAAAATTGCTGACTTTGAGGAATATGCCAAAATGTGGATCCCACTCGTCAATCGTTTTGGTGGGCAGCATAATGGCTACTTTTTACCATCGGAAGGTGCAAGTAATATTGCCTTGGCATTATTCACCTTTCCCAGTCTGGCGGCTTATGAAACGTATCGCAACGAATCGTTTCAAGACGCACAGTGTCAGGCTGCAATTAAATTTGCAGAAGATACCGGTTGCATAATCAGCTATGAACGCAGCTTCTTTAGACCTGTATTTGAATAAAGGTGAGTAAATGGAGCTGAACATCCCGTGCAACTAGATATTTCTGCCAATCTCAAACTACAAAACCTTGCTTTGACGCATGCAAAGCCATTATTTGATTGCGTACAAAGTAGTCGCGCAAGTTTACAAAACGTGTTGCCGTGGGTTGCGACATTACATACCGAGGCTGATGCAGAGCGATACATCGACACACGTATAAACAACCAAGTTGGCGGACTTTGGTCTGCTATTGAATTTAATTGCGAGTTTTGTGGTGTGTTTGGGATCAAGTATATGGATGCGCAAACGCAAACTGCCGAAATCGGCTACTGGCTTGGCGAAAAGGCAAGAGGTCACGGCTTAATCGGTCTAGTGCTTGAACAGGTTATTGCCAGGCTTCGAGAGGTAAGTGATATTAAAACTGTGGAGTTTCAATGTTTACAGTCAAATATTGCGAGCCAGCGGATCATTGAAAAAATAGGCGGCCAGTTTGTTGAGTCCTGTGTCAATGATCTGGGCGTAGCAGGTGACGAGCCGTTATATATCTATCGACTCGCACTTTAGTTTCGCCTTTTTAGAGGAACGAGCGCATAGTTGCTATGCGCTCAACTGATTAGTTTACCTCATATTTAGCAGGCACAGCTCGGCTTCGTAGGGTAGTGACGATAATTTGCGGTAATAGCGGCATTACAATCATGCCAACCATCAAACTATACTGAAGCGGCGTGAACGTCTCGCCCAGTAGCACCAACCCCGTCAAAATACCTGCAACCGGATTTGCAATACCACCAAAGGTAAAGTCCACTACAGACATACGCTGCAGTAACCACACGTACAAGCTATAACCCAGCGCAGTGTTCAGGAGTACAACCCATAACATGCCACTGAGATTGGTCATCGAGAAATTGTTAAAAGCCGCAATATACTTAGCTGGTGCGATCAGGCCGTGAACGCTTGATGCGAGCGTGAGAATAACGCCGCCAATAATGAGTTGCCAAGTTAACACCGTCCACCAATGCATGCGATCACCAAGAGACTTAGTGATTGAGCTGCCGATCACGATACAGGTTATTGCCGCAAGTATTGCCGCTAAACCAAGAGGGTTTAAACTCAGTGAACTCGGATCAAATAACAACCAGGCCAACACAATAAGCGCCGCGCCGCATAACGCTTGCACCAATCCCGGACGTTGCTTATTGACCAACCAATGATAAAGCATGGCGAACACCGGCACAGACACCATGCCCACGCTAGATATGGCAGATGGTAGCGTTAACGACATCACGAAGATCATGCTAAAAAACGCCGCGATATTAATCGTCCCTAGGCCGAATAATATTTTCCAGTCAGCTTTTTTTGGCACACTCGGCTTAACTGCTAGCAAAATAAGCCCAGCCGGAAGCGCTCTAATAGCGCCAAGTAAAAGAGGCGGCCAGTCCGCAAGGGTGTATTGTGTCACCGCATATGTGGTACCCCATAAAAATGCAGGGATCATCGCGAGGAGTATATTCACATTAACTATCTTTATGTTGAGATACTTTGCGCTAAGGTATTACTAAAAACACTTTTTGTAAAGTATCTTTATGTTAAGATATTTCTTTACAAAGTTTGTTGTCGGGGCAAATATTGATGGATGCGATTGATAGAGTACAAGAGCAGTGGGCTCGCGAAAAACCACAGTTAGAAACAACGCCCATGGCGATAATGGGTCGCTTAGTGCGCATAGCTAAACATATGGAAGCCGAAGTTGAAAAGCTACATAAGCAATACGGCTTAAATTTGGGTGAATTTGATGTGTTAGCTACCTTGCGCCGCAGCGGCAAGCCATTTCGCTTAACTCCATCAGAGCTATTTAAAACCATGCTACTCACCTCTGGCGCGATGACCAATCGTTTAGATAAGCTAGCGGCAAAAGGCCTTATCAAACGTGAGCATTGTAAAGAAGACCGCCGCAGTGTAACAGTTGAATTAACAGCAGAAGGCCTCGCCCTGATTGAAAATCTGATTGAACCGCATATCGCCATTCAAGCCCAATTGGTTGAAGGGATGAGTAAAGAGCAGCAAACCTTGTTAAATAGTGTGTTAAAAGAATGGTTAACGCAATTTGAGTGAGGGTGTAAACAGTCTTGTAGGCGGTTCACCCGCTGAGAAGTGATGCCGCCTTTCGGATGTGAAGGGGGAAGTGGTGTTGCCTGCGTCTTCAGGTTTTACGTAAGCCATTGGACTGTTTGCTAGCAGCACATAATCATCATGGTGTAGTAGGTTCGAATAACCGAAGCGCTATTCGACCCACTAAACCTTTGTACTCATCACGTACTCTGGATACCCTGTATGTTCATCTTTTTGTTCAGCGATAACACTAAAACCTTGAGATAGGTAAAACTGATAGCTTGCTTGATTTTCTTTGTATACACAAAGCGTCAATATCGGTCTTTGATTTTTTGCATGAGTAAGCAATTGTTTGCCTATGCCGGTTCCCTGTAGCTTTGGTTTCACAAATAGGGCGGCTAAGCTGTTTTGGTGTAAAGCGTAAAACCCGACAACGTCGGAATTCAGCTCGTAGACGTAAACCTCTGAAGCAGGGAGATAAATATTACGCATATTTTCTAAATTAGCTTGCCAAAACTCAGCTGAGATAAAGCCGTGTGCTTGAATGGATGCGCTCAGCCAAATTTCAAGTATGGTATCTATGTCATCTTCAGTGTATTTTCTTATCATGATTGCAGCGCCCGTAATTTTTCGAGCACTTCATTAAGTACAGCTATTCCCATTGTTTTTTCCACGAGGGAATTCATATCCCCTTGAAGAAATTCATTCCAAGATACGGTTTTGGCGCCTGAATTGTGTGCATATCTACCATACGCAGATAACACAGTCTCATCATCCTGAATGGAGACGAGATAAAGATTTTGATCTGGCGTATCAAGCCTACGCTCGAATAGTGTGTTAGGTTGTTTATATTCCATGACTGTTTATCAAATAAAAAAGTGGCGATGTGAATTCAGGTCTCAAGTCTGTGTTGAAGGTGCTTAAAACGTACAGTGATTACCTTTTCATTCCTTGTGATGTGCAAATTATCACTGGACCATACTTGGTACAAGTGCTTTGTTGGCGAGATGGCATGCTTAATCTTTAAAAAAACCAAAATAAATTACAAGGCCGACCTAAATACGTTAACTTGAAATCGTCTTTTTTGATTGGTATCAAAGCGCATCCACGCGTTCCTCGTTCATTCTTTTGAAACGACGCGATCGAGCGAACCAAGAAAACGTCGCCCTAGCATCACACTTAATCCTCAAACCCTAATCCGATATAATGCAACCGCCTTGTAAGGCACGCCCCTGTGTCAGACAAGACTTAGCCGACATCCTGTCGGCACATTGCATATCGGCTTATACTTTTCGGGTGTGATGGAGGGGATAAGTTGCTTGTATGAGCCTCTACTGTTTTGGCGATTAAGCTGCTTGCAAGCATTGCAAGAACTGTTAGCACATTATGTCTCCAAATTTGCAGTATAAATATTTTTGTGGGAGGCGGTTTACCCGCCGAGAAGTTATGTTTTCGAGCTATTGTTGATGATGAGTTTGCGGGCGACCACTTCGAGTTGATTAATGAGTAGAGCCTTCCTTGACTAATATCAAAGCGCATCTATGCGCTTTTCGTTCATTCTTTTGAAGCGACGCGATCGAGCGAACCAAGAAAACGTCGCCCCAGCATCACACTTAATCCTCAAATCCTAAGTCGATATAGTGCAACCGTCTTGTAAGGCACGTCCCTGTACCAGACAAGACTTAGCCGACATCCTGTCGGCACATTGCATATCGGCTTATGAATTTCGGGTGTGATGGAGGGGGAATAAGTCGCCTGTGGATTTCTACTTTCTCAATAGCGATAGAGTCGTTTACAAGTTCAGAAAATTAAGGCTCCAGTCTCACAGTGTAAATAGCTTTGTGGGAGGCGGTTCACCCGCCGAGAAGTTATGTTTTTCAGGTGTGACGAAGGAGAATAAGTTGCATGTGAGATCTTCTACGATTTTACAGTAAACCCCAAACAAAAAAGCCACCTGGTTAAGGTGGCTTAGTCCAAACCCGCATCTGGTTATTTATGCTTTACAGCCCACAGATGCAGTAGTTCGTGTGCAATGGTGGCGGCGGCGATTGCGGTGAGCTCGCTTTGGTCGTAGGAAGGGGAGACTTCTACTACGTCCATGCCTATCATGTTTAGCCCTTGCAGTGCGCGTAAAATCTTCAGCACTTTATCGCTGGTTAGGCCGCCGCATACCGGGGTGCCGGTGCCTGGTGCGAATGCTGGGTCTAGACAGTCGATATCAAAGGTTAAGTACACGGGCAAGTCGCCGACGCGTGCTTTGATTTGTGCTGCTATTTCTTCGGCGCTTAAGTCATTTGCTGCCATAGCGTCAATCACGCCAAACTCATGACCTTGCTCTGTGTACTCGGTTCTAATGCCAATTTGCATTGAATGCTCAGGGCTTATTAAGCCTTCAATCGGAGCGTGATAGAACATAGTACCGTGGTCATAGCGTGAACCTTGGCTGTATGTGTCTGTGTGCGCATCAAAATGTACGAGTGCCATTTTGCCGTGAATTTGCTGGTGAGCACGCAGCAATGGCAGGGTCACAAAGTGATCGCCGCCTAGGCTTAATAGCGTTTTACCTTGCTGCAAAATTTGCAGAGCGGCTAGCTCGAGTTGCGCAGTAAAATACTCAGGATCGCCAACTGGGTAGGTGAAATCGCCAGCGTCCTGAAGTTTAATTTTGTCCCACAATGCAAATGACCAGGGATATTTTTTACTTTCCCAAGCTAAGTGTACGGATGCGCGACGGATTGCATCTGGACCCAAGCGCGCGCCTGGGCGTCCAGAGGTTGCCAAGTCAAATGGCAAGCCAAGTACCACAACGTCTGCATCAATATCTGTGATATTGCGTACCATTGGCTGACGTAAAAACGTCATGCCGTTGGAGTACAGAGAATGATCGGTGTGATCGAATAAGTGGCTCATGGGTTAAAAATCTTCCAAATAAGTATAGCCGTCAAGGCCGGTTTCAAGCTCTGCCAGGCAGGTAGCTCGTTCTTCAAGCGGTAGTTTGCTTTCAACTAGGTTGGCAAAGTTACGCTTAAATTGTTCAACATCAAGGTGTACATAACGCATCATATCGGCAACGGTGTCACCCGCATCGACATTACCAAGCGACAATTCGCCCTGGTCATCTAATGTGGCTACAACGGTGTGGGTGTCGCCAAATAGGTTATGCATGTCACCTAAAATCTCTTGGTATGCACCCACCAAGAAAAATCCCAATAAATAGGGTTTATCTTTGCAAAACTCTGGTACTGGTAGCGTGGCTTCAATACCTTGGCCATCAACATAATGCTCCACCGTACCGTCAGAATCACAGGTAATATCCAATAATACCGCGCGGCGCTTTGGTGCCTCTGTTAACCCGCTGAGTGGCAGTACAGGGAATACCTGTTCAATACCCCAAGCGTCTGGCAAAGATTGAAATAGCGAGAAATTCACAAAGAATTTATCCGCAAGCTTAGCACTGAGCTCGTCAATAATTGGGCGATGGAAACGGTTTTTGTTATCCATACGCTTGTTCAGCTCATAACATACACGCAGATTTACTTGCTCCGCCCATGCTCTTTGCTCAAGGCTTAATAGGCCCATCGCAAATTGGCTGTGTACTTCTGCCAAGTCGCCCTGCGTATCATGAAAAATTTCAATCAATGCGCGGTCGTCGCTCTGCTCGTTGAGCGCCTGCCAAGACGTCCACATATTGTGTAGTAGTCTTGGGGCGTCATTTACCGGTGCAGTTATCTCTTCTACTTGATAGCTTTCAGTGCCAATCACATCGGTGATTAATACCGCGTGATGCGCCGTTAACGCACGACCCGACTCAGAGATGATCTTTGGCATTGGCTGATTGTATTGCTTACAGGTATCGCCTACAGTGTAAACGATGTTGTTTGCATATTCAGCTAAGCTGTAGTTCATCGAGTTGGACGACTGGCTACGCGTTCCATCGTAATCCACTGCAAGTCCGCCACCTACGTCTAAATTCAACAGGTTTGCACCTAAACGGCGTAATTCGCAGTAGAATCTAGCGGCTTCACCCACACCAACGCGCACATCACGAATATTGGCCATTTGCGAGCCTAAGTGAAAGTGCACCAGTTGCAGCGCATCTAGCATGTCAGCTTGCTTTAATTGGTTAACAACCGTAAGGACTTGCGATGCAGACAGACCAAATTTGGACTTTTCGCCGCCGCTTGCTTGCCATTTTCCTTTACCTTGTGATGCCAAACGTACGCGTAAGCCTAAACGAGGTTTAACGTTGAGTGCTTTGGCTTCTGCCATCACGATGTCGAGCTCAGAACGCTTTTCTAAAACGATATAAACCTGATGGCCTAATTTTTCACCGATAAGCGCAAGACGGACGTATTCTCTGTCTTTGTAGCCATTGCACACGATCACTGCGCTGGTTTTTTCACTGAGCGCCAATACGGTAAGTAACTCAGCTTTACTGCCAGCTTCTAAGCCAAGCTGTTTTTTATCGCTGGCTGCTTGGCTTGCGATAAGCCCCTCAATGACTTCTTTTTGTTGGTTTACTTTAATTGGGTAAACCAATAAATAATCTTCTGGGTAGCTGTAATCAGTAATCGCCTGATTAAACGCACCAACAATATTATGTACGCGCTGTTCTAGAATTTGTGGAAAACGCACTAGCGCAGGAAGGGTATAACCCTCAGATTTAATTTGTTGTGCAATGTTTGTCAGAGTTACGGCGTGCTGTGGCTGCTGTTGGTTCGGCATCGCAGTAACCTCTCCCTGATCATTAATACCAAAGAAGCCTTGGCTCCAGTGGCGCACGTTGTAGCATTCACGTGCTTGCTCAGAAGAGGTAAATTTGGTCATTCAAGTTCCTTAACGTAAGTTAGAGTTCAGCCTGCAGTGCGCCATCAATGGCGGCTACTCACTGAGTGATAGGTAGAATTAACCTGAACTCGGCATAACATCTGGCCAGAGCGATATTACGCTTTTGAGCATGGATATTTTAGTTGGTTAACTAACTTTTTATCCCGAGTTCAGGTTAATTAATTTTCGCGCATTAGACACAAATAGAAAGTCTCAGTCTAATGAGTTATTTTGCTCGTCAAGAGTGACAAATCTTTCCCTTAGTTTAGTTGCGCTATAACGTGAATTAAGTGAGTGTAAACAAGGAGTAGTAAATTCTACTCTCGGGTTTTTTAAGCTAACGTTTCATCAAAACGCAAGGTTTGCATCGATGACAATCAATATTATTTATATCGTTTTAGGTTTATCACTGTTGGTATTCGGTGCTGACCGTTTAGTCGCGGGCGCATCTAAACTGGCTGCGAGCTTCAACGTACCCAGTTTACTAATTGGATTAACTATTGTGTCCTTTGGTACCAGTGCTCCTGAGCTTGCGGTCAGTGTGCAATCTGCAGTAGCTGGGCAAGGCAGCTTAGCTGTTGCCAACGTGCTTGGCAGTAATACCTTTAATATCTTATTTATATTGGGTATATCAGCGCTGATAGCGCCGCTGGTGGTGTCACAAGCATTGGTAAAAAGAGATATTCCTATGCTAGTGATCGCCTGTTTTATTGTTGCTGCGTTGGTTTGGGATGGTGAGCTAGGTCGCTTTGATGCTGGATTGCTGAGTTTGCTCTTGCTGCTGTATGTTGTGTATTTATTTGTGCAAGGTCGTGCGCTTAGTCACAAAAATGATGAACCAGCGTCATCGCAACAACCAAACCGCTGGCGTGAGCGCGCTGTTAATACAGTGCAATTTATTTTAGGGCTTGGTTTGTTGATATTTGGAGCACAGTTGATGGTTGATAACGCGGTGCAACTTGCCCGTACTTTAGCGGTGGATGAAGTGATGATTGGCTTAACCATTATTGCAATAGGTACTTCGCTACCAGAAGTGGTTACCTCAGTAACGGCGAGCATAAAAGGGCATGCTGATATAGCGGTAGGAAATGTGATTGGCAGTAACTTATTCAATTTACTCGGTGTCCTAGGCGTGGCTGGACTTATCAGCAATAGCCCTTTGGAAGTGACAAATCGTATGCTAAGTGCGGATATTTCGGTCATGATCGTTGCAACTTTACTTTGTACTCCACTACTTATTTCAGGCCAGAAGCTTAGTCGTCGAGAAGGTGGTATCTTGTTTATGGGTTATGTAGCTTATTTCATTTATACGTTGAGTTAATAAAGTTTCAGAAGTTTCTGAAACTTTATTGAGTTTATCGAGTAAACTAATTAGTATGTTATTGGGAAAACTTAAAAATGAGAAAGGACAATGAAAACAATAACATCAGCAGTACTCGGACTCGTCGCTTACAGTTCAGTGGTCAGCGCCAACCAATCAGTTCATGAACACGATTATCAATATGTGGAAATAAACGGCAACAAACTTGCCTATGCTTGCAAAGGAGAGGGCGAGACTACCGCACTTTTACTAGCTGGGATGGGCCTTGATGCTCATGAAACCTACAAAAACACCATTCATAACATAAATCCAAAAGGCTATCGCTTATGTTTTTATGATAGAGCGGGGACCGGAAAAAGCACTTTTGCGAAGCCTCGAGTACGGACTATGTTGGAGCTTACACAAGAGCTTGAGGCATTCACTCAAGCCACTAAAATGGATAATTTGGTACTTGTACCTCACTCTTTTGGTGGTTTTGTTGCAAGAGCCTATGCCAACCGAAACCCTGAAAAAGTAAAAGGTATGGTGCTTATCGATATCGCTCATGAGTCTTGGTATCACGATATGAAAAGTAAGATGTCCAAAGAAGCATGGAAGATAATGGAATGGATCATCAACTGGGAGCGAGATACTCATTCACTAGAAGACTTGGAAGAAGCTTCTGCCCATACAGAGATGTACAATATCAACCGGAAAATGCCAGTTACTATACTGTCACGTGGGATCCCTCATGTTTCTATCCGCTCTACCGGTATGAGTTATGCTGATGTTGATGTTTATACTCAAACTTCAAAAGACTCCCAAATAAAGCTGCAAGAAATTGGCGATAATGTTACGCCCATTACCATGAAATATGCGTCTCACCTGTTTGATGAAACAGACCCATTTATTGCCATCAAATATATTGAAGAAATGGTGAAAAAGGTACAATAATATTTTTTACGCAAAGGGTTAGCGGTTATACTGCTGCTAACCCAACTAACAATAATAAAGCAATGTTCTCTCATCACATAATCAGTTCAAAAATCACGACTTTCTTAGTAGCAGCAGCCGGCTTTGCAGGGGTGGTATTGTCAGTACTGGGTGTATTTAACCATCCGCAATTGACGTTAATCCTCGACTTTACAGCAAGCTTTTTATGCTTGATGGTCGCGTATAAGTTATATCAAAAACAACTCAGGGCCTTAAGTTGGGCAGCGGTGCTCGGCGCGCTTATGTCCGTTGGCGTAGTCGTCGATGATACGCTAATCCAATTTTCATCAGGGCTGCTATTAACGGTTCAGTTGAACCTAGAAACCATAGCCGTAAACATCAACTTGCTTGGCTTGATTATCATCGCGACTGCGCTCACGGCAAAAATAAAGCTAACTAATTCAAAGGAATAATCAATGGAGTTACTTACCTATCTGCAGACGCATTTTATTACCAAAGAGACTTTG
The DNA here is from genome assembly GCF_018141345.1 of Pseudoalteromonas sp. A22. Taxonomy (NCBI): domain Bacteria; kingdom Pseudomonadati; phylum Pseudomonadota; class Gammaproteobacteria; order Alteromonadales; family Pseudoalteromonadaceae; genus Pseudoalteromonas; species Pseudoalteromonas sp. A22. Next base: position 1,739,851 of record NZ_CP047238.1, read on the forward strand.
CTACGCGAGTCGCAGTTATCCCATCTTGAATTGGCTATGCTAATTGAAAAGCGTTTGATGCCAAAAGCCGCCTATAAGTTAGCATTAAAGCTTGAATGTGACTCTTTCTTTGGCGAGCACTGTGATGAAAGCTGCATAGAATTTTATCCGCAAGGGGCTTTAGTGTGGCTTGGTGCTGTGTCACAAGTAGCGGATGAAGCACAAGCCTTTGCACTCTTTAGTAAACGTTATAAAAACCAACTGCATAGATTAAAAGCGCAAGGCTTTAATCCGAGAGATGCAAAGCTGGATCAAGACATCGACGCGCACTTAGAAAGTGAGTGGCAACACTTCCTTGGCGGTATTTACGGACTTTGTACTAAAACGGGTTTACCTGAAGATATTGCAAATAAAGAAGCCGCTATCGTTATCATCAATGAGTATTTAGCACGAGATGAACATTTGAGTCTGGATGAACTGACTCAGCTTCACCAAGTGGTTGATTTATTGGATGAGGCCAGTGCCTTATTTGCGCCTCATGAGCGTGAACGTAGCTCACGCAAGCGCTTAATCGACGACGTAAGAGCAAAATTTCCAAAGCCTTTAACATCATAATTAACTGTTTTTCGCTTTTTAAATCATGTGAATTGACTTCACATCCATTTCACACCTGTCCGCATAAAGTGTCTGTAACAAAACAACACAAGGGTCAACAGGCCCGAGGACAGGATGATGAACAAATCACTATTAACCTTATCTCTCGTTGCTGCCTTATCAGCAACTTCAATCAATGCGGTTGCACAAGATAAAAACACACCTCATGTGCTCATGGTGCTCAGTAGTTATGGCGAAATGGGGGCTGATGGCACCTTAAGCAAACCTGGATTTGAATTTGACGAGCTCAGTAAAGCGTATGCCGTGTTCAAACAAAATGGCGTAAAAGTCACGTTAGCCTCGCCAAAGGGCGGTGAACCATTGGCAGATAAGTTCGACAAGAACAAATCCTACAATCAAGCATACAGTAACGATACGACAGCGATGGCGCAGCTTAAAAACACTAACAGACTGAGTGAGTTAGAGCCCTCACAATACGATGCTGTGTTTGTGGTTGGGGGCAAAGGCCCAATGTTCGACTTGCATGACTCCAAGCCGTTACAGGCAATTATTCATGATATCTACGTTAACAACGGCGTAATTGGTGCGGTTTGTCATGGTCCTGCGGCATTGGTGGATGTAAAGCTTGCAAATGGAGAGTACTTAATCGCTGGTAAGCGAGTAAATGGTTTTACTAACGAAGAAGAAGCAGCGTTTGGTAAAAAGTGGACCAAACAGTTTCCATTCCTACTTGAAGATAAGCTCATTGAGCGTGGTGCATCGTTTGTGCAAGACGGGTTGATGTTGAATCAGGTCAGTATTGACGGTCAATTGATCACAGGGCAAAACCCTTTTTCTACGGTAGATACTGCCAAAGCGATGGTTGCGGCGTTAGGTCTGACGGTAAGCGAGTTACCTCGTTTCAAAGACGATGAAAGTATCTTGTTGGTAGAGCAATTTTTTTCAGATAGCAGCAAAGCGAAGGCGCGTTATTTAGCGGATAAGGCATCATTTGATCCTATGTTGCTCGGGATCTCTGGTTTATATCAAGCGCAGCATGCGCAAACTGCTCATCAGCTTGCAGTGGCCGTTGAGTTGATGCAATTAACCCTTGCAGATATCGATCACCCCATGCTGTACGAAGCACTAGTAAATGCACAGCTCAAACTAAATGATATGTCTGGTGCGAAATTCACTTTAGAAGCAGCACTTAAAAAGCACGGTACGGCGGAGAGTCTGATGGCACTAAAGGAGAAAGTTTATGGTTAAGCAAAACTGGAGAAAAGCAATGTTAGTAGTTACTGGAATTATCGCAGGTGTTGCCGCTGTTTGGTACGCAGTATTTGGATTAAAGCCATACAGCGTTACGTCGGAGGAATTAACGCAAATATATAGCTACGAGCAAAAAGCGGTGGAGGTAAAGCTATCGCCATTAAAAGCTAATCACTTTGCGCTTGAGTACACGACGTTTGATGGCGATAAAGTCAATGGGCATATTCTCTATCCAAGTAATTATGACGCGACTAAACCAATTCCAATTATGGTGGGTGTCCACGGCATGGGTCGAAGTGATGTACGTTGGATACAAGAGAGCTTTAAAGGACGCGACACATACGAGCAAACGGATGAGCTTACCAAAATGGCGCTGGCAAAAGGTTATGCTGTTATCGCTATCGATTCGAGAAACCACGGTAAACGTAAAAATCCAGACTATAACCTTATTGATGTTATGCGTGATATAGATTGGTGGGGAAAACGTGAACCATACGAAAACATGGTTATTGATTCGGTAAAAGATCACAGAGTTCTGCTTGATTGGATTGCAACCCAACCGCAATTTGATCAAAACCAAATCAGTGTTGCAGGATACAGCATGGGAGGTCAAATCAGTTTAATTTTAGCTGCACTGGATAAACGAGTAGATAATGTGTTATCAATTGTTCCACCTTACCTGACTAACGCGGTGGCTCGAGTGGCAATTAAAAACTTTGCGACAGCTGTTGATTCTCCCAAGGTGTGGTTGGTCTCGGCAGATGACGATGAATACGCCAGTGAGCGTGAAAATGAAGCATTATTTGAGGCCATTGCGAGTGTTAAAAAACATCACGTGGTCATTGAAGGTGAGCATATCTTGCCTGAAGGCTACTATAAAGAATTACAAGGTTGGTATTAATGAAAACAAGCTCACAACTCAATATCTTAGTGATTGAGGACAACCCCGCGATTGCAAGTAATATAGCAGATTACTTTGATATGCAGGGGCATAGTTTGGACTTTGCCTATACGGGAGAGCAGGGTTGTGAGCTTGCATTAACGCAATATTTTGACTGTATTATTTTGGATATTATGCTGCCAGATATTGAAGGGCTAGAGGTCTGTCAGCGATTAAGGCTTCAAGCCGACAGGCATATTCCCATCATCATGTTAACTGCTCGTGATACTTTGGACGATAAATTAGCAGGATTTGCGCAGGGTGCGGATGACTACCTCACCAAACCTTTTTCGCTAGAGGAGCTCGCAGCCCGAGTCAGCGCATTAACTTGCCGATTAAATCCCACATCTGCTGCAAGAACGCTTAGTGTAGGGGACGCAGATAAACAGGTTACGCTCAATTACCAAAATCAAACGGTAACGCGGGGGGAGATTGCACTCGTGTTACCGCCAATATTGTTCAATATTCTTAAAATTTTGATGGAAAGTTATCCACGAGCGGTATCAAAGAGTGAGCTCGTTGAGCGTATTTGGGGCGAGGAGGGCACTGACTCGGATTCTTTACGGTCACACATCTACCAATTACGTAAAGCGGTAGATAAGCCATTTCCAACTGCCATTATTAAAACTATTCACAGCGTTGGCTTAGTGCTGGATTTATAGTTGAAATAGCAACTGAGAAAAATGAAAACAAAACAACTAAGAAACCGCATTATCACTTATTTTGTCTCTATCGTCGTGTTGCTCAGTGTATTATTTTCACTGATCACTTTGCTTTTTAGCTACATCATAGAAGACAGTTTTTTTTATCAAATTTTAGAGGATGAAAGAAAGCAGATAGCGCTTCAAATCGTCAATAACGAGACACCAAAAGCACATTTTGACTTCGTCACATTTCATCCTACAACCGACACTTTACCCGCGGTGGTAAGAACGCTACTCGCTGAGGAACCAAACCGCAAAGAGTTTAGTGCTGAGGCGGGTAAACATTATCATATCGCCTTTCTAAACAAGGACGACCGTGGACAAGGCTTATTGCTTGCTGAAGTAAGCGGCCATCTTGTGGTGCGCGAACTGCGAGGCTTGATGCTTGGTTTTTCACTGACCTTATTGGTGATTGGATTAGTAATCGCGCTATTGCTAGCGCTCGGTACGGTAAAGCTGGCAAAAAAACTACTTAAACCTTTGGATGAGCTTATGGTAATTGTAGAGGCGAGTCCCGTTGAAAATCTACCGACCAATTTTGCATCTCAGTTTTCGCAAAATGAAATTGGTAAATTTGCACAAACGCTAGAATCGGCCCTTGCTCGCATTCGAGCATTCGTTGAGCGTGAACGCCAATTTACCAGAGATATTTCCCATGAATTGAGAACACCTGTCACCATTTCCCAAGGGGCGGTCAGTTTACTCAACCACACCGAGTTAAACAGTAAACAGCAAGAGCTGGTAGCAAGGATTGCGGAGTCAGACCAGCAGATGCAGCTAACACTAGAAGCGTTACTTGCCCTTGCCCGGGAAAAAGCTGATACACCGGAGCAGACTAATTTACAATCCGTGATTGAAGCTTGCATTATTAATAACCAAGCGCTGTTTGAGCATAAAGTCCTAAGTATTGACTTACCCGGCAATGTATTTGTTCCTATGGCCGCGCAGGAGCTAAGATTGGTAGTGCAAAACCTGTTACAGAACGCTGTACATCATAGCCAAGGTGAGCAAATTCATATTCGTTACCGAGACAATACACTAACGATTGCGGATAATGGCCAAGGGTTACCAGAGACCTTTACGGCAAACGAGCAAGCCTTTGAGTCTGGAATGCGGGGTCCTAATAGTTTAGGTACTGGCATTGGTTTATCGCTAGTAAAGCGTCTTTGTGAGAAGTTTTCTGTAGAGGTGATGATTGAAAGTGGCGAAACGGGTGTGTCGGTTCACTTAAAGTTTGCTTAGGGTAGTTGTTGACCTGACCCAACACAGAATGAAAAGGCACGGCGACTTCCGTTATCGTGCCTTGAGAGAATTTAATTGAACTTAAGAAAACTCGGCGATAATCAATACTCTCTTGTGTTTAGCACTATAAAAAACAATCCCTTCGCCACCGCCCTCAAAATAAGTGGAGAAGCAGAAGGTGCCAAGGTAGGCAAAATCTACGTCATGCTCTTCATCAAAAAAGCCAATTTCACGAGTGGAGTAGTGGCTGTAGTTCTCGCCACTTTGCTCATCCATAGCGTCAAAATAGCGCGTTTCATCATCACTTTCTTCATCCCACAAATAGGCGTCCCAATTGCAACCGAGTATGGGTTGGCCACCGAATTCAAAGAGCGGAACGCTTTCATCATTTTCGTCAAACGAGTAGTTAAGTCGTTGATGTTTGGCGTAGAAGCTGGCTACTTGCTGATAGTATTCGCTATAGTCTTCAAAATCCTCCTTCTCTTCACTTAGATTGTCAACATTGTGAGCATCAACTTGCCACCCATTGTCTGTCAGTGAGTAGGAGATATAAGGAAGGTCGCCATCAAAAATCTCCATAGAAATCGGTAATGCGATAAGTATATTATCATCGCTGTTTGAGTCTAACTTTGAATAGGCAAGTAGTCCTATTGGTAATAGCTGATTGTCATTAAACGCGACATCTTGGCTACTCGGGAATGGCTTGTAAAAATCAGTCGCTTGTAACACTTTTGTCGCAGGGCATGCGAGCGCCGAATCTTTAATGTAGAGGGCCATAAAACAACTCCTTTTTATGGTTTATTTTTTTGTGATTAATACGTTAGGCTTGTATTTGGTGCACACCATATAGCGATGCGTGTGGAAAATCAATCAGTGATAATAATTATTCGGGCGTTAGCATGCCTGTCCTTTATATTTCCTTTATATTTTCTCCAAATTTGTGGCTTATCATGCCTATGATAGGGCCATTGCAGTGCAGGATTGTCCGCTATAATACAAACTACATCAGGTGAGAAAAGTAGATACGCCATGGAAAATAGAGCATTTAAAATAAAAGTAATGGATCTAACTGAATTAGAAATTGCAGCAAAGTGGGCTCTGCAAGAAGGGTGGAACCCTGGGCTTAGCGACGCACAGTGCTACTATCAAGCCGATCCAAATGGCTTTTTAATTGGCTATCTAGGCGATGAACCTATCGCTTCGATTTCGGTGGTTAAGTACGATGATTCATTTGGTTTTTTAGGCTTTTATATCGTTAAGCGTGAGTATCGAGGTCAGGGTTATGGGATGCAGATTTGGCAGGCAGGACTTCAATATTTAGCTGGTTGTAACGTCGCACTGGATGGAGTGGTCGCGCAGCAAGAGAATTACAAAAAATCGGGTTTTAAGCTCGCCTATCGTAATATTCGCTACGAAGGAGTGGGTGGCGGCGAAACGCCTGATTGCACAAACTTAGTGGCACTTGAAAGATTACCGATAGAAGAAGTCATTGCGTACGACAGTACGTTTTTCCCAGCAAAAAGAGTAGCCTTTGTTGATGCTTGGATTAACCAGCCAAACTGCCACGCTTTAGGCATTAAACAGGATGACACACTTGTAGCCATAGGTGTGATCCGTCCTTGTCACATTGGCTATAAAATAGGACCTCTTTATGCTGATAACGCAGAACTTGCAGAAACACTCTTCTTAGCGCTTAGGTCTAAGGTATCAGCAACTGAGGCCATTTATTTGGATGTGCCAGAAGTAAATGCAGCTGCTGTTGCGCTTGCACAAAAGTACAAGATGTCACTTTCTTTTGAAACCGCAAGAATGTACACCGCTAAACGCCCAGATTTGCCATTAGCGCGAGTGTTCGGGGTAACTTCGTTTGAAATTGGTTAATGTTTTCACTCAAACAGCGAGTCATAAAGTAAATGTATTGCTTTGCAAATTTCCGGCTCTGAAAGTGCGCCAAAGCCGAATCTAATATGGCTGGCAGGGGACTGTGAATTTGTAAACACTGAACTTAGGGTAAAGTCTTTACTGGGTGCAAAGCTCAGTGGGTTTGTCTTTGCAACAGTGGAAATGTCAAGCCATAGTGCCAGTCCGCCTGTGGGAATATGATAGGAGATCCGAGTTCCAAAGACGCGTTCGAGTTCAGCCATGGCAAAATCTCTACGCGCTTGATATTGCCTTCTGGTTTTGCGTATGTGGCGTTTGACTTCACCTAAATCCATTAAGCTCGCCAGCACGATTTCCGAGACGGTATTACCTTGTCTATCAATAAGCATTATCTGTTGTGCAATACGTTCGATAAATTCAGGCGCGGCGGCAATGTACCCAAGCCTCAAACCTGGGGCAAACACTTTTGACATTGACCCGACATGAATCACGTTTTCAGAATTTGGCAGGCTTGAAAGTGGAGGAATAGGCCGCGTGTTGTAGTGAAACTCATGATCATAATCGTCTTCGAGTATCGCAAAATTATACGCTTTTGACAGTGCTAACAATGCGAGTCTCCGCTCCATCGGCATGGTTACTGTGGTTGGGTATTGGTGGTGAGGAGTAACATACACCGCAGCAATTGGATGGGTAGCTAACAGTGCTGCGAGCTGCTCAGTATCGAGACCGTTATCATCGATTGGACAAGGCAAAACGACAAAGCCGTGGGCCTCAAATGCCGCCTTTGCAGGGAGATAACAAAGTGCTTCAACAACAATTGCACCTTTACGAGGATCGAGCACTTTTGAGGCGAGATAAATGCCCATTTGACTCCCTCGAACGATGCAAACCTCCTCGATATTACAATTCATAAAGCGGTCAAAGCTTAGCATGTTTGCAATTGCACCGCGAAGCTCAGGTGTTCCTCTTGGATCGCCATACCCAAGCTGCGCCTTGCGACTTAATTCGATGCAAACTTTACGATAGGTTCTGGCGAGCAGAGTATAAGGGATTAAGCGAGAGTCGGGACTGCCATCATTTAAACTGGTGAAATCGTTCAATGGCTCTATTGCGTTTTGATAGAGCATTTCAACAAGGCCAGATGTTGCTTTGGTCTTTTGCGTCATCGTGACCAGATGCTGTGTTGAATCAGTTAACGATTGCTCGGGCAATTCATAGGCAACAAAAGTCCCTGAGCGAGGTTTTGTAAGCAGCCAACCTTGTGCTTCTAGTTCTTCGTAAACGACTTGTACGGTTTTTCGATTGATACTTAATTGTTCAGCGAGCTTCCGAGAGCTCGGCAGCAAAGTGCCGGGATTTAACCTGCCCAAAATGATGTCTGAGGTAATTTGATTGAGCAGTTTGGTATGTATCGTTTTCCCCTGCGAGTGGGTCAAACAAAAGTGCATTTGCCAAGATTTGGACATAACGGAGTATTTATCTGGACCAGTTAAAATTAAAAAACTGGATGTTATTTTTGGTCCAGTTTGGCGTTACTTTATCCTCGTTGTCAAGCAGTAAAGAGGAGAGTATAGGTGAAGACAGCACTAATGAGTAAAGGGGAGCTGATGCAAAACGCTCAGCTTCAAATGCAAAACCAACTAACCACAAAGGCTTTTAGTCAACATGAAAAACTCGCGCTAACCTGTCGAATACTCTTTGATAAGGGTCATGACTCGGGGCTTGCAGGCCAGATAACCTGTCGAGTAGAGCATGAGAATCACTTTCTTACTCAACAGTTGGGACTTGGGTTCGATGAGATCACGGCAAACAATCTGATTGAGGTGGACGCAGATCTTAATCCGATTAACGGAAAGGGGATGGCAAACCCTGCAAATCGCTTCCATACCTGGATTTATCAACATCATCCTGAAGTGAATTGCATTATTCACACCCATCCTACTCATGTGGCGGCGCTTTCAATGCTAGAAACCCCACTGATAATCTCACAAATGGATACGTGTGCGTTATATGAAGACTGCTCATTCGTGGCCAATTGGCCTGGAGTGCCTGTGGGTAATGAAGAGGGCAAACTTATTTCAGAGGCGCTTGGCAATAATCGTGCGGTGTTTTTGGCTCACCACGGCCAGCTCGTGACAGGGAAAACGATAGAAGAGGCGTGCAATTTGGCGGTATTAATTGAACGCGCTGCTAAGTTACAACTCCTTGCTATGGCGGCAGGAGATATCAAACCTTTACCTCCTGAGCTTGCTCGAGAAGCGCATGACTGGGTGTCGACAGAAAAAAGAAATCAAGTGAACTTTGCATACTATGCAAGGCAAGCACTCAAACTCCATATTGATTGTATTTAAGGAATTGCGATGAAAATTTCAGGTATTATCGGTTACACCGTGACACCGTTCGATCCCTGTACGCAAGGGGTTGATTTGGCTAAACTTGGCGAAGTGATAGATATTTTACTTGCAGGCGATGTGGATGCGATAGCTGCGCTTGGCAGCGCAGGAGAGGCGGCCTATTTAACCGCGCAGGAGTGGCAGCAAGTTGCTGAATTTACTGTCAAACATGTCGCAGGGCGGGTTCCTGTTATCATCGGTATTGCAGCGTTAACGACAGCACAAGCCACAACTTATGCAACGTACGCCCACCAATTTGGTGCGGATATGATCATGCTTTCACCTTTTTCTTACTATCAATTGAGCGAGCAAGAGATATTTGAACATTATCAGCAAGTGTCGAAAGCTTCGCCGTTACCTATCATGATCTACAATAATCCAGCAGTATGTGGTGTGGACATGACACCTGAGTTAATGCTGGCAATGGTGGCAGACATTGAAAATGTTGTCGCGATTAAAGAGAGCTCGGGTGACATTCAGCGGATGCACAAAATTTATCATCTTAGTGAGGGAGCGGTGCCATTCTTTAACGGTTGTAATCACATGGCATTAGAGGCATTGACTGCCGGTGCAGCAGGGTGGTGCACTGCGGCGCCATGTTTAATTGGTGATAAGCCAAAACAGTTATTGCAGGCTGTTGCAAACAGCGAATTTGAACGTGCTCAAGGGCTATTTTATCAACAGTTTGAGTTTCTGGAATTTATTGTGAGCTCTGGCCTTGCCGCCGCAGTAAAAGCTGGGTTCGCACTTAAAGGTATGGATGTCGGTGGTCCAAGAGCGCCATTGCTACCACTCAATGACGCTAAGCAAAAACAGTTAGCGCAATTACTAAGTAATTTGCGTTAATCGAAGCGGTATTGCCGATAGGTTGAAGTCAATAGCTCAACAAACTCCCGTACCTTTGCGGGAGTATATTGCTTCGACAAGTACAGTGCGTGAATAGGATAACTTTCATCGTGTAGTTCAGGTAGTAGCTGTACACAACTGCCCATAGCTAATTCATCTTTAAATGCCCATAGCGGCCCGTAATGCACACCAAGGCCAGCGTTTACCCAATTTTTTAGCACTGCAACACTGTTGGCGATGAGTTTACCACTTACCGTAACGGCTTCACGGTGCAGGCCTTTACCGAGAATGAGCTGATCACCAAGTTTAGGTTTATTGTAAAAGATAAAATCCAGTTTGCTTAAATCGCTAAAGCGTTGCGGTTGTCCCATGCGTTCAATATACGATTTAGAGGCCACCAAGACCCGTGGTACATGGCCTAGTTGTCGGCAAATCAAGGAGGAATCATCCAGTTTGCCAATCCTAATTGCAATATCGATTTGTTTAGCCTTGAGATCTTCAAAATGACTGCCGAGCAGTAACTCGATATTGAGGTCTGGATAGGTGGTTATCATGGTTTGTACCACAGGAGCAATGAAGCGCTCAGCGAAGTCGTGTGGAGCTGCAACCCTCAATGTCCCAGAAGGCACTGCTGAGGTGCCTGAAATCGACTCTTCTAATTCCCTTTTTTCATCTAGTAATTGCTTTACGCCTTTATAGTACTCAAGCCCAACCTCAGTTGCGGCCGTTTGCTTGGTGGAGCGCTGTAAAAGTTTTACTCCTAATCGACTTTCTAAGTTTGCAAGCTTTCGGCTTACCGAGGAGGGATCGGTACCTATCACTTCAGCCGCAGATTTGAGGCTGCCAGATTCAACGGTAAGAACAAACAAATCTTCTTCAGTAATCGATTTCATAGCGGATGTAAAAAATGCAATTAGTAAATGACTAAAATCACTATACCTGTATCCCTTTCACCTAGCTACACTAAAAGTCGATTGAATATTTCAAGTAGGAGAAATAGGTATGTCTAAGCAATTAACAGGTAAGGTTGCGTTTATCACTGGGTCAGCCAAAAATATGGGCAAGGATTTTGCCATAGCGCTGGCAAAGCAAGGCACTGATCTTGTCATTCACTATCATAGTGCGCATTCTAAGCCACAAGCACTTGAAACTCAGAAGGAAGTTGAAGCGCTGGGTGTTAGAACGACGCTAGTACACGGAGATGTCAGCAATAAAGCGCAGGTAATGAATATATTTGAGCATATTATTAGTGAGTTTGGCGGCGTAGATATCGTTATCAATAACGCCGGTACTATCAGTAAAAAACCGTTTGTTGAGTATAGCGAGGAGGATTTTGACAGGCTATTTGGGATCAACTGTAAAGGAGCATTTTTTGTGATGCAAGAAGCCGCTAAACATATTCGTGATAACGGTCGGATCATTAATATGGGCACTTCGCTGCTGGCAGCATTTACTGGAAATTATGCGCTCTACGCTGGCTCAAAAGCACCACTTGAGCATTTCACTCGTGCGCTGGCAAAGGAAATCGGACATCGAGGAGTGACCGTCAATACCATCGCACCAGGTCCAATTGACACTGACTTTTTCCATGGCGAAGAAAACGAGCAAACCGTTAATTATTTACAGTCTGCAAGTGTAATGAACCGACTAGGGCAAGTAGACGATATTACCCCTGCGGTGCTTTATCTTGCGTCGGAGCAATCACGCTGGACGACTGGGCAAACTTTGTTTGTTAACGGAGGCTTTGTCACTCGTTAAGTATGCTATGAGGGCACAAGTTGGTTAGGCGGTTTGTGCCAACGTTTTGTTCGCCAACAAGATGGTAAACGTTGTGCCATTTCCGGCTTTGGAATTGACTTTTAAGTCACCTTCTAAATGTTTTTTGACGAGATTATAGGTGACGGAAAGTCCAAGCCCGGCATGACCATATTGGCGAGCTGTGGTGTAAAAGGGCTCAAAGATCCGGTTTAGGACCTCATTACTCATACCGACGCCTTCGTCTTTGACTCGAATAAATATTTTATTGTCAGTGATCTCTAAACGAACAGCGGCAAACGGCTGGGTGTCGCTATCATTACTAAAACCATGCACTCGGGCATTCTCTAGCAGCTGCAACAAGATTTGCTGTAGCGCCTTAACGTTGATTTTGACCAGTTGTTCCAGTTTTCCTGTTGCGCTAAATTCAACGCGCATCTTTAACTGGAAACGTGCCGTTTGTTCGCAATAATCGCGAATAACTGCTTCTAGGTCGACAAGTTGCTCGACGTCAGTTTCTTGCTCTGCAGAGATATTCTTGAACTCTTGTACTAGCTTTGCCGTTTTGCCGAGATTTCGCTCTGCGATAGACAACCCAGAATCCAATGCTGCCATAATTTCTAAAAACTCAGCGTGCGACAAACGCTGAGTTTTCATGCCAGTTTCCATCACATCCACTTGCTCTTGGCAGGATGACACTGCGGTAATCGAGACGCCAAGTGGGGTATTTACCTCGTGAGCCAATCCCGAAACTAAACTACCTAGGCTCGATAATTTTTCCGCCTCTACCAGTTGCTGGTGGATCACATGAATGTGGCTAAGGAGCTGATTGATGGCAAGGCTAACATCAGTCAGTTCATTGTGGTTATCAATGTCGATACGTTTTTCGAGACTCGAGCTCTCAATAATGTGATTGATTTGCGAGCGAATATGATCGATTGGATGTTGAATAGAGCGATATAAAGCGAAGCCAACGGCGATTAAGCTCACCAATACAATCACAGAAAAAATAATGAGCAACAACTTTAGTTGGCTAAATTGTTGCTCGGTTTGCTCCACAATACTGAGTGCGACGTCATTTTGTACCTCGGTGAGTGCTTGTAGTGACGAAGTTAACGGATCGAACTTTTCATAGAGTGCAGTAACAAACTGATTTTGTGGAATTGCTAAAAATGTCCCTTGATTTATCGCGCTTTGGAGCGTGGCAATATGCGTAAATACGGCCTGCAGTTGGAACTCAATGAGTTCAACTTTGACTTGCTCCGCCGTCACCAAATATGTGTTTAGATAGCTTTGCCAGGCGTCGTTCATGACCCGAGTAGCATCTGCTATTTGCATCAACACCTCGTCTTTGGAGACCAGCCCTGCACGATACTTATGAAGTATGTCGACAATCTGAATCGCACCGTGATCTGATACTTTTTTTATTTGAATAAGCGGCACAACACGATCGGCGTATAGAGATTCTACTTCTGACTCAAGGTGAGCGTAACGGTTAAAAGCATAGCCAAGCAGTAAGGCAAGCGCAATGATGGGAAACACAATTAGCAGCCATAATTTATGGCGAATATTAATTAGCTCTAGCACTACAGATAACTCATTTTTTATATATCAACTTGAAGTATAAGTGCTGTTGATAATGTCGCCATTTTTCGTGGTGAAAATTAAAAAAGCATAATGTGCGACTTGTGTCGCACTTTTTTATTTGTTAATGTGTGACATATGTCGCAGTTGTGAAAAAAACAATGAAACCTAACTCAACCGAACTAATCGTTTTAAAAATCCTTTGGCGTGAACAGCCAAGAACGGGCAAAGAAATTCACACAGAAATAGGATCAAAGCTCAGCTGGAGCTACTCATCAACTCGAAAAACTCTTGAGAGAATGTGTGAAAAGGGTTATCTCGCCGAGCAAATGCAAGGCAATAAAAAAATATACTCAGCTGTCCTTGCTAAGGTACCGACTCTCGCACTTTATGCCCAAGAGTTTGCAAAGCAAATTATGGAGTTGGATGAGCCTCTGCCAATCGCTATGTTTTCAGATAGTAAGTTAATTGCAGCGGATGAATTAGATGAATTAGAAGCCATGTTAGATGAGTTAGCTAAGACGCAAGGTGATAAAGAGTAAGGTATGGAACTAATATTACTTTCGGTCTTGCTGTGGGTGGCGCTTAGTGGCTTAACGTACGCACTAGGTGTGAAATTTTCCGCTCGGTATGTACAGAATAAAGGACTTTGGTGGGGCGTGCTGGCAGTGACTTTTGTGCCTTGGATCCCACTTGAACACATGGAGCAACACAACGCCATTCCAGCCGTATTGTTTAATGCCAATTTACAACAATTTGCAGAGCCGCTGCTGGCAATGACGAAGCGCACTCAAGTTGCGTCTGACTGGCTAAACCTGACGCTTATGGCTGTATTTCTGGTCTATTGCGTTGGGCTAATCGCTCATCTTTTGGTACTTGGGCGACAGTATTGGCGAGTAAAACGCCTCTGTAGCACCGCCTCAAAAATAAAGCTCGGTGCACGGAGTTGCTATCAATTGCCAATTACTTGCTCTCCTTTTGTGTTCGGACTGTGGCAACCTAAAGTGTATTTGCCGGTGGAATTTGACACGCTACCAGAGGCAGAGCAGCAAGCACTTATTCTGCATGAGTTAACCCACATAGATAAGGGCGATCACATTGCCGTCGTAATTTGGCGAATACTCGCGACGCTTGCTTGGTTTAACCCGTTCATTGCAAAAATGGAACTGGGCTTTATTCGAGCGATGGAATATTGCTGTGATGAGGTGACGATAGCGAAGCACAGCCTTGAACCTTTGGCTTATAGCAAAGCATTAATGAACTCTTTAAAACGGGCTGCTGCGCAGCCGAAAACGATGAATATGACAGCAAGTTTTGCGTCTAATTCACTGACTTTAGATGATTATAAAAAGCGTTTTAGCGTTATTCTTAAATCTAAAAAGAAGCCAAGTAATCTTGTGTTGATAGGGGTTTTTGTGTTGCTTAGTTCAGGTTTAGCCTATGGCAATATTCAATGGACAATGGGAACGGCAATGGCAATGGTGAGTAAAACATGGACATACCCGGTCGTCACCCCTGAAATAACATCAAGGTTTGGGCATGTATCGAACTTTCGTCACAATAAAGCACATCAAGGACTGGATTTAGCTGGCGGCGTTGGTGAACCTGCGATGGCGGTTGCCAGCGGTACGGTCACGATTGCCGATGATAAAACCTTGCCTGAGAATTACGGTAAAGTGGTGTTGATCCATCATGACAATGGTTATCAAAGTCTCTACGCACATCTTGATAGCATTGATGTTGAAGTAGGTGAGCAAGTATCACAAGGAGAAGTGATCGGTACCATAGGTGAAACCGGTCGAGTCACTGGTCCACATCTACATCTAGAAGCTCTACATAACAACACGCGCATTGATCCGCTGACCTTATTGGAAAATTAACATGATTAAAAAGCTTTCTATTGCCATTGTAATGATGGCAACTTTTGGCTGCTCGAAACAGCCCGAGCAGACTCATTCTGTCAATAAAGCGCAAGAGAATACGCTTGTGTCGGTACAAGCAGAACAAGGTCAAGTTGTTGTACTCAATAGATCCGCTGAAGACTCAGTCACGGCCCAAATCCAAATCACAGAGGAGCTAAAGCCAGTTCAAGATATTCGTTTACTTGAACTTAAATCGGGTGAGAGTTTAGCTAATCTTTTAAGTGAGTTTGCATTCAGTGACCGCGATAGTTGGCTGGTGGAACAAGCCGTGAGTACGTGGACATCACTGACTAAGCTCAAGGCTGGACAGTTAATAGAAGCAGAGCTTGTAGACGGACAAGTACAGCTGATCCGCTTTGAATATGCATTTGCACAGGTTATTGAGATTAAAAGAGCGGATGAACAGTGGCATGCATCGCTAAGTGAGCTTGAAACCGTCACGCAAACAAAGCGTTTATCGACAAGCATAGATTCTAGTTTTTTTGTGGACGCCAGCAAAATCGGGGTGCCCAATGATATTATCAATCAAAGTATTGTGGCCTTATCTCACCTTGTTGATTTTCAAAGAGAAGTATATGCCGGCGATCAAATTGATTTTGTATTTCAAGAACAGCAGCTTGTGGTTGCCGAAGAGTTACTCAAGCAAATCTCCAAACCTTTAGCATTACAACATGTTGCGCTACTTTCAGGAAAAGAAAAATACCGCTTATACCGGTTTACTGATAATGGCGGAACGACCGCTTTTTACCACTCAGATGGTACCCTCGCGCAAAGCTTTCTAATGAAAACTCCGCTTAACGGTGCTCGATTATCGTCAAACTTCGGTAAACGTCATCACCCAGTATTGGGCTATACCCGAATGCACAAAGGGATAGATTTTGGTGCGCCTGTTGGTACGCCTATTATGGCAGCAGGCTCGGGAAAAGTACTCAAAGCTGGGTGGGGCGGCAGCTTTGGTAATCGCGTAGTGTTAGATCACGGTAAAGGCTATCAAACACTTTATGCTCACTTAAATGGCTTTGCGAACGGTCTCAAGGCAGGGACGCGAGTAAAACAAGGAGACGTGATTGGCTACCTTGGTAATACCGGCCTGTCGCAGGCGCGTCACTTACATTATGAAGTGCATAAAGACGGAAAAGCCATCAATCCACTCACCCTAAAACAACCAAAAAACACTAAGCTAAGTGACACGCAATTTGATGAATTTAGCGCGCAGGTTGCACAAATTACCACATTGCTCGATAGCGAAAACACAAAGCTAGCTCACCATGATGGACAGTCGGGCCGCATAGGTAATGCCGATGACTAGTCCTGAAAGAAATCGCATTAACAGCCTCGACTTTATTCGCGGGATAGCAATCCTATGTATTTTACTTATCAACATCGAAAGCTTTGCCTATCCCAATCCATGGGGCAGTTACCAATATGGCTTTATGACGGATATAGACAGTGAGGTAAGATACTGGGTTTATGTATTTGCTCAGGGCAAGTTTTACGGACTGTTGGCGATGTTATTTGGCGCAGGTCTCACCATTATTCTTCAAAAACAGCCATTTGAATTTGCTATTAAATTAAGTGCGGCAAGGCTAGTAGCTTTATTTATACTCGGCCTTGTTCATGCTTATTGTATTTGGAGTGGCGACATTCTTTATCACTATGCCGTGATAGGAATGATTGTCACCACCGTCATATTACTTGGCACCCGGGCCATCAAAGTCAGCATAGTAATTTGTTTGGCGTTTATGTTAGTTGCAGGTTTTGGCAGAGCAGAGCGCACCATCGCCCAATATGATGCTTACCAAGCAGCACTCAATGTGGACGAAGCGTCTCGCACACGAGACCAGCAAAAAGCGATTAATCGGTGGCAGAATAAAACCGAACCACGGACACCCACCCATCGTACTTTGGAAGAAACGCCAAGCTTAACTGAGTATTGGCAGGAAAACTTTGACAGTCCGCAAGTCCACAAAGGTAAGCTGTTTTATTCAAGTATTTTTTGGTCCACGCTAATGATGATGCTGATAGGCTCGCAGCTGTTTCAATGGGGATTGTTCTCAAAGACTAAACTTAGCCCATTTGCGGTTGTGGCATTACTTTGCTTGATTGCAGTGTCGTGTTATGCCACTCAAGCTCGCTATTTTCATTGGCTGCAAAGTTCACATATCCCAGTGTTGTCTTACGCTAAACAAATGGTCATTGTACTTAACCGGGAGCTGCAAGCGATTGTTTACTTGGTTTTGTTATCTTTGCTATATAACCGTTGGTTGCATCGCTTCAAACCCCTAGAGGCGATAAATCAAGTGGGTCGATTTGCGCTGAGTAATTACATTGGACAGTCACTGTTATTGGTGGTGATATTTTATGGCTTTGGATTACATAATACGCTAAGTCGCAGTGAGCTCTTGCTCTTATGGCTTGTGATTATGGCAGTGCAGCTGCTGTTAAATGTGATTTACGGGCGATTCTTTAAGGTGGGTCCCGTTGAACGAGTATGGCGCAAACTAACAATTAAGTTACATGCATAATCGACTCGAATTTTTTACAAATTCGAACTTAAAACCTAAGCTAACTTTGACCTAATATTAAAGTCGACACGTTAGCTTGAGGTAAGGTATGGAAATAGAAATAACACAAGGATGGGACATTGAGCATGCGCAAGCGGCTGCTGAGCTTTATGTTGACGCGTTTGGTAGCAAATTCAAAGCCGCAGTGCCGGATCGCAATAAGCTGATCACTATTATCGCGAAGAGCTTCATCTCAGAATACTCCTTTGCTGCCTTTGCAGATGGCAAGTTAGTGGGGGTTGCGGGCTTTCAATATGGCAAAGGCGGTTTTACATCGAATATGGGCTTTACTGGACTCATTGACGAATTGGGCTTGCTAGGCGGGGTTAAAGCCGCAGCGGTGTTTACCCTATTTGAGCGAAAGCCTGCGCCCAATGAGGTGGTGATGGACGGCATCGCAGTTGCAGAATCGGTCAGAGGACAAGGTGTTGGCACTGCGCTTTTAGTGGCACTGCAGCGCTATACCAAACAAAGCGGGTTTCACGCTTTACGACTTGATGTAATTGATTCTAATCCCCAGGCAAAAAAGCTTTATATGAGAATGGGTTTTGTTGCCTCCCATCATGAAGATTTTTCTTATCTAAATTGGTTAATCGGTTTTAGCGGGGCAACAACGATGTTGTGGCGTCCATAGGACCGGTTTTCTGTGCTGCAAAAAATAAACGTGAAAGATAAGCAGACCTTAGGCATTTGCTTTTGCTATGAAGTAACAAGTAAAATGCCGAACTTTACGCATAACCAGACACCGACATGACAGCAATAAACCCTGTATCGACCCTCCTTAATCATTTGCAAACCCAAGCCGTACCAAACGAGCTAAGGCGTCTATTTCATGGACGTGGTCGTTGCTATGAAGGGCTGGAACAAATCACAGTAGATTGGTTGCAAGGTCAGCTCTTAGTCTCTTTATTCAAGGAGCACGACGTTGACTTGATAGCGTCGTTAAAGCAGGCATTATTATCACTTGTGGAGACCGAAGCGTTTAACGGAAAACTCTCTGCTATTTTACTACAGCATCGTTATTTGCCTGACTCAGATCTCGAGGTTTTGTATGGTGAATTAACTGCTATGCCTATCGTTGAAGAAAATGGACTTAAATATGGCTTAAAGCTTGGCGTAAAACAGAACATGGGACTGTTTTTAGATATGCGTTTGGGTCGTGAGTTTGTTAAAGCTCAGTCTACGGGGGCTCGGGTACTTAATCTGTTCTCTTATACTTGCGGGTTTTCCGTCGCGGCAATTGCAGGCGGTGCTGCCCATGTTGTGAATCTAGATATGGCAAAAGCGGCGCTCAAGCAAGGCCGAGTCAACCATCAACTCAATGAACACGACCTCAGTAAGGTGTCTTTTTTAGGCCATGATTTATTCAAATCTTGGGGAAAAGTGCGTAAATATGGGCCGTACGACCTTATCGTAATTGATCCGCCAAGCTTTCAAAAAGGCAGCTTTGCATTGACCAAAGACTATCAACGTATTTTAAGAAAGCTTCCTGAGTTACTTACGCCAAATGCCCAAGTGTTGGCGTGTGTGAATTCTCCCGATGTTTCAAGCCAATTTTTGATTGATGAAATGACCAGAGAGGCACCAACGCTTACGTTTGTTGAACGTTTACAAAACCCACCTGAATTTAAAGACATTGATGAGCAAAGCAGCCTCAAGTGTTTAAGATTTAAAGCAAGTTAATCTATTTTTTAGCACTTTAACTTGGATGTAAAAGTGTGGACTAATACAGATAACCATTTAGCATTGAAAAGCGACCATTCAGCAATATTCAGAGTGCTTTTCGACGCTAAATGCGTACCATGAACGTATTCAGTCACTATTTGTATTGATTATGGTCAATCTCACATTGCAGCGAAATGAACAATTCGCAATTTTAGCCATCGTTGCCGCAATAAGTTTTGCTATCAGCCTTACTGATTGGGTGCAGCGGGGCATGTTGTTGTCGACAAATATCGCGGTTTCTTCTATTTTGGCGGTTGTGTTCCTCTACTGGTTACCTATGGTGATAAGTTACGTACTCATCATCCGTTTCAAGATAGGCAATTGGCCGCTGCAATATATCGGCTTTTATGGACTGATGGTAATGGGCTGTTTATGTTGGGGTGTACTCAGAAGTGGAATGTTAAATACCCATGCATTTTCACTGTTTGAGGCGCTAACCATCGCACTGCCTTGGTCTAGCGGTATTTTTGTGGTGATTAAGTTCTACCTTTCCCAAAAGTTGTTAAAACAAGAAAAACAGCTTCGCCAACTTGCTGAAATTAAGTTATTACACAGTCAGTTAAACCCGCATTTTATGTTCAACAGCCTCAACACAATTGCAGCCTTTGTACCAAATCAACCAGAAGCAGCACGGTCTTTGGTTCATAATCTCGCTGCGGTATTAAGATATTCATTAACGCATTCTGTGACAAGCGGAAAAATACCGAGCAAAGTATCCGTTGCCGATGAGCTAATTGCACTAAATCAATGGTGCGAGATAGAGCAAAGCCGGTTTGGGGATGCGCTTATCATCGACTTTGATATCGACGATGCATTATTGAGCGAAGTAATACCGCCAATGATTTTACAGCCGCTTTTGGAAAATGCAGTAAAACATGGCAACAGTAGGCCGCTTCACATTGATGTATTAATCAAAAAGTTAGCGAACCAGTTAGTGTTTAAAATCAGTGACAACGGGGTGGGCTTTAAGGAGCGGGACATATTGAGTTCGTCAGATGCGGGACTCGGTCTTTCGATCACGCGCTCACGGTTAAAGTTAGAAGAAAATGCTGAACTTAGGCTTGGTAACGACATGCACACAGGTGGTGCGGTTGTCAGCTTTTCACTCACACGAGGAGCAAAGGAATGTTGAACATTGCTATTGTGGAAGATGAGCAACCAGCCATTGATAAATTAACGGAACAACTTAGCCAGATCACCAAGTACAATCTGGTACTGACTTGTAACACGCCATTAGTATTTCTTGATACATATCGAGAACTTGCGATAGATATTGTCTTTGTCGATATTAACTTGCCAGAATGCAATGGTGTTACTCTGGTCGAGAAACTTCAAGGGGCGGGGTTTTCAGGTGCGATAATTTTTACCACGGCCTACAGTGAGTTTGCGGTTGAGGCTTTTACGCTCGGCGCGGTTGATTATTTGCTCAAACCGTATAGTACTGAACGCTTAGCCCTGGCGTTATCAAGAGTTAATCGTGTTATCGCTACAGGATTCGCCGCTACTTTAACGAGTAAGGTGGCGGGGAAAACATCACTAATTGATGTCAGCAGTATCGAACTTATAAAGCTAGAATACGGTCAAGCCATTGCGTTTAGTAATGGACAGCAATATCCCATTGATGGCTCCCTTGAGGAGATCCAACAGCAATTGCCAACACATTTCTTAAGAGTTCACCGTAATGCCATTGTAAACCAAAGCGCGATAACTGCGTTTGAACGCTGGGTTACAGGGGGTTACCTTGTCAAGTTGCGAGATAGCAATTTACAAGTTGTGACTAGCCGAGGTGGTGCAAAACTACTCAAACAACAACTGAGCAACATAGGGCTCAGCTAACTCAAAAAGGTAATAAAATGATGAAAACTATAATGCCATTTTCTTTGGTAGGGCTTCTTGCGGCCTGTTCAAACACGACTATACCAGATGTTAAACGTCAGTTTATCGATGATGGTCAGACTCACCCATTGGTTGTGGTGTTAGGTGGCAGCGAAGGGGGGAATACACTCGCTAATCCTCAGTGGAAACCATTTTTAGATGGATTTAATGATATTGGTGTCTCAGTAGCGGCACTTGGTTATTATGGCACTGAAAATACATCGAGCAGTGCAGCTGAATTATCTTTGAATGATATAGCCAAACGGATAAAAGCATTGAGTGCAGACCCAAAGATAAACCCAAATTGCGTAGCGGTGTATGGTTTTTCTAAAGGAGCGGAGCTTGCGTTATTACTCGGGGCGCACTTTGATGAGATAAACCATGTAGTGTCCGTTATGCCTAGTCACGTAAGCTGGAATGCTGTTAAGACCTTGTCTTCTCGCTCGAGTTGGACGCTTAGCGGCAATGCTCTGGACTACATTGATGCCCCCCTGTTGTCATGGAAAATGCAAAAGGGGAACGTAACGGGAGAGTTTACACCTGCCTTTGAGGCTGCATTGGCAGAGGCAACGCCTGAAGCAATTGCAGCCGCTCGCATCCCGGTTGAAAACACCAATGGGCCAGTGCTGCTGGTCTCTGCCAAACACGATGAAATTTGGCCATCGTACAAAATGGCCGGATATATTGAAGCTGATTTACGCGAAGCTAGTTTTTCTCATCCATTTAAACATATCGCACTTAACTCGGGTCACTACAGCTTTAACAAAAAAGTGCAAACTGAGGTAAATCAATTTTTAAGCGAAACCTTGGTAGCACGTTGCGCGAATAAATAGTAATAAATTCACCTTGCTTTTATATTGCTGGTCGTTGAAAAATTTACCGAGCTGCAGGTAACGTTGTGTCTGCAGCTTTTAGTCGCTTTGTGTATTTTGCCGGTGTGATCTGAAAGATAGTTTTAAACTCGCGAATAAGATGAGATTGATCAGCGTAGCCGCAATCTAGCGCGAGTTGAGCGATGTTAATGTCAGGCGTTTCTCTCAGTTTTTGTTTAGCCAATCGGACTCTATAAATGCGAGCTAAATGTTTAGGGGTGATCCCACAATGTGTTTTAACTTGTCTCTCTAATTGCCGTTTTCCGATCGGAGTTTGAGCATATGCTTGCTCTAAAGGGGTCATTGAAACAATATGCTCAAGGAGTATTTGGGTATGTAGGATAGAATTCTGTCGAGGAATTGGCATATTCAATATCGGTTCTAGTAGTCGAAGTAATGCTGTCAGGTTGGCACTAGTTTGCAGCGTGTTCAACAAGGGCAATATATTATTGGGATTTGCTATAGGGTGTTGCAGCGTTTTCAGAAATGCCAGTCCCGCGGGTTTAAAGCGGATCCCGAAAAAACATGCCTGTTCAGAATAGTTGACTTTGCTAGACTGAATGGCAATTGGTTGCAGATAAAAGGGGGCTGTGAGCTGATTGTCATTGAAGCTAACGAGTCCACGAAGAGGGAAAATAAATCCAGTTGCCCCGTCGCTTGGAAGCCAAGTTTCTCCGCGCTTGTGCGATTGTGCAAACCAGATAGCTTGCACATAGCTAGCGATTTCACCTGTTGGGTTTATTAATTCAAGCGTTAGTTCTGTGCTCATTGAACTCTACATTCGGCTTAAACATTTTCACGATCCGATTCCAGCTGTTGATGGCATTAATAGCGATAGTTAACGTGGTCAATTCTTTATCATCAAATTCTACATTAAGTGTTTGATAAAAAGCATCATCAATCACTTGTGCGTTTGTCAGATTTTCACAAAGCGCTAATGCCAGTTTTTCTTTATTGGTGTATAACGGCATGTCTTGCCATGCACTTAATCCAATAATTCGATTAGTGGTTTCACCATACTCTAGTGCCTGTTTAGTGTGCATTGCAATACAAAAAGCGCATTGATTGATTTGTGATGCTCTAAGTTTAACGAGCTCCCAGATTGTGATTCCAAAAGTTGCGTGGGCTTGCTGTTTTAATAATTCCTCTTGTCCCAATAAGTGCTGAATAAGTTCAGGTGCCTGATTGAAGTAGTCTGCTCTTTTCATTTCTGAATCCTCATGTTTAGTGATACGTATAGTGTAATGAGGTGTAAGCGGTAAAAATTGAAAAAAAACGTCTTTGTAATAAAATTTTAAGGAGGAAACACACAACTCTAATTTAAAGGATGGTTGTAAAATAATGTGCGATGTAAACCTTGCTCTAGCGCTTTATCATTTATCCACACTCAAAAAAATCTGGCTTCAGGCCAACGGCACTTTTACAAATAAACAGCAGCAGGTAGAGCCAGTTAGTTTCGAATTATATAAAGCGACTTTTGACATACTGGGTCTAAGTTTGTCTCAAGCACATCAATTACAGTTTCAATATGCTCATGATTACGATAGCTTTATTGATGCAATTGTAACAATTGCTCAGCCGAGTGGTGAAAAAATAGCATTGTTAAAACATGTCACCTGCCACTTACCTTGCCCCGACAGTTATCAAGAAAAAATAGCTGCTGTTCAGAATATGCCGGATGTACTCACTGAGGACGACCTGAAATGCTGGCAGGACAACGGCTATGTCATCGTTAAGAATGCAGTGAGTGCTGAAGGCTGCGCCAATGCGAGAAACGCCATCCAAGACTATTTGGAGATTGAGTTAGCAGACCCAAAGACTTGGTATAAGGTTAACCAAGAAAAAATGAGTCGCAGTATGGTGCATTTGGTACAACATAAAGCACTGGAAGACAATCGGAATTCAATGAGAATTCATAAGGCCTTTAGTCAGTTATGGCAAAGCGAACAACTGATAGTTTCAGCCGATCAGTGTGGTTTCAACCCGCCTGAAACTGCGCAATCTAGCTTTCAAGGTCCTGATCTACATTGGGATTTAGATTTCTCTAAGCAACTCAAGTTTGGCACGCAAGGGATTTTGTATCTATCAGACACTGAAGAAAAACAGGGGGCAACAACGGTTGTGCCAGGATTTCATACGAAGCTAGAGTCATGGCTTGCAGTTGCCCCGTGGGATCCATGTATACCAAACACCGAGTACTTACATCAACTGGGTTCCAAAGCAATTGCAGCCAATGCAGGAGATATGGTGATTTGGCATCAATTTTTACCTCATGGTGGTAGCGCGAATACAGCAAACGCACCTCGTATAGTGCAATACATCAATATGCATCCATTCCCCGAAATGTAGAAGGTGAAAAAATCTCTATTTGGTTAAATTTTGTCTTAACTTGGCGGCGAGTAAACAGTAGTATGATTGTGAAGTTTGGGAGAATGTAGCAACTCACCACAAGGAAAAGCCGTCGATGCAATTAGCACAACTCAATATAGCCACCGCTAAATACCAAATGGATGCGCCAGAAATTCAATACTTTGTCGAAAGTTTAGGCCGCATTAATTTACTCGCAGAGCAAAGCCCTGGCTTTATTTGGCGCTTAAAAGATGAAACCGGTAATGCAACAGAGATTAAGGCGTTTGATGATCCAAATATTATCGTGAATATGTCTGTATGGCAGTCGGAGCAAGCGCTCAAAGATTTTATGTTTAAAACCGCGCATAAGGAATTTTTGGCGCGTAAAAAAGAATGGTTTCACCGCGCTGAACAGGAAACTTACGTGTTATGGTGGGTTGAAGAGGGCCATGTCCCGACGCTAGATGAGGCCAAAGAAAGACTCGATTACCTGCGTCGTTTTGGAGATTCGGCTTATGCCTTTACGTTTAGAAATAGTTTCACCGAACTAGATCTAAGGGAGAGGGAAGCTTGTGAAGAAGATTAATCTTGTGCACCGATGAAATGATAATCAACCCTAAGGGGGGAGAGCCGCGTGGAGTGGTGAATACCGATGATGTTGGTGGTACACTTATCGCAGATCATGATGTAAGGATTTAACGAAAAATGCGCGCGGCACTAAGAAGCAAGATAATAGAAGTATGTGATAAAAAAATCGCACAAAAAGGGGATAACGTTGGCGTATCATTTTACGCTTTTTTTGTCAATAAAAACACGGACCCTGCATTACTTATGGAAGCGGCAACTTGGTGGATACAAACTCACGAACTAGACCACTTCGAAAAGGCGTTAAAGATAAAAGCAATGGCTGAAAGTGGAAAATAGGTCTTAAAGGATATTGTCATGGGCCATCAATCGAGATGACCCAACTGGCAGTTACAGCGTGTAAAACGAGACAAAAAATACTGCAACAGATGCAAGTGCAAACATAGTGTACTCGGTGATAGTTTGTTTGCGTTTCTCATCATCAGTTTTAGGGGCTGTCGCTATCATTAGCAGGCTAGTGACAAACATTGCTAATGAATATAAACATAAGATTGATAAAGTAGCATCTGTAAACATATAAGCCTCGACTTGGTTCTACTCATTTTAACTACGTGCATCATGGTCATACAGATTAACCTCTATACACGTTTATTTAAGTTGTATTCGCTTCTAATTACAGTAAATTATACTGTGTTTTTAGGTGTTTCTGAAAGGAGTAAAAGATGCAAGTTGAGTATTTTGTGGTTGACGCATTTACGCGTAAACGTTTTGGTGGTAACAACGCTGCAATCGTTGAGGTTGAAAACTGGCTTAGCGACGCCCTAATGCAGCAGATAGCCATCGAAAATAACCTTTCCGAAACCGCCTTTTTGAAGCCAATTGATAACAATCATTATGAGATCCGGTGGTTTTCTCCAATTACTGAAATTGACTTTTGTGGTCATGCCACGCTCGCCGCGGCGTATGTGCTTTTTAATCACAAGGGAAAATCAGGTGAGATAAAATTTCAAACCCAAGAAGTCGGAACACTCACTGTTAAGCAAGTGGCTGATGGTCGCATTGTAATGGAATTTCCGAACTTAGCCCCTGAGTTAACTAAAGCCCCCGACGCATTGCTGGAAGGGCTGAACGTAACACCGACGCGGGTACTTAAAAATCGCCAAGCGTACTTTGTGATTGTTGAGACTGAGCAGCAAGTACGCAGCTGTGAATACGACAGCGATAAATTGAAAACCCTTGCGCCTTTTGATGTTGTGGTGACAGCAAAAGGCGATGACGTTGATTTTGTGTCGCGCTACTTTTGGCCTGCTAATGGGGGCGATGAAGATCCGGTTACCGGTTCAATTCATGCCGGGTTAGCGCCATATTGGGCAAAGGCGCTAAACAAACAAAAACTTCATGCACATCAGGCTTCAAAACGTGGCGGTGAGCTATTTTGTGAAGTGACGGATACGAATGTCATCGTATCTGGGTTTGGTGTACTTTACGCAAAAGGAATATTCGAAATTGAGGACGAATAAGATTCACTTCATACAGGCAAAAGAAAGTGACTTTGATTACCTAGTGGCATTGCGTAAAGCGACCATGGTGCCGCACTTAGAAAATGCCGGACTGTTTTTGACTGAAGCTGAACATAAAGCCCGAGTATTATACGAATACCCAAGCTCACATTTGATTCATATAAATGAAAAGTGTGTTGGCTTGGCTAAGTTTAAACAACGTGAACATGACTATTACCTCTTTCAACTGCAAATAGAGCCCCAGCAACAAGGAAAGGGGCTCGGTGCGCAAGTCATCAAAAGCTTGATAGAATCCTACTCAACATTGCCTTGGGTATTGACGGTGCTTAAAGCGAATCCCGCGAAGCGTTTATACGAAAAGTTGGGATTTGTGCAGTTTGCTGACGATGAATATGAGTTTCATTTTAGGCGTGAACCTAATCCCTAAATTTAGTATTCTCTAGCCAATTTAAATTTAAAAGAGTTGTTATGGCAAAACAAATATGGGTAGATGCCGATGCCTGTCCTGTGGTGATAAAGGAAATGCTGTTTCGCGCTGCAGTGCGTACTTCTACCACGGTTACATTGGTTGCAAATCAATATCTAAAAACGCCTCCGTCTCCTTTTATTCAAAAGCTTCAAGTCCCGAAGGGGTTTGATATTGCGGATAACGAAATCGTGAAGCGCGTGAATGAAGGTGATTTGGTTATTACTGGCGACATTCCACTTGCAGACGAAGTCATTGAGAAAAAGTGCACCGCACTTAACACGCGCGGTGAATTGCTGACGAAAGAAAACATAAAATCTCGCTTAAATATTCGTGACTTTATGGACACGATGCGTGCCAGCGGCGTACAAACTCAAGGGCCACCACCTTTGTCTCAAGCTGATAAGCAAAATTTCGCCAATCAATTGGATACTTGGATCACCAGAAACACAAAGGGGTAGGTATGGCTTACAAGGCGAGTTGTTTGTGTAAAGCGGTTCAAGTTGAGATCCGTGGACCAATCAGCGATATCATTCATTGTCATTGCACTTTATGTCGTAAGTCTACTGGCACGGCTTATGCGACTAATGGCTTTGTGCTGTGGAGCGATTTTGTGATTCTCAGTGGCGAAGAGGCACTAAACACCTTCGAGTTTAAACCTGGAAGAAAGCGCCATTTTTGCAAACATTGTGCAAGTCCAATTTTTAGTTCGAACGAAAGCGATCCAAAGCGGGTGAGGTTAAGACTTGGCATTTTGGACTCGGATATCAAAGAGCGGCCAATATCACATAATTTTATCTCTTCAAAAGCCAATTGGGACGACTTAGACGCGCCGCTTCCTCGCTACGATGCATTTGAGCCTAGCCGCGATTTATCAACAACATCGGGAGGTAATTAGTGACGGGTATTAGTGATTTATCTCAATTATTAAAAGACATTTCGCCGACGCTTGATGAAACACCTTTTGTATTTTGTACAGTGCAAAAAAGCCTTGCTGAGTGCGTAATTTTCAATCCAATTGCGACCTTTATGGAGCGCGAGGGGTTAACGCTGGTAGTCACCAAGCAAATGGCAGACGAACATGGATTGGATTACAGCTGTGTGATGAATAAAATTACTTTGCAAGTGCATTCGAGCCTAGAAGCCGTAGGGTTAACTGCTGCATTTTCCAATGCGCTAAAAGGTGCTGATATTAGCGCGAATGTGATTGCTGGTTTCTATCATGATCATATTTTCGTACCCGTAAATGATGCTAAACGGGCGGTACACGCGATGCAAACGTTGGCAAAATGACATTGATAAATCTCGAAGGTTGCTAGGTAGCATGAAAGTTTACTTTAAAAGAATGGCCTCCAAAGGTGTGTGTCCTCCTAGAAAACCGCTTAAGAAAATCCTTTGGTCATGGGTTGGTGCAATGGTGGGGATCTTGTTGATTACGGTGATTTCTAACTTCGCTTTACCATATGGTGTTGGCAGCGCATTGCTCATTGGCTCTTTTGGTGCAACTGCTGTTTTACTCTATGGCGCTCCTATGGCAGAGTTCTCTCAACCGAGGAATTTACTGGGCGGGCATTTCTTTTCAGCTTTACTCGGCGTCAGCATTTTTATTTTGCTTGGAGAAGAGAGTCTTTTTGCAGCACCGCTTGCGGTATCGCTCTCAATTGTTGTGATGCACTTTACTCGAACCTTGCATCCACCCGGTGGAGCGACCGCGCTAATCGCCATTATTGGTGGTGAGTCTGTTCATAACTTGGGATATATGTATGCATTTTATCCCGTGTTGATGGGGGCTCTGCTGATGTTATTGGTCGCGCTGTCTGTGAACAATATGTCGCGCAACCCCAAGCGGCATTACCCAGTTTATTGGTTCTAACTATTTTATATAAAAATTTAAAAGGACAGGCATGTCAAAAATTGAATTCGTCCCTTACCAATTAGTCCCAGCTAGCTTTAATCCATGGCGTGAAATATTTGTTGAAGTGGCAGAAGAAGTGATGATGGCATTAGCACACCCTGAACTTGAATTTCTACACTTTGGTTCAAGCTCTTTTAAGGTTGCCGGCAAAGGGATCATCGATATCTCTGTGTTATACAAACCCGGGCAATTAACGCAAACTGTTGAACATCTTAAAAATGTAGGCTTTAAAGATCAGCACAGCGATAATCCATTTCCTGATACTCGTCCTAGAAAAGACATCGCGGTGATGTATCAAGGTGAGTTGTTTCAAGTGCATGCTCATGCTATTGAAAAAGGGAGTGAAGAACATATCAAGCAAGAAAAGTTTAAAGCTTATATGCTCAGTAATCCTGACGCGCGTGCGGAGTATGAAACTCAGAAGCAATTAGTAATAGCGCAAGGTATAGCCTCCCAAGATGAGTATGGAAAAGCTAAAGCGCCATTTGTAAAGCGCACTTTAAAGGACATCCACTTTAATTAACTAAAGCCTCGTAACTAAAGCCTGATTAATCATATCTTTATAGCTGTTAGTGTTAGGACAACGACTAAGACCTAACGCTAACAGCTTGCCATTTACTTTATTTAGATACCGTAGTCATTGCAGGATGTGAAATTGGTGTTTATCTAGTTATAAGTTTTAAGGGACAGGGACTTAAGCTTAACCTATGTCGTTTTAGATAATTGCATAATCTTTCGTCGTTTAATTCTAGGTATCTGTTTTTATATACAGTATTATTTTGTTTTGCTTGTACACCAACATTAAACCGTAAAATAAAGGAATAGCAGATATGATCCCAACGATTGAAACGAATCGATTAAGATTGGTCGCACCCAATAAAGACGCTTTTGAAACCTATAAAAAATTTTATACAGACGGATCTGCTTCGAAAATGTATGGTGGTCCAATAGGCATAGAGCAAACTTGGGCTAGGCTTAAAGCTGATGTAGGCTCTTGGTATTTACTTGGTTTTGGTGTGTGGGTAATTCAACTAAAGTCGAATGATAGCTATGTTGGTACATGTGGTTTTTGGCAAGGCAAAGAATGGCCAAAAGAATTAACATGGTGGGTGCTACCCGAGGCGAGAGGCCAAGGAGTTGCAACGGAAGCTTCGCTCGCTGTATTAAAACATGCTTACAATGTATTTAATTGGGAAACTGTCGAGACTTACATGAATGATGATAATGGCGCTGCTCGAGCTTTGGTTGAAAAGCTAGGTGGCGTTAAGGTAAGACGGCAACAATTTAACGATGACCTGAGCCGAGATATTTATTTTCTTCCAAAACCTTAGCGGTAAATCGTGGTGTTGAGCACAGCTCTGAAAGTTGCAGGTTTAGTCCACTTTTCGGAATAAAAAGTAACGAATAACTATGGACAGGCACATTTATGTTGATGTTTACAAATTTAAGGCATGTGTCTAAGCTTTAATTTCTTCAATTAGCATTTGCATGTTCAAGGAGTGAACAATGGGATTAGCAAGGAAGTATCAAATCAACTTGTCAAATACACATTATTATCATTGTGTGTCACGTTGCGTCCGCCGCGCCTTTTTGTGCGGTGAAGACATGCTGACTGGCAAATCTTATGAGCATCGACGAGCCTGGGTTGAAATGCGATTGCTTTTTCTATCCAAAATATTTTGCTTGGATGTTTGCGCTTACGCGGTAATGCCTAATCACACCCATGTGGTGTTGTATATCGATGATAAAAAAGCACAAAAGCTCAATGATAAAGCTATTTTGCTACGCTGGAGCAAGCTTTATAAGATATCTTCGCACGCTCATCAGTTCCTCCAAGGTAAATGCTTAAATGAGGGGCAAAAAGGTGTGTTGAGCAAAGAAATAAATGAATATAGAAGCCGCTTAGCGAGTATTAGCTGGTTTATGAGAGGGCTCAATGAGCACATCGCTCGACGTGCTAATCAAGAGGATGAATGTACCGGACACTTTTGGGAAGGGAGATTTAAATCTCAGGCCTTGCTTGATGCTTCAGCCTTGTTGGCATGTATGGCTTACGTAGACTTAAACCCCATTCGTGCAAAATTAGCTAGTAACCCCGAAGATTCAGAACACACTAGTATAAAACTTAGGTGTGAGTTTGCAAAAAGATGCAAACAGCCAAAGTATCTAGCGCGGTTTTTAGGAAATACCAAAAAACATATGCACAAAGGTATACCCTTTGAATTACGTTCATATCTAGACTTAGTTGATTCTACAGGAAGATGCATTCGTGCTGATAAGCCCGGGCTTATCGATCCGCGTCAAGAACCTATTTTGGAGCAATTAGGTCTAGAAGCACGTAATTGGTTTAAACTTACTACCCAGCTTGAGCAAACTTTTCACGGTGCGATTGGTAGCGCAGATTCGATAGAGGCTTATTGTGAGCATCGCAAATTAAGGCGACGAAGTAATATTTCGCAAAGCCAACGACTTTTTACGTAATATGAACTTACGTAGACGGCCAATTTAATCCGGTTGTAAGTGTCTAACTGCTCACTCAGGTTGAGGGAGCAGTTAGTCGTGCACGTTGTATGAAACACTCAATCTTATTTGCACAAAACCATCGGTCTTACTTTATTTGGCTTTGCAGATTTCCAATTAATTGTTTCTACAAATTGATTATTTTAACCAGCCTAATCGGTTCACCATCAACGTCAAACTCACCCGTGATCTCAAGTAATCCATTTTTCAATCCTTGTAACTTATCTACTTCAATTACTTGTGTTTGATAAGGTAAGAAAGTAACAGGCTGCTGCCAAAGTGAACCTTCATTTTGAAATGATTGAAATGATTGAAATGGAGTAAAATCGACGCGTAATATACCACTCGATGCACCTGAATAGGGACCGGTTAGCGTGATGGTAATATTGTCACGAACAGTGACTTCCATTTTTACCCCATCAAAAGGTTTCTCTGGCGTTCGAAGAGGCTTTTGTTGTGTTAATCCGTTCCAACTAATCACTAAGTTCTGAAAGGTATGTTTTGGCAATAGAACACGGTGTTCACCTGAAGCTAGAATTTTTTTGTAGTTACCGTAAGTTAGCGCAATATCATGGGTACTGGGATTGTTGACGTAAAGACAGTGCATTCCATCAGAAAAATAGCTTTGGGTGTTGATACCACTTAGCGTAAAGAGCGCATCGTCGCCAAGTGTTGATTGCCAACTTTGCATCAAGTGATTGAGGGTTTTATTCTCAGTTTCAGTGACTGTCCTTGATTTCTGTTTGCTAAATATTTCGCGAAGTGGGGTCATACAGTCACTTAACTGAGCGCTATATTCCACACAGGTGTTAAAGGCTCTGCGCAGTAGCGATGCATCTTTAAAGTGCCAAGGATTAGTGGTTTGTTCATTCGTGATCAAATAGTCATGCGCGGCAAAGTAGGGCGCTATTCTATGATTATTATTTCGGCCAATAAGACTGATTTTTTGCAGGCTAAGCGCTGAAATGTCGATTTGGCTCAATTGTAACCTAGCCAGTTGCTCATGGTGTTGCGTTTTCATTTTAATAACTAGCGCATCGTCCTGCTTTGAAAGCGTGAGCGCAAGTTGATGATATTGCTTGATATCCATGCGTAATTGCGGCAGCAGTGCGATAGACTTCGAGGAAAACAATGCTTGATTGCTTGAGACCGTTAACTTTACTCCTTC
The DNA here is from genome assembly GCF_018141345.1 of Pseudoalteromonas sp. A22. Lineage (NCBI taxonomy): Bacteria > Pseudomonadati > Pseudomonadota > Gammaproteobacteria > Alteromonadales > Pseudoalteromonadaceae > Pseudoalteromonas > Pseudoalteromonas sp. A22. The sequence continues at coordinate 1,772,522 of NZ_CP047238.1, forward strand.
TTGAAGGGTAAATTGCAGTAAGTTGTCTTTACTAAAATCAACTTCTTCAACTTTGGAGCGTCCAAGACGCGCATCTAAGCTTTGGTTTGTTAAATCAGCGATTAACGCAAAGCCAATTTCCCCACGTCTAATCTGCTCCGGCTCGAAGTCGATTAGTGCTGCAACACTATTCTCATCAAGTGAGTTGATTAGAGGTGTTTTATCTGGTGTAGGAAAATCCATCACGGCATGTGTAGAAGAGAAGTTTGGATGAATATCGAGACGATTAAGTGCTTTGCTTTCGGTATTTCTGAGCCAATATGCGGCACCGTTTTGCTCCCAAGGCCCATCGACAATATAAAAACTTGGCGTGGCAGAGCGCACAAACGCTGCAAACTGCTGTTCAAGCAGAGGCCAATTGGGAAAGGTCTGTTTTAAGAGCGCATTGGCAGTTGGCAAGGTGTTTTCAGAGTGAGGATTTGCGTCCATTAATTGGCCGATAAAGCGTTTAAAATATTGATATCGCTCAGGGTCGCTCAATAAAAAATGTACGATAAAAAAGTTGAGCCCGCGCTTGAGCGATGGGTCGTCATTGATGGCTTCAAAAGAGGGCTGGCCGTTTTGATAATACTGCTGTAAACCCAAGTGCAGGTAATTCATTGGAGCACGGTCAAAAACCATCACAGTTAACTGCTTTTTATTTGGATCATATACGTGGCTTGCAATGGCATCTGCCATCCCCTCGGTGATCCAATTGGGTGCCCAAGTTGAGTGACCGTTCAGAGCCATATGAAACGCATGCATGGTTTCGTGGATCACGATGTAGCGCTGGTGATGCTGGCGATGACTCGGAAAGTTATACCCTGCGCGGTTATAAAACATGGTTTCGCCACCAGCCGTTTTATGTACGCCTCGCAAAAAACCGTCGTCCAGCATGGCTTCTTTTGTACGTTGGCGTGAACTGCCATAAACGACAGCAATTCTCTTTTTATCAATCGCTGCAGGCGCCATACCAAACAATTCAACATAGTGAGGGTAAGACATTTCTAGTAATTCTAAATAGAGTTTTACTTTGTCCTCAGGAAAGTCACTTTTTAGCGCAAAATGTTTACTCACCCACCAGTCATAGCCCCGCGAGTTAGCTATTTTTCCATCGCTATAAGTCAGCGGAATTTGTTTACCAACATGTTGGATATCAATGTGTTTCAACGTGCTGACTCGGCCATTAACGCTTATTTCAGAGCGCATATCCGCGGGGCTTGGAATAGCGACAATATCGCTTCGCGTAGTTTTACATCCGCTGAGTAAAGCAAGTATTGCAATTAGAGGAGCAAATACTAGCCGGGGCTTTTGGATAGAGGGTATTTGCCAATAAAAGGTATGGAATAGATAAAATAAAGACATGATACTTTTCTCTCGTTATTATTTGTGTATATTGTATGCAATATAAAATAACAAAGATAACAGGTATTGTCATTATGCAAAATCAGCAGCAGTGGTGTGAACCAGATCTCAATGAGGCAAATCGCTCAACGTCGCCGTCTGGGTTTGGTCGAACTTTTTACATTGCGAATATCATGGAAATATTTGAACGGCTCGCTTGGTATGGCTTCTTCGCCGTGTCATCAATTTATATGACAACACCGAAGTTGCAAGGTGGTATTGGCTTTACTGATATAGAGCGTGGCGCGGTACAGGGGATTATTCCCTTCTTTTTATATCTTTTGCCTGTTGTAACTGGTGCTCTGGGAGATCGCGTCGGGTATAAAAAGATGTTCTTTTTTGCATTTTTGGTCATGACGCCAAGCTATTATTTATTGGGACAGGCACAGAGTTTTTGGCCGTTTTTTGCTGCGCTGAGCTTTGTTGCTCTAGGTGCCGCCTGCTTTAAACCTGTGGTCGTTGGCACCGTAAGCCACAGCACAAACGATGGTAATCGTGGTCTTGGGTTTGGGATCTTTTATACCATGGTGAATATTGGTGGATTTTTAGGTCCATTGGTTGCGGGATATATGCGAGCCATTAGCTGGGATGCGGTATTTATGATGTCGGCGATTTGGATTGCCATAAACTTTATTCCCTTGATGTTATTTTACAAAGACCCCCAAACATTACCTAAAACCAAGCAATCTTTTACTCAAGTATTAAAAACCGCGCAGTCGGTGCTGGGTAATACACGTTTAGCACTTACGCTGTTTGTCGCACTGGCGCTATTGATGTCAGCAGGAGTTGGATTTTCTAACTACAGTCAAGCGTTTACTTGGATTGCAATATGGTTAGTAGCTAACTGGGTGTGGGACAGGGTGCTCATAAATCGAGCACCGACTAAAGCATGGTGGCAACAACCGATGAAGGTGAGTAACCTGCCGTTTGCGTTATATTTGCTGATCCTTGCAGGCTTTTGGACTGTTTATAATCAGCTTTTTTATACTTTACCTGTGTATATCCGTGATTATGCAGATACCCGAGATATATTGGCGTGGTTTGGCGATTCTGGCGTCGCGTTTTTAGCACATGTTGATATTGATAAGTTAACTGCTGCCATTTTTGCGCTGTTCAACGAGCTTAAGGAAAGCGGCGTGGTATCCATTGAAACCATTAGGCTTGAATGGGTTCACCTCAAAGTGAATGTCCCGCATGAGCAAATACAGTTGATACTGCAAACGCTAAATGCGCTTCACGATAATGGACAGGCACTTTCACAGCACCAAGCGCAAGCCCTTGCTGAACAACTCGTACAATATCGTCAAATCAACCCTGAGTATCTCATTAATTTAGACTTTGCAGCGATCGTAGTCGCACAAATTTTGGTGAGCTTTCTCTGTCAGCGATTTAGACCATTTTATGTGTTAGTCACTGGCTTACTGGTGATGGCGGTTGCGTTTATCGCATTACTTAGCGATAGCGACTGGTTAAGCGGTCAGCTCATTGTCACTGTCATATTGCTTATCGCGCTTGGTGAAATGCTTGCCTCTCCTAAAAGCCAAGAGTATGTCGCGAGTATCGCGCCTCAATCTCAAGCTGCGTTGTATATGGGGTACTACTTTGTTTCTATGGCGCTGGGCTTCTTATTTGCTGGATTTTTATCTGGTTGGAGCTATAAAGTGTTGGTGCAAGAAATGGCGGCACCAGAGTTAATGTGGGGGCTGTTTGCCGCTATCGCACTTATAACCGCCATTGCATTATTCTGGTTTAACAAAGTGATAATAGACAGAAAAACATAGTTTTTTGAAATAGGAACAGTTATTGGTCGCGATCGGTTTGTTTGCAAGCCATATTCTTTCTACACTCAAGCAAAAAATGAGGAAGTAACATGAATAAAAAAATATGGATGAGTACGGCACTCTTTGTTTCAAGTAGTGTGTACGCGCAAACGTATGTTTTAAATGCTGACTCTGCGATTGATGTGGTGTCAGGCAAGCTTATCTCCCCTGCAACTGTGGTCGTTGAAGACAATAAGATTATCTCAGTCGGAAAATCAAATCGTAAAGCCTATCCAAAAGACGCTGAAGTGATAGACCTAAGTGGTCACACATTATTACCTGGTCTATTTGATATGCATGTCCACCTAACTTCAGACGCACATGTTCATGGCTACAAAAGGTTGCAACGCACTGCACCTCGTGCGGCAATTACTGGTGTTAGAAACGCCAAGCGCACACTAGATGCGGGCTTTACGTCTGTTCGTAACCTCGGTGCTGCTGGCTATGCTGACATCGCGCTGCGCGATGCCATTATTGATGGTGACGTATCAGGCCCACGTGTAAACGCAGCAGGTCCTTCACTTGGGATCACTGGCGGCCATTGTGACAACAACCTCCTAACCCATGAGCATAAAGTATTTTCAGAAGGGGTGGCTGATGGACCTTGGGCAGTAAGGCAAAAGGTACGTGAAAATATTAAATATGGCGCTAACTTAATCAAGTTCTGTGCAACGGGTGGCGTACTATCTAAAGGCACTAAAGTGGGTGCTCAGCAATATTCCCAAGAGGAAATGACGGCGATTGTGACCGAAGCACACTTACGCGGTTTAACGGTTGCTGCCCACGCGCACGGCACGGATGGTATCAAGTCTGCAATTAAAGCAGGTGTGAATTCAGTAGAGCATGTAAGTTTTGTTGATGATGAAGCCATTCAGCTAGCCAAAGACAAAGGTACGTACTTTTCTATGGACATCTACAATACGGAATATATCCTTGGCGAGGGCGAAAAGGCAGGTATTTTGCCTGAAAGCTTGGATAAAGAACGTAAGGTGGGTGCAACTCAGCGTGCTAGTTTTACAAAAGCGGTAAAAGCAGGCGTGAATATGGTGTTTGGCTCTGACGCTGGTGTTTATCCTCACGGTGACAATGGTAAGCAGTTTAGCCGCATGGTGAAATTTGGCATGACTGAGCTACAAGCCTTACAGGCTGCCACTATTAACTCGGCGACGTTACTCAAGCAAAATACACAATTAGGCTCACTTGAGGTGGGGAAACTTGCTGATATTATCGCGGTTAAAGGTAACCCACTAAAAGACATTAGTGTGATGGAAAACGTCATCTTTGTGATGAAAGATGGCAAAGTAGAAAAGCAATAGCCAAACGTTCCGCGCAGTTCTTATGCAAAGAACTGCGCAGCTTTGCAATATATCGTTGTAATCATAATAAAAATCAGTGGACAGGCAACGTTTTGAGACGGAATACATATTTTATCGTGTTAACTGTGGTTGCTTGGTAAATATTGTTCCCAATTCGACACGACAAATGGATATTCACCCGTGACATCTACTCGACTGCGCCAAAACTGCATCGCGCCAGTATTAATCCCTTGATAGACAAAAATAACATCTGCAGCAACTCTATCTCCACTGTTGCTAACATTGACGTCAACATTGATCAGCTGATAACCATTGGGATTAGGACCATCTTGGCGGCTTTGGTAGTAAAGGTGAAATGACTGCTGGTATATTGTAGGGTTGTTATATAGTACATAGTTTAACGCGCGTGTTGCGTCACTATTACCTCTAGATATATTGAGCGAAGTTATTTCAGTAACAAGGTTTTGAAACTGATCGTTATTTGCCTTGACGCCGTGTAACACCTCACCAAATGGCAGTACCATCACTGGAATGATTGCACTAACTAGTACTGTGTTTGGTGAGTGCATTTCGCCGATAATTACCACTTGTCCGGTTTCACTATTTGTTGTTCGATCTAGTGCGGTAATACATTGAGTTAACAGTTCATCCGTTGGAATGAGTAAAGTATAAAGTTGCTCAATGTAACGATTGTCCAAGACCCATTTCATGCTGCGCGCTATGTAACGATTTTTACCTAAACTCAAGCCTTTAAACAGCTCCTGATTAAGTTGTTTATTCCTGTTGAGCCTTTGTAGCGCAATGTCATCATTGACGTTCTCCAACATGGGGAGCTGTGTTTCTTGGTTGCCCATTAAGCTATTTTGATATAGCTCTTTTTCTAGATTAAGGGTCGGAAATTGGGCATTTATCACACCAACGGCATAGACAAAGTTTGTGGATATGGTTGAAGGTTCTGAGTTTGTTTCACCGTCGGCCAACCTCTGACTAAGTGGCAAATTTTGTTGAGTGGATAATGATTGGTTCATGAAGCCTCCCTAAATACTTTTCGCAAATGGCGCTAGTCTGGATGAAACAAAAGGATAGTGGTTGGTTACGTCGATATTACAGGCATAGCGGCTACGATCTGAACTACACAGAATAAACTCAACAACGTGGCGCATTGGTTCAGAGTGTATCTGTTGCAATTGAATAGCTTGAATATCATCAATCAATAAGTGTTGGCTGCTATCAACGACGATTTGATAGAAGTGACTCAAAAAATAGTTACTGGCTTTGTCTTTTTTAGTTAACCCAATAGTAGGCTTAAGTGCGGGCAGCTCAAGCTGTTGATTGGCTGGTTTACCATCTTTGAGTATTGGAACTTGGATATCGGTAACTGCGATTAGATGCTTTACCGTGGCGGTTGGTAAAGCGATGTCATCGTAGTGCTGTGCGGCATGTTCGCCTGTTAGCTCGCCAATAACCACATAAGTATTTTTTTGTTCTGTTGTATTGATCAGTGCATTCAGTTGTATCGGTGTATCTGGCTCAAGGATGTAAGTGTCTACCAGGTTTATGGTAAGAACCCATGTTGCCTGCTGCGCTAAATATAAAAATGGCCTGTAACTCAACTGAGGTTGACTGTCCATGGTTACGCGATAGTTGAACACTTTATAAAACTCTTCGGGATTGGCCTTTATAGACAACGCAGCAGCTTCATATTGCTTTTCGAGGTTTAAGGTCGGAAAGCTTGGTTGAATAACACCAATTGCATAAATAGATGTATCATGGTTGTCATGAGGCGCAAACTGTATTGGCACTGTTTTATCATTGTGAATTAAGGTCTTCATTTCTATCCTTCCTTTGCGTTAACCTTGTGGCATCGTATTCAGCAGCGGGAGGAATTGTTGTATTTCTGTATTGATAAAAGGATACAAGCCACTCACGTCGATACGACAAAAGTAATAGTGATGTTTAGCAGAAGCGTTTTCTTTATAGGTTAGCGTAATATCAACAATCTTATGTTCAGACACCGCGTCAAATTGGGAAAACGTGATGTCGGTTAGAGAAGCACTTGGCAGGGTTGCGGACCCAAGACGCATTTTATGGGTTTGTAAGTAGATATCTGGATAGCGAAATGCAACAAAATTCTTAGCTCTATCAAAGTCATCACGGCCTGCATTTGGTTCGACTTCTAGTGCTTTTATCACATCTTGAATGGCATTGGTTTCCGCACTGGAAATTTTTTGAATTGTATTATGCAGTTCTGACAATGTTTGATGATATACCTGATGACAAACTATCTCAGCTAAATTGGTGTCGTGGTTATTAGAGGAATGGCCAATGACACAAGTATACACAAGCTCCAGTGTATCTTTAGGTGGCTGTAGCGCTTCAATTAGCGCTTCTAACTCGACTTTTGTCGCGGGAGTTAAGTGGTAACTTAGCTGTTTTTGAATGACTAAAATCCAAGAAACTTGCTCGGCAAGATAAAGATACTTGTCTCTGTTAGGATCCCCAACCGGCAATGATTTATTAGTGAAAACTTCGTAATAGGCTCTTTCATCGACGGCGAGCTCCATTGCGGCTTGTAAAAATTGCTTTTCTATTCCCTCATTAGGAAAGACTATGTCTACTTGCCCCACTGCATAAATGTAGTCAAAAGCGGCGCATTGCACGGAAGTAGGATGCTGAATTTCCTGCGCTTGCATTTGCTCGGATGAGTCAAGGTCTTGCGGGGCGCTCGGTAGCCTAGCATCGTTTGCCTCTACCGGCGCTATGCCAAGAGTGTCTGAGTCACAAGTTTTGCTATCTTGTGTTTCAGCGTTTTCAGAACTGCAAATTGCGGGATCTGCTGAGGTGACCTCAGGGTGTAATTCGCTCATATTATTCTCTTTTTTGATGAAGAAGTGCTGATGGAGCACAGCACTTCACTTTGGTGTTAACTACTTGCAAGGATCTTCTTCGTTGCAATACCTGTAGTTGCTGTGTCTATCGAATAGAGGGTTGTAACACCCATAGTGGTGGCAGCTTGAGCTGTAACAGCCATCTGCTGCTGAGCTGTGGTTGCATTATGAGCTGCGTTTGCAAGCGCTTGTGAAGTTGCTTGGAACAAGTTACCCATTGACATTGCTGGAGCATCACCTAGTACTTTTACGTTTGCTTGGGTGACTGAGTCAGTGATTTGGTCGTTTACAGAAGTTGGAAATGCCATGATTTTTTCCTTAATGGTTAGTTGCTTTTTAGCGTTAATAACTAAAGGATAATGTAGCCCGCTCCGTCACAGATGTTTTGGTTTAACTAATTGTTTTTATGGTAGATTGGACGACTTTAAAATGCGTAATATTTAACAGTGTTTGGTGGTTTTTACGCATTGCGGCTGTACAACTGAGCTAAGGGAGTACTGACGGTGTAAAAATAACCCCATCATGAGAGCTCCATACTTTTCTCGCAATGGGGTTAGTCATTAGCTATGCCTGTCCATCAAACAGGTTTAAATTACAACTCGTTTATCAGCTAAGGAATGCTTTACTCGTTGTCAGCTTTTGATTCACTGCGAACTTGCCTCTTAGCTAAGTCACCTGCTGACTAAACCGTATTGATAAAGTGGGCATAAATTGACATTTCCAACTGAGTTGGCATTTTTAACTATATCGCGGGCCGCTTTTACCAACTTGGTAGAAGTTATGATGTTTGCAAATTGTGAGTTTAACCAGTCTATGAAAAAGTAAAAGGTGTGAGTGTGATGAGATCACCACCTAAGTTGAGTTTGATAGTTAGAAAGTCGACTTATGCCCTCACGTATATCCATCATGGTTATTTCTGTGCGTGCTTCGCTGAGTAATTTTAATGATACAAAGCGTAATACATTGATAATATCGGCTCCACTCAGTGGATATTGCTCTGCAAGTTTGTTTAAACATATATTGCTTGATAGGCGAGATTGGTGGCAAAGTCCGCTTTGCCAAATTTCTAGTCGCTGTGCAGCCTTTGGCGCTTGAAACTGGACAATCGATTCAAATCGGCGAAAAAACGCGTCGTCGATATTATCTTTATAGTTTGACGCTAAGATCACCACACCGCTAAAGCTTTCAATACGCTGCAGCAGATAGGCGACATTTTGATTAGCAAACTGATCGTTAGAAGAGCTGGTTTTTAAGCGCTTAGTGAAAAGCGCGTCCGCTTCATCAAAGAAAAGGATCCAGTCACGATGCTCTGCAAGGCTAAACAGCTGTTCAAGGTTTTTCTCTGTTTCTCCAATGTACTTTGAGGTGATCAGCGATAAGTCGACTTTATAGACTGATTTATCTAGTATTTTTCCAAGTACGCTCGCCGTTAGGGTTTTTCCTGTTCCAGGAGGGCCGTAAAACAGTGCACGGTAACCGGGGCGGAGTTGTTTACCAATTTTCCATTGCGTTTGTAATGTCTTGCCATATTGAACCCAAGTAATAATTTCGTTTAGCTGATGACGAGTGGTATCTGGTAGCTTTACATCATCCCATTCAAGTGCTGTGTTTACTTGGGTTGCAGGAAACTGATGACTTGTTTCTGGCCGATATGGCTCTGCCGTCGTGAACATTTGTATAAACTCGGGTTTAAGAACCAAGGGGATGTTTAATCGTGATATACCCTCAGATTCTCGATGACTGTCCACCATAAGGTTAAGTAATTGGCTTGAACGGATCGTTTGAAGGACATCAAACTCCGTGTTGAGATTATTTCCGTCAAGAATGAATGCCGCTGTGATCCCCGTTGTGAATATCAGCCCTTGAGATTCTTGTATACCAAACTCACTAAAAGGGCGGTTTGTTTGTTCGTTGATTGACAGGAAAATGTCGAGTACAGGGGCTTTGATAACCGGGACAAATGCTAGAATAATTAATAATCTTTCAATCAGGTTTGGCTTGCTGCGGGTAATAAAGTCCGCAAAGTCAGAGTCTGAGTTATCTAGCGTAGGTGGCAGTGGAAATTCTTGCTCAGTATTATCGAGTGACTGTCCAAAGTAATGTGACACACGATATTGAATAGCACGCTGCAGCCAGTCGCACTCTTGTTCTAAGTCTTTGGCATTTAAAGCCGCTTTGGAAGGAGTTTGAGCTAAAGGTTCAAAGTTAGATTGCCACATTTTACTTCCTTATTCTTTAAATAAGCGTTCCACAGTGTAGTTTGTGCGGCTGCGAATCTGATTGGCAACTTTAGGGATTATGTTGGTATAACAGACTAATTGCTGCAAGTTCTTTTATTTAAGAGGTGGTTGGTTACGTAAAAGAGCAGGCGAGTTGCCTATCCTGCTCAGTCTTTTCATAAAGATCATTGAAGTGCCCAGTAAATTGGGTAAGTACCTGAGTTTTCGCCAATCATAATTGTGCGTATTGTGGTGCCACTATTTGATTCTTCAAATGGAGTATAGGTTGATTCAAGTACACGGCCGTTAGTTTGCTGCTGTAGCTGCACCTCATCGCCTAAAATACCTATTGAATAACCTGATTGAAATATATAGTGTTCAATTTCTTGTATTTGGTCAGATTTAGCACCATTGTCATTGTCTTTTAGCTGTAGCCAGACTGTCGTACCGATAGGAATAGAGGCGCTATTTAACAGGTCAAGAACGTTGTTAGCTATATCAAGAGGATTGTTATTGGTGTTATTGATAGAAGACACGTTGAGGATAAACATCGGCATCAATGCCAGCGCGTATCCGTGCTTGTCACTGGTGCCAGTTATTCTGTCGGTTTCTTGAGCCGTTAGCGCAACATCCCACTCATTGTCTTGTGTGTTAAGGTTGCGCATACAAAAGCTATAACCTTCGCCTTTATATTTGTCTGCGACACTTGGCTTCATGGTACCGTTATAAATAAAGCCTTTTGCACCTGGGTGGGCAACACTGGAGTAGGCCAGATTAGGATCTGGCATATTCGTTACTCTGACATAACTTGGATCGTCTTTTGAACCTAAAGGTTTTTTGGCGTTCATAATCTCGTCTCACTTAATGCGTTTAATTAATTCAGGGTGAAAGCAACCAAATAGATAAATTGGTTGAATTAACTATAAGAGAGGCTGGTTTTACCAACTTGGTAAAAGTTATTTTTCGGTTGGTATATTTTACTTTATCGCTTTTATTGGGGGGAATGTAGGAAGATAGGCCGACAAAGGCGGCCAAAGAATAGAAGCAAAATTCAGTTTTTAAGTGCATTTTTGATGGTTTTAATCCAATCGCCATTTGCGTCACTTGAAAACTGCCAATTCATAATACCACCCAGTTCAGTGGTGTTTTGAATGGGGTTAATAACCGCTTGAATAATAGTCCCTGCCGGCATGTATCCAGAGCCTGCATCGTGTGCTGTCACTGGGAATCCTGCAATAATTTTCTTCGCAGACATATTCGGTAGCTTGATATAGTCCATATAGGAACTAACGATTTGATCTGGGCATGCGCTCCAAGGTGGATTGTTGTAAAACTGAACGTTTAACCAGTCAATATCCTCTCCAACTTGTTCGACTATTTTAAGATAACCAGCCATGTAACCACCATGCTCTAGGTAAGGAGGTTGCGGGGCGTGGGAAATATAGTAGCGGGGTGAGGGCAACTGTTTTCTGAGAGCCTGTGTTAATGATACGAGAAACTGTACGCCGTCATAACTTGCATTCGCGATAAATGCAGCGCTATCTTCATAGTCGATATCAATGCCATCCAGATGATTATCTTTAACAAAGTCCGCCAAGGAATCTGCTAGCCTGTCTGGATCTTGAGATAACGAGTAATATACGTTGTGATCCATATCGCCACCACCAAATGAGATCAATACTCTTTGCCCATTTTGCTGCATGGTATGTATCGCTTCTACCGTTTGGGCCGTGAAGCTGGTCTCTGTAGCAGCAATTGCACCGCTTAAAATTAGCTTAAACGGATTGTTTGAAGCCGAAGATAAAAACGCTAAGTTTACTATATCGTAAGGAAGCTCACCGGCATTGGCCAAAGGAATAGCACCTGAATTATAGTAGGTAATGGTTTTAGACATCATTGTTCCTTATATATGAGAGTACACTAAAATAAGAGAGAAATATTACTGGCAGACTATTATCTTAGCCCAGCTACTGTAATGGATCATATTTGGATGATAAGCCGTTAGACATAGCGTTTTAGAAAACGGTAGGCGAATCGATCTGAGCGTAGAAAAGGTTAACTAGTGTTCGCCAACCTTTTCGACTGTCTGTGATGTTGAAAATGACCTTTCTACTCAATCATTTATTGGACTAAGATCTGATAGACTCCAAGCCGTTCCGTGGAAGTTTGCAACTTGTACCGGACCGGAGTTATGTGCATGAGTGGCTATTGGCACTGGGAACATTTGACCTATCCATGCAGATACTCGATTTCCTGGTAATTGATAATAGTTAATTGTTACCTTAGCAACATTTGTTACTTGAGAACGCCTTTCAGCGCCAATGTTTGGCCTATTGGAGGTCACGCCAACTTCGTAGTTACCAGTGATTGGATTCGAGTAGGTAATGAAGAACATTGATCTGCTAAGACCAGGTATCACAGCACGAAACGGAGGAGGGGTGTCATTCCAAACTACATTAAGACCAACTGCATTTGCTGCAGTATTGAATTGTTCTCTAGCTTCATTTCTTACATGAGCTTCCCAGCTAGAGGATGCAAAGCGACTGCTATGTTGCTGTCTTCTAATATTTCCTACGGCACCTGTGAGAGTGTTCATCATTGCACTCATACCTCTGGGACCTCCGGGATTTGCGTAATGTCTATTTCTGATATTTTGTAGCGAGTTTTGAGCACCATGCACAGAAGTAGAGTGATAAGCTTGATTATTTCGTTCAAAGTTTTCATTCTTGTTTTGAGCTATCCAATTCAGCGGATTATAACTTGAGCGACGGAGATATAGCCCATCTTTCTCATCTTCAGTTAGATTACCAGTGAGATAATCATAGAGCCCCACTTTTTGGATCACTGCAGCTGCTTTAGCATTTAAATTCTCCTTACTCTTTTTTAACGATCTATTTTCTGTGGCGGTATAATTGCAATCTAATATACCGTTATGCTCTTTTGATTTTTTCAATTGTGCATACATGAGCCTAATTTCTCCGATTCTCATTTGTGATTGTGAGAGGTAATTTTCAATCCAGATAACAGCTGATTTTCTGAAAATAAGTTTTGCCGAATTACCTATTTTCCGCATGGAATTTAAATAAACCCACTAATTTAATAAATAGGTTTAGGTCAATTTTAATCCCTTACTTTAAATTGGGAGTGAAAGGGAACTGACTTTTATGTTTACCGGAAAATCGTCCCATCTGCTCACCTAAATATAATGCCAATTTTCCCCAGTCCGTTGCTTGCTGCTCCAGAGTTGGGTCGTCATTTACAGCTATGCCATTTACCTCTGTAGTGGGCTTTACTATCCCCAGCGCTTGTTGAACAACATGACCAAGCTCGTGGGGAAGGTGTTTCTCTTGACCTGGGGCCAAGTAAATATCCTTGCCCTGAGCATATGCATGGGCTTGTACTTGCGAAGGCTTTGACGAGTTGTAGTGCACTCGCACATTGGCCAAATTAACACCAGATAGTTTTTCCATGCCACGTCTGAGGCGTATTGGTAAAGCGCAGCTCTTAAGAGGAACGTTTTTTGCTCTTCGCTGACGTGCGGGGTTCTGCCTTACCGTTCCGGTAATGTGGCGCTGCCTGGTCGTTAGTTGATAAAATGTCATCGTGTTGTTTCGTGTTTGTTGGATACTTTTACTATAGGCATGGTATAGCGGTAACGATTGGTAAAAAGTCTGGAGTCGTTGGTATTTATTCGTAAGGTTACTGCAAATTGAAAGAAGGTATGCATGAAAAATACCCGACTGAGCCGGGTATTTGTGACTTTTATTCAGTAGCTTCAACAGCTCGGGTTGCTTGTTGCTCTGCTTCATCTGGGGTTGAGGTGGCAGGGGCATCAAACGCTTGCTGATAGACACTCTGATCTGCTGCGACGACGGCGTTGTTCGCGATATTTTCAGCCTCAGAAGGCGTAGCCGTAGCGTAGCCTGTGGACTGAGCTGCTGTGGCGACCTCAGCTTGTGATACTGCTTGCATTGCTTGTTGTTCTGCATTGAGAACGGATTGTTCATTTTGAGTGGTCATGATGGAATATCCTTACTAATGGTTAAATTATGCACTGTGTAGTGCTTCGAATGGGCCTTCAACCCAAACATCGTTATGAGTAAACAAATTGATGAGCTCTAGCGGCCGCGAGTCAGCTAGTTCAGATAAAGAAGTTTCCCAAATATTGCGTTGGGAGCGCACTTTGATGAGCTTATGCTTGTCCTGTTTCCAGTTTACTGGCAGAAATACACATCTTTCTTTGGCCTTTTGACCGTAGAGTCTATCGTTGGCAGAGAGAAAAACTAAGTTTCGTTTGTGGTTATCCGCAAGGTTAGACTCTTCCACGCAATAGCGTAATGACGCTCGAAACCAGTTTGGAAATGGCAAACTGGATGGCTGGTTTTGGTGAGTCGTGGTATTGTCTGTGGTTGCTTGAGGACTCTGTTGACTATGCCAAGTGTGTAGTGCATCTATAGCCAAACTTCGGTATTGCAAAAGCGGGAGTGAGTCAATAAAGGCTGGCAAATCGTCATTTTTACTTAACTTAAAGCGTTCATAAGCAAAATGTAATTGGCCAATTGCGTTCAGACGTGAAATAACCAGCTCTGGGCGGTTTAAACCCAGTATTTCAATCGTAGTTTGACCTTTGGTTAATTGTATTGCGCTATCCTTGTCTAATGACTGAAGCCATCTCGTAAACGCAGGCGATTCCATCAAGTCGTGTGACTCTTGAAGTAATTCGGGCTGTGACCAAACAAGCTGCTCGGCTTCATTGTGACTGATAGATTTGCTGTCCATCAAAAAAGTAGACAAAACATCAAAGGCATAGGCTCGACCTGATTGAGGGTCAAAGCGGACAAATTGTCTTGGGTCTTCTAGGTAAGGGCAGACTAGTAAGGGCTGCTCTTGGTCGATATTAATCAGTGGCGCACGTTCGCCAACAAGTGGAAATTGACCACCTTTATATTGCTCGTGACAAGCATTACAGACAAAAAGTAGGTTGTTTTGATCATATGCCAATGAAAAGTACGGCGAGCAGGTCGCCACTACGTCTAAATGTGTTGAAACCGGTCTTTCCAGTAACTCAACAGGCCTGAAGTGGCCAACTTCGCCGGAGTTTGTCGCTAATAAATAGCTTTCGCAATAGGCACAGCAGCCATTACTGAGTTGTTGCAAGTGAGCTTTCAAATGATCGGATGCAAATAGCGCTGTATCAAAAGCGGCATAGTTAAACCCCACATTAACCAAGTCTTCTGTTAAGCCTGTCAGCCTGAGCGTGATAAATACGAGGTTATCTACTAAGTCAGGAGCGTAGCCCTCGCTTACTAGCTGCTTTCTATCTTCAATTGTCAGCGTATGATATTTAGGCGCGTCTACCAGACGCGCCATGAGTGCTTGCATCTGTTTATTTGCTGCTGCAATTTTTACGTCTTCGTCTGGTAACCAGGCTATAGGTTTACAATCTATTTGGATCATTGTGGTCAGGCTCCCTGCAACTTGTTTTATTCGCCTTGCGTGTCAGCACTGCGCTGCATTACATCATGTTGAAAGACTTGATTTTGATGCATTAGCTGCTTTTCCATGTTTTTTAGCGTTTCTTCCATCGCTTGTTGTGCGGCCTCAGCACTTTGGCGAGCTGCGACTTCCTGCTCCGTATATACTTGCTCTATCTGTGCTTGCTGGTCCTCTAATTGTGTTACTTGCGCTTGCAGTAATGTATCTTGGTAGGGCGTTTCGTGAGCGTCAGATTGGTTTATTTGAGTCTCACTCTCGAGCGCATTATGAATGCTGGCGAGATGTTGACGAGACTGTTCAATTAGCTGTGAAGATTGCTGTAATGACATATCTATAGTGTGTTGTGCGCGGTTAAGCATGGTATCAATGTCGGCTAAAATACTATTCATTTGTTTCGGCATAACGGCTTGAGAGAGTTCACCAAGCGCTGTAACCTTTTGATTTTTGGTATTCATTGTTCAGTCCTCTTATTATGCAACCAGCGGCCAGTGATTTTGCACACTCAGACACCCTTGGCTATCAACATCAAGCAACGCTTCGCTGTGATATAGGTCATATAAATAGTGCCGGCACTGGCCGGCCTGACAGACATAGCTGTCTTTTGCTAATGAGTTGATTAGCGTATGTTGAAGCGTTTCAAGATAGTCATTTGCAGCTTGCACTAAATCGCCCTTACCTAGGTCTATGTTAAGCACGATATTAAGTAAGCCTGCGCTGAAACTGCTAAAGCCCAGATATTTTCCACTTTCATACCATTGCTTAATCGCATTGTGTAGATCAATAGCTTGAAGTTCGTAGGTGACCACAGGAGAATCTAGGTTGGCATTAACCACCGGAGAGAGGGTAGTAATTGCGTCATTTAGCGCACTAATAGGACTTGGTGAGCGCTTTTTCCACTCAAGGTAAATACATAAATATCGAGCAAATTCACTTAGATTTTGTGCTTGCTGAGTTGCCCATTGGCACGCTGGGATAACGGTTTGATTTGATAGTTCATAGTAACGCTCACAATAACAAATAACATGGTATAAGTTGAGTTGATCCTTAAATGAGGCGCTCCAACCCAGAGCATGGTAACTCAAGTTATAACGTCGATAAAACAGTGCAATTTTGTTCAGAATCGTACTATCTAACAGACGGTATTTGGTTAATAGATCAGCTAAAATTGCTTTGCCTTTTTCAGAGTCTCGATTGCTCAAGGTCGCGAGGTCTCTGAGATCATTAGTAGTCAACTCGAGTAGTTTTTTCACATCGATTGAAATGGGAATATGATGTAAGTAGATCAACGTTGAATTCATCAATCCCAAGTAAAGCAGCTCGATAAATTGCGCTTCTGACGAAAAGCGCATTATCTCGCTCTGTTGTATGAGGGCGTTGACACTCTCTTTTCCCTGATTTAAAAATTGGATCAAGGTTTGCGTTTTGTCGGAAAATTGCGCCAACTGTTCAATTTCTGTGTTATTCACTACGATCGTCATGTTTGCCTCCCGTGTCAGCGTCAGTGACGTGAGCCCCCATTAGCTTCCACCACTTGGAAAATTATTGAGTAGATCACTGGCAGAACTACCGACATCACCAAAGTTTTTCGTACCATTTTCAACCATCTTGTTAGCCGCTTCGATGATACTGTTGTATTCTTCGACCTTACCAGTCGCCAGCATTTGTGAAATCGCAACCCCCATTGCGGTAGTCGCCATGGTATTGATATTTCTTAGGTTGTCGGTTGCATCTTGAATTGCAATTGCCGTTGATTGAGAAACTGACTGATAAGCCTTACCGGCACCAGAGAGTTTATTTAGCTCGCCGCTTAAGCTGGCATTTTTGATGATATCAAGCGTCGCTTGTGTTGATGGCCCGACATTTGTTAACTCATTCATATGCTTTGCCTCAGTTAATTTAAGTTATGTTGGGTTTACCTCTAGGTGCTTTTTTTGCTATCAGGGTCGAGGTATTGATGCAGGAGTTTTTGTACTACCTCTTCAATTTTGCTTAGATCCAGTTGTTCTTCAGGCGCTTTGGGCTTTTCTGGTTTAGGCGGTGACTGCTGTAGCATTTTTGCACAGCTCGCTGCCGCAGCTGCAGAGGCCGAAGTTTGCGCGTTTTGCTGTGCTGTGACGGCGTTATACATCGACATCCCCATAGTTTCGGTTGCTGCAATATTGAGCATGCCCATAGATTGCATTGGAGCAGAGCCCGTCAATAGGGTATTAACTTGATTCACTGAATCAGAGATTTGGTCGTTTACTGTACTCATTTTGCTAATTCCTTTCTTATCCTGGTTTAACGGAAGCTACGCCAGAGCTGATAATGAGTGCACAGCACTGTGCTACACTTGCACTGGATATCATCTGACCTCGAGCTTCGTTCTGCACGGCGTTCTCCATCAATAAAGAGATAGAGTTTCCCATCGTGATGGCGGCTACACCGAGCGAAAAAGTGTGTGCTTCGACAAGGGGTAACATGGTATTTCTCCAATTGAGCAGCACTTAAGTCTTTGTGAGTAAAGTCGTACTGATGTTGGATCCATCAGTACGACTTAGCACTTAACGGTAGACTTTAGTGATGCCTTCCGCCGTAGTTGCCGTATTGATACTCATTAGGGTATCTACGCCTTGCACCA
The DNA here is from genome assembly GCF_018141345.1 of Pseudoalteromonas sp. A22. NCBI lineage: Bacteria > Pseudomonadati > Pseudomonadota > Gammaproteobacteria > Alteromonadales > Pseudoalteromonadaceae > Pseudoalteromonas > Pseudoalteromonas sp. A22. The sequence goes on from NZ_CP047238.1 coordinate 1,790,303, forward strand.
ATGCGGCTTGAGCTGTCACATTGTTATTTTGCTGTCCAGTTGTTGCATTGTGTGCAGCGTTTGAGAGTGCTTGGCTTGTAGCAATCATAAAGTTACCAGTTGCTACAGCAGGTGCGTCACCGAGTACTTTCGTATTCACTTGTGAGACTGAGTCAGTGATCTGACTGTTTACAGCTGTTGGAAATGCCATAACTATCTTCCTTTTAAAGTATTAAATATCTAGGCGTTAAAGCCCGTTAGTTTGTGACTGAACCGAGTACGTTATGCAAAAATCTTACTTGTCGCGATGCCAGTCGTTGCAGTGTCAATGGAGTAAAGTAAATTTACGCCCATTGTTGTTACTGCTTGCGCAGTAATATTTGCCTGTTGTTGTGCGGCCGTTGCGTTGTGAGCCGCGTTCGCCAATGCCTGAGAAGTTGCCTGAAAGAGGTTTCCCATAGCGATAGAAGGCGCATCGCCTAGCACCTGTACATTGGCTTGTGTAACAGAGTCTGTAATTTGACTATTTACAGCGGTTGGAAAAGCCATAGTGTTATCCTTATTGTCGTTAACAAGTTCAGCCTAAATATCGTTAGCTGTGTTTGTAGGTATCTCACATTCCCAGATAAGCGTCTTCGTTGAGTCGCTGCTGTGCGCGATGTTGAACAAGTATCGGGGAGCCGAGAATTAACCTAATCCAGCAACCGGCTGTTTTTGTGGTTGAAGAATACTTTTTGTTGCAATACCTGTGGTTGCGGTGTCAATAGAATATAAAGTAGTCACCCCCATCGTTGTTGCCGCTTGCGCTGTCATTGCAGCTTGTTGTTGAGCTGATGTCGCATTGTGTGCCGCGTTAGCTAATGCCTGAGAGGTAGCTTGAAATAAGTTACCCATAGACATCGCTGGAGCGTCGCCTAATACCTTTACGTTTGCCTGAGTGACCGAGTCGGTAATTTGATCGTTTACTGCTGTTGGAAATGCCATAATTCCACCTTTTTAGCTTTAAGTTTGACGAATAAAAAAAATATGAGTGGTGCTTAGGTCTAACAAGCTAGATGGAGCTCCTAAACACTGAGGTTAGTATAGAAAACGCAGTAGGGTTAGAATTGGCAGTACTTCGCATAATTATTGGTATAACTCAGGAACTACTTGGTAGATTTATCTGAATCACCAGAGGTGAAATACCAAAAATTGAATCTGGTCACTAAGAAATATTCTAACCGTTGCTACAGCTAACTAAGTGCTGAACACGAAAGGTGCATTCAGCAAATGGTTGTACCGTTATTCAGTGTTTTGTACGGTGATCTCGGTAGGCACCAGGACTGACGCCAACGACGGACTTAAACTTTCTAACAAAAAAGCTCAGATCGGAGAAGCCGACATCGTCACATACCTCAGTCACTTGACTATAAGGGTCTTCACGCAAAAGCGTCATTGCTGTCTTGATCCTTATCCGTAGCAAAGTTTGTTTAAATGACTGTCCAACATAACGTTTGAATAAGAACGAGAGATGAGAAGGGCTGACGCACGCATAATTGGCAACCTCGCTTAGGCTCAGTGGCTTCTTAAAATTGTCATCAATATATTGCAGCGCTCTTGCTAAAGCGGGATGAGGTTTGTTGACAGGCCTAAGCGGTGATAACGGAGTAAAGTTGACTCCCTGACGACTATCTGAAGGGGTGTAACTGTGCTCATCATCGCAGGATATCAGTGTTTGCATGGCTTGGGTAAAATCGCATTCAGCTTGTTTTAGTGGGATAAGATTACCCTTAGTTGGTGAAGGTTTATTTTCCATTGCGGGGAATAGAGTCAACAGAGTCTGTTTAGTGATTTCTGGTTGCTCACATAAGAACGTCAGTTTGTCTAAACAACGTTTGAGCTGTTTTACGTTATGAGGCCAATCATAACTGGTTAAGACTTCTAGCGCAGGTCCTTGAAATTGCAGTTTGGCGAGATGTTTACAAGTATGTTTGTAGTGGTTTATTAGGGCAATGATGTCTTCTTTACGGTTGTAAAGAGGAGGTATGGGTAGCTCAAGACAATGATAATGCAACCAACTCAAAAAGGAGTTGGACTGCATGTGTGTGTCTGCAGAGGTTTGTTTTTCCGCGCTAGTTGAGGTGATTAATCGTGGCGCGGGAGACTGCGGGGAAAGGGTGAGCCAGTAGTCTTTGATTGACTCGGCCTGCACTTGGGTCAGTGCGTCGACATTTTTGAGGTAAATGGTACCGCTTTGAGCTCGGTTGACAAGCTCTTCTAATAGGGTTGCTGCGCATTGACCCTGCCAATGGTTTACACACGATACAATCATATCTTCAGAATGCGATTTACTCAGCTCATGAATATGGCAAGCGGCTAAATGCTTCCCAGAACCGGGTTGACCAACAATATGTATGGGTAAATCACATTGTGCTAAATGCTGAATTTGCTGCTTTAGTTTGAAAAGTACATCACTACTGCCAATCCAAGGTTGTGCTGACGGTGTTAGTTTTACGAGTGTGGACATGGTGTTTCCTTATTTCTCATGTTGCAGAAAACATGCACATTCGAGGTTCATTTGAATGGCATGTTATGGGGCTAAGGAAACGATATGGATATTTCGACTCAGATATTGGCTCAGATACGGGTCACTTGGTTTTGTGTATTAGGTTGATGGTGTTTATACCAATCCAGTTCTAAGTCGTTTGCGTGACTTCTCAGAGATTCCCATACGAGAGGGTGCACAAAACTGTAGTGTTCAGCGTCTTGGGTTATCAATCCACTGCTCAACATTTTGTGTAACACACACAAGGGAGCACGGATTTTTTTATGTTCATTAAATTGGTGAAGTTGTTTCGTATCGAAGTGTTGTCCAATTCGCGCTGCAAACTTAAGGGTATTTACAACTTCACATGGCATCGAGTTGAGGTAGTGTTGAGTGAGTTGCTGTAGGGTTTCAGGAAGTTCTGATTGGGGATGGGTGACACAAAGTAGTTGAATTAAAAATAATGGGTTACCACATGCCCGCTTTAAGGCAATAGCGGTTCTATGTTGATGTTTGCACGGAAGCATATCTCGGCTCAATAATGTGTGATGTGCTAATTGCTGCATCGAACTGATATCTAGTGGCTTTAGATAGATAATATGTGCAGAGGAGAGCCATTTGGGAGGATGAGTAAAAGCATTTTTTTTCTGGGCAGACAGGATAAACAAAATACCAAAATGACATTGGACTTGTGTAAGTATGCTCAAAAAATATCTGCTTTGCTCGCTAAGAGTGTGTGCATCGTCTATCAAGATCGCTTGCACTTTTTTGTGATTGAGATATTTCAGTAAATCACTGACTACGGTTCTATCAAGCAACCTTAAGCGCTCGTCTGAAAATTGACGAAGCGCCTGCTTGTGAGCAGAATTTAAAGGCAAGTCCGCCCATTGACGCATACGAATTGCGCTCAGCGGTGTGCTAGAAACGAGGTCTATTTGATGGCCTAACTCTACTTCACTATGTGCCTTAACAAGCAATAATGAGCGAACAAAATTGGCAACAAAAAAGTGAGGGTTGTTGTGATTTAAGCAGGAGTTTGTACTAAATAGGAGGTAGTTTTTCTCCGCTCTCTTTAAGTGGCAAATAAAGGAATTGAGTAGCGCGCTTTTACCTATTCCTGTCATACCCAGTAGTAAGATGGTTTGAGCGCAAGGTAACGCCACCGCTCTACTAAAAATGATATGTAATTGATTAAGCTCCCATTCTCTTCCATATAATGGAGTGGGCTCGTCTTTTAACAAATAGCTATATAGCCATAAAGGAGACTCTGCTTGATCGATTAATGTATCAATACTGACCTGGAAGTACTTTGCTAAATTTTGAATAGTTCTGCAGAGTACTCGATTACCAGATTCTGCTCGTTTTATTGTGGAAACCGATACTGGGAAGCGTTGGTTTGTACAGTTTTCAGCAAGCTTTTCTCTACTTAGGGCTTTTTTTTCTCAGCATTAGTAACGTTGTTTTATTCACCGCAATTCTACCTTGGTTAGGTGTAGTCATTATTCAGATCCTTGTCGTTATGTTATTGATACATCATTATTGTTGCCAGTTGTGTTTGTTGTTAATAATCTATTTATATTATTGCTTCATTTCTATTACAAGGTATTACAGCGTTTAATTTATTGTTTGGTAAATTTTGAGGAGGGGAGTTTTGGGTTTGGTATGTTATGGAAAAAGTGAGGGTTGAGAGTCAACGCTATATAACGAGTAGCACTATGTAGTGACTAAGTCTTACTGACAAACAGACTAAAAAAGCGCATAATTGAAGGCGTTGCCAGACAAGGTATTTCATGATGGATTTGAAATACCTAAGTGCTTTTCTAAGACCCTAGAGTACTTAAGTATTATACTTTTAAGGGCAACATGATGAATACGCAACTTCCTAAAATCGTGATAGTCGGTGGTGGTGCTGGTGGCTTAGAGTTGGCAACACAATTAGGGCATAAACTGGGAAAAAAACGCCAAGCAGAAATCTTATTAATTGATAAAAATCGCAGTCATATTTGGAAACCGTTGCTTCATGAGGTCGCGACAGGGTCTATAGACGCTGACTTAGATGGAGTGGTTTATTCTGCTCATGCAGCAAAGCATTATTATCAGTTTCAGCTCGGCAGTTTTAGCCACGTAGACTCAAGCAATAACACCATCACGCTGAGCGAGCTAAAAGATGAACTCGGTCATCGTATCCTCCCAGAGCGACAAGTCAGCTATGATTATTTAGTGCTTGCCATTGGTAGTATTAGCAATGATTTTAATACGCCGGGGGTCAAGGAGCATTGCTTCTTTCTCGATTCAAATCAGCAAGCTGAGCGATTTCAGCATGCACTCCTCGATAACTTTACACGCTTACACCAAGACGATGATCCGAAACACTCGTTAACCATTGGCATTGTTGGTGGTGGCGCTACTGGCGTTGAGCTTTCTGCTGAGCTGTATCATGTATCAGACATGTTGAAAATGTACGGACTGAATAAAATGACTGCCAAACGCCTTCGTATTGATTTAATAGAAGCAGGTCCTCGAATATTACCTGCATTACCTGAGCGTATTGCTAATTCAGCCAAACGGGAGCTTGTGAAGCTAGGTGTCACGGTGCGAGAAGGCACCCAGGTAAAGCAGGCAACCGAAGACAGCTTTATTACTAAAGAAGATGAACAGCTAAAAGCAGACATCAAGGTGTGGGCTGCGGGGGTAAAAGCACCTGACTTTATTAAAGAGATTGGGCTGTTCGAGCTTACTCGCAATAATCAAATTAAGGTAAATCAATACTTACAAAGCAGTGTAGATGAGCATATTTATGTCATCGGTGATTGCTGCGCGTTTACCCAAGCGGATGGCTCTCAAGTGCCGCCGCGTGCTCAGTCCGCCCATCAAATGGCGCAATGTGTAGAGAAAAATCTAATCGCAACATTAAAAAATCAACCTTTGCACGAGTTTACCTATAGTGACCACGGTTCTTTAGTGAATTTATCTCGTTATAGCACCGTTGGTAGTTTAATGGGAAACCTAACCAGCAATAGCTTTTTCATTGAAGGCAAGATAGCGCGATTCATGTACATCTCATTGTATAGAATGCATCAGCGCGCAATCCATGGTATCGCAAAAACCTTTGCACTATGGATAAGCGAAAAGGTGCTTAGAGTGGTGCGACCAAAAATGAAACTGCACTAAGTTAATCTGACTTCAGATAATTAATGCCTTTCTAGCAGCTAGTTTTAGCGCTAGCTGCGTTGAATTCACGTCTAATAACCAGCTATTGGTGCGTAAATGCGCCTTGCCTACAGGATGTAGGTACCAGCGTGATAGCAGGGCGCGAGAGCAGAGTTATCGCCAAAACTCTCTGGCTAAGTGAAGCTATTTTTAGCATTTCAAAAGCCGATGAAATTCGGCTTTTTGCTTTGTTGGCTTAGCTGTTTGAATATCAACTGTTAAGTGACTGTCCACGATAATGGCCTTGTAATCACGTCATAACTTACTCTATTTGTGTGCCTGTCCACGAAAAGGACAAATAACCAATGAAAGCTTGATGTAGATTAGTGATTAATCATTTCCTCTTTTTTGATTAACAAAAGCTGTCGTGAAGCTTGCGCATTTGTCCTAGTATATTAATCAAGTGATTAATGGAGCTGAAACATGACAAATAAGCTAACGGAAGCCGCTGTTACCCCGAGAGAAAAGCTTATCACCGCTGGTAAATGTTTGTTTATTAACCGCGGATATAATCGAGTCACGACCAGAGCAATTGCGGACCTTGCAGAGGTAAACATTGCTTTGATTAAGTACTACTTCGGCGATAAAGCGGGGCTGTTTGAAGCGGTATTTCGCGAAGTTGCAGCACCTCTACTGAGCTTGCTTGAAGGGATTAAAAAATCACAGTTACGCGAACTTTCACCGCCCATTTTAACTCAGTTTATAGAGCGCTACTTTCAGGTGATGAGCCAATACCCAACGTTACCTAAGATCATTTTTATGGCGCTACATGATACGCACTCTAAAGAGCATGAAATCATAAAAAAGATTTTCTTTGAGCATGTAGAAAACGGTGTCAGTACTTTAAATTCGACCTTTCAAACGCTTTCGCCTGCAGAGCCCATTCGAGCTGAATGGTTACTTTTAACCTGTCTTGGCTTGTCGGCATTTCCTTTTTTGGTGCCACCTGTGATGCAGCCGCTACTTGGTATCGAAAACTCGGATACTGAGCAGTGGCGCTCCCTTGGCAAACATCAGCAAGCTATTTTTAACGTGTTTCTATCCCAGCATATTGAACGGAAAACATCATGAAAACACCGTTTTACATCATTAGTTTTGTGTTATTGACGCTTTTGGTTGGTTGCTCTAAACCCGAGCGTAAAATCTTCGGCATTATCGAACGACCGCAGGTGCAGATCAGCAGCCCAACCGGAGAGTTATTAGTTGAGTTGCTGGTAGAGCGCGGCGATAAAGTGGTAAAAGGACAGCCACTGGCGAAGATCGATGACGTAGTGCAGCAACAACAGGTTAATGCTATTGAACAGCAAATCGCGCGCTTGCAAGCGCAATATAGATTGTTACTCTCAGGCACCCGAGTTGAGCAAGTCAAACAAGCCAAAGCAAGGGTGCATGCAGCACAGGCCGCTTGGGAAGAAGCTCAGCGGCAACTTGTTCGGCAGAGGCAGTTAATCAAAGACAAGTTGACCTCTCAAGATAGGGTCGATGCCGCCTCAGCCAATGCCGAGTCGACACTTGGTATTTTGCAAGAGGCCCAAGCGCGTTTGAAAGAGCTTGAAAATGGCACGAGAGAGGAGACAATCGAACAAGCAAAAATCGCAATTACAGAAGCACAAACACAGCTAATTATTGCCAACAAGCAGCTCGCTGATCTTACCCTTAAAGCACCCACTTCCGGCGTTGTCGAGGATTTACCTTGGCGTGTTGGTGAGCGTCCCATTAAAGGTGCACCGATTATTTTGCTGGCTGCTGACGACAAAACATTCGCACGGCTTTATCTGCCGCAAACCCAGCTTGCTAAAGTCTCTTTGGGAAGTGTGCTAAATGTGCATTTCGATGGCAGTGATACAAGTCTACAAGGCACCGTCAACTACATTAGCCAAAGCGCGAGCTTCACACCTTATTTTGCACTTTCACAAGAGGAAAGAGCACGTTTAATGTATGTGGTGGAAGTGCTGCTCACTGATAAAGTGACTGTCCCGTCAGGCACGCCGGTATGGGTGGAGCTGCAAGAATGACCAAGGAAGTCGTGATCCAAAGTGAAGGGTTGGGTAAGCAGTTTAACGACTATTGGGCGGTTTCAAACCTAAACCTTACCGTAAAACAGGGCGAAATTTACGGTTTTCTGGGGCCAAATGGCTGCGGAAAATCAACCACAATCCGGATGTTGACTGGACTGTTAACGCCAACCACAGGTCATGTCAGTATTATGGGAAAAGATGTGCAGGCACATGGTGAAAGCTTACGTAATCGATTAGGCTACATGACGCAAAAATTCTCCCTATACGAGTCGCTAAGCGTGCTGGAAAATCTCGAGTTTGTGGCGAAAATTTATGGTTTATCACGCAATGATGTTAAGCATAGAGTGGCTGAGCTGCTACAGGAATACCAATTAGAAGATAAAAAATCGGTGCAGTCCGGTGCATTGAGTGGTGGACAAAAACAACGCCTCGCGCTTGCTGCTGCTGTTATTCATAAACCAGAGTTGCTCTTTTTAGATGAGCCGACGTCAGCGGTTGACCCGGAAAATCGTCGCGCATTTTGGGAGCAGTTATTTAGTTTAAGCGCGCAGGGCACGACCATTTTAGTGTCTACCCATTATATGGACGAGGCAGAGCGTTGTCACCGCCTTGCTATCTTAGAGCAAGGTGTAAAGCGTGCGGATGATAGTCCCATCGCGCTGATGGAACAGTTAAAGGTTTCGGTGTGCGAAGTTGTGGGTGACGACGTCGCGGCATTAAAAACACGTTTAGCTTCATTACCCAGTGTGATTTCCGTCTCCCAAATAGGTGCTCGCCTTAGGGTGTTGATAAACAAAAAAGAATCACAACCTCTGGCATTATTGCGAGCTGAATCTGGAGGTGGTTACGAAGTGGATTTCACTCGCGCTAACCTCGAGGATGTGTTTGTAACGAGTACAGGGAGGGGCTATGCTGAGCTTGCGTAGGTTAAATGCCATCGTCAGTAAAGAGTTTATGCAGCTGGCACGTGACCGTATTACCTTTGCGATGATTGTGATGTTGCCATTGGCGCAGCTGTTGCTATTTGGTTATGCAATTAATACTGATGTGAGACATGTTTCCGCAGGTATTGTTGATTTTAGTCAGACTTATCAATCCAGACAGTTGATACAAACCGCAGCCAACACTCAAGTTGTTGACTTTATCGGCTATTACGATTCAATTGCGGCGGCTGAGCAGGCCATTACCAGAGGAAAGGTGAATACCGTGTTGGTTATTCCTGCTGATTTTGTGCGTCGGCAGCTCAATCGTGATTATCAACTAAGTGGCTATAAAGTGGGTAATAGTACAGCGCAACATAGCGTTGCGCAGTGGTTGATTGATGGTTCCGATCCGTTATTAAGTGGTGCTGTGGCAGGGCTCAGTAAGTTGCCTATTAGCATCAAAAGGTTACCTATGCCTGCACTGCCAGATCCAGCTTTTGCGCTGCAAAATTACTTTAATCCAGAGAAACGTTCGTCGGTTAATATTATTCCCGGTTTGATTGCTATTATATTAACGATGACGATGATCCTATTTACCTCATCAGCGCTGGTTAGAGAGCGTGAGCAGGGTAATATGGAATTTCTTATCACCACACCGGTTCGGCCAACCGAACTAATGTTAGGTAAAATTCTACCTTACATTCTTGTTGGCTTTATTCAAATGGCGATAATACTATTTTTAGGACATTGGCTATTTGATGTACCGCTCAATTTTGATATGCCAAGTCTACTTATCGTGACGTTGTTGTTTATCACCGCGAGCCTTACCTTAGGGCTGCTTATCTCCACTAAAGCCAAAAACCAATTGCAGGCAATGCAAATGACGGTTTTTGTGTTACTGCCTGCAATATTGCTATCTGGGTTTATGTTCCCATTTGCCGCGATGCCAAGAGCGGCGCAATACCTTGCAGAGATCTTACCTGCCACACATTACGTAAGGTCGATCCGAGCTGTGGTGCTTCGAGGCGCGCACTTTAGCGATTTGTATTTTGATTTACTCTGTTTGGTCGCCTTTAGTGTGATTGGCTTTATGATTGCGACGATGCGCTTTAAAAAGCGATTAGATTAGTTGTGTAAATATGTAGGTACTGATAACTTACAGCGAAGTGTTGTTTTAAAAGGAAAATTTTGATGGACTTGCAATCTCTCGCCGTGTTTGCGGTAGCGTGTCTCGCGATTAACCTCATCCCTGGTCCCGATGTGATCTATATTGTGTCCAACACAATGAAAGGCAAAATGTCAGCAGGGCTAAAGGCTGCGCTGGGTTTAGGCACCGGTTATTTCGTTCATACTATTGCCGCTTGTTTAGGACTATCAGCGATTATTTTGAGCTCAGCTTTCGCGTTTAGTGTGGTGAAATGGCTCGGCGCTGTTTACCTAGTTTATTTGGGTGTTCAGTCGTTATTATCAATGTGGCGTGGCGATAGCCAACTGCAGGTAAAGCAAACCGAGGTTGCAGCAGGCAACGTCTTTATGCAGGGGGTATTAGTGAGTGTTTTAAACCCTAAAGTGGCGCTGTTTTTCCTATCTTTTTTACCACAATTTGTTGACCTTTCAGCACAGTCCACCTCGCTGCAAATTTTAATGCTCGGCATGTTGTTTAGTGCCTTGGCGACAGTTTGTAACTTGATCTACGCGGTAGCCGGAAGCTGGCTATTCAATCGTCCTAATGCTAAGCGGTACTCTCGTGCACTTGAAGGTGTCTCGGGCGTATTGCTGCTGGGATTGGCTGGAAAAGTTATCGCGAGCGAGAAGTAGAGTAGTCAAGGGTGACCAAACAAGGTAAATCAATGTAGTAGAGTTACACGTGGAAAAGTCTAAAATCTGGAAAGACAAGTCTGTTGAGGGTGTCGAGCTTTTATCAGCACAATATACTAAGTTTGAGTTTGCTAAACATTGGCATGATGAGTTGGCCATTGGCGTGATAGAAGAAGGTGCTGAAGGTATTCTCTATGGCGGGCAAAAGTTAATTGTGCCTAAACATCACGTTGTTGCTATCAATCCTTCTGAAGTGCACACCGGATTCCCTGGTGTGCCAAGTGGGTGGCGCTATCGAATGTTTTATTTTGATCTCGCATTTCTACAGCGACTTTTTGACAATATGAGTGTGCACTTAGAGCCCATTGTTAATCGCACCATCATTGATGATAATCGTCTATTTTTAGGTTTATTGCAGCTTCATCAAGCCATGGAGCAAGCCAGTTTCACACTGACAAAAGAGTCGTTGTTGCTGATGACTTTAGAAAAGGTGTTTACTCAGTATGGCTCAGTGACAAACCCTGAAAACACTGCTTTTATTGATACTCACAGCGTGTTTCGTGCAAGAGATTACCTTTTTGAGAACTGGCAAGAAAATATTTCACTCGATGAGTTAGAGTGTTTAACGGACAGCACCCGGTTTCAATTAATTAAAGGCTTTAATTCTGCATTTGGCCTGACTCCACACCAATTCCTCCTGCAAATTAAAATCCAAAAAGCCAAGCTGCTGCTTGCTAAGGGCATGACGTGTGTAGACACGGCGCTAACCTGTGGCTTTTATGATCAAAGCCATTTTAGTCGAAACTTTAAGCGGGCATATGGGGTATCACCGTCTAATTACAGGTGCTGATATCTAGGCCTTTGGCTTATTTCAATTTTGTACAAGAACATGCCTTGCAATTTCTGTACTTTGTGTGCTTTCACAAAGGAGAAGTTTCAAGCATGAGTTTGTTTATCATTTGGTTTAGTGCCATGTTCCCGTTAGTTTTTAGTCCAGGACCTGCAAATATCGTATTTGCCGCATCAGGTGCCAATGTCGGAGTGAGGCGATCATTAGGACTCTTGGCCGGAGTTGACATTGTGTATATTCTAAAGTCGCTGCTGGTGGGGTATGGCCTCGGCAAAGTCGTTGAGTCTCACCCCATGGCTTTGAATATTATGCAATTGATAGGTGCAATTTACCTTATTTATCTGGCAACGAAGTTTTTTGCCGCGACTAAGAGCATCTCAGCAAATGATAGCAAAAAATTAGGCTTTGTAGATGGGGCGTTGCTGCAAATATTGAATAGCAAAGGATGGGTATTAGTCTTTATTATGTTTACGCTTTTTAGTGAGCAAGCAAATGATACCTTCGGCGCGTTGGGCAATTTAATTCTGGTGTTATGGCTTGCGATACTCAACATTTCGGTGCATTTGGTGTGGATTAAAGCTGGCGACTTGTTGGCACGAGTGTCGAATAACCCAAATTATAATAAATGGTTGAATCGGTTTTACGGCGGCTGTTTGTATCTGGTCGCGGTTTGGTTAATTTTCGATAATGAAATTTGGCGCGAAGGTTTGATCTGAGCAAAAATAAAGGCTTCTAAATTGAAGCCTTTATTTGTATACAAGTAATAGGGTGATTACATCACTCGCATGCCAGGCTGTGAGCCCTCGTCTGGATTTAAGATGTAAATTTCTTTACCACCTGGGCCTGCAGCCAACACCATGCCTTCTGACATACCAAAACGCATCTTGCGAGGTTTTAGGTTTGCAACCATTACTGTTAACTTGCCGATAAGATCTTCAGGTGAATAAGCAGACTTAATGCCAGCAAACACCTGGCGCGTTTCACCACCTAAATCAAGCGTAAGTTTAAGCAGTTTATCTGCACCTTCAACATGCTCTGCGTTAGCAATTTTTGCGACACGCAGATCAACTTTGGCAAAATCATCGAATTCGATTTCCGCAGCGATTGGCTCTTTGGCAAGTGGGCTATTCGGATCTGCTGCTACAGATTGACCGCCCACTTTCTTTTCAAGGCTTTCTTTAGACGACTCGATCATCGCATTCACTTTATCAAGTTCAACACGCTGCATAAGTGCCTTAAACTTATTGATTTCATGATCAACAAGGGCGTTGTCAACGCTTTCCCAACTTAGCTCAGTGTTTAAGAAAGCTTCTACATTTTTCGCCATACCTGGAAGGATAGGTTTTAAATAAGTAAGTAGTACGCGGAATAGGTTAAGACCCATAGAGCACACTTGATGTGCACGCTCAAGTGTCTCTTCATTCTTTGCAAGCACCCAAGGCGCTTCGGCATCAATAAACTGGTTTGCTTTGTCAGCAAGGGTCATGATTTCACGCACTGCGCGGCTGTATTCGCGGTTTTCAAAATGTGTCGCGATTGAATCCTTTGCAGCAACAAAGCTAGTTAGTAGCGCTTCGTCCATAATAGAGCCGCTTAGCTTGCCGTCAAATTTCTTAGTAATAAAGCCTGCGCAGCGACTCGCGATGTTTACCACTTTGCCCACTAAGTCTGAGTTTACGCGTGCCGCGAAATCTTCTAAGTTGAGGTCTAAATCCGTAACGCCGCTGTTTATTTTAGCCGCGTAGTAATAACGTAAATATTCAGGGTCTAAGTGTTCAAGGTAGGTACGAGCCTTTACAAAAGTGCCTTTTGACTTAGACATCTTAGCGCCATTCACGGTGACAAAACCGTGAGCGAATACGTTATTTGGTTTACGGAAATTAGCGCCATCAAGCATTGCAGGCCAAAATAGGCTGTGGAAGTAGATGATGTCTTTACCGATAAAGTGATAAAGCTCGGCGTCAGAGCCTTCGCCCCAAAACTCGTCAAAGTTTAGGCCTTGTTTCTCGCAAAGGTTTTTGAAGCTTGCCATGTAACCGATTGGTGCATCCAACCAAACATAGAAATATTTGCCAGGCGCGCCTGGGATTTCAAAACCAAAATAGGGGGCGTCACGGCTGATATCCCACTGCTGCAAGCCGTCTGCAAACCATTCGTCTAGCTTGTTCGCCATTTCAGATTGCAGACTACCTGAGCGTAGCCATGTTTTTAGCATGTCTTCGAATGCAGGTAAGTCAAAGAAGTAATGCTCTGAATCTTTCAAGATGGGTGTCGCACCAGACATCACCGATTTTGGCTCAATCAACTCTGTTGGGCTGTAGGTTGCACCGCAGGCATCACAGCTGTCGCCATTTTGATCTTCAGACTTACAAGTCGGGCAAGTACCAGTAACAAAACGATCTGGTAGGAAAATGCCTTTCTCTGGGTCAAATAACTGTGAAATCGTGCGCTTTTTGATATAGCCTTTTTCGTCTAAACGAGTGTAGATTAGCTCGCTTAGTTCACGGTTTTCGTCACTGTGTGTGCTGTGATAGTTATCAAATTCGATATTGAAGTCTGCAAAGTCACGCTGACGCTCAATACTCACCTGCTTAACCATTTCTTCAGGCGTGATACCTTGCTTCTGTGCATTGAGCATGATTGGCGTGCCGTGCGCATCGTCCGCACATACATAATAGGCTTCATGGCCTTGTAGCTTTTGGAAGCGAGCCCAAATATCGGTTTGAATATATTCCAGCAAGTGGCCTAAGTGTGTGGGGCCATTTGCGTATGGTAATGCACTGGTAATGAGAATTTTTCTCTTCGTCATAACGATTCCATGAATTTAGCGCGATCTTTCTAATTGATGGTGTTGAATTGGTTGATTATTCACCGAGTTAACACTTGAATGGACAAGTGTGCTTAGTGACTCACCTTAGTTCAGACCATGAACCGCGAATTGACTGGTTTTAATGAGTTGAATGTTACATAATTCCGTGGCTATTTTCATCACCCAGAGGAGTTTAATTTGTATGTTTGGACTGGAAAAATGGTTTGCCAAGGGAAAAAACACCAAACAGGCAATCATTGAGCTTTTAAATGGCTATCGTAGTGCCGCATTACCAGTGGGCATTGATGCAAATTGGGTGATCAAAACACAAGAATCAAAGGCGCAAATTCAAGTACAAATAAATTTTCCATTTGCCATCCAATGCGACCAAGATGTTGCTAGTTATCTACAGCAACACTTAGGCAAGCCCGTTGAGGTGACATCGAAAGTCGTTGTTGTCGGCAGACCAAAATTTAAAGCCATTAAACATATTATTCTTGTTGCCTCAGGTAAGGGCGGGGTGGGTAAGTCTACCACTGCGATTAATCTGGCGTATGCGCTACGTGCTCAAGGTGCGAAAGTTGGTGTGCTAGATGCTGATATTTATGGCCCTTCGCTACCTAGTTTACTGGCTCTTGAGGATGAAAAACCTCAGGCGAAAGATGATAAAACCCTACTGCCAATTGAAAAGTCGGGTATTAAAGCTATGTCTATCGGCTTTTTGGTCCCAGCAGAGGACGCCACTGTTTGGCGAGGACCAATGGCTTCTCAAGCGCTTACTCAATTGTTAAATGAAACGGATTGGGGTGAGCTGGATTATCTGATTGTTGATATGCCACCAGGCACAGGAGATATCCAACTTACTATGACGCAAAAAGTGCCAGCCAGTGGTGCGGTGATTGTCACTACACCGCAGACCTTGGCGCTAGCAGATGCACAGAAGGGCATCGCGATGTTTGAAAAAGTGCAGCTCCCTATTTTAGGTTTGGTCGAAAATATGAGTTACTTCAATTGTGAGCAATGTGGTAGTCGCAACCATATTTTTGGTCACTCTGGTGGCACCACGCTGGCGAGTCGCTATGGTGTGCCTCTGCTCGCGGAAGTACCGCTTAACGAACAGATCAGAACAGCAACGGAGCAGGGCGAAGATATCATTGCCACAGTCCGTGAGCCTAATTCAGAAAGTAAGACTGACAATCATGGTATAGCAGATCACTATGTTGATTGTGCCCAACTGGTTGCCAGTATGTTATATTACCAATCAGACTCAACATCGGGTGTTGAGATTGTGATGACGGAAGACTAAGAATGAGATTATCGGATACCCATATTCGAGAAGCGATTGAACAACAACGCATAATCATCGAACCTACACCTAAGCCAGATATGATTTCAGGCGTTACTGTGGATTTAAGACTGGGTAACAAGTTTAGAGTGTTTCAGGACCATGCCGCGCCTTACGTTGATCTCAGTGGCCCTAAAGATCAGATCAATGCCGCGATGGAATCCATCATGAGTGACGAAATTGTGTTAGAAGATGGCCAAGCGTTTTTCTTGCACCCTGGTGAGCTGGCGCTGGCAATGACGTATGAAAAAGTAACGCTACCTGCCGACCTTGTTGGTTGGTTAGATGGCCGCTCGTCGCTGGCTAGGCTAGGTTTAATGGTTCATGTTACTGCGCATCGTATTGATCCCGGTTGGTCTGGAAACATCGTATTAGAGTTCTATAACTCAGGTAAGTTGCCTTTGGCACTTAGGCCAAACATGAAAATAGGTGCGATGAGCTTTGAAACGATGACAAGTGCTGCGCAATTCCCTTATAACGAGCGTAAAGACGCCAAATATAAGGATCAAAATAGTGCGGTTGCTTCGCGTATAAGTGACGACAGTTAATTGAATAGGTGGGCGAGAGGATTTGTGTGTAAATAGTTGGCCTATTACAAACAAATCTGACGCTTAGCTTGGGAATAACAGCTGCTTGAGCACAAGTTGTTATTCCGAGTTTAGACTAGTCCCTCAACTTACCTAAACGGCATGCCATCTTTACATTTTTGATTCCCCATCAAATAGCCATAACGATTTAAATTCAATAATATTTTTGCATTTGCTTCGATCCAAACCATACTTATTGTAATGCGTTTTTTATGTTGTCGGCGAAAGCGTCATGCGAATGACAGCAGTAGACAAAGTGAAATAGGTATTATACCAATTGAATTAATTCTCTAATCAATTTGAAGGGTGAAATAGCATATTAGCTTAGTTAAAAATTTCTCATTTAGATCAACTAAATAGCAAAATTTTTGCCTTGCTACTAAAGCTATTTCCTTGCTTCAAAATAGATCATTTACTTAATACAACTGGTATTAGTGCGCGAATGACGTTGCTTCCTGATTTGCAAAGAGAAGCTTAAGGCCAATATTTTCGAGTTGGTGTTTTTCTTGAACGTTAACGCTTGGTTCTTTGCATAACGAATAGGCTGATAAATCACCGTCAAAGTGACTCAAGGAGAATGGGTATGTGGCTTAGCGCTGCTAGGTATGCCACGCTGGTGTTTACGATAATTGTGTGTTGCATCTTTGCGATGTGGGCTACTGCTGAAACGCAGCTGGCCGCAGAAACTGTAGAAGCAAGACCTTTAATTTCAGTAGGCTATGGTGACTTTTCCGAGGCCCAGTTTAGTGTATCGCAAGAAACGGTAATTATTCCAAAGGGCGTTGCGGTTTGGCTTCGAATCACAAGCCTCGTTCGCGATGATCTGTCAGACCAAGTGCTAACAGTCGCACGTCCATCCATGGGTAGTGTGGAGTTTTTTACCACAGACCCTATTGGAAAATTAACTCAAATTCCCGCAAGTAACAATCATACATCGTTATCCCATTTTTCACCCCACCTGGTGATTGATGCAAATAGCCATATTGAGACGATCATTGTTAAAGTTCAATCACCCTATGTTTCCTTGTCAAGAGTGAGTATTGAACCTTATGAAGTTTATATAGAAGATACCAATGCTCATCTATTTTTAACTGGGTTGTTTCTGGGGGTAATGTTTTTATTGAGTATTTTCATGCTCAGTACCGGTATCATTTCGAAACGCGCAAGCCTGCTTTCGGTTGGTGGTTATTTGCTGTCATTAGCCTGTCTTTACGTCACCCATAAAGGACTCGCTGATATCTTTTTCAGCTACCAAAATAGCATTCATTTTTTACATTACAGTGGCAGCTTTGTGTGTTTTGCACTCGGCTTCAGCCTTTTGTTTTTTCATCATTTCCTTACTAAAAATAGGCTTGATAGAAAGATAAAGCTAACCATCAAGACGACCGCATATATCTACTTACTCAGCGGTGTCATTGTGGCGTTTGCGAAAGTGGATTTACCGTTTGCACTTCAGTCCATAATGGTTATTGGTGCAATTGTATTAAGTACGATGATTTTGGTAAGCCAAGATAAAGACAGTCGTAAAGAAGTCTATTTTTGCTGCGCAATTTGGTCTCCTATGGTGGCGGTACTAATTGGCTTTGCTGGGAGTCAATTAATACAGCCAAGTGAGCAGATATCAATTGTAAACCATGTGTTGATCAGCCTACATTTAATGCTCTTACTACTGTTTGTGGTTTGGCATGATGCGGAAAAGCGGCGTATGTATATTCATTATGCTGAGTTTGATAAAGAGACTGCACTGCCCAATAAATTCGCCCTGTTTGGTTCGCTCGCTAAGCTTGAGGAGCAAAATAAAGCGCATACATTGTTGCTTTTTAAACCACTGATCCTGCCATCAATAAGACTGAGTTTTGGCTTAACCTTTGCAAATCAGCACATCAATAAGTTATTCAAAGAGGTCTCTGAGCAAATCAATACTTATGGTAGCGCTGCCGTTGCAAATAAAGGAAACACACCTATTTACCGCCTAGAAGACCAAGTGTTTGCCATCGTGCTTGATGGTAAAATAGAGGTCAGTCAAGTTGAGCAATATGTATGTATTTTATCAGCTGTATTCGAAGAAGGGGTTGGCTATAAAGACACGCAGATTGTCGATAGTCTAGAGGTTGGGGTTGCGAATTATCCAATGCATGCAAAATCCACAGAGAAGCTTATCCAGCGTGCGCTGCAGGCTCTTAATACTAAGTCACACAATGGTCAACGTTGGCATCTATTTGATGTTGAAAGCTCTATCTCGACTGAGCGACAATTAAAGCTCACCTCGTTTCTTAAAAGTGCGATAGAACATGAACAGTTCAGTTTATTCTTTCAGCCGCAGGTAGACCTCAGGACTGGCAGGGTATTTGGCTCGGAAGTGCTACTGCGCTGGCTTCACCCTGAACTTGGTTACATACCACCTGACGAATTTATTCCGATTGCGGAGTCTTCAGGGCAAATTTACGAGATCACCGAATGGGTGATTGAGCATGCGCTTCATTATCAAGCCGAGATAACCAAGTTATTGCCTGAGCACGTTATTTCAATCAACGTATCAGGTCGTGACTTGAGTAGAAGAGAGTTGTCGGTACAGCTTATTACGCTTATCAATGAATTATCACTCGCACCTTCTCAAATAATGATAGAGATCACGGAATCTGTAACGATAGGAAAAGAAGCAGAACTTAAAGGGGTGTTAGATGATTATCGTTCAATCGGCGTAAAGGTGGCGATAGACGATTTTGGTACTGGATATTCGTCACTTGCATATTTGAGTAAACTTGGATTTGATGAACTTAAAATTGATAAAAGTTTTGTGATGGATATCGAGACATCTAAGAGCAACCAAACAATATGTAAAGCGACGTGTGATATGGCGCACAGTTTAGGCTCAAGGGTGGTGGCTGAAGGGGTTGAGGATATCAATAGCTACATTCGTTTGCAGGCCTATGGCTGCGACTTTGCACAGGGCTATTTTATTTCACGTCCGTTGCCGCTCACTGAATTTAAGAGTTGGCTAAGTAAAGTCACCTATGCCGGCGATATAAAATCTTTCCTAGTTCGCTGAAGTAGTGAAAAATGGGCTCAGCGCATCGTTCTCTATGTTTGCGCTTTGGGTAAATCCCCAGTTTTTCTTGCTCTGAACCTTTAATTCCCGCGGCCAAAAATGAATTTGATATATCGCTGTGGTAGGCAATAATGGCCTCGAACATCCGAGCTGTTAGCTCCTCGGGCAGTGCGTAATAAATCTGTTTGTTTGCGCTATCGGCAATCTTGGCGGTATGAAAATACCGATTTGGTTTTTGATGTTGTTCATCTAGAAAGGTATGCGCAAAAAACGTTGCTAAAGCATTGTTCAGAGGGTGTAATACGGTTTCGGTAGAAAGTAACCAAGCTGATGATGTAAAAGACTTTTTTGGCTGAGTTATTAAATGCTGGCAAATATAGTGATCAAATGCATGCCACCATTCGTGGGCAAGTGCGCCACCACCAGCATTTTTTGCCAAGGCGAGTGTTCTTGTATTTGCTGCGTAATGCGCTTGAACACCTTGTTGACCGCCTGTGCCAAAATCAAAATTAAGTGTTCCCCGAAGGCCAATGACTTCTGGTGGTACTTGTAGTATTTGGGCTAGATCTGCGAGGGCATCATAAATTAAATTGGCGGATAAACGGGTTTCTTCGGGCGTAACCCAATGACCAATGGTCATGGTTTTAAAGCCAAAGGTCTGTTTGATTTCACTGAAATCAACTTGATCGCCGAATCGATAATCGGGTCCTCGACGAGTGTATCCGCGCTGTAGTCTCGAGCTTGGCATTTTCTTCCTTTAATATCGAGCCTTAACATCATCAGGCATTCGCTTCATCTGCTCTTTCACCATACCAGCTTGAAGTTTGTAGAGAACCGAAGTTTCGCATTGATCTACAATCTCGAGAAATTGAGCTGCCGCTTCAAGTGTTGATAAACTGTATTCATGTTTAGATTTACGAATAGTATATTCACTTGCATTGACCGAATCGAACTGGAAACTGGGCAACTGGCTTAGCCACGGATTGAGTTTATAAAGCTTAGTGGCTTTCTTCCAAGTACCGTCCAATAAGATGATGGCATCAAGCTTTTGAGAGTGGTTATACTCTGTAGTTAAGGTCTTAGCGTGGCTGTTTGGGTAGAGCAATGCAACATGGTTTACGTTGCAGAAGTTAATCAACTCTTCAAAGTCACTGGTATTTTCTCCAACATACAGTGCAAAACTGTCTAACTGCAAGGCGAGGAGCTTTGCGGTATTTTTGGCGACTTTTACTTCGCTCGGGTGCTGCATGATA
This sequence comes from Pseudoalteromonas sp. A22, assembly GCF_018141345.1. Taxonomy (NCBI): domain Bacteria; kingdom Pseudomonadati; phylum Pseudomonadota; class Gammaproteobacteria; order Alteromonadales; family Pseudoalteromonadaceae; genus Pseudoalteromonas; species Pseudoalteromonas sp. A22. The sequence continues at coordinate 1,810,668 of NZ_CP047238.1, forward strand.
ATAACTTGAGTCGCATTTGCTATCACGTTACCAATATAGGAGCATACGCAAGTTTTTGTGGGAAACTGACAGACTGGACAGGTATTACGTTTCATGTTTAATGAGGTGTTTCTAAATATAAGTCGTATTTTATCATATCTTGCCCGCATTTACTTTGCACAAGAAACCAGATTTGGCTAGCATAAGTAATAGAATATTAAATTTAAGGAAAATTATGAGCATCGTAATAGATGAAGGTGCCCTAGAAAACATGCAAATGTTACTGGGCGAGCAATTCGAAGATACGGTTCATTTTTGTTGTTCTGAATTCGAGCGGTTAGAATCGGAGTTGATGCTGAATTTGAATCAGGATCAAGAAGCTGCCATTCGTCATGCTCACAGTTTGAAATCTAATGCTGCCCAGTTTGGAGCTGCTAGTTTGAGCGATTTGGCAAAGACGATTGAGCATGCCCTCATGCAAGGGGAGCAGGATATTGTTGATGACTCTATTGAGAAGCTGGCAGCACAAGTTGCAGGTTCAAAAGCGAAACTGCAGCAGTGGGTGAGTGCTCAATCTTAAATCCGGCATCAGCCAAAGAGCGGAAATGAGGTCGTTTATACGGCCTTTTTTATTTAAAATTGCGCTTATTTATCCCACTCTAATCACTTCATTTTGTAAGTTGCTTTTTTGAAGCATAAAAAGTTATCACAAGCATAGAATTTTGACGGCATTGTGATATATGCTTGAGCAAAATGAGGGGGTTATAGATGCTACAAATAACAAAAAGTAATAAGCTCAACGGGGTGAGTTACGATATTCGTGGTCCAGTATTGGATCAAGCAAGAAAAATGGAAGACGAGGGCATGAAAGTCCTCAAATTAAATATTGGTAATCCGGCGGCATTTGGCTTTGATATGCCAGAAGATATGCACCGAGATATCATAAAAAACTTATATTCTGCACAGGGGTATTGCGACTCAAAAGGATTGTATTCTGCCCGAGTTGCCGTGTATCAATATTATCAGCAAAAAAGCTTTCCCAATATTAGTGTCGATAACATCTTCATTGGCAATGGCGTCAGTGAATTGATCCAAATGACCGCACAAGCCTTACTCAATGATGGTGACGAAGTGTTGATCCCCGCACCAGATTATCCGTTATGGACGGCCGCTGTTAAATTATCAGGCGGTAATCCAGTGCATTATCTTTGTGATGAAGAGCAAGACTGGTTTCCAGATATCGAAGATATCAAGCGTAAAATCACAAGTCGGACAAAGGCATTGGTGCTGATCAACCCAAATAATCCGACCGGTGCTGTATATGACAAAGCATTGCTCGAAGCATTAATTGACGTTGCCAGAGAACACAAGCTATTAGTACTGAGTGATGAGATCTACGAAAAGATTTTATATGACGATGCGGAGCATTTTTCAATTGCGAGTCTTTGTGATGATATCCCAGTTATCACGTTTAACGGCTTAGCAAAAACCTATCGTGCGGCCGGGATCCGCATGGGCTGGATGGTGATCAGTGGTAAGCATTCAGTGATGCGGGATTTGATCACAGGCTTAGAAATGCTTGCGTCTATGCGATTATGCGCCAATGTTCCTGCACAGTTTGCCATTCAACAAGCGCTCGGAGGCATACAATCCATCGACCAACTCATTGAACCGGGTGGGCGTTTGTATGAACAGCGTGATATTGCGTTCAAAGGTTTAAACGATATCGAAGGGATAAGCTGTGTAAAGCCAAAGGGCGCGCTTTATGCGTTTCCAAAAGTCGACGTGAAGCGGTTTAATATTAAGAATGATGAGCGCATGGTGCTGGACCTGCTCAAAGAAGAAAAAATTCTACTCGTCCACGGACGTGCTTTTAATTGGCCCAGTGCGGATCATTTTAGATTAGTGTTTTTACCACATAAAGATGATTTACAGCCTGCAATGGATAGAGTAAAGCGCTTTTTTGCGCATTACAGTCAGTAACATCTGTAATACCAATTAGTCTTAATACTTGCTCAATTTGAAGGAGCAAATCTGACGCTAACTGCGTTAAAAATTTCTCATTTAGAATAACTAAATAGCAAAATTTTCGCCTGGTTATCGACAAGATTTTCTCGCCTCAAAATAGATCACTTAATTAAGCGAATTGGTATAAAAAATAAAAAAGCTCGGAAGTTTCCGAGCTTTTTTGTGGGCTAGTAATTTGTTACTTAGTGAGTATTAGAATTTAGCTCCGGTGTCGTTTGTTGGCTATCAGCCGAGTCTTTACCTTTAAACCATTTGCGGCCAACGCGTTTAACATCTTCAAGTGCCACATATTGACAAGGGATAAGTACTAGGGTGATCACCGTGGCAAACAACACACCAAACGCAAGCGATACCGCCATTGGAATGACAATTTTAGCTTGCAGGCTGGTTTCCATAATGATTGGTACAAGTCCGATAAAGGTGGTCAACGAAGTGAGCAAGATTGCTCTAAAGCGTTTACATCCGGCCTCGACGGCCGCGGCTTTTAAATCGATACCTTCTTCGCGTGCTTTATTGACAAAATCCACCATAACCAAAGAGTCGTTTACCACAACCCCTGCCACGGCAATAATACCAAAGAACGACAAACTACTCATTGTCATTCCCAATATCATATGACCGAATACCGCGCCGACCACACCAAATGGGATCACAGACATGATGATGACAGGCTGAGAATAAGAACGTAGTGGAATTGCCAGTAGTGCGAAGATAATCATTAATGACAGGGCAAAGTCACGAATTTGCTCAGCAACACTGTCCATTTCTTCTTGTACGCGACCCGCCACTGCACTCTGAACGCCAGGGTAGTTCTTTAATAGACTAGGAAGATATTCGTCACGAACCTGTTTTGCTATCTCAAATGGTTGGGCGATTTCGGTATCAACTGATGCCCAAACATTAATCGTGCGTTTGGCGTTTTCACGGCGAATTCGGTTAACACCATCAACCAATTTTACATCAGCCACTTCTACCAACGGCACTTCTGCACCTTGAGGCGTTAAGATACGCACGTCCTGAATGTCACTAATGGCATCACGATGTTCTTTAGGGTAACGGATCATTACTTTGATCTCCTCACCATCACGTAAAATACGCTGTGCTTCAAGGCCGTAGTAACTGAAGTTTACTTGAGATGCAACATCCGCCAATGTCAGTCCAAGGCTATACGCTAATGGTTTAAGCTCAAGCTGCACTTCATCGGTTGCTGATTGCATAGAGTCATTGATATCACCAACACCTTCAATAGTTGCTAGCTTGTCTTTTAGTTTCTGTGCGACTTCGCGAAGCTCTTCTTTGTGTTTACCTTCTAATCTAAAGCTAATATCTCCGTCATCACGACCACCATTCATGATGCTATCTTGAATGTTTAGCGATTTAACACCAGGCAGTGCAGGCATTGCATCACGCCAGCGGGCGCTGAGTGCAAAGGTATCGATTGGGCGTGCATCTGGTTCAACCAAGATCACCATAATATTTGCGCTTGTGCGGCCATTCATATTCACCATGTAATCACGGATCATTTTCTTGCCATACTCAGCCTCAATTTCTTTGTCGACTTTCAGTACCATTTGCTCAATTTTTTGAATTGACTCAAGCGTCGCGTTTTCTGACGAAGATAAGTTCATATCAATCGAGATACGTGGAAAATCATGTGGGATTTTTGGGTTAGCAACAAACTTCACTAAGCCACCAGCAAACATCCCCGCGCTGACAATTAAAATGGTTAAAAAGCCAACGATAACGGTATAACGGTAGTGAATACAGCGTACAATGAATGGGCGGTACGTGTTTTCAATGAAAGATTGAAGGCCGCTATCCATTTTTTCCCGGAGGCGATGGAACGGATTTTTAGGGTTGCTTGGTTTGTCTTTCATCGCTGCTAAATGCGCAGGTAAAACCAGCTTGGATTCAACCAAAGAGAATAGTAAGCAAAGAATTATTACGCCACCAATTGCTTTAGAAAATGCTGCCGTTGGGCCGGTTGCTAATGTTTGCGGTAAGAAAGCAGCAACAGTAGTAAGCACACCAAAAGTGGCTGGGATAGCAACACGCTTTACACCACGAACGACATTATCGAGGCTATGACCATGTTTTTCTATTTCTGCATGGGCGGATTCACCGACGACTATCGCGTCATCAACGACAATCCCCAACACCAAAATAAAGGCAAACAGTGAGGCTAAGTTAATCGTTACGTCTAAATAACCCATTGGCATCATTAGAAATGCACCTAAGAAACTAACTGGCAACCCCATCATGACCCAAAATGCTAAACGCACACGTAAAAATAGAGCAAGCATTAGCATAACTAATACGCCACCTAACGCCATATTTTCTAGCATCATGTTAAGGCGGCCATTGAGGTAATAGGTCAAGTCAATAAAAGGCTCAAGTTCTACGCCTTGTGGTAATGAGCCTTTCTTTGCCTCAAGATAGTTCTTAATGATATCTGCAACTTTGGTGATGTCTTGGTCTTTTGACGCGCTAACTTCATAAACCAGTGAGTTCTTACCATTGTATTTAGAGTATTGAAGTCCTTCTTCAAAGCCATCGTTAATAGTGGCGACATCGCCTAAGCTAACCTGTGCGCCGTCTGGTAGTGTTAGTAAGGGGAGTTTTCTAAACTCGTCACCGCGATAGGCTTGATTTTCAACTCGCATTGAAATATAGCCATTTTCGGAGCGAATTTGACCGGCAGACATGTTCGCTGAGAAGCTCTTTACAGCATCCGAAATCGCTCTAAAACTTAGGCCGTACTCGCGCATTTTATCCGGGCTTATCTCAACCGAAATTTCGTAGTTCAGGCCACCATCAAAACGCACAAGGTTAACGCCGGGTAACGACAGCATTTCTTCATGAATGCGATTACCAAGCTCTTTAAGATCATGGGGACTTAAATCGCCATTGAGTGACAACCACATCACTTCTTGGGTTGCCTTGTCGTGACGTACAATAGGGCGTTCCATTCCAGATGGGAAAGTTGAGACGGAGTCCACTTGCATCTTGACTTCGTCGAGTACCTCTTTGGTGTTGTACTGCTCGTCTACTTCTATCCAAGTTTGCGAGTAACCGCGATTAGAGTAGGTGATCAAGCGTTTGATCCCTTCGAGACCTTCCATGGATTCTTCGATCTTAATCGTGATCCCTTCCTCGACCTCTTGAGGTGCCGCGCCCGGATACACAGCTTGAACACTTATCCAGTTACTATCGTATTGTGGAAACATTTGCTTGCGGATCGAAAACGCGGTAAGCAAGCCGCCCACAATAATAAATATCATCAATAAGTTTGCTGCAACTGGGTTACGTGCAAACCAAGCAATTAAGCCTTTTTCTGTGCTTTGACTATGCATAAACCTTACTCCTCTTTGAGCGCCAATTGGGTGTTAGCGCTTTGCGAAGGAGTATTGTCTGTACGTAGTTGCATTCCTTCAGAAGGATAGTCCAGCGCTGAAGTAATGACCTGTTGGCCTGACTCAACGCCGTTATCAACGACGACCATGCCATTGTATTCTCTAATAATATTGACCTTTTTGTAGCTCAGCTTGTTATCATCATCCAATGTTGCAACGCGACCTTCTTTCACTAAGTGATGAGGAAGCATAGTGGCATTTTGCACTAACAAACCTTGAATATCAGCATTGATATAAGCGCCAAAACGTAGTGGTTTTGCGTTGTTGTAATAAGGCTGTTCGACTTGAGCAACAAGGTAGGTCATGCGACTTTTGTTATCGATAACACCTTCACTGCGGACGATCTCGCCTTTCCAACTCATCGGTTGACCAGCGACTTCTGCTGTGATCACGACATCGGTGCCAACACCTTGTTGCGGTAAGTATTTCAATTCATTATCGGCAACAGGGAGGCGTACTTCCGCAACAGATGTCGCATTGAGTTTACCAAAGCCATTACCGGGATTGACTACACTACCAAGGCTTACGGTACGAGACTCTATAATCGCATCGTAAGGCGCTCTGATGTAAGTACGCTCCAAATTTCGGTTCGCTCTTTTCACTGCAGCCTGAGCAGCTTTAAAGCTTGCTAACTTTTCAGCGAGCTGAGGTTTTCTTAAATAGAGCTCGGAAGGTATTTTTTCGTTAGCGTTTGCTTTAATCCTTTGCCATTCTGCTTTTGCTACTTGCACCTGAGCTTGTTCTATTTCTAGTGCTGAGCTGGCTTGTGCTAAAGCCGCTTCAGCTTCAATCAGCGACGCTTCATAGTCATTCGGGTCGATGCGAGCAAGCACGTCGCCTTCTTTGACAAAGCCACCTTTGACAAACTTGTCAGACAATGAAATGACTTGACCACTGACCTGAGCAACAAGCTCAGTACTGTATTTTGGCATCACGATACCGTATGACGATACGTTAAGCTTAACTTGGTCAATATGAATAGGTTGAACCTGTACGAGAGGATGTACTATTTCTTCTTTCTTCTCTTCTGGAGGTTGTTTCATTGCAGACATGGCAACAGCCGCTGCAATTCCCACCGCAAGAACGGCAATTGGTAGAATTATTTGTTTTTTACTAGCCACGTTAAAATCCTTCCTGTTGAATGATTTTTAATGACCCAGATTAACGGCTCTAGATCATCGATAAGCTTAAGAATACGCGAATAATTATGTCGAGGTGTTTAAATCCAGACTGAATATGTAACAAAGCTTTGCGTACCTAAATTTATCGTTACATTCTTAAAAGCGATTGATGCTTTTACGTGTAGTCGATTTTTCGATAAAATGCACCACTTATTGTCAAAATTGCGAGAAACAGAATGGATTGTAGGCTTGGTTGTGGCGCTTGTTGTATAGCACCAAGTATTTCAACCCCCATTCCCGGTATGCCAAATGGTAAACCTGCGGGGGAGCGGTGTATTCAACTAGATGAAAATAATCTGTGTAAACTGTTTAACCAGCCAGAGCGCCCACAGGTGTGTTTGCAATTTAAGGCAATGGAAGATGTGTGCGGTGACAGTAATGAAGCAGCGATGCAGATCATCACAGAACTCGAAATGTTGACCTAATTAGCCTGATAAAAAAACGCCCAGAAACTTACCTGCTAAGTTCTGGGCCTAGGGAAAGGCTCAAGATTGAGCCGTGCGCTAACTAAAAACACCTTCTAAGACTGTAGGGAGAAGTAGAAAGTACTGTTAAGTTTAGTTAACCTTTCATTCTTTTTACAAATAAATGAATGATTTATTAAGTTTATATAAAACAAAGAGTTGTTATTTATATTCATAATTGGTCTTAAAAATATCAAAAGGGTATATTCAGGTTATACCCAAGTTATCAACAGGCCGTCTTTAATTAAATCCCGAGGCAAACTGTTTTTAACTTTATTCTTTTGCCATTTTCCTAACCCGATGGCACTGCCACATAGCGTGAGGATCACCTCTCCCGTTAGTTTGGTAACTTCATCTAGGCGTATATCCTTGCCATTAAAGTAATCTTTTGCTTGCTCTTTTGTTAGTGCTAAAGTGTTTTTAGACGCTAAGTGACCGAAAGTAGTGGCAAACTCATGCTCTAATCTTACCCCGTTTTTATGGGTAGTACCGATTAAAATCCCTATACGAGAATATTTGATCTTATCTTGGATTGCTTCAAAGTTGTCAGGAAATAGCCACACCTCTTTATCGCGCTGCATCAACTTACCGTCAAGTTGGGCAATACCAAACTGTTTTTTTAGGACGGATAACAATAGTTGAGTGGTTTTCTTGTCTAGTTCTTCAAAAGGGAAAGCCCCTTTTTTCTGTTTTGGGTTTTTAACGGCAACAGAGTGTAACTTCTTAAATCGAGCAATGAAAAACCCTTCGCTATCATATAGCTGAGGCCACACATGCAAGTATCCTTCGGACGTTGTTGCTTTTTCAGCACCTTCAAATAAGGTCGACAGGTTTTCGACTGCTACTGCTTGAGGATAATTATCAATGAGGTGTTGGCATACTTGCTGATTTTCCAACGGTGTTAATGTGCAAGTTGAATACACTAAGGTACCACCTGGCTTTAAGGCTTGAAATGCGCTGTCTATCAGTTGCTTCTGCACTTGTGCAATTTCAACATTAGACTCAATTGACCAGTTTTTAAGGGCGTTTGGGTCCTTTCTAACAGTGCCTTCTCCAGAGCATGGCGCATCAAGCAAGATGTTATCAAAACATTCATGCATATAATCGCCAAAGATACAGCCGTCAAAGTGAGACAACGCAACATTTCGTATGCCCATACGTTTCATATTTGCTGCAAGCGCTTTGAGTCGAGATGATGATAGCTCATTAGCGATTAGTACGCCGCGTCCATCCATATAAGCCGCGAGTTGCGAAGTTTTCGAGCCCGGTGCTGACGCCATATCCAAATTAATATCATCACTGCAGATAGTCGATTTAAGTGCTGTTGGCGGCAACATAGAACTTGCTTCTTGGACATAGATGCAGCCACTTAAATGGATATCTGTGTTGCCGATAGCAAGATTAGTTTCTTCTTGTTCACTTCTTGATATCCAAAACCCTTCCTCACACCATGGGATCGGCTCTGCCTGCCAATCACTTTTTTCGCAGTAGGCTAAGAATTCCGTGATAGACATTTTTAGGGTATTGACTCTGACTGCTCGGCGTAAAGGAGACTGGCACTTATCTATAAAGTCTTCGATGCTAAGGTGATCTGGTAAGTAGGTTTTTATGTCGTCCAGAAACGCGCTGGGAATATAAGTTGATTTGTCCACGCAGTTACTCAAGTTATAAGCTTTCTCTCATTTTACACTTTCATGGGTGAAAAATGCATGTTTGTTGTGACGATGCTGATTATTAAGCAAAACTCATGGCTGACAATAAAAGGCTATGGTTATATAATCCTCGCGAAATATCGCGAGGATTGCTATGTCTATTATCAAACACTTTTTGGCGGACCCTAAATTATTATTGAATGCGGTTGGAGAGGGGATCTATGGTTTTGACCTTTCTGGTAACGCTGTTTTTGTAAACCCGGCCGCAGAGCGTATGACTGGGTGGCAAAGTGATGAGCTTTTGGGGAAGAAAATACATCAGTACCATCATCATAGTCATGCAGATGGGAGTGATTATCCTGCTGATGAATGTAACATCTACAAAACGATGTTTGATGGTAAAACACGACAGGTAACCAATGAAGTGTTCTGGCGTAAAGATGGAAGCTGTTTCCCTGTAGAATATACTTCAACCCCAATCTTTAAAGATCAGCAAATTATCGGTGCAGTCGCGATATTTCGCGATGTATCGCAACAGCACAAAACTGAAAATGCCCTAAGAGAGGCGCTAAATAAAGTTCAAGTACTTACTGAGCAACTTAAAGATGAAAATGCCTACCTGCTAGAAACATTAAATGAAAATTGGCAAGACTCGGGTTTGGTGGGCAGTAGCGCAATATTTCAGGCCATGTTGGCGCAGCTAGAGCTGGTTAGTCAGACCGACAGTACGGTATTGGTTTTAGGGGAAAATGGCACGGGTAAAGAGCTTGTTGCCAGAAATCTGCACCGCCTTAGTGAGCGTTCATCGCAACCTTTCGTTAAAGTAAATTGCGCTGCTTTTTCACCAACTTTGATCGAATCTGAGTTGTTTGGACATGAAAAAGGTGCATTCACTGGAGCGAATGAAAAACGTAAAGGACGTTTTGAGTTGGCGGATAAAGGGACAATATTTTTAGATGAAATTGGTGAGTTACCGCTAGAAGCGCAAAGCAAGTTATTACGTGTATTACAAGAGCGAGAGTTTGAGCGTGTAGGGGGAAGTAAGTCGATCCAAGTAGATATACGGATAGTCGCGGCGACCAACAGAGATTTGTGGAAAATGGTCGAAGAGGGAGGGTTTAGAATGGATTTATATTATCGTTTAAACGTTTTTCCTATTCGAGTGCCAGCACTACGAGAGCGTATAGAGGATATACCCGTATTGGCCAACAACCTCATCGTGCAGCTCAACAAAAAGCTGAGTAAGCAACTACGCGGGATCTCAAAAAAGGCTATTCATGCGTTACAGCGTTATGATTGGCCAGGCAATATTCGAGAACTTCAAAACGTGTTGGAGCGCGAAGCGATATTATCTAAAGGTCGTTTACTTGATTTATCTCAAGCACTTAACGCTACTGAGCAGCATAAATCTGAAAACGGTGAACTGACTTTAGCGCAAGCGGAAGCTGAGCACATATTAAGAGTGCTAGAAATAAGTAACTGGAAGATCGCTGGCAGCAACGGGGCGGCTGATAAGTTAGGACTACCCGAAAGTACGCTAAGGTCGAAAATGAAAAAACTAAAAATTGCTAAACTTTCGTGATATTTCGCGCCTATCCGTGATATTTCGCGATATTGAAAATATCATAAAAACAAATGTAATAAAAATCAACGCGTTATAAACTTTCAGATTGGTCTGAAAGTTGCAATATCAAACTCGTGTATTACCAATGTAGCAAATAACATGAAGTTTGATATCAAAGAAGAAGACATGATCATTAAGCCCTATAAACAAGAAGGGCCTATTTACGTCAGAGAGCAAAAAGGTTTTTTCCAAAAAATAAGAAGAAACCTTGGTTGGTTTTTAATGTTAACTTTCGTTCTCATTCCTTGGATCCCGTACAACGAGCAGCAGGCCATCTTGCTTGATTTTGGTAAGCAGCAATTTAGGATATTTGGTGCCACCTTTCTCCCTCAAGACTTTATGATTCTAGCCTGGATTTTTATGGTGGGTGCCTTTGCTTTATTCTTTGTCACGACTTGGCTGGGTCGCGTGTGGTGTGGTTATACTTGCCCACAAACAATTTGGATGCTGATGTTCACTTGGGTTGAGCACCGAGTGGAGGGGACTCGCAACCAAAGAATAAAGTTGGACAAATCAAACTGGGATAGCAAAAAAGTCGCTAAGAAAACGGCCAAACACGCTATTTGGTTGATAATTTCGATGTTTACTGCCACTTCATTTATGGCCTATTTTATACCTGCAAAAGAGCTGTATCTAGACATGTTTACGCTTGAGTGGACTGGCCTTACTTCCTTCTGGGTATTCTTATTCGCACTTTGTACCTATGGAAACGCGGGCTTTTTGCGAGAAAAAATGTGTACTGTGGCATGTCCATATTCTCGTTTCCAATCGGTTATGTTTGACAAAGATACACTGGTCGTCACCTATGATAGCGAACGAGGTGAAAATAGGGGTCGTCGTAAACGCAAAGAAGACCCAAAACAGCTTGGGCTCGGCGACTGTGTAGACTGTAATTTATGTGTTGAAGTTTGCCCTGCTGGTATTGATATTCGTAATGGCCTGCAATACGAATGTATTAACTGTGGTTTATGTATCGATGCGTGTAACGAAACGATGAATAAATTCGGTTATCAGCCAGATTTGATTAAGTATCAAAGTGAGCATCAACAAGCGGGTAAAAAGTCGAATCCATTTAGGTTAAAAATAGTGGGTTATGGTGCCATTACCGTATTGATAGTAGTCACAATGGTGATTTGGGCATTTAATCGTACACCAATAGAAGCTTCTGTCATTCGCGACCGTAATGCGCTTTATCGTGTTAACTATGAGGGGTTAGTCGAGAACCCATACACCTTAAGTGTCATAAACAAAACACAGCATGATTTAACTTACACCGTGAGCTTAAAGGGGCTACCAGATGCGAAATTAACAGCCCCAATGACAACGCATATTGCTGGCGGTGACATGGCATTAATCCCTGTAACGGTCACCGCTGATGGCTATGAGCTAAAAGGTAAACGGACTCCAATCCAATTCACGATAGAGTCGCAGCAAGATGCCAAAATTAGCATCACCAAGGACAGCTACTTCTATAAAAATTAGTTTACACTCCCCCCGACTCAAGGCGCTTGTATTATGAAGCGCCTTTTTTTGTGTGCATATATGCACAATCTGACGCTAAATTTATGGCTTTCTCTCTGAACTTTTAGCGTATAAGCTTACTCTTATTGAGAATGAGTTTTATTAGCTGAATATTATGTTTAAAAATACATCACAAAACTATGGTTTGTTAGCCATCATCTTTCATTGGCTCAGTGCGCTTGTGGTATTTGGCATGTTTGGTCTTGGGTTGTACATGGTTGAACTCAGTTATTACGATCCTTTCTACCGTGACGGCTTACACATTCACAAAAGCATCGGGATACTGCTAGCAGCTTTGATAGTACTTAGGCTGATTTGGAAGTTCACTAACTCTAAAGTGAAGCCCGAAAGCGAAGCAACTCCCGTGGATAAATTGCAAAACATAATAGCGTATGTCGTTCACATCGTTTTGTATCTTGGCTTGTTTGGGCTGTTTGTCACAGGTTACTTAATCTCTACCTCGGATGGCAGAGCAATCGAGGTATTTAACTGGTTTTCTGTTCCGGGTATTGGAGAGCTGTTTGAAGAACAAAGTGATATTGCAGGCACTGTGCATTTTTACATTGCTTGGGGGCTCATTGGATTAGTAGCGCTACACATTGTGGGAGCGCTAAAACACCACTTTATTAATAGAGATCGTACCTTAGTTCGCATGCTCAAGGTACCAAACGCTACAAAAGTTGAGGATTAAAACATGAAAAAAACAATCATTGCATTAAGCATGGCGGCTATGACCTTATCGGCCGGAGTAAATGCTGCGGACTATGTAATTGATACTAAAGGTGCACATGCCTTTGTAAACTTTAAAATTAAACATTTAGGATACAGCTGGTTGCATGGTCGATTTAATAGCTTCGAAGGCGACTTCAGCTATGATGCAAAAAATCCAAATGCATCAAAAATCAATGTAGTGATCGATACTGCTTCTGTTGATTCGAACCATGCAGAGCGTGATAAGCATTTGCGCGGTAATGATTTCTTAAACGTTAAAGCAAATCCTAAGGCGACTTTTAAGAGTAACTCGATTACTTTTAGCGATGATACAAATGCGAAGGTAAAAGGAAGCTTTACACTCAATGGGGTAACAAAGAATATCGAGTTTGATATTCAAAAAGTGGGCGAAGGTAAAGATCCTTGGGGTGGATACCGAGTTGGCTTTGAAGGCGAAACCCAGTTAAAACTTGCTGATTATGACATTGATTATGATCTAGGTCCGGCATCAACGCACGTTACCATCGGTTTGCACTTGGAAGGTATTCGTAAGTAATCTCTACTAGCACCACGTGTTTCTATATACGTGGTGCTGCGCTTTATATTCTAGGTGGAGTCCACTTTTAAAACGCAATATCAGTTTCAGAAAGTTAGTTTTTAAAAATACTAGCTAGCTGTGGCTGAAATTGCTCTGGTAACCAACGGGACATAGCCAGTCTAAACTGCTCGTTTTTATGGGCTTGTTTTAACGCTTCGCTAATTGCAGCGATCTGTTCCTTACCAATCGCATTGTTATTACAGCCTGCATATCCAGCAGTTATTTGCGAGGCGATACTCAATCTGACTTGTGTCAATTCATCTTGCTTATCAACATGCAATTTGTGGTAGTGGTGTTCGCTTGGGTATCCGAGTATCACGTCGACTCTTTTTTTGAGCAGCATGATAGTCAAACTCTCTAATGTATCTCTTCCTGGTCTTACAAGCACTTGCTTGGTAGGCAAACTCGCCAATAACGCATCAATTTCATGACCAAACGACCGGTTTGCCGCCACACCTACGGTTAGCCCGTGCTCAGTTACGAGCTTTTCCAAATCAATTGCGCTGTTGGTAATGCCAAGCGACTGTGCGACATCTTTCCTTAGTGCGGCAGAGGTTGACAATCCAATGGTGGAATACTCATCACTAAAAGCGATATGTCTTTGCCGCTCGGGTGTTTTATAGAGGGAGATCATACAATATTGGTTGTTGAAATTAGAGAGCTCATGTATCGCCCTCGATGCGGGGAACACTTTATAATTGAAGGTGTAGTCGGGCATCTGTTGTTGGATGAGTTTTATCAATAACTCGTCCCGTCCTTGTCCCTCCAAATCATCAGAAAGGATATAATAAGGCGCGAAGTCTATCGCAATCCAAGTTATTTGTTTTGCAAATACGAAACTGGATTGAAAGGCAATGAAGAGGAGTAAGATGATTTTGATCAAATTGGGTCACTCTTGCTGAACTTACAATAAGCTTAGCATTGTTTGCGATATTGATGATTAAATTAATGTTTATTTAATTTGTATTTAATGTTTACAGAGGTTGGCGGTATGCTAGCTTTAAAAGAGGTTTTAGTTTTGGGTAAAAACGTGCTAGTTAAAGCTTTGTCAAGCGATTGAATATAGAGTTTGATCGCAGCGCGTTAATCCAATATAAGTAGATAAGGCCGTATGGCAAGGAAAGTCATACAAGCCAATAACTATAAATTATTAATAAGGAAAACCGATGGCTATATTAATCGTTACCGATATTTTCGGTTATACGGATCATATTGATCGTTTTGCTAAATCACTTGGAAGTGGCGTGCAGGTGCTTTCACCATTTATAGAAGAACCAAACAGTGTCTCTGAGTCGGATTGTTATGAGCTGTTTTTGGCGCAGTGTGGTCATCGTTTATATGCTGACAAAGTATCAGCAGCGATTTCTGAATACAAACCAAAACTTATTATTGGCTTTAGTGCAGGCGGAGCTGCAGCGTGGATTGCATTGTCTGAACAAGGTACATCTCACTCTGTTGAGCAGCTTATCGCATTTTATCCCAGCCAAATACGTAACCATCTAAGTATTAAGCCTAGTTGCGATGTGTCTATCTTCTTTGCTCAAGTTGAATCTCATTTTGACGTTGAGCCCGTTATAGAACAGTTAAAAGATAAAAAAGGGCTGGATTGTATCCGAACGCGATATTTACACGGTTTTATGAACAAGCTCTCGGGTAACTATGATGAGTACGCATACTCGCATTATCAGTATTTTTGCCAGCGAGAGGCACGCAACTATATCGAGGTTGTGCAACGAGAGGCGGAGTTTTCGTAACAACATACGCAAAAGCGGCTTGAGCGAACTACACTAAACACTAACTTATCATACTTTAAGGAGTGAAAGATGTATCCCGAGTTGCCTGATTATCAACATTTTTATAGTAATCCGATCGCCAAACCTCCATGTAGAATGCTAAATGCACAAATGTATGGCTTCTTTGTCAAAGGAAAGAAATCAACAATCCAAGCCTATGTTGATAAAACGCTGAATTCGGTTTCTAGTAGTGAATTTGTATTCAGGGCTTTAACGGATTGGTGCTTATTGACCTTTACGGATATTGAAAATATCGCATCAAAAGTGCCGCCATTTAGTAATTATGGATATATGCAAGAAACCGATGTCATTGTCTGGTTACCAATTCTGCAAGTCAATCTCGAAACGTTAAAAGCAGAGCATCTGTATTGGTATCCTGCGTTTATCTCTGTCAATAACATTAACGCGCTGATAAATGGTCGAGAAATATGGGGCTACAACAAATATTTATGTCGCTACGAAATGCCTGATAACTTTG
Source organism: Pseudoalteromonas sp. A22 (assembly GCF_018141345.1). Classification (NCBI taxonomy): domain Bacteria; kingdom Pseudomonadati; phylum Pseudomonadota; class Gammaproteobacteria; order Alteromonadales; family Pseudoalteromonadaceae; genus Pseudoalteromonas; species Pseudoalteromonas sp. A22. The sequence continues at coordinate 1,826,110 of NZ_CP047238.1, forward strand.
GCGACCCACTGAGCTTTACCCTCTCTCTGGAGACCTTTAAGGAATTTGATCCCAACGTCAAAATGGCATGGCATGAATTGTTATCCATTGAACCTGAGGATGACGGGGAGTCATGGCTAAAAGAAGTGTTGGAAGTGGGTGAAGAAATTGCTGAGCTTTTCAAAGATTCAGTGTCTGATTTAAACGTCGATAGCCAATTTCTTAAGCAGTTCTTATCGGGTTTTACCCACCCACAAATGGATCAAATATTATTTAAGCAGTTCCCAGATGGCTATGCCGAGAAGTCTGTATATTCGGCAGTGGTACATTCCCCTTCTGAGGTGAAGAAAATCCACAAAATTGGTTTTATCAAAGATGACTTAAGCCTGAATCTACAACGAATAGATGCGTTTCCACTCGATAAAATGTTTGGCATTCCATTAGGCAAAAGCGAGGTCAAACTACCTTACTTTGTGAAAATGGACTTCGATCAGGCAGGTGTGGAAGAAATTGTTTCCAGTGCTCAGAGTATGGCTAATCTCCATCGTTAGTGTATTTGTGGCATAAAAAAACACGATTTTTACTAAAGCGATATTTGCATGTTTAGTTGTCTTCCTATGTGGCTTTAGGTGTTGCTCGTCAACACGTTTGAAAAAGGAAGGCTTATGAGTAAACAAAAAGTAGCAATACTTGGCGGCGGCGTTTCGGCGATGACAGCTGCGGTATACATGACTGAACAAGAAGATTGGCAAGAGCGCTATGATATTACCGTTTATCAGCAAGGTTGGCGTTTGGGGGGCAAAGGGGCGAGTGGTCGTAATGCTGAATACGGCGAGCGTATAGAGGAGCATGGTCTTCACGTTTGGTTTGGTGCCTATGTCAATTCTTTTAGGGCAATTGAGACAGTTTATAATAAGCTTGAGCGCTCAAGTGATGTCCCCATTCACACTTGGCAACAAGCACTAAAACCGCATAGTTTGGTGGTGCTGCAAGAATATATCGACCAGCAATGGCAAACTTGGTCGGTAGATTTTCCTGAGATCCCAGGTAATCCAGCAAATGGCACTCTCGATTTACATTTTTGGCAGATTTTAAAATTACTTGCGGCTTGGCTACACAAGTGGGTTGACGATTTGGAATGTGAAGTTGAGAAAACGCACAAATCCACACAACTCAAAACTAAAAAAGAAAGAGATAAAACGCTGCTTGCTCACTTGGGGCAAGAAGTTAAAAGCTTTTTTGATAGTGTCGAAGATAAAGCCAAGACCTTATTTGATGACGCAGAAAACCATGTCCAAGAGGTTGTATCCACACCAAAGCTGTTAATAACGCAACTCAGTAATTTTTTAACGGTGCGTGAAGCTGATCATCGTTTGGAAAATAAGAAAGATCATTTAGTTGTTTGGTATATGGTTCGAAAAATTAGGCGTTGGTTGCAGTCTGAAGTAAACGACTTAATTGATGACAACCCTGTCATTAGACGTCTGTATATATGTATAGATTTAGGTGTTGCGATGACCATTGGCATGCTCCGTGACAAAGTCTATTCACGAGGGTTTGGTTATCTTGATCGATACGATTTTAAACAGTGGCTCAAGCGCAATGGCGCAAATGAATCGCTGTCTGTGGAGTCTGCGCCTGTCCGCGGCTTTTATGACCTCGTTTTTGGCTATGAGGACGGTGATTTTAAAAAGCCAAATGTCGAAGCGGGAGTTGCGGCTTTGGCTATGCTTCGGATTATGCTGTGTTATCGCGGTGGTGTGATGTGGAAAATGCAAGCGGGGATGGGAGATATTATTTTCTCACCTATCTATGAGCTGCTCAAACATCGAGGCGTTAAGTTTGCGTTTTTTCATCAGGTTGAATCGTTACACTGTGCACAGGATGATGATGGCCATTATGTTGATAGTATTCAATTAATTCAACAGGTTAAACTAAAAGAGACGCAAAATTACGAGCCTCTAGAATTAGTCAAAGACTTGCCATGTTGGCCAAGCTCTCCATTGTGGCAACAAATTGACCCGCAGCAAGTGGCACTACTTAAAGAACATGAGATTAACCTTGAGTCTTACTGGTCTAATTGGGAGGCGGTTTACCAACAAGCATTTGGACAGAGGTTACCGAGAAAAACACTGAATAAAGGTACTGATTTCGATTTAGTGATTTTTGGGATCTCAGTAGCAGGTCTTGAGCCACTTTGTCAGCAATTATTGGCTAAAGATGACAACTTAAAGTTGCAAGCCGAAAAGGTCAAAACTGTTGCGACTCAAGCATTACAGTTGTGGCTCACTAAAACTGACAATGAACTGGGTTTTCACGACCCTTCTGGCAGTAATGAGCCACCAATATTAAGCGCATTTTCTCAACCCTTTGATACTTGGGCTGCGATGTCTAATTTACTTGAGGTTGAAGATTGGCCAAATACTCAGCCCAAGAACATTGCCTACTTTTGTAGTGCTTTTACCTGCGCAGATTATCCACCTCCGAGCGATCATGAGTTTCCTGAACGCATGAAAGCTCAGGTAAAAGAAAACGCATTGCAAAAACTTAGATTACAGATGCAGCCACTGTGGCCAGAGGCTTATCACGGTGACGACTTCGATTGGAACGTATTGTTTGATGTTGATAATAATGAAGGCGAAGTTAGGTTCAACACCCAGTATTGGAGGGTGAATGTCGACCCCAGTGAGCGTTATGTGTTAAGTGTTGTTGATAGCAGTCAATTTCGACTACCTACGGACGGCAGCGTCTTCAATAACCTCTACATTACCGGAGATTGGATTAAAACCGGTGTCAATGCAGGTTGTGTTGAAGCTGCTGTGATGGCTGGCATGCAAACGAGTAGAGCTATCACCGGATATCCTCAAAGCATTAGTGGAGAATCAGGGTTTGAGCCGTTTAACCTTTGAATAGTTAGTCATACTGACGGAGTAGCTCAACTACATTTCAAGCCTTGCAATTTGCAGGGCTTAAATCCCATCTTGGTATAATTTGTATGCGTTATGAACGATAGCTTGAACCTTAAAAAGGTAATCGGGTTCATTTGTTTGGGGGTCTTTTTAATTCAGCTATACTGATAGTGCAATTGCATGATATAGCTCGGGATTCAAACTATGCCACATCCAAATGTGCTGTTAAATACGATAACACTAACATTACTCTCAGTAGTTTCGATGGAAACGTCAGCACAAGTCGAAGAAGAAATCGAAGTCATTGAGGTATACGCTCAAAAAAGAAAGCAATCTATCAATGATGTTGCTATCGCTGTTAAACCCATATCCGGCCAAGTCATCACTGACGCTGCACTGAAAGATACGACCGATCTGGGTAGTTTAGTTACGAATGTAAAAATCAGTCAAAATGCAGCTGAGGGCACGCCTCCAGCGGTCAGCATTCGAGGTGTCGGACTTGTCGATTACAATACGGCCAACACTTCTCCGGTTGGGGTGTATTTAGATGGTATATCTGTTGGGTCTGCGAATAATCAAATCATTAACTTGTTTGATGTTGAGCAAGTAGAAGTATTGAAAGGTCCACAAGGTACACTTTTTGGTAGAAATACCACTGGGGGGGCAATTTTAGTGCGCACGGCGCGCCCAACAGATGGTAATTTTGCTTCTGTCAGTGTGGGGGTCGGTTCGGATTCTTTAACAAGAGCACGTATGATGCTCAACTATAGCCTAGATCAAAATAGCGCGGTGCGACTTGCCGCAAGCCACAATAACTATGAGTACACAACGTATAACCTCCAGCCTGACGCTCCTGAGGCGTATATGGAACAAAATGATGTTCGACTAAGTTATTTTGGCGAGTTTGATAAGTTCAGTGTTTTTGTGAAATTAGATTATGGTCATTGGAATGGACTGGTTCAGCCGGTCGGGAATATCGGATTATTCTCAAACCCTTTGGATGGTTCATTATGTTCTCCAGCGCAAGCGGGCACTAGCAACTGCGTTGATGCGCTTGGCTTTAATATTGGCAGCGACGATTTTTGGGCTGTGCGGGTCAATAATTATCAAAAACATCACAGTATAAGCAAAGGTGTTACAACAGAGATCGCGTATGCACTGGATGACCGGTCTCAACTTATTTATCTTGGGGCTTTCAATCGCTTAGATAGGATACATGGATTTAATTGTGATGGAAGTCCATTTTCATTATGTGAAGGTGAGTTAGGGCTTAAAAATGAAAAGCTGGTGAATGAGCTTAGGTTTGAGCAAAGTATGGAAACCGGCTTTCTGACGGTAGGCTTATTTCAACTAGAAGAGCGTATTTACCAAGATAATTTCAATGACTTATTACGTGATTTTAGGGGAACCCCTAATGGTGCTAGTGCGGCAACCTTTTTCTATGACAATGATATCAAAGTAAAATCAATGGCTTTGTTTGGCCAATATGAATATGAAATCAGTGAACATACAGATGTACTTGTAGGAGTAAGGTACAGCGATGAAAAGGTAAATTATGACTCTTTCTCATACCTAAATGTACCGTTTGGAGATAACCTCGCTGGCATTTTAGTCCCTGCCTACGACATTGAGGGAAAAGAGTCCGATAGTAATTTGTCTGGAAAATTGTCAGTTATCCATAAAGTTAAACCGGATAAAAGTGTTTATTATAGTTTATCTAATGGTGTAAAAAGCGGCGGTTATAACGGTGGCTTCCTTATTTCGAAGGATGCCGCGATACAGGCAAGTTATGGCCCCGAAGAACTAATCGCCCATGAAATAGGAGCAAAGCTGTTATTTAATGAGCTTAAACTTCGTACAAATTTGGCCGCTTTTTACTATGATTATAAAGACCAACAGGTATTTATGAATCAGGCTTCAGAAGTACCTGGAGCACCGCCTTATCAGTTACTTGAAAACGTAGGTAAGTCAAAAATCTATGGTGCTGAAATAGAAAACACTTGGTATCTATCGGAGCAAACTCAGATAAGCTTGGATATAGGGTATATACCTGAAGCTAACTTTGAGGAATTTATTGATCCAGTTGGCGTTGTATTGACCGACAATCGCTTACCGTTTACATCCGAATGGAATATCTCTGGACAAATAAATTATGCATTTAATTGGGATGAAGTTAGTATAAAAAGTAGAATAGCATTTGATTATCAAAGCGAATATTACTTTGACCAAAACGAATCTCCCTATGCTAAGCAGCCCAGTTATATGCTTTGGAATGCCAATCTACAGGTGGAGTATAGAGACTGGCAGTTAGGTATTTGGGGTAAAAATCTTCTAGATAAAGAGTATAGCCATCTTAAATTTGACCTAAGTAGCTTTTTGGGAATGTTGGAAGACTTTAAAGGTGAGGGGAGAAGGATAGGCATCGATGTAACATATCGCTTTTGATTTTTTTGAGCACTATATAGAGATAAGTCACCTGACTTGGGGGTAGAAAACTTGCAGATCAAATACCGAACCACAGGTAACTTTACTAAGGTAACTGGCTAGAATGCGTTTACTACTGATCATTTTCAGCATAATTCTGTTTTCTAGTTTCGCCTATGCAGATCAGGCTGTGTTGAAATTGACGCAGCCTTGGCAATATCAAAATTTACATCATGTTGGAAAGGCTTATGAGGCAAATTCTAGTACAAGGTTTCCTCAAAGCTGGGATGAGTTGAGTGCATGGGAATCTATTCATGAGCCACTAAAGAAGAGAGCGCTGTTTTCTGGTCGTTATTTCTTGGTGACTAAAGTCAGAAATGAAACGCCATTGAATGAATTTGTGCTCTATCCATACAATACGGTATTGAGCAAAATAGAGTCGAGGATATATACACCAGAAACGGTCTTGCGAGTTTTTTCTGGGGGCAAGGTCGAAAATGAATTTGCATTTCATTATGGTAACCAAGTCACGTTAGAACCGAACCAAGATTATTATATCGTTACGCTCTTCGAGAGTGATTTCTTTTACACCCCTGTAAAGTTGACCATTGAGCCTCTGAGAGATTTTCAGCAGGAAGTGGTCTATGAAAACCTTATCATGACGCTTTGTTTTGGTGTCGGCATTGTTCTTGGGCTATATAACTTATTAATTTACATCGGCTCTAAAGATATCACTCATTTTTATTACGCATTATTTACTTGTGTGTGGGTATTTGCGTGGAGCCATTTCTTTCATATTCCCGACGAGCTATTTGGATTTTACTCTGCAAACTTGCATTGGTTAGGTTTTGCGCTTGCGCCATTAACCAACGCGTTATTTTATATCCATCTTTTAAAACTCAAGGATGTTCATCCAAACTATGTGTCGATTTCTATCTGGCTTGGAGTGATAGCTGCCCTTGGACTACCATTTTGTATTCTTTTTCCAGGTTTTGGCTTTATTTGGGCAACATTGGTAACGGGATTAGCGCTCTGTTTCGGACTATTTGTCGGCATTAAGCGCTGGGTTGAGGGCTTTAAACCAGCTCGTTATTTTGTGATGGCATATATCGCAATGGCGATCCCCAATATGGTGGGCAATTTAACTAACTTAAGTTTGCTGCCTGAATCGTCGAGTAACTTATATCTTTATGGTTTAATAGGTACTGCGCTTGATGCATTACTGTTGGCTTTTGCGGTTGCGGACAAATTTAGAATAACCAGTGAAGAAAATATAGAGCTCAATAAAAACCTTGAAGCAAAGGTGTTAAAACGTACTTATGAGTTAGAGCAGGTGGCCTCAGAGCTTAGAGATGCTAGCGAGGCAAAAAGTCGATTTTTGGCGAACATGAGCCATGAAATAAGAACACCAATGACGTCAATTATTGGTTATGCCGATGGCATTATGCTCGGAGATATCAAGCCGCATGAGCGTAATCACGCAATCTCTGTTATTTTACAAAACTCGCGTCATGTACTTGGACTAATTAATGACATTTTGGATATGTCTAAAATTGAGGCTAATAAACTAGAAGTTGAGTTGGTGGAGTCAAACCTTTTTCAAGCAATTGCGCATGTCGATTCGTTATTGGGTAAGCAAATTAGAGATAAAGGGCTTGAGTTTGCATTGAATTATCACTTTCCACTGCCTGATTTTGTGGTTATTGATCCCACTCGATTGCGGCAGATATTACTAAATCTCACATCTAACGCAATGAAGTTTACGACGGTTGGTAAAATCTCGATTGATGTGGCGTGTCAGAACGAGCGCCTTATGATCACGGTACGAGATACCGGGATAGGAATGACAGCGGATGAGCAAAAAGAATTATTTAGTGCGTTTTATCAAGCCGATTCTTCCACATCAAGGAAATATGGTGGGACAGGGCTTGGACTAAATATTTCCAAAAGCTTAGCGAGAAAGTTAGATGGTGATATTTCGGTAGAAAGTGAGGTAGGTTCAGGTACTGCCTTTACTCTTACTGTTGGCCTATATACCACCGAGAAAACAAAGTGGGTGCAAAGTCTCGCTCAAATTGGCGATGTTCGTGAACAAGGCATAATACCAGATGAAATAAATCAAGAGCTTAAAGGTGAAGTGTTATTAGCTGAAGATAACACAGACAATAGTAAGCTTATTAAGCGTATTTTAGAGCGTATGGGCTTATCTGTTACGGCGGTTGAAAATGGTCAGCTAGCGGTACAGGCGGTACTAGATGGTGATTTCGATTTGATATTAATGGATATTCAAATGCCGGTAATGGATGGTGAGCAGGCGTTTAGCTTTATTCAGGCTACGGGGTGTAGCACGCCTGTGATTGCATTAACTGCCAACACCATGCAGCATGAAATTGAGCGTTATTTAAAACTTGGATTTAGTGATCATCTCGCAAAACCTATCGATAGAGTCGTGTTCAGTCAAAAAATAGCCTATTATTTGGATATCCAAGTCGATGAGGAAGTTGATCTGCCCGAAGCTGAGTTTTATCAGTTAAAGCAACAGTATATTTCTGGGCTGCATGAGCAAATCATTCAGATCAAGAATCAAGCTAAGTATCAGGATTACGATGCGTTAGCAAAAACAATTCACGCGATTAAAGGCACTGCTGCGATGTTTGATTGTATTGATATTCATAAAATCGCAAACGAGTTGGATGTTAAGCTGAAGAATAAACAACTCGAGTGTGTAGAAGTACAGCTAACTGAATTACTTGGCGCAATGACAGCCGCTATTGAGTCAGAAAAGCAGCAAACCAAACAAGCTTAGTTTTCTACGCCTTATAAATATTTACAGCGGATAGAGTGACCATTCAAGGATGCCATAAAACACTTTATCTTAATGGCTGCAGACTATAGATTTGAGTTTTACTTAAGTTAGGGAAATCCTCCCGCTGCTTATAGTTAGCATATAGATTGGAAAATATGGTGGTTTTGGATAGTTTATCTAGGCTCGCAATAAATAAACGTCCACTGTTTTTGTCTCCCGATATTACACTGCTTTTACAGCACTGCTGAAATGAGGAAATAAGCGTTCTGATAGTATTCTTGTTGCCCATATCCTGTAGTGCAATTTCTGCTTCTATAAAGAATGCAACTCCACTCCAATAGACTCTTTGTTGCGCGTTTAATGACCACATATGTTCGCTCACTCTTTTAAGTGACCCTTTATTCATTAGCGTATTTTTTGCGCCTCGGCTGAGCCCTGAAATTAATCTTGTATGAAACTCCCCAACATTAAAAATATTGTTCTCTAGCATAATGACATTTTGTAAATAGGTAGCAAGTCCCTCTGCAAGCCAGAAATCTGAGTGGTCAAGCAAAGGATGATAAAGGTGAGCAATTTCATGGTACAAGGTCCAATCTTTAATCAGCACTCGGCTTGAGGTAAATCGTTTGATTTGGAGTAGAATAGCATCGGGTTCGCCACGTTGAACCGTACCCCATGGCACTGGCTCAGATGCGAATAAGTTCGGTTCAATAATAAATGGAAGCGTCTGCTGTTGTAGTGCTCCCAAGGTATGCTCTGTTGTTTCAACACCGCGCTTTAGCCAAGTTTCCACATGTTGTTTATCGCTGCTACTTATCCAGCCCTTATATTCGATTTCAATTTCGGCTGCCTGTGTAGATACAATTAAATTGAACGACAGTATTAGCATTAATAATTTCATTATTTTCTCTACAAGGGTTACTTCGTAAGTAGACCTGAGAACGCATTATTTCATTCTTGATGTTGAGATTATCTCAACTGACCTGGTTGGGTGATTATGTAAAACTGAGTAAAACAACGTTAAAAGGTAATAAGATGAAAATCAACGCACTTAGTTTATTGTTATTGAGTCCTGTTGCTTTGGCAAACCCACTTTTAGGTACTTGGGAGTTTGTTGAGGGAAAATATGCCACCCCAGATGGCATTGTATCAGCGCAAGCGCCGAACTTGACGTCGATAAAGTTAATTACTGAGGCTCATCACAGCTACATTACGCAAAGCGAAGGAAAGTTTAAATACGCTGGTGGAGGGAGTTACAAAATAGAGGGAGATAGATTTATCGAAACCTATGAATATGGAAATGTTACTACCTTACTTGGTCGAACGATGTCATTCAGCTACAAGATTGATGGTAATTTATGGCATCATGAACTTTATGAAGATGGTAAGTTCGTCGAGAAGGAAGTATGGAAAAAAGTTCAGTGATCCCAAAGAAGATGCGTTATATCAGTCACGCATCTTCTCAGCTTCAAATCCAGTACACCGAAACACCAACATTGAGTGCAAAGCAAGTGCTAATCAAAGTGCATGCGTTTGGGGTTAATAGAGCAGACATTTTGCAAAAGCAAGGGAAATACCCTGCGCCTGAAGGCGATAGTGAGATATTGGGTCTGGAAGTGTCTGGAACGATAGTTCAAGTGGCGTCTCCTGAGTTTGAATATTTACTTGGTGATCAAGTGTTCTGTTTAACCTCTGGAGGCGGCTATGCTGAGTACGTGGTTGCACAAAGTGAATTACTCATGCCGTTAACCGAAGGCTTGTCATTGAGCTATGCGGCAGGCTTAGCAGAAGTATATCTTACGGCCTATGATGCGATTGTGCGAACTGGGAAGCTAAATTCTAATGGGGTTTTACTATGCCATGGCGGAGCTTCGGGTGTTGGCAGTGCAGCCATAAGAATTGCAAAAAGGCTAGGTGCAACGATCATTACTACCCAAAGTAGCAAGGAAAAGGCCGAGTACGCAAAGGCTCTGGGGGCGGATCACACGATTAATTATTTAGACTGTGATTTTGCTGAAGAAATGAAAAAACTTGGTTTGAAAGCAAATGTCATTCTTGATCCTGTAGGTGGTGAATACCTCAGAGCGAACCTAAGAGTTGCAGCAATGGATTGTCACTGTGTGATGCTCGCTATGCTAGGCGGAAGATATACAGAGCTAGACTTTGCCAAGTTACTCGCGAAAAGGTTTAACTTGCACGGAAGTACGTTAAGAAATCGCTCTTTGGACTATAAAAGGGAATTAGTGAAAGATTTTCTGAATGAGTTTGGCTCGGACCTGTCGGATAAGACGATGAAGATACCAATATATAAGGAGTTATATTGGGATGAAATTGAGCAAGCCCACGATATTCTCGAACACAACCAGAACCTCGGGAAGGTGATAGTTAGAGTTAGTTGACTGTTTATTTATACAGTTGTTATTCTATCACTCTTAGTGATTAGAGGAGTGAATATTTTGACGTTCAAAATTGAAGAGAAAGTACCTTGCCCTGAGGAATATTGTGATTTGCGAATAGCCTCTGGATTATCTGCAAAATCTCTAGAAGCAGCCACAAGGGGACTACCTAACTCATTATACGGGGTTGCAATTCGACATAACGAACAACTTGTGGCGATGGGCCGGGTGGTTGGAGACGGAGGTTGTAATTTTGAGGTTGTCGATGTTGCTGTCAATCCGCTTTATCAGGGGCAGGGATTAGGGCGTACAGTAATGGAATATATTGATGGTTACTTAGCTGCAAATGTGTTGTCGGGCTCTTATGTTTCAATGATTGCGGACGAGCCTGCTTTTTATAAAAAACTGGGTTACCGCCTTGTATCTCCAGCGAGTCAAGGAATGACAAAGAAGTTCACAGTGGATAAAGACTGAATCTTCCCAAACACTACGCATTTACGCTGCCTTGCTCTGTACTCCAAGTTGGTTTCTTCGATTGCTGGAACGCCATATTTGGTCAAGTCTTGCAGGTATCGCAAGTAACCCGATGAAAAATATGCAGATGAGTAAGTCCCAATACCAAGTTTGCGTTGTGTAAGCCTGGCTCCAAGGCTGCAGAAAATAAATGACTACGGTATGGAAAGCAAATACGGGTAACGCATGTTGCCCTAAAAATACGGGATACTTCAGCGTAAAGAGCCTCGGTATATGCCGGTTTAATAACATAAACAGGTAAACGGCTAATAATAAACTCAATTGATAAACTACCGAGGCGTTACCACTTCCTAAGAGATACGGCTCCATCAGTGCTGGAAACCAATGTTTAGTAATAAACAGAGCGGTGATACATGTGAGCAAGCATATCCGTACGGCAATGGGAAAATCAAAAGAATAGCCTTTATGGTGTTTTAGGTAGCTTAGAATAAAACCCATATAAAAGTATATTTGCCACGCTAAAGGGTCAAAGTAGCTCACATTGATTGTGATATCGGAAAATATATCGTTAAATGGACCAGCTAAAGGCTGAATTGTGACGTGTTGCGATAAAAGCCATATAAGGACAGAAGAAGTTGCAACTAACCAAAGTTGGCCACGATTTATAGCAAGTATTGCAAAAGGCAGAAATATCATTGGCACAAGATATAAGATAAGTATGTCATGATAACCTGGGTGTTCAAGCAATAAAATAGCCGAAATATAACTTTGAAAGGGGTTGTTAAACCAATTTTCTGCATTAAAAAAACCTGTCCACTGTTGGATATAAAACGGAAATATCCAAACGAATATGAAACTGATGGTAATGGCTGTAATATGAAATCCATATATGGTTAAACAGCGCCGCCATACTTTGCGTTGAAGCTGTGTTTTATTACTGCTTAACCTTCCGTAGACAAGATATGCGACAAATCCAGACAAGAATACGAAACCCTCAGCCGCTGTTACAAAACCTAAGGGTGCTCTAGTGAGTTGAGGGACGAAGTGACCATATAAATGGTTACAGGCAATAATAATTAGCAGCCAGCCACGTAGGCCATCGTATGCTAAATTCCTTTTCACTGTTCCTACCCCAAAGCCTGAAAGTTAATCTACTACTCTGTACCTTTTTTACTTATCATGCTAATGAAATAATTTAATATAGACCTGATTATAGTGGAGAAAGTGCTATCTTTTTCGACTTTAGTTGAATTATAAAGATTTAAAATTGGTACAACGAGTGGATCTGAATTATCGACCCTTGGCGCGGGTTATAGAGAGTAGGTAGTACTTTTTCTCTATTTGAATGAGTTCTAGAAGTGGTACAACCGAGTGGATCCGAATTATTGACCTTTGGCACGGGTTATAGAGAGTAGGTAGTGCTTTTTCTTTATTTGAATGATATCTAGTAGTGGTACAACTGAGTGGATCCGAATTATCGACCCCTGGCACGGGTTATAGAGAGTAGGTAATGCTTTTTCGTTTTGGATTTAACTAGATAGTAAATATTGTAGAGTGGTACAACCGAGTGGATCCGAATTATCGACTCTTGGCGCGGGTTATAGAGAGTAGGTAGTGCTTTTTCTAGATCTAAGGTTGGTATAACCGAATGGATTTAACTAGATAGTAAATATTGTAGAGTGGTACAACCGAGTGGATTCGAACCACCGACCCCTACCATGTCAAGGTAGTGCTCTAACCAACTGAGCTACGGTTGTATTATAAGATTTGGTACGACCGAGTGGATTCGAACCACCGACCCCTACCATGTCAAGGTAGTGCTCTAACCAACTGAGCTACGGTCGTACAATAACATTTTCTTATTAATTGTTTTCAGGTCTGTGCCTGTCAACGCGTTGTAATATATAGTGACTCAGCTAACGGATCAAGCGGCTTTCAGTAATTTTTTGATTGTTTGCCTTTTTTTTGTTCACACTGGAGGGATTTCACACAGCTCGTAAAATTTTTGCCACCATTTTACGTGTGCTTTCGCAGAATCTTTAAGGTTATCCAAGTGTTGTTGAAGCGTGAGCGGGTCGACAAGGTTATTATTTTGATACAATAGGTGGATAGGTTGCCAGGCTGAGATCAACTCTTCCATAGAAAGAGAGAGCATCGCCTGATAAGGCTGAAGAATGGATAAATAATATTTGTTGAAGATATTGTTTATGATCTCTGCCTGCTTTTTATTTCCGCCACTTTTGCAAAGGCCATCTCTCAGCCTAAGTTGTTGTAATTGGCTTGTAGTCACATTATTCAGTTGAGTCTGCTTACGGACGCTCGTCACCAAAGATGAGATAAATCGCTGAGAAAGCACTTTTATAGCGGGTGTGAGTGTAGTTGGACTGAGATTTTCTGGCGTATCCATGTTTATTACTAGCTCTGCAAGCTCGTTAACGGCCTCTAGCATGTTGCTGTGGGCTGCTGGCAGCTCTAGCGGCACCTCTTCAGCGAGTAACAAACTCAAACTTGCCAATTCTCTTTCAAATGTCATCATATGAAGAAAGTAACGTGGAAGCTGTTGTTTCTTTTCCTGAACTGCTTGAGTTAATGTTTGTTGCAGCTCGTCGCTTGTGTTTGGGTGCTGAATGCAGTGAGGCGCTTGTTGAATAAATAAGATGTTGTATTTCAAGCGTTCGCTTGGGTAACTAACTTTCCCTAATTGATTATTGTGCGCAGCGATGAGATTTGTGACTTTGCAGTGTCCAGCGGTCACGATGTCTAACATAGAGATAGTTAGCTCACTTGTCGGCAATGGTACTTTTTGTACCTCCGGATTGTAAAGTGGTGCTGTGTGTACCACCTCTATGTCAGTCGCGCTCGCCAAACGTTGTTGATATTCAACAGCAATATCGCTCGGCTGCTTGCTGCAGCCGACCAAAGTAAAAAGTATTAGCGTACTAGCTATTCGCTTGACTAATCTCAAATTTCACCCGTTTGTTTACGCATGTCACCAATAATACTGCCGCCGTACTCAAGCCAATAATGATACCAATCCAAAAGCCTTGAGGACCCATCGCAGGCGTTATTAAATCGGTCTTTGCTAATACATAGCCTAACGAAAACCCAATTAGCCAATATGATACAAAGGTAACCCAAGATATTGGTTTAGTATATTTGAGCCCCCTTAACACACCATTTGCTGAGACTTGTAATGCATCGGGTAATTGATACAAACAAGCCAGTACCATAATGCTGGTTGCAAGAGCGGCTACTTCAGTATTGTTGGTATAGAGCCAAACAATCTGATCTCTTCCTATATACGTAATGAGTGCGACAAATAGTGCAATTAAGGTGGCCAAAAGAAACGCGGTATTCACTGAAAGTTTGAGTTGGTCTAAGGCACCTTGTCCAGTTAGATTACCGATCCGTATTGCAATAGCCATCGACAAACTTAAAGGCATCATAAACAGCATAGTAGTGACGCTGGCAGCAATTTGGTGACCAGATACGGAAATAGGACCTAGATCTGCAATAAATAAAGGAATGCACGCGAATAGCGTAACTTCAAAGAAGGTTGCCAATGCAATTGGAAAGCCAAGTGCTGCAACATATTTCATCATAGATAGACTTGGTTTAGTAAAACCGCTGACTAGGGCCTTTCCATCTATGTGTTTACTCTTCAAGCTATACACCCACTGTGCAATTGCCATTGACCAAAGCACGATAGATGTAGCGAGGCCACAGCCCGCACTACCAAGCGCTGGCGCGCCAAATTTACCATAGATAAAAATATAGTTAGCAACGACATTGATACAAAGACCAACAATGCTGATGTAAAAAGCAGGCTTTGTTTGCCCAACCCCTTCGGTGACATTGCGGTATACCGTGAAGATCAAAAAGCCCAATAGACCCCATTTCACAAAATCAATATAGCCTTGAGCGAGGGTCTGAACATTCTCACTTGCTCCTATATTTGAAAAAACCATAGAAGTAAAGTTCGCTAAAACCAAACCAACGGTAAAAAGCGCTAAAGCAAGATACAAGCTTTGCTGGAAAAATCGTTTGATCCCTGCGGTGTCATTAGCACCATGGCAATGCGCAACAATACTCGTAAGTGCAAGTAAGATCCCTTGTAAACTAAAAATCAAAGGGTTCCAAACACCCGTAGCAATAGAAAGAGCAGCTAAGTCTTCAGCACTGACTTGACCTGCCATCATCGTATCAACGACGGTCATTAAGACTAAAGTAACTTGAGCGAGAAAAACGGGGATCGCAAGTTGAAGCAAGCGTCTGGCTTCCCAAGTTGAAAAATTCATGGTGAGATACTACTTAAGGCGTAAAAACGTTAGTTTATTTTAGTGCTTTGTTTTAAGCAAAATTTTGCGGCTAGCAGTCGCAACTATTTTTATCTAGTTGGATATTCAATATAAATTAAGTACATCTCTTATTGCGATTTCGCTACAATCTCAAGGATAAACTAAGAGGGTAGATATGTTTACAGGAATTGTTCAAACAAAAGCGACGGTGGTGTCGGCAAAGCAGGTCGATAATATTTTAAAATTAGTTATTTCTGTTGGTGCTGAATACCTCGATAAGCTGACCTTGGGTGCGAGCATCGCAATTAACGGATGTTGCCTAACTGTGGTGCACTTCGAACAGCCAGAAAATGACGTGGTAGGACAAGTTTGCTTTGATGTGATTGATGAAACATTGAGACTCACTAATCTAGGTGAGGTACAAAGAGGGTCGCAGGTAAATTTTGAACGCTCGATGACATTTGGTACAGAACTCGGCGGACATATAATTTCAGGTCATATTCAAACAAGCGCGAATATCAGTGAAATACATCGCAACGAAGGTAATTGTAGGATGCATGTAGCCTTGCCAGAAGTGTGGCATAAGTATGTTATGTACAAAGGCTTTATCGCGGTAAACGGTGCGAGCTTGACTGTGGGGGAGCTTGATCATACCGGCTTTTGGTTACACCTAATACCTGAAACGCTGACGCTTACCAATTTGGGTATGATACGTGTGGGAGATACTGTGAATATTGAGATTGACCAACAAACCTATACGATTATTAATACCGTTGAAAACTACATGAAAAAGCAAACTCTATTGAAGCACAACTAGTACCTTGCCCGAGTAATACCCTTTACGTCTATCTGTAGGCACCAAAAGTACAGGCTGATGTTGTGCCAACCTGATAAGCAGCTCGCAAATGAGCTGCCCTTTATCTATAGCACTTCTGCTTTGGTTAAAACACTTGCTCGTCGTCGCTATCAACCCTAAGCTCAAGCTTATTGTGCAGTTGGTCTAAGTGCATATTTAGGTGTATTGGATTGCAACAAGCAGCACAGTCTTCGTAGTAGTCCTGATCGCCTTCACTCGCATCAAGATTGACAAAAATATGATGTCCACAATGCGGACATTCAATACGTTGTTGATATAGGTTTTTCATTGGCCCTCCACCTGAATTGGCCAAACTAAATACCTTTTAACTATAGCGCATTGTGACGAAAATATGGCAGTTATTTGAGCAGGGCTTGTACTTGTTCAGCCGCGTCCCGTATGTACTTGCCAGCAAACAAGTTTGCTTGCACTAAAAGAGGATATAAGCGATAAATGTCTAATCGCTCATGTGCATTTTCTGCGAGTGGATAGATAGACTCGTAACCACGATAGAAGTCATCTGGCAGCGGAGCGAATAACGAAGCCATAGCAATATCAACTTCTCTATCACCGTAATAGCAAGCTGGGGAAAATAGCACGGGTTTTTGATGGCTAAAGCCAATGTTACCATGCCAAAAATTACCATGAACCAGAGACGGTTGAACTTGGTGCGGAAGGAGTGGCTTAAGCTGCTCCACAAATGTGTCAATATCAGTGAGGATAATCCCTTTTTCAGCAAGCAATTGCAGTTGCCAACCAATTCTTTCCTCAGCAAAAAAAACTTCCCATTTTTTGTGCCATTGATTTGGTTGCGGCAGCTCATGAATATAATTATCTTCTTCTAGGCCGTACATTTCCTGTTCATGACGTTGGTGCATTTTAGCAAGGCTTTGACCGCACTCAAGCCAGTTTTCATTGCGATGATCAAGTTCTAACCATTCCAGCACAATAAAGCAGAACTCAACACTCGTACCTAGGGTAATTGTATCGGCCACAAGGAAATCAGAGTCGCGAATAAGCTTTTCACGATTAGATGCTTCACATTCAAATCGCTCTAAAGCCTGAATTGGAGCAACTTTGACCAAAAATTGATGGGTATCGTCTGCAATCTTATAAAGTTTTTTAGACCCATAACTTTTTAAGGTTTGCTTTGAAGTAAACTCAAAAGTGTCATGGAGAGATTCAGAGATTTGTTGGTTGACTTTGTTCCACATAAGTTAGATCCAACATATTCACTTACTCTAAAATATGGTTGAAATTCTCAAGATCACAAATACTTGAGGCCTTTTTCTAAAAAAAATAAAATATCGCGTCTGTCATTTTATCCAAGGGAAGTACATTGAATAAAAATATCATCACCAATTTACTGGCGATACTGCTAACAGGTACTGGCTTCGCACTAGAAAACGACACGTTGTTTTCGGTTGGATTGTTTTCACTATCTGGCGCAATGACGAATTGGTTAGCGGTACATATGTTATTTGAGAAAGTGCCTTTCCTCTATGGCTCAGGGGTTATTACGCTTAAATTCGAGTCGTTTAAAGCGTCAATTAGAGAGCTCATCTTGAGCGAGTTCTTTAGTAGAGAAAAACTAGAAAAGTTTATCGGCAAGGAGCATCCAAAGTTTGACTTGGCGCCGATAGCCAATAAAGTCGATTTAAATCCAGCGTTTGACCGTTTGTTAAGTGTCATTGATGCGTCGCAATTTGGTGCGATGCTGCAGATGTTTGGTGGGACTGAAGCTGTACAACCGCTGCGAGAGCCATTTATTGAGAAAATGCGATTAGCAATAGTTGAGCTCGGTGAACAGCCTGAGTTTGATGCTGCAATTAGTGAGTCACTCAGTAACGGTCTACTCGGTGATGATTTACATCAAACCATTGAAAAAGCGGTAGATGAGCGACTTAATGAGCTAACGCCGAAAATGGTAAAGGAGATTGTACAAAACATGATTAAGACTCACTTAGGTTGGTTAGTTGTATGGGGAGGCGTCTTTGGGGGTCTATTTGGGTTATTGGCTGCAGTTGTATAGCTGAACAAAGAAAAAGGCGCAGTCAGGGATTGCTACGCCTTGCTTTTTTGTTTACAAACATGTCGACATGGCTACTTAGAACCTGAGACAAAAATGGTCTTTTTATCAAGTTTAGCGATGTCTTTAATACTGGTTTCTACATTACTGTCTACACCAAGGAAGTCCGCAGCCTTATTAAATCCGTAGGTTGCTGCAAATTTGCCGACTGGCATATCATTACAGTGTAGTTTTTCTTCTACAACACGTCTTTTTAGGTGGTTCTCTTTAATGGTGTGGAACAAGTGAATCTTATTGTCTTTGACTACCGACATACAAACTTTAGTCGCTTTACTATTATCCGCAGCAACAAAGTCTGCCGCAGATGCGGTACCTGCGATCAGAAGCGAGGTTGCACATACTAAATTGAACAGTTTCATGGTTAGCTCCTTGGCTATCTCTAGGACACGTTCTTAGTATTACTAAAGTTGCTGCAGAATGCTGTAAATCAAGTAATTCCGAATGTAATAGAGTATGTCAAATGTGTGCAGGCTTTCTATCTATCTGTAAAGTAATAAATTATTTTGTTTCTAAGGATACAAATAGCAAAAACTTTTTTCACTATAAAATACCATTATCGATAATTTAACACTTCATTCTTAGATTTACTTCCTCTTTGTTACTTATGCCACTTAATGTGTCAAAACGTGTCAATATTGACGCTAATTTACATTCAGTTATGGCAACTAAGGCTTTTCTAAATTACTCACTGATGACAACATGCGTTATAATATCCGGACGTTCGTCGTAATTACTTGTCACTAAAACTCATAATTGCGTAAAGTGCGATGGCATGAGTTAAAGTCACAAAAAAACAATAGAGATGACAAAAATGTATAAATTTGCTCCCTCCCTAGTCGTAGCTGGCATTGCCGCAGCTTTGATGGGCTGTCAGGATAACGGCCCACAAAAAGAAAAAGTTACCATAGAGAAAAACCCATATCCCAGTACTTACAAGCCTGTACCTTCTCAGTCAACCCTAATCACTAATGCTACCGTTTTAACCGGAACGGGTGAAAAAATAGAACAAGGTGACGTATTTATTGTTGACGGTAAAATCAAGCAAGTTGGTAAAGACCTATCTGTCACGGCAGATATTACCATTGATGCTGAAGGCAAATGGGTAACACCTGGCATTATCGATGTGCACTCTCATTTAGGAGCTTACCCCAGCCCAAGTGTAGAATCGCACAGTGATGGCAATGAAATGATTAACCCTAATACTTCTCAAGTATGGGTTGAGCATTCTGTATGGCCGCAAGATCCAGGCTTTAACCGAGCTAGAGAAGGGGGGATCACCACGCTACAAATCTTACCTGGCTCTGCAAACCTATTTGGTGGTCGTGGTGTTACCTTAAAGAATGTGCCGGCACCAACAATGCAGGCAATGAAATTCCCAGATGCGCCATATGGGTTAAAAATGGCATGTGGTGAGAATCCAAAGCGTGTATATGGCTCCAAAGGTGTTGCCCCTTATACTCGTATGGGTAATATGGCAGGATATCGTGAAGCTTGGATTGAAGCTGGTGAATATAAGCGCGCTTGGGAACAGTACGAAGCTGAGTATACTGCTGGATTGAATCCGGATGCACCGAAACGTGATATCAAGTTCGATACGCTTCGTGGTGTGCTAGATGGTGAAATCTTGATTCATAACCATTGTTATAAAGCAGAAGAAATGGCAATGATGATCGACTTGTCTAAAGAGTTTGGTTATCACGCAGGGACGTTCCACCACGGTATTGAAGCATACAAGATTGCAGATCTGTTAGGTGAAAACGGTAATTGTGCTGCACTGTGGCCAGATTGGTGGGGCTTTAAGATGGAAGCCTATGATATGGTTCAGGAAAATGTAGCAATTGTAGATGCAGTGAAAAACTCATGTGCGATAGTTCATTCTGATTCAGATACCACAATCCAACGCTTGAATCATGAAGCCGCAAAAGTGATGAACACAGCTAACCAGTCTGGCTTTAACATCAACGAGCAGCATGCAATTAAGTGGATCACCTCGAACGCAGCTAAATCTTTAGGCATTCAGGATAAAACTGGATCGCTTGAGCAAGGCAAACAAGCCGATGTAGTAATTTGGAACACCAATCCGTTCAGCGTGTACTCTCGTGCAGAGCAGGTCTTTGTAGATGGTGGTAAAGTCTATGATCGTCACGATGAAAAATATCAAGCGGTTAGTGATTTTATGTTAGGTCAAAAGTAAGGAGTTGATGAGATGAAAACCATGAAACTAACCATGATCACTAGCGCATTGCTAGCTCACTCTGTTGCTTTTGCCAATGTTACCGCAATTACTAATGCAACGATCCATACCGCGACAGATGCGGGCGTACTTGAAGGTGCGACTTTAGTTATCGAGAACGGTAAAATAAAAGCGATTAACCCAGATAACGTGACTGCTGATGTAACGATTGACGCCAGCGGTAAGGTTGTCACTCCAGGCTTTATCGGCTCAATGAACCAACTTGGTTTAGTGGAAGTTGGTGCTGTTGCTGCTTCTCGTGATGCTGGTGATGACGATGCCGGCGTAGACTTTGACGCAAGCACCGCATTTAATCCACGTAGTAGCTTAATTGCCTATGCAAGAAAAGGCGGTGTAACGCAAAACTTTGTCGCACCTTGGGGTGGTAAAAGTGAATTTGCAGGGCTTGGTTTTGTTGTTGACTTATCTGGTGAATTTAACAGTGTGACTGACAAGCAAACAGCGTTAATTATTCATCTGGGTGCCAAAAGCAAAGGGTCTCGTGCAAAAGCGTTAGATAACGTTGTTAAAAAGCTTGAGGCACAGCAAGAAAAGCTTGCTAAGAAAGACAAAAAAGACGAGGGAAAACCGAGTTCAGAAGAACAAGTGTTAACTCAAGTGCTTGCGGGTGATATGCCTGTGATTGCAACGCTTTCAAGAGCGTCGGATATTCTTGAAGCGATTAAGCTAAAAGAAAAGTTTGGTTTAGATCTGATTATTCAGGGGGCAGATGATGCGGTAGTGGTCGCTGAGCAATTAGCTGAGGCGAAAGTACCTGTTATTTTGAGTGCAGTATCAAATCTACCAGCTAGCTTTGACTCAATGCATGCAAGTCTAGATAACGCAGGTAAGCTTGAGAAAGCGGGTGTCAATGTCATCCTGTCAATTGGTGGTGACGGTAGTCATAACGTCTACCAGCTACGCTTTGATGCGGGTATTGCTGTAGCAAATGGCATGAGTCATGAAGGCGCACTTAAGGCGGTTACCGCTAACCCCGCGAAAGCACTGGGCATTGATGGCGGTGTGATTGAAGCTGGTAAACGTGCAGACATCGTAATGTGGAGTGCGGATCCTTTCGAATTTAGCACCACAATCGATAAAATCTGGATCAATGGTGAGGAAGTGTCTATTGAGTCACGCCACGATAAACTAAGAGACAGATATACAACAGATTCTGATATGCCTAGAGCGTATACGAAGTAACGTTTTTATACAGGGCCTCATTTGAGGCCTTTTTTAATTCGATTGTCCCGTCCTAAATAACCTGAGGTTTAGGTAAGGAATGAGCTAACTAATTGTTCTTAAAATTAATTAAATTATTTCGTTATCTAGCCAGAGAGTTTTAGGGATAACTAGACGAATTTACGCACCAATAGCAGGCTATTGGAAGTGAATTCAACGCAGTTAGCGCTAAAACTGACTGCTAGAAAGGCATTAATTATCCGAAGTTCAGGTTAAATACACTTGGCGGGTTTTGGCAATCCAGCTATTTTTGTTGCTTGTTTGGCTGGACCTTTTGGAAATAACTTATATAAATAGATGCTATTACCTTTATCCTCGCCTAGTGCTTTAGCCATTGCCTTAACCAGCATGCGGATCGCGGGGCTGGTATTGTATTCGAGATAAAAATTTCTCACAAACTCAATGACTTCCCAATGTGCATCTGAAAGCTCAATATTTTCTTCTGCGGCTAGAAGTGGTGCTAAATCTTTAGTCCATTGAGTATGGTCTAGCAAATAGCCTTGTTTATCTGTCTCGATAGTTTGGTTGTTAAATTCTAGCATGATGATTACCAAGTAATTGAATTGTTCATCGTAATGGTCAGCTCAACCCAATCTTTGTCAGAGATAAGCTCTACTCCGGCCTCTGGGACAATGCCTCTGGCACTGGCGCAAGTTTGCAGCATCACCACATTTGCATCTCCAGCTGAGATACGTGTTTGCCCAAAGCAGCCATCATTACATAATAAAATTGTGTCGTGATGGGATACAAACTGCAGCTGATCGCATGCTTCGATACTAGAAATAATATGTAGCGTACTCATAGTGTCACCACAAAGTCATGTTGTTTGATTAACGCAAGGGTTTCATGTTGATTTTTGATTTCAGTATCAACAGCAAGGGAGTGTGGCGATATGTTAAACTCCTCCATCGCTGACTTACAGGCATAAACCCGCTCGACATCATAAATTTCCAGAGTTTTTAATTGCTTAAACATGTCTTTTAAACCCAGTAGTGGAGCATTGAGGGTTTTCTGGAGCGATAGCACAGCAGAACCGGTAAAAAGCCAACTTACTTGTTGATCAATCGCTGCATAGATTAGTGCGACATCGAGCGCTTCTTTCAGACTATTTTGGTCAAATGGACTGGTTTGAGAAATAATTAACACGTTTTTACTCATTTAAACTGCATCCACTTATCAGACTTACTCGAGATCATGGCAAACTCCGCAAGGCCTGCAACGGTGAAAGGGCTAACGTCTTCGATGCTAACGCCGCGTTTTTCTGCTGCTGTGACACACAACAACAGGGGGATCCCTTTATCTTTGATGCGTTGCCAAATCGCGTTGACTTGCAATTCGTCGGAAGCGTGTATGATATTTTGACTGGCGTGATAAACACCATCTTGGTATAGAAAGATACACGCGATTTGATGGTCACTTTTAATAGCGGCATCGACATACCGTTCTAGTAAAGTTAACTTTGACTGTGCAGCTACGCCAAAGTGCACTGATATGACTATTTGACTCAAATTTTACTCATAAAAAAAGCCCCGTAATGGGGCTTATTTTATCAGAAATTCTGAGTTAGTCATCCGACGCGCCTAAAAGGGCAAGGATACTGGTAAATAAGTTATAAATACTTAAATACAAGCTCACAGTTGCAAGCACGTAGTTTGTCTCGCCGCCGTTGATGATGCGGCTTGTATCATAAAGGATAAAGCCAGACATTAATAAAACGACTGCCGCGTTAATTGCCATGAATGCGATGCTTGATCCAATGAACAAGTTTACTAGGCTTGAGATAATAACCACGATTAAACCAACCGTTAAAAAGCCACCCATAAACGAGAAGTCTTTTTTCGTAGTTAGTGCATAAGCTGATAAACCGAAGAAAATTAACGCTGTTGTGCCAAGTGCTTGTGCTATCAACATGCCACCATTTGGTAGTGCAGCATAGTGATTAAGCATAGGCCCAAGGCCGAAACCTAAAATACCAGTAAATAAGAATACAAGACCGATAGCAGAAGATGAGTTTGCTTTTTTACCGATAACAAATAGCAAACCAAATGCAACTAATGAACAAACAATACCGGTAAACGCTGGTAATGCCATTGTCATTGAAATTGCGGCTGTTACTGCACTGAACGCTAATGTCATTGCCAATAGGAAGTAAGTGTTTTTCAACACTTTGTTTGTTTCCATTGTCGACATGACAGGTTTTGCAGTGTTGTATGAATGATTGAATGCCATGATTCAAGCTCCTTAATAAAACATGCTGATCCCAAAAATAACTGAGATAAGAGTATCAATTGTTATATGTTGGGGCAATGATTTCTGGATCAATATCTGTCGTTAATTGGGTCTCTACGGTAATAGTTACTCAATACGTAAGACTTTGAATATTTTCAAAAGTTCGCTGAAATATTAAAAATACGCATAATTTTGACTGGTTCTTAGACGATTGAGCCAAATTTTACGCAAACGATCAAATAATTGAAAAAAAAGCTTCACAAGCGCATAGGGATTCTCTATTATTCGCCCCGCTGCGGAGAGATGGCTGAGTGGTTGAAAGCACCGGTCTTGAAAACCGGCATACGTTAATAGCGTATCTAGGGTTCAAATCCCTATCTCTCCGCCACTTATTTTAGATTCATGCTCGTAAGCGTGGATTGTAGGTTTTGGAGAGATGGCTGAGTGGTTGAAAGCACCGGTCTTGAAAACCGGCATACGTTAATAGCGTATCTAGGGTTCAAATCCCTATCTCTCCGCCACATTTAAAGCCCTCAAATTTGAGGGCTTTTTTGTTTCTGATATCAGAAATCTCCCGCCTTGCGATTTCACCAGTATACTCTTGATAAAAATACTTATTAGACCAAAGTCGGCTAGTGCAGAGGCACTGCTTGCACAATACTCAGTAGTGTTGAATGAATAATTAGTGTAGAGAGTGTTGAATATGAAACAAGTTGGCAAAGGAGTAGGGTTCTCTTTATTATCACCGTTAATCGTGGGTGGTGTGCTTGGGATTTACTACAGCTTTACACTCGGTCGCAGTGAAATGTTCTTTAACTTACTACTTAGCGCAATTTCTAACGCATACATCGTTGGTCTTGCAATGTGCCTTTTCGTTGTTCCCGGATATATCCTTATGTTTAGGTACAACAAGGTGCAATATGGTGGTCTGTTAACACTGGGCTTACTTGGTGGTGCGGTATTTAGCTATCTTTTCGCTGCACAATCGGGTATCGGTTTTATTGTTAACGCCTTAATGTCAATGCTCGCTGCGGGGCTGTTCTTGTTTGGTTTACGGGCAGGTCATCGTAAAACTGAGTGATAATTAACCGAGCAGTGTCAGTTTTACAGATAATTAATACTTTTTCAGTCGAAAAGGTTTTAATTATTTCTCCGAAAGAGTACCTTTAGCTTTTGTCGTTCAATTCGTGAATTTGATGGTAATGCAAAAGCAAGACTTTTATCAGACTTTAGTTAAACAAGCTCAAGGGCTAATCAGTGGTGAACACAATGTGATTGCCAATATGGCAAACTTGAGTGCGCTTTTATTTACAACTCTTGAAGATATCAACTGGGCAGGCTTTTATCTTATGGATAGCGCTGAAGAGTTGGTTCTTGGGCCATTCCAAGGCAACCCAGCCTGCATTCGAATTCCTGTTGGTAAAGGGGTGTGTGGTACAGCCGCTGCAACTTGTGAAACGCAATTGGTTGAGGATGTTCATGCGTTTGCTGGCCACATCGCTTGCGATGCAGCATCAAATTCAGAAATTGTGATCCCTGTTTTTAAAGATAATAAAGTGATTGCCGTGCTAGACATTGACAGTCCTAGTCTGGCAAGATTTGACGAGCAGGATAAGATCGGATTAGAAGCGTTAGTTAAAGCGTTTGAGGAAACGCTTTAATGAAAGATATGCTTCAGGTACAAGATTATTTGTTTTCCTACGCCGATGTTGGTGATTGGGAAGGCGAAGAAGAAGTTGTTGCAGAACGCTTAAATGAACTTATTCATCACGCATGGGATTTGCTTCCCGAAGATTTAGACTGTGACACAATAGATAGGCTCATAGAAGGTATTTGGGAACATCTTCGCGGTGATTTAGCGCTTCTTGAAGCAGATATAGAAGAGCTAATTGACTGGGTTACACACTATATAAACTCGTCGCTCGATGAGCAGATGTAATTAATAGGTTTAAAAATGGAAACCACAAACAAGCTAAAAGACACAAATGAAGTATTAGACTTCTTATTTTCAGAATTTCCTAACTGCTTCAAGCAAAAGGAAGGGATTAAGCCATTAAAGGTTGGTATTTTCAAAGATATCGCTGAGCGTATTGAGGGGTCTGACAAAGTCAGTAAAACTCAAGTTCGTCAAGCACTTCGTAAATACACTTCAAACTGGCGTTATCTCGAAGCAGTCACTAAGAACGAGTTTCGTGTAGACCTAGACGGCAATCAAGCTGAGAAGGTTGAACAAGAGCACGTTGAACACGCAGAAAAAGCATTGGCCGAGAGCCGCGCAAAAATGGCTAAGCGTAAAAAGCCACAGCGTCCAAACAATCGCGATGGCGAAACAAAATCTTACAAAAAGAAACCTCACTCTAGGGATCGTCAAGACCAAAAACGCCCTAAAATGAGTAGTAAACCTGCTGAAGTCAAACCAAAGCGTAGTGGTAAAGTTGAACCTTTACCGGCTGAACAGGTCAAGGTTAATAACAAAGTTAAAGTTAAACTTGGTCAAGCGCTTGTTAACGCTACTATCACTGAAGTCAAAAATGATGAAGTGCACGTAGAGCTTGTAACAGGAATGCAAGTTAAAACTAAAGCAGATAGCCTATATATCCAGTAAGGAGTTGTATATGAGTAAAAAGTTACCACTCATTTCCCTAGTCGCCGCGTTCGTATCGAGTGTTACTTTAGCCTCAACAAGCACAGTCACTATTAAGGACTTGCCGGTTCTTAAACCTGAAGCGCAACACACAACGGCTAGTAAACGAGTGACTAACTTATTTACTCGACAACACTACAAACGCTTCAGCTTTGATGACAGCTTATCGGATAAAATTTTCGATCGTTACGTAGAAGCCATCGACTTTAATAAGTCTTTGCTTCTACAGTCGGATATCGATAGTTTTCAACAATATCGTAAGCAATTTGATGATGCATTGATCTCAGGAAAACTGGGTTTTGCTTATGATATGTTTAATCTAAGCATGAAGCGTCGCTTTGAGCGCTATGATTTTGCCATTGGCTTACTCGACAAAGAAATGAACTTTGACAAAAAAGATGAGTTCATTTTTGATAGAGAAGAGCAAAGTTATGCAACCGCGACAAGCGAACTTGACGAATATTGGCGCCAGCGTGTTAAATCTGATGCGCTGCGCTTAAAGTTGACTGGAAAAAATTGGGAAGAGATCAAAGAAGTTCTTACCAAGCGCTATAAAAACGCGCAAAAACGCCTAGTCCAAACGAACAGTGAAGATGCATTTCAAGTAATCATGAATGCGTTTGCACGCAGTATTGAAGCGCACACTTCCTATCTCTCACCACGCCGAGCCGAACAGTTCAAAATGGATATGGACTTAGAGCTGGAAGGTATTGGTGCGGTATTAAGTTACGATGAAGATTACACCGTGATCCGGAGTTTAGTTCCTGGCGGCCCTGCGGACAAAACCGAAAAGCTTAAGCCGGACGACAAAATCATCGGCGTAGCACAAGATGATAAAGAATTTGTAGACGTTATCGGCTGGCGTTTAGATGATGTGGTCGATCTCATCAAAGGCCCTAAGGGGACCAAGGTTCGACTTCAATACCTTAAAGGTACTGATAGTCACGGGACGCCTAAGGTCGTTGAAATTGTTCGTGACAAAGTAAAATTAGAAGATCGCGCAGTTAAGTCTTCTGTATTTGAAGCCAAATATTCTGAGCTACAAAGCAAAATAGGCGTGATAGAAATCCCGAGTTTCTACAATAATCTTTCTCAAGATGTAAAAACTGAAATCGCGAAACTTAAAGAAGCCAAAGTAGACGGTGTTATCATTGATCTTCGCCAAAATGGTGGTGGCTCACTTTACGAAGCGACCCAGCTATCCGGTTTATTCTTTGACCAAGGTCCAGTTGTTCAGATCCATACCGCTTATAACCGGGTTGAAAGTCAACAAGATAGAGATGGCATTACCTTCTACGATGGACCTTTGACTGTTTTGGTTGACCGCTACAGTGCATCGGCATCCGAGATTTTTGCTGCTGCGATGCAAGATTATGGCCGAGCAGTAGTGATTGGTGAGCAAACCTTTGGTAAAGGCACCGTGCAACAACATCGTGGTCTCGGTAAAAATTACGATTTATTCGAAAACCCTTTGGGGAGTGTAACCTACACTATTGCGAAGTTTTATCGTATCGACGGTGGCAGTACGCAACATAAAGGCGTGATCCCTGATATCTTGCTACCTTCGGCAATCAACCCGGAAGAGTGGGGAGAGAGCCAAGAAGATAATGCACTGCCTTGGGATAGTATTGTTCGTGCAAAATATGCGAGTCTAGATAACTTGTCGCCAACTATTCAATACTTGAGTAAGCGCCATGATGAGCGAGTAAAAGCAGAGCCTGAATTCGAATATATTTATAAAGATATTGAAGAATACAAAGCGCGCAAAGATGATAAGGCGATTTCATTAGTTGAAGCCGAACGTATCAAGGAACGTGAAGAACGCGATGATCTGGTATTGAAACGTACTAATGAAAGGTTGAAACGTCTTGGTTTAGAACCGGTTAAAGATTTGGATGATGCACCAGAGGTTATTTCGGAGTTAGACCCTTACCTTGAAGAGGCTGCGCTTATCACGCAGGACCTAATTTCATACGGGCGGATAGCCAAAAACGAAGTTAATAAATAATAAAAGGCGCTTCAAGCGCCTTTTATTATGCCTTTTACACTTACTTTTACTTTACAAATTTTGTTATCATCTGCCAGCTTTTCTAAGCTGATACTCTTTTGAGGCTTTTTGAGAATGGTGCGTGGCTCGACCACTGGCAACCTAGCTACTCAAAACGGCTCAAAACGGTATACTGCAAATAAAATAATTATAAGCATGGGTCGTCGTGCGTAGGAGTATTCCTTTTGAAACAACAAAAACAGCCGTCATTTATTGACGCTCTTATTCCGATCACTTTGTTGGTCGCTTTGCTCGGTGCTGCGGTGTACCTCTATGGTGACAGTTCATCATCAGGTCCAAACCAAATAGCCTTGCTTTTTGCAACATTCACTGCGGCGCTCGTCGGCCTAAAAAATGGTTTTACGTGGAAGACGCTTGAAGAAGCGATGATAAAGGGGATCACTATCTCTCTTGGTGCCATTATCATTTTATTGATGGTAGGTGCCCTAATAGGTACTTGGCTGCTGTCTGGTACCGTTCCCACACTGATTTATTACGGACTACAAATTATCAATCCAAGTTGGTTTTATGCCGCGAGTTGTTTGATTTGTGGGATTGTGGCGATGAGTATAGGTAGCTCGTGGACGACGGCCGCAACCATAGGTGTAGCGCTATTAGGTGTAGCGACTGGGCTTGGCTTAGATCAGGTCGTAACCGCAGGTGCAGTCATTTCAGGTGCCTATTTTGGCGATAAGTTAAGTCCATTATCTGAAACCACAAACTTAGCGCCTGCAGTTGCCGGTAGTGATTTATTTGATCATATTCAACATATGCTTTGGA
Source organism: Pseudoalteromonas sp. A22 (assembly GCF_018141345.1). Classification (NCBI taxonomy): domain Bacteria; kingdom Pseudomonadati; phylum Pseudomonadota; class Gammaproteobacteria; order Alteromonadales; family Pseudoalteromonadaceae; genus Pseudoalteromonas; species Pseudoalteromonas sp. A22. The sequence continues at coordinate 1,855,516 of NZ_CP047238.1, forward strand.
CCACAGTACCTAGCTTTGTAATCGCACTTATTATATTTATTGTCATGGGCTTCAATGCTGAAGCGTCAAGTGAAGCGGGGCGAATAGATGAAATTGTTTCGATACTACAAACTAATTTCAACATTAACCTGTTAATGCTAGTTCCTTTGCTGGTGCTGCTTGGGCTTGCTATCAAGAAGATGCCTGCTTTTCCGGCGATTTCAATCGGCGCGGTGATAGGGGCGATATGGGCAGTGCTGTTCCAAGGTGATCTTATTGCAAGTCAAATTGATGCTAGCCAAGGCGAGTTAGTGGGCTATGTGAAATTGGTGTGGGCGACTTTCTTTGATGGTTTTGCATTGCAAACAGGCGATGCAAAAATGGACGACTTGTTAAGTGGCGGTGGCATGTCATCAATGCTAACGACAACTTGGCTGGTGATGACGGCATTGATGTTTGGTGCCATTATGGAAAAAACTGGCTTACTTGATGTCTTTGTACGCAGCATTCTTAAAATTGCAAAAAGCACAGGCTCACTAATTGCCTCGACTATTGCAACTTGTATTGGTACAAATCTAGTTGCCGCGGATCAGTACATCGCGATTGTTGTTCCTGGTCGTATGTTCAAAGAAGAATACAAAAAGCGCGGTTTGAAGAGTGTAAACCTCTCTCGCACGCTGGAAGACGGTGGCACAATCACTAGTCCACTGATCCCTTGGAACACCTGCGGCGCATATATGCAGAGCGTACTACTGATCAATCCGTTTGATTATGCCATGTACGCATTCTTTAACTTGATCAATCCTGTGCTGGCGGTCATCTACGCGTATCTTGGTATCAAGATCCTTAAGATTACGCCACCTACGGTAAACGCAGAAGAACCAAATGAGACAGCAGGCCGTGCATAAAATAGTGCATTTGCAATCTTGCTCAGGCCTTTTCCAACAGGTCAAATAGAAATTAAACGCCTATCCTTAGAATTGGCGATATCAAATTTGTTTTATCACTCGCCCCTTTTTGGGGCGTTTTTGTAAGGAATATATATGACTCAAAAACCACAAGCCAAATTTCTTAAAGATTACCTTGCACCAAGCCATACTGTTGATACGCTTTGCTTGACCTTTGAGTTAAGCCCTAGAAATACCATAGTGACTGCCGTAAGTCAGGTTGTCGCGGTGAGTAATGCGACACAATTAATATTAGATGGTGTCGACTTAGAGTTAGTATCTTGTCAGGTAAATGGTGAAGAGTGGCAAAGCCTTGAAAAATCTGACTCAGAATTGATTCTTTCTAACTTGCCAAAGGCCTTTGAGCTTAAAATTGTCACTAAAATTTCGCCACAAACAAACACCTCACTTGAAGGTTTATACCTCTCTGATGGCGCTTATTGTACGCAATGTGAAGCGGAAGGTTTTAGAAAAATCACCTACTTTATGGATAGACCTGATGTACTGACGACATATACGGTGACGGTCATTGGTGAGTCAAAGTATCGTTACTTATTATCAAATGGCAATAAAGTTGAAGAAGGGAGCTTAAGTGACGGCAGACATTTTGCAAAATGGCACGATCCGCACAAAAAACCAAGCTATTTGTTTGCCTTAGTTGCCGGCGATTTTGACGTATTAGAAGATAATTACAGCACTAAATCGGGTAGAGAAGTGAAGTTGGCGTTATTTGTTGATAAAGGCAATTTACATAAAGCTCCCCATGCTATGACGTCATTAAAAAAGGCCATGGAGTGGGATGAGTCAAGGTTCGATTTGGAATACGATCTCGATATATACATGATTGTCGCGGTTGATTTTTTCAATATGGGGGCAATGGAAAACAAGGGACTAAATGTTTTTAATAGTGCCTGTGTGTTGGCAAGCCAAGAGACTGCGACAGACCGAGACTTTCACACCATTGAGTCGATAGTTGGACATGAATACTTCCATAACTGGACTGGAAACCGGGTTACTTGCCGTGATTGGTTTCAGCTTAGTTTAAAAGAAGGCCTAACTGTATTTAGAGATCAGGAGTTTAGCAGCGATCTAGGTTCTCGAGGCCTCAACCGAATCGACGCAGTAATGGCGATGCGTACACATCAGTTTGCAGAAGACGCGGGGCCAATGGCACATCCGATAAGGCCTCAACAAGTTATTGAAATGAATAACTTCTATACCGTAACTGTTTATAACAAAGGCGCTGAAGTGATCCGCATGATGCATACCTTATTGGGGGAAGCAAACTTCCAAAAAGGGATGAAACTCTACTTTGAGCGTCATGACGGACAAGCAGTGACGTGCGATGATTTCGTTAATGCAATGATGGATGCTTCTGGTGTTGATTTAACGCAATTTAAACTATGGTACGAGCAATTCGGCACGCCAAGAGTAAAAGTGGCTACCGAGTATGACAAACAGGCGCAAACATATGCAATTACGGTGAGCCAAAGCCATGCTGATTGCGACCCCGTAAAAGCGCCACTGCATATTCCTTTTAAGCTAGAGCTTTTGGATGAGCAAGGTGAAAGCATTCCGTTGCTAACAAAGCACGGAGAAATACAACGAGCGTTAGATATTACTGAATTTGAACAGCGGTTTGAGTTTGAGCAAGTTGTAAGTAAACCCGTTCCTGTATTACTAGAAGATTTCTCAGCGCCTGTGCTTATGGAGTACAGCTATACCATTGATGAGTTACTACACATATTGCGTTTTGCGCGTAGTGATTACGCTCGTTGGGAAGCAGTGCAGCAAATCTTTATGATCGAAGTTAAACGAGCGGTTACGTCAGGCGATTTCAAACTGGATCCAAAAGTACTCGATGCGTTGTCCGCATTGGTGGAAACATTAGATGGAGACCTTGCGCTATTGGCCGAGTTATTGACTTTACCAACGTTTGATACGCTAGCTAGTCAATTTGAAATTATCCCAGTAGACAAACTCGTTTCAATTTCCGATGCATTTGAAATGCAAATTGCGCAATCACTGCAACCGGTGTTTGAACATGCTTATTTGTCTTTGCAAGACTCAGGCTCATTAGAAGCAAAGGATGTCGCGATCAGAGCCTTTAAAAATAAAGCGCTTTATTACTTAGCGAAAACAGATTCCGATAGTGTTGCCAGCGCGCTAGATAATCAATTTTCTTCAAGCAATATGACCACTAAGTTGGCATCATTAAAAGCCGCCGTCGCCGCGCAGCACACAAAGATGGAAAGCTTGTTCAGTCAATTCGATAGTCAATGGCGTCACGATAGTCTAGTCATGGATAAATGGTTTGCATTAAGTGCAAGCTTATCTAATGATGAGGTGATATCGAATATAAATGCGCTTTATGCGCATCCTTGTTTTGACAAAGGCAACCCTAACCGTGTTCGCGCATTGATAGGAAGCTTCGCAAGAAGTAACCCCGCGCAATTCCATCGTACAGATGGCAAGGGCTATGCGCTATTGGGAGACTTATTAGTGGAGCTAAACAACATCAATCCACAAAATGCGTCACGTATGATCACGCCGTTTATGTCATGGAAGCGTTATGATGAAACGCGCCAACAACTGATGCGGGCACAGTTGAATCGTTTGGCTAACTTAGAAGGCTTAAGCGACGACTTATATGAGAAGGTAGAGAAGGCGCTAGCGCAGTAGATGAAAGAGTACTTCTTTTACATGGATTTGAGCTACGACAAGTGCCTCGGTTACTACTACGGGCACTATACTTCAGTGCAAGTGATTGAAGATGGGGGGAAGAGCATTCGCTTCCCCGCAGAGCATATTCGCCCCTTTATTTCATCAATTGGGATCAGGGGGAGATTTCGTCTCATCTTGGATGATAGCAATAAGTTTCTATCGTTAGAAAAAGTCACTTAATCGAAGTAGAACTGCAAAACATATTTTATTTTTGTTAAATGAGTTTGTTATAAGCTTGAAATACGTGTTATAAATTATCTGGTAGGACGTCTTACCAAGAGTAAAATACGCCCCTAGAGGCGAAAAAGCGTTGATTTAGTTGAGCAGTATTTGTATTTTCGCGGTTTCGCTTCTATCGTTTAGACAACAAAAAACAATAACTCTAAGAGCTTAAGCTCTAGACATGACCCGCCAAAAGGGGGAGAAATAATGATAAAAAGATCGCTCTTTGTGAAAAACAAAATCATGCTCGGTCTTAGTGCGGCAGTAATGGGAGCTGCCGCCACGTCAGTACACGCGGCCAGTTTTGAGGTTGGTGATTTCGAAATTACCTTCGATTCGACTTTTTCTTATGGTCAAAGCATTCGCGTTGAAGATCGTAACTTTGATTTCATCGGTAAAAGTAATCATCCTCAGTTTAACTGGGATGGTTATAAAGCAACCACTGGCAATACCATCTATTCTTCGTCACAAATCTGGTCACAACAGGGTGCCTATTCAAATAATGGTGATGCTGGTAACCTAAATTTTGACTCTGGAGATACTTTCTCTCAGTTGTTAAAAGGTACCCATGATTTAGCAATTACCAAAGATAACTATGGTTTGTTCACTCGTTTCATGTATTTCTACGATTTTGCGATGGAAGATGGCGATTTTGCGTATAGCAACCCTGTTTCAGGCAAAAAAGTTGACCCGTGTGAAGACGACGATACCAGAAAACAAGTCTGTTCGGATTTACGCTTGCTAGATGCATTTGTTTGGGCGGATTTTGACCTCAATGATGGCAAAAACCCGCTCTCCGTGCGTTTAGGTCAGCAAGTCGTTAACTGGGGTGAAAGTACGCTTATTTCCCATGGCATTAACGTCAACCCAGTGGATATTGACCGCTTGAAAGCCCCTGGCTCTGAAGTAAAAGAAGCCTTTATCCCTGTCGGTATGCTTTGGGCGTCGATTGGTTTGTCTGAAAACGTCAACCTTGAAGGTTTTTATCAGTATCAATGGCATGAAACCAGATTGCCGGCAACAGGTAGTTACTTCTCAACCAATGATTTTGCATCTGAAAATGGTTATATGCAAAATGTTCAGCTTGGTTTTACCTCAAACCCTGATATCGATTTGTATCACCTCACTGACGCATTAAACAGTTTATATGCTGATGCAACTGCCGCATTGGTTGCTCAAGGCGTAGTGCCGACAGCAGAAGCAGTGGGCAGTGCTGCAGCGTCCATGTATATGGCTTATCCGACTAAAGTGGCGCTTAAAGGAAAAGGGAATAACGGTAAGAGCGAACCTGATGATGGTGGTCAGTACGGTTTACGCTTAGGTATTTTCTCTCCAGAGCTAAACGACACTGAATTTGGTTTGTATTACATTAATTACCACAGCCGTAGACCTCTGATTTCCGGTAAAGCTTCTAACTTTACAGGACAAGCGATCATGGCTGATTTAGCTTACATCGCACAAAATCAAATTACCGCAGACAATGTCACTAACCTAAATGCCTTTACTCAAGCGCAAATTACCTACCCAGAAGACATCAAGCTGTATGGTTTAAGTTTTAATACTGCGATTGGTGAAACCGCATTTGCTGGTGAAGTGGCATATAGACAAGATGAGCCACTACAGATAGATGACGTTGAACTACTTTACGCAGGTATGGTTGAGCAGTTAGCCGCTGCGGGTCTGCGTGATGATTTGGCTGGTTTATCTCAGCTTAGTCAAGGGGACGATGTTGCTTATGTGGGTCCTGGTGAAGTCGCGCAAGGTTATATTTTGCGAGACACTATTCAAGCACAGTTTACTGCAACACATTTGTTCGGACCATCGCTAGGTGCAGATAGCTGGGCAGTGGTTGGTGAAGTCGGTGCTGTTACTATTAAAGACATGCCAGAGTACGATGAGCTTCGTTTGAATGTTTCAGGTACTGGCCGAAGTGGCACGATTGAGGGGCTTTCTGGCCGAGATTACAATCTTATCCATCAAGCGGTTTCAAATGGTCCAGAGACCAACCCATTCCCATCGGCTTCTGCATGGGGCTATCGCCTTATTGCTAAGGGTGAGTATAACAACCTATTCAGTGGTGTGAATTTTTCTCCACGTGTAGTGTTCTCACATGATGTTAACGGTATCACCCCGGATCCTATGTTCTTGTTCATTGAGGATCGTAAATCGCTAGGCATTAATCTTAACTTTAACTACTTAAATTCGTGGTCATTTGATTTTGGCTATAACACGTTTTGGGGTGGTGGTAAGACGAATACCTTTGCGGACCGTGATTTCATCTCATTCAACATTAAGTATTCAATTTAAGGGCTTTCGATATGTTTAGAAAACCTACATTTATCGCAGCAACAATAATTACAATGCTATCTGCCAGCAGCGCTATGGCGAAAATGAGCGCTGACGAAGTTGCACGTTTAGGTAAAGACTTGACGCCTATCGGTGCAGAGAAAGCGGGTAATGCTGATGGCAGTATTCCGGCTTGGAATGGTGGGATCACTGCGCCTCCAGCTGGTTATGAAGTGGGCATGCACCATCCAGATCCATTTGCTGATGACAAAGTATTGTTCACAATTGATAAATCAAATTTAGATAAATACAAGTCATTGCTAAGCCCAGGTCAAATTGCGCTATTTGAAACGTATCCAGAAACGTTCAAAATGAACATTTACCCAACTAGACGCAGCGCTTCTTATCCGCAGTTTGTGTATGATGCAACAAAGAAATACGCATCTACAGCAGAGCTGATCGAAGGTGGTAACGGCATTAAAAATACCGCTATCGGTATCCCGTTTCCAGTGCCAAAAGATGGCTTAGAAGCTATCTGGAACCACCTATTGCGTTTCCGTGGCTTGTCGATTGCACGTTACGGCGGTCAAGCGATGCCTACGGAGTCAGGTGCTTACAACATTATCGGTTTCGATGAGCAATTATTGGTTAAGTACTCTGCAACAGATGCAACCCCTGAAGCGTTGCAAGAGTCAAATATCCTGTTTAAGTTTAAGCAGCAAGTGACAGAGCCTGCACGTCTTGCTGGAACTGCATTGCTTGTACATGAAACCATGGACCAAATTTTGACACCTCGTCAGGCTTGGACCTATAACGCAGGCCAGCGTCGTGTAAGACGTGCGCCAAACGTTGCATATGATGCACCAGGAACTGCGTCAGATAGCTTACGTACAACAGATGACTTTGATATGTTTAACGGCTCTCCAAACCGTTATGATTGGAAACTTGTTGGTAAAAAAGAGATGTATATCCCTTACAACAGTTACAAACTACATAGCGACAAGCTGAAGTATGATGATATCTTGATGGCCGGTCATATTAACCCTGAGCATGTACGATATGAAAAGCACCGCGTATGGGTAGTCGAAGCTAACCTGAAAGAAGGTACTCGCCATATTTACAAAAAGCGTGTGTTCTATATTGATGAAGATAGCTGGCAAATCCACGTAACGGATATCTATGATAACCGTGACCAGATGTATCGCGTTGCGATGGCACATGGTCTTAATTACTACGAAGTGCCGACACATTGGAGTACGTTGGATGTCTATCATGATCTAAACTCTCGTCGCTACCTTGCGATTGGGTTAGATAACGAAGAAGACATGTATGACTTCAGTCAGTCTTTCAACGATAACGAGTTTACTCAGGGTGCGCTGCGCCGTGAGGGTCGCCGTTAATCAAATATTATCAGGCTGAAGCAACCTCGCTTCAGCCTTCTTCCTCCTTTCCTCTCACAACTCGAGTGTTTTCTCATGATGAAGAAGTTAGTAGCAGCCTCGATTTTAACTATGGCGCATGTAGCAGTAGCCGAAAGTAGTGATCAGATTTCAGCAGAATCAGCCCTGATGGTCGCTCACCCAGAACAAACGCTTTTCACAGATATTACAGATAATGGTGATGCGTTAATTGCGGTAGGTAAACACGGCACAATAATTATTAAACAAGAAGGGCAAAACTGGACGCAGGCAGAGGTGCCAATTCAATCACTGTTGACCTCTGTGACATTCAAAGGCAAAGATATTGGTTGGGCTTGTGGCCACGACGCTAGCATAATCAAAACCACAGACGGTGGTAAAACATGGGCGCTAAAACAATATCTACCAACATTGGAAAAGCCTTGTCTTGATATTGAGTTTATTGACCAACAACACGGCTTCGCTGTGGGTGCTTATGGCATGTTTTTTGAAACCACTGATGGTGGTGAGTCTTGGACAAAACGTTTTATCAGTGAATTTGTTCACCCCGATGATGTCGACTACTTAGCCGATTTAAAAGAGCAAGACCCCGCGGCATATGAACAAGAAACGGCGTTTATTCTTCCCCATTTTAATCGCCTGTTAATCGCCGAAGGCATGATGTACCTTGCCGGTGAAATGGGACTTGTGGCACAAAGTGATGACTTAGGAAAAACATGGCAAAAATTTGAGCCTTTTTATCGCGGTTCATTTTTTGCTGTTGATCAAACCTCAGATAACCAACTTATTGTTGCAGGCCTTAGGGGCAACGCATTTATTGGCAATGCACAGCAAGTAGTGCAACTTGATACTCAAAAAACGGCGACAATAAATAGTATTACCCACAAAGATAATGTGACCTATATGTTTGCTAACAGCGGCGTAATATTCACGTTGAAAGCAGGTAAGCTAACCTCAAAACAACTAAAAAACGGCCACTCTATTTTAGCAGGTGTGGTTAAAAAGAATCAGCTAATTCTGGCGACGGAGCAGGGGATTGCTGAGGTAGAGGTGAACAACTAATGCAAGCGTTTTTAAATCAATTGGTATACGCGATCTTTAGGCATCGTATTACCGTCGTGTCTTTTTTCGTACTGACGACGATATTTTTGGGCTTCAAAGCCACACAAATTCAGCTCGATGCCTCATTTAACAAAAATATTCCACTAAATCATGAATACATGAAAGTTTACTTGAAGCACGAAAAACAGTTTGGTGGTGCAAATAGTATTCTTATTTCTGTTTGTGATAAAGATGGTGACATCTTTAATGAGCCATTTTTCACTCAGCTAAAGGCTGTGCATGATCAGCTCTATTTTATCCCAGGTGTTAATCGCCCACTGGTGAATTCAATCTTTGCACCCAGTGCGAGATTCGTCGAGGTGGTAGAGGACGGCTTTGCCGGTGGACCTATTATTCCGGCTAATTTTCAACCTACTGAACAAGGCCTAGCGGTTGTAAAGCAGAACATTGAAAAAGCAAAAGTTGTGGGCCGTATGGTTGCGAGCGATTATTCTTGTGCCATGGTAACCGCTCAGCTAATGGAAACCGATCCGCAAACTCAAGAAAAGCTTGATACCTTAGCCTTTGCGCAAAAATTAGAGTCTGAGATCCGAGCGCCTCTTAGCACTGACAAAGTGAGCATACATATTATTGGCTTTGCGAAAATGGCCGGTGACATTGCTGATGGTGCGAAAGGTGTAGTGCTTTTCTTTGCGTTAGCAATTGCTTTTACCTTTATTATGGTCTGGATGTTCTGTAAGAGCTTTAAGCTTACGCTGCTTCCGATTGTTTGTTCATTTATTGCTGTGATTTGGCAGATGGGCTTACTCAGTACTTTGGGCTTTGGTGTTGATCCCATGTCTATTTTGGTGCCTTTCTTAGTCTTCGCCATTGGCGTGAGTCACGGTGTGCAAATGATCAACGCGATAGGTAAAAAAGTAGCGGAAGGGGTAAGCTGCAAAGTGGCTGCTGAAGCGAGCTTTAAAGCATTACTTATCCCAGGTGGCATTGCTCTACTTTCTGACACCGTTGGCTTCTTAACCTTACTGGCAATCGACATCGGTATTATTCGTGAACTTGCTATTACTGCCAGTTTAGGGGTTGCAGTTATTATCTTTACCAACTTGGTACTGCTTCCAGTGATGGCGTCGTTCTTTGAGTCTGCAAATATTAAGCGACTTGGTGATGGTAAAAACGCCAGCCATGGTATGTTTGAGGCAATGCGAGAGGCCTTGGTGAAAACCACAGACAAAAAAGTGGCCAGAGTGATTTTACTTATCAGTGCAGTATTGTTCGCATTTGGCTACTGGCAATCTGAAAAAATGCGTATTGGTGATTTACATGCTGGTGCACCGGCGCTACATGAAGATGCCAGATACAACCAAGACACTTTCCTTATCTCAGACCGTTATGCAATTTCTTCTGATATCTTAAAGGTCATTGTAGAAGCGACACCTGCGGCTTGTACCGAGCACGATACAATGGAGCGTATTAGTCGTTTCCAATGGCGAGTAGAAAACTTACCGAGTGTACAATCGGCTGTTTCTTTAAGCTCCGTTGCACAAGCGGTTAATGCTGGGTACAACGAAGGTAACTTAAAGTGGCAGACGTTACCAAGAAATACCGCTTCTCTAGTTCAAGCTACCTCTCGAGTGGAGACAAGCTCAGGGCTACTTAACGGTGATTGTTCGGTGATGCCTATTATCATCTTTATGGCAGATCATAAGGCCGAATCTATCGACCATGTGATTGCGAAGATAAAAGCTTTCTCAGAAGAAGAGGGAACTGATGACGTTGCCTTTAAATTAGCATCAGGTCCAATCGGTGTGATGGCGGCAACAAATGAATCCGTTTCCGAGGCGCAGGTTCCTATGATGATCTACGTGTACGGCGCGGTGATCCTGTTGTGCCTAGCGAGCTTTAGGAGCGTGCGAGCGACTATCGCAGTGGTACTACCTTTATATGTGGTATCAACGCTGGCTCAGGCGCTTATGGTGCAGCTTGAAATCGGTTTAACGGTATCGACGCTACCGGTAATTGCTTTGGGTGTGGGAATAGGTGTCGATTACGGCATTTATATTCTATCCTCTATGATGGGACAGCTTAAGCAAGGTATGCCGTTGTCGGTTGCCTATCGAAATGCGCTTGCTGAACGAGGCAGTGCGGTACTGTTTACTGGTATCACATTGGCGATTGGCGTAAGCACATGGATTTTCTCTGCGCTTAAGTTCCAGGTTGATATGGGTATCCTTTTAACCTTCATGTTCTTGGTAAATATGCTGGGTGCTGTGCTGCTTTTACCGGCAATTGGAACGCTTATCTGGTCTGACCAGAAAAAATAATGTGAATAATTGTGCTCCTTTTTATTTGGTATTGGCGATTTATATCTATTTTTTGTGAATAGATGAGCAAACAGCTGAAAAGCTTGAAATGTTTTCGTCAAAAAGGCTGTTTATTAGCGTCAGAAAGGTTAGAATTTACCTGACTCCACGCTAATAAATGGCTGTACAAATAATCTACCGTTCAAAGGTGGTATAGATTAAGGAACACATAATGACACAAAATGAAGGCACAGCTTCTGTTATCCTAGATAACGTCTGCAAGCTTATCCATAAAAAAGTCCATGCTGACAAAGTGTCACTTGTCGAAACGTTTGCCAAAACCTTGTACAGCAATATGTCTAAAGAGGATTTGGCACATCGTAACGACAGTGACTTATACGGCGCAGCATTGAGCCTTTGGAATGCCCTTGATAAAAACAAGTCTGACGACGCCGTCATTCGCGTTTTTAATCCTGAGGTTGCAAAGGATGGATGGCAATCATCGCATACAATTGTCGAGATAATCGCTAAAGATATGCCGTTTTTGGTTGATTCAGTGCGCATGGCGATGAATCGCAAAAACATAGTCTCTCACCTATTACTTCATTCTCCACTTAAGTTACAAAGAAACGATGCCGGTGCAATCACCGCGGTTTCTAACTTAAAAGCAGAACAAGAATCTACGTCTACTAAGACCGTATTTTTTATCGAAATCGACAGGCAAACAGATGATTCGGTGATCGCTGATTTTACAGCTGAGCTTGAATCTGTCTTAAATGATGTTTCTGTTGCGGTTGCTGATTGGCTACCAATTCGCGATAAATTGGTGAGCGTAAGTAAAGAGCTGCCGACCCGTCATTATAGTTGTTCAAAAGAAGAAGTTGCTGAAGCCGTCGAGTTTTTAGACTGGCTGGTTAGCGACAACTTTACCTTTATGGGCTACCGCCAATATGATTTGACTCCAGTTCAAGGTGACTATGAGCTGAAGCCAGTTGAAGGCACAAGTCTCGGACTAATGAAAAACTCAGGTGATGACCACAGTCGTTTATTGTCTGAATTGCCTGAAGTTGCGCGCAAAGAAGCACGTAGTAACAACTTGTTGATCTTAACTAAGACAAATTCACTTTCACGCGTTCATAGACCCGCGTATATCGACTATGTTGGTATCAAGCGTTTTGATGATGAAGGTAACGTGATTGGTGAAGACCGTTTCATTGGCTTGTTCTCTTCTAGCTTCTACAACAACAGTGCGGTAGATGTTCCGGTACTTAAGAGTAAAATTAACCGTATCATGGAGCAATGTGACTTTGCCAAAGGCACACATGCATACAAGGCGGTACTCAACATTCTTGAAACCTATCCACGTGATGAGTTAGTACAAGCACGCGAAAGCGAGCTGCTTGAAGTGGCAATGGGCGTTCTACAAACTCAAGAGCGTGACATGTGTCGCTTATTTGTGCGTAAGGATGTGTATGGTCGTTTCTTCTCTTGTATGGTTTATGTGCCGAGAGAGCGATACAACACTGCGTTACGCCGTGAAACTCAACAACTGCTAGGCCGTGCATTTAAGTCTAGCGACAAAGTAGAGTTCACCACCTTTTTCTCTGAATCAACACTAGCGCGTACGCATTACATCGTGCGTGTTGATGACAACAACATAGATTACAACGTGAAAGAAATTGAAAATAACTTGGTAGAAGCCGCTCGTACTTGGGAAGACAAGCTACAATCTGCACTTCTTGAAAGAACGGGTGAGTCTCGTGGTAACGAGTTAAACCGTAAATATACGAATGCCTTCCAGTCTGCTTATAAAGACCAAGTATTGCCAAGCGCAGCAGTCGTAGACATCGAAAAGCTAGAGCAACTAAATGATGACAACAAACTTGAGATGCTGTTCTACAGACCTCAGGAAGAAGCAACGTCACAACTTGTTCGTTTGAGCTTGTTCCATAAAGCAGAGCCTATTCACTTATCAGACGTGATGCCAATGCTTGAGAACTTTGGTCTACGTGTTATTGGTGAAACACCATACGCGGTGAAGACGACTGATGGTCAAGTAAACTGGATCATGGATTTCTCTATGCTTATCGACAGCAAAGGGATCACTGATTTTGACAAAGTATCAGCACGTTTCCGTGCGGCATTGACCAATGTGTGGAATAACCGCCTAGAAAACGATGGTTTCAACCGTTTAGTGTTATTAGGTGGTCTAACTGGTCGTGAAGCATCTATCCTGCGCGCATATGCTAAATACATGCGCCAAATTGGTGTGACGTTCTCGCAGTCTTACATCGAGAATACATTTGACCGCTACCCGCACATTGCAGCGATGATCGTTGATCTATTCGTGAAGAAGTTTGCACCGAAGAAAGTTGCTACTGAAAAGGCACTTCAGAAGGTTGTTGATGCTATCTACCTAGAGCTTGAAAACGTAGCGAATCTAGATGATGACCGTATCATTCGTTTGTACGTTGATATGATCAATGCAACGCTGCGTACTAACTTCTATCAAAAAGAAGCTGATGGCACGAATAAGTCGTATACGTCATTCAAGATCCAGCCAAGCGCAGTGCCAGATATGCCATTGCCATTACCAGCGTTTGAAATTTTCGTATACTCTCCACGCGTAGAAGGTGTTCACCTACGTGGTGGTAAAGTGGCTCGTGGTGGTCTACGTTGGTCAGACCGTCGTGAAGATTTCCGCACAGAAGTACTTGGCCTAGTTAAAGCACAGCAGGTTAAGAATACGGTTATCGTCCCTGTGGGTTCTAAAGGCGGTTTTGTTTGTAAACAACTTCCAACTGAACGTGAAGCGTTCTTCAAAGAAGGCCAAGAGTGTTACAAGATCTTCATCCGTGGTCTACTAGACATCACAGATAACATCGTACATGGTGACATTGTGCCGCCAGTGGATGTTGTACGTCACGACGAAGACGACCCATACCTAGTTGTTGCAGCGGACAAAGGGACTGCGACTTTCTCTGATATCGCAAATGGTATCGCTGAGTCTTATAACTTCTGGCTTGGTGACGCTTTCGCGTCAGGTGGTTCAGTTGGTTACGACCACAAGAAGATGGGTATTACTGCTAAAGGCGGTTGGGAATCGGTTAAGCGTCACTTCCGTGAAATGGACGTTGACTGTCAAACAACTGATTTCACAGCGGTTGGTATCGGTGACATGGGCGGTGACGTATTTGGTAACGGGATGCTGCTATCTAAGCACATTCGTTTACAAGCGGCATTTAACCACATGCACATCTTTATCGATCCAAACCCAGATGCGGCAAGCTCGTATGTAGAGCGTGAGCGTCTATTTAATCTGCCACGTTCAAGTTGGGAAGATTATAATAAGGATCTAATTTCTGAGGGCGGTGGTATTTTCTCTCGTGCAGCGAAAGCAATTACGCTAAGCGCTGAAATGAAGAAGATGATAGGCACTAAGAAATCGAGCATGACACCTAACGAGTTGATCAAAGCATTGTTAAAGATGCCAGTTGATTTGCTGTGGAATGGTGGTATCGGTACTTACATCAAGTCTAAATCTGAAACTGACGCTGAAGTAGGCGACCGTGCAAACGACGCGCTACGTATCAACGGCGGTGAGCTTGGTGCGAAGATCTTTGGTGAAGGTGGTAACTTAGGTGCAACTCAGCTGGGTCGTATCGAATTTGCTTCAAACGGCGGTCGTATCAACACTGACTTTATCGACAACGTAGGTGGTGTTGCTTGTTCGGATAATGAAGTTAATATCAAGATCCTACTTAACGGCCTAGTTGCTGAAGGTGAATTGACGAATAAGCAGCGTAACGAATTACTGTATTCAATGACTGATGAAGTATCAGAATTGGTACTGAAAGATTGTTACCGTCAAACGCACACGCTTTCGGTTACTAAGTCTAAAGGTCCAGCAACGCTGAAAGAGAAAGTACGTTTTATCCATGCACTTGAAAAAGACGGCAAGCTAAATCGTGCAATCGAATTCTTACCAACTGATGAAGAGCTAGCAGAGCGCGCGGCGGCAGGTAAAGACCTAACGCGTCCTGAGCTATCTGTATTGGTTTCTTACTCTAAGATGGTGTTAAAAGAGACATTGGTTGTTGATGAGATCTCAGAAAATCCATACTACCGTCAGTTGCTAGTGAACTCGTTCCCAGCACCACTGCGCGAGCGCTTCAATGCTGCGATGGATAATCACCCGCTACGTAAAGAGATCATTGCAACGAAACTTGCAAACAACATCGTTAACGACATGGGTCTAAACTTCATGGTTCGTATGCACGAAGAGACAGGTGCAACGGATGCAGAAATTGCGGTTTGCTACTCAATTGCAAGTGCAATCTTTGAAATGAAGGAAACGTGGTCAGCGATTTCTGCGCTTGATAATAAGATCCCAGCGGCAGTTCAAACGGAAATGCTATATCAATTACGTCGTACGGTTCGCCGTGCAACGCGTTGGTTCTTACGTCACCGTGACAAGTCTCAAACTATCGAGCAAACCATTGCGTTCTTTGCACCTACATTTAAAGATTTAAGTGCAAATCTACACAACTACATGGTTGCAAATGAAAGCGAGCAGATCGTTGATAAAGCACGTGACCTTGAATCTCAAGGTGTGCCAGCTGAGATTGCACTGCGTATCGTGTCACTTTCAAGCTTGTTCTCTGTCATGGACTTAGCGGAAGTTGCACATAGCTCAGGTCGTAAGATCGGTGTTGTGTCTAATACTTACTTCACGCTTGGTGCAAACATGGGTCTACATTGGTTCCTTGACCAAATCACGGCTCAACCTGTTGCAAACCATTGGCAGGCGCTTGCTCGTGCTTCATATCGTGAAGAGCTTGATTGGCAACAGCGTTCATTGTCAGAGGTTGTGTTAAACAGCTTTGCTGGTGATGACAGTGATATCAATGAACAGATTGAACAGTGGATGGATAAGCAAGCAGGCTTACTACACCGTTGGCAGCAAATGCTAACTGAGTTTAAGACGTCGCAAAGTCATGACTTTGCTAAGTTCTCAGTTGCACTTCGTGAGCTAATGTTACTAAGCCATAACTGCGATACTTCCAAATAATCTAGAAATCGCTACAATACCCCAGCTTTGACTGGGGTATTTTTTTGTCTAATGCCATTGGCATAATCCATTTAGCTAAAGTTACGCTTGGGTAATTTTAGCTAAGTCGATTACGTTATCAATACTGAGGAGCTACCATGTTTTACGATCTTGCGCGTCGTTTTATGTTTAATAAAGATGCGGAGTGGGCACACGATTTTGCCCTAAACAACCTGCGCCGCTTTGCGAATACGCCAATGAGCCTTGCATGGTCTCAATCAGTTCAAGACAAACCGGTTAATTTTCTGGGGTTAGAGTTTAAAAATCCAGTAGGGTTGGCCGCCGGTCTTGATAAAAATGCTGAGTGTATCGAAGCATTTGCACAAATGGGTTTTGGTTTTATTGAAGTAGGGACTGTCACGCCAAGACCACAAGCGGGCAACGACAAGCCTCGGATCTTTCGTCTACCTGAAGCAAATGCGATTATTAATCGCATGGGATTCAATAACAAGGGCGTTGATTACCTAGTCAACAATGTAAAAGCAGCAAAATATGATGGGATCCTTGGGATCAACATTGGCAAAAATAAAGATACACCGAATGAACAAGGTAAAGATGACTACATTCACTGTATGAGAAAAGTATTTGAGCATGCCTCATATATCACCGTGAATATCTCTTCACCAAATACACCGGGTCTGAGAGATCTACAATATGGCGAGGCGCTGGACGATCTATTGCAAAGCCTGAAAAATGAACAGATGGATCTGATCGCCAAGCATAACAAGTCAGTGCCTATGTTGGTAAAGATCGCACCAGATGTCGATGGCGTTCAGTTAACCCAGATCGCAGAATCATTAGTTAATAATCGTATCGATGGTGTTATTGCAACTAACACAACATTAGCCCGAGATACGGTAGAAAACCTAGAGCACGGTAATGAAGCAGGTGGTTTGTCTGGAAGACCTGTTCGTGAAAAATCGACGCATGTTGTCAACGAATTGAAGCGTATTACCGACGGTAAGCTACCAATCATCGGTGTAGGTGGTATTGACAGTGCTGAATCTGCAAAAGAGAAACTTTCAGCTGGTGCAGATTTAGTACAAGTCTATACAGGCTTTATTTATGAAGGGCCAGCGCTTGTTAAAAAGATCGTTTCGTCCTTATAAGGATCGGTCATATAACCAAATGATCCAAAACAAAACGTTATTATAAAAAATTTCATCATTGCCTTTTTCGCGTTATACTCCCACTTACTAGTTGAGCTAATTGGTTGGTGGGAGAGAAGTTTTGCAAGCTTCAAAAGAGTGGCAATGGATCCGCTGCACAGAAAGGAACAGGTTGTTAATTGATTTGGGTGACGAGCTTCAGCTTTGCACGCCTTTTCGTTTGCGCCACCTTACTGAAGACTCCACCGCTAATCCCAATTTTAGTCTCAGCGAAGCTGAATTTTATCAGAGTGTATTTTCCTACCTTTGCGGTTTTGGTGTTTGGAATGAGCCCAGATGCTGCCAAATCGCTTTAAATGCCACTGCGGCAAAGTTTCATCTGCAACCGATGCAAGCAAAAAGCTGGTTTTTTAAGCCATATTTTGGTGGTGAACCTGTGAGTGAGGCAGTTGTGTGTTTAAATTCCAAGTTAAGCAGCGGCGAGTTTCTAATTATCGAGCATGATGGTCAATCAAGTCTTTGTTTAAGCTTGAACGAGCAATTTATTCTTGATGAGGGAATAGAGCTTGAACAATTTCAAGCGATAAAAGTACTGAACGATCGGTTAGCGCCTCTTGTGTTAACACACCGAGTTCATCAAAGCGCATAGCCAAGTTCTTCCCATCGTTTTATTGACCAGCAATTGTTTCCTGTATTAATCTGTACCTAATTTGAGTTGTTTGCTGATCTAGGGAACAGAATGCGCTGCCTCTGCGATAAAACATTAAAACTGACTTATGCCGACGCTGAAGGACATTGCGGTTATCAATGTCAGTCATGCGGTGCCATTTGGCTGCCGCGCAAATTTATTGATTCCATTAAACATACTTATCATTTTAGTTATACCGATTTTATTGCAAAGCGGTCGTTGGTTGAGCGTGACGTTTTACAATTATGCCCTGATGATGGTCATACACTTAAAGACTATACGCTCTTTGAAGCTAGTTTTAGTGAGTGCGGGTGCTGTGGTGGCGTGTGGTTTGAAAAAGGGGAGCTCCATAACTTACTACAAAATTACCAAAGCAAGAGTTCGGACATAAGCGCGCTAGATAAGTTAGATTTTCTGAGCTTGCTAAATTTTTAACGTAATTTATCCCCATACAACCAAGCTCAACTAATAACTAACGATAACTTGTGTGTTATACTGCGCCCAGTTGAAATTTAAGGGTATTCAAATTGCAATTTATCGCATTGACATCTATTGGTGTAGAGCAGTTACTGGTTGAAGAATTAACCGAGTTTGGTTTTGAAATAAACAAGCAAACCGTTGGTTCAGTTAAGTTCACAGGCGCTAATCTAGACGTACAAAAGTTCTGTATGATGACACGATTTGCAACGCGCGTGATGTTGCTTATCGATGACAAACCAGAAGTGAATGACAAAGATTCTCTCTACAAGTTTGTTCGTTTTCAGGCATGGCAAGATTGGTTTAGCCCAAAGCAGACCTTTGCAGTAGAGTTTAATGGTACGAATAATGCGCTAAAAAATACGCAATTCTCTGGTCTGGTGGTTAAGGATGGGATCGTTGACTACTTCAATGACCTGTTTGAACAACGTCCAGATGTTGACAAACAGACACCTGATATTCGCATCATAGCGAAATTATCTAAGCAAGGCTGTGCGCTATATATCGATTTCTCGGGACCTCGCTTATCTGATAGAGGTTATCGTGACAAACAAGGTAAAGCGCCAATTCGTGAACATTTAGCGGCAGCGCTGGTTAAACGTAGCGGCTGGCTTGAAGATACTAATAAGCCGCTTTTTGATCCCTGCTGTGGTTCTGGCACGTTATTGATAGAAGCGGCTTCTATGGCACTTGGTTTACCTACTAACCTCAATAAAGACTTTGCCTTTAAACGCCTGCCGAGTTTTCGTGAAAGTAAGTTCACCGAGCTTAAAGCACAATTAAATGTACAACCAGAGCAAAAGAGCTTATGGCTGATCGGTAGTGATATCGATGAACGTGTGCTGTCAATTGCTGAGCGTAATGCCAAGCGCGCAGGCGTTGAGTCACATATAAAGTTTAAGTTTGAAGATGCCAATCAGCTTAGCCTTGCTGCTAAACGCCCCGGCACTGTGCTGAGTAACTTACCTTATGGTGAACGTCTAGGTGGTATGGCTGAAATTATTACGCTATATCGCAATATGGGTATCGCCTTTAAAAAGCACTATAAAGACTGGAGTTTGGCGTTACTTGCGAGTGAAGAAAGCCTATTAAAAGTGCTAAAACTAGCGCGTAAAAAGTCTTATAAATTCAAAAATGGCCCGCTCGACGTGCTGCTTAACTTGTATGAAATGAATGAAATGCAGGTACAGCAAAATAAACAGAGCAGTGGGCTTAATTTTGAAGGCTCGACTGCGTTTGGCAACCGCTTGAAGAAAAATCTACAAGGCTTAAAATCTTGGCTGAAAAAAGAAGACATTAATGCGTATCGTGTTTATGACGCGGATATCCCTGAATACAATGTTGCAGTTGATATTTATAACGATAACGCAGTCATCTTTGAATACAAAGCGCCAAAAGAAATTGACGATAGTGTTGCGCAAAAACGTTTGCAAGACGTGATCACACTTACCGCCGAGCAGCTTAATATCGACCCGCTAAACATCGCGGTAAAAGTAAGAAAGCGCCAAAAAGGCCAAGAACAATACAAAGCCCTGGACAAGCAAAACCGCACTGAGGTAGTAGAAGAGTACGGTGCTAAGTTCAAGGTTAACCTATTTGATTATCTTGATACGGGTCTATTCCTTGACCACCGCTTAGCTCGCAAGTTTATTCAGCAACATTCGAAAGATAAACGCGTGTTGAATCTATTTGCATACACAGGTAGTGCTTCTGTGCACGCCGCAGTTGGCGGCGCTAAGTCTGTTACCACAGTAGATATGTCAAAGACCTATCTAAAATGGGCTGAAGAAAACTTTGAGCTAAATGGTTTGAAGAACCCACGTTTCAGATTTGAGCAAGCGGATTGCTTAAAATGGCTTGAAAGAGCCGTTGGTCAATATGATCTCATTTTCTTAGACCCACCAACATTCTCTAACTCTAAACGTATGTCTGACGCATTTGACGTGCAAAGAGATCATTTAAAACTATTTGGTTGGGTAAAGAAAATATTAGCACCGAATGGTGTACTGCTGTTTTCTAACAACAAACGCGGATTTAAAATCGATGAAATGGGACTTGCGGCACTTGGCCTAACTGCTGAGGAATACTCATCGCAAACCTTGTCTTTGGATTTTAAACGTAACAAGCAAATTCACAACAGCTGGTTGATCCGTCATGATTAAATGTACCTTATTCCACACCGATGGTTGTCATCTTTGTGAAGAAGCATTGGCGATGTTAATTCAATTTTTGCCTGAAGCCGAAATTGAACTCGTCGATATCGTCGATAGTGAAGAGACGATGACGGAATATCAATATAGAATTCCAGTGATTAAAAAAGGCGAGACAGGTCAGGAACTTGGCTGGCCTTTTACTCAACAACAACTACAAGAATTTATAGACTAATATGGATCTCATTCGAATTGCTAAAGCCCAACTGGCTTTTGGCTCACACCCTATACTTGACCAAGCTGATGCCGTTATTGAATCAGGCGAGCGCGTTTGTATTGTGGGCCGAAACGGTGCCGGTAAATCAACGTTACTGAAAGTGCTTGATGATCAAGTGCAACTTGATGATGGTGAAATCAACCGTGTTGGTGGATTAAAAGTTTCAAGGCTAGAACAAGACCCACCAAAGGGCGCAAATGGCTCGGTCTTTGATTATGTTGCGAACGGTTTACCTGATGTTGCTGAGCTGCTCATTGAATTTCATGAAGTCAGTGAAAAACTACAAACCAGCCAGTCAGATAAATTGATGACCTCGCTTGAGCGCTTAACTCAGCGATTGGAAAGCGAAGATGCGTGGCGTTTTGAGTCACGGATCAAGCAAGTGCTTAGCCAGTTGCAATTAGATGCGAATATGCGCCTAGAAGAGCTCTCAGGTGGCTGGTTACGCAAAGTCGCGCTGGCCAAGGCGTTGGTGAGCGATCCAGACTTGCTGCTACTCGACGAGCCGACTAACCACCTTGATATGCAAAGTGTTATCTGGCTTGAGCAATTCCTGAAAGAGTTTAAGGGGGGGATAGTGTTTATTTCCCACGACCGTGCCTTTATTCGCGCAATGGCGACTCGAATTTTAGATTTAGACCGTGGCAAGTTGGTTTCATACCCTGGAGATTATGCGCAATATCTAGAACAAAAAGCCCATGATTTAAAAGTGGAAGAGCAACAGAATGCCTTGTTTGATAAAAAGCTTGCCGAAGAAGAAACCTGGATAAGGCAAGGGATCAAGGCCCGGCGAACTCGTAACGAAGGGCGTGTGCGAGCACTAAAAGCGCTTCGTGTTGAGCGCAAGCAACGCATCGAGCAGCAAGGTAAGACAGACTTCAACATCGAGACGGCGGATCGTTCCGGTAAGCTGGTCTTTGAAGCGAAACATTTAGACAAAGCATTCCAAGAAAAATGCATTGTGAAGGACTTTTCAACGCTGGTGATGCGTGGCGACCGTATTGGCTTGGTCGGTCCAAATGGAGCAGGTAAAACTACGCTGTTAAAAATGCTTTTTGGTGATATTAAACCTGACGCAGGCAGTGTAAAACAAGGCGTGAATCTGGAAGTTGCGTACTTCGATCAATACCGTGAAAAATTGGATGAAGAAGCAACTGTGCAGGATAATGTCGCAGAAGGTAAGCAAGAAGTAATGATGGGCGGCCGCTCGCGTCATGTACTTGGCTATCTGCAAGACTTTTTATTTCCGCCTGCGCGAGCTCGAACTCCTGTAAAGGCATTATCGGGCGGTGAAAAAAACCGCTTATTACTTGCTAAGCTCTTCCTTAAGCCTTCAAATATTATTGTGCTGGACGAACCGACCAACGACTTGGATATTGAGACGCTTGAACTACTTGAAGAAATCTTAAACCAATACCAGGGCACAGTGCTGGTCGTCAGCCACGACCGAGAGTTTATCGATAATACCTGTGGCAGTGTGTGGGCATTCGAAGGCGAAGGCCTAGTGACGGAAATTGTTGGCGGCTATAGTGATTTTGAGCTGTATCAGCAAAGACGAGAGCAGCAAAAGAAAGAAGTACAAAAGGTTCATCAAGAAAAGCAGCAACAGGCCGAGACTAAAAAGGCAGCTGCGCCTGCTCGTTCAAATAAGCTGAGTTACAAATTAAAACTTGAATTAGAGTCGTTGCCCAGTAAAGTAGAGGAACTTGAAGAGGCAGTGAACAAACAACAAACACTGGTCAGCGATCCAGACTTCTTTAAACAAGATCAAGAAACGACCCACAAGGCATTGAACCATTTGACTGAGCTAGAGTCGAAGCTGGAAGCCGCGTTTGAACGCTGGGAAGAACTAGAAGCATTACAGAATCAGCAGTAAGGATTAAAATGAAATTTAAACTTTTAGCCGCGAGTGTCGCCGTAGCCCTTTCACAACAGGCGGCCGCTGCCACCTATCAGTTAACTGAATTACCAAGACATGATAATAGCAAATATAGCTACGTGTCAGATGCCAATGAAGCTGGAGACGTGATTGGTCACGCTTCCAATTTATTTGGTGTAAAGATTGATGTGTCGTATATCGACTTCGATGATTCAACACTCAAAAATTATTACGACAGTACAAAAAAGCAGTACGAGCTGATCGAAGAAGAAATCACCTTCACATTAGAAGATATTCAAAACAATGATGCAGCTAATACGAATGCTCAAGCTCATGCATTTATGCTGTCTTATGTTATGAATTCAAGTAGAGTAGTTAGCCAAGAATATCAAAGAATTGAAAGAGCAATTTCTTTGACATATAACAATAATACCGCAGAAGAGTTTGTGGTATTTGATGAACAATCTCCTGATTATGAAGGACTCACTCGCTCGGTCACTAACTATCTTACAAGCATCGCAGAAGACGGTACAATAGTGGGCTGGGGTTCTGCACCTTTTAAAAAGATAACTTTTACTCCTGAGGGTGAAACAGAAGAAGAAACTTATTTTGTACGTGATTGGCGAAATAAAGGTATTTTAGTTACACCAGCTGGAGAGAAAATTAGGTTAGAGCCTGCCTTTACAGAATACGGCGGCCTTTCTCTTGCCACTGATATCAAACAAACCGCTGATGGCGGCTATATTGTTGTGGGACAAAGTTCAACTTCGTTATCGCAAAGAGCAACAGAAAATATAGAAGATAGTTGTGATGGTGTGGATGAACCAGTCGATGTGTGTATTCAAAGGTTGACCTCGCCGTATCATACTCGAGCCTACAAGTGGACGTTTGATAACGATTTTAACTTAGTCAGTGCAACGGATCTTGGACTTGGTTTTACACCAGATGAAGATGATGATCGAGCCTATTCAAGCATGGCTGTGGCAACTAATGGGACGGGATTAACGGTTGGTTATTCTCGTGCACGTCGTCAAAGTAACGATGACCTTCTACCTTACGAACAAGCCGTTTACTTTACTAATAATGAAATTAAGCGTATTAAAGAGGTTGAGAGTTATATCGAATACAGCCAAGCGGTAGATGTGAACGACAATGGCACGATTGTTGGTGTGTTTGGACGTTTTACTGGTAGTTCAAGAGATTATGACTCAACAGGTTTTTATTTTAATGCGAATACCGCTGAGTTCAAAGAAATGCCTGCATACTTCGAAGGGTCGGCGACAGCAATCACAGATATCAATAATAATGGCTTTGTTGTAGGCCAAGGTGTTACAGAAAAGAGTGGTTCTAACCGTCGTCGTGAAGCGTTTCTATATGAAATTGGTGCAGAAAAACTAGTGAATATAAACTCACTTCTTCCTTGTAAGAACGATTCTTTCCCTTACACCATTGCAGAAGCTGTGAAGATCACTGATGACAACAAGATATATGCGATTGCGACCAAAACGGTTGAAAGACGCAATACGTTGGGTGAAATTGAGAAGGACAGTAAGGGCGAGACTGAGTATGAGTCGGTAAGTTTACCTGTTCTACTTACCCCAATTTCTGGTGAACCAGAAAACTGTACACCACCTGAGGCAGAAACATATGAGCGTCAATCTGCAAGCTGGTCTTGGCTTAGTTTACTCGCGTTACCACTAGTGGCGCTGAGAAGACGTCGTAAAGCCTAAAGTACAATTTAGACGATAAAAAAGCCCGGAAGGGCTTTTTTTGTGTTTGAAAAGAAATATTAGCAAATTCAATTCGATATTTTGTTCAACCGGTACAAATCTTAACTATACTGGTATTAGCCTTGGCCGCGGCTTTGCCATGCTTTATTCACTGAACGTCGCCATAGGTAATCGATACCGAAAAAGCCGATAATAGCGGCAAGTGTTGCGCAGATCAAAGAGCCGACGATAAATGCAGGCCCAATCGTTGTTAGGCTTTGTGCAAGCCATTCCCAACTCGCCTCAAAATGGAATGGCTGTTGTTCTTGGCCAAGGGCAAATACACCGACTAAGTAAGAGCAATAAAATATCGGCGGCATCGTGAGTGGATTAGTGATCCAAACGAGAGCAATAGACAAAGGCAAGTTGACGCGAAATGGAATCGCAAGTGCTGCTGCCAGTACCATTTGAAAAGGAACAGGGATGAATGCGAAAAATAGCCCCACCGAGAATGCGCCACGTGCTGAGCGCCGGTTTAAATGCCAGAGGTTGGCATCATGCAGTAACTTCCCAAAGATTTTTAATGATTTCTGTTGTTTGATTTTATTATGATCAGGTAAAAAGCGTTGAATCGTTTTTTTCGCCATTTGCAGCTGCCATCTACTTGGATTCTGATATGTTTTGGAATAATTCTAGGTTGCTTCAGTGCGGTATTCCTTCTCGACAATTGGCGATTAGCCGCAATAAGCATATTCCTCTACTTCATGGGCCGCTATTCTAAGCTTTTTTGTCCTATATTGGCAGGATTTATTTTAGGGATTTCCATTGTTCTTAGCCATTACTTTGTTTTTTATCAGCTAAAAATACCAGAAATGTGGCAATCGCAGCTTGTTACTGCTTCGGGTAAAGTTATTGAGGTTGATAATTCTGTGATTGGTGAAGCGTTAAAGGTAAAGCTAGAGCAAGTTGAAGGCTACCAGTTTGCGCGTTGGCGTACTGTAAATGCAAAGCTTTATCGTGATTCATCAACGCCTATGTTGACAGTTGGTGACCACATTGAATTTACGGTGAAGCTTAAGCGTTATCGTAGCCGAGCTAATATCGGACTTTTTAACGCTGAATTGCACGCGTTTAGAAAGCATATGTATTTCAAGGGCAGTATCAAAACAATCAATTTGTTAGTGAAGGACACTACGTGGCGTGATAATTACCGCTTATTCATAGATAAAAAGCTCAATGGGCTCAGCTATGCTTGGCTGTATTATATTTTATTAACAGGCGATACAAGCAAAGTCGACTTCGAAAACAAAACACAATTTAGAAGTCTTGGTTTGAGCCATCTGTTAGCGATTTCAGGGCTTCATATCGGAATGGTATTTGCAATCGCGTTTTTGCTGATAAAAGTCGTGCTGCATTGTGCCCCGGTAATAATCTCCCAAGCAGCCAACTTGCATCAGTGGTGTTTAGTTTTTGCGTTACTGTTGTGTTTTGGGTACGTCATTCTCTGCGGCTACAGTGTATCGGCGACTCGAGCTGTGATCATGGCAATGGTATGGGTTGCATGTTACCTCTTTGCCGTGCGCCTTAAAGCACTTCAGGTGTTAACGGCTGCATTGACAATCGTCTTAGTGGTAGACCCGTTTTCACTACTCAATCCCGGTTTATATTATTCCTTTTTTGCGGTAGCTATCATCGTAACGTTAGTGACAAAAGTTGGCCGAGGTTTAGGTGCGAAACTGCTTGGGTTAATTAAGTTGCAGCTTGCGTTATTTATCTGTCTGTTGCCACTCAACCTGTATTTCTTTTCTGGTGCGAGCATCATTTCATTAGTTGCGAATATCATAGTGATCCCGTTGATTTCTGTTGTGGTATTTCCGCTACTACTGCTTCATGTTACTGCGTTGCACGCTATTGGTTGGCAACTTCCACTTCATCTAGTTGATAGTGGGTTAGTGGTTCTGTTTGAGCTGTTGCAAAGCGCTCCACTAACTTGGGCAGATATACCCAGCGTTTCGTCCGTGTTTCTCATAACCAGTTACTTAAGTGCTTTGCTGCTGTTTTTATTCAGAAATTATTTTGGTTTATTACCGATAGTAATTTTCCTCGTTCAGTATCTATTTCGAGCCTCTCCGCTATGGCAAGTCGATATTTTTGACGTCGGTCACGGAACCGCTGTATTGGTTTCTCGCAATAACAAAGGGCTGCTCTATGATGTGGGGGCCAAGTATTTTGGCTATTTTTCAATGTTTGAGTTTGTGATCAAACCCTATCTTTTGAATAATCGAATTACGCTACAAGATACCATCATTAGTCATAACGATGGTGACCATAATGGTGGCGTTGACGACCTCGTTGCCTTTGATGGCGGGAAATCGTTACAGCGTTTTCACCCCGCAAGTGCTGCTGATAGCTGTGTGCTTGGAACACATCAATTTCAAGGGCTAGACATATCAGTGATCTGGCCTCAAGAAATGTCGAACAATGACAACAATAATTCTTGTGTAGTTAGTATCTCTGATGGGCAGTTTACGCTTTTATTACCAGGAGATATTGAGAAAGTCACTGAAACTAAGTTACTTGATCTAGAAAAAGAGGCACTCAAGGCCGATATATTACTGGTTCCACACCATGGTAGTGGCAGCTCTTCGAGCGAGCAGTTTATTCAAGCGGTTGACCCAGATATTGCGATATTTTCTCGTGCCTTTTATTCGCCTTGGAAAATTCCCAATGAGAAAGTGATTGAAAGATACCAAAGAGTAGGGAGCACACTATTGGATACCGCCTTAGATGGCCATATAAAGATCTCAATTTTTGCTCAAGAAATTACAGTTGAACGAGCTCGGGAAGTGGAAAATTACTGGTTTCTCAGATAATCCATTCAGTTTTAACGATTTGAAAGTTACAATAATGCCATATAGAAAAGTAGAGGCTGGCAATGCAACCAACCGACAAGCAGATTTACGCTAGATTATTTAGCTATGTAAAAGACTTTAAACTCGCTGCCATATTTTCAGTAATTGGCATGATAGGGTACGCTGCGATGGACGCTTCGTTCGTTGCGCTAATGGATCCGTTTATCGATGAGGGCCTCACTGCAGGGAATCGCGATGTACTAAAACTGGCTCCCTTTGTTGTCATCGCGTTAGTTATTGGACGTGGTATCTTTAACTATATGGCATCGTATTGCTTGTCTTATGTTGGGTCTCAGGTTGTGCGTGCGTTGCGACAGCAACTATTTGAACATATGTTGTATCTACCTGTGTCGTTTCATGATCAACATTCTAATGGTGAATTGATATCAAAAATCACTTTTGATACTGAACAAGTACAGCAAGCCGTCACTAAGGCGCTTCAAGTGCTGATCCGTGAAGGTGCATTTGTATTTTTCTTACTCATCACTATGTTTTATGCAAGTTGGCAGTTATCGCTCATTTTCTTAGTTGTGGTACCAATCGTGGCGGTGATAGTCACAGTAGTATCCAAGCGTTTTAAGAAAATCTCCAAGAATATTCAAGATGCGATGGGAGAAGTGACGAAAAGCTCTGAGCAAATGATGGCGGGTCATAAAGTCATCCATGGCTTTGGTGGTCAAGATAAAACCATCTCTCACTTTGCTAAAGTTAATAATCATAATCGTCAGCAACGCGTAAAAATGGACGCGACTAAAGCGCTGAGCGTGTCTATCATCCAAATCATAGCGGCGAGCGCAATGGCGGTGATACTCGCGATTGTTGCGATGCCTTCTATGGTAGATAAAATTTCATCGGGCACCTTTGTCACTTTGATCACCTCTATGATGATGATGCTGCGTCCTTTAAAACAACTTGCCAATGTAAATAGTGACCTGCAACGCGGGATCTCTGCGGCGAAAAGTGTGTTTGCGGTGATTGATCTTGAAAAAGAAAAGGACACTGGCACTCAGTCCTTATCTCGTGCTCAAGGTAACCTACAAGTCAAAGACTTAACTTTTACTTATCCATCTAAAAACGATCCGGTAATTGAGTCATTAAACCTTGAAATCAAAGCCGGGCAGAGTATCGCGTTGGTGGGTAGAAGTGGCTCAGGAAAATCAACGATTTCTAATCTTTTACCGCGTTACTATGATATTGAAGCGGGCAGTATAGAGTTAGACGGCACGAATATAAATGATTACCAGCTTGCGGATCTACGCGCGCAGTTTTCCATCGTGTCGCAGCAAGTGGTGTTGTTTAATGACTCCATTGCAAACAATATAATGTACTCGTTAAAGCAACCCTTATCGCAAGAAGCCCTAGAAAAAGTCGTAAAACAAGCCCACGTTTGGGAATTTGTTAAAGATCTTCCTGAGGGCCTAAATACTGTTGTTGGTGAAAATGGCGTAATGCTTTCTGGCGGACAACGACAACGTATCGCCATCGCGCGTGCTATTGTGAAAGATGCACCTATCCTTATTTTAGATGAAGCCACATCAGCATTAGACACAGAATCTGAGCGTTTGATCCAACAAGCGTTGGAAGAGCTGATGGCTGATAAAACAACCATAGTAATTGCCCATCGGTTATCGACAATCGAGCGTTGTGACTGCATCTATGTGCTAGATAAAGGCAAGATCATCGAACAAGGCAAGCATGCTGAATTAGTCGCGCAGGAAGGGGTTTATCATGCACTTTGCAAAATGCAGTTTGGTGAGCAATAAATGGCATCAAAAATAGAGCAAAGTTGGTATAAAAAACCGGGACTACTAACACTATTATTGCTTCCGCTAAGCCTGTTATTTGGACTTATTAGCTCGGTGAGAAAGGGGCTTTATAAACTCGGTATTTGCCCCGCGTACCGCTCGCCTGTTCCGGTTATTATTGTCGGTAACATCAGTGTGGGCGGTAATGGCAAAACGCCATTTGTGCTTTGGTTAGTCCCTTTTCTTGAAAAGCTTGGTTTTAAGGTTGGGGTGATCAGTAGAGGCTACGGTGCGAACCCCAGTTCAACTCCGTTTTTAGTCACTGAAGCGACCTCAACGGAAGAGGGCGGTGATGAACCTTGTTTACTCGCCAAGCGGTTGAAATGCCCAGTGATGATTGGTGCTGATAGACAAGCCAGTATCGAGAAATTATTAGATAATAGCGATGTAAACATCATCGTCAGCGACGATGGGCTACAGCACTATAAATTGGCACGAGATATTGAGTTCTGTATTGTTGATGCTGAGCGACGCTTTGGTAATGGCTTATGGATGCCTGCAGGGCCGCTTAGGGAATTACCTAAGCGTATTCAGAGTGTCGATCTTGCCGTATATAATGGTGGATGCGAAAGTTACTCCTATACGCTAGAGGCGGTTGGTTTTTTTCGTGTTACAGATGATAGTCCGGCATCCAACATAGAAATGGTTGGTGCTTCAGTCTGCGCTATCGGCAACCCCGCGCGATTTGAAAATACGCTCCGAGATAGGGGGATTGTTCTGAGTGAAAGTCTACATTTTGCGGACCATCATCCATATCAAGCGTCCGAATTCTCGCAAATTGAAAACGGCGCTATTTTTATGACAGAGAAAGATGCGGTAAAGTGTCGCACATTTGCAAAAGATAATTGGTATTACCTCAAAGTAGATGCCAAACCTACATCAGCGCTTGAAAAAGCGGTATTAAATTTACTTAAAAAGAAAGAGATTTATCATGGCCTTTGATACCAAATTACTAGAAATAATTGCCTGCCCAGTATGTAAAGGCAAATTAAGATATGACAAAGAAAACAAAGAGTTGATCAGCACAGCAGCCAAGCTTGCGTATCCAATTAAAGATGATATTCCAGTGTTATTGGAAAACGAAGCGCGCGAGCTGAGCAGCGATGAGGTTGAGCAGTGGAATTCGTAGTCGTCATTCCGGCGCGTTATGCTTCAAGTCGGCTGCCTGGTAAACCGCTTGCTGATATCGGCGGCAAATCAATGATCCAGCGTGTTTACGAACAGGCTATTC
This sequence comes from Pseudoalteromonas sp. A22, assembly GCF_018141345.1. Classification (NCBI taxonomy): domain Bacteria; kingdom Pseudomonadati; phylum Pseudomonadota; class Gammaproteobacteria; order Alteromonadales; family Pseudoalteromonadaceae; genus Pseudoalteromonas; species Pseudoalteromonas sp. A22. Next base: position 1,885,801 of record NZ_CP047238.1, read on the forward strand.
AATCTGGCGCTGCAGCGGTCTATATTGCTACCGATCACAGTGCGGTATTTGAGGCTGCGCAAAACTTCACTGATAATGTGCTCATGACGCGTGAAGATCACCAATCAGGTACTGAGCGACTCGCCGAAGTTGTTGAACAACTGGAGCTGAACGAACAAACCTTGGTGGTTAATGTACAAGGTGATGAGCCACTGCTAGAGCCTGATAACATCGCACAAGTGGCAGCACTACTGCATCATTCTGATGCACCGATGGCGACGCTATGCGTCGATGTGGAAGATGTAGAAGAGGTGTTAAATCCGAATGCAGTGAAAGTGGTGTCTGATCTTCAAGACAACGCACTGTATTTCTCTCGCTCGTCTATTCCGTTTCAGCGTAACAGCATGTTAACGCTCGACAAAAATAGCATTCCAGTGAGCCATTTTAAACGTCATGTTGGCATATATGCCTATCGTGCGGGCTTTATTCAAACCTATTTATCGCTAAGTGTTTCACCGCTAGAGGTGCAAGAGTCACTAGAGCAGCTACGTGTGCTGTATCATGGATACAAAATTAAGGTCGCTAAAGCGGTTAAGCCGGTGCATGCTGGAGTGGATACCCCCGAAGATTTGGCACGGGTTCAAGAGATACTGAATGGAAAAGTTTAAGCTCATTGCGGACGAGGTAGACTATGTGGTTGCATACAAACCACAAGGTTTGAGCTTCCATAGTGAGGACGGTGCAGGTTTTGTTGCCTTACTGACGGAGCAACTAGGCTATCCCTTATTTGCGGTTCACCGCCTCGATAAAGTCACGTCGGGACTCATCCTTTTAGCGAAGTCTAGCGAGGCTGCAAAGCAGCTGACGAGCCTGTTTTCCGCTCGAAAAATAGACAAATTTTACCTGGCGTTAGTTAGTGCGAAACCGAAGAAAAAGCAAGGCTGGATAAAAGGTGATATGGCTAAGTCGCGTAGAGGCACCTATAAACTGGTTAAAACTAAGCTAAATCCTGCGGTGACTCGGTTTTATTCATGCTCTGTTGCGACCAACCTACGCGCTTGTATCGTTAAACCGTTTAGCGGTAAAACACACCAAATTCGGGTGGCACTAAAAAGCATCGGTGCACCAATTTTAGGTGATTTAGCCTATAGTGGAGAGCCTGCAGATAGAACGTATCTTCACGCATTCTGCCTTGAATTTGAGTGGCAAGGTAACCATCAACGCTATCAAGCGGCGCCTGAAGGTGATGGTGCATTTGGCCATTTATTGGCACATGAAATCTTTGCAAGTTGGCAAAATCCAAGTCAATTAGAGTGGTAACATGACGGATTCGAATAGAGAACTAAGATTTGGCGGTATTGGTCGGTTATACGGTAACGCCGAGTTGGAAGCATTAAGTAAAGCACACTTTTGTGTCATTGGTATTGGTGGCGTTGGCAGTTGGGCTGTAGAAGCGCTAGTGAGAACGGGTATAGGTAAAATAACGCTTATCGATATGGACGATATTTGTGTAACCAACATCAACCGTCAGTTACATGCTCATAGCGAAAGTATCGGGATGCAAAAGATTGAAGCAATGCGAGATCGCTGTCTTGCGATTAACCCAGATTGTGAAGTTACCCTGATCGATGATTTTCTGATGTTAGATAACATTAGAAACTACATTCAAGGCTTTGATTATGTTATCGACTGTATCGACGCGGTTAAAGAGAAAGCGGGGCTAATCGCACATTGTAAGCGCAATAAAATACCGGTGATCACCACAGGTGGTGCAGGCGGTCAAACCGATCCGAGTCAGATCCAGTATGGGGATGTGGCAAAGACGACCCATGATCCGCTGCTGGCAAAAGTACGCTATATTCTCAGAAAACAATATAACTTTAGCGATAATCCAAAACGTAAATTTGGCGTAGATTGCGTGTATTCCACAGAGCAACTCGTTTACCCAAGTACCGATGGCACCGTGTGCAAAGCAAAGCAACAGGCTGAAGGTGGGAAAAATATGGACTGCGCGACCGGGTTTGGCTCTGCTACTATGGTAACTGGGAGTTTTGGTTTTTTTGCGGCGTCCAAAGCAATACGTAAGTACCTAGATAAACAAAGCAAAAGCGGCGAATAAGTGTGCTCGTTTGAGCACCCTATATCACTTTATTTTAATATCTCCGCCTGCACTTGGATCTGTTCAACAATCGCACGGATACCATTACCTCTAGATGGGCTTAGGTGAGCAATTAATCCAAGCGACTCAAACAGTTCATAAGCATTAAACTGGCTTGCTTGTTCTGGCGTTTTACCTGCGTACGCTGCAATGATGATTGCAAGTAATCCTTTGACAATACGCGTATCTGAGTCGGCAATAAGTACGAGTTGTTGCGCGCTTTCATCTAAGTCCAGATAGAGCCAAACTTTACTATCACAGCCTGACACTAACGCTGAGTCGACTTTCAGGGCATAAGGAAGCTCTGGAAGTTGTTTACCTAGCAGCATAATTTCACGATACTTGGCTTGCCAGCCATGACTTTCAGATAATTTTTTTGTGATATGTTCGATATTCATAAGTCTAATCTAGTAATTCGATTGTGGCATTTAATGCGTTAATAAAATGCTCAATATCGTCTTGGTTATTATAAAAAGCCAAACTTGCACGTACTGTTCCATTAACCTTGAGCATTTTCATTAGCGGCTGAGTACAATGGTGTCCGCTTCTGACTGCTACGCCGTATGTATTGAGTAGTGTGGCAAGATCGTAGTGGTGCTCGCTTTTATAGTTAAAACTGACGACGCCAACATTGTTTTGTGTATCGCCATAAACCGTGATGCCTTCAATCTGTCTTAGCTTTGCTAAAAGGGAGTGGTAGAGCGCTTGCTCATAACGTTGAAGTGCACTGGGATCAATCTCGTTTACATAATCTATCGCTGCGGCAAATCCGATAACGCCAGAAATATTGGGAGTGCCGGGCTCAAACTTGCCAGGTGCCTCTCTATAGCTAGATCGCTCGAAACTCACTTCTTTTATCATTTCGCCGCCGGTTTTGTATACCGGGAGCGCATTTAGTTGCTGGTATTTACCATAAAGTCCGCCGACACCTGTTGGTCCAAGCGCTTTATGAGCTGAAAAAACATAAAAGTCGCAATCCAGCGCCTTTAGATCAGGTCTCAAATGCAGTAAAGACTGTGCGCCGTCGATAACCGTGATGGTACCTAAGGCCTTGCAAACCGAAATGAGCGACTCAATTGGATGAATATTCCCAAGTGCGTTTGAAACATGGCCCATTGCTAACACATCAGGTTTATGCTGCTTTAACATCGCAATTGCGCCTTGCTCATCGAGGACGCCGTCTAACATAGGTAACACCAGTAAAGTTGCGCCTGTACGTTGACAAGCTTCTTGCCAAGGCACTATGTTAGCGTGATGTTCAAAGGGACTGATAGCAATGACGCTGTCTGAATTGAAGCGTGCACTCAGGCCATGAGCCAACAAGTTTAGTGATTCAGTTGCGCCGCTGGTCCATACGATTTCTCGTGTTTCAACATTTAAAAAATTGGCAATTGTTTCTCGGGCACTTTCGTAGCGAACAGTGGCGTTTTCACTAAGCGTGTGTAAACCTCTATGTACGTTTGAATTCTCATTTTGATAAAAAGTTTTTATGACATCAATGACTTTGTTCGGTTTTTGCGCAGTTGCAGCAGAGTCAAGATAGCAAAGCGGCTGTCCATCAAGTTGTTTGTTCAAAATTGGAAAGTCGTTGCGCAGAGATTGGATGTCAGTCATAACGTACCTGAGTTAATTGAGCAGCGCGATTCTAACGAATACGCGGCGATATTAAAACAAAAAAGGCCGCATTAAGCGGCCTTTTCAAACACAATAACGAGATTATCTGTCGTTTTGTGTTTTGTAGTCGCGAGACGTGTAGCCTTTGTATAGCTGACGTGGACGACCAATTTTGTGTCCTGGCTGAGAAAGCATTTCGTTCCAGTGTGAAATCCAACCCACAGTACGAGACATCGCGAAGATAACCGTAAACATGCTTGTTGGAATACCGATTGCTTTAAGAATGATACCAGAATAGAAGTCTACATTCGGGTATAGCTTCTTCTCAATGAAGTAAGGGTCTTCTAGGGCAATCTGTTCAAGTTTCATTGCTACGTCAAGCAGTGGATCTTGAATGTTTAGCTCTTTAAGCACTTCGTGACACGTTTGACGCATTACCGTCGCACGTGGGTCAAAGTTTTTATAAACGCGGTGACCAAAGCCCATTAGACGGAACGGATCGTTCTTGTCTTTTGCTTTTGCAACGTACTCGTCAATACGATCAACAGAGCCGATTTCTTCAAGCATAGTTAAACATGCTTCGTTTGCGCCACCGTGTGCAGGGCCCCAAAGTGATGCAATACCTGCTGCGATACATGCGTAAGGGTTTGCACCTGAAGAACCAGCAAGACGAACTGTTGAAGTTGACGCGTTTTGCTCGTGATCTGCATGAAGCATGAAAATACGATCCATTGCTTTAGCAAGCACTGGGCTGACGTTATAGTCTTCAGCTGGCACAGAGAACATCATGTGAAGGAAGTTTTCTGCGTAGCTCAAGTCGTTACGTGGGTATACGAACGGTTGGCCAACGTTATACTTGTACGCCATTGCAGCAATCGTTGGTAGCTTAGCTACTAATTTGATTGCACAACGCATGCGCTGATCTTCATCAGAGATATCCAAATCTGAGTGGTAGAACGAAGATAACGCACCAACTACACCACATAGCATTGCCATAGGGTGTGCATCTACACGGAAGCCTTGGAAAAACGCAGCAATTTTCTCGTGCATCATTGTGTTGCGAGTGATCTCATCTGAGAACTCAGCTAGTTGTTCTTCGCTTGGTAATTCACCGTTTAATAGTAGGTAGCAAAGTTCAATATAGTTAGAATTTTCAGCAAGTTGCTCAATTGGATAACCGCGATGAAGCAGTACACCTTTGGCACCGTCAATGTAAGTGATAGACGAGTCACAAGAGGCAGTCGACATAAATCCTGGGTCATACGTAAATAGGCCGTGAGCACCTAAAGAACGAACGTCAACTACGTCTTGTCCAGCTGTACCTTCGTAAATTGGTAACTCAATCGGATCGTGACCATCAATATGGACTGTGGCTTTTTTATCTGCCATCTATTTGTCTCCTATTTAATAACAATATTCTGATTGTTATGTTGTGATACTAATGTTAAGCAAATTCAGATCATTCTAACTTATAACCTAGGTTAAAAGTCAATTTTTCTGTGATTTATGCATAAATGTATAATAAATATTCTACGACGATTAAATATTAGACCATTCGCTAATTCGCAAGCGTCTCTATCTAAACAAGAATTGTAAAAGGGCGCATAGCCTTATATACTGTCAACGGTTTTATACCGTATCGTCTGTGGGTAAACCTATTTTTACATCAATTTTTACACTCGAGTGAACTTTTTGGTGTCCTAATTGGTTTATCTAGAGTGTGCCACCTACATTTCAATATGTAGGTGGGTTTCATAAAAACAAGTAGATGAGCTCCTTTGTGGGCAAAGATGGGCAAGTAACTGTGAAAAAGCAAAGACCTGTAAATCTAGATCTTACGACTATATCTATGCCGCCAACGGCTAAAGCGTCGATTCTTCACCGTGTCACCGGTGTCGCTTTCTTCTTCGCTTTGACCTTTGTGATTTGGGCTTGGTCTGAATCCCTTTCTTCTCCTGAAGGCTTCGAGTTTGTAAAAGAACTGATGTCTGGCTTTATCGCGAAATTCATCGCGTGGGGCACCCTAACTGTATTGTCTTACCACATCATCGGTGGTATCCGTCACATGATCCAGGATATGGGACATTGGGAAGAATTAGAATCAGGCAACAATAGCGCGAAGATTGCACTAGCACTTTGGGTTATCGTAGCAATTTTGGCTGGAGTATGGATATGGTCTTAAATCAAGCGACTCTAAAGCGTGATGGCGTACAAGACTACGTGTCACTACGTACAACTGCGTTAATTATCCTAGCTTACGCGGTATTCATCGTAGGCTATCTTCTAATTACTCCTGAACTGACTTATGAAGCTTGGTCAGGGTTGTTCTCAAACTTAGCTGTGAAAGCAGCAACGATGATCACACTAGTATGCATCATGGTACATACACGCATCGGTTTGTGGCAGGTTCTAACTGACTACGTTAAGAACTCAACAACTCGCACTATTCTTGGCTTTGTATTAAACCTTATGGCTTTAGCTTACGTAGCTATTGGTCTGTTTGTTCTGTGGGGTGTTTAAGTGAAATATAACGTACGTGAATTTGACGCAGTTGTAGTCGGTGCAGGCGGTGCGGGTATGCGCGCGGCACTTGCTATCTCGGAATCAGGCAAAACTTGTGCTCTTATTTCAAAAGTTTTCCCAACTCGTTCTCATACAGTATCAGCACAAGGCGGTATCACCGTTGCGCTAGGTAACTCTCACGAGGACAACTGGGAATGGCACATGTACGATACGGTTAAAGGTTCTGATTACATCGGTGACCAAGATGCTATCGAGTACATGTGTAAAACAGGTCCAGAAGCTATCACTGAACTTGAGAACATGGGTCTACCTTTCTCTCGTTTTGAGAACGGTCGCGTATATCAGCGTCCTTTCGGTGGTCAGTCGAAAAACTTTGGTGGCGAGCAAGCTGCACGTACAGCAGCCGCAGCGGACCGTACTGGCCACGCGTTGCTACACTGCCTATATCAGCAAAACGTTAAAAACAAAACAAACGTTTTCTCTGAGTGGTATGCACTAGATCTAGTAAAAAATGACAATGGCGATGTAGTGGGTGTCACCGCAATCGACATCGAGTCAGGTGAAATCACTTATTTCAAATCAAAAGCAGTTGTTCTTGCAACTGGTGGTGCGGGTCGTATTTTCGCATCAACAACTAACGCGCACATCAACACGGGCGATGGCGTTGGTATGGCGGTTCGTGCTGGCATTTCAATGCAAGACATGGAAATGTGGCAGTTCCACCCAACGGGTATCGCAGGTGCGGGTGTACTAGTAACAGAAGGTTGTCGTGGTGAAGGTGGTTACCTTCTAAATAAAGATGGCGAGCGCTTCATGGAGCGTTATGCGCCAAACGCGAAAGACCTAGCGTCACGTGACGTTGTTGCACGTTCAATGATGACTGAGATCCGTGAAGGTCGTGGTTGTGATGGTCCTTGGGGTCCGCACATCAAGCTGAAGCTTGACCACTTAGGTGCTGAGACACTTAACTTACGTCTTCCTGGCGTTTGTGATCTAGCGAAGACATTCGCACACGTAGACCCAGCAGAAGAGCCAATTCCAGTAATCCCAACTTGTCACTACATGATGGGTGGTGTACCAACTAACGTTAACGGTCAAGTGCTAAACGTAGACGGTCAAGGTAACGAAAAGATCGTTGAAGGTCTATTCGCAGTAGGTGAGATTGCGTGTGTATCTGTACACGGTGCAAACCGTCTAGGTGGTAACTCACTGCTTGACCTTGTCGTATTTGGTCGTGCGGCGGGCAACTTCCTTGGTACTTACTTGAAAGATGCTGAAATCGCTAAAGAAGCAAGCAACGATAACGTAGACGCAGCACTTGCGCGTACTAACCGTTGGGAAACTTCTGCGAAAGGTCAGGGTGAAGATCCTGTACAAATCAAGAAAGATCTACAACGTTGTATGCAGCTTAACTTCTCGGTATTCCGTGAAGGTGACGCAATGGCTGAAGGTCTTAAAGAACTTAAAGAAATTCGTGAGCGTCTACAGTACGCACGTCTTGACGATAAGTCTGCTGAATTCAACACGCAACGTATTGAGTGTCTAGAGTTAGATAACTTGATGGAAACAGCGTACTCGACAGCGGTTGCTGCGAACTTCCGTACGGAAAGTCGTGGTGCACACTCTCGCTTCGATTACCCAGAGCGTGATGATGAAAACTGGTTGTGTCACTCGATTTACAACCCAGAGTCTGAGTCTATGAGTAAGCGTGAAGTTAACTACGCGCCTAAGACTCGTGAAGCATTCCCACCGAAAGCACGTACATACTAGGAGCTAAGCGATGGCAACTTTAGAATTATCTGTTTATCGTTATAATCCTGATGAAGATGCGGCACCACGCATGCAAGACTATTCTCTAGAAGTAGAGGAAGGTCGTGACATGATGGTGTTAGATGCTCTTATGCAGTTAAAAGAGCAAGATCCATCTTTATCTTTCCGTCGTTCATGCCGTGAAGGGGTATGTGGTTCTGACGGTATTAATATGAATGGTAAAAATGGTCTTGCATGTATTACTCCAATTTCTGCTTTGCAGAACGGTGGTAAAGGCAAGGTCGTCATTCGTCCATTACCAGGTCTTCCGGTGATCCGTGACTTAGTAATCGACATGAGCCAGTTCTATACGCAATACGAGAAGGTTAAGCCATTCTTGATCAACGACAAGCCAACTGGTGGTGAAGAACGTCTTCAGTCTATTGAAGAACGTGAAAAGCTAGATGGCCTGTACGAATGTATTCTTTGTGCATGTTGTTCAACGTCTTGTCCTTCTTTCTGGTGGAACCCAGATAAGTTCATCGGTCCTGCGGGTCTTCTACATGCTTATCGTTTCTTGGCTGATAGCCGCGATACAGCGACAGAAGAACGTCTTGCTGGTCTTGATGACGCGTTCAGCGTATTCCGCTGTCACAGTATTATGAACTGTGTTAGCGTATGTCCAAAAGGCCTTAATCCAACTAAGGCAATTGGACAAATTAAATCAATGTTGTTAAACCGTTCGGTATAACACATACTACTAGCTAAGATGGCAAGCAAAAGCTTGCCATCTTGTTTTCGTTTGAGTTTCTGCGCTAGATAAAAGGGCTAATAGATGCACGAAGGTGTGATGAAGGCATGGCTAGAATCTTCGCATTTGTACGGCGGTAACGTTGCGTACGTAGAAGATCTATATGAGGCGTATCTAGATGATGCAGCTTCAGTGCCAGAAGAGTGGCGAGAGGTGTTTGATCAACTACCTAAAGTTGATGGAGTGGATGTTGACACTAAACATTCAGAAGTAAGAGCGCAATTTGCGGAGCTTGCTAAAAACAAACACAGAGAAGTCGTGGTTTCCGCAGAGGGTTCTGCTGATGCCAAGCAAGTTAAAGTTCTGCAGTTAATTAATGCATTCCGTTTCAGAGGTCATCAGAACGCAAACCTAGATCCTTTAGGGATTTGGGATAGAGAACGTGTTCGCGATCTTGACCCTGCTTTTCATGATTTAACCGATGCAGACTTAGATAAAGAATTTAACGTTGGCTCTTTTGCTTGTGGCAAAGAGACAATGAAACTCAAAGACTTGTACGCTGCGCTTAAAGCGACATACTGTGGCTCTATCGGTGCTGAGTACATGCACATCACGTCTACCGAAGAAAAACGTTGGTTACAACAGCGTTTGGAATCGTCCTTCTCGAAGCCACAATTCGACAAAGAAACCAAACTAAGAATCTACAAAGGTTTAACTGCTGCAGACGGCTTAGAAAAGTACTTGGGCGCAAAATTCCCAGGCGCTAAGCGTTTCTCTCTAGAAGGCGGTGACTCACTTGTGCCTATGCTGAAAGAGCTTATTCACCGTGCTGGTGAAAGCGGTCAGCAAGAAGCCGTAATTGGTATGGCCCACCGTGGTCGTCTAAATGTACTAGTGAATGTATTGGGTAAAAACCCGCAAGAACTATTTGACGAGTTTGCTGGTAAATACGGCGAACACGCAGGTTCTGGTGACGTTAAATACCACATGGGTTTCTCTTCAGATTTCGGTACGAAGGGCGGCAATGTTCATATGGCATTGGCATTTAACCCATCTCACCTTGAAATCGTAAACCCGGTAGTAATGGGGTCGGTACGTGCTCGTCTTGACCGTTTGAATTGCCAAAGTGGTTCTAAAGCATTACCAATCACAATTCACGGTGACTCTGCAATCGCAGGTCAAGGTGTTGTTCAAGAAACGTTTAACTTATCGCAAACGCGTGCATACGGCGTTGGCGGTTCGATCCGTATCGTAGTTAATAACCAAGTTGGTTTCACTACGTCAAAACGCGAAGATACTCGTTCGACTGAATACTGTACTGATATCGCTAAAATGGTTCAGGCACCTATCTTCCACGTGAACGCAGACGATCCTGAAGCCGTTGCTTTTGTTACACAAGTTGCACTTGATTTCCGTAACAAGTTTAAACGTGATGTGGTGATTGACTTAGTATGTTACCGTCGTCACGGCCACAACGAAGCGGATGAGCCAAATGCAACGCAACCGCTGATGTATCAGAAGATCAAAAAGCACCCAGTACCTCGTCAATTGTATGCTGATCAACTTGTACGCGAAGGCGTGATTTCTGAAGACGATGCGAAACAAATTGCTGACGATTACCGAAATGGTCTTGATAAAGGCGTTTGTGTTGTAGAAGAAATTCAAAAAGAAACCAAACACTCATCAGATTGGTCTAAGTATGTTGGTCACGATTGGGACACGCCGTATGAGCCAAAAGTTGCGCTAAATAAACTCAAAGCGCTTGGCGAAAAGATTGCGAGCTACCCAGAAGCTCATAAAGCACAATCTCGCGTTAAAAAGATTTACGATGATCGTAAACTTATGGCGCAAGGCGAGAAAATGCTTGATTGGGGTATGGCTGAGACATTGGCTTACGCGACCTTGGTTGATGAAGGCACTGATATTCGTCTTACCGGTCAGGATTCTGGCCGTGGTACATTCTTCCATCGTCATGCCGTAGTTCATAACCAAAAAGACGCGTCTACTTATCTTCCGCTGCAAAACATTCGTGAAGGCCAAGGCTTGTTCGAAGTGTACGATTCAGTACTTTCGGAAGAAGCGGTACTTGCATTCGAATATGGTTACGCGACAGCAGAGCCAACGTCTTTGGTACTGTGGGAAGCGCAATTTGGTGACTTCGCCAACGGTGCTCAAGTCGTATTTGATCAATTCCTAAGTTCAGGTGAGCAGAAGTGGGGTCGTTTATGTGGTCTAACACTACTTCTTCCTCATGGTTATGAAGGTCAAGGTCCAGAGCACAGTTCTTCGCGTTTAGAGCGTTATTTACAGCTTTGTGCTGACCACAATATGCAAGTATGTGTGCCGTCAACACCAGCGCAAGTATACGCAATGCTACGTCGTCAATCGGTTCGTCCACTACGTCGTCCTCTGATTGTAATGACGCCTAAGTCGCTATTACGTCATCCATTAGCCGTTTCTAGCCTAGAAGAGCTATCCGAAGGCGTATTCAATAACATGATCGATGAGATTGATGATATCAATCCTGAAAACGTTGAGCGTGTTGTGTTCTGTAGTGGTAAGGTTTATTACGAACTACTGCAAGAACGTCGTAAGCAAGAGCTTAACAACGTGGCTATCGTTCGTGTTGAACAGCTATATCCATTCCCTCACAAAGAGATGGATGAGATCATGGCTCGCTACCAGCACGTAAAAGATTTTGTTTGGTGTCAAGAAGAGCCACAAAACCAAGGTGCTTGGTACTGTTCACAGCATCATTTCTGGGAAGCTATCCCAGCTGGCGCAAATCTGACTTATGCAGGCCGTAAGGCTTCAGCTGCACCAGCATGTGGATACATGTCTACACATACTAAAGAACAAAACGCGTTAATTGCTGACGCTTTAACAATTAAGAAATAAGGAATAAGAGATGACAACCGAAATTAAGGTTCCTGTTCTTCCTGAGTCTGTTGCCGATGCAACGGTTGCTACATGGCATGTAAGCGTTGGCGATAAAGTGACTCGTGATCAAAACTTAGTTGACATCGAAACGGATAAGGTCGTTTTAGAAGTTGTAGCACCAGAAGACGGTGTTATCGTTGCAATTTCTGAAGAGGAAGGCGCAACCGTTCTTGGCGAACAAGTTATTGCACAACTAGGTGCTGCTGATGAAGCAGCAGCGCCTGCTCAATCAAATGAAAAACCAGCAGCGTCAGAATCGGCGCCAGCAGCAGAAGGTAAAGAAGTGGACATTAAAGTACCTGTACTTCCTGAGTCAGTAGCAGACGCTACTATCGCAACTTGGCACGTTCAACCAGGTGAAGCGGTTAGCCGCGACCAGAACCTAGTTGATATTGAAACAGATAAAGTGGTTCTTGAAGTTGTTGCACCTGAAGACGGTGTGATGGGTGAGCACATCCACGCTGAAGGTGAGACAGTACTAGGTGATCAAGTTATCGGTAAAATCGTTGCCGGTGGCGCACCAGCTGCATCATCAAGTGCGAAGAAAGAAGAAGCACCAGCTGCTGCTTCTGACGAAAACTCAGATGTACTAACACCATCTGTTCGTCGTCTTATCGCAGAGAAAGGCCTTGATGCTGCTAAGATCAAAGGTTCTGGTAAAGGCGGTCGCATTACTAAAGAAGACGTGGACGCTTTCCTTAAAGCACCAGCAAAATCAGAGTCTAAGCCAGCGGCTTCTGCACCAGCTGCCCCGGTAGGTGAGCGTACTCAGAAACGTGTACCTATGACTCGTTTACGTAAGACAATCGCTAACCGCTTACTAGAAGCGAAGAACTCAACAGCAATGCTTACGACGTTCAACGAAGTAAACATGAAGCCAATCATGGATCTTCGTAAGCAGTACCAAGAGGTATTTGAGAAGCGCCACGGTATTCGTTTAGGTTTCATGTCTTTCTACGTGAAAGCGGTAACTGAAGCACTTAAGCGTTTCCCTGAAGTTAACGCGTCAATCGACGGTGACGATATCGTTTACCACAACTACTTTGACATCAGCATCGCGGTATCAACACCTCGTGGTCTAGTGACTCCAGTACTACGTGATTGCGATAAGCTTTCTGTTGCTGAAATCGAGAAGAATATTCGTGAATTGGCTATTAAAGGTCGTGATGGCAAACTAACTGTTGACGATATGACTGGCGGTAACTTCACTATTACCAATGGTGGTGTCTTCGGTTCACTACTATCTACGCCTATCATCAACTTGCCACAGTCTTCAATCTTGGGCATGCACAAAATCCAAGAACGTCCTATGGCAGTAAACGGTAAAGTTGAAATTTTACCTATGATGTACCTAGCACTATCTTATGACCACCGTCAAATCGATGGTAAAGAGTCAGTTGGTTTCCTAGTAACAATTAAAGAGTTGCTTGAAGATCCAACACGTCTACTACTAGACGTATAATATTTGTTTAAAGAATAAGCTGTATGCTCGCATACAGCTTTTTTTTTGCGCCTTTGGTCTAAGTGGGGTTTTCATCAGAAGCCTTGGGATCTATACTATGTGCGCAATTTGGGATAGCTGACTATTTGCATAAATATTCAGCTTTTTTAGTATAAAAAATTGGATAAAGCATCATGAATTTGCATGAGTATCAGGCAAAACAACTTTTTGCCGAATATGGTTTACCTGTATCAGAAGGCTTTGCTTGTGATACACCTCAAGAAGCAGTTGAAGCTGCTGGTAAAATCGGTGGAGACAAGTGGGTTGTTAAGTGTCAAGTACACGCTGGCGGCCGTGGTAAAGCTGGCGGTGTTAAACTTGCAGACAGCAAAGACGAAATCCGCGCATTCGCTGAAAACTGGTTAGGTAAAAACCTAGTTACTTACCAAACAGACGAGAAAGGTCAGCCTGTTGCTAAAATCTTAGTAGAAAGCTGCACTGATATTGCAAATGAACTATACCTAGGTGCTGTTGTTGACCGTGGTTCACGTAAAATCGTGTTCATGGCATCAACTGAAGGTGGTGTAGAAATTGAACAAGTTGCAGAAGAAACGCCTGAACTAATTCATAAAGCTGAGATCGACCCACTAGTAGGTCCTCAAGCTTACCAAGGTCGTGAGCTAGCGTTCAAACTAGGTTTGAACCCAACTCAAGTTAAGCAATTCACTAAGATCTTCATGGGTCTAGCGCAAATGTTTATCAACCACGACTTTGCTCTACTAGAAATCAACCCTCTAGTGATCACAGACGCTGGTAACCTACACTGCCTAGACGGCAAAATCGGTGTAGACGGCAACGCATTGTTCCGCCAGCCTAAGATCCGTGAATTCCACGACCCTTCACAAGAAGACGCTCGTGAAGCACACGCAGCAAGCTTTGAACTTAACTATGTAGCACTAGACGGTAACGTTGGTTGTATGGTTAACGGTGCAGGCCTTGCGATGGGTACTATGGACATCGTAAACCTACACGGCGGCAAGCCAGCTAACTTCCTAGACGTTGGTGGCGGCGCGACTAAAGAGCGTGTATCTGAAGCATTCAAGATCATCCTTTCTGACGACAATGTTAAAGCAGTGCTAGTTAACATCTTCGGTGGTATCGTACGTTGTGACATGATCGCTGAAGGTATTATCGGTGCGGTTAAAGAAGTTGGCGTAAACGTACCAGTAGTTGTACGTCTTGAAGGTACTAACGCTGAAGCTGGTCGTGAAGTACTAGCTAACTCTGGCCTTGACATCATTGCAGCTGAGTCACTAACTGACGCTGCTGAGAAAGTAGTTGCTGCTGCGGAGGGCAAATAATGTCTGTACTAATTAACAAAGATACTAAAGTAATCTGTCAAGGTTTCACTGGTGGTCAGGGTACTTTCCACTCTGAGCAAGCTATCCAGTACGGTACGCAAATGGTTGGTGGTGTTTCTCCTGGTAAAGGCGGCACAACTCACCTAGGTCTACCTGTATTTAACACAGTACGTGAAGCGGTAGAGTCAACTGGTGCAACTGCATCTGTTATCTACGTACCAGCTGCGTTCTGTAAAGACGCTATCCTTGAAGCGATCAGCGCAGGTATCGAACTAATCGTATGTATCACTGAAGGCATCCCTACACTAGATATGGTTGATGTTAAAGTGAAGCTAGAAGAAACTGGCGTTCGCATGATTGGTCCTAACTGCCCAGGTGTTATCACTCCAGGTGAAACTAAGATCGGTATCATGCCAGGTCACATCCACTTACCTGGTAAAGTAGGTATCGTGTCACGTTCTGGTACTTTGACTTATGAAGCAGTTAAGCAAACAACTGACGCTGGCTTCGGTCAATCTACTTGTGTTGGTATCGGTGGTGACCCAATCCCAGGCACTAACTTCATCGACGTACTAGAGATGTTCCAAAACGATCCGCAAACTGAAGCTATCGTAATGATCGGTGAGATCGGCGGTACAGCTGAAGAAGAAGCGGCTGAGTACATCAAGCACAACGTAACTAAGCCTGTTGTTTCTTACATCGCAGGTGTTACAGCTCCTCCAGGTAAGCGTATGGGTCACGCTGGTGCAATTATCGCAGGCGGTAAAGGTACAGCTGATGAGAAATTCGCAGCACTTGAAGCAGCGGGTGTTAAAACGGTTCGCTCTCTTGCAGAAATCGGTTCTGCACTAAAAGAGAAAGCGGGTTGGTAAGTTAATACCACACGTTAAAAAGGCTCCTTATGGAGCCTTTTTTGATCTACTTAACCTGAACTCGGGATAAGAAGTTAGTTAATCCACTAAAATATCCAAGTTCAAAAGTGTAATATCACTCTAGCCAGAAGTTATCTCTTAATACAATGCAAATTTGCGTAAATAGCTGACCTATTGCAAGAAAATTTAACGCAGTAGTAAGGGATAACAGCTGCTAGCGAACAAGTTGTTATCCTGAAGCTCTGGTTACTTAAGTAGATCAAAAAATTGGTATTATCACAGCGAGTATAATTAATTTGACTTCAGTGAGAGGACTGTGTATGCCTTACCAAACTTTAGGTCAGCTCTGTGAAACAATGAAAGCTGAACTCTTAGCGTTCACTGATGAACATCCTGAATTTATTAGAACAAAACATGCTCGAGGCGAAATAGTGCTGTCACAAGGTGCTAAACAGGATATTGGCTATTTTATCGAAAAGGGGAAGCTAGTTTCCTCAGCTATCAGCGAGGGTGGAGAGATAAGGCATAAGGAGTTTTATTTTCCAGGTGAGCTATGTATTTTGTATGCCGAATGGATAAGGGACTTACCAAGCCACTTTCAACTAGCTGTAATTGAAGATGCGATATTAGTGCACGTTCCCTTGAACCTGTTCAAGCAGCAGACAACAACAGAGCTTAAATTAAAGTTGTTTCAACAACAGTTACTCTTTAAAGAGGCAAAGGAAGCTTTTTTACTTTTAAACACGGTTGAAGAACGCTACCGATTTTTACTTGAGTATAGAACTGATTGGGTAATGAAGATTACTAATCAAGATTTGGCAAACTATCTAGGATGCACGGCACAAGGGTTATCAAGAATTAAAAATAGAATAAAGAAAATAAATTAATTAATTTTAATAATAAACCACTATTAGAAAAATAGGAATTATAGTGGTTTATTATAATTTAGGGGTTACTCGTTAACGGTTTTAGTATTTAATTTACTGCTTTGCAGTGGGGTATATACATCTCTATACATTACTGAAGAACCAAAAAAGCTCCTGTAAGTGCCAAGTATCACCTTACCACCTTCACATGTGGCTTCTTCTTCAGTCAAATACCAAGGCGTATTTGAACGCTCCGAAGCTGAATAACTATAGAGTACGCCATTAACGCTTGTTATCCCATTAGCTGCATAATAGCACTCACTTGAATAATAAGTAACTTCTTGGGCAGATACTACCGATGCTCCTAATACCATAGATAACGCAATGAGTGATTTCATTCTATTTTCCTTTAAAATGTTAACTTACGTTGATTTGAGAATTTATCATAGAAGAGTTTTTAAAATATGCCACCAGTAATTTATGAAGTTTTTTATTTAAAAGTTGCAATTTTTATATTAGTTGCTATTTGAAGGACTTTTGTCGTAATTTGAAGTTGTCTTGCTAGAGATAAAAACAGCTAGAGCAAGACAATTTAGTCGGTGGTGGTAATCGTTAGTAGCCTTATAAGCTATATTCACGTTCTACCTTAGCAATACGAGTTGTATAGCTTTGATACCATTTTTTATTGCCGTTTTTTTGTGCCTCAATATGCTCAGCATTGGCTTTCCATGCTTTGATTGATTCTAGGTCGCGCCAATAAGAAACGGTGATCCCAATCTCTTCACGCGCAGATTCTAATCCTAAAAATCCAGGTTGAAGCTGTGCAAGCTCGACCATTCTCGACGCGGTTTGGGCGTAGCCCTCGTCGTCTTCATTTTTAATATTGGTAAAAATTACGGCGTAATAGGGTGGTGGTGGTGTAGTTGCTATCATAAGTTGTGACGCAGTAGATTGAAGATATTAAGTTTATACCAATTAACCTGTGCTTAAATCAATCACGATAAATGATGAGCTGCTTATCAGAGCATCTCATCATTTAGCCATCACTAAGGTTATTCAACCCCAAAAGGATTGTCTATGCTATGTGCAGGTTCAGTAAACCAACGCGGACCATCGTCGGTCATATAGAAATGGTCTTCCAAGCGAATGCCAAATTCATCAGGAATAACCAGCATAGGTTCATTTGAAAAACACATTCCAGCTGCAAGCGGTTCAGGGTTGTCTTTGACTAAATAAGGCCATTCGTGGATATCTAAACCGATACCGTGTCCAGTGCGATGTGGGCAACCAGGTAGTTGATAATCAGGACCGAGCCCATTGCTGGCAATATACTCTCTAGCGGCTTTATCAACAGCGCCACAGGGCGCACCAATTTTGGCTGCATTAAATGCTGCAATTTGCGCTTGCTTCTCGATTTGCCAAGCGGACTTTTGCTTTTCACTGGGGTCGCCAAAAACATAAGTACGGGTGATATCACTAAGATAGCCGTGTAACTTACAACCTGTGTCGACGAGAACCACATCGCCTTTTTTCAGCGTTTGTGGATTTTTTACACCATGTGGGAATGACGACGCCACACCAAATAGCACAATACAAAAATAATTGCCCGGTGCCCCCACTTTTTTGTGTGCTTCATTAATAAAGGCTTCAACTTCGGTTGTGGTGATCCCTTCATACAGCATAGATGCCGTTGCTTTATGTACGGCAAGTGTCATGTCCATTGCACGTTGAATAAGGGCAATTTCATTGGCCGATTTATGCATTCTACAATGCGCGGTTACTGCCTTTGCATTGATAAGCGAAAGCTCAGGTGCCGCGAGTCTGATCCCATCAGCAACAAAAAACGCAGTGCTTTCGTCAATGGCGAGTGTGCCTGTGCTATCAATATTGAGTGTGTTAAGTACGTTTGCGAGGAGCTCGTAAGGAGATTCTTCTTCTTGCCAAGCATGAATAGGGCCTTCAATCAGCCAATAATCCTTAATAGAGCCAATTTCAAAAAACGGGACGATAAACTGAACTTGTCCATTGGCGGGTAAAATAGCACCGACCAAACGCTCACTGGCGTACCATTGCAAACCAGTAAAGTATTTTAAATTTGTACCAGCATTTAAATAGAGTGCATCAATGTTGTTCTGCTGCATATATTGTTGAGCTTTCTCTATTCTTGCTAAATACTCGCTTTCGCCAATTGGCGCTACGCCTTTTGTCATATCTTCTAAGTTATCTAGCGCCTGTTGCGCGCTCTGGTATGCAATACCTTTCATTTTTGTGATCCTTAGCTAATTAAATCGAGCAATACTAAAGGGAGTAAGATCGATGTCGTTGGGCTTGTTGTCAATAAGATCTGCGATACATTCACTTGAAATTGCGGCTTGGGTCAGTCCTAAGTGCTGATGACCCAGTGCAAAATAAAGGTTGTGATGATTTGGCGCTTGTCCGATGACAGGTAAATAATCTGGGAGTGAGGGACGGCAGCCAACCCACAAGTCATCATTTTGCTGTGGCAGCGATGAGTTTAACAATATACTTGCATGATGCAATAATACGCGAGCACGGCTGTAGTTGGGTTTACTCTCCAGTGCAGCAAATTCTACCGTTCCGGCCAGTCGCAAACCTTGTGACATGGGCGTCATGATAAACCCTCGCTCACTTGATGCGATAGGTCGTGTAAGCGTATTATTCACTGCCAACATGTTGTGATAACCGCGCTCGGCAATCATGGGCAGTGAGTAACCTAAAGACGCACAGAGCGTTTTACTTGCAGCACCCGTTGCTACAACTACTTTGTTAAAGGTCATCTTGTGGCTTTTGGAGTGAAGTGTGTAGCCACGCTCTGTGTGGGTAATATTGTCGATTGAGCCTTGTTTGAATGCTCCTCCTAGCTGCATAAACTGTTCATATAACGTCAAACAGAGAGCGTAGGGATCTGTGCTATGCGCGACTTTATCAAAATACAGTGCCGAGGTAATGGCACTTGATAGGCTCGGCTCCATTTCTCGGGCTTGATCACCCGTAAGTAAGCTCACTGAGATATCTTGTTCGGCGTATTTGTTATAGCTTTGACGCGCAGAGCTTTCGTCACCTTCAAATACCAGTAAACTGCCGTTGCTAGATATAAGTGTATGATACTTATCACCAAGTAAACGCTGATATGCGGGTAGTGCGCGTTCATTTAAACTTCTAAGTGCGATTGTACCTTTGTGGAAGCAGCTGCTTTTCATTTGCTTTAAGAAGCGGACAAACCAAGGAATATTTTTGAGCAAAGAGGTGCTCTCAATTCGCAAGGGCCCCTTCGGATTGACTAACATGCCAGGCACCTTTGTTAGTAAAGCTGCGTCTGCCATGGGGAATACCTGCTCTGTGGCAAAATGCCCCGCGTTACCCTTAGAGCACCCCTCTGCGGGCTGATTTTTATCGAACAAGGTAACAGCGTGGCCTCGTCGAGCTAATTGCAGTGCGGTGGTGATCCCAATGATCCCTGCGCCTATCACTGCAATTTTATTATTACTTTCCACAATTTACCTCACCATCCTAAATTGTATTTCCACATAGACATCAATCAGGTCTCGTTTAAATACCTACAAGAAAAAATTTACCACTTATAAATCATAAGATTACAGATATTTAGGCCAGTCATTTGAGTTGATGGCTAAAAAATCTCTCTTTTGAATATTGATTATTGTATACAATATACCTATGATGGCAAGCACAATAACTAAACAACCTAATGAAAGGCGAGAACCATGAACGTAAATTGGCAGGGTGTATATCCAGCAGTAACCACTCAATTCCATGATGATGAAAGCATCAACTTTGATACTACCAAAGAGATGATAGATAACCTGATTAACGAAGGGGTTCATGGCATCATAGTATTAGGCACCGTCGGTGAAAATTGCTCACTCACGGCTAACGAGAAACGCCAAGTTTTAAAAGCTGCAACAGAAGTGGTAGGTGATAGAGTGCCACTACTTAGTGGTGTGGCTGAAACCACAACTGCGCTTGCTGTCGAGTTTGCCAAGGATGCAGAAGCGCTTGGCATAGATGGACTAATGGTATTGCCAGGGATGGTTTACCGTTCAACCGAGCGCGAAGCAATTCATCATTATCAACAGGTAGCGCGAAGCACAGCATTACCTATTATGATTTATAACAATCCGGTGACCTACGGTGTCGATGTGTCTATTGAAGGCATGAAAACCTTAGCTGAGGAGTCCAATATTGTTTCTGTAAAAGAAGCAACGGAAGATACCCGTCGTATTAGCGAGCTGTTTAGCGCATTTGGCGATCGCTACGTGGTATTTGGTGGTGTTGATGATATCGCACTGGAAAGCCTGATGCTGGGAGCGACAGGTTGGATCTCGGGATTGACCAATGTATTCCCACGCGAGTCAGTGGCTATTTATAAACTTGCTGAACAAGGTCGCTATGAGGAAGCGCGCGCGCTGTGGCGTTGGTTTTTACCTTTGCTACGCTTAGATACTATTCCAACACTAGTGCAGTGCATCAAATATGCAGAACATTTGGCTGGACGCGGTAGTGAAGTGACTCGTTCTCCAAGATTGCCACTCACCCAAGAGCAAAAAGCTTACGTGAGTCGTTTGTACGATGAAGCGATGGCAAATCGAATTGACTTAAGCCAATATAACTTGGACTAAGCGTATGATTTTAGGCACCTACTATTGTATAGATGGCCACACTTGTGGCAATCCCGTGCGCTTGGTCACAAGCGGTCATCCAACGCTTTTGGGCGAGAGCATGAGTGAAAAGCGCCAGCATTTTTTACGTGACTACGATTGGATAAGGCGCGCACTGATGTTTGAGCCTAGAGGCCATGACATGATGTCGGGTGCCTTTTTATATCCACCGACCACTGCTGATGGGGATGTGGCAATCCTATTTATCGAAACCTCTGGGTGCTTGCCTATGTGTGGGCATGGCACTATCGGGACAGTCACTTTTGGCCTTGAAGGCGGCCTTATTACTCCAAAGGAACAGGGTGTACTCAAGCTTGACACCCCAGCGGGGCGCGTGAATGCTTATTATGAGATGAAAGCAGGTAAAGTGACTTGGGTAAGGCTCTACAATGTGCCGGCATTTTTGGCTTACCAAGCGGTGCCTGTCCATGTTGATGGGCTAGGGGAGCTCATCGTTGATATTGCCTATGGCGGTAACTTTTACATTATTGTTGAGCCTCAAAGTCTATTTGCTGGTGTGGATCAAAGTTGCGCCGCCGAATTACTGGCGTGGAGCCCCAAAGTGCGCGCGGCAGTTAACGCGCAAATAAATCCAATTCATCCTGAAGACTCTACCGTGTGTGGTGCCTCCCACGTGTTATGGACAGGTAAGCCACAACATCCAGATAGTCATGCGGCCAACGCGGTATTTTATGGCGATAAAGCGATTGATAGGTCGCCTTGTGGTACCGGCACAAGTGCACGAATGGCACAGTTGTTTGCAAAAGGACTGATAAAAGAGGGCGATACTTTTGTTCACGAGAGCATCATAGGCAGCCAATTTATCGGCAAGGTTGAAGGCACAACTGAAGTCGCGGGAAAAGCCGCAATTCTGCCAAGTATTCAAGGCTGGGCACGTCAAACGGGGAGTAATTGTATCACTGTAGATGACGAAGACCCATATGCATTTGGTTTTCAGGTGCTCTAGCCATTAAGACTGAAAGAAAACAGGAGCTAACAATGAATTTATCAGGAAAGAGCTACATCAACGGTGCGTGGCAAGCCGCACAAGCGGCAACAACGTTTTACGCGTTTTGCCCGGCAACCAATGAACCGTTAACGCAAGCATTTTTTAACGCCAGTGAAGCACAAGTAGAAGAAGCCATTAATGCAGCGGAGCAGGCCTTTAAGGCTTATCGTAAAACGTCGATGACTGCTCGTGCAGAATTTTTAGAGACCATAGCCCAAGAAATTCTCGCCTTAGGTGATGAGCTAATAACCACAACAATGGCAGAAACTAACCTACCAAGGCCAAGACTCGAGGGCGAGCGTGGCCGCACGGTAAACCAATTAAACGCATTTGCCGCAGCGCTGAGAGATAACCTAGCTGAGCTTTGCCTGACTAAGGAAGAGCAAGCGGACCCAAATCGCACACCGCTGCCTAAGCCAAAAACACAGCTTAAGCATATTCCTATTGGCGTTGTTGCAGTGTTTGGCGCGTCAAACTTCCCGTATGCCTTCTCTACGCTTGGGGGCGATACTGCAGCTGCGTTAGCCGCTGGCTGCCCTGTGGTATATAAAGGTCATCCAGCACATCCAGCAACGTGTGAGCTAATGACTAAAGCCATTGCCGCAGCAATAAGCAAGTGCGATATGCCCAGCGGGGTGTTTTCTATGCTGCAAGCGAAAGCATACGATGTCGCACATTGCCTGGTTAAAGCCGAGCCTATCAAAGCGGTTGGATTTACAGGCTCCTTTGGCGTTGCAAAAGCATTGCAAGACACCATCGCGAAGCGTCATGAACCTATCCCGCTTTACGGTGAGCTTGGCAGCGTAAACCCGCAAATTGTTTTACCTGAAAAAGTACAGGCACAAGGCGCAGAGCTTGGTGCACAATTTGTCCAGTCTTTACTTATGGGCAATGGTCAATTTTGTACTAGCCCCGGTATTTGGTTGGTGCCAAGTAGTAGTTCGCAAACATTTATCGAGACGGCTAAACAAAATATTAGTGAAGCGCCTTCAGATACCTTATTGACCCCTGGCATTTTAAAAGCATACCAAAACAGCATCGCGGCACTAAAAGCACACCCTCAGGTAACCTTATTAAGCTCTGGTGAGCAAGCACTGCCGTTTCACGCAAGCGCCCACTTGTTCCTAACGGATAGCGAAAGCTTTGCAACCGATGCAAGGCTTAAAGAAGAAGTTTTTGGGCCAAGTGCTTTAGTGGTGAGCTACGACAACTTAGCACAGCTTGAAGACTTAATCGCAGACTTAGATGGACAGCTCACCGCCAGTATTCATGGCACTGAGTCTGACCTACATCAAGCCGAAGATATTATAGAGGCGTTACAATACCGCGTAGGTCGATTGATTTACGGGCAAATGCCAACGGGCGTTGAAGTGTGCGCCACCATGAACCACGGTGGGCCGTTTCCGTCATCAACCGATGTACGTTCAACATCGGTAGGGTTAGAAGCGCTCAAACGATTCGTAAGACCAATTTGTATACAAAGTTAAGCAAACCAAGCCCATAGTATTGCTATGGGCTTTTTTATTTAGACATAATTCGCACATCGAACTTATATACTCGACAAACATGCAATTTGAACTCAGATACGTTTATAATGAGTTCATAAAACAATAATTACTAAATACTATGGCGATTGTACATAAAACTCGAACTCAATTAGTTGCTGAAGCAATTCGTGAAAAAATCCTCACTGGCGAAATCAAAGCGGGCGAGCCGCTGAGGCAAGCCGCGCTGGCAGATGAGTTAAATGTAAGCCGTATTCCCGTTAGAGAAGCACTCCTGCAACTAGAAGCCGAAGGCTTAGTTAACTTTGAAGCGCACAAAGGTGCGACGGTCACTCGCTTAAGTGCCGAGCAAATCGATGAAATATTTGATCTACGGGCATTGTTGGAAGCTGAGCTGTTACGCCACTCAATCGACAAGTTGACCGCACGCGACCTGCTCGAAGCCGAAGCCATTTTAGCCGAGCTTGAAGAAGCCACCGCCGCTGGTGATACACAGCTGGCAACAGGTAAGCTTAATGCCGAATTTCACAGCAAACTCTACAGCAAAGCACAGCGTCCACAAACTCGCGAACTGGTGGATGTGTACAGTAAAAACTCCGAGCGCTACGTGCGCATGCACATCCTACTTGCGGGCGGCATTAAAACCGCACCAGAGGAACACCGCCAGCTATTAGAGCTATGCCGCGATAAAAATACCAAAGGGGCTTGCGACTTTTTGAAAAAACATATCACCGGCGCAAAAGATGATATCAAAGCGTTGCTGCTAAAGCTTGAAAGCGAGCAGTAGGTAAATTTGGTTGTATAGGCCCTAGTGGATTTCTGAATAATAGTCATATCTATTCTCATGGCTATTGTTCAGGACGCTGTGATTACATATATATCAAATTAGAAGAACAAGTGCTCATTAACTAACACCCGTACTCGAGGCTGCTCCTTACCCAAACATAATCATATCTAACGACCCCAACTTTGATTTATATCATCCTCGCAAGACTAAAGTCTCATCAAAACTTGGCGGTTTTTTATCTATCTTTACTAAGTTCCAGCGAAACTGAGTAACTTAATATGACAACAACAACCTATCAACAGGCATATCAAACATTTTCCCAAGACCCAGAGGCATTTTGGCTTAAAGAAGCGACACGGCTTGATTGGCACACGCCACCAAAAATCGGACATAGCCAAGACCAAGAGGGGTTGAGTCATTGGTTTAGCGATGGCTTGATGAATACCAGTTATGTGGCACTCGACCATCATGTACACCAAGGGAGAGGGGAGCAAACAGCACTAATTTATGACTCGCCGGTGACGAATACCAAACGCAAAATTAGCTATCGCGAGTTGCTCTCTCAAGTGAGCCATTTTGCGGCTGGCTTAAATCAACTTGGTGTAAGCGTAGGTGATAGGGTCGTAATTTATATGCCCATGGTGCCAGAGGCGGTCGTTGCTATGCTTGCTTGTGCGCGCGTGGGTGCTATTCATTCCGTGGTGTTTGGCGGTTTTGCACCTCATGAGCTTGCGGTGAGAATAGATGATGCGAAGCCAAAGCTAGTGATCAGTGCTTCTTGCGGAATTGAAGTAGGCCGCACCATTGAATACAAACCTATGCTGGACGAGGCGCTTTCGGCGGCAAAACATCAAGTTGAGCATTGCATTGTGTTACAGCGTGAGGCATACCAAGCGCAGATGTCATCGCCAAGGGACCTAGATTGGACTGTGGTGGCAAACACGCCTGAATCCTTTGATGCCGTGCCGTTACCAAGCACGCATCCGCTTTATATTTTGTATACTTCTGGTACCACAGGCACACCCAAAGGAGTAGTACGAGAGCAGGGCGGTCACGCTGTGGCATTAAACTACAGTATGAAAACCGTTTACGGCATGAAGCCCGGTGAAGTGTTTTGGGCTGCATCCGACATTGGCTGGGTTGTGGGGCATTCTTATATTGTTTATGGCCCGCTGATTTATGGTTGCACCAGCGTATTATACGAAGGAAAACCGATTAAAACCCCAGATGCAGGGGCGTTTTGGCGAGTGGTAGAAGAATACCAAGTGACAGCACTTTTTAGTGCGCCCACGGCATTTCGTGCCATAAAAAAAGAAGATCCGAGCGCTGCGCTTTTGGCTAATTACAATACCAGCAGTCTAAAAACGCTATTTTTAGCTGGTGAACGACTAGACCCTGCTACCTACGACTGGCTACAGTCCACCACAAAGCTGCCAGTGATCGACCACTGGTGGCAAACGGAAACGGGCTGGGCAATTGCATCTAACCCAGTAGGGATTGAATTGATGCCTACAAAGGCGGGCAGTGCCACAGTTCCTACACCGGGTTATCAAGTTGAGATCCTCGATGTCGACGGCAGTCCATGTGAAGTCAATCAACAAGGCGTTGTTGCAGTTAAACTGCCCCTTCCTCCCGGTTGCTTAACTACTATTTGGAATAACACGGCGCGCTTTAAAGGCAGTTACTTATCACAATACCCCGGCTATTACCTCTCTGGTGATGGCGGGTATTTTGATGAAGACGGCTATCTGTTTATTATGGGCCGCACCGATGACGTAATAAACGTAGCCGGACATAGACTGTCAACCGGTGAAATGGAAGAGATAGTCGCAGGCCACAATGCAATTGCAGAATGCGCCGTATTCGCCGGTAAAGATGAGTTAAAAGGCCAAGTGCCCATTGCCATGGTGGTACTGAAAGATGGCGTAAACACCACTGAATCGGCAATTGCAGAGGAAATAAGAAGCCTGATCCGCGAAAAAATCGGCGCGATTGCCTGTCTTAAAACCATTAAAGTGGTTGAGCGTTTACCCAAAACCCGTTCGGGTAAAATTCTCAGAAAGAACCTACGCCAGCTGGTAGACGGAGAAGACATTGTCGTGCCATCTACCATTGACGACCCCGCCATTATAGAAGAGTTAAAGCAATTATGGGATATGAGCCAGCACCAATAGTTTTTGTGTGTTAGCGGGTTATCCCTAATGCTAAACGCGCATCAACATTAATTAGGAGCGGGTTCATCCCGCGATTTTTTGAGTGCGATTACCTCAAAAATCTGATGTCGTGATAAATCACGACCTACCAGTTTTAATCGCGATCTAGCTGTGTTGCTGAGCTACTAGGGCAAACCTTGTGCTAAACGCGCAGCAGTATTAGGTGGGAGCGGGTTCACCCCGCGATCTTTTGGAATGTGGCTCCTTCTAAAATCTGATGTCGTGATAAATCATGACCTACCAGTTTTAGTCGCGATTTAGCTGTGTTGCTGAGCTATTATGGTAAACCTTGAGCTAAACGCGCAGCAGTATTAGGTGTGAGCGGGTTCACCCCGCGATCTTTTGAGTGCGGTTACCTCAAAAATCTGATGTCGTGATCAATCACGACCTACGAGTTTTAGTCGCGATCTAGCGGTGCTGCTGAGCTATTCGAGTAACTTATGTTAAACGTGCATCAACATTATGTAGGAGCGGGTTCATCCCGCGATCTTTTGAGTGCGGTTACCTCAAAAATCTGATGTCGTGATAAATCACGACCTACCTGTTTTAGTCCTGTTCCGCTATTGTCCGCAAACTGTCCGGTGTCCGTCCAATCCCCTTGAATAAAGCCGTTAAATCTAATAAATGCCATAAAAAACAATAGTATAAATTCTGGCACGCTACTTGTTATTAGTTACTCATGATAATCGCGGACACCCACTTGTCCGCAAGGAGGTAGCATGATTAAAGATACAAGTGCGCAAGACAAACAAATCGCAAAAAAGCGAACCATAAAAAAGCCGGTGATTGCGTTATTGGCAGTTGGCATCACCTTAGGTGGATTAACTAGTGCTTGGCCAAGCATTAACACGATTTTATCTGCAGAGCAGACGGTATCGCGGGAGCAAGTACGTCTCGCCACGGTAGTGAGAGGTGATATAAGCGAAGATATTCGTGTTGAAGGGCGTACGCTCGCTGCGAATAATCCAGACTTATACGCCATCGCATCGGGCACAGTAACACTAAACGTTAAACCTGGTGATGCCATTAAGGCGGGACAAACGTTACTAAGCATAGACAGTCCGGAGTTGACTAACCGTTTATTACAAGAAGAAGCCACGTTTGAACGCTTACAAACTGAAGTTGAGCGTCAACGGATCTCAATTAAACAGCAGCTACTCGATACTAAACAACGCATGGAAATGGCGAAAGTAGACCTAGAAGCCGCCGAGCGAGAAATGGCGCGTTCAAAAGAAAGCATCGAAAAACAAATTATCTCAAAGTTAGAGTTTGAGCAGTCAATGGTTGAGCTAAAACGCGCACAGCTTCAAGAGCAGCATGCCATTGAATCGTTAAAACTTGAGCAAGAGCGACTCGCGTTTGAGCTCAAAAGCAGCGAGCTGAGCCTAACCAGACAACAGCATATTCTAGAAGAAGTGCAGCGTCAGGTAGCCGCACTTAATATTATTTCGCCGTTATCAGGTATTGTTGGTACGGTGCATGTCCAACAAAAGCAGTTTGTACAGCGAGACGCCGCATTAATATCACTGGTTGACCTTTCTGAGCTCGAAGTTGAAGCGCAGATCCCAGAAATCTATGCTGAAAACCTAGGTGTCGGCATGGCTGCGGAAGTATTTATTAATCAATACCAATACCGAGCTAAACTGGTTGCTATTTCTCCTGAAATTGAGGCCGGTCGCGTCAGTGCTCGGGTACGCTTTGACGAGCAGCCAAGCGGCCTTCGCCAAAATCAAAAGGTATCTACAAGAATTATCCTGTCGCAAAAGCAAGACGTGCTCAAAGTAAGGCGTGGCGCATTTGTTGAAACTGGTGCCGGGCGATTCACCTACGCGGTTATCGGTGAACAGGCTGATCAAACACCGATTCAGCTCGGTGTAAAAAGTATTTCTGAAGTTGAGATTGTCGACGGCCTGAGTGAAGGGCAAGAAATCGTGATCTCAAGTTTAGATCCGTTCAATAACAAAGCGCGAGTATTACTCGGGAAGTAGCCCCATCTTGCGTACCAAATAAGAATGAGAAGGAATAGATAATGTTAAAGATGAATGAAGTAAGCAAAATTTACCGCACTGATCTCATAGAGACCCATGCGCTCAGTAATGTCAACTTAACCATTGAAGAGGGTGAGTTTATTGCGGTTACAGGGCCGTCAGGATCGGGTAAAACCACTTTTTTGAATATTGCGGGTTTATTAGAGCGTTTTGAGCGTGGTGACTATTTTTTAGATGGTGAAAACGTTGCCAATCTTAACGATAAAAAGCTGTCACAGCTAAGAAACGAAAAAATTGGCTTTATCTTCCAAGGCTTTAATCTTATCAGCGATTTATCTTTATATGACAACGTTGAAGTCCCCCTTATTTTTAGGGGAATAAAAGCCAGTGAACGTAAAAAGCGTATTGAAGAAGCCCTTGAGCTTGTTGGTCTTGCAAGCCGAATGAAACATCATCCTGCACAGTTAAGTGGTGGGCAACAGCAGCGTGTGGCTATTGCCAGAGCGCTTGCAGGGAAACCTAGATTCCTACTTGCGGATGAGCCAACGGGTAACTTAGATAGCTTGATGGCAAGACAAGTGATGGATTTATTACAAGAAGTGAATCAGGCGGGTACAACATTGATTATGGTAACCCATGACAATGAGCTGGCACGACGAGCGGGTCGTAATATCCAAATTCTTGATGGTGAGCTAACCGACATCACTAAATCTCAGCTAACCGAACTGGCAGTGTAGGAGTAAGCGATGAAAGAGCTAATACTATTAGCTTGGCAGGGATTAAAGCAAAAACCCAAGCTAAGCGCACTGATGGTGATCAACCTTGCAGTTGGGATCACCTTGATGTTGACGATGTCAGCCATTGTAAAACAAAGCAGCAGTGAGGTGATTGGTCATAAGGGTGATTACTTGTACACCGCGGGTCTGAATTTTTTTGATAGTGACCAAGACGTTGTCGATTTTAACCAATTTCCTCGCTGGACATATCAAGATGCCCAAGCGCTTAAGCAAGCGGATTTACCATACGAGCATCTATCATTTAACTACACCACAGAGTTTATTGTGGGGCTGGCGGATAACTCAGTTAGACCTATTAGTGTAGAAGCTTCTGGTACAGATAGAGATATGTTTAGTGTACTAGATGCGCCGTTTATCCACGGAGCTTCTTGGAGTGAACAAAGCCAACAAAGTGGTGAAGCGGTCGCTGTGATCAGTAAAAACGCTAACGACCATCTTTTTGGTGGGGCGAATTCTGTCGGGCAGTTTATTCAAGTTCAAGGCGAACAAATACAAGTCGTGGGCGTGGTTGATTTAAGTAATTATAAACGTCGTTTCCAAGATTTGAGCTTTAGTAATAATTACAATCACGATGCTTTTATCCCGCTAAATTATGCCTATGCGCAAAACTTTCCACGAACAGGGCAAGTATCGTGTAGAACCGACGATTTATACACCGCAACCAACCCACGCAGCGGCAATATCGACATGCTGAAAAGTGCTGAATGTGGTTATTTGACGGTTTGGTTCCAGTACCAAAAAGATATGGGGGCGGCACATCTTGCAGAACTAAAAACTTGGTTGAATAACTATATTGCAAATCAGCAAGCGGTAGGCCGTTTTCAACATAATAATCTCACCGATTTTTATAGCATGGGCGAGCTCTATATTTTGATCCAACGCTTTTTGGCATGGGAAGCCATTTACCTAACGTTTTCGTATTTTCTGTTTGGTATTTGTTTAGTGAATACGGTTGGCATTTTGCTCGCCAAATTCCAAGCCAATCGCAAGCTTATTTCCCTTTATCGAGCGCTCGGCGCAAACCGTGGGGTAATAATGAAAATTCACTTTTTAGAGATCTTGATGCTCACGGTTGCGTCCGTAGCACTTGGCTTTGTATTGGCATTCGCGGGACTTGAATTGATGTTCCACCTACGTATGTATCAGGCAGATTATATGGCATTTGCCGAGCAAGTTCGTCAAATCTATCAGTTTGATGGTGAGCTGGCACTTTTGACCACCATAGGCATTTTCTTGGCGGTTGGGATATCTGGATTATATCCGGTATACCGTAGTAGCCGTGTATCACCAGCTGCAGAGTTAAGGGGGTAAGTATGGCGATTAAACATATTTTGAAACTGATCTTAAAGCAAAAAAGTATTGCACTGTTAATCATTCTACAAATCGCGATTACCGTGATGATTGTCAGCAATACCGCGTTTATTAGCTATGCAACGCTGCAAAACTGGCTAATACCTTCAAAGTTGGAAGAGCAACAAATTCTCAATGTAACGACACGTGTGTTTGATACCTCCGTAGACGTGCAGTCGCTTATAGAAAAGGATATTCAAGCGATTGAAAATGTGCCGGGGGTCGTTGCCGCATCTTATGCTGGTAGAGAGCTGGTATTAAACAGCTTAGGCCCTGGATGGACTATTTTTAAAGATACTCAACCAGAAACGGATTACAGCGTGTTCGGCTACTTTGGCTTGGATGAAAAAGGGGTAGATGTACTTGGACTTGAGCTCGTTGAGGGGCGTAGATTTTATGCCAGCGAATTTATCAAAGGTGATGAGGCAACAAAAAATGCAGGCGTTATTATGATAAGTGACGACCTTGCCACGTCCTTATTTCGTGATGACTCTGCTCTTGGACAGACGGTGTATATTTCAAGACAACGCATTCCACATCAAGTAGTTGGTGTTTATAAAGGTAAAATGCTTGGAGAAGGCGCAACATACAATCAACAACCCTACAATTCGGGGGTTGTACCTGAAGTCATTTGGGGTAACCGTCAACGAGCTAATTATTTAGTCAGAGTTGAAAAAGGCGTGTCTGAGCGAGTGCTAGAAGAAGTTGAAACGGCACTTTATCACACCAACGGACGAATGGTTGAGCGAGTAGAGTTTGTTGCCAGAGCAAAAAAACGTTTGTGGGATGGCCGTAGCACCTTTGCACTCACCATGGCAGGCATAAGCATCATTGCATGCGTGGTCACCGCGCTTGGTATTGTCGCACTTGTCAGTTTTTCTGTTAGCCTAAGAAAGAAAGATCATGGTGTACTTCGTGCGTTAGGTGCATCTAAAGGTAAAGTGATGTGGTCTTTAATTAAAGAAAATACAATTTTAGTCTTTATCGGTTTAGTGCTAGGCTTTGGTCTCTCGATTTTGCTTTACTATTTTTTGATGAATAATGTTCGCGTGCAAAGTGTGGTAGAGATCCCGTTATTGGTTGGGGTAGCTATTTTTACTTGGCTTGTGAGTACATTGGCAGTGTACCTGCCTGCCAAAGAAGCTGCGAAAGTGTCGCCGGCGCAAGTAACAAAATCGAGTTAATAAAAATAACAAAGCCCCGAAAGGGGCTAAATCTACAAATTAGGATCAAAAGCGTTCATGAGTGTATTGGTAATTGACGATAATCCGGATGTAATTCAAGCCATTAAAGTCCTTTTGTTGCTCAATGATATTCCGTGTGAAGGTGTTACCTCTCCGCAGCTGGGCCTAGAGAAGGTTCGTAGCAAACAGTTCGACTTGGTCATTCAAGATATGAACTTTACCCGAGACACCACCAGCGGCGCGGAAGGTAAAGCCCTGTATAAAGCTATTCGAGATTTAGAGCCAGACTTACCCATCATCTTACTGACCGCTTGGACGAATCTTGAAATGGCGGTAGAGCTAATTAAAGATGGTGCGGCAGACTACTTAGCCAAACCTTGGAAAGACCATAAACTCGTCACTTCAGTGAAGAACTTGCTCGAAATGCGAGAACTACAAGAGCAAGTAAGTAGCGCTGCGAGTCAGCGCAACGCCAGATTACAAAAGCTAAAAACGCAATACGACCTGTGTGGTGTGGTAGTAGCCGATCCGGCCATGTTGAGCTTGCTTGAAATGGCGACGCAGGTTGCGCACTCCGACGCGCCAATTCTGATCACAGGACCAAACGGCGCTGGTAAAGAGAAAATTGCAGAAATCGTGCAAGCCAATAGCAGCTATAAACATAAACCCTTTATTAAAGTGAATGCGGGGGCTATTCCGGCGGACCTCATTGAGGCTGAGTTATTTGGGGTTGAAAGTGGTGCTTACACAGGCGCACAAAAATCGAGGGCTGGGCGCTTTGAAGCCGCCGATGGTGGCACCTTGTTTTTAGACGAAATCGGCAACTTGTCTTTGGCAGGTCAGCAAAAGTTACTAAGGGTTTTACAAAGTGGTGAGTTTGAACGCGTTGGCAGTACGGTAACAAAAAGGGTAAATGTTAGGGTGATCAGTGCCACCAACAGTAATTTACCCGAGGCTATTCGCGCGGGGACTTTTAGAGAAGACTTGTACTATCGTATCAATATGATTGAGCTTAAATTGCCGCCATTATCTGAGCGAAAAGAAGATATTACGGTGTTGGTAGATCACTTTTTGCCTAGCAATAAGAGTTTGAGTAACGCAGCAATGAAGCAGTTAAAGCATCATACTTGGCCTGGAAACGTCAGGGAGCTTGAAAACACCATAGGTCGTGCTGTGCTATTAAGCTCAGGGCAAGAAATTGAGTGTGAGCATTTAGCAATTAAAACGCCACAACATGAAGAGCCGCTTGAATATACACAAGCAGATATCGAAGCAGCATTAGACAGCGCTGATGGCGTAGTTAGTAAAGCTGCACGAAAGCTGGGGTTAAGCCGCCAAGCGCTTTACCGGAGAATGGAGAAATTTGGTTTAAAATGACGGTGTCTCTTCAAGCAGCGGTGTCTGCATGCCTATTTGTATCACTATTGGTGTTTGCGGCTATTTTATGGCTGGCAGCTTCATTTGCAATACCAATTACTCTGGCAATTCCAGTGGGGCTGCTTGTCGCGGCGGTAGTTGGCATTGTCGGTATCAGTTACTTTTTCTCTCGCCAACAGCGGATTATAGATTGCTTAACGGACGGGATCCGCAGTTTTAAAGATCAAGACTTTTCAGTTCAAATTACCCATTTCGAAAGCATAGAAATGTCTGATTTAATTTTGGAATATAATCGTTTATCGACAACGCTAAAAAAACAGCGCCACGCCACTAGCCAAAGAGAGTTACTACTCGATACTATTTTGCAGGTATCACCGGTATCGATTTTACTGTTAAATCAGTTTGATCAAGTGGTATACGCTAATGATAAAGCAGGAAAATTACTTAATAACAACAAGTCGTTAAGCGGCCTAGTACTGCATCATGCCATCGCGAATGCAGATCCTAAGCTGCAAACCATTTTGCTACAAAAAGAATCTGGGTTTGTGACCTTTCAAGCCAATGATGAAAAGCAAAGCTATTACTTTTCAAGGCAGAGTATCACACTCAACCACCAGCCACATGTGTTGCTTATGTGTCAAAACCTATCTAGCGAAATGAGCCGCCAAGAGGTAGGGCTTTGGAAAAACGCCATCCGTCTTATCAGTCATGAGCTCAATAATTCATTAGCGCCTATTTCTTCACTGACTAACTCCGCAAATACGATTGTTGAGCGCAGTGGTAAAGAACAAAACCATGCCCTGATCCAACTGCTTCCCGATATGTTGGCAACCATTAATCGCCGTACCGAGAACTTGAGTGAGTTTGTCGCTAAATATAGCGAATTTGCAAGATTACCTGCGCCAAATATTACAGAGCAACCCTTGCAGCCCTTACTTGATACCGTTAGTAAGCTTTATGACTTTACTTTGCTGGCAGCACTTCCTTTGGAGCGCGCTTTTTTTGATCCCATACAGGTAGAGCAGGTGATGATAAATTTGGTTAAAAACGCCCATGAGTCAGGATCTAAAATAGATGAAATAGGCGTGAAGCTGCTGGTTGATTATCAACGTCTGATAGTCGTGGTTGTTGATAGAGGTGTAGGAATGGAAGAAGAAAAGCTAGCAAACGCAGTACTGCCATTCTTTTCTACTAAACCCAGTGGCACAGGCATAGGGCTAAGTATTTGTAATGAAGTCGCCATTGCCCACGGTGGACAACTTAAGCTATTTAATCGCGAGAAAGGTGGTCTAATGGTGCAGTTTGATTTACCACTCGTTGCACCTAAAGCATAGCGTTGTTATTGCACTAACCCATATCGGGTGGGAGCGGGTTCACCCCGGGTTCTTTGGGTTTTAATACCGTATCTCAGGCGGCGGAAATCTTTTGTCGTGATAAATCACGACCTACAAATAACAAGCTTCACAAATTTATTTTGTTAGCCTCATTTTCTGCTAAACGCATATCTATCGACAGGCAAAGGCAGAGCAGCGATACTCAAGCAAATTGACAATATAGGGAAATGAACTTGAACGCGCAAACTCAAACGACCAACTACTTTTTACTCTTCGCGGGTGTGTGTACAGCCATTGCGGCAGTGGCGCACATTGGCTGCATTATCTTTGGCGCGCCTTGGTATCGCTTTTTTGGTGCTGGCGAGGAAATGGCTACTATGGCCGATCAAGGGCTTATTTACCCTCACCTTATCACTGCCGTTATCGCTACGATTTTACTGCTCTGGTCATGCTACGCGTTTTCAGGGGCGAAACGGATCCGACAATTACCTTTGATGAAAGTCGCTTTGTGTGTAATAAGTGCAATCTTTTTAATAAGGGGAATTGGGTTTGTTTTTATCATGCCAACGATCCCAGATAACAGCATGACGTTTTGGTTGGTGAGTTCCTCAATTTGCTTGGTAATAGGTGGGGCTTACGCGCTTGGAACCAAAAAGGCATGGTCACAAATTTAGCAGCTTTAAAAGCTAGCACTTCAGGTGCTAGCTTTTTGTTCAGATTGGATAGTTTCTTTATTGATCTAGTGTCGTTCTAACACCGGCTTCAAGTTCTTCGTGAACAGATTTAAATAACCCAAGTTGGCGTTCAATGATATGCTCAGGTACACCCGCCATAGCGCGCGCTATGTTGCCGTACAAGCGCTGCTTTTGGGCATCATCAAATAGGCAATATAGAGCACGAGGCTGTGAAAAATCATCATTGTCTTTGCGGTGGTCGTATCTATCCGCCATTCCTTCAAGCTCAAGAGCAGGGCGTTTATACTCTGGGCTCTCTTTTGGGCCTCCCATCGAATTAGGCTCGTAGTAAGCATCTTCGTTACCACCGGGTTCATTGTTAAAGAACCGCATTGCACCGTCTTTGTGGTAATGATGCACAGGGCATTTTGGGCGATTAACAGGTAATGCCTCATAATGCGTACCGAGTCGGTAGCGGTGAGCATCGGCATAGGAGAAAATGCGTGCTTGCAACATTTTATCGGGAGAAAATCCAATTCCAGACACCACGTTAGACGGACTAAATGCAGCTTGTTCTATCTCTGCAAAATAATTGTCTGGTACGCGATTTAATTCGAGTGTGCCAACATCAATGAGTGGAAAGTCGCCATGCGGCCAGACTTTGGTTAAATCAAATGGATTGTGTTGGAACTGTTTTGCTTGCGCTTCAGTCATCACTTGAATCTTCATATCCCATTTCGGATAATTTCCGCGCTCTATGGCCTCAAGCAAGTCCTCTTGAAAGCTCTCCCTGCTTTCGCCAATTACTGATTTTGACTCTTCATCGGTATGATGCTGGTGGCCTTGTTGGGTTTTCATATGAAACTTCACCCAAACTCTTTGGTTTTCCTCGTTAATCAAACTAAAGGTATGAGAGCCATAGCCATTCATATGTCTCACATCCGTTGGCAAGCCACGGTCAGACATTAAAATCAATACTTGATGCAGGCTTTCTGGCGACAGTGACCAAAAATCCCATTGCGCGGTGTTGGAACGCAGGTTGATTTTTGGGTGGCGCTTTTGGGTGTGAATAAAATCTGGGAATTTATACGGATCACGGACAAAAAATACGGGGGTATTATTGCCAACTAAATCCCAATTTCCTTCATCAGTGTAAAACTTTATTGAGAAACCTCTTACGTCACGCTCCGCATCCGCAGCCCCTTTTTCGCCGGCTACCGTTGAAAAGCGCATCAGAATGTCGGTTTGCTTACCAACCTCAGCAAATAGATTAGCCTTGGTATATCGGCTTATATCGTTTGTTACCGTAAATGTTCCAAACGCACCCCATCCCTTAGCATGCACGGTACGCTCTGGTATACGCTCTCTATTTTGATGCGCCAGTTTTTCGATTAACTGGTAGTCCTCAACCAATAATGGGCCTCGAGGACCTGCGGTAAGGCTATTTTGATTATCGGCGATTGGATTACCTGCGGTGGTGGTTAATGGACACTTCGTCATTGCTCGTTTCCTTCATATAAAATTTAGAAATTAACAGCAATAAATGAACCAAAATAAAAGTGAAATAAAAACAATCTGTTATAAATGTTGTCGGCGGGGGATGTGAGTTTTACTGAGCAAAGTTTTCAGAGTGATGTAAGCGCTACGTGAATTATACAGACTGTTGAAATGCAGCGGTTTCATCCGCTGCAAATTTAGAAATTAATGGTAGCTAAAGTATTAGAAAAACCTCGTTGAATTCCATAAACGCGTTTTACCACTATCTAACCCAACAAACTGCACCGTACCAGTCGTTACGTTACTTGGTAATGTATAGCTAATCGTTTTAGCTTGAGTACCATACGCAAATGCAGAAATACGTTTTACTTTAGTGCCATCAATGTATACGTCTACGTATTCTGTGTTGGTTACATCAAAATTATACACTCCGTTAGTTTCAGCAACCGACGCAAATCTATCTGAATTAAATGCTACCGTTGCACGCGCTGTGGGTTTTGCGAGTAACTTACGAGCGATCGTATTGAAATCTTGAGTATCACCATCGAATATGTCTTCAACGTTATAACTGACAACTTCATTGGCAACACAGCCGTAGTCCTCAATGAGCGCATTGATGTGATGACCTTGACGTACCGACTGACGCCACGACACCCGCATACTTTGATCATAAGGTAGCGCTTGATATGGTGCACCCACGTACTGTACAAATAAACCGTGCTCAATTACGTTTGCGCCACCTGCACCAGTACGTTCGTGCTGTCCAAATACGGTTGCAATACCGTTATCTTGCATACCACATGTGAACATATCACCTGCAGAGTAGGTGTTAGCGTTTGTCCAAACCCCCACGTTACCATAATATGCCTGCCCAATCTGGTTCACTGCATCTTTTGTCATGAATGAGGTTGCAGCAGAGTATTGTTCATTGGTGCCTTGTACGTCAGCTAATACTTGGTGCCAATTATCACTTAGGTAAGTACCGAACAGGGAATTATTTAGAATATGGTGGTTCTCAGGTGTGTTGATAAAGCGTACATGAGACGGAGTAACACGTTTTGGTGTAAACAGTTGTAGTAAATAGTCGTTATATAGAATATTACCACCAGGGTTGCTTCTAACATCAATAATAAGTGCTTTCGTGTCACTTAGCTGGTTATCTAAGATATCTATGATGGCAACAAGGGCAGTGTTAGTTCCATTTTTAGGTGAAAAAGAGGCAATCTTAATATAGCCGACTGACTCGCCGTCTACTTGTACTTTATTCCATGTTACCGTCGGCTCAGCAGTGGCATTGGCTGCTAGGGCAAAAGCACTATCTTGTGCTGCAGCTTCTAACTCTTTAAATGTAGCAAATTCATAGTTAATACTTTGCGTAAACTGCGCTGCATTATCCTCTGTATTCGCTTGTGTAGTCGGATTTCCGTTGTAAACCAACCAAGGCAAGTTAACACTATATATTTCGCCCGTTTCGTAAGATTCCAAAGTAAGCGTTAGCGCGTCATTTTGTGGCGGCATCTGTTTATTATGTGATTTGATAGTCAAGTTATTTAACGCACCAACAAACCCGCCATCTGGATTAGCCCCACCGCCTTGGAATAGTGTGTTGTTTACTACATCCGTTACTGCTTGGCCGTTGTATGCAATGACTTTATCACCTAAAGAAACCGTTGATGTATCTGGTGCAAGTACGGTGTAGTTTTGCCAGATACGGTTTACGCGTACTTCCTTGCTGCCATCTGTATTGACGGTTTGTGCAAAATGAACTGGCACAAAAGAAACAAAGTTTTTCATTGGTGCCGGGTAGTTATAGTCCAAATGAAAATCTCGCTGAGATAAGAAGATCTTTTGCAGCTGCTGATGAAATTGAGAAGAACTTAGATTTCCCATGTTATTGATTAAGTCGTCTACTGCAACGACTGGGTCTAAGTGTCCGGCCGGAGAAAGACCGTAGTACAGGTTTTTGGCATATTTATTGACGTATAAACCGTCAAGTAATAGTTTTGCTTGCTCAGCTACAAGCGCTTTTTGTTCATAACTATAATCTTGAATACTAATTTGGTCGCGTGTGTCTTCAAGATAGGATATTTGTGCCATTGCACCCGTTGTAAAGCTTAATGCCAGAAGACTGGCAACTGTTGATAATTTAAACATATTGTTATTGTCCTGTATATGGAAACAAAACTGTTTTATATCTTTTGGGTACAAAAGTCGATAGGTGTTAAACAAAATGATAATAATTTGTTGCTTTTATGTGTGTTGATTAAACCGAACTTCCTACTCTTTGTAGGCTAACTAAGGAGAGTATTGGGAGAATTGAGTTTTAGAGGATTATTTGATTTGCCACGCAACACTCATTTGCGTGGCATCAAGGATGTCGAACGCAAATTAGGCTGTTTGATGTAACTCTTGCTCCATTTGATCTCTCATTTTAAACTTTTGGAGCTTACCCGTTACCGTCATCGGATAGGCATCAACCAATTTGATGTATTTTGGCACTTTGAAATAGGCGAGTTTATCTTTTAAAAATACACGAATATCTTCTTCCGAAATATAGTGCCCGGGCTTAAGTTGAACCCAAACACATACTTCCTCACCATATTTTTCGTCTTTGATCCCAAATACAGCGGCGTCTTGAATATCATGATGATGATAAAGCACTTCCTCAATTTCTCTGGGGTAAATATTCTCGCCACCGCGAATGATCATGTCTTTTATGCGGCCGACGATGCTAACGAACCCTTCGTCGTCCATTACCCCTAAATCGCCAGAGTGTAGCCAGCCGTCGTCATCTATGGTCGCCGCCGTTTTTTCTGGGTCTTGCCAATAGCCTTTCATTACACAATATCCTCGGGCACATACTTCACCAGGCGTACCAATTGGGGCAATATGTCCTAGCTCGTCAATAATTTTGACCTCGGTATGTGGCATAGCACGACCAACAGTCTGCACGCGTTTTTCTACAGGCGAATCGATCTCGGTAATATTATTGATTGGGCTGCACTCGGTTTGCCCGTAACCAATGAGTACATCGGTCATATGCATTTGGGTTTGTACTTGGCGCATGACCTTTTCTGGACAGGTGGAACCTGCCATCACCCCAGTGCGCAGCGAAGATAAATCAAACTGCGTAAAGTCTGAGTGTTCTAATTGTGCGATAAACATTGTTGGTACACCGTGAAGCCCGGTGCATTTTTCTCGTTCAACAACTTCTAAGGTGACAAGCGGATCAAAGCTATCGTTAGGGAATACGGCGCACGCACCTTTACTAATACAAACGAGATTACCGAGTACCATACCAAAACAATGATAAAGCGGCACGGGAATACAAAGCTTGTCTTGCTCTGTGAGCTTCATAGCATTGGCGACGAGTAATCCGTTATTGAGGATATTACTGTGGGTGAGGGTGGCGCCTTTTGGATTGCCAGTAGTACCTGAAGTAAATTGAATATTGATAGCGTCACAGGCATTTAGGGTGGCTGCAATCGCATTTGCCTCAAGATAGTGGGCATCATTAGCTTTAGATAACAAAGTGCTGAAATTCATTAGACCCGGTTCAATATCCTCGTCAATCAGCACAATCTGTTTGAGTGAGGGAAGGCGCTGTGAAGATAATTCGCCAAACATGCAGTCGTAGGATTCTGGTGCCAGCTCTCTAATCATGTCAACGTAATGGCTATGTTTAAAAGACTTCGCCATAACTAACATCTTACACTCAACATTGTTTAGCACGTATTCAAGTTCGCTTGGGCGATAGGCGGGGTTAATACACACCATAATTACACCAATTTTAGCAGTTGCGAATTGCACTAGACTCCATTCAAGGTTGTTCGGAGACCAAATCCCAACTCTATCCCCCGGTTTGATCCCCACAGCTAAAAGGCTTGCGGCAAGTTGATCTATTTTTGCGAGGTACTCACGATAATTTAAGCGAACTGATTGATGAGAGACAACAATGGCTTCTCTTCCTGGATAATTGTCGACAATATTTTCTAGATATTGCCCTATGGTGAGTTGAGTGAGCGGTGCTACTTGGGGGCCTTTGAAGTAACTCTTTGTAAGTGAACCTGCTTTTATTAATTGGCTCTCGGTCGTCATATCTTGTCCTTGCTGTTGATCTCTAGTTTTTATCATTATGCTTTATCAGTGATAACCTAATTGTCGACAAAATCAAGTGCAATTGGACGAAAAGCATGAAATTACGACTAATGGCTAGTGATAAAGTGTGTAATGGCAAGGTAGTGGAAAGGTGGTAGTAGCTTTATCAGACATATAAAAAACGCCTGAAAATTCAGGCGTTTTGTGGTTTAACTTAAGGGATGTTATTAAGCTAATCCTTCATCTGTATCGACATGCTCATCTTTATGATGCTTCGCGATTTCATCTGAAAGTTCTTGCTTAGAACGCTTCTCTGACATCCGTCTTGCCATTAGCCAGTAAAAGAACAGGGGCAAGAAGAATACTGCAAGGAAGGTAGCCGAGAGCATACCACCCATTACGCCAGTACCCACACTGTGTCTTGCTCCTGCTCCAGCTCCAGAACTCATAACCAGCGGAACTACGCCAAGTATGAAAGCAAGTGAAGTCATGATAATAGGTCTAAAACGCAGTCTCGCTGCTTCAAGGGCTGCGGTTGCTGGACTCCATCCTTCTTGATATTTCATTAGCGCGTACTCGACAATAAGAATGGCATTTTTACTTGCAAGGCCCAGTAGGGTAACCAAACCGATTTGGAAGTAAACGTCGTTGGTCAGCCCAGCAATCCAGATTGAGACCAAGGCACCGAAAGTACCAAATGGTAGCGCTAACATAACCGAGAATGGCAATGACCAGCGCTCATAAAGTGCTGCGAGGATCAAAAATACCATGATCACGGCCATACCGAGTGCAATACCAGTTGTGCCAGAGTTTTGCTTTTCTTGGAACGCGGAACCCGTCCACTCGAAAGTCATATCTGGTGGTAGTACTTTGTTGGCGATACGCTCAAACTCCGCGATAGCTTGACCTGAGCTGTAGCCAGGTGCTGCTTCGCCCATTAACTTAACTGCAGATAAGTTATTGTAACGATTCATGGTTTCCGGACCGCGACTATACTCAACATCCGTAAATGCAGAAATTGGTACCATTTCGCCACGATTGTTTTTCACATAAATGCGGCCTACATCTTCCGGTGTCATTCTAAACTCGGCTTCTGCGGACATAATCACCTGCCATGCACGGCCAAACTTATTGAAGTCGTTGACGTAGTAATTACCTAAATTTGCTGCAAGTGCGTTAAACGCAGAATTGATATTAACCCCCATGGCACGCGCTTGTTCACGATCCATATGTACCTTTAGCTGCGGTGCATCAGGACGCCATAGCGTTTGAATGCCTGTAAGGATTGGGCTCTTCTGCGCCTCGGCCATGATCATCTGCATGCCTTGCTTCAATTTAGCGGGATCAGAGCCGCCTTTATTTTGCAAGAAGACTTCAAATCCGCCTGTTGTACCCAAGCCGAAAATTGGCGGTGGGTTAAACGCCAGCACTAATGCTTCGTTAATATGCGCGGTTTTCATAAATAGCTCACCAACTAGTTCCTTCGCTGACACATCGCGTTCATCCCAATGTGTTTGTGTCACGAACATAGTCGCCGCGCTGTTTTTGAAGCCACCACCGATGAAGTCCATTCCCGTAAACGCCACGACGTTTTCGTTAGCAGGGTTAGACTTTGCAGCAGCTATCACTTCATCGGCCACTTTAGCGGTGCGCTCTAATGAAGAGCCGTCAGGCAAAAACACCGCTATCATGTAGTAACCTTGGTCTTCGTCTGGTACCAAAGAGCTTGGTGTTTTTTGCCACAGGAATACCGTTGCACCAATCATCGCTACCATCAATGTTAGGCCTACAAAACCACGGCGAACCATAAAGCTAACCGTGCCAACATAGCGTCCGGTTACACGATGGAACCAGTCATTGAACCACAAGAAAAACTTGGCATCTTGTTTGTGCTCGTGCTTAAGCAGCAATACACAAAGTGCAGGCGTCATTGTCAGTGCAACCACACCGGATAAACTTACAGAGATGGAGATTGTGATCGCAAATTGGCGGAATAGTTCGCCTGTTAACCCACCCAGGAAAGCGATAGGTACAAACACCGAACACAATACCAATACAATCGCGACTACGGGGCCGCTTACTTCTTGCATCGCTTTAACCGCTGCTTCTCTAGCCTGCAAGCCTTGCTCATGCATAATCCGCTCGACATTCTCAAGTACTACGATGGCGTCATCTACCACGATACCAATCGATAACACCATGCCGAACAGCGTAAGCGTGTTAATCGAGTAACCGAGCATATAGAGACCTGCAAATGTACCAAGTAACGAGACCGGAACTGCAAGCGTTGGAATTAGCGTTGCACGCCAGTTTTGCAAGAACAGGTAAACCACTAAGAATACCAAGATCATTGCTTCACCAAGCGTTTTTAACACTTCTCGAATTGAGACTTCTACAAAGCGTGTGGTGTCGTAAGAGTTAACGTGAGCGAGACCTGTAGGGAACTGAGGTTTGATCTGTTCAATTTCAGCCTCTACTGCTTTAGCCACGTCAAGCGCATTCGCGCCCGGTTGTAAGAATACACCGAGTAATACCGCTTCCTTACCGTTAATAGTACCTTGGAAGTTATAGTCTTTAGAACCAAGCTCTACGCGAGCAACATCCTTAAGGCGCAGTGTTGAGCCATCAGGGTTTGCACGAACGATGATATTTTCGAACTCTTCAGCCGTCGATAAACGTCCTTTCGCGGTGACACTATAAACGAGCGATTGCGCGTCTTGAGATGTCGGTGTTGCACCAATACTACCCGCTGCATACTGAGAGTTTTGCTCTCTAATTGCACCCGCAATATCGTCAGCTGTGACTTGCAGTTGACTCATAATATCCGGGCGCAACCAAATACGCATGGCATAGTCTTTAGCACCGAAAATCTGCACGTTAGTCGTACCAGGAATGCGTTTGACGCGGTCAAGGATATTCATGGTGACGTAGTTAGATGTCCAGAGACTTTCTCGAGTACCATCTGGCGAATAGAATGCGTGTACTTGTAAGAAGTTAGAAGATGTCTTTTGAACCACCACGCCTTGGCGTCTAGTTTCTTCAGGGAGACGAGCTTCTACTTGCTTCACCCGGTTATTTACATCTACGGCAGCTTGATCAACATCCGTTCCAATCTCAAAAGTAACTGCGATCGTCGTTACGCCAGAGTTCGTACTGGTTGATGTCATGTACATCATGCCTTCAACACCGGTGATCGCGTTTTCTATAGGGGTTGCAACAGTTTGTTCTAATACATCTGCTGATGCACCAGGGTATACCGCGCGTACCTCAACTTGAGGTGGTGCAATTTCGGGATACTGTGCAACAGGCAAACTGCGCATAGCAGCAAGCCCGGCAAGCACTATCACGATAGAGATAACAAAGGCAAAAATAGGCCTGTTTATGAAATATTTGGAGAACATCAGATTATTCCCCTTGCTCGCTCACAGACACTGGCATACCAGGGAAGAAGATCCTCGCCATACCTTCAACGATGACAGGTTGACCTTCTTTTAAGCCTTCGCGAATAACCCACATATTCTCATTATTAAGCTTGACCCATTCACCAACTTTGACCGGCGCAGGTAGGGCTACGGTTGCACCTTGTTCATTTTTGGTAGCAATGTAGACAAATTTCCCCGTACCATTGTCTAGTACCGCTCTTTGTGGAAGTACAACGGCATTATTGCGTACCGCACCAGAGAGCTTAACTCGCACAAACTGACCCGGTCTTAACTCACCATTTTCATTAGGAATACGAGCTTGTAACTCACTGGTACCCGTAAAGCGGTTTACCCGGACGTCGCTAAAGTTTACTTTACCAGCTTGTCCGTACAGTGAACCATCTTGCAGAATAATCGTAGTATCAAATTCATTGTTTTCCGGTAATGACAATGAGCCATTTTCTACATCTTGGCGCATTGTAAGCTGCTCACGCTCTGAGAAGCCAAAGCGAGCACGAATGGTGCTGATGTCGGTAAGTTCAGTTAATAGTACACTCGGACCGGAAACATAGCTGCCTTCTGACATCAGCTCACGACCCACAAT
The DNA here is from genome assembly GCF_018141345.1 of Pseudoalteromonas sp. A22. Lineage (NCBI taxonomy): Bacteria > Pseudomonadati > Pseudomonadota > Gammaproteobacteria > Alteromonadales > Pseudoalteromonadaceae > Pseudoalteromonas > Pseudoalteromonas sp. A22. The sequence goes on from NZ_CP047238.1 coordinate 1,930,591, forward strand.
ACCAGAAACTGGTGCTTCAACTTTGGCATATTCAAGGTCCAGCTTAGCTTCACTCAACGCGACTTTTGCAGATTCTAAATTCGCAACTGCAATATCGTAAGCCGATACTGAGTTATCAAAGTCGCGCTTTGATACTGAACGCTCGTTCTTCAAACGCTCAAGCCTTTCGCTCTCGCGCTTAGTTTGATCAACGTTTGCTTTTGCTGCCTGAAGTGCTGCCTGCGCTTTTTCTACCGCTAATTCAAAAGGTTTAAGCTCGATGGTGAATAATGAATGACCAGCTTTTACAAACTGACCTTCCTCAAAGTTGCGAGATTCGATGATCCCAGACACTCGAGAACGAATTTCGACTTCTTTATCTCCCGCGAGAGTGGCCGGAAGTTCGATATCGAAAGGTACTGATTGAGTAGTAACTTGTTGTACACTCACTTGCGCAGGTGGCATTGCATGGCCCCCTTGCTGTGGTGCTTCTGAACACGCTGACAAAGTGCCTAACGTGAGCATTAAAAAAGATAGGTGTTTAACACGACTGCGTATTGATGCTGGATACATGAACACTCCAATTCCTATATTATCATTTTATGCTGCCCCGGCTTCGACGGGGAACTACCTTGCAATTTGCCTTTAATAACGCACACTCAACTGGATGCAATCAGTCAAGTGACTTCATTTCATACCTTAACCACACCAAAGTAAAGGCTATTTGTTCGACAATTAAACAAGTAAACGGTAGTGTATACTTAAAGAAATAAAAGGTAAACGGTTGCGTGTACTTTTCTTCAATTTAGGTATACGATCATGTGTACTTTTTATTAACGACTTTATTGATTAAAATAAAGGGAATGTTGATTTATTACGAAGAAGGCTTACCTCTGTATAGAGAGGTGATTCTTGGTATACAACTGACCATGTGAGTAGCAGCTATCAATGGCTCGCTTTTCCCACTATTAATTAAAGACAGAATAAGTAAATGACGCAACTTTCACCAAAACAGCAGTCAATTTTATGTGCAGCGATAGAAGAATTCGCTCAAAAAGGCTTGCAGGCGACGACGATGGAGTCGATCAGTCAATCAGCGGAAGTATCAAAGCGCACGTTATACAAGCATTACTCGACCAAAGACGAGCTCTTTGATGCCGTTGTTGAGCTGTTAATTGAGCGAATTAAGCCGATAACTGCGATACAATTTATCCCAAACTATGACTTTTCAGTGCAACTGCAACATCTTGCGAAAAGCGCAATGACTTTGTTGAATGACGAGGATTATATGCGTTTGTCGCGTATTGTGATGATTGAATCGATGCGTAGCTTTGAGCAAGCACAGAATTTAAATGAAAAGTTTAGTCATTGTGAAGCCGCGATGATCCAATGGTTCGAAGATGCTGCGAATTCAGGGTGTCTTGGTAGTTTTGATGCGGACTTTGCCGCAGCGTACTTTTGGGGCGCACTGAAAAAGCTAGGCTATTGGGAACGCGCGATAAAATGGCAAGCTCCGCTTCCAGAAGCAGAGCTTGATATATTAGTTGAAAAGGCGGTCTCGCTATTTTGTAATGGCGTTACTCAACGCCAATAAATCCACCGGTTTGATGTGACCACAGTTTGGCGTAAATACCACCTAAAGCTAGCAAGGATTGATGGCTTCCTTCTTCTACTATCCGACCTTCATCCATAACGATTAATCTGTCCATTTGTGCAATCGTGGATAACCTATGGGCAATTGCAATAACGGTTTTACCTTCCATCAGTGCATCTAAGCTCTCTTGGATAGCTTGCTCAACCTCAGAATCCAAGGCTGAAGTGGCTTCGTCTAAAATTAAAATTGGCGCATTTTTTAGTAATACACGGGCAATGGCGATACGTTGGCGTTGGCCACCTGATAGTTTCACACCGCGTTCACCTACTTGTGCGTCAAAGCCAGTATTACCGTGACTGTCTTCTAAGTCTTGGATAAAATCGTAAGCCTGCGCTTCTTTTGTTGCGGCTATTAATTCTTCTTCTGATGCATCAGGGCGACCATAAAGAATATTGTCACGCACGCTGCGATGGAGCAAAGAAGTATCTTGCGTCACCATGGCGATATGACGTCTTAAGCTTTCCTGTTTTACTTTCGCAATATTTTGGCCATCTATTTCGATGCTGCCGCCGTCGGTATCGTAGAATCTCAGTAATAAGTTCACTAAGGTCGACTTCCCCGCACCTGAGCGGCCAACTACACCAATTTTCTCCCCGGGTTTGATATGTAGGTTCAGGTTGTCGATGACGTTATGTTGTCTCGCTGCATCTTTACGCTTATAAGCGAAGGTAGTGTTACAAAAGTCGATTTTTCCGGCTTTAAAATCTAACTGTGGCGCTGTCTGTTGGTCAACAATATCAAGTGGTCTTGAGAGTGTGTTCATGCCGTCTGCAACGGTACCAATATTTTCGAATAGGCCGCTAATTTCCCACATTATCCACTGTGCCATGCCATTTAGACGTAAGGCTAAACCTACTGTAATCGCAATTGCACCAGCGGTTATTGCATTAAATGACCATAAGTAGATTGAAAGAGCGGCAACGGAAAATACCAGCAGATAATTTAAGGCCTGAATACTAACATTTAAACTAGTTGCTAAGCGCATCTGCTTATAAACAGGTTGAATAAACACATCCATGCTGTCTTTGGCATATTCTTCTTCTCGTTTGGTATAAGAGAAAAGCTTTACGGTTGAAATATTGGTGTAGCTATCAACTATCCTTCCCGTCATTTCTGAGCGCGCGTCAGCCTGCTCACTAGAAACGCGTTTTAGTTTAGGAACAAAATAAAACTGGAAACAGATATAGCAGCCAAGCCAAATAACCAAGGGGATCATCAAACGTATATCACTGCTTGCAACAAGCGCGAGCATTGCGGTGAAGTACACTAAAATATAAACCAGTACATCGAGTAGTTTCATGACTGATTCGCGCACAGCTAGGGCAGTTTGCATCACTTTAGTTGCAATACGTCCTGCAAACTCGTCTTGATAGAATGTCATAGACTGCTTTAGCAAGTAGCGGTGTGCCTGCCAGCGAATAGCCATTGGGTAATTACCCAATAAACTCTGATGCAAAATGGCGCTGTGAAAAAAGACTAACAGTGGCAGCGCCACTAACGTGATCACAGACATTCGGATTAACTCGGCTTGTTTGGCTTCAAATAGAGTTTGTGGTGTATAAGTGGAGAGCCAGTCAACCAAATCACCCATAAAGCCAAATAATGTTACTTCCAAAATTGCGAGGATCGCAGCACTTAGCGACATAAATAATAAGGGTAATTCCATTCCCTTAGTATAGAAGCGACAGAAAGCCAACAAACCGTGTGGTGGCTGACCAACTTCTTGCTCGGGAAAGGGTTTGGTAAAGCGTTCAAATACTCGATACATGGATGATCCCTAAATTTGTTCAGAAGCTAGTCTACCTTGATAGTATGAAATGCGCGAGTCACAGATTGGTGCTCAATTTGCACGAATGATTATAGTTGTTTTTGGTTGAGTAGTTTTTGTGTAATGAGCTCACCAGTGACAGCATCATAGCTACTCAAAGTCAGTGGCGTAGAATAGTGCTTTAAATAGACCAGATCATGTGGTTTTTCTACTGTAATTTTGTCGATTGGGACGAGCTTATTACCGTCATCGACAAAAAATGACAGCTCTAAATAGCATGGAAAAACCTTTTTACATACACCAAGTGATTGTTGTTGTAGATCAAACGTTGAGGAAAGCCAGCTTGGCCTATTATTGATTTTCGTGGTTTTGGGCCAAGTTACAGAAAGATCAAATCGTTGCGGATCTGAAGAGTAGTGCTGAGATTGGCTTGCTACTCGTGCGAGCAGCAAAGGAGTATTGCCACTCACTGATTGAACCTCAGATAAGCGAACCTGATCAACGGTGAGTGGATTAATTGTCAATGTTTGTTTGAGTTCACTCGCCAGTTGGTTTTGCTCATCTAGTTGAGAAAACCCGAGGTGAACGAGTAATTTTGCATCACGATTGTTATCAAATACTTTTTCTTTTAAGTGTTCAGCCGCGGCTTTGGCTCTACCTTGTTGTGAGTCGTGATCGTAACTAATAATCTCGTAGCCAAGTGATTTGGCTTCAAATATCAAGCTAGCGTAAGTCGCTTCCATGGTGTAGATCCCATGTTCGTATGTTGTAAAGCCATGTTTATTTATTTGCTGCTCAACGCTTACCTGCGGGGTGAGTGCTTCTAATGCAAGATAGCGATAGCCTTGTTCATATAAAGGCTTCAATAGGGCAATCGTTAGGGCTCGGTGTTTAGCATTATGATACGCTTCGTTTACCATAGTAAGATGCGTTTCAGTTGCCTTTTGCTCTATGATTTCTAGCGCAGGAACTAGCCGATAATCGTTTAGCAACATATCTGGATTGATCACCCCAGAGGTGAGTTTTTCTGCTTCAAAATAATTGCCGACGATAGAATGATAGGTTGCTGCATATTGAATGTTTGCTGAGCTGCTATCTAAATGCCCTTTGACTGGAATTTGGCTTTCGAGTGACTGTGTGTTTTCAAACACACGTTTATCTGAGTTAACACCAAAGATTAAAGAAGCAGGGTTAGCGCTTGAATTTGCTAATGCTGTTACGGATATCAGCGAACATGCGCTAAAAATAACGGCTTTTCCATATTGTTGAGGTAACACCTAAATCCACTCCTTGCGGTTTATTACGGTTATATTAATAGCATAAAAGCGCGGAGGGCTGAATCAAATAAAAGCAAATTTTTTACAAGTATTTTATATTTGAATTATTTACAGGGGAGAGAAGTGTGGAAGCAAATAAAAAGGCCAGTAGCTAAGTAACTGCTGGCCCTTGATATGATTATTCTTCTTTGCCGTATGTTTTACGAAGAATATAAACATAGGCATTGATGAAAGCTTGCTCTTGAAACTTTTTCAACCCAGTGTCTTCATAGTCAACAGGAATTGGGTTTCTTTTTAATTGCTCTTTAACTTCAGTGCCAGAAAGTAACTGCACGTCCACACCTGAAATTAACTGGATTGCAGCTTCCATTTTAAAACCAGCCGCACTACCTGCGAATTTACCTTTGTGTGGGCGCTGACGAATGGCGATAGAATCTACGCCGTAATCTTCTACTAGTTTTGCAAAGTCGAATTGGAACTTGCGCATTTCATCAAGTTCTGTCCCTTGGTTACTTAACGTAAAGCGGCGCTGACGAATGTCTCTAATATCAAAAACATCATCTTCTTTCGTTAGCATACAAAGCAGAGCTTCGCTGCCTGAAATTTCAACCCCAAGTGTTCTCATTTTCGTGTCCAGATTATGCAAAAATTGAATTATCTCACAGTGTTATTTCTATTGCTATCGCTGCATGGTCAGAATAGCAAATATCTTCGTCCATACGCTTTGGATCAAGGTGAGCATCGTAACTGTAGTAATGTAACGACTTCACCCTGGGCGTTTCTCGGTTGGGATTGAACTCTTTTGAACAAAGAATGTAATCAAGTACATTGCCCTCACCTTGATAGTAATGACTGGCTGGTTTTTCTTTGTGGTTGTTGTCAGCGTAAAGAAAACTGTCGAACAACCCGACACTATCAAAGCCATTACTAGCAAGGACGGGTGGAAAGGCTTGCGTCATAAAAGATAATGCCGGGCTGTCTAATGCATCATTGAAGTCGCCCATCACCAATGTTGCAGCCTGTTTCTCCCTTTGTGTCTTTAATGCATCGTAATAAATGATGGAAGCTTCGAGTGAACGTGATATCTGCGACTGCATCGTACCTACGGTTTCGTGAAGCAATGTAAGTAGCGGGTCATCTTGATTGGAATCTCCCAGCATGTGGGCCATTGAATGTACGCGTTGAGACTTAAAGTGCACGGCATAACACGCCAGTAACCCAAAGCCTGGAATGTCGAACTTACATTTTATCGGGGTGCGATTGAATTTAAATTGATGTTGATTATTAAGGTATTCGAGTAATTCGGGGCAGGGCTCTAACGGCGCAAAGGATTTAAATGGTAGTTTTGATGCGATAGCGACCACGGGTTTAAACAGTACCGATGGGTAGACGTGATCAGGACTTGGCGCATCGACTGTGGCAAAGTGAACAAGACCTAAGTCTTCGCACAGCATCTGTAAGCTATCAGGTGAGAAGACTTCTTGAAACACAATGACATCGGGGTTTATATGCTGAATGAGTCCCGTGATAAACTGAGTTTTGGTTTGCCACTGTGTTTCATTATAGTGCTCATGAAGTTGATAAAAAGAATAAGGCGGCGCTGCAAAATTTAGTAGATTAAAGGTTGCAAACCGATAACGCTTTTTGGCCACGAATAATCCCAAAATAGTATTTGTAAATTAATAGATTAATTTTAGCTCTAGGCTTGCACTTAGCCAAGTAACACGCGAGAATAGTGATTCTTATTCGAAAGTCCTCGGATGAGCCGCGATAATTCGCGCAAGACAATGCTTATTCGTAAAAGCGTTGATAGGCACACTTTAAAATTAATTAAATACATGTGATGCATTGTAGGTGTCACCACTGTAAATAGGATTTATCATGCCAGTTATTACTCTCCCTGACGGCAGTCAGCGTATTTTTGAAAACCCTGTCACTACTCTAGAAGTCGCTCAAGACATCGGTCCTGGCCTTGCGAAAGCAACGATTGCTGGCCGTGTAAATGGCGTTCGTGTTGATGCTTGTGACCTCATCGAAAATGACTCAGCGCTTGAAATCATCACCGCAAAAGACGACGACGGTCTTGAGATTATTCGTCACTCGTGTGCGCACTTGATTGGTCACGCTGTAAAACAATTGTTCCCAGAAGCTAAGATGGCGATTGGTCCTACCATCGACAACGGTTTCTATTACGATGTTGACTTAGAGCATTCGCTTACTCAAGAAGACCTTGAAGCGATTGAAAAACGCATGTTGGAGTTGGCAAAAACCGACTACGACGTAGTAAAGAAAAAGGTGAGCTGGCAAGAAGCGCGCGATGCATTTGCGGCACGCGGTGAAACCTATAAGATGGAAATCCTAGACGAGAATATCGCGAAAGATGACCGCCCAGGTTTATATCACCACGAAGAATATGTTGATATGTGTCGTGGTCCGCACGTACCAAATATGAAGTTCTGTCACCACTTCAAGATTATGAAAGTGGCGGGCGCATACTGGCGCGGCAACTCAGAAAACAAGATGTTACAGCGTATCTACGGTACAGCTTGGGCTGACAAAAAGCAGCTAAAGGCGTATCTTAAGCGTTTAGAAGAAGCTGAAAAGCGTGATCACCGTAAAATTGGTAAAGCACTCGACCTGTGGCATTGGCAAGAAGAAGCGCCAGGCATGGTATTCTGGCATAATGATGGCTGGAGCATTTATCGTGAGCTTGAAGATTTTGTTCGTGAAAAACTACGCGAATATCAGTACGAAGAAGTAAAAGGTCCGTTGATGATGGACCGTGGCTTGTGGGAAAAATCAGGCCACTGGGACAAGTATTCAGATGCTATGTTCACGACTGAGTCAGAGAAACGTGAGTATGCTATTAAGCCGATGAACTGCCCAGGTCACGTGCAGATCTTTAACCAAGGTCTAAAGTCATACCGTGATTTACCATTACGTATGGCTGAGTTTGGCTGTTGTCACCGTAATGAACCATCAGGCGCACTACATGGCTTGATGCGCGTTCGTGGCTTTACTCAAGATGATGCGCATATCTTCTGTACAGAAGAGCAAATCATGGATGAAGTATCTGCCTGTATCAAAATGGTATATGACACTTACTCGACATTTGGCTTTGAAAAGATTGTTGTAAAACTTTCGACTCGTCCAGAAAAGCGCATTGGTGAAGACGAAATGTGGGACAAAGCGGAAGCTGCATTGGCTGAAGCGTTAAAAGTTAACAACATCGAGTTTGAATATCTGCCGGGTGAAGGGGCGTTTTATGGTCCTAAGATCGAATTCACGCTGTATGATTGTTTAGAGCGTGCGTGGCAATGTGGTACAGTGCAATTAGACTTCGCACTACCAGGTCGTTTAGGTGCAACTTATGTTGCGGAAAGTAACGAGCGTAAAACACCTGTTATGATCCACCGCGCAATTCTGGGTTCACTAGAGCGCTTTATTGGAATTCTAACGGAAGAATATGCTGGTCAGTTCCCAACTTGGCTTGCGCCGAAACAAGTTGTAATCATGAATATCACGGATAAACAAGCGGATTATGTCCACGAAGTTGTACAAAAGTTGAATAAACTTGGAATAAGAGCTTGTGCCGACTTGAGAAATGAGAAGATTGGTTTTAAAATCCGCGAGCATACTTTAAAACGTATACCTTATTTACTAGTGGTGGGTGACAAAGAAGTCGAGCAACAAGAAGTTGCAGTAAGAACCCGTACTGGTGAAGATTTAGGTAAATTATCGATTGATGATTTCATCGTTAAAGTTAGCGAAGAGATTAAAAATCGACTATAAATATAAACTTGCGTGTACTTTACTTTTTCTGGTGCACGCATTTACTTTTGAATTTTTTGGAGGAACGTACCATTAGAGGCGGCAAAAAAGGGCAAAATAACGCTCAGAAAAATCGTATTAACGAAGAGATTACAGCGAAAGAGGTTCGCTTAATTGACGCTGAAGGCGAGCAAGCTGGCATTGTCTCAACAAGAGACGCACAAAACATGGCGGACGAAGCAGGTCTAGATCTAGTTGAGATCAGTCCAAATGCTGAGCCACCGGTTTGTAAAGTGATGGACTACGGTAAGTTCCTTTTTGAAAAAGCAAAAATCCAAAAAGAACAAAAGAAAAAGCAAAAGCAAATTCAGGTTAAGGAAGTTAAATTCCGTCCTGGTACAGATGTTGGTGATTACCAAGTCAAGCTACGTAGCCTTCGCAAGTTTCTTGAGGGTGGCGACAAAGCTAAAGTCACAATTCGCTTCCGTGGTCGTGAAATGGCGCACCAAGAGATTGGTATTGATCTACTAGAACGTATCAAGACTGAATTGGAAGATATCGCATCAGTTGAGTCTTTCCCGAAAAAAGTAGAAGGTCGTCAGATGATAATGATGATGGCGCCTATTGCTAAAAAGTCTTAATCTCGGCATAATACGCATCGAATTTAACGCAGGTCTCAAGTGCTAACGCCACCTGCGTTATCCGGTTTTAAAGTAAGGTATTGATCCTTCACCGGTTTTAGGTAGTAAGTTAGGCCTACAAGTGAGTTTATCTCCGCCTACTTACATTGTGTTAAAGCAATATCATTCGGAGTTATTGCAAATGGCTTATAAGCTAAAATCACACAGAGGTGCTGCTAAGCGCTTCAAAAAGACTGCTTCTGGCGGTTACAAGCGTAAACAGTCGCATCTTCGTCACATTCTGACTAAGAAATCTTCAAAGCGTAAATTACACCTTCGTGCTAAGTCTATGGTTCATAAGAATGACCTAGGCCTAATCGATCGTATGTTACCATTCGCTTAATAGAGGATATCAGAAATGGCAAGAGTTAAACGCGGCGTAGTTGCACGTGCACGTCACAAAAAAGTATTAAAGCAAGCTAAAGGTTACTATGGAGCGCGTTCACGCGTTTACCGCGTAGCTTTCCAAGCGGTAACTAAAGCTGGTCAATATGCTTACCGTGACCGTCGTGCTAAGAAACGTACTTTCCGTCAACTATGGATTGCTCGTATCAACGCAGCTGCACGTCAAAATGGTCTTTCTTACAGCCGTTTCATCAATGGCCTTAAAAAGTCATCGATTGAAATCGATCGTAAGATCCTAGCTGATATCGCAGTATACGACCAAGTAGCTTTCGCAGCACTAGTTGCTAAAGCAAAAGATGGTCTAGCTGCTTAATAAGCGGAACTAGAATTAGTCTTAGGACTAAACCTGGTATTGAAAAGGAGCCTTAGGCTCCTTTTTTAGTTTTATACTCGTTATCAACGCAAGCGTTAGCGGTTTTTTATTAAGATTTTATCCAGCATCTTACTGCTCAATATTCGTTTTAAGTATCCCATCAAATAGGTTGGAAACGTAACGTAATATCTCGGCTTTGCATTCTTCGCACTCAGTGCGTGTTGCAACGCTTTATAAACAGCTTCTGGTCCTAAGGTAAATTTTTGTGGTGCTTCTTCTGAGCCTAAGCGGTTAAGCTGCGCCTGATATGCATTGTGATGTACACTATTTTCGTGATCGATATTCGCTAAAAAGGCGTGTTTCGCGTTCTCTCTAAATTTAGACACGATTGGACCTGGCTCTATTAGGCTAACTTGAATATTGCTACCTGAAAGCTCCATACGTAGGGTGTCGGTAAGTCCTTCAAGTGCAAATTTGCTCGCGTTATAAGCGCCACGATATGGCAGAGCGACTAATCCAAGTACGGATGAGTTATGAATAATGCGGCCTGCGCTTTGCTTACGCATTTGCTCAACTGCGAGACAGGTGAGCGTATGCCAGCCAAAAAAGTTAACTTCAAATTGTTGCCGTAACACCTCTGTAGGCAAGTCTTCTACCGCACCAGGTTGGCCGTAGGCACCGTTATTGAATAACGCGTCTAACTGACCATCTGCGATTGTCAAAGCTTGGTTAAAGCCATTATTTATACTTTGCTCGCACGCTAAGTCGAGCAAAATACATTGAATGTCTGTGCCTTCAAATTTATTCAAGTCTTTTGCATTTCTAACCGAAGCAATAACTTGATATCCTGCTTTTGACAATTGCACAGCGCAGTAATAACCAATCCCGCTAGAACAACCTGTGATTAAAATTGATTTTTGTACGCTCATTTGATCCCTAAAGTTATGGTTATCTGCGATTAACTGCAAATTTTTGTTGAATCACCGCACATTGTAAGCCGATATCTAAAATATTGATATAATTGGCAGATAAAAGCAGAGGAATAGAGAAATATGATGAGTTCCAGCATTATTATGCTTACTGCAATGCTAGGTATGAACGGTCATTTACCACCTTTGATAGAGTGGCAGGGCAAAAGTGAACAACTATTACAACAACAGGGCCCATTAACGACTGATTTTGAACTAAGCGGTGCGATAGACTCTCCTGATTATGCTGACACGATGGCATTCGTTGACCGCCTAGTGGCCGCCAATCCGACCCAGTTTAAGCTAGAGACGATTGGGTTTAGCAATAGTAATCGTGCGATTAAGATGATTGTTGCAACGGAGCAGGGCGGTGACAAGTCAAATGTTATTAATAATGGTAAGCCAACCATTTTAGTACAAGCTGGTATTCATGCCGGAGAAATTGACGGCAAAGATGCGATGTTTATGTTGCTTCGCGATGTTGCAACCGGTAAGCGCCGTGATATCTTGACGAAAGTGAATTTACTCTTTATCCCTATTCTCAACGTCGATGGGCATGAAAGGCGCAGCGAGTTTAACCGTATAAATCAACGCGGCCCGACTGTTATGGGCTTTAGAACCAATGCCAATAACTTAAATCTGAATCGTGATTACACTAAATTGGATACGCCAGGAGTTAAGGCGGTCATGCAGGTGATTAACGAATATAATCCGGATCTGTACATCGATGTTCATGTAACGGATGGCGCAGACTACCAATACGATGTCACTTATGGTTTTAACCCAACTTTTGCAAGTGAGTCACCTGCAATAGCTGAGGTGTTAGAGAATCAGATTTCGCCACAAATTAATGCAGCGCTTGCCGCTCAAGGGCATATTCCAGGTCCACTTGTATTTGTGATGGATAAGCGAGACTTTAAAAAAGGGTTGGCTGGTTGGGTGGCAACACCACGATTTTCAAATGGTTGGGGAGATTTAAAAGGACTGCCGACCATACTGGTAGAGAATCACTCATTGAAGCCCTATAAGCAGCGCGTGTTAGGCACTTATGTGTTTATGGATGGCGTTATCAGTGGCCTTTCAAGCAATATTCAGGCATTACGAGAAGCGGTTCAAAAAGAGGCTGAATTCACACCGAAACAATTGGTTGTCGAACGCAGCTATGCAAAAGAGCCGGATTACATTCAATTTAAAGGTATCAAATACAAGCAGTTTGAAAGTGCATTGTCTGGTCATTTGGAAGCTAAGTATTTAGGCGAGCCGCAAGACTATGAAAAGCTGCCAATTTATTGGCAGAAGGAAGTAAAAACAACGGTGAATGTACCTGAGCAGTTTTACATTCCCCCGGCATATCCGGAAGTGGTCGAAAAATTAAAACTGCACGGAATTACCGTTTCTACACTGCCGGATGGAACGGTAGTGGAAAAAGTAAGCCAAGCTACAGTAAAAGACTACAAGTTCGATACAGCTCCTTTTGAAGGGCGCTTTAGAGTAAATGCGACTTTTGACATTAAGGAGCTCTCAGACAAGGTCGATCTCAGTGGGTGGTATAAAGTAGCAACGGCACAAAAATCTGGAGAGCTGGTGACTCACTTGCTACATCCAGAGGCGCCAGACTCATTTTTTGCTTGGGGGGAGTTCAATACTATTTTCCAACGTACAGAATATGTTGAAAATTATGCACTTGAACCTTTTGCGCGAAAAATGCTAAAACAAAATCCAGCAATGGCGCTAGCCTTCGATAAAAAAATACGTGAAGACAAGCAGTTTGCAAACGATCCAAAAGCGAGGATGGAGTGGCTTTATGCAAGAACTCCGTTTTATGATAATGCGTATCTTAAATATCCTGTTTTGATGTCGTTTGGAGCAAACTAACCATGCAAGTGTTCACAATTCCAGTTACACCGTTTATGCAAAATTGTCGTGTTATCGTGTGTCCAGAAACACAAGCCACTGCAATTGTAGATCCAGGTGGTGAAGCGGAAAAAATTATCGCGCAGTTGGACACTCAGGGGTTAGTGCCAAGCATGATCTTGCTTACCCATGCGCACCTTGATCATGTGGGGGCAAGTACAGAATTAAGTGAACATTTTAATATCGAGATTATTGGGCCTCATCAGGGCGACCAATTTTGGTTGGAAGCCTTGCCAATGCAATCACAAATGTTTGGTTTTCCTAATCATGCTGCTTTTTTACCATCAAAGTGGTTAAATGATGGTGATAAGGTTAAGGTGGGAAACTTAGCTCTCGAAGTCAGACATTGTCCAGGGCATACTCCAGGGCACGTGGTATTTTATGAACCAAACTCAAAACAGGTTTTAGTAGGAGATGTGTTGTTTAAAGGGTCTGTTGGTCGTACTGACTTTCCAAAAGGCGATGCAGCCCAGCTAAAACAGTCTATACAAGATAAGCTGTTTACTTTGCCTGATGAGGTTGTGGTGCATTCGGGTCATGGTGAAAATACCTCAATTGGCTTCGAAAAGGCGACAAATCCTTTTATGAGTGGCCGATTTGGTTAAATATAGTGGAAGTGGCATAGTAGTGGTATGCATTTTTTAATTTGCTATGCTTCAGGGAATAACAATCAGCATCGGTTAATAGACTGATGTGCTAACTAAACTAGAATAGATATGTCATTGAACCAAGTAGATCGCCAGATACTGGCATTGTTACAGCAAGACGCAAGTCTTTCTACCGCTGAAATCGCTGATAAAGTGGGACTATCTCAGTCACCTTGTTGGCGTCGCATCGCTAAATTAGAGCAAGACGGTTACATCAAAGGCAAAGTTGCATTGCTGGATGAGAAGAAACTCGGATTTGATATGTTAGTTTATGCGCATGTTAGGCTTTCAAACCATGGCCGCAATAACCTTGCCGAGTTTGAAAAATTGATCTTAAGTTATGACGAAGTGACAGAGTGCTATTCTATGGCAGGCACCATGGACTTTATGCTGCGTATCATTTCGAAAGGCATTGAAGGCTATGAGCAATTTGTTCGTGATAACTTACTTAATTTAGAATTCGTCCAAGAAGTACATTCAAACGTTACAATGACTTGCGTTAAGCGCAGCACTTCCTTACCACTTTAATACAATTTGTTGCCCTGCTTCGTTGGGTAGGGCTTCCCGTCATCTTTTCACCATTGTTCTATACTACAATGTAGGCCGCTTTATTGAGCTATGTATTACAAACGAGTTTGCGATACAAGCTTGTATCTTATTTGTTAAAGGCGCTGCTTTTTGCTAAAATCCGCCGCCTTTGTGTTCATAGTCAATTCACACCAGAGGATATTGATGTTTAATCTTATCAGCAAAGCGCCTAGCTCTGCTAAAAACGATGTACTGTCTGGGCTTACGGTCGCTTTGGCACTTGTGCCTGAGGCTGTGGCTTTCGCTTTTGTTGCACAAGTAGACCCATTAGTCGGTTTATATGCAGCATTTATTGTCGGTCTTGTGACTTCAATCTTTGGTGGTAGGCCGGGTATGATCTCGGGGGCAACAGGGGCTCTTGCCGTGGTAATGGTGAGCCTTGTTGTTGAGCATGGCGTAGAATATCTCTTTGCAACCGTATTACTCATGGGCCTCTTACAAATACTCGCGGGTATATTTAAGCTCGGCAAGTTTATACGTATGGTACCGCATCCTGTAATGCTAGGCTTTGTAAATGGCTTAGCTATCGTTATCTTCCTCGCCCAGCTTGGACAATTCAAAGTACTTGACGAACAGGGTGATCTTACGTGGATGCAAGGTGAGGCGCTATATATTATGGCTGGCTTGGTTGCATTGACTATGGCCATTATTCACTTTTTACCAAAGCTAACAACCGCGGTGCCTTCGAGTCTAGCTGCGATTTTAGTGGTAACCGGTATTGTTATTGGTTTAGATTTAGATGCTCGTAATGTGCTTGATTATCTGAAAGATATGTCAGGTAACGTAGATGCAACGATAGCTGGCGGTTTTCCTGCTTTCCATATCCCTGAAGTACCATGGACATTTGAAACATTTAAAATCATCTTCCCATACGCACTTATCCTAGCAGCGATTGGTTTGATTGAATCTCTACTAACGCTCACGTTAATCGACGAAATCACCGAAACACGTGGTCACAGCAACCGCGAATGTATCGGTCAAGGTGCGGCTAACGTTACTTGTGGTGTGTTTGGTGCGATGGGTGGCTGTGCGATGATTGGGCAATCAATGATCAATATTAATTCTGGTGGACGTAGCCGTTTGTCAGGTATCACAGCGGCATTATTACTACTTGTATTTATTCTGTTTGCGGCAAGCCTTATCGAGATGATCCCGCTTGCGGCGCTAGTTGGTGTAATGTTTATGGTGGTATTAGGGACTTTTGAATGGTCAAGTTTTAGATTAATAAGAAAGATCCCTAAATCAGATGCATTTGTAATCGTCTTGGTGTCGGGGGTTACAGTGATTACAGATTTGGCCATTGCAGTTTGCGTTGGTGTCATTGTTTCGGCTCTCGTATTCGCGTGGGAGCATGCGAAACATATTTACACCAATAATTATATTGATGAGCAAGGCTCGAAAGTATATGAATTACACGGACCTCTGTTTTTTGGGTCGGTGAAAAACTTTGCTGAGCTGTTTGATGTTAACAATGACCCTGATGATATCATTGTTGAATTTAAACATAGCCGTGTTGCTGACCACAGTGCAATTGAAGCGATAGATGCGTTAGCTGAACGTTATAAAAAGGCTGGTAAAACGCTGCATCTTCGCCACTTAAGCCAAGACTGTAAAGTATTGCTAAGTAAAGCTAAAGATCTCGTTGAGCTAGACGGCCAAGCAGATCCTACTTATAAAGTGGCATCTGACAAGCTTGCTTAAGAGCGACAGTTTGAATAGATGAATATAAATTAACTGGTTAATTTATTTCAAAAAAGGCACTAAGGTGCCTTTTTTATTTGCGGCAAGGTGTGTAAAAACTGAGACCACCAGCAGTGAATAGAGACGACATGCTGAGATATAATCCAGTTAAGATAGAAGAGGTATAATCATTTTGAAGTGGCAATCACTGGTTGATAACAGGCAGAGATTTTTCTGGGTATTACAAATAGCCGGTTGGCTGGGCTACGCGCTAGTTAACTATATTGGCTCAAAAGTCTTTGAAATGCGCGATATTTATGTGTTTGTCATCGCATTAAATGCCTATGCAGGTTGCTTGATGACCGTACCGCTACGATACCTCTATCGTAAAATTTGGAATGCAACACCGTTGGTGCTGATATTCGTTGTGTTTACGGCGTCATATGTGACTGGAACACTATGGGCGGTCGTTCAGAAGTTTAATCATTGGGAAATATATCGCCACGGATATCGGCCGGATGAGTGGTTTTATTACTTACAGCAGGGACTAGACTCTGTCTATATCATACTCTGTTGGAGTGGGCTGTACTTTGGTATTAAGTATTACCAGTTGCTACAGAGTGAGCGCCAAAAAGCTTTGAAAGCCAATACGATGGCTCATGAAGCGCAATTGAAAATGCTGAGATATCAATTGAATCCGCATTTTCTATTCAATACGCTTAATGCAATTTCAACGCTTATATTGGTTGAAGAAAACAAAGATGCGAACCAAATGGTCTCAAGGCTCAGTGATTTCTTGCGCCATACATTGAACACAGATCCAATAAAAAAGGTACCGCTTGAGCAAGAACTACATGCGTTAAAGCTGTACTTAGAAATTGAGAAGGTGCGCTTTGATGAGCGCTTATCTATTGAGCTTGATGTGACAGAAGAAGCCGAACAGGCACTAGTACCAAGCTTGATCCTACAACCACTCATTGAAAATAGCATTAAATACGCAATTGCCCATATGGAGCATGGCGGCAAAATTGAAATAAAAGCGCAGGTGTTTGCCAATGAACTACTCTTGGAAGTAGGAGACAATGGTCCTGGCGCGGAACTGGAAGATGGGCAACTGAAAAGTGCACAGGGAGTGGGTTTAGCGAATACCAAAGACCGTTTAAAAACCTTGTACGAAAATAATTATTCATTTGTGCTCTCGGATAATGAGCCAACTGGTTTGAAGGTAAACATTCGCGTTCCATATGAAAGGGCGAAGAAGTAATGAGCAAAATTAGAACACTAATCGTAGATGACGAGCCGCTAGCGAGAAAAGGGTTAGCGGTAAGGTTAAGAGATTTTTCTGAAATCGAAGTTGTAGAATTGTGTGGCAGTGGTCAACAAGCAATCGATCTATGCAAATCTGAGGACATAGATCTGGTCTTTCTCGATATTCAAATGCCGAACATGAACGGTTTTGAAGTGGCGAGAGCGTTGAGTGAAAGTGTTAAACCATTGCCTGCTATCGTATTTGTAACTGCGTTTGATCAATATGCTGTAAAGGCATTTGAGATCCATGCGCTGGATTACATCTTAAAACCCGTTGATGACAACAGATTAAAACAGGCGGTGGAGAAAGTGCAAAGCTATTTAAAAACACAACAAGACAATGCGCATAAGAAAAAGCTAGCCAGCTTTGTTGCAGGGATCACTGGTAATAACTGTGAAGAAATCCTTAAAAAACTTGCAACAGGAGATACAATTGAAGATAAAAAATTCCCTGAGTCGCTCGCGGTAAAAGAGCAGGGTGAAATCATTCGAGTATCTACATCGTCAATTCAGTGGATTGATGCAGCCGGTGACTACATGTGCTTACACTGTAGCGATGGTCAGACTCATATTTTACGTAAAACAATGAAAGATCTAGAACAAGAGTTAGATCCAACATTATTTGTGCGCGTACATCGCTCTGCAATTGTTAACACTAAGCAGATCAGTAAACTGGTCACGCAAAGCAGTGGCGAATATTTATTGGTACTTGAGAATGGTCAAGAGCTTAAAGTCAGCCGTAGTTACCGTGATAAAGTAAAGGCCGCACTCGCAAGCTGATACGATAGCGAGCTAAAGTGATTTGCACCGTGTTTAGCCTACGATGACGTAGTGTGTTTTATGTGCTTGTACACTTCAGAGTATTCTAAGGAAAGATGAACTAGGCAGCAAGGCTACCTAGTTCAACGCTATTACACTGTGACGATTTTCAGCGTGTTACTGGCGCCGATAGTTTCCATCTTATCACCGTGTGTGATGATCACTGTGTCGCCTTTTTCCAATGAGCCTGCTGCAACTAGCGTATCAAGCGCTTCGCGAACAGTTGAATCATCTGAGCATTGCGTTGAGTCAAATCTTACCGGATAAACACCACGATAGAGTGATGCCTGCCCAAGCGTTGATTGATGGCGAGACAGTGCGTAAATAGGTAATCCTGAACTGATACGAGACATCAATTTTGCAGTATTCCCTGATTCAGTTAGTGCGACAATCGCTTTTACTGAATCTAAATGGTTTGCAGCGTACATTGCCGACAGCGCGATAGTTTCACAGGTATCAGCAAAACGGCTGTCTAAACGATGTTTAGAGATATGGATCTGCGGTTGAGATTCAGCACCTAAACACACACGTGCCATTGCCGCGACCGTTTGTTCTGGGTAATCGCCAGCTGCGGTTTCCGCTGAAAGCATTACCGCATCAGTGCCATCAAGCACTGCGTTTGCGACATCCATAACTTCAGCACGAGTTGGCATTGGGTTGTCAATCATTGACTCCATCATTTGAGTGGCAGTGATCACCGTACGGTTTAGTGAGCGAGCACGGCTGATAATTTGCTTCTGTTTACCAACGAGCGCTGCATCGCCAATTTCTACACCTAGATCACCACGGGCAACCATCACCGCATCAGAAGCCAGTACGATGTCGTCAATCGCTTCTACGGTTTCAACCGCTTCTGCACGTTCGATTTTTGCAAGTAATTGTGCATTAGAACCTGCTTTCTCCGCCAGTCCTCGAACGTAACGCATGTCGTCACCACTGCGAGGGAACGAAACCGCAATATAGTCCACACCAATTTCTGTTGCTGTGATCAAGTCTTCTTTATCTTTGTCAGTAAATGCAGGTGCGGTTAAGCCGCCGCCTAAACGGTTGATCCCTTTATTGTTCGACAATACGCCGCCAACTTTAACACTGGTATGAACCAAGTGACCTTGTACTTCTTCAACAACAAGTTGAATAAGGCCATCGTTTAATAACAGCAAATCACCTTGTTTTACGTCATTCGGTAATTCTTTATAGTCGATACCCACGGCTTCAACGTGGCCTTGGCCAGGCTCCATTTTTGCATCTAGAGTGAATTTTGCATCCACTTCTAAGAACACTTTGCCTTCTTTAAACGTTGAAACGCGGATTTTAGGACCTTGTAAATCTGCAAGGATCGCTACATTTACGCCTAAGCGTTTAGCAATTTCGCGAACGGCTTCGGCTCTATTTTTGTGATCTTGAGCGACACCGTGTGAAAAGTTTAGTCTGACTACGTTGGTGCCGGCACGAATGATTTTTTCTAAGTTGTTATCTCTATCCGTCGCTGGCCCCAGTGTTGCGACGATTTTTGTGCGTCTAAGCATCAGATTCTCCTGTTAGCTTATCAAGGTAAGCAAAAACTTATGAATGTGTTAAAAGTAAATCAAAATTGCTGTTTTTTTACACATGCCACATTGTAAAATCACGATTTAACTAATTAGAGCATAAAGAATTATGCAAAACCCTTTTTAACACTCGAATTAAGTTATATGATCTATATGTCATCATTATGACACCGGTGTCAGTGGCCGTCAATCTCGAATATTTTACCTTACAGCTTAGGGGACTATTTGAGATTTATCACAAAATTGGTGAATTCGTGCTGCTGTCACTATATTGCTATACAGTGAATTGTGTTAGCTGTCATATTTTGGGGACCGATATGATATCAGTGAATTGTGTGTCTTGCTGGTCAATCATGGTCGCTCAGGTATAATGCACATACACGAACGCATAAAGTTTTGATGTTACCGAGGAGGAAACTAAATGCAGGTTGCATTAGTTGGTTTGGGTGTGATGGGTAAAAACCTCGCGCTAAATCTAATTGAGAAGGGGATGACCTTAGTCGCTTACGACAAGAACCCCGAAGTAGGTGCGGAATTATTGAGTTGCGCACAGTCGTTAGGTATGGCGGAGCGCTTACACATAGTGTCTGATCTCGGTGATATGATCAGAAGATTAGAGACTCCTCGCTCGATTTTATTACTCGTTCCAGCAGGTGAACTAGTAGATAAAGTTTGTAGCGATTTGGTTGAAGCTGGAGTTGAAAAAGACGATATTATCGTTGACTGTGGTAACAGTAATTACAAAGATGGTATCGCACGTAAATTGAAATATCAGAATAAATTTGAGTTTGCCACTATGGGGATTTCTGGAGGTGCCGAAGGTGCACGTCATGGTCCTGCAATGATGGCAAGTGGTTCAGAAGGTGGCTGGGAGCGTATCGAGCCTTGGTTCGAAAAGGTTGCCGCGAGCTACAACAATGAATCATGTTTCGCGCGTGTTGGGCAATCGGCTAGCGGTCACTTTGTTAAAATGGTGCACAACGGTATTGAGTATGCGTTGATGCAGCTCATTGCGGAGCTTTATCAATTGCTTCGTCTGGGTACCGGTCGCTCTCCTAAAGAAGTTGCTGAGATTTTTGAATCTTGGTCTGAAGGTAAATTAAATAGTTATCTACTTGCAATTTCTAGCCATATATTAAGTCTAGAAACAGAGCAGGGCGAGTCTTTAGTCGACCTTATCGACAATAAGGTAGGAGCTAAAGGCACTGGTCTTTGGACGGCGCAAAACGCGCTGGAGCTTGGTATTGCCGTACCTTCGCTTGTGGCTGCGGTACAAGCTCGCCATCTCACCAATACTATTGATACTCCAGCTGCAAAAGAAATGACGTATGCGAATAAATCAACGCAAACAATTGACGTTGATTTAGACGAGTTAAAAGACGCATTCTATTTTGCCAGTTTACTATGTTACCGCCAAGGTCTTGCACTGATTAAGGGCGCGTCTCGTGCACACCAATGGAAAGTGGATCTCAATAAAACGCTACAAACCTGGCGTGCGGGTTGTATTATCCGAGCTGATTACTTAGACGATATCGCCGAAGGTGTTGAATTTATCGATTCACTCGAGAAGCCTGCACTTGCACTACGTAGCATTACAGGTAAAGCGGTGGCGACTGGTTTGTCTTTCCCAGTGCTTGCTGCGACGCAAACTTATATTGCAACACTGAGCACGCCAAGCAACGGGCACTTGGTGCAAGCACAGCGTGATTACTTTGGTGAGCACGGCATAAAGACACACAGTGGTGAAACTTGTCACCTTACTGATCTGGTCGATATCGAAGCAAAAGTTAGATAATAATCGACGTTCTGAGCAGTTCGAGCTGATTTTAAAGCCGTGGTAACGATACCACGGCTTTTTTGTTGTGTTACTTTTTCGCTTTACTGCTATCGAGTTAGCTCACCGCGTAGGTTGTCTTGCATCAAATGGCGGATCGTTTCAAGCTCAAGCTGTTGGCTAAATAAATAGTGTAGCTTTGTTAAGCACGCTTCTAGTGTCATATCGTAGCCGCTGATCACACCACAATTTAATAACGCATTTCCTGTCGCGTAGCCGCCCATATTCACTTTTCCTTGAATACATTGGGTGAGGTTGATAATCACCACTCCGCGGTCGCTGATTGCTTTAAGCTCAGTTAAAAAATGCTCGTCTTGTGGCGCGTTACCAACACCGAAGCTTAATAAGATCAGCGCTTTCATCTCGCCACGCATTAGGTTCTTAAGGATTTCAGTTGAGATCCCTGGATACAAATGCATTACCGCGATAGGTTGAGGTGAAATCTTGGTGACTTGCAAGCTTTGCTCAACGTAAGGGCTTAGCTTCCCTTCGATCAGCTGAATATTGATCCCTGCTTGTGCCAGCGGCGAAAGGTTTGGAGAAGCGAATGCATCGAAGCCATCAGCATGAGCTTTGATTGCTCTATTACCGCGGTAAAGTTTATTGTTGAAGAACAAACTCACTTCGGCGATAGGGTAGTTAGCAGCCAAATACATCGCGTTTAACAGATTTACTTGACCATCAGAGCGCAGTTGTGACAACGGAATTTGAGAGCCGGTCACTATCACAGGTTTAGTTAAGTTCTCAAACATGAAGGATAGTGCAGAGGCAGTATAGGCCATTGTATCTGTGCCATGGAGCACCACAAAGCCGTCGTAGTCATGATATTTTGATTGAATGTCATCCGCGATAAGCTGCCAGTGATGCGGTGACATATCTGACGAATCAATTAATGGGCAATATTCATGAATATCAAAAAGCGGCATTTCATCGCGAGTAAACTCAGCGTTATTTTTTACCGTATCTGTTAGGTATCCTGCAACCGGAACGTAACCACGACTGGATTGCTTCATACCAATGGTACCACCGGTATAGGCGATATATATTTTTTTTCTTTTCATAAAAAAGCCCAGAATAAAATCTGGGCTCAGTATAACAATTACAGCACCACAATTGCAGTGCTTAATCGATTTTACTCAGGTGAAACGTTGCACACTAAGCAAAGCGTATAGACATGGTTAGGATCGTTAAGCTGGCCTAACATCTGAGTTTGTAGTGCTATTGTATTGCTAACGCTGTCTAGGGCATTTAATGCAGTTTTTGCGAATATCGATTGCTCAGGTACAAGGGCACTAATGGCGCTTTGCACCATAGATGCACCGAATAATTGCTGCATCAGCTTTTCTTGCTCGGTGAGTGTTTGTTCAATAGTGATAACATCATACATCTCTAAATTAGCAAGACTTGCTGCCGCTTCAATGGCATCGTTCTTGTTGCCTAACTTATCAACTAAGCCAAAATCAAGCGCCTGAGTTGCTAGCCATACACGTCCTTGCGCAACATCGTTAACCGCTGACTTATCAAGGTTTCGCTCGGTTGCAACCATAGAGATAAACTTATCATAGGCATCTTCAACCCCCATCTGGATAAGGTTTTTATAGCCACCATCTATCCCTCTGAATGGAGATTGGCCTTTTAATTCGGTTGTCGCAACACCATCAGAATAAATTCCTAATGAGTTTGCTGCATTTTCAAAGGTCATGATCATGCCAAATACACCAATAGAACCGGTGATAGTGCTTGGCGATGCCCAAATTTCATTAGCTGATGCCGCAATCCAATAACCACCAGAAGCTGCAACAGAACCCATTGATGCTATCACAGGTTTTCCAGCGGCTTTTAGTGCAAGAACTTCATTACGAATGGTTTCAGAAGCAAACATGCTACCACCGCCGGAGTCAATTCTTAGTACAACGGCTTTCACTTTGTCGTTAAGGCGAGCCTTTTTAAGTAGTGCTGCTGTTGAATCGCCACCAATAGCTCCCGCTTTACGCTTGCCATCAGAGATTTGACCTTTAGCAACAACCACTGCGACTTTTTCGGTAAATGGATTTTCTGCAAACTCTTTCGGCGGCAACGTCGATAGATATTGATTGAACGAGACCTGTTTAAAAGATTTTCCCTTTGCATCGAGACCAACTTCATCGATCAGTTTCTGTGCAAATGCTTGATTGGTCGTTAACGCATCGACCCATTGGTTGTCGATAGCGTATTTGGCGGAATCGCCTTGTGCCGCTTCCATTTTGTCTGTTAATGCAGCGAAGGTTTCATCAAAATTAGCCACATCGAAACCGCGGTTCTCGGCTACTTCTGTTTTATATTGTGTCCAAAGCGGGGTGATCCATCCAAGATTTGACTCTTTTGCTTCAGGTGACATATCGCTGCGAATATAAGGCTCAACGGCCGACTTGTATGTACCAACGCGGAAAATATGTTGCGTAACTTTAAGCTTATCAAGGGCTTCTTTGAAATACAGCGGATACATGCCAAATCCGGTGATATTAACTCCACCGTATGGGTGTAAAGAAATTTCATCGGCTACCGAGGCAAGATAATATTGAGCTTGAGTGTAATAGGCGCCGTGGGCATATATTTTTTTGCCCGCCGCTTTGAATTGCGCGAGCGCGTCTTTGATATCTCGTAATTTATCGAGATGGGCGCTATGAAGACGTTGTAAATCAAGATACATCACTGTAATGCGTTCATCTTGAGCTGCTTTATTGATAACATCGATGACATCATCTAATAAAATTTCGCTTGGCTCTTCTGAGTCACCAAAAGCATCACTCATTGCCGCCTCAACAGGGTCAACATAGGTCAATTGCTCAACTATGATACCGTTCAGGTTTAAACGTAGTACGCTTTTATTTTCGACCTTAACCTGATCCTCACCCGATACAATGCTTATCACGATGGCGATAAGAATGAATAAAAACAGCAGATTTAAAATTAATCGCCTGGAAAAGTTCAGTGTGGCCCAAATGCCTTTAAAAATATTCGCTATCAGTTTCAAAATGATCCCTTATGCTTAACTTCAATACAACTCTATACATTTATCATATATCAGAGCGAGTTTCATGAATAATAGAAAAACGTAACGAAGTATTTTCATGATTGAAATATCGCCAATGCTGCCAAATTCGTTAATTTCTTTCTCCTTAAGACTTGCCAAATAATAAAAAAACGTTAATGTTCACAGGTAAGACCAGTTTTGTGGGGCGGCAAATGTTAGAACAAGAACTACAACTTAAACATACCAGTTTGCGAAATCGCTTGGTAATGGGATCAATGCATACCGGGCTTGAAGAAGGGTGGCACAACCGAAAGCGACTGGCTGCGTTTTATGAGGAACGAGCAAAAGGTGGAGTGGGTCTGATCGTAACCGGTGGCTACAGTCCAAATCTACGCGGTAAGTTGACACCCATTTCTTCTTCTTTTAACTCGTTATACGATGTAATTAAACACAAAGCATACACTGATGTAGTACATAAGCATGGTGGCAAAATTTGTCTACAGTTACTACATGCAGGGCGCTACGCTTATCATCCATTCAACACTGCACCTAGTGCGATTAAAGCACCGATTAATCCATATAAACCAAAAGCAATGAGCGTAAGCGCCATCAAAGGTACGATTAAAGACTTTGCTCACTCAGCTAAATTGGCCGAAAAAGCAGGCTACGATGGTGTGGAGATCATGGGCTCAGAGGGTTATTTAATCAATGAGTTTATGGCGGGTCATACTAATAAGCGCACTGATGAGTATGGTGGTAGCTTAGAAAACAGAATGCGATTGGCAACAGATATTGTAAAAGCGGTTAGAGCAAAAGTGAGCGATAAGTTCATAATCGTTTTTCGTTTGTCGGTCATGGACTTAATCCCAAATGGCTCAACACCAGAAGAAGTTGTGCTTCAAGCCAAAGCTTTGGTCGCGGCAGGTGTGGATATTCTCAACACTGGTATTGGTTGGCACGAAGCGCGTGTTCCAACAATTGCGTCGATGGTGCCTCCAGGTGCCTATCGTGAAGCGTCACATAGATTAAAACAAGCCGTTGATATACCTGTTGTAGCAGTAAATAGGATTAACACCCCAGATCTTGCTAATGACATTTTAGCTAAAGGAGATGCCGACCTTATTTCTATGGCGCGTCCGTTACTGGCTGATCCTGAATTCTTTAATAAATATCAAGAGCAGCGTTCGGAACAAATCAATATTTGCATCGGCTGTAATCAGGGTTGTTTAGACCATGTATTTAAAGGTAAACGAGCAACATGTTTGGTGAATCCACAAGCCGGATTTGAATTGGATTATCCACTTCAGAGTGCCCAAAGGAAAAAACAAGTACTCGTTGTTGGGGCAGGACCAGCTGGATTGTCTGTAAGTTATTATCTCGCTAAAAAAGGCCACCAAGTTAAGTTAATTGATAAAGGTAGCGAGCTTGGTGGTCAGTTTAATTTAGCGATGCGAATACCAGGTAAAGAAGACTTCCAACATACGCTTAAATACTATGTCAGCGAAATAAATCGCTTAGGTGTTGAGCTTTGCCTAAATACACCATACGAAGAAACAATGGCAAGCGCGTTTGATGATGTGGTATTTGCAACGGGTGTAAGTCCACGGATGTCGAAAATTGAATGCGCAGATGGGAAACGTGTGTTTGCCTATGACGAAGTTATTAAGGGTGAAGTAGAATTAGGTAATAAAATTGCTATTTTAGGCGCAGGTGGTATTGGCTTTGACATGGTAGCGTTTTTAACTGAACAGCGAGAACAAACGATCCCTAATTTTAAATCTCAGTGGGGAATAGAATGCGAAGCGCAACCATCACAAGAGCAAAGACCGATTTATATGTTAAAACGCTCTGAAGGACGTTTTGGTAAAGACTTAGGTAAGACCACAGGCTGGATCCACAGAGCCGTTGCAAAACACCACAATGTTCAACAAATTGCAGAATGCGAATATATCAGCTTTGATAATCAAGGTTTGACTGTAAGAGTTGCAGGTGAAGAGCAATTGTTGGATGTCGATACGGTCATTGCTTGTATTGGACAAGTTTCTAACGATAGCTTGTTCGATAAAGAGGCACTACCAGAAAATCAGCACGTTATTGGTGGCGCCAAACTGGCTGCAGCGATTGATGCTAAGCGAGCGATTGCAGAAGCCCTTCAGGTAGCAAGAAAGATCTAGGGTCTGTTGATCTTTGCTGTTTGATTTTTGTTCTCCTGAGTGTGTTTTGGTCGCGACGCTCGACTTGCCGCCTAGTAATCTAAGCAAGAGTTGAGCAACAATGAACAAAGCGCACTCAGGTGAACCCAAAGGGCAGCGCTTGATTGGCATTTCTACTGTGTTATCGCCTGACTCACATAGAACAACTATGCTACGCAGGCTCTGCCTTGTATGAATACCAATCAAACTGCTGCAAAAACAAACTTGAAAGATTAACAGGCCCTAACGAAATAATCCAACCCAATCTGCGGTCTATACTGATAATTCAAACATCAACTATGGACCGCATATGCTTGCCAACCTACTAAAGCCGTATCGGCAACTACAACATTTATCTCAACATTTTTCTGGTATCGCGCCATTACTCATGCGCCTTATTCTCGCGCCAGTTATGATCATTGCAGGTTACAATAAATTAAATTTGTCTAATCCAGACGCGACATTTTTACAACGCCTCCTCGCCGATCCCAATATTGTCGCATGGTTTGGCAATAGTGAATGGGGCTTAGGTCTACCTTTACCTGACTTGCTTGCCTTTCTCGCTGCTTGGACGGAGTTTTTAGGCGGTTGGTTAATTTTGCTTGGCTTGCTTACGCGTTTAGTGTCTATTCCGCTCATGGTGACTATGGTAGTTGCTGCAACGACGGTGCATTTGGATCATGGCTGGTTTTCGGTAACGCCAACAAATCCAGATACCAGCGCCGCAAAAGTATTAGACTGGCTAGGCTTTGAAGAAGCTAAAGTGAGCCTAGAAAATAGCGTAGCAGCAAAGCAACGTTTGGATTCAATTAAAGAGATAGTCGAAGAAAATGGCAGGCCAAATTATCTCTATGAAAGAGGCAATATTGTTATTTTAAACAATGGAATTGAATTTGCGGCAACTTACTTTGTATTACTACTTTCACTATTTTTTACCGGTGGTGGACGTTATGTCAGTGTTGACTATTGGTTGAGGCTACTTATTGATAGAAAACAACGCCATTTACTTCCAGAGTAAAACGAAATATTGCAAGGATGCTATCCAGAAATCCGTGATGTCGCGTGGTCGAATTTAAGGGAAAATGATAGACTACAAGCCACGTAATACCAATTTGATTAGGTAGGTGCTCTACTTCGAGACACATAATAAGTCAAATTGGTATAATTCACGGCCATTTTGAAGGCACAACACGGGATGAGTTAATGGACGCCATAGAATTACTCTTAACACGCCAGTCAGATAGCAATCTGTCTTTTCCTGGACCTAGTCCAGCTCAGTTAGAAATCATTAAAAAAGCAGCACTAAAAGTGCCAGATCATGGTGGCTTAACACCGTTTAGATTTATTACAGTAGAAGAAAAAGGCCGCGAAAAGCTGGGTGAAATCTACTATCAAGCGGCGGTAAAAGAGCAGCAAGAGCAACGGATAATAGATAGAGCGAGACAGCTACCAGAGCGCGCGCCAATGTTGATCATCGCAGTATCTCCTTATCAAGAACATCCAAAAGTACCTCGTATTGAGCAAATTCAAAGTGCAGGCTGTAGTGTACTTGCTATGCAGCAAGCGGCTTTTGCACAGGGGTTGTCTGGTGTGTGGCGAACGGGCTACTTTGCCCAGAGTCCAGAAGTGAAAAAGCAACTTGGTCTCGATGAAAAAGATGAAATCGTTGGCTATCTTTATTTAGGCACGCCTACGGTGCAATGTACTAAGCCTATAAGACACAAACCAGAAGATTTCTTTAGCAGTTTATAAGGATACGCAGCCATGGCATTACATGTAATTGATCATCCATTAGTTCAGCATAAACTTGGACTCTTGCGAGAGCAGGGTATATCAACCAAAAACTTTCGCGAAATTGTCTCAGAAGTTGGCAACTTACTCACTTACGAAGCAACAAAAGATTTGACGTTGAGCGATCAGGTCATCTCTGCTTGGGATGGTAACGAATTAACAGTTAAAAGGCTGACAGGCAAAAAGATCACCTTGGTGCCAATTTTAAGAGCCGGTTTGGGAATGCTAGATGGCATACTGCAATTGATCCCAGCAGCTAAAGTAAGTGTTGTGGGTTTACAGCGTAACGAAGAAACACTTGAGCCAGTGCCTTATTTTGAGAAGTTGGTGGGCAATATCGATGCTAGACTCGCTTTGGTTATTGATCCAATGCTGGCAACGGGTGGCTCACTGATTGCTACTATCGACATGCTAAAAAAAGCAGGTTCAAAAGAGATCAGAGCGATTGTGCTGGTAGCTGCGCCTGAGGGAGTAAAGTTGGTGGAAGAAGCACACCCTGATGTTGAAATTTACACAGCAGCATTAGATAGCCATTTAAATGAGAAAGGATATATAGTCCCTGGGCTTGGTGATGCCGGTGACAAAATCTTTGGTACGAGAACCTAGCAGGTTTAGTGATTAACAGATTTTGTTTTTTGATCTAAAACAATGATACAAAAAAATATGGTAGTAAAAACATGCCTTCCGCTCTATTTTTGTTAAAACAACAAAATAATATTAAGGATAGACGATGTATTTGCTACGTATTTTTTTGTGGCTAAGCTGCATTTCTGCTTCAGCAAGCGAGCTCCCCAGCATTGAAAAAATAGAAACATTTGCAACCAACTATCATCTCAATCTCAACATACATACACAATCAAGCAATCTATCTGGCAGCGCAACGATAACGGTTAAAAATCAAGGAACAACACCAACTAGAGTAATCCCATTAAGACTTTATCGCTTGCTTAGTGTTGTCGATATCACTTCGGAAGCGGGTAAGTCCCTCAACTATACACAAGGAGTAGTAAGTAATATTGATGACTCACTATTTCAGTCTAATTATATTAAATTATCGTTATCTGAGGCGCTCCAACCCGATCAACAAACAACTTTTACTGTTAATTATTCTGGCCATATAAAGGGGTATGTAGAAACTGGGATGGCTTATATTAAAGATGACATTACCCCTTTGTTTTCTATTATTCGTATGGACGCATATGCTTATCCGCTCATCACAGTGCCTGATGATAGGGTCAATCGCGCGTCACGCTTTTGGCAGAAGCTGTATAACTACACCGCTAGCATCGAAGTGGATAGCGGCTTAGTAGTAGCAAATGGTGGAATTTTACTAGGCGTAACAGAAACCGATCAAGGACGAAAGGTTTATTCATACAAAAACCAGAAACTCTCATGGAGAATGGACTTCATGGTCGCACCATATACCGTGACAAAAGGGCATGGCTTTAAGCTATTTACGTTACCGGGAAATAAATATGCAACTGACTATATGGAAAAGGCAAAACAAACCATAACATTGTATGAAAGTTGGTTTGGTCAACGTCAAAGCACTGGTGAGTTTAGCTTTATAGAGATCCCAAAGGGGTTTGGTGCTCAAGCTGATGTTACCGCAATTATTCAAGACAGCGAGGGGTTTGTGGAGGTAACTCGTTTGTATCACGAACTGAGTCATCTATGGGACCCACGTTCGAATGAAAGCTACTCACCACGCTGGAATGAAGGTAAGGCTACCTTTTTAGAATATTTAACGGATTCACGGCTGAATAAAAGGGTGTCTTTAAGCTCGCATATGACAAACGTACTAAAACGAGCAAAAAACCAGTTCGTTAAACAGCCTAAATATTTAACGACTGCGTTTGAAGAGTATGGAAAAGCTGGGCTTAATGCCTATTCGGTAGGGGCGCTATTTTTTGCGCTTTTGCATCATGAGCTAGGAGAGGAAAGGTTTAATCATTTACTACGTACTTTTTATGCAGCACATGTTAAAAGCGGAGCATCAACAGGCGACTTTATCCTTGCACTGCGTGATTTGAAAGATCCTAACATTGATTGGATATTATCTCGTTGGGTGAATAGCCATAGGTTCACGCTTGATATTTTAGACGCTACCAACTTTGAGAACTTCATCACGTTGAGTATAAGAAGTAGTAAAATATAAATAATCCAAATAAAAAAGCTACCCATAAGAGGTAGCTTTTTGGTTTCTATAAAAGAAAGGAATCGGTATTAAAAGTAGCCTCTAATGCCAAGCTTGATGTTACGACCAGGAAGAGGGGCTTGCTCTTTGATAAACGAGCTATGCACAAAGCCTAGCTCATCTGTTAGGTTATCAAGGTTAACATAACCAACCATGTCACTGCCCATAAACTCAAAGTCATAATTAAACGACATATCCACTAACGTATAGCCCTTAGTTTCACTTTCATAGCTCGCGATGTTGTCTTGCTTGAAATAATGCGTCACCGTGAAGTTCGCTGTTAGGTTCTCATAACTGTGTTCGTAATCAAGACCTAGCTTGTTGCTTGGGATACGTGGTAAATATTCGTCGTTATCTAACTTCGCTGTCAGCGAATCACCAAACAGTTTGACGCGTGCAAAGTTGCTTAGTTTGTAATGGGCATCAAACTCAAGGCCGTATAGTTTGGCATCACTGCTTTTAAACTTAAACACTGGAACAGCGCCTTCATGTGTATGATCCGCCACTTCTAAACCGTGCTCTGGACTAAAGATATAGTCTGTTAATGCCTGATAGTAGAAGTTTTCGATGTCGTTATAGAAGAAATTAACGGTATAGCCAAATTCACCTGAGAACTTTCTAAAGCTAATGTCTAGGTTGTTTGATGTTTCTTGTTCGATATCTTGCGGCTCAAAGTGTAAATGATCACCTTCTAGCTCATAACCAAGCCCTAGTTCATAGGTGCTGGTTGCGATATGAATGCCATTTGAAAGCAATTCGGCGGTTAATGGTGCGCGCTCCGAGCGAGACAGCGAAACAGCAACGTTTTGGCCTTCAGCAAAGTCGTACACACCACCAATAGACAAGCTTAGATTGGTCATTTCTAGGTCATAAGAAATAAACCCATTATCTAAGTTACCACCATGGTCGTGATCTTCTTCATATACTTCTAGCTGGTTGCCTTTGCTTGATAACTGGTAGTCTTCAATACGAGCACCTAACTCAAGTGTGAAGTCTCCAAAACGACGTTCTTCAAGGATATAAAGTGCGTGCGTTTTGGTATTGGTCGATGGTGTAAAAGCTTCTTCACCGTTCGCGGCGTAATCGCTGTCGGAGAAATGATAACCAACAGTGCCGTGCCATTCACCTAAGCGGTGCTCTGCGGTTAAGCGTAACTCGGTTGTATCATTTTCAAATACAGTACCTATGTTTCCATCTTCAATTTCAGCATGTTCGTAATCGGTGTAGCCGACACGTAGACCAACAGATTCAAGCCAATCACTGTGTACTGCATAATTTACAAGCCCTTGCCAACGGTCTTGCTTTACTCGAGCAAATACGGATTCTTCTTCGTGGTCTTGCCCTTCTTCTTCATGCTCGTGATCATGGTCATGACCAATATGAGAGTGAGCAGGAATGCCGTAGTCGGTATCAACACGGCCATAAGAGAAACCAACGGTCAGATGATCGCCGACGTAACTTGTACCTAAATTAAATTGCTCAGAGTCGATAAAGGTATTATCGACGCGATTGGCGTACTCTGTTTCATGTTCTTCTGCTTCGTGGGCATGATCTTCGCTTTCATGTTCATGTTCATGCTCGTGTTCTTCATGTTCGTCGTGTGGAAGCGCGAAATTAGGAGTTTCATAGTCACCACCTTTACGCTTAACGCCATCGAAATGGAAGTTAAAGCCGTCAAAGCCTGATTCTAATAACACCGCATAGGTATTGGTATTTGAGTTGGTATCATGGCTATAGTCGGCTGCGCCCTGAAGGCTTTCGATCACATCAGTCGGAATACGATTATCAACGACATTAACCACACCACCTATTGCACCTGAGCCGTATAGTAGGGTAGCTGGGCCTCTTAGCACTTCAATCTGTTGCGCTGCAAGCGAGTCGTTGGTGTTGGCATGATCAGGACCAACGCGCGAGGCATCGCTACTGTCTAACCCATTTTGCGTGATTTTGACTCGCGGTCCATCTAAGCCACGGATAATAGGGCTTGAACTTACCGGACCAAAGTAACTAGCATTGATCCCAGGTTGGCCTTTTAGTGTTTCACCCAGTGTGGGTTTTGCACGGTTTTTTAGTTCATCACCGCTTAATACACTCACTGGAGAGGTCATTTCCATACTATTTTTGTGCAGGGCAGAAGAATAAACAACTATGCTCTCAACGGACGTTGGTGTTAGCTCAACACGTACGAAACCTTGTTCTTCGGTAACATTAATACGATGGTCTAAGTAGTTTGGCTTTGAGATATGAAGCTGCGAGTCAGCATCGAGCTCAATCGTAAATTGGCCAAATTTATCTGACTTTACCGATTTGCTTTTGCCATGAAGGTGGATAGTGGCGTTACTGAGCGGTTGGTTGTTTGCATCAACAACTTTACCTGTTAGTTGTGCAGCATAAGCTGGCGCTGCACCTATTATTGAAATTAATGCGCTGGCGATAAGAGACTGCTTAAACATATTTTTATTACCACGAGTTAGGTTATGTATTGAACGAGTGAGCTGTTCGACTAATAGAGTGATAATATAACACTACAAATTTTGCGGATCAATAACGTTATACTATAACTTAGTTATTGTTGAAATTAGAATTACAGCTATAGTTAAAAAACAAGCTAAAGTGAGCACAACATAATGAACAAGCCATTTGTTTTCAAGGCAAGGATTAAGGTTGCTGACTTATTTCACCATAGCCACCATGAAGAAGCGTTTACTACCGCCATGTTGTCAAAAGAAAGTAGCGAGCATTTTGCGATGAAATTGCTTGGGATCTGCGCACTGTCTTTTGATAAGCCGGCAAAGTGGAGCAAGGCGGAGAAAAAATATTGGCCGGATGTATGGCTAGAAGATGACAACGAACAGGTTGAAGTTGCTTTGTTTATTGGTACCTTAGAGGTCGATGAGATACTCAAGTATGAAAAGCTTTATGCTAAGGTTGTGATATTGTGTGCTGACGGTGAGCAATGGTTTGAAGAGCGTCGAGCGCAATTGCAGTTTATTGGATCTTTCTCTGTGTTTAGTATTCCTAAGGACTTTGTGGTTGAATTGTGTGAAATGCTGACGCGAAGTTTGCATTGGGATGTGATTTTTGAAAATGGGGCGATGAGTGTTACTGATAGTGAACACTACATTCGTACTCAAATTACCAAGCTGATTTAACGTATTAGTTAGAGATAACGGCTATTAGACAAGTTGTTATCTCTTGGGTTTTGGTTATTTATGGCAACTCTATTTTAATATGGCTTGTGGGTCTGCTACAACACAATAAAACTTCCCCATCTCTCACAAAAGCAAGTGGCTCGTTTGCGTACTGTGTTTGTCCTTCGATGAGCTTGGCGCGGCAGGCGCCGCAAAAACCCTCGCGACATTGATAGGGGACTTCGATATTTGCGGCTTCAAGGGTTTCAAGTATCGAAGACGAAGAAGCCACATATTCCAGTGGCTCCTCAATATTCTCAACCTGAATTAGGAAGGATGGCTTTTCAACCATTACAAGTCGAAATCGCCAAAGTCAGAGGCATCTACTTCAGAGTCGATTTGTCCAACAAGGTATGAGCTGATCTCAGCTTCCTGTGGTGCAACCTGAACATTGTCAGAAACAAGCCAAGCATTGATCCACGGAATAGGATTCGATTTGGTCTCAAATTGTGTTGGTAAACCAACTGCTGCCATACGAATATTTGTGATGTACTCAACGTATTGACACAAAATATCTTTGTTTAGGCCAATCATTGAGCCGTCTTTAAATAGATACTCAGCCCATTCTTTTTCTTGCTCAGCTGCTTCAACAAACATCTTAATCGCTTCGTCACGGCATTGTGCTGCCACGATAGACATTTCAGGATCATCTTTGCCTTCTTGCATGATATTCAGCATATGCTGTGTGCCAGACAAATGAAGCGCCTCATCACGAGCAATTAGCTTGATGATCTTGGCATTACCTTCCATAAGCTCTCGCTCAGCAAAAGCAAACGAGCAGGCAAAGCTCACGTAGAAGCGGATCGCTTCTAAGATGTTTACCGACATGATGCAAAGGTACAGGAGCTTTTTCAGCTCAAACAAGTTAATGACGACCGTTGTGCCGTTAATTTCATGTTTACCTTCACCGTACTGATTATAAAGGCTTACCTTTTCAATCAGTTCGTCGTAATACTTGGTCACTGCATCCGCTCGTTCAACAATTTTGTCATTGCCCACTATGTCGTCAAAGATCACTTCCGGGTTTTGCGTCACATTACGAATAATGTGAGTGTAAGAGCGACTGTGGATCGTTTCACTAAACGCCCAAGTTTCGATCCAAGTTTCAAGTTCAGGGATGGAGACGATCGGCAAAAGTGCAACGTTAGGAGAGCGACCTTGAACACTGTCTAGCAATGTTTGATATTTTAGGTTGCTCAAAAAGATATGTCTTTCGTGCTCAGGAAGTGCCTGAAAGTCCAATCTATCCTTACTTACATCTACTTCTTCTGGACGCCAGAAAAACGATAATTGCTTTTCAATTAGTTTTTCGAAAATAGGGAACTTCTGTTGGTCGTAGCGAGATACATTAACTGTTTGCCCGAAAAACATCGGTTCTTTTAATTGGTCGTTATGATTTCTGCTAAACGTAGAATATGCCATAAATGTGTTACTCAATACCTAAAAAAGCGGGTGAAGACCACCCGCATAAAAAGTTATATCTTACAAGCGCCGCCTTCACAGCCATCGTCTTCTGCTTCTGGTTTCAACTCATCTTGAGCATCCGAAGCACCGTCGCGGGTATTATGGTAGTAAAGTGTCTTAACACCAAGTTTGTACGCGGTGAGTAAGTCTTTTAGCAATAGTTTCATAGGAACTTTACCCGCTTCAAACTTACTTGGATCATAATTGGTATTTGCAGAGATAGTTTGATCGATGAACTTCTGCATAATACCAACTAGCGCAAGGTAACCATCGTTAGATGGAATATCCCAAAGTAGCTCATAGTTGTCTTTGAGGCGGTCGTACTCAGGTACAACTTGTTTCAAGATACCATCTTTACTTGCTTTAACACTGATATGACCACGAGGTGGTTCAATACCGTTTGTTGCATTTGAGATTTGCGATGATGTTTCTGACGGCATCAAGGCTGACAACGTTGAGTTACGCATACCATGTTCTTGGATACTTGCTCTTAATGCATCCCAGTCAAGGCGTAATGGCTCTTCACAGACTTTATCAAGGTCACGCTTATAGGTATCTATTGGCATGATACCTTGTGAGTAGGTCGTCTCGTTAAACTTAGGACAAGCGCCACGTTCTTTTGCCAGTTCATTCGATGCTTTCATCAGATAGTATTGGATCGCTTCAAATGTTCTGTGTGTTAGGCCGTTAGCACTACCGTCTGAGTACTTAACGCCATTCTTTGCAAGATAATAAGCAAAGTTAATCACACCGATACCCAGTGTACGGCGTCCCATCGTTGCATTGTACGCAGCAGGAACAGGGTAGTCTTGATAGTCTAATAGGTTATCAAGTGCGCGAACCGCAAGCTCTGCTAACTCTTCTAGCTCATCTAGAGACTTGATGGCACCTAAGTTAAATGCTGAAAGCGTACAAAGTGCAATTTCACCTTCAGGGTCATTTACATGGCTTAACGGCTTCGTTGGTAGTGCAATTTCAAGGCATAGGTTTGACTGGCGGATCGGTGCAACCTTAGAGTCAAACGGGCTGTGTGTATTACAGTGGTCAACGTTTTGTAGATAAATACGACCGGTGCTCGCACGTTCTTGCGCAAACATTGAGAATAATTCAATCGCTTTAATGCGTTTCTTACGAATAGACTCATCTTGCTCGTACTTAACATACAACTCTTCGAATTTATCTTGATCTTCAAAGAATGCGTCGTAAAGACCAGGCACATCTGATGGACTAAATAGCGTGATATAGTCGTCTTTAATTAGGCGGCTATACATGGTTTTGTTGAACTGCACGCCATAATCTAAATGACGCACGCGGTTTTCTTCAACACCACGGTTATTTTTTAGTACTAATAGGTTTTCAACTTCAAGATGCCAAAGCGGGTAGAATAGGGTAGCTGCGCCACCACGCACACCGCCTTGAGAACAGCTTTTAACAGCCGTTTGGAAGTGCTTATAAAACGGAATACATCCTGTGTGGTAAGCTTCACCATTTCTGATTGGGCTACCTAGTGCACGAATACGACCTGCGTTAATACCAATACCAGCGCGCTGACTGACGTATTTTACAATCGCAGAAGAAGTTGCGTTGATTGAATCTAGGCTATCAGCACATTCAATCAGTACGCATGAGCTAAACTGACGTGTCGGTGTACGAACACCAGCCATAATTGGCGTTGGTAATGAAATTTTGAATGTTGAAACCGCATCGTAGAATCGCTTAATGTAATCTAGACGCGTTTCTTTCGGGTAGTTTGCAAACAGGCTAGCAGCTACAAGAACATATAAGAACTGCGCACTTTCATAGATTTCACCCGTTACGCGGTTTTGTACAAGGTACTTACCTTCCAACTGCTTAACAGCTGCATAGCTGAAGTTCATATCTCGACTATGATCGATGTAGTGGTTTAGCTCATCAAACTCTGCTTTTGTGTAATCAGTAAGAAGATGCTGATCATAGCGCTTGTCTTCAACCAGCTTTACCACATGGTCGTGTAAGTGCGGCGGCTCAAAACAGCCATAGGCTTTCTTACGCAAGTGGAAAATAGCCAAACGAGCGGCTAGATACTGATAATCTGGAGACTCTTTTGAGATCAGATCGGCTGCAGCTTTAATAATCGTTTCGTGGATATCACCAGTACGAATACCGTCATAAAACTGGATGTGTGACTTTAATTCAACCTGAGAAACTGAGACGTTATCTAGGCCTTCTGCCGCCCATGTAATGACACGATGGATCTTATCTAGATCTAACGGTTCTTTGCGACCGTTTCTTTTGCATACAGATAGCTGTTGGTTCATGTTATGTGCCTGTATTCCTTAGGAACGCGCTTTAGATATCGCACGAATATAAAATTGTTTAGCAAACCACCACTATATATGGTGCCCTAGTGGCTAGGGATCACAAGATAGTGGGGTTGACGTGAATTTGCAAGAGAACAACTCGGGCAGAATTGTGGATAAGTTTGGGATAATTTATTTATGTAAGTATCCACTAACCTATGACAATCCACTTATCTGCCCACAAAGAAAAATCAACAAAAAGATGACGCTTTTCAGCAAAAATAAAAAAAAATTCTAACTGATTTTTTTCTACACAAATTCGTATCTATTATAGCAAAAACACAATATATGGTGTTTTATTTTTTTATCGACACTAAATATGCGATAACGTGTCTAATGGGTTAGTAAGATAGAGATCCGCATGCCAAGACTTAGCTTCGGATTCAGATGGAATGAATCCCCACATTGCTGCTGCACTAATCATTTTTGCGGATTTTGCAGCAATAATGTCTCGCTCAGCATCGCCAACATAAATACATTGCGCTGGTGAAACCCCCAATTTTGACGCCACTAACAGTAAAGGCTCGGGATGAGGTTTGGCCACCGCCAGTGTATCTCCGCATACTACTGTCTCGATCTTTGCAAGTTCAGGGATCTGTTTTAGTAGCGGAAGTGTTAAAAACTCAGGTTTGTTGGTCATGATCCCAATCTGAATCTCTTTTTCTAGAAGTGCCGCTAATAAATCACCAATTTGCGCAAAGCATTGGGAATGTACAGATAAATTCGCCAGGTAGTAGTCGAGTACACCTTGACGTAAAACCTGAGTGTCGTAGTGCTTTAATGACTCACCAAATCCTACCTGCAACATCGCTGCTACGCCGTTTGAAATCGCACTGCTATATACCTGTTTGCCGACAGTAGGCATTTTATTAACTGTTAAAACGTGGTTTAGTGCAGCGCCCAAATCATCACTGGTATCCAGCAAAGTGCCGTCTAAATCAAATAGTACCGCTTGGATCATGCCAGCTTCTCAAAGTGTAGAATGTAGTTAACTGAAACGTCTTTCGTTAAGGTAAATGTTTTGCCGATAGGGTTGTAGTTAATCCCTGTCGCCGCTCTGACTTTGAGGTCGTACTTTTCAGCCCAATCAATTAAGGTCGAAGGGCGAATAAACTTATCATGCTCATGCGTGCCTTCAGGAACCATTTTAAGCAGTTTTTCAGCAGCGACGATAGCCAGTAAATACGCTTTCGTGGTTTTGTTTAAGGTAGAAAAAAATACATGACCGCCGGGCTTAACTAGCTGTGCGACTGAACGAATAATGGATTCTGGGTCTGGTACGTGTTCTAACATTTCCATGCAAGTTACTACATCGAACTCACCTTGGTGTAAGGCTGCGAATTCTTCCGCTGGCACTTTTTGATAGTCTACGTTAACGCCGACCTCTAACGCGTGGAGCTTTGCGACGTTAAGCGGCTCTTGTCCCATATCGATACCGGTTGCATTTGCACCCAGCTTAGCCATGCTTTCAGTTAAAATCCCGCCACCACAACCGACATCCAATACTGTTTTTGCGAATAGGCCTTCACATTTGTCGTTAATAAAGTCCAACCTCAACGGGTTAATGTCGTGTAATGGTTTAAATTCTCCCTCTCGGTCCCACCAGCGCTCTGCTATTTCTTCAAATTTAGCGATTTCATTAGGGTCTACATTTTGATGTTCGGTCATAAAAAACTTCCTCGTCGAATTGAGCGCATTATAAAGGGGATTAGATAAAAATAGCACCTGTAAAACGGTAAAAAGTGTGTTAGCATGCTTGACGAATTTTATAATAAACAAAGCCCCCGCTGATACTCTGAGGCAATTCGGCTATTTTTTGAAGCGCGTTTAATTGGCGCTTCAGCAGAAAGAGCAATTTGATATTCAGATAGCATCTCAACACAAGTTGTAGTGTGACACAAAAGGGGTGGACACTGAAGGAAAGTGGAGTCAAATGTCTGATCTCGCCAATGAAATCCTGCCAGTCAATATCGAAGATGAATTAAAAAATTCATACCTAGATTATGCAATGAGTGTAATCGTAGGTCGTGCATTACCTGACGTACGTGACGGCCTAAAGCCTGTTCACCGTCGTGTATTGTTCGCGATGAATGAACTTAAAAATGACTGGAACAAACCTTATAAAAAGTCAGCTCGTGTAGTTGGTGACGTAATCGGTAAATATCACCCGCATGGTGATAGCGCGGTTTACGATACTATTGTACGTATGGCTCAGCCTTTCTCTCTACGCTATATGCTCGTAGATGGACAAGGTAACTTTGGTTCTGTTGATGGTGACTCTGCAGCTGCGATGCGTTATACCGAAGTACGTATGGCGAAAGTCGCTCACGAGTTACTTGCTGACCTTGAAAAAGAAACCGTTGATTATGTACCAAACTACGATGGTACAGAGCAAATTCCAGATGTGTTACCAACTAAAGTGCCTAACCTATTGGTGAATGGTTCATCTGGTATCGCGGTTGGTATGGCGACCAATATTCCACCTCACAACTTAACTGAGGTGATCAATGGCTGTTTGGCTGTGATCCAGAATCCAGACATCACTATTGAAGAGTTAATCGACTATATTCCGGGTCCTGATTTCCCGACTGCCGCCATCATTAGCGGTAAAAACGGCATCGAACAAGCCTATAAAACAGGCCGTGGTAAGATCTATATCCGCGCGAAAGCTGAAATCGAAGTCGATGAGAAAACAAACAAAGAAACCATCATCGTTCATGAAATTCCTTACCAAGTTAACAAAGCAAGACTAATCGAAAAGATTGCAGAGCTTGTTAAAGATAAAAAGGTTGAAGGGATCAGTGCACTACGCGACGAGTCTGATAAAGACGGTATGCGTATTGTTATTGAAATCAAACGCGGTGAAGTCGGTGAGGTTGTACTAAACAACCTATACGCTCAAACACAACTACAAACTGTGTTTGGCATCAATATGGTTGCACTAGATAACAACCAGCCCAAGTGTTTCAACCTGAAAGAAATGCTTGATGCGTTTATTATTCACCGTCGTGAAGTGGTAACGCGTCGTACTGTATTTGACCTGCGTAAGGCAAGAGACCGAGCGCATACGCTTGAAGGCCTCGCAATTGCGCTAGCCAACATTGACCCAATCATTGAGCTTATTCGTAAGTCACCAACTCCAGCAGAAGCGAAAGCGGCGCTAACTGCGCGAGCTTGGGATCTTGGTAACGTTAAATCAATGCTTGAGCGTACTGGTGAAGAAAATGTTGCGCGTCCAGATTGGCTAGCGGAAGAATTAGGGATCCGTGATGGTCAGTACTATTTGTCTGAGCAACAAGCCCAAGCAATTCTAGACTTAAGACTACACAAATTAACGGGTCTTGAGCACGAGAAAATTCTAGCAGAATACAAAGAACTGCTCGATTTAATCGCTGAGCTACTGTACATCCTTTCTACTCCAGAGCGTTTGATGGAAGTGATCCGCGATGAGTTAGCTGAAATCAAAGAAACGTATGGTGATGAGCGTCGCACAGAGATCACTGCTGCTGCGCACGATATCAGTCTAGAAGATTTGATCAACGAAGAAGACGTTGTAGTGACGCTTTCTCACGAAGGCTATGTGAAGTATCAACCTCTTAGCGATTACGAAGCTCAGCGTCGTGGTGGTAAAGGGCGATCTGCAACTAAGATGAAAGATGAAGACTTTATCGAACGTCTACTCGTTGCAAATACTCACGATACAATTCTTTGTTTCTCCACTTCTGGCCGCTTGTATTGGTTGAAAGTTTACCAGCTGCCGCTTGCATCACGTGCGGCGCGCGGTAAGCCAATTGTAAACTTGTTACCACTCGAAGCTGATGAGCGTATTACGACAATTTTACCAGTTCGTGAATACGAAGAAGATAAGTTTATCGTCATGGCAACGGCAAGTGGTATCGTTAAGAAAACACCTCTGACTGCATACAGCCGTCAGCGTGCAAGTGGTATTATTGCTATCAACTTGAACGAAGGCGATAGCCTGATCGGTGCTAATATCACTACAGGTGAAAATGACATCATGCTATTTACTGAGCATGGTAAAGTTGTACGCTTTAACGAGAAGCAGCGAGATTCAGAAACAGGTGAAGTGAAGCGCGACCCTGAAACCGGCGAAGAAATGTTGGCTTTACGTCCGATGGGCCGTACAGCAACAGGTGTTCGTGGTATCAAGATGCCTGATGACGTGAAAGTGGTATCACTAATCGTACCACAAGGCGATGGTGCAATCTTGACCGTAACTGAAAATGGTTATGGTAAGCGTACACCGCTTGAAGAGTACCCAGCGAAGAGCCGTGCAACACAAGGTGTTGTGTCAATCAAAGTAACTGAAAGAAATGGTTCTGTGGTTGGCGCGGTTCAAGTTGATGACAACGATGAAATCATGTTGATCTCAAACCGTGGTACGTTAGTTAGAACGCGTGTAAACGAAGTTTCTACGGTAGGCCGTAACACCCAAGGTGTTATTCTGATCCGTACGATGGAAGAAGAAAAGGTAGTTGGTCTTCAACGCATCGAAGAAATTGAAGTGGAAGCGCTGCCTGAAGGTGACGTTGCAGAGCTAGAAGGTGAAGCAACACCTGCTGCGGGATCTGACGCAGAAGAATAAAAAAATCCTACCCAAAAAAAAGCGACTTCGGTCGCTTTTTTTCTTTCTGTCAATTTTTTCAATCTGTTCCTCTATGACAAGAGCCTGAAGCCTGATAAATTAAGGCTACCAACAATCCGACGTTTTAGTCGGGCAGCCCACTGTTCATCCTAAAAGTCATGAGAATAACGCTATTCTTTGGATGATTTAGATTATTTGGAATGAGGAAAAATATGACGGTTTATAATTTTTGCGCGGGTCCTGCGATGTTACCTGTTGAAGTTATGAAAAAAGCGCAAAAAGAATTTCTAGATTGGCAAAATCTGGGTGTTTCGGTGATGGAAGTGAGCCACCGTTCGGCACCGTATCTCGAAATGGCAAAGCAATGCGAGGCAAGCTTACGTCGTTTGATGAACATCTCTGATGAATTTGAAGTCCTGTTTATGCATGGTGGTGGCCGAGGTCACTTTGCTGCTGTACCGTTAAATCTACATGTAGATGGTGTACCTAGCGTATATATCGAGAACGGGATCTGGTCTACCGGTGCGACGAAAGAAGGTGAAAAATTCACGCAAACGCATGCGATTAATATCCGTACTGACGAAAATGGTCAATTCGACATTTTACCTGTCTCCGAATGGAAGTTACCAGAAAACGCTTCATATATTCACTATTGTCCAAACGAAACCATCGACGGTATCGAAATCTTTGACGTTCCAAAGCATGCAACCGCACCAATTGTAGCGGATATGTCTTCCAATATTTTATCTCGCGAAATTAACGTCGACGACTTTGATTTGATCTATGCTGGTGCACAAAAAAATATCGGTCCTTCAGGGCTCAGTATCGCCATTGTACGTAAGACGTTATTGAAGCGTGAAGGGCTGCCCAGACCTGCTATCCTTGATTACGCCATTGAGGCTGATCAGCAAAGCATGTACAACACACCACCGACATTTGCATGGTATCTTGCGTTTGAGGTGTTCAAGTATCTTGAAAGCATTGGTGGTGTTAAAGCCATGGAAGCGCACAATCAAGAAAAAGCAGCCATTTTATACGATTATATTGATGGCTCTGACTTCTATTCAAACAAAGTTGCAAAACATTGTCGCTCATTGATGAACGTACCATTTTGGTTAAATGATGACAGCCTAAATGCTAAATTTTTGGCAGAGGCAGAACAAAACGGTTTAATTGCACTTGAAGGCCACCGTTTTGTTGGCGGTATGCGAGCTAGTATATACAACGCCATGCCAATTGAAGGGATCAAAGCGTTAGTTGCATTTATGGATAAATTCGCACGGGAGAATAGCTGATGGAACAATTGACCCTCAAGCCTATTACTAAAGTCAGTGGCAGTGTGACGCTACCTGGCTCTAAAAGCTTATCAAATCGTATTTTGTTGCTTGCAGCGTTGTGCGAAGGCACGACAAAAGTGACGAACTTATTGGATAGC
Organism: Pseudoalteromonas sp. A22; assembly: GCF_018141345.1. Lineage (NCBI taxonomy): Bacteria > Pseudomonadati > Pseudomonadota > Gammaproteobacteria > Alteromonadales > Pseudoalteromonadaceae > Pseudoalteromonas > Pseudoalteromonas sp. A22. Next base: position 1,973,971 of record NZ_CP047238.1, read on the forward strand.
GATGACATCCGCCATATGTTAGGCGCATTGTCTCAGTTAGGCGTTGAAGTAACGTTAGAAGATGATAATACGGTGGCACTGGTCAAAGGAAATGGTGGCAACTTTAATACCCCCGTTGAGCCGCTATTTTTAGGCAATGCCGGTACAGCATATCGTCCATTAACTGCAGTGCTTGCAGCTATCCCCGGTGATTATGAACTGATTGGTGAGCCACGAATGGAAGAGCGTCCAATTGGCCATCTTGTTGATGCCATGCAAACGCTTGGTGCAGATATTCAATATCTCAAAAACAAAGACTACCCGCCGTTGAAAATTACAGGTAAGCAACTTGCTGGTGGTGAAGTTGAGATTGACGGTAGTATCTCAAGCCAATTCTTAACTGCATTATTGATGGCAGCACCGCTTTTTAGTGGCGATACGAATATTGCGATTAAAGGTGAACTGGTTTCAAAACCTTATATTGATATTACCATTGGCGTGATGACGCACTTTGGGGTTCATGTCGAAAACCACGATTATCAACATTTTGTGGTAAAAGCAGGCCAACAGTATCAATCTCCTGGAACACTTATGGTCGAAGGGGACGCCTCGTCAGCCTCTTATTTCATCGCAGCAGCTGCAATTGCAGGTGGTGAAATTGAGATAAAGGGAGTGGGTAAACAAAGTGTGCAAGGTGATATCGGTTTTGCCAAAGTGATGGAACAAGTCGGTGCAGACATTGATTGGCATGATGAGCGTATCGTTGTCCGAAAAGGCGAGCTAAACGGTGTGGACATTGACGCCAATGCTATTCCCGATGCGGCGATGACGCTTGCAACCGTAGCACTATTCGCAAAAGGTAAAACGGCAATTCGTAATATTTACAATTGGCGCGTGAAAGAAACCGATAGGCTAGCTGCCATGGCGACCGAACTTAAAAAAGTAGGCGCAGAAGTGGTAGAAGGGCACGACTTTATCGAAGTTACACCACCGGCTAATTTTAATTTTACGGATGTAGACACATACAATGACCATCGCATTGCGATGTGTTTTTCGATGGTGGCAGTGGGTGGTCAAGCTATCACGATTAACGACCCTAAATGTACGGCAAAAACTTTCCCAACCTATTTTTCAGTGTTAGAAAGCATTAGTCAGTATTAATTTCATCCAAGGTGTTGAAGATGTTCAGCACCTTACAATCTTCTCTAATATAGTCATCATAACAAAATCAAACACGCGGATATTTGACTGAATTTTATTCAGCCAAAGCCAGTCTGCACCTGACATTTAGTGCCTTTCACTGTACTAATAATTTGAGATATAACAAAAAATGACAGGTAAATAAGGATATATTCAGCAAATTGACGTATACTATGCGCCGTCAAATTCAGGTGAGCATTTTTAGGAGGTCTAAATGCAGGCAGCTATGCCAGTTATCACCGTAGACGGCCCAAGTGGTTCAGGCAAAGGAACTGTTTGTCGCTTGTTAGCTGAAACATTAAATTGGGAAGTGTTGGATAGCGGTGCGATTTATCGCGTGCTTTCGTTAGCAGCATTACACCACCAAATTGCAACTGATAACGAAGAGGGGTTGGTCCCACTCGCTGCCAATTTGGATGTACAATTTTCTATCGATAAAGAAACTAAAAAAAGCAAAATTGTACTTGAAGGTGAAGATGTTACTAACACCATTCGCAATGAAGAAGTCGGCGCAGCTGCGTCAAAAATTGCGGCGCTACCTCGAGTGAGAGAAGCATTATTACGACGTCAGCGCGCTTTTAGAACTGAAGTTGGCTTAATTGCAGATGGACGTGATATGGGAACAGTGGTGTTCCCTGATGCTGAACTTAAAATTTATTTGACTGCAAGTGCAGAAGAACGTGCTCGCAGGCGATTTGTTGAGTTGAATGAGAAAGGCCATGATGTTACACTAAGTGGTCTGTTAGAAGACATTAAAGCTCGCGATGATCGCGATATGAATCGCAAGGTTGCCCCATTAGTTCCTGCTAGCGATGCGATAGTTGTTGATACAACTGAGCATAATGCTGAGCAAGTGTTCAAACAGGTTATGTCTTTTATTCAAGACGCCATTGTGGCCGGTAAACTTCCAAAAAGTTGTTTACCTAAGTAATTTTTTAATGACACAGGCAGGAAGCTAGTGTTTATTTAACAACCCCATGCAGCATGGTTGCTAATTGGTAATTTAACTTTATAGAGACGTATTTAGTATGTCAGAAAATTTTGCGCAGTTATTTGAAGAAAGCCTACAGGGTTTTGAAGTTGAGCAAGGCTCAATCGTTAAAGGTACAGTAATCGCTATCGAGAACAACGTTGTTCTTGTTGATGCTGGCCTTAAGTCTGAAAGTGCAATCCCTGCAGAGCAATTCAAAAATGCTGCTGGTGAACTAGAAGTTGCTGTTGGCGACGAAGTTGATGTAGCACTTGACGCTATCGAAGACGGTTTCGGTGAGACTATCCTTTCTCGTGAGAAAGCGAAGCGTCACGAAGCTTGGATCCGTCTAGAGAAAGCATGTGAAGAGCACGAAACTGTTGTTGGTATGATCAACGGTAAAGTTAAAGGCGGTTTCACAGTTGAAGTTGATTCAATCCGTGCATTCCTACCTGGTTCACTTGTTGATGTACGTCCAGTTCGCGACACAGCTCACCTTGAAGGTAAAGAGCTAGAGTTCAAAGTTATCAAGCTAGACCAGAAGCGCAACAACGTTGTTGTTTCACGTCGTGCTGTTATCGAATCTGAGAACTCACAAGAGCGTGAAGAGCTTCTTCAAAACCTTGTTGAAGGTCAAGAAGTTAAGGGTATCGTTAAGAACCTTACAGACTACGGTGCATTCGTAGACTTAGGTGGTGTTGACGGTCTTCTACACATCACTGACATGGCTTGGAAGCGTGTTAAGCACCCTTCAGAGATCGTGAACGTAGGTGACGAAATCAACGTTAAAGTACTTAAGTTCGACAAAGAGAAGACACGTGTTTCTCTAGGTCTTAAGCAACTTGGCGAAGATCCATGGGCTGCTATCGCTGGTCGTTACCCAGAAGGTGCTAAGCTTACTGGTCGTGTAACTAACCTAACTGACTACGGCTGTTTCGTTGAAATCGAAGAAGGCGTTGAAGGTCTAGTACACGTTTCAGAAATGGATTGGACTAACAAGAACATCCACCCTTCAAAAGTAGTTTCACTAGGTGATACTGTTGAAGTTATGGTTCTTGAAATCGACGAAGAGCGTCGTCGTATTTCTCTAGGTCTTAAGCAGTGTAAAGCTAACCCTTGGCAAGAATTTGCTCGTCTTAACAACAAAGGCGACCAAGTTTCTGGTAAGATCAAGTCTATCACTGACTTCGGTATCTTCATCGGTCTTGACGGCGGTATCGACGGTCTTGTACACCTATCTGATATCTCTTGGAACACTCCAGGCGAAGAAGCTGTACGTGAGTACAAGAAAGGTGACGAAATCACAGCTATCGTTCTACAGGTTGACCCAGAGCGTGAGCGTATCTCTCTAGGCGTTAAGCAAATCGACGCTGATCCATTCACTAACTACCTAGACGCCAACAAAAAAGGTGCTATTGTTAAAGGTAAAGTGACTGAAGTTGATGCTAAAGGCGCAACTGTTGAGCTAATCGAAGGCGTTGAAGGTTACATCCGTGTAGCTGACATCGCGCAAGAGCGTGTTGAAGACGCGACTGCTGCTGTTTCTGAAGGCGACGAAATCGAAGCTAAATTTGTAGGTGTTGATCGTAAGAACCGTACTATCAGCCTATCAGTTAAAGCTATCTACGAAGCTGAAGAAAAAGAAGTACTAGAGAAGCTTAAGAAAGATGAGCCTGCGTTCGAAAACGCAATGGCTGCAGCTTTCAAAAATGCTCAAAAAGACTAATTAATCAGTCTTTAAACTAGGAAGGGCGCTTAGCCCTTCCTTTTACACTAAAGGAAACATTATGACAAAGTCTGAATTGATAGAACAACTTGCACTGCAGCACGCTCACGTTCCTGTTAAAGATGTAGAGAATGCGGTAAAAGAAATCCTTGAACAAATGGCTGGCTCATTATCAGACTCGGAACGTATCGAAATCCGAGGCTTTGGTAGTTTCTCGCTTCACTTCCGTTCTCCTCGCACTGGTCGTAATCCTAAAACGGGCGAGACAGTAGAATTGGATGGTAAATACGTACCACACTTTAAGCCAGGCAAAGAGCTGCGCGATAGAGTAAACGAAAGCTTAAATAATTAAGTCTAACGGAGCTAAACTTGGTTGCAGTATTGAAAAAGGGATTAGCTGTTGTTGCCATACTGATTGCATTTTTAGTTGGAACACAAAATCCACAAGTTGTTAATGTCAATTTTGTAATTGCAAGTGCAGAGTTACCACTCGCAACCTTAATGAGTATTTGCTTAGCTCTTGGGATAATTATTGGTTTACTTGTAACAGCGTCGGTTTTATCTAAGCTTAAATGGCAAAATCATCGCCTAAAAAAAAGTAATAGTAAGCTTAGTCAAGCAGCCGAACGCTAGTTATGATCGAGCTGCTGTTTTTATTACTACCTGTAGCCGCCGCTTACGGTTATGTTATGGGTAAAAATAGTGCAAAGAATCAAGCCCTAGAGCAAAGTAGACAAATTACTTCTGAATACAGTAAAGGCCTAAAATTCCTACTAGATAGGGAAGAAGATCAGGGTCTTGAACACCTCACCAAATTACTTGAAGTCTCAGCAGACTCCGTCGACCATTATTTAACACTCGCATCGCTTTTTAGAAAGCGAGGAGAGTTAGATAGAGCGATAAAAATTCATGAGCTCCTACTTAAACAACCTAATCTAGATGAAGAAGTGGTGAAGTCCTGTCGCCTAGAGCTTGCTCAAGATTACGTCTTAGCTGGCCTATTGGATAGTGCTGAAGAACACTTGGTCATCCTTGTAAAACTTGGGTTTAAAGATGCACTCGATCCAATTTTAAACCTATACTCTCAAACTAGAGATTGGCGAAAAGGCGTTCATATGTATGAAGCGCATCCTGAGCTTTTTAAAAAGTCGTCTCATTGCGCGACTATTGCAAATTTTTATTGTGAGGCTGCAAATCAAGAAAAGAATCCAAGCCTATTCGAAAAAGCAACATCGCTCGCGCATGAAACAGTAAGACCCTTGTACGAAATGGGCAAAGATGCATACAAACATGATGACTACGTGAAGTGTATATATTATTGGCGAAAGCTCGTGAGTCAATTTGTATGTATGGCACCGCTAGTAATAGAAGACCTCGAATCCTGTTATGTTCAATTAAACATTCACGATCAATTCTTTGAGTTAGTCTCAGAGCTATTAGAAAAAGGAGGCGTGCTGATCAGAATTAAGTTTTGCCAAGGATTAGTCCAAAAAGGTCATATTTCTGAGGCAATAGAGTTTCTAACTGATAGTTTAAAGCGTGAACCATCAATTAGGGGCTTTAGTTATTTGCTGCAACTCATTAGCGGCAAAGATGCTAAAATAGACCACGTACTACAAGAAATAGATAAATTGGTTAAGTCTTATATTGCAACTAAGCCAAACTATCAATGTGGTCATTGTGGGTTTACAAGTCATACGATGTATTGGTTATGTCCCTCCTGCAAACATTGGGAGTCACTTGCTCCAAGCCGTGGGTTAGACGGTTTTTAAGTTTTTAATTTGGCCAAATAGGGTAACTATGTCGACACAAGATTTAAAAAAGGTTTTGATTGCGCTTGATTATGATAATGAAGAAGCTGCATTATCATTTGTTTCTCAGCTTTCACCTGACGAATGCCGATTGAAAGTAGGTAAAGAGATGTTTACCTATTTTGGCCCTCAGTTTGTAAAAAAACTGGTAGATATGAATTTTGATGTATTCTTAGACCTGAAATTTCATGATATTCCAAATACAGTCGCAAAAGCAGTAACTGCTGCAGCTGAGCTTGGTGTGTGGATGGTAAATGTTCACGCCAGCGGCGGTCACGAAATGATGTCAAAAGCAAAAGAAGCGTTGGTAGCTTACGGCGATAAAGCGCCGTTACTTATTGCTGTGACCGTGCTAACGAGTATGGATCAAGGTCAGCTATTAAAGCTTGGAATTGAAAAAACGCCTCAAGAGCAAGTGCTATATCTAGCAAAATTAGCGAAAGAATCAGGCCTAGACGGCGTAGTTTGTTCTGCACAAGAAGCCGAACTTTTAAAAGCTCAACTCGGTGAAGAGTTTAAGCTTGTGACACCTGGTATCCGACCAGCAGGTGCTGATGCTGGCGATCAAAAACGTATTATGACGCCTGAAAAAGCAGTGAAAGCGGGTAGTGATTATCTAGTGATAGGGCGTCCGATCACTAAAGCTGAAGATCCTGCAGCTACGTTGAAGGCGATTAACAGTAGCATAGCCGAAATTTAAATTGCAAAGCCAACGTAATATTCACGTTGGCTTTATTTTACTGTCCAAGTCGTGTGTCGCAACTATAGGCGAAGTAAAACTCCTCCGGAAGATATTGAGCATAGACCTTAGTCTTGTTGTGCTTATTGGTATACCACTCACCCATGAACGTGTAATTTGGATCATCGCTAGTAATGAAATTAAACTTCTCTAGCTTTGTTTTATCAGTCGCTCCAATTTTTAGCGTCAGCGAGTTGTCGTTAAGTTTGTAGTTTCCCCTAGCCAGAAAGTCATATCCTCTGTTACTTTCAGTTTGCTCGGTTGCTCTAGCTATCACTAAGTTCTTGTTTGACCTTATACAAATTTCATAAAGAAGGGATTTATAACCATATTGTTCATACACAATGGATAAAATACCTTTTGTTAACTCACTAGTAGAATACGGGAATGCTGTACTAGACGAATCGCTAGTACCCAAAGAATCGCTAGTACCAAATGAGTCACTAGTACCAAATGAGTCACTAGTGCCAAATGAGTCACTAGTACCAAATGAGTCACTAGTACCAAATGAGTCACTAGTACCAAATGAGTCACTAGTACCAAATGAGTCACTAGTACCAAATGAGTCACTAGTACCAAATGAGTCACTAGTACCAAAAGAATCGCTAGTATCAAGCGATTCATTCGCGGTATTATTGGTTTGGGTTACACTTCCGTATAACTCCTGATTAATTCCATCACTAATTATTTCAGCAGCAGATGCAATTGATTGTACAGTACTTGCTAAAACCACTGTAGTAGGTAAAACAGCAAATAAATTAAATTTCACGATCTATCCTTACAATAACTTAAAATTTCTGTTTTTATCTTTGTTACTATTGCACATAGTATAGGTTTTATATTTAAGAAATAATCCTCCTTTTTATCCTTAGGTATATGGTTTGTATGGTTGAATACTCCAAAAATGATATACTTAAAGCTACCCGATAAGACGAGCATAACCTCTCTTTCATTTGAATTTGATTCTAAACCACTGATGAAATTAGAAAGCGTCGATTTTAATTCATTTAATGTTCTGGTTTTTTCTAAATCTTTGATGTGCGAATTTAATATTTCACAACATCTATATAAATTGTTTTTAAATGTAAAGTTTATATGGTTGAGGTTGTTTACTTTTTTCAAACTTTTTTCAAATAGTGAAAAGGAAAAAGGAATTGAGTTTTGTTTCAACTCCTTTGTTGGTATTGCACCATTTATCAATGCGCCATTACTTATATTCTCAACACTCAGATCAGGATTAATCTGGATTAACGATTCAACCGCTTTTCTTGATTCGTTGAATATTCGAGTTGTTAACACTCTTTCAGTCTGATTACCTAGCACATAGTGCTGACCAGTAAAGCGACATCGACTCAAAGCATCTCTTTCGTTATAGTATTGAGAGTGCTTACAATGATGCATTTCCTCATCAACAAAACCATAATCACATCCAGATAATACAAACTTTTTTACGCCCAGACTTACAAGTGCAGATATCGCTGTATTTGTAACGGTTGGGTTGCTATAGTAAAGCGGAGTGATTGCATGTTCTTTTTTAATAATTTCTGTTGTAATGTCATTTGCTTTAAAAAAAACTAATCTATTCTCGAATGCTAGCAGAGTTTTATGGTAGACGGTGTTTAATGTTATCAATAGTGTATTTTTCAATAGAGGACTTTTTAGGTAATCTTCTTTAATATAATAGCCATCCTTACTTCTCTCCATTTCTACATGTATATGTGGAACAATGTTTTTTCTAAGTAGACTCGGTAATGATGTCCCACATGATACTACAATACCATTAAATTTATTTATATCATCAATTATAAGATCTAGCGAAGGACCATTTCCTACAATCAAAGCTTTATGGCTTTCTAGAAAAGAAAAATCTGATGTTTTAAAATTTTTTAGACTTTTTATGTTTTGAGAGGAATGTTTTAAACTCATCATCTCATCTTCCATAAAGCCCCATAGACTTACGAAGGAGTTTCTCCATTCCTTAAATGATTCATATATTTTGTCAAATAACTGACAGTTATAGTGTCTAAATAAACTAATATCACTAAATATTCCACAACTTCGATTAGACGAGTAGGATGCTAAACTATCTAAAAAGTCACTATAGCTCTTACAGTTAATGAGCTTTAGATTACCACCGCGTGCTTTACACTCATTTTCTATCGTTTCAAGATCGATGTTAAACCGGCCTAGGGCTTCAAGCTTTTGATCCTGCTCAATAATTATCACATCTATATAATTTAGCTTGTTAAGTAATGCGGGAACGTGATAGCCAGCACCTAAGCCAAGAATGATGAGTGTACTGGATGTAGGTGTCGAGTTTGGCTTAAAGCCCAATGCTAATGCAATGTCATGTGATTCATTTATAAATTGTTGATGGCAATACTGTGTTTCAGCTATGGATAAATTTAGAGAAAGGTGAGTTGGTCTATTAAAGAAAAGTTCCACTTGCTTAATGCACTGAACTTTAGGGTCAATGCCATAGAATTCTAATTCGAGAGACTTAGCATGTAATTTATCTCGAATCTGAGGGGAGTGTGATTCGTTCTGTGAAATTTGAATACTTGCTTTCATATATTGTTCTAGTCCTTGATATCTAATTACTCGATAAGCATTAGAATTGAGTACCCATATTAGCATCAAACCTGAAAATTTTCTTTCAATTTAATAGAGAAGGCACCTTGCGAGGAGCAACCATAGATGATGGATTGAAGTCTACTCTAAAAGTAATGTGTAGGGTAACCTTGTATTTTATTCGCTATTTAGTGATAAGTTAGTTGGGTATTAAGCAATATTTGATGGAAGCTTGATTAGCCATACCGTTAGTATGGCCTATCGATAACAGGATAGTTGTCTCTTATTCTTCGTTAACAGCAGTTTCAAAATTTAAACTAAACTGACCACTGCGCTGTACTGAGAAAATGGCCTTTTGCCAGTTCTCTTCTTGATTTGATGTCGCATTTTCGAACAAGCTTAAAAAAAGAACGGAAATTTCATCACTTACTGGTATAACGTGCGCTTGTTTTGGTGTGCTAGTGTCATAGTAAAAAGCGGAACACCTAGGTATATTGTCGTCATGGTAGTCCAATACGAGCCGCGCTTCACTCCACGGCTCTTTAATTTGTTGGTATAGATACTGGCCCAATTGTTGTGGGACTTGTCGGTTTTCTTCTCGCATTCCAACTCCTTGTTATGTTCAGCGATAAATGTTGCTCTGATTTTACTGGCGACTTTTGGCTTTAGTATGTGCTATAAATTTGTAGATCCCAAAACCGACCAGTATAAATATGATCGACTGACCCGCGGCTTTACTTATGATAACCGCATCGGAAAATAGCCCTGAAAGTATAGACATACAGATAAAAAACGAAAGCACTGATGTTAGTAACACAATGGCTTTTATCCAAGATTGAACTAGCTTATGTCTCTGCTTGCTAATCAATACAGCAACGATAAAACTGATCAAAGAAACCAAAAAACCAATAAAATACAGCTCCGTTGTGCTCATGGTATTTCCTTATTAATAGGTGAGTAAATTATTTTATTCATTTTCTGTCGCTTTAAAGAAACGTTTCACAAAGTGTTCGGCTCAATTACTCTCCGAAATCACTCTCGATCCAATGAAATCATGGCATTCAAGCCGATAAATTAAGCTGTACTTTGCCAAGAGTCGGGTGAAAAAAGTATCGTCGTTCCTGACGCTTGTAAGCACCGCGGTCGCGTGGGTAAATCTTTAGTAACTCGCCATTTTATACGGTCTTGTGAATAGCTAACTTTTAAAATAAGGGAGCTGATCAAAGATTGTACATTGGTTTTTACAAAAACTTGGCTTTTCTCTGTTTGTTTACGTAGTTCAGTCCTTGGCTTTGAGGTGAATTGATAAGAATAAGTGTGCTCAGAAGTCACCCTCGTACGAATTTCAAAAAGGGGATCCTTGAAAAAAGTGCTTATTTGAACTGGGTTGATTGTTTCAAAAGTCACATTATTCCCAGCCAAAAGTTTGTAAGAAAAATAGGAACCTGATCCTAAAGTGCTATGGTAAACAAAAGCTTCATTTATACAAGTGCTTAGTTCAAAACTAACGACCTTAGTACTTTGGCTTATGCCGTAAATGGTCATCCTTGTGTGCATGATATTTAACCTTAGTTGCTTTAAAAACTCTCACAACAATCCACAAAGCATTGGTTAATGCAGTGTAAACATGATTTTTTGATGTAATTATCTGTTATTAAATAAATTCATATAATAATAGAGGTTATTACATGGATTGAGTCGAATTCAAGTGTGTTTTTTATAGCTTGATAATATTAATTTGATATTAAGGTTGATCTAGAAAATTCGTTTGTGTATCGTATGCGCCGTTCGAGAATGTACATCAAAAGTCCAGATGTTTAGTGTGGTTTTTGTTTTCAGGGAAGTGTCTATCTCAACAAGTTGTAAGAAAGCTTAATGCAAACTGAATTGCTCACTAAGCTTCATGACTTCCTCTCTGAATGCCCAATAAAAAGTAAAACCTACAAAAAAACAATGGCTTAAATGTTTTTTAAGAAGATTTCCGAATGTTAACTTAGTATTCAGTTACAAACTGCATACTTGTGTTCTGTAATTTCTTGTTAAATAGTTAAATCAAATGTATTTTTACTATTGTACTGGAAATTAAAAAGATTAATTGTTTCCAATAATCTAATTTGGATGTCTTATAATTGAGGCTGATATGGCTAGGAATGCTTTATTTATAATGGTTTTGTTTTTGACTGGTTGTATGTCTACTTACGTTAAGTTAGACGTAACTGCTACTGATAACATAAATTTAAACCAGTTTAACGAGCCACTACCTGTGGTATTAAAAGTATATCAACTTACTGATATTCAAGCGTTTAAAAATTCTACATTTGAACAGCTTTGGAAGTCAGATAAATCAATTCTGGCTAACACCTTAGTTACGGTGGAAGAACGCACCGTAAACCCCTCAGATCGTATAAAAATCGAGTTTGAACAAGCTGAATCTGCAAAGTACGTGGCTTTTGTTGCGCTATTTAGAGATAGAACGGGTGGTAACTGGCGCGCATTTTATGACTTAAATGATTGGCCTGTGCCTTTATCTACTTCTCTAGATATTGAAATTACAAGTAACTCGCTTCGCTTACCTGAAGTAGAGGAGGACAAGTAATGCAGCACAACAACGTATACAAACCTGTTTGGGCTGAAGGTTTAATGCTAAGTCAGCAGCACTTACAACTGTTCGATCAATACCAGCAATCTCAACTAGCTGGTGTACAGCAAAGTCTTAGAGACAATGCATATGGTTTAGACCGCATTGTATTCGACGAATCGGCGTTAGCCAAAGGTGTAGTCAAACTGCAAAGTATTGCAGCAATCTTCAAAAGTGGTCGTCATATACATCATGTTTTTGCTGACAACGAAGCACCTATGTTTGAGCTTGAAGATAACAAAAGCGAATACATCATTAGTGTGGCGCTCGCGAACAATCATTCAGTAAGTAATATCCAAGGTTACCCGCAAACTGGGCAACTTAGTGCTTATGACTGTGATTTTGTTGAGCTTCAAGATGCACATGATCCAAACCGAAAAGCAGAAGTGATGGTTGCTAAACCTAAACTTATGCTGGTTGAGTTCAGCGCAAGTAACAGTTTTATCGAGCAATTGCCTTGTATAAAAGTTATACGTGGTGAGCATGGGCAGTTCGAAATTGACTCAAGTTATATTCCTCCACTGCTAAACATCAAAGCCCATGGCTATTTAGCCGAGCGTGTAAATAAACTCGTCAATATGGTTGAAGCTAAGTACACCGCGATGTTTACCAATCGTGCGAGTATGGGGATCGTGGAAGATTTTGGTCCAACAGAACTCAAACACTTTTTGTTATTACAAACATTTAGCTCTGTTTTTCCTGAGATTAAGCAGTTAAGTACCACAGCCAAAACTAGTCCTGATGCGCTGTTTATGGCACTAAATAAACTGATCTGCCAACTGATCAATTTTGAGCCAGAAGCGAGTAAATTTGAGTTACCAGTTTATGACCATCAAGACTTAACGCGCAGCTTTGGTTTAATCGAAACTCATATTCAAACCCTTATTGGTTCGATAAGCGCAGCACGCTCGTCTGATCTAGTACTCAGTGCAATCTCTCAGTCTATCTTTGAGGTTAAAGACATAGAAAGCAGTACCTTGACACGGGGTGAGCTATACATTGCGGCTTTCTATGAAAACGAATCTACGCAATGGATCGAGTTGTTTGCAGAGCAGGTTAAGCTGGCAGCGCCAAGTCAGCTAGAAATATTAATCGCTTCAGCGCTTGGTGGGGTGAAGTTAACACATTGCCAGCGTCCACCGAATAGAGTGTCTGTTAAAGGTGGATACGAGTATTTTAAAGTTGAGCCACATGGTGCTGCTTGGGAACAAGTTGTACAGGAATTAGCGTTAAGAATCTTTGTGCCATTTAGCCTTCAAGGCGTGAAACTTGAAGTGGTTTCAGTGGCGAGTAAATAGTTAGTAGGTAAAGGTCATGGAAGCGTCGAAAAATAAATCTGAACTAGTCGCCTGCATTTCTCCGGTACTTGAAGTGCTTACTTCAATTCGCCAGGGCGGGGCAGATCATCAAGGAGTTGATGGTCTACGCAGTAAAGTCATGGATGCTTTTGATGAATATGAAAAGAGCTGTTATGACGCACGGATCAGTGCGTCGGAAATGCAGGAAGCCAAATTTGCATTAACCGCTTTGGTCGACGAGCAAATCATGACGGCACAGAAGCCGTACAGTATGGAGTGGATGGCGCGACCTTTACAATTAGAATTATTTGGCAACATGCGTGCGGGAGAAGCTTTTTTTGAAAAGCTTGAAAATATCCGCCGTGCAGCAGCGCAGCAACACACGGTTTTGGAAGTATATTTTGTTTGTTTACAACTGGGTTTCGAAGGGATCTATAAGATCAAAGGGGTAGAGCAACTCAAAGCGTTGATGTTGGATGTTAGAGCGCAATTAGAAGAGCTTGCTGGACCTGCAAAATTACAGCTTTCTGATAATGCAAAACCGCAAGAAAGTATGGTCACTAAAGTAGGAAGAAACCTACCTTATTGGGTTATTTTATCGGTAACGCTTGCTTTACTAGCCAGTATGTATGTTGGTTCAACGTATTTCATTGAGAATCGTGCGAACCAGCAAGTCGTGCAAATTGATAAGCATATTGAAGTACTAACGCAGTTAGAGAAAACAGGGAAAGCGAGGTAACATCATGTCAGGAGTAAATCGTAGTGGACTAGTGCATCTAGTCTTAGGATTTTTGTCATCTCGTGCGACGGCTCATTGGGTCGGCATATTCGCAATTTTGACGCTAATTTGGTTTGCTGGTCGGTTTATTGGCCTTGAAGATCAAAATCATCGTTTAATGGTGATGGGGGCGGTATTTGGTCTGTTTTGTCTTACTTTATTAGTTCGATGGTTGTGGGTGAAGCGCTCTGGTGACAAGTTAGCGAAAGAAATTGCCAATAATCATGCGGGGACAGAAGCCGAAGTCGAAGAAATTAAAGCCAAAATGGAAGAAGCGCTGTCTGCATTAAAAGCTTCTCATTTAGGCGCTGGTTATCGTGGTAATGCTGCGTTGTATGCATTGCCTTGGTATATGATCATTGGTCCGTCGGCTGCGGGTAAAAGTACGTTATTTGCAAACTCTGGGCTGCATTTCCCTTATTCAAAATCTAATCAACTGCATATTCAAGGTTTTGGTGGCACACGTAATTGTGACTGGTGGTTTTCAGATCAAGCCGTTTTGATTGATACCGCAGGTCGTTATACCACTGAAGAGTCAGACAATGATCAATGGTTGTCATTCTTAAAGCTGTTACGTAAATACCGCTCTAAACAGCCAATCAATGGCGTAATGGTGGCGATTAGTGTTGCCGACATCTTGACCTCAGACAGCGAACAGATCCGCGACCATGTTAAACAGATCCGCGCTCGTATTGATGAGTTAATTAACCAACTTGGACTTATCTTTCCAGTATACGTGGTGTTTACCAAATGTGATTTGATCAGCGGCTTTGAGCCTTTCTTTAATGAATTAAGTGAAGATGAGCGTAAACAACCTTGGGGCGCATATTTACTTGAGGAAGATGGCACCAATACCGGTGAAGTGGCGAGCGAGAACTTTTCAAAACATCTTACTGGCCTGTATGAGCGACTGTGTGATCAACGTCTAGTTAAAATGACGCGTGAACGTAACGCCCAACGTAAACAACTGATTTATGATTTTCCTAATCAGTTCAAAGCGGCGTCTGCCAAAGTTGAAGAATTTATTGACACATTATTTAAAGAAAACCCGTACCAGGAAGTACCGTGGTTTGCTGGTGTGTATTTTACCTCTGGTACGCAAGAAGGTACGCCTATCGAGCGTAGCGCAACGAGCAAACTATCTACGTTTAGGTCAGTATTGTTTGAGTATCGCCAAGAAAGCATTACCTCCGCGTTTTTTATCAACCAAGTATTCAAAGATGTGTTGTTTAAATTGCAAGATCTCACTCGGGGTAACCGGAAAAAGCGCCGCGTACAAAAATGGCTCAAAGGCTTTGCAGTATGCTTGTGTGTGACGTCGGTATTTGCTCTTGCGGGTTTGTTGGTTAACTCTTATACCCACAATCAACAGCTTTTAACAACCAGTGATAAATTAACGACTGCTGTTGTTAATACACGAGTTGAAAACCAGCCGTTGGCCGAGCAATTTAATTCAACTTTGTCTCTTTTTGCACACTATCAAGAGCTAATCGGTTATGAGAAAAAGCTGCCTTGGTATTTCTTACTCGGGGTTTACAGTGCAGATAACACTATTAAGCCAATAGAACAGGTATTACGTCAACGTGTACAAGCGCTCATTGGCGAACCAAGTTCGGAGCTTGTGCAACAAGCACTTTTTGAAAGCCACCAAAACTGGATTGCACTGCTAAGTACAGAAGAACAGGTAGCTAAACGTATCGAGCCAAAGCTACGTGATAAGTACTATCAAGCACTTAAGCTGCAACTCATGATGAGTAACGAGTTTGAGCGTTTAAATAAAGACTATGCGAAGTCTGAGCTACTGGACTACACGGCGGATCGCTTAGAGCTAACGCTAAACGAAGACACGCAAGCATTAACAGAGCAACTGTCAGGATTGATTGATTTTTACTTAGCTCAATTAGCAGTTGAGCCTACACCGCAGCAGCTTGCGATTTGGCAGAATAATGATTTCTTGGTGAGTCAGGCTCGTTCAGACTTAATGAGTGCGCCAGAGCCAACCGCATTATATGAGCAGATCAAAGCAAAAGTAACGGTATCAAAAGCCGCACTAACGCTTGATCAAATGATGCAGCAAAACAACAAAACCTTTTTGCAGTCCAAGATTAGCATTCCATACGTTTACACCAAAGAAGCATGGGAAAACGAAGTGTACGACGCCATCAAGGTCATCGCGAGCAAAGCATTCTCTGGCGACTGGGTGATGGGCACAGACAACGCAGAAAGCGAAGGCTCTGTTGATGAAGCAAAAGCAAGCGCTTTAGTTAAATCTATCCGTGCACTGTATTTCAGAGACTATGCCAATGTGTGGTTTGAGTTTTTAAATTCAGTAGAAATAAGCCCATTTAATACGAGCAACGCGGCAAGTTTAACGCTCGCTCAGTTGTCATCACCAGAAGGTCCATTGGTCGATTTAATGGCGTCAATCGACGACAACGTGAATCTAATTGATTCGCCAAACAAAACGGTAGAAACAGAAAAGTTAACCGAGCAGGCAAATGCATTACTTGCAAAGTCTAAAAACAACAAGGTTAAAGGTGCAAAGATAGAAGCCGCTGCGAGAAAGCGTGTACCTGAACTGTCGAGCCGCTTTGCAGATCTTCGTCGCTATACGGCAAAAGGAGAAGAGAACGCTCGCTCTGATTACCTAGAGCAATATCTCGGTGCTTTGAGTGCATTTCATTCAGACATCAAAACGATTGCGGCGAGTAACAATGATGACTATATGGCGATGTCATTTACTCAAACGCTGTTAAATGGTGATAGCAAAAACCATGCGCTGCAAAGTGCATGGGTGGTGGTCGAAAGCCAAGTCAGAGCGCTTGACCCAGATACTAAGCAAGCACTTGAAAAACTACTAAAAGCACCCCTTTTAGCGAGTGTGCAGACAGTAATGAACGAAGCAAAAGTACAGCTTAATGAGCGTTGGTCTAATCAGGTATTCTTAACATACAAAGAAAATATCCGTGGTAAATATCCGTTCAATATCGACGGGCCAGATGCAGCAGTTGAAGATATTAGTGAACTGCTGAACCAAGAGTCAGGTGTGTTCTGGCAATTTATGGCTGAGAATCTATCTCCCTACCTTCGTTTAAAACGTGGTGAGTGGGTAGAGAAAACCTGGAACGGTATCGGCATTGGCTTTAAGCCAGGAGTACTAGACAAGCTAACTAAGGCGAGAAAGGTAACGCGTTCGCTATTTCCTCGAGACGGTTCTGAGGTAGGGATTAGCTTCCAAATGATGCCTGTGGCACAAAAGGGATTAAAAGAAACTTATATCGGCTTTAGTGACCAAAATTACCGTTATAGAAACGAACCTGAAGAGTGGCGTCGTTTTAACTGGCCTGCTCGTGCGGGCACTGAAAAAGCAGTGGTATATGGTTTAGACAGTGAAGGCCGCAGAATCGAAATCGAAAAGTCAGGGCCTTGGGCATTCCTAAAAGTATTGAATGAAGCGAATGTACAGTGGGTTCGTGGTACTGAATTTATGGCAACATGGCAATTACAAAGAGAAGCAGAGGCTAGTGTTGAACCAATCCAAGTTCAAGTTGCACTTAAGTCGAGCAGAAACAGTGGCATATTCAGCAAATATTTTATGACGTCATTTGCGCTGCCTGAGTCTTTGTTTGATACCAAAGTGAGTGTAGCTTCCAATGAAAACTTGGCGTTGAGGTAACATAGGCATGTTCGGTTTTTTTAATAATAAGAAAGTCGCCAAGGTGCCAACGACTCAGCCATTTGGATTTATGGGTAAGAACCCAATTCAAGCGGACTTTATTAAGTTTAACGTTGACTCAAGAGAAGCAATAGCACTTGAACGCTGGCTTCAAGAAGGTTACGCAGACATGAGCCGACAGGCGTTGATAAAAGATGCCGCTTCTCAAAAAGAGCAGTCAACGCTATTTTTTATCGCCTCAGGTCAAGACGAAAACTGTTTACTAGGCACACTACAGCCAAGCGAAGATAAAAGTGGAAGACAATACCCATTTTGCTCGTTTGTATTATCGAGTAATGCGGACTACAAACAAAACCCTGCATTTCTATTTAGCGAATGTGGCAGTGCGTTTAAATCATTAAGTTTAAACCATGAGCTGATCAGAAACTGCAGTAGTGTTGAGCAAATGCGCCATAGCGCACAGGAGCTTAAGCAGGCAAGTGAGCTGGTTTCGCAACCGATTGATTTTGATAAGGCAATGTCTTCACTACGAGCTTCACCGATACAGCGTATATGGGATGCGCTTGAATTAGAAGATCTTGACCAGCGAGCACAATTAATCAGCCAAGTGATGTCTGCGCTTAAAATGATCAAAACCCAAGGCTGTTTGCGTTGTCAGTTTGGATTGAAGTTACCGATGCCACAAGTGGGTGAAGATACCCAGTTGTTAGGTGCATTTTGGCTGCATCTTATTACTAATATGGTGGCCGATCATCACTGGCAGCCTTGGTGTTTTTATAACTATGGTCAATTGAGCCAGAAAGCTTCGCTAGTGGTGTATTGCAGACCTATGCCGGCCTCGTATTTTGCGTCAATTTGGCTTGAACACAATAGCTTGTCGACGACCATTAATCTAACAGGGACTTTGCCACAACATCCGGTGACACCGCATATGTATGAATTGGCAAAAGCATCAAATATGAGTGTTTTCGATGCGCTAAGAAGTTGGAGTAAGTTATGAGTCAACCACATAAGTATCAGAGCTGGCAGCAGTGGTGTGAAAAGTTATTAGCGCCTCTAGGCGGCATGCCATGCGGTGACGATTTGAAATACGAAGAGTCATTTAAATTACTAAAAGCCTCTTCGTCAGGTGTTGCTGAGCCAGACTTCAAAGCTAACTTTATTTTGGCATCAGAGCTTTTAGAAAAGCAGAGTAAGGATATTCGCATCGCGTCGTATCTAACGTTGGCCGCTACGAATGAGTTTGGGCTCGAAGGTTTGATCCACTCGTTAGATTTGTTTAATCAGCTTTTGCAACAGTATCAGGCGCAGATCCACCCAGTGAAAGAACGTGCGAGAGCATCGGTTCATACTTGGTTCTTACAACAACAACAGCGCTTACTTGGTGTTGCTACAGCGCATAGTGCGACAATGCCGGAGCAATGGCCAGAGTTAAAGCGCGTACTTGAACAGTATGCATCAGAATCCGTGGCAATACTTGATGCAGACTCAGGTCCGCTTGCTGATTTAAAACACTGGTGTGAGCAAGGTTTGATTTCGCAACCAGTTCCTGTACAACCTGTTGCGACGGTACAAGAGCCTGTCGAAAAGCATGAGGTGGTCACAGCAGAGCAGCCTCAAGTACAGCAACCTGTAGCGGCGACTTCACAGCCTACAGCTGTTGCTTCAAAGCCAGTTTCTACACTTGCTATTGCCGTGGAAGCACCGCAGTCAGACTCGGCTTATACAGAGCAAGTTCGCAAACTATTGGCGTATGACAAAGAAAGCCAAAATTGGATGCGAGCGATTCGCTTGGCACGTGCAGTGAGGTGGGGGGCGCTTGCATTGCCACCGCACGATAATGAGTTGAAAACGCGCTTACCAGCCCCAAGGCAAGCGGCATTTGTGCCTATTGAAAACGCCTTAGCTGCACAAAACTTTGCCCAAGCGTTAGAAAAGGCAGAAGCCTTATTCATGGAAGGGGCGATGCATTTTAACCTTAACTTACAAAGGCTAACCATCGCTGCACTTGAAGGACTCAAGTTATTTAAAGAAGCACAGTGGATCGATTTAGAACTTGCCGCAATCGCTGATCAATACCCAACACTGCTCAGCCTTAAATATGAAGACGGAAGTGAATTTTGTTCAGCAGCAAATCGCGAGCGAATTGGCGAACATAAATTACTAAGCCAAGGTGAAGGTGCAAGCACAGACGGTAATCAGAAGGTTTGGTTAGATAAATTTAAAGAAGCGCAGGCGCTTGTTGATCAAAACAAGCTTACGCAAGCACTGCAGCTAATGGAAGGGTTTGCACAAGACAAGTTCGATTTTGCAAAGCAAAAATTATATCAAGCACGTTTATTGATGCGCAGTGAACGCGCTGATCTTGCCTATCCAATGTTTGAGCAGCTGCTTAAAGACATTGAACAGTACCGACTGGACCTATGGCATGAGTCGTTTGCTCTAGAGGTTTGGCGTTATGCCAAGCAATGCAATGAAGCAGTATCTTTGGAGCAAGGAGATGAATTTGACCTACGAGCAACTGCGATAAAGCAGCAGATGCTCGTAACCAAAGTAAGCTCAGCGATTGACTGGGTTTGATTGTTAACCGCTGGGCTTGTAACGGCAGGCGCAACGACTGATTAAATAAGGAAAGACTATGTCTGATACGTTTCAAAAAGAGATCCCAAGAGCGCGGATTAATATAGCGCTTGAGCTGGAAACCGAAGGTGCAACGCAAAAGAGTGAACTACCGATGAAAGTTTTGGTGGTTGGTGATTATTCCAACGGCCAAAACGACAGTGACCTCGCTGAGCGAGAGCGCATTGCTATTAATAAAAATAATTTAGAGCAAGTGCTAAAAGACATGTCACCAAAGGCAAAGTTTCAAGTATCGAACAAAATCGCAGGTGATGGTGAAATCGGTATTAACCTAACGTTTGATGATTTTAAGTCATTCGATCCAGAGCAGGTTGCAGCGCAAGTACCAGAGCTTAACAAGATGATGTCAATGCGTAACTTATTACGTGATCTGAAATCTAACTTGCTTGATAACTCAACGCTGAGAAAAGAGCTTGAGCGCATTTTGCAGAACAAACCAGAACTTGATGAGTTAAAAGCACGGCTAAACGAGTTAGCGCCGCTTTTGTCTGAGCAAGAGAAACAACCGCAAGAGTAAGGACACAAACCGATGAATATGCAAGAAACATTAAACGTTGAAGCGCGCAAAGAAGAGACTTTGACAGCTTCAGCTTATGAAACAATCTGTAATCTTGTGTCTATTGAGCCGGTTTCAAGTGAAATCAGCATAGATAACTTCCGTGATGCTAATAATCTTGCGGAAACAGACACCAATGAGCGCTTAACTGCTGCTATCAATGTCTTTTTAGACATGGCCACTAATGACAGCAAAGAAGTATCGCGTATCGACAAGTTATTACTTGATGACTACATTGCCAAAGTTGACAAAATTATCTCTGAACAGCTGGACGAAATTTTACATCATCCGCAGTTTCAAAAAGTAGAGTCAGCGTGGCGTTCACTGCGTTATTTGGTGAATCGTTGTCCAAATAACTCAAACGTAAAGCTTGAACTACTTGATGTTGATAAAGAAACACTACGTGACGACTTCGAAGAAGCACCAGATACCACGCAATCTGCGCT
The DNA here is from genome assembly GCF_018141345.1 of Pseudoalteromonas sp. A22. Classification (NCBI taxonomy): domain Bacteria; kingdom Pseudomonadati; phylum Pseudomonadota; class Gammaproteobacteria; order Alteromonadales; family Pseudoalteromonadaceae; genus Pseudoalteromonas; species Pseudoalteromonas sp. A22. The sequence continues at coordinate 1,994,999 of NZ_CP047238.1, forward strand.
TTATAAGCAAGTGTATACAGCTGAATATGACACACCAGGGGGCGAGCCAATTTCGACTATGGTGTCAAACTTTGAATTTGATTGTTCAGCGCCGGATGTGTCGTTATTGCAAGAAATTTCAAGGGTTTCTGCAGCAGCACATTGTCCTTTCTTAGGCAGTGTTGGTGCAAAGTTCTTCCTAAAAGATTCGCTTGAAGAAGTATCAAAAATTCAGGATTTGGGCTCTTACATGGAGCGTGCTGAGTTTTTACGTTGGAAGAACTTCCGTGAATCAGAAGATGCACGTTACATTGGTTTAGCGTTCCCACGTTTCTTACTGCGCTTACCATACGGCGACTTAAACCCAATTCGTCACTTTAACTATCAAGAAGACGTTAGCAGTGAGCATCATGAACGTTATCTATGGGGTAACGCGACATTTGCGTTCGCGGCAAATATCGTCCGTAGCTTCCACCAAAATGGTTGGGCGGTAAATATTCGTGGTCCACAATCTGGTGGTCGCGTTGAAAATCTACCTCTGCATTCTTTTGAGGCAGGTCGTGGTCAAGAAACTAAGATCCCAACGGAAGTACTTATTTCTGAAACCAAAGAGCTTGAGTTTGCAAACCAAGGGTTTATCCCACTGAGCTACTACAAAAACAGTGACTTTGCGTGTTTCTTCTCTGCAAATAGTGCGCAAAAGCCACAAATTTTTGAGACGCCGGAAGCCACCTCTAACTCGCGGATCAATGCAAGATTACCTTACATCTATTTGGTATCGCGTATTGCACACTATATGAAGGTGATCCAGCGTGAAAATATCGGTTCAAGCAAACCTCGTCACGAACTTGAGCAGCAACTTAATGATTGGTTAGGTGCATTAGTTACTAAGATGAATAATCCAGACGAGTCTCTAATTGCGACGCACCCGTTAAAAGATGCCAACGTGACTGTGTCGGAGATCCCGGGTAATCCTGGTTATTACCGTGTGAATACGTATGTGGTTCCACATTTCCAAGTGGAAGGTATCGACGTACGCCTCGCACTCGTTGGTCAAATGCCTGGCGAAAAGTGAAGGCCAGTTGAAGAACCAATGAAGCGTATTTAGGGCAGTGAATGCTGCCCATTATTAAAGTTTACATTTAAATTAAAAAAACAAAATAGCTTTACAATGTGTCTTGTAAATATAAAGGTAAAAACACGTTGTTTAGTTAGTTGTATCATGGGGATTTGTGACAACTTAAAAATGCTTTTAATCATTTTTATATCGGTGAAAGTTTAAAGGAATATTTTATGGCAAACTTGATAAAAAAAGCAGGTCATTTAGGAAGGGCCTATGCTGTTCTGGAGCTTGTTTATAGGCAATTTTATAAAAATGGCAAAGATGCAAATGAAGCTTATCTTAAAATGCTGCCTTTAGTTAAGGATGCTATAAAAACTCATGGTCGGGATTCAGAAGTAGCAATAGGAGCTTTAGAGTTACTAGCTGATCTTGCACCTTTTGGCGCAAAAAGAAGAAACTTCAAGCGGCGTTATGTTGATAAACCTGATGGTTGGAAGCAGTTACCAGCAGACCCGAATCAGCTTTCGTATGGATACTGGTATTAAATGGTGTATTTATGAACATAAAAGCAGACCATATCATTTGGAAAGTTATATTTTTGGTGCAACTATCTGTGACACTGTTTTCAATATACGAAAATCAAGCTTCAGCTCTTTCAGAGCTCAGAGCTACATTTATTGGGGGAGTTCTTTTTATTGCTGATAGTTTAATTTTGGCAGCAAACCTTTTTCTGATTTTACAAGTGCGTGTTCTAAGTCGAAAAGTATGGTTTTTTATAGCTTGGCTATGGTGGTTTTTAAATATTTACAGCTTACTAAATGAGTTTTATTTGGGCGGTTATACCTCGTCTGAAATGTTGTTCTTTGGAAATATAATCTGGCTTTTAATTTTATTTTCCTTGCCTGTATTTAAGTACGGAAACTTTGTAGGAAATCTTAGTAAAGCTGAATAAAGCTAAAACGATTTACACTTCCATGATGCACTTTAGTGCATGCGTTAAACGGTGGAAGTGACGTGCGCCTTGAACTCGTTAGTCAACAACCTAGCGATAGATAAAGACCGCCAATATAAGTGAATAAAACTATCTAAGGCTGAGAACGTAGCTTTAGACAAGAAGCGATGAGGCAAAGGATTGTCATGTTGAAGCGAAAAATATGTAACTGGTTGATGATACTAAGTACAGTCTTGGTGGCTAACTTAGCTTATAGCCAGGAGCTGACACCAGAGCTCTTTTTTGCAAAAAAGAAATTACAAGAAGTAACTATCTCTTACACCAAGGCGATGGAAACGTGTTTTGAGCATACTCCACGCGTTCGCCCAAGCGAGCTAGAGACAGACAAACTAGAGATAGAATTGGTTGTAGAGGCAGTAAATTACCTGCATTACCTTGCGCTTAACCATTGTATGAAAGACGAATATATTCGTTTCTTAAGTGCAGTTAACTACTACAACTCTTTGGTTAATCGTGATGAATGGTTAGAGGTTGATAGCTTTGTTATTTCCGCTTTGGAAGAAGAAGTACGTGGAGAATTCGAATTTAAACAGTTACCCGAAGCGGTTCAGCAGCACTTTTTGCAGCTGGATATACTAAAAACGCCATTTGATGCGGCGACGTTAGTGATGGAATTACGTGGTGACTTATAACATGTAGTGAAAGATTGCCCCAAGTTGGCTGCCACCAACTTGGGACATGTTCCCAAATTGGCATAAAGCGTGGCGCTTTGTTTGGGGATCAAACGTGAAAAACATGCGTTTGATCAATGCCTTTAATAATTAGGAAACATCTTATCTTAAAAGGAGAAATTAAAAATGGCAATTCCAGCGTATATGTGGTTAAAGGACGACCAAGGTAACGACGTTAAAGGTTCAGTAACTGTAGCTGAGCGTGAAGGTTCAATTGAGATTTTGCATTTCGATCACGAATTGCGTATCCCAACTGATAACGACACGGGCGAGCTAACAGGTACTCGTAAGCACGAGCCTTTTGTTATCACAAAAGCTGTGGATGCTGCTACTCCGTACATGTACAAAGCGTGTTCAAACGGTCAAACATTAAAGCAACTTGAGCTTAAATGGTACCGTATTGATGACACTGGTACTGAGCGTGAGTACTTCCGCCATACGCTTGAAGACGTGAAAATCACTTCAATCACGCCAACAATGCACAACGTTAAAGATTTGGATAAAGAGCGTTATCCTCACCTTGAAACAGTGCACATGCGTTACAAGCGCATCACTTGGACGTACCTAGACGGTAACATTGAGTTCTCTGACTCATGGACTGAAGGTCGTTAATTTCGAGTGTTGGAGGCCTGCTGGCCTCCTTTTCAAGCTTAAACTAGTTCGCGCAATGAATAGAGAGCGTATTTTTCTATGGCCTTATTTGATTTGCTAGCTCAACCATCACGTCAAGCCTATAGCGATAACAATTTATCGCATCTAAGCGACAGCGTATGTAAACACCTAACGCAACTATTGAATGCGCGTAGGGGAGTGCTTGAGCACTTAGGTGATTATGGTTTACCAGATGTGGAAGATCTATATGAAGGGCTACCTTATTCGCAGCAAACACTTGCCAATGAAGTAAAAAGAACCATAGAAAAATACGAACCAAGAATCACTAACCTCATCGTTCGACCCATCGACATAAAAGAGGAAAACTGTGTGATTCGATTTGAGATAAGAGCGCAATTAAAAACCGGCGAGATAATCAGATTGAATACTAAGTTTGCGTCAGGTGGTAAAGCAAACGTCAATGCAGGAGGAGCAGATTAATGGATATGCAGCAATATTTTGATGCGCAAATGAGGCTGTTAACACAAGCAGGTAAACAATTTGCTCAGCAGTATCCTGAACATGCCGGCTTTTTAAATATTGACGCTTTAAAGGATAGAGATCCTCATGTTGAGCGCTTGCTCGAAGGAGTCGCTTACTTAACGGCATTTACGCAAAAGCGATTGGATGAGACGCTACCCGAAGTGTCTGAGCAGGTACTCAGACAGATTTGCCCAATATTATTAAATTATTATCCGTCTACGACGGTGCTAGAGTTTGCGCCAAAACTCACCATGCAAGGACTGGTGAGTGTGCCAAAAGGCGCGAAAATCTCTTCCCATAAAAGTGACAACGCCCCTGTGGCTTGTCACTTTACTACCACCGCAGAAACGAAAGTGCTGCCGTTTGAGATCTACTCTGTGGACTATCATGAGATCCACACTGGTGCGACGTTAAACTTGCACCTCAAGAGGTTAGGCCAAGGCAGTTTAGATGATTACGATCTCTCTAAATTACGGGTGTATTTACGTGGTGACACGCCGCTTTGTGCCAGTCTTTATCAAATGATGAAGAATCCAAACGCAGCGATAGAGGTTGAGACAGGAAAGCTTGGCAGTACGACGCAATATACCTTGAACAAGTCAAAAATTGATGCTGCTTTTCATAAAGACAGCACCGGAATGCTGCCGAATAGCGAACAGAGTCATCCCGCATATGCGTTGCTGCTTGATTACTTTAACTCTCGTGAAAAGTTCTATTTTGTTGAACTAACGGGACTGGATACACTAAATATTGATCCAGACACTAATACCATCAGCATCAAAATAGCCAGTGATATTAAATTACCGCCCGGTAACAAAGTAAATGCGGATAATATCCTGCTTAATTGTGTACCCGCGGTAAATATCTACCCAGTAGATGCCGAGCCTATCCGAGTCAGCGAAAATCAAACCGAATACCAACTACATCCAGTGCAAAATAAGCTTGGTGAGAGTTTTTGTTATAGCGTGAAGTCGGTACAAGGCGCAAGTAGTAGCACTGGAGAAGCCATCGACTTTGTTTCTCGGTATAGCACGGTATATGAAGATAACGCCCATTTGTATTCACTGATAAGCCGTGATATTGGCGGGGTATCGCCACAGACGTACATTCAGCTTTCAATGCAAGAAGTGGGTGATATTACTACTTTATCGACCGATCTGTTGGCACATAACGCGGCGTGGCCAAGGCAAACACTGCAAGAGGGTGATATCAATGCACAAAGCGCTGATGTACCGTCGGTACTTAGCGTTAAAAATGTCGTAAGACCGAGCAAGTTGCTTAATTCTCCTGATCAGGCTTTACATTGGCAGCTCATTAGCTTGTTGAATATGCGTTTCTCTCAACTTGCGGAGCCAACCCAGTTGAAAAAGCTATTGGCGCTGTTTGATTGGTCGGAGCGCTCTGAAAATCGAAATCGTATTGAGAGCATCCAAGGCGCTGAATCTAAACCTATCTCATTGCTACAAAAGGGCGTGTTCGTTAAAGGGATAGAGATCCACTTAACCCTAAACGAAAAGAGCTTTGTTTGCGCAGCCGATGCGTATCATTTTTGCGATGTGTTGCATCAGTTCTTTAAATTATATGCGCCAATTAACGAATGTTTAAAAACCAGAGTTACGCTGCTGCCAAGTTACCACGAGTGGGAATGGGATGTGACGGCTGGCGACAGTTATCAGGTGTAAATGATGGAGCAGCAAAACCAACCTATTTGGGCAAAACTGCCAGAGCCGATAGCGAAATTGATGGCTACACCTTGGCGTTTTAGTTTGTACAAGGCGCTAACGCTTATTGAACAGCACTGGGCTAGCAATAACGAGTTACAAAGTGGCCACAGTCATCGCGTTGAAATTGCACCGTATAAAGAACTTGGGTTTCCAGCGTCAGACGTTAGACGCTGCGAATTGCAAGTAAGGCAACGAGGTAAATTGAGGCTTGAAACGTCATTTCTCGGTTTATATGGCGTTGATGCTGCGATGCCGCACTACTTGTTAGAGCAAGCCGCAGGAGACGAAGAGGTAGGTGCAAGAACACGCGCATTTTTAGATCTTTTTAATCATGTACTGTATTGCCAGCTATTTCAAAGTTGGAAGAAGTCTCAGATTAATCTTGCTGGCATTGGTGCGCAGCAATTTGATCAAATAGTTGCTGCGGTATTTGAAAATAACCAATCGGATAAGAGCAAACTAAACCTCATTAGTGCCAAACAAACCAGTGCAGCTGGGCTTGAGCAAGTATTAAAGCAAGCGCTACAAGACGAAAGCTTAACGATTAAAGATAATATCGTTGAATGGGAAGGTATTACTGAAGCGGGCAAGTTAGGCTCAAAACAAAGCGGTTTCTCATTGGGTGGTAATGGCGTATTGGGTAAACGCGTTTTGGTCACCGGCAATCGTATTTGCATTGAGCTTGGTCCAATGGACGAGGCTGAGGCACAGCTATATGAGCCAGGTGGTGTAAAGGCGAAACGTTTATCACAATTATTAAATTGGCACACCTCAACCAAAATGAATTGGCAACTGTTAGTGCAGATCAATCGCCAAGCGCGCGAGGGCACTCGGTTAGGGGCTGGCAAGCTTGGGGTAAGTTGTGCGATAGGTAAAGTTAACGCACGCATAGAGAAGAAAATATATTCACAATCACAGTTTTAATGCGAACGGGAATAGCAAGGATTAAAAGATGGACGCAACAGGCATAAAGAATCTCATAGACAAACTCAATCATCACAGCGCGACAGCGTTAGAAGCCGCGGCTGGATTCGCAGCGAGTCGAAAGCATTTTGAAGTGCTACCAGAGCATTACCTATTAAAGTTAATGGAAGAGCACAATGACGGCGATGTTGCGAAGATCTTACCTTTCTTCGAAGTTGATCAAGACGCATTGTGGAATAGTGCGCTCGAATTTATCAATCAACAAGAGGCTGGTAACCCGAGCAAGCCGGTTTTCTCCCGTCGTCTCTATGAGTGGTTAGAAAAAGCATGGCTCAGTGCAAACATGCGCCATCAAAATGATTGGATCACAGGCGCTGCGCTGATTGACTCGTTCAAAGACATGGCGATATATAGCCCTGCATTTGGACTGGCGCGCGAGTTCGACAAGATTGATACGCACTTCTTAAAGCAGAATTTAAATAAGATCTGTAAAGGTTCGACTGAGCGTCAAGTATTCAGTAAGCCAAATGCTGACAACACGGTGTCGAATAGTCGCTCACAAGGTGAAAGCGCGCTAGAAGCATTTTGTGAAGACCTCACTGAAAAAGCACGTTCTGGTGCAATTGACCCAGTCCTTGGGCGCAACGAGGAGATCCGCCTCGCAATTGATGTGTTGTGTCGTCGCCGTAAAAATAATCCAATCTTTGTCGGTGAACCCGGTGTTGGTAAAACGGCAGTGGTAGAAGGGCTTGCTCAGCGCGTTGTTGAAGGGCAAGTTCCGCCAGAACTTAAAGAAGTTAAGATCTGCGTACTAGATATGGGTCTGCTACAAGCCGGAGCCGGCGTAAAAGGTGAATTTGAGCGTCGTCTTAAACAAGTCATTGATGAAGTAAAGAGTTCAGCGACCCCTGTTATCTTATTTATTGACGAAGCGCATACCTTGATTGGTGCTGGTGGCGACGCTGGCATGGGAGATGCCGCAAACCTACTAAAACCAGCACTTGCTCGTGGAGAAGTAAGAACACTTGCAGCAACGACATGGAGTGAATATAAAAAATATTTTGAGCGCGATGCTGCGCTTGAACGCCGGTTTCAATTAATTAAAGTCGATGAGCCAACCGAGCAAGCCGCAAAGCTCATGCTCACGGGTCTTAAAGAGAAATACGAAAAGCATCATCAAATTCAAATCACAGACAGTGCAATTGAAGCCGCGGTCAGTTTGTCTGCACGATATATTACAGGTAGACAATTACCTGACAAAGCCATTGATGTACTAGATACTGCGGCTGCTATGGTCAGAATGGGGCCGGCAACATCGCCTGTGGTGATTGATAAAGCCAAAGAGCAGATCCGTTACTATCAAAGCAGAATTGAACGCTTGGCGATCGAATCAAAGCTTGGGATTGCAGATCAAACTTGTACTCAAAGTCTCACCGATGCGCTTACACAAGCCCAAGAGCAGCTTGCTGAGCTTGAGCAAAGCCGTGAGCTGCAAATTGATACTTATAATGCCTTACGCGGTGCGAGCGACGAAGAGAAACCAGCGATTAGACAAGCGCTTGCTGCGTTAAATCAAGATGACAATGCGATTTTCTCCGAAGTGACCAGTGATACGGTAGCGCAAGTGATCGCAAGTTGGACTGGGATCCCTGTAGGTAACATGGTGAAAGACGAGCTGGAGAACTTACTTAAGCTTGAGCAATCACTGGCACAAAGCGTTGTGGGTCAAAATGCTGGATTGACTGCGATTGCACAAACCTTACGGGTAGCAAAAGCGGGTGTATCGGCCTCATCTGGCCCACTGGGCGTATTCTTATTAGCAGGTCCTTCTGGGGTTGGTAAAACCGAAACTGCAAAACACATAGCCGAACTACTATTTGGTGGCGAGAAGTTCTTAACCACGATAAACATGAGTGAATATCAAGAAGCACACACAGTATCACAACTCAAAGGCTCACCACCGGGTTATGTGGGTTATGGTGAAGGTGGGGTGTTAACCGAAGCTGTGCGTCAACGTCCATATTCTGTGGTGTTACTTGACGAAGTGGAAAAAGCCCACGCAGATGTCATGAATATGTTCTACCAAGTGTTTGAAATGGGCGTAATGCGTGATGGTGAAGGCCGTGAAGTCGATTTTAGAAACACGGTTATCATCATGACTTCTAATTTAGGGGCTGAGCAAATCATCAATGCTTGTACACCAGAAACCGAGCAGCAAGCCATGCAGCAAATGGTGGATGGGATCATTCAGCAAGGTGTACCTGAAAACGAAGAAGCACAAGACAGCAACGAAGAAGAAGCACCGTTTGAGAGACCGAGCTTTCAGCAGCTAGTCAGCTTAATTAAGCCAAACTTGCTCGCGCATTTTGCACCTGCGCTTTTAGCGCGTATGCAGGTTGTGCCTTTCTTCCCGCTTGATACTGATGTGTTAAAACATATCGTGGCACTAAAGCTTGAGAAGGTCGCGGCGCGACTTCGTGACAATCACGCTATACAACTGCGCGTAGATCAAACGGCGCTAGATTATCTAGCCGATAAATGCGCTATGTCTGATAGCGGCGCACGATTGGTTAACGCAACAATTGAACAACAAATTTTACCTGGGATCGCGCGCTCAATTTTGGGCTTTATGAGCGAAGAAGATATGCCAGATCTGCTGACGCTGACACTGGATGAAAATGGTGAAATTGAAGCCGTATTCGCCGACTTAAGTTAACGGTAGATACGAGTAAGGAGACAAAAATGGAAATGTTCGCATCACTTGCCGATAAACTGCCTAAGGCAAACGAAAGTCACTTTGCAATCGAAATTGCGGGGTTGTCTGGGAGTTTATTTAAAGTATTGAGTTTTGAATCACAGAATGACAGCTTATGTAGTGACTATCGCTTCGATATTGAGGTGTTAAGTGAGGAACTAATTGAGCCTGATCTGGTGATTGGTAAAGATGTTACATTTTCCATTACGTGGGCGATGTCTGACAGAACGGTTTCGGGAATTATTACCGAATATGTCTGCCATGGTCGCAGTCATCAAGGCTACGTGTATACCTTATCCTTTCAATCACTTTTGGTGTTGCTCAAGCATCAACGATCTAATCGCGTTTTTACCGACATGTCGGCGGATGCCATCGTTAAAAGCGTGTTAGATAAGGCAGGGTTCCCGTCAGGAAAATTGCAACTGAAGGGATCATCACCTTCCCTTGCCATGACAGTGCAATACGACGAAAGTGACTTTGATTTTGTAACACGTCTAATGCGCCGCTACGGTTTTGTTTACGGCAGCACAGAGTCAACGGGTAGCCAAGCCAACCTATCGGTATTTGCCAGCAGCAGTGATTTTTCTTCAGAGATGGAAGAGATCACTTTGCCTTATGCATCACCCACCGGACAGGTAAGACCGAGCGAGTCTGTCTTTGCCTTTTCTAAAAAAGCGAGCCTACTAAATAGCGGCTTTAGGCTGTATGACGAAGACTATGAAAAAGGCTGCGCATTGTCTGTAAATAGCAATAATCAATCAGAGGTGGGCGGCTTTGGTGAAGACAGCATATTTGCTGAAAACTTCATGACTGAAGGCGATGGCGATGCACTTACCAAAGTGCACCAGCAAAGCATTGATTGTCAGCGGAATCTTTTTGTAATCGATACTGACTGTCGAGCGCTTCGCCCGGGTGTCGCTTTAACCATAACCGATCACCCTAATTATAGTGGTCGTTACTTAGTGGTATCCGTTGCCCACAAAGGCTGCCAAGGCGGTAGTGTTGAATACGGTTCCAAGGTAAAAGGCTTAACCTATAAAAACCAAGCGACGATTATCCCAATTGATGTGCAGTTTAAAGCGCCTGTTATTAAGCGCAAAAAGGTTTTTGCATCGTTTAACGCCACGATTGAGCAAGAAGTGGATGACAAAGGACGCTATAAAGTCAAGCTGCCATTTAACCAAGATGGTGAAGGGGAAGAGAGTAAACCGACTCGACTTATGCAGCACTATGGTGGGCCTGGCGGGCACGGCATGCACTTTCCTTTAAACAAAGGAACCGAGGTTATGGTGGCGGGCGAAAATGGCGACTTAGACAGGCCGATTATTCTCGGTGCGCTATTTAACGATGAAGCACTAAGCCCGGTAACTGCAGAGAATGCCACCGAAAATAAATTGGTGACGAAGGCAGAAAACACTTTGTTGATGGATGACAAACAAGGCGAAGAGAAAATCCAACTGTTCACCAAAGCGCAAGAAAATATGCTCGAATTTAATGCCACCGAAGGCAGCGAATTTATCAAGCTTGAAACCAAAAAAGGTTACATCGATATTAAGTCGAAAGAAGCGATGACGCTGCAATCACAAGCGAATATTGTGGCACAAGCCGACAAAGAAATAAGCATTCGCGCAGAAGATGCGGTGTATATCCAAAGTATTGAGTCCAATATTGAGATCAATGCCAAAGAGGCTATTCAACTCACCGCAGACACCAACATTAAAATTCAGTCTGCTGACAGCAATATTCAATTCGAAGCGCAGCAATCCATTAATCTTGAGGCCGCGCAAGACATCAGTTACTTCAGTGTTGGCGGTAATGTTGAGCTTGCGGCGCAAAATGGTAACTTGACCATTAATGCCGATAGAAACATTTCTATCGTTGGCCAAGGTAGCGGCTCAATTCAGCTTTCTCAAGGCGGCGGCAAAATAGAAATTGATGCGGCAGGTAATATTACCATTGATGCGAACAACTTAAACTTAAGTGCCAGCAATATTTCAGTGTCTGGCTCAGCAATTAGCCATAACTAAGCAGGGAGCAAAGTCTATGAAAACCAATGTTGTACAATTTCCTCCGTCGTTAAGCAACATCGTATGGCGTGTATCCGCCATTGATAAATTAGGCAAAGTGTTACGAGTGAAGTGTGACGAATCTAATGTAGAAATGAAGGTTAAAGGCCAATTAGACAGTGTGACACGGGTAAGTCTTGACGATGAAGTGTTGCTACATAGCGTGGCAATGCCAGTTGTTATTGGTCGCTTAGCTGCACCGCAAGACTTTCCGGCGGCGTCGGTGACAAATAACAACGGCACTGTGGTGCTAAATGGCGAGCAAAAAGTCTGTGTCAAAACCAAAAATGGCAGCATAGCAATTAACGGCAATGGTGAGATACAGCTTGAAGGTAAACTGCTAAACGCCGATATTGAGCAAGATCTCAGCCTCCAAGGCTGGCCAATTCGATTAAATTAAGCTGATATGGTGTGACTATGTTTTTAGCTGCAACCAAATTGGCCGTTCACCGTCAACAACTCAAGTCGCTTTGGCGTCATTATCAAAAGTTTAATGCACGCCAAGTAGTTGAGACTGGGCGTTTACATGCCCTTGAAAAACAACTATTAAATCATGTGTATACCTTAGCTGCGACGGACGAAGAACACTGGATAAATCGCTCACAACTAGATTGTATTGCGCACGGGTCGATTGATGATGTATTTACGTTAACCCAAGAGATTGACTCGCCTCAGCTGTTGTTACTCATTAACCATCTATTTGGGACAAGAGCACTTGAAGATCAAGCTAGTGAAATCATCACGGCGATTAACAGCGAGCCTGCGCTTGCTGAGCTGCTCATTCATAACTTGTCAGCATGGCGCATTGATTTAGGTGATGCACTCAGGCAGCGAATTTTATCAACAGATGAAAATTGGCCTACGAGCCTTATCTATTTAGCATTTAGTACGGCTAACTTGTCGCGTCACCAACTCATGGCCGCACTTGATCATAGCAACCCTGAAATTGCCTACACGGCATTGGTGAATATGTGGCTGTGTAATACAGAGCAACTTTCAGAGCACTTAGTGAAGCGGTTTGCGATGACCGATGATGCCACGCTAAAAGCAAAATTATTGCAGCTGGCAGGTTTACTCGATGAGCCAAAATGGGATGAACCATGCTTACTTTATTGTCAGCATAATCCAAGCTACATTGCAGAAGTATTTCCGTACTTTTCTCATATCCGCTCGTTACAAAATCTAGTTAAGTTACTCGAAGTCCCCAGTACCGCTCGTCCAGCTTACGAGGCGTGGAAACAAATCACCGATCTCGACTTGCCTGAAGAATTCGCAATAAGCGATGCACAAACTGGCGTTAAATCTCAAAAATCGCAAAAATTACCCAGTTTTAAGCAAGCAGAATACGAGCGCCAAGCCTTAATAACAGCAAATACCCAACATCAACTCGCGGGGCGTAAAGTCTCTGAGCCAAAAGCTTGGTTACAACAGGGATTGGCTGGCCTTGCTATTCAGCGCAAGCTTTCCAAAATTTCCTCGCACGCACTTGGCGCTGCGCTTTTTTACATGCCGATGGCTTATCTTCAGTGGCAATCAGTGAAACAGGAGTTGAACCATGCTAGTGAATGAATCCGAGTGGCAAAGTAGCACGGTTGAGGCTTGGGATGAGGAAAAAGATCCCATCGTAGTCATCGCTGTGAAGCAGAACTTTGAATACGACGTAAAGGGTAATGTGTATCCCGATCCAACTGGAGCGCCTGTTGTACTTGCTGATGACTTTGACGGTGAAGGGCTTGAAGCCAGCTTAACCGCCGTTAACGAAGTTCAGCCTTATAAAACCGGTTTTGAAGTATATGGTGAATTGACCTGCTTTCCACCAACCGACAAACAAGCGCGAGTGATTGAAGTTGGACTCAAACTCGGCTGTGACGACCGGGTCTTTGTTGATAAATTACTGCGAGTTACTGGTGAGCGAGTGTGGAAGCGGTCTCTATTTGGACCCGTGGCGAGCGATCCACAAGTATTATCCGCCTGTGTATTAAATTATCAACTTGCCTATGGCGGCACGAGTCTGTCGGATGAAGAACAAGTTTCGACCCAAAACCCTCTTGGTCGTGGTTATAAGCTCAAGAATAAAGAAGCGAAAGGCCAGCCATTGCCACAAGTGGAGTATGCTAATCAGGTATTAAAAAAACCGAGTCACGACACTGCGGTTGCAAGCTTTGCAGCGATCCCACCATTTTGGTCGCCAAGGGGTGACAAACTCCCAGAGGTTGACGAAGCCCAAGCCCTCGCGGGTAAGTTTCCATTTAAAGAAGTAGTCCCCGCTGCGCATTATCAAGTCGCGCCGCAAGACCAACAAACTCCAAACCCGTTTAGTGATGGCTGGTGGATTGAAATGATGGGCTTAACGCCAGATTTACCTTATGGACAAAGTCTAAAGCTAACGTTGCCCAGAATCGTGCCTCGCTGTCGTTTGGTTAATGGCCCTGACGCCGCGCCTATTGATATGCAGTGTGATACGCTGGTAATTGACTCGCAAACACAGCAGTTTTCATTAATTTGGCGAGGAAAGGTAAAAAAGAGCCAAACTGGCAGTAACAGCGTGTTCTTAGTCGAAGTGACACAAACGCAAGGAGTGGCACATGCAGTTTGAATTAATCGCGCTAGAAACCCCCGCCGGTAACCACCCCAGTGCTTTATATACCGCGGTCGCAAACAACATGCGCTTTTGCACGCCAAGCAAAGCCATTGTTAGATATGATATAAGCCTCGATGCCCCATACTTGCGCGCACAAATTGAAGAAATCTCGGTCACACGACGTAAAGACCGCTGTTTAGCCATTTTAGAATCTTTATTAAGCCAGACTAAGCAACGGTTTGATGGCAGTGCCAACGCGTGGGATGGCACCATTAATCTAGTTACTGCCAACACAAAAGCAGAAGAGCCATATATAGAACTGTCCGATGTTAGGGCGCTTTGTGACCATCTTGATCTGAACGTTGACGATATTCAGTTGTATCAAGTGCTTGATATTGATTCGCTCTCGCCAAATAGTCTCTATGTATTTGTAGATAGTTGCGTTGGTTATGATGAAGCGTCAAAACCAAACTGGGTAGGCAAACTACAAGTTGTTGGCGGTCCTGAAGGTGTTGTATTAAGTGAAGGCGGTTGCGTACTGCTTGGTACAAACGCGAGTAAAGATGGATGCCAAATTAAAGCATATCAGGGCGACTTAGGTGAGCTATTAAAAGAGCTGCACGCAGAGATAAACGAGCCTTATATTTCGACCCGCTTACTCAGTGAGCAGTGGCAAAGAGAATGGCTCAATGCAAGCCGTGCCTTGTACCAAGAGCATGACGCATTAATTGAACTCAACAACACGGCAAATACCATTGGGTATATTGGCGCTGGCCATAATGCAATGGGACTTGCGGTTGCCAGCAGTTATTTACATAACCCGTTAAATCGCCATATTGACAGAGTGTGGCTGATCACAGAGCAAGAAAAACCACAATTAATCTCAGTAACAAGGAGTGTGTTATGAGCTTTATCGCAGCAGTAAAGGGAAAAGAGCCAGATTCGATTCAGTACGATCAAGATGCTATGTCTGCAACGCTGAGAGTAGGCGGGAGTGTGTCGTGGCGACATAACAATCCTGCATTGTTAAAGCTTACTATCGCAGCGAAAAATAATGGCGCTATTGGCTGTGTAAATGGGATAGCCGTATTTCCTGACAAAGCCAGCGGTGAAAACGCATTTATAGATGAGATTGCGCGCGCTAAATATGGCGATATGGTATTGGGTGAAATGATAACTGAGTTTGCCAGTGACTATATTGTCCCACCGCCCAACTGGAACGATGAAAAAAACGAGCCGATTTTACCTCATCAAGAACCAGAAACTGGCATGGATATGCATAAGCCAATTGATGACGCCAGAGCGTTTTTAGACTTAGTTGAATGCAAAATAGGATGGCAAGCTGGCAGCGAGGAACAAATCGAAAAAGACGTAGATAGCGAAGCCCAGCAAGTCGGCATCGTAAGCGGCCAAAACGTATTAATTAATGGTCGCACCGCAGTACATAAAGACAGTGGTGGCATGCTAAATACCATAGATGTTTGCTGGACTAAAATTGGTAAAGTTGTCGTGCCAATTCCTTATAGCAATCTCGCCAAATCTAAAGACGCGGCAAGTACAGCCAGCTCAGTAAAAATCAATGGCAACCCAGCAGCCAACATCAAAAGTAACTTTTCAAAAAGTACAGGTGATCAACCCGGTAAAAAGAAAGGCATTGCCAGCGGCACAATCAAAGGCAAAGCCGAATTCATTCTTGGCTCTTTTGATGTGTATATCGAAGGAAAACCCGCCGTACGCCAAGGAGATCTTATGATCTCTAACAGTAAAAACACGCCACCTTCTCCCTTGAATCAACCTGGCGGTGCGACCCCTAGCTCACTGTCAGTGGCAAAAAGAGATGCAACGGGTACTGAACAAGATCCAATCCAAAGTGCATTTGGTCTAAATAACCAAAGCAGCCGTAGTCTTATCTCGCAGGGAAATTTCGTGACAAAGCAAGGCGCAAATAAACAACAAAAAAAACTAGAGCAGGGAGGGTAATAAAGTATGGGCACACATATTTTTAATACTGAACTCAATGACGAGCAAGCACCTTGTACGCTGGAATTGCAACTTCAAGGATTAAATGGCAAAGATTGTACTGTGCCACTTGGTTTTGCTGAAGTTCAACGAGCATCATCACCAAAGCCGGATGATCAAATCCCGTTTGTGGAGACGGTTGAACTACGTGTGTTCTCAGACGCTTCGCTTGATATTAACAAAGCAAAGGCTCCTGAATACGTGCCTATGTTTAAAGATCAAAAAGAATTTCAAGAAGATGAACCTGTTGGTTACTATTACTTTTTTGTTAATGGTTATTTGTGGCGAGAAATAGCCGCCATTTCAGGTGGTATGCTCAGTGAAGTTGACCTTCGTGAGTATCACGGTCAAAGCTTCAGGCCCAACAACGGCACGCACATGCCAAGACTCACACTGCCAATTCGCGCAAAAGGTCTATTCTCAGACTCAACTTCAGTTGAAACTATGACTTATCAAGTAGCCTTTTCACGCGTGCAATGGTCATGGGATTACATCAGCGCGCTGGGTGATATGAAACCTGATGACAGCCGCTTTGATAAAAAGCCGATGACGTCAAAATGCCCAGACGAAGGTAAAGCCTCGACCTATCGTAGCGAGCGGATGCAAACCATCGACTTTTCATCAGCCCCCAACTGGGACAGTATTGAAAACTTAAAAGCCAACGAAGACGGTGAACCCTGTATCTATTTGCATGACGTTTTGGGGATAGCGCAGAAATGCTTCCTATTAAGTGAAACAGCCCTCGCGCAGCTTACAATTCAACGCTTGACTTTGGAAGAAAACGGTTATTATAAGTCTGCTATCATTGCTCAAAGTGTATTTTTAAATGATGAGCTACATGAAAAAGATTTTTCTATGCGGAACGTTGCTCAAAGTCGGTATAAACCTGAAATCGATTATAAGCAAAAAGATTCATTTAGTCGTGAGTTACGAAGTGCAGCTGCACATCTCTCTGAAAGTAAAGTTGAAAAGTACCTTGTTGGCAGTAACAGTGCTGAGATATTAGATCTAGTTGAGATTTTTTATGAAAATAAAGAAAAATTAATCAAGATTTATACAGAGAATTATACACCACCAAGAGGAATATCTGAGCCATCAAAACTCCAATTTATCTCGCGTGACTTTTCAACTTTGGACAACATTCAAGACCATTATAGTTTTCATATGTTCTGTCAACACTTTAATCTAATGGCACTGAGAAAAGAGGGATTGCAAGTAAACTTCAAGGCCGTGTTAGATAAGGCGCGAGTAAGCAAGTTAACAAGCAAACTTGATGAACAATATAAAAAAGCGATTAAGCTAGTCTTCAAACATGTGTCTGATGAAAATGAATGGTTCCAAAAACAATTTTGTGGCAACGAGCTTGCTTATGGTGATACATCTGCATCTGCACAATACGATGAAACGCTAATAGGAGTTGAGCTTGGGGATTTTGATCCCAAAAAGTTTAATCGAGATGAAGCACTTGCTCCTGTATCAATGTTTAATCTGACAAAGGGAGCTTCCGATATCTCTCTTAAAGGGGTTGAAGAGTTTACCAATCTTCATTTAGCACTCCATAAGGAATTTATTGACAAGCAGACACCTAGTGAAAAGCTGCAACGATTTATGGCCTCGACGATAAAAAGTCGCGTACCTGAATTTGTAGATAAACTTAAGCTGTTCCCAGCTGGTGACGTACCGGATACCCACTTTTCTCTTACCAAAGAGTTTAGTGATATAACGACATTAGGGAGGCTAACTACCAGAAAGCAACACCAAGCTTTTAAAAAGATTATTGATGCTGTTATAAAAGATAAAGTTGGCTCAAAGAATAATAATCAATTTATCACCGTTGCAAAAGCGCTTGGATTAGAAGTATTTGATGAAAAGGGTAAAGTGAACGGAGTTATTTTAACTAAGACTAAAGAAAGTATAGAAAGTTTAGCCATAAAAACCATCGAATTTAAAAAGCTTAAAGGGGATGTAAACAGCTCAACAAAGTATGTTTTATCACTCCCTAAGGAGCTATTTGATCTCGAATATGAGCACAAAGAGCTGTTTGATGAGTTAGGTCAAGGATACCACCGAGAAGGCCTTACAAACAAAGAACTGTCAAGGTTTAAGAAAGTTGCGAAAAAAGGTGTACCTGGGTTAATAGCAATTCTAACTGTTTGGGGAACAATCATTCAGTACTCAGACTACGAAAAGAATTTTGAAGGTAAAGGAGATCTTTATGAAGTGTCGAAGAATTTAGCACTCTTAGGTGGCAGCATAACGGCAATATTAGGGCTTTTAAATTCAACTTTGAAAATTCCAGAGGAAGAGAGGCTACTCACCAAAGAAAAATACATAGGTCGTGTCGGGCAGTCAATTTCTTCAATTTCGATATTTAGAGGAATGTCGAGCATAATAGGGATTGCTGCGTCAGTAGTTTTGTTGTTCGATGGGTTAGAATTAATTGCCAAACATGATTTGGATGCGGGGATTGCTACATTAGTCTCTGCTGGATTCACATTTCTATCTTCAATTCAAGTGTTTTTTTTCGGTAGTCTAGGACATTTGGGGTGGGTTCTTTTTATTGCTGCAATACTTACCGCATTAATCGCAGAGGCCTTAAAAGATTCAAAGTTGAAAAGGTGGGCTGAATTTGGGCCATTAGGTATGAAGAGCAATATCACATATGAGCATTTTAAAAACTCTGAGAAATTCCACGAATATATTTTATCAGTACTGTACTCACCTAGGGTGGCCAATGTAATCAATAATGGCTTGCACTATCAGGTTGAAATATCTTCCCCAATCATCGATGAGCTAGAGAGTGAACTCGGTTTACAGGTTGATTACAAATATAGAAATATAAGAAATCTTAAAGTATATGAAGGGACTTGGGTTTATGGGTTAAAAGATCACAAACCAATTTATAGTAAAGAAAGGAATAAAATAGGCGGTATTTTTAATTTTTCTCTTGATGGCGAAATTTTGGATGTAGAACTTAAGCCCTTTGTAAGGGTAAATAAAGTTACTATCCCCATAAAATATAAAGAGTATGAGGTTTATGAGCATGCTACAGAAAAATAGCTTTTTTAATCAATTTTTTCGTGAAAATAGCTTTAAAGGTGGGTTAAGTAAAAATAGGCATGGTTTGGCAATTTATAGAAAGTTTTACACTCCAAAGTTGGATTTGTATTTAAATACAAGTGAGCGCTATTATTATGCGGAAAAGCCTAGTAGTACAACGTTCTTTTTATTTTATTTGCCATGTGGTATTTCTTTTGCTATTTGGGTCTTGCTACTTTTGAACTTTCTTGTTGTTATTTTTACTGACGGAAGTTTCTACTGGCCGATTCTATTGATAATTCCAATATACTCCTTTATAGCGGTTAATTTTTTAGGCTTAACATATGATCGTGTCAAGTTTAAAGGAGCTTATTTTGACCGCAAAGATCAAAAAGTCAGCTTTACGTGGAAGATAGAAAACGCTAGTGAATTTGATCGATTTGGTAATCCAACATTCGATTGGAAAGACATTGAATGTCACACTAAAAATGAATTTGCAACTTTAGGTATTATGAAAGGGTTTATTGAAATCAGACATAAAGACTTAGAGCGTTACCCGAATGCGAAACTAACAATAAATGCCTCTGGTGATACGTCGAAGCCTGTACGGTGTTTTTTGGAATGGGAGGCGATTGTAAGGCATATGCAGCAAGATAAACCTCTACCTGATACACCGGAATACGAGCTGTATCGAGAGTTGGATCCGCTCACGAAATCGTTTGATAAAAGCAATGGTCGACCAAAAGGCTTTTGGACACAATTCAGCCTTGAACAGCAAAGAGAAATTGAAGAGAAAATATTTCAGGAAGCTATAAAATTTGACTGGTCTGAGGGCAAAGTTCAACCAGAAATTACAAAACCTTGGGAAGTATGGACCCCTGATCCCAAACGGCCACCTAAGCCAAGAGGTATGTTTACTATGATAATGTTACAGCTAGTACTTTGCTATCCGGAATAGGAGTTGTGGATAGCTTTTAACTTCTGATGCTTCTATAGGCTCGGTAGCAACATTCAGTCGTAAGCGTATTTAGCCTCATACAAACCTAGATTGATTTAGTCTGCGCTCCGGTCGTCAACATGACAACATAAAATGGAAAATGCGTTAACCGATTTTTACAGCATGTTGTACTCACCTACGGTAAATATTCAAAGATTTTTAAGTGTGTTTAAAGTGCAGGTAAGCGCGCCACTAACCAATGAATTAGAAGGGTTTTCTGCTCGTTTCTATTGGTCAAAAGAAGGTGATGATAAAATACAGGAGATAAATCATCATCAGTTGGCCAAGCTTAGCAGTGGTTGGAAGCTATACCCTAATCGAACCGGTTATTACTTTGAGTTCACTGAAGGAAAACTCTGTGAACTGTTAAATCTAGAAGTTGGTAGCTCTATTGAGTTAATCATAGAAGTAGAAAGCTACCCCAATGGTAAAGGTAAAAAAGTGATCGAAAGTGCAGCTGAGTTGTACTCTTTACCAACGGTGGTGACCAAAAAAGATGATGGTTATTTGATCACTAAAGGGGTTAGATACATCAAAGAACTATCTAGATTAAATCAAAAGTTCAGATTTCCTGAAAGGCCGCCAATAAGATAGAAGGACATGACAAGTGAAAAAGATTGAAGAGATGACTGAAGAAGAGCTGGATAGCTATTTGGCAAATAAAGCGAAGGAAAGAGAGCGATATTATCGAGAAGAAGCAACTGAAGAAGAAAAAGAAAAGAAAGCACAAAGAGATGCATACTTGGCTAGAGAGACAAGTTATCGTCGTAGTGGTATTTTTTATGAAGAACTACCCAAAAACCATCTCCATAATTTAAGTTATAAGGAACGACTAGCCAAGGCTGAAGAATTAAACGGCTGTAAGTTTAAAGAAGCAAAACCCTGTAAAGACGCATTTGCACCGAGAGACGACTTTAGTGGCGTAAGTTACCCTAGCCAATGCGATGGTCGGGTTGTTTCGGTACCGCGCTCACCGGGATTATGGTCTATTAGGCTACATGGGTTGGTATTAGGCCCTATCATTGGGATTTGTCTGTTAGGGGTAAGTATGACAGACGACAGTATGCCAGCTTGGCATTCATGGTTGGGGCTGTTTTTACTGACTGCATTCCCTTTAATAATGTACAAATTAGGGAATGCAATTCGTATTGTGGATGCAATCGAGTTTAACCGCCATACCGGACTGGTAAGAACGCCCTACACCTTATTCAGAAAGCCATTTTATATCCCCATAGAAGACCTAGAGTTTGTTGTCGGTCCAGAAGTAAAAAATATGCGAGGCAGCGCATCGATGCAAACGGGTTACTTAAGTTGTAGAAAATACCCCGAGCACTATTGGTTTGGAAATCGTATAGGTATTGCGGGAGGTGGCGATACTCACGATTGGTCACAAATGAATAGGTTTATGGATATTACTCAACCAATCAACCGCTATTATTATAAAGCTATGGAGTATACGTTTAAGAAGAATAAGAATGCTCACGGCAATGGTCCATTTCCAGAGGTGATGAAAAAGTACTTTGATGCCGATGACTGCCAAGTAAATCGCATGGAAGTGTGGTGATACGAATTCTAAAAACTTTTATCTGTAGATACGCGGGTCTCAGTATGATAGCTATTTCAACAAGCAAACCAATTTAATATCAGTCTTCAATTAGGTGGATACCAAGGTACCAGTAATAAAGCGGGTATTCATTTTTGGCCGTCTAGAGTGCATGTTAAGTTTTTGTGGCAAAGCAGCTGCATGTACTAAATGAGCCAAAAATTTAGGAGATTATGTAATGGATAGAAAATGGTTATTACCATCATTATTGGCATCAAGTAGCCTTCTGGTCGCATGTGGGGGCGGTAGTGATGACGATCCACAACCTGGCGATAACACCGGAGCCAAAGGTTCAATAAAAGTCATTGTACAGGGCTTACCCGCAGGTTCCGAGGCAGACCTAACGCTAACAGGTCCTTCAAGCTATAGCGAAGATATTTCTACCACCACTACACTCAATGCGCTTGCTACGGGTGAATATAAGCTAACCGCTACCTCTCGTTCTGTAAATCAGGCACTGTATCAACCAAATGAAGAATCAATCACCGTTGATTTAAGCAGCAATGAAGAAGAAACAATCACCATCACTTACCGGACATCAGTCAATGCAGAGGGAACGGTAACGGGATTTGGCAGTGTGTATGTGAACGGTGTGCGCTATGAAACGACACCGGAGCAACAAGCAAACCTTAAAGTCGGTATGCAGGTTAATTTACAAGGTAAACAAGGAGCAGATGGTGGCTTTGCGGTTGCAGATTCTATTACCTACGATGCAACCGCTAAAGGTGTAGTGACCGCAGTAGACTATGCAAATCAAACAATTACCGTTTTAGGTCAAGAATTTGGTGTCGATAAGCGCACAAAGCTCACTATCGCATTTACTGAGTTAAATATGGGAGACTTTGTTGAGATCAGTGCGCTGCATCAAGGGCAGGGTCAATACATCGCTACCCGTATTGATGTTGAAGAACAAAATGGCGAGTTTGAGGTTGAAGGCAAGGTTTCTGAACTAAACCTTGATGCCAAGACATTTAAATTAGGGGCGCTTATTGTTGACTACAGTCAAGCAACAGCGGTTGAAGGCACAATAGAAAATGATGCAATAGTAGAAGTAGAAGCATCAAACTTACCTGTAGAAGGCGTTTTACTTGCGGATAGCGTCGAGGTTGAAAGCGCCAATTCAGCGCCTTCGGGAGCGGTGGCTAAATTCGAAGGAATAGTAACGCAAGTCAGTGACGATGCTTTTGCAATTGGCGGCCATACTTTTACATTGAGCGATGAGACTGACTATAAGAAAGGCGACGATGACGACTTACAAGTCGGTATGCGTGTATTTGTGCTTGCAGTTGCAACTGAAGAAGGTTTAATCGCCAAAAAAGTACGCTTTGATAAGCACTCTGAAATCGAATTAACCGGTGTCATTGACGCAATTGATCTTGAAGCACAAACACTAACGGTATTTGGAAGCAGTTATTTTGTAGATAACTATACCCAATTTGAAGATGAGTCAGATGCTGAGGACAAAGAGTTAAAACTCGAGAAGCTTAATATTGGCGATGTCGTTGAAATTGAAGCTTTTGGCTTTGAAGGTGCTTATGTCGTGAGAGACTTAGAGCGCATCTCTGCGAGTGATTTTAATGATCAGCAAGAGCATGAAGTTGAAGGAAAAGTTACTGCTGTGAATGCAGCTGAGCAGACAATCACTGTTGGTAAACTGGTCTTTGCTATCAATGGAGCAACCGAACTTGAGCTTGAGAGTGATGTTGATCTAACGGTATTTTTTGAACAAGTGGCAGCAGGTGATATCGCGGAAGTTGACTATGTGATCCAAGGTGGTGCACTTATCGCCACGAAAGTTGAGGTTGACGACAAAGATGACGACTTTGATGACCGAACTTTTGAATTAACAGGTAAAGTTTCGGACTTTAACCCTGTCGATGCAACTTTTAGCCTCAATGGTAAAACCGTGTTTTTTGATGAAAACACCGAGTTTAAAAACGGCATATTTGTTAATGACGACTTCGTTGAAGTCAAAGCGATTCAGCGTGCCGACGGCTCAGTTTTTGCGCTTAAAATTGAAATCGAATCTGAAGACGGCATTGAGCTTGAAGTTGAAGGTGACGTCACCAACTTCGTCTCAGCGTCTGAGTTTATGGTGAATGGCATTTCAATTACCACGGATAACAATACTGAGTTTAAAGATGGAAGCAGTGAAAACTTAGCTAATGGCGTCTCTGTTGAAGTCGAAGGGGTGTTAACCCAAGATAACGTACTATTGGCTAAGAAAGTTGAATTTGATGATGACGATGCCGAAGAAGTAGAGATTGCGGGGGTTATCGAAGACTTAGTTAAGGACTCTCCGTTTGATTATCAGTTCAATCTCGGTGCGCAGCGTGTTCAAGTTACCGCAAACACAGAGTTTAAGCATGGTAATTTTGAAAAACTAGATAATGGTTTAGAAGTGGAAGTCGAAGGATACACCATAGATGGCGTGACAGTGGTTGCTAAAGAGCTGAAGTTTCAAGCAATAAAGTACGTAGAAGTTGAGGGGTCAATCACGCAAGTTGATTCAGCAACCATGTTTTATGTACTTGGCCAAAAAATTGAAGTGTCTGAGCAAACTCAGTTTGAAGATGGTGAACAGTCTGATATTGCAACGGGTAAAAACGTTGAAGTGGAGGGCTATTTAGTAACCGAGGATGGTGAAACTTATATTCAAGCAGAAAAAGTAGAGTTCGAAGACTAAGTATTACTAAATGTTAAGCAAGCAATTAAAGCCTCCAATATGGAGGCTTTTTTGTATATTTATCACTTTAAAGTTAATTCACTTCGCCTGACTTAGTACCGTCATATTTCTAGCACTTAACTGCCATAAAAGCTTAGCTTTCTTGACTTTTTTCCCTCGTATAGTGACACCCGCCACGCAAAACGCAACGGTTTATCCTGACTCGCTGTGCTTCTTGGTTCAGCTTCTATGAAGTGGAATAAGAAGAGACGTGAATTGGTATTACTGAAATAACTAAAAGCATGCGCACGGGTATGCAAACAAAGTAAAGAAAGGACTTATGAAAACAAAACTACTTCCAATCGCACTACTGTGCGGTGCCACAAGCATTATTACTGGTTGCTCAGATTCAGATAACGATGTTGATATAAACGTGCCGAAAGGACCTGATATTCCAAAAGAAGGCACTGCGGTATCTTTGCGTTTACTAGAAACCACAGATTTGCATGCAAATGTATTGAACTACAATTACTTTTCAGACAAGCAAGATGACAAAGTGGGTCTCGTGAAAACCGCGGCGTTAATCCATCAAGCGAGAAGCCAAGTTAAAAATTCCATGTTGGTAGATAATGGCGACTTGATCCAAGGTAGTCCGCTTGGCGACTATATGGCGAAAATCAAAAACCTCAAAGAGGGAGAAGTTCATCCTGTTTATAAGGCCATGAACACACTAGAGTACGATGTCGCAAATATTGGTAATCATGAATTTAACTTTGGCTTAGCGTTTTTAGATGAAGCAATCGACGATGCGAACTTTCCCTATATTAGTGCAAACGTGTTTAAGGTTGATGGCGACGAAGATGAAACAAATGATGTGCCGTTATTTAAGCCTTACCTAATTCAAGAAAAGCAATTCTTTGACGAGAATGACAAGCTTCAGGTGATTAAAGTCGGCTTTATCGGGTTTGTTCCACCGCAAATCATGCAATGGGATAAGGCCAATCTTGAAGGCAAAGTGATCGCCAAGGACATCGTAAAAATGGCAAAACACTACGTACCTAAGATGAAAGCTGAAGGCGCGGATATTGTCGTTGCTATTCCGCACTCAGGTCTTGATGTATCTGCCGATAAGCCAATGGCTGAAAATGCATCTTATGCTTTGTCCAAGGTGGATGATATAGACGCCATTATGTTTGGTCACGCGCATGCAAACTTCCCAGGTTCGGGCTATGCAGACTTAGCGGCACATGGTGTTGATAATGATAAAGGCACAATCAATGGCGTTGCGGCTGTAATGCCTGGTTTTTGGGGCAATCATCTTGGTGTAATTGACCTAGATATCCAATTTAAATCAGGTAAATGGGTGGTGGTTGACTCACAGTCGACGCTGAAAGCTATCTATGAAACGGATGAAAATCGTAATACGGTATCGTTGGTAGAAAGCGATGCGGCAATTGAAGCTGCGGTACATCGTGAGCATGCTGAAACTCGTGCATGGGTGAATGAGCCTTTTGCTAAAATTACCAACACAGTGAACAGCTATTTTGCGTTAGTGAATGACGACCCCTCAATCCAAATCGTGACTGACGCACAAGCATGGTATACAGCAAAAATCGTGCAAGGTACTGAGCTTGATGGATTACCTATACTGTCTGCGGGTGCGCCTTTCAGAGCAGGGCGTGGCGGCCCAGATGACTTTACCGCAATACCTGCAGGTGATATCGCCTATCGTAACGTTGCGGATATGTACATTTACCCGAACGTACTTAAGGTGTTGAAGCTCAAGGGCAGCGAAGTGCGCGAATGGCTTGAAATGTCTGCAGGACAGTTCAATCAAATCACACCAAATACTGAAGGCGTTCAAGCGCTGATCAATCCAGACTTTCCTTCATATAACTATGATGTACTAGATGGTGTGACGTATCAAATTGATGTCACTGAGCCTGCACGCTACGCGGCAAACGGTGAAAAGGTGTCAAACGGTAACCGCATTAAGGCATTGAAGTATCAAGGTGAGTTGGTGAAGGACGACCAAGTATTCTTGGTTGCAACGAATAACTATCGTGCATCTGGTGGCGGTAATTTCCCAAATATTAAGGGAGATAAAATCGTTGTCGACTCGCCAAATGAGAACCGTCAGGTCGTTGCTGACTATATTACTTTTGTTAGCGACCAAAATGGTGCTGCAGGACTTGATCCGTCCGCCGATATGAATTGGTCATTTGCACCTGTGGTTGGCGCCAATATTGAATTCTTTAGCTCAACCAGTGCGGATGCTGAAACTTACAGTCAGCAATTTAATCATATTCTACCTACCGGCAAAACCGACGAAAGAGGTTTTGCACTTTATCAGCTGGATTTAACACAACCGCTGAACTAATACACTACGCCGCCATATTTTGGCGGCTTTTTTATTGCTTCTTTTTATAATTTTCAACGGGATTTGACGAATGAAACAAGTAAACTTCAAGCTTTGCAGCGTAGTTTTGGCTGCAGCTATATCCACCTCTGTATTTGCAGCGCAGCCGTATGACTGGAATAACCACATTCCAGTCAAAACACCAAGCACAAACAACAATGGTAAGACAGTATTATTTGATGTGTCACACGGTGGCGTTGAAGGAAATGCCGATTGGGTTATTGATGGTGCGTTTTCAGACTTTGCGGATGCATTAGTTAATGAAGGGTATACCGTAAAAGAATATCGTGGTGTTGATTTAAACAATGACGGCAAGATTAGATTCTTTGACGACCGTACCTCTCAAAGCAATCAAAATGAAGCGGTTATCAGCTACGATGCGATTAAAGATGCAGATGTCTTTGTATTGGCAGAAACTAACCGTCCTTTCACTCAATCAGAGCAAGCGGCGTTATTGCAGTTTGTTGCGGATGGAAAAGGGATATTTTTTATTGCAGATCATTATGACGCGGATCGTAATCTAAATACGTGGGATGCCACTGAAGTCTTTAACGGCTACAACCGCTCAGATCTGGCCAAGTATAATCTAGGTGGTGAGTACGGTGACTGGCGTAATCCAAAATCAGCAGACATGGGATGGCTTGCAGAAAACTTTGGGATCCGCTTTCGCTTTAATGCCGCTGACTACAAGCAAGGCGTAAGTGGTATTGAGTCTGCGAGCAAAACAGAAGGGATCACACTTGGAGTTACTCCTGTATTGATGGCCGCAGGCGCGACACTTGCGATTGTAGATGAACAAAAAGCGAAGGGCTTGGTTTATTTTTCACCTTCAGATACACCGGCTAAATGGCGTCATGCTAAAGATGATGGACTTTACTTTGGTGGTAGAAATGAAGGCCCGTATGTTGCTATCTCAAAAGCTGGGTTAGGCAAAGCCGCATTTATTGGTGATTCTTCCCCAATTGAAGACGCTACGCCTAAGTACAAGCGTCAGGATAATGGCAATAGTAAAAAGACGTACCCTGGCTGGACAGACAGTGGTAATGCGGCTGTACTTTCGGTCAACATCATCAATTGGCTAGCAACGCCTGAGTCGTATCAGTACTTTGATGGTACTAACGGTCATGCAAGCGGTGAAGTAACACCAGTGCCAATGGCGCCGCAAGAAATGTCTGATCCAAACAATGGTCAGCCATGGGGGACGCCTGCATCGGGTTTTGATGCATGGAATACAGATAGCTATAAAAATAGCTCTTTCAATGCGCCTTATGGTTCAGGGCAAACCAACCCAGATCCTAATCCCGATCCAGAGCCAACTCCTGATGGCGCGATTTCTGTAGCACAGGCACTTGCTGCTTCAGCTGGGTCTAAATTTGCGGTGTTAGGTAAAGTGACAGCCGAAGTAAACGGTATCTATGGCCTATTACTCACAGATACTGCCAACGCATCGTTAAGTATCAACGTAAAGCTTGAATCTGCTCAACGCAGTGACTTTAACCCGCAACTCAATCCTGAGATCCTTGGTCAATCAGTCATAGTGACTGGTACTCGAGACAGCTATATGGGTGAGGCTGGTATTCGTTATGTAAGCGATATTCAGATTGCACCAGTGGCATTGTCGGTTGAGCAGGCGCTTGCAACCGCCGAGGGCAATGAAATCGAGCTTGTTGGGCGTGTCAAATCTGCACTTAATGATATCTATGCTTTAGTACTTGAGGACAGCCAAAATCCAACTCATACGATAAATGTTAAACTTGAAAGTCACCAGCGTGCTGCATTTAGTCCGCAGCTTAATCCATCCATTCTTGATTCTACTTTAGTTATCAAAGGTGTTCGCTCATCGTATATGAGTGCACCGGGGATACGAGAAGTAAGTGAGATACAAACCGTTGGTACAACGACAGAGCCATCTAGTGATATGAGTGTTGCTGACGTATTAGCGCTAAATAATGGCTCAGCAGTGGTAGTCAGTGGCAAAATCACAGCTGCTGTAAACGATATCTATGCGCTTGAATTAAGCGACCCAACAGTTGCTGGCAACAAGCTATATATTAAGTTGGAAGCAGCTCAGCGCGATGCATTTAGTCCCAAGCTTAACCCGAGTTTGATTGGTAAATCACTGAGAGTTGAAGGGATTAAAAATGACTATATGAGTCATCCCGGTGTTCGTAATGTTACTTCACTTGTATTGTTAAATTAAATCAGTGTAATTGACCCTCCTTAAAGTAGGCATAGCAACGTTTATGTCTACTTTATTCCAAGCGTTATTCCTGTATATTCTTTGTTCATTCATTATTTCACAAACTACACTTTTGAGGTCATTTACCTAGTTTGGATGGTAATGATTTTTATTTGTGTTAGTGTGTCGGCGTTATAGTGACATAAACTCGCCAGCTGCAATGCTTAGTCGAGATCAGTAGGTGCTATTGCTTAGTGTTTACTGAAAGGAATAGTGTTTTTAACTTTGGAACAAACTACATGAAATGCGTTTGCTTAATACTCTCTCTTTTATCCTTTAATCTTTATGCTGCAGCGGTCAACGTTGTGGTCACTGATGTAAAGCAACAACAGCTTGAACGAACACTGTCTTTAACGGGCTCAATTAGTGCAGCACAACACGCACAAGTGTCAAGTTTAACCGATGGTGTAATAACTAAGATTTCAGCTGAAGCCGGAGATATTGTTGAAGCAAATGCTGTACTGCTGAGTCTCGATGCCGCTTTAGTAAAAGCTGAGCTGAAAAGTGTAGAAGCTGCACTTGAGCGCGCCAAGGTCGATCGCAACAATGCGATAAGGTTGGTAAAAGAAGCACAGTCTCTGTCGCAGCAAAAATTATTTGCGCAAACTGAGCTTGCTGACAGAGAGGCTAAGTTACAAGCATCAGAAGCCACTCTTTTAGAAGCACAAGCTAAGATGGCTTATCAGCGAGAGCTCGTTAACCGCCATCAATTAAAAGCGCCTTTTACGGGGGTGATAGCAAGGCGCACGGTTAATTTAGGTGAGTGGGTGACGCGTGGACAAACGGTGTTTGAATTAGTGAGTAGTGATGTTTTGTGGCTCGATTTGCAAGTGCCACAAGAATACTTTCAGCTTATTAACCTTGGCCGTGTCGTTAATTTTAGTGTCGCAAGCGCGCCAAGCGTGCTGCATCAAGCTCATGTATTGGCAAAACTTCCGGTAGTTGACAAAACCAGTCGCTCGTTTCTATTAAGATTGGCAATTCCAAAAGATGCGCAGTTGCGTGTCGGCGCATCGGCTACGGCAAAACTGCCGCTAATTCGAGCACAAGACCACAGTGTGATTATTCCTAGCGATGCGATTTTGCGTCATCCCGACGGTGGGTTCAGTGTCTTTGTGGCCGTTGACGGTCAAGCAAAGCGGTTAAACGTTCAAATTGGTGAGCGAATTAATGGTCATATTGAAGTTTTATCTGGCTTAGAGTTAGGGCAACAAGTGGTGGTTGAAGGCAATGAGTTATTGCAAGAAGGCCAAGCATTAAACATTGTACCGGGTTTATAGGAGCGGGTGATGTTAAGAGCCAGTGTAAATCACGCCATTTTAGTTGCAGTAACGGTATTGATCTGTTCGATATTGGGTATTGTTGCCGCGTTTAAAATTCCGGTGCAAATGATCCCAGATCTTGAAGTAAGAACCATCACTGTGGTGACCAATTGGCCCGGTGCCACGCCACAAGATGTTGAAAAAGAAATACTTATAGAGCAAGAAAGGTATCTTCGTTCACTTGCGAATCTAACTCGCATGTCAAGTTATGCCAATACTGGTGAGGCAGAGATAGAGCTTGAGTTTCCATTTGGTGTCGACGTCAACGAAGCGCTCATAAACGTGAGCAACGCGTTATCTCAAGTACCAAATTATCCTGAAAACGTTGACCAGCCAGTGTTATATAGCAGCGCGTTTTCGAGCAATGCCTTTATGTTTTTTAATCTAAAGCCGCAACCGGGAAATCCACTCAATCTTGATATTGATATGCTTCGCGATTATGCCGAAGACTTTATTCGTCCAGAAATGGAAAGAGTCAGTGGAGTATCTCAGGTTGGTGTGCGTGGTGGTGCACTCTATCAAGTACAAATTTTGGTAGATCAAGAACAATTGGCGAGCCGTGGAATTAGCTTAGTTGACGTTAGAAATGCAATACGCAGTCGTAACCAAGATGCCTCTGCTGGCGATATAGACAGTGGGAAACGCCGTTATTTACTGCGTATGGTCGGCCGCTTTGAGTCAGCTAAAGCGCTAGAAGAGCTGGTAGTCAGTCACCGTGAGGGCACCACAATTAAGCTCAAAGACATCGCTCAGGTAAAGCTTGATCATTATGAAGTGCGCGACATTGCCTATAACAATGGCGAGCGAGCCTTAATGCTCTCGGTGAGACGGGAAAGCGGTTCTAACGTGATGGCGATTAAAGAAGAAATGATGGAGGTAGTGGCTCGCATCAACCGTGACATGCTCGCAAGTAATGGACTACAACTGACGCTATTGAGCGATGATGTTCGTTACGTTAAAGGATCTGTTGAAAATGTTTGGACGAATTTAGCGCTGGGTGCGGTGCTTGCGACTCTGGTGATGTTTTGGTTTTTAAAGAGCCCACGCTCGACCTTTATTGGTGTGATGGGCATTCCAATTTGTACCATCGCGGCATTTTTGGGTCTGTTGCTATTTGACAGAACGATCAACGTGATTTCCCTCGCCGGCGTTGCATTCGCCATTGGCATGACGGTTGATAACACCATTGTTGTACTTGAAAACATAGAGCAAGCCAGACGCCGAGGTCTCGACAAACTTCAAGCAGCCATTACCGGTGTTCAAGAGGTATGGCCTGCGGTGCTTGCTTCAACCCTGACCACAGTGTTGGTATTCGCACCTATTTTGTTTATTCAGCAAGAAGCCGGGCAGCTTTATTCCGACGTCGCAATTGCGATTTCTGCTGCAATCATCGCTTCTATGTTGGTGGCCTTGTTTGTGGTGCCTGCTGCTAATGCAAATTTTGCCTGTAAGGAGATCTCCAGTGGCATGTTGTCTACGCCTAAACTGCCAACGTTTATTCCGGCGATGTTATCAAGTCCACGTGCTCGCATAGTGTGTATTGTATTCGGTAGTGTGTTGTTACTCGGTGGGGCGTGGTTATTTATGCCTAAAGCCGAATATTTGCCGGAGGGAGAGGAGCCAAAAGCGTTCTCTATGATGATAGCGCCTCCGGGCTATAACCTCAGCCATATGCAAAAAATTGGTGATGAACTACTTCCTTATTTAAACAAGCATTTGGAAAACGATGACAGCGATTTTGTATCGGGTAACACGTCGTTGCCACCTTTAAAGTATTATTCGATGTCTGTTGGTGTTGGTAGCATTTGGCTATTAAGTGAACCATACAACCGTGAATACATCGATGAAATGATGGAGGCAATCACGACCAAGTTTAGAAGCTACCCAGGAATGCGCGCATTTTCTTCACGAGGCTCGATTATCTCAAGTAATGATGGCGGTTCAAGAGCGGTGGCTTTGGATATCAGCGGTACAGATCAAACGGCGCTCTATCGGGCAGCAGATGCAGTGTATCGGTTAGCGGGGGAAGTCTTTGATAATCCACAAGTGGATTCTGCACCATCTTCTCTGACACTCGACCAACCGCTAATAGAAATCCAACCAAGGTGGCAACGGTTGGCTGAAGTGGGTATGAGTGCCGACGAACTCGGCTATACGGTCGCAGCCTTGAGTGACGGCGCCTATGTTGACGAGTTGATCTTAGACGATGATAAAGTAGACGTCTTTTTATTTTCTGAGTCGGGTAATCAGCAAAGTCTTTCGCAATTAGCGCAATCTCCGGTTGTGACCAAAGCTGGGCTGATCCCGCTGAGCGCTTTGGCCGATCTACGAGAAAAAGCAGACAGTGATAGTTTGCGTCGAGTTGATGGTCGTAGAACCGTGACTGTATATATTATTCCACCAAGAAATGTTGCGCTAGAGGAAGCGCAGGAATTAGTAAGAACGGAATTATTACCGCAGCTTCAGCGGCAGGGCGATCTGCTTCCTGGTGTCAATGTGAGTATCGGTGGTGCTGCCGATCAACTAGACAAAACCAAAGAAGCGCTGGGCAGTAATTTTATCGTTGCATTAGCGCTGTGTTACTTATTACTTGTCGCAATCTTCAAGCATTGGGGCTATCCGCTATTTATTATGGCAACAGTGCCGCTTGGCATGGCTGGAGGCTTACTTGGACTAATTGCTATTAATGGCATTGGTAGCATAACAGGCACTTTCCACCAGCCTTTTGACATGATAACCATGCTTGGCTTTTTAATCTTGTTAGGGACTGTGGTTAATAACCCTATTCTGATTGTCGATCAAAGCCGAAGAAACCTTGAGAGTACCGCGATGAGTGTTTACGAGGCGGTGATCTCAGCACTACAAACGCGATTAAAACCGATTGTGATGTCAACGATGACAACCCTATGCGGTCTTGCGCCATTGGTGTTTATTCCAGGAGAAGGATCTGAGCTTTATCGAGGCGTTGGCATGATAGTGCTTTGTGGTATTGCTATGGCAACTATCGTCACACTCACCATTTTACCCGCGCTATTAGTCAGCTTTTTAAAACGGCCGGTAGAGAGTTCCGTAAGCAAACTCTAACCATATATTAATCACGCTGTGTATATTACGAATGCCTTGCTTGAACTTTTCCGTTCAGCAGGGCATTTTTATTGTTAAGTGTTATGAAAGCTTGAATTTAACGGTTTTTGCCCACAGTAAAATAAGATGCGTACAGGTTTATATAATAAAAAGAGCACAACATGACATCTAACATACGCTCTGCGATTATCGCTGAGGGCGGAGGTCAAAAAGGCATTTTTACAGCGGGCGTGCTTGATGCTTTTCTTGAGAAAAAATTTACGCCTTTTGATTTAAAAGTGGGTGTCTCAGCGGGCGCACAAAACCTCGCAGCTTATTGCGCTCGCGCCAGTCAATATGCGCAAACTGCTATCGAATCACTTACAACGGAGCAGCAGTTTTTCCGTCCCGCGCGATTTTTTACCGGTGGTAATGTCATTGACTTGGATTGGTATTTTCAACAAGTAGAGCACAGCGGCAAAGTACGGTTTCCAACTGAGCCTAACCACCTCACGCCGGAAAGTAACTTTTATGCGGTTGCAAGTCACTTAGACTCGCTTGAGCCACATTATTTGCATACGTGGCACGATAACATGTTTACCCATTTAAAGGCTTCTAGTGCGATCCCTTTTTTATATCGTCCAGGCGTTAAAGTTGCGGGTCACGGAATGATGGATGGCGGCGTGGCCGATCCTTTACCCGTGCGCTGGGCACACAGTCAAGGGGCAAAGACGATTTGGGTGATCAGAACCATTGAGGCACATGACGATGGCAAAATGCCAGTGCTTGAGCGCTTAAAGCCAATCATGCGGCGCGTTAATCAATCTCCTCGAATGTTAGAAATGTATCATCACTATCAAAGTCGCTATGCCGATGCGGTGAACTTTATGAATTCACCACCAGAAGATGTTAACGTCATTCAAATAGCGCCCAATAGACCACTAGAATCTATGATTTTAGGCTCAAGCCCTGAGACCTTAAAGTCTGATTATAAATTGGGGTTTGAGCTGGGATTAAAAGCGGTAGATAAATGGCGTGATATGCTTGAAGTCAGTGTAATGTAACAAGCAAGCCTCAGGTTGAGACTTGCTTGTGCTTAAGACTTGCGAATTGAAATAGAAGTCGCTTCGATATCAATTCGGCCATCTTTAAATAAACCACCGATGGCTTTTTTAAAGTTAGCTTTAGAGGTAGAGAAAGTACGCTTGATGGCGTCAGGATCTGACTTATCGCCTAGCGGTAAATAGCCGCCACTTTCTTCGAGCTTGCTATAAATGATTTCCGCAAGGTCTTTAACCTTACCTATACCTGGCTTTTCTAACACGATATCAATCTTATCTTCGTCATGAACCGCTTTTACAAAGCCCTTCATGCGCTGACCAATATACATGCGCTTAAATACATCATTGAAAAAGACCAATCCAAAGTGTTTTTCATTGACGATCACTTTATAGCCAAGATCGGTTTTTGCTGCGACGATTAGGTCTACTTCTTCGAATTTTTCGTACTCGGCTTTTGATTTACTTAAAAACTTACCCAGCGCACTAGACGCACAAATACGCTTACTGGCGTTGTCTAGGTAAAGCCTAACCAAATAGCTATAGCCGTCGCGCATTTTCGGTTTTTGTTCATTGAAAGGCGCTAACACGTCTTTTTCAATACCCAAATCCATAAAAGCACCAACTTTATTGATCTCTTTTACGCGAAGCAGGGCAAACTCACCGACTTGTGCAAGTGGCTTTTTGGTTGTTGCCGTTGCGTGTCCCAAGTTATCTAAATAGATAAATACTTCAACAGAGTCACCTTCTTCGGTGTGCTTTGGCACTTCTGCTCGAGGAAGAAACACATCGCCAAGCTCACCACCGTTTAAATAAGCGCCTTCCGCGGTAAGCTCTTCAATGGTTAACATTTTGATTTGACCTAACATGATTATTCCTCGTCAGTTTGTGGTTTTGGTTTGCGACGCATCGGCATAGTACCGTCAATATCAATTGGTGGCGGGACCACTTTTCTCGGTTGTGACTTTTTCACAGGCTTTTTCTTAGGTTTATTTGTTTGCTTTGGCGCAGACTCTGCAGAGCGATTTTTACTCTGCTGCGGTTTTTGCTTAAGTCCTTTGAATTTACCAACAAGACCGGGGACTTCTTCAAAACGTAGTGGCTCATCAAGATAGTTTTTGATTGCCACATAGCTATCCCAATCTTTAGGACCAACAAATGAAACAGCAGTGCCTTTAAACCCAGCACGCCCTGTACGACCGATACGGTGGACATATTCTTCTGCCTGCTTAGGCAAGTCAAAATTCATAACATGAGTAACAGAGAGCAAATCGAGACCACGAGAGGCAACGTCTGTGGTAACCAGCACTTTATAGATCCCACGGCTGAAGCTTTCCATGATGTCTAACCGCTTACTTTGTGGCATATCGCCCGACAACGATACCGCTTTAATCGACATCTCATTTAGCAGTTTGCTTAATCTGTCTGTGTCGCCACGGGTTGCGGTAAAGATAATGCACTGTCCTACGTCATCCTGTGTGATGAAGTGTTTAAGCAGTGCTTCTTTATGATCTAAATGATCGGCAAAATAGAGCGCTTGCTTAATGTCTTCATGCTGCTGATGGGCATTGCTCAACATAATGCGCTTTGGCGATTTAAGTAATTGACGTGACGAAGCTTCTACTTGTGTATGATCTAGCGTAGCTGAAAATAGCAGCGTTTGTCTTTGGCGGTGATCTGCAGAGTCATTAATGACGTCTAACTGTTTTTCAAAGCCAAGGTCAAACATACGATCTGCTTCATCAAAAATAAGCAGCTCAAGACCACCTAAAAATAATGAGCGATTTTCAACGTGATCGGCAATACGACCAGGAGTACCCACCACAAAATGTGGGTCGCGGCGTAGCGCTTTTACCTGATCATTGTAGTTTTCACCACCCAAAATCTTACAGACTTGAATATTAGTGCCAGCACACAGTGCACGACACTCAGAGAACACTTGAGTCGCGAGTTCACGAGTTGGGGCTACGATAACAACGCGAGGATCGCGTTTGCTTAGCGCTTTTTGTTTCATTACACGCTGTACGGCAGGCAGCAAGAAGGCTAGGGTTTTGCCAGAGCCTGTTTTAGACTGCGCAAAAACATCGTGGCCAGCTAGAGCCGTTGGGATGGCATGCGCTTGGATCTCGGTCGGTTCCGTGATCCCTTGGTGAGCCAGTTGTTGTTCTAGGCGCGTATCTATCCCAAGTTCAGTGAATCTCAAGTCAATTTCTCCAAGTCTTGAATTTTAAAAACACGAGATTATACCAAAGCATAGACGCTATCGGATATAGAATTTGTGTTTTTTGCATTTTAATCAAAAATCCGTAAAATACGCGCCTCAGCGCCGGGTTTGCGACTCGGTTTTCGTGCTTTACACATCGTCATACTTAATGTGTAAGCTAATCAAAGCTTAAATCTAGGAAAATACAATGTCAGAACAATACGTTGTTTGTGCTATGTACAAGTTTGTCTCTTTACCTAACTACCAAGAGATAAGACAGCCACTTCACGATGTGATGGAAGCGAATGAAGTTCGCGGTACGTTATTACTTGCAGAAGAAGGTATCAATGGTACCGTTGCCGGTAAACGTGAAGGCATTGATGCGCTACTTGCATGGTTAGACAAACAACCAGGCCTTGATAACATCGTTTATAAAGAGTCGTTCGATGAAACTTGCCCTTTCTACCGCACTAAAGTAAAGCTTAAGAAAGAAATCGTGACTATGGGTGTACAAGGTATAGACCCTAAAGAGGTGGTTGGTACGTACGTAAAACCACAAGATTGGAATGCATTGATTTCAGACCCTGACGTTGTACTCGTTGATACGCGTAACGACTATGAAATCGAGATCGGTACATTCAAAAATGCCATCGATCCTAAAACCAAGACTTTCCGTGAATTCCCAGAGTGGGCGCAAAATAACTTAAACCCAGAAAAACACAAAAAAGTGGCGATGTTCTGTACTGGCGGGATCCGCTGTGAAAAATCGACAGCGTATATGAAAGAGCAAGGCTTCGAAGAGGTTTATCACTTGGAAGGCGGCATTCTAAAATACTTAGAAGACGTGCCAAAAGAAGAAACCATGTGGGAAGGCGAGTGCTTTGTGTTTGATAACCGCGTTGCTGTCGATCATGATTTAAACAAAGGATCTTATGATCAATGCCATGCTTGTCGTATGCCAATCACGGAAGCAGAGAAACAACTTGAAGAATATATGGAAGGGGTGTCTTGTCACCACTGCCACAAAGACTTAACAGAAGAGCAAGTTGCACGATTTGCTGAGCGTCAAAAGCAAATTGAACTGGCGAAGCTACGCGGCGAAGGTCATATCGGTCATGAAGCACAGGATGCTATTCGTAAGCGTAAAGAAGAAAAGCTAGCGCAAAAAGAAGCGCAACGTCAAAAGCGCTAAAGATGCATTGTACTAAGAATACATAACAAAGGGACCGGATGGTCCCTTTTCTCTGCTAAACCTTTCACTGCCAGCTATTTGTGCAAGTGCCTTTCGCTCTGCAAACTTTTCATGTTAGGTGTGTAGCCTTTTCTAATTCCTGTTTTCAAATTCTTCGAAATCAAATTCTGAAATTAAATTAATTTATAATAATCAAAGGGATACTATTTATTTTCAGATTGGTGTCTTCCTTGCTTATTCAAAGGCTATCGCTGTAAATCTATAAATTGATTTATGCCGTTAAATTTTTGAAGGAGCTTTATGATGTCAAATACGGTAACCACAATTAACCCTGCGACAGAGCAACCCGTTAATGAATATACGTTAATGAGCTTGGACGAGGCGCAAAAGTCGGTGGACTTAGCCAATGACTGTTATTCATTTTGGAAGAAAACCACATTTACGCAAAGAGCACAAAAGCTAAACAGGCTTGCGGACTTAATTGAGCAAAATAAATCCAAGTTAGTTTCACTGATGACCGAGGAAATGGGCAAAGTGACGGAGCAGGGTGAACAGGAAGTTTCCTTGTGTGCTGAAATTTGCCGATATACCGCTGAGCATGGCGAAAAAGAATTACAGGATGAGCATCGGGTATTTGAGCAGGGACACGCCATTATCACTTATCAACCAATAGGTGTGATCTTAGGAATACAACCTTGGAACTTTCCGCTTTATCAGGTGATTAGATACAGTGTTTCGAACGTGATGGCGGGTAATACCACGGTAATGAAACATGCCTCAAATGTATTTGGCATGGCTAAATACATTGAAGAGTTGTATTTAGAGGCCGGTTTTCCAAAAGGTTGCTATCAATCATTGTTAATTGATGGTGAGACAGCCAGCGAGTTGATAAAGAATCCATATATTCGCGGTGTTACGTTTACCGGAAGCGATAAAGTAGGTAAACAAGTTGCCAAACAAGCTGCTGAGCTTTCTAAAAAAACTGTCCTAGAGCTTGGCAGTAACGATGCCTTTGTGGTGCTGGCAGATGCTGATATTAACAAAGCGGTGTCGGCGTGTATTCAAGGTCGTATTGTCAACAACGGTGAAACCTGCGTTGCAGCGAAGCGCTTTATTATCGTTGATGAGATTTATGATCAATTTAGAGAGGCTTTTGTGGCTGGCTTTAAGCAGCTTAAGGTGGGAGACCCAACCGCAGCAGACACCGACTTAGGTCCTATGGCGCGTAAAGATTTACGTGATGAATTACACCAACAAGTTGAAGCGTCCGTTAAGGCGGGAGCGACTTGTCCACTTGGTGGAGAAATTCCAAAGCAACAGGGGTTTTATTATCCAGTCACCATTTTGGAAGACGTTAAACCCGGTATGCCGGCTTATGATGATGAACTATTTGGCCCTGTGGCGTCGCTAATTCGTGTGCATGATGAGGCTGAGGCGATGATGGTAGCCAATGATTCACGCTATGGTTTAGGTGGTGGCATTTTTTCTGAAGACACTCAACGTGCAACAGAACTTGCTATCAAGGAGTTTGATACTGGCATGGTGAACATCAATGGCTATTCGCTGGCGCAACCAAACTTGCCGTTTGGTGGTGTTAAAGACAGTGGCTATGGTAGAGAGCATGGTGGTTTTGGGATCAAAGAGTTTGTTAACGTGAAAACCGTAATGGTCGCAAGCGTTGAATAACGCAAACCGATCCTGACGTTTGCTTATACGCTGGAGCCAGTAATACTGGCTCTTTGCGTTTTAAATTGGTTATAATTCGCGTCCATTTTTTACAGCGAGAAAGACACGTGGGCGAAGCGAGCTTAACAACCTTACATTTATTGGCAACTGATCCAAGCGCAGTGGCGCAAGCGGCTGAACTTGCACGTGACGGTCATCTTGTTGCGGTTCCTACAGAAACCGTTTATGGCTTAGCAGCAGATGCAAGGCAACCCGATGCGGTAAAAAAAATCTTTGTAGCAAAAGGACGCCCAGCTGATCACCCGCTAATCGTACACCTCGCTGACAAGTCTTTGGTCACTGAGTGGGTGGAAACATTGCCAGACTATTTTGATGCCTTAGCTGATGCGTTTTGGCCGGGGCCACTGACGATCGTTGCCAAAAAGCAAGCACATGTGAGCGATGTAGTCACAGGCGGCCACCCAACCGTGGGTATTCGTGTGCCAAATCATCCTGCAATGCTAGCATTATTGCGGCGTATTAACTCTGGACTTGCTGCGCCTTCAGCCAACCCTTACAAAAAAATTAGTCCAACCACCGCCGAGCAAGTGTTGTTTGGATTGTCCGGCAAAATAGCGGCTGTGTTAGACGGCGGTCCTTGTGAAGTGGGACTTGAGTCTACGATTGTCGATATATCTTCAGCAACACCGAGGATCTTGCGAGCAGGCCCTATTACTAAAGCTGCACTTGAAGCGGTGCTCAATATTGAAGTGGATGAGCCCGATGTACACACCGTAGCCGTCCCAGGTAACGTAAAAGCCCATTATCAACCAAGCAAACCGCTTACCCTGTTGTCAACGGAAGAGTTAGCTGCTCGCCTAAGCGGCCAGTGCGAAGCGAATACCGGTGTGTTGTATTATTCATCGCAAATTGAGCGAATTATCTGTGAGAATTCAGCAAACAACGAGCTGGTGGATCTGAAACTTGGTGCTGACAAAGCCAAGTATGCGCAGGGCCTTTATCACGGGTTACATCAATTGGACCAATCAAGTGCAACCGAGATTTTGTTGGAAGCACCACCAACGGCGCCCGAGTGGCGTGATGTTAACGACAGACTGATGCGTGCGGCCGCACAATAGTCATAATTTGGCGCGGTAGCCTATCGCGCCTCACTCTGCCTCAATCTTTACATAACTTTACCTTACTTTACATGGGCTTATCTTGCCTTTAAAACGCTGCAAGGCATACTGCATCTTATCGCACTTATACTGTGTGTTATCGAATAGTTTATCTTGATGTGAGTGATTAACTGTTACACTCAAATATAGCTAAGAACAATGGAAATTATAAGGTTAATATGTGTAAAGTAACGCGCTTGGTGGTTTTTACGGCCACTATGCTGATAACCAATGCCGCTTTGGCGAAACCTTCGCAAGTGATTGCAGAGCCTATTCAATTTGAAAGCAGTAGCCAGCAAATTCAGGCAGTAGGTAATGCTGAAGCGATTCAATCGGTTATTTTGTATCCCGCAATTGGTGATAGGGTGACTGCGGTACATTTTAAGCCGGGCGATCAGGTTAAAGCGGGTACTTTGCTATTGGAGCTAGACTCACGCCGCCAAAAAGCGGCGCTTGAAGAAGCTAAAATTCGTCTTGCAGATGCGCAGCGCACCGTCGACCGCCTAACTGATAGCCAAAAGCGTGGTGCCGTCCCAATTAATGAATTAGATAAAGCGGTAACGGATAGAGACTTAGCAAAAGTCGCCTTGATCCAAGCTAAGAATGAATTAGAAGACCGCCAAGTGATCGCCCCTTTTTCTGGCGTAATGGGACTCACCGACGTTGAGGTTGGAGATCGCATTACCACCCAAACCGCGATTGCGAGTATCGATAACTTTGACAAGTTGTATGTTCAATTTGCGGCACCGGAATCGGCGTATGGCATGCTTAAATCGACCGATAGCGTGCTGCTGACACCTTGGAATGATAATTCAACACGGATCGACGCAAAGATAGCGCAAATGGACTCTAGAATAGACCCAACAGCCCGCACACTAAAAATCAAAGCCATCTTTGAAAACCGCAATGACCGTTTTTTGCCTGGAATGAGCTTTAGAGTATCGCTAACGGTATTAGGTGAGGAGTTTGCCGTTATTCCTGAAGCTGCACTGCTTTGGGGCGCAACAGG
The DNA here is from genome assembly GCF_018141345.1 of Pseudoalteromonas sp. A22. Taxonomy (NCBI): domain Bacteria; kingdom Pseudomonadati; phylum Pseudomonadota; class Gammaproteobacteria; order Alteromonadales; family Pseudoalteromonadaceae; genus Pseudoalteromonas; species Pseudoalteromonas sp. A22. Next base: position 2,036,579 of record NZ_CP047238.1, read on the forward strand.
TCCTTATGTATGGAAAGAAGTAGATGGCAAAGCTAAGCGTATTGATGTCAAAATCCAACAGCGTTTGCCGGGAAAATTGCTGGTATCAGGTGATTTGGCAGCAAGAGAGTTATTAGTTGTAGAAGGGGTGCAACGTCTTCGTCCTGGGCAAGAAATTGCGGTGACGAATGCACTGGCGAAGGAATAAATCGTGACTAAACCGGAGTTACCACAGTTACAAGACTTACCGTCGATGGCCATTCGCCGTCCGGTATTAATCGTTGTATTAAATTTATTGATTATTATTGCAGGTATTGCTGCTCTTGCCGGCGTTGAAGTTCGTGAACTGCCCGATGTAGATAGGCCGCGTTTAACGGTGTCCGCATCGTTTCCCGGCGGCTCGCCTGAGACCGTCGACACCGAAGTAACGAGTAAGTTAGAAGGCGCAGTCGCGCGTGTCAGTGGTGTAAAAAGCATTCGTGCACAAAGTGAAGAAAATAATGCACGGATTGTTGTTGAATTTCGTCCGGGCATTAATCTAGACGATGCAGCAAACGAAACACGCGAATCCGTTTCTCGAGTACAAAGAGAGCTACCGGAGGAAGTTGAACGGGTGTCCATTATTAAAGCGGATAATGACGCAGAAGCCGTGGTTTCTTTAACTGTAAGTAGTGCCTCTTTAACACTTGAAGGATTGACCGAGCGAGTAGAAAAAGACTTAGCGCCGCAGTTTTTGACTATTCCAGGCGTGGCCGATGTGCGCCTGAACGGCGATAGAGAACGGGTGCTGCGCGTAAGACTTGATCCCTTAAAACTGACAAGCTTTAATCTAACCGTTCCGGATGTTGCTGCGGCGCTTAGACAAGCACCGTTTGATGTACCCGCAGGCAGTTTAAAGTCTGACGATCAGCAGCTGATTGTCCGTGCTGATGCCACTTCTGTAACCGCTGAGCAGGTGAGTGATATCATCATTCGTGGCGAGACTCGGGTGGGGGATATTGCCTCTGTGTATTTTGGACCGGCTGATCCTCGCTCTATGGTGAGGCTTGACGGAGAGCCTGTAATTGGGCTTGAGATCATTCGCCAAGCACAGTCCAATACCATTGAAATCTCAGATGAAGTGCTGCAACTCGTTGATAAGATAAAAGTACGCTTTCCAGATCTGGAGCTATTCGTCACCTCCGATGATGCACAGTTTATTCGCTCATCCGTAGACGAAGTCTTAAGCTCTTTGGTGATAACCATATTGCTGGTGGTATTCACGCTTTGGGTATTTATTGGCTCGTGGCGTGCGACGCTTATTCCAGCTTTTGCAATCCCGGTTGCGCTTATCGGCTCTTTGGCGCTGATCTGGGCGCTTGGCTTCTCGGTTAATATTTTAACCTTGCTAGCACTGGTGTTGGCCACTGGACTTATCGTAGATGATGCGATTGTTGTTAGTGAGAATATTCAGCGTCGTCGTGGCGAAGGGATAGGTCGTCGCGCTGCGGCGGTACTTGGGACAAGAGAAGTCTTCTTTGCTGTAGTTGCGACAACCGCAGTACTTGCTGCGGTATTCGTACCGATTGCCTTTTTACCCTCGACTGCGGGCCGACTGTTCAGGGAGTTTGGTGGCGTGTTAGCTGGTGCCGTGATTATTTCTTCATTTGTGGCACTGTCATTGGTGCCAGCATTAACATCTAAGTTAAAAGTAAAGCAAGATAGCAAAAAGCACCTGTTTTCAAGTGTTGGTGTGAAACTCGCAGAAATGTATCGCGGTACGATCCACTGGGTACTTGACCATGCATGGCTAACCTTTGGTGTATTTGTGGTTATTGCGAGCTTGTCTGGTGCGCTCTATTCGCAATTGGATAATGAGCTTTTGCCATCTGAAGACAGAGGTAAAATTCGCATTTTCGCAAGAGGGCCTGACGGTGTTGGTCTTAACTTTATGGATAGACAAGCCAAACAAATGGAAGATATTTTATTACCTTTTGTTGAAAGCGGAGAAATAGAGTCAATCTATACGGTTGTCGGTCAGTGGGATCCCAATATCGTGTTCATCACTGTGCCATTAAAGCATTGGGATGAGCGTCATTTCTCGCAACAGGAAATTATCGATAAGATCAGAGGACCGCTTGGTAATATACCTGGCGCACCGGCTCGTGCCTTTGGTGCAAATAGCTTAAACCTAAGAGGCCAAGGTGGTGGTATCGAGCTTGCGCTACTTGGTAACGACTATTTAGAGATCTTTAAAGCTGCGCAACAATTTGCGGTTTTGGTTGAAAAAGAAATGCCAGACGTGGCGCCGGTGCAAATCTCTTATCAACCCTCACAACCTCAGCTACGCGTAAACATTGACCGTCGAAGAGCAGAAGAGCTTGGCGTTAGTTTAAGTGACATCTCAACGACACTTAGGGCGGCGATTAATGGTGATGATGTTGCCGATTTGAATGTTGGCGATCAATCCATACCAATTATGCTGCAAGCTCAAAACCATACCATCAGAGACCCAAGTGATTTGGCTAACCTTTATGTTGGCAGCCGCTCTGGTGCATTAGTTCCGCTAAGTAGCCTTGCCGTTATTGTAGAAGAGGGCGTAGCTGCAGAGCTTGAACGCCACGCTCAGCGTCGTAGTATCGAGCTGGATATGAAACAGCCAGAAGATATGCCTATGGCTGAAGTGGTTGAAAAATTACGAACGCTGGCAGATCAGAGTTTACCTGACAGCGTGACGCTAGCGTTTAAAGGGGAAGCCTTAACGTTTGAAGAAACGGCCAACGAAGTGTTACTTACCTACGTGCTGGCGTTTTTGATTGTGTTACTCGTACTTGCTGCACAATTTGAAAGCGTGAATAGTGCCGTTGTAGTGATGATCACAGTTCCGTTTGGGATCACCTCCGCCATATTGGCGCTGTATCTTACAGGTACTTCGCTAAACATATATTCGCAAATCGGTTTAGTGATGTTGATTGGTTTAATCGCTAAAAATGCCATCTTGTTAGTTGAGTTCGCTGATCAGTTACGTGATAAAGGACGGTCAGTAAGACAAGCCGTTGAAGAAGCGGCAGTGATCCGTTTGCGTCCTATCATGATGACTTTAGTATCTACATTGCTTGGTGCTTTACCGTTGATTTTATCGGTTGGCGCAGGTGCTGAATCGAGAAATGCAATCGGCTGGGTCGTATTTGGCGGTCTAGGCTTGGCGGTTTTCTTTACGCTTTACCTCACACCTGTCGTTTATCTCGGTTTAGCGAGATTTACAAAACCGAGGGCGGATGAAACCAAATTATTAGTGGATGAACTTGATAAAGCTGAAAGTTAAATTCCACGGTTAAAAATAAAGTAAGGTGAGCGCAGCAATAGCTGCGCTTTTTTTATACAGTGATTAATGTTGTGGTAACACATTCTTTGATACTTTTTGTTGAACTTTTCATTATTTAAACTGTCACAACCGATGTGGTTGTTTTATAGCCAGTATGTTTGCTACTCTAAGACAGTAAATCCTGTTTTCTATAACAATAATAAAAATAACAAGCTAATTGAAAGAAGATGTGTCATGGGTAATTTATTTTTAAAAGAACGGGAAAATTGGACCGCCTGGATTATTTGGAGCTTGATAGGGTGCACGGCAACCGTTGCATTATCGAGTTATACCAGTGAGATATGGATGGGGCTATTGGCGCCTATCTTGGTATTAGGATTACTAACAACATGGATGAGTTACACCAAGCGATTTGATTTTTCCAGAGCATTCAAAGTGCTCAGTACCGTTGTGTTGTTTTCATCTATTCCGGTTATCATTGAAAAAGTGCTGCCCGCAAAAAACGCAGTTATTGGTATGATTGATTCGGGGATCATCGTGATTGCGATGGTTATCGCCAGTTGTATTTTTGCTTACATTGCCAAAAGGCCAAAGCAATATTATTGATTATTCGGCTATTATTTGCGCTTTTGAATGCAAAAATCGAAATAGTGCTTTACAACCGATGGATAACTCCATAAAATGCGCGCCAACAACGGAGAGATGGCTGAGTGGTTGAAAGCACCGGTCTTGAAAACCGGCATACGTTAATAGCGTATCTAGGGTTCAAATCCCTATCTCTCCGCCACCTCATTCCCAAAACCGCCTCCAAATGGCGGTTTTTTTCGTTTGGAGGCGTGTATGGCTGCAGCTAGTAACATGGCAATAATAAAACATAGTTCTATTTGGATTGTATTTAGTTATTTTTATCTTAGTGGCCTGAACATGGCGCTTACGTTGTCGATTGATTCACAACAAGACCCTGATATCACGATGACGCTGCTGCATATTTTTTTATTCAATTGCCTTGTTGGTCATCTGATCACTAAATATGAAAAATCCTGGCCAGAAATTGCCAGTGTGGTTATTGCATTATTTGGTGTGGTTGGATTTGGACACTACTTTGTTGGTAGCTTGGGAGAGTACAGTGATGAGCTTAATATTGGCCTTGTATTATTACTGCCATTTGCAACCTTTGTAATGAAAAAACTCAAACAATACGCCGAAGAGAAAGCCGCTAGTTAGCGGTTTTTTTGTGTCCGACGAATAGCTCGACTGCTTGATAATCAAGCAGCTCCGGTATCTTGCCTATTTTGGCTGTGATACAATCTAAGGTTCTTGTTAATAAAAAATATGGAAAGACTATGTCTCAATTCAACACAGACGCAGATAAAGCGAGCTACGGTATTGGTTTACAAATGGGTGAGCAACTTAAAGCAAACCCTTTTGAAGGTCTAAACCTTAACTCTGTATTCGAAGGTATGAAAGACGCTTATGCTGGTGACAGCTTCCGCGTTGAGATCCCTGAAATTCAAGCGGCATTTGAGAAGATCAATGCTGAAATCCAACAGCGTCGTGAAGAAGAAGCGAAAGTATTAGCAGCTGAAGGTGTTGCATTTCTAGAAGAAAATGCAAAGCGTGCGGAAGTAACAGTAACTGAGTCTGGTCTTCAGTATGAAGTAGTTGAAACTGGCGAAGGTGATAAGCCTGTTGAAGATTCAAAAGTACGTGTTCATTACCACGGTACTCTAATCAACGGTACGACTTTTGACAGCTCTTATGAGCGTGGTCAACCAGCTGAATTCCCAGTAAATGGTGTTATCAAAGGTTGGACTGAAGCACTTCAAATGATGCCTGCGGGTTCAAAGTGGCGTCTATACGTGCCGCATGAGCTTGCATACGGCGAGCGTGGTGCAGGTGCTGCAATCGCACCTTTCTCAACGTTGATCTTTGACGTTGAACTACTAGACGTACTTTAAGTCTATGCTTTGAGTGGATCTGTTCGATCCACTCTATTATTCCATTTAGCGTTAATACTCCCTCAAATTGAGCGACTAAATAACAAAAACTTTTACCTCGCCGACACAGACCTCGCTACCTTGCCCATAGCTGTGCTATCGACAAGATTTTCTCGTCTAAAAATGGATCGTTGAATTAGGCTAGTTGATATTACTTTTGCTGCATATTTTCTTTAACCCGCCTCATTACTTCCATTCAATACTAAATACACATTCTCCCAAAGCTTTGATAATGCAATTAGGTAGTCAGGCGTTTGAAAATGGGGACAGTCGCTGTCGCCATAGATAACGGCTTTAAGTTGTTCAAGTACGGCTAAGTTGGCTTTATCGCGCAATGTCATTATTTCATTCACCGTAAACGCATGTTGCTCCAGCAGGTAGTGGCTTCGCCACTCTTTACTAGACATAGTGATAGGTGATGGTAACCAAGTTAATGGACCATAAGTATCGCTTAGCAGTAATGTGCCATGGTTAAATATGGCTGAGACTCTATGATTGATAAATGTTGCTGAACCATCATCAAACTCAGACGCAAAGTTTTGACAAAGCAGCGAAATGGACATCTCCCCGCGTTGTAGCAAAATACTAGCAAACGCACTCGGAGTAGCCTTCGGTTGAATGGCTACTGTCACATCAACTTCGTCGGTAAACAGACGACAAATTAAATCCAGTCCCGAATACAGTGTCCTGAGGTTAACGGCGAGGTCTAGATGCATACATTGGCCTTGTGCGGCGGCACTGAAGTAGCTGTCATAGAAAGAGCGAATAGGATACAAATCGGCGAAATGGGCGTTCACCCAGAACCTAACGCCATTCGCTTTTGCGACTGCTAATGCCTGTGCCATCGAGGTTGGCCCAATTGGATGTTCACAAATTACATGAATATGTTTTTCTAATAGTGCGATAGTAATCTCAATACCGGCATCGCCAGCGATAGCCACACAAGCAATATCTACTTGTTTGTCTGTTATCTGCTCTACATTGGTGTAATGCGGTACGGCAAAGGACTGAGCGTACTGTGTTGAGCGAAGACCACCAGTCGACAATATGCCACTGAGCATCAATCCCATATTTTGAAACTGTAATGCTCGAATATAAGTAGCACCATAATTTGTTCCGCATACTAAAACTTTCATAGCTGAGTCCTTATGCAATGGGGTGTGGATACAAGTTAACCGCGCGGCCTGCCAAGAGTTTATGCAATCTTGGGTTGTCAATGCGCTTGAATTGTTCGCCAAAGTGAATGGGCTGCATATTAACACCAACAGCTCGAGCAACTCTAAATGGACTTAATGCAACGTCTGAAGCAGTGACGTCAACAATGGCAATATCAACCCCCGCTTTGGTAATGCGCTGTCTTAGATCTGCGGCTCCCTCAAGTGTAGGATAAGACCAGCATGATAGCGGTTTAGATTCAGATTTAGGCTGTCTCATGAAGTTAAAGGCGGATAAGTGTGCACTAGAGAAATAAAATGCAGCATGATCCTCTAACGTTCTGACCTGCTCTACGGTTTGTGGAGCTTTATGCCCACTCTGCATTAGGCTGCAAAGATAGGGCATAACATGACCTTGCTCCAATAATGCTTTGGTGACAGCCACATTGATGTTGTCATGGGTTGCTAGTGAAACTGATACCGCAGGCGTGGTGATGCCATCGCCTAGACCAAGGCAAACTACCGTTGGGATATGGATGCCGACGTCAAGAAGGTATAACTCTAGCGCTATGCCTTGCTGTGTTATCGATTCGACCATGAGCTTCAACTTGCCAGTTAGCAAAGAGTCGGCATCTAATCTAGTACAAGGGAGTTGGGCGTACCAGGTAAGCATCATCGCATCTCTTTCAATGAGTTCGAAGCAGGCTCTGACAGCGGCATCTTCGTTATCTTTACCTGCCGCTAAGCCATTAGAAGAAACTTGACTGAATTGTTCTTCATAAGGGCAAGTAAAATTAAAGTAGCTCACTAAAGCGGGCACCCAAGTAGCGCGACTTGTGCCAATCCAATTGCCTTCAACCCAATGAATTTTTTGTTTGCTTCGCCATTTACTAAAAGGAAACCCCGGTGTTGCATACTGCTCGGGAGAATAGAGGACTAGATCTGCTGGGTTTACGTAGTCTCCTTGAAGTTGATTTACCGTGGCATAACGACAGTTACGAATATCGTATCTCGCTGCTGAATAACGTTCAAGTGCTTCACCCACGGCACTAATATGAGCTGAAAGCGAGTCTAATCCTTTGCCTGAACCAACTTGGCCTTGTGTTCTCGGATCAAATTGACCACTTGTAAAACTACTTAGGCTAGCGGATGCGGTGACTGGGAGTTCAGGTAAGTGGGGGGCATGGCCCGTTAGTTGTTTTATCACGCCAAATTCTGGGTCAACCCAACCTCGCATCATTGTTTTAAATTGCTCAACTGTCTTTAATTCAGAAATGGCTGGTAATGCCTTATTGTTGGCAGAGATATCTTGTTCACTAGGGCCAGAGCATACTGCGCATTCGGGGACTGGAATAATAGGGTGAAGCGAGCTTTCTCCACTAACCAAATTGGTTGTTCTGGTAGTATTTTGCAGCACAGATTGCGTGTACTGTAACAAAATGGTTTGTATATCCGTTGCAGCCTGCATTGCGATTGATGCTGACATACTACTTAAAATTGAATGGGCTCGAGCGCCGGAATGTGCTTTATTCGTGATCTCATCAATCTTGTGTGCAGTTTGCGGATTTATTGCAGTGCCAAGTTTTCGCAGTCGTAAACAGTTCCAGCATCCACCGCCTTGATTGGTAACATATGGACCTACATGCCCGGTTAGTCCATCAATTGAGACGTAAAAAGTGGGTAGTGCAAGCTTAGCTAAATGCGTGGCGATGTTGGTATGCGCACTGAGCGAGTCCGATGGCAGAGAAATAACAACCAGATCCCAGTTTTGAAGAATAACTTCATCTAATGGGGAGTTCAGTTCGGCAGTTTGTACACTAACTTCTGAGTGAACAAAGCGTTGCTTTAGGTAGTCTGTGAAGGCATCGACCGTTGTAGTATTACTTGGCAGGTGATTAACTGCATGATGATAATAGCCACTTTGGTTAGTACAATTAGCATCATCAAGAATATGAATATACCCTACGCCAGCATTTAACAGCTCTTCTAGCATAGGCATCGCCCAAGGCGTTAACCCTATACACAGAATACGGTTATTCTGGAGTGTTCGTGGATCACGCTTTGCCTCATTTTGCCACGCGTTAATAAAGCGGTATTGTTCAGGCCAAGGAGCTGAGGTTGAGTTGATAACAACGCGTTCAATGAGACCTTTTTGCTCCAATAAGCGCAATAATTGCTCAACACTAGCGCTAGAGTATTGCGTTATCTGTGATGCGATCTCATCGAGGCCAAAGTCACCATTTAATAAAGGAATAATGTCGTCAACAAAAGCACTTATGTCTTTTCCATGGAGTTGAAAATCTCCAAGATCAGAGCGTAGCAATACTCCCTCATCGTTAGGTAAGATACTCGCGGCAGGTGATAGCCTTATTTTATCTTTATTCATATGCATCCTCTGTAAGTTATGGAAGCCCCGATAGAGAGGCTTCACTAATGTCTTTATCCTTGAACTGCACTCAACATACAGCAATAAATTGGACCTGGTGTACAGGTATAACATTGGTATGTTGGGTTACTTCCTGCACACAATTGTGCACCTTGAAAGTGATTAACAGAGGGTTGACACAACACACACTGTGTTGGCTGACAAGTAACACACTGCGATTGACATAAAACACATTGTGTTGGCTGGCAAGGAACACACTGCGGTTGACATAAAACACACTGTGTTGGCTGACAAGTAACACACTGCGGTTGACATAATACACACTGTGTTGGCTGACAAGTAACACACTGCGGCTGGCATAATACACATTGTGTTGGTTGGCAAGGAACACACTGCGGTTGACATAATACACACTGTGGTTGGCATAATACACATTGTGTTGGTTGGCAAGGAACACACTGCGGTTGACATAATACACACTGTGTTGGTTGGCAAGTAACGCATTGCGCAGGCTGGCAGGTTACACAGAACGAAATGATACAAGGAACACACTGTATGCTTTGTGCGCATTGAACACTAGCGCCCCCTGAAGGTTGACACTGTAGACATTGCAGTGATGCAGATTCTGGCGTAGCAGTGGGCTGACAGTGAAGGCAGCAGTTACAGAAATTGACAACACAAGGGAGGCAGTTTGTACAAGGCGAACATGGAGTACATGGTGTGCAAGGAGTACATAAATAACAAGGACTGCACGTAAGGGCGCAAGCGTCGCATTTACGTACTCCCTCTGCTTGCTGCTCAGAATATTGCTTTTCTAATTCTTTAACTTTTGAACTTAGCTCAGTGAGCTGAACCTGAAGATCTTTAACGTCATTACTCATTTTCAAATCCTTTATGACCAAAGTCATGGCTTTAGATTGATGTTTGGTGCCGGGCGATAGACACCGCTAAATTCGCCATGGCAAATAACAACAAGGTTGAGACCTGACTAACTACATGTAGATATCAACTTATATTTTGAACCTAAGCGAAATCCTAGTATCGCTATCCCACCTTAAACAGGGTGTTTGCAGTAATGTGGGGAAACAGTAGTTTGCTGTTTTTGGTGTTGTTAAACTGTAGCGAAATATTCTGTGTGTATTGCAGTTGCAACGCGCCACTGGATGACCTTTCTATCCAGTAAGTAGTAGAAAAGTTTTGAACGTCTACATGGTTTTTACAAAATGGGATACTTGAAACTAATCCATCATTGTCACTGTTAACGGTCAAAATATCCGTTTTAGTGATAGGGTTATATGCTTGGTTAACTAGCAATTGTTGTTCTAACACGATATTCGGATTGATATTTGGATTACTCGGTGAGTTTTCGCCATACAAACCCGCAATGGCAGTACCTGCCTTAGTTTCTGGTTGCGGCAGCGTGTTGGCAATGGGAATTTCTGGACGACCATCGACAAAGTGATGATTTCCAAGTGCTAAAATTGAGTTACCGTGTGGAATTGAAACCTGTTTGACTATCGCATGCTCTGGATTTTGTATTGGCACGTTTGCTCCACCTGAAGGAGCGGGGATATAAGGAGGGCGGTTGTACTTACCTGAACCTTGATTGGTGGTGGCTAAATTGAGCCAAGTGCCATTTTCAGCATGCACAAGTTGGTCTTTCTTGTCACCGTCGGCAAAAAATACACGTTGCTCATAAAAGATCGTATAACTATTTTGTTGATAATCGCCACCTCGATTTACTACTTTTCCTTGTGTAGCGCTAAAGGTGATCACCTCGTAGTAAGGGAAATTAAATAATATAACCCCTTCTGGAGCAGTTTCTTGCGGCAGCGGCATGACGTTAAATCCCGCAAAACGAGCACTTGCCCAAGTGCCGATGAGATCTGCCAATGGCCCAAGTGCGCTGAGGGTTTCTGGCTGGCTATTTCCTCCTCCTGTTGCGAGTAAAGGTATATTGTAATCTGGGACAAAACCTTGCTAGTTAGGTTGCAGCGCAGCTTGTAGGTGATCTGCTGTGGCTTTTGCTTGCTGATTGGTGACAGTATTAAACATAAAAAACTCCCTTTAAAAGGTTTATTAATAAAGTGTTTTCAGTGTTTAATTTAAGTATGGTTATGCAAATTGATCGATTACATCACATTACATTGAGGGCTGTGTTGTGCATATGAATGCTTAGGCGTTTGAATTGGTAGGGTTCTTTGACCTCGGGTGAGCGCTATGTTGGTACAACTATAGTAAAGCGCTGACGTTATCATGAGAGATCTCTAAACGCACAATGCAAAACGCTCCCATAAAAGGGAGCGTTTTTAGCAAAGCTGAGTTTGTGACGTTTTAGTAAGTCGCACTGCCTTTAGTACGAGGGAAGGCAATAACGTCACGTACGTTGCCCATACCAGTAACATAAGCAACCAAGCGCTCAAAGCCCAGACCAAAGCCTGAGTGAGGCACTGTTCCATACTTACGTAGGTCGCGGTACCAGCTGTAATCTTCTTTGTTTAAGCCCATCTCTTCAAGACGCGCATCTAGCACATCTAGACGCTCTTCACGTTGTGAGCCACCAATGATTTCACCAATACCAGGTGCAACGACATCCATAGCGGCAACGGTTTTACCGTCTTCGTTTTGGCGCATGTAGAATGCTTTGATATCACGAGGGTAGTTTTTGATAACTACTGGTGCGTTAAAGTGTACTTCAGCAAGGTAACGTTCGTGTTCTGACTGTAAGTCGACGCCCCATTCAACAGGGAATTCAAACTCTTTATCGCATGCTTTTAGAATTTCGATAGCATCTGTGTAATCTACCTGAGCAAAGTCTTTATCGATGAATGATTCTAGGCGAGTAATGGCATCTTTTTCGATGCGCTGTGCGAAAAACTCCATATCATCACGACGTTCATCAAGTACTGCTTTAAACACATACTTCAACATGTCTTCTGCAAGCGCTGCGATGTCGTTAAGGTCGGCGAATGCCACTTCAGGCTCAACCATCCAAAACTCTGCCAAGTGACGAGAAGTGTTTGAGTTTTCAGCACGGAATGTTGGACCAAAAGTATAGATTTTTGAAAGGGCACTCGCGTATGTTTCACCGTTAAGCTGACCAGATACGGTCAAGAATGCTTCTTTACCAAAAAAGTCTTCTGAATAGTCTACATCGCCTTTGTCTGTGCGTGGTAGGTTGTTCATATCAAGTGTAGATACACGGAACATCTCGCCTGCGCCTTCACAGTCACTCGCGGTAATGATAGGCGTGCTGATCCACTGGTAGCCACGCTCATGATAGAAACGGTGAATAGCTTGCGCAAGACAGTTACGAACACGCGTAACCGCGCCCATAACATTAGTGCGAGGGCGAAGGTGCGCATGTTCGCGTAAGTATTCGATACTGTGGCGTTTTGCAGCCATTGGGTATGAATCTGGATTCTCAACCCAGCCTAATACCTCAACGCTGTTCGCTTGGATCTCAAAAGATTGACCTTGACCTTGTGATTGTACAAGCACACCAGTCACCGCTACTGAACACCCAGCAGTAAGACGAGTCACTTCGTCATAATTATTCAGCGAATTAGGGACTACGGCTTGAATAGGGTCAAAACAAGAACCGTCATGAACGGCTAGAAATGAAATACCTGCTTTTGAATCACGTCGTGTACGGATCCAGCCTTTTACTGTTACTTGGCTGTCAACCGCAACGGTGCCTGCTAGTAGCTCCGTTATCGCTGTGTGGCTCATCTTTACTCCAAATGATTTATTTTTTATTTGTAAATTAAAAGACAGAGTGTCTTATCGTCATGTAAGCCGTATCTTACCTGCGATGGACAAATAAAAAAACACTGAAATGCAAAAAACTGGGCTGAAAAGAATGAGTAAAAGCCATGAAAAAACAGTCGGACTGTGGCATTATGAATGTTCGATGATAAAAATAGCTTTATTAATACTAACAGTGACGTTCAAAACTCGATGAAACAAGTTTTTATTTTGAGGGGTCTACCTGGCTCTGGAAAATCGCATTATGCGCAAACGCTAGCCGACGACCTCGTCTCCGGCGATGAAACACAGTATTTTATCTGTTCAACCGATGATTATTTTCTTAATGAAAACGGCGAGTATCATTTTGAAAAACAACGCCTTTCAGAATATCACAACTTAAACTTAGCTCGGTTTATTAACGCCTTAGCTGAAGGTATCCCTTTGGTCGTTGTTGATAACACCAATATCAAGAAATGGGAGTTTGTTGCTTATGCATCAGCTGCTGTGGCAATGGGCTATCAAGTGAAAGAAGTCATTGTTGGCGAAATTAAAGATAAATCCCTACAGCACTTATATGCCAAGCGTAATAGCCATGGCATTGGCTTGAAAACAATTTCAAAAATGGCCCACCTTTTCGAATGGTGATCAAGCTTAGGGTAGAGTAACGCTAACAACGCTCGCGCATGTAAAACAGGGTAGTATCATATCCGATCTTACAGTTAAAAAGAGCGGGTTTAGACTTCGCCTTCGAGCAAACAAGAGACGGTCATCAATGTTAGCTTCATTCTACATAGCGGCCGTTTAGTCAACTCATTCCTGCCCCATTTCGATTCAGCAGTGGAATGTGCAACCAACTTTTTTAGCTTCAGTTGACCCAACTTTAGTAATGCTACTGAGTTTCGAAAGGGCTCTGACATTTATATTGTGTCTAACGGGCTAGTTGTACCTGCAAAATGTTGGCCAAGTACATGTGTATAGATTTGTGTGGTACTAACGTCATTGTGGCCCAGTAATTCTTGAACACTGCTTATATCACGACCAGCTTGAAGCAAATGGGTTGCGAAGCTATGCCTAAACGTATGGCAGGTGACGCGTTTATTTATTTGAATATTACGCACGGCATTCCCGAGCGCTTTACGAATAACACTTTGATGTAAATGGTGCCTGCAAAGTGTTCCTGTATAAGGATTGATACAAGTAGTGCTGGAAGGGAAAATAAACATCCACCCATGCTGCCTAAACGCGTTGGGATACTTGCGTTCTACTGCATTTGGCAAAGATGGACCTATCCCGTGAAGGTTGTCATCCTGTTGAATCTTAATAGCCATTTCAATATAGGTAGTGAGCTTTTTTGAGCATCTATTGCTGAGGATGGTTTGCCTATCTTTATGCCCTTTTCCGTCTCTAACGGTCAGCGAAGCTCTATCAATATCAATATCTTGGATACGTAACCTGAGGCATTCTGAAACTCTTAGTCCGCTACCATAGAGTAGTTCTATTATTAGTCTATCGCGGCCATCAAGTTCATTTAGTATTAGTGAGATTTCTGATGGGGATAACACTGTAGGTAAATGTCTTTGTTTAGTGGCATAGCAAAAGCCTAAATCCCCAAGCTCATGGTGCAAATGCTTCTGATACAAATAGGCTAACGCGTTAAGTGCAATTTTTTGTGTGTTGATAGCCACATTTCGTTGGTTGGCAAGGAAAGTTAAAAATTGTGTAACCTCTTCCGTTCCCATTGTCTCAGGGTGACGCTTGTGGTGAAAGTTAATGAATGCCTTAATCCAATATAGGTAGGTTTTTTTCTGTTCTAATGCTGTAACCACGCATACGCATTTCTTCCTGAAGGCCTTTCAGAAATGGGCTTTTTAGACTCATGGTAACTCCTTAGCTCATATTGCTGTGTGTGTATACAGTGTTATCTGGAATTCTCGGATATCAAGGGAAATAATGAAAAAATTTTTGCGCGTTTGTGTATGAGTAAATTAAAAATGTTATTGTTTATCAAAAGGTTATTTGTCTGCAATTTGAGATAATAGGTTTGGGAAACGCGCATGCGCATTTTTCCAGATGGTATATTTAGAAGAATGCTGATAAGTTCTTTACATACTGATAGTTAACTGCGCGCGTTTTCATTGGTCTAACGAGGTAAACGCGCATGCGCACGAATAAAATGTTAGGTGTTTAAAGATGCGCTGCATCAAGTTCTAATAAATGGAGTAATAAATGAAAAAGGGTTTGAAAGTATCAGATGGGTTTAATGTTAATCTCGACAATGTTTGTGTCTGGATAGTGGAAACAGAATCTATTCAATTACAGCTAGCTTGCTCAGATGAATTAGGCATCATTGATATTGTTATTGAGGGGTCTGAAGCAGCTAAATGTAGCGAAGGACATAGAGTTACCATTAACGAATTTAAGCGTATTGAGCGTGAAATTACAGAATATATGGCTGAGTAGCTACCACCTAACAAGGTCAGTCAATCTGACCTCCGTAAGCTGTCTTGTTTTTTGCAAAAAACGCAAAAAATCAAGCCAACTTACTACGGCAGTTGCTGGCGGCGTTAGGCATCTTTGTTACCCACATCAGTAGGTTAACAATTTAATCTGTTAGTCTCTAAATAATAAATCATAAGGAAAATGAATTGCTATATTTACCCAGTAGAACCAAAACTCTTCTTGAAACTGACCCTATAATAAAAGCTTTTGTTTACTCTTGTATTGCCAAGTTAACCCCATGGATTAATGACAATAAACCCATTTTTTTCCCCGAATATACAGATCATGGTTTTACTCACTTAAACGAAGTCTTATTAACAGCTGATGGTATTATTTCTGATGAAAGTTGGGATCAACTTACACCTAAAGATGCAGCTGCAATGGTTGTATCTGTTTTATTACACGACTGTGCAATGCACATGACCGTTGATGCTTTCGACGCTTTAATTAATGATAAATTCCCTTCAGTTACTTCACGTTATACAGGTAAGGAGAAAAGTTGGAGTGATGTTTGGAGTGATTACTTTGCTGAAGCTAAAAGGTTTGACGCAAAGAAATTGTATTCTATTTTTGGTGACGAGGTTCCTGTTAGGAATATCCCTTCAAATAAGATTGATTGGACAGATAGGGATAAGTTACTAATTGGAGAGTTCATTCGTAGACACCATGCTAGAATGGCTCACGAAATCGCATTCTATGGCGTACCAGGTGTTGATGGAGTTTCTATTGATTTAAGCGATGAGCAACAGAGTAGCTTTCTTGATTTATGCGGGTTTATTGCTAGAAGTCATCATTTAGGTTTGCGTCAAGCCGTCGATATGATTGAGAAAAATACGAGACGAGTTCATCTAAATACTCATGTGCCATTTATAATGCTTATCCTAAGAATTTCTGATTATATCCAAATTCAAACAAAAAATAACTGACACCCATCACTATTAACATCCAAGCCGAGGAAGTGAAGTAAAAAAGTATAAGAATACTTCAATCACTTTGGCCAAAAACGTTTATCGATTGGTTGTTTTTTAGCACTCAAGCATATCTCTACATCAAAACTGAGCTATCGCGCACGACAAAGCGCTGCAAATGCAGCTGTAAGAAATTCGAGAATTGAGAATGTGAGTTTTACTAAGCTAGCAAGCGCTCGCAGTTTGTTAGGTTTGTCCGTCGTCGTTTTTGGAGTGTTTCACAGTAAGCGGTTATTGTTCGCTCTCTTCCAACCGCGCCGTGGAATACCCGAGAAAATTGCGTAGTGAGTTTTATCCAGTTTTCAGGCTCTATATTGAGTCGAGTAAGAATGGGTTGCGCTTCGTTAATATAACCGCGTTTATCGGCTCGAATACACTGTCCTGTGAGTTCAACTAACTCAATATAGGATTTGAGTTCAAAGGGCAGGCCTTTTGGCATGTGTATTCGTGGGCTGCCAGCAAAGCGTAGTAGGCTTTTTGATTGCTTTCCTAATTTTGCATGGTCAATGCGCTTTTTGATGCTGGTGTAGTCTGAGGTTTCAGGCGTTGCGGCGATGTTTGCTCTAATTGGGTTTAAATCTACGTAGGCTAAACACGCAGCCAGTGCTGCCTCGTCCAGTAATGCTTGGGATTTAAATCGTCCTTCCCAAAACCGACCTGTACAATTATCTTCTTTATTTGCTCGGCGGGCGATATCTTCGTTAAGTACCCGCATAAACCAGCTAATATCTGCGAGTCTTTCTCTATATCCATCAACCAGCTCGTCGAATATCAATTGTTCCGATTCGCTGAGTGGTTCACCTTCAGTAAACTTTTGGCTTATCCAATTACCTTTAAACAGCTTGTGCCACCGTATCACAACTGCTTTATCCGACAGACGCTTAGCCTTTGTATCATCAACATATAAAACAATGTGAGTGTGATTACTCATCACCGCATAAGCGCAAACATCAATACAAAACACAGACCCCAACATCAATAGCTTTTCTTCAACCCAATCTCGGCGGTGCTCGTATGATTTACCAGTAAATTTATCTTCACCGCACAGAAACGCACGCCTTACGCAGCGGGAGATACAGTGGTAGTATTTGGTGTCGGTTAAACTGATTTGTCTTTTACGGGCAGTTGCCATAATTTAGTTTCCTCAATCCTTTGAGTGCAGAATTAAAGCGTAGGCGGTATATTTGGAAGGTGCAAATTAGTGGTGGGTGTCAGCGATTTGCATCAAGAGGTTATTTGTTTTCGATTTGAGATAATAGGTTTGGGAAACGCGCATGCGCATTTTTCCAGATGGTATATTTAGCAGAATGCTGATAAGTTCTTTACATACTGATAGTTAACTGCGCGCGTTTTCACTGGTCCAACGAGGTAAACGCGCATGCGCACGAATAAAATGTTATATTCTTCAGTGCAAATAATCGGAATCTAGGGAAATGGAAGTAGAGTTTAGTAAGAATAAATATTCTTTATATTACGATGAGTCCAACAATATTAGGAAGTTGCTTCTTGATGGTGATGAATACAATATTGACAATGATCCTAACCAAGAGTCATCTCCTATTTTTGTACTCGCAGGAATTGCCTTCAACGAAGAAAGCGAAAGCATAGATTTTTCTGAATTAAAGAAACAATTATATATACAACAAGGTGTTACTGAGTTAAAGCTAGCTCAAATGGTAAAAATACGGGCTAAATATACTCCAATTGAAGCTTTCAAATATGCTCTTGGTAGCAAAAAGTTCAAGAGTCTTTTTCAATGCCTTCTCACAAAGAAAATCCTTATTCACTATGAAATGATCAATACAGTCTATTGGTCGTTTTTAGATATTATTGAAGATTTAGTTCTTTGCACAAATGATCCACAGGACTATGCGAATCAGTTTATCTACAAAGACTGTTTATACAGACTCATAAAGATAGATAAGGAAAACTTCTTGTCACTAATGAGTCAGTTTAACTATCCAAACATTGAAAAGCATGAGTCATTAAAGTTTCTCGAGAGACTCAGTGATCTTGTAATGAGAAATATCGCTTTAAGATTTTCTGAAGATGAAAGTGACCTAGATGTGAAAATGTTAAATCATCTGGGATTTTTGATTTATAAGTGCATTAAACTTTTTAAGGATAAAGTAAATTTTGAATTAGTATTTGATTTTGAAAAAGATATTCTTATAGAAGACTTCTCATTCTTCTATATGAGTAGACTGAAAATGTTTCCTAACTCGTCGCATATTCTTGATAATGAGTTTGAAGTTGAAAAGAAATTAAATCACGGAAAAAATTTCGATTCTGAATTGAATGGATTATCGTTTTCTTTTGTAGAGTCAAAAGAAGAAGATAACTACTTAGTCCAAATATCAGACGTTGTATCTGGATTTATTCGTCTCTATTTTGATTTCTTAGAGTATGCCTCTATTGAGGAGGCTACTTCCTTTACTTCTGAGCTAAATCCATTACAGAAAGAAACACTTTTACTATTTAAAAGACTAATTGATCAATCTGTTAATGAGGATCATATCTTATTGCATCGAGTTATTGTTCCAATTGATGAGCATAAAGCAACAATCCTATTTAACCAGAATATAACAAGTCAAAGCACTCGGACACAGCAAAGCTGCGCCGGTGTTTGAGGCGTTAGCACTAAAGGAGTATATAATGACAGATTCAATTACAGTAACAACAAAAGCAGAACTAGAAAAAGCTAAAGACGATGGTGTACATGAAATTATCATTAAAGGAGAGCTAGCAAATAAACTAAAAAGATCTAAGAAAGTTGCAATGCTAAGTGGTGTAGGGCTTGCTGCTTTAACTGCTGCATTAGGGGTTGCAACGGTAACCGCACCAGCTACTGGAGGTTTGTCACATTTTGCAGTCGCACCTGTTGCTGCATTAACTGGCCTTGAGATTGCTACCATCATTACGGCTGCTTCATTAGGTATAGGTTTTATTGTTGCTCTATTTTTGGGCTATGAAGAAGTTAGTTTCGAAAATGGTCGCTTGGTATTACGTAAAAAGCAAAATTAACTTAAAGCTAAACTATAGGGTTTGTCATGTCCGAGATGCAAATCGATATGGCTTAAGAAAGACTTTTCTGTGCGTAAATAGTACTAACAATCTGTTCAAGAGTGATTTGCAACGCGTGGCATTTTTACGATGCGTTGGTCTTAGTGGTTAAGGTGGTATACGGGAGATTCGGTATTGCGTTGCTCACACCTTAACAGGGCGCTAGGTGCTATTCAATAGAATGAGATGTAGTGAAAATGACAATAATAAAAGATGGTAAGTTCAGTATTCCGCTTTATCATGGGACAACAGGTGCTTTTGTTGACTCGATCAAAGAGCATGGTTTAGGTGGTGTTGACCATTTGGAGAAAATTGGCGCAAAATCTTTGATGCAAGACTTATTTGACCTTGCTGAGAGGCAGGGGTGGACGGATGAAAACTGGTTAAAGCACCGGAAACTGCTGGAACCTCTGGTTATTCAAGAACGAAATCAAGTCTACAACTTTCAACACGGTGGAGCATACTTAACTTATTCAAAAGAACTTGCTAAGAAATACGCTTTAGATAATCCATTTGGGTGTGAATACTTGCAATATTTAAGGGTCTTCATTCAAATACTTTTACAAAGGGACGTCAATGAAGTTAAAAAGTATTTTGACCATCCTGTATTTGAGCTTTGGCAAAAACCGAATGACCCTTATCTCATTACTCTAGATCAAGTCGAGCTTGAAAACGTTGAGTCAGAGAATGATGTTAACCTTGAAACACAAATCGCTAGTATCGAGTCTCAAATAAAACAGGGCAACTATGATGCTCAAAGTTTTAAGCTAATTAATCCCGTTACTAATGATAGGCTGGTAATTACTAATTTGGGACACTGGAACTCAACAGCAACGGAACTACTTTAGGACTTAACTGGTGAATTTTTTGGCTCGCACCTAACAAACTGTTTAAGAGTGATTCGCAACGCGTGGCATTTTCACTATGCGTTGGCTTAAGTGTTTAAGGTGGTATGCGGCGGCTTCAGTATTGCGTTGCTCACACCTTAACAGGGCGTTAGCCATAGAAGTCTTTATGCGAAATAAACCTAATACAGACGTTCTCCCAACTCGTTTTGTCCAAATACGAGTCAGTCGAATGCCCTTTATCGCAATTGGATTTAAGATATGATGTTGCTGTTGAACGGCCGAGTTAGGCCCTTAAGTGACAGTCAGATTTGATTATGCTCTAGTACTCAAACCTGATAGATATAATTAAGACTTATTCAAATTAGAGCTTTTAGCAGCCTGTTATCCGCAAAACGCTCTGGCTAGATAAGGAAGTAATTATACTTAATATTAAAAGCAATGAGTTAGCCCACCTCTAATCTAAACCTCAGGTTATTTAAATGCGCCAGATAAAATGAAAGCCAGCAATTTACTGGCTTTTTTGATATTTTTACATTTACATGGCGTCGTACTCGTCCTGCCAGAAGAATTTTTCTTCGCCAAATGCTGGCTTTAAGTCATCCAGCCAGTGGGCATTTTCGTCGAACTTGGCAAAGAACGGACGCTGCACCCAGTCAGGGTTTCGAGCTTGAATAAAGCGCAGCACAAACACCTTTTCGCCTGCGACTTCTGTTACGCCAGACACTTCAACTTTACCAGGACCCGCACTCATTGATGGTCCTCTAACTGTACGACTCACACCGGAGACTTGCTTATAAGCTTCACGGAATGTTTCCCACGTTTTGTGTAACGGGATTTCAAAGTAACGCTTAGCGCCAGTATCACGCTCGATAAACATGTAGTAGGGGATCATGCCAAGCTGCGTTTGCTCTTTCCACATGTCAGCCCACATATCAGCGTCTACATTTATATTATTTAAAAGAGGTGCTTGTGTTCTGATCTGTGCACCTGTTTTGCGGATAAATTTAATCGCTTCACGTGTGACTTCAGTACGCAGTTCTTGTTTGTGGTTAACGTGTGCCATGATTGATACATGCTTTCCGGCATCAACCAGCTCTTTTAGTAAGGCTAACAACTCTTGTGCGTCCGGATCGGTGACGTATCTAAATGGCCAAAAAGTGAGAGATTTAGTACCGATCCTAATGGTACGAATATGGTCAAACCTTGGCTCTTTTAGCGCCTCAAGGTATTTACGCAATTTAACGGTGCGCATTACCATAGGATCGCCACCAGTCATCAATAGATCGGTCACTTCAGTGTGTTCGGCTAAGTAGTTGTGGAGCAGCTCGGCGTCATTATTGTTAAATCGGGTAGCTTTGCCAACAAACTGCGCCCAACGGAAGCAGAAAGTGCAATATGAGTGGCAGTATTGTCCTTGAGACGGGAAAAACAACACTGTTTCTTTATATTTGTGTTGGATCCCGTCTACGCGTTCACCTTCATACTCAGGAACATTTTTTTCCATTTGACCAGCTGGGTGCGGGTTTAACTTTTGACGAATTTTGGTTGCGAGGTTAAACACTTCTTCTGGTGTATGTTCGCGGCTTAACAAGTCGGCCATTTGCTCGTATGACTCGTCATCCAGCATGCCACGCTGTGGGAAAGTTAACTGAAAAACGGGGTCGTTAGGCACTTTATCCCAATCGATGAGCTCTTCAATCACAAAGTTATTAACGCGAAAAGGGAATACATTGGCGACGACTTTCATTTGAAAGCGAAGATGTTCAGGCAGTTTATCCAGTTGCTCTATCTTATCGATTTGGCGGTGTTGGTAAACAGTAAAACGAGGGGGCTGATAAGCTTCAGCTGGCTGCAATTTGACGGTTTGCTGCATAGATAATATGTCTCTTTTCTCACTTGCTAATAATAAAAACGACCATGGTAACATGCCATTGATATCATTTCAGGTACAAAGCGAGGAAAGTTCGAAATAACGCAACTTTGTTGATTATGCGCCATTGTTTTAGGTTACATTGTCGAAATTAGGTCATGAAATAGACCTAATTCCAAATTTAATGTGTTTTAGAAGTGTTCGCCTTCAATGGCAGCGTAAATCGCGTCAATGAGTGTTTCAATATCTTCATTTGAGGTGATATACGGCGGCATAATATAAATTAGCTTGCCAAAAGGTCTTATCCATACACCTTGTTGAATGAAGAATTTTTGGATTTTTGCAACATCAACAACCGTTTCTACCTCGACCACGCCAATCGCACCAAGGACTCTAACATCTGTGACTGCACTTAGATTAAGACAGCGCTTGAGTGCGTTTAGCGCGCTCGTGACTCGTTCAATATTGGCCATTGTTTCTTGGCGTTTTAAGATTGTGAGACTAGCTACAGCGGCGGCACACGCCAGCGGATTTCCCATAAAAGTTGGTCCGTGCATTAACACTTTCGCTTCGCCTTGGCTAATACCCAAAGCCACTTCTTCTGTTGTCAAAGTGGCCGCGAGCGTCATGTTTCCGCCAGTAAGCGCTTTGCCAACACACATAATGTCCGGCGCGATATCTGCATGTTCACAGGCAAACATTTTACCTGTACGGCCAAACCCAGTCGCAATTTCATCTAAAATTAGTAACACCTCATACTTATCACATAACGCTCGAAGCGCCTTGAGATATTCTGGGTGGTAGAAGTTCATGCCGCCCGCATTTTGCACTATCGGTTCGATGATAAATGCCGCGACCTTTTCATGATTAGCGGCAAATGCGGTTTCTAACGCGTTAAGTTCATCTTGACTTTGGCTGCCGTAAAACTCACTTCTAGGGGCATCGACAAACACTTGCTCAGGTAAAAAGCCTTGGTACATCGCGTGCATCGAATTCACAGGATCGCAAACGCTCATCGCCGCAAATGTATCACCGTGGTAGCCTTTTTTGGCGGTCATTATTTGGGTTTTATTCTTTTTGCCTTTACTCAACCAATATTGGATCGCCATTTTGATTGCAACTTCAACACTGACTGAGCCGCCGTCGGCTAGGAAAACTCGATTAAGTGGGGCTGGGGTTAGCTCCACGAGTAGTTTGCATAATTCCACGGCAGGCTGATGAGTTAGCCCCCCAAACATAACATGGCTCATCGTGTCCGCTTGATTTTTTATCGCAGCGATTATTTCTGGATGACCATAACCATGCACAGCACTCCACCAGGATGCCATACCGTCAATGAGAGTTTCGCCAGTTTCAAGCTCAATTTTGTTCTCGAATGTTCTTGCGGCCGGATAGACGGGCAGAGGGTCAATCATTGATGTATAGGGGTGCCATATATGCTTGCGATCAAATTCAATATCGATTGTTTGTTTATTGTTCATTTGTAAACCTTGTAGGCGCATGTAACGTTGACAATACTAAGCTAAGAAGTAGACTAAGCCAATCACCGTCAGTTTGACTGCGCTAAATTTAATCACTAGAAAATACTCGTGTTGTAAATTTAGGCAAGAATAAAAAGAGAATGAAAATATGGAATTAGGCGCGCTAAGACACGATTGGACACATGAAGAAGTAAAAACACTGTTCACCATGCCTTTTAACGACTTACTTTTTTATGCAGCAAGTATTCACCGCAAAAACTTCAATCCCAATGAAGTTCAAATCTCCACTTTGCTGTCTATCAAAACGGGTGCCTGTCCTGAAGATTGCAAATACTGCCCACAGTCAGGTCATTACAAAACGGATCTTGAACGAGAGCGTTTGATGGAAGTGGAAAAGGTTGTAACTCAAGCTAAGTTGGCGAAAGAAAAGGGCGCGACACGTTTTTGTATGGGCGCCGCTTGGTCTGATCCAAAAGACAGAGATATGCCTTATATCGCCAAAATGGTGAAAGAAGTTAAAGAGTTAGGCCTCGAAACCTGTATGACTTTGGGTAAATTGGATAATCAAAAAGCGCACACGCTAAGAGAAGCTGGCCTTGATTATTACAACCATAATTTGGACACCTCACCTGAATACTACGAGCAAATTATCACGACAAGAACTTATCAAGACAGACTTGATACCCTTGATCACGTCAGAGATGCAGGAATGAAAGTGTGCTCTGGTGGTATTGTAGGAATGGGAGAGCAGGCATCTGATCGTTATGGCTTGCTGATCCAATTAGCAAACCTGCCAAAACAACCAGAAAGTGTACCGATTAACATGCTTGTTAAAGTTAAAGGTACGCCGCTTGAAAATGTTGATGATCTCGATCACTTTGAATTTATCCGTACTATCGCGGTTGCGCGTATCATGATGCCACACAGTTACGTGCGTTTATCTGCAGGTAGAACGGCGATGAATGAACAGATGCAGTCTATGTGTTTCTTCGCTGGCGCTAACTCAATTTTCTATGGTGATAAGCTATTGACCACGGAAAACCCAGAAGCAGACGCCGATATGAATCTCATTAGAAAACTTGGGATGAACCCTGAAAAACGTGAAGATTATTCGGATGAGGCCTATGAGGCATCGTTAAGCTCTGCAATTGCAGACAAAGCGACATCAGAGCTATTTTACGAAGCCAACTAATCAATGTCGTTTGAGTATATTCAATCTGCCTTAGCAGCCCGTCACGCTGAAGGGTTGCTAAGAAAGCGCATTGTGGTTGAAAAGGCCTCTGCAAGTAGAATAAAAATTGCCGATCAGCAATATATTAACTTTGCCAGCAATGACTACTTGGGACTTGCAGACTCGCTGGAGTTTAACACGCTCGCATGCACTGAAGCCGGAAGCCGAAGTTCGGCGCTTGTTACGGGTTATCTTGATATTCACCGTCAGTTAGAAGATAGGCTTTGTAGCGTTTTGGGCTATGATGCAGCACTGTTATTTCCAAGTGGTTTTGCTGCTAATACCAGTGTGTTAAAGGCATTGTTCACGCCCCAAGAAAAGCAATTAAGCGCTGCGGTGTTCCAAGATAAGCTCAACCACGCCAGCCTGTTAGACGGTGGTTTAGCGGGCAGCGCTAAGTTTGTTCGCTTTAATCACAATGATTTGACGCACTTAAGGTCTCGATTAGAAAAGACCAAAGCCGATAGTAAACTCATCGTGACTGAAGGGGTGTTTTCTATGGATGGAGACAAAGCGCCAGTATCTGAAATCAGTGTGCTGGCTAAGTCTCATTCTGCGTGGCTGATGGTAGACGACGCTCATGCGTTTGGCGTTGTGGGAGCGCAAGGACTTGGCACGATTGAAAGCGGCATTAAACCTGAAATTTTGGTGATCACCTTTGGCAAAGCGATGGGCTGTCAAGGAGCTGCGGTATTAGCGAGTCATGATGTGATAAATTACATGATGCAATTTAATCGTGAGTTTATCTATACAACGGCGTTGTCGCCTATTATGGCGAGCGTTGCATTATGCCAACTAAATAAATTGCTTGTTGCATCTGAAGCGAGACACAAATTACAAGTAAATATCGACTATTTTAAGTCGTTAGTTGCTCAAACCAACTTATCTCCCATTCCAAGTGATACGGCTATACAGCCTCTTGTGTATGGAAGCAGTGAAAATGTATTAGCGGCGCAACATAAGCTTAAGGAAAAGGGACTTTGGGTTGGGGCTATTAGGCCACCAACGGTACCGCAAAATACCGCAAGATTGCGAATAACAATAACGGCACAGCACAGTCACGAAGATATAGACAAATTGGTTTCGGCGTTAGTGGAGGGAGCATGAGCAAAGCACAGAAGACGCAAACAGCAAAGTGCTTTTCAAAAGCCGCGCAATCATACTCTCAACACGCTAACGTGCAGAAACAGGCTGCAGATATACTTTTTTCACGTTTGACACAGCAAAATAGCGAGCTTGGTGCTGTGCGTATGTTTCCTAGGTTGCTCGATTTAGGATGCGGGCCACATGAAAACTTTCATAGATTAAACGCCTTCACGAATCATTATGTTGGAGCGGATCTTAGCTTGGCGATGTTGGCAAGCGCTGAAAATACGACAAATAGTGTTTGCTGTGATATGGATAAACTCGCTATTCAGTCAAATTGTATCGACTTAGTCTTTAGTAATTTTGCAATTCAGTGGTCTAATTCCCCGCAAGCGTTGTTTGCGCAATTGTATGAAGTACTAAAAAAAGAAGGACGAGTGTTGCTAAGCTCAGTGCTAGACGGCTCGTTAAACGAAATCGATATCGCATGGCGAGCCATCGATCAGTGTGGCCATATCAATTCATTTTATTCGCTGTCTGCACTTAAATCTTTTGCGCTACAGGCCGGGTTTGCTGTGACTTGGGCGGATGAAGCGTTATTGATTGATAGTTATGACACGCCGTTAAAGGCGTTACGCTCGGTAAAAAATATCGGTGCCAACGATGTAAAAACCGCTTCTCGCCGACAAGGTTTGTTAGGCAAATCAGCCTACGCTCAGTTGCTGAGCAGCTACCCTGAGAGTAAAAATGGTTTTGATGTCAGTTATCAAGTCGGATTTTTGGAGTTAAGGAAATGAATCAAGCATATTTTGTAACTGGGACCGACACTGAAGTAGGTAAAACCTATATTTCTACTTTATTACTAAAACTGTTAGCCAAACACGGCAAAAAGGCTTTTGGCTTTAAGCCGATTGCGGCAGATGCTGAAGAGGCATTTGGTGAACTAGTGAACGTTGATGCTATCAGTTTAATGGAAGCTGCGACGGTGCACGGTACTTACGAGCAAGTTAACCCATTTTGTTTTGCACCGCCAATTGCGCCGCATATTGCAGCCAAACAGGTAAATGTTGACATCACAGTCGATAAGCTACACGAGCGCTTTAGTGAAATTCAGCAACTGGGCGCAGAGTATATGCTATGTGAAGGTGCAGGTGGCTGGGCATTGCCCATTAACGACAACGAATATCTGTATGATTGGGTCGTCAGAGAACAACTTCCCGTTATTTTAGTGGTTGGCATGAAGCTAGGTTGTTTGAATCATGCGTTTTTAACGGCAGAATCTATCAAGCAAAAAGGACTGAATTTGGTTGGGTGGATTGCAAACCAGATTGACCCTGAAATGGCTGTATTTGAAGAAAACCTTGAAAGTTTAAAGCTTCGTCTAGACTGTCCGCTGCTTGCAGCAGCGCCCTACAGTGAGGGCACACCAAAGCTACAGCTTCGCTCAGCGTTACTAGAGTTGTTTGAGCTAAAATCAGGTACCAGTTAATATTAAATAACCTGAACTCGGGATAACACTTTGTTCTCTAGCAGCTGTTATTCCTCACTACTGCGTTAAATTTGCTTGCAATAGGCCAGCTATTGGCGCACAAATTTGCCTTGTATTAAGAAATAACTTCTGGCTAGAGTGATATTACTCTTTTTAACTTAGTGATTTTAGTGGATTAACTAACTTCTTATCCTGGTTCAGGTTAAATAAAGCGGCTTCTAATAGTAGTAAGCCGCTTTGAGTCTGTTAATTACAACCTTTTTGAATGGTTTGTGTTGTCACACTGACCTCAAAGTCATTGTAATCATTATCGTTTTGATCTTCCCAACGTTGGTTGGTACCTGAGACTTGGTACTTGGTTGATAGTGTATTGCTGTTACCATCAATTGCGAGCACATAGGTAAAGGATTGTCCTTGAAGGATGTCATAGTTTCCGGCACTTCCGTATTCATCAAGCAATTTAATATACTGGCCATTTACTTTGATACCCCAGTCGTTATTGAATAATGAGTCTTCTCTGACGAACGCGTAATTGATCCGCGTGTAGTTGTCAGGCACACATGCGGTTTCATTGTCGAGTATGTTTCCCGATAGGGTTTCATTGCCTGAGGTATTGTTCACGCCTGTTACGCTCAAAGAGAGTTCCCGATCGCCAGTGTACTCAGTATCGTCTATTGTTGCTATTTGAATGGTAGCAGTTGTGCTGCCAGCAGGAATTACCAATGAAGTAGATGGTGCTACGTAGTCATTTGATTGCGTTGTCACATCATTGACCGCTACTGAAAAGCTGACGTCCTGCTCGAAGGCTTTACTTAAGGTAATTTGATAGCTAAGGGTACTTCCTTCATAAACCGTGTTTTCAATACTCGTTAACGTAAAAGACGGTGGCGAAGGAGGGGTTGGGGTGCCGCCGCAACCAGAAACGGTATAGCATGTACCGCTACCATTTGGGTTATATGCGAGGTCATTTACTCGTATTGGTAATGTATTGATATAACAGGTGCTTCCTGTATCAGGGTTTAGCTTATAAATCGCGCTTTTGTTGGTGTGTCCGGCGTCATTAATGATAACGCGACTGATAATAAGCTCTCCGTTACTATTAAGGCTTGCCCCTGTAACGGCAGTTAAGTCGTGATCAGATAATTTAGTCACAGAAAAGTCGTTGGTATTAACTTGGTAAACGGCTGCACTAGTGACTAGGATTAAGCGACCATTATAAAACTCAAGATCGCCGCGGTATTTTCCCGCCAATGAGGGGAGATCCGAGAGCTTAGTCGCGTCGCCTGTGTTTTTATCTATGCTGTAAATAGAATCGTAACTCGTTCCAATGAGTCTATCGTTTGTGCTGTCATATGCCAATCCCACCAAATAAGCCGTTCTACCGACAATGGTATGAGAGGTTCCATCAAAATATGCTAGTTGAATATAGCGATGTTTTTTACCTTCAATGGGAATATCTGCGTCAGCTGGTAAGTTTAGATGACTGGTATCAACTTTATAGTCGATTGGCCTTGGTGCGGATGCATAGTACCAACGTGCACTGCTAGTATCATAGGCGAGTGCTGCCGAACTAAAGGCAGCTAAACTATTGGCGCTGGCTTGTCCTGCACCTTCATCTAGGCCAAACAAAATACCAATATCGCCGCGGCCAGCGTTAATACCAAAAACCTGACCTGGGCAACTATCTGCATAGGTGTATGTGGAAAGTAATGTTGAGATTAAACCAAGTGTTGTGAGTGATGCTTTTAACATAGCAGGAACCCTAAAAAGTTTACGTCCTGTAACTTAAAACAACACAAAGCAATGTCTTCGCAATTAAGTCCAACTCAATGCGATGACTTAATCCTTTAAGGCGGGCGCTTCCATTATTGACTTTGCAATCTAGCGCTATAATTGATCATAATTTACACTTTTACAACAGTAAAATAATTAAAAAGTATTAATTATTTGATTCTTGCCTATTTTTAAAGTTTGGTAATAATGACTCAACGATTTCTTTTGCTGAGATGGTATAGCGTACGCCAGAGAACATCACTGATGCGTTTTCATCGATCCCTGTAATGCCCGTTAACGTCCAGCCTTCACCTCTTTTTGGGCAGTAAACCTTTGTCGTTGGGGGGATAACTGTGAACTCTTGACTCATATTCATTCTCCAAAAATGCTAAATTATAAAGCAATACAAGCGCTTATAATATTGAAGGTGTATTTGCTGCAATCAGTGCTACCATTGCACCAGATACTTAGACCTGAGCATTTTATGGAATTTGAAACACCAAGGCTAGTCATCAGGCCCATAAGGCACAAAGATAATCCGCAGTTATTAGCGCTACTTAATTTACCGCAGGTAAAAGCGTATAACGATTACGGCGACAACCTCACTGAAGTAGACCTTAAATGCATGATCCAAATGGATATTGAGCGTCAATATGAAGGTATAGGTGGACGCTTTTGCCTCGTGTGTAAAAGCACTAAAGCGGTGATTGGGTGTATTGGTTTCTATCACGAAGACGGTGATATTGAGGGCCTACATGTTGGCTATGAATTACTACCTGATTATTGGGGTAAAGGCGTGATGTTTGAAGCTTTACGTTGTCTATTTGCAAACAAAAGCCAGATTGAGCTTAAACTCAATGTGATTCTGGCGCATGTATCGGCTGATAATCTTCGTTCATTAAACCTACTCAAGCGTTTGGGATTTTGCGCTGTTGGAAATAATCTGTATAAAATTGAGCTATAAAAAAAGGGCAACTTAATCGTTGCCCTAGTATGAATGTGAAAAGAATTACGAAAGTGCTCTAATTCTTTCATCAAGTGGCGGGTGAGACGCAAAGAAGTCTGCAATAGACTTACCTGAAGCAATACCAAAAGCCATCATTGAACCTTCTAATTGCGATTCATGGTTGTGCTTCAAACGCTCTAGTGCTGAACGCATTTTTTGCGCACCGACTAAATCTGCTGCACCTTTATCGGCTGCGAATTCTCGTTTACGACTAAAGTAAGCGACAATAACAGACGCCAAAATACCAAAGAGGATCTGGAATATCATATCAAAGATAAAATATGTCCAGCTTCCACCTGACTCTTCTTCATCGCTATTCAAGAAGTTGTCAACAATACCCGCCAATACTTTAGCGAAGAATATAACAAAGGTATTTACAACACCTTGGATCAAGGTAAGTGTAACCATGTCGCCATTTGCAACGTGCGACACTTCATGCGCCAAGACTGCTTCCGCTTGATCCTGATTCATGTTGTGGAGTAGGCCAGTACTTACAGCAACTAAGCTGTTATTTTTACTTGGCCCGGTTGCAAACGCATTCATTTCAGGGCTGTCGTAAATCGCAACTTCTGGCATTGCAATTCCTGCTTTTTTAGCTTGCTCTGCGACAGTAGAAACTAACCAATGTTCAGTTTCGTTTCGTGGTTGTTCAATAACATGGGCCCCTGTAGATTTCTTTGCAATCCACTTAGACATGTAAAGAGAGATAAAAGAACCACCGAATCCAAATACGGCAGCAATAACCATAATGCCAGTATAGCTTCGGCTAGAAATACCAAACACAGACATTAAGATAGATAATACAATTCCTAACACAAGCATCACTGCTAAGTTAGTGATAAGGAATAAGATGACGCGTTTCATTTTGACCTCGTTAGACAAAAATAAGGAACTAAGTAACTTTTCCCAAGCACTTGCTTATTACACTAGTCCTAGATGCTTTATATGGTCTGAAGTTCAAAAGCACAAGTAAATTCGCATGAATACTCAAAAAAGAACACATCATACAAATTATTGACTAACCAATTTCAGCTTCTGAGATAGGGAATGCAGCATCTGGTCAACAGAGCTATGCTCATTGCTTAACCCTTCTAATAAGGTCATAAAGTAGCAATCCATCATAACGGTTGCTTTCAACTCATTGTATTCCTGCTCACTGAATAACAAGTGTTTGAACAAATTGAGTTGTCCAGTAAAGAATTCGCTATGCCAAATAATCCCACAAAGCAGCTCTTTACTGAAATCTCTATTGCTAAGATAAAAAGCAAATAAATACTTTGCATAGTGGCGTAGCTTTAAGCTGGCACTATGCTGCTCATCTGTTGTTTTTGCTTCATTAATTAGTTCATCTATTTGGTTATGCATTGCGACTTTGAGCATGTCGAGCTTAGTAGGGAAGTGAGAGAAAACCGTTCCCGTTGCCACGTTTGCTGCTTGGGCAATTTGCCGAGTAGTGGTGTTTTCAAAACCATTGTCTTGAAAAAGTTGCCAACTAGCACTGAGAATTTTATTGTACGTAATTTCTCTTTTTTTCATATGGTTACCTTTTTATTTGCGAAGAGAGTGTAGCACAATTCCAGATTATTTAAGAGATAAAGTTTGCAAATAATGAGCGTGCTCATTATTATAATTGAGCGTGCTCATTAAATTTCAATAGGAGTTGTTATGCAATATTTGAGCTTATTCATCGGATACATTCTGTTTATCCCTTTTATCTTTTTTTACAGCTATATTCTTGGCCCAGCTTTAAAAATGGTGCTGATCCCAGGTGGCCTGGCGGTTTTATGCTTAATTATGGGTCCTAAAACGTTTTTCTCTCACTTTAAGCGTGCGAAAGCATTAAGTATTGAAGAATTGGTGGTGTCTAAATAACTCAGGGTGCCATCGCGTGATAATTGCAATAAGTTGATTCTTCGCATTAAAGACGAACTCAGGTATAATGCCCGCAGCTAAGGTGTGAAGGACCTTAGCCCTGTATCGTTCAAAATTAGTCGAGGAATTATTATGACCGTTGGCATCATTATGGGCTCAAAATCAGACTGGCCTACAATGCAACATGCAGCTGAAATGTTAGATAAATTTGGTATTGATTATGAAACTAAAGTAGTTTCAGCTCACCGTACTCCACAGCTTTTAGCGGATTATGCTTCGACAGCGGCAGAACGTGGGATCAAAGTTATCATTGCCGGTGCTGGCGGTGCTGCACACCTACCGGGTATGGCGGCAGCATTCACAAGTCTGCCTGTACTTGGCGTTCCAGTAAAATCAAAAACGCTTAATGGCGTGGACTCATTGCTATCAATTTGCCAAATGCCTAAAGGTGTTGCGGTAGGTACGTTAGCGATTGGCGACGCTGGTGCTGCAAACGCAGGTTTGCTAGCTGCTCAAATTTTAGGCTGCCAGCAGCCAGAAATTTTTGCAAAAGTAGAAGCGTTCAGAAAAGAACAAACAGAAACGGTACTAGCTAATCCAGATCCTGCGAAATAACATGAATATTCTTGTTTTAGGGGCGGGACAGTTAGCCCGTATGATGAGCCTATCGTCAACTCATCTTGATATAAAAGTGTTGGCTTATGATGTTGGTAGCCAAACGGTAATAAACCCCGTTACCTTTGCAACCACACCAGAGTCATTACAGCAAGCCATTGACAATGCTGATGCCATCACTGCCGAATTTGAACATATTCCACATGATGTTTTAGCGCTTTGCGAACAAAGCGGTAAGTTCTACCCTGGCGCAGAAGCAATAGCCACAGGTGGTGATCGCGCGAAAGAAAAAGCGCTGCTAGATAAAACATCTGTGCCTTGTGCTCCTTTTAAAATTATTACGGATAAGGCGCATTTCCTCACAGCGATTGATGAGTTAGGCATGCCTTTGGTCGTTAAAACCTGTCAGGCAGGCTATGATGGGAAAGGGCAATGGCGAGTTAAATCAGAGTCTGAAATAGATAGTATTTGGGCCGAAATGTCCGAGTTTTTGCAAGCAGGCACTGAAGCACAGCCTCACTCTATCGTTGCTGAAAAAATGATACCGTTTGACCGTGAGGTGTCGATTATTGGTGTGCGTGCTAAAAATGGCGAATGTAAAATTTATCCGTTGACTGAAAACCAGCATACCAATGGTGTACTGACCCTATCAATTGCTGGTAAAGAGAAAGCAAATATTCAAGCGCAAGCGGAAGACGCATTTGCGAAACTTGCGAATGCACTCGATTATGTTGGTGTACTTGCTATTGAGTTTTTCGATGTTGAAGGTCAGTTATTGGTTAATGAAATAGCGCCAAGGGTACATAACTCAGGACATTGGTCTCAACAAGGGGCCCATGTAAGCCAGTTTGAAAACCATATTCGTGCCGTTGCCGGTTTGCCGATTGGTGATACTAAGCTGCTTCGCCCAACCGCGATGATTAATGTGTTAGGGCAAAGTCACATTCCATCGCAAGTTCTTGCTGTCTCAGGGGCAACCAGTCACTGGTATGGCAAAGATGCGAAACCGGGCAGAAAAATGGGGCATATCAACGTGTCAGCTGACTCACTGCATAAGTTAGGTGAAGCACTGGCAGAGCTTGCTGACATCTTGCCTGAAGCAGACTACCCAGGGGTTATGGAAACCGCTCAGCAATTAATTTTAAATTAGTACTACTGTTTTTAGTGGAAAAGGTCCATTGTTAACTAAAAACCTAAGCTTATGATAACTATTGAGTTAACTCATTCTTTATAACAGAGCTCAGGGTAGATATAAAAAATTTAATTTTTTTACTGTTATTTTTGGAACTCTTTTCTGATAGTGCGGTCTACTATTGTGAGGCGCGGATAGGCCTCATTTCATACTCGTTGTCCATCAACGACTATGTGAGCGCAGAGAGTATTTGGCCAGCATCCCTATGCTGGCCTTTTTTTGTCCCACGCATCGTGCTTTTAATCTTAAATCTGTCGATATTCCGCTGGCTTTCTGCTTAAATTAAGCAAATTTAATTATTATAAGAAAGTCACATGTCGAAACTCTCTCTTATCTCGATGGCAGTCGCTTCAGGTTTATTCCTTTCTGGTTGTCAGACCACTGAAGTCAGCCCAAAACCACAACAAGTTGAAGCCAATTCACCAGTCCCACAAGTTGTTGCTACTCCCGTTGATTTCGGTGGTGAGCAGATCACCTTAAAACAAGCAATGGCGCATCCTGATTGGTTGGGAAGACAACCAGAAGGCGCATACTGGGGAGCTGATAGCAAAACCGTTTTCTATAAGCGTAAGCAAGCTGGCTCAGAGTTAAGAGATCTATTTAAAGTCAGTAGCGCACAAACAAGCGAAGCGGTTTCGCTGTCAGATTTGCATGCAGTTGGTGCTGCAAACGCGATTTATAATAAAGGTCGAACGCTACAATCTTATGAATTTAAAGGCAACATATTCGTTAAAAACCTGAAGTCTGGCGCTTTGACACAAGTTACTCATTCTTCGAACTATGAGTATGCACCGCAATTCTTAAGTGATAACCGATTAGCTTACCGTTCAGGCAATGCGCTATTTGCGTTCGATTTAGTCACTGGCTTAACGAAAGAGCTGGTAAAGTTACATTTAGCGGATAAGCCTGAAGGGGTGAAAGAGCCAAATGGATATATCGCAGAGCAGCAACACGAACTAATTCAATTCGTTGCGCTAACGCACAAAAACAGCAAAGATCGAGAAGTAAGAAATCAAGAGATAGAAGCGAATAACGCAAGCATCCAAGATAATCAGTTTTATCTAGGTAAAGGAAAAACGCTTATCTCTGTTAGCCTAGCACCTTCTGGTGACAAGTTAATCGCCGTGATAACAGACGATAAACCAAGCCGTTCAGACTCTGACATCATGCCTAACTACGTGAGTCAAAACGGTGACATTGATCCGGTAAAAGCTCGCCGCCGCGTTGCAGACACAAAACCAATGAGTTCTGATGTGATTTTCATTGATTTAGCAAAATCAGAGCAAGTCACGCTGAGCTACGATACTTTGCCTGGCTTTGATGAAGATGTACTAGCCGAGGTGAAACGCGAAAATGCTAAGGCAAAAGGTGAATCATATAAGAGTGAAAAAGCACCTCGTGATATCAACTTGATCGACACATGGGGCTGGAGTCAATCCGCTATCCAATGGAATAGTGACGGTTCTCAAGTCGCAGTGATGCTTGGTGCTTGGGATAATAAAGACAGATGGTTAGCAACTGTTGATTTTGATAAACAACAATTCGTTTCTCAGCACCGCCTACACGATGAAGCATGGATCAATTACACCTACAATGATTTTGGCTGGTTAAACAACCAAGATGCTTTGTACTATCTTTCAGAGCAAACTGGATATAGCCAGCTTTATGTTAAGCCGCTTAACGGCAAAGCAAAAGCAATGACTTCAGGGAAGTTTGTGGTTTCTGAACCAACCTTAACCCAAGATAGTCAATTTGTTTATTACAAAGCCAATAAAGATCACCCAGGTTTATACGAAATTTATCGCGTCAATTTAGCAAGCGGTGAAGATGAGCAGTTAACGGATTTAGATGGCCTGACTGATTACCAGCTAAGCCCAGATGAGCAAAAGCTGTTGTTAACTCACTCAAAAATCATGATGCCTCCAGAACTTTATGTGGCGGATGTAGCGCCAAAAGCAGCGGTGTCACGACTCACTAATACAGTCTCTGATGCGTTTTTAAATAAGAAGCTAATTGCACCTAAGATTGTCGCGGTTCCTTCAAGCCATCAAGGTGAGCCTGTCTACGCAAAAGTATATTACCCAGCAGATTATCAAGAAGGCGAAACGGGTAAGAATCGTAAGGCTGTGATCTTTAACCATGGTGCGGGTTATTTGCAGAACTCTCATATGGGTTGGTCTAACTACTTTAGAGAGTTTATGTTCCATTCACTCCTCGCGAGCGAAGGCTATGTCGTTATGGATATGGACTATCGCGGCTCTAAGGGCTATGGCCGAGATTGGAGAACGGCAATCTATCGTCATATGGGTAAACCAGAAATCGAAGATTTGGCAGACGGTGTCGAGTGGATGGTGAACAACGCTAATGTTGATCGTGGCGCTGTAGGTACTTATGGTGGTTCATACGGCGGCTTTATGACATTTATGGCGCTATTTACTCAGCCCGATCTATTCCAAGCAGGCGCTGCTTTACGTCCAGTCACCGATTGGGCCTATTACAACGACCCGTATACCTCAAATATCCTTAATCGCCCAGATGTAGACCCAATTGCATACAAACGCAGTTCGCCTATCTATCATGCTGAAGGTTTGAAAAACAAGCTTCTGATCAATGCACCTATGGTTGATGACAACGTGTTTTTCCAAGATGTTGTGCGCTTGGTGCAACGCCTGATTGAGCTAGAAAAGGAAGACTTTGAAACGGCGATTTATCCAGTTGAGCCCCATGGCTTTAGACAGCCATCAAGTTGGTTGGATGAATACCGTCGTATATACAAGCTGTTCAAAGAAAACTTGTAATCAAATGAGTGGATAAAAAGCCAGCTTAAGCTGGCTTTTTTGTTTTATAAAATAAATAGATAACAGCTAAAACCACACCACCAACTGCACCAAATAGATGTGCTTCAATGGCGACTCTCGAATCTATCAGCTTAGCTACATCTGCGCTTGCACCCGCATATTGCTCCCAACATACCTTTGCCAACACACCAATAAACAACAGATATCCAGTTGTTAGCTTCCGCTTAATATCTTCAAGCGCTCCCCATACGATAAGCCCATGTAATAAGCCACTCAAGCCTGTATATACAACAATGTTTGGCGAAAATAGCAAGATCATGAGTCCAGTAAAGAGGCCAAGGAAAAGTACATTCAGCCAATATTTTCTTAGTCTTGTATATTCGGCATGTAATAGCCAAATAAATAAGATACCAAGCAGGTTTAACATCAAGTGATACCAATTGCTATGGGTAAACTGACCGCTCAAAATACGCCATATTTCGCCATCAGCAATTGCATTTCTGTCAAAATCTAAGTGTGGGCCAAGCCCGAACAACATCAGTATTGTTGACAATATCGCCAAAGACGCAGGGCCAATGAGATATTCTTTGTTCGTTGGAAGTTCAAACATACGATTTCACGTTATTATTTTTGCATATTGTGCCTAATTGCTTTTATGATGCCAAATATAAGACGTAAGCAAAGTGGGTATTATGAAACATACACTTGCATCACTAACCGTGATTGCGGCATTCAGCTTTTCAACCAACACCTTAGCTGAGCAACAAAAAATCGAAATTAGAGAGCCGGAAGCCGCAACAGGTTTCCAATCTAAAGAAGCACGCACCGCAGAAAAGTACATGGTCGTTGCTGCCAATCCCTATGCGAGTAAAGCAGGTCAATTGATGCTCTCAAAAGGGGGAAGTGCGGTTGATGCCATGATAGCGACTCAACTCGTGCTTACATTAGTTGAGCCGCAATCTTCAGGCGTAGGTGGGGGGGCTTTTATCCTGCACTACGACAGGAAAAGCAATGAATTAATTAGTTTTGATGGAAGAGAAACTGCACCAAAACTTGCAGGCCCTGATCTGTTTTTAGATGATACTGGTAATGCGGTTAGATGGATTGAGGCTGTGGTGGGCGGTCGCTCTGTTGGTGTGCCAGGCATTCTACACGCGTTTAAATCAGCACATGACAAATACGGTAAACTGCCATGGCAGGAATTATTCAAACCAGCGATTGAATTAGCTCGAGATGGGTTTATCGTCTCTCCACGTTTAAATATGCTGCTTGAGAAAAAACTCAACCCAGGTTTGACAAAGCTCAGTCCTGCAAAAGAATATTTCTATCCGAATGGTAAAGCACTACAACCAGGGACCCTTAAAAAGAATCTGCCTTTGGCAAACCTATATTACAAAGTAGCAACACAAGGGATCCAAGCCTTTTATGAAGGGCAAAATGCCACCCAATTAGTGGAAGCTGTGCAAAAGTCTGAAATCGCACCTGGCAAATTGGCGCTGAGCGACTTAGAACATTATAAGAGCAAAACCCGAGGCGCTATCTGTACGGAATATCGTGTATATAAAGTTTGCTCTATGGCACCGCCTAGCAGTGGTGGTATTGCCGTTTTGCAAATGATGAAACTGCTTGAACCGTACGACCTAGGTAAGTTTAAGGCAAATGATCCAGAAGCCTTGCACCTCTTTACTCAAGCATCTCGCCTAGCGTTTGCCGATAGAGATTTTTACGTTGCTGATCCTGATTTTGTTGAAGTGCCAGCAAAAGCATTGCTTAACGAACAATATCTATTAGGCCGTAGCAAACTTATCGGTGAAATGGATAATCACGACTTTCCAGTAGGCGACCCAACTTCGGGCACACTCGCTTATGCTATGGATGATAGTTATGAATTACCTTCGACCAGCCATGTGTCGATTGTAGATGCAGAGGGTAATGCCATTTCTATGACAAGCTCGATTGAAATGGCATTTGGCTCAACGGTGATGGTCAACGGATATTTACTCAATAACCAATTAACCGACTTTGCGCTTTCCCCAAAAGTAGGGGATAAATGGGTCGCTAACCGGGTAGAAGCAAACAAACGCCCAAGAAGCTCTATGGCACCCGTAATGGTATTTAACAAAGACGGGTCGCTTAAATTGATAGTCGGCTCACCGGGTGGCAGCCGTATTATCAACTATGTTGCTCAAACCTTAGTTGGTGTACTGGACTGGGGATTATCTGTGCAGGCAGCGATTGATTTACCAAAAATCACCAATCGCAATAAGTATACAACGCTGGAAAAAGGCACCGAGCTGACAAAACAAGCGGCTTACTTAGAGAAAAAAGGCCATGAAGTACAGATCCGCGACTTAAACTCTGGACTACATGCCATTGAGGTTCGTGGAACACATTTAATCGGTGGTGCAGACCCAAGAAGAGAAGGTGTTGCACTTGGCGAAAGCAGCGAATAAGCCGTGGTTTCTTAAGTGCTTTTAGGCTATAATTTTGCGTTCCAGAAAAATGCGTTTAACGTGCTCTGGAGCGCGTTAATAATGGTCTGATGAGCACTAAATTCATTGTAATTTAATCCTTTTCGACAATAATGAACCCTTAGACTAAAAAATTAGTGTCAAGCTTGTAAATATGACTAAACAAACCGATCCAAATTATCTCTACATTCCCTATTCAGGTCCTACGCTATTAGAAACACCATTGCTTAACAAAGGGAGTGCATTCTCTCAACGCGAGCGTGAAAATTTCAACTTAGCAGGACTACTTCCTCCTCGTTATGAAACAATTGAAGAGCAAGTTGAGCGTTGTTATCAGCAATATTCAAGCTTTAGCGACAACCTAAACAAGCACATTTACCTGCGCGCTATTCAGGACAACAATGAAACGCTGTATTACCGCTTAGTACGTGATCATTTGGAAGAAATGATGCCAATCATCTACACCCCAACAGTAGGTGATGCATGTGAGAAGTTTTCTGATATCTATCGCAGCTCTCGTGGTTTGTTTATTTCTTATGAAGACCGCTATCAAATCGATGATATTTTACGAAATGCCACTAAAGGCAAAGTAAAAGTTATCGTGGTTACAGATGGTGAACGTATTTTAGGCCTTGGTGACCAAGGTATTGGTGGTATGGGTATTCCTATCGGTAAGCTGGCACTTTACACCGTATGTGGTGGGATCAGCCCAGCTTACACGCTGCCTGTTATGCTTGACGTAGGGACAAACAACGAGAAGCTACTCAATGACCCAATGTACATGGGCGCAAGACACCCGCGTATCGGCCAAGCTGAATATGACGAATTCCTAGATCTATTCATTAAAGCGGTTAAACGCCGTTGGCCTAATGTGCTGTTACAGTTTGAAGATTTCGCACAACCTAACGCAATGCCACTATTGAAACGTTACCGCGATGAAATTTGTAGCTTTAACGATGATATCCAAGGCACCGCTGCGGTTACTGCAGGATCGCTACTAGCCGCTTGCCGTGTGAAAGGGGCAAAGCTCTCGGAACAAAAAGTAGTGTTTGTTGGTGCAGGTTCTGCTGGCTGTGGTATTGCAGAGCAAATTATTAGCCAAATGATTTCTGAAGGAATAACCGACGAGCAAGCGAGAAGCCAAGTGTTTATGGTGGACCGTTTTGGCCTTCTGACGGAAGGCATGGAAGGGCTAAGAGATTTCCAAGAAGCGCTAGTTCAACAACAAGCAAACCTTGCGGATTGGACATACAGTGGTGAATTTGCATCTTTATTAGATGTAATGCACTGTGCAAAACCAGACATCTTAATTGGTGTATCAGGTCAAGCGGGCCTATTCACAGAGCAAGTGATCCGTGCGATGCATGCAGGGTGCGAACAGCCAATTATTTTCCCATTAAGTAATCCATCACGCCAGGTTGAAGCGCATCCAAAAGATGTGATTGAGTGGACTGATGGTCAAGCAATTGTTGCTACGGGAAGCCCATTTGAACCGGTAGTGCATGGTGAGCAAACAATCATCATACCGCAATGTAATAACAGTTATATCTTCCCAGGGATCGGCCTTGGTGTACTTGCAGCTAAAGCGAATCGTATTACAGATAGCATGTTGATGGTATCTAGCGAAATGCTTGCTGAATCATCACCACGTGCTAATACCGGCAAAGGTAGCCTACTACCAGCACTAACTGAAATTGAACCGTTGAGTAAGCGCATTGCTTTTGCAGTTGCTAAAAAAGCAATGGAAGAGGGCGTTGCACTTGAAATGGAAGACGACGCAATTTGGGCAGCGATAGAGAAAAACTATTGGCTCCCTAAGTATAGAAACTACAAACGCTGTAGCGTCTAATTACTTTTACTTAGCTAAAACAGAAATCGCCGCCAACTCATATTGGCGGCGATTTTATTTATTAATCACTCGTAAGTCTAAGTTTGAGATATCACTTATCAAAGTGACAACCGCTCATTTTGTTAAAGTTTGTTACCCTGAAATCCAATTCAGTAGTTGTTAATTGAAATATGCTTGAATATGCAGGTATCACATTTTAGGAGCAAAAGATGCGAATTTTAACTGGCTTACTGGCATTATGTTTATCTGGATTTAGCTTTGCAGGCGCATTGCCTGACTCGCCGCATTTATATGTTAAAGGCACTTCATTTATTCAAGTACAACCCGATATTGCAACTATTCGTGTTGCTATTACCGAAAAGCAAAAGTCGCTGCCTACAGCTAAAGAGAACGTCGATAAGATTATGGCTAAGGCCATCGAAATCGCTAAACGCTTCGATATTAAAGAAGACGATATTCACGCAGATCAGCTGAATGTTTACAGACAGACACG
This sequence comes from Pseudoalteromonas sp. A22, assembly GCF_018141345.1. Taxonomy (NCBI): domain Bacteria; kingdom Pseudomonadati; phylum Pseudomonadota; class Gammaproteobacteria; order Alteromonadales; family Pseudoalteromonadaceae; genus Pseudoalteromonas; species Pseudoalteromonas sp. A22. The sequence goes on from NZ_CP047238.1 coordinate 2,077,753, forward strand.
CTACAATCGTGAATCAAATGAAGAAGAGTTTGATGGTTTTCGCGTAAGTCGCAGCCTGACTGTAAAACTTAAGGACATCAAAAAATACCCAGAGTTACTTCAAGAGTTTGTAGACAGCGGCATCAATCAGTTCAATAACACGGAATTTGGTGTTGAAAATGAAGGCAAGTATCTGCAAAGCCTCAAAAAAGCCGCCATCAAAGATGCAAAGAAAGCAGCTAAAGAGCTAGCAGGCGAGTTTGATGTTGAATTGGCAAAACTGTACTCAGTTTCATTCCAACCAATGCAAACGCCAGTTCAGCCTTACGTGCGCTCTGCAGCAATGGCGATGGAAGCAGATCAAGGCGCATACAAAAATGCGTATAACACAGGTGCAATTACATTAAACGCGGAAGTGTATGCTGTTTACTTAATTGAGTAATACTGGCTGTGAACTAATTAAACTTATACACTAAGCCCTCCATTGGAGGGCTTTTTTATGATCACCGGTTTATATGCGGCATTGCTGGCACTAATCTATATTAAACTCAGTTTTAACATAATATCACTCAGACACAGACACAAAGTATCGCTAGGAGATGGCGGTATCGATGAGCTGCAAAGTGCAATACGGATCCACGGTAATTTTATCGAGTACACACCGTTCGTACTGTTAATGATGTTGTTACTCGAAACTCAACAAATCAACCCATATCTGCTTCATGCATTTGGCATTGCTTTTTTGTTTTCTCGAGTCGCACACTATGTTGCACTCGGTAAAACTAACTTTTCAATCAGAAAAGTAGCGATGGCGACAACATATGGAGTAATACTTATTTTAGCGTCATTTAACATCGTGTATTACTTTATCTAACTATGACAAAACACAAATTTCTGGTAACGGGTTTACCACGAACGGGCACAACAAGTCTGAGTATTGCTGCATTAGGTGCTGGATACAAAACAGCACACACGGCATACACAAGGCAAGCGTTAGACTGCGCTGAGTTTATTGCTGACACGCCCGTTTTTGCTGACTATGAAAAACTATATGCTTTATATCCTGAAGTTAAAATAGTACATTTGACACGAGATTTTGAGCAATGGCTTCCCTCAATTAAGCGTTTGATGACGGCAATGAAAGAAAATTTACTGTCACAAAAAGGGGGCTTTAACGACACGATTAAGCGTTGTTATTTGGAAACTTTTCCTGATTTTGACAAACATTTTGAAGACGATGGTTATTGGCGGGATTGTTATAACAAGCATCATGATAGGGTGCTTAGATTTGCAAAAATGAATCATATTCCTTTTATTACGGTCAACCTAACAGCTGCTGATGCCGAGCAAACGCTTGCCGAATTTATAGGCGTGACTCAAGAAAAAGTGACCATCCCGCATGTCAATATTGGTGGTAAAGTAACTGCATGGAAGTGGTTTTCACACCCCAATAAAGTGGAATCGACACGTAATGGCAAAGCAGATAAAGACACAGCGCTCTTTAGCATGCAAGTTCGCTCGAGCGCCTGAGTTTGTTATACTCACCACAAGCTGTATATACAAGATAGAATTATGTTTGAATTAAAATATCACACACCTTTTAGCTGGACTGAAAAAGTCCTAGCCGACTTTGATACCTTTCTTCAAGATCATGCTGCTGCAGAAAAAAAAGCAGCCGGAATGGCGATGGCAATGCTTGGTCATTACCCAGACAGGATCAAGCTAGTAAAAGCGATGGCAGATCTCGCAATAGAAGAAATGATCCACTTTAAACAGGTACTTAAAATCTTAACCGAGCGTGGAACGCTATTAGGAAACGACCAAAAAGACCCCTATATAAAGCAAATGCGCGCATTGTTCCGCCAAGGCACTGACGAATATTTAATTGATAGATTACTAATCGGCGCAGTAATTGAGGCTAGGGGCCATGAGCGTTTTTCTTTAGTTGCAGAAGCGCTTCCTGAAGGCAAAGAGAAAGACTTTTATGTAGCAATCGCCAAGTCAGAAGAAAAACACAAAAACCTCTTTGTGGAGCTCGGCTACGAGTACTTCGACAAATTAACGATAGATAACCGCCTAGAAGAAATTCTCATTGCAGAAGCGGATATTTGCAAAGGTATTCCATTTAGCGCAGCGCTTCATTAAAAGCAGCCACATGACTCGAGCCAATAAAGCCTCAACAAGTTACAGTGTGGCTTTATTGTCTCCCATATTTCTAAATACTTATTCAGTGAAGAGAACGGTTTCACTAGACACATCAATTAAGATTTCTAGTTTCGCCCAGTGCATTGTGTTCCATTGAATACTTTTGGTTTCAAAACGACTCATATTCGAAGCAACTAATATCGCAATAGTTATAAATCAACCAGACGAGTAACACTGAACCTTTGATTTTATAAGGGATTAGACTTTCCTCATCTAAAATTTATTTTATTTAACATAACGTAAATTATAGGATGCAATGAATTATGTGAGAAACCATATAAAGCATCTTGCTAATGTCCAATACTAGACGGTATCGGACATTAATAAAAAGTTTACTGTATTTTCTATTGAGCTATGGTTTCGCTTTTTATAGTATGTGGTTGAATTTGTAATTTGAAGTATCGACATATGGAATTTGTAAGACCGCTAGAACCAATCTTGATAATTGATGACGCTGTTGAGATCAGAGATTTTCTGACACAGATTTTGGAGAACTTAGGGTTTGAAGAAGTTTATGGTTGTGAAGACTTTGATTCCGCAAAGCCGCTACTAAAGCATAAACAACCCAGTGTTGTCTTTTTAGATATTGAGCTTCCCGATACAGATGGCACCGAAATTCTTTCCTACATCAACGAAAACTTTCCTGTGGCCCATGTCATCATGTGCTCTGGCCATAATAGTATGGAGAATGTTCAAAATACTTGGGAACTTGGTGCTAAGGGCTTTATCGCTAAACCTTTCAATGCACATAAAGTGGATTCGGTAATGAAGCGTTTAGAGCTGGTTACATGAATGAAGAAATAAAGAAACTTACCGATGCGCTCTCTACCGTTATTTTAGAAAAGCCTGAACAAATAAAACTCGCGATCTGCAGTCTTTTGTGTCGCGGCCATCTTCTAATTGAAGATTTACCAGGTATGGGTAAGACAACGCTATCTCATTCGCTTGCTGATGTGTTAGGTCTGACATATCGTCGTGTGCAATTTACTAGCGATCTGCTCCCAGCTGATATTACCGGCACTTCTATTTTTAACCGTGAACATCAGTCTTTTGAATTCCATCCTGGTCCAATTTTCAGCCAAGTTTTACTGGCCGATGAAATCAACCGCGCAAGTCCAAAAACTCAAAGCGCGTTGTTGGAGTCCATGGAAGAACATCAAGTAACCATCGATGGCGTAAGCCATGAGCTCCCTAGCCCATTTTTTGTGATTGCAACGCAAAATCCTCAGCATCAATCTGGCACGCATCCACTGCCTGAGTCACAACTAGACCGCTTTTTTATGCGTATAAGCTTGGGATACCCCTCGGAAATGGCAGAAGCGCAGCTAATTAAATTAGCTGGAAAAGCGAGAAAACTGACTCAAGCACCACAAGTGATCGATGGTAAAACACTGCTAGCCTATCAACAAGTTGTGCCTAACATTGTGCTAAGTGACGCTATTATTGATTACATACTTCGCTTAGTTAACTACACACGAAGCTCAGGTCAATTTAGCGATCCTTTGTCGCCAAGAGCTAGCATTGCACTTGCAGCCGCTAGTCGTGCATATGCGTTTATTAGTGGTCGAGATTTCGTCATACCTGATGACGTTCAAGCGGTTTTCACTTCAGTCTGTGCCCATCGACTTGGCGTCACCACGACTAATGAAGCAGAAGTTAAGACACAGGTTTTTCAAAACGTACCGGTACATTAAGCATGATTAACCGCTTGAAACGGAAAGTTAAGCAGCATATTTATAAACGACATCAACGCTCAGAAATACGGTTATCTCATAATAATATCTACATACTGCCATCCAAGGATGGCGGTTTTTTTATCGCTGTGGCTTTGCTTAATTTTGTATTGGGGATCAACTATCAGAATAATCTAATCCTTGCAGTGTCCTACATTATGGCTGTGATGATGATAGCCGCCCTATTTTTAGGTTTTTTTAACTTGAACAATACAAATGTCCGATATTTGGGAAGTAATGCTAATTTTGGCCCATATAGTTCATCTATTAGACTCAGTATTTCATCTAGCGCAGAGATCCAATCTCTCAGACTATCAAGTGAATACAACCAAACGGCTACCCATATTTCCAAAGTGAGTGATGAAAAAGTTCTCGAGCTAAGTGCCCCTGAATTACCTCGTGGCGTATATGATACGGGGGTAATTAAAATCCTCAGCTACTTCCCATTTGGCCTTATTCGTACCTGGTCGTATATAAAACCAAACGATGCTTTCTACGTGTACCCTACTCCATTGCCCGTTATAGACACAGAGTTTAGCTTCGGCAGTGCCTCGAATACTAGCCAAAGCATACAACAGAAAGAGCGTTCAGTTGAGTTCGACCATCTTTCGCAATATCAAAAAGGGATGAGTTTAAGCCGCGTTTCTTGGAAGCATTACGCCAAGACTGACCAAATGTTAATTAAACAGAATGCACCGGAGTCGGCCGATTTACACCGCATTATTTTCGATTATTCTAAGCTTTCAGGCAGCAAAGAAGAACGTCTGAGTAAACTCTGTACTATGGTGCTTGACGCCGACAAGCAACAAACAAGTTATGCCCTGTTATTGCAACAAAACAGGATCCCGTTCGGTCAAGGTGAAACCCATAAACTAAGTTGCTTGGAGGCATTAAGTGAATTCTAGCTTCCCAAAATGGTACTACAGCACATCACTATTTTTATGGCTGCTGAGCATTATTCTTGTTGATGATTTTGGTATCGGCTTTGTCGGGTTATGTACCGTTTTAACACTGTGGCAAGCATCCAGATTGGTGACTAAACCAAGCGTGTTAAGCATTCGTTTTATTAACTTGGTCACTTTACTCGGCGCCATTGCGACGGCCTCATTAATAGGTCTAAAAAACAGCGTGAATGTTTTTGTGGCTTTGATGTTGGTTGCATCGCTACTGAAACAAGTGCATGCCACGCAAGCCCGCCAATTTACACAAATATGTATTTTGAATTTCTTTACTTACCCGTGCTTATTTCTTTTTACACAAAGTATATTTGCAGCATTTTTGGTATTAATTTTGTTGGCTGTTAATTTAGCTATCATGCTTAATCTCGAGCAAAACCTAAGGTTCAAATCTGCGCTTAAGGTAAGCGCAAAGGGATTGGTATTGGTGCTGCCCGTGGCTACTTTATTAGTTGTTTTTTTACCAAAACTCCCGGCATTTTGGCAGTTACCTGCACCGCAGAATCAAGCAAAAACAGGATTATCTGAGAATGTAGATCCTTTCAATATCGCAAATTTATCCCAGTCCAGCGACTTGGTGTTTCGGGCATCATTTGAGGACACTCAACAAACGGGACCTTTTTATTGGCGTGCAATTATTCATGATGAGTTTGACGGACGGCAATGGAAAGTCTCTGAGTATCAAGGTACCAATATCAGAGCATTGCCCAAAGAGCCGATTGGCGCAGCTACCATTATTGCGCAGCCAAGCCAACTACCCTGGTTGTACGGCTTGTCATACTCTTATTCAAAAAACGCTAAGTTGAATAGTAATGTGTTTGGCACGGTCTATTTGAAAAACCTATCAGCAAAACCTGTCGAGTATCAAATCGATTTCACTGACTTTGAACCCCAAGATTCGTTAACGCCTTGGTATTATAGGCGTAACACCGCATTACCTGACGGCATTAATCAACAGGCAAGGCAATTGGCGCGCGATTGGGACAGTCAATCGACAACAACGAGCCAATTCATTGAATTAATGAAGCGCTATTTTTTGCAAAATGGCTTCGTCTATACCTTAACACCAACAATAGCGCAATCTGATGATAGGATTGATGACTTTCTATTTAGCTCATTTAATGGATTTTGCGGTCACTATGCCTCTGCCGCGGCATTTCTACTGCGAAGCGCGGATATCCCTGCTCGCTTGGTATCTGGTTATCTGGGTGGTGAAAAAAATGACAATCAAGGCTATTACAGTATTTATCAATATGACGCACATGCTTGGGTTGAATATTTTACACCGGGAATTGGCTGGCAACGCTTAGACCCAACCGCCTGGATTGCCCCAGAGCGCATGACGGGGAGTCTTTCTCAGTTAGAACAATTATCGAGCGAGTTCAAAAGTGGTTTAGGCTACAGCTTAATTGGGTTGTCTAATTGGCAATCTATTAATTGGTTGCGATTACAGCTTGAGGAGCTTGACTATCAGTGGACTCGCGTCGTCATTAATTTTGACAAAGAAAAGCAAGGCGCACTGTTTAAAGAGTGGTTTGGGAGTAATGGTCAGCTTTGGGCCGGAGTATTTTCCCTGTTTATGCTGCTTTTGCTCTCAATTGCGCTATTTTACCTTAGCAAGCAGCTTACTCGGCATAAACGCCCTATCGAACTTGTCTATTACAATGCTATAGTGTCCGATTTCAAAGGGCAGCTAAGTGGCACTACGGCGAAACAACATATTGTTGAGTTATGTAAGTTGTTTCCAGAGTTAGATACGTCGCTTTGGCAGTTTTATCAATTAATTGAAAAGTCACAGTATCAACAAAAACCACTTAATAAACTTGAGCTTGGTGAGTTGAAGAGGTTGTATAAATCAATAAAAAGAAAGGCAAAAAAATAGTATGAATGCTGTTATTTTGGGCGTCTTGCTCATGCTGGGGTTAACCCTCTTTAGAATAAATGTAATTGTCGCCATGACAGTTAGTGCAATAGCGGCCGGCTTAGTAGCCGGTTTAGATTTGAAGACAACCTTAAACGCTTTTAATGATGGGCTATCTGGTGGCGCAGAAATAGCCTTAAGCTATGCCATGTTAGGTGGGTTTGCGGTTGCTATTTCGAAGTCTGGCTTAACTCAAATCCTCGCGCAAAAGCTGCTCAAATTGGTTAATGCCAATGATAGCGGAGGCTCAACGTTTTTAAGCATGTTTATAATGGTTATCATTTTGGCTTGCTCGATTGCGTCGCAAAACCTTGTGCCAGTTCATATTGCGTTTATTCCTATCCTCATTCCACCGCTATTAGTCGTACTGAACAAGCTGACGATAGACCGCCGTGCGATTGCTTGTATTTTAACGTTTGGCTTAGCGACCAGTTATATGGTGTTGCCATATGGATTCGGTGGCATTTACCTTTACTCTATTTTGCATAAAAACCTTGTAGACAATGGTTTAGAATTGGTTAAGTTCGACGTGCCATACGCTATGGTGATCCCTGCGCTTGGTATGCTGATTGGCCTGTTGATTGCCGTTTTCATTACTTATCGTAAAAAACGAGTTTATGAGGTGAGTCAACAGCAAAGTACTCAGTCAAACACAGTACCGGAAGGCCAAGAAGCAACTAAAGTCATGATTGTCGGCGGCGCTGCGGTGCTGGCTTCTCTCATTGCACAAAATAACAGTGGCTCAATGATATTAGGTGGGCTCGTTGGCGTGATGATTTTTAGCCTCTTTGGTATTGTTAAATGGGAACAAAACTCCGATGTTTTCAGTAAAGGTGTGGCGATGATGGCAATGATAGGTTTTATCATGATCTCTGCTCAAGGCTTTGCCTCTGTCATGAAAGCAACGGGTGATGTGGCAAGTTTAGTAGCAAGCTGTGCCGATTTTGTTGGCGATAATAAACCACTTGCCGCTGCGATGATTTTACTTGTTGGCTTACTTATTACCATGGGAATTGGCAGCTCATTTTCAACCGTGCCAATCATTGCCACGCTATTTGTACCTTTGTCTCTAGAAGTTGGCTTTTCTGCTATGGCTACCGCCGCTTTGGTGGGAACCGCAGGTGCACTAGGCGACGCGGGCTCTCCTGCATCAGACTCCACACTTGGACCAACTTCGGGCTTAAATGCCGACGGCCAGCACGATCACATATGGGATTCCGTGGTGCCTACATTTATTCACTTCAACATCCCACTACTCTGCTTTGGCTGGATAGCCGCGATGGTGTTATAGGTTTATACATCCATGATGGTATCAAGGCTCCTCGCCTTGATACCTTTAGCTCATAAACATACTGTATTTTCTTTGTCTCTTATGTCGCTTTTGTCTTATTAGTTTTCTTGTGCTATACCAATAGGTAAGAGAATTAAAGCAAAAAGACTATGCAAACACTTAAACCAAGCGAAATCGCCAGTTACTGTAACGTACACCAACGCAGTGTGAGTCGTTGGATTGCCAATGGCGAATTAAAAGGTCATAAGCTTCCTGGACGCGGTAACTACCGTGTCTTACTTGAAGACTTTTTATCCTTTTTAAACAAGCACAAAATCCCCCTTTCGCAAGACTTTATTAGCGACTATCAAATCGCAGAAAGTGGTCTACACTCTGATAAAGAACGGGATTTAGCTAAGGTGCTTATCATTGATGACGAGCCCCAGTATAGAAAAGCGATACGACGAGTGATAGGCAACGATTATTTGATACAAGAAGCTGGGGATGGCTTTATGGCAGGCATTGCCATCTCGGAGTTTAAACCAAGTTTAATCACGCTCGATCTTTCCATGCCGGGAATGGATGGCTTTGAAGTGATCTCATTTATCCGTGAAAAAGAAGAATTTAAAGCGATTAAGGTTTTGGTGGTCTCTGCGTTAAATGATGTAGAACTTGAAAAGGCCAAAGCGATGGGCGCCAATGATGCCCTTTCTAAACCGTTTGATAACTCTATTCTGTTAGAAAAAATTAATGCGCTAATACAGGGGTAGCTATGAATGCACCTATCATGTTGGTTGATGATGAAATTGATATTCTAAAGTCGCTTAAACGCACTCTGCGTTTACAGCATTATGAAGTGGTATATACCGATGACCCAAGACAAGCGCTTGGTTTGATACAAGAGCACAAACCGCATGTGCTTATTACTGATTTCAGAATGCCCAACATGAATGGCCAAGAGCTTATCCAAGAAGTGAAAAAGCATGATCCTAGTATCGAATGCATCGTGCTCAGTGGACAAGCTGATTATGACGATATGAAGTCGCTGATCAACGCGAATAATACCTTTAAGTTTTTATCCAAACCTTGGAATAACGAAGAGCTTTACACAACGATAGAAGCGGCACTCACAAACCATCACAAAAACGAATTAAAAACCCAAATTCTGCGTAATAATAATGCACCTTTAGTCGAAGTAAATACCATAGGTAATGTCATCGATTGCAATTACGCTTACACGGAATTAGTGTTGAACGAGGTCAATAAAGGCAATTTCTTTCAACTGTTTAATTTTGAAAGTGATAAATGCCTTGATGATTTTACTGAGCGCAGAATTGCAACATTAAAAAGCTCTGGGGTGTTATGTCAAGTTGAGCTCAAGCTAAAAACAGAGTCCAGCTACCTACTTATCATTAAACCCCTTTCCAGCGAGCAGGATAAATATCCTAACTTTTATCAGAGCAAACTGGGCTTTCTAGAACATATCAATCGCACCGATAACTCTGTCATGATCTGCCTGAAAATTCGAGATTTGTTGGTTAAGAATATTATTTCTAATACCCCAATATATTCAGATACGTTTAAAAAAATCATAGATCATGCTCTACTGAGCGAAGCGACTCATTTTTCGATGCTTGAAATCAGCTTTGATCAAGCCATTTTCTGGTTAGATTCAGTACAAAGTGAAATTGAGGTACACAAATTTTTAGATGAGTTAATCAACTCAATTAAACAATTTTTCATTCGCAAAAATATCCAAATCAAGTTCTCTGTCTCGTACACCATGATAGAGCCTGAGCAACCACTCTCGGAAGCAATAGACAGCTTAGTTATCTATACCCAATTTGTTTGCGAGTCTCGTACTGATTTCTATATGCGTTATTCGCAATCACTGCTTTCAGAAAAGCTAAACGAGCATAAAGTCTCTGAAGCATTATTTAACGCCGTTGATAATGATGAGTTTTATCTAAGATTCCAGCCCAAGCTTAATTTAAATGAACATTCAATCAATAGTTGTGAAGTGTTAATTCGCTGGAAGAACACCCAGTTTGGCGCTAACTCACCAGATTATTTTATTCCGTTGGCAGAAAAAGACGGACAAATAGTCAAAATAGGAACTTGGGTGCTTGAGCAGGCGTGTATCGCACTGTGCGAATGGCAAAAGGAAGAACTAGAGATCCAAAAAGTCGCAGTGAATGTTTCACCTTATCAACTTTCCGATCCCTGCTTTGTACAAACCATGTATTCGATTATTGAAAGGTATTCGCTCAAACCCGAGCAATTCGAGTTAGAAATCACTGAGAACTTTGTTTTAGAAAATCTCGAGCAAGCCAAAACTAAATTACTACAATTAAAAGAAATCGGATTCTCCATTGCCATCGATGACTTCGGTACGGGCTATTCCTCATTGGGCTATATTTCAAAATTGCCAGTGGATGTTATCAAAATTGACAAAAGCCTGATTGAAAACATCGACAGTTCAAAATCAGCTCGAGATCTTGTCCAAAATGTTATTCGATTAGTTCACGACCTTGAATTAAAAGTTGTCGCTGAAGGTATAGAAACCGTGGAACAGCTTGAAATTCTAGAACAGTTAAAATGCGATGAAGTACAAGGATATCTCATCGGAAAACCTGTTTTACTTGAGGAGTTTACTCACTATGTCTATTAAAAGCCAAGTGCCACGGATTGTGCTCGTTGATGACGATGAGTTAATGTTGAAGTCGCTCCACCGCCACTTCAAAATCAGCATAGAAGGCGCTGAAATATTGACCTTTTCATCACCTAAACAATTCATAGAATCCCTAGATACGTTAGCAAGCATCGACATCTTAGTGAGTGATTACCTTATGCCATCGATTAACGGTGTTGAATTAATCAATATTGTGAGGCGCCGTTATCCACAAGTCCTCACCGTGTTGTTAACCGGCGATACCACAGGCAAGGTACTGTGTAAGTCTTCAATTTCTGCGACCTTTATCGTCGCTAAGCCATTTAGAAGAGAAGAATTCGATGATGTGATCACCGCTTTTTATCGACTCAATGAGCTGCCATTAAGTGAAGCAATAAAGCGTGCGCTAAATGAAACTTTCATTGAGAACGAATTGCCTATCTTGCTAAGTAAAATTGAAGACATTGATTTAGATTTTCACAAGCTTGAAGCAATGCTGGAACAAGAGGTGCTCATTCAAGCTAAATTATTCCACCTGTGTAACAGTGCTTATGTGGGATTATCGACAAAACAATACTCCCTCTCTACCGCAATTAAGACGCTTGGTGTGGATTTAGTGTCTGCAATTATTGTCTCTGTGTGTTATCACAATATGGTCGCAGCCAGATATGATATCGCGAACTGTGAGCAGTTAAGCGATATTAACTTTAAAAAGGTCAAGTTACTTAAGGAATTGGTACACAAGCTACATGACGGATCAATTGACTCTGAGCGCATTGTTTTTCTTCAATCCTTATTATTTCTTGGCGAGCTCGGCTCAGAAATAGCTCAGCTTATTACCGAAAGTCAATGTCATTCCCCACAGAGTTGCTATACCGAGAAATTGCATATCGCCCTTTATACAGCCACATTAATTGGCTACGAGTCAGCCATCACGGATCAATTGTATGCGCTCATTAATGCCCTAGAAATGGGTAGCTCAGATTGCAATGCCACTAAGCTATTGTTGCTTATAGACACTATCACCAATAAAGAAGTCAATCAGACGGTGATCAACACCTTTTTTGATCAAAAGAGCCAAGATTGGTTGGAGCTTTTCTATGAACTCAGAAGCAAATACTTTAGTTAGTTACAAAGTACTGATATTAGACGATGAAACGTCAATACTTAAGGCGTTAAAACGAGTCATACGGCTGCCTTCGGTAGAGGTTGTCAGTTTTGATAATCCTTTTGAAGCTCTTGAGTACATAGACACGCACCCCGTTCAGGTTATTATCTCTGATTTTAGAATGCCGCTAATGAATGGTGGAGATTTTCTAAAACGAGCCAAAAAAATAACCCCTGGTGCAATTGGCCTAATTCTTAGCGGTTATACCGACTCCGATATGCTTATTGATATGATTAACAGCAAGGTTGCGCATAAGTTTTTGTGTAAACCATGGGAGAACGACAAATTACTCGAAGAAGTTAATGCAGCAATAGACGTATACAATAATAATTATTTTAAAACGGTTTTACAGGAACAACTAAAAAAGCGTGATTGCCCACGGGTATTAATCAATAATGAAGGCCAAGTTGTCGAGCATAATCTCAGCAAAGACATTGAATCTCAGATTCTTGCTGAGTTCTCGGCATGCTTTAGTGGTAATGGCATCTACCACACTCCTCTTGGTGTTTTAAGATGTGAGATCCGCAGCAATCCAAAAGACGAAGAGTTCTATCTGATCACCATAGAAAAAGTCGAAGTAACAGACGAAATTAACGTCTATGAAGTTATCACCGAACTGCTATTATGTTACTCGATAAACCCCGTTCTCACTTACTATGCGTTGCCAACTTGCGAACTCACTACACCGAAATTGGCAGCTGCGGCTCAAGAAGTTTTCAGAAACTATAAAATATTACCATCACCGACCCATAACTATCTGTTCGTACTGGATAACATTGAGCAATCCTTACTGCCAAGAAAGCAGATAGAGCTAGAAATTCAGTTGGAAAAGTTACTCGATACCGCGCTACCTCACGAGATACAAAGTAATACCACTCAACTTGCTGCATTTTTAAATAATGGAGAGTAGGCGTGGATACTTTTGCAAAAGTTGAATTAACACAAGATTTAGTCGAATCAAGCTTTCCGCTCGCCGACCTCAATACGCTACTCACCTCCCTATCTGATTATTTTGAGGTACCAATAACTTTAGTCACTGTAATTGAAGGGCAATGGCAACATCTGATCGCCAGACATGGGATCCTAGCCGACAGGACACCGGAGCAAGATGCTTTTTGTAAGAGCTTAATCAAACATAACAAGTCTTTACTTGTTCCAGATACCGCCTTGGATGAAAACTATGCGAATAACCCGCTCGTGACTGGCGAGCCCTACATTCGCTCATACTTGGGCGTACCTTTTCGACTCGACGGCAAGCCAATCGGTGGCGTATGTTTAATCGATACCAAACCGAAAACCTATGCCGAGCGAGATATTCATTTACTCGAGACGATCAGCGGTCTTATCACCAATATTTTAGAGCTACAAAAAAACTATTCGTTATACCTCGAAGATCAAGAGTTAATCCGTTTTTCACCAATCGTGTTAATTAAGTGGAAGTATAATAATGGGCTGCGCATTCGTACGGTTTCTCCGAATATTGAGCGCGTGATTGGTATTGACGCTTTTCACTTATGCTCCGGGGAATTGCATTTCGAAGACTTACTCACCGAGCCAAGTGTTGATAAATTTCATTTTAACTTACAAAACCACTTGGATGGGTTAGAAGCGTCTGAAATTTTGCTAGAGATGGCATTAGACTCAAAACAGATCTGGATCCGTATGATCACCGTGGCGCACTTTAACCACGACGGCAGAATGACCAGTATTCAAGCTTTTATTACCGAAAATACTGCGCAAAAGTACACCGAAGACAAACTCAATGAGACGAACCGACAGATGCGCCTGTTGTTAGAAGCATCAGAGCTAGGTACATGGGATTGGAATATTCCAGCAGATATCAATAAAGTTAATAAAAAGTGGTGTGATATGCTTGGAATTGAATTTGAATACGTTGAGACCAGTGTTAATTACTTCCGCCAGCTCATTCATCCAGCCGACCGTAGTCACGTAGAAAGAGACCTAGCCAAACACCTACAAGGGTTAACCGATGCCTACACCACGTCCTATAGAATGAAACATGCCGATGGCCACTGGGTGTGGATAGAAACCTATGGCAAAGTGGTTGAACGCGATAATAGTGGCAGAGCGCTGCGCCTCGCTGGTACTCACCGGGATATTACCTACCGGATGGAAGCACAGTTACAAGAGCGAAAGCAAAAGCAATTACTGTCTTTTATCAGTAAAGCACAGTCAGCCTATTTAAAGACAGGTGATCTGTCTAAATCATGCCGTGAAATTCTAGAAGAGCTCATCGACATTGCTGATAGCCAATTTGCGCTGATCGGCGAGCTTGAGCATACCGCCGGTGTACCAAGGCTCTTTATTCATGCCATTTCAGAAATGCAATGGAATGATTTAAGCTCTCAATTGGTACAGCGATATTATGATAACGATCTCTATTTTACTGACTTTAATAATCTATTCGGATCAGTGATACTAACGGGAAAAACAGTCATTAGTAATGAACGAGGCAAGCACCCTGCGTCGAAAGGCACGCCAAAAGGACACCCAAGGATCTCTAAGTTTTTAGGGCTGCCGATAAAGCTCAATGGCGAATTGGTCGGTATGATAGGACTTGCGAATAAGTTTTTTGACTATACCGAAGAAGATGCAAAATTCTTACAACCACTGGTCGATTCTCTAGCGGGTTTATACTATGCGGTTAAACTCGATAAAGAACGTCAAGAAGCAGAAAACAAACTGCTTGAACTCGCAATGACCGACACCTTATCAGGCCTGCCCAACCGACGTGCCTTTATGGAAAAAGCCGCCGAAGTTGGTGAGATATCCTTCCCCTATTTAATTGGTATGGTAGATATCGATAACTTTAAGTCAATTAATGATACCTACGGTCATGATGCTGGTGACAAAGCCATTAAGCTGATTGCTTACACCATAAAGGATGCACTACGCAGTGATGATTTTACCGCGCGAATGGGAGGTGAGGAGTTTGCATTTGTATTGCTTGATGCCACACATGGATCATCTAGCGCATTGATTGAGACTATCAGAGAATCCATATCTAACTTGGAAATTACACTGTCAGAAAAAGAGAAAATACACCTCACGGTCAGCATTGGTGTAAAAGCGGTACTTCCCGAGATGGAAAAAATGTCTATTACAGCACATTTAAATGATGCTGATAAAGCTTTGTATGAGGCTAAACATACTGGCAAAAATAAAGTAGTTTGGTTTGAATAACAAAATATTTCATATTGCTTGATATACTTTAATTTCGCGTCAGACATAAAAATGGAAAAATGATGAAACAGCTCTCACTTAACCTAGCTGCACTTGGATTTTTAGTCACCTCATCTGTAGCTTATGCCGATTATACTGCTGAGTTAGAAATTGACAGAATGCAGGACACACCGTTTAAAGAGTGTAGCGACTACACTTTTCGCCAAGTTATGAATAATTTTTTTACCGAACTCACTTGGGATTATCTCACAAGCGATTGGGGCAGAAACTACATAAATATTGAGGGTTATGTAGAAGAAGAAGGCGAAAAGTTTGATTTTCTTCTTCAATACGAAGTCAAATCTGATGGGACGTTTGAATTTAACGCAATGGAGTTCTTAGGAAAAGCAAAAGACGACTCGTTTATTATCATGATGCTCGACAAGATTTGCTATCATTCAACCGGTGATTAGCGCTTCAGCTCGAAGCGCTAATCTACTTCTAAATTTAGTCTGCTGTAACCCTGCACTGGATGGGCTGTTGGTAATAACCCCAAGTTAATATTGCTACATTACTTTGTACTTTAAGGTGATAATCGCCACCGCGGTAATGAGTATCACTGGCGGAGTTATCGATGAACATCAGCTTTTCACTGTCATTAAATTCTGCGACCATGCTTAGTGGCTGAGTATCATAGTAAAAAACGGATAATAACTTATCGTTACAGAGATACGTCGTATGCCCGGAGCTAGTCACTAATGCAAAACGAGCCTCAAGCTCGGCAATACGGTGAATATACGACTGCTTCAAGCAATGCGTGCTATCGCTAGATTTCCAACACGCATTGCGCCCTTTTATCCACCCTCTTTGCTCGGCTTGAAGCTGCTTCGAATGCGGCTCTTTTACAATTTTTTCATACACAGAATTGAGCCTGCGATCCAGTCGAGACAACGCCGCACTATCACAAATAACGGCTTCCATGCTTCCAGCTCTTACCTCGTTACAAGCGAATGAAGGCGTATGTAGGGTATGTTGTTTTAAGTGCTCGTCAATATAGCGACACCAATCCTGCGTGCTACGGTCGGGCTTATCCGAGTAACTTCTTACACCAAGTTTAAACTCAATGACCGATTGCCATTCTTGGCTGCCAAGATCAGGACCATGCCCGCTACCATCACCACTTATTAAAAGATCATCGACCTCTGTCATCCACTGCTCGCCACAGTGAAACGCTTCAACGTTCAATTTCTCGGTGGGTGTTAAAACTGTCCTATTTTGTGGCGCACACCCAAATAGAGTGATGGCTATAACTACAGCCAATCCATGATAAAAAGTTCGGGTTAATATGGTCGCTTTCAAGCTAATTTCCTTTTAATCGTGTAGACAAGAGTTGCGCTTACTCCAACAGTAACGCTATGAAAAACATTGAGTTATTGTCATCGGCACGTCCGCTAGAGTCACTTCTTTACTGTGAGCATTTAGCTTAATGGCCTCTTTGGGCATTCCAAATACAATACTGGAGCTTTCATCTTGTGCATAAGTCTGCGCCCCCGATTTCTTCATTTCTAACAAACCAAATGCACCATCTGCGCCCATTCCGGTTAATATAAATCCGATAGCATTGCTTCTAACTTGCTTCGCAACAGATTGAAACAATACATTGACCGAAGGCTTATGGCGCTGCACTGGCGGCCCATCTTTGAGCTGAGTGTAATAGAATGCACCACGACGAACAAGCTGAAGGTGATGGCTTCCTGGCGCGATGTACACATGGTTAGCCAGTACGCGTTCGTTATGCTCAGCCTCCTTAATCTTTAATTTTGAAATATCATTTAGCCTTTGAGCAAAGGCTTTAGTGAAGTTGGCTGGCATATGTTGTACCACCACAATACCAGGCAATTCGGGTTCTAATTGACTAAATATGTACTCAAGCGCTTGCGTCCCCCCTGTCGAAGTGCCGATGGCTACCACTTTATCAGTGGTATTAATGGCAAGGTTGGTATTGCTCATTGCAACATTGATAGCAGGCGCACGGCTTATGTCTTCCGTAGAGGACTTTGGTCTGTAGAATCTCGCTTGCTTAACCACCTTAATAAATTGCTCGCGTTGAGACTCAAGAAATGATTTTAAGCCACACTCTGGTTTAGTTAAGATTTCAAATGCACCAAGAGAGAGTGCCTCTACCGACAATTGAGCACCTGTGGTTGTTAGCGATGAACAAATGATCACGGGGATAGGTTTATTGGCCATGAGCCAGCGTAAAAAGGTAATACCATCCATCTGTGGCATTTCTATATCAAGAATAATTACATCTGGCGGCTCTGCCAACACGCTGGGCTGCGCCAAGACAGGGTTGCTAAACACCTTAGTCACGCAGATTTCAGGCGAATACTCCAACATCGCAGTGACCGTTTGCCTTACCACAGCAGAGTCATCGATAATATAGACGGAAATTTTATTCGACATCAGGTTGCTCTCCTACTCGATAACGCAACATGAAAACGGTCTACCCGGCAAGCGCCATCCTTGAGATCCACTTGAATTCTCCGATAATAAGGGCCACCAACATCACGCGCAATAAGCCTAAATCCATAATCGTCAATCAGCTTATGACTCATTTCGATGTTTCGCATACCGACAGTCTCTGAACAAGACGTTTTGAACATCTCTCCACCACCAAAAAGCTTAATCTCCACACAATTCTCAGGGATACTAAACCGCTTTAAATATTGTCGAACCAAAGAAAAAGTCTTATCGACATATTTAGCCGGCTCATCGTCATTCGGCTTTTCTGTGGTTGGCAATAGCATATGACTCACAACAACTAGTTGGTGCTGCTTAGACACTAAAACAAATGAAACACAGGACCCGAGCAAGGTATTGAGCGTTGCTGGACGAAATGACTCAATCGCCAAACTACCCGGCTGCAAAAATATTGATTCAACGTCTCTGCTTGGCATCAACATTTTGCATACACCGCAGGGGCGATTGATTCAAATTTGTCATACACGCCATTTAAGCTCTCGGAGTGTCCTAAAAACAAAAAACCTTGCTTCGGCATCGCCCTATAAATATTTTCTAGGATTTTTACCTTTTCATCTTTTTCAAAATAGATCAGTGCATTACGGAGGAATATTATGTCAGCTTTACCACCGATATAAGGCACAAGTAGATTATTTTTGAAAAAATTAACTTTATGATAGAGCTCATCATTCACCATGATATAGCCGGTCTTCTCTCCGACGCCATTTAGACAGTATTTCCTTAGGTATTCGTCAGGAATGTTTTTAGCACGATGTAAGGGGTAAATTGCCTTTTTCGCTAAATCCAGCATCCGCTCAGAAATATCGCTGGCACGCACCACCCAATTCCCGTGACCATAATGCTCCTGCGTGCACATGGCCAAGGTGTATGCTTCCTCGCCAGAAGAGCAAGCCGCACACCAAATATCTGGTGCAGACTTTTGGTAGTACGTGGTAAACAGCTCTGCTAACTTTTCAAAGTGTTTACGCTCTCTGAAGAAATAGGTTTCATTGGTAGTCAGCAAGTCGATGCACATATTTCGCTCACCTTTGTTATTGGGTATCTTTAGATACTCAATGTACTCACCATAGCTACTTAATCCTAAAATCCTCAGTCTTTGATTTAGTCGTCCACAGACTAAGTTCTTTTTATGATCCCTAAGATGTATTCCTGATTCGGCTTTGAAGAAGTCAGCAATACAGGTAAATTCTTGATCGCTAATAAAGTCCCCAATCATGTGGCACCTCCTTAGAACTGTTCAAAGTGCTCTTTTGAGCGAGCTCGCCCAGCACTAACTTCTTTTCGCTCGGCGACGGGTTGTGCTTCTGTTTGCGGCTTGCCTCCTTCTAACACGCGCATTTTGCTTTGGCTTTCAATGTCTCCGATTTTAAAATAGGCGACGAGCTGGGTAAGCGTCTCTGCTTGACTGGACATTTCTTCCGCGGTGGCTGCAAGCTCTTCTGACGATGACGCATTTTGCTGCGTTAGCTGGGTGATTTGATTCATCGAGTCGTTGATTTGGCCAACACCCGCAGCTTGTTCGTCTGACGCTGCGGAGATCTCTTGTACTAAATCAGAGGTTTTACCAATCGCAGGTACGATTTCAGCAAGTAGACTGCCTGCCCGCTCGGCTTTGCTCACTGAGCCAGATGCTAACTGAGATATTTCCTGCGCTGCAAATTGAGATCGCTCAGCAAGCTTTCTGACTTCTGCAGCCACCACAGCAAACCCTTTACCATGCTCTCCAGCTCGAGCCGCTTCTATGGCAGCGTTGAGTGCCAACAGATTCGTTTGATAAGCAATGTCATCAACAATACCTATCTTAGAGGCAATTTGTTTCATGGCCGATACGGTCTCTTCCACGGCGCTACCGCCTTCTTGTGCTTCACCCGCCGCTTTTGATGCCATACCGTCGGTGATTTTGGAGTTTTCTGCATTTTGGGCAATGGATGCCGTCATTTGTTCAACCGAGGCTGATGTCTCTTCAACTGATGAGGCTTGTTCGCTTGCACTCTGTGCCAATGACTGTGCTGTAGAGGAGACTTCAGTTGATGCCTGCGCTAGCGATTCAGAGTTAGAACGAACATCACAAATAATGCGACTTAAACTGGAGATTGTACTATTGACGCTTTGCTTTAACTCGTCATAGACACCTGAATAGCTTCCTGCAATCTCAACATCAAGGCGACCTTCTTTTAACCCCTCCATGACGTTAGCAATTTCTTTAATTGGCTTTTCAGTGGCTTCCAATACCTCGTTAAGACCATCAGTCATGGTTTTAAATGCGCCGGCATAGTTTGAGGTGTCTGCGCGATTTTGGATGTTTCCTTTGACCGCTTGTGAAACCAACTCGACGATATCGGTCGCTAAGGTATCTAACACACCGGTGAGATTGGCTGTACGTTGCGCCAGCTCACCTAAAAGCCCTTGTGCTTGTACTTTGGGCTTTAATGATAAGTTACCTTCACTCACTGCGTTTAGCACGGAAAAATTGTCCTCAAGTACCGATTCCAGCACTTCCATCGACTTATTATATGCCTCTGCAATTCTGCCTATCGATCCCTCTAATTCACTGGCTTCAATGCGTCTGTCAAACTCCCCACAAGCTACCGCTTGGAAGGCAACACCAAACTCTTCTTCTAACAAGCGCTCTTTACGCTTTTCATCAGTTACGTCTTTCCACTCAACCGTAGTAGAAATACGCTTATTGTTTTCATCAAATACAGGGGTGATCATGAGCTCCAAGCTGTGCTCACCAAACCCGAGTCTTGCAACGTGCGTAGAGTTTAAACTCGCTAACATAGTGCGCTGGTGGCTTGGATTACGGTGGAATTGGTCGATACTTCCTCCCACTAGTTTGTCAACGCAAAAGGTAGGTAACGTGCTTTGGATCGCAGTTTCTAACTTGAGTAACATGTCTCGCATGGCGCGATTTATATAAACAATATCGTAATTTTCATCGGCTAGCATAATACAAGCGGTACTGTAATCCATGGCTTGTTTATAAAAATCGCTATTACTTCCAGCGCTCAAACTCGATTGGCTGATTAATTTAGCCACGAAACTACAGTTGGCAATGGGCTGTGCTAATTTCATGATTTCTAATTGATAAGATCCGCTTGGCATATTAACTTTGGTGGTCTTATCTATCAGCTCGGAAAAGTTACTGTGCAACGACAGCATATCAGTAATATATCCACCATCACTTTGTGCGTTATTTGCAATAAGCTGGGTAAATTGATTGCTTTGATGAACAATCCGACCTGCACCATCTAACAGTGCAGCAAATGTGCCTGTAGTCTCGATAGCCTCTAATTCTGCATTGCCTTTAAGCAAACTTAATACATTGGTCGCGAGTGTTTTGGCTTCCCCTTCATATAAAGCGGGGTTTACTTGGGTAAGATCTGAGTGTTCAATCGCGTTTACGACTGCCTTCGACAGTTGATTAACTTGTTTGTCAAAGATTGCTGGTAAAATTCCCATTATGTATCCCCTTATTAAGAGTTAGCTAATTTTCTAGATTCAGGTTCATGAGCAAAATCATGAATAAGCTTTGGTACATCAAGAATGAGCGCAATGTCTCCTGACCCTAAAATACTTGAGCCACTGATCCCCGACATCTTTTCAAATAACGCACCGAGTGGTTTGATGACCGTTTGAAACTCACCTAACAGCTGATCGACGACGATGCCTGCTCGCAACTGACCGTACTTCACAACGACAATACTTGGTCTGATCTTAGGGTTCGTTGGTAAGTCGAAAATACGACTCAAATGAATAAATGGCAGCACTGTACCGCGCAGATTAATGTAATCGGTTTGACGAGTTGCCCCATTGCCAAGCGGAAGTTCAATACACTCTGTAACCATATCGAGTGGAATGACGAACTTAGCATCAGCAACACTCACCATAAAACCATCGATAATGGCCATGGTTAACGGCAACCTGAGTTGGAAACACGTACCTTGGTGCTCGACAGATTCAACACTCACCGTTCCACGTACCGCTTCAATGTTTTTTCTCACCACATCCATGCCAACACCGCGTCCCGAGATATTTGATACTTTTTCGGCTGTGGAAAAGCCTGGTTCGAAAATTAAGTTAGCAATTTCTTTGTCAGTAAGCTCAGTATCAGGTGAGATCAGATTACGCTGAATTGCTTTTTCTTTAATTTTTTCTTTGTCTAGCCCGCGTCCATCGTCACTGATCTCTATTACAATACTGCCAGAATCATGAAAGGCTTTGAGTGATAAAGTACCGTATTCAGGCTTTCCACTGTCCGCTCGTTGTGCTGGTGACTCCACACCATGATCAATGGCATTGCGAACTAAATGCGTAAGAGGGTCGACTATCTTTTCAACCATTGATTTATCAAGTTCGGTTTCAGCCCCCATAATTTCTAAAGAAACCTGTTTTTCCAACTCCTTTGAGGTGTCGCGCACCACACGGCTAAAGCGATTAAACGTTTCGCCTATCTGTACCATTCTGAGTTGTAGTGTACTGCTTTGCACATCACTAACGAGCTGTTGAATATGCTCAACAATTTCGGTAAGGGCCGAGTCGCGTATTGTTTTAGTGTGATCTTCAAGTGCCGCAGACACGATAACCAGCTCGCCAAGTTCATTGACTAATTCATCTAGCTTCTGCGCCGGTATTTTCATCATCCGCTCGGGATTCTTTGGTTTGACTTTGTTATTTTTGGTGGGCTGTTTATCAGTTTTGACAAGTGTTGGCGTTGGCTTATCATCTTCAATTGGGGCTATCTCAATATTTGATTCTGCAGCAATAAACTCAAATGCTTCATCAATATCTTCTCGCGTAGAGTGATGTATCTCTAGCTGCATTCTAAAATGGCATAATTCTAGTTCATCTGGTGTGACCGCGTTAAGCGCAGGTACCTCATCAATTAGCCAATCTACTTCTACCGTACTACCTTTACTTTCGATGTACCGAATAATCGAAAGCGGATCAAAACCATCCACCATGCAGGCCTTATAAAACTGCGCTGAGACTCGAAAGCTCTGCGTTGCTTCTTGATTTTCGACAACGGTTTGCTCACTTGAGGCTTGGTCTTGCAAACCACTATATGACTTTAAACTTTCTAGCAGCCCAGCTTCAGCATCGGTCAACGCCTGAGGAAAATCTTCGTTTGACTCTAAGCACTTAATTAACGCATTTATATGGTCATTACATTCGAGCAAAGTCGAAATCAGTTTTTCGCAAGGATTTAGCGCGTGATCACGAAGAAGCTCCATAGTGGCTTCAACAAAATGCGTAAAATCGACAATATGGTCATAGCCAACAACACCGGCTGAGCCCTTTATGGTATGTGCAGCACGAAACGCCTCGTTTATGATCTCGTCGTCACTATTTGGCAGTATAGACTCCATTGCCAAGAGACTTTCTTCAAATTGAAGTACCAACTCCTTGGCTTCTTCAATAAAGACCGCTTGAATTTCGGATAAATCAACCATCTTACCTCCTTTGCGCGCAGTTTGATGCAACTAAGGTATTGAGTAGCCATAAGGCACAAGGTGAGTGATGCTCATCGACACCTATCACAGATAACGGCTTTTCCGTACAACACTGTGCGAGTGCTACAACTAATTGAAAGCCTGCAGCGTCCACCTCCAACAGCTCGCTAAGGTCAATCGCTACCGCCGTCGTGTCATCGCTTAACATGAGCTGCCATTTTGCTGCCACTTTGCTCACTTCATAAATGGTCAATACTTCTGGCAGCACAATGGTTAAGTTGCTCATATTTATGCTCCTAAGCCAAAATACGTGAAACGGTATTAATCAGCTTTTCGGGTTTAAACGGCTTTATCATCCAAGCCTTTGCTCCCGCTTGCTTACCTTGACTCACGAAATCAGAGCCCGATTCTGTGGTTAGCATCAAAAAAGGCGTAAAGCGATATTGGCCCATTTCTTTCACCTTCTTCAACAAGCTCAGCCCATCCATGTTTGGCATATTCAAGTCACTAATGATCAGGTTGATTTTGCCGTCATCTAGCTTGTTGATTGCGTCAAGGCCATCACAGGCATCAATGACTTCATAACCTTCAGCGAGTAGTGTCATTTTTGCCACCTGACGAATTGAAGCCGAATCATCTACTATCATAATTTTCTTAGTCATAAGACCTCCTAGAAAAATGTTACTTCGTCTTCAACATGGTCGTGTTGAGACGTATTTTCAGTGGTTGAAACATGACATTCCCTTTCTTCTTTCATGGTGTAAGAGTTGAACATTTCTTGCTGCAATGCAGCCAGCCCTTCCTCGCCTAGCTCACCTTCTGTCCTGTATAGTGAGACTAATGAAGTAAGCCCTTTGCAAATGTGCTCTAGCTTTTGGCTCACTCTATCTTGAAATTGAAAATCGGTTATCGCGTCGTCGACGTTCGCTTTTATCTTGCTTGCGGTATCATCTAATCCATGTACCGATTGCGTCAGCTCATTAGCGACCGTCGCCATCTCATTTAGCACTTTTCGGATATGTAATTCAGCGTCATCCATAAGCGTAACGTCTTGTGCCTGTGATTCGGTGAGCTTTTCAGTATTGTCAGCAACGGCATTGGTTAAGCCGTTCATCTTTTCAATAATAAGCTCTGCAGCTTCTGAGGTAATATCCGAAAGCTCACGCACCCTTTCCGCTACCACGGCAAACCCCCGACCGGCTTCCCCCGCTCTTGCAGCTTCAATTGATGCGTTGAGTGACAATAACGTGATCTCTTTTGATATTTTTTGAATAGATTTGGTTTGCTCAGTTAATTCCTTGGCGGCATGGCTTACAGCTTGATTGGAATTGACGACCTCGAGTTTTGAACCAAGAGCCACACGCAAACTGTGCAGGACTTCATTGAGTTCTTCTTGACTGTGTTTGGCAAAACAGTGTTCATCATCACCGAAGTTTTCTACTGAACCTCGTGCCGATTCAATCGTGTTATTTAGTGCCTGTCTTAACTCTGAAAACTGCAAGGTGAGCCCTGAAACCGAGTCATTACCCAAAGTTTTAATACTGTAGACCTGATTAATAACAGTTTCTAAAATCGCGGCTACAGATTCTGTATTGTGCAGCTCTACCTCGCAATGCTCTTGCATCTCACTCGAATAACTAGCAAATGCCTCACAATCAAGAATGACTTTTGCGGTTAAATGACGCTGCCTTAACGTTACCGCTAAGAGTGCACTGGTGATGAGCACAGAAGATAACGATAAGATATCAACGCGAACACTGAGTAATAGCGTGAGAGACAATACTAGGCTTAGCAACACCGCAGCGCTAATGTAGTACTTGTAGATTGCCTTTAGCTCATTAATTGGAAGTATCTGCATTATGCTGACTCCCCAAGGTGACTGCCACGCTCGCTTAACTCTATCAGCTCAGCCATCTCTTCAACTGAGAGAACTTTTTCAAGGTCTAGCGCGATGAGTAGCTCATCTCCGCGTCTTACCATGGAAGCGATGAAGTCGGCTCTGATTTGCGCGCCAAACTGAGGTGAGTTGGTTAGATCTTTTGCGTCAACTTCTATGACTTCATTAACGCCATCAACAATGACACCCATCTCAATGAGGTTGTCAGAAATACTGAATTCACAAATGATAATGCAGGTTCGTCTGCCAACTTCTATTACTTCTCCACAAAGCCGAGCTGACAGATCGATAACGGGTACAACTGAGCCTCTTAAATTGATCACTCCTTTAATAAACTCAGGCATCAAGGGGACTTTTGTCACGGAGCCCAATTCAATAATCTCCTTTATTGACAGGATCTCAATTGCATAGCAATCCTGTCTTGACTGAAAAGTGAGATATTGCAATGACTGTGTGTTTTCTGTGATCGCTTGCATTTTTCACCTCGTCTCATTTGTCTTATATGTTACTTTAGTCTCGCATTTCTTATCTGTCAAAATTTGAGCAATAATTTATGTTAACTATTTTTGAGTGGTAAAAATAATCTTAAAAACAGGTGGTTATAAACAATTTCGTAGTATTGAGTATTACCGCAGTGACGGATTTATAGTGGATTTTTTGACAACGAAACCTGTGGCAGAAAGCTAAAGCCAACTGATTGAAAACTGGATAATCAGAACAAAAACAATAAGGAAGTACATGAATTGCAAAGAAACGCTAACCTAATGAAGGCTAATTTTATTATGAACTGGGTTTGATTGATTACTTATCCGTAAATTCGTCGGAGAAATCTGCTTCGCTGAGTTTAGGAAAGGATACCGTAAACGTTGTGCCTACACCGACTTGTGAGTCAACTTGAATGCGACCCTTGTGCTTGGCGACGATGCTATATGATAGAGACAGACCAAGGCCAGTACCTTGACCAACAGGTTTGGTGGTAAAAAATGGGTTAAAAATTTTATTGATGTCCTCAGCTGGGATCCCTTTGCCAGTGTCTTGGATGGCAATAATCACCTCGTTTTGTTTATCTTCGATAGAGATAGTTACCGCACCGCTTGACTCTATCGACTGTGCAGCATTGATGATTAAATTTAAAAATACCTGATTAATCTGCATCGGCTGACAATATAGCAACACTTCATCATCAAGCGAGTAAGTTTTGTTGATAACCGCATGGTACTTAATTGAGTTATTGGCTATTTTCAGCGTACTTTCAATCCCTTTAATGAGATCTGCCTCTTGCCACTCCTGGTTATCAACATGAGAAAAGGATTTCAAACTCTCAACTATCTTAGAGACTCGGTCCAGCCCTTCTAAGCATTCTTGCAGTAATTCAGGCACGTCCTCCTTTAAAAAATCAATACTATGCTGATTTTGGAGCTGCTGCTCCTGCTGTGCTAAACCAATGTCAGCAAGTGTACTAAAATTCGATTCATAAAAATCGAGCATCGCAAACAGCCCGCTAGCCTGGCCTTCTAAACTTTGAATATTGGAATTCACAAAACCAATTGGATTGTTGATTTCATGCGCCACGCCAGCAGCAAGTTGGCCAATTGCAGCCATTTTCTCAGACTGTAGTAATTGGTTTTGTGCAGCTTCTAACTTAAGGTTGAGTGTTTTTAACTCCTGCTTTTCTATCTCTAATGCTTCGGTTAGACGTTTTTGCTCTTGATAATAGCTCGCAAGCTCCGTCACATCTTGTATGATCACGCATACCTTTTTCACTTCTTCAGAATGCTCAAAAATCGGCACATATTGAATGTTCTGATACATTGAAGTTTCATCGCCAGTAACGGGACGGCTGCTGCTAAGTTCAAACACGTGAGGGCGATGCTCCCAGTAGCTAAAACTTGCTGCTTTTAAAGCAAAAACACTCTTCAATTTCCGCTTAATGATTTTTGCAGCTTCAGGAAATACCTCATCGATGGACATGCCCTCAATATTTTTGGGAGTGTTATCCGGTAGCCGGTTTTTCAAAAAATCATTCGCAAAAACCACCGTATGTGCTTGGTCTAGGACACAAATTCCAACCGGAATGTAACGCTGCAATTCGCTAAACACAGTCAGTCCTCTATTCCAAGCATGGCATTAAGTTTTTGGATCACTGTTTTAATGGAGTTTTCATCTAAACAAATAATCACTCTCGAATCAAAAGCAATAGACTCGATTATAAATGCAATTTTCATTACTAATGTGGTTTTCCACTCAGCAATGTCGTCGGATAGTTGATGTTTATAAATAGTCGGCATAGTCAATGAGGTTTTAAGCTCTAGCTGGCTAGAAAAGCCGTTTAAACATGCACCAGCCAAAATGTTAGACAAATCTAATAAGACTTCATTGAGATCAGAGTCATCGAGTGGACTATCGTAGTCCATAAGCTCGGCTATTTCTTGTAAGCCTTGCGGTGACAATAGATTAATGACTTCACCTTTAATTTCCCCTAAAAATGACTGCCTCGTTCTGTAAACATGTGCGGTATTACAGATCTCATTGAGTTGATTTGGGCTTACCGAAGTAATTTCAGGGATAGATAAGCTAATTTTCGTTTCAATTAATCGAGCTAAAGAGTTCGCTGCCTGGCCCATGGATATATTCATTAGCTCTTGCAAGCCATCCCTTTGCTCTTCACTGAGTGGCATGTTCATAATAAACCTAGCTCTTGTAGCGTGTTATGTAACTCTTCTTTTTGTAATGGCTTTTGCAAAAAGCGAAATGCGCCGAGTTTATCCACCAACTTCTTCGCTTCGGGCTGAATATCAGCGGAAATAACGATTACCACGGTTTTTGCGTGGTGTTCGTGTAGATGCGTAAGAACTTCAAAACCATCCATTTCTGGCATAGTGAGATCCAAAAATAACACCTCAGCTTTGCCCTGCTCAACCATCACCAATGCTTCTTTGCCATTTTTTGCCTCACTGACCTCGACATCCCAGTCTTCAGGTATTGCCCTAAGCACAGCCTTTCTCGACATCATAGAATCGTCTGCAACGGTTACTGGAATTGCCATGAGCACCACTCCTATTTCACTATATTGGTAAAAAGTATGGTCTTTGGCTTTTTGACTGTCAAAAAATTATGAGTAAAAAGTGACTCATTTGTCCTCTGAATAAAGGAAATTCGATTCGAATAACAAATGATGCCTCGATTAATTATCATAAATGGTTTTAGCCGTTCTTGACGAATAGCAATTTTAAAAATCTTTGTATGATGTGTTCTTTTTAATCTATTAAATATAGGGCTAAGCCCTATATTTGCTTTAGAGATTTTAAAAATAAAATCTTAGCGAAAAACTAGCTATCAAAGCCGTTTAGCATTTTGTCACAAACCACAGGAGTTGGCCTATGATTGTCATCTACGGCAACAAAGGTAAAACTACCGGTAATTGCTAAGTGTTTATCATCTTTGTGCATTCTTTCAAGATAGATTTCAACATCAACCTTTAAGCTGGTATTACCAACATGCACTACTTTAGATACTAATTCAGCAAAAGTACCAGCAGGAATTGCCTCTTTGAAATCGACTCGGTCTGACGAAATCGTTACCAAAGGTTTGCGACAAAAACGCGTTGCAGCAATAAAGGCAACTTCGTCCATCCAAGCCAGTGCGTCACCACCAAATAAGGTGTTATGGTGGTTTGTACGACCTGGGAATACGGTTTTTGTTACGTGTGTGATTGAGCTTTTAATGCGTTGCTCAACAATGGCTTGTCTTTGTTCGTCTGTCATTTTTGTACTGCTTTATCCGCTATTGTATCTTTCATAAGTAGAGCTGGATCGAGTCGCTCCCCGAACCAATTAAAGCGCCAATCTAAATGCGGGCCAGTTACCCTGCCCGTCGCGCCAATTTCAGCGATTTTATCGCCTGTTTCTACCGTATCGCCAACCTTAACATCCAGTTTACTAAGATGGATATACGTAGAGGTAATGCCGTGACCGTGATCGATAATCAAAGTGCCGCCACTGTAATAAAGATCTGGATTTGCAAACACCACTTTACCCGATACCGGCGCTAAGACCGGCTCACCCGTTTTGTTTGCGATATCTAATCCAAAATGTGGTCGTTTTGGCTCACCATTAAAATATCTTTGGCTACCATAAACACCTGAAATACGGCCCTTCGCAGGTCTGAAAACGGGGTCTTTAAAGAATAATAAATCCGAATTGCCTTGTCTTGCTTTTGACACGGCTTGTGCTTCTTCACGTATGCGCTTTAGCACCGACTCTGGTGGCGAAACATACTTTTTCGCCACTCCCGTGATCTTGTCTATATCGTAATCTCTTTTCGTGATCACTATCGCTTGGCGATGCTTTTGACCATCATCAGACTGCCAACTCAAGATGTGGTTAAGTTCAGCATCACGGCCAAAACCAAACACGAAATAACCATCTTTAGAGCGCTTTAATTCTGTTTCGTTTAGCTTTATCTCAGTTGCATTTTCAAGCTTACCGACGACCAAGCCACCTTGTGTCAGGTTACCTTTTAATTCAAGCGCCTCAGCAAATAATGTGGTGCTCGCAAGCAATATGACAATTGCACGTTTAAGCATACGCAATCGCTCCTTTTCCAACCCCTTCGTATGCTCTTACTTCAACCTTATCATGTGGATTTTCAAGCTTTATTTGGCCTGCAAGATAATCCGCAATACATTCAACTGTTGTATCGCAAGGTAATATATCGCAACGCGATTTGCTGATCGCCAACTCAAAATATCCCTGCGACGAGGTATACGCGAACGCATAATCTTTATCTTGAGCGGTTACATACTGAAGCAAACTAGGATCAATCAAGTCTTCTTCACTGCCAAGATAAATATCTTGCCATTTATCCGCCCATTGTTTTTGTAATCTAGGCATGCTGATATCGTTGAGCTTCACACCAATCAATGAACGATGACCATGAATAATACGCTGACAGTTGCCATCGTGTTTCTTTAAGCCATGGCTGTAGTGATAATAGAAGCCTGTTGCAGCCTCTGGACGCAGTGTTATATCTAAATCTTTCACGTTTTCAGGCATATGCGGCATAATAACAGACTTAAGGTAAGCAATGGCATTGACTTCATTGATTTCATCCCCTTCCACTACACACACCGCCTCTTCCGGTGCATTCATGGCTAAGTGATTTCCATCAAATTGCATATCAAATTCAAATCGGCCTTCACTGTGTTTTGCATTACACGCAAGCGCGCTGGGTACCGCTAATTTGTGATCCAGCTTTTCGTCGATAATACGTTTGATTTGCTTTTTAACTTTTGCAAAGTCTAACACCATAGACTCTTCGTTTAGCTCACCATGCAACACAATATCGGTGATCCAACTTTCACCTACCGCACCACGACGTGGGCAAAGGTACGAAAAATCAATTACGGTCAAAGAGTCAACAAAAAGGAGCATAGGTCACCCAAAATAGCCTGCTAAAAAATCATCCCCGATTATAATGATTTTCACATTATAAATCGCCCCTAATTGGAACTGATTTGCATTTAATCTCTTCAATTTTTTGAAATTTAATCAAATAGACATATCTTTAGCGCAAAATTTACAAGTCTCCGTACGCTTTTTAACTGTTCGGAGTTGTTTAGCGTACATCTGTACGCTAAAGTAGCGTCAATTTGCAAGTTAAGAAGAAGATTTATGGAACCGAAGAACAGCTATACAAAAGAAGAACTTATTTTATGTGGTCGTGGAGAAATGTTTGGTGAAGGCAACTGCCGCCTACCTAGCGACAACATGCTGATGATGGATCGCATCGTTCAAATTAATGATGACGGTGGTGAGCATGGTAAAGGTCAAATTATTGCTGAACTCGACATCAATCCTGATCTGTGGTTCTTCGACTGCCACTTTAAAGGTGATCCAGTAATGCCTGGTTGTTTAGGTTTGGATGCGATGTGGCAATTGGTTGGCTTCTTCCTTGGTTGGTCTGGCGGTCCTGGTCTTGGTCGTGCACTCGGTGTGGGCGAAGTGAAGTTTACGGGTCAAATCTTACCGACTGCTAAAAAAGTGACTTATCGCATTGAAATGAAGCGCGTTATCAAACGCAAGCTATTTATGGGTCTAGCAGATGGCATCGTCGAAGTTGATGGTCGCGTGATCTATGAAGCAAAAGATTTGAAAGTAGGTCTTTTCCAAGATACCAGCGCATTTTAACTTTTTCGCTGTTATCGTTTTATAGCTTTAAAAACACACAAAGCCCCATCTGGGGCTTTGCTCTCCTAAAATTCGGTATCAGGTTTTAAAGATGTTGCGATTATCCATCGCTTCTCGCCATCCGCCTAACCATTCTGATCTGTGTTCTACTTGTTGATAGGGACAATTTTCTTTCGACCGACCGGCTAATCCTGCCTTAAATCCTTGTGAATGTGCTCTTTCTAAACGGTCTCTTTTCTGTCTCTTCATAGGTAATATCCTCACCTTTTTCTCGATCAGCATTAGCGTTTCTAATACTGTGTAGTTCAAACTTAAGCGAACGTCATTCAAAACGAAGATAGTGACTTGCGATATAATGACAATTCGTACTAACAATTTAAATTAAAGATTTTATTGAGAAAAGTTAAACACGAGCGACATCGTATTTCATACAGATGTGCTACTTACCGATGAGATTTGGCCAAACCCATACCTTCAATAAATCACATCTCAGCGAGTCATGCAATGATCAGAAATGTAATTCTTGTACAGCTGAGCACAAAAAGCATAATCATTTTAATTTTATATAGATACCTAGATATTCAAGACGTAAATTATTGGTTGATGATCTTGTTTTTCTATATTTCTCTGTAAAAAAACATTCATAATATAGTAATAAAAAGAGGCTGGACGAATCCAACCTCTTTTCAATAACTTGAGTTTTTAAATCGAGCAAAGCTCAATTAAGCAGTACTGTCTTAGCTTGCTTTAATAACCTCTATACCACCCATATATGGTTTTAGTGCATCAGGCACAATAATTGATCCATCTGCCTGCTGGTAGTTTTCTAAAATCGCAACTAGAGTACGACCTACCGCTAAACCAGAACCATTAAGAGTATGAAGTAGTTCTGGCTTCTTCTCACCACTACGGCGGAAACGCGCTTGCATACGGCGCGCTTGGAAATCCCACATGTTTGAACAAGAAGAGATTTCTCTGTAGGTATTTTGCGCTGGTAACCAAACTTCCAAATCGTACGTCTTCGTCGCACCGAAGCCCATGTCTCCAGTACAAAGCACCACTTTTCTGTAAGGTAAGCCAAGTGCTTGTAAAATTTGCTCAGCATGGCCCGTTAACTCTTCTAACGCAGCCATTGAATCTTCGGGTTTAACCAGTTGCACAAGTTCAACTTTATCAAACTGATGTTGACGGATAAGTCCGCGCGTATCACGCCCATAACTACCTGCTTCGCTTCTAAAACAAGGCGTGTGCGCCGTCATCTTAATCGGCAGCTCTTTTTCGTCGTAAATAACATCACGAGCGCAGTTAGTTAACGGTACTTCTGCCGTCGGAATTAGGCTAAAGCCATCTTGGTCTTCAGATAATGCTTCTGTATGGAACAAATCTTCTGCAAACTTAGGAAGTTGACCCGTGCCAAACAAGCTCGCTTTATTCACAAGATATGGTACATACATTTCGGTATAACCATTTTGCTCAGTGTGCGTATTCAGCATCAGTTGTACAAGTGCTCTATGCATACGTGCTACGCCACCGCGCATCACTGTAAAGCGAGAACCACTTAGCTTAACACCAGTTTCGAAATCGAGACCCTTATCAAGCGCTTCGCCAAGGTCAACATGATCTTTAACTTCAAAATCAAACTGCTTTGGCTCACCCCAAGTGCTTACTTCAACATTCTCAGACTCATCGGCACCTGCAGGTACCTCTTCAGCAGGGAGGTTTGGCAACGACATTGCGTAGTCATTAAGTTCAGCAAGAATTTTATCCTGCTCTTCTTTCGCTGCACTTAATTGGTCGCCCAAGTTTGCAACAGCATCTAGTAAAGGTTGAACGTCTTCCCCTTTCGCTTTAGCTTGACCAATCGCTTTGGAGGAACTGTTACGCTCACTCTGTAATTCCTGAGTTTTGGTTTGTAGCGCTTTGCGCTTTTCTTCTAATTCGGTGATCTTAGCAACATCGAGTTCAAAACCACGCTTTTTCAGACGCGCAGCGGCTTCCTCGATGTCTTGACGAAAGTATTTAGAATCTAACATTGTTTTTTAACCTTTTTGCATGATGAGGCAGAGACCAACCCAGGCCATAAAGATACACGCCACCACGTTTAATGTGACGTTAAACGCCATTTTCACATATTGCCCTTGTTGAAGTAACAACAAGGAATCCATTGAGAATGTAGAAAAAGTAGTCAGCGCACCTAAAAAGCCAATACCTATCAACGTTTTAGATGGAGAAACTGAAATAACTTCTTTTTCAATTAAACCGTAAAGCACACCCATCAATAATGAACCAAGAATATTAACGATCAACGTCCCAAAAGGGAATCCCTTACCTAAGAGTTTTATCGACATATCGCTGATAAAAAAGCGTAACATTGCACCAAACGCTCCACCTAGGGCAATTGTGAGATAATTTATTAGCATCGCTACTTGTACCTCTTGGTGCTACTTTGCGCATTTTGCGTCTGTAGATAGTTGAGCTTGTCGGCGATTTGTTTCTCAAGTCCCCTATCTGTCGGGTGATAATATTGTCGCTCTTGAATGGCTTCTGGAAAGTAATTTTCTCCGGCGGCAAAGGCGCCTGGTTCATTATGCGCATAACGGTATTCTTCGCCAAAACCGAGTTCTTTCATTAGTTTTGTCGGTGCGTTTCTGAGATGTTCAGGTACGGGGTAATTCGGATCACTTGCAGCATCACGTTTAGCTTGATTGAACGCCATGTAGACCGCATTACTTTTTGGCGCACTCGCAAGATAAAGCGTTGCCTGTGCTATCGCACGCTCTCCTTCACTTGGCCCTACCCGATGAAATATATCCCAAGCATTTAACGCAACTTGCATCGCTCTTGGGTCTGCATTGCCGATATCTTCAGTGGCGATCGCCAGCAATCGCCTTGCAACATAGAGAGGATCGCCTCCACCTGCTAATATTTTGCAATACCAATAAAGTGCCGCATCTGGTGCGCTGCCACGAACTGACTTATGAAACGCTGAGATTAGGTCATAATATAGGTCGCCCTTATTGTCATAACTTGATAATTGGCTGGGCAATACTTGTTTTAGTACAAGTTCATTCACCAAATGAGTGTTTGAATTTGGCTCAAAACTTAAGTCAACCGCCTGCTCCAGCAAATTAAGTGCCTTTCTCGCATCTCCCGAAGCTGCTTTGGCGATGAGTTCAAGCGCGCTGTCATCAATGGTGATCGCTAATTTCGACAGCTGTTCATCGCGGGACAACGCATCTTTGAGTACTTGACCTAATTCATCCTCTACAAGCGATTGTAAGGTATAGACACGCGCGCGAGACAAGATCGCGTTATTCAGTGCAAAAGAAGGGTTTTCAGTGGTCGCGCCAATAAAAATAAAGGTGCCATCTTCAATGTGAGGTAAAAATCCGTCTTGCTGGGATTTGTTAAAGCGATGTACTTCATCAACAAATAACAGCGTACGTCTGCCAAACTGAGCTAATCGGTTCTTAGCATCGACTACCGCTTCACGAACCTCTTTAATTCCTGCACTAACAGCGGAAAGCTTGATAAGCTCTGCATCCGCATAGTTGGCAATGATCTCAGCAAGGGTGGTTTTACCCACTCCGGGTGGCCCCCAAAGGATCAGGCTATGACAGCGTCCAGATTCGATCGCACGATAAAGTACAGAGCCTTTGGACAAAATATGACTCTGCCCGACATAATGCTCTAACGAGGTTGGCCGCATTCTTGCGGCCAACGGTCGTACATCTGGTGTAAAATCAAACCCTAAACTAGTCACTGCCTCTTTGGTCGTCTACGACCACTCCTTGTGGAATTGTAAACTCAAACAAACTCTCTTTTACTGGTACATTGACTTTGCTTTCTTTAAAGCTAAACGTAGAGACTTGACCTGAAATATCGTTCACTTTCAATAATGCTAAGCCGTCGTTTTTATCATCAAAACGCAGTGTTAATTGCTCTACCTGCGAGTCTACTTTGTTTTTTGGCGTGATCAGATATTCTTGACCGTTAAGTGCTACGTTGTACTTCAACCATTGACTGTCCTCTTGGGTCGTTAGTAGCACAAATGGCGTAGTATCAATAAGTTTAGTCGTATCTAGGATGGTCACTTGCTCGGCAAACGTATCGTAGTAATAGGTTGTTGCTCCGCTTGATACAAATAAAGTGTCATCCGGCATCTCTTGTTGCCAGCGGATTTTTAGTGGCTGCGCTAAGGTTATCGCCCCTTCACCGGTTTGCAACTCATTGCCTTCTTGATCCTTAACTATTTGCTCAAACTTACCTTGAAAGCTGCTTAATTCAGCCAGTCTTCCTTTTAGACTTTGCATCGCAGCCTCATCAGCCCACACTGGCTGAATAAGGAGGTTTGATAGTACCGTTAGCAACGCAATTTGCTTAAATTTTTTCATTAATTGGCTCCACCTTTTACCAATACATCTCGTGCACCATTATGACCAGGAGCACTTACCACTCCCGACATTTCCATTTGCTCAACTAATCGAGCGGCACGGTTATAACCAACTCTTAACTTACGTTGTACACTCGAAACAGACACTTTGCCTGTTTCAATAACAAACCCAACGGCTTCATCATAAAGTGGGTCAGACTCTTCATCCCCACCTTCCGGTGCTTCGCCTGGTAGTAAAATATCCTCGGTTGCTTCACCGCATAGAATTTCTTCTACGTAGTTTGGTTTGCCTCTTGCTTTCCAGTCACTCACTACCGCATGTACTTCATGATCGTCAACAAACGCGCCATGTACACGAACCGGAACACTCGTTCCTGGCGGCAAATAGAGCATGTCACCCATACCCAATAGGTTTTCTGCACCTTGCTGGTCTAAGATTGTACGTGAATCAATCTTACTTGATACTTGGAACGCCATTCGCGTTGGTATATTCGCTTTGATCAAACCCGTAATGACATCCACTGATGGGCGCTGTGTTGCCAGTACTAAATGTATGCCTGCCGCTCGCGCCTTTTGTGCAATACGTGCAATTAACTCTTCTACTTTTTTACCAACAATCATCATCATGTCGGCAAATTCGTCTATAACGACAACGATACTCGGTAATTTATCTAGCTCTTGTGGTTCATCCGCCATACCGTCTGTATCTTTAAAGAGTGGATCTAAAATAGGATGACCCGCTTCTTTAGCGTCTTTAATCTTTTGATTGTAACCTTTGAGGTTACGAACACCGAGCGCCGACATCAGCTTATAACGGCGTTCCATTTCCCCCACACACCAGCGTAGCGCGTTTGCTGCCTCTTTCATATCGGTAACCACTTCGCATAATAAATGTGGGATACCTTCGTAAACTGAGAGCTCAAGCATTTTCGGATCTATCATGATCATTCGCACATCTTCTGGCGGCGACTTATATAACAAGCTTAAGATCATGACATTAACGCCCACTGACTTACCAGAACCAGTGGTACCGGCCACCAGCAGATGCGGCATTTTGCCTAAATCAGCAACGACCGGTTGGCCTGCGATATCTTTACCAAGCACCATAGTCAAAGGAGATGGATTTTGTTCAAACTTAGGGGCGCCTATCACTTCAGACAAACGCACGATTTCACGGTGTTTGTTAGGTAGCTCTAAACCCACATACGTCTTGCCTGGGATAACCTCAACTACACGCACACTGACTGCAGATAATGAACGCGCTAAGTCTTTTGCTAAACCTGTGATCTTAGCAACTTTAATGCCCGGCGCGAGATCTAACTCAAAGCGCGTAACGACAGGGCCAGGATAGACGCCAACTACCTGGGCCTGAACATTGAAGTCTAATAGCTTAGTTTCAACTAACCGCGAGACCTGATCTAACTCTTCTTGCGAAATTGGGTTTTTAGCCTTGTCAGGTCTATCCAAGAGATCTAATGAAGGCAATGGATCTGCAGGTGGCTGAGCTTCTAGAAGCGCTTCAAATTGCTCTTTTGCGCTTGGTGGAGGCTGATAACCATTGGCCGCCTTTTCAGGTACTTTAGTCTTAAGAGGCCTTGCCGGAGAAACCACTTTGGTTTCATGCACTGGTGCTTCATCCAAGGCATTTAATGCTGCGACAGTATCTAGTGGCTCATCCTCTATCGCTGAAAAGTTGATTTCTTGCTCTAGAATATCATCTAGCTCATCAAATACCGACGGCTCTTTCTTCTCTTGTAAATCAGAGTGCGATGCAGCCGTGGTTTGAGGTGCAGGTTCAGTATTCGTTTTGCGGAACAATTTATCTTTTAATTTGCCAAGTCCACTGGGTTCTTCTTCAGCGTCGAAATCTATATTAATTTCCGTATCGGTTTGTTGCTGGTAAACCTGCTCAAGATCATCTTTTCGCTCAGTAGCTATTATTGGTGTCTCACTTTCTACTCTATCCGTTTTGGTGCCAGCACCCTCCGGTTTCTGAGAAACTGACTGCGTTTGCTCTATATTGCGCTCTGCTGTCAGCCTATCGCGTAACCATCTAAAACCGGCGAGTACCTTTTCACCTAAATAATCAACAAATTCAACCCAAGATACACCAGTAAGTAGCGTCATTCCTGCAAAGAAAAAGCACAGTAACAGTATAGAAGTACCAGTAAAGTTAAAGGCAGGCATCATGGCCCCTGCAACCACATCCCCTACTACCCCACCAGATGAGAAATTATAGATATCATCGAAATTGATGCTGCTGATTGCACTTGCAGAGGTAATAAACAGTGTCGCGCCAATAAGGCGTAAACCTAGCGTGGTGTAATCGAGTTGCAGTAGCTTATGCGGTTTTTTAAACAGTAGATAACCAAGAAACTGAAGTGCCGCTGGGATCAAAAATGCCAACCAACCGAAACTCAGCAGCATAATGTCTGCCAGCCAAGCTCCGGCAGCACCCGTTATATTGTTTACTTTTACGTACTCACCGGATTGAGTCCAAGCAGGATCGGCTGGGTCGAAACTTATCAACGCACACAACATAAATATTGCTGCAGCCGTGCTTACAATCAAACCTGTCTCTAAGAGGCGTTG
Organism: Pseudoalteromonas sp. A22; assembly: GCF_018141345.1. Classification (NCBI taxonomy): domain Bacteria; kingdom Pseudomonadati; phylum Pseudomonadota; class Gammaproteobacteria; order Alteromonadales; family Pseudoalteromonadaceae; genus Pseudoalteromonas; species Pseudoalteromonas sp. A22. Next base: position 2,115,906 of record NZ_CP047238.1, read on the forward strand.
CACACCATTTAAGCGCATTGTAATTAAACCTTTTTTCTGTTTCTTTTCTGGACTATAAAAGCCCAAAACGTCAGCAAATTAGTGATTTGCGTTAGTATTGCTGTATATACTTACACCTTACCAAGAAATACCTCAAGGTGCACAAGGTTTTATTACTTCTCCTTCTTCTCCTTTTACTTCTTCCATGACCACAAAAGTTCGACTTTCACTGATGTTTGGCAGTTTAAGTAAAATTTCTCCTAACACTCCGCGATATTCTGACATGTCGGTCACTCGTGTTTTCAATAAATAGTCGAAACTACCGGACACAAGGTGACATTCAATAATTTCATCATGCTGCTTTACTGCTTGATTAAATCTATCGAACACATCAGGCGAGTTTTTATTCACTGTAACTTCAACAAACACTAAAAGTCCCTGTCCAAGCTTAGCAGGATCGACTACGGCTTTATAACCTCGAATAAATCCTTCTCGCTCCAGCTTTTTAACGCGCTCCAAGCAAGGCGTAGCGCTCAATCCTATGCGTTTGGCTAATTCTACGTTCGAAATTCTGCCATCTTTCTGAAGTTCGACTAAAATCTTTCTGTCGATTCTGTCTAGTTGTTGATACATAGTGTAGTTTTTTATCCTGAATGATTCATTAATTCAGAGTATATCACTACATTGAAATATTAAAACAGTGAGACACACTGGCTATAGGTAAATATAATAGTCAAAAATTTTACCCCGTTCTTATTTTGAGGCGAATATTATGATTATTGGTGTACCTAAAGAGATAAAAAACCACGAATACCGCGTTGGTATGGTTCCTGCGAGCGTTCGTGAACTAATCAATCACGGTCACGAAGTCGTTGTTGAAACAAATGCTGGTATCGGCATTGGTTTTACTGACGAAGATTATGTTCAAGTTGGTGCTAAAGTTTTAGACACAGCGGCAGAAGTTTTTGCTACTGCTGATATGATTGTTAAAGTAAAAGAGCCTCAAGCTGTTGAGCGCGCAATGCTACGTGAAGATCAAATCCTATTTACTTACCTTCACCTAGCACCAGACCTTCCACAAACAGAAGATCTAATCAAGAGCGGTGCTATCTGTATCGCATACGAAACGGTAACTGATGCGCGTGGTGGTCTTCCACTGCTTGCGCCAATGTCAGAAGTTGCTGGTCGTATGTCAATTCAAGCTGGTGCTCAAGCGCTTGAAAAGTCGCGTGAAGGCCGTGGTATGCTGCTAGGTGGTGTACCTGGTGTTGAACCAGCTAAAGTCGTTGTGATCGGTGGTGGTATGGTTGGACGTAACGCAGCGCAAATGGCGGTAGGTCTAGGCGCAGACGTTACTATTCTTGACCGTAGCATTGATGTATTACGTTCTTTGAATGCACAGTTTGGTAGCCAAGCTAAAGTTATCTACTCAACGGCTGACGCACTTGAAAAGCACGTACTAGAAGCAGATCTTGTGATCGGCGGCGTACTAATTCCTGGTGCAGCGGCTCCTAAGCTTGTAACTGCAGAACACATCAAAGCAATGAAGCCTGGTGCTGCTATTGTTGACGTTGCAATCGACCAAGGTGGCTGTATCGCTACTTCTAAAGCGACTACACACGCAGAGCCAACATACATTGTTGATGACGTAGTTCACTACTGTGTAGCTAACATGCCAGGTGCTGTACCTCGTACTTCAACGTTTGCACTTAACAATGCAACGCTTCCGTACATCATCAAGCTTGCAAACTTAGGCTACAAACAAGCGCTACTAAATGACAAACACTTCATGGACGGCTTAAACGTTCTGAAAGGTCACGTAACGTGTAAAGAAGTGGCAGAAGGCTTCAACATGGAATATGTTGACCCGCGCGCTGCACTAGAAAATGCTTAATTTTGAATTTAAGTAGTAAAAAGGGCTTCAATTGAAGCCCTTTTTGTTTTGCTGTTATACCAATTCGCCTAAATGACTAGTTGATATTAGTTTGTCTCGAAATTCACTTCTGTATCTTGCGTTAACGTAACATCTTTTGTTTGATACAAACTAAAATCTGCATCTATCGTTTCGGCATCATCTAAATGACCTAAGCACGAATACCCTACTTTGTAATCTCCAGAACCAATAAATGCTATCTCATATTCACTCTCGACATCTAAGTTTGCGGTTGCTACTGGCGCTGAGTCTTCATCACTGATGTCGCTTGGCACTGCAACATCCGCTTTATAAAGATAAATAACGTGTTTGTACTCTCCGACTAGAGGAGCTAGGTCCGCGTTATCTGCTATACATGCATTTTTCACAGACTCGCTAACCATGCCCTCAATCTCGAAACTGGTTAACAGATTTTCCAAACGGACAGCTGTTGGTTTTAGATAAACGGTGTCATCATTTCCGCGCTTCAACAGCGCCTTATTTAAGTCAAACTCCAATACGATTTGGTTCTCACCTTCATTTAACGAGAAGTTATTGAGTTGGATCTCACCTACGCCATCGTTACCTTTACGGGTTACGGCTAGTGGTGCTTGACTACCATCTAAAAAACGCACGCTAGAGGTTAAATCGAAATTAGACCCCGCACTACCATTTACAACATCGGCTCTGATCCACTCATAATCACCAGCATCGATCTCTTGGTCATTTACAACCAAGTAGATATCATCACCCGTATATTCAAGCAGATTGATTTTCATTGGATTACCCTGCGCATCTAAGGTATCAAATGTGACATCTTCTTTTCCAGATGCTCTAAATGTCAGCCGTTGAATAACAAGGTTTACCTCTGCAAGATTATTCACAGCAGCATCTGATACACCAACACTTACGGTGGTTTTTTGGGTCGGTTGCGTGGTGTTGTTGTCGTTTGAGTCAGAACCTGAACCGCCACCGCATGCAGCGAGTATCATTGCCGAGGCAATTGCTGTTAAAACTGGTTTGTACATGATGTTTTCTCCTCTTCTAAGTCTTAAAGAATAGGAAGCGCACCATGAATAAATAATTAATATAAACGCAATAATTTGAAATACCTTCAAATCAACGCAGAAGATTTGGCATTTTCTTATTGAATGTCATAAGTTTAATGTATCAAACTTATTGGAGTGTGGCCGTGAAGTTTAAACACAAAGTCGTATCCGTCTCTGCGCTTGTGCTGCTTGCAGCATTACTGATCTTATCTGTTATTCAATACATTTCCGTGCAATCAGCAATCAAAGCACAAGCCGAACAAAGTGTGAATGAAATAATTCAAGGAATTGGTAACACTGTCACTGCGCAAATGAAAGGAGCAACCGATCTCGCCGCGCTTGCTACCAATCTCGTTGCTTCCACTGACACCTTAGACGCAGCCTTTCCTATCCTCTCGCAGCCACAGCTCACAACCTCTTTCCTACTGATAGGTTATGGTGAAGAGCAAACAGGAAAATATGTCGCTAGCGATCCAAATTGGAACCCTGGTGCAAACTGGGACCCGAGAAAGCGACCTTGGTATACCGACGCAAAAACTGCACGAAAGCTCATTATCACAGCACCTTACGCTGATGCAGTAAGCAACGAAATTGTGGTATCAATCGGTGCACCAGTGTTTAAACAAGGTCAATTCAACGGCGCGATTTTTTACGACGTTAGTTTGGCAAAACTCGGCGAAATGATTAACTCGTTTAACCTGCTAGACGCGGGTTTTGCCTTTATGGTGAGTAAAGACGGGTCGACTATCTCACACCCTGATGTAAAACTAAATGGTAAGTCTTCTCGTACATTTCTCGGTGATATAAGTATCTCAGAAAATATCCAATACGTTGAAGTCAACGGCGAAGACAAATTAGTGCAGTTTAAAGAAGTCGAAGGCTTAGATTGGTATTTAGGGGTGATGCTGGATGAAGACACCGTTTTTGCCGCACTTTCACGACTGCAAAGAGATGCAGCCATATTTGCCTTTATTTCTGTGGCGCTCGCGACTGTGCTACTTTCTTTTGTGATTAGCTTATTATTAAAGCCGCTTGATGAAATCAACACCGCCATGGCAGCTATCGCACGCGGTAATGCGGACTTAACCGTACGATTAAATACCGAGCATGAACCCGAATTTGCAGCACTGGCGCAAAATTTTAATGCCTTTACCAGTAGCTTACAGTCTCTAATAGCGAATATTCAGGGTCTAGGCCATGAAGTTTTAAACGATGCTCAACAAACATCTAAGGTTGCAAATAAAGCCAAACTTTCGATTCAAGAGCAATTAGCGAGTATCAAAGTCCTTGATGAAGCGACAACACACATGTCTGCAACTGAACATCAAGTAACACAATCTGCCCATGAAGCCGCTGAAGCAATTAAAACCACCGACCAAGTTGCTCGCCAAGGAGAAAAAATCGTTGCAGAAACAACGGAGACAATTCAAGAGCTATCTAATCAAATCAGTTCGGCAATGACCGTAGTTACGGAGTTAGAAAGCTCGTCTACAGCTATTGAGCAAATATTATCGGTTATCAACAGCATCGCTGAGCAAACCAATCTCCTAGCGCTCAATGCTGCCATTGAAGCCGCAAGGGCCGGTGAGTCTGGCCGCGGCTTTGCCGTCGTTGCAGACGAAGTAAGATCGCTTGCACAAAGAACACAAGAAGCCACAACTGAAATCCGTGGAATGATAAGTCAACTACAGTCAGGTTCAGAAAGCGCGGTTACTGTAATGAAGCAAAGCCAACACTATGTCGATAAAACGGTTGAAAAGGCAGAGCAAACTCGAGCCGCGCTTGAAGATATGCGTAGTGCCATTCGCCATATTGTCGATTTGAATTCCCGCATTGCTGATATGCTGAATGAGCAAAATGACATTGTAAATAACGTGAATAGCAGTAGCTCATCAATTCGTGGTATTTCCGAGTCGGTGTATAGCGAAGCTAAGAGCGTAGATGCCACCATGCAGTCTCAAGTAGAAAAGATAACAACCCAAGAACAACTACTTGAGCAATTCAAAGTTTGATTATCGGTAAACTAAACCGTTACTATAGAGACAGTTGTAAAGCGGCGCGATGCCAAGAGATAAAACATGAAAGCGAATTTGCAGGAATTATTTGAACAGTATTTTCAGATAGCTGAACAGGTTCAGATCAACCTCTACCCGGTTGATGACAATATGGTTCCAGAAAACGAATATCAATTAGAAGCTGCAATTCCGCCGCTATTTAAGCTCGCTAACGAAATTAATGAGTTAGATCTTAATGCCCTGCGACCACTTCGTAATCTGGGTGATATTGCCAATGAGTTAGCAGCTTATTTGCAGGCGCAATCACGTAAGATTGATTTAATTATCAGCCATATTCTCGCAACCGAAGAGCCTGACGACAGTCATCTATTTTGTGACAGCTACGGCGGCGGCGGCCTGACCGCAACGTTAGAAGCAGATTATGAGGTCGGACAATCGTTACGAACTAAAATATTTTTGCGCAATGAAGCCAGTGCTATCTTTTGCTACTCAGAAGTCATTGCCAAGCAAGATGGTAAGTTCACCCTCGCCTTTACCGCTATTAGAGAAGCGGATCAAGAGTTGCTCGTACGGGCGAGCTTACACGCCCAGACCAGACAACTTAAGCTGAAGCAGCAAAAAGACCAATAAGGCATTTAACGCATTAAGTGCCTTCTTTAAATGCTCAATTATCTTCACAAAACTTACTGACACACCTGAGGTTAATGATAAACTATAGGCTTATTATTATATGGTGATGATTTAATGAGTTTTACTTTACTCCCAGAATGGGCACCACAAGATGCAATCATGCTTACTTGGCCGCATTCTGATACCGATTGGAGCGACATTCTCAGTGACGTTGAACCTGTGTACGTTGCACTTTGCCAACATATTACCCAAGTTCAAGAAGTCGTTATCGTGGCGCATAATGAAGCGCTAAAACAGCATATCGAGAACCTACTCGGCGCAGCTGAGGTTAGCTTAACCAAGTGTCACTTTGTTGTGACGCCTTGCAATGACACATGGGCCCGTGACCACGGTCCACTTACAACGCAAACAAGTACAGGAAATCTATGTATTAAGGATTTCACCTTTACGGGTTGGGGTAATAAGTTTGCTGCGGATTTAGACAATAAGATCAATCTGCAGCTAGCCAAACAGGTCCTCAACCCAAACTGTACCTTTGAAAAAGTTGACGTGGTACTGGAAGGCGGCGGCATTGAGATCAACGAGTCCAATGTCTTATTGACCACTTCAGAGTGTCTGTTGAACCCAAATCGCAATCCACATCTAAGTAAAATCGAATTAGAACTATTGTTGCAAAAAGAGTTGGGTGCTGAGTCATTCCTGTGGGTAGATCATGGATACTTAGCCGGTGATGATACGGATAGTCATATCGACACGTTAGTGCGTTTTGCACCAGATAATACCTTGGTATATGTTAAGTGCGACGACAAATCAGACGAGCACTATGATGCCCTCAATAAAATGGAACAGCAGCTACGCACATTCCGCACCCCAAATGGCGATCCATACCGTTTGATTAGTTTACCTTGGCCTAGTGCTAAGTTTGATAACGAGGGGGAGAGATTACCTGCAACCTATGCAAATTATCTGATCTTGAATAAAACGGTGTTAGTACCTATCTATGGCGACGACAAAGATCAAGAAGCGCTGGACAAAGTCTCTCTCGCCCACCCAGAAAGAACGGTAATTGGCGTAAACTGCCTACCAATCATCCATCAATTCGGTAGCCTGCACTGTATTACGATGCAGTTACCAAAAGGTTTTTTAAGGTAAGTACCATGACTGAAAAAAACATCAAAGTTGGTATTGTTCAACATAGCAACTCTACAGATCTCGTAAACAACTTTGCGAAAACCTGTGACGGTATCCGAAAAGCGGCAAGTCAGGGTGCTAAGCTTATCGTGTTACAAGAATTGCACCGCAGCTTGTATTTTTGCCAGACTGAAGACACCGATCTCTTCGACTTAGCGGAAACCATTCCAGGCCCAAGCACAGACTCACTAGGCGCACTTGCAAAAGAGCTGAATGTTGTCATCGTTGCGTCGTTATTTGAAAAGCGCGCAACAGGGCTTTATCACAACACCGCGGTTGTACTTGAGTCTGACGGTACGATTGCAGGCAAATACCGTAAAATGCACATTCCTGATGACCCAGGTTTTTATGAAAAGTTTTACTTCACCCCTGGCGACATGGGCTTTACTCCAATTCAGACTTCTGTAGGCAAATTAGGCGTACTGGTGTGTTGGGATCAATGGTTCCCTGAAGGTGCACGCCTGATGGCAATGGCGGGCGCTGAGTTTTTAATTTACCCAACTGCAATTGGCTGGGATCCTCGCGATGATAAAGCAGAACAAATTCGTCAACGAGATGCTTGGATAATTGCACAGCGTGCACATGCAGTCTCTAACGGAGTACCTGTGATTAGCGTTAACCGTGTTGGCCATGAATCAGACCCTTCAGGTCAAAGTGAAGGTATTCAATTCTGGGGCAATTCTTTTGTTACCGGTCCACAAGGCGAAATGTTATTGCATGCATCTGAAGAAGCTGAGGAAATCTCTGTTGTTGATGTTGATCTTGCACGCAGTGAATCTGTTCGTCGCATCTGGCCGTATTTAAGAGACAGACGAATCGATCACTATCAGGATCTTTGCAAAATTTATCGCGATTAATAAATAGGAGTAATCAATGGCGAATGTGCAATGGAACAATTTACCTTGGGTAAAATCAAACAAGGATAAAATTTCGTGGGGTAATTTGGTTGGTAGTAGCTTGTCACTGTGTTTGAGTGAGCACATCCAACAACATGACAACTTAGTTGTACTCGTCACCCCCGATACACCCTCTGCACTTCGCCTTGAGCATGAACTGGCGTATCTTTTAAAAGACACGCCTGTCATGATGTTTCCTGACTGGGAAACATTACCCTATGATCACTTTTCACCACATCAAGACATTATTTCTCAGCGTCTTGCGACGCTAAATACACTCAAACAGGAAAAGCAATCCGTACTCATCATTCCTGTTTCAACCCTCATGCTACGTACCGCACCACCTAGCTTTATCCACGGCATGAGTCTTCAGGTAAAAAAAGGTGACACGGTAGACGCACAAAGCTTGCGTGATACCTTAACTCAAGCGGGTTATCGTCATGTTCAGCAGGTAATGGAGCACGGTGAGTTTGCTGTTCGAGGCTCCATTATTGATTTATACCCCATGGGTAGCCCACTCCCCTTTAGACTAGATTTCTTTGATGATGAGTTAGACTCCATTCGTCATTTTGATATCGAAAGCCAACGCTCAAACGATGAGATTGATGCTATCGATTTATTACCGGCGCACGAATTTCCAACCAATGCAGAAGACATTGAACGCTTTAGAATTAATTACCGTGAAGCGTTCGGCGCAAGTAGTGAAAAAGACAGTATTTATATGCAAGTCAGTAAAGGGAACTGGCCAGCGGGTATAGAGTACTATTTGCCGCTCTTTTTTGATTCGTTAGCAACGGTGTTTGACTATTTGCCTGAAGATACCGTATTTATGCCTTTTGGCGATATTGAATCTGCAGCGCAAACCTTTTGGCAAGACGTATCTAAACGCTACGAAAGTCGCCGGGTTGACCCACTTCGCCCTCTACTTTCACCAGCCAAGCTATATCAGCCAATAGAGACCTTGTTTGAAGGCCTTAACGGCTTCTCTCGAATAAAGCTTAGTCAAGCGATGCTAGGAACCAAAGCGGGCAATAACAATGTCGCAGCGGAATTAATCGACGATGTCCGCATTGAGCATAAACAAGCTAATCCATATCAAAAAATCCTCGATTACATCGCTGCTGAGAAAAAGCAAAAGTCTCGGGTGTTATTCAGTGTTGAATCAGAGGGCCGACGAGAGTCACTGCTTACCTTATTAAAACCAACAGGTCTAAAGCTTAAGCCTTATAAGCGCATTGCAGAGTTTGTCTCTAGCGACTCAGATGTTGGTATGGTCGTCACTCCACTTGCTACCAGTGTGAAACTACTGGATAAAAAATCGCTGTCTATCATCACCGAGCAAGAGCTGTTAGGTGTTAAGATCTCCCAAAAGCGCCGCCGTAAACATAAATACGAACAAGGGCAAGATGCCCTGATCCGAAACCTCGCTGAGTTAAAAGAAGGTCAACCTATTGTTCATTTAGATCATGGTGTAGGCCGCTATTTAGGGCTAGAAACCATAGATGCAGCGGGTATTGCGACCGAGTTTGTGACTATCATCTATGCCAATGACGCTAAACTTTATGTGCCTGTTTCTTCACTTCATATGCTCAGTCGTTACTCGGGAGGTGAAGAAGCTTCTGCACCACTTCATAAACTGGGTAATGACGCCTGGGAAAAAGCAAAACGCAAAGCGGCTGAAAAAGTCAGAGATGTCGCAGCTGAACTCCTAGACATATACGCAAAACGTCAAAGTAAACCGGGATATGCATTTAAGCTAGATGCGAGCGCCTATCGAGACTTTTCTGATAGCTTCCCATTTGAAGAAACAGACGATCAACGCAATGCAATCACAGCCGTACTTGCAGACATGCAATCAAGCCTAGCGATGGACAGACTCGTTTGTGGTGATGTTGGCTTTGGTAAAACCGAAGTGGCCATGCGTGCTGCATTTGTTGCCGTCAACGATAGCAAACAAGTGGCTGTCTTAGTACCAACTACACTCCTAGCCCAACAACACTTCGAGAACTTTAAAGACCGTTTTGCCGATCTGCCTGTTGAAGTCGGTGTGCTTTCGCGTTTTAACTCAGCGAAAGAACAAAAAGAAACGTTACAAAAACTTGATGAAGGCAAAATTGATATTGTGATAGGCACCCATAAGCTTATTCAAGAAAACATCAAGTTCGCCGATTTGGGTCTGTTGATTGTTGACGAAGAACACCGCTTTGGTGTGAGGCAAAAAGAAAAGATTAAGCAGCTAAGAGCGGATGTCGACATTCTTACCCTTACCGCAACCCCAATTCCGCGCACACTGAATATGGCAATGAGTGGTATGCGTGATCTCTCTATTATCGCGACACCGCCAGCCAAACGATTAGCAGTAAAGACCTTTGTGCGAGAGCGCAATGACGAGCTTATCCGCGAAGCAATTCTGCGCGAAATCAAGCGTGGTGGACAGGTTTACTTCCTCCACAATAACGTCGAGACGATAGATAAAATCACCGCTGATATCTCCGCGCTCGTGCCAGAAGCCAACGTCACCACTGCCCACGGACAAATGCGTGAAAAAGAACTTGAGCACTTGATGGGCGAATTCTATCACCAAAAGTATAACGTGCTTGTGTGTACAACCATTATTGAAACCGGTATCGATATCCCCTCTGCTAATACTATCATTATGGATAGAGCCGATAAACTCGGATTGGCACAGTTACATCAGCTTCGCGGCCGTGTAGGACGAAGCCATCACCAAGCATACGCATACCTACTCACGAAGAATAGCCAAGCCTTAACTAAAGACGCGGTCAAGCGCTTACAGGCTATAGAACAACTCGAAGACTTAGGCGCAGGTTTTGCCCTTGCCACCCACGATTTAGAGATCCGTGGTGCGGGTGAGTTACTGGGAGACGACCAAAGCGGTCAAATTCAAACCGTTGGCTTTACGCTGTATATGGAAATGCTGGAACAAGCAGTTGAAGCTTTAAAAAATGGTAAAGAGCCGACTCTCGATAACCTACTCCAGCAGCAAAGCGAAGTTGACCTGAAGTTCCCAGCACTGCTACCGGATGATTACATTCATGATGTAAATATTCGCCTTAGCATGTATAAACGCATTGCTAGCACAAAGTCGCTGGCAGAGCTTGATGAGCTACAAATTGAATTAATCGACCGTTTTGGGCTGTTGCCAGATGCGGCTAAAAACCTCTTTGCGGTGCAGTCTGTTAAGCTAAAGGCAACCCAATTAGGCATTAACAAGGTCGAAGCAAACCCCAAAGGTGGCTTCTTCGAGTTCAGTAGTCATACAAAAGTTAACCCAACATTCATCATAGGATTGATACAAAGTAGCCCGTCAACCTATAGAATGGAAGGCGCAAATAAACTGAAGTTCCTGATCGAAGAAAAAAATGGCCAAGAGAGATTAAAACTGGTCAATGCGATGATTGATGACTTTGAGAAAAAGGCTGTAGCATGAAAACAATAAAAAGTCTGGCCATCCTAGCGGCTTTGGTAAGTAGCGCGTCTGCACATGCCACCCGTTGGTTTGAAGTAGAAATGATAGCATTTGAGCAAGAGCCTAGTTTCTCTTTGCGAGAAGACTTTAGTATTGAACCTGAGCCGCTCAACCGGAAAAACATCAAGTCACTATTATTCGACGGTTTTAATACCACCGGCTATAAACTATGCTTAGAAGGCAGTGAGCAGTTTGCTGAGCACGACTTTATTCGTGGATTAACGTCGGGTGCACGCTCCAGTTCTTGCGATCCAGATGCAAACTATGTTGAAAAATTCGGCACTTTGCCTCTTTCACCGCAAGTTGAGCCACAAGAACATATGGACTCAATTTATTTATTGAATGAGTCACAGTTTAATTTTTCTAACAAAATTGCCGAGTTAAAACGTAAAGGACTCAAGCCACTGTTGCACACTGGTTGGCGATTCCCTGAACAAAGTAACAAGCGTGCTCCCAACATCGAAATTATTGCTGGCAAACAGTTTGCGCCACCATCCAGTTATAGCGTAACTGAAAATGACGATCAGTTTTCGTCACTATCGAAGCGCTTTAATATTCAAGAATCAAAAGAGCAAGTGCATTGGCAACTTGAAGGCTTGATTAAAATTCACGTGAGACACTACCTTTACGTGACCACGGATTTAGATTTAAAGTACGAAGACGGCAACGACATTCGTACTGCTCGTATGTCCCAATATACACGCGTGTATAGCGGCGACATACATTACTTAGATCACCCCAAACTTGGGGTCATCTTTCAAATAAGAAAATACAAACATTAGACGGGCAACCCTATGAAAAAATTACTAACTGCTGCTGCGCTACTCACCCTAGTCGGCTGTTCTAAAGTAAGTTTAGAAAACTACAATAAGCTAGAAGTAGGCATGGACAAAGCTGAAGTTGAGAACATTCTTGGCTCTGCTGATAAATGTGAAGAGAAAACGCTACACACCAATTGCATTTGGGGAAGCGAAGACAAGCACATTAAAGTAACGCTGCTTTCAGATAAAGTAACTCTTTATTCAAAGAAAGGTATTGAATAATCCTGAAACTTGTTATCGAGACTCAATAATAAATTGATTGAGTCTCATACCTTCCATCACTCAGTAGTTAAATAATGTTATAAAATTAGTGTCAAATAAGTTATCTCTCTTTGAACAAATATTCAATTCGTAAACCAATCAATACAATTAATTTTTAATCTCCCCAATACAACAACAATAAATTTAACAATTAATAACAAGATACTAAAAAAACGCGTAAATACTAGCTGCACAGTATAAAATGTAACAAATTAATTTTGAAAAAGTAAATTATCAATTGAGTGTGTAAATTTGTAATTAATCTAAATATAGTCGCTATTGCATACATAGATATGCTAAAAAATAGGAATAATTATGAAAATCAATACACTCTCATCGTCGATCAAAGCGGCTTTAGCCGTAAGTGCGACAATCGCAGCGGTATCTCCAGCAGTATACGCAGAAGAACAAGACGCAAATCAAGCTGTAGTAGATAAAGTTGAGCGCATAGAAGTAACAGGTTCACGTATTTCTCGAGTTGATCTAGAGTCAACACAACCTATAGAAACAATTGACTCTGAATATATAAGTAAACGAGGTACAACTAACTTAGCATCAGTGTTAGAGGAAGTCCCTGGTATCGCGCTTGCAGCGACAGCAAACCTTTCAAATAACGAACAAGCCGCTTCCCAAGGGGTTGGTCAAAGTACCGTTAATTTGTACGGACTGGGTTCTCAACGTACCCTATCTCTAGTTAATGGTGCACGTTTTGTTTCAAGTAATTCACCTGTAGGTGGCGGTAGTGCACCTGGTAGTCAGGTAGATATAAACAATATCCCGGTTTCTCTTATTGAGCGAGTAGAAGTAGTTAAGGTGGGTGGTGCCCCAGTGTATGGCGCCGATGCAGTTGCAGGTGTTGTAAACTTTATCTTAAAAACTGACTATGAAGGTGCCGAATTCTCAGCTGACGTAACGAATTATGACGAAGCAGGTAAGTACGATAAGTCATTCCGCGGTTTATTTGGCGGAAACTTCAATGAAGATAAAGGCAACTTAGTTTTTAGTTTTGAATACCAAGATCAGAAGAGTATCTTAGCATCCGAATTACCATCATGGGTTGACCAATGGGGTGGTTATACGCCTTTGGGATCTGACGCGGTAGTTGATGCCGATGGCAACCCTGTTGCAGGTCAACGTCGTTTATACCCAAATGGTAGAGCTGGAATTCTATCAAACTCTGGTCTTATCACTCCAGGACCGACAGCGGTAGTTAATGCGGGTTTAGGTGCGTGGCCAGACGGTTCATTTTTACAATTTGACCCAAGTGGTAACGGGCAATTAATTCCTTTCAACACAGGAACACCTACAGGTAATGCTGTTTGGTCTTCTGGTGGTGACGGCTTGGACCTTGCTGAATCTAATACTGCTCGAGAAGGGTTTGAGCGTTACAACTTTACTATATCAGGTAATTATAAGCTTACAGATGATGTCAACATGTCTGTACTAGGCTTCTTTAACTCATCAGATGCGGTAAATGAAGGTTACCAGCCAAACAAATATAGTTCTGGTCTATTCGGTGGCCTTGGCGCTGCACTTAAATTCGACACAGACTATGTTTACTTACCAAGTGAAACAAGGAATCGCCTTGAAAACTACCTTGGTGGTCCTGGTGAGTTTTATATGCACAAAGCTTGGACTTCACTGGGTAAACGTAAAATTACCAATGAATCTGATGTAAGAAGTATAAAAATTGGCTTTGATGGCTATTTTGAACTGGGAGAAAACGAATGGAAATGGGATGTCTTCTATCAACAGGGTGTAAGCAAAATATTCTCTCAAGACTTTAACATCAACGAAAATCGCTTCTTAGCGGCTATCGATGTTGGTTATAACAATGGCGCTATTGACTGTAAAGCCAACTATGTCGACGGCTATCACGACAAGTATACAACTAGCGGTTTTGGTGTAACAGAAACCCAATCAGTACTGGGTGAAGTTGGCAAGTGTGTTGCGTACAACCCATTTGGCCCTGCTTCTCAAGAAGTTCTTGATTATATCACCTACCCTGCAATGGGTTATTCACGTGTTGAACAAGATATCCTTCAAGCGTTCACCACAGGTGATATTATCGAATTACCTGCTGGTTATTTAGCAGCCGCATTTGGTTACGAAAGACGTACAGAAAAAGCAAGCTTTAGTGAAGATGGCACAAATGTGTTAAACAGTGGTTTGGCTAATGCATCTACTTCAGGTTCGTATACTACACAAGATTTATTTGCGGAAATCAGTCTACCGCTAGTTTCAAGCGACATGGATATTCCACTTGTAAATACGCTGAGCGTTGACGCTTCGTTCCGTAGAATTGACAATGATGCAGCGGGTAAAGACAATGTATGGGCTGTAGGTCTAAATTACCAGCCAATCAGTGACCTAATGGTTAGAGCTAACTATTCAGAAACCGTTAGAGCACCGTCTGTTACCGAACTATTTTTACCAGTAATTCAAGACTCTCAATTCGGCACAGATCCTTGTGATATCAATAATATAGATAAAGGTCCAAACCCAGCAACAAGAAGAGCTAACTGTGAAGCTGCTGGTGTACCAGATGGTTATAAGGCGGTATCAGGCAATGCTTCAAGGGTTGGTACAACTGGTGGTAATGTAGATCTTGAAAGCGAAAAAGCAGAAGGTTTAAACATTGGACTTGTTTATGCTCCAGAGTGGTTTGAAGGCTTCAGCTTTAAAATTGATTATATAAAGATCGATATTGAAGACGCGATTGTTGACTTCACTCTCACCGACATCTTAAATGCATGTTACGACTCTACTAATTACCCGAATGAGTTCTGTGGTAAATTTAGACGAGGCGCAGACTTCCAGATCCCTGCTGATAAAGCGTTTGAATCTGGCTATGTAAATGCTGCACTTCAAGAGTTTGAAACATATGAATATGAGGTCATGTTCAAGCGTCCATTGCACCAATATCCGCTTATTGGTGGATTACTACCTGAAAACTCTGGTGAGTTAGGTATTCGTTCACGTCTATATAACCTTAAAAAGGACGCTGAATCTAATACCGGCTTCGACTTCGAAGACAATACAGGTGAATACGAAAACCCAGATTGGCGTGGTGATTTAAGATTTGACTATACTCTCGAAGACATTAACGTGTATTTTGATGTTGAGTACCACGGTGAAGGTAATCGCAACAACGACTCTACTAATTTCTATGATTATATCGATCAAAACGGTAATCCGTATAACAAGATCCAATCACAGACTTTATATACTTTAGGTGGTTCATATTACCTGAATGATAATGCCATTGTGCGTTTCCGAGTGGATAATCTATTCGATTGGTACCCAAGTGTTCGTGAGCTATCAGTTGCTAGATACACTTATGGCCGTGTATTCAGCGCTGGTTTCACGTACAAGTTTTAAAATTTATTAGTACGTTATAAAGCTAGATGCCATTTCATGAGTGAAATGGCATCTTTTTAAGGCTTCTTTTTGCCCCCTGAACAGAGATTTTAACAGTACAACCCTTGCATGTCTTAATACTTGCTCAATTTGAAGAAGCAAATCTGACACTGACTGCGTTAAAAACTTCTCATTTCGAACGATTAAATAGCAAAATTTTCGCTTTGCCCACAGGATGTAGGTACCTTGGCGTAAGCAGGATGCGGAAGCGGTGTTATTGACAAGTTCCTCTCGCCTAAAAATAGATCACTTAATTAAGCGCATTCGTATAAGACTTCCAGCTACGCACCTACTGCACCCAAAGTACAATTCCAACGAAGCATATGGGAAGTAATTCAGATTCACTAATCAAATTGAACTACATAAGATTTAAGGTTAAATATATAACTTGCAGGTATTTGGAGTTATGCAACCTTGTTAAGAATTGTCTCGCACATCAGAGATGGTGCGCCAATCAATCCAAGTAATTCACTCAGTGAAACTTACCTAGTTTTAAAGCTTTATAATTGATTGAATGGCTATTTTTATCGGCCAAATCATGTTCAGCTATTGCATTGACATAATTTCAGTATGACTTTCACAGTAATTTCCAATTCAATAATTTAAATATTACCGCTTACTACTGTTAAATTTTTACAAATTAAAAAGGGCCGTAAAGGCCCTTTACAACAAGTAGAAACTAGCAAAAACAAGGATTAGCGCATTGCCATCATCATTTTAGCCGGTTCCTCTAGGAAGGTTTTCCATAAATTATTGAAACGTGCGATCGTGCCACCATCGATAATACGATGGTCGCCAGACCAACTTACTTGCATGATAGAGCGCGAAACCACATTACCTTCTGCATCGAAGCGCGGTAACTGCTGCACTTTGCCAAGCGCGACGATAGCAACTTCTGGTTTATTAATAATCGGTGTTGCAACCGTGCCACCAATCGCCCCTATGTTTGAGATTGAGATAGTACCGCCTTTCAGTGAATCAGGAGATACACGCCCTTCTCTCGCCGCTTCTGTCAGTTCAGTAACAGACTGGGCAACTTCTACAATCGATTTGCTTTGGCATGATTTAATATTTGGTACAAGAAGACCCAGCTTGCTGTCCACCGCCATACCAATATTGTGGTCATCAAAATAAGTGATTTCCGTACAGTCATCATTTACTTTTGCATTCAAAATTGGGAATTCGTTGATTGCAAGTGATAACGCCTTGATAAAAAATGGCATCATCGTCAGCTTCACGCCTTGTTTGGCATATTGCTCCTTCAGAGCACCACGAAGCGCTATTAAATCGGTTAAGTCAATCTCATCGCAGTAAGTGAAATGTGGGATCGTCGATACAGAGGCCACCATCTGTTTAGCCATCGCCGCTTTCATACCACGTAGAGGCTCAACTCTTTTACCACCTTCTGAGGTAGTAGTCAGCTTTTGTGGTTGAGGCTGTACCGTTGTACTAGCTTCATTCGTGGTCGAAGCGCCACTTGCACCGTGCTCAAGGAAATGTTCGATGTCCTCTTTATAAACACGACCATTTTTACCAGAGCCTGGCACTTCAGAGAGGTCAACACCAACTTCGCGCGCCTTACGGCGTACTGCTGGAGAGGCAATCGCTTTACCATTTTTTGGCAAACTACGCGTAGCCTCATCGTTTGCAGTAGCAGCTCGTGCAGTACTTTCTTTAGGTTTGTGGACATCAGCGATTGGATCGTCTGATTTTCCGGCGTGAGATGACGCCAACTTCATTTGAAATAGCGGACTATGCACCTGTGCTATCTCGCCTTTTTGATAATAGAGTTTTTCAACAATACCATCGTACTTGGCTGGAATTTGCACTAGCGCCTTGTCAGTCATTACATCACAAACGGCCTGATCTTCTTTGATTTCATCACCTTCAGCGACAAGCCATTCAACAATTTCGCACTCAACAATGCCTTCACCAATATCTGGTAAGATAAAGTCTTCTAGTACAGCACTGGTTGAAGTTGTTGGCGAGGATTGAGGTGCTGATTGCTCCGGCTGAGCAGCTTGCTCGCCGGCAACATCCATTGCAAACAAAGGTTCATGCACCTTTGCAATTTCACCTTTTTCGTAATGCAGCTTAGTGATCACACCGTCATGTACTGCAGGGATCTGCACTAGTGCCTTATCCGTCATCACGTCACAAATAGGTTGATCTTCTTTTACTTCGTCACCAACAGCCACCAACCACTCGACGATTTCGCATTCTACGATGCCTTCACCAATATCTGGTAAGATAAATTCTTTAGCCATAACTTATCCTTAAAATTCCATAGAACGTTTGATAGCGGCGAACACTTTCAGTGCATCTGGCACATACTCTTTTTCAAGTGCTAGAGGGTATGGCGTGTCTAATCCACAAACTCGCTCAATTGGAGATTCTAAATGCAGGAAACACTCTTTTTGTATGGTTGCTGCAATCTCAGCACCAAAACCATTTGTGATTGGCGCTTCGTGGCTCACGACCAAACGACCTGTTTTAACCACGGACTTGGCTACCGTGTCCATATCCCAAGGAAGAATGCTTCTTAAGTCGATTATTTCACAGCTAATACCCGCTTCTTCAGCTTTTTGCGCCGCTTGTTCGATGATTTCCATCTGCGCGCCCCAAGCCAATAGCGTTATGTCAGTACCTTCTTTAATCACTTCGGCTTTACCAAGCTCGATGCTGTAATCTTCTTCTGGCACTTCACCAACAGAAGCGCGATACAAGCGCTTAGGTTCAAAGAAAATAACCGGGTTATCGTCTTTAATGGCAGCACGCAGTAGGCCTTTTGCTTGATACGGGTTACGCGGTACTACAATTTTAAGACCAGGTGTATGCGCAAAGTAAGCTTCTGGCGATTGTGAATGATATAGACCACCTGCAATACCACCACCGTATGGCGTACGAATTGTTAAGTTACCCACATCAAACTCATTACCTGAGCGATAACGGAACTTGGCCGACTCGTTCACGATTTGGTCAAATGCCGGGAAGATATAATCCGCAAATTGAATTTCAGCAAGCGCAGGGGCACCAAACGCAGCAAGACCATTGGCAAAACCCAAAATACCTTGTTCAGTCAATGGTGTATTAAAAACA
The DNA here is from genome assembly GCF_018141345.1 of Pseudoalteromonas sp. A22. Lineage (NCBI taxonomy): Bacteria > Pseudomonadati > Pseudomonadota > Gammaproteobacteria > Alteromonadales > Pseudoalteromonadaceae > Pseudoalteromonas > Pseudoalteromonas sp. A22. The sequence continues at coordinate 2,134,669 of NZ_CP047238.1, forward strand.
CGATGTTTTCCGTATTTTTCTTGAAGGCCTGACGTTGCACGGAATACACCACCAAAGTAGCCAACATCTTCACCAAAAATACAAGCCTGCGGATGCTCCGCCATCGTGATATCTAGCGCCGAATTAATGGCGTGTAGCATGTTCATTTTAGCCATTATTTAATTCTCCCTGCTGTGACTGGGTATGCGTCTGGATAAGCTTTAATATGCGCTTTCAATTCATCATATTGCTTCTGCAGCGATGGAATTGGCGTGTCATAAACATCTGAGACCAGATCTTCTAATGCAGGCTTCTGTACTTTCTCTGCAACCTTCAATGCAGCCAAGATATCTTCACGGATTTTTTCTTTTTCCGCATCATCTTGGGCTTCATCCAGCCAACCTTGTTTTAGAAGCCATTGCTTAAATCGATTTACCGGGCAACTATTTTTAAATTCAGCTTCTTCGTCTTTAGTACGGTAACCAGACGGATCATCAGAAGTAGAGTGCGCACCCAATCGGTATGCAATAGATTCAATCATCACAGGCTCACCGTTTTCAACTGCAATTTTACGCGCAGCTTGTGTCGCGGCGTAAACGGCAAGCGCATCGGCACCATCCACACGGATAGTTTTTATACCATAGCCAACACCGCGAGCGGCAATACCATCACCTTTGAACTGTTCATCCGCAGGTGTTGAAATCGCATAACCGTTATTACGTGCATAGAAGATAACTGGTGAACCATGTACTGCTGCCATGTTTAGACCAGCGTGGAAGTCACCTTCTGACGCAGCACCTTCGCCAAAATAGCAAATCGTGACGTTATCGATTTCAGACGTTAGCTCGCCGGTTTCTTTATCAATGTGTTTTAACTTTTGGCCGTACGCATAGCCCGTTGCTTGAGGAATTTGCGTTCCTAGCGGCGACGAAATAGTCAGGTAATGTAATTCTTTAGAACCATAATGCACAGGCATTTGGCGGCCTTTGCCTAAGTCCTTCTCATTCGAGAACAACTGATTCATGAACTGCTCAAGCGAAAAACCACGATAGTGAATTGCGGCTTGCTCACGGTACTGAGCCATGATCATGTCATCTTCTTTTAGCGCTGCAGCACTTGCCGTAACAGCGGCTTCTTCGCCAAGACATTGCATGTAGAAGCTAATACGTCCTTGACGCTGAGCACCTTGCATACGCTCGTCAAGTAAACGAATAAACCGCATTGTAGAGTAAATTCTTAATGCCGTTTCTTTATCAATATCTGGTGCTGTTGCACCGTCTAAAACATCGCCTTGGTCACTTAAAATCTTTAATGTAGGGATATTGAGTGCATGACCATCTATAAATTCCAGCGCGTGGCTGATATTTAAGGATATATTATTGGGGTTAGTCATAACCTACCTTCTCTTGTTGTCATAACAAACTTACGGAGTTCAAACCCGACTTTCTCATACGAGATCTGGTTTCAGATTGCGTAAGACGAAAAGAGTCTTAACTCACCTCGCATTTATGATTGTGTTAATTGGTCTTGATCACATTCGTGGTTAGTATGAATAACTGGTCTAACAACTTATCAAAGACTGAATAATATTTGCGATTTAAGTAAGTAAATTAAATTAAAGCGTTTCAACTTTACGTTAACGTAAACGGTTATTCAACTAATCCTAGATGAATAACCGTGAAAATGCATCAATGTTTTTGGAAAGATTTTGATACGAAGGCAAGTAGGATTTTACATCTGTGATTTATATAAAGTTTTCATCAACCTCTAACGGTACAACGGTTAGCAATGCACGTTGCCCCAAAGCAACATTGGCATTTGGGAAGATAATAGCTTCTCCCTCAACCTCAGCGAAATACTGCTTATCTCCGTCCGTCGCTAGTAATTCACCTTTCGAAAAGCCTGTAAAATTCTCTGCAGAATCAGGGAATGGAAAAGAAAATTCGGCTTGAGTACGATTGATAGTACGATGAACGGTAAATAGCTCGAACTCATCTGCATTAAATTCTTTATATTCTACCTTTCCTTGGCTAATTAATGCTTTTAGCGTTTCCTTGGTTTTTGCAAAGCTCGCCATGTTATTCTCACCAAATGGCTTCACCTGCCCAAGTTCGATAGTGAAAGCATCGGCCCCAAACTGGTAAGAAGAAAAGTAACTAAATGTTGTCGCCGCAGAGCGCATCATTAATACGGTATTAACACCGCATGACAATAAAAACTGTAGCTGTGATTTCTTCCACGGCTTACCATGTAAAAACGGATAAACTGCAAACTTCTCATTTTTAGACCCTCGAATAGCAGTGTGAAGGTCATAGTGACAACGATAGCGCTCGTCACCGCCCTGTTCAAAAAATCTCCTAACGTAACCCTCTAGTTTTTGTGCTCGCACCTTTTCGGGGTTATCTGTTTCTTGATTATGTGCACCGTTAAATAGGCGGTTTAGATTTTCATCGACAAAACGCTGGCCAATATTAATGGATTTCGGGTTGCCAAAAATAAACAACACGCGCTGCGCCAATGCCAATTTGCCAGTAATAATATGTTGGATAAGCTCATCACATATTTCAATTGGCGCGGTTTCATTACCGTGCACAGCGCTCGATAGCACAATATCTTTCGTTGTTTCACCCGCGGGCGTAAACTGGATCACACCAGTATCATGGACTTCAACCAAGGTACCGTTGTCTAAAGTGAAGTTTACGGGTTCGAGTGTAAATTCGTTATTTCTTGTGATAGTAAGAAAGTCACCGCTTTGTTTTAATTCTGCTAAGTACGTCATAATTCCAAATTGATGTTGTTGAGTAATACCAATTATCTTAATTAAGTGATCTATTTTGAGGCGAGAAAATCTTGTCGATAACAAGGCTAAAATTTTGCTATTTAGTTGTTCTAAATAAGAAATTTTTAACGCAGTTAGCGTCAGATTTACTCCTTCAAATTGAGCAAGTATTAAGACTAATTGGTATAACCCGCATTGGGATACAAAAAAGCCATACGAGGAGTATGGCTTTTAGAAGCTTTTTGTTAACTAATCACTGAGTCAACCAATGTCTTTGCCTCATGTTCAAGTTCAGCTAAATGCGCTTCACCTTTAAATGATTCAAGATAAATTTTGTAGATATCTTCAGTGCCCGATGGGCGCGCCGCAAACCAACCATTTTCGGTAACGACTTTAAGGCCACCAATAGCCGCGCCGTTACCAGGGGCATTGGTTAATATCTGAGTAATTTTATCACCTGCTAGGGTGTCCGCCTTGATATTGTCCGCGCTCAATGCCTTGAGCTTTGCTTTTTGCTCAGTATTTGCGGGTGCATCGATACGTTTGTATACAGGCGCACCAAATGCTTGTTCAAATGCTTGGTAATGCTGAGATGGCGATTTACCCGTAACAGCTAGGATCTCAGCGGCAAGTAACCCCATGATAAAGCCGTCTTTGTCTGTACACCATGTGGTGCCGTCTTTTCTTAAAAATGCTGCGCCAGCACTCTCTTCACCGCCAAATGCGAGCTCTCCAGCTGCTAACCCGTCTACAAACCATTTAAAGCCAACTGGCACTTCGTAAACTTCTCGACCATTTGCACCACACACTTTGTCAATCATGGCACTAGATACCAATGTTTTACCGATTTTTACTGAGCTCTTCCAGCCTCGGTGTTTAATGAGGTAGTCAATTGCAACCGCTAAAAAGTGATTAGGATTCATCAGGCCATCAGGTGAGACAATGCCATGTCTGTCGAAGTCTGGGTCATTACCAATACCGATATCGTAGTCATCTTTCAGTGCTATCAAATTAGCCATTGCATAAGGTGATGAACAGTCCATGCGCACCTTGCCGTCTTTATCAAGTGGCATAAAGGCAAAACTTGGGTCGACGACGTCATTTACAACCGTTAGCTTCAAGTCGTAGTGTTTGGCGATCACAGGCCAGAAATTAACACCTGAACCACCTAGAGGATCCACACCAATATTAACTCCGGCTCGAGCAATGGCTTCCATATCAATTATATTACCCAAGTCTTGAACGTATGGTGTGATCAGATCTTCATACTTGATAAATCCAGATCTTCTCGCTTTCGCAAACGGGAATAACTCAACTTCAACCAAATCTTCGAGTAGTAGCTGATTGGCTCTATCTTCAATCCATTTGGTGACATCGGTATCGGCCGGTCCACCATTTGGTGGGTTATATTTGAACCCGCCATCTTCTGGCGGGTTATGTGATGGCGTCACCACAATGCCATCTGCAAGCTCGTGTGGATTGTTTAAATTGTGCGAGACAATCGCGTGGCTGATCACAGGGGTTGGTGTGTAGTCATCATTTTCTTGTGTGATAACTTGTACTTCGTTGGCAACCAAGACCTCAATAGCCGAGTTGAAAGCGGCTTCCGACAACGCATGGGTGTCTTTACCAAGAAAAAGCGGACCGTAAATATTGTTGTTTTTACGGTAATCGCAAATCGCTTGAGTAATAGCCAGAATATGCGACTCATTGAACTTAAAATTGAGTGAGCAACCTCGGTGGCCACTTGTGCCAAAGGCGACACAATGCTCTGGGTGCGCTTCTAAGTCAGGCTCATTTAAATAGTACGATGAAACCAGCTTAGGTACATTTACCAATAATTCTTTCGATACCTTTTTGCCAGCTTGCGGATGGATCGCCATAAGATTTCCTTACTTATAGGTAGTCTCTAATTTTCTCGGCAGCTTCATCTGTGTAACCTAACACCTTAGCTACTTCATGAAGCATCATTTTCTTTCTAGTCGTATTTGAATTTGTCATCACCCAATATTCGCTGTCTGCGATATTTTTCGGGTTCATACTGCTACCACTTTCGAGTAGTGCATTTTTACTCGTAGCAAAGTAAATTCTATCGCGGCCCTTAATTTCAAGCACACTATTAAATTCGGATTTATGTGTACGATGGAGCGCCGATAGGATAAACAAAAAGCGCCCGACTACACCTTTTTGCATGGCGAGCTCTTCTTTATTTAGAATATTAAAGACATTCGCTGCTGGCTTTACAGGTTGGCTTGGTGTTTTTGTTTGTGACTCAGCTGCAATTTCTTGTACTTGTTTTTCTTCCTGCTGTGCGACGGGTTTAGATTCTGTCCCAGGAGTAAGTTTTAATAAACGACGTAAAATCTCAGAAGCACTTTCTCCAATACTTTGTGTGTTACTTGCAATGTATTGATATAGCTCGTCATCTATTTCTATCTTTTTCATGCGTTTCCTGTCATCTATGCTAATTAGGAGCAACTCATTTCAATTGTCACTTAGTATATCCAAATTTAACTTATTACTCTATGGCTTTGCATTTTTACTCTTCAATGTCACAATTAGCGCCAAATTTGGAGGATTTATGCAGTTAAACTATCAACAAATTGGCGACCAAGCCAAACCTAGTGTATTTGTTATGCACGGACTCTTTGGTTCTTTGGAAAATGTAAATGTGGTGGCAAAAGCACTTGCTGAACATTTCAATGTGATTAACGTCGATTTGAGAAATCACGGTCGCTCTTTTCATGATGAGCAAATGTCCTATCCAATAATGGCAAATGACATCAAAGCACTAATGGATGAGTTAAAACTGGATAAAATACACCTCGTTGGTCACTCGATGGGTGGTAAAGTGGCAATGCAGTTCGCCCAATTATTCCCAGAAAGCATCAACAAACTTGTCGTATTAGATATTGCACCTGTTGATTATCACTCTAGACATGATGCAATAATTGCTGCGCTGAACGAAGTGCAAAAAAGTGATGTATCAAGTCGTAGTGAAGCAGATACTATCATGTCGCAGTATATTGAAACTGTCGGCGTGCGTCAGTTTTTGCTCAAAAGTTTAGCAAAAAATGAAGAAGGCAAACTTGCTTGGCGTTTCAATTTAGACGTAATTACTGAAAAATACGATACAATCACATCAAATATTAATGAAACTCATTCCTGTTTGTGCGATACTTTGTTCATTAAAGGGAATGATTCTGACTACATCCTGCCTGAGCATAGGGATGCCATCGCTCGTTTTTTCCCAAATGCGCGAGCAAAAATAATACAAGGTGCGGGCCATTGGCTACATGCTGAAAAGCCCGAAGCGGTAAATCGCTCAATTATTGATTTTCTTCAATAAAACGAATCGAATTTACCGTTATAAACTTAATTTATGCATTTAGGTTATGTTATAGTAGCCGCCGTTTAAATATTGAGTAGAGCTCAGATGGTCAGTCAATTTATAAATGAATTTGAAACGCTAGGGCTGTGGTTTGCGCTAGCTGGTATATTCTTTTTCATCGGTATGGCGATTCAGGACGTACTGAAAAAAGGTGACGTGCCAAAGTTCGGACGCTATATCGTTTGGCTGGTGTTGTTTCTAGGTTGCTCTGGATTTATAGCAAAAGGCTTGATCCAAGTGTTTTGGCAAGGCGCAGGTGTTGGATAATGGCCAAGGCTGAAACAGATAGAACGACTATCGACCTATTTGAAAATGAAAAACGTCCCGGACGTCCTAAGACGAATCCACTGCCACGAGAAGTGCAGTTAAAGGTTAACAAGCGCAATCAAATAAAGAGAGATCGTGCTCGTGGCCTAAAAAGGGTAGAATTTAAGGTTTCATCAGAGTTGTATCAAGCGCTAAGTGATATGGCAGAGTCGCAAAACATTAGTCGAAGTGCACTCATCGAGACCATCTTACAAGAAAAGTTAGCGGTTAATAGATAGAAGGTAAGCAATTAATGGCAAGCGTAGGTATTTTTTTCGGCAGTGATACTGGTAATACAGAGCACGTTGCTAAAATGATTCAAAAAGAGCTAGGTAAAAAGCTCGTTGACGTAAAAGACATTGCTAAAAGCAGTAAAGAAGAGATTGCTGAGTTCGATTTACTACTGTTCGGTATTCCAACATGGTACTACGGTGAAGCGCAATGTGACTGGGATGATTTTTTCCCTGAACTTGAAGAAGTCGATTTCGAAGGCAAACTCGTTGCAATCTTCGGTTGTGGCGATCAGGAAGATTATGCTGAATACTTCCTTGATGCGATGGGCATGATCAACGACATCGTCACCGAACGCGGCGCTATTGTTGTTGGCCATTGGTCTACCGATGGTTATGACTTTGAAGCGTCAAAAGCTGTCGTTGAAGATGGTAAATTTGTTGGCCTTGGGATCGACGAAGACCGCCAACCTGAGCTAACAGAACAACGTGTTAAACAATGGTGCGCACAAGTATATGATGAAATGTGCTTAAGCGAGCTGGAAGATTAATTCCATTTGCTTTGCACTTGCTGCCCGAGCAAGTTATTCTTAGGTATAGCGTCGTGAATATTGACCTAAGACAAATTATAACTAACAGATTGAGACAGATTTAATGACTGATCACAACTTAGAGCTTAAAAAGGCTGGTTTAAAAGTAACGCTTCCACGCATCAAAATTTTAGAGATCCTTCAGTCTCCTGATAATCAACACATCAGCGCAGAAGATGTGTACAAGATCTTATTAGACAAAGGTGAAGAAATTGGCCTAGCGACGGTATATCGCGTACTAAACCAATTTGATGATGCTGGTATTGTAACACGTCACCACTTTGAAGGCGGTAAATCTGTTTTCGAGCTGTCTGGCAGCACGCACCATGATCACTTGGTATGTTTAAAATGTGGCAAAGTTGTCGAATTTGAAGATGACGTTATTGAAACACGCCAAGAAGAAATCGCGAACAGCAATGGCATCAAGCTAACAAATCACTCACTATATCTATACGGTGAGTGCGAAGATAAAGAAGCGTGCAAAAAGTACGCTGAGGAAAATGGTAACTAACCTACCTTTTCGCCAATTTAAGCATTAAGCCAGCAAATTGCTGGCTTTTTTAATTTGCTGCATAAACACCTCCTTCCATTTATATGGTCACTATATCGTAGAGTACAATTCCAGCTGATCTTTGTATGCTTTTTTAAAAGCAGCTCTAGAAACGCAAGTCTCTAGATACTTTCGGCAATAGCTATATTGTTTTAGCCCATCAAACCTATCGACCAAACGAAGTACATCAGCCATCGCGATGTCTGCAACAGAAAATTGCTCAGCCAACCAAGTTTTTCCCCGAAGATATTCATTCATGTGTTTCAAGCGACTATGTAAAAATCGCTCTATCGCTTTGCTGCCATCACTCTCAAAAGTATCTCCAGAAAATTTCAAAATTGTCCATGGAAGAGTTGCCATTTCTACAGAGTTGAGCGCGGCGAATAACCACTGTATTACCGATGACCTATTCTCTGTGGATATTAATTCATCGCTATGTTCAGCGATGTATAACAGACCAGCACCACTTTCGAATATTTCCTTATCTTCATGGCTAAGCCAAGGAACTTGGCCAAATGGTTGATGTAAATAATGCGTATTTTCTCGTTCATTGAAAGCGGTAAGTTCTATATCATAGGATATGCCCGCCTCTTCTAGCGCCCAGCGCAAGCGAATGTCCCTGACATACCCTCTTGGCAGCTCAGGCACCCAATCAAACGTAGTAATGGTAAAGTTCGGCATATATCAGCTCCATGTCAATTGGACTGATAACTCAGCCCAATTTAATAACTAAGGTTAACACTCTACTATGGTCTTAAAGCCACCATAGATAAGCCTTTTGCCATCAAACGGCATTGGATTAGCTTCTTGATCGCAAATAGGATCTTTAAATACTTCTGCCATTCCAGCATCACGGACTTCTTTTGAAGGCCAAGTGATCCAGGAAAACACCACAGTTTCATCAGGCTTACATTTTACAGCCAGTGGAAAAGAGGTAAGCGTTCCATCAGGAACATCATCCCCCCATGCCTCGACAACGCGTTCTGCCCCAAATTTTTTAAACACTTTTGCCGCTTTACTGGCGTGCGTTTGATATTCTTCGCGCTTATTGGTGGGTACGGCGCATACAAAACCATCAATATAACTCATCTTTGACCCCTCTATTATTCTCGTCTTTGTGCTTCATAGCTGACATTGTTCTCGTCTTGCAACTCGCGAACAGGCCGAATTTCGATGCTGCCATAGCGTGCAGGCGGAATTTTGCTAGCCGCTTGGATGGCCTCATTTAAGTCTTTAACATCTAGTAAATAAAATCCCGCAAGCTGCTCCTTAGTTTCTGCAAATGGGCCATCGGTAATATCAACTTTACCCGCTCGTATCCGTAGTGTTGTCGCACTTTGAGTTGAGAGTAACGCATTACCCCCTATCATTTGCTCGCGCTCTTTTAATGATTCCCCACACGCGATGCATTCACGGTTAAGTGCGTCCCATTCATCTTGTGAGAGCTTTTCCATTGCTTGTTCATCGTAATAAACCAAAGCGACATATTTCATAGTGTGTCCAGCTCCTTATTAATTAGTATCTGAATAGCAAGCGTCTTTTGCTGCTCGCTTTCACTTAGCTATTCCGTGCTCAAAGTTAATTAGTATTACTAGGTAACATCACCATCCACGCAACACCGAATTTATCAACGACTTGACCATAAAGGGGAGACCAAAATGTTTCTTGTAATGGCATTCTGACCGTGCCACCATCAGCTAGAGCATTGAATGCCCGGTGAGCTTCTTGTTCAGAATCAATGGTTATAGACAGGCTAAATCCTGCAAACGAAGCATGATCACCACAGCCGTCAGATGCAAAAACCTTCATATCGCCAATACTAAACTCACAATGCATTACTTTATCTGAGAAGTTTTCTGGTATCGCACCATCAGGAATAGGATCTGGACTTTCGTTAAAGCGCATAAGCAGACCGACTTTGGCATATAGGTGCTGTTGATAGTATTCAAGTGCCTCTTCGGTACGCCCTGCAAAAAACAAATAATTGCAAACATGTGCAGTTTGCATCGCAATCTTTTGTCTTAATTGTTCTTCGTCTTCGAGGATTTCGCCGCTGGGATCGATATCCGCAAAGTCAGCCATTTCATAAAACGGTCGAACTTCAATATCAGACTCCTCATTCATGGGATTAGGGCAGCGCTTAACCCATTCTAGCGCCTCTTCCATTGATGTTACTTCCCAAACCCAATAACCCGCAATTAACTCATTAGTCTCTGCAAAAGGCCCTTTAGTTACAATGCGCTCTTCGCCTTTAAAACGAACGCGAACTCCCTCTTTACTCGGCTTTAAGCCGTCACCAGAAGTCATTATTCCAGCATCAACTAAAGCATTATTGAATTCTCCCATCGCAGCCATTAATTCCGCGGTTGGTAGCTCCCCTGCTTCAGACCCTTCACTTGCTTTTACAATCACCATTACTTTCATCGTCAATTCTCCTGTTGTCTTTTGCAAATAACCTCAGGTTAAATAGAGCTGAATAACCAAAGGTTACCTGCGGTTTTAGTAAATAAAGAGCTCTATACACTCTAGTCGAATGCATTCTTTAGAGATCGACAAAGTAAGGAAAAATTTTTTTAATTAATTTTCACCGAGCTTGAGAAGCTTTTGTTTGAGAACCCTTTGCTCTGGTAATTGCATTGTTAAATTGAGAGCAGTTTTAAATGCATTAATCGCACTAGCCGTTCTGCCAGCACGAGATAATAGTTCGCCATAAGCCGCATGAGCCAAGTGATACCTTTGCATTTCTTTGTGCTCAAATAGCCGCTCTATAATGGTAATACCCGCATCAGGGCCGTCTTTCATAGCGATTGCGACCGCTTGGTTGAGCTCAATAACGGGAGACGGGCTCACTTGGTGTAACTGAGCATATAATTCAATGATCTGTGACCAATCTGTCGCCGCGGCGGTTGTCGCAACTGCATGAGTCGCAGAGATAGCCGCTTGAATGGTGTAAAAGCCATATTCACCGGCGCGCATTATTTCAGCGACCAACTGCGTACCTTCTGCAATCATACCTTTACTCCAAAGGCTTCGGTCTTGATCTTCCAGTAAAATAATGTCGCCGCAGGCATTGGTGCGCGCCGCCTTTCTTGCATCATTCAGGAGCATCAGGGCGAGTAACCCCGCCACTTCTGGATCTGGCGTTAGAGAATAAAGTAAACGAGTTAAGCGAATTGCCTCCGAAGTCAGTTCACTGCGTATTGCAAGTTCGCCTTGTGTTGCTGAATACCCTTCATTAAAGACCAGATAGATAACCGTAAGCACCGCATCAAGTCGGTTGTTAAAGTCAGTGTCGTCTGGCAGCTCGAACGGAATACGGGCATCACGGATCTTCGCTTTGCCGCGCACAATTCGTTGCGCCATTGTTGTGTTTGACACCAAAAATGCACTGGCAATTTCCTCTGTTGTTAGTCCACAGACCTCCCGCAGAGTAAGCGCAACTTGTACTTTTGGATCAATAGCCGGATGGCAGCAGGTAAAAATTAACCGCAATTGGTCATCTTCAATTGCATTGGCGTTTTGCTCTTGAGCTTGGCCTGCGATGTCAGAAACCTCATCCAAGTCTGTAGCAGCAACTTCTAGCTTTTCTCTTTGACGTTGCTGTTTACGTATTGCATCAATGGCTTTAAAGCGACCAGTAGAAATTAACCAAGGGACTGGATTTTCTGGCATGCCTTGAGTAGGCCAATGTTTTAACGCCACATTAAACGCGTCTTGCAATGCTTCTTCCGCTAACTCAAAGTCACCTAGAAGGCGGATCAGTGTGGCGTAAATTTTCCGGCTTTCTTGCTTGTACAGCACTTCTATAGACTTACGAATAGCATTGCTATCGCAGGCGAGTTGATTGCTCATCACTTTCCTTCGTCAGCTAGGTTATCGCCATTTGAATTGGTATAGTCACTATTTCATAAATCAGCAAGAGCCTCAACTTGACACCATCACTCTGAAAGACTCAGCAGATTGGTTTTAGCCTGGGCAGATCCACCTTCTTTTTCCTATACTCTGCTCGCGATGCAATTAAAGCAACCGGGGTTTGCATTGTGAATATGCACATATTCGATTTTATGGTCATCAAATATGGTATGGAGGCAGTCTTTAATTTCCATTCCTTTTACTATTTGCGCCTCAATCATTACACCCAAGCTGTCGTAGGCCCTGATGGACAGTGATCTGGTTTGCAAGATTTCTGGCACTTCATTTACTTTAGGCTCTGCCAGTACTGCATTTTCCCTCACAAAGATAGGCCCAGAAGAGCGATATGGCGATAAAGTAGTATGGTGCTGATAATGTAACAACAACACCACCTCCCCAATCTCGGCTTCTTGTAGGGAAACGCGACAAGGGTAGCCGGGTTTAGCGTCAACGACGAACTTCTTGGCATGTAATGCCGTTAGCTCTTCATCACTTAAAGAAAATAAATGCTTAAATTGTTTGTAGTCAATCGCGTTAATTTGAAATTGTGTTGTCATGTTTACCACTCCTGCTTTCACTATAATTAGTGTAAAGAACTAGTAGTTAATGACTGGCCAGAAGTGGTACTAACACCTAAGTGTTAACAACAAATGTTTTAGGGTTTTTGGGAAAGAAAAAGTCAGGCTGACGGTCGCATAAAGCAAACTCACGTGTATTTTTATAGGGCAGCTTCATAAACCCTGCTACGCCATAATCTTGAATACTAACCGCGTATTGCATGATCCGAGTCAATAGCGCCTTAAATTGCGCCTCTTTATTAGCATCAAGTAGCCGGTAGTAATAATGAATTTTCATCCTATCTTGCAACGATTCAAAAATGATGCAACCTGTATGGTGGATCTGATTTAACTCGAACACGCATTGAATTATCTGCCTGGGCAGCTGCAGTTGCTCGTCTGGATCTTTGCCGTCTTCAAAGTATGAATGCGGGCGTGTAATTTCATTGCTCGAAATATCGCTAACGCTAAACTCTAGTTCTGGCAGATGGTCAAATTGGAACGCACCGGTGCCGTCACGAGTCAATTGAATAGTTTGTCGCGCGTCGAACAAACAGCATTTAAACAAGCCTTTTTGTTTGATCCCCTGCGCAATCATTACAGTGGCGTTCAACGCGTCTTTAAATGCAAGGCCTAATGTTTCATCATGTAAAATAAGACTCGACTCAACAAATACTTGCGCATCTTTCCAGTGAAAACTGAGTCCACCAACGACCGGGTATTTTGCCAGTCTGCTGATTGAGGCCAAAAAGGCTTTCTCGGTATCTCCGGTATCAAACAAAAACTCTTTATAATATCTATCTAATTGCGCGTCGTTTACGTCTCTTAGATTGTGTTTATCGTCAGCACGACGCAAAAACTGCTTGCGTGAGCTATAGACGACCGTTTCAGGCTTAACTGTGGTTTCGTAGGTCCAAAAAGGAATGCGGGACTTTTTCTCTGACAGCGTTAAATCCGGTAAATACATTTTTGCCATTGCTGGCATATTACGAACAAAGTAATCCCCTGCGCTATCCCTCGTTGCTTTGTCTTTGCTAAGCATGCCATCCAGCACTTGCGCAAATACTTTTGGCAGCCCCAAAGCGCTAGCAGGAATGACCTGAGCACCAAAACGACATGATTGTGCACTAGCCAGTGCATAAATCGTCGATGCAACGCCTTGTTCATCGAAGCGAGGAGAAGATTGTGCACCCGACATTTGCTCATCGCCAATAAAGTACACATCTCCCATCCGAGCGTTAGTCGTACTTACATCAGATGACATCAAATCCATGATATTGCTGGCGATAGGCTCACCATGCACGTCCACCTGAGCATAGACTGAGCTTCCCCAATCAACCAAAGAGAAACCATCGGAAGCTTCATCCCATACGATATTAGATGGCTTAATATCTCCATGAACAATGGGCTGAGGAGACATGCCATTGCGACGCTCACGCAAATCAACCAACACATTCCTGAGTTTTAGCGCGAGGCTCACCAACTCATGCGCTTTAAAACGGCCCTTTTTGAGTGAGATCTTTTCTAAGTCTTCACCAGGGGCACGCTCCATCATTAAAATGCCTTGCTTTTTTACTCGCTCGAAGGCATAGAAGTTTGGCACCATCGGGTTGTCGATTTGCGACAACATATAGCCTTCATCTTCAAGCCTATCACGCACACTTTGGGCAAGCGTGATCCGAGAAAATTTAAACACCCAGTCTTTCCCCATATCACTTGTACCAGCAAATACGAAGCCAAATGCACCGGAGCCAATTACCTCAACATGTTTATAACCAAGTTGGCTCAATTGTTTTTTACAGATATTCAGCCATTGACGGTGCTTTTTTGCATCATGATGAGACAGTAAGTAGATGGACTGCTGTTCGTTGATATAGAAGTGTTGGATGGATTTTTCAGACATAATTATACGTAGAAAAAGCAATAAAAAAGGTCGACATTAGCCGACCTCATTCAGTATTAACCTTGCTGTTCTATCTTAGCCCACGAATCACGTAGACCAACAGTTTGGTTAAATATTAGCGCTTCTGACTTGTTATCACGACAGAAGTAACCTAAACGCTCAAACTGATAACCTTGCTCAGGCTTAGCGTTTGCAAGTGCTGGCTCAAGTTTGGCATTTGCAATGGTTACCAAAGAGTCTGGGTTTAACACTTCCGTGAAATCTTCAGCAGCCGCTGGGTTTGGCACGGTAAATAGGCGGTCATACTGACGCACTGGCGCTTCAATACAATGTGAAGCAGATACCCAGTGAATTACGCCTTTCACCTTGCGACCATCTTCTGGGTTTTTACCCAAAGTATCAGGGTCGTAACTACAGTAGATTGTCGTAATATTACCGTTTTCGTCTTCTTCAATGCGCTCAGCTTTAATCACATAAGCATTACGAAGACGCACTTCTTTACCTAGCACCAAACGTTTGAACTTTTTGTTCGCTTCTACGCGGAAATCTTCTTGTTCAATGTAGACTTCACGGGTAAACGGTAGCTCACGCTCTCCCATGTCTAATGTCGGATGATTAGGCGCTTGTAGCATTTCAACTTTATCGGCATCAAAGTTTTCAATGACTAGCTTAACCGGGTCAAGTACCGCCATTGCGCGTGGTGCATTTTCGTTTAAGTCGTCACGGATACACGCTTCAAGCATGCCCATTTCAACCATGTTGTCCATTTTGGTTACGCCAATGCGCTTACAAAATTCGCGAATTGCAGCTGGTGTATAACCACGACGACGAAGGCCTGCAATTGTCGGCATGCGCGGGTCATCCCATCCTTCAACATGGTTATTAACAACCAAGTCATTAAGCTTACGCTTCGACATCACCGTGTATTCAAGATTTAAACGAGAAAACTCGATTTGCTGCGGATGACACTCGATGCTGATGTTATCTAGCACCCAGTCGTACAAACGGCGGTTATCTTGGAACTCTAATGTACAAAGTGAATGCGTGATCCCTTCAAGCGCATCGGAAATACAGTGCGTAAAGTCATACATCGGATAGATGCACCACTTATCACCGGTTTGATGATGGTGTGCAAAACGTACACGATAGATGATAGGGTCGCGAAGCACCATAAATGAGCTTGCCATGTCAATCTTAGCACGAAGAACACATTCCCCTTCTTTAAACTCGCCATTTCTCATTTTTTCGAATAAGGCTAAGTTCTCTTCAGGTGAAGTGTCACGATAAGGACTATTTTTGCCAGGTTCAGTAAGCGTACCGCGATATTCACGCGCCTGCTCGGGCGACAGGAAGCAAACGTACGCTTTGCCATTTTCGATTAGCTCAACTGCGTAGCTATAGAGCTTGTCAAAGTAATTTGATGAATAGCAAATTTCGCCATCCCATTCGAACCCTAGCCACTGTACGTCTTGTTGGATCGACTTAACGTAGTTGATGTCTTCTTTTTCTGGGTTGGTATCGTCAAAACGTAAGTTACACTTACCTTGATAATCTTGGGCAATACCAAAATTTAAGCAAATTGATTTAGCATGGCCAATGTGTAAAAAGCCATTTGGCTCAGGTGGAAAACGTGTGTGCGTAGACGCATGTTTGCCACTGGCAAGATCCGCATCAATAATGTTGCGAATAAAGTTTGATGGGCGATTTTCAGTTTCCGCCATAGGAAATCTTTCCTCTGAATTATGCTCTTAGTTAACCTCGGCATTATTACAAAAACTCAGCCGAACTTACAGCAATTATCTGCGCTGTATCAGGATTTATTCATTTGGTTAAATGTTCATCAGATTTTTGTGACAAATTTTGTTCTAGCGCAATATTTCCGTCACAACTTCATCCTATAGTTGCGCCATCTCAGTGTTTATACCACAAACACTGCTTAAGTCACGTTACCGAGGAAAGGACAAAAGTAATGGCTTCAATGAATTTGAATCGTGTTTATATATCAACTAAGGCTAGGAACAATCACTATATTCTTGCTGAGTTTAAACCGGATGATGCATTCTATGCATGTTTTGACTCCAGCAGCGCGTGTTACGAGCGTTTGTCTCGTCAGCTATTCGCACTGTGTGACGAATATGAGCTGCATAATGTACATGTAATTGCGAACGATAAATTGCCGGTGGTGCGTTACCATGACGAAGCCTATACCATGCAAACAGAAAAGCAGATTTTGTTTTTCTATAATCCTAAGTTCCACGAAGCGCACCAAACTTATCTCAATGACGGATACCAAGCGCGTAAAATCCGCTTATTATTTTTAGCCACGGGAAATGAATTACGCGCCAATGCAGCGACCTTCCACAACAAAGTGAAAAAGGTGCTTGATGCACTTAAAGAAGGCTTTTCTCCGCTAGAACCTCAGTTTAGAGTGAGAGACCATCAACATTTAACCTATGACCTATTTGCCAAAGCGAAAGGTGACAAAGAGTCGTATGGTTATAAGTTGCGTGCACTTTACCCTCGTTATCAAGCCAGAAACTGCACGCTACCAGAAGAATATAGTGAAATGACCTACGCGACCTTTAACATTCCAGTGTCACGTGCAATAAAAACAGAGTTCCAAAGCCAAATGCGCCCTGGTGATTACGGACAATTCTATCGCACACTAGAAGATGCATTTCTGTCTTCTTGCGCCGATAAACAACTCAATATGGTAGCAATGGTAGCCGATGGCCGTTTGCCTATCATCAGAAGCGCCAAAATCGATAAGTCCGATACTAACCGAGAGCTACAAAAGCTGAGTTTTGATACCGGCTCCGGTGACAATCAAATTTACTCGCTGTTTAACGAAGCAAACCTAGTGGACACCATTCGCTTTGTGATCGTTGCCAATGACAAAGACAAAAAAGACATGGGCTATGGTCGTTTTATGAATCACGTAGAAACGGCTATCAAACGCTTTGTTGCGCAACTTCCTGTTAATGTTGAAAAGCAAGATGTCAACGTACGCTTCTTCCAGCATATTAGTTACGACTATTAATAGATAAAAGGGAGCATGTTCTATTAGGGTGTACTTTTGTCACCCTAAGGCAAAGGAATATGCTCCAATTTATCACCGGGGATCATATCGAACCTACCCTCACGCCAATCTTGCTTCGCTTGTTCAATACGGGATTTACTAAAAGAAACAAAGTTCCAATCAATATAAGGGATTTTTTTAAACGCCTCTCCGCCGAGCAATACCACTCTGCTATTCTCATTGAAATGTAATTGCGCGTCGTCGTCTTCAAGTAATACAAATGCTCCTGCACTATATGATTTATTCGACACCACCACTTCGCCGTAAATCACATATACGCCAACTTCTTGTGTCTGATCAGGCCTTTCAATATGTCCGCCAGCTTTTGCCATCACATCAACATAAAACATAGGTGAAAATGTTGGGACAGGAGAATGCAAGCCATATGCACTGCCGATAATGACCCTAGCCATCACCCCTTCTAGTTGCCTAGTAGGCAAGTCAAAACGGTTTATATGTGAGAAACTGGGTTCAACTTCAGCATTTTCTTCCGGTAACGCCACCCAGCATTGCAAACCATGAATAGTATGTGATTGCGCTTTGGTTTCAAACGATTCTCTCTCCGAGTGTACAATGCCGCTCCCTGCTACCATCCAATTTACATCCCCTGGGTGGATCTCAAGTTGATTACCAAGAGAGTCACGATGGAGCAAGTTACCATCTAACAAATAAGTGAGAGTTGCAAGCCCAATATGTGGATGCGGCCTTACATCAATACCATCACCAGCACTGAAGTTACCGGGGCCCATTTGATCAAAAAAGATAAAAGGACCTACCATACGTTTCGCACGCTGCGGAAGTACGCGGTTTACTGAAAGACCACCGATGTCATGTGCTTTGCCATTTAGTTGAATTGCCATTACTTTGCTCCATCATGTTTTGTTTTATTATGGAGCTCAGTAACCAGAAGTAAAATACGCAATTAAAGATACAAGCATTCTAGAAAATAGAATCACACCGATTTGTACCAAGTGAGGCCTGAATACGGTTGCTGCTGCAAACTTTTTAACCGACTTTGCAAACTACCACTATGGATCTCGAGTTTGTGGTGATCGGGGTCATAAATATAGAGCGAGTCTCCTTCGCTGCTATTTTGCTGCCATAAGCCGACTCCATTATCCAATAATGTTTTAGAAAAAGTTGTAAAGTCTTCGGCAGCAATATTGAACGCTATATGACTGTAATCTGAGCTTGGAGATGGCTCTCCTAAAGATAAACAAAGCCATACGTCACCAAGCGCTAAATATGCCCCTTTGTCCCAAGTTACCCAAAGCTCGCATCCCAGCAAGTCGCAGTAAAAATCCAGTGATGTTTTTAGGTTAGACACTGTGATTGTGATGTGATTTAAGCCGGTTAGCACATTCCCTCCGCTAGACATGAAAAAAGCCGCGACCATAGGTACAACGGCTTTAACAACCAGAATTATTTTTCTTGATGTAGGCTAGCTACAAAAAGAAGCGTTACAGTGCCTGTTCAAGCTCTGGTAACGCATCAAATAGGTCCGCAACAAGGCCATAATCAGCCACTTGGAAAATGGGCGCTTCTGGGTCTTTGTTGATAGCGACAATGACCTTAGAATCTTTCATACCTGCAAGATGTTGAATAGCGCCGCTGATCCCAACTGCAATATATAAGTTAGGCGCCACAATCTTACCGGTTTGGCCCACCTGCATATCGTTAGGCACAAAGCCCGCGTCAACTGCAGCACGCGATGCACCAATTGCGGCCCCTAGTTTGTCAGCAATACCATTTAGCAAGGCAAAGTTTTCACCGTTTTGCATACCACGGCCACCTGAAATAACAACCGGTGCGGCAGTTAATTCAGGGCGCTCAGATTCAGTTTGTTCAATGCTCACAAACTCACTCACTTGAGAGGCAATACTTTGCGAGCGATCCTCAATGTCACATGCTGCTTGAGTCTCTACGGCATCAAATGCGGATCCACGCACAGTGATAACTTTTTGTGAGTCTAATGATTTTACAGTCGCAATTGCATTACCCGCATAAATTGGACGCTTAAAGGTGTCTGCATCAATCACATCGATAATTTCTGAGATCTGTGATTTGTCGAGTAACGCCGCGACACGTGGCGCGATATTTTTACCTGTGGTAGACGCTGAAAACAAAATGTGTGAAAAGTCACTTGCTAATTCAACAACTAGCTCAGATGTGTTTTCTGCCAATTGATGTTCGAATGAAGCATCGTCAACAGCAACCACCTTTTGTACGCCAGCGATCTGTGCAGAGTGATTGGCAGCCTCAGCAATGTTGTGACCTGCAACTAATACGGTAATGTCGCTTGCGATTTTTGTTGCAGCAGCAACCACCTTAGCGGTTTCAGGTTTCAATACACCATTTTCATGCTCAGCAATAACTAATACGCTCATGAGATCACCTTTGCTTCTGTTTTTAACTTGTTTACTAACTCTTCAATGCTCTCAACCATCACGCCACCAGAGCGCTTAGCTGGCTCTTCAACTTTCACCAATTCAATACGAGGAGCTAAATCAACGCCTAACGAATCCGCAGCGATTACGTCTAGTGGTTTACGCTTAGCTTTCATGATATTTGGCAATGAAGCATAACGAGGTTCATTTAAACGCAAGTCTGTTGTCACGACAGCTGGAAGTGATAGCGATACCGTTTGCAAACCGCCATCAACTTCACGCGTCACTTGCACTTTATCGCCTTCAACTACAACTTTAGAGGCAAAAGTGCCCTGAGCACGCTTAGTTAACGCCGCTAGCATTTGTCCTGTTTGGTTATTATCAGAATCGATAGACTGTTTACCTAGAATGACCAGTTCCGGACTTTCTTGTTCCACTACCTTAGCCAGTAGTTTTGCAATGTGTAGAGATTCAAGTTTTGCGTCTGTTTCAATGTGGATCGCTTTATCTGCACCTAGTGCAAGCGCCGTTCTCAATTGCTCTTGGCAAGCTTTATCGCCAATTGATACGGCAATAACTTCCGTTGCGGTACCCGCTTCTTTCAAACGAACCGCCTCTTCTACTGCGATTTCACAAAATGGGTTGATCGCCATTTTAACATTGCTCAAATCAACATCACTGTTGTCAGATTTGACTCTTGCCTTTACGTTGTAATCAATCACGCGTTTGATTGGCACAAGTACTTTCATGGTTACTCCATCATCTGGTTATTCTCTAAGCTGACGTCTACGTCAACAAATTATTTTATTGGTTTCAGACTACTTCCTGTTGACGTAAACGTCAACCTCAAATAACCTTAGTTTAACGAAAATCAAACTAAAGCCTCTCTTTAGTTAATCTACCGTCAAATAGTGTGAGGTTAATAATGGTCGAACGTGAAACCATGGAGTTTGATGTTGTGATAGTTGGTGCAGGTCCTGCGGGCCTGTCTTGCGCTATCCGACTCGCTCAACAGGCTCAAGAAAAACAACAAGAATTAATGATCTGTGTAGTCGAAAAAGGCTCAGAAGTAGGTGCACATATCTTGTCGGGTGCAGTATTTGAAACCAAAGCACTAGACGAACTTATCCCTGATTGGGCTGCAAAGGGCGCTCCCGTAACAACGAAAGTGACGGCTGACGACATTTATTTATTCAAAAATGAAACCAATGCCACCAAACTGCCTCATCTAGTGGTACCAAAAACATTTAAAAATGACGGCAACTATATTGTTTCCATGGGGAATGTTTGCCGTTGGCTCGCTGAACAAGCAGAGCAACTTGGCGTTGAAATTTTCCCAGGCTTTAGCGCCCACTCTCTAATTGTTGAAGAGCAACAAGTTAAAGGTATTATTACCGGTGATATGGGCCTAGATAGAGATGGCCAGCCTAAAGACAGCTATATGCCTGGAATGGAACTTAGAGCGAAATATACCGTATTTGCTGAAGGTTGCCGTGGCCACTTAGGCAAACAACTTATAGCTGAATTTAAACTAGATAAAGACGCTTCCCCTCAACACTATGGGATCGGCTTTAAGGAAATTTGGCAAGTAGACCCAAGCAAGCATAAAGAAGGTCTTGTTGTACACGGCACAGGTTGGCCACTCGACAATGATACCCATGGCGGTTCATTTATGTATCATGCTGAAAACAATCAAGTCGTTGTCGGGTTAATCATCGACTTAAATTACACTAATCCACACCTAAGTCCATTTGATGAATTTCAGCGTATGAAGCATCACCACACCTTTGCGAGTGTACTGGAAGGTGGTGAGCGCATTGCCTATGGTGCTCGCGCAATCGCCAAAGGTGGCTTTCACAGCCTACCTAAAATGCATTTCCCAGGTGGTTTACTGATTGGCTGTGACGCAGGTACCCTCAACTTTGCCAAAATTAAAGGCAACCATACAGCAATGAAGTCCGGTATGCTTGCAGCCGATGCCATCATTGAGGCACTCGGTCAAGAAAGCGTTCCGTCAGACTTGGTAAGCTTTGCCGACAAATTTAAGGCAAGTTGGCTTTATGATGAGCTTTATCAATCTCGTAACTTTGGTCCAGCAATGCATAAGTTAGGTCGTATTATGGGTGGTGCCTACAATATGATTGACCAAAACATTTTCTCAGGTTCGCTACCATTTACTATTAAGGACGAACATCAGGATCACGCACAGCTTAAGCTTGCATCTGAATCGCAAACTATAAGTTACCCAAAGCCGGATGGTAAATTAAGTTTTGACAAACTTTCTTCCGTATTTTTATCGAATACCAATCATGAAGAAGTGCAACCATGTCATTTACAGTTAAAAGATTCTGATATACCAATCAAAGTCAATTTAGCTAAGTTTGATGAGCCTGCACAGCGCTACTGCCCCGCAGGCGTGTATGAAGTAAACGAAAACGAGCAAGGTGAGAAGCAGTTTGTTATCAATTCGCAAAACTGTATTCATTGCAAAACCTGCGATATTAAAGATCCGAGCCAAAATATAACCTGGGTCACACCAGAGGGTGCCGGTGGTCCAAACTATCCAAACATGTAATACCAATAAATCCTAAATTGCGGGGGCGAAATGCCCCTTTCTTTCCTATACTTAGCGTATATTTTTAAAAATAGAGCTGAGCCTATGCCACAACAATCCGTCACCTTTCGATTTTTAGCAGAGCCCACCGACGTCAACTTTGGCGGTAAAGTACACGGTGGTATGGTCATGAAATGGATTGATCAAGCTGGATATGCTTGCGCCGCGGGTTGGAGCGGTAGCTACTGCGTTACCGTTTCAGTAGCGGGCATGCGCTTCCACCGCCCGATTCTTGTGGGTCAGATTGTTGAAGTTTCCGCGCGCATTGCCCATACCGGGAACACCAGCATGCAGATTTTTATTCAGGTGCGCTGTGGCGATCCAAAAACGCAGCGACTTGTCGAAACCAATCACTGTATTATCAGCTTTATCGCTATGGACCAGGCTGGGTATCCAATTCAAATTCCGCAGTTTAAAGCGAAAACCGAAGAGGAGAAAAAATTAGAAGCCTATGCGATGAAAATGAAGGAAATAGCGATCCAGACTGAATCGCTATTAGAAGAAACCTTGTCCGATAGTAAATAACATAAAAGTCTGATAACAAAAATTGAAGTGTAGAAGTTCAGCTACGATTGAACTTCTATCAGTTTAAAGGAGCTATTCGGCTCACCAAAAACCAAGACATTACACTCACCCCAACTTTTCGGTATATTCCACTGCATATTTTCAGCAAATTTAAATTGTGAAAACTGGTTATCACATCTTACTTCAAGGGTATGAAGTGCGCCTGAAACCTCAGTGATAGCGAAATTTGGTCTGACCAATGCGTGCGTCCAGACATCATCATTTTTGATTTCAGCGGCTATAACAAGCATCTTGCTCTTATCTGCTATTAAAGCAACGATTTCATCTATGACAGGTTGAACTGCCGACTTGTAAGTGTCTTGTCCATCTAATTCCATTAGTTTTTTATGGTTTTTCAGCGCTCCTTTATATTCCTGCAGCTGGGTTTGGAGCTTAATTGCATTGATAAGTGCGTTGGAGTAGAGTTCAGGTTTAACGATATCCTTGCCGTGCCAGATGATCCCTTTATGCGCCTCAAGTTCTTGTCTAGTTTCAGCTGTTAGTTGAAAGTATCGCGCTTTTACTAAGTTAAAAAACGCTTCTTCATATCGATTCCAACGACCTTTTTTTGCCAGTTTATCAATATGTTCTTTAGCTTCTACTAGCTTACTTTCATCAAGGAGGTTATTGATGTTGCGATAACTTCTCACAAAACCTCGAGATGCTCCTTCTTCCGCATCTGACATATTAAATGAAAACATCACACTGTTTTTGCACTGCTTAATCGGCTTACCATCTTTTGTTGCTGGAGAATATTGCCAACGTTTGATTGCTCGCAGTGCAGCGCGTTCGAAGCCTTTCTGTCCAGATGAATCCTCCACTATCGGAGACGCCACTGAACCATCCTCATTGATGATATAGCTCAGCGTAACCCAGCCTTCCCCGCCGACTAACGCAACATTACGTGGATACTGAGGAGCAACTCTTTCAACAGCCGATGCATTTACGATTGTAGATAAATGTAAGTTTGGCTCGCTTTGCGCAAATGCGTCTGTTGTGAGTGAAGCGAATAGAACTGAGGTCATTAAAGTAGATTTAATAAAATTTTCCATATCAAATTGTCCGTTATTGATAGCAGCTAAAATATAGCACAGACTTTATATTCGCGACAACGACCCTAAAACGGGGACCTTGTTTTTATTTACAATTTAGCTCAGATAAGAGCCGTACGTCCTTTGAAAAACGCGTGCCTTGCTGGTCCTGCACTTTAATGGAAGCTAGATAATGTAATGGCTGTAGAGCCTATGAAAACTGGAACTAAAGATACAAAATCATTCGGGAATATTGGCAATGGATTTGGCTAGTTAAATCGCGCTAAAGCAAATTTCTTGCTAGTGTAAATATGGCTTTTTCACTTGCAGCGAGCGCGTCGCGTTTGCTTAAGTTGCCTTCCTTTAATAATTGTAAGCTTACTTTTTCCGCTTCTTGACTGAGCAGTACATCCATTTTAGTTGGACTTACCGCTCCTTCTGTTAAATCATTTATTATTGCTTGCAACGTTGCTCTGCGCTCCGATATCGCGCGGATCAAAATAGGCTTTAGAGGAGAAGATTTGCAGAGCGCTTCTTGGCAGCTTTGGTCAACCTTTCTATGAAACTCCATTGTTTTTACTCACCTCGTTTCAGGCGATTAAATGCTTGTAATTTTTCTCGTAAGCCTTGAATTGGTTTTATGTCTTCGACCAATTGCTTGTATTCGTATGCTCTAGTACCAATAATTTGTTCGTTATCTGTGCGTAAACTCGAACGTAAGCTATTTTGGGGCGAAAAAGTATATCGATTCATGTTGCGACTTCCATCAATATTCCATTATTTACAAGGTTATGCGAAAAATCTGAATAAATGAATTACATGACATTACAGGGCTAATTACGAGCAGGATTTTGTGAAAGTCAGGATCAATAGTAAACTTCGCTCATCTTAATTAAAACAGAGACCATAGTGGAACAAATCACTATCGAGCCCATCGGCTTTATCCAATCTCCTTATAAACAGAAGTTCGCTATCCCGAGACAACCAAGGCTTGTCCCAGAGGCAAAAGCCAAGCTTAGATTTGTTGGTGAATTCAACCGCGAAGAATTTGTTCGTGGTATTGAAGCGTTCACGCATATTTGGTTGTTGTTTCGTTTTCATGAAACCGCTGATAAGGGCTACTCTGCGCTTGTACGCCCGCCGAGACTCGGTGGCAATGAACGTAAAGGCGTGTTTGCGACTAGAGCGACTTTTCGGCCCAACGGGATTGGCATGAGTGCAGTAAAGCTCGAGGGCGTAGAATATAAAAATGGTCAGCTGGATCTGTTGCTCTCTGGCGTAGATTTATTGGACGGTACACCAATCATTGATATTAAACCGTATCTCCCCTATTCAGATGCTCTGGTGGATGCCACAGCTGGCTTTGCTGATACTCGGCCAGAAACACAGATGTCTGTTAGTTTCTCAGACAAAGCCATCATCTTTATCGAAAAACAGAAAAACTATCCTGAACTTCAGCAATTCATTACCAATGTACTGAAGCAAGATCCTCGTCCAGCTTATAAAAAGAAACGCACATCACAGCAGGACTATGGTATGAGTTTGTATGATTTTAATATCCGCTGGACAGTAGATGGTGAGCATAACCATGTCACTGAAATTTCGTTAGCAAAATAGCAAACTCAGCGGTTTGCCAATAAACTTATAAATTATGAAGATGTTTAGGTATTAAAGCTTTTTAAGCGGCTACTGCACTGCTAGAATAGCCGCCAATAAGAGAACAATAAGTAACTTATACTGGAATAAGAATGCGTACGAGTGAATATATATTAGCGACTCTAAAAGAGACGCCGTCTGATGCAGAGGTGGTAAGCCACCAGCTAATGCTTAGAGCGGGTATGATCCGTAAATTGGCTTCAGGTCTTTATACTTGGCTACCATCAGGCCTAAAAGTTTTCCGCAAAGTAGAGAGAATTGTCCGTGAAGAAATGGACAAAGCGGGAGCGATTGAGCTGCTAATGCCAGTGATCCAGCCTGCAGAGCTATGGGAAGAGTCAGGCCGTTGGGAACAGTTTGGTCCTGAACTACTTCGTATTAATGACCGTCATGGCCGTCCATTTGCACTTGGTCCAACGCATGAAGAAGTGATCACTGATCTTGTACGTCGCGAAATCAACAGCTATAAGCAACTGCCGATCACACTTTATCAAGTCAGTACGAAAGTACGTGACGAAGTTCGTCCACGTTTTGGTGTGATGCGCGCGCGAGAATTCACCATGAAAGATGCCTATTCATTCCACATGACTGACGAGTGTCTTGAAAAAACGTATCACAAGATGTTCCAAGCTTACTGTAACATTTTTGATCGTTTAGGCGTTGACTACCGTCCAGTTATTGCTGACAGTGGTTCAATTGGCGGCAACCTATCGCATGAGTTCCATGTACTTGCAGAGTCTGGTGAAGATGCAATCGCATTCAGTGATGAAAGTAACTACGCTGCAAACATTGAAAAGGCAGAAGCGCTTGCACCAACTGAAGCTCGCCCAGCGCCAAGTAAAGAGCTTAATACATTTGACACACCAGAAGCTTTCACCATCGCTGAACTAAAAGCAAAACATGGCGTTAAACCACACCGTGGTGTGAAAACACTCATCGTGTATGGTGCACCAGACGAAGATGGTAAACGCGGCCTAGTCGCACTTATCGTTCGTGGCGATCATGACTTAAATGAGCTGAAAGCTGAAAAATTAGCACTAGTGGATTCACCGCTAGAGATGGCGAGCGAAGAAGACATTGTTAACACTATTGGTGCAAAACCAGGCTCTTTGGGGCCTGTTGGTCTTTCAATGCCTATTATTGTCGATCGCAGCGCAGCTATCATGGCTGATTTTGTTGCTGGTGCAAACAAAGATGGTATTCACTACAGTGGGATCAACTGGGACAGAGACGTAAGCGCTTATACTGTTGAAGATATCCGTAACGTGGTTGAAGGCGATCCAAGCCCTTGTGGTAAAGGTAAAATCCTTATCAAACGTGGTATCGAAGTAGGTCACGTGTTTCAACTTGGTACTAAGTACTCTGAAGCAATGAAAGCTGGTGTACTTGGCGAAGAAGGGAAAAACCAAACATTAACCATGGGTTGTTATGGTATTGGCGTTTCTCGTATCGTTGCCGCTGCAATTGAGCAAAATAACGATGATTATGGTATCAAATGGCCTGTTGCTATTGCGCCATTTGAGTTGGCAATCGTGCCAATGAATATGCATAAGTCTCACCGTATTCCAGAGATCGCAGAAAAGTTCTATGCAGATCTACAAAATGCGGGAATTGATGTGTTATTCGACGACCGTAAAGAGCGTCCGGGCGTTATGTTTAACGATATGGAACTTATCGGTATTCCATACACCCTAGTGATTGGCGAGCGTAACCTTGATGAAAATAAGGTTGAGCTGAAAAATCGTCAAACTGGCGAAAAACTGATGCTGGATATTGGATCTGCGGTTGAAACAATCGTTAATGCAATTAAAAGCAAATAAGCCTACGTAAATTGTATAATAAAAGAGCATACAGATGTATGCTCTTTTGTCATATTAGCTTCTCCTAACTGCCCCGCCACTGTCATCTTTGCCTCTTAGCATTGTCATTATTACGCTAAAGAGCCAAGCCATGAAAACAACATACTATCCGAGTATTTGGATCTCAGACGTACACTTGGGCTACAAGGACTGTAAAGCGAAGTTCTTGCTAGATTTTCTCAACAAAACTGAATGTGATGTACTCTATCTGGTTGGTGATATCGTTGATCTATGGTCAATGAAACGCCAGTTTTTTTGGGATCCATCCCACTACCAGGTATTAGAATGCATACAGAAAAAAGCGAGATCTGGTACACGCGTTATCTACATACCGGGTAATCACGACGAAACCTTCAGAAACTACGTTGGACAAACGCTTTTTAAAGTCGAAGTGCATAAAACCTTTATTCATACCACTTCAGCAGGTAAGCGGTTTTTATTACTACACGGTGATGATTTTGACTCGGCAACAAGATACAACAAACTAATCAGTATCATTGGGGATGCCGCTTATGATTTTCTACTCTTCTTAAATCGCTGGACCAATCGCGTACGACGTTTATATGGTGGTCATTATTGGTCGCTTGCATCTTGGCTGAAAAAACGCGTGCATAAAGCCAGAGAGGCCATTGCCGCATTCGAGAATGCAGCAATTCATGAAGCGAAGAAGCAAGGTGTCGACGGTATTATCTGCGGGCATATCCACCAACCAGAGATCCGTGTCGTAGATGGTATTGTGTACTGCAACGATGGTGATTGGATAGAAAACTGCACGGCATTGGTTGAAAACCAAGAAGGTCGTATCGAATTGCTGCATTGGTCAGATGTACAATCTGTCCTCAACGTAGTTGAAATTGACAATGTTAAAACCGATAATGTTGAAGCCGCTTAATTAGCGGCTTTAGTTCTTTCGGTCACTCTTCTTTTAATAGCTTATGCAGTAAATCGATGCGTTTATTGATACGCTTGTTTTGCACGTGTGCCTCTGCGCTTAAGCTCATCATTAAAATCAAAAAGATGTATAAAACGGGTTGTTCAATAATTTCTGGGTAGCGATAAATTAAAAATACGACTGCCGTTAGCATACCGATGATCTGGTAGAATCGTCGCTTATTATTAGGCCTCAGCGAATTAAACTCTTTTAGTATCGCTTCCTTTCGCGGCATATCCTCAAACAGCGCCTGAGGACAATCCTGATTTTTCTTCATATGCTTTCACTTATGTTTAGCGAAGTTATATTCGAAATAAACAATCGCCGTTGGTTAACAATACTTGTTGCCCAAAATGGGGAATTACCCAAGCTTTATCACTTAAAAAGACGTTTTATAAAAACAATCTCCGCTTTTCGTCAGGTGCGTTATATCACAAATGTAGTCATTGCCCAGACAATTATACCCAAAATAAACACTAGAATGCCATATTGAAAGTGCCTCACCATTGGGAACACCGCTTTATCCGTACGCTCAATAGACAAAGGATATTGCCAATGCGTTAACGCAAGTAAGAGTGGCTCAGCTTCTACGCTCATACCAGAGAGTGAAACCGTTGCGCCATACTCAGTATCAAAGACCAAATCAACAATATGATTACGACGAGTCGACGCGGTTAACCTATCCAATTCGCTAACTGTAAACGTATTCCAGTGAACCTTAATATCGTTAACTTCATCCTTTTTTACCTCTCGTGCTTGTTTATCTGTAAACAGTAACGCAGGTAGCAGCAAACTATTTTCCTCAACCTTAATTTGGTTACAGGGCGATTGGTAAACAAAATAGTGTTTATTACTGATGAGTAAAGACGTCAACCAATAGCTCAAATACGTGAGCACCAAAAATACTAAACCAGCAATGTAATTTTGTGACGAGTAAAGAATAAAGCAGGTCATTAGACCAAAAGCCCCTACCACCATCCAAACTATATGCAGCTTATGCTTAGGCGTCGGTAGTGCACATCGTAACACGGAGAATCGTGCTTCAATATCGCGATTGCGATTCATAAATAAAGGAAATAATCTTGCAAGGCTAGTTGGAGTTGAGCGCGTAGCTGATCTTCTATCTGCATCCGCATCTGCCGTCGGTTGAACGTTATGGTCAAGACCTGATGCAGACAAAAGCGCGGTGAGTTTATCAGCTTGCCGCAAACACGAAAATGAATAGACCGCAGGCTCCTCACTTTCTGATAGATAACTTATACCAATATAATTGAGTTGCTTGTTTCCACCCGAAGATACATCAGTCACAGTAGCAAGCGGTATCACACACTCGTCTATTCGCCAAACACTTACATTCAATAACGATAGTTGTTTAGTGATAACAAACTGCTTTTGTGCAGGGTCAAACATCAATCGATTACGGTATGAAAATAGTAACAAAGAAATCACTAAGTAGATCAGAGCTTCCAAAAAGCTTGACCCGACTAAGTGAAAAACCGACGATAACAAGAATAAAATGGCAATGCCGTTAGTAACTGATTCACTGACTGACTTAAGTACCGTGGTTGATGTCATCCTACATTCCTTGAGTGACTAATATTGAAACCTACTACTTGCACAAGCTACCTAAACAGGTAGAAGACTAAATTACAAAAAGTTAAACGCTGAACAAGGCGTTTATCGTACAGAAAAACGCCATAATTCTCAATGACTCACACCTAACTGAAGCTTTACCTAAACAAAACGGTTTCTTTATTAAACCATTTAACGCAGCATACGAGTAACCCTGCCGCTAAAACGGCAGAAGCGCCAAAAATTAATGCGACGTAACCATAATCAACTGTGCCTTTGATGATTTCTTTAATCGCTAATGCCACATTGGTAATTGGGATCAATGCAGTTTTAGCGGTTAACTCCATATTTGGCATTAAAGACATCACAATGGGAATGAAGATCCCCATGCTAAGTGGCCCCATGTAGTTTTGTGCTTCTTTAAAGGTTCTGGCGTAAATTGAGATGGCAAGTGTTAGCGACGAAAGCATCACTGCAACAGGAAGCAACAACGCAAAAATCAACACAAAGTCTAATAATGCAACCGACGAGAAGGCGTTTTTAATCACGTCTAGCTCGACAAAGCTACTGGCAATTCCTATCCACAGTGCCATACTGGAAACCGTGATAAGCGCACAGAATATTGAACTGCTCAATACGGTTAAAAATTTACCTAACACCAGCTCTGTGCGTGAGATTGGTGTTAATAACAGCGTCTCTAAGGTGCCACGCTCTTTCTCTCCAGCGCCTAAATCAATAGCTGGATAGCTTGCCCCCATCAATACCAACGGAATTAACATGTAAGGGATAAAAGCACCTAACTTTTCGCCTAAATTTTCGCGTTTGTCAGCAGTATCCACTTTAGTAATCGATATAGGCTGGAGCACTGCCACTTGCTCCGCTTGCGACAACCCCAGTGAGGTTAACTTCGCCGCTCTGAGTTCATCAGAAAACTTCTTAGCAAGTTTAGACAAACGGTCATAAATAAAGTTGATAGATTGCGCATCGTTAAACACGATTTTCCATTCACTTTTTACGCCAGACTCTAGATTTTCAACCGGATCGGATGGAATAAAAACCCCAACATCGATCACTCCTCTTCGTACCGCATCACTCAGCGCTTCGACGCTATCAAGCTTGAGCTCACCAGCATATTTCTTAAAACTTTTATGATAAAAAACCTGCTCAGAGAACTTTTCAGCATAAGCTTCATTTACGATGTAATACGTATGGACTTCTTGCTTTGCTTCCATGGCGGCTTGTGAAGCCATAAAGCCGACTAAAGCCATAACCACGGGAAATACCAACATCGGTAGTGCAATCACAAAAAACAGTGTTTTGCGGTCGCGCAGCAGCTCTCTAATTTCTTTTAAAAATACCTCAAACATGCTGTGCTCCCGTTAACAAATTTAAAAATGCCTGATTTAGCTCTTCACTTTGCCCCTTTGCTTTAAACTCAGCCAAACTGCCATCAAAACAGGTGATCCCTTTATCGATAACAGACACCCTATCGCACAATAACGCGACTTCATCTAAGTGATGGGTAGAAAATATAACGGGTGTACCACGTGCTTTGAGGTCGCGAATAAAAGAGATAACTGTTTGTGTGGTCATAATATCAAGGCCAGTCGTAGGCTCATCTAGTACCACGACTTTAGGGCTATGTACCACCGCCCTTGCTATATTGGTCTTTTGTTTCATACCGGTCGATAGGTGTTCAGCCCTTTTATCTAGAAAGGTCTCCATCTCTAAGCGCTGAAACAGCTCATCGCATTTCGCTTTTAATGCTTTTCCTTTTAAACCATGAAGTCGTGCAAAATATTCAACATTTTCTTTGGCGGTTAGACGTCCATATAACCCTGTTGACCCTGATAAAAAACCGATGGCTTTGCGTGCAACAACAGGCTTTTTCACAATATCCTGACCATCCACTAAGATAGTACCGGCATCCGGCGTCAGTGCAGTTGAGAGCATACGCAAAGTGGTGGTTTTTCCCGCCCCATTGGGGCCGAGCAATCCAAGTACTTCACCTTGCCCACAGTGCAAGTTAACCTCTTCTACACTGTGAAAAAAACCATCACGCTCGCGAGGATCCGTCTGACTTTTTTTCTTTTTGTGTTCGCGAGTCAGGGCGAAGCGTTTTTTTAATCCATTGATAGCTATCATGCTATTTCCTTCTTTTCGGCCTGAAATAGTCCGTATTTTGATAAAATTCTAAATCTTGTGGCTCATGCCAGTTTGGGATCCCAAGCAGCGGAATGGGTGACATTTTGGTATTATCTTCAAGCAACCCATCATTGATCAGTGCGACCAATTTATCATCTAACCAACGATATTGTTCGCTTAATGAAAGTTGCCAAAATGTGGCATCGACATTGATACACACCAGTTTTCCCGTCAGCCCAATAAAGGGATTGGTTAGCATCTCGTAGTTTGCGTGGCCAAATACAAAAGGCTTTAGGTTTTGCTGCCATTCTGAGCGATTATCGTAAAATACATTCTGCCATTGGTGTGATTTAAAGGCATCACGCCATTTATCATCATCGATTGCCAACACCAAACCACACTCATCAAAAAGTGTTAACGCATTGCGCTTTTTACTTCGCTGCTTTAAACCAAACTGTGCTATTTCTTCGATATGTAGGGCATTTAACAAAGCTTTTGTTTTTGGGAATAAACACCAAATCAACGCACCAAATAAGTCGTGCCAGTTTTGACTACGCGTCGGTACCTGATGAGTTTCAAAGATAATCTCTTCATAGTATTTATCGCCAAAGTCTATCGTTTCATCGGCCACAAAGCGGGTATCATACTGCTGCAAGCTAATGCTGTTTACGTGCGAAGACAACCACTCGGGGCTTGGCCAGTCTTGTTGACTTTTTAAGTCAAAAAGCTGATTTAAATGGGAAAATGGCTCAGCATGTAAACATGCAACCTGCCACGCCTCAGGCGCTGTAAACTTTTTCATTTGATTGAGATACTTATCATGCAATTAGCCGCCTATTTTACTGAAGCGCCTGATACTTGGCAAAAGCCAATTGTAAATGAGCGTAACAGGCTACATCGCATGCTAAAAGTAAGGTAATTATTAAAAATTGTGCTGTGCTTTATACCAGCTACGGATTTTCATTAATTTCTATCTCCTCTAGCCGTCTTGTCCCGCTCGAACTTTTACGCATTTTATGTTACTACTTATGGGTTCCTAACAAGTAAAAGAAAGGCAATTATGAAACTTAAACTGACGCTCAGCGCTTTATCTATGGCGGTGCTGGCGGGCTGTGTTAGCACTAGCAATAGCCCCCAAGACATTGATACTGCATACAATAGTATTAACGATGCTCAACTCAGAGCCCATATTAAAACCCTTGCCTCTGACGAATTTGGCGGCCGAGCTCCGTCAACAAAAGGTGAAGAGCTAACGCTTGCCTATTTAACCAAACATTTCAAAGCGCTTGGCTATCAGCCAGGTAATGGCAACAGCTTCTTACAAGAAGTGCCGCTTGTTTCGCTTGAAGCCGATCCTAATATGACGTTAACAATCGGTGGCAAAAACTACGAATATAAAAAAGACATGGTGATGGGCTCAGCCCGTATCAGCGAACTCGAGTCAATCAAAGATTCAGAGCTGGTTTTTGTTGGCTATGGCGTAAATGCTCCAGAATACGACTGGAATGACTACGAAGGCCTAGACGTGAAAGGCAAGACAGTGGTGATGCTAGTAAACGATCCTGGCTTTGCTAATCCTGAGTCGGGTAAATTTACCGGTGAAGCTATGACCTATTATGGTCGTTGGACGTACAAATACGAAGAAGCTTCACGCCAAGGCGCAGCAGGTGCGATCATTATTCATGAAACAGCGCCGGCTTCTTATCCTTGGAGCGTAGTAGAAAACTCTTGGAGTGGCCCACAGTTTGGCTTCCAAAAAGAAAATAACAATATGGACCGCGTTGCGGTTGAAGGTTGGGTAACGGTAGACGTTGCTAAAGAGCTGTTTCAAAAGGCAGGACTTGATTTTGACACCGCAAAGAAAAAAGCTGCTGAAGGCGCATACCACGTTGATATGGGCAACCTAAGCGCGTCAGTTACCGTCAAAAACACCATCAAAAAATCAACTTCGTATAACTTTATCGCCACCCTACCAGGTAGTAATAAGTCTGACGAGCACATCATCTACTCAGCACACTGGGATCATTTAGGTACCGATCCAAATCGTAAAGGCGACCAGATCTATAACGGTGCGCATGATAATGCCAGCGGTACAGGCGGTATGATTGAGGTAGCCGAAGCCTTTACTAAACTGCCAACTCGCCCTAGCCGTTCAATTACGTTTTTGGCTGTGACGGCTGAAGAGCAAGGTCTATTAGGCTCAAAATTTTATGCTGCAAACCCTGTTATTCCAGCAGAGAAAACCGTTGCTAACATCAATATGGATAGCCTAAATTTATTGGGTAAAGTAAAAGACATCAGCGTAGTTGGTATTGGTAAATCAGAGCTTGATGAAATGCTAGAAACCGCAGCAAAAGCGCAAGACCGTGTCGTTTCAGGGGATCCACGTCCTGCCGCTGGTGGTTACTATCGCTCTGATCACTTCGCATTTGCGAACATGGGTGTGCCTGCCATGTACGCCGGTGGTGGAACCGAAGCACGTGACGAAGAGACTGAAACCTACCGTAAACGTATGGGCTTAGTATTGCGTGGTTGTTATCATCAGCCGTGTGACCGCTACCGTGAAGAGTGGGATTTAAGCGGCGCGATACAGGATCTACAGCTGTTCTTTAAAGTTGGCTATGATGTCTCTGAGCAAGACGCGTGGCCGAAATGGAAAGCAACGGCAGAGTTCCAAAGAAAATAATGCAAATGATATTGATTTTCATTTAAAATGAAATTAAAGTGCAACTTAGACAATACACGGGTTGCACTTTATGTTTTTATCTCTACTTCGATACTCTCAACCAGCACATGGCGCTAAGGTGAGTTTATTGTTCAACAAACGGCTAATTTTACCCCTCGTTATTATTGTACTTTTAGCATTTGAAACGGCGAGACCAATTGTGGTCAGCGCGCTGAGTGATGCATTCTTTCAAGTCAGCGTTTTTGTTGCCGCTACCCTGCTCGTGTACTACTTTCTTGTTGACAGAATTCCACAGCTTAATCTCAGTTATCTGAGTACCAAATCCCCTATTCTCGAAATAGCCATGGCGTCAATATTGGGCGCGCTGCCAGGCTGTGGTGGTGCGATTATCGTGGTCACCCAATTTACCAAAAAACAAGCGAGCTTTGCTTCAGTCGTCGCAGTGCTTACTGCGACGATGGGAGATGCGGCGTTTTTGCTACTCGCCAAAGAGCCCCTGACAGGCTTTACTATCATTGCGATGGGGGTTGGTGTGGGTATCGTGAGTGGGCTATGTGTGCACTTAATTCATCAACCCGACTTTTGTGTCCCGCAGACCATCAATGAGGTCGAAGAAGAAACCTTACACGCGAGCCGTGCGTTTAGTCTAAGCCGTAAGGTGTGGAAGCTATGCTTACTGCCTAGCCTTGCAATTGCACTCGCGATTGCTTTTAACGTCGACTTAGCACCTTTTGATACAGAAATTGCTTGGCTTGGTGCAGCATTATGTCTTTTCGCTGTTTGCGTGTGGGCACTTAATTCAAAAGGCGTAAGCTATAAAGATATCACCTGTGAAGAAGGTGAATGCGACCCACCGTCAAAACTCACTAGAGTGCTACAGGACACGCACTTTGTGACCGCTTGGGTGGTTGCAAGCTTTTTGCTTTACGAGCTATCTACTGCGTATTTAGGACTTGATCTCGCGGTTTGGTTTAAAGACTATGCGCTGTATGCACCACTGGTGGCCATTCTTGTCGGATTATTACCTGGCTGTGGACCCCAAATTGTTGTTACAACGCTTTACCTGCAAGGCGTCGTGCCATTTAGTGCCCTTGCAGCCAATGCCGTTGCTAACGATGGCGATGCGTTATTTCCAGCGATAGCATTGGCACCAAGGGCGGCGCTATTTGCCACCATCTACTCTGCAGTGCCAGCATTTATCGTGGGCTACGGCCTCTACTACATTAATTTGGCTTAATACTTGAGTATGTCGACGTAGTGATCTGACGCAGGCTCAGTGCGCTAACTCATACACGATCTGGCAGTTTAAGGTTATGAGTTCAACCAAATCTGACCGTCCGTAACTAATTAATGGCCGAAAAGAGCGAATAGCGGGCGGTCAAATAAACTTATTTTTGGACAAAAATGTTTTAGGTCGTCGGCTGTATTAGGTGAGTTTCGCATAAAAATTCCTATGGGCTAGCGCCTCAAACACCGGCTTGGTGAAGTTGGCGGCTTTTTTGGAACAAAAAAGGTGACAGCTTTACCAAGTCCGAGTGCTTTGACTTGTTAGCGATCACGGTACGAGCCAATCTCTGTCTGGCCGTGCGAGCTGCCTTGCGTTGTTGTACGCCATATCCAGAGTCAGGCAGGTTGACGCTCTATAAAAACCATCATGGTTTACGGCAACTACAGCCAAATCAGCTACTGATGGATTACCCAAGCAAAGAGGCAAAAGCAATTGAATATTGCCCCTGTGGTACTGAGGGATTGCAGTCTTATAGTTTCT
Source organism: Pseudoalteromonas sp. A22 (assembly GCF_018141345.1). NCBI lineage: Bacteria > Pseudomonadati > Pseudomonadota > Gammaproteobacteria > Alteromonadales > Pseudoalteromonadaceae > Pseudoalteromonas > Pseudoalteromonas sp. A22. The sequence continues at coordinate 2,171,158 of NZ_CP047238.1, forward strand.
TTTTACTCGCTCAATAGCGTTGTCAATAGCGCCTTTTAAAAAGGTCTGCAACGCATAATCCTCCATTGATTTATAAGGTTCGGGAAAGCGCTCTTTATTATCTGAGACAATATGCTCAACATTCAGTCGTAGCTCTTTTGTAGCATCAAATACAAGTAAACCAGGGTTGTCAAAGTAGTTGGCCATTTCTGGCAAAGATTCGAAACGAGTTAGCTCATGCTGGCCTTTTCGACGCCAACCGACAAAAAACCAGTTTTGATTTGCTTGAGACTGGCGATTTGTAGAACAAAACGCAAATATTGGCTCTTGTGTGGCCGTAACTAGACCTGTATTGAATGCTAACGATTGTCCATCAGTTGATACTTCGAGCTTATCTTCCTCGGCCAGGCGCATATAAGTGTATTGGAGGTAGTTATACAATACCGGCTTATGATGATCCGTCTCAGTGTTTTGATAATCCCAATCCTCTGGCTCCGCTAGCGCAGCAAGCTCGTCTAATTTTTGATCCATTTCGGGAATGAAAATAAGATCAAATAATTTTTCTGGCCATGTACTCACGATTACTCCTTAATTTTGATTTGTGGCGCTAACATTTTATTCGTGCGCATGCGCGTTTACCTCATTGGACCAGTGAAAACGCGCACAGTTAACTATCAGTATGCAAAGAACTTATCAGCATTCTGCTAAATATACCATCTGGAAAAATGCGCATGCGCGTTTCCCAAACCTACTATCTCAAATCGCAGATAAGTAACCTTTTGATAAACAATAATATTTTAAATTTATTTATGCGTAAACGCGCAAAAATTTTTTCATTATTTCCCTTAATATCCGAGAATTCCAGATAATACTGTATATATACAGCTTAATAAGGTAAGGAGTTATCATTAGTCTAAAAAGTCCATTTCTGAAAGGTCTTCAGGAGGAAATGCGTATCCGTGGTTACAGCATTAGAACAGAAAAAAACCTACCTATATTGGATTAAGGCATTCATTAACTTTCACCACAAGCGTCACCCTGAAACAATGGGAACGGAAGAGGTTACACAATTTTTAACCTTCCTTGCCAACCAACGAAATTGGACAGAAACATGTTAGTACCGCTGTCCGCATTTGACCAATAGCTGAAATGTCAGAATTTACAGCGTTCTATATTTGTACTTTGTCAGGTCAAAAATTAGCGCTTATTCACTTAATTGTGTTCACTTAATTGAATAAGCCACTTTACTCACTCGGATGATAATGGCGAATACCATTGTCATCCACCATGACGTAACAGCTATCGTGGTTTTGAAACGCTTTGTAAAACACCTCGTCATATAGCAGCTTTTCGCTTTTCGTTTCGCCACCAACTCCTTGATAACTAACCAACATGTGACATTCATGACAAATAAGCGGATTCACCAAGCGCTTATCAGCAGCTTTGACTACTGCGGTTACTTCATACACTTTACCGTGCTCTTTATTTTTGAACCAAGTCATACACTAATTTCGCTCCAATTAAATCACTCAGTGCTGTTCCTACAGACTTAAACAAAGTAATTTCATTCTCGTTACTTCGACCTAGGTTATTTTTAGTCATTTCGCTAAGCTCTGCAACCACCTTATCGGGGCTAAATTGACCTTCACTGATCGGTAACAACAATTCGCCCGCCTCGTTCAATACATTGGCGCGACTATCTACAAAAACGCGACTCCTAGTTACCGTTGTGGTATCAATTTCTCGACAATCTTTATGGTGATTGCCAATGCAATCTAAATGCGTACCATCGCTCAACCACTCTCCATTGAACAAAGGCGTATGACTGCCTGTTGCACAGCTGATCACATCTGCTGAAGCAATAACAGACGCTGTTGCCTCCTGATACAGTGCAAATTCAACCTCCGGATGCTGCGAGGACAATAGATCCAGCAACAGACGTCCTTTTTCAGCATTGCGTGCAATTATTGAAATTTTACTATAATTTCTAACACTTAAATGCGCATTAATCATGTAACTGGCTAAATTGCCTGAACCGAAGAAAACCAAATGTTTGGCATGCTTAGGTGCTAAATACTCCGCGGCTAATGCTGACACAGCAGAGGTTCTCCACAACGTTACTTCGGTGCCGTCCACAAGCGCGAGCGGCTCACCGAACTGCCTAGAAAACAGCATGATTTTTGAATAAAGGCTGGCTTTATCGTGCTGGTTGTTATCTGGGAAATAGGTAAAGGCCTTCACGCCAATCACATCTGCATTCCAAGCAGGTAAAACAGCAAAAGCGTCATGATTGTTGTGACTATTATCTAGCTCAAAAACTTGCCGTGTTGGTGTACCTGCTGGTTGCGCAAAACCCTGTTTAAGCGCCTGAATTAAGCTTGGGTAGTTGAGGCTATCCGCGACCTCTTGGCGAGTAATAATTTGCATCATCATTCCTTAGTTTGTTAGCTGAAATACTTGTGGCGCGTGGGTTAAGCATTCAAAACCATTTTCAGTCACCAATACATCCTCTTCCAAGCGCACACCACCATAATTTGGAATGTAAATACCCGGCTCTATGGTAATGATATTGCCAGCTTCTAATTGGTGATCGACCCCAGGTTTAATAAACGGCTGCTCGTGTAGAAATAGCCCCACACCGTGACCAAGTCCCTCACCTGCGTATTGTGAAAAGTCACTATGACTTAACACATCGTGTGATGCGTTATTTAAATCTATGCAGTTAACGCCCGCATTTATTAGCGCCAACGCAGCTCGCTGCGCATGTTGAACCGTGTCATAAATGGATTGTTGTTGCTTCGTCGGCTCCCCCAACACGTAACTTCGCGTCATATCAGAGCGATAGCCGCTTATCACCGCACCAAAGTCGATAAGTACCAAGTCCCCTTGGTTGAGCTTTGTCTGTCCTGGGTTTCCATGCGGTAAGGAAGAGCGTGCACCAAATAATAGGATTGTGTCAAAAGAGAGTCCTTCGGAGCCTAGCTTTTGCATCTGATACTCAAGCTCAATTGCCGCTTCTCGCTCAGTGATCCCTACTTTTAACAAAGGCAGTGTACGGGCAAGCGCCGAGTCAGCTATCTCGGCGGCGCGTTTAATACAGTTAATTTCATAACCATCTTTAACTTGTCTTAGTGATTCCACCCACAGCGGCGCGGCAACAAGCGTGGTATTTTTTGCACTGATATTTAATGAGACATAATCTGCGTGACTGATTTGATGCGCTTCAAATGCAAGCTGTCGCGGCCCATCCAGTAATCTAAAAATACAATCAGGTAACGCTTCTTTATCACGATTTCTTAAAATAACTTCGACTCCAACCGCTTCATTGCAAGCACGCTCAAAGTAACGATAATCGGTGATGAGTCGGTGTTGCCCATTTGAAGACATCAACAATGTTGCTGCATGACCGGTAAAGCCGGTTAAATATACAATATTCTCGTAGCCATAGATAATGATAGCGTCACTTTGGTGTTGTTGTAATTTATTGACTAAGCGTTGCTGTCTGGCTGCGTAATCTACATTCATCGTAGTAAAAATCCTCTTACTAATGGATCGTGGTCGTCTAAAATAAATTGGTGTCGGCCTGTAATATAGGCCGTGCCCGAAACTATTGGGATCAACGATTTACTGTCATCACTAAGTTGATAACAAACATCTAAGCCCAATCCTAATATACCTTCAATAAAGATACGTTGGTTTGCGGCGAGCTCATCTCTGGCGGCAAGAATTGCAGCTCTACCACTGACACCAGTCCCTGTTGGACTGCGATCTAATTCGCCATCGGCAAAAATGCACACATGCTTACTGTGAGCAGAGTCCGATTGTTGAGAATTGGAATAGAAAATCACACCATATAAAAATGCGAGGCGCGCATCGTCATGCACTAAGCTAATCTGTGTTGCAATTTCTTGTTTAAGCGTTAAACCTAACTGCTGAATGTAAGCTGCATTTTTTGGTATAAGAGCCAAACCGATTTTATCGGCATCAATATAGGCATAAAACGCACCACCAAATGCGATATCCACTGAGATTAAACCAAATTCAGATGTCTTGACTTGCTTATCAAGTGTCACTACCTCTGCTGGTACATTGGCAAATTCAGCGTGGCCATCTCTTAGCCATGCGGTAATTAGCCCAGCAGGCGTATCTATCAACAACTGCTTCTTTGCGGGATTGTGCTTTAAAAATAACGTGGTTAAAGCAATAATCGCATGACCACACATTGTTGAGTACCCTTCATTATGAAGAAATAACACGCCAAAATCGCTTTCTGGTAACTGTTTTTCAACGATAAGCGCACCATACATATCAGCATGACCTCTTGGCTCATACATCAGCGCGGTGCGATAGTGATCAAGATTTTCTACGCAGTATTGCCGTTTATCTAAAATAGTGTTGCCTTGAGGTTCAGGGAAGCCACCGACAATCACCCGCAAAGGCTCTCCAGCGGTATGCATGTCAACCGACTCTATTACTTTCGCGTGGCTCAGTATCTGCTCCAAATCTATTGTTAACGTCATCATACTCTCCGTTATGTGAAATAAGCCAAACACTTGGCTTGGCTTAAACCAAGAACGAGGTGCATAGCACCCAGTCTTGGCTATCACCAGGGAAACTAGAATGTAAACCTTGCAACCAACGACGCGTAACGCTCAGTTTGTCGTAACGTTGTAATGCCGTAGTCAGGATTAACGATTAAGCCATTTTCACCATCTAAAGATCGCTGTTCATTGATCCCAAGCGCTTTATCACTGTTTAGTAGGTTATAAACGGTGCCCTTGAGTAACAAGTCATGTCCCATAATATCTGTAGAGTAACTGAGTGATAAGTCTACCGTGGTTGCCCAAGGAAGATTATCAACGCTGCCGCGAGGAGCTGGATTGCCGTTTTCGTCATAATGCGAAACATGGCCGTAATATTTACTCACGCAAGCATCCCAAGGGTTACCTGGCGCACAGCTATCTACACCGACAGGGTGTTTTGAGAAATAATTAGTCGGGCGACCTGATGACGTTCTTGCAACCAGCCCCAGAGTTAACTCATCTGTAATATCGTAAGAACCTGATACTTTTATTGTATGGCGATGGTCGTTCGGCAAATTACCATAGCCGTGATCCATCAGATCCGCGTAATCATAGGAAGTTGTCCAACCAGGATCTGCCTGATCGTTATCGGTTTTCACTAAACCTTCGGTATTACCATAGCTGTGTGACCAAGTATAAGAAGAATTAATCCGTAACTTGTCGGTAATATTTCCTTCTAAGGTAAATTCAAGTGCCAGATATTTACGCACTGCTTGTTGCAGGGCAAGCTCTTGTGCACTGAGTGTCACTTCATCGACTTGGCCATCGCCATCAAAGTCATAACTCATGGTGATCGCTTCACCCGGGTTATTTAGCACATAGTAAGAACCCTGACCGACATTGTCTTGGATACCGAGTTCGGCCAATTTCTTCGCAAGCACAGGGCCGACATCCGTATCTTCAACACTGCGTCCAAGATCTCGATAAATCGCTCTAACCCCAAATGCCATATCGTCAAAAACGGTGGTCTGGTACCCTAAGGTCAACTCATCAGAATACATCGGCTTAAGGGTGGAGGAAGCAATCAAACCGGGCTCTGTAATTCCGCGTTGGCGCCAGCGTCTATCTCGAAGCATCTCCCCTCGACTTGGCGAGCCATCACTTAATAAAACGGGATAGCCATCACTGTCGACTTGATCTAGGTCGAAATACTCAAACCACTCTACTGAAGCCGAGCCTTGAGTGATGTTCATGTTGGCAGACACAGGTTGAAAGTATCGCCCGTAAGTAAAGAAAACTTTGGATTCGCCATCACCGTTTAGGTCATAAATCGCTTGAAATCTAGGCGCAAGTTGGTTATCCATATCAACAAATGCTCTGCCGTCAGTGACGGTATTTTCAAACTGACTATAACGCAGGCCCAGATTTAGCACGAGTTGGTCGGTGACTTGCCAAGAATCATTGACGTAGAAAGCAAGCGAGTTAACCTCAGAATCAACCGTCCTAGTCCTCACTCGGCGTTCAATATAATCTTGACCAAGTGCAGCACCGGAAATACTCCCATCACCAGCGGTTTTAATTGTCCACCAGCCTTCCGCGTCTCCAAGACCATTTTGACCTTCAAAATAATCTACTGTCACTTTGGTATAATCGACACCAAACAGAATGGAGTGGTAATCCAAATCGATATTAAAATCTATTCTCGCTTGGTCACGGATAAATTCTTGCTCAGAAACACCGCTTGCTGTGTGGCTCGATAACGTTACCGTCCCTTCTCTTTCATCCCAAACTCCCGGTACGGTTGATGCGACAATATTTTCTACATTTTCAGTGACTCGACCAACTACCGCAGACACCGAGAAGAAGTCTGAAAAGTAGCCATTATAATTGATGCTGTATACCTTACCGCCATCTTCACCGGGAGCCGCTACACCTTGTTTATCACCAATCGCATCGCTTTCCCAATCATAGGCATAGGTTTGTCTCGTCCATTCTCTTTTGTTATTCATGGCTGAAAAGCCGATTGAGTGGTCTTCATTGATGAACCAATCTAGTTTTGCAAACCAGCGGTCTTCATCTCGGCTTCTGTCATTGAAGGTCGTTTGCCCAGCCCAGCGATTAACCTCTCGTCGAGGCGCATACAGACCATAGTAAAATAAGCTGTCTTCAATGAGTGCACCACTCGCCCAGATTTGCAGTTCTTTGAACGAGTCATAATCTTGCTCGGTATTTATATTGATGGTGCCATTATCTAAATAATTAGAGTCGTGATAACTATGACTTGATGAAGGATCGACCCTCACTTCCGCCCCTAAGTTAAATTCGTTATCACCAGATTTAGAGATTGCATTAACGATCCCCCCTAGTGCACCACCAAATTCAGGGCTAATTCCCCCCGTTTTGATTTGGGTTTGCGAAATGGCTTCCCAAGGCAAGCGAATTGAGCCTAAACCCGTTTGAATACTCGTGACATTTAGGCCATTAAAGTAATAACCATTTTCTGCTGACGAAGAACCGCCAAAGCTTGATGCACCACGAAATGAACTACCACCAGGTTCAGCGGTACCCGGTGCGAGTAACGCGATACTTTCAAAGCCGGTGTTTACTGGCATAACTTTAAGCTCTGCGTCTGTAAAGGTTACGCCAGCCGTTGACGAGGCCATATCAACACGTCGGATAGCCGTACCAGTTACCGCTATCCGCTCTATATCCTGTCCTTGTTGTAATAGTTGAGCGTCTAAAATTAGCGCCTGTCCAATATTAAGCTCAACATCCTCTTCAATAACGGTTTCAAATCCTGCTTTATTAATTGACACGCTGTAACGACCAACAGGCAGATTACGTAAAATGTATTCGCCCTTGCCATTAGTTTGTACAGCAAACTTCAGCCCCTTAGTTTTATGTGTGAAGGTTAATTGAGCCTGCGATAACTCAAGACCTTGACCATTAACGATGCTCCCTTTCACAGTGCTATTGCCATCTGCAGCAAATGCAGTAGTAGTCCCCAATGCTAGAGCAAGTGCTGATGCTGTGAGTGATTTACACAGTGTTTGCGCTGTTTTTTTGTTATTACGCATATTGTTGTCCTTTTGTTCCCATTGATTTGAGTGTTTTTTTGGTAACGAACAAACAATACACAATAGATATATTGTATACAATATTAATTATGCAATAATTACATGTAAAGATAATAACACTTTGATTTGGATAGGAATTATTTATTAATTTTTTATTTCAGCTCGTTTTTGGTACCGCTTGAACTCAGTACAAACAGCTTAGAAAGCAGACATGGAACAACCTAATCCATTGAATTATTTGATATATTCAAATTTAATCTAATTGGTGTCTACAGCAGTATAATTGGATCCATTTCAACTCGGCTGCTAGCCTGAGCGTTTTACTCAGCCTTCAAATTACTCTTTTTACGTTTCAAATAAATTCGCCCTAGCCCAATCAAATTACTCACCAAAAACGTACTTTCTAACACAATCGCCATGGGTGAGCCGACATAGCAATTATGTATCAGCCAGCACACCGTACCTAACATCATTACACACCGAAATGCCACCTGCTCGCGAATAAATGCACCAAACGTCAACAAAACACTACCAAAAATAGCATAAAGTTCGTAATTTGCATTTAAATGTACTAAAGGTGGCACTGTATTGAGTAGTAGAAACCCGATAAGCAAGCGCTTTGACTGCGACTTGATGAACACCAGATATCTGAGGCTCGCAACCGCCATAAGCAAAGCACCAGCCATAGCATCAAGTAGATAGAAGTGAATTGCAGTGAGTGCAGTCGACAAGCTGAGTGCCAATAACACCTGCTGGCGTTTCATAAATTGAAATGAGGCGAGATCGAGTAAAACAGCAACGGTAACCAAAACTTGAGATAATAAGAACATGACAAACTCCTAAAAGAAGCATTGTCACAGGCAGTTAGCTTGCTGTAATTCACCTAAGTTAATTTTCAGCCGTTATTTTCTTAAACGGTACTTTTATTGTAATTTCGACACCTTGTAATTTCGCCGTTTTACAGCGGATCTCGCCTTTTAAAAGTTGCGTAACCAAATTATAAACAATATGCATGCCTAATCCGCATCCGCCTTGATTACGTTTTGTGGTTACAAATGGCTCAAACAAGGTCTTTTGCATCGCTTCGTCCATGCCGACACCATTATCGCGGTATACAATAGTCCAGTGGCTATCTGTCGCCTCGACTAACACGCTGACTGTGCCAGAGGCACTCCCCTCAAAACCATGGATAACGGAATTGTTAAATAGGTTTGCCATTATTTGATAAACTGCGCCTGGATAGGTGGAGAGATTTACATCAGCATTCCCATCTATAGACAAATATACTTCTTTATTTTTAGCCAATGGTTTGAGTGAATCAAATACATCATTGATATATTCAAGCAGGTTAATATCACGCTCCGTCTCACTGGATTGATCGACTGCAACTTGCTTAAAGTTACTAATAAGGCTTTCTGCTCTTTGCAGATTGCGACTGATCAGCAGATAGCCTTCTTGCTGTGCATCGATAGAGGTGACCAAATCTTTTTGCTTAAGGGTTTTATTCTCAAGCTTTTCTACCAGCTCAGATAAACAATCTTCATTATGCGAAAGTGCGGTGATAGCTATACCTAACGGGGTGTTGATTTCATGCGCAACACCCGCAACCACAACACCCAAAGAAGCCATTTTTTCACTTTCAATCAAGTCTTCTTGCGTTTGCTTTAACTCAAACATTGCTTGCTCAAGTTTCTGATTCTTTTTATATAGCTCATCGGTGCGCATCGCGACTTTTATCTCAAGTTGCTCGTTTAACGACTGCAAGGCTTGTTGATGTGCTTTTAAATCAGCAATATCTTTCAGTGCCCCCGCTATCCGCGTTGCTCTACCATTGTCATCTCGGGCCACCACCTTTCCTCTGTCTAATACCCAGATCCATTCTCCCTGTTGATCTTTAACTCGAATAGACAGTTCATATACGTCTTCTCGTCCGTCTACACAGGATTGCAGACGCTCCTCAAGTAACACACAATCCTTAGGGTGTACAAACTGGTCAAGCTCATTGAGAATAAGTTTATCTTGGAGTTCACTAAAGTCGATCCTTGGATTCACGCTGTAGCGATAAATTTTACCCGACTCAACATGCCAGTCCCAAAGTTCGTCACCACTCGCCCACAACGACAACTCCAACCGCTCTTGTAGTGCAGACATTTTCTGATTATCCCGCAGTACTTGTTGATAACGCCGTTGTCTCGCTCGAACGAATGCAGCGATGATCAGCACAATGACTAAGGTGTAAAGGGTTTTCGAGTAGGCATTCCACCAAATTGGCGCGGCAATATAAATACTAAATTCATGAACGGGCGACTGCATATTAAAGCGATTTACGGTATAGGTTTCTACTCGATAGGTGCCGGGTTCAAGCTGGAGTAAGTTTATTTGCCGTGCTCCATTTGCAAGTTTTAACCATTTGTCGCTTAATCCTTTAATACGGTAGTAAAAGTTCAGCTTCTCAGAACCAAAATCTAAGCTTGAATATTGAAGCGATATAATATTTTGGTCATAGCGTAGCCGCAATGAACCCGCAAGCTCTGGCGCGACCGTGAGGATCCCATCAAGACTTGGCTTTAACGGCTCGCCTAATAATTCGATTGTGGAGACCAAAATAGGTCGCGCGGTATTTGAAATTGATACATTCTGAGGAAAAAATTGATTAAAGCCTTTGGCTCCACCCATAAAAATTCGACCATCAGGGGCTTTCCACGCGGCATTGTAGTTAAACTCATGGGCTTGCACTCCGTCAATGGGTAGAAAGTTATCAATAGCAAAATCCATCACATTGACGCGCGACAGCCCACCACTGGTGCCAAGCCACATGTATTCGTAGTCATCGTAAACCAGCCCCCACACGGCTTGGTTTCCTAGTCCTTCTTGCTCACCAATAGTACGGACAACTTTCATTTGTTTATCAACTAAACTAATACCCGCTTCACTTGCAACCCAGATACGTTGCCATGGATCTTCATCGATCATAAAGACCAAATTCGACTTTAAGCCATCCTGTGTGGTGAGGTTATGAAGCTGACCTTTACTAAATTTGAACAAACCCTCACCGATAGAACCAAACCATAGGTCCTGTCCGACCACTTTAAACGACGACACATGTGACGGCGCATCTGAACGATTTTCAAAAAACTGCACTAAGGTTTTCGATTCTTCGTCGTACCTCATAAGACCTAGCGTCCTTGAACTCACTAAGATCTGAGATTGGTACTCAATGACATCATTAAAACTGAGTTCTGGGCCATTATCAGAGTCAGGCATCAAATGGCTATATTCCCCTTGAGTTAAGGCGTATCTAACAACGCCATCTCCCCTTGTTGTTACCCACAACGTGTCATCATAAATCTTTACTTGAGTGATAAAGCTTCCTTTGATTGCAGACAAACTCGGGAAAATTCGATGCGCTTCGATAAAGCTCGATTTTTGATAAATATATAAACCGGATGACGTACCTATCCAAAAACGTTCACTACTGTCTAATGCGAAATTCCTAACATCAGGATGCCCCAAGGGAGCGTGCGGAAAGTTTTGTTCACCAACATGACCAAACGACTCGCTCAGCTGACTAAAAAAATGTAGCCCCTGTGATTCCGTACCAATCCATAAATCACCATTTCTATCTCGTTGAACGCTCAGAACATTGTTGTCTTGCAGTCCGTCATATTGCTCTGCACGACGATACCAATGACGTTTGATATTACCTTGCAGGTCTAAAATAAACACACCCGTGTTGGACGCGACGAGTATTTCATTCGCCCTGACTTTAATTTGATGAATACTAAGATTTACTTTCGCGCTGACCGACTTTTGCCATTGCACTTTATTGAACTGAGTGTCGAAACTAATGATTTTATCATCCGCGTCAACCACGAATATCCGTCCGTGGGAAAGCGACAGTGTTTTAAACTCACCTTCCAACAGAACATTGGCTCCGACTTTGTCTTTTGGCTGACTGACTAGGCCATCCGCATTGAGGTAAACAAACGCATCCCTTGTTTCTTGGACTTCACGAACAAATTTACCGGTTAAATAAAGCTTTTCAGGCGTCAAGGTTTGGTAGTTAACCCGGTAAGCGTCGCCTTCTTCTGTTGATACAGTGACTGATTCACCATAACAAGCCACTTTTTTCACTCTATCTGAGCTCACCGCCTCATTCTGCGCCGCTAAGATAGAGCGAAAGGTCCCCGCTTCAGTATCGTAAATGCTAAGCCCAGTACTTGTTCCAACCCAGATATATTTGCCACTGTGGCATAGTGAGGTAATAAAGCCACCGGAGAGATGATGTTTGGAGTTCTGCTTTACTTCAAATTGAACAAAATCATGACCATCAAAACGATTTAGGCCAGACTGTGTGCCAACCCAAATGTACCCGAGTTGATCTTGCGTAATTGCAGTGATAGTGACCTGACTGAGGCCAGAATTATAGTCATAGCGTCGCATAACCTGCGCCGTATCGCTAAATTCGGGAAAACTGGCGGCACAAGGAAAGCTCGGTAATAACAACAGCAGCAACACACAAAACCATTTCAGTGTGCTGTATGGTACAACGAACAGAGACATGCGCTTGAGTAGAGTCATATAGTCGAGATGTTAGCCCGCGTTATATTAACTATAGCAAAAGCGAAAAAGAGCATGTGTTTTTTGATGGGTTTAGCGCATCACGCAAGCTCACTCGTACAGCCAAGCTAAGCTAAGCTACAAATAGCTGAAGTCGGTTTATTCAATTCTAAAATCTATTACCAAGGCTTATAACTCAAAATGACTGTGGATCCCCGTGCCGTGCAGTAGCTCATACTTCTCTAGCAAGCCGTTCTCAAGCGTTACTAAGCTAATCGCAGAGTCTGACACCAAATAGCCATGTTTTTTTAGCGACGAAGGATGCTTACTTACCGATAGCTGCCAACGTTTCGTAAAGAGATTCAGAGGACTATATTTGGCATACAAAATCGTGTCCGTCTTATCTAAAATATTGATAAGCGGCTTTGGAAATTCGTTTTTTATCCCTGATGCAGTTAGCTGCCAAATACGATTATCATGACGACCAAAACGTGCCTGAACCGAAAAGCAAAACGAATAATGTACATCGCCGGAGAGTATAATGGTTTCTTTGGGTGTATCTGGACGCTTAAAAATTTCTATGAGCTTCTTCGCAGCCCCTTCATGCGCCATCCAATTTTCTACATCTACCATTAACGGCTCACCACACGCATTAAATACAGCTTGTATGGTTTCGATTGCCTTTACCCCAAATACTGGCGCAGGACTGACCATCAATACTGCACTGTGGTCGATAAGCGTGTCTTGCAGCTCCATCAGCATTTCCCAGTCAAGTAAACCACTCGGTTCATTGAAATCCTGTTCATTACGCCACCGATGTGTACGAGTATCTAGCACCACCACTTTTGGAAACGTATCTAAACAATAATGCCAGTGTGTGAATCGACGAACTTGTTTGTCAAACGCCGAAAAGTGCCATTCGTTGTCAATCAGGCTTGAATTAAAATCTGATGTCAGCGCCCCGCTATACTCAAACGCATCATTACCAATGCCCTGAAACAGCCAATAGCTAATGATGCCATTACTGATAATGCGTCGACTCACTTTATGGTTCGCAATTGCCTGTTCCCATTTAGCCGTCAAGTTCCAATCATCGGTAACATCATGGTCGTCAAACATCATTAGTACAGGCACGTTCGCACACAACCGCTCAGCACTAGGCAACGTTTCAACAAAGCCTTTTAAGGCGTCAAGTTCGGACTCAAATATTCGCCGAACTTTGTCGTTACCACCGTCATAATGAAGCGCATCAAAGTTAACCAACTGCCAAGCAATATGAGAGAAGTTTAACAGGTAACAGGCGACAAACTCTTCGAAGAAAATTAGGTGATTAAAAGCCTTAACACTAGAAAAGTGCGGTTCATCCTTTCGAAACCAGTAGCCCGGTGAAAACTTTGAGCGCTCCTGCCATGGCGTCTTCGGCAGATATAAGTGGCGATGGTAAAGCTGGGCTTGTTGATCAGCAGGTAAGTGCATTGGCAATTTGGTTTCTTTAAACAAACCTAGCCTTGCTATAAGTTGATGAATAGCCAGCAACGTGGCGCCGGCAACATCATCGGCATAGATCTGATCGCCAGAAAAAATACACAAGTCAGCACCTAACTCACCAAGCTCGCGCTGCTGCTCCTGCCACTGATCCGCAGTATGTAGACTATCTTTTGAGTGGTGATGCGGGTTACGACATGAGCCATGTAATATTTGATTGAGCACAGCCGGTATCGCAAAGCTTAGCTCTTCTCCATAACGCAGATAAGCTGGCTTATACGCGGCACCGTTAATAAGCACTTGATACTCGAGCAGCTGCGCTGTTGGCAGAGCCTTCTCGCTGCATATCATCAAAAAATGCAAAAAGCAGGCTGCACCGAGCTGAAATGTCTCAACCTCACACCGACTTTGATGGGCCAATAGCGAAGCCGAGATGTCCACGGCTTCACAAGTAACAATCTGAATACAAATTTTATTCTGTTCAGCTCGGCGAACCAGCGGGCCCATCAACACCTGAGGTAGCTGATTAAGTTGTGCTACCATCTTGGCGTTTCACCAAATTAAATAAAGAGTAAAAGTTATTCGTGGTTTGCTCTGCAAGCGCTTTGAAGCTCATTCCTTTTAAGTCAGCAATATAATACGCAACGTCTTGTACGTAAGCAGGCTGGTTAGTTTTGCCACGATGTGGGACAGGTGCAAGATAAGGTGAATCAGTTTCAATCAGCAATCGATCCATAGGGATTTGCTTAACGACTTCTTGAAGCGCCGTCGCATTTTTAAACGTCACAATACCAGAGATTGAAATGTAAAAACCAAGGTCAAGGGCCTGCTTTGCCATCGCCCAATCTTCGGTGAAACAGTGCAACACGCCACCGCAATTTTGCGCATTGTGGGCACGCATGATGTCTATCGTGTCCGCTTTTGCATCGCGAGTATGAATGATCAGTGGTTTTTGTAGCTGATTAGCCACATCTATGTGTCCAGCAAAGCTTTCCTGCTGTACCTGATGCGTATCTTTTGAATAATAATAATCTAATCCAGTTTCACCAATAGCAACAACCTTATCATTACTCGCCAGTTGTATTAGCCTTTCAACATCCAATTTATCTTTTTGATCTAGTGGATGTACCCCACAAGATGCAGAAACATCATCAAAATGGGCTATTTTTTCTAACATGGATGGAAATTGGTCTAGCGTCACGCTAACGCATAAAAAGTGTTCTACTTGTTTTTGTCTCGCGTTGCTGAGTACTTCTTCAAGGCTTAGGCCTAACTTTTCAAAATCGAGTCTATCTAAATGACAGTGAGAGTCTACAATCATACTGGCTCTACATGGTGTAAGTTGGTTTATCTGAATGCAAAGTCGCACCCAAAAGCTTATTTATTTTATCGTTCAAAGCTGGCGCGTCAACAAACGCAACGCCAACCCCAGATGGATTAGAATTTTGCGCGCCTTGCGGTGTTAACCAAGCAACAACCACGTCAACTTCGTCCGCTTCAAGGGCGTCAGGCAAGGTGACTCTGAGCTTTAATTCTTGCCCCATATCAAAATGGGCATTGGACTTGATAAATATGCCACCGGATTTCAGAAATGGCATATAACAACGATATAGCTCATCTAAATCTTCAAAATCCGCAAGTAACTCTTGCATGCACCACCTCTTTATAGCTGTTTTTGTAAGGCAAAAAGTAAATTAGAAATGCTCAGGTTTTGATTTAACCCTAACACATTTTTCTGTTCGTACATAAACCGATGTACTAAGCTCACTAAGTCTTGATACTGAGTAAAACCCAAACCATTCCCTTGTGTCATCGCCCCTTTTAAACGGTTGAGCAAAAAACGGGCGAATACATCACTCATTGCGCTGTGCTTTAACAAAATTTTTTCAACCGTTTGCGCACTCTCTACTGTTAATTGATTCGCCGCGTGATAAAGCGCAGTCACATCGTCAAGCGCACCTTCTTGTTGCCACGTTTCGATAATAAATGGCTGTAGAGAAAATTCATCAAACCAAGGGAAATCACAAGCGACATTTTTAGCTGCCAGCCACTGCGCGGCCTCTGCTTGATTGGGCGAGTGAATCGCCACTTTATTACAGCGGCTCAAAATGGTGGCAGGTAACTTACTGTCATCATCGCTGGTAACGACCAAATAACGATTAGCATTTGGCTCCTCAAGTGTTTTTAACAGCGCATTTGCGGCTGAATGGGTCATCAAATGCGCGTGCTCAATCAACGCGACTTTATTGCCACCTTGCTGCGCTGAATGGTTCAAGAAATGCGTGATCTCTCGAATTTCATCCACCCCGATTGATTTGCCCTCAGGCACTACACTCAGTCTATCAGGGTGATTACCAGCTAAGTTCAAGTTGCACGGCTTACATTGCCCACAGGCAGTGAGATTTTGTGGATGTAAGCATAAAAGTGCATCTGCCAAGTGCGCCGCAAGCAGAGACTTTCCCACACCTTTTTTGCCCGATAACAACTGAGCATGGTGCAAACGACCATTATGCTGTGCCCGAGCAAGATAACTCAAAGCGTCGCTGTGCCAACTTGGAAGCAAATTATTCATTGCCACCCACTGTAAGGTATGTGGCTATCAAGCTATCAAGTAGTTCAATACTTTGCTCAAGCACTTGCGCTTTACTTTGACTGGCATCAATCACAGTAAATCGTTCAGGGTCATTCTTCGCTTGAACGAGATAACCCTCACGTGCGCGCTGCAAAAATTGTTGCTTTTCATCCTCGAGTCTATCTAGCCCCTCACCTCGCGATTTGACTCGCTTTAAGCCCTCTTCAGGGTCCAAGTCCAAAATCAAATTCATGTCTGGACGAAAACCGCCAAGCGCAAGCTGATTAATGGTTGTGATGGTGGCAAGATCTAGTCCTCTTGCATAATGTTGAAAACTAAATGTTGCAGCGTCAAATCGATCAGAAATAACGACTTTGCCTTGCTCAAGTGCTGGAATAATTTTTTCACGAACGTGCTGAGCACGCGCAGCCCCAAACAACATAAGCTCCGTCATGTCTGTCATTTCGGGGGTTGAGGGATCTAGAATGATTTCTCTGATCTTCTCTGAGATCTCTGTTCCACCAGGTTCACGAGTCATCACAACTTCAATACCGCGTTGTTTTAAATGCGCTTCCAATCCGGCAATAACCGTCGTTTTTCCAGCGCCATTGCTGCCATCGCAGACCAGCATAAACCCTTTTTTCATAGCAAGGACGTACTCATCATTCTTATTTGACTGTTATTTTATCGTGTTTTAGTGAATTATTCACGACTGAAATAGAATTGAATTGCCTAGCAAATTGAATTTGTCATTCTGAAAATAATTTAAAACAGAAAAATTTGGTCTACAATAACAAGCACATCCGATTAGTTTTATGTAAGAACCGCCCCATGCCGAGCAACATTAACATGCCTTTTAGGCCCGTAAAGGAAACGTATTGATATGCTGGGTAAAATGCTTTGTTTGGTGTTCATGTTACTTCTTCTGGCTTATAGCCCAGTACATGCACGTGCAAGTGAACCGCCAGAGATAGATGTCGCGGTAGGACTTGAAAACTTTGATTTTCAGCCATTATTTGAAGAATTTAGTGCAAAAACAGGGATTAAAGTTAACATTCTTGCTTTTAACAACAATCAGTTGAAAAGCGAGTTATTGTTGTATGCAGATGCCCTGCAGTTACCGGATGCCGTGATTATTCCCAGCGATTATATGGGGTTGTCGGAACTGCAATTTTCTCAGGTGCCAGAATCTTGGTTAAGTAAAAAGCTCACACAAAAAGTCATTGAGAACAGTAAAGTCAATGGTGAGCTTAAGGGCGTACCAATTATGTATGGCAACCATCTTGTACTCTATTACAACCGCGCACTTGTGCCACACCCTATTACCGACTTACAAACCTACGCACAGCATGCTGTAACAGACAAACCTACGCTCGGCTGGAATTTTTATGAAATGTATTGGTTTGTGACCTTTGCGAACGCGCTTCAGCCTAACCTCATTCAGGCTGGCGTGCCACAGCTTGACACCAAAGCGATGCGCCTCGCAATTTCCAATTATCAATCACTTCTCAACAGCGGCATCATAGACGCTGATTGTGTTTATCAATGCTTAATGAATCGCTTTAAGACTGGCAAGCTCGATTACTTTGTGAATGGAATTTGGGCATATCGTCAACTTAAAGACAAGCTTAAAGACGACCTAGCTATCGCGCCTTTACCGAGGTGGGGTAATCATCAGCTGATGTCTCTAGCATCGTCTCATGTACTGGCTTTTCCTGCCAATGGCATAGAATCTAAAAAAGGTCCGCATCTAAAGCAGCTTGTTGACTTTATGCAAAGCCAAAAGGTACAAGATAAACTATGGGATGAGCTCAATGCGCTGCCAGCAAACGGCGACAGCTTAGCTGAACTTACAAAACGCGGCGACAAAGCACTGTCTCAACTGATTGCATCTTTGCATGAAACCTATCCACAACCGAATGAACCTATTATGGCCTATATTTGGGAAGCCATGTTAAAGGGACTAACACGCTATTTAGGTGGTGTGTATAGTGTCGAAGAAACGACGCAATATATGCAATTTATCGTCACAAAGTCGGGACAGAATGAAAGCAAATCGCAGCATCGTTGATGAAATAAAAAGAAAAATTACGGCATTATTCTCTCTCTTCCTGGTTGTACTGGTTGCGATGGTTGGTTTTTCTCTGATGCAACAAAAGGCAACCTTAGAGCAAGAAGACGTTAAACGCACTGGTGCAAGTCTTATCAGCGATTTTAAAGCGCAAGTCAATGAGCTTATCTATCAAGTTGCACCATTAAGTGAAGACCATATTTTATCTACCTTACCGAGCGATCTACTGTTTACTCAATACGCGGTTAAGGCGCTAACTAACTTAGTCGACAACACCGACATGGTGAAGTCTGCGTTTATCAACGATGGTTCCGTGTTTACCGTAGAGGGATATCCTTTTGATACCCTACGTTGGAACAATTCCGTATTTAGCGAGCATGCTAACAAGGTCCTCTCGCAACAGCGACGCACTTTAAGAATCGACAAACTGGTTGTCCCAGTTGAAAGCATTGAAAAAAAACCGTCTGATCAGGCCAAGTTGTTTCTCGCCATTCCCCTTAGACAAAAATTATCATCGTTAATGCGTCCTTATAAATATACGGGTGTACTATTCCTCGAAGTCGATCTTGAACCATTTTTAGATTCCAATCAGGAAAAAGGGTCTATCTGGCTCACCAGTCAAGAGCTTGTGCTTGAGGGAACACAGTCCTCAGATGCCACAGAAGGTGTATACCGCAGTCCTATTTATTCACTAAAAGACGATTTTGTAGCACTTGATTTACAGCTACAACGAGAAGCCGAAGTATACAGTAACGACATTTTACGCGCAGTGTTATACATAGTGCTTATCGGGTTGATGCTAGTGGTATTACTTACCTGGTATTTACGCCGATTAGCAAAACGCTTGACCAATCCGATGCAAGCACTTGAACGCCATTGTGAACGACTGAAACGAGGACATTACGTTTCTGCAAAAAGCGATTTTGAATTTAGAGAATTAAGAACACTTCAAGTGACTCTTAACCAACTTGCGAAGCAAATCAAAGAGCAGATCAGCTCTCTTGAAAGTGAAAAAGTAAAAGCACAAAGTTCAGAGCGGGCAAAAAGTCACTTTTTGGCGAACATGAGCCACGAATTAAGAACGCCACTTAACGGTATTTATGGCGTATTTCAGTTGATGAAGCACCATAGAAATGCAGCAGACTCCAAAGAACTCATTGCACAAGGCATGACGTCCACAGAAACATTACTTAGCTTACTTAATGATTTACTTGATTTTTCTAAAATTGAAGCTGGTGAATTAAAGATGGAATCAGCGACGGTGGATGTCAAAAGTATTGTCACTGAAGTAAAACAAGAGTTTGTCCATACTGCCAGTGCTAAGCAAATCGACCTGATTATTCATACTGAAGAACTCGCTAACCCTTATCGACTCGGTGATTCGCTGCGTTTGAAGCAGATACTAAGGAATTTAATATCCAATGCCGTTAAATTTACCAGTGACGGCTCTGTAACCATTATACTCCAAGATGGCGGTAAACATCTCTCCATCCGAGTAATAGATACGGGCGCCGGTATTTCCGAAGTCGCGCTAAAGAAGCTATTTAATCGATTTCAACAGGCAGACTCATCGACCACCAGAAAGTATGGAGGAACCGGTCTTGGACTTGCAATTGTAAAGCAACTCGCCGAGTTAATGGACGGACGTGTTACGGTGACAAGTAAAGAAGGTATTGGCAGTGAGTTTACAGTTGAACTCGTACTCGATATTTGCGACGCACCAGAACAATCTATCATGCAAGACTTGCAAGCTATACCCGCCTTGAAAGATAAAAACCTGCTACTTGCTGAAGACAATCCCCTTAATCAAAAAATATTTAGTGCCATGATTAAACCAACTGAAGCGAATCTTGTCATAGCTCAGGATGGTGAAGAAGCGATAGAGCTTTATCACGAATTGAAACCTGATATCTTTTTTGTAGATATTCAGATGCCAAAAAAAGATGGCCTAAAAGTATGTTCAGAAGTCAGAGAACAAGATAAAACAACGCCGCTTATTGCCGTCACGGCCAACGTGATGTCGGGAGATTTAGAAAATTATCAGCAGCTTGGATTTGATAATTGCGTCGCAAAACCGATAGATATGAAAAAACTTTATGAAGTGATAAATACGATTGTGAGTTAACGGTCAATTTAGTCCCATTTTAGTTGGCTAGATGTAATAAGCTAAATTGAAGAAAGTTCACTTAAGTTACAATTGAATAACATCGTGAAATTCTTATAATCTTAGCCTGAAAGCAGATATTCACCTCAGGTAAACTTCTTCTAGTACAACATTCAATTAGCATTCAAGTCTTTATACCATCAGCATTTTTACCTGCACTATTGCATGGTTTCATCGAATGTAATTTCATAGGAGTCAAAAGGAATGACAACCATCGTCTATAACGCGAAAACAGCAGAAATAGCCTGTGATAGTAGAACCACTACCGACAAGATAATCGTTACAGATAACGCTCAAAAGTGGTTTGATTATCACGGCTGGAGAGTGTTTTGCACTGGCCAGACATGCGATATATACAATTTGCAGCACAATTTTTCAAATAATCAGTTTGATACGATTGAGAGTTTGGAATTCATTAAATACCACCCCAAAAAAGGCGTATGGTATGGCTGTGTAAAAAGAGGCACCTGTAAATCTGAACCCTTAGCGCAATCTTATGCCATCGGCTCTGGCCAACAAGCAGCGATGTTTGGTTTACTCAATGGTTATAATACGGTGGAAATCGTTGAGCAAGTTAAACGTGTTGATTTTAGAACGGGCGGTGATATTCATTGCTTTAATGTCACCGACCCGTTAGAAAACACATAAGCCAGCGTCAAAATGCTGGCTCTAACTCACTTAAGTTAGTTAACCTAAGCTTCGGATAATTAATGCCTTTCTAGCAGCCAGTTTTAACGCTAACTGCGTTGAATTCACTTCCAATAGCCAGCTATTGATACGTAAATTCGCCTTGTTATCCTCAAAACTCTCTGGCTAGGTAAGAAGATAGTTTAAGGTGATTAAAAACAGTTAGTTAGTTCATTCCTTATCCAAACCTCAGGTTAGTTAAATAACTGAAAGCTCAACCGCGATATTGCCACGAGTAGCATTTGAATATGGACAAACTTCGTGAGCTTTCTCAACGAGTGACTGCGCCGTGTCTTTGTCTAAGTCGCCAACCGATACCGCCAATTTCACCGCTATCCCGAAGCCACCTTCGATTGGCCCAATAGACACTTCAGAGTTAATATGTGTGTCTTCTGGCAACTTAACTTTTGCTTTGCCTGCCACCAATTTTAATGCGCCAATAAAACACGCCGCATAACCTGCTGCAAACAACTGCTCTGGATTAGTCCCTTGCCCGTCATCACCACCTAAGCTTTTTGGTGTCGAAAGAGCAACATCAAGACGACCATCGTCAGATTTTGCCACACCTTCTCGACCACCAGTGGCAGTTGCTTTCGCCGTATATGCAATACTTTGTAGTTCTTTCATTTCGTTCTCCTAAGTTTGTGCTTGTAGAGTACTCACCTACACCTTAACGCAGCAAGGCTTTACTCCAGATGAAGTAAAATCAATTCAATATTTACTTTGTACGCAAAATAATAAATCAATTTTTTAGAATTGCAAATACTTTGTGTGCAAATTAAAATATAGTTTAGCTACTTTGTAGGAATATGTGATGAACTACCCACAACTAAAACTGGACGCTCAAATCTGCCACCGCCTTTACATGGCTTCCAATGGTATTGCCCGTGCTTACCGAGCATCTTTACAAAAACTCGACTTAACCTATCCTCAATATGTGGTGATGATGGCACTTTGGGAGAAAGATGAAATCAGCATTGCTGAGTTACTAGAGAAAACCGCCATCGATGGCGGTGCTATGACGCAAATCTTAAAGAAAATGACTGACAAAGCCCTGCTCTCTATCGTTAAAGACGAAAAAGATAAGCGCAAACGAGTGGTAAAACTACAAAGTAAGGGTCATGATCTGCGACACCAAGCTGCCACAATTCCCGAGCAGATCCGTTGTAAGTTTCCAAGTATCGACGAGCAAAAAGCACAAGCACTTATTGAATTACTAGATTCGATCAATGATGATTTGGCTTAAAGTAGAAATCAATAGAGGGTCATTGTAGCGCGCGTTCTAAATGTGCCAGAAATGCTGATATTTTTTTGGCCAGATGTTTACGGCCAGCATAGAACGCATAAAGCACGAGGTCTTCTGGTTGCTGCTCTAACTCGATTGGTATCAGCGCGCCTGACTCGATTTCTGCTTTACAGGAGTTCAGTGGCAAGATAGCAAACCCAACCCCAGATAGCGCGGCAGACTTGGCTATAAACCCACTGTTTACTCTGAAGTTCGATTTAACATTCACCGTCGTTAATCTTCCATCCTTGGTGGTAAATACCCAAGGCGTACCGTTTACGGCGGTAAGGGTTGAAATACAAGGAAGAGACTGTAAATCAGCTAATCTATACGGCGAAGTATGCTTTTCTAGCAAGCTGGGAGCTGCCACCACAACGCTTGGTAATCGAGCCAGCTCTTTAACCACCCAATTACTATCCTCAAGCTTGCCACGATGAAAGTAAAGCACGACATCAAAGCCATCTAAGAGGTTTTCTCTTGGACTCAGGCTAGTGTCACAACTTATTGATATTAATGGATGCGCAGCGCAAAAGGTTACTACCGCTTGGCCAAGTATGGGGATATCGGGCATCATTATACGCAAATGACCCATTGGCGTAGAGGCATGTTTATTGACTTCTTGCAACGCATCCGACAGCGAATCGATTAACGGCTTGGTACTCACATAAAGCTGCTCACCCGCCTCTGTCACTGAGATCCGCCTTGTCGTTCGTTCCAACAATCTTGCATCAAGCTTCTCTTCAAGTAGTGCGATGTGACGACTTACGTTGGAGGTCGGAATATCCAGAAACTCTGCAGCTTGTTTGAAGCTTAAGCATTCATAAACACAGTGGAAACTGTTAAGCCACTGGGGGTCAATCTGATCAATCATTTTATTAGCCCAAAATATGGGTTTATCAATTCAATAATGGACACTTTATTACCTAATCAAGGCTAATACAATCAAGACTTCTTTGTTTACATCAATTAAGGATGTCTATGTTTTCAGCTTCAATGACCAGCTTAGCAAGCCCAAAAGCTAAATTTGGGTTATGTTTTGTCATCCACTTTTTAATCGCATTAGATGCATTAATTATCGTGCCCTTTAGTGCAGAAATGGCGCTAAGTTCAGGTACCAGCCCATCAAATTCAGGACTACTCGTTTCAGCTTATGCAATTGCCGCAGCTTTCACTTGTTTATGGGTGCGTGGTACCGGCAACCTTTCAAAGGAGAAATACAAGGTCTTTATTTTTCTGTCAGCAACCACATTGTTAACCTTGCTTACTTCAGCGCTCGAGAGTTTTTATATCCTGCTTTTAGTACGTGCATTGACTGGCATTTGTGGCGGCGCACTGGTAGTACTTAATCTCAACTTGGTGATCCAGCTAAGCCATGAAAACGACAAGAAAAAAGACACCGCGATACTGCTGAGTGCTTTTCCACTCGCCTTGGCAATTGGGATCCCTGCTCTATTATTTATCACGGCAAATCAAGGCTGGCAGTTGGGGTTCATGATACTAGGAAGTGGCTTAGCCATTACAGCGCTATTATTTACATTTATATTCCTCTCAAACATAAAGCAAGCTTCGCAAAGCAGCGCTAGCAACCCAATGCCGAGCAACACATTTCACCCGACCAAAACCCTTAAATATGCTCTGTTCATCGCATTTTTTGTGGTGCTAAGTACATTTGCAATTTCAACTCAATTTCCGGTGATGCTAATTACCAACTTAAGCATCTCAAGCCCAATGCTAAGCGCATGCTATTTGTTAAGTGGTGTGTGTTCGTTTATTGCAATTCAGCTATACGCTCGACGTAAGCTAAACAATCACACAACCTCATACTTAATTTACTTTCTTAGTGGCTTGATGATATTAGCAGCCTTGTTTGGCTTTACGATAAGCTCAGTTGTTTTTGCAGCCGGACTGTTTACCCTGTTTGTGATTGCAAGCGCTACCCGTTCTATGATCTTAGTGACAGAACTCATAACCTCACTTCACGCAGAAGAGCGCAGTACCTTTATTAGTCTGCAAAATGCGATACAGCACTTTGCGATAGCCTCTGGCGGCACCATTGCAAGTTTGCTAGTCATGCCCCGCGAAAACCACACACTTAATTTTAATGTCTTGATTGTTGTCTCAACCCTATTGGTAGTTATAACGGTTGTTATGTGGAAAAACTTTCAAAGTAAGCGCTTTTAATCGCGATTTAGTGATTGATCAATAGATAATTGGGCAGCTTGCCCCAATTATCGCTTTGCTCTGCTTTAATAACACAATCCGCCATGGTTACGCCTTACTCTAAGCGCGCCTCTATGCGATAATGCCAATCTATCGTTAGTCATATGTGTCCGCATAGCGGCAAACAGCTTAGTTATCACGGTATACACACTGGTGTGAACTGATATACACATTAATATACACAGTTGTCATGCCATCACGACAAATATGATTAACCAAAACAAACAAAAACAGTAGAATAACTTTTTGATTTTATGACAAATACAAACCAATCAGATACACCAAATAATGCCCAGAACATCCCGACTATCTATTGGCACGACTACGAGAGTTGGGGTGCGACGCCGCAAAAAGACAGGCCAAGCCAGTTTGCTGGGATCAGAACGGATCTGGATCTCAATATTATTGGTGAGCCACTGATTGAGTATTGTCAACCAGCGCCTGATTATCTCCCGCATCCTCAAGCCTGTTTGGTCACTGGGATCACACCACAGTTAGCACTAAAAAAAGGCCTGACTGAGGCCGAGTTTATGGCAAAGATCCACGCTGAATTTGCCAAACCACAAACCTGCGTTGCCGGATATAACAGTATTCGGTTTGATGATGAGCTAACCCGTTATAGCCTTTATCGTAATTTTTATGACCCCTATGAACGTGAATGGCAAAATGGCAATAGCCGCTGGGATATCATAGATCTAGTTAGAGCCTGCTATGCGCTTCGCCCTGAAGGAATTGAATGGCCAACCCGTGAAGATGGTAACCCTAGTTTTAAACTGGAACACTTAACCGTCGCCAATGGCATTGAGCACGGCGCCGCGCACGATGCACTGAGTGATGTTACCGCAACGATTGCGCTGGCAAAACTGATTAAAACCAAACAGCCAAAACTGTATGAGTTCTACTTTAATCACAGACATAAAAAAGCGGTGTCGAGCCTAATCGATGTTTTCAATATGCAGCCTTTAGTACACGTTTCTTCTATGTTTCCAGCGCAACAAGGTTGCACCACTTGGATTGCCCCGATGAGTTTTCACCCGGTCAATAGCAATGCCGTGATCTGCTTTGACTTAACACAGTCGCCGGAGGTATTGAATGACCTTGACGTTGAGGCACTCAAACAACGGCTTTATACAAAACGCAGTGAATTGGGTGATGATGAGCTACCGGTTGGATTAAAACTAGTACATATCAATAAATGCCCGCTGGTAGCACCAGCTAAGACCCTCTTGCCCGAAAACGCAGCAAGGCTTGGAATTGACCGCGAGCAATGCCTTGAAAACTTAAAGTACCTTAAAGCACGCCCAGAGCTAAGGGATAAGGTTGCAGAAGTCTTTAGCGATGAAAAAGGATTCGAGAAACCAAGCAATCCGGATTATCAACTCTACGATGGTTTCACCAGCAAGGCCGATAAAGCCAAATTTGCAATCATTCGCAATGCATCGCCCGAAGAGCTGGCGACCATTGAACTGGATTTTGAAGACAGTAAATTTAACACTTTGTTGTTTCGCTATCGGGCAAGAAACTGGCCGCAGTCGCTCTCACCTGTAGAGCTTGATAAATGGCGTAAATATTGCCAAAACAAGTTGATGCATAATGAAGATAACCCTTCAATTTCAGCCGAAGATTTTATGCTGGAGCTTGAAAACTTAGTCGCCGAAAATGAAGGTAATGAGCGCAATATGCAGATCTTAAAAGCGCTTTACCATTACGCTCAAAGTTTGTAATTCGCAGGTTTTCGACCTATGGGTGTCGGCCCATTGGAGGTCGGCCTAAAGGCCGACCTACGGTTTTAGGTGTTACCCATTTCCCAGTACTTTGGCAGGATCCGTTTTGGTGGCTTGCCAAGCGGGATATAAGCTTGCGACGACTGCCATAACAAAAGTCGTGACTAAACTGATATAAATGTCTGTCCAAATAATTTTGCTCGGTAAGTATTCAATAAAGTAGACGCCTTCAAGCGGATTGCTATCACTCATATTGATCCAAGCTTTAAAAATATCGGGAATATTAATAGCAATAAAAATGCCGATCCCAGTGCCTAGCAATGCACCAATCCCTGCATACGTCACACCTTGTAGCGCAAAAGTCGAGAAAATCGTACTGTCCTGTGCGCCCATGGTTTTCAAAATGGCGATATCCGCCCGCTTTTCTTTTACTTCCATCACCATAGAAGAAACGATATTAAAGCTCGCGACAGCGATGATCAGAAATACCACGAGATAGACGATAGTGCGCACCATCTGAATATCCTGATACAGTCCGCCTTGCGTGCGAAACCAAGACGATACGTACACTAAATCGGGTAATGCCCTACCCGCTGATGTCGCGATTTGCTGTGCCTGAAACACATCACTCACCTTGGCACGCAAGTCCGTTACTTGATCTTCTCTAAAGTCCATCGCTTCTTGCAGTGCATTAAGCGGCACTAACGCTAATGTTTGGTCAAGTGGCCCACCCATATCGATAAGCCCCACCACCGTTGCTGTTAATCGCTTTGGCGCAGCGAGTGGATTATCCGAATGTTTGTTAGCAACCAAGAGTTGAATATTATCGCCAGCCACGACACCAAGCTTGTCAGCTATCCCTTTACCGATGATCACTTCACCCGGTTTTAATGCTTTTAGTTCCGCACCTTCTATAAAATCACCTATGCTCGACACCGTATGATGCCTATCCGGTGCGATCCCTTTTAACTGCGCCGCTTTTAAGGTGCCTTTGTATTGCAGCATAGCTGTTAAGTTAATTTCAGCCGTCGCGCTTACGATGCCACGCTGACTCTCCAAGATCTCTACTTTTTGCTGCCACGCTTGAATAGGGTCGTAAGGTGCTTGATAACTCACTTGCGGCACCACCGACAACAGCCGCTGCTCTAATTGTTCTTCAAAACCATTAATCACAGAAAGTGCGACTATCAATACTGCCATACCCAGCATTACACCAAGCGTAGAAGCACGGGTTAAAAAACCAATAAAACCAAGCTGACGTTTAGACTCTCTAAAGCGTTTGCTTAAAAAATAACTAAGCATGCTGATACACACCTACTTTGCCATCGTCCAGTTGCACTGCACGACCAAGCTTATCTGCCAACTCTAAGTCGTGTGTTACAACAACAAAGCTGGTTTTTAGCTGTTGATTGAGTTCAGCCAGCAAGTCATAAATTCGCAGTGCATTATGCTTATCAAGATTGCCGGTTGGTTCATCAGCTAGCACCAAATCAGGTTCTGTTACTAACGCTCTTGCTATCGCAACACGCTGTCTCTCCCCCCAGAAAGCTCTGAAGGCTTATGATCAGCACGATGACTCAAGCCTACTTTATCAAGCATGAGTAATGCCTTTTCGCGGGCTTGTTTTGCTTTATTACCGGCAATTAGTAATGGCATCGCCACATTTTCAACCGCGCTAAACTCCATCAACAAATGATGAAACTGATAGATAAAACCCAAATGCTTATTTCTAAATTCCGCCTGCTTTTTACGCGACAGCTTGCCAACTTCCACACCTTTGATTCTTACACTGCCGGTGGATGCTTTATCCAAGGTACCTAGAATATGCAGTAAAGTACTTTTACCTGAGCCCGAGCTACCTACAATCGCAAGCATTTCACCTTGGGTTACAGATAAATCAACGCCTTTTAATACCGTTACCTCGGCTTTACCATCTTGGTAGCTTTTGACCAAGTCCTGGCAGTCAATGACTAAATCACTCATATCTTAATACCTCTGCTGGCAGCACACTCGACGCGCGTTTAGCTGGATACAAGGTTGCTAAAAAGCTTAGCAATATGCTGCCCACTGCCATAATCGTTAAATCTGTTAGTTCTATTTTGACCGGAAGTTCAGCGCCACCAAGCAACTGAAGGCCTGCGAAGTGGAGCACCTCATTAATATTGTTCGAAAGCAATAATCCACCAGCAACACCAATGAGTGTGCCAAAAACGCCGTTATACATCCCTTGCGCCATAAACACTTTTGCTATCATTTGTGGTGTAAAGCCGAGCGTTTGCAAAATAGCCACTTCCCCTTGCTTTTCACTCACCATCATAGATAGCGCTGAAATGATATTAAATACAGCCACTATCACAATAAGGCCAAGTAATAGCGACATAATGCGCTTTTCCATTGCAACCGCCGCAAACAATGTGCCTTGCTGAGTTTGCCAATCCTGTGTCTCGAGCCCTTGTAACAAGCTGTCCGCTTGCTGATAAAAATCAGGCAGGCTAAAAGCATCATATAAATGAATGTTAAGGTCGTATTGCTCTGGCTTCTTGCGCATTAACCGCTGCAAGCTTTTGCCATCGGCAAATGCCAAATAAGTGTCAGCTTCGCTTTGGCCATCATATATGGCAGCTACGGTGAATAAGCGCTGCGTCGGCGTGCGACCAAGCGGTGTGTATGTGGTGAATTCAGGCATGATCACGCGAAGTTGTTGACCAACGCTTACGCCAAGTTTATTGGCTAAATAGCGACTCAGTGCCACTTGGTATTTTTGCTCGTACAATCGAGTTAAGCTACCTGCGCGTACGGCATCATCCAAAGCAGTTTCATACCCTTGAAATAGCCCTTGAAGTTGCACGCCCACCAAATCTTGATTGGTTTGTAGAATTACATCACTTGCAACATATGGCGAAACTTGCTTAACCAACGGATGATTTTCAATGGCTTGTAATTTATTTTGATCAAGTTGCTCATTTTCCTTAATTTGCACATGCGGGATCAAATCAAGCATGGCGGCTTTTAAGGTTTGCTCAAAGCCATTCATCACTGAGCTGACGGTGATCAAACTCATTAAGCCAAGGGCGATACCCGCAATTGAGAAAAATGAGATAAACGATATAAATGCATTGCCTTTCGCAGCACGGCTATATCTTAACCCAACAAAGAGGCTAACTGGTTGAAACATAATCTATCTCGTAAAAAACTGCTGCACGGATACTAACATACTCAAAACCAGATTGATGGCAGGATTGCTATAAAAAGTGTGACAAACTATAAATTTGTTGACGTTTAGGTGCGCATTGCTTATCCCGTCAAAACTTTACTGCTCGCCATACTTAACGATTACCTTTTGCGGATCTGATATGGCACGTTTCTACGTTTGACTATTGTTGATTTCACCACCGATGTGTGGGTATCACCTAGTGTCGAGACTTTATCCAAAATTTCGTCTAGCTTAGGCATACTCTCAAAACACAACCTCACATAAAAACAATCCTCTCCCGTCACTTTGTCACATTCAATCACTTCAGGAATGTTTTGGATCATCGCTTCAAGTTGTTTTAGTTTACCGGGATGCTGACGAATACGCACAATCGCTGTCAGCGGGTAATCAAAGCTTTCTGGGTCTAATTCAATACTGTATTTACTAATTACCCCATACTCTTCCATACGTTTCATGCGCTCATTCACACTCGGTGAAGACATATTCACAGCACGAGCCATTTCAGCAACGGACACTCGGCTGTTGTTTTCTAACAGCTTTATAAGCTTGCTATCTATCGCATCAAGCGACCATTTTTCATTATTAATTAGTTTTCGCATTTTTGCCTTTCATTTTTAGGAAATTAGAAAAATTAGCCTTTTATTGTCTATTAGTAATACGGCAAACCCTAAGTAATATGCAAGTATAGAATTGAATATGACAAGGTGTGAACAATGTTTGGCTCAGATAAAGAAAAAGGTTCAATAGAGATGATAATAGCTATGGTGCTGTCCGGCACCATAGGATACTTTGTCGTCAGTGCACAACAATCCTATTGGAATGTGGTATTTTTACGTTGTGTTATTGGCGCATTGTGCCTTCTTGGATACGTGCTCGTAACAAAGCAACTGACAAAAGAGGTGTTTAAAGGTCCCGTTTTTATGACCATCTTGCTCGGCGGTATCGCGCTGGTCGGAAACTGGGTGCTATTATTCGCCTCGTTTGACTATATTCCTTTTTCAATTTCAATCATCGCATACCATCTACAACCTTTGATGTTGGTATTATTAAGCGCGGTGCTTTATCGTCAGTATCCAAGTAAGGCAATCCTTTTATGGTTGGCCATCGCCGTGGTGGGATTATGGTTGGTTGTTGGGATCCCGTATCAAGAAATCGTCGCAGTTATTTTTGCACAAGAGAGTAACCAAGCCGTTTTTGGTCTGCTACTAGCACTTGGAGCTGCATTTCTGTATACCATTACAACGCTGATGACGAAAAAGGTAAGCCAAGTGCCATCCGGTGTAGTTGCTGTGATCCAAATCTTTTTTGGTGGCTTATTTTTGTTACCTTGGGTTGATTTTGCACACTTCCCAGAGACTTCATCGAGCTGGGGCAATATCCTATTCTTAGGCGTCGTCAACACAGGGTTTATGTATGTGATCATGTATGATGCGTTTCAACGCTTAAGCACCACATTAATCGCTATTCTTTCTTTTATTTATCCGGTCGTGGCGCTGTTTGTAGATTTTATTGCATTCGAGCACACGATTTCGATGCTACAAACGCTTGGGATTGTTTTAATCTTAACGGCCGTCAGCGCTGTAAAGTTCGATTGGAAGTTAGGCAAGTTATTTAGCACACCAAAGCAAAAAGCTAGTTAATTTAGCTAATTCGAACTTAAAGGAAATACCAGTGATAACAGCAGAGTAAA
Source organism: Pseudoalteromonas sp. A22 (assembly GCF_018141345.1). Classification (NCBI taxonomy): domain Bacteria; kingdom Pseudomonadati; phylum Pseudomonadota; class Gammaproteobacteria; order Alteromonadales; family Pseudoalteromonadaceae; genus Pseudoalteromonas; species Pseudoalteromonas sp. A22. The sequence goes on from NZ_CP047238.1 coordinate 2,202,409, forward strand.
GTGCAAGTACTTTGCTCTGCTGCTGTTGACTAGCTTACTGCTCTAGATAACAAATAACCGCAGCTTGCTTAGGGTTGCTTTGTGTATCTTCAATTAGATAGCTCGCTTTTTTACTGTTTTGGCATAAACACATGTCGTAATGACTGATCATGTAAGCATTGCCAACAGCATCCTCATCCGTTTTTTGGATGCTACAGGTAGGCTCTCTCCAAATTGGATCCCAGCCGCTTTGGCCAATAGCAACAATTTTAATGTTTTGTTGAGTAACGAGTGCTTTCGCCTCCTCTACTTCTTGAGCAGATACAGACAATGCAGTGAATGCAACGAGTGCGGTGATTAGCTTTTTCATTTTTCATCCTTAATTTAAGTCAGCGCTATAGATCAAAAACAGCAAAATACTGTAACAGTAATAAAAATATTGAATAAAAACTCTATAGCGCTTGCTATTTTATTCATTAAATATGACAACTCAAGAATAAATTCATTAAATTTATAAAAACAATTTCAACATTAAAGCCACACAAATAAAAAATCCCCCCTAATACGTAAAGGCACATACTTTGGCTCCCTTCTTACTTAGATTAAATAAGAATATCAGACACAACTTAAATAACAAAAAGAAATAACAGAAATTAATTCTATTTATCTTAATAGCGCATTTCGCACAACAAACTCGCACAGTTTAAAAAGTCACAATGCCATTAACCTAAACACCGCAATTTTTTTAATTACGAATAACACAAGACATAGCTCAAACAATAAAAATACAACATTGATCATTAAGAGAAATTATTTTTCATACATTCAGAATATTAGTACATAGAGCATTTACACCAAACTTAATTCAATAAAACTAAAATATAAAAACCATATAAACAGTGTTGTAAATAACAAAAACAATTACTCCACAAAAAACAACAATGAAATTATTTAGGTTAATTCAGTCAAAATAAAATCATTAGCATCTAAATAATTTCAATGTTTGAATACGCAACTTGTGAACGAAGTGTAATTAAAATGTGTACAGCATTATTTTTAATTGCCTATTTATCATACTTCTGCATTGAGGTTTTTTGAGATGAATGACTTTTCTTCAAACACTTGTTACGAACTTGTCTCTGAAGCGCTAGAGGATATCGAGGCTCTACACGAGGAGTTTCAAGGTATTGAAGAGGATGAACATGCCAGCCACCGCGTTGTTGACATTGCACGGCAGTTAGTCGCATTTAAATCAATCACGCCGGATGATGTTGGGTGTCAACTGTGGTTAGCACAAGAGCTGCGGACTTTGGGTTTTTCAATCAAGCACTTGCCTGTTCGTGATGTGAGTAACTTAGTAGCAAGTATAGGTAACAATAGTGACGCTAGGTTTGCTTTTCTTGGTCATACCGATGTAGTACCGGCAGGAAGTGCACAAGATTGGCAGTTTAACCCTTTTAAGCTGACAGAACACAATGGCTGCCTCTTCGCTAGAGGTATTGTTGATATGAAAGGCGCTATTGCCGCCTTTTTCTGTGCAATTGAGGCTCTAGTGACAGAATTTGGAGTACCGGAAAAAGAGCTTTGGTTGCTACTCACCAGCGACGAGGAAGGCGAAGCGGAACACGGAACCAAGCGGATCGCTCATTTTTTAAAACAGCAGCGTATTGCATTTGATTTTACCTTGGTCGGAGAGCCAAGCTCAGAAGCGTATGTAGCAGACACACTGAAAGTCGGTCGTCGTGGCGCTTTGTCTTTTACCGTCAATTTACATGGTAAAAGTGGACATGTGGCTTACCCTCAAAAAGCGACCAATGCCATCCATTTGGCGCAAAATATTATGCAAGCACTATTGTCGCAGGATTGGCCAAAGCACTGTGATAACTTTGACTCGACCACGCTGCAATTCACCCATGTACATTCAGGAAATTTTGTTGACAACATCATTCCAAGCCAATGTCAGCTAAATTTTAATATCCGTTATACTCCCGCATACGACGAATATGAATTGGTCGAGCTGGTAAGAGAAACCATCGAAGAACATACGCTCAATTATGCATTAACGACCAGCAACCCCTGCCAACCCTATTACTGCGTAAATAATGAAGAGATCCCTTCTCCATCCCTCGCTATCGTCTGCGATGAAATCAACAGTCAATGTCATTTCACACCAAAACTATCGACCGCAGGGGGAACGTCGGATGGCCGCTTTATTGCTGAAATATCAACCTCAGTACTAGAACTCGGACTGGTGAACAAAACCATTCATCAAATAGATGAACACACAACAACATCCGACTTAATCCAGCTTCAACAGCTTTACTACGGCATCTATAAACGCCTGCTCTACCCTACGCTTCATGTTCACTCAACCGCTCAAGATGAACTACTGCAACTTCGCTAATTAATAGAAAATAGATAACTTCAAGGAATGCATTATGGCAATCGAAAATGAACGCTCTGTTCACCCCGCAAACGACACGCTACCGATAGCAATTATTGGCATGGGTTGTCGTTTCCCAGGTCACGCGAATAGTCCTGAATTGTTTTGGGAAAATATTAAACATGGTGTCGATTGCATCATAGAAACCCCAGAATCGAGATGGAATATTGATACTCATTATTCGTCTGTAAAGGCGAATAAAGGCAAATTGAGCTCAAAATGGGGTGGCTATATCGATGGTATCGATAAGTTTGATCCAGCATTTTTTGGGATCACGCCTCGTGAAGCCGAGTTTATGGACCCTCAACAACGTAAATTGCTGGAGGTAACTTGGGAAGCCTTGGAAGATGGTGGGCAAAAGCCATCTGAACTCGCAGGAGAGTCGGTCGGTGTTTTTATGGGTGGGTTTACGCTTGATTATAAAATCATGCAATTCACTAACCCTGATTTTGACAACATTGATGCCCACACTGCGACGGGTGTCATGATGACGATGCTTTCAAATCGCATCTCACATACTTTTGATTTTAATGGCCCCAGCATGTCCATCGATACTGCTTGTAGCTCCTCTATTGTCGCATTAGATATGGCCTGTAAAAGCCTACAGACCGGGGCAAGTAATATGGCACTCGCAGGTGGTGTGCTATTACATTTGGCACCACAATATACAGTATCCGAGTCTAAAGGCGGTTTCTTATCTCCGACAGGTTTTTCTCATGCTTTTGACGACTCCGCAAACGGCTATGTCCGTGCTGAAGGCGCTGGCGTCGTTGTGCTCAAGCGCTTAGATGATGCGATTAAGGATGGCGACCCAATTCATGCGGTGATCTTAGCCACCGGTGTAAACCAAGACGGTAAAACACAAGGGATCACGGTACCGAATGGGGATGCCCAATTGCGCTTGATGAAGGAAACCTATGCCAAAGCGAATATTAACCCCGGTAAAGTGCAGTACATTGAAATGCACGGCACAGGCACACCAGTTGGCGACCCTATTGAAGCAAAGTCTGTTGGAACACTCCTTGGGATCAACCGTGATCAAGCCGATAAATGCTACATTGGCTCGGTAAAAACCAATATTGGCCATACCGAGGCAGCCGCTGGTATGGCTGGTTTGTTCAAAGCGGTCAAAGCCATTCAAAACAAACAGATCCCACCGCATTTACACTTAAAATCAATTAATCCTAAGATTGATTACGCCAATGCGCCGTATGAGATCCCCACAAAACTTACACCTTGGCCTAAACATGAAGGTTTAGCCGTTGCGGGGGTAAACTCCTTTGGTTTCGGTGGAACCAATTCCCACGCGGTTATTCAAGAATACGTTGCGCCAGAAGTGCCTTCAATACCTCCAGCAAATGAGAATGGCTTAAAGCTTTATCCACTGAGTGCAAGAGATCAACACGGGATCCATCGCTTTGCCAAAGCGCATAATGAGTTTTTACAAGATAGCGATGCATCACTCAGTGATATTATTTATACACTGGGTGAGCGCCGTGAACATCACCAATATCGTCATGCAATTTGTTTTAAAAATGCAGAGGATCTGCAACAGCAACTACAAACATTAAGTCATGATGTTGAATTTGCTGTGGCCAACACACTGCGCACACTGAAAAAAGATGAGCAAAAACTCGTCTGGGTCTTCACCGGTATGGGGCCACAATGGTGGGCAATGGGCCGTGAGTTGTACCAATCAGAGCCAACTTTTAAAGCGATGATCGATGAGTGTGATAGCTATATGTCAGCGCTTACAGATTGGTCATTGGTTGATGAAATGCTTGCCGATGAATCAGCGTCAAACATGCAATATACTTGGCTTGCTCAAACGGCAAACTTTGCCGTGCAAGTCGCACTTGCAGCAATGTGGCGTCAACACGGCATTTCCCCTGATGTCATTGTTGGCCACAGTACCGGTGAAGCAGCAGCATTTTATGAAGCCGGGGTCTACTCATTAAAAGATGCTTGCACCATCGTAGTCCATCGAAGCCGTTTACAACATCAATGCCGCAACACAGGTAAAATGATGGCGGTAGGACTCTCTGACAGTGATGTCACGCCTTATCTCAACGACCAAGTTGAAATCGCAGCGGTAAATAGTCCAAACTCTGTCACCCTAGCTGGTGAAGAAAACGCGTTACACAGTATTGAAACACAACTGAGCGAAGCTGGTGTGTTTTGCAAGTTTCTCCGCGTTGAAGTGCCCTATCACAGCCAGTTTATGGAACCGATTAAGGCCGAATTGCTCGAGTGTTTAGCTGGTATTCAAGCTAACACCGCACATACTCCATTGTATTCAACGGTAACAGGAACACTTGCTGAGGGGCCTGAACTTGATGCTAACTATTGGTGGCTCAACGTCCGTCAAGCCGTGCGCTTTGTTGATGCCACCCGCGCAATATTACAACAAGGTTATCAAGCATTTTTGGAACTGGGTCCACACCCTGTGCTTGGCGCATCTATTGCCGAAACCGCAGAAGAACAAAGTTGCTCAAGTGTTGTCGTCTCGAGTATGCGCCGTAAATCCGACGAACAACACACCTATTACCACGCTGTAGCTCAACTATTTGGTTTAGGCTTTGAATTAAATTGGTCAGCCATAAACGGGCGAGGTAAGTTCACTACGTTGCCAACTTACCCGTTCTTGCAAGAGCGCTTTTGGACCGAGCCTGAGTACTTTAATCAAGTGCGTTTAGGGCAAAGTAACCATGCATTCTTGGGCCGTAAGCGCAGTGAGGCTGAACATGTTTGGAACGCGGTAACCGACACAAATCGCGATAGTTTTTTAAGCTGTCACCAAATCCAAGGGAATACCCTCTTCCCTGCTGCTGGCTTTATCGAAATGGCGTATGCTGCAGCCAAAGAGACTTGGGGCAATGGCAGCTATGCACTCGACCACTTTGTCATCGATAAAGCGTTATTTTTGAATAATGAACATGCACCCAATGTGCAATTCATTTTGCACCGTGATGAACCGAATTTTAAAGTGGTAAGCCTTGAAGATGGCAAAACGACCCGCCATGTTCAAGGGACAATCCGCCGAGTACAAAGCGCCAACCTTGCTGAGCCTATTGATCTCAATGCTATTCGTAGTGCTGCCACCAGCGCGCAGCAGCACGATGAGTTTTATGCACACCTAAAAGAGTTTGGTTACGAATATGGTCCATGTTTTAGAGCCATTGAACAGATCTGGGCTTCAGACAACGGCGTGCTTGCCAAGATCTCTTGGCCTACTCAACTTGAGCGAACAGCACAATTTACCCTACACCCAAGTCTATTAGATGCATGCTTCCAGACGTTAGTATTTACGGAACTTGCAGGTGCTAATGCTCAGCAATTTTCTATCCGCTTACCTGTGATGCTTGAGCAGATCTTGCTTTGCGAGCAGAACAATACTGATTTTTGGTGTTATACCCAAATCACTCATCGTGACGACGAAAAAACGGTCGGTGATTTATACCTCTGTGATGAGTCTGGTCAAGTCTTTGGTGTTATCAAAAACTTTATTGCACAAAGCGTTGACTCCGCTGCAAGTGGGATCACCACCAGAACCATAGATAGCTGGCTTTACCAAGTCAATTGGCTTGCAGAGCCTGAGCAGGAAATACAAAAAACTGACACATCAGGACGTTGGGTGCTCCTCGCAGATCAATCAGGAACAGCTGAACAGGTAGCCGACCGTTTAGCTCAGCTTGGCCACTCTAGCTGTATCGTTAAATCTGGAGAATATTTTGATATCGATAGAGACCATTGTCATGCATGGCTGGTTCCCGATTCACGGGATCACCTGTCACAACTTATCGAGACTTTGGGCAAACAAGAAATTCGTGGCGTTGTACATTGCTTTAGTCTAGATAACAACGCGATAGAATCACTAACTCTTGCTCAGCTGCAAAAAGAAAAACGTCAGTCGCTGCATTCATTGTTGAACCTGGCCAAAACCATAATTGAACAAGACTGTAAATTCCCGCTTTACGTGGTAACACGCAACGCTAGCCTCGTTAATAGCGAGCAACTTACCGCGGTGATGTCCGCTTCATTAACTGGATTTAGCCGAGTGCTCGCACAGCAAGAACTGGTTGATAATTGGGGGGGCCTCATCGATATTGATGGTCAAAATGATGCCGAACATATCACAGCCAGATTATTAAGTGACCGCCAAGAAGGGGAAGTTGCTTTTAGGGAAAATCAAGCTTATGTTGCTCGTTTAGAGCTGGCAACGTCACTCCAACCCGCCTTCCCGACTCGCGTACAAAGCCATAAAGCACAGTTGATCACGGGTGCATTTGGTTCAATCGGACAGTTAGTTTGTCAGCTACTCGTCGATAGAGGTGCACGAAACCTCATTTTGCTTGGTAGGAGTCAATTACCTGAGCGTAAGAGTTGGTCAGAGCTTACCCCAAGCGACCGTAACTATGATCGCGTTCGGTTTATTCAACACCTTGAGAGTCAGGGCGTTAATGTCTCGTTATGGCAAACAGACTTAACTCGAGAGCGTGAACTTAACGCGGCCCTTGAGTCTTATCATCTAAGTGCACAAGCACCGATCAACGGATTATTTTTCTGTGCTGGTATCGTGAATGACACCTTACTTGGCAATATGGATACCAGAGCATTTGACGGTGTGTTTGACACCAAAGCGATTGGTGCGTTGATGCTTCACAAAGCACTCAGTAAAGTTGACCTTGAACATTTTGTGCTCTTCTCCTCTGTCGCGGCTCAAGTCACTACCGCAGGGCAAACAAACTATGCTTCTGGCAATGCTTTCTTAGATGCCCTCGCCCACTACCGTCGCAATCAAGGTCTTCCGGCGCTAAGCATCAACTGGGGCCCTTGGGCTATTGGTATGATTGAAGAGCTGGGTCTTGCCGAACATTACAAGAACCAAAGGGGTATGAACTGCATTTCACCAAGTGCGGGGATGGCCGTGCTTGAACGTATTCTAGACCAAGAGCAACCTCAACTCTTAGTGTGTGACGCCGATTGGTCCAAAGTAACCAATTGGTATGCAGGAAAGCCGAGTTTATTTAGTCACTTGGCTACCCAAGAAAACGATAAGCAAAGCCACCAAGAGCAAGAATTTGCTCCTTTATACCAGCAAACAGACAGCGCGCTTCGATTACCGCTTGTTGCCGATCATCTCGCTAATGCTGTCAGCCAAGTATTACGCTGTAAACGAGAGCAAGTGGAATTAGATCTATCGCTCGGTAATCTCGGTATTGACTCTATTATGGCGACAGAGCTGAGAAATAAGATCACCACCCATTTTGGCGAAACCCTAACGATTGTGCGTCTTCTAAGTGGCGCATCTATCAACGAATTAAGTATAGAGCTTAATGACAAACTCGTGGAATCGCTTGGCTTTGAAGTCATAACCACAGAAACATCACAGGTTCAGGCAGTTTCCGAAACCAAGGTTAACTCTATTATCTTATCTGATGCCAATGTGGAAGCTGAGTTCCCACTTTCCTATGGACAAAAAGCGATTTGGTTTATCAATCAACTCAACCCAACTAGCGCTTCCTACAATATCGGCGGCGCGATGCACATTCCTAGTGCCCTGAATATTGACGCGCTGAAAAAAGCCCTTAGTGCTGTAGTTGCTCGCCACCCAATGTTAAGAACAAACTTCTTCTTTAAAGATGGCGAACCCTATCAAAGAGTCTGGACTCATCGTGAGGATGCACTACAAATCATTGATGTAAAAGGTAAGTCTTGGGAAGATATTCAACCTATGATGATTGCAGACAATGAACAGCCTTTCGACCTTGAGCACGACCCGCTGTTTAGACTGTATTTGTATAAACAGAATGATCAAAGCTACTACTTTGCAGTGACGATTTATCACATCATCTCAGATGCATGGTCAAATTACATGTTTATCGATGAAATGCAGTCACTGTATGCGCATTTCGCAAAAAGTGAACCGTTAGCACTCAGCGAGATAACGTCAAACTATGAAAAATTTGTCGATTGGGAAACACGCTTTGTTCACTCTCCACGCGGCGCGGCAAACTATAAGTTTTGGCAGAATCACTTACCTGCAGAGATCCCCGTATTAGACCTTGCAACCGACAAACCTAGACCTGCGGTACTCACCAACGTTGGTGATTCATATCATTTTGAGTTGGATAAAGCCCTTACGTCTTCGTTAAATGCCCTGGCAAAGGCACAAGGTTCCACCATGTTTATGGCGTTGCTTAGCATCTATTACGCAGTCATGCATAAATATACTCAGCAGGATGAAATCATTATAGGCAGTCCTGTGGCCGGTCGTACAAATCCCGAGTTTTCAAACGTCTACGGTTACTTTGTGAATCCCCTACCGCTATGCGCAAGATTTGCTCCCGAAACGCACTTTACTTCGCTTTTAGCGCAGGTGAAAGACATTACCCTCAACGCACTAGATCACCAAGAATATCCGTTTGCGCTGTTAGTGGATAAGCTTGGTATTGAACATGATGCCAGCCGCTCTACGGTATTTCAGGTCATGTTTGTGATGCTCAATCACCGCGTTGAGCAATCACATATGGATGAAAATAATGTCGCGTACTATAAGGGCTTTCCTATGCAATTCATGGAACTGCCTGAAGAAGAAGGTCAATTTGACATTACGCTTTCGACCTATGAAGAAAATGGCGTGTTCAAAGGCACATTAAAATATAATACCGACCTATTCGAAACCGAAACGATAGCGCAGCTGGCTCGGGACTATATCGCACTAACGCGAATGGTCGTTGATAGTCCAAATCGGCCACTTTCAGAGCTTGCCTTAAAAAGTCCAGACGCAATACATGCCTTGGCGACATTTGCTGAAAGTCAACAAAACGCACCTGCATTACCGACTTTGGTCAGCCAAATAGAAAATGCGGCGCAACATAGCCCTGAGCTTCCTGCCCTCAGCATTGCCTGTGAAACAAATGCTGGAGAACTGGCTGCTATTTTAAGCTATCGTGAACTCAACAATCAGGCAAACCAGTTGGCGCGACTAATTAATTCACAGCTAGATGATCAACCTAGTCAAACGATTGCCTTACATTTTGAAAAATCTATCGCATTAGTTGTTGCTTGTATCGCTACGTTAAAAGCAGGTCATCATTTTGTGGTAATTGACCCGCAGCAACCCAATGAACGTAAGCAACTGTTGCTTGAGCAAAGTCGCTGCGCGTTACTACTTTGCGAAGAAGCGCTAACATCAGATCACCCTACACTACTTTGGGAAAGCTTCCAAAGCCAACGAGATGAAATCAGCGAGCACAATTTGGCGTTAAATCATCAGCCAAATGACATCGCGTATATTGTCTTTACTTCTGGCTCTACAGGTACGCCCAAAGCTGTCCAGGTTAGCCATCAAAACTGGGCTACGATCGCTGTGGACTGGTTAGCCCAATTTGATTTAGCACCTACTTCTCATCATTTACAATTGGCCAGCCCAACCTTTGATGTGTTTTGTGGCGATCTCGCGCGCGCATTTTACAATGCGAAGCACTTAGTGTTGTGTCCTAAAAATATGATGCTGAACATGCCGGTGTTGTATGACCTCATTGAGACACAGCAGATTGATACGGTTGAGTTTGTGCCCTCTGTGGTTCGTAATCTCATCTTATTCGCAAAGCAAAGTCAGGTTGGATTTACCAGCTTACGTAGAGTGATTGTTGGCTCTGAGCAATGGCAAATCGCTGAATACCGCGCACTCAAAGGATTGCTACAAGAAGATGCTCGACTATTTAGCTCCTACGGTACATCTGAAGCAACCATAGACAGTAGCTTCTTTGAGGAATCAGAACAGTACCTGGAAACCAGCGCGACTGTGCCTATCGGCAAGCCTTTCAATGCAACGCAACTTATCTTGCTCGATAAGCAAAACCAGTTAGTATCGAGTAACGCAGTCGGCGAAATTGCAATTGCGGGGCAAGGCGTAAGTCTTGGCTATCTCAATAATCCAGAGAAAAATGCCAGCCAATTTATCCAACTTCCCGTGTCAGAAAATAGCACCCTACGGGTATATAAAACGGGTGATTTAGGTAAGTGGGACAAACACGGCAATCTACATATTCTGCAACGTATCGACAACCAAGTAAAAATACGAGGTCACCGCGTTGAGCTTGGAGAAATTGAGTCTAGCATCAACCAGATCCCAGGAATTAAGCGAAGCCATGTAAAAGGAATAGAAGTACATGGGCAAACCCAATTAATTGCCTATTTTGAATCAGAACTTGCGATCGGTACTGAATTTGTCCTCGAGCAGTTAGAGAACCAGCTACCAAGCTATATGGTACCTAGTAAGCTGGTTGCTATTGATCAATTTCCATTACTGAGTAACGGTAAAATCGATGCAGCGGCACTACCACAGGTTGAACTCGCCGAGTTGGTAAGAGCATTCGTAGCGCCTGCCACCTTATTTGAGCAGCAGCTCGCTGAGATTTGGTCCAATATGCTAGGGCAAAAATCCATTAGTCTTCATGATGACTTTTTTGCCCTTGGCGGTAACTCTTTATATTTGATTGAGCTAATGGTCAGGATCCAGTCAGCCTTCAGCATCAAAATGGAAGTTAATCAGCTATTTAGATTTACAACCTTACATGGCATGGCCAGTGCAATTGAAGATGTAGTAACAGGAAAAGAAACGGGCGCGTCCCCTTATCTTATCTTCAATGCAGGCCAATCTACTCGTTTATTTGCCCTACCACCAGCGGGTGGTTACAGCATCGTTTACAAGGCATTTGCCGACGCATTGCCTAACACTGAAGTGATCTCTTTTAATTACCTCGAAAGTGACACTAAGGTTAGCGACTATGCCGACCAAATTATGCAAATTCAACCTCATGGCCCCTATACCCTATTTGGATACTCCCTTGGCGGTAATTTAGCCTTTGAGATTGCGAAGGAACTGGAAAGCCGAGGTCAACGTGTCGGGGATGTGGTGATCTTAGACTCATTCAGGATCACCGAAGCAATCAAAATGCGGGAGCAAGACTTCGCGCACTTTGAGCAAGAGTTAAAAGCACATTTCGCCCGCCACACCGGCTCAAATACGGTACACGAGCATACACTGGCACAAGCGAGAGACTATATCGATTGGTGTTATGAAGTGAAAAACCTAGGTCAGGTTCACGCCAAACTGCACTTTATCGTCGAGCAAAATGCACATGCAGAAGCTGCTCGTCTAACCAGTTGGGATGCAGCATCAGACGCCGAAGTCATTACCTATCAGGGAGTTGGTAAACATGAGGAAATGTTGATGCCCGATATGATGCAGGCAGGCAACGGCGCAATTATGCAAAGTATTCTGCAGGATACCCAAAGCCAGGCGGTAATAGCAACAAACGTGGAGTAACAGCTTGCCCCAAAGCCATCGCTTTGGGGCTTTCTAACGACTTTAAGGACAGAATTATGACCACACAAAGACAATCTATGATCATCATAGGTGCCGGTATGGGTGGACTCTCAACCGGTAGCTATGCACAAATGAACGGCTACAAGAGCGTGATCTTAGAGCTGCACGATATTCCCGGCGGCTGCTGCACATCGTGGGAACGTAGAGATTATATTTTTGATTGGTGTATTAGCTGGCTACTGGGTAGTGGCTCAGGCAACGGCATGAATCAAATCTGGCAAGAGTTAGGTGCGCTGGATGATAAAGAAATTAGAGACTTTGAAATCTTCAATTCAGTTATTGATGAAGAATTAGGAGAAGTACATTTCTACGCAGATCCAGATAAACTCGAAGCCCACCTCTTGAGCATTTCTCCCGCAGACAAGAAACTCATCACACAATTTTGCGATGGCATTCGTGAATTCGTCAAAATGATAGACGCTTATCCCTTTCTGGTGCCAGTTGGCATTATGTCACGCTGGCAAAAGCTAAAGATGATGTGGCCGTTCATCAAAAAATTTAATTTAATCCGCAAATCCATGGCGACATTGATGTCAGACTTTGCCGCTAAGTTTTCACATCCGCTGCTGCAAAAAGCATTTAACGTTATCTTTTATGAGCAACATCCCAGTTTCCCGCTATTACCTTTCTATTTTAATCTGGCCTGCGCAGCGAAAAAAAATGCAGGTGTGCCCGAGGGTGGCTCGTTAGGTCTCGCGCAATCGATGGAAGCAAGATATAAAAAGTTGGGGGGTGACATCATATACAACACCCGAGTACACAAAATCTTGGTCGAAGACAACAAAGCCATCGGTGTTGAACTCAGCGACGGCCAAAAAATGTATGCCGATATCGTGATCTCAGCATGTGACGGTACGGATGTGGTAAAAAACATGCTTGATGGCCAGTATTCCAGCCCTGTGTTAGACAAGCTATACGACGAGTTAAGGGAGACCGATGGTCAAATGTTCCCAGGATACGTCTCTGTATTTTTGGGGGTAAACAAGGACTATACCCATCAACCTCATTGCCGCACCCACTTGTTAGACCAACAAGATCTGGTCCACTGCCCTGGTATGACGCACCCGGGGATCAATGTGCAGGTGCGCAATGTGCACTACCCGCATATCGCCCCAGAAGGCAAATCCGTGCTTTATATCACTTACTTCTCAACTTATGAGCCATGGGCTGAATTAAATAATTTCCAAGAAACAACGGCGACTAAACGCCATCACACTAGGGTCAAGCGTAGCGTTCAATATCGCCTCGCTAAAAAGACCTTAGGTGAATTTATAATCGATAAGCTCTCCACTCATTTTGAGGGACTAAAAGAGCATATCGAATATATCGACATCGCGACCCCTTTGACCCAAGTTCGCTATACCCGCAACAGCAAAGGAACGGTATTGGCGTGGCAGCCATTTTTGGAAAGTGGTGAAAGTTTAGAAGACGAAATAAATGCCAACGGGACAACGGGACTGCCAGGCCTTAGCAACTTTTATATGGCTGGTCACTGGGTGACAACTGGCGGGTTGATCCGTGCAGCAGCTACAGGCAGACATGTTCTGCACTTTGTATGCCGTGATGATGACAAGCCGTTTCAGGCTTGGATCGGTGAAAACCCACTACACCAACCTCAATCTTATAGCGAACAAAAGCAGCATGTTGCTTAACCAAGAGAATTAAAAGGAAATATTATGAGTACTCGTATTGGCCTATTTTATGGCAGCACAACAGGTAACACTGAAGCCGCAGCAGAATTAATAAAAGCAAACCTAAACCAGTTTACCATCGATCTCTTTGATATAGCAGACACCGAATTAACCTTAACCGAGAACTATGAATTTTTGATTTTTGGGATTTCAACGTGGGAATACGGTGGTTTACAGGATGATTGGGAATCACGTTGGGAGAGCCTAGCACAACAGGATTTCAGCGGAAAAATCGTGGCTATCTTCGGTCAGGGCGATCAAGTTGGTTATGACGAGTGGTTTCAAGACGGTATCGGCATCTTACACGATAAACTAACCGAACAAGGCGCCACAGCAATTGGTTACTGGCCAAATTCAGGTTACCACTTCACCAAGTCGAAAGGGCTAAATGAAGACGGTAGTGAGTTTCTCGGCTTGTCGCTTGATGATGATAACCAACCAGAACTCACCGAGCAGCGCATCAACGACTGGTGCCAAGAGATTGCCGTCGTGCTTCAAGAGCTTGCCTGCGAAACAGCTTAAGACGCACTTTGTGTTTTCGCTCGACGGGCTAATTTGGTATTTAAAATGGCTTGTCGAGCATCATTAAAAGAACAAAACTATGTCCGAACAACAAAAGTCTGTGATTATCATTGGTGCTGGTATGTCTGGTCTTGGTACCGCTGCTTATAGCCAAATGAATGGTTATCAATGCACCGTCTTCGAACTGCATGAAACACCAGGTGGGTGCTGCACCTCATGGCAACGAAAAGAATACACTTTTGATTGGTGTATCAGCTGGTTAAACGGCACAGGAACCAACAACGAAATGGCAACCATCTGGGATGAGCTAGGCTGCCTTGAAAACGTGCCTATATACAACACTGAGATATTTAACTCAGTCGTCACGGCTAACGGCGAAAAGATCCGCTTTTATGTCGATCCAGACAAGTTAGAGTCCACTCTAATTGAGCGCTTTCCTGAAGATAGCAAACTAATCATTGAATTGTGTGGACACATCCGAAAACTACGCAAGTGTATGCCGTATTTCCCTTTTCTTAAAAGTAGTGGCTTGATGACATGGTGGGAAAAAAGCAAAATGATGTGGCAATTGCTGCCCTATATGCGCACCTTTATGAAAACGCTTGCTGTCACGATGGAAGACTTTTCTAAGCGCTTTTCAAACCCCACGCTTGCGGAAGCACTCAACTGGATTATTTTTGACCGCCATAGCGAGCTACGATTAATGCCCTTTGTCTTTAACTTAGCTTGTGCTGCAAACCAAAATGCAGGAGTGCCTAGTATTGGTTCATTAGGTCTTGCGAAGCGATTGGCAAATCGGGCAAAAGAGCTAGGGGCAAACATTCATTATAAAAGTAAAGTCGAGCACATTCTCACCGACAATAACCGCGCGGTTGGTGTGCAATTAGCCGATGGCTCTCTCCATTACGCTGATTATGTTGTCGCCAGTTGTGATAGTTACAAACTCACTCGTAAGATGTTGCAAAATCGCTACCCTCACCCTGTGCTGGATAAGCTTTTCACAAAGCTAGAAGAAGATGCAAATAGCGTGGTATTTCCGGGCTGTGTTGCGGTATTTATTGCAGTAAATGCAGACTATTCCGACCATGACCCTTATACCTCATACTTGTTACCCGAATCGATTTCGCGCCAATTGGTCGGTAATTATCATAGTGGGATCGGTGTGCAAATCCGCAATACGCTATATCCAGATCATGCACCAAGTGGCAAGTCAGTCCTTTACGTCACTTATTTATCAAAAAGTGACGCATGGCAAGCGATGGAGCAAAGCGTCGTGCAATCTACGTCTTCAGGGCAAAGTCGTAATCCTTATACACGCAAACGCCGTTCACCCGAATATAAGCAAGCAAAGAAAAAAGTGGGTCAGGCGATAATCGAGTTCCTTAACCAATATTTTGAAGGCCTTACAGACAAAGTTGAGTTTATAGATGTTGTAACGCCATTAACCAGTGAACGTTATACCGAGAACCACAATGGAACAGTTTTAGCTTGGCACCCTTTTGCGCCACTGACAGAAGAATTAGAAAATTACCAAATCAAGCATGGTCCTACTTTCCCGAATCTAGGCAACTTTTATTATACGGGGCAATGGAGTACATTTAGCGGCGTAACACATTCAACGGCCAGTGGCCGCTATGTTGCACAATACCTTTGTCGACAAGATGAAAAACCATTTAGGGTCTGTTATCCAGAACAGCAAAATCCACAGCCGCACCTCACTAATGAGGCAGACAATTATGCCTAGTCCAATCAAAAACCAACTTCGTAGGCTTTGTGCATTTATCTGCTACCCTTTAATCGTTTTGATCCTTATTGGTTACAGTATCTTTGTCTTGCAACAAGACATTGACCTTGGATTAGCGGCATTCTCCAGTGTGCTCATCATCATTGCCTATTTTATTATCATGGAAAGACTAAACCCGTTTAAAACACAATGGCATCCCAGTAAAAAGGAATGGAGCAGAGATGGCTTGTGCTTTATTCTTGTCATCGTATACGGGGCGTTTAGCGAGACACTAGTGCGAGTGATTGCACTCCAGCTCGCTCCTATCGAAAATACATTGAGCTTGGCACAAAATGCCATTCTAGCCATTTTCGTCGGTTCGTTTATCGGATATTGGCTACATAGGTTAGAACATCGTCACCTGTTTCTTTGGAGTTTTCATGGGATCCATCATCGGCCTAACAAAGTCACGGTAAGTAATAACTCTGTCGTTCACTTTTTGGAAGTGTTTTTGAGTGCGCTAGTTATACAAACCTCATTTCTATTGCTGGGTTTCTCAGCCGAAGGGATGTTCATTGCCGGTCAATTTACAGCACTGCACGGATATTTCATTCATGCCAATGTAAATGTTCGTATGGGATGGCTAAACTACATTGTGGCAACACCAGAGCTCCATCGTTTCCATCATAGCGTTGAATTGAAAGAGGCTGGAAATTTTGGCTCTGATTTGAGTCTTTGGGACCAGTTATTCGGGAGTTTTTTTTACCGCCCAGATAGTAGTCCAATTCAAGTTGGAGTTACTAAGCCATATTTATTTCCAAGTGCCTTTGAGGTTGCCAAAGGAATTCTTCATCCATTTCGATGGTTCATCAGTAAACGTGGAAATAGACCAA
The DNA here is from genome assembly GCF_018141345.1 of Pseudoalteromonas sp. A22. Taxonomy (NCBI): domain Bacteria; kingdom Pseudomonadati; phylum Pseudomonadota; class Gammaproteobacteria; order Alteromonadales; family Pseudoalteromonadaceae; genus Pseudoalteromonas; species Pseudoalteromonas sp. A22. Next base: position 2,219,057 of record NZ_CP047238.1, read on the forward strand.
GATACACCAAATCAACTCCGCTACCTCAAGAATATGACATCGAGTCACGTTCCACTCCCTCAACAGTAGATATTAGGAAAAGGTAGCTGCATGAAAGATCTAACTCAAGGTTCCTTACCTAAGCATCTAGTAGCTATGGCGCTACCCATGTCTATTGGGATGTTTGTGCAAACACTTTATGTGCTTACCGATCTCTATTTTGTTTCAGACTTAGGCAGTGCTCCAGTCGCAGCGCTCAGTTTAATTGGCAATATCATGTTTTTGATTTTCGCCGTCAGCCAGATTTTGAATGTCGGAACGGCAACATTAGTTGCACACGCGGTAGGAGAAAAGGATCAGTCCAGCGCCAATCTTGTATTTAACCAAGCATTATTCGCTTCCGTTGCACTTGGTACCATCTTGTTACTAACTGGTATCTATGGCATCAAATCTTATCTGCACATCACGAGCGAAGATCCCGCAACCACAGAGGCAGCATTAAGCTACTCATACTGGTTTTTACCCTGTTTAGTGCTGCAATTTATTATGACTACAATCGGTGCTGCACTGAGAGGAACTGGTGTTGTAAAGCCAATGATGATCGCGCAAATCGGCTCTCTTATTATTAATATTATTCTGTCTCCCATCTTAATCTCGGGATGGCTATTAGGTATAGAAATGGGCATTGCAGGTGCGGGGCTGGCCAGTTCCATTTCTGTTGTGATAGCCGTGCTGTCACTTTGGTTTTATCTCAATTACGACAAACGTTATTTGGTGCTAGATAGCCAATTGTTTCTAACGTTTCATCGCCACACCATAAAACGGCTATTTTCTGTAGGGTGCCCAGCAGGTGCTGAACTTATTCTGATGTTTGTTTATATGTCGACAACATTTTGGGTATTAAAAGATTTTGGCACCGATGTACAAGCCGGATTTGGAATTGGCTCGAAAGTGATCCAAGCTCTGTTTTTGCCCGTGATGGCCGTCGCATTTTCACTGCCTGCAATAGCAGGACAAAATTACGGCGCAGGGAACTTCAAACGATTTAGACAGGCATTCTATTGGTCTCTGGTCGCGACGTGTAGCTTGATGTTGGGAGTTTCCTTACTCGCAGCACACTTAGGAGCTCAACTCGCCATGCCATTTTCAGAAGACCCACAAGTCATCGAACACACCCGTTACTTTCTATATGTCGTCGCTTGGAGCTTTATCGCAACGGGGGTTATTTTCACTTGTTCGGGATTGTTTCAAGCCTCAGGTAATACGTGGCCACCACTTTACAGTAACACCACAAGGTTATTTACCTTTGTTCTGCCAATCATTTGGTTAGTAAAACAACAGCAACTTACGATTACGGAACTGTGGTATATCACGGTGTTAAGTGTGGTAGTTCAAGCCCTCGTAAGCCTTACGTTTGTGGCTTTCTCGCTACGCGCGACCTACAAACTGCCAGCCACTTTCACAGCAACTAAAAAGAACCTATTGAGTTAACAATGAGCCAAGTCGCATTACAAACATGTAGAGATAGCATAGATTCAAAATGGCTAGTTTTATTAAATAAGCCTAACACCATTCGCAAACAACTCATTTGCTTTCCTTTTGCTGGCGCAGATGCAGCTGTTTATCAAAACTGGGCAGGAAAACTGCCTGAAGATGTCGCTTTATATGCTCTCCAAGCACCCGGACGAAAGGAGCGAAGTCATGAAGCTGCCATTGATAATATTCATACCTTGGTCGCAGCAATAGCACCTATTTTGAGCGAAGCAACGCCATTACCCACCATTTTTTACGGTCATAGCAATGGCGCTTATATTGCGTATGAGCTTGCCCTAGCACTTCAACATAGCAGCTGCAATATAGTTAAACACCTGTTTATTGCTGCAAGGAAGGCACCGCAATATGCGATAAGAAAATCCCCCTACCATACTCTTGACGATAAGAAGTTCATTGCGGCGGTAAATTTAATGGGCGGTTTACCACCGGCTTTGCTCAATGATATCGAACTGCAACAACTGATGCTGCCAACGTTAAAAGCGGATTTTAAGCTGGGAGAGACCTATCAATACGACTCGGCTTGTAAACTCGACGTGCCTGCAACCGTGTTATATGGTACTCGGGATAAAGCAGCAACAGGGACGGATATGCACCATTGGGAAAGTTGCTTTAAACAAGGTATCACGCCTAAAGCGATACCTGGACGGCACTTTTTTATGCAGGATTCCTCGGCTTTGGTGCTAAAAGAAATCAACGCGGTGTTAGAAACACTGAGCCCCTTATAGTTGGGGCTCTTTGGTTACTTCAATTTGCCTAATGGCCAATCCTTGAATTTCTATTACTTTAAACTTAAAGCCATCAACTTCTAACGCCTCTCCTTCGACAGGAAAATGCTTTAGCCTGTGGATCACAAAACCGGCTAAGGTTTCTATGGCTTCAATCGGTTCAAACTCGTACTCAATCACCGAAGCTTGAAAGTCCTTAATCGACATATCACCCTGCACTAGCCATCGGGTGTTATCCTTTTGTCTAAATTGGGCTTCTATTGCTTGGTCGTCTTTCAGTGCAATTAAATTCAAGATGCTGGATAACGTTACCATCCCGACCACAGTTGAGAATTCATTGATCACCACCGCACAGTTGCTTTCATGACTTTTCAGCCCATCTAGCGCATCGGAAAGGCTTAGAGTATCAAGTAAAATTACCGGCTTATGGAATTCTTGTTGTTGACCATCCAGTAACGGCTTTTTAGCCAAAATATTACTAAGCAGTTGTTTGGCTTCAGGTGCAGCTATCACTTTGTCGAGCGAGCCGTCACACAGTAGATACTGTTGAAAACTGTGCGCTTGAATTAACGTGCTCAGATTTTCTTCTGGTTCTTGAATGTCTAACCACACGATTGCATCGCGATTGATCATCGCTTGGGTAATATTAGTCTGGTTAAGGTCGAGCACGTTGCCAATGATATTGTACTCATGCTCGCACAGTTCACCCTGCTCAGCACTTTGATCAACTACCGCATAAATATCGTCACGCGTTACCTGTTCGTCACGCTCATTTGGTAAATTGAATAGCTTTATAATCCAATCGGCGAACACGTTAAATAGCCAGATAATAGGCTTAAAAATCCAAACGCTGGCAAGCATTAGATGGATAAATCGCATCGCGATAGTTTCTGGAATGACCATAGCTATTCGTTTTGGCAATAAATCCGCAAACAATACAAATAACGATGTGATCAGTAAAAACGACACCACTGTGGATATTTGCAATAACATCGAAGCATGAGCCGCAACGTCGGCAAACATAAAGCTTGCAACCCAGTTTAGTAGTTGCAATACATAAGGGGTAAAAACCGACTCACCTATCATACCCGCAACAATTGCCAAGGCATTGAGTACCACCTGTACCGCAGCAAAAAACTGATGCGCATTGGCCTGCAAATACAATACTTTCTTGGCTCTAACGTCACCAAGATCAAATAAGGTTTGTAATTTAACTTTGCGTGCCGCTGCCAATGATATTTCACACAGCGCGAAAACTGCACTCAAGCTAATGAGTAACAACACCCAAAAAAAGTCCACAGATACACCTAAAAAAGAAAGCGAGAATTCGACGCGATGTATACGCCTATTTTATGACTTTAGCAATGTAATTCGCGTCAAATAATTAAATTTTTGTTGCCAATCTCGTACCGATTATCGTACTGTTCGCGACGAATAAAAAAGTACGTCAAGGAAGGAAAATGACAAAACTGATACACACCCTCAAATTAGCTCTACTCACAACGATATTGTTCTGCTTTTCAACGGCATGTTCAACCTATCATGAGATCACTAAAACCACGTCTTATCAAGATGAAATCTCGACCTTTTTAAAAACTGAAGACGGTAAACATGTCATCTTTGTTGGAAAAGAGCATCATTACATACTGCGTACTGATCCCACCTTAGCCAAGCTACTCGATAGCCCGCTTTTAGCATTTATCTCTCTTGAAAGAAATGACTTTCACATCAGTTCAATGCGAAGCGTAGAAGGAAAGGTTGATATTCTATTAAGTCCTAATACACCGAACGAGATAGAAGCAAAGGCCCAAGACTATGGTTTTAAGTCTGGTCGTGTTTCTGTCAAACTTGTTGGTGATAGATATGATAATCGGGACCTGAACTTTGCTCACTTCAAACAATTTGAGCACCCACTCGTAATCCACTTTAGCGTTGCACAAAGTTTTTCAGAAAAGGCATCAGCAGCGATTACGACACCACTAAGAGATATCGCAGAAGGCGCTATTTTTTTATTAGCTGTCCCTGTCATTGCAATATTATGCATGGGTGAAAAAAGGTGCCTACACTAAACACTTTACGAAGGCTAAATTCAGCCTTCACATTATCTTTTCGCTGAATACCCTAACTAAATCATCAATATCTTTGACAAAGTACAAAAATGTAGTGCGATAAAAAACCACTCTGAAAGATATTTCCATGATAATAATTCAGGTCAAGCTCATCGATCTCTGTCGGTGTAATCCCGCAATGTCAGTGATTACATTACTGATTGGACTAAATTCGCTTCACTTGTCCGTGTACTTAACTTTCCTATGTTTAACGAAAGTGATAACCAAAATCACCAACGCCAGTAGCTGAAAAAGCCAAATAGCGGAATAAATCCAAATGGCTCAACGAGCGATGTAGCCAGCCTTTACGCCCTCACTTAAAGTAAAGCTGTCCCCCACAGAGCCCACCACCATTTGCTTACGGTTTGACTTCATCAATTCACGCAGCACGTATAGCGAGTTAATACCAGTACAATGTGCACCCATCATATTCTTTAAGCCAAACTGCTGTAATTTACCTGCTGTCCATGCCAAGTGTTTATCATCCGCATTCATTAAATGGAATCCGCCTATCGCCGTCGTAATATCTGCGGGGTGGATCGTTTTTACTATGTGTTCCATCGTGTTGATGATACCCGCGTGCCCGCAACCAGCTATTAATACAAAGCCATCTTTGGTATTTATCACCAGTGACATATCTTCTGGAATGTTATCTTCTATATCGCCGTGCTTACCTTCAATTTTGCTATTTCCACTCCAATTATGTTCGGGGTGAATGCGCTCAACATAGCCTGTTAACCAAACACCTGGGTAAATTTCCTGCGCCTCACTGTATTGTTTGAAAATCACACCTTGTTTTTCAAGCGCGAGCTTCATCGCGTGCATGCGGTTTTCTCTACCTGCACGTTTTGCGAAAATACCGTGACCAACATGAACGCGAGACATCGCTTTTGCATTCTTTTTACTCAGCTCGGTCCTTAACGTTTCTAGTCCACCGGTGTGGTCGCCATGATTATGACTTAAAATTACATCTTCTACATCAGACAAATCGATCCGCAAGTCTCGCGCATTTTGCAGTACTGTTTGCGGCCGATTACCAGTATCAAAAAGAATTTTTCGGCCGTCCACTTCAACTAGTGCTGCATATCCCCACTCGCCAATGCCACTATCCGCAAGCATGGTCGACAGCGTAGTGATTTTGAGTGCTTTGACTTGGTGAGGAGTTTCACTGGCAGCCGCTGTCCGTACCGTAATGAGCCACCACAAACAAATTAGACACAAAATATGTATACGGTGCATAAGAATTCCTTTTGCGTATTTTGAAGTTAGATATTGACGAAACTAACTGGATATTGAATAAAAATCAACCTGTTACTATATTAGTCTAGAGCCAAATTAGTATAAATGGCCACATGAACGGCAGATCAAATTTTAGGAGGAAGCAACCAAAGTACCACTTTGAAAAGTTAACAAGTAAACATGTTCTCCTAATACACAAAAGTAACTTCGACTTTGGTTTATGTCTGCCTCCTTAGCAAAAGGTAGCTTTAGGCGTAATACCTAAAGCGCCTCTCTCGCTTTAAACTCAAGTACTTGGGCATTGATACAATAGCGGTCTTGACCCTTTGGCCCTTCATTTTTAAATACATGGCCTAAATGAATGCCGCTGCTTTTTGAGCGTATTTCGGTTCTCACCATTCCATGGCTTAAATCTTTGTGATAGGTCACGCTGTCTTTTACTGGGTGAGTAAACGACAGCCACCCAGTGCCTGAGTTAAATCTATCTCGGGTGTCAAAAAGAATCTTGCCGCTTAATTTATCGATAAATACGCCATCTGGTGTGTTTTTAAAGATATCATACTGCTTGCAAAATGGTCTTTCTGTGCCTTTTTGAAAAGCAATGTCAAAAGCTTCTGAACGACCCAGCTTAAAAGCACCGAGTGCCTTATAAAACTCTTCTCTCGCCATAAAACCTTGAAAGCCAAGGGACTCAACACCATTTTCAATAAATAAGATCGTTGGCGTCGCCCAAGTCGCGGTTTTTATCATTAGTCCCTCGAGTTGATCTGCATAGCGAAAATGAAGTGGGATATCACCTTGATAGTCGTTTAACACCTCTTTTTTTAGCTTTTCACAATAAGGGCAATAGCTTTTAGCATCAACAATCACAATATGCTTACCTTGGGCTAGCATAGTGTTATCAGCTTTATCTTTCGCCACCTTTTCAAAGGTCACTCCCGTGCTGTGATCTGGGCAGTATCCCTTAGGGTTCTTGGTTAAGTAGTTTTGATGATACTCTTCCGCTGGATAGAATTTTCTAAGTGGCTTGATCTTGGTTTGAATGTCGCCATAGCCTTGCTCAGATAATAAATGTTGATACTGCGCTTTTAATGTGTGGGCCTTGTCACTTTGCTGCTCATCTGTGTATAGAATGATCGAGCGATACTGCGTTCCAACGTCATTACCCTGACGGTTTTTCTGGGTTGGATCGTGACTTTCAAAGTAGTACTTTAGCAGCGCATCGGTGGTGATAAGATTTGCGTTGTAAGTTACCTTTACCACTTCCGCATAGTTGTCTTCATCAAAGCGTCGGCTCGATTTAATAATTTCTCTATAACTTGGCTTAAACCCTTTACCGTCGGCATAGCCAGACTCAGCATCTATCACGCCCGTCATTTTCTCGTAGCGTTTTTCGGGACCCCAGAAACAACCGGAGCCCAACACTAACGTTTTAATATGGTTACTTGCGCCATCAACTTTAGGCTTGGGCATATCTGTCCCCGCGAGCGCCGAAACACCTACACCTAACATCATGATAAATCCTATCGATGCGGCTACCTGTAATGTTCTCATCACTACCCTCTCAATACTGTATGTCACAACTAAGTATGATTATCACTTCATACTTATTGAACTTAATATGATTTACTGCGTATTAAATGAGACCGTCTAAGGTTAATTATCATTTCATCTAAAGTCGTTCATGATAGTGAAGTAGTGCTGTCTGCAAAACTGCAAAATAAAGGAATAGGTGTGAGTAAAATAAGTGAGAATCTCTATCAAAAGCTAACCAATGATGACGAAGCGCGTGCCTGTAAGGCGATTGATGATAAGGCGTGTAAAGAAGTTCCAGGTAACTACGTGCTTATTTTATTGAGTCAACTATTTAGCAAATTGGGAGATGCCCTACTCAACCCAAAGATCACGCTACCTTGGCTGATGCAATCACTCGGTGCTCCTGCTTATTTGATATCGGCTCTAGTCCCCATTCGCGAGTCTGGTTCACTGATCCCACAATTGTTTATTGGTCAATGGGTGCGTAAGCATGCTAAGCGAAAGCACCTTTGGTCTCTCGGCGCACTTACGCAAGCTATTTGTGTACTGCTTATGGCGCTACTTGCATGGCAACAAACTGAAAATCAATTATACGCTTGGTTGGTACTTGGATTACTGGCGATTTTTAGCATCGCCCGCAGCTTAAGTTCCGTGTCGTCAAAAGATGTCATAGGTAAAACTATCCCTAAACAAAAGCGCGGCCAGCTTAGCGGCCAAGCCGCCTCTGTCAGTGGACTTATAACCGTTACATTTGGTGTTGGGCTTTTTATCGCAGCCACTCAAGTAAACAACGTCAACTTTGTGATCACACTGGTACTAGCTGCAACCTTTTGGTTGATTGGTGCAATAACGTTCTCACAAATCAAAGAATATGGAGGCGCCACCGAAGGCGGTGAAAACGGATTAGATAAAATAAAGCAAGATTTCGCGCTGTTAAAAACAGACCCAACACTGAAAAAATTTATTTTTGCGCGTGGGTTTTTGTTAAGTTCCGCGCTTATTCCGCCCTATTTCACCGTGCTGGCGCAGCAGAATATCGGCAACGGAGCATGGGTGTTGGCAGCTTTGTTAGCGGTGTCTGGGCTTGCCAGTTTAGTCAGTGGGGCTTTTTGGGGTCGTCTTGCCGATCAATCCAGTAAACGCGTGATGATGTATGGCGCTACAATCACCGTTGCCATCACTGCAATACTACTGGCAACTTCTTTATTTTATTCTTCACTGCTAGAAAGAATCTGGTTCATTCCACTTTGCTATTTTGTTATTGCTATCGCCCATCAAGGCGTGCGCGTGGGCCGCAAAACCTACGTGGTCGATATGGCTGAAGGAAACAAACGCACCAGTTACGTCACACTCAGTAACACAATTATCGGTATTGTGCTTTTATTAACAAGTGCACTTGGTGTCATTGCCTCGGCATTTTCAATTACAGTGTTACTTGCACTCTACATTATGATCACGATATTAGGCATTGTGCTGACAAGCCGCTTACCTAATGTCACTGAACGGTAAAACCTGTTACTTCACCGACAAATTGTGTCTAAATTTCTCTGATTAAGGTAAAAACGCCGCAATTTTAGTTATCTGAGGATAAGATTATGTCATTGACTACGCGTTTTTCTGCTTTAGCGCTGGCGGTTGCCAGCATGACTTCTGCAAATGCCGCTGACTTTGAGTTCAATACCAAGCTTGCAGACGCTGATGCACTGGTAATTTTTCAAGCTGGTGAAAGCCAAAGTAACCTAAAGTTCCTTGATAAAGACACTCGCAAACAATTGGAGCGCGCAATTGCTGCTGAAGACTTTAAAGGAGCATATGGCAAAACAGTTGAAGTATTAGCGCCAGTAGACTCTGATTATAAGCGTATCTTCATTGTTGGTTTAGGTGAAACGGGCGCACTCAATGCGAGCAAAATGACCAAACTTGGCGGTAACTTACACGCTAAATTTGAAGGTAAAAAGCTGGAGAGTGTTGCAGTTGCATTCGAAGACGTTGAGGGAGCGCTCTCAAATGCAGAACTAGCAGCACAATTTGCACACGGTGCAAACCTTCGTGACCACACCTTCGAAGTATACAAAAAAGAGCCTAACACTTTTAACGTAAGCTATCACTTCGACGTTGCCGATAAGCAAGCAACACAGGCTCAGTATAAAGCACTACAACACATTCAAGCTGGCGTGTTTTTAGCGCGTGACTTGACCTCTGAAGTCGCAACAGAAATGACCCCAGTAGACTTTGCAAAAGCAGCAAAGGAACTTGAACAATATGGCGTTGAAGTAAAAGTATTAGCACCAGCTGAACTTAAAGAGCTTGGCATGGGCGCACTTGAGGGCGTTGGCCGTGGTAGTGAGCACGGCTCTCGTTTAGTTGTAGCACACTATAAAGGCAACAGCGAGACACCGATTGCTCTGATCGGTAAAGGTATTACGTTTGATTCTGGTGGTTATAGCATCAAAACCGGCGCTTCGATTGCACGCATGAAATCTGACATGGCGGGCGCGGCTGCCGTGCTTGGTACAGTAAAAGCAATGGCACTGAGCAAAGCAGACGTAAACGTGGTCGCTGTGATGGGGATGGCGGCAAATATGGTGTCTCAGTATGCAATCGCACCGGGTGATGTACTGCGCACTGCAGAAGGTATTAGCGTAGAAGTTGTCAACACAGATGCTGAAGGTCGTTTGGTGCTGTCTGATGCAATGTGGTATGCACGTAAACATTACAGCCCTGAGATCATGATTGATGTCGCGACATTAACTGGCTCTAAAATTGGTGCTGTTGGTAACGAATATTCAGCAATTTTCTCTGAAGATGATAGCTTAATTACAGAATTTACCAACGCAGGTAAAGTTGTGAACGAAAACGTATGGCGTCTACCGCTTGGCTATAAAAACAAGCTAAAATCAGACATCGCCGATTTCCAAAACGTAGGTTCAGGTGGTCCTGGTGCAACAACTGCTGCGACTTTCCTGCAACAATTTGCAGGTGACACCCGTTGGGTTCATATCGATATTGCCGGTAACGCACTTTCAAGCTCAGCTAAAGACGAAGTACCAACTGGTGGTACAGGCTATGGCGTTCGCCTTCTAAGTCAATGGCTATTAACTGCTAAATAAATCCTCAGATTTTAAGCCGTGTTTAAATACGGCTTTTTTGTAACTACAACAAAACGGCAACTGATAGCAATAACTTCGTTTCAATTGCGAGGTGTGTTATAAGAAATATAACGTTTACCAAAGCAACCAACTGTTATTGTCTATGTCCGATGTGAGTTGTTATCTATTAGGTGAGCAAGCAATTGTTGTAAATGCAACGTGTTTGCCTGATAGCAAAAGTCCAATTAATCAACAATTGTTCGCCCTCAAGAAATGGCTTGATAGTAGCGGTGCTTTTATTGATGTAGTGCCTGCCAAATCTTCCGTTACTGCCTATTTAAAAGACCCCCGTAAAGCCGATGCCTGGCAACATAAAATCCAAGCACATTGGCAAGACCTAGAAGTAGCAGAGGTAAAGCCAACACGCCATCATATTGAGGTGTTTTATGGCAAAGAATTCGGACAGGATTTTGAACGTATAGCCCACGAATTACAACTGACACCAAAACAGCTTATCGAGCTGCACTCAAGCGTTGATTATCAAGTACAATTTATTGGCTTCTTACCCGGTTTTGCTTACTTATCAGGGTTACCAGCTGCGCTGCAATTACCCCGAAAATCCACACCGATTACCAAAGTCCCCAAAGGCAGTATTGCCATCGCAGACAGTTACAGTGCAATTTACCCGAGTCAATCTCCTGGTGGCTGGCATTTACTTGGACAAACCAATACTACGCTATTTGACCCAAATTCTGCATCCGCAAGCTTGCTACAACCGGGAGATATCGTGCGTTTTGTGGAGAAATCATGCTAGAAGTTATTAAACCTGGGCCACTTTCAACTATTCAAGACATTGGCCGTCAAGGACTTCGCCACTTAGGAGTAAGTCAAGCAGGTGTCATCGACCCTGTTGCGCTTAAACTTGCAAATACACTCTTGTCAAATGACGACGATAATGCAGCTATTGAAGTGACCATTGGCTTATGCGAGTTTCACTTCCACGCCCCCACTAACTTTGTTATCGCGGGGGCAGATCTCAATGCTGCTTTAAACGATGAAGCGATATACCCTTGCTGGCGCTACAGCGCTAAAGCTGGAGATAAGCTGACATTTAAACAAAATCGCGATGGTTTACGCGCTTATTTGGTGGTCGAAGGTGGATTTACCAACATAGACAAGCTGCTTGGGAGTTATTCAACCGATCTCATGGCAGGCTTTGGAGGAGTATGCGGCCGAGCTCTTAAACAAGGGGACAAACTAAGCTACACGCCAAGCACTGCCAAAGGCGCCGTTGGTGGTCTACAGCCCAGTTATGAAAAACTCATCCACTTTATTCCAGGCCCGCATCTCGAGTTAATTTCCAAACAGACACTGAGTGTATTAAACGACACCATTTGGAAAGTAAACCCCAGCAGTAATCGTATGGGCATTCGCCTAAGTGGCCATAGCAGCCTAATACATACACATAATATTGCAACCCAAGCCGTCCACCCAGGCGTTATTCAGCTGCCCCCCAGTGGCGAGCCCATTATCCTATTGAATGACTGCCAAACCACAGGCGGTTATCCAATTATTGGTACCATCATTCAAGCCGATATGCGCCACTTGAGCCAATTAGGCGCGGGTGATTGTATCCATTTAAAATCAACATCCCTTATAGATGCAGCAAAGGAATCTCACCGAGTACAGGCGCATCTCAATCAGCTAAGGTTAGCGCTTAAAAATAAAGAACAACAAAATGACTGAGCTAAATCTCCTTCCCCTTTCGGGCATTGCCGTGATTGTTATTGGCTTTGCTCTGAGGTTTAATCCCTTATTGGTTGTCACCTCGGCAGGTCTAGTTACTGGTTTTGCCGTTGGAATAGACTTTGTCGACTTAATTGCCACCTTTGGCGAAAAGTTTATGAACTCTCGCCAGCTTGCGAGCTTTTTACTTATCTTACCCGTGATTGCAATTTTAGAGCGTTACGGTTTACAGCAACGCGCTAAAGCTTGGGTTGCGGGCATAAAAGGGGCGACCACTTCTCGAATTTTAAGTATGTATTTTGTGGTCCGTGAGTGCTCCGCTGCGCTGGGGTTAATCAATTTAGCGGGCCAAGCGCAAACCGTTAGACCACTGCTTGCTCCGATGGCGATAGGCGCTGCGGCAAACCAATACGGCGACCTGCCACAAGATGTAAAAGACATGATAGGCGCACATGCTGCCGCCTGCGATAACATTGCCGTGTTCTTTGGCGAGGATATTTTTATCGCCTTTGGTGCTGTACTTCTGATGGATGCATTTCTAAAAGAAAACGGCATTGCCGGGATTGAACCGCTACATATCGGACTTTGGGCAATACCAACTGCAATTGCCGCGCTCATTGTTCATCTCTTCCGTTTAGCGCGATTTGAAGCAAAAATCCGGGCAGAAATTGCGCGCTGTCAGCAGCAACAAAGCGAAGAAGAGCAAACACTTAGCAACACAAATTCAGCGCTTAAGGAGGAGTCATTATGAGCTTAATGAACACTTCTGACGCGCAATCTAGCCTACTTTCAATTGACAACATCTATTTATTGATTGGTTTTATCGTGATGTTTCTGGTGGTAAAAACGCTACAAGATAAGGCCCATCCTAAGCGTCTCACTACGGCACTATTTTGGTTTTTATTTGGCTCTGTTTTTATCTTTGGCGATGCTTCTATCGCATTGATTGGTGAGCGAAATACATATTTATGGATTGGCATCAACGTGGTGATCATCGCACTGCTTGCAGGTATGAATATGGTTTCCATGGGAAATTACGACATGCCGTGCGAACGAGCCAAAACAGAAGATGCAAATCGGTTTGGTAATAAATTGTTTGTTCCTGCTGTACTTATTCCAATCGTTACTGTTATCTGTACTATCATCTTAAGTGAGATCCAGCTCGGCGATTTTTATCTATTCGATCAGGAGCACGTAACGCTTTCAGCACTGACACTCGCTTGCACCATCGCATTGCTGGTGAGCTGGAAAATAACCAAAGGCAGTCCACTACAAGCACTTTCTGAGTCTCGTCGCTTAGTTGATTCAATAGGCTGGGCAGCAATATTGCCACAGATGCTAGCAATGCTTGGCGGTGTATTTATCGTCGCAAACACTGGCACTGCTATCCAAGACTTAGTGACATTGTTTATTTCGCCAGATAACCGCTTTATGCTCGTTGTGCTGTATTGTGTGGGCATGGCACTCTTTACCATGATAATGGGCAATGCATTTGCCGCATTTCCGGTAATGACGGCGGGTATTGCGCTGCCATTTTTGATCCAGGGGCATGGCGCTGATCCTGCGCCGCTCGTCGCAATTGGCATGTATTCGGGTTATTGTGGAACACTGATGACACCGATGGCCGCTAACTTCAACATCGTGCCAGCGGCACTGTTAGATTTAAAAGATAAATACCAAGTCATTAAAGTGCAAATACCAACCGCTATAACGTTATTGGTGATTAATATTTTTCTTATGTACGGAGTCGTTTTTTAATGTCCAGTTACAGTAAACCTTGTGTCCTCGTGACTGGGTTCACCCCATTTGGTGGTGAGTCCATCAACCCTTCATGGCAATTAGCTCAGCTATTAGAAGGTGAGACCATTGAAGGTCACCTGATCCACACAAAAGAGTTACCTTGTGAATTTGACAAAAGTATTGAGTCTTTAACACAAGCGATAGATAAGTATCACCCAAGCATCGTGATCTGTTTAGGCCAGGCTGGTGGACGCTGTGATATCTCCATCGAACGTATTGCGATTAACGTTAACGATGCCAGAATAGCCGACAACGCAGGAAACCAGCCGATAGATACACCAGTCGTTACACACGGACCCGATGCTTACTTTGCCTCTTTACCAATAAAAAGTATGCTAAGTAGTGCGCTTCAAGCGGGAGTTCCTGCAAGTATTTCTAATACTGCGGGCACTTACGTGTGCAACCATGTGATGTATGGATTACTGCACTATCTTAGTACACATGACTTAGCGTGCCGTGGTGGCTTTGTACATATTCCATACTTGCCCTCCCAAGCGGCGCACCACCCTGGTGCGCCCAGTATGGACATTGACACCCTAGTTAAAGGAATAAAAATCCTATTAACCAGTGCTATTACACAAAAGCAAGATATTAAACTTGTCGCTGGAACGACACACTAATAAGTAATGCCCCAAAATGGTGCAGAATTGCACCATTGCACATCACAAAAAATTCACATTTTCTCTATTTCATTGTGTGACTTATCAAATTATTTTTGGTAGAACTTAAACTATCTCATGGTAGCTATGCTTCCGTGAGCAATAATAATTTGTTGATATTATCAACACATCAATAGGAATGAGGAAATATGTGTTCAATTTTCGGCGTACTTGACATCAAGACCGATCCCCTTGCACTTCGTGAGCAAGCGATCGAAATGTCAAAAAAATTAAGACACCGTGGCCCCGACTGGTCAGGGGTATATTCAAGTGAAAAAGCCATCCTAGTTCATGAGCGTTTGGCAATTGTTGGCGTTTCTAGCGGCGCACAACCATTATTTAACCCTGAAAAAACACATATTTTGGCGGTAAATGGTGAAATTTATAATCATAAAGAGCTTGCAAAAACACTGACCGTTCCATTTGAATTTCAAACAGAGTCAGACTGTGAAGTGATCTTGGCGCTATACAAGCAAAAAGGCCCTGAGTTTTTAGATGATCTCAATGGAATTTTTGCATTTTGTTTGTACGATGAAACGGAAGATGCCTTTTTAATTGGTCGTGATCATATCGGTATCATTCCACTTTACACTGGCCGTGATCAAAGCGGTAACCTCTATGTCGCCAGTGAAATGAAAGCGCTCACACCTATTTGTACACAAATTGAAGAGTTTCCTCCTGGCCATTATTGGTATTCAAAAGAAGGTGGTCCAAGAGAGTATTACCAACGCGACTGGCAAGCATTTAGTGCTGTAAAAGACAATGAGGCCAGCGCCGAAACGGTTAAAAATGGGCTAGAAGCCGCAGTAAAACGCCAATTGATGTGCGATGTGCCGTATGGCGTGTTGCTGTCTGGTGGTCTAGATTCTTCTGTGATTTCCGCTATCACACAAAAGTTTGCAGCAAAGCGTATCGAAGATGATGATGCTTCCGATGCTTGGTGGCCAAAACTTCACTCATTTTCCATTGGCTTGGAAGGTTCACCCGATCTCGCTGCAGCACAAAAGGTAGCGGATAAAATCGGCACAGTTCACCATCCCATTCACTTTACCGTACAACAAGGGATTGATGCTCTGAAAGAAGTGGTCTATCACCTAGAGACCTACGATGTCACAACCATTCGCGCTTCTACTCCTATGTACCTCATGGCACGCTACATTAAAGCAATGGGCATTAAAATGGTGCTATCGGGTGAAGGGGCCGATGAACTATTTGGCGGCTATTTGTATTTCCACAAAGCACCAAATGCTGAGGAGTTTCACAACGAGCTAAACCGAAAGGTCTCGAAACTGCATATGTTTGATTGCTTACGTGCAAATAAGTCGATGGCAGCTTGGGGGGTTGAAGCACGTGTACCCTTCTTAGATAAAGAATTTGTCGATATTGCCATGCGCACTAACCCAGACTACAAAATGTGTAAAGATGGCCGTATCGAAAAACATATTATCCGTGAGGCGTTTGATGGCTATTTACCCGATGACGTATTGTGGCGCCAAAAAGAGCAATTTTCTGATGGCGTAGGCTATAGCTGGATCGATTCACTAAAAGAGTATGTTAGTCAGCAAGTGAGCGACTCGGATCTTGAAAACGCCCACTACCGCTATCCAATCAATACACCTGATAGCAAAGAAGCCTATTATTATCGCACCATTTTTGAGTCGCATTTCCCTGGAGAAGCGGCAGCTAAGTGTGTTCCTCACGGCAAGTCTGTGGCGTGTTCAACGCCTGAAGCGCTTGCTTGGGACGAGTCTTTCCAGCGCAATGCCGATCCATCAGGTCGCGCAGCGAGCTCACACAACGAAGCGTATAATCAAAAATAAGAAAGTAAAAAAGGGACGCTCGTCCCTTTTTTAAAATTATCAGTTCTTGCGTTAAATAAAACGCTTGATGATAAAGTCGACTTTCACACGCTTGGCCTGACCAAGGAGTTTTTTCACCGGTGCTGGATAATCCGCTAGTGTCTCGAGATCATCGTGGCTTTCGATGCGACGGCAATGTTTTAAGATCTCTTGCTTTTCTAACTCAATTTGAGGCAACAATACTTTGTCGGGATCTTCTATTAGAATGCCATTTTCAATATCTAACCCCCACGCCCTTGGGTTGAGATTGTGACCACTCATTAAATGCGTATCGCCATCTTTGCTCACTCCCTTCAAGTGAAACGAGTTATTGCCATCTTGCCACAGATACACATCCAGCAATCCGGCAGTTATGAAGCGGCGTTGCGACTTGATAAATTTATACAAAATGGTTTCGTACAAATAAGGAAGCGCACCAATTCGGCTAAATGGCTGCTCTGGACTGATATAGAAATCATTTGCCGTTTTATCCCCCACCACTATTGTTACCTTTTTACCTGTTTTCAGTAAACGACGTAGCGAGCGAAGTAGAGGAGCCGGAAAATTGAAGTAAGGGGTGTAAAGTACTAACTCTTGTTCTGTGGTATCGAAAAGCGCCTTAATAAGACGGTTTAGCTTATTAGTTCTACGACCAAAACCTAAAAATGGACGAACCGTTAGACCTTCCCGACTGTTCGCCTTGGAAATATCATAACTGGCCTTTTTCAACTGTTTCATCAGCTGTTTTTGCTCAGTACGAATGTCGAGTAAAGTAGGTAATGGGCGGATGTCGAGTCTAGGTACTGCGTCGGACGCTATCAGCACTTGATCGGTAAAATGGCAAAAGCTATCCGCGAGCTGTGCTTGTTTAATCACAAAGTAGCGGTCTAGGCGGTATTTTTCATCATGATGCAAGTAGACATTATTTAAACTAGCACCACTATAAAGCAGGATGTCGTCAATAACAAAGCCTTTTAAATGCAACACACCAAAAAGCTCTTTTGCTTTTACCGGCACACCATACACTTCGACTTGAGTGCCTAGCTGCTCTTTTAAATCACAATATAGCTTGGCGTTGCCTTCTGACTTTTCAGCACCAATGAGGCCACGTTGCGCACGGTGAAAATCAACCAACACTTTTACCGTTAAGTCTGGATTTTGCTGTGCAGCCTCGTGCAATGCGTGCAATATCTCACGACCTGCCTCATCATCTTGAAGATAAAGTGCGGTGATATAAATACGCGTTTTTGCCTGTGAGATCAGTTGTAAAAGCGTCTGATGATATTGCTTAGCATCAGTTAACACCTCACAATCTTGTGCACTTAACCCAAAGCCTGGGGTATTCTGCCAAAATGCCATATGTACCTTTTCAATTAGGCTATCAACTCTTGATAGCAAAACAAAATTCTCTAAAACATATCAAAAAAAAAACCTGAGGTCATGAAATACTGCTGTTTTTTGCTAGTCCAGAACAAGATTGCTCAATCTGTAGTCGATTTAAAACAAAACAGTACAAATTTTTTGACAACTTGCCAATTTATACCAAATCGGATTACGGTTTTTTATTTACTTCCCTATTGAATTACATAGAATCGAACAAACTTTTGCTTAATAGCATTTTTTAGAATTTAGTTAGGAAAATTACATGAGCGATGCAAAACACTGCAAACTGTTGATTTTAGGTTCGGGTCCTGCAGGCTACACTGCCGCGGTATACGCAGCACGAGCAAATTTAAACCCAGTATTAATCACAGGTATGCAGCAAGGTGGTCAGCTGACTACAACAACTGAAGTCGAGAACTGGCCTGGTGATGCACATGGTTTAACGGGTCCAGCACTTATGGACCGTATGAAAGAGCATGCAGAGCGCTTTGAAACTGAAATCATTTTCGATCACATCAACAAAGTTGACGTGACGAAGCGCCCTTTCACACTCACTGGCGATCAAGGTACTTATACTTGTGATGCGTTAATCATCGCAACAGGCGCATCTGCTAAATACCTTGGTCTAGAGTCTGAAACAGCGTTCCAAGGCCGTGGCGTATCTGCTTGTGCGACTTGTGATGGATTTTTCTATCGTGGTCAAAAGGTTGCGGTTGTCGGTGGTGGTAATACCGCGGTTGAAGAAGCACTTTATCTATCAAACATCGCTGAAGAAGTACATGTTATTCACCGCCGCGATTCTTTCCGCAGTGAGAAAATTCTTGCCGATCGCCTAATGGATAAAGCAGCGAATGGTAATGTTGTGTTACATCTAAATCGCACACTTGATGAGGTGCTAGGTGATGATATGGGTGTTACTGGTATTCGTATCAAAGATACTGATTCCGAAGCGACAGAGCAACTTGATCTTGCTGGTGTTTTCATCGCGATTGGTCACAAACCAAACACAGATATGTTTGAGGGCCAGCTAGAGATGAAAGATGGTTATTTGGTTGTGCAGTCGGGCCTAAATGGTAACGCAACACAGACCAGTGTTGAAGGTGTATTTGCAGCAGGTGATGTGTCTGACCACATTTACCGTCAAGCAATTACCTCTGCTGGTACAGGCTGTATGGCAGCACTAGACGCTGAGCGCTTCTTAGATAGCCAAAAATAATAGATAAATGGGTCGGTCTAGACTGACCCTCTTCCCTCCTTGCCTTAATTTGCTATATTGAAATAAATAACAATCTTGTAGTTTGTTCAATGATCCAACAACTGTTCCACCTTGCTTGCGATGACTTTCGTTTTCCGCCAAATCACTATGCCTTATCTGAACCAGATGGACTGCTTGCTATTGGTGGTTGTTTACAAGTAAAACGTCTGAAAAACGCTTATGCCAATGGGATCTTTCCTTGGTTCAATGAAGGTGAGCCAATTATGTGGTGGAGCCCAAGCGAGCGCGGCATTTTGGAGCTTCAAGATTTTCACTGTGGTAAAACACTAAGAAAAGCGCAACGTAAACTCAGTCCAACCGTCACTATCAATACCGCCTTTTCACAAGTGATTGAAGCTTGTAGAAATCAACGAATGGCCGCTGAAGGAACTTGGATCACAAATGCGATGTTGGCTGCGTATCAGCAAGCGCACATTCAGGGGTTAGCACATAGTGTGGAGATATGGGATCAAGGTAACCTAGTTGGCGGGCTATATGGCATCATGCAGTCTGGTGTATTTTGTGGTGAATCTATGTTCCACACCTTACCTAATACGTCCAAAATGGCGATGTGGGCACTGGTAAATTGGCTCAAAGCCCATCAGGCACATTTTATTGATTGCCAACTTGAAAATCCTTATTTAACAAGTTTGGGATTAAAAGTTGTACCAAGGAGCGAGTTTTTGACTAGACTTAAATTGGCGGATCGATTTGAGATCCCATCATCAATGTGGCAGCCTCAGGAGTTGAAAGCTATCTATGAATGAACACTTTCCTTCTAAAATCGGACTGAGCCAACAATTTAGTTGTAGTTATTTACCTGAGCAGAAGGAACAGTTACTGGTTATTCTAGACCCAAATTGTTACAGCCCAGATAGATTTGAACAATTGTTAGCATTAGGGTTTCGCCGCAGTGGAGACCAGATTTATCGTCCACACTGTCCCGCATGCTCAGCTTGTCAATCAGTAAGAGTATTAACTCAAGAATTTAAACCGAGTAAATCTCAAAAACGCAAACGCAATAAATTAAAGCAAGATTATCAGCTAATTATTAGCCACCAGGAGCGTCCTGAATACTATCCGCTATACGAAAAATATATCAGCCTACGTCACAGCGATGGCTCTATGTACCCACCTAACCGTCTCCAGTACGAAAGCTTCTTATTTTGTCGTTGGATGAACATCGTCTTTATCGAGCTATGGCACAAAGATAAATTAATTGCAGTAGCCGTCACTGATTCAATGCCTTATTCATTGTCTGCTATTTATACCTTTTTCGATCCTGAGTATGAATCACTAAGTATCGGCACTATCATGATCATGGCTCAGCTCGAACAGGCAGCGAAACAAAATAAACCGTACTTGTACTTGGGTTATCAAATCGACGACTGCAAGAAAATGCGTTACAAAACCCAATTTGTTCCAGCACAAAAGCTAGTTAAAGATATTTGGCAAGATATTGATCCGGATGTCTCACAACCTTGTGCTTAATACCTAGCTTTCCTGCATACGTTTGCTCAAATGCAGGAATACACCTCCTTTTACACCACAACTATCCTATAGCATGGACAAAAAACATGCGTTACTAGCAGACTTTCCTATGCTAGAATGTCGCCCTTGCCTATCAACAAGGCTCCAGATTTTGAAATGCGTTAGGAATAGAAGCAAAAAACTTTGGTAAAACTGGCTGAATAAATGACCAAATTAACAAAAAATCAGCTTGTAACTTTACTTATTCCCCGCTTTTGGGCAAAATCTGCATCGTTTAATTTAACCAAGAGGTGATACGCTACACATGGCGAAAGAAGACGTAATTGAAATGCAAGGCACGGTCCTTGACACGCTACCAAACACAATGTTCCGTGTTGAACTAGAAAATGGTCACGTGGTTGTTGCACATATTTCTGGAAAAATGCGCAAAAACTACATCCGTATTTTGACTGGTGACAAAGTTACTGTTGAAATGACGCCTTACGACCTATCAAAGGGACGTATTGTCTTCCGTGCTCGTTAATCTGCGTGTGTAGATTTATACTAAGTTGATGCCGTAAACTCGTTGATACCCAAGCGACTTCAAAATGCTGATGTTACTTAGGTATACCAAGTTCATTCAAGCAATTAGTATACACGAACGACTAGCACTGAGTTTGAGAGACGGTGATGCCGCATCAAACTGAGTGATAACAAAAAGCCCAGCGATTCTGGGCTTTTTGTCGTGTGAAACTTTTTATTCTAACCCCACCATTCAAAGGGAGCATCATGGTCTTCCGTGCTCGTTACTCTGCGTGTGTAGATTTATACTAAGTTGATGCCGTAAACTCGTTGATACCCAAGCGACTTCAACATGCTGATGTTACTTAGGTATACCAAGTTCATTCAAGCAATTAGTATACACGAACGACTAGCACTGAGTTTGAGAGACGGTGATGCCGCATCAAACTGAGTGATAACAAAAAGCCCAGCTATTCTGGGCTTTTTGTCGTGTGAAACTTTTTATTCTAACCCCACCATTCAAAGGGAGCATCATGGTCTTCCGTGCTCGTTAATCTGCGTGTGTAGATTTATACTAAGTTGGTGCCGTACCAAGCGACTTCAACATACTGATGTTACTTAGGTATACCAAGTTCATTCAAGCAATTAGTATACACGAACGACTAGCACTGAGTTTGAGAGACGATAATGCCGCATCAAACTGAGTGATAACAAAAAGCCCAGTTATTCTGGGCTTTTTGTCGTTTGAAGCTTTTTATTTTAACCCCACCGTTCAAAGGGAGCATCATCGTCTTCCGTGCTCATTAATCTGCGTGTGTAGATTTATACTAAGTTGATGCCGTAAACTCGTTGATACCCAAGCGACTTCAACATACTGATGTTACTTAGGTATACCAAGTTCATTCAAGCAATTAGTATACACGAACGACTAGCACTGAGTTTGAGAAACGGTGATGCCGCATCAAACTGAGTGATAACAAAAAGCCCAGTGACGCTGGGCTTTTTATAAATACTTCAGAGGTTTTATGCTGACACCGCTTCCGTTTGGTAATCAAAGGACAACTTGTTGTCTTTCACTGTAACTTTCACTGTCCCACCATCAGACAAATGACCAAACAAGATTTCATTGGCAAGTGGCTTTTTCAGGTTGTCCTGAATAACCCTCGCCATTGGACGAGCCCCCATTGCCTTGTCGTAACCCAGATCTGCCAGCCAATCTCGTGCTTGCGCCGTAAGTTCCAGGTTAACCGATTTCTTATCAAGCTGCGCTTGCAATTCAACAATGAATTTATCAACAACTTGCAAGATAACTTCTTTCTCTAGGTGGTTGAACCAAATGATGTTATCCAAGCGGTTTCTAAACTCTGGTGTGAACACCTTATTGATTTCTACCATGGCATCATGAGAGTAGTCTTGCTGCTGGAATCCAATCGATTGACGAACAGTCTCTTGCACACCCGCATTTGTTGTCATCACCAACACAATGTTTCTAAAGTCTGCCTTACGACCATTGTTGTCTGTTAATGTACCATGATCCATAACCTGCAACAGAATGTTGTAGATGTCTGGGTGCGCTTTCTCTATTTCATCCAGCAACACCACTGCATGAGGATGCTTGATTGCAGCCTCGGTCAACAGTCCACCTTGCTCAAAGCCAACGTATCCCGGAGGCGCACCTATTAGTCGGCTAACAGCATGGCGCTCAGAGTACTCAGACATATCGAAGCGAATAAACTCTATGCCCATACACTTAGCAAGTTGCTTGGTTACTTCGGTTTTACCGACCCCTGTAGGACCTGCAAACAAGAATGAACCTACAGGCTTGTCTTCATTAGCAAGACCAGAGCGTGATAAGCGAATTGCTGATGTTAACGCGTCAATCGACTCATCTTGGCCAAACACCAACATCTTCAAGTTACGATCAAGATTCTTGAGCGTTTCTTTATCACTAGATGACACGCTTTGCTGTGGAATACGCGCCATTTTAGACACAATCGCTTCAATGTCCGACACATTAATCGTTTTCTTACGTCTTGAAGTTGGCTGTAGCCTTTGACTGGCGCCCGCTTCATCAATGACATCGATTGCTTTGTCAGGCAAATGGCGCTCATTGATATATTTAGCGCTCAGCTCAGCTGCCGCTTTTAACGCTTTTTGCGTGTAACGAATACCGTGGTGCTCTTCATACCGCTCTTTCAAACCATGTAAAATCTTAGTGGTATCTTCGACGCTTGGTTCAACCACATCAATTTTTTGGAAGCGGCGCACTAACGCTCTGTCTTTCTCAAAAATATTCTTGAATTCAGAATATGTTGTTGAGCCCATACAGCGAAGCTGTCCACTCGATAATAGTGGCTTAATTAGATTAGACGCATCCATCACACCACCTGAAGCAGCGCCAGCGCCGATAATGGTATGGATTTCATCAATAAATAATATCGCATGAGGTTTCGATTGAAGTTCTTTTAGTAGCGCTTTAAAGCGCTTCTCAAAGTCGCCGCGATATTTTGTACCCGCAAGTAATGCCCCCATATCCAGTGAGTAAACCACTGCATCGGCAATTACATCGGGTACCTGATTATTAACTATTCGATACGCTAAACCTTCAGCAATCGCGGTTTTACCAACCCCCGCTTCACCAACGAGTAATGGGTTATTTTTCTTACGACGGCACAGTACCTGAACCGTACGCTCAACTTCCTCATCACGACCAACCAGCGGATCAATGCGTCCAGATTCCGCTTGAATATTTAGATTAGAAGTGAAATTTTCCAGCTTGGTTTTCTCTTCCTGTTGCATTTCACCGCTATCGTCATGCATTTCTTCATGATCTTCTTGCTCGTGATCATCTTCAATCTTAGAGATACCATGACTAATGAAATTAACGATATCCAAGCGGCTCACGTCAGCCTTTTTAAGTAAATAAACAGCTTGGCTTTCTTGCTCAGAAAAAATAGCAACAAGTACATTTACCCCAGTCACTTCTGAGCGACCAGAGGATTGAACATGGAATACAGCGCGTTGTAGCACACGTTGAAAACCAAGTGTCGGCTGTGTTTCTCTGTCTTCCTCTAAATCAGGAATAACAGGCGTAGTTTCATCAATAAACTCTGATAACTCGCGCTTCAAGGTATCCATATCGACACCACAGGCATCTAGCGCCTCACTAGCAGAAGGGTTATCGATCAATGCAAGTAATAAATGCTCAACCGTCATAAATTCGTGACGGCGAGAACGAGCCTCGCGAAACGCGGCATTAAGAGTAAGTTCTAAGTCTTTGTTTAGCATTGGCAACCCCCAACAAGAAATTTATAGGTCATTCCTGCTCACAACTACAGAGCAGCGGGTGCTCGTTGTCACGAGCATATCGGTTTACCTGCTCAGCCTTAGTATGGGCTATGTCAGCAGGGTATACTCCACATACCGCTTTTCCCTTGTGATGCACTTCAAGCATCACCTCAGTTGCTCTCTCGCTATCCATATTGAAGAATGTCGTCAATACCTCGACAACAAAATCCATGGGCGTGTAATCATCATTATTCAAAATCACTTTATATTTTCGCGGCGGTTGAAGCTGCTGCTTCTGTTCCTCGCGAACGGCGTCCAATACACCAGAATCTTTTGTCCCACTCATAATAAATATAGTCTTGTCTTAGATACTCAAGCAAATAGATTTGAGAAATAAATAAAATGTTAAAAAAAAGAGCAAAAAACTTGACTGCTTGCTCATATAAACTACAGTCTTACATGACTGTCTAATCTATGGGCAGTTTAGCAAAATTAAAAGAGTAGATTAACTTTAATTTAGTCAACTTATAGAAGGATGTAGAAGTATGGCTTGCGGAAAAGTCAAATGGTTCAATAACGCCAAAGGGTTTGGTTTCATCGTAGAAGACGGCAGTGACGAAGATATCTTTGCTCATTACTCAACGATTGTAATGGATGGATACAAGACGCTTAAAGCTGGTCAGGATGTATCATTCGAGCTACAACAAGGACCTAAGGGTCTACACGCAACCAACATCGCTCCAATTACGGAAGATGTTGTATAAGTGTTAAGTAGTTTTTGGCTAAAGCGGGTTACATGAGTGCTCGCTTATTCCTCTCTTTGAATCGCTCCACCAAAATCTAAAAGAAATTTTCAGCCTTTCCTTTATCAAGTTTGTTATAACTTTTCACTTTTGCACTTTAAATTTAATAATTAGCCCCCATATGCAAACACTGTTAGACTAAAGCACGCTTGCAAAGTCAATTTCAGGTTGGTTAGATATTGCTACTTTGATGCATTTCAATGCTGAATGAATACCAGTTATTGTGATAAGCCAAAAGTATAAATACCTAACAAACTTGCTAATGCTGCGCTACCTAGACATCGATTCTAACGAGGATTGTCGAGGTTTTTTGCATCTTTCACTAATCGCTTAGTGAACTGGTCCAGTTTAAACCGGCTACAACAACACGTTGTTGAGTGTGAAAATTGCGTTGCTTAGTCCTATTAGCAATTGTTGAACGGCGTAACAGCCCACAACTATCTAGGAATGATGATGACATCGAAAATTATCTATACCAAAACAGATGAAGCCCCGGCTCTCGCAACTTACTCGCTATTGCCAATCATCCAAGCATTCACTAAGCCTGCAAATATCGAAGTTGAAACTCGCGATATTTCACTTGCAGGACGTATCATTGCGACTTTCCCTGAGTACTTAAAAGAAGAACAACGTATTGGTGATGCACTCGCTGAGCTAGGTGCACTTGCGAAAACGCCTGAAGCTAACATCATCAAGTTACCTAATATCAGTGCTTCAATTCCACAACTTCGTGCAGCGATTAAAGAATTGCAAGCTAAAGGTTATGCGCTTCCAGAGTATCCTTCTGAAGCAAAAACAGACGAAGAAGCCGATGTTAAAGCACGTTATGACAAAATCAAAGGCAGTGCAGTAAACCCTGTACTTCGTGAAGGTAACTCAGACCGCCGTGCTCCAACTTCAGTCAAAGGCTACGCTCGTAAAAACCCGCATTCAATGGGTGCTTGGTCTAAAGACTCTCAGTCTTATGTTGCATCAATGGCTGACGGTGACTTCTTCGGTTCTGAACAATCGGTAACGGTTGCTGCAGCGACTGATGTTCGTATTGAACACGTAGCGAGCAATGGTGACATCACCGTACTTAAACAAAGCACGCCACTACTTGCAGGTGAAATCATTGACGCCTCTCGTATGAGTGTACAGGCACTACGTGAATTCTTAGCAGCGCAAGTACAAGAAGCAAAAGATAAAGGCGTTTTATTCTCGCTACACATGAAAGCAACCATGATGAAGGTGTCAGATCCAATCATCTTTGGTCATGCTGTAAAAGTATTCTACAAAGACGTATTCGAAAAGCATGCGGCGACATTTGCTGAAATCGGTGTTGATGCAAGCAACGGTGTTGGCGACGTGTACTCAAAAATTGAGTCGTTGGACGACGCGAAGCGCAAAGAAATCGAAGCTGACCTTGCAGCAGTTTACGAGACAGCACCTGATATCGCGATGGTAGACTCAGACCGTGGTATTACAAACCTGCATGTACCTAGTGACGTGATCATCGATGCATCAATGCCTGCTGCCATTCGTTCAAGCGGTCAGATGTGGAATGCTGAAGGTAAACAACAAGATACTGCTTTTGTGATCCCTGATCGTTGCTACTCAGGTGTGTACGGCGCAACTATCGATTTCTGTAAAGAAAATGGTGCATTTGACCCACGTACTATGGGTACAATTCCTAACGTCGGTCTAATGGCACAAAAAGCGGAAGAGTACGGTTCACACGACAAAACGTTTGAAGCTCCATCAGCTGGCACAATCCGCGTCGTTGATGCTGCGGGCAACACTTTACTTGAGCATACCGTTGCTGAGGGCGACATCTGGCGTATGTGTCAGGTGAAAGATGCACCGATCAAAGACTGGGTAAAACTAGCGGTTAACCGTGCTCGCGCAACGAATACACCTGCCGTTTTCTGGTTAGACGAAGCCCGTGCTCACGATGCTGAACTTATCAAAAAGGTAAACGCATATTTGCCTGAGCATGACACTGATGGCCTTGAAATCCTAATCAAAGCACCAGTAGATGCAACGCTATACTCACTAGAGCGCATGAAAAAAGGCGAAGATACTATTTCAGTAACGGGTAACGTATTACGTGACTATCTAACTGACCTATTCCCAATTTTAGAGCTCGGTACCAGTGCAAAAATGCTATCTATCGTTCCACTAATGAATGGCGGTGGCTTATTTGAAACTGGTGCGGGCGGTTCTGCGCCAAAACACGTACAACAGTTCGAAAAAGAAAACCACTTGCGTTGGGACTCGCTAGGCGAATTCCTTGCACTGGCTGCTTCTTTTGAGCATTTGAGCCAAACAACGGGTAATGCTAAGGCACAAGTACTTGCAGATACATTAGATGCAGCAACGGCTAAATTCTTAGATGAAAACAAGTCACCTTCACGTAAAGTGAAAGAGCTTGATAACCGTGGTAGCCATTTCTACCTTGCAATGTACTGGGCTCAAGAGCTTGCTGCACAAGACAAAGATGCAGAGCTGAAGGCTAAGTTTGAAAATGTTGCTGCGGAACTAACAGCAAAAGAAGCCGATATTGTTGCAGCACTGAATGAAGCACAAGGTCAAGCAATGGATGTTGGTGGTTATTACCAGCCAGAAGATGACAAAGCGTTCGCAGCTATGCGTCCTTCTGCGGTATTTAACGACGTATTAGCGTCACTGTAATCTTCGGATAACAGTCAAAAAGCGGCCCAAGGGTCGCTTTTTTGCTTTCAGGCGACACTCGTGAGCAATTACGCTAAAATGCCATTTTTCGTGAACCTTAGGAATGTGGCGATGAACACAAGTAGTAGAGCCCGCACAAATAACAAAAGAAAATCACATGCTAACAAGCCCGCATTCTCTAGACACACCACAACGCGGAAAAAGCCAATAACTAACCGGCAGTCAAAACCCGCCCTACCGCCAGAGCAAGTAAAAGTCGTTCTATTTAATAAGCCTTTTGATGTTTTGTGTCAGTTTACTGATGATCAAAATCGTCAAACATTGGCTGATTTTATTGATATCAAAGATGTGTATGCAGCAGGTCGCTTGGATAGAGATAGTGAGGGACTATTGCTACTGACCAACTGCGGTAAATTACAAAACACCCTGACTTCTCCTAAAAAATCGACCTATAAAACCTACTGGGTTCAGGTCGAAGGAGAGCCAAGTAGCGAAAGCCTAAATGCGCTTAGAAACGGTGTAGAACTAAAAGATGGTCCAACTTTACCTGCCAAAGTAGAAGTA
Source organism: Pseudoalteromonas sp. A22 (assembly GCF_018141345.1). Classification (NCBI taxonomy): domain Bacteria; kingdom Pseudomonadati; phylum Pseudomonadota; class Gammaproteobacteria; order Alteromonadales; family Pseudoalteromonadaceae; genus Pseudoalteromonas; species Pseudoalteromonas sp. A22. The sequence continues at coordinate 2,247,288 of NZ_CP047238.1, forward strand.
ATAACTGAGCCCAATGTTTGGCCACGTAACCCGCCGATTAGAGAACGCAAAAATATCCCGACAACCTGGCTTTCTATTTCCATCAAAGAAGGACGTAATAGACAAGTTCGTCGTATGACGGCGCATATTGGTCATCCCACGCTTAGACTTATTCGCGCACAAATAGGCAAATATAGTCTGGGCGATCTTAAAAACGGTGAATATCGAGTGCTTTAGCATTTCCTACTAGGACTTTTCTCCTGCGCTTGAACGCCTCACGGACGTGCAATTTAAAGAGATTTGAGTATAATAAGCGCTTTCTATCTGAGCATTAAGATTAATAGCGAAATTATGAGCGATAATAGTCACATTAAAGTCATTGTCGGAATGTCCGGCGGTGTAGATTCTTCTGTATCTGCCTACCTTTTAAAACAACAAGGCTATCAAGTTGAAGGCCTGTTTATGAAGAACTGGGAAGAAGATGACAATGATGAGTATTGTGCAGCAGCTGAAGATCTAAAAGATGCTCAGGCAGTGTGTGATAAGTTAGGTATTGAGCTACACACCGTAAACTTTGCTGCTGAATACTGGGACAATGTGTTTGAACACTTCCTTGAAGAATACAAGGCTGGCCGTACACCAAACCCAGACATCATGTGCAACAAAGAAATCAAATTTAAAGCATTTTTACAATTTGCAGCAGAAGCGTTGGGCGCGGACTATATCGCAACTGGCCACTATGTTCGTCGCGCGGAGCGTGACGGTAAATTCGTTATGCTTCGTGGAGATGACGAGAACAAAGATCAAAGCTACTTCCTTTACACATTGAGCCATGAACATATTGCACAAACACTCTTCCCTGTCGGTGAAATTGAAAAGCCAGAAGTGCGTAAAATTGCAGAAGATCAAGGCTTAATCACGCACGATAAAAAAGATTCAACCGGGATCTGCTTTATCGGCGAGCGCAAATTTAAAGACTTCCTTGCCAAATTTTTGCCCGCGCAGCCTGGTGTGATTGAAGATTGTGAAGGTAATCATGTTGGTGAGCATGAAGGCTTGATGTACCACACGCTAGGTCAACGTAAGGGCCTATTAATTGGTGGTTCAAAAGAAGGCAACGGCGAACCTTGGTATGTGGTCGATAAAGATATCGAACGTAATGTACTGGTTGTTGGTCAAGGTAAAAACCACCCTCGCCTGTTCAGCAACGGTTTAAACGCAAATCAACTACATTGGGTCGACCGCGTAGGTCCGCAAGGTACAACTCGCTGCACGGTAAAAACACGTTATCGCCAAACCGACATCCCTTGTACGTTATTAGTTGGCCAAGATGGTATGGCACGTGTGCTATTCGATGAGCCACAAAAAGCCGTAACTCCCGGACAATCTGCGGTATTCTACGCAAATGACGTGTGCCTTGGCGGCGGTATTATTGAGTCGGTGATTAAATAATGCAAAACCAATACGTAATGCCTCTGGCGGCAATGTGTCAGATCAGTAAACTGGTACAAAAATGTGCGCGTTACGGCACCTTCAATGAAAACGAAGTTGAGAGCTTTTTAAAAAGCATTATTAACACTTCTCCTGAACGCCCAGAGGACGTTTACCCAGACAAATTTGCCATCAAAACAGGCTGTCGAACGCTAATTGAGCAGCTTTCGGCTGGCGGCGAAAAAGACGTTGAAATGGTTAAGTATGTTGGCGCGATGATGCAATTAGAGCGAGTGCTAAGTAACGATAGCAAATCTCTTGATTTATTAGCACAAAAAATTCAGCAAGTTGAGCGCCAGTTATTACACTTTGATATCTGTGAAAGCCAAGTTGTTGCCGCACTTGCCGACATTTACGGTCAAGTGATAAGCCCTCTTGGTCCTAAGATCCAAGTATTCGGTAAGCCTGAGTTATTAAAACAAACAGCAACACAACAAAAAATTCGGGCGCTATTACTTGCGGGGATCCGTAGTGCAGTACTGTGGCGCCAACTCGGCGGTAAACGTCGTCATTTCTTTTTTGCGAAAAAGAAAATCATTACTGCTGCAAAAAGTTATATGTAATACCAATTTGTCTTAATTCTTGCTCAATTTGAAGGAGCAAGTCTGACGCTAACAGCGTTAAAAATTTTTTATTTAGAACACTAAATAGCAAAATTTTGCCTTGCCTAGATGGATGTAGGTACCTTGGCGTGAGCAGGATGCGGAAGCGGTGTTATCGACTAGATTTTATCGCCTCAAAGTAGACCACTTAATTAATCAAGTTGGTATAAAATTCGTAGTGGTTCTAATACCACTATCTAAGTATCGTTAAAAAACAAATAGTTAGGAGTTATTATGGAGCTTTCAGCGTTAACCGCTATCTCTCCTGTGGATGGTCGCTATGGTAGCAAGACCAAAGAACTGAGAAGCATCTTCAGTGAATTTGGCTTGATCAAATACCGCGTCATCGTAGAAGTTCGTTGGCTACAAGCGCTAGCGAGCAGCGACGCCATTAAAGAAGTACCTGCTTTCAGCGATGAAGCCAACGCACTTCTTGATAGCATCGTTGAAAACTTCAGCGAAGCAGACGCAGCACGCGTAAAAGAGATAGAGCGCACCACTAACCACGACGTTAAAGCTGTAGAATACCTTCTTAAAGAAAAAGTAGCTGACAATGCCGAGCTAAATGCCGTCAATGAATTTATTCATTTTGCATGTACCTCTGAGGACATCAACAACCTTTCTCATGGCCTAATGCTAACTGAAGCGCGTGACACGGTATTACTGCCATACTGTGATGAGCTACTGAGCGCAATCAAAGACAAAGCGGTTGAGTATAAGTCAATTCCAATGATGACTCGTACACACGGCCAACCAGCTTCACCATCAACCATGGGTAAAGAGTTTGCAAACGTATATGTTCGTCTGCAACGTCAACGCCAGCAAATCGCTAACGTACAAATGCTTGGTAAAATCAATGGTGCCGTTGGTAACTACAATGCTCACCTAAGCGCTTACCCAGATTACGATTGGCATGCACACAGTGAACGTTTTGTATCAAGCCTAGGTTTGACTTGGAACCCATTCACAACGCAAATCGAACCGCATGACTATATCGCTGAGCTATTCGATGCGATTGCACGCTTCAATACTATCTTAATTGACTTTGACCGTGACGTTTGGGGTTATATCGCGCTAAACCACTTCAAGCAAAAAACCATTGCTGGTGAGATTGGTTCTTCAACAATGCCTCATAAAGTTAACCCTATCGACTTTGAAAACTCTGAAGGTAACCTTGGCATTGCTAACGCTATCTTTGCGCATCTTGCACAAAAGCTACCAGTCTCACGCTGGCAACGTGACCTAACTGACTCAACGGTTCTACGTAACTTAGGTGTTGGTATGGGTTATGCGCTTATCGCGTATCAAGCAACGCTTAAAGGCGTTAGCAAGTTAGAGGTTAATGCTGAGCGTTTACTTGCTGAGCTTGATGATAACTGGGAACTACTTGCAGAGCCAATCCAAACGGTAATGCGCAAGTACGGTATCGAAAAGCCATATGAAAAGCTAAAAGATCTTACTCGTGGTAAACGCGTAAACAAAGAAATCATGGCTGACTTCATCGATAACCTAGACTTGCCAAATGAAGTAAAAGCACAAATGAAAGAAATGACGCCAGCAAACTATATCGGTCGTGCTGAAGCGTTCATTGACGAACTAAACTAAGTATAAAGCGACACCAGCTTTTTACTACTTGGTATAGAATAAGCGAAAGAGTGCACTCTTTCGCTTTTTTATTACTGGAATTTCCCTATGTATCAACTGCAAATTAATGACCTTACCTTCGAACAATTTCTTGCCCAGTATTGGCAAAAGAAGCCATTACTCATCAAACAAGGATTCCGAGACTTTGAAGACCCAATTGAGCCAGAAGAACTTGCCGGCCTTGCAACTGAAGAATGCATAGAATCTCGAATAGTTACTAATCACAATGATAACTGGGAAGCCCATCACGGCCCTTTTGAACAATTTGATTTACTCACCGATAGCAACAGCACCCTATTGGTTCAAGCCGTTGATCACTGGCACCCACAAGCCGCACAATTAATAGAAGCGTTTAGATTCATACCAAATTGGCGTATAGACGATTTGATGATCAGCTTTTCGACGCCTGGTGGCGGCGTTGGCCCACACTTAGATCAATATGATGTCTTTATAATTCAAGGACAAGGTAAACGTCATTGGCGAGTTGGCAAACAGGACAACAGCCTAAAGCAATTTGCGCGCAACAAGAGCCTATTACAAGTAGAGCAATTCGAAGCAGTCATTGATGCAGTCCTTGAACCAGGTGATATCTTATATATTCCACCGGCTTGTCCTCACGAAGGTTACGCAGTCGAGGATGCTTTAAACTACTCAGTTGGCTTTAGAGCGCCTGATCAAAAAGACTTGCTGTCTAGCTTTGCTGATCACGTTATTGATATGGAAGCTGGTAAACGCCGTTTTAGCGACCCAGAATTACAACTTAGAGCGTCTATTGGCGAAGTAACCTGCGACGACCAACAGCAGATAAAGTCTCTGCTCAATGCTTTAATTGAAGATAAGGCACTATACAGTCAATGGCTTGGAAAAACACTCAGCGAACCAAAACATGAGATGGATCTCGCACCATTAGACCCCATAATTGATCCTCTGGAGCTTCTCGAGATCGCCAAAGATAACCCATTGATTTATCGCGCTGGTGGAGTACGTGCTATTTACCAAATCTGTGACGATCATATTTTGTTCAGTGTTAATGGTGAAAACTATGAATTAGACCATCATTGTTTAGATGCCGTAAAGCAGCTAAGCGATCATGTTGTGTTTGAGTTTAATGCAATAATTCCTGCATTAAATAGTTTGGAATTTAAACAAACGTTAACTAAACTGATTAATGATGGGACCTACTTCGTTGAAGACAGTGATCCAGCCGATGCTGACTTCGATGAGGGCTGGGAGTAGAGCCTGTTAGAACAAGATAGCCGCGTTCACAAAAACAACAATATGCCGCGAACGCCTTGATCTTCAAGGTTTTCGCAAGCTCTAGCTTGTCGCTAAACAGGGAATGCAGGTGCAATCTGTAGATGGGGGCAGTATGAGTTATAGGATCAGTAAAGTAACTTGGCAAACCAAAAAATTGGAGCTCAAAGCGATACGCGAACGCGTATTTGTGTATGAACTTCACATTCCTAAAGAAGTTGAATTTGATCAGCAGGATATCACTGCTGAGCACCTAATCATTATTGACGAATTCGATGGGCCAGTTGGCACAGGACGACTGTGTGAAGACGGCTTGTTAAGCCGTATCGCGATATTCAAATCTCACCGTAATCGAGAAGCTTATGCCTCATTGATTGGGGGACTTGTTGACTTGGCAAAAGACAAAGGCTTTGAAGATGTTTTTATCCAATGCATTTTGGATGAAGTGCCCGAATTTTTACAATCAGGATTTTCTACACATGGTCACGTATTTATGGAAGCAGGCATTCCAAGACAACGCTTGAAATGCCCTATCCAATCACTCAAGATGGATCCGTTTACGATGCTTCATTAGCCCAAAGTTCGTCTTTAGCGAAAAGGTCATATAGACCGTGAGCTCGGTTTACTAGTAGATTAGCAAACTGGGCTTGTGTTTTTTCTACTGGCTTTGCAGACATAATTTCTTCCGCTTTCATCTGCCAATGGAATGAAAAATAGCGCAGTGCTTCACGAGCTGTAGCGGCTGCTGATGCCTCAATATGATCCGTTGGTAGATTACCTGTGATCACCCAATACTTTTTGCCGTTTTGACCTTTGATTTTCCAAAGCGCAACCAATGGTTCAATGTAGCGACATTCTTTTTCAATAATACTCTGCGGTAACACCCCTTTATCCGCGAGATGTTTTTGTGCAGCTTGTACGCAGCTACGCTGCCATTGTATTGATCTTTGCTGCTGTTGTTCTGGTGTTAACGCCTCTTGCTGCGGTTGGTTTTGTTCTTCACTCATTGTTCGCCCTTTTATTCTTTTTAGATTACCGAATAGCATTTTACTTTATCGTTATTTACGCAGTGCGTTTCATAGCAAATTATCCAGCAAATCGGTTTTGATTCTTATACACCAAGCACTCAAACGCTTGCGAAGTTACCTGATACTAAGCTTTTGCAGTCATAACGGCAATACGAACGAAGGAATTTTGAGTTTATATGATTAATTACTGAGCTGTAAGTTTCGAGAAAGTTTCTTTTTCTATTCTAGCCACATCAACATGATTACTTAAACTCAAGGAATACTGACTATGGCTAGATTACTATTAACGATCACTACTTCTCTTTCATTCTTTTGTTGTTCGTCAGCGTTTGCTGAACAGCAGCCCCAATCAGAAGCGCTAAAATGGGGGATCGGCGGCGCTATTATTGCTCAGGACCAAGGTTATATAGATATTGGAAATGAAACAGAGTTTGTACCGGCCATCGCCATACAATATGGCGACTTCAACCTACTAGGGCCAAGAGCAACCTATAAACTATATCAAGCCGAACAATTTGAAATCAGTGTGGGTGCTCAATTACGGTTAGATGGATTCGAGGCAGCTGATAGCAAGTTCTTTACTGGCATGGAAGACAGAGATATGAGTTTCGATGCTGGATTTGAAGCAGAATATGATACTAGCTTTGGTGAATTTGGATTCGAGTTTATGCATGACGTGAGTAGTACACACGAAGGCTATGAAGCCAGCGTAAGCTATGGTGTACCATTTAGATTTGCTGACGGCAGAGTATACCCGTATATCGCTGCGAACTTTCAAAGTGAAGACCTTGTTGATTATTACTATGGTGTCAGAGTAAACGAAGCATTAAGTTCTCGACCCTATTACCTTGGTGAATCCAGCACTGCACTCGAAGTCGGTATTCAAAGCGATTGGTTTTTTGGTAAACATCATATGCTTAAAGCTGATGTTAGTTACACCAGTTACGGTGATGAAATAAAAGATTCTCCCCTTATCGATGCCTCTGGCAACGTACAAGTTTTGCTTGGGTATGTGTATGTTTTTTAGATTAGCAATAATAACGATCACCTTAACGCTTCAGGGCTGCGGTGATCCTTCAAACCTAGAGACTACTGCAGAAAAACGCTCAACGACGCTTATTTCAGTACCTGTAGAGTTAGCTACAACTATTCCGACGAAGCATTTTTATAGTCGAATTACAGGCAGTGATGTTGTCTATGTTGCTTCCCTGTCACAAGGGAGAATTGAGTCTTTATATGCCTACTCAGGTCAATTAGTTAAAAAAGGAGACGTGCTAGCGTCACTCTATTCTCCAAGACTTAGCGCCCAGCTGCGTGAAAAACAAGCGTTACTAGCCAGTTCTAAACGTACTGAGCAAAAGACACAGATTGATTTCGACCGAGCTAAAAAGCTCTTTACGGAGAAGCTTATAGCAAATTCTGCGCTTGAGTCCGCAAGGCTTGCGTTTAATATTGCAACCCAGCAAGTCCAAGCAGCACAAGCTCAGGTTGAAGAGGCAAAAAATGCACTGAATGAGAACAAAATATTCGCTCGAAAGGAAGGTATCGTCACCAATATTTACGCTCGTTCAGGTGATGTTGTCTCTGCGGGACAGCCAATTTTCCAACTCCAGACATTATCTACGCTAAAGGCTGAATTTCAGCTCCCTGAACAAGAATTTATTGCTTTACAACTTAACCAAACCGTTCGCATAGCCATTCCTTCGCTAAGCAAAAGCCTAAGCGGTAAAATTATAGAGAAAGGTTTACCCTCTAATGCCGTTGGTAAGCTTTTTAAACTTATCGTCGATTTGGAAGTGAGTGACTCTGAACTAGTTGGCCTGCATAGTCGTCTTGAGCTCCCTATCACCAATACACCACTCTATAAAGTGCCAAGCAACGCAATCCACTATGATGCCTTGGGGCAAGCCTATGTGCTGGTTACTGAACCCAAGGTCCAAAGACGCGATGTGACTATTTTTGACAATGATGATAACCAAGTCATAGTCACAGCACCAAAACTGATGGGTAAAAACGTACTCATCACATCGGAGGCTAAGTTAAATTTTAACTTGGCGCTACTGGAAGGTGAGTCTCATGAACAAAAGTAGAAGCTTATTAGTCCTATTCTCGCACTTTGTATTTAACCGACTTCAGCAGCGCTTATTTACAAGCATTACTGGCAGACCTATCAATAGGTTACAGGAGGAAGTTCATGGATAAGCTTCTCCCATCTAATTATCTCACTCCACGTCTAGTACTCGGGCTAACTCTGCTGCTTGTATTCACAGGTATTGTAGGCTGGTTTAAAGCAAAAAGTCAGGAGGACCCCAGCTTCCCCTATCGAAATGGCTTTATTCAAATTGTAAATCCAAGTGCTAGTGTCACTCAACTCAATGATGTCGTTGTTAAGCCACTTGAGCGACGTTTAGCAAAAATTGATGAGATTAATACCATACACGCACGGATAAAAGCTGGAAGTGCTGTTATCGATATTGAGCTTAAAGAGCAAGTGTATAATACCGCTTTAGTTTGGCAACGCATCAAAGATGATGTAGCACCACTGGGGGCAAGCTTAGTTGATAGCCAATTCTATGTAATAGATCGAGCACAAGATACTCAAGGGATAGTCTTAACCGTGCGCACGGGAAAAGGATTAACAGCAGATAGAAAGCTCGCCCTCGAAGTACGCGATGAGCTTGAGTATCTCGACGTTGTGAGAAGTGCCTCGCTAGTAGGCGACCCCGGGCTTGAATTGGCAATTTCCTATTCTCAAGAGCGAATGCTCGCTTTTGGCCTCTCGCCAGCAGAGATTGCAAAACAGCTACGGGATGCCAATCAGCAAGATAGCCTTGGCGTATTGTCGCAAAATCTAAGTGCGCTATCGCTATTGCCTGTCAATCACCTGCGTAACGACGCTCAGTTAAAAGACGTACAAATAACAACACCTGACGGGTCAAAAATCCCACTCAGCACTATCGCTGATATTGGCTACCGGACTGCCCCAGCTTCAAGCGAGCAATTTTGGAAAAATGGTCAACGAGTCATCGGTATTGCATTATCTCTACCGCCCAACCAGCATAATATCGCTGATGCTGGAAATACTATTAAACAAGCTATCGCCGACATTAATGCACGATTTACAGATGCTCCCATTAAAATTGAGATTTTCCAGCCCGACTGGTCTCAAAAACGCCGTGAAGGATTAGTAAATTCTCTAATTCAAAGCTGTGTCGCTATTTGCGTTGTTTTATTACTATTTCTTTCGGTACAAAGTGCGATTGTTATCAGTTTAACCCTACCCGCTATCGTGTTTTCGTCACTTGCGTTATTTATTACTTTCGATGGCGTTATTCACCAAATGACCATTGCTGGCTTGGTACTCTCATTGGGCTTGATGGTTGATAATTGCATTATCGTAGCTGAGCGCCTGAGTTATTTACGCAGCAAAGGGTTTACGATGAGATCTGCCTTGACGCACTCTGTGAACGAATTGAAAAAACCGCTTGCGGCGGCAACAATGACTACTATCGCAGCATTCGTTCCCATGCTATTGGCAAAAGGCAGTGTCGCTGATTTCATTGCTACTATTCCAGTGCTCGTTATCATCTGCATCTCATTGAGTTATGTTGCAACACTACTACTGCTTCCTGTACTGTTTGTTTATTTCCCTATTTCCATCCCTTGGCTAGTAAGGTGGCAGGAAACCGTTACTCAGAAACTTTCAACATTTGGCTATCAGCTAGCTCATAAAACATTACAACATCCCGTATACACGATTGTGGCCGCTACTGCCATGCTATGCACTTTACTTTCGCTACCCAATGCCAACGGCAAGTTCTTCCCAAATGCTAACCGCAATCAGATTTATATCGACGTCCAATTGCCGTTAGCTAGCCACATAGAAGCAACAACCAAGACAGCAAATCAAATCGCCGAGTATGCCCTTCAGTATCCTGAAGTCAGCAAAGCGATGGTATTTAGCGGCTTTTCAGGTCCAAGGTTCTACTATAACCTTGCACAAAAACCAAATGAATCCCATATTGCTCGAGTTGTATTAACGTTGCAGGATGATGTTAACCCGCCTGAATTTTCGCGCTTCATCGATAGTAATTTAAACAAGCAATTTCCTGAAATCTTAATCAACGCCCGTGAGCTCGGGCAAGGGCCTCCTATTGAGAGCCCGATTGAGTTGAGGTTGAGTGGCAATGACCGCAATGCTCTATTCGCAAGCGCTGAAGCTATGCTTATGCACCTCAGACAGCACCCTAAAATCACTTCCCCATATCGTAATTATAGTTTGGGCGCTCCTACCATTAACTTAGAAGCTCAGCAACTTACCTTATCAGCCTTGGGTTTAGCACGCAGCGATATTGCCGAATATATAGCATGGCGTAGCTCTGGACTAAAAGTAACAACTCTTGATTATAATTTCGAACCGATAGATTTGATGATTGTTGACACTACTTCTAATCAAAGTAGTACTGATATTTTAAATACTCAAATCATGCTACCCAACCAATTAAGCATCCCCCTATTTGCGGTCTTGAATGCCGAGGTTATTGGCACACCACCATTTATTGAAAGGCGCGATGGCAAGTTTGTAATGTCTATAAAAGCAGATGTCGCTATGGGAAGTGACGAAGAAGAAATCCTCGAAGCGTTACATCCGACCTTCCTAAAAATCGCGCAGCAACATCAAGTGACGTTAATGTTTGGCGGGGAATTGGAAGAATCAGAACAGGCTAATGGCGCTTTACTACAAACACTTCCTTTTGGAGTCGCATTGTTATTTGGGGCATTAATGTTGCAGTTTAATTCATATCGTTTAGCAATATTGGTGATGCTAACTATTCCCCTCGGCGTTGTAGGAGCGCCAGCTATGTTATCTATCGTCGGAGTACCCTTTGGCTTTATGTCAATATTAGGTGTGCTCGCGCTTATGGGTATTGTAGTGAACAGCGCAATTTTGCTGATTGAGCATACTCTTGAACATTTAAATCAAGGCACAGAGCTATCGCAGGCAATTTGTTTATCGGTACAAACGCGTCTTCGTCCTGTTATAGTAACTACATTAACAACCATAGTTGGCATGTTGCCGCTAACTTCCAGTGCAAGCCCTTTGTGGCCACCATTAGCCTTTGCAGTAATTGGAGGTTTGCTGACTTCAACTTTGCTTACGATGCTGATATTGCCGCTTATACTGAAGTTTTTACTATCAAGTAAACGTTTTCAAAAACCACAACTAGAAACAGAAAATAAGGAAATATTAATTCAATGAGAGTGCTAATCACTGAAGATAATCAGCAGCTTGCGACATTTATACAGCAAGCAATTACTCAAGATGGTCACGCCGCTGATATTGCTGCAACTGCTGCACAAAATGAACAGTTAATGCAAAGCTGGCAGTATGATGCCCTCATACTAGATTTAGGCTTGCCAGATAAAGATGGTTTAGAGGTTATTCGCTCAATTCGAAAACAACAAAATGGATTACCAATTTTGATCCTCACCGCGCGTGGCAGTGTCGATGATCGCATCAAAGGGCTTGATTTGGGTGCAGATGACTACCTGAATAAACCCTTCGCGATTGACGAGCTTAAGGCAAGACTTCGAGCATTGCTGCGTCGCCCGAGTACCTACACCGGAAACCTATTATCACATAACAATCTTGCTGTTGATACAAAGGCACGTCGTGTCACCGTTGGCTGTGAAAATTTAGCGATGGGGAAAACGGAAGTTGCCATTTTAGAATATATGATCCGAAATGCAGGTTTAACCGTGGGCAAAGATGCACTTTACGATGCTATCTATGCCATGGGTTTCGAAGTAACGGATAATGCAATCCAAGTTGCAGTGCACAGGATCCGCAAAAAACTAGAATCGTCCAATGCACAAACAACTATCAATACACTGCGCGGTATAGGATATATTTTGACATGAAGCAACTTTCTCTCGCGAAAAAGATATTTCTGCATTTTTTTATTATTGGATCTGCAGTATTCAGCTTGATTGGTGTTAGTTTATATTTATTTTCCACAAATTATGCCAATCTTGCTGTTGAGCAAAGCATGGTTGGTATGAGTGAAGACATTCAAGAGCAACTCTACTTTGATAATACGAATAAGTTAATATATCAATCTGACAGCGTGGCCGAGAAATGGGGCTATGATGCTTTGTACAATAACCTCGTGTTTCGCGTCACACACGCACAAACTGGTACTGTTTTGCTGCAGTCTACGACCAATGAGAGTAGTTCCTCGGCGTTGCAAGCATTGATTGATACTAAAGATATCCCCCTTGGATATTCTCACCTTAATGGTATTGATCGTTATCGCATCGAAACCAACATTGACACCGTCCCGGTGTTCGTCGATTTGGGCAGAAATGATCTTATTGGCGAGCTTGCCAATGAAGCGGTCATGCCCGTACTGAGCCAAGTCTCTATTTTTATCATCAGCGCGGCATTTTTAGTGTTTATGGTTGTTGGATATCTGTCTATTCGCTCTATTGTTCGGCCCGTGAAAAGCGTTGCGGGGCAACTACAAAGGATAAGGCCTGAACAACTCAATTTTAGGCTAAGTGAGCAAGGTCTCCCTGTTGAAATAGTTCCCATTGTGCATTCGTTGAATCAAGCGATGGCAAGAGTCGAAACAGGTTTTGATGAACAAAAGCGATTTGTTGCTAACGCAGCCCATGAGTTAAAAACCCCGCTTGCAATTCTCAATACCCGTGTTGAACTCGCCCAGTTAGATAAACACACCCACTCTGGTATTTTGGCGGATGTAAGTTATATGACACGTGTTGTACAGCAATTGTTAGACCTGTCTCGTGCACAGAGCCTTAACGCTTACGAAAAGCATTCGCTCAGTATTGTACCGTTAGCAAAAGAAGCCTGTATGATGCTGGCGCCATTATCTGTCACCATGGATAAACAGCTAGAACTGGAAATTGATGATACTGGAGAAATAATTACAGGCGATCAGTCCTCCATTCATATCATGATAAAGAATCTCATCGAAAATGCCCTACGCCACAGTACTGAGCAAGCTCAGATTAAGGTAAAGGCCTCTGGAAAATGTATCGAAGTTATGGATAGCGGCCCTGGGATCGATATCCAAAATTATGAAAAAATCTTCGAGCGTTTTTGGCGCAAAGAGCAGTCATCAATGACTGGCAGTGGTCTTGGTCTCGCTATTGTAAAAGAGGTAGTCGATTTACATCACGCCACATTAGATGTTACATGTCAAAATTATATGGGTGGTGCGACCTTTTGTGTCACATTTAAATGACCACCTCCAAACAGCGCCGTATTTATTGTCAGAAATTTTAATCGGTAGATTGAAACCTCAAATCAATAACCAAAGAAAACCAAAGCTTTGTGGTTTTGAACTGCTGTATCGAAAATGAAGTTCACCGTTTCTATATAGGAAGTTTCGTTAGTATATGGCTCGTCACTACCAAGAAAAACCTGTCGACCCGACTTTAATTCTTCAAGAGGGACACTGTAGAATTCAGGCCAATCATCATTTTTGGGGATAGGAATAAATGCTTTATGATTAGATGGCGTCACATCTTCCATTATGTCTAGAAAGTCATCATGGCGAACCATCTCACCAAATTCTTGGCACAGCATTTCATATAGATAACCGTAAATAAAGTTGTCTTCGTCGTCCTCATCTGTACTCGTTCCATTTATAATATTCGCCATGCAAGCGGCATATCCCTTAACATCCAGCTCTTCTTCTTGCTCTGCAATTTCATCTCGATATTTGGATAAAAACCTATCCAAAAATTGCTGATCTTTACTTCCCCACACCGCTTTTACTTTTTCTGCATCAACTTGATATGCAATGACATTATAACTCATTAAAAATCTCCTTTTTGAGTAAAATAGCTGGTTAACTTCTTTGCAGCTGCTACAAGCGCGAATCTATACCAGCAAAAAATAACCTGCCAGCGCAATAACGATTACACTGGCGGCAAACGTAAACACTTTGCCAGAGCTAGCACCTCCTTCTTGACTGTCTTTGCTACAATCTTCTCTTACATGGGCAATCACTGCAGACTCTGATCGTAAAACCGTTGAAGCTGGACCAACATGGTCATTTGTTAAATCAACATAGCTATCGCCAGTTTGAGTACTAAGAGAGGGAGATTCATTTTTAAGCTGTGTGTCAATAACCGTGCTATCGGTTGCTTCGACTGTAGCTATGTCTTTATGCGCTTCTAAACTATCACATGTAGCCTGATGAGAAGGCCTATTAAGCTCGACCAGCGTAGAAGGTTCATTATCCAAAGCTGGATCTAACAATACTTGAGCTATTAAGGTATCAGTATTATCTTCTTTCGATTCAGGAAGTGTAGTCTCAGGCGCAATATACTCGGGGTGATACAAAGTGACGATCGTTTCACCTGCAACGACTGCTTGCTCAAGCTTTTTGATAAAATCGCACACTACGCCATCATTGGGAGCACAAACTTCAAGGATGGCCTTGTCAGTATAAACATCACAAAGCCTATCGCCACAAGCAACCATATCTCCTTCTTTAACATAGATTTCAATAACCGTTGCACTCTCGACAAAATCGGGTAATACATCGATCTGCACGTCAATATTGCCTTTTCCTTTCAACTCGTGGTCAGTAGTGATGTCTTCATTACTGAGCAGCTGATGAACTCTCTTCGATTCAAGTGCAACTAAGTGGTTTAATTCTGGATCCGGAGTGATTGACATAATAAGCGCATCAGTTTTCAAAACATCGCCTTCGCTCACCACTATTTTACCGATACGGCTGGCTTCTGGCGCTCGTAGCTCCAATACGACCTTACTCGTTTCGATATCACATAAGACTTGATCTTTTGCAACTTGATGTCCTTCAGCTACATAGAGTGTTGCAATTTTTGCAGTATCTATTAACTCAGGCAACACGGGTACTTTCATTTCAATCGTCATAATTTCCCTATTACGTTTAAGTATCCAATTAAAAGATGAGGCTCAAAACCTCAGATGAAAATCACTGATAATATGTCTAATTTAGTCGATTAACGTATTACAAAGTGGGGACAGGTGCAAGCTTCTCACTGCTCCAAAGGAAAGGAAATAGTAAACTGACTACCCACTCCTTCTTGACTCTGAACATCTATTTTCCCTTTGTGCTCTTTTACAATCGCATGAGTAACGGCAAGTCCCATGCCTGTACCTTCGCCGACAGGCTTAGTCGTAAAGAAAGGATCGAACAATCTAGGAAGCACATCAGCATCAATTCCAATTCCGTTGTCGCTAACGCTTAAGATAATATCTTGATCGTTACCCGGTGCGAGTAGCACTTCTATTGATTTATGCGATTTATGGCTCATGTCTACCGCATATTTAGCATTCACCAGCAGATTGATGATAGCTTGTTTTAGCGCTCCCACCTTGCAAAAGATAGTTGGCACATCTTCGACCGCGACGGTTAGCTCGTATCCCTTAAGTTGCCCATGAAGTAAACGAAGTGTGTCTTCAACAATAGACTTTAGAGACGCCCTACCGAAACTATCGTTATTGGAGCGGGAGAAATTCATTAAATCGTTTACTATGGTTTTAATTCGCTCGCAGCCATGCAGCGTGTCATGAACGAGATCCGGCAAATCATTCGTAATTTCGTCAATACGTTGCCTTAAATATATATCAATAAGGCGAGCTTCCAATTGTTCTCCTCTCAATTCATTTCGCTCAAGTAATTTTACTGTCTCAAGCAACTGCAAGATTGGCGAGATATAGTAATTAAGTGACTCAAGGTTCCCCGCCACATATGCCAGCGGGTTATTTAATTCATGTGCAACGCCTGCAGATAGTGTCCCTAACGTCGCCATACGTTCGTTGTTTATTAATACAGCTTGTTGATTCTTAAGCTGCGCTAATTGACGTTCAAGTGTTTGGTTAGCCAAATATAACGCACGCGTTTTCTCTTCAAGTAATGACTCGACTTCATCACGTGCACGACGCTCTCTTAGATACGCCTTTTTATAGTCGTTATATTCAGACATCGAATTAATCCAAATGCAGAATGAGTACGCAATGTTTAGCGCCGCTGTGCATGCACTGTGGATGTTCAATTTTTAGTTTGCGACTGTAAAATTGGGCGGCACCATAAAGTAGCCCTTCCGCACAAAAACACAATTTACGATTCGAGCAATACTCTAATACGATAGTTTTGTCATCTTTCACTATCGCCGCAATAGAGGGGAGATTCGGCTCATCGTAGAGCTTTTTTACCTCCATGTGTATCACGCTATCGATAGATAAAACCAACTCTTCAAACGACGCAAATTTTGACGAGATACCTTTGTGCTTTTCCGCCAAAAATCCAAATAACGACTGCCCGAAAATGGCCAATACATCTGTCAATGGCTTATTCAATTTGTCAGCAACGCCTTGTGCTAACGCAAATAGCTCTGCATCTGGGTAGGATGTAGGGGAAACATAGACCCTTCCCTCGGGTGCATGTGCTTCGAGTAACTCATCCCAAGCTTGCATGCCAATCGCTTCTACAACTAATTCTTCTAAACCTCTAAATATCACGCCGCGCATTAAACTCTCCCTTAACAAAGTTGCTGCGTTATATAGTCAAGACTCACCTCGAAACAAGCCTTTGAATTAACAAGCTTGTTTCGTTCTTAATTAAGTGTAGAACAATATTTGGGATGTAATAGATCTTTCTCTATTCAGCTGTAGAAGTTTGTTCGTCAAGTTTAATTGTATCGAGTTCAATTCTTTCAAGCATAGACATATTGAGAAAGTTATCTAGTTCCTCATTATGCGCAAATACCTTTTCTTTTATGCCTTGATAGTAGTCATTTACAATTCCAGATAAATTGCGCTCCATCCAAGTTTCAACAGAGTCTGAGCGTTTAAACGCATCGGGGTTTTCTTCAACATCTTCTAAAATAGATAGCCACATATTGAGCTCAGCTCGCACAGGCATACCTTCTGACTGCTCCATTACGTCATTCATCCAACCGAGTCCCTGATTTTCATAGGCTTTTATCAGCTGATTGTATAACCTACTTTTTTCGTTATCGTCAGCTGGTGCACCTTTAAATTTAACGTATTCTCGATTGTCAGTTCTAAAGTATTCTGTATTCTCATTTTCGTAATTGAGTTTGCTCAATCTTGCGAACAGGTTATTCGGCTCCCGCGTATCCACTTCGTTTAACATTTCTATAAAAGTAGTTCGGTCATTTGCCTTAACCAAAGTTGCCATATCTAATATGCCACGACTCGTATCAAAATCAGAATTTGCTAAATGCGCGTTCAGATCTAAAAGATCACCGTCTGAGAATTTGTTATCAATGACAAATTTTGCATAGTCATTTAATAATTGGTTGTTCATGTCACCATACGCGTTTACATCTTCAAAAAAGCCTAAACCTCTTACATTTAAATCGAAATCAGCATGGCCGTCTTTATCAAGCAGATAAGCTGGTAAATTTGGTTCAGCGAAGACTTTATTGTCAGCTTGCTCCATCAGCTTAGACATGGTCTTCACCGTATCTTGTAATACCTCATCTGACATATTGCTAAGCTTATTTATTAGCTTGGTAGAATAATCATCCTTTTTTTGATCCAGTAAGTTGATAGTCAACGACTCGACAATAAAATCGGTGAGCTGTCCAAGCTCTTCATCAGTTAATCTGTTAGCAACATCAAGAAGTGCTTCAGTTGGTTTAAAGTGGGAAAACTTTATTTTTTGTTCTTCGTCCAAACGATCGAAAATAGCTAGAAATTCGTCAATTTTCTCTCTTCCTTCAAAATCACCATAGGTATCTTTATAAATATGGCCATTTTCATCCGTCCCCATATGCTCTCGATGAATCCCATAGCGCTTAAGCCCAATCATGCTGAGGTCTAGGTTGAGAAAAAATTCTTTACTGTATGTGACTGGTGATTGTGTGTAAGAAAAATCAATAGTTAATTCATTGTCTGAACTAGGTAATTGATTGGGCTCATCGTCGGCCCTATTTGTCGCAACTTCTCTGACCTTTTCATGTAGTTTTTCTGACGATGTTGAGTTTACAACATTGCCGTTATTCATTTGATATGGTGGTCTTATATTCATAACCTATATCCTTGTTACAAATTCAATTTACCGCGGAGTTATTAAACGTTATCGACCCACATAGAATAAACTTTACCCAATTTTGCTCCTTGTTTTAGCCTTACCTAATGTAGCTCGCCAAAATATCAAACCCACTGACGCTATCTTCAAAGTATCGCGCCTTTATCTCTACATATTCAGCATCACTGAAGAAGGACTCCATTGAAGCTTGATCAGGAAAATATATGGTAAAAAGTCGATTAGCTTGGCACCGTCCCTCTGTTAGCAAGGTTTCTGCAATATGAAAATCGTTACTAAATCCACCACCATATTGTCTTAAGATTGGCTTCATCGCCTCACGATATTTGGCATATCGCTCGCTGTTATGAATTTCCATCGCCACTAACATCTCATACATAATTTAGCCCTTTTAAAGTAGTTATCATCTTAACATTGCTCATAAAGCTCCAGCGGCAAACCATCAGGGTCGCTGAAAAAGGTAAACCGTTTGCCTGTATATTCATCTATTCGAACAGGCTCTACAGCAACTTGATTCTGCACGAGGTGTGCAATACAAGCATCAATATCCGATACGCTAAATGCTAAATGTCTCAGTCCTTGCGCCTCTGGATGTGAGGGTCGTTTTGGAGGATTTGGAAACGAAAACAACTCAATCTGGCTCCCATCAGGCAGCGCAAGATCTAATTTATAGGACGCTCTATCTTTTCGATAGTTCTCACGGAGTACGTGCAACCCAAGTACTTCGGTATAAAATACCTTTGATCTTTGGTAGTCAGAACAAATAACAGCAACGTGATGTATTCCAGATAACTTCAAGCACTTCTCCTCAAGCATTTAGGGTCTTTTAAATAAAAAAGCGGCAATATGCATTGCCGCTTCACACACTCAAGTAGGAACTTGGACTACACGTTGTAAAACCAAGCCTATTTTTTCATTACAGGCGAATGCCGCCGTCAATCTCAACGACACGTCCCGTAAAGAAATCATTTTCAATGATATATTTTGCTGTATGGGCAATTTCTTGCGCTTCACCCAGACGCCCTATCGGCTTCATTTTCACTAGGCGCTCTTTGGCTTCAGGCTTCATTGCATCCGTCATTTTTGTACGGATCACACCTGGTGCAATTGCGCCCACGCGAATACCAAAACGACCTAATTCTTTAGCCCAACTAGTAGTCATCGCAACGACACCAGACTTTGCCGCTGAATAATTGGTTTGTCCCATATTACCAGCGCGCGCAACGCTCGACATATTAATGATCACGCCACCGTTACCCGCTTCGACCATTTTGACAGCAGCTTCGCGGCCGCACAGGAAAACACCTGTGAGATTGACATCAATAACGGATTGAAATTGCGAAAGCGACATTTTATCGATGACTTGCCCATCTTTTGCTTTGAGTAGCAAACCGTCACGCAAAATACCCGCATTATTTATTAATACCGAAATATCACCGAAGTCATTTACGATGGCATTAAACACATTTTCGACGTCTGATTCTTGACTAACATTAGCGACATACGTGTTAACTTGCGTACCTAATTGAGCAAGTTCGTGCTTCGCTTCTGCTAAAACGTCTTCTTGCATATCAATCAGGGCAAGTTTTGCCCCATGCTTTGCCATTTCAGTCGCCATAGCAAGACCTAAGCCTTGCGCACCACCGGTGATCACAACTGTTTTATTGTTAATATCCATAGTGTCCTATTTCTCTGAATAAAGCTTAAAAATCGCACTAAAGTCTTCACTGCCTTTGCCTTGATTTTGCATCAAGTTATACAGATTCTTCGCTAGCGCCCCCATGGGCGTCGCAGAATTCGTTTGCTGCGCAGATTGCATCGCAAGGCCAAGATCTTTAGCCATTAAATCAACCATAAAGCCCGGCTTATAACCGTTCGAAGAAGGCACATTTTCTAGTACATCAGGACATGGGTTGTATAGCTCGAGCGTCCAGTTACGACCAGAGCTGTTTAGCATAATTTCGCTCAATACCTTAGGATCTAAGCCATGATCTACACCCATTTGCAGCGCTTCACTTGTGCCTGCCATAAGTATTGATAACAGCATATTGTTACATATCTTAGCAACTTGTCCGGCACCAATATCTCCAGCATGGAAGATATTCTTACCCATATTGGTCAGTACCACATGCGCACGTTCAAAGTCTGCTTTATTACCGCCGACAATAAAAGTTAAGGTACCGGCCGCTGCACCTGCCACACCGCCAGACACGGGCGCATCGACAAATGAAATACCCGATTCTGCCAACTTGTTGCCAACAAACTGAGCTGATTCAGCATCAATGGTCGAGCAATCAATTACTTGTGTGTTTTTACTAAGGTAATTAATTAATCCGTCATCGCCGGTATACACTGCTCGAACATGTTTGCCTGCAGGCAGCATACTGATCACATAATCGGCTTCGCGACATACATCGCTCACAACCGTCGCTTTCGTCGCGCCACTTGCTTCAAGCGTCGCAACGGCTTCAGGGTTCAAATCGAATACACATACTTGGTGGCCAGCCTTTAATAGGTTAATGGCCATTGGACCACCCATATTACCTAAGCCGATAAATCCTACTTGTGCCATTTAAGTCACTCCTTATAAGTCACGCAATGGGTGATCGTTTTCATCCCAGCGAGGTGCAAAAAAGCGTTCTACCGCGTCGTCTATAACTTCGGCGACAGATTTAAATCGCCAATTTGGCTTGCCATCTTTATCAATAAGCAACGCACGAACACCTTCTTGAAACTCACCAAACTCGCCAGCCGTTACCGACATTCCTAATTCCTGCTTAAAACAGTCTCTTAGTGTTTTGCCTGCACTTCTAGTGAGCTGAGCTTTAACCAATGCAGCACTTAATGGTGAACCATGCTTTAATGCAGCCTGTGCCTTGCTTAGCCATTTGTTGTCAGTGCTATCCAACGCCAAAATAAACTCAACCTGCTCTGATAAAGTATCTTTCTCATCAAGCGCTTCGAACACTTTGATAAGCGGTTTAATTTCGCTTTTTGGCGGCGCATGAGACGCTTCATCTAGTGACAACAGCAACTGAGTAAGCTTTTCATGATTTAATACATTGGTTTTGCCCCAGTTCACTTCAACTAGGTTTTGTAACAGTAAGCTCAGCTTTTCTGAGTCCATAAAATGGTCGGCGAGCCCAACCAGCTTGGCATCCGCAGCGTTAATGTTTGCAGCAGTGAGACCCAAGAATAGTCCAACGCCCTTTGGCATCTTATTGAGGAAATAGCTCCCACCCACATCAGGGTATAAACCAATGGTGATTTCCGGCATCGCGATGCGCGACGTTTCGGTCATCACTTTATGGCTTGCGCCAGCCGTTAAGCCCAATCCACCACCCATGATGATGCCATTACCCCATAGTAGGATTGGCTTATCATAGTTATGGATTTGATAATCTAACCGGTACTCTTCACTGAAAAAGGTTTCGATTAATGCGTTACTCGTATCAGACGACATTTCGCGATATAAACTCACGACATCGCCGCCGGCACAAAACGCCTTCTCTCCAGCACCTTTTAGCATAACCATTGCTATTTGTGGGTCGTTTGCCCAAGCGTCTAGTTGTGGCGCGAGCAAACGGATCATATCGAGGTTTAAGGCATTTAACGCTTTTGGTACATTTAATGTCGCCAGCGCTATTTTCATCCCGTTATGGCACGTTGCCTGTTCGAATATAACCGGCGCCTCTTCGTGATTTATTAGCTCAAATTCAATCATTAGCCATTTACCCAATTCGCTTTACGCTTCTCTAAAAACGCGTTTACGCCTTCTTTTTGATCTTGCGTATCGAATAGTGTTACGAAAAGTTCGCGTTCAAGTGGCAATGCGCTATTGATAGTGCCAGTGCGGCCTTTTTGAATGAGAGCCTTACAAGCCGTGACCGCAACTGGACTTTGATCTTCTACTTTCTTAGCAAGTTCGAGCGCAGCTTCCAGTGCTTTACCCTGCTCGACCACTTCTTCAACTAAGCCAATTTGCTGTGCTTTATCAGCTTTTAAGCGCTCACCGCATAAAATCATACGTTTTGCCCAGCCTTCACCCACAAGCCAAGACAAGTTTTGTGTGCCGCCAGCACAAGGTAACAACCCTACTTTCGCCTCAGGGAGTGCCATTTGTGCTTGAACTTCGGCAATGCGGATATCGCATGCTAGTGCTACTTCTAAACCGCCACCCATTGCAAAACCATTGATAGCAGCAATTGATACGCCTCTAAAGTCGCTGAGTGTTTCGAACGCTTCGCCAAATACTCGAGACATATCCGCAGCGACTCCTTTGTCGCCGTCGGCAAATACGTTTAGATCTGCACCTGCTGAAAAGAACTTTTCACCTTCGCCAGTGATCACTAACGAATAGATTTCTTTATCTGCATTCAATTCGATTACTAGATTTTTAAGTGCAATTAGTGTGTCTTTTGTCCACGTATTCGCGGGTGGATTTGACATAGTAACAACGGCAGTATGGCCTTGTTTTTCGAGTTTTAATTGTGCAGTCATGATACTCTCCTTATAGGACGCTTGCCGCGCCTTCAGCTAAGATCCGACGTGCAATAATTACACGCATGATTTCGTTTGTACCTTCAAGGATCTGATGAACACGTACGTCACGTAAATGACGTTCAAGTGGATATTCTTTGATATACCCGTAACCACCATGAATTTGCAGTGCATCATCACACACCTTAGTGCCTACATCAGTGGCAAAACGCTTCGCCATTGCACAATAAGTGGTCTTTTCTGGGTCGTTGCTATCCAGTTTAAATGCCGCAAGTCGAACCATTTGGCGCGCAGCCACAAGTTCTGTATTCATATCTGCAATTTTAAATTGCAGTGCTTGGAACGCTGCTAACGGTTTACCAAACTGAGAACGCTCTTGCATATACTGCTTGGCGGTATTGAGCGCCTGCTGGGCTGTACCAATCGAGCAAGTTGCAATGTTAATACGACCACCATCAAGGCCTTGCATCGCAAATTTGAAGCCTTCGCCTTCTTGGCCTAGTAGGTTGGCAGCTGGGATACGGACATTTTCAAGCGTGATAAGGCGCGTAGGTTGAGCGTTCCAACCCATTTTTTCTTCTGCTTTGCCATAAATAACGCCATCAGCATCGGCAGGTACAACAAAGGCCGAAATACCTTTTGGACCAGCCTCACCGGTTCTTGCCATTACCACCAATACGTCGGTTTCACCTGCACCTGAGATAAACATCTTAGAGCCAGACAAAACGTACTCGTCGCCTTCTTTTATTGCTTTTGTTTTCAGCGATGCGGCATCAGAGCCAGAACCAGGCTCTGTTAGACAGTAAGAAGCCAGAAGCTCACCTGTTACTAACTGATCCATATATTTCGCTTTGGTTTCTTCCGTTGCAAAGCTCGCTATCATCCACGTTGCCATGTTATGAATAGTCAACATGGCGGTGGTTGCTGTACAACCCATAGAAAGTTGTTCAAAAATAATACTTGAGTCAAGGCGAGATAAACCCAGACCACCTGCCTCTTCTGGCGTATATAGACCGCAAAAACCAAGCTCACCTGCTTTTTGAATTACGTCTTTTGGAAAAATGTGCTCTTGATCCCATTTTGCAGCATGTGGAGCAAGCTCGCTCATTGCAAATTGGTGCGCCATATCGGCAAATGCTTGTTGATCTTCGTTTAGGTTAAAGTCCACGCTAGACCTCTCTTGCTGTTCTGACACCCTGAATGTGTGTCGGTAATTCTTATCGTTTTGGTAAAAAATAGCGTGCTCCCCCTGCAGAGCACGCTATGCAATATGAGTTATCTAAGGTTGATACTCATATTTGGACCACTGACAGCCTCATCGTCAAACCAACGTGAGGTAATTGTTTTGGTTTCTGTATAGAAACGCACGCCTTGCTTACCATAGGTGTGTTGGTCGCCGTAGAATGAATTCTTCCAACCGGTAAATGAAAAGAACGGCAATGGCACAGGAATAGGAATATTAATGCCTACCTGACCCACTTCGATTTCACGCTGGAACTTACGTGCTGCGCCACCGCTTGCAGTGAATAATGAGGTACCGTTACCGTATGGGTTGTTATTAATAAGCGTAATTGCTTCATCTAAACTATCGACAAAGACACAGCAAAGGACTGGGCCAAAGATTTCTTCTTTGTAGATATCCATTTCAGTTGTGACATTTGAAAACAGGGTTGGACCTACCCAATTACCATTTTCATAACCCTCAACTGTAAAATCAGAACCGTCTAGCAAACACGTTGCGCCTTGCTGCTTACCACTGTCGATCAGCGACAGAATGCGCGCTTTAGCCTGCGGCGTCGTTTGCGGACCATAAGCGGCTTCAGGATCATCCCAAACGCCAGGACGAACCTTCGCCATTGCGTCTTTTAGTTCCTCTACCCACTGTTGTGATTGCCCAACAAACACAGCAACTGAGATCCCCATACAACGCTGACCACCCGCACCGACCGAAGAGCCAACTAGGTTATTGATCACTTGTTCTTTTTTCGCATCGGGCATAATAACCATGTGGTTTTTCGCACCAACACACGCTTGAACGCGTTTGAGATTTTGCGTACCTTTGCTGTAAATGTACTGACCAACACCACAAGAACCTACGAAAGAAATCGCGCGAATTTCCGGCGCTTCAAGGATTTGGTCAACCTGATCCTTACTACCGTGTACTACCTGTAGTACGCCTTTTGGCGCACCAGCTTCTTCAAACAATTCAACCAAGCGCATTGGCGTTAGTGGATCTTGCTCTGATGGCTTAAGTACAAAGGTGTTACCGCATACAATTGCCATTGGGAACATCCACAGCGGGATCATCGCTGGGAAGTTAAATGGCGTAATACCCGCACAAACGCCTAGCGGTTGGGTATATGAATAGGTGTCGATATTTCGGGCAACGTTTTCTACCGTCTCGCCCATCATCATTGAAGGGGCATTACATGCTTGCTCAACCACTTCAATACCACGCCATACATCACCTTTCGCATCTTCAAAAGTTTTGCCTAATTCATGGCAAATGATGGTTGCGATTTCTTCTTGATGCTCTTTAAGAAGCGCTGCATAACGCATCATAATTCGCGCACGCTCAGTTACCGGAACATTACGCCACGTTTTAAATGCTTCTTGAGCTGAATGAATTGCAGCTTGTACTTCTTCGTTAGTAGCACAAGGTACTTTTGCTAATACTTCTTGATTAGCCGGATTAACAACGTCTAACCATTTGTCAGACTGAGACTGTGAAAATTCACCGTTGATGTATAAAGGTACTTGGTGCATGAAGCACTCCTCCCCATAAAACGAGTTTATGCGCTGCGTGAATGATTAGAATTATGGAAAACGCAGCGCCCCTTGAACGAAATAAATTGCAGTAACTTACACTTCTACCGCGAGCGCTACAGCTTCACCACCACCGATACATAGTGACGCTACGCCTTTTGATAAGCCGCGGTTTTTTAGTGCATGGATAAGTGTAACTAAGATGCGTGCACCGCTTGCACCGATTGGGTGACCTAGTGCACAAGCACCACCGTTGACGTTGACTTTGTTGCTATCTAACTGCATTTCGTTGATAGCCAACATAGTCACCATGGCAAACGCTTCGTTGATTTCCCAAAGGTCAACGTCTGCTGTCGACCAACCTGCTTTTTCAAGCAGCTTATTCATCGCACCGACTGGTGCCACGGTAAATTCAGCGGGAGCTTGTGAATGAGTTGCATGGGCAACAATCTTACAAAGAGGTGTCAAACCGTGCTTTTTCGCTTCTGATTCACTCATTAAAATCAGCGCTGCTGCACCGTCAGAAATAGACGAGGAGTTGGCAGCAGTGATAGTGCCGTCTTTTTTAAATGCTGGACGAAGTGATGGAATTTTGTCTGGACGCGCGTTACCTGGTTGCTCGTCAGTATTAACCTCAACATCCCCCTTACGCGTACTCATCACATGAGGGGCAATTTCATTGCCAAAGCTGCCATTTTCGATTGCGGCGTTTGCTTTACTTAGTGAGCCAAGTGCAAATTCATCCATGTGCTCGCGGGTAATGCCATATTCATCAGCGGTAGCTTGTGCGAAACAACCCATCGCTTTATTGTCATAAGCATCTTCTAAGCCATCAGCCATCATATGGTCTTTGATTTCGCCATGACCCATGCGCATTCCGCCACGGGCTTTTGGAATAAAGTAAGGTGAGTTAGTCATGCTTTCCATGCCGCCAGCGATAGCAGAATTAATGCTACCTGAGCGGATGAGATCATGCGCGAACATCGCCGCTTTTAGACCCGAGCCGCACACCTTGTTAATTGTCGTCGCTCCCGTCGAGCGTGCTAACCCTGCATTTAGCATCGCTTGACGCGCTGGCGCTTGACCAAGGCCTGCTGGTAAGACACAGCCCATGATAACTTCGTCTATACTCGCGTCACTAAGACCTGTTTCATTCATTACTGCTTTAATTGCAGTCGCACCTAAGTCTGTCGCGGTTGCGTCAGATAGGCTTCCCATAAAGCCACCCATTGGTGTACGCTTAGCAGCGACGATGACAACAGCTTCGTTACTCATTGCAAAACTCCTGTTTACAAGCCAATCTCGGGCTTGTTAAAAATTAACTCTGTATTCGAGCATACATAATATTTACGTTTACGCCAACGTAAATCTAAAATCAAGCCAAACGAGATCAGTGAAAGTGTAAAGCTAACTTGCACAAATTTGTTTCCAAGGCTTATTTTCTCTGGCTGTAATGAAGATTTGATGACAATTCGAACGGACAGATTATTCCTTTTATAAGACTAAAGAAGGATCTGCTATTCTTACTTTACCTTTACGTAAACTTCACTTATATTGGTCTAATCAGTGACGTTGTAAGTGTAAATAAAAATGCAAGAAATTAATGAACCTACCTATTCAATCAGCGAGTTAGCTAAAGAATTTGATATTACTACTCGCAGTATTCGTTTTTACGAAGACCAAGGACTCCTTTCTCCTAAGCGCCAAGGACAAACGCGTATTTACTCAAAACGTGACAAAGTTCGATTAAAACTGATCCTTCGCGGAAAACGTCTTGGTTTTACACTTGCTGAAACTGGCCGACTATTTGAGCTTTACGACGCCGACAAATCGAGCGAAAAGCAACTTAAAACCATGTTGCAACTCATTGAAGAGAAAAAAGCCGACTTAAGCCAACAGATGGACGACATTAAAGTTGTCTTAATGGAACTGGTGACGGCTGAGCGCCGTTGTCGCGACACCCTACACGAGCTCGAAAAATAAACTCTCACAACAGGATGAATACCGATGAGCACAGTATCTTTATATAAAGAATTAAACTTTGGACTAGGCGAAACAGCAGACATGATCCGTGATCATGTCAATAGCTTTGCGACCAGTGAAATTGCCCCACTTGCTGAAAAAACAGATCAAGAAAATGCATTTCCAAACGAAATGTGGCCAAAGTTTGGCGAAATGGGCCTACTTGGGATCACCGTCGCTGAAGAATTTGGCGGCTCAAACATGGGTTATCTTGAACACGTTATCGCAATGGAAGAGATAAGCCGTGCGAGTGCATCAATTGGCTTAAGCTACGGCGCACACTCAAACCTATGTGTAAACCAAATTAACCGTAACGGTAACCAAGCCCAAAAAGAAAAGTATCTACCAAAACTTATCAGCGGTGAACACATCGGTGCACTAGCAATGAGTGAGCCCAATGCTGGCTCTGACGTGGTTTCAATGAAACTGCGTGCTGAAAAGCAAGGTGACAAGTTCATCCTAAACGGTAATAAAATGTGGATCACCAATGGTCCAGATGCCGACGTTTTTGTGATTTACGCAAAAACGGATACCAATGCAGGCCCTCGCGGGATCACGGCCTTTATCGTCGAAAAAAGCTTCCCTGGTTTTTCAACGGCACAAAAGTTAGACAAACTTGGAATGCGTGGTTCAAACACCTGTGAGCTGGTATTCGAAAACTGCGAAGTACCTGCAGAAAACATCCTTGGCGAATACAACGAAGGCGTTAAGGTACTCATGAGTGGCCTAGACTACGAGCGTGTGGTATTGGCAGGCGGTCCGCTTGGTATTATGCAGGCTTGTATGGATGTGGTAGTACCTTATATTCACGAGCGTAAACAATTTAACCAATCCATCGGTGAATTCCAGCTGGTGCAGGGCAAAGTTGCTGACATGTACACGCAAATGAACGCCGCACGCTCATACGTTTATACCGTGGCGAAAGCCTGTGACCGTGGCGAAACCACACGTAAAGATGCTGCTGGTGCAATTTTGTATGCCGCAGAACTTGCAACCAAACTTGCACTTGATGCCATTCAGCTACTAGGCGGAAACGGTTATATCAATGAATATCCTACAGGTCGACTACTTCGCGATGCCAAGCTATATGAAATTGGCGCTGGTACGTCTGAGATCCGCCGTATGCTTATCGGACGTGAGCTATTCAACGAAAGTCGCTAGGAGTGCTACATGACGGTACTAAATTCTGCGGTTAATCCGCATGATCCCCAATTCAAGGCAAACAGCGATGCGATGGCATCGCTAGTTGCTGATCTTAAAGATAAAGTCGCCACACTGAGCCAAGGCGGTGGTGAAGCGCTTATTGCCCGTCATCAAAGTCGCGGTAAATTATTTGTCCGTGACCGAATTGAAACCTTGCTTGACGAGGGCTCGCCGTTTTTAGAGATTGGCCAATTCGCCGCGTTTGGCGTTTACGAGCAAGATATTCCTTGTGCTGGTGTGGTCGCCGGGATCGGACGCGTTAAAGGCGTTGAATGCATGATTGTGGCAAATGATGCGACGGTAAAAGGGGGAACCTATTTCCCTATTACCGTAAAAAAGCACCTACGAGCGCAAGAAATCGCTGAGCGCTGCCACCTTCCTTGTATTTATTTAGTGGATTCTGGCGGTGCGAACCTGCCAGAGCAAGATGAAGTATTCCCAGATAAATTGCATTTTGGTCGGATTTTCTACAACCAAGCCCGTATGTCTGCAAAAGGGATCCCACAAATAGCTGTAGTCATGGGGTTATGTACCGCTGGCGGCGCGTATGTACCAGCGATGGCCGATGAAAGTATTATCGTCAAAGAACAAGGCACCATTTTCTTGGCAGGGCCACCACTTGTTAAAGCGGCCACGGGTGAAGAAGTGAGTGCAGAAGACTTAGGCGGCGCAGATGTTCACTGTAAAGTTTCAGGTGTGGCCGATCACTATGCAGAAAATGACGAGCATGCGCTTTCTATCGCAAGGCAGTGCGTATCACGCCTTAATCATCAGCGCCCTACTCGCCCACTCCTTCAAGATGCCAAACCACCACGTTATGACATCAGTGAGGTGTATGGCATTGTCGGTACGGATCTGAAAAAACCGTTTGATGTACGCGAAGTCATTGCCCGTATCGTGGACGATTCTCAGTTTGATGAATTTAAACGCTACTTCGGCGAAACACTCGTGACTGGTTTTGCTGAAATTTATGGTCACCCTGTAGGGATCGTAGCAAACAACGGTATTCTCTTTTCCGAATCCGCGCAAAAAGGCGCACACTTTATTCAACTCTGTGCACAGCGCAATATTCCGCTGCTGTTTTTGCAGAATATTACTGGATTTATGGTTGGTCAAAAATACGAAGCGGAAGGTATCGCCAAGCACGGTGCAAAAATGGTAACAGCCGTTTCCTGTGCTGATGTGCCCAAGTTTACTGTTTTGATTGGTGGCTCATATGGTGCTGGTAACTATGGCATGTGTGGTAGAGCGTACGAGCCAACCATGATGTGGATGTGGCCAAACGCACGGATCTCCGTAATGGGTGGTGAGCAAGCTGCGGGCGTATTAACGCAGGTTAAACAAGATGGTCTAGCGCGTAAAGGCCTTAGCATGAGCGATGCCGAAGTGAGCGAATTTAAAAAGCCAATTATCGAGCAGTACGAAAAGCAAGGCCACCCATATTATGCCAGCGCAAGGCTTTGGGACGATGGCGTTATCGACCCTGCGGATACGCGCACAGTACTTGGTCTTGCCTTAGAGGCTGCGAGCAATGCGCCGCAAAAAGAGTCTAAATTTGGCGTCTTCAGAATGTAAGGAGCACTTATGCCTGTCACTTTAAATATAACAAAAAGCAAAGTGGCGATTTTAGAGCTAAGTCGCCCAGAAAAACATAATGCCTTCAATGCGGAGGTGATTGCCGAACTCATTAAGAATATCGAATATGCCAGCGGCCTCGATGTCAGAGCGCTGGTATTAAAAACCGAAGGTAAACACTTTTCAGCTGGGGCTGATCTGGCGTGGATGAAATCCATGGCAGACAACGACTATGACGAAAACGTCGCTGATTCTTTAGAACTTGCTAAATTAATGCAAGTGCTGGCCACTTGCCCTCATCCAACGCTATGTTTGGTGCAAGGAGCTGCGTTTGGCGGTGCACTCGGATTAATCGCCTGTTGTGATATCGCCATTGCAGAGCACAACTCTAAATTCTGTTTAAGCGAAGTCAAGCTTGGTCTTATTCCGGCTGTAATTAGTCCTTATGTCATTAAAGCCATTGGGGAGCGCCAAGCGCGACGCTATTTTTTAACAGCCGAAGTCTTCGATGGTGAAAAGGCGCTAGAAATGGGTTTAATTCACGAATTGAGCAATGATTTAGCAAAAAGCGAAGCGGATTTTCTCGATACCTTACTTAACAATGGCCCTGCTGCTGTGAAAAGCGCCAAAGCACTGATCAACGAAGTTGCTGGTAAAGAGATAAATGAAGCGTTGATCGCCCATACCGCAAAGCGTATCGCTGAAATTAGAGTAAGTGACGAAGGCCAAGAAGGTCTTAGCGCCTTTTTCGATAAACGAGCACCACGCTGGCAAACCGCCGCAAGCGAATAGGAGTCAACATGCTAACTAAAATTCTAGTCGCGAACCGTGGTGAAATTGCCTGCCGCGTGATGCGCACCGCAAAGAAATTGGGCCTAACCACAGTGGCAGTTTATTCTGATGCAGATGCCAATGCGATGCATGTGAAAACAGCTGACGAAGCCTATCATATCGGTCCGGCACCAAGTAAAGAGTCTTATTTGGTTGCGGACCGAATTCTTGAAGTCGCCAAAGCGGCGGGCGTCGATTGCATCCACCCTGGTTATGGTTTTTTGTCTGAAAATGAAGTATTCGCCAAAGCATGTGAAGCGGCAAACATTGCGTTTATTGGTCCGCTGGCAAGCTCTATTGAAGCGATGGGTTCTAAGACCCGTGCCAAGGAAATCATGCATGACGCTAATGTGCCCTTAGTCCCGGGGTATTATGGCGACAAACAAGAAGATGATTTCTTGCAAGCAGAAGCAGAAAAAATCGGCTTTCCGGTACTTATCAAAGCCGCTTACGGCGGTGGTGGTAAAGGGATGCGCGTGGTACGAGAAAGCAGCGAGTTTTTGTCGGCACTACATGGTGCTAAACGTGAAGCTGCAGCGAGTTTTGGCAATGACTTAGTACTGCTTGAGCGTTTTGTTGATAAGCCTCGTCACGTTGAAGTACAAGTTTTTGCCGATAGTCACGGTAACTGTGTTTACCTAGGTGATAGAGACTGTTCACTACAGCGTCGTCACCAAAAGGTGATTGAAGAAGCGCCCGCGCCAGGTTTGAGTGATGCGATGCGCAAAGCTATGGGTGAAGCGGCAGTACGCTGTGCGCAAGCGATTAACTATCGCGGCGCAGGTACAGTAGAGTTCTTATTATGTGGCGATGAGTTCTTCTTTATGGAGATGAATACTCGCCTGCAAGTAGAGCACCCAGTGACAGAAATGGTAACTGATCTCGATTTAGTCGAGTGGCAACTGATGGTTGCTGCGGGTGAACAGCTACCGCTGACCCAGGAGCAGGTTTCGTTATCTGGTCATAGCTTTGAAGCGCGTATTTACGCAGAAGACCCTGAAGAAAACTTCATGCCGTTTTCAGGTGTACTTTCACACCTTAGCTTTCCAGAAGCCAAAGATGGCGTAAGAATTGACACTGGCGTGCAGCAAGGCGATGAGATCAGCCCATTTTACGATCCTATGATCGCCAAGCTTATTGTTCATGGCAAAAATCGTGAACAAGCGTTACTAAAGCTAAAATCGAGTTTAGAGCAAGTACATCTGTGTGGTTTAAAATCCAATATTGCATTTTTACATCACTTAGCAGGCCACCCTACTTTCACAGCTGGTGCGCCTGATACCCACTTTATTGACACGCAAACTGAGGTATTAACTCAATCGAATACGCCGCTGGATAAAATGGTGTTATTAGCAAGTGCGGCCTATCTTAGCCACCAACAACCATGTAAAAACACGGTGTGGGGAAACTTAGGCTTTAGGCTTAACCAAACCGCGAAAGTGGATTTACCATTTGCAGATCATGTCGCCTGCGCCTATCAATCTCAAGGTGGTTGGAAGGTTTCGTTTAACGAGCAAATCCACCAAGTTGAATGTGAATTAAATGGACACCAGTTGACAGTGGTGATTGATGGTGCACGGGTACATGCCAGTGCCATTGTGACCGAAGCCGCGATCACCATTATGTATGGCCCGTATCAACATACCGTTGAACTCAAGTCAAAGCATTACATTAGCGATCATGAGCACGAAGCCGCACCGCTGGCAGCGCCATTGAACGGCACCGTGGTTAAGCATTTGTTAACCGTCGGTACTCAAGTCAATAAAGGCGATGCCGTGGTGATAATCGAAGCCATGAAGATGGAATATACGCTCAATGCACCATTTGATGGCACGCTAACTTCATACTGCTTTGCAGAAGGCGAGTTGGTCAGTCATGGCGATATGCTGGCGATTGTTGAGGAGCAAGACTAATGTCTCAGTATCCGGCTAACGTCAAAATTGTAGAAGTCGGCGCACGTGACGGCTTACAAAATGAGGTCAGTGTTGCCACAGAAGCTAAAATCGCGCTGGTTAACGCATTAAAAGACGCTGGTCTCAAGCACATAGAAGCAGGCGCGTTTGTGTCGCCCAAATGGGTGCCACAAATGGCCGATTCTGCTGCGGTGATCCAAGGCTTTGAGCGTAGTGAAGGCGTTGAAATAAGCGCCCTAACGCCAAACCTTAAAGGCGCAGAGCTTGCACTAGAAAATCAGGTCGACGAATTTGCCATTTTTACTGCCGCCAGTGAGGCATTTACGCAAAAAAACATCAACTGCACGATTGAACAAAGTATTGAACGCTTTCGTCCCGTTGTTGAACTTGCACAAAAAAACAACATAAAAGTAAGAGGTTATGTTAGCTGCGTGGTCGGTTGCCCATATCAAGGTGAAGTACAACCAGAGCAAGTTTTAGCGGTATGTAAACAATTGTTGTCACTTGGTTGTTATGAAATCAGCCTAGGCGACACCATAGGTGTTGGTACGCCTAAAAAAGTCCAGCAGCTGCTCACCTTGTTACTGCAACATATCCCTGCTGACAAGCTTGCGGTGCATTTCCATGATACCTACGGACAAGCATTAACGAATATTCACACGGCCCTGCAAATGGGGATCGCAACTGTTGATAGCGCCGTTGCAGGTCTCGGTGGTTGCCCTTACGCCAAAGGCGCGTCAGGAAATGTTGCCACTGAGGATGTAGTTTACTTGCTGCAAGGACTTGGCATTGAGTGTGGAATTGATTTAGAAAGGCTAGCAAAAGCAGGATGGACAATTTGTGATGCGCTAGGTAAGACACCAAGCAGTAAAGTGTCGTTAGCACTCAAACAAACTTGTCAATCTTAAAACAATAACATTATTAGGAGTGGGCTTATGGCCGGTTTCGATAAAGTCGTATCAAGCTACAGCGATGCGATGGCGGGTCTTAAAGACGGCGATACCATCATCGCAGGTGGCTTTGGTTTGTGTGGTATTCCAGAAGGCTTAATTGCAGAAATTAAGCGCCTGCAAACAAAAGAGCTTACCGTGGTTTCAAACAACTGTGGGGTCGACGACTTTGGTTTAGGTATTTTGCTTAAAGATCGTCAAATTAAGAAGATCATTGCCTCTTATGTTGGTGAAAATGCGCTGTTTGAACAGCAACTACTCGATGGCATTATTGACGTTGAATTAACACCACAAGGTACGCTTGCAGAGAAGATGCGCGCTGGTGGCGCTGGGATCCCAGCTTTTTACACGGCAACAGGGTACGGTACTCCCATTGCTGAAGGTAAAGAAGTAAAAGAATTTGATGGCCGACCATATATTTTGGAAGAATCAATTACCGGTGAGTTTGCTATTGTTAAGGCTTGGAAAGCAGATCGCTATGGCAACTTGGTGTTCCGCCACACAGCAATGAACTTTAACCCAATGGCAGCGACAGCCGGAAAAATCACCGTCGCGGAAGTTGAAGAAATCGTAGAACCGGGTGAACTTGAGCCGAGTCAAATCCACACCCCAGGTATTTATGTCAATCGCGTGATCAAAGGTGACTTTGAAAAACGTATTGAACGTGTCACAACGCGCAAATAGGAGGCAATCATGGGTTTAAATCGTGAACAAATTGCGATGCGCGTGGCGCAAGAGCTTGAAGACGGTTACTACGTTAACTTAGGCATAGGTATTCCAACCTTAGTGGCTAACTACGTACCACAAGGCATTGAAGTGATGCTGCAATCGGAAAATGGCTTGTTGGGTATGGGTCCCTACCCAACTGAAGACCAAGTTGATGCCGATATGATCAACGCGGGTAAAGAAACCGTGACAGCAGCGACAGGTGCAGCAATTTTTAATAGTGCGGAAAGCTTTGCCATGATCCGTGGTGGTCATGTAGACTTGACGGTACTAGGTGCTTTTGAAGTTGATCAACAAGGCAATATCGCGTCTTGGATGATCCCGAAAAAATTAATCAAAGGCATGGGTGGTGCAATGGACTTAGTTGCTGGTGCACGCAACATCATAGTGACCATGACCCATGCTAGCAAACACGGCGATTCTAAATTGCTTGAATCATGCACATTGCCACTGACCGGCGTAAATTGTGTAAAGAAAATCGTAACAGATTTAGCTGTGTTAGAAGTAAAAGACGGCGCATTCCATTTGCTAGAACGCGCACCGGGTGTTAGTGTTGATGAAATAATCAGCAAAACTGCAGGCAAGCTTATCGTCGACGGTGAGATCCCCGAAATGCAGTTTGAGGCGTCGTAAGACACACCCTAACTTACAAATGTACCGACCTCATTCCCAGTGCCAAAGGCGCTGAGTTACCCAAAACCCCTCGCAAGAGGGGTTTTTTTTCACATGCCATCAAAGAAAAACTCCTTAGTCTACATCACTCTTCATGTCTAGTTGATGAATGTGATGATTTTTAAATAAAAAATTCAGTAGCCATTTACTTTTCAATCTCACCCCCTAAACTAGTAGAGATAGTTTTGGTTGGCATTGAATATTCACCTGCCAGTACAACTTAAAACTAAAAAGTTGCTGCTTTGAAGCATCGACTGAATATCAAGTTGACACAATATATTGATACCATAGCTTAGTAGCATAACGGTTCGGTTGGTTTATCTTAATTACAAGTATTGAGGCAGTATACTGTCGCTGTAACTAACATAAACCCATCATATATTTAGATAGTCATTCGGCTGATGTGATTGAAACGCACAAATCGAATGAATACGCTAAATAATCTAAACTAGACTGAGTAATTTTTGTGGCTTATGGCTAGCATATTGTATGGCTGATAAAGTCATTCTAAGCCGCTAATGATTAGCATTAATAGCCAGATTACATTTTGCTTTGTTGCATAGTTAGTTTATGTCGAATTGTTATCACCCATTGTCTAGCGATTAATTCAGTATATCAGCTTGGTGTCGTATCACGATGAGAACAACAAGAGGATATCATGGGCAATCACCACGATAAGTACAGCATCGATAATACAGACTACACCGTTGGACAAGACAATGTTCAAAAGTGGGGGTTTGACGTACATAACCCTGTATTTGGTGTAAGTGCTGGATTAATACTGGCGTTTTTAGTCGCCGTATTATTAGTTGATGCAAACACAGCTAAAACCACTTTAGACGGCATAAAGTGGGATATCATAGGTAACTTTGATGCCCTATTTATGTGGTCTGGTAATTTCTTTGTGCTATTTTGTTTGGTGCTCGTTTTATCGCCTTACGGTAAAATTCGTTTAGGTGGTGAAAACGCCAAACCAAGCTATACTCGGGCGTCATGGCTAGCAATGCTATTTGCAGCAGGTATGGGTATTGGTCTGATGTTTTGGGGTGTAGCGGAGCCTGTCGCCTACTACACTGGCTGGTATAAAACACCGTTAAATGTTGCTGCAAACACACCTGAAGCGGCTGAACTTGCTATGGGTGCGACCATGTACCATTGGGGTTTGCATCCTTGGGCTATTTACGCCGTTGTCGCGCTTTCTTTAGCATTCTTTGCCTACAATAAAGGCTTACCACTGTCGATCCGCTCAATCTTTTATCCTATTTTAGGAGACAGAGCTTGGGGTTGGCCGGGCCATATCATCGATATTCTCGCCGTTCTTGCTACCTTGTTTGGCCTTGCGACATCACTCGGTCTGGGCGCACAGCAAGCCGGTGCTGGGATCCAACATGTATTTGGTATAGAAGCAGGTCTCGGTCTAGAAATTGCAGTGATTGTGGGCGTTACTGCCCTTGCGATTATTTCGGTTGTTCGCGGTATTGATGGCGGTGTAAAGCTACTTAGTAACGTTAATATGTTAATTGCATTTGTGTTATTAGTATTCGTTGGTATCGCAGGTTTTGCGATTGCCATGGGTAACATTCCGACGACTTTAATGGCCTACCTTGAAAATATCGTTCCACTGAGTAATCCGCATGGCCGTGAAGATGAAGCATGGTTCCAAGGTTGGACCGTATTTTACTGGGCATGGTGGATTTCTTGGTCACCGTTTGTCGGTATGTTTATCGCACGCGTTTCTGAGGGTCGCACCATACGCGAGTTTATTACCGCAGTATTATTAATCCCGACATTGGTAACCGTGATCTGGATGTCAATCTATGGTGGCCTTGCTATCGATCAGGTAAAAAATGGCATTGGCGCTCTAGGTACTGATGGCTTGACTGAAGTGCCACTGGCGATGTTCCAAATGTTTGAAAACCTACCTATGAGCGATTTACTCTCGTTCACGGCGATTGTACTTGTACTGGTTTTCTTTATTACCTCGTCGGATTCTGGTTCTTTGGTTATCGATAGTATTACCGCTGGTGGTAAAATAGACGCTCCAGTACCACAACGTATATTCTGGGCGAGTATTGAGGGTGCAATTGCGGCAGCACTACTGTGGATCGGCGGTAAAGAAGCAATTGAAGCACTGCAAGCTGGTGCTATTTCAACAGGTTTACCGTTTACTTTTGTACTACTACTGATGTGTGTAAGTTTGATCCTCGGACTTAGAACTGAGCCTAAAAGCTAACGGTCGTTAATCTCATTACTGGCGGAGCTTGCTGTATGCTCCGCCTTTTTGTTATTTGGGTTTAGCTCCACCAGCGTTTCACCATGTCTGATGGGTCTAAACAATATTGAGCTTGAGCTTGGAATAGCTCCGCCGTTGCTAACGCATCGGACAAGGCATGATGTGGCTGATAATAAGGAAGCCCATAGCGCTTTCTGCAGTCAGCTAAGCGTACCGAAGGAATAGGTTTACGTTTGAGCTTATCAAGCCAGCTTCTAGCGTTGTTTATCGCTGACTTTTCAATTTCCATCGTATCGATCACTGGAAACTCAATACCCTCACCCAATCTCGCTTTTAGCGCAGAATCGAAAAATGACTTTTCGACAAACTGATAGTGCACCACAATGACTTTACCATGTAGTGAAGCAAACACTTCCTCAAGAATATCCTGCAGATCTGGCGCGCTTTCAACTTGTGAGTGTGTGATCCGGTGCAGTACCACAGACTCTTCAGCCAGCGGACTGGTTGGCTTCACTAACCAATGCTTCGCTTGAGCCAAGCGGATCCGTCGTAAGTCAAATGGCACGACGCCAACGCTCACAATATCATCGGTGTTTGGGTCGAGCCCTGTAGTTTCAAAATCAAGGGCAACAAACTCACACTGACTCAATTGCTGGTAAGGATCTACCACGCCTTGCTGGTAAAATGCTTGAATTCTCGGGTCTTTCGACGTTTCTACCAAATGCTGAAAGCGATTTGGCCATGACATAATCTCGCCTTGCATATTACACCACTACTTCATCATGGATTTGTTTTGATAGCGAAACTTTAAAAAGCTCTGTGCTTTGTCTAACACGCCAAAAGCTTCTTTAAGATTACGCTGTTCAAAATCAGAGAGTGTTTCAGGCGGCAAGCTGTTATCAGGCTTTTCGCCCTGCTCAATTTGCCATGCTTGATGACGAATACGCATGATGGCGATGTATTCAAGCGCAGCTTGCAGATCTAACACTTTGCCCTTTGGCAGTATATTTGCCTCATCAATATCTTCTAATCGTTCAAAGGAGTTTTGTTTTTTAGAGCCAACACCAAGGGCATGCACTCGAACCAAGTCTGAAAGCGGTGCTGTGCCACGGCGTTTAATGTTCATCGAACGCCTGTGCTCACCATCTTGCTCAAGGACAAAACCATTAAAAAAGCCCAAAGGCGGTGTTCTTCTTAGCGCATTATGTGCCATCGCAGCCAAAAATTTAGGGGTGCTTTTGGCCTTTTTACTGATAAAAGCAGTGAGTTTCTCAGCCCATTTTGTTTCACCCCATACGCCTTCCAGATCAAAGAAAATCGAACTATTAAGTAAAGCCTCAGGACTGGGGTTTTCTATCCAGTCTTCAAATTGTGCTAACCATTGACTGTAAGTTAGACGCCAAGCTGGGTTGCTTGCCATGATCCCACCATCGCAATATTTATAGCCGCAATTGGCTAGACCATCACACACAAACTTCGCCAACTTTTCGAAGTAAGCGCCATGCTCAGCGGGTTGATAACTGTCATCCAAGATCAGTGCATTATCCTGATCGGTCACAATTAATTGTTCGTCCCGAGCCATTGAACCAAGGGCAATAAAGCAGTATGGGATTGGTGGCGGACCTAATTTTGCTTCCGCGAGTTCGAGTAACTTGTGTTTAAACGTTTTGCCTATAATCGACATCGCAGAACCAATCATGTGTGAATTGGCGTCTTCATTCACCATCCGAGTAAAAATTGCAGGAAGTTGTTTGGCGTAACTACTCAAGTCTTCAACACTCTGCTGGTCCATTAGCCCTCTAACAAACAACAGGCTGCTTTGAGACTCATAGCGCAAAATATCGGATAGCGCGACTACTCCTATCGGTTTACGCTTATGAACAACGGGCAAATGATGCACATTGTCTCTTAGCATCAGCATCATGGCTTCGAAGACATAGGCATTGGAGTCAACAATAATAAGATCGGTCGACATAATCTCAGAGACCGGAGTTTGATAATTCAG
Organism: Pseudoalteromonas sp. A22; assembly: GCF_018141345.1. NCBI lineage: Bacteria > Pseudomonadati > Pseudomonadota > Gammaproteobacteria > Alteromonadales > Pseudoalteromonadaceae > Pseudoalteromonas > Pseudoalteromonas sp. A22. Next base: position 2,286,783 of record NZ_CP047238.1, read on the forward strand.
CCCCTCAGCGACTACTTTTGTGCGAAGATCTCTGTCACTGATAAGGCCAACCACCTGACCATCATCTTCATCTGGATCTTCGACAACTGGTTTCTCGGGATCGTAGATAAGTAGTGATGATACATGCTCTTTTGCCATCACTTGAGCTGCCTGCTGTACCGTGGCGTTGCGTTCAACGTATACCACATCGCGTAGCAATAGTTTACGCACTTTGGCCGTGGTCAAATCGTTGCTGTCGGCTTGCTCAGAAACCGTGATTTTTAGTCTAGCATTATCGTCTGCTTCAAAATAATCAGCAAACGCTTCGTAAACGTCGCAATACTCATCAAAAATGCCTACAGGAATACAGTACACCAGCGTATCTTCAAGGCTTTGAGCGCCAAAACGAACTTTGCGATTCATCAATAAACCACGCTGGCCAAAGATCCCACCTGTGGAAATACGATTGTATAACTCACCTGAGCGCCGATAGAGCTCGACAGCACCAGATCGGATCACATACAAGTAAGTGATCTGCTCTCCATATTCCAAAATGCCGCTGCCCGCTCGGTAGTAACCTACTTCAACTTGGCTTGCGAGTTTATGTAGTGCCTCTTGAGGCAAATCCGAAAACGGCGGGTAAGCTACTAAAAAATTGGCAATTTCCTGATGTTCAACTTCCATGGTTTGCCTTGATATAAAAAGGAATTTAACCCTATTGTGGGCAACGAGGGATAAATTTGCAATGAAAGCAGGTTCAACTAAGGCTGCAGCAATTGTTTTTTCCACTGTTCGCCACTACGCTCATAAGACTCTCTAAGATGTAGCCGAGTCTCAGCAAAAGTGAGGAACTCTATGGAAATAGGGTTGATGCAATAGCCACCCCAATTTTCGGGCCTTGGAATTGGGTTCGTACTATATCTTAATTCCGCAATTCTTAATTTTTCAGTCAGCTCGCTTTGATTTCGCATAATTGCACTTTGGTTAAATGACGTTGTGGTTAGCTGAGCATCTCTAGAGCGCCCTTGCCAATAAGTATCTGCATCTTTATCTGAAATCTTCTTTGCTATGCCAACAATACGGACCTGATACCCGACATGATCCCACCAAACTGTCATCGCGATGTTAGGAACATTTTCTAAATGCTTGCCTTTCGCAGAATCGAAATATGAACAAAATACAAAGCCACCCTCATTAACCGCTTTCAAATCAACAAATCTACCTGTAGGAAACCCATTCTCATCAATTGTTGAGACACATACCGCATTGGGCTGATTTAATGGATTGTTTTTCAGAGCTTGCTGCCACCAGGATGTAAACTTTTCTATTGGATTATTCATTATTATTATCCTGATTATTTTTCATCGGTTCCATAATGTCATTAATATCTACCACATTCCACGGCAAACCTTTTTGCCTGTAGATCCGCTTACCTTGCTTTGTATAATCACCAACATCATGCGGTAAGCGCTGACCAACTACAATACAACGTAATGTAACATCGCTATTGTTTACTAGCTTATGAGGCTTACCGCAGGCTCTGTATCCTATGAAATCGCCTTCACCAACACCAATTACCTCGTCGCCAATGTACGCTTCAGCAGTGCCTTGCAATATATACACACATTCATCTTCGTGATAATGCATATGTGTTTCAGTCGAATCGAACCCTGGCTGGATTTCTACGATGTGAAAACCGAACCCTGTTATGCCAGTTAAGTCTCCGAGTGATTTATTGAGCCTCTGCGCATTTGGGTTCAGAAAATGAACTCTTTTTTCCCCTTTTAACGCTTCGATTTCAGCTTTACTAACAATATATTTTTCCATTTCTTCAAACTCCTTATGTTGGTCTTAACCTAAAGGTATGTGTTTAAGGGATATTAGCTTAAATTACAGCAATTGAACTGTTTTCAATTACATACATAATTTGACCTAGGTCACTTTAAAAACCAGCAAAACCGCCTCATACTAGTTATCTATAACTATTCGCAACAGGAACCGCACTCATGACTTATGAAGTCAATTTCGACGGCTTAGTAGGGCCAACACATAATTATGCCGGATTATCTTATGGTAATGTCGCATCACTTTCTAACGCTACCAGCGTCTCTAATCCAAAAGAAGCGGCATTGCAAGGTCTTGAAAAGATGAAAGCAATGCATGATATCGGCCTAAAACAAGGAATATTCGCACCTCACGCACGCCCGAGTTTAGCCCCACTGCGTCGCGTTGGCTTTTCGGGAACTGATGCACAAGTACTTGAAAAAGCATATAAACACGATCCTATATTGCTTCGAGCTTGTTACTCTGCCTCTGCAATGTGGACGGCAAATGCGGCGACTGTATCGCCTTCTATTGATTCCAGCGATGGCAAAGTACATTTCACAAGTGCCAATTTAAACTGCAAATTTCACCGTTCAATAGAGCCAGAAACCACCACAAATTTACTTCGTGCTATGTTCGCTAATGCGCAATATTTTGCACATCACCAGCATTTGCCTGAGCAGCCTTTTTTTGGCGATGAAGGTGCTGCAAACCACACTCGTCTCGCCGATAGCCATGGCAGTAAAGGTCTACAATTATTTGTGTACGGTTCAAGTGGCTTTAACAGCGATATAAAGGGTCCTACTAAATATCCTGCTCGGCAAACATTAGAAGCAAGTCAAGCGATTGCAAGGCTACATCAATTAGATGATAAGCAAGCAATTTTTATCCAGCAAAATCCAAATGTGATTGATCAAGGCGTGTTCCATAATGACGTCATTGCGGTGGGCAATGAGAATGTGCTGTTTTGCCATGATCAAGCCTTCATTGATCAAACCTCCAGTCTAACCAAAATTAGACAAGCGTATATCGGCGAAAAGCCTTTACATATTGTAGAAGTTCCGACGCATGCAGTGAGTGTTGAAGACGCAGTAAAAAGTTACCTATTTAACTCACAATTGATCACCTTGCCATCAGGCGAGATGATGCTGGTTGCACCGGAGGAATGTGCGAAGAATGATAACGTTGCCGCATACATCGAATATATGCTCGGTGCAAAAAATCCGATTTCGCAAGTACGCTTTTTTGACTTACGCCAAAGTATGCAAAATGGTGGTGGACCTGCATGTTTGCGATTACGTGTAGCACTCAATGAAGCTGAGCTAAAAGCGGTAAATCCAGAAGTGATGATGAGCGAAGACAAATTTATTCAACTAAGCGCGTGGGTCAATAAACATTATCGCGATAAAGTCACGGAGCAGGATTTAGCTGATCCGAGCCTACTGCAAGAGTCCTATGCTGCACTAGATGAACTCACCCAACTACTCAATCTTGGTAGCGTTTACGACTTCCAACGCGCCTAATTTCAAGTTTTGCTTGTCAAACTGCAATTAATCTGAGGTTTTAAGGGAGTGATTTCACTCCCTTACTTTTTAGCAAGTACATTAACCGCCCACGTCTCAAGCATGCCGTCGCTATTTAGCGTTACTAAGGTATCTGGGTTTGGGACATACATATCGACTACCGTTGCTCCCTCACTTTCAGTATGAATAGACCAAGTGCCTAATTCTTCCCCGCTCTCATAGCGCCAGATGGAGAGGTGAGATTTTGACGATGATGTCGCGAGTAAGCCTGAGTCAGAAATAAATTTAGCCTTTCTAAACATCTTAAAACGGGCCATATACTTTAGCTCACTGAGCTGTTTTCCAGACTCAAAGTCTAGTACATGTTGCGCATTCAACCCATCTGAGACGAATAAGTGCTTGCCATCATGACTCACTGTTAAACTGGTAACACGATGACTAAATTGATGCTCATATAAAGGTTCTGGTGAGGCAAATTGCCAAAGGGCAACCAACCCATCTTGCGCGCCTGTAACAAAATAGTCGCCACTATTATCAAACGCCAAATGCTCTATCGGCCGAGTATGTGGCATAAAACGATTGTTTAACTTCGTGAATAGATCCGCCATATTGAGTGAGCCATCATCCATCGCAACAAGCAAACGCTGGTTGTTATGGGAAAGCGCTAAAGCAGAGATTGAAGCAAGTGGACTCACCCCAGCAAAAGGTACGTTCGTTATCAACTTTTGCTTTGGAACAGACCAAATTGAGATAAGGTTTTCACCTGCCACGATGAGCATTTCCTTATCATCTGACAATAAAATTTCTTTGACTGGTGTTTTTATTTTGTCTTTGGGTACTGAGAATATGACAGACTGATTGGCATTGTCATAAATATGGATTTCAGCATTACTGTCTAATGTTACGCTCCACTTTCCATCTTTAGAAAAGTGTCCAAGTATTATGCCATTTTGCGTCAACTGGCTTGTTACCCCTTTACTAATTTCAGGCTGCGATCCACACCCTAGCAAAAATAAAGCGAACCAAGCTAGTGATATTAAACGAGACATCTTAAACCCTTAGCACATAATACATTTATTTCATTTACTGGCTTTACATATCGGCCATTAGCAGACAAACTTAACTTATTGTGAATAATTTTAGACTGCATATGATGTATTTTAGCATGACAAAGTCACTTATTAAGCAAACTTTCGTTGTCTTCGCCGCAATGATTTTACTTTCAGCGTGTGGCTCAGAGGATAATGTCAGTGGTGACAAGGACACTCCTGGATATGCCGCAACAATGTATTTTGACGCACTCTATAATCAAAAAGATTTAGACGCTGCAATAAAAATCGCCACTCCCCGTCACGCGCGTATCATGCGCTCTTACGGTACTGCGTCGCAATTCGCCAGAAATTTAGTGAATATGCAATACGATGAAGTCACCATAGAAGTTGATATGACCAATCAAAGTCTGCGCGAACAGTATGGCGACAGCGCAAAAATTAATTTAATTTTTACCGGTCAGCTCCACGGTGAGCAAGTAGACGACATGCGTAGTGTCAGTATGGTGCGCAAAAAAGGCAAATGGTACGTAGACAAGGTACTAGCTGACCCCTTTGCGCGTTAACTCAAGAATAAGAAAGGAAAGCCCCGTTGTCGGGGCTTTTTTAACAAATTAGCCAAAATCCCTCCGTCACAACAAACTAGTTGGGCGCTTTTGCATCAACAGCAATCGCTTTTGCAACCAGCGTTTCAATACAAAAGATGGTTTCAGAACTCTTATCATCAATCACCTTGTCGTCCATTGCGATACTGAGTTTTTCATTCAATGTCTTACCCACCAGTTTCACGCTATTTTGTTTACACCACTTACGATATTTTGCCATTAGTGGAGCATGCGCCTTTTCCAGTAAATAAGCATGTTCAACCGTATCTATCGCAGAGTGCTTTACCACGGCGCACAGATGCGAGATACGTTCGCGGGTCGAGTTGTGATCAGAAACATTGCTACATACCTGCACCGCCAATTTATCGCTCGGCGCTTTGAGCCACTTACCAACGGGAAACGCCAAACGTTTTAACAAAAATGCCAGAGGTGCTGCGGTAAAGTTATCGCAAAATGCATAAATAGCCTTACTTGCTTCGTTAAGACAGTGATCTAAGGCAAACTTTACCAGCGGTAAGTCCCCTTGCTGACGACCATCATCTTCGTATTTTTTTAATACACACGAGGCGATATAAAGAAAGCTCAGGACATCTCCCAATTTTGCAGAGAGCATTTCTCTACGTTTTAGTGAACCGCCTAGCTTTAACATAGCGATATCACTATACACAGAAAGCGCTTGGCTCAACCATGTAAGGCGTCGGTAATACGCCGCCACATCACCACTAACTGGCGCACGTTCGAAACGTGCAAGTGTGAAGCCATTAAAAAACGCCTTAAGCCCATTCACAGAGGTATGCTGCAAGTGTTTGCAAAGCACTTCATCAAACTCTTTCAATGCGATTAATTGATCTTCTTGCTGTACGATACTCATTTCTTTCAGTATGAAAGGATGGCAACGCGTTGCACCTTGACCAAAAATCATCAAGCTTCGAGTTAAGATATTGGCGCCCTCAACGGTAATAGAAATCGGCATCCCCATATAATTGTGGGCAAGATAATTCATTTCCCCCATTTGAATGGCTTTGCCGCCATGAATATCCATCGCATCATTTAATGCCACCCTTGCATGCTCCGTCAGATGATACTTGGCAATCGCAGTGACTACTGAAGGACTTTGCTTTAAATCAATTGCTAACGCAGTGGTTTGTCTCACCGCTTCAATGAGATAGCTATAGCCGTAAATTCTGGCTAACGCGCTTTGCACTCCCTCAAAGGCAGAGATAGGTACACCAAATTGACGACGGACACCGGCGTAAGCCGAAGTCGCTCTGGCACTTAACTGAACGGTTCCCGCGCTCAGTGCAGGTAAAGATATCCCCCGTCCAGCACTTAAACACGACACCAACATGCGCCACCCTTTGCCGATACCTGCCTGTTCGCCTATCACCCAAGTCATTGGAATAAAAACATCTTGACCACTGGTTGTACCATTCATAAAGGCTTGCCCCAGCGGGTTGTGTCTGTCTCCAGTTTTTACGCCTTCCTGTGCAGTCGGAATAAGTGCACAAGTGATCCCAAGTTCTACTTTATTTGAAAGCAATTGATCCGGATCGTAAACCTTAAACGCAAGTCCTAATACATCAGCGACGGGCGCCAGCGTGATGTATCGTTTTTGCCAAGTTACCGCAAGTCCAATTTGCTTTTCTCCCTCAAATTCACGCTCACACACAATCGCAAAGTCTTGAATACTACCGGCATCCGATCCCGCCTCTGGAGAGGTCAATGCAAAACAAGGTAGCGCCTCACCGGAGGCAAGCTTTGGCAGCCAAGTATTCTGCTGATCATTGGTACCGTAATGAAGTAGCAGCTCCGCAGGGCCTAAACTATTTGGCACCATCACGGTCACTGCCGTAGACAAACTACGGCTGGCTATTTTTGCAACGATGGTGGAGTTCGCCTGAGCACTAAATTCCCGACCACCAAAAGCCTTTGGAATAATAAAAGCAAAAAAACCCTTTTCTTTTAAAAATTGCCAAACTTCTTCAGGCAGGTCTTGAGCCTCAGATATTTTTTCTTCATCAAGCATTTTTAGCAGCGTATGTAATTCGTTATCTATAAATGCCTGTTCTTCATCGCTCAGTTTTGGCTTATCATTACTCAGCCACTTTCGCCAATTCGGTTTACCTGAAAACAACGCCCCATCCCACCAGATACTCCCCGCTTCCATCGCTTCTCGCTCGGTTTGGGAGAGTTCAGGTAATGATGTTTTGAAATAATTAAAGAGCGGTTTAGTGATCAACTTAACCCTGATATCACGGACACAAAATACCACCACAATTGCCAATATCACCAATAAAACTAAAGTCATATGCACTCCTTTTTGCAGGCTTCAAATACGGCCTTTTGATACAATTGACTGCCTTAATTATGGTTAATAATCACACTAACTCAACTTTTATCTGCGCTCGCATCTCATTGTTTGTCCATCGCAAAATTGTCGTTTTAAAGTCGTCCTGCTATTATTCTTGCCACCACAGCAAAAAATGATGCTTTGCTGCGCGAAAAAGCCGCGCTCAGTACGATTAGTTGTTCATACGACTAATACTAATTGGATTAATTTACTTGCTGATTTTTAGCAATTAACCCAATTAGTGTAGCTGGCTATAGATACTAAAATGCCGTCTAGCGTTAAGTCGGCTCGTGTATTAATTAAAACAACAAGTGAACCCTATGAAACCAAGATTTAAGTTAAGTGTTGGCGCACTCATCGTTGCCAGTACTTTTGCACTCTCTGCCTGTAAATCCACTGAAACTACAAATAAAGCGTTATCAGAAGCCGATGCAGTTGCATTTTTAGATAAGGCGTCAGAACAGCTGGTTGACCTTAACTTCCGCTCTAGCCGCTCAGCTTGGATTTATGCAAACTTTATTACTCACGACACCGCTTCACTTGCTGCGGACGTGAATGAGGAATACACCGCTGCGCTCGTAGAGCTTGCTAACCAAGCAGCACAATTTGATGGCTTGGCGTTAAGCGAAGATACCCGCCGTAAGCTTGACAAATTAAAGCTAAACCTGACATTACCTGCACCAAAAGATGCTGACAAAACAGCGGAACTTGCAAAGCTCACTGCAGAGCTTGATGGTATCTACGGCAAGGGCAAATACTGTAAAGATGATGGCACTTGCCTAAGCCTTGGCGACATGACGGCTAAGATGGCAAATAGTCGCGACTATGAAGAGCTTTTAGACATCTGGCAAGGTTGGCGTGAAGTGTCAAAGCCAATGCGTCCACTCTATGAAAAGCAAGTGGTACTTACCAACGAAGGTGCGAATGAGCTTGGCTACGCAGACACAGGCGCAATGTGGCGCAGTAAATACGACATGCCAGCGGACGACTTTGCAAAAGAACTTGACCGTACTTGGAATCAAGTAAAGCCGCTATATGATTCGTTGCACTGTCATGTTAGAGCTAAGCTTGGCGAGAAATACGGCGAAGATAAAGTGCCTCAAGACCAGCCTATTCCAGCACACTTGCTTGGCAATATGTGGGCACAAAGCTGGGGCAATATCTATGACTTAGTCGCGCCAGAAAACGCAGATCCGGGTTATGATGTAACGGCGCTACTGGCCAAACACAATTACGACGAAATCAAAATGGTAAAAGGTGCAGAAAAGTTCTTCACCTCTATGGGTTTTGCCCCATTACCTGAGACTTTCTACGAACGTTCTTTATTTATTAAACCACAAGATCGCGACGTACAATGTCATGCATCAGCTTGGAACTTAGATGCCAAAGACGACCTACGCATCAAAATGTGTATCCAACGCACAGGTGAAGAGTTCTCAGTTATCCACCATGAACTAGGCCATAACTTCTATCAACGCGCTTACAATCAGCAGCCTGTGTATTACCAAGAAAGCGCCAACGATGGCTTCCACGAAGCTATCGGCGACACTATCGCGCTATCTGTAACACCTGGCTACTTAAAGCAAATTGGTTTGTTGGATAACGTACCGGATGAGTCAAAAGATATTGGTCTATTGATGAAGATGGCACTTGATAAAGTTGCATTTATTCCATTCGGTCTACTTGTCGACCAATGGCGCTGGAAAGTATTCTCTGGTGAGATTTCTCCAGCAGAGTACAACCAAGCTTGGTGGGAATTAAGAGAGAAATATCAAGGTGTTAAAGCACCAATTTCACGTACAGAAAATGACTTTGATCCAGGTGCAAAATACCACGTACCTGGTAATGTACCTTACACTCGTTACTTCCTAGCGCATATTTTGCAGTTCCAATTCCACAAATCACTTTGTGAAATTGCTGGCAGCAAAGAAGCCATTCACCGCTGTTCTGTTTACAACTCGAAAGCAGCTGGTGAGCGTTTAAATGCCATGCTTGAAATGGGCAGCAGCAAACCTTGGCAACAAGCACTTAAAACGCTAACAGGTAAAGATGAAATGGATGCAACAGCAGTACTTGACTACTTTGCACCATTGCAAAAATACCTAGATGAGCAAAATAAAGGCCGTAATTGCGGCTGGTAATTGCTAGCAAATAGAGATTCAGAAACGGGCACACTCAATCGTGCCCGTTTTATATTGGTTTAATTTTGTTACAGTTCAGTAACTTCCTTTTTTAGCCCCAATCATATACGCTCAAATCAAAGTCAGCCTACCGCTCTAGTAGTGAAAGTCTGTGTTGTCACTTGCAAGGATCCTTATGAATATAAAAAGAATTGGCCTAATAGCCATCTTTGAATTGCAACGCTTGTTTGCAACGAAACGCGGATGGATAGCCATCGCCGCATTTGTTTTGGTTTGGTATGCTATTTTGCGCTACGCCATTGCAGAAGCGGTATCCATTGTCAGCGACCCCAACTTCAAAAATATGATCCAGAGTTTTTCCGGCGTCGTTGGTATGCATCGTATTGCCCAGTGGCCTGAAATGGAGCTTGCACTGTACTTAGTTTGGTCAATCTTTTTATTTCCTCTTTTTGTGATCTTTTCAAGTGCAGATCAAACCGTAGAAGATAGAACCCGCGGCACACTGAGATTTCTAACCCTGCGCACATCTCGCGCGGAAATTGTTGTTGGCCGTTTTGTTGGACAGGTATTCAATACGTTGCTGCTCATAGCGATTTCTGCTGTAGGTGCTTGGATATTAATGGTGGTGCGCGACCCAAGCTTATGGCTCACAGGCCTTACTCGAGCAACATTAATTGTTTTAGAGCTAACGCTTATTACTGCGCCATTTATTGCCCTGATGTCTGTTGCAAATCACTTTGCTAACTCAAGCAAAATGAGCATGATTTACGCAATTTTAACCTACTTAACGCTCGCCACTTTAGTCGCTTTTGCACTTGAGTACAGCGCTTACGCAGAGTACCTTTTTTATCTTTTTCCTGGATTCCAAGGCTCAGAAACCATCGCACAGAATATCAACCTCACTCGCTTTGCCACACCGGTGCTGCATAGCCTCGTGTTAATTGCAATTAGTTGTGAACTATTAAGAAGGCGCGCGCTATGAGTTGCATTATTGAAGTTAATAATTTAGTGAAAGCATATGGACGAAAGCGCGCACTAGATAATGTATCTTTTACCCTAAGCGCAGGTTCACCCATTGCGCTTGTTGGCCCGAATGGTGCGGGTAAAACCACTCTTTTTAGCACACTTTGCGGGTATCTAAATGCCGATGCAGGCAGTGTTCAAATTTTGGGCCATAAACCTGGCAGCGCTGCACTTTTTGGTCGCCTTGCCGCACTTCCACAGGATGCTCAGCTTGATCCAAGGTTTTCTGTCAGTAATCAGCTACGTTTATACGGACAACTTCAAGGTTTAGATGCGAGAGCGGCCGAGAGTGAAACGCATAGAGTGCTTGAGCTTGTCGACCTCAAAGATTGTTATCACGCCAAACCTCATGAGTTATCTCATGGCATGCGAAAACGTATCTGTATTGCCCAAACGCTACTTTCAAAGCCTGAAATTGTACTGCTTGACGAAGCCACGGCTGGATTAGATCCCGTGAATGCTCGTGAGATCAGAAACTTAGTAAAAAGGCTTCAATCTGAAACGACCTTTATTTTGAGTTCACACGATTTAGTAGAACTCGATGATTTGTGCGATCAGGTATTACATTTACAGCATGGTAAATTAACCGCTGTTGACCGCATCCAAGAAGCGGAACTTGCCACGCTGACTGTAAAACTTAAAGAGTCTGGCACCAGTAGTCACATAGCGCTTTTTAGGACCTTACAAGGCGTTGAAGAGGTGACGGTAAATGCCAGTGGCGCCCTGCTTATTGAGTATCGTAGCGGCCAACAGGTTGATATTGATGTACTCAGGCTTTGCCGTGAACAGGGCTGGCGTTACAAGTCTTTAGTTAACGGTAAAACACTGGAAGATGAACTGTTCGGCTAGCACACGGTTAGTTTAGTAAATTAAAAAAGCCTGCATCTTACAGGCTTTCTTAAATGATTTATAACTTCGCCAGTAACAAAGAACTTGGTCGAGGCAAGCGAGGTAATATTGCTGGCGTTTTCGCATAATCCGCAGGTAAACGCTCTTTCAACTCGTTCACCTTTGTTTGGTTATTCAGTTTTTCGTATGCATAGTATCTTAGGATATCTTGATATGTTTGATTTTCAGCGCTGGTTACAACATCACTGTTTAATACAGCTAATGCTTTATCGTAGTCTGCCATTTCAATGTAGGCGCGTGCCAAATCAGTAGCGCTACCGATTTGAAAGCGACTTTGCATTTTTTCAGATAGACTCTCTAGTTGCTCCGCTGCCTGCTGATATTGCCCAAGGTGCATATAAGCTGATGCCAATCTGTTTTTTAAAAATGGCGGTTGAGTAGAGCCTTCAGGAAACCAACTATCGTAAGCGGTCAAGATTGCTTCGTATTGACCTAGCTTATGATAGGTTTGGTCGAGCAAGGTAAAGCTTTTTACTTTTATATCCAGCTCTTCAAAACCATTTAACGAACCGCGGTTACTATGCCAATTTAAAATGTGTGAAACCGCTGCTTTAAGCTGTGTTTCATCATTCGATTTCGCGCCTTTCGCCCCAGCGAGTAGCTCCCTCAATTGCTGTTGATATCGCGCAGACTTTTCACTCTTTTGTTTACTGGCTCCTTGTGTTACCTGCTTTTCAGAGACGATTTGGTTAGCAGCTAAGGCACTACAAGACAGTGCTGCCGTGATAATCATTAAATGAGATAATTTCATTTTCTTTTCCTTGTTTAGTGTTTTAACTCTTTGAATATTGAAACTTTTCGAGTGAGATACGGCTAATACTGAATGACCTAATGATGCATGTTCATACCGGTATTGATGTTCGGACAACAGTAAGCTGGCCAAATCGTATCTATATTTATCACTCAGTTTTTCCATGCAGCTTTCATCGCAGCTGAGTTCGATTTGTTGTCGCGCCAAATTTGCTAACAACAAACAGAGTGGATTCCAAAAGAAGACGCTTTCAGTCGCACATATTAGCCATAACCAATATGTGTCCTTATGCTTGATATGCGTTAACTCATGCTCAATCACGGAATCGAGTTCTGGTCGACCTTTCATCTTAAAATCTAACCAAATGGTGTGCTGTAATGGGCCTGTCGTAATTGCTGGGGTACTCAATTCTGTAAATTTTACGGTGCAAAACGAGTATAGATATTGATGCACTTCACTGATGTAGGCACCTTTTTCTATGCCTCTTAGTAATCTTTTATACGACCACACTCTCGCTAAAAATAGTCCTCCACCTACCACTATCAGAAATACAAACAAATTTGAAAATACTTGGTTTATGGTATAGCCAGAAAGCCAGTTTGATTCGGTTTGCAAAGTGGTTTGCTTGATGCTGTTCGGTGGAGTTGACCCTGAATCTGAAATAGAACTCACCTCAATAGTGTAAAGCTCCAGATCTATTAAAAAAGGGGGTGGGGAAAGTTGCTGCCATGGAATTAGCCAACTCAATAACCCGACTACCAACACATAAAAGCGCGTTCGTGCAGGCGCAGTTTTCAGAAAATAGCAGCTAGTCAAACTAAACATGCTGAGCAAGCTTGCGGTGAGTAAGTAATCAAACATTAGTCGCTCTCTTTCTTCTGCTTTTTGCTCTTAAGTAGGTTTTGTAAAAACTCAATATCATCATCGTCTAAACTCTCTTCTTTAATGAAATGAGCTATCAAGCTGCGTGAACTACCTTTAAAAAAGCGATCCATAAAACGCGGTGTTGCCTGCTGTGAAAGCGCTTGCTGAGTCACTTTTGCTTGATAGACGATTGACCTCCCCTGCTGACCACAGCGCTCGACTGCACCTTTTTGCTCTAGTCGATCTACGATTGTTTTGACTGTGTTATAAGCCACTTTTTTTGCTCTTGTATCATCTGCAAGAAAATATTTATGAAGCTCACTGGCAGTACAGGCATTTTGTTGCCAAAGTAACTTCATCACGTCTAATTCAAATTCACTTAGTTTCACTTATAACCTCCATTACTACATTTGTAGTTTTCAACAACTACAAATGTAGTTTTTAGTACCCATGAAGTCAACTAGAAATTTTTGGTGAAAAAACAGAAGGTGAAGCTATACATGAAAGCTGCATTACCTTGGAGAAAAGTGAGGGTGTGCAACAACTCCCCCAAAAAGCGCATTTTGCGTTCCTTGGTTAAAGCCTTTGTATGGATCATAACAACTCAAATTAGGGTAAAGTGAGACTCAAGTTTAGCTACAACTAAAGCTCTCTATGTTGTAGTTCTATTGAACGCTAAAGGACGAATAGCTGATGATGGACGCTTGATGGACGCTGACACCCACCGCTAATGTATTAAAGCGTTTGTATGATATAGATTACCCGTGGTGTCGACGAATGTGCGTAATTAAGCCCTCTTTATTAAACTCAAGTGAAACAATATTGGTTTTACTATACTCAATCGCTTTATCTAAATGAGTAGGCTTTAATTTACCTGATTCGGTCATTTTTACAAAGACGACATCAGCGCCAACCATTACCTCATTTATTTCTATTGAACTATGGATGATTTCATCTTTTAATTTATTAATCATATCCTCTCGGAGTTTAGATTTATCTGTATAAGTAAATCTAAATTTGACGTGTTCATCGATAAAGTCGTCAGAAAGCAATGAGATATAGTTCTCTATTTCTTTAATTGTCGCTTGATGGACGCTGACACCCACCGCTAATGTATTAAAGCGTTTGTATGGTATAGATTACCCGTGGTGTCGACGAATGTGCGTAATTAAGCCTTCTTTATTAAACTCAAGTGAAACAATATTGGTTTTACTATACTCAATCGCTTTATCTAAATGAGTAGGCTTTACTTTACCTGATTCGGTCATTTTTACAAAGACGACATCAGCGCCAACCATTACCTCATTTATTTCTATTGAACTATGGATGATTTCATCTTTTAATTTATTAATCATATCCTCTCGGAGTTTAGATTTATCTGTATAAGTAAATCTAAATTTGACGTGTTCATCGATAAAGTCGTCAGAAAGCAATGAGATATAGTTCTCTATTTCTTTAATTGTTGAATTGGGTTGTTGACGCGCATTTTTTGCCGCTACAAATACTTTTGCTTTCTCTATTAGTTGCTCCGACGTGAAATTATCGTGTGCACTACTAGAAAACGAAAAAAGAAAAAAGAAAAAAGAAAAAAAATAACACTAATATAAATTTATTCACGGTTTTTTCCTTCCTGCTATACCTAGAAATAATGAATCCCACACGGTGCTAGTCTCCATTTCTGTGGGTTATCTTAAAGCCAGTGCCATAAAGCTAAATCGCTGACACCCACCACAAAGCTAAATCGCTGACACCCACCACTAATTTGCACCTTCCTAAGATACCGCCTAAGCTTTAACTCTGCACTCAAAGGATTGAGGAAACCAAACTATGGCAACTGCCCGTAAAAGACAAATCAGTCTAACCGACACCAAATACTACCACTGTATCTCCCGCTGCGTAAGGCGCGCCTTTCTGTGCGGTGAAGATAAATTTACTGGCAAATCATACGAACACCGCCGGGATTGGGTTGAAGAAAAGCTATTGATGTTGGGGTCTGTGTTTTGTATTGATGTTTGTGCTTATGCCGTGATGAGTAATCACACTCATATTGTTTTATATGTTGATGATACAAAGGCTAAGCGTCTGTCGGATGAAGCGATTTTGATACGGTGGCACAAGTTGTTTAAAGGTAATTGGATAAGCCGTAAATTTACAGAAGGTGAGCCACTCAATGAGTCGGAGCAATTGATACTCAACGAGCATGTCTCCAAGTACAGGGAAAGGCTCGCAGATATTAGCTGGTTTATGCGGGTACTTAACGAAGACATCGCCCGTCGAGCAAATAAAGAAGATAATTGTACAGGTCGGTTTTGGGAAGGACGATTCAAATCCCAAGCATTACTGGATGAAGCTGCACTGGCTGCTTGTTTGGCATATGTAGACTTAAACCCCATTAGAGCCAAAATCGCCGCAACGCCTGAAACCTCAGACTACACCAGTATCAAAAAACGCATAGACCACGCTAAGCTGGGCAAACAACCAAAAAGCCTACTACGCTTTGCAGGCAGCCCACGAAAACATATGCCTAAAGGCCTTCCTTTTGAACTCAAGTCCTATATTGACTTAGTTGAGCTCACGGGCCAGTGTATTCGAGCCGATAAACACGGTTATATCTTTGAGTCTCAGCCTATTCTCACTCGACTCAATATAGAACCTGAGAACTGGATAAAACTTACTACGCAATTTTCACGGGTATTCCACGGTGCAGTTGGTCGAGAGCGGACAATAACCGCTTACTGCGAAACACTTCAAAAACGACGACGGACAAACCTAACAAACTGCGAGCGTTTGTTGGCTTAGCAAAACTCACATTCTCAACGCTAGAATTTCTTACTGTTGTATTTACAGCGCTTTGTCGTGCGCGATAACTCAATTTTAGTGTAGCGATACGCTTACCGCCAAAGGTCACCCTATCTAAGAACGCTTTTGTCCATATTCTTTAAGTGTTTCCGCACGTTTTAATCTCACTTTGTCAGCTTAGATACAAATAACGTTGGGTGTCATCAATGATTTGTCATTATTTAGGGTGACTCAAAGTGACTGTTTATCAATACATACAAATAGTAAATGAGAGATAAATAAAAGAAGCAACAAGGCTGTTAAAACAACCTTGTTGGATGAGTATTACTTGACAGCAGCAGAGCGTCCATATATGTCATCAATGATTCGTTTGTACTTCAACCCTATCTCTGCCTAACTCTTTGGCACGATAGAGGCATTGGTCAGCAGCTTTAAAGGCGCTATCATCATCCAAATTTGCGATTGGTCGGCTAGCGCTCACACCGAATGATGCAGTGACAGAAATGCGCAGCTCACCTAATTCAAAAGGTTCAGAGCGCAGTGCTGAAGCCATCTCTTCAACAGCACCTTGAATATTTTCTCGGGCCTTTAACACCATCAAGAACTCTTCGCCTCCCCAGCGTATAAATAGCTCTTGAGGCTGAACAAAACGCTGTAAACGAGCGGCTGCTATCGCCAGTACAATGTCTCCTTTATCGTGTCCATAGGTATCATTGATACGCTTAAAATGATCCAGATCGATGATCACTAAGTGATACTCTGCTTTTTTGTCCAGTATACTGGGAGTGTGTACTTCTTGGTGATACAGACGGCGATTTGACGCTCCCGTTAATGGGTCTCGATAACTTAAGTCATGTAATCTGCGGTTATCTTTTCGCATCAATCTGGTATTTACTCCAAGCCAAATAAGTATGATCACGGCAGCAAACAACCACAAAGCAAGGAGCCTTAAGCGCTGCTTATCTACGAGTAACTCCAGCTTAGAAAGTTGATGTTTAGCACTCAATAGATCTCTTTCTTGTGCGATCTGCTGAATTTCTAATGCGCTATTTAATGCTGATAACTGTCCTATAATCATTGCCTTTTCTTCTGAATGAGCAGCTTTTAACACGTTTAGTGCATTGCTGGATTCCCCCAAACCTTCCAGTATTTGTGAGCGTGTAAATTGACTTCTAAGCAACCACCTTTGATGATTCAGCGTAGTAAATATTTGAGTCGCCTGGTTAATCGAAATGGCTGCTTCATCTAAGGTATTTTGCTGATAAAGCGCCTGTGCTTGAACAAGCGCACAGATCCCCTGCTGCTTGGCAAGTACTTCCTGTTTGGCAAGCTGTATACATAACTGAGCTTTTTCCATGGCAAGCCTAGCATCGCCTTCAAGTAACAGTAATCTCGCTTCATTTTTGAGTAATATTGCGTTGTAAAATTCACTTGTCTGTTCATTTTTGAAGGTCAGCGCTTGTTGGAACTTTTCTCTCGCGTCATTAAGTTGGCCAAGACGACCATACGCAAATGACTGATTTAACAAAATAAGCAGCATATAATTGGGATTATTATTTGGTGATAGTGCGTATAGTTTTTGTGCTTTCCCAAGATGTAATAACGCATTTTGCCATTGTTCTAAATGCACATATAGCAAACCCAAGTTGTTATTAAAAAGTGCATTAAAGTCACTTTCTGGGTATGTCTCCGCCAGCTTTAGACCATGTAAAAAATACTGCTGTGCCTTAATCAAATCATTTGTTGCATTATATGCAACACCAGCAGTATTATAAATCTCTAGCAATAAAAGCTCAGCTTGCGCGCTTTTTGCCAGATTAACACTGTGCTCAATGGCAAGTTGTGCTTGTGCCAACTCGCCGGCTCTGATCGCTCGCTTGGCGTCCTCCTGCGCACTCCATGCTGCCAACCAATCTAGCTGGTTTGTAACTGCAAAAGTGTCAATCTCACGCTTTATCTGTGCAAATTTAGTATCGTCTCCCATCTTTTGTGCCGCCCGTCTTTGCGTCCACAGCAGATAAACTTGCTCTATGTGTGATAAAGATTGACGACTTTCACGCCAAGCTGATAGTGCTTTAAGCGCCGTTGCAGGTTCAGTTTTTGCGCGCTCATAAATGCTCAACAGCGGGTGGTCAGGTGCAATACGTTTTAACTGTGCTTCAGGCGTCAGCCATTTTGCTGTGGCTGTGTTTGTTGCCTTGTCGGCTTGATGAAACCAAAATGTATCTAGCGTTGCAACGACGAGCAATAACAAAAGGGTAAGGAGCAGCGCTATAGATACTTTTTTGTACATATTGGATATTGATAATCAGAACTTATCTAAATTATACAATAATGTCACTGGCTTGCCATCAGGGCGGGATCGCACTTTTAGCTAATTTATGATCAAATAGCGCCAATCCCATTGCTAGCCGCAACCAATGAACCTGATTGAACACCTTACAGTTGTAGAAGAAACTCGCTCTGATATTAACAAAAAGCACGACTTAGTTGATGTCATTTTCCTTGTTATTAGCGCCATCATGGCAGGTGCTGAAGGTTGGCAAGACATCCAGCTCTATGGCGAGTCGAAGGAAGATTGGTTGCGACAGTATCGGCCATTTAAAAACGGGATCCCAAAGCGCCATACCATCGCTCGGATCCTCAAATCTGTGGTGGCAGAATCACCGTGATGAACGCAGACACCCACCGCTAATGTATTAAAGCGTTTGTATGGTATAGATTACCCGTGGTGTCGACGAATGTGCGTAACTAAGCCCTCTTTATTAAACTCAAGTGAAACAATATTGGTTTTACTATACTCAATAGTTTTATCTAAATGAGCAGGTTTTACTTTGCCTGATTCGGTCATTTTTACAATGACGACATTAGCGCCAACCATTACCTCATTTATTTCTATTGAACTATGAATGACTTCATCTTTTAATTTATTAATCATATCTTCTCGGAGTTTAGATTTATCTGTATAAGTAAATTTAAATTTGACGTGTTCATCGATAAAGTCATCAGAAAGTAATGAGATATAGTTTTCTATCTCTTTTATTGTTGTATTGGGTTGTTGACGCGCGTTTTTTGCTGCTACAAATACTTTTGCTTTCTCTATTAGTTGCTCCGACGTGAAATTATCGTGTGCACTACTAGAAAACGAAAAAAGAAAAAAGAAAAAAGAAAAAAAATAACACTAATATAAATTTATTCACGGTTTTTTCCTTCCTGCTATACCTAGAAATAATGAATCCCACACGGTGCTAGTCTCCATTTCTGTGGGTTATCTTAAAGCCAGTGCCATAAAGCTAAATCGCCAAATCGCTGACACCCACCACTAATTTGCACCTTCCTAAGATTCCGCCTACGCTTTAATTCTGCACTCAAAGGATTGAGGAAAACAAACTATGGCTACAGCCCGTAAAAAACAAATCAGTTTAACCGACACCAAATACTACCACTGTATCTCCCGTTGCGTAAGGCGCGCATTTCTGTGCGGTGAAGATAAATTTACGGGAAAGTCATATGAGCACCGCCGGGATTGGGTTGAAGAAAAGCTCCTGATGTTGGGTTCCGTGTTTTGTATTGATGTTTGTGCTTATGCCGTGATGAGTAATCACACTCATATTGTTTTATATGTTGATGATACAAAGGCTAAGCGTCTGTCGGATGAAGCGATTTTGATACGGTGGCACAAGTTGTTTAAAGGTAATTGGATAAGCCGTAAATTTACAGAAGGTGAGCCACTCAATGAGTCGGAGCAATTGATACTCAACGAGCATGTCTCCAAGTACAGGGAAAGGCTCGCAGATATTAGCTGGTTTATGCGGGTACTTAACGAAGACATCGCCCGTCGAGCAAATAAAGAAGATAATTGTACAGGTCGGTTTTGGGAAGGACGATTCAAATCCCAAGCATTACTGGATGAAGCTGCACTGGCTGCTTGTTTGGCATATGTAGACTTAAACCCCATTAGAGCCAAAATCGCCGCAACGCCTGAAACCTCAGACTACACCAGTATCAAAAAACGCATAGACCACGCTAAGCTGGGCAAACAACCAAAAAGCCTACTACGCTTTGCAGGCAGCCCACGAAAACATATGCCTAAAGGCCTTCCTTTTGAACTCAAGTCCTATATTGACTTAGTTGAGCTCACGGGCCAGTGTATTCGAGCCGATAAACACGGTTATATCTTTGAGTCTCAGCCTATTCTCACTCGACTCAATATAGAACCTGAGAACTGGATAAAACTTACTACGCAATTTTCACGGGTATTCCACGGTGCAGTTGGTCGAGAGCGGACAATAACCGCTTACTGCGAAACACTTCAAAAACGACGACGGACAAACCTAACAAACTGCGAGCGTTTGTTGGCTTAGCAAAACTCACATTCTCAACGCTAGAATTTCTTACTGTTGTATTTACAGCGCTTTGTCGTGCGCGATAACTCAATTTTAGTGTAGTGATACGCTTACCCGCCAAAGGTCACACTATCTAAGAACGCTTTTGTCCATATTCTTTAAGTGTTTCCGCACGTTTTAATCTCACTTTGCCAGCATAGATACAAATAATAGTGGGTGTCATCACTTCATCACGTTGGGAAGGACGATTCAAATCCCAAGCATTACTGGATGAAGCTGCACTGGCTGCTTGTTTGGCATATGTAGACTTAAACCCCATTAGAGCCAAAATCGCCGCAACGCCTGAAACCTCAGACTACACCAGTATCAAAAAACGCATAGACCACGCTAAGCTGGGCAAACAACCAAAAAGCCTACTACGCTTTGCAGGCAGCCCACGAAAACATATGCCAAAAGGTCTGCCTTTTGAACTCAAATCCTATATTGAATTAGTTGAACTCACAGGCCAATGTATTCGCGCCGACAAACGAGGCTATATCTTTGAGTCTCAACCCATTCTTACTCGATTAAATATCGAACCGGAGAACTGGATAAAACTCACTACGCAATTTTCTCGGGTATTCCACGGTGCAGTTGGACGAGAGCGAACAATAACCGCTTACTGCGAAACACTTCAAAAACGACGACGGACAAACCTAACAAACTGCAAGCGTTTGTTGGCTTAGCAAAACTCACATTCTCAACGCTAGAATTTCTTACTGTTGTATTTACAGCGCTTTGTCGTGCGCGATAACTCAATTTTAGTGTAGCGATACGCTTATCCGCCAAAGGTCACCCTATCTAAGAACGCTTTTTGTCCATATTCTTTAAGTGTTTCCGCACGTTTTAATCTCACTTTGCCAGCATAGATACAAATAATAGTGGGTGTCATCACTTCATCACACGGTATGTGAAGCTCACAGATTGGGGATTTGCTAATACTAAACGTGCTTTGTTATACACGCAGCATTAGAAATGGCTGTCCTTCTTTCTCTCCCTTCTTTCTCCTCCTTTTGCATCTACCTCCTCCTTTTACCCATCCCCATTTGTGATATCACTCGCTTGGCATTGTCGGCACACGCCATGTCACCCGGTTTGGCTTCTATGTCATTAAGGGTGGAGTTTAATTGTCGTTTGTTGTCTGCGAGCTTTTTCTCCATCAGTTCAATATCATCAAGTTTTTGACGTAAAGCGCTAAGTAACTGTTCATGTTTCCAGTCACTTAGATCACTCGGAAGTAATTTACTCAACTCATCTAAACTAAAGCCTGCCTTTTGACCATTTGAAATTAAATGCAATACAGTTTCAGCTTCAGGGGGATAGGTCCTATAACCATTGGCAGCGCGCTTAACTAATTTGAGTAGGCCAATATCCTCATAGAATCGAATTTTCGACGTCGCCAAACCTGTTCTTTTTGATAATTCACCAATTTTCATAAACTCAAGTTCCTACTGCGCTCAGTCTGCTAGCTTAAATGAAAAAGTCTGTGCTTATCCCAAACAATAGCAGATAACAGAAATTAAGTATTGACCTTCAAGTTTACTTTAACCTTATGCTTGCACAAAACAGATACAAATCAAGGTAATTTTTATGCAAACAATACTTGGAGCAAACGGTCAAATTGGTAGTGAGCTCGCCCGAGCTTTAAAGAAGGACTTTACCGATAACATTCGTCTTGTCAGCCGAACACCAAAAAAGATAAACAACACAGACGAATTACTCAGCGCTAATCTACTTGACGGCAGTCAAACGCAAAAAGCAGTAGCAGGCTCTGAAATTGTTTACTTAACCGCAGGACTGCCGATTGACACAAACATGTGGGTTGAGCAATTTCCTATTATGATGCGAAATGTCATCGATGCGTGCGCAAAACATAATGCCAAATTAGTGTATTTTGATAACACCTATATGTATCCGCAAAGCAATGAACGTCTCACAGAAGAAACACCTTTTTTGCCATATGGCGAAAAAGGCAAAGTTAGAGGACTAATAGCGAGTATGCTGCTCGATGCGATGAGTACAGGCCAAGTCAATGCGATGATTTGCCGCGCGCCTGAGTTTTATGGACCGGGTAAAACGCAAAGTATCACCAATACAGCGGTTCTTGATAAGCTGCGAGCAGGCGATGCTGCGAAAGTCTTTATCAGCGACAATACGTTACGTACCTTGATATACACGCCAGATGCTAGCAGAGCAATGGCGTTACTAGGCAATACCTCTGATGCGTATGGCCAGACATGGCATCTTCCGTGTGATGACAATCGACTCACTTACAAGCAAATCGTTAACTTAGCGAGCGAAATACTCGGAATTCAAGGCAAGTATTCAATATTAAAGAAATGGCAGCTATCACTGCTAAGCATTGTTAGCAAACCTATAAGAGAAACACGAGAACTGTTACCTCGATATGCAGTCGACAACATATTTGTATCAGATAAATTTAAGCAGCGCTTTACGGAGTTTGAAATTACCACTTACCGAGATGGACTAACAACAACTCTCAAGGAATGACGACGTTATTTGATACCTAGATCATTAGGCGTTAAGTTAAGTGCTACAACTAACATACGCTTTGGCGAGGAACAAACACTTAAATTGCTAAACTTGGACTCTGTACGGGAAATTGCACCGCACAGAGTTGATGCTTTTTATCTCATTCCTTTCAGAATTTCGACAATCTCTAGGGTGTTTTCGAGTACCCTGATGACTCTACCTTCAACGCTTATCGTTACCAAATCCCGTTCTCTGTCACGATAAATCACTTTGCCATGGTCGTAGATATCTGGATCTAAGCGCTCCCCAACTTGGAGCTTTTTTTGCCAACCTGGCGGAAGTGGCTTGCCCTGCTTCAACTTTTTTTCAAGGCCCGGCGGTAACTTCTCCGGTTTAGCATTCGCCTGATTTAAACCTATAGTCAGACTAAAGGTAAGTAGGGAAAGTACAATAACTTTATTCATAACAACCTCTCTTTTAGAGCGCGGCGTCATGCGTTTTGTGAACACAACGCCGTCTATAAAGTATTGTTAATAGTTTGAAATAAAGCTTATTGATATAAACTGAACAACAATCACTAATATTTAGATTGATTTAGCTTTGTTAACGCTTTAACGGAGAAACGTTCAATGGCGAGCCCCAACTGAAGTCCAAACTTCTCAGCAACGCCTTTTTTAGCCTTATAAGCCACCTTATAAAGCTGGTGACTTTCATTTAATGACATAAGTAAATCGTCACTGGTTGAGATTTCATCGACTAATTTAAGCTCTAACGCTTGTGTACCAAACCAATGTTCTCCAGTGGCGACTTTCTCAATATCAAGCTCGGTACGATTATCAGAGACAAAGTGCTTGAACAGACCGTGCGTTTCCTCAATCTCCTCTTTAAACTTTTCTCTGCCTTTATCCGTATTTTCACCAAACAGCGTGAGTGTACGCTTATACTCACCAGCGGTTACCATTTCAAAATCAACGTTATTCTTTTTCAATAAACGATTGAAGTTGGGGATCTGCGCAATCACACCGATTGAACCAATAATTGCAAATGGTGCTGCAATAATCTTATCTGCAACGCAGGCCATCATATATCCGCCACTTGCAGCAACCTTGTCCACACAGACGGTTAGAGGAATACCCGCTTGCTTGATACGCGTAAGCTGCGATGCACCAAGTCCATAACCGTGAACAACCCCACCACCACTTTCCACCGACACTACAACCTGATCCTTTTCTTTATCTGCAATCGTTAAAATAGCGTTGATCTCTTCTCTTAAACTCGCGACTTCGTGAGCGTCCATACTCCCGTTAAATTCAAGATAAAAAACGTTTTTATCTGCTTCTTTATCTTTATTTTTTTGCGCTTTTGATTGCGACTTATTTAGGGCTTTTAGCGCCTTTTTATCAAGTGTTTGCTGCAAAAACTGCTGCTTAGATTGCGCCAGACTGTCGCTTAAATCGGTAACTTCAATTTCACCCTTTTTCGATTTTGGTTTTGAGCTTGCTCCCACCATCAAAATAATGACGACTGCAATACCAAAGATAATGGTTACTGTCTTGGCTAGAAATAACCCATATTCAAACAAAAATGCCAAGTCGTTCTCCTCATTTAGCTCATAAAGGGGCCCATTTAACTCAATATTAAATAGACACAAAAAAGGCCGCTAGCAGCGGCCTTTTATAGTCTCGAAAAATGTCTTAGTTTGCAACAACATCCGGGTTAGATACTTGTAAAACCAAACCCTTTGACTTCAAGAAGCTCGCAACTTGTGTTTGCATTTCGATTGACGCAGCTGCGTGTCCTGCAGCTGTGCCACCGGCTTTTTCATCAAAGCCTGTCGTCAAGATTGAACTATGGTGACCTTGAGAGAACTTCACTACATAACTTCCAGGTGTTCCGTCTTGACTCATTTGCGTTTCACTTGCAGGCATTAATCCCATGAAACCAGCAAGTGGTAAGCTACCAGACAAGAAGCTACGTTCTGTTGTTGGAGGGATAACCAAGTCAGCTGCATTGCCATCAACACCACCCGTAACAACGCTCATATATACTGGCGTTTGTAGCGCTTTCACGGAAGCTGCATAGTTAAGTGGATCGGCACTACCTAATGCGGTTTGTGCTGCAAAACCAAACTGCGTCACCGTACCATCAATCAGTGCTAATGTCGCGGTGTCTCCAGCCGCTTCTAAATTCGCTCTAAATGTTCCATATGCACAAGAAACATATTTGCTTTGATCCGCAGCAAACGTACCACAGTCAGCAATTGCACCTTCTTGCAGATAGGCATTAAACGCTTGCGATGCTAGGTTACCTGCAGAGCTTAACACGGAGCCCTGAACAAACGGGCCAAATGATTTTGACTCAATCAAGAAATTAGCAATGCCCGAGCCACCACTTGCAAGTGCTGCTGACTCAACTTTAAAGAAGCCATCAATTGCTGGATTTAATGGTGCATTGGTTTGAGCGAGGAAGCTTGGGCCTACAACCGAACCAAGCGAGTGACCTAAGTAACTAACTTGCTGGGTATTAAAGTTAACTTGACCGCCAGATGCTAGATTGATGAAGTTTAAGCCTAAACGTAAACCCATTAAATCTGCTGCCGATTGCTTTAAGTTATCACGCGCAACTAACAACGATGTTAGGTTCATGTAGGACAACACGCTACCTGTCGAGGCATTAAAATCATCAGTGCCATCACCATCGATATCTAAACCGCGAGCACCGTGCATTGGGTGATCGATCGCAACTGTGGCAAATCCAGCTTGTGTTAATGACAACGTCAAGCCAAGCATGTCTTCTTTTTTACTCGTGATACCATGTTGCAAGATAACAACAGGCCAACCGCCTTCAGGGCGCTGAGACTCATCCGCAGGCATTGTGATTTGCACAGGAACATTAGCAAGCCACTGCTCTTTAGGAATTGGATTGTACTTAGTCAAGAACTTAGTACCATCTAAACCTAAATCTCTCAGTTTTCCACCCGAAAGTGTATTACAAGCGATATCATTTGGTTCTGTTGGCTCTGGTAAACCACCAGTTTGCGCCGCATATCCAGCGACAGCTACCGCGCTGTCGCAGCGTGCTTGCCAATAGGTATCAGCTAGCGCAGAGATATCTTTATTTTTTGGTTGTGATAAGTACTGAGGTAGTTGTATTTGACCTTGCAATAAACGCACGCTTCTAAAAGCAGGTAAAATAGCATCAGGCACTTTTCCTACAAGGGCATCAGCAACGGTGATCACCGGTTGTGCAGGTACAGCGACAACAGGGTTAGCACCGCCCTGTAATTTTGCGGCTAACAATTGCTTAGTCGCCGCCAATGCGTGACCTGTCGACTGTGTCGTCATTGCAGCTGTATATATAATCTCTTCTTTACTCACCGAGCCCGCAGCAGTTACCGCCCCTTCATAGCTACGAATCACAGCCTGTAGAGATTTCTGAGCATCAGTTACCAATGGCGCGTCTTGGCGCAACAACGTGTAAGTCGAAGAAGCATCTACACTTTGACCTTTTGAGTCTTTAAGACCTTTGGTCAAAACAGTAATATACGTAGTTTCAGGTTTGAATGGTTTAACTGGGATAATAACTAAACCGTTACCTGTGCTATTAGCCATGGTAACGAAATCACCATCCGGGCCAAATTGTAATTCAGCAATTGGCTTACAAGCGATACCTGAAGGCACCTGAGCACAGTCTTCGTCGGTTTGTAATGGTCCACCCATTGCAACTTCAAAAATTCGTACAGAGCCCGGAGTCATGACGCTTTGCGCATCAAGTGTCAAACCATTTGGTGTCGTCATGTCGATAACGTAAGGCATTTGTGTCGACCAACCATCTAAGGCGCCAATCACAATACTAGGGTTTGCATAGCTTGCACGCGTTACCAGAGGGTTACCTTCACCATCTTTCACTCCCAACATTTCGTCAGGTAGATTTAAGGTACCGTCTTGAGTGCCGGATAAAAGGATATCGTTTGGAACTGAGATCACACCGCCCGATGGATCAAATTTAACAGAAATCGTTGGAGAAACGGGTGTAGTATCATTTTTTACATCTTCTAACGTTTCACTGCCTCCACAGCCAGCGAGTGCTGCTGATACTGCGAGTGAGAGTAGCATTTTTTTCATTTTATAGGCTCCGACATAATCTTATTATTATTGTGATAATTCTCGTTAAATCTATGTAATAGCATTTTTAATAAGACATTAGACCAGTTAAACTTAACTCAAACTTTGTTATTTCGCCAGCCATATTTACAATAAATTCGCTAACTTGCTACTGCATTGTGATAAAATAGCCCAAACATCTTAATTGGAGTCCAGAATGCAGACTTATCAAGCTCCTGAAAACGCACTAGCGAATAAAACGATACTAGTAACAGGTGCTGGCGACGGCATCGGCCGTGTTGCGGCAATTAATTACGCCAAATATGGTGCAACGGTTATTTTATTGGGCAAAACCACCAGTAAACTAGAAGCCGTTTATGATGAAATTGTTAACGCCGGTTACCCACAGCCTGCAATTGTACCTTTAGATTTACGTGGTGCAACCAAACAACACTTCCGAGACTTGGCTGCCACTATTGAGCAGCAATTTGGGAAGCTTGATGGCTTGCTAAATAATGCTTCTATTTTAGGCTCTTTAGGTCCAATGGAACACTTTTGCGTTTCAACCTTTGAAAACATAATGAAGGTAAACGTAACAGCCCAAGCGGTGATCACTAAATCGCTATTCCCAGTAATGAGAAAAGCACCTCACGCTTCTATTGTCTTTACTTCATCGGGTGTAGGACGTAAAGGTCGCGAGTTTTGGGGAGCATATGCAATTTCTAAATTCGCAACCGAAGGTATGATGCAAACTTGGGCCGAAGAAGTGGGTAAAACCAATATTCGCATCAACTGCATTAACCCTGGTGCGACAAGAACAAGTATGCGTGCATCAGCATTCCCAGGTGAAGATAAAGATAAACTAAAAACACCTGAAGAATTAATGCCAACATACCTGTACTTGATGTCTGATGACTCAATCGGAGTTAATGGCCAATCTTTAGATGCCCAAACCTACTAACTAGTACTTTAAAGGCTGCAAATCCACAATTGCAGCCTTCTATATTAACCTGAGGTTTGGATAAGGAATGTTCCAACTCATTGTTGCTAAAGCACAACTTAATTTTTTCCTTGTCTAGCCAGAGAGTTTTAGGGAAAACAAGGCGAATTTACGCACCAATAGCTGGCTATTGGAAGTGAATTCAACGCAGTTAGCGCTAAAACTGGCTGCTAGAAAGGCATTAATTATCCGCAGCTCAGGTTATATTACCTAAGTTAATCTCTCGGCAAGGTTTCAAACGCCTGCACTTGCTCTAATTTTTCATCCCACTTAGCTTTACTCGCGATAAATAAGTGTGCGGTTGGCGTAAGGCTCGGTGCATCATCTAAGCTACCGGCAGGTACCACTAAACCAACAGGCTGCTGGTTTGGTAATGCAGAACCACAACAAGCGCAAAAGGCTTTAACGTGCTTAGTATTCGGTAAAGTAAAGCGGGTTATTAACTTTTCGCCCGTAAGCCAAGTTAACACTGCATTTTGAAAAAATAAATTCGCAGCATGTGCGGAGCCTGTGTCTTTTTGACAATATTCACAATGGCATAAATAAAAGCCCTGCGCGTTGCCCTCTACAAGATATTTAACCTGACCACACAGACAACTACCAGAAAACATCTCTTTCATTTGCATCTCCTTATCAAATACAAAAACACCAGCTCACTAGGCTGGTGTTTTAAAAAGCTTAAATTACTTTCTTCTTGGGGTTTTGACCCTTTGATTATGCTTTTTCACTGCTTTGCGGATCTTATTAATTTTCGCGCGCTTGTCTTTACGCTTTTCCGGCATGACCGACAACTTAGTTTGCTGCTCGGCTCTCATGCTTACCGATTTACGTAAGTAGTTAACATCTTCTAATTTTAATTCTTCCCATCCACCTTGTGGCAAGCGCTTGTTAAGCTCCAATTTACCATAACGGATACGGATCAAACGCGACACTTCAACCTCTTGCGACTGCCAAAGACGCCTGACTTCACGATTACGCCCTTCGGTCAGTGTTACGTTGAACCATTTATTCAGACCTTCACCACCAAGTGGCTTAATCTTAAGGAATTTTGCAGGACCATCTTCTAGCTCAACACCTTTGGTTAATGTACGCAACGTTTGATTTGTTACTTCACCAAATACCCGGGCAGAATATTCACGTTCGACTTCGTATTTTGGATGCATCAAGCGATTAGCTAGCTCACCATCATTGGTAAAGAGTAACAGGCCTGATGTATTGATATCTAATCGCCCAATAGCTATCCAGCGGTCACCATCTAACTTTGGTAGCCTATCGAATACAGTACGACGACCTTGAGGGTCGCGACGAGTACACAGCTCACCTTCTGGCTTATGATACATAAGTACGCGACAGATGCGCTCTTCTTGCTGTTCTATTTTAACAATATGTCCATCTACACGGATCACCGAAGTCTCTTCCACTCGGTCTCCTAGCTTGGCAACTTTTCCATCTACACTTACGCGGTTAGACTCAATATACTTTTCCATTTCGCGTCTTGAGCCAACGCCAGCTCTTGCCAATACTTTTTGTAGTTTTTCACTCATTTAGATGGTTCTCTCACAGAAGGATCGTTTAATAACTGTTCTATTTTCTCATTATGTTGCTCAGGTAACCGAGGTAATTCCCCAAGACCAGATAATGAGAAGTAATCTAAAAATTGTTTTGTCGTTGCATACAATGCAGGCTTACCCGGTACCTCTTTGTAACCCACCACTTTTATCCACTCGCGATCTATCAAGCTTTTGATAATATTAGAACTCACGGTAACCCCGCGAACTTGCTCGATTTCGCCTCGAGTGATTGGTTGTCGGTAAGCAATCAATGCCAAAGTCTCAAGTGTAGCACGTGAGTATTTTGGTGCTTTTTCCTGCCACAGTTTACTTAGCCAAGGGCTCAAGCTCGGGCAAGCTTGAAAACGGTATCCGGTACCAACCTCAACCAGCCTTACACCGCGAGTTTGATAATGATTTACCAGTGTTTCCAGTGCCTGATCAATACGCGGTGATGACACGCTGATATCTTCCAGCACAGTTTCTTTTAAGCGCTTTTTAGATAACGGCTTATCTGAAACGAAAATCGCTGCTTCAACCAATTCAACCAGTTGTTCATCGCTAACGCGTCTTTTCATATTTTATGCTTGAAGATAAAAATGCGGAGTATAGCAGAGGCTGCAGCCATCCCCTAGCCTTTTAAATGCAGGTAAATCGACGCTGCCGTTGCTGACTGAATATAGTCAACCAATTGCTCCTTAATGAGTTCGAGCATGGCAATAAAAGTAACCACCACACCACTGCGCCCTTCGTCCAAGGTAAAGAATCGCGCAAATTCTACCGGCTTATTCTGTTCTCGTAGCAATTGCAATATAAAACTCATACGCTCTCGAGTCGAAAGTGCTTCTGCGGATATATGATGGTGCTCAAAGGTCTTGGCTCTAGCCATCACTTCCGACAGCGCCAAAAGTAATTCCCTCAGTTCAATGTCTGGGAATTCTGGCTCATTGTCGGTACTACTGTCTACCAGCGCATGAGCGACAAAGATATCACGCTCAACACGAGGGATCTCATCTAAATTCTCAGCGGCTTGCTTAAATTGCTCGTATTCCTGCAAGCGTCTCACCAGCTCTGCTCTGGGGTCTTCCTCTTCCTCTAACTCTTCGTGTTTTGGTAGTAGCATTCTTGATTTTATTTGTGCCAGCAAAGCTGCCATCACTAAGTATTCACCCGCAAGTTCGAGCTGCATGTCCTTCATCATTTCAACGTACTGAACATACTGCTGAGTAATACTAAAAATCGGTAATTCTAGAATATCTAATTTATGTCTTTTAATAAGATAAAGCAGTAAGTCCAACGGGCCTTCAAAGGTCTCTAAGATAACTTCTAGGGCTTCGGGAGGAATATAAAGATCTTCCGGCTTTTCAATTACCGCTTCACCGTGTAAAAAAGCCAGCGGTAATTTCTGTTGGAGTGCTTCTGTCATCTCAACATGCGTTATTCAAAAGGCGATGTATCGCCACAGCCACGACGCAAAATTTCAATGGTGTCTTCAGACATATCAATAACTGTGGTTGCTTGCTCGATTAAATAGCCACCGTGAATTATTAAGTCTACGTGCTTCTCAAGACGCATGCGGATATCATCGGGGTCAGACTCAGTAAACTGCTCTCCTGGCAAAATCAAAGAACATGACATCAAAGGTTCACCTAGTGCTTCCAACAAGGCGCAAGTAATTGGGTTATCAGTCACACGGATCCCGATGGTTTTTTTCTTCTCATTGAGCAAACGACGAGGAACTTCTTTCGTCCCTTTAAAAATAAACGTGTACGGACCGGGCGTATTATTTTTAATCATCCTAAACATTTGATTATCGACACGGGCATAGGTCGAAAGCTCCGACAGATCACGACATAAAAGAGTGAAGTTATGGTGCTTTTCAATGCCGCGGATCCGCTCTATCCGCTCCTTAGCTTGCTTATTACCGAGGTTGCAACCAATGGCATAGCCGGAGTCGGTTGGAAACACCACCACGCCACCTTGTTCAATAATATCAGCCGCTTGGCGAATTAAACGCGTTTGCGGGTTATCTGGGTGAATATGAAAAAATTGGCTCATAAGCTTATTCCTCTTTGCCTCCCCAATGACGCCAAACTCCTTGACAATCTTTAGGTAAATACAAGTTACGACCAAGGTCGACCCAAGGCATTGGGAAGTGGAAATCTGACCCTTGGCTTGCTAACAATTCAAACTCTTGACTTAGTCGCCCCAAAAATTGGCGCTCAGTAGGCGCTTGCTGGGGCTGTGCAACTTCCATTGCAGCTCCCCCAACCGCTTTAAATTCAGCAATTAACTTTCTTAGCCACTTATTCGACATCTTATATCGAGCAGGGTGTGCCAGCACACTTACTCCACCCGCAGCGTGAATAGCAGAAACGGCCGTTTGTATATCGCACCACTGACTTGGCACATACCCAGTTTTGCCGCGTGCTAAAAATTTATTGAAAACGCTTTGCACGTTTTTAGCCACGCCCCGCTCAACCAGCACTTGAGCAAAATGCGCTCTGGTGATCTGCGCAGTTTGGGCAAGTGCAAGGGCATCTTCGTAGACATGCTCATAACCCTTTTTGGCTAATCGCTCGCCGATTTCTTTTGCTCTGGCTTCTCGCTTTTGCTGCTGTTCGTGCAGCAGCTTTGTTAATGCTTCATGCTCAGGGTCAAAATTTAGTCCAACAATATGGATCTCAAAGCTTTCCCACTTTGTGGAAATTTCAACACCATTAATAAGCTCTAAAGTGAGATTATTTTGGCTAATGTAGTCTCGGGCAGGCTGGATCGCATCTATCGTGTCATGATCTGTAATTGCAAGAATATCAACGCCTTTTTCCGTTGCTCGCTCAAGCAATTCAGCAACAGCTAAGCGGCCATCGGAAAAAGTAGTATGGCTGTGGAGGTCATATTTAATCAAAATGTATTAACTATCTCTATGAATTATCAACGTTTTGATTATATCACAAGTTAACTGATACGACCTTAGGTTATTTTCTGATATTTGCCCTTGACACTTGTAGCAAGAATAGGGTTTACTGTAGCTAATTTAGATTAAACAACGAAATATTCACAAATGAACAAACAAATTCAAAAAAACATTTGGTGGTGGCACTCGAACTAAGCGGGTGTGTTTCGTTATATCTACGATTTATCAACCCGCGCAATGTCGCGGGTTTTTTTATACTTTTTAGAGGCTTATATGAACAACAATATCACAGTAAACACAATTTGGTGGTGGTGGATGCCCTAGCGGGACGGTATTGTTGTGTCTGAACAATAACCCCCGCAGAGCTTAGCTTTCGGGGGTTTTTTATTTTCTAAACAGAATATCTAGAAATTAAGAGGAATGAGGTTTGATTTTTAGTCACATAACGACCACACCAGGTGAGGTCACCAGCATAAGACAAAGGCGCGATTATATTGCCAGCCCACTGTCTTTATACGCAGGTTTAAACAAAACAAACTCGTTACTGCTCGAATCAGCAGAAATAGAGTCTAAAGACAATGTGAAAAGCATCGTGCTTGTGGATAGTGCGATTCGATTCGAATGCAATGGCGCCCAAGTCATTGCCAAAGCCTTGTCTAACAATGGTGCTCAGTTGCTACCGTACCTTGCGCAAAAGGTCACAAATTGTGACGTGATCCTCAATGATAATACTTTAACGCTCACGTACAACGCATTGGAAAGTAACATTGATGAGCATACCAAACTAAAAGCGGATAACGCCTTTAGTGCGCTCAGAACCTGTATCAATGAAATTAAACGTAACTCAGATACGCCGTTTTCCGTCTTTTTAGGTGGAGTATTCGCCTATGATATGGTGGCAAACTTTGAGCAACTTCCTGAAGTGCCAGATGGGGACAACGACTGTCCCGACTATGTTTTCTATCTCGCTGAAACCTTAGTTGTGATCGATCATCAAGCACGAACTACTGAGCTCATTGGTAATGTTTTCAATGGCCCTGAGGTTCACGCCAATTGTTTTGAAGTAGGCAAACAGCTAGAAGAGCTAAACAGTCAGTGTGACCAAATCACTGAATTTCAGTTTGAGCCACAAAGTGGCAGTGCAGACGTCAAAGTCAATGTGAGTGACGACGAATATTGTCAACACGTTGAAAAGTTGAAAACCAACATTATCAACGGTGACATCTTTCAAGTCGTTCCCTCTCGCACTTTTTCACTTCCTTGCCATAACTCACTCGCCGCCTATAAACAGCTCAAACTACAAAATCCTAGTCCCTACATGTTTTATATGAAGGATGAACGTTTTGTACTATTTGGCGCATCTCCAGAGTCGGCGCTCAAATATTGTGAGCAGAGTAACCAAGTTGAAGTCTATCCCATCGCGGGGACGAGACCACGAGGTAAGTTTGCTGATGGTAGTATCAATCCAGATTTAGATAGTCGCATTGAGCTTGAGCTGCGCAACGATCAAAAAGAGCGTGCTGAGCACCTTATGCTGGTTGACCTTGCTCGTAACGATGTCGCACGGATCAGTATTGCAGGTACTCGACACGCAAAAGAATTATTGAAAGTGGACCGCTACTCACAAGTCATGCATTTAGTATCACGCGTCGTTGGCCAATTAAAGCCGGATTTAGATGCGCTTCACGCCTATCAGGCTTGTATGAATATGGGCACTCTCGTCGGCGCACCAAAAGTTAAAGCCGCAGAACTTGTTCGCCATACAGAAAAGCAGCGTCGTGGTAGTTACGGCGGAGCGGTAGGTTATTTGATGGGCAATGGCGCGATGGACAGCTGCATCGTAATTCGCTCCGCGTTTGTAAAAGATAATGTTGCTTACGTGCAAGCGGGTGCGGGTGTTGTGTTTGATTCAAATCCACAAAGTGAAGCAAATGAAACCAAAGCTAAAGCCATGGCAGTGATTAAAGCAGTACAGTCCACGTATGAAGGAGCAAACCATGACTAAGGTATACTTTTTAGATAATTTTGATTCTTTCAGTTATAACCTTGTGGATGAGCTTAGTTTGCTAGGGCTCGATTTGATCGTTTATCGTAACAATCTCTCTGCCGAAACCATTTTCAATAAAATGTGTGCAGAGGTTGATCCAGTGATATTAGTTTTATCACCTGGACCTGGCGCGCCATCGGAAGCAGGCTGTTTGCTCGCGTTAATTGAGCTATGTAAAGGTAAATTCCCCATGCTTGGGATTTGCCTCGGTCAACAAGCCCTAACCCAAAGTTATGGTGGTAAAGTTGGCAAAGCGGGTGAGACGGTACATGGCAAATCTTCTATTATTGAAGCGGATGAGCATCCGGTATTTGCCGGACTTGGGACGCAATTCCCTGTTGCGCGTTATCACTCTCTGATGGCAACAAGCGTACCACCAGCACTACAAGTGATCGCGAGATATCAGGCCATTCCGATGGCTATCTATCACAGTGAACACAAAGTAATTGGCTATCAATTTCACCCAGAATCAATATTGACCCCCAATGGCGCTCAGCTATTACAACAAAGTATCACGTACCTTAGCGCTTAGGAGAGCACGATGGAAAAGTTACAACCTCTATTACAGCAACAAGATTTATCGTTCGACGCCGCCAAATCCTTGTTTAGCGATATTATGGCTGGACAACTGAGCGACATCGAACTTACCGCAGCGCTGCTTGCGCTAAAGTTTAAAGGTGAAACAGCAGCGGAAATAGCCGGAGCAGCTCAGGCTATGCGTGATCATGCCACCGCATTTGACAAGCAAGACCTACTCGCAGCAGACAGCTGTGGTACGGGTGGCGATGGCACAAATACCATCAACGTGAGTACCACCGCCGCCATTGTCGCCGCAGCATGTGGTATTAATATGGTCAAACACGGTAATCGCAGCGTGAGCAGTAAATCAGGTTCCGCTGATTTACTAAAAGCACTTGGGATCAACATTGATATGACCCCCGCACTTGCAGAAAAATGCTTAGCAGAGACCGGCTTTACCTTTTTGTTTGCACCGCATTACCACGCTGGTGTAAAACATGCTATGCCGGTTCGCACGCAACTAAAAACACGCACGATATTTAATATTCTCGGGCCATTGGCAAACCCAGCTAAGCCTGAGGTGCAATTACTCGGCGTTTACGACCCTGCCCTTGTTTTACCCATGGCCGAAACGTTAAACCGCTTAGGTACGAAACGAGCGATGGTAGTTCACGGTAGTGGCACAGATGAAATTGCCCTACACGGCGAAACGCTAGTCGCAGAAGTAAAACATGGTGAAGTGACGCAGTACACCGTTACCCCAAGCGATTTTGGACTAGAAAACTATTCACTTGAATCTATTGCTGGTGATACGCCAGAATATAACGCGAAAGCGAGCCTTGCGATCTTAAATGGTGAAGGCGAAGCTGCACACAATGCAGCGATCATTGCAAACGTTGCAGCCTTGTTGGTATTAACCGATAAGGCCACAGATTTTAAAACCGCAAGCCAACAAGTACGCGAAGTGCTTGCAAGCAAAAAAGCCATGACAACCTTGGCTAACATTGTAGAGGTGAGTAATGGCTAATGTATTAGAAAAAATTGTTGCCGATAAAGTCGAAGAATTAAAAACGCGTAAGGCGCAGCGTCCGTTAAGTGACTTTATCGACGAAGTAACCCCCACCACGCTGAACTTCACCGCTGCGTTGGCGCAAGCTGGAACACAATTTATTTTAGAGTGCAAAAAGGCGTCACCTTCAAAAGGCCTTATTCGCTCACATTTTGATTTGACTGAAATTACCAGTGTTTATCGTAAGTACGCGACATGTATTAGTGTACTAACCGACGAAAAATACTTTCAAGGCAGTTATGAATACCTTGCCACGGTGAGAAAGCTGGTTGATCAGCCTCTGATCTGTAAAGACTTCTTTATTGATGAATATCAAGTTTATCTCGCCCGCCTACACGGTGGCGATGCCATTCTTTTGATGTTGTCTGTATTAAATGACGAAGAATATTTGGCACTAGCGAGCGTGGCCAAATCACTTAATATGTCGATTTTAACGGAAGTAAGCAACGAAGAAGAAGTGACAAGAGCGCTTGCGTTAGATGCTGAACTTATCGGTATTAACAACCGTGACCTCAGAGATTTATCAACGGATTTAGCAACAACAGAGAAACTAAGAAAGTTAATCCCAGAAGACAAAGTGGTGATTTCAGAGTCTGGCATATACACGCACCGCGATGTGAAACGCTTATCACCGATTTGTGACGGCTTTTTGGTCGGCAGTTCACTGATGGCTGAACAGGACTTAGAACTTGCTTGCAGACGCTTGATTTTGGGCGAAAACAAAGTGTGTGGTCTTACTCGAAGCCAAGATGCGCAAGCAGCTTATAAAGCTGGAGCGGTATACGGCGGTCTTATCTTTTATCCAAAATCGCCTCGTTATGTCGACATTGATTGTGCGAAGGCCGTTGCTGATAGTGCGCCGCTCAAGTACGTTGGTGTGTTCGTTAACGCACCGCTTGAGCAAGTTGCAGAGTATGCGCAAATATTAAAACTGAGTGCAGTGCAATTACATGGCAATGAAGATGAGCTGTACATCGATACTCTGCGAAAACAACTTCCAGTTACCTGTCAAATTTGGAAAGCACAAGGTGTGGACACAGCACTGCCAAGCCCCTTCGCTGGCGTAGACAAGCAATTGTACGATACCAAAACCGACACTGCATTTGGTGGCACGGGACAAGTGTTTGATTGGCAGCTATTAAATCGTAGTTCGAGCAATTATATGTTGGCTGGCGGCCTAAACCCCGACAATATTCACGGTGCCGTTAATATAGGTGCCGATGGTCTTGACCTAAATTCAGGCGTTGAGCAATCGCCTGGTAAAAAATGCGCTCAAAAAATCGCTAACGCGTTTACACAAATTCGAAAATATTGAGGTGGACATGAGTAATTCAGCTTATTTTGGTGACTTCGGAGGCATGTTTGTGCCCGAGTTACTCGTACCTGCGTTAAAGCAGTTAGAACAGGAATTTTATAAATCACAAAAAGACCCGGAATTTCAGCAGGAGTTTTATCAACTTTTGAATGAATTTGCGGGTCGCCCAACACCACTGACCAAGACACGCAACTTAGTTAAAAACCCTAAGGTCAAACTGTACTTAAAGCGTGAAGATTTACTTCACGGTGGTGCACACAAGACCAACCAAGTGTTAGGTCAAGCGCTCTTAACCAAACGTATGGGTAAAAAAGAAGTCATTGCTGAAACCGGCGCTGGACAACATGGTGTTGCAACCGCCCTAGCCTGCTCCTTACTCGGCTTGAAGTGCCGGGTATACATGGGCGCTAAAGATGTTGAGCGTCAGCAACCAAACGTATTTAGAATGCGTTTGATGGGTGCGGAAGTTATCCCTGT
Source organism: Pseudoalteromonas sp. A22 (assembly GCF_018141345.1). Classification (NCBI taxonomy): domain Bacteria; kingdom Pseudomonadati; phylum Pseudomonadota; class Gammaproteobacteria; order Alteromonadales; family Pseudoalteromonadaceae; genus Pseudoalteromonas; species Pseudoalteromonas sp. A22. The sequence continues at coordinate 2,324,475 of NZ_CP047238.1, forward strand.
TACCGCTGGCTCAGGCACATTAAAAGACGCGGTAAATGAAGCATTACGTGACTGGTCTGCAAACTACAAAACGGCACATTATTTACTCGGAACGGCTGCAGGTCCTCACCCGTTCCCGACGATTGTCCGTGAGTTCCAAAAAATGATTGGTGAAGAGGCGAAACAACAAGTACTAAAAGCGGAAGGTCGTTTGCCTGATGCGGTTATCGCTTGTGTGGGCGGCGGCTCAAATGCTATTGGTATGTTCGCAGACTTTATTGACGAAAAAGACGTTAAATTAATCGGGGTGGAACCGGCTGGTAAAGGTCTAGATACCGATGAGCACGGCGCTGCACTATGTAAAGGAAGTAAAGGCATCTTGCACGGCGCCTATACCTATATCATGCAGAACAAAGATGGCCAAATTGAAGAATCTTACTCTGTTTCAGCAGGTCTTGACTACCCAGCTGTTGGTCCACAACACGCCTACCTTCATGAAACTGGCCGCGCGCAATATGTTGGCATTACCGACACTGAAGCATTAAATGCCTTTCAAGCGCTTGCTAAACACGAAGGTATTATTCCAGCCCTAGAGTCAAGCCATGCTCTGGCATACGCACTAAAATATGCAGAAGCGCAAACCGAAGAAACGGTGATTGTTGTTAACTTAAGTGGTCGCGGAGACAAAGACTTAGCTCACGTCCACCAGGTACTATCTGAGCGAGGTGAACTATGAGACGTTATGACGCGATGTTCGCGCACTTAAATGAAAAAAACCAAGGTGCATTTGTTCCTTTCGTGACGATTGGCGACCCCAATAAGGCTCTCAGTATTGAGATCATCAAAAGCCTGATTGACGGTGGAGCTGATGCATTGGAGCTCGGTATTCCATTTTCCGATCCCATCGCCGATGGTCCCGTTATCCAAGCTGCTAACATCCGTGCATTAGAGCAAGATGTTAATACGCAAGACTGTCTTGAGATCATCGCCGAAATTCGTCGTTACAACAGTGATATTCCAATTGGTTTGTTGCTTTACTCAAACTTGATTTTTGCTCGTGGTATTGAGCAGTTTTATCAAGACGCCAAAACTGCGGGTGTGGATTCTATCTTAGTTGCTGATGTGCCACTGCACGAAGCCAAACCGTTTAGGCTCACTGCAATGGCAAATGATATTGCGCCAATTTTCATTGCCACACCGAATGCCTGCGATGATACGTTACGAGAGTGCGCCACCCGAGGTCGTGGCTATACTTATTTACTTTCGCGTGCAGGCGTGACTGGTACAGAAACGACGGCACAAATGCCGGCAACAGAGATGATCACCAAACTTATCGAGTATCATGCTGCGCCGCCACTGCTAGGGTTTGGTATTTCTGAACCGGAGCATGTAAAGCATGCGATTAGCTCAGGTGCAGCAGGTGCGATAAGTGGCTCTGCGGTGGTGAAAATCATCGAAAAACACTTAGATGATCCTAGCACTATGTGCTTTGAGCTAAAAACCTTTGTTGCGCGAATGAAAGCTGCAACGCAAAAGTAATATTACTTTCAAGCCAGTGTTAAACACTGGCTTTTCTTAGAATTAACGCAAGTTATCTTTTAAGGCTTTAGCAGGCTTAAACAATACCTTGTTTTGTCCCTCAATGGTGATGGTCTCACCTGTTTGAGGATTACGTCCTTGCTTTGGGGGATGATAACTTAACGCGAATGTCCCAAGTCCATTAATTTGCATCTGATCGCCTTCTGACAAGCGCTTTTTAGTGGCCTGTAAAATGACATTTAACACCGCCTGTGAATCTTTCTTTGTTAATCCACTAATTTCCGCCATTTTTGTAACTAAATCGCTCTTATTCATGCAAATACCTCTGAACCATTGAATGAGCGCAGCAGGCTATGGGTTTCATCAAAGAAAGTCAATGTTGATGTTCTCGCCGTATCTTGGTAAAACCCTTACAACCAACTTTGTTAGGATAAAAAATGTCATTTTTAATTGAGTACTTACCGCTCATCTTATTTTTTGCGGTTTATAAGTTTGTCGATATTTTTTGGGCAACGGGTGTGCTAATCATTGCCTCTCTTATACAGGTCGCACACCAATACATCACTAAGCGCGAAGTCGCAAAACGTCATTGGGTATTCTTAGCGATTGCGTTGATCCTTGGTGGGATGACGATTTTCTTCCATGATGAGCAGTTTATTAAATGGAAAGCCACGATTATTTATGCCATTTTAGGTGCGGCACTACTCATATCTAGGTACCTGTTTAATAAAAACTTGGTAAAAGGCGCACTCGAAGGCGTGTTAAAGTCAGTTGCTGAGAAGGAGAAAAGCGAGATTGATATTGATTTACCAGCCAAAGACTGCGACCAATTAAATCTATTTTGGGCAGTATTACTTTTCTTCATCGCAGGCCTAAACCTTTACGTTGCGTACCACTTCTCTCTTGATTTTTGGGTGAACTTTAAAGTCTTTGGTTTAATTGGGATCACCTTCGTTGCACTCCTCTTTACCATGTTTAAAATTCAAAAATATTTACCTGAAGAGTAACCATTCAAGGTTCATCTGCAGCTGCTATAGTTAACGAGTGAGAGCTAACTATAGCGGCTTGTAGCCGCCAAATATTTTGGGGAACTAGCCTTGAACGCAAGCCAATACCGGTGGTGTGAACTCGTATTTGTATTCTTTGTCCTGCCCATTGTCGCTTATCAATTTCGTGATCACCTCAACAATTGGCTTTTTCCAGCACTGATCATTTTAATGGCAGTTTGTACCCATTTACTACTAACCGATCCCCATTTCAAACGCTTTAGATTAACCAGTTTGGGGGAGTTTTCGTCCGTCAAAAAGCGATTATTTACCACGTTTTTCGCAGGTGCAATGTTTTCAGCCATGCTCTATGGTTTAGTTAGTCAAGGAAATTGGTTTTCCCTACCGCTCAATTCCCCCAGCGACTGGTTATTATTATTAGTTGCTTACCCTATTCTTTCCGTCTTACCACAAGAGTTAATTTTTAGGAGCTACTTCTTTCATCGCTATAAAAGGATTTTACCAAATAAAAACAATCGAGTTTTGCTAAGTGCATTAGTGTTTGCGCTTGCGCACTGCATCTATGACAACTGGATAGCCGTGGCGTTATCTTTTGTTGGAGGGCTACTATTTTCTTATACCTACGCCCATAGTCGTTCGCTTGCGGTGTGTGTGTTAGAGCATAGCCTGTGGGGACTGTGGATGTTTACAATAGGAATTGGGCAGTACTTAGATTCGGGCGTAAAATTTTAGTGGCTTAGTGGAGAATAAACATCGGCGCATTAATACGCCGATGTCATCATGCCCAAAACGAATGTCTTGTCGCTAGAAGCCAAAGATACTGAATGCAAAATACTTAGTTGCAACGGTATTAATGAAAATAGCCAACAGGATCACTGGGATGAATGTAGATAGAGAGAAATTAATATATTTCTCAGTAAAGCTACCTACGTACCCCTCTGCGCCTTGCGCAAGTTCTTCATTCAAACCAGATTTTTTCCAGCGATAAGTAACGAATAGACACAACAGCAAACCATTCAACGGTAAAATAGTATCGTAAAACACGTCGTAGACTAGGTCAAAGAAGCTCTTCTGAGCATCGCCATATCTTACAAAACTTGTAAGCCAGTCCACCATTCCAAAAGACATCGTAGATAGCACAGTCAAAATACCTGTGGTCAACGCTAAGATAATCAGTGCCTTTTTACGTGAAATGCATTTTTCTTCCATCAAAGTCGAGGTAGGCACCTCGACAATTGACACAAGCGACGTTATCGCTGCAAAGAAAACCAACAAAAAGAAAGTACCTGCAACAATTGAAGCACCGACGTAGCCAATATCATCTTGTAAAGCCAATAACAATTTAGGTAAGTAATCGAAAATCATAGATACTGAAGAGTCCGATAACTTACTTGGATCTGTATTCGGATTAAAACTAAAGATAGCCGGAAGTACCATCAGACCGGCAATGAATGCCACTAATGAATCTGTAATAGCGACCATTTTAGAGCTACCGACAATGTCGTCTTTCTTAGAGATATAGGAAGCATAAGTGATCAATATACCCATACCTAAAGACAGTGAAAAGAAAGCCTGTGATAACGCGCCATTTAGCACACTTGCATTCATCTTTTCGAAGTCAGGAACGATGTAATAGCGTACACCTGCCATTGCGTTATCAAGGGTTAATACGTATGCGACAAGGCCAATTAACATGACAAATAACGCTGGCATGAGTAACTTAGCTGCTTTTTCGATCCCTTCTTTTACACCGCCAACCAAGATAAGATTAACGATCACACCCACTATCAACATATAGATGAAGACATTGGTATCGTTGATAAAAGTGCCAAAGTACTTCGGAGAGGCGAGTACATCTAAGTTACCTAAAGCTGTTTGCGCTAAGAAGCCAAAGATCCAAACGGTAATAACCATGTAGAAGACAGCAATCATAAACGGCGTGAGTACAGCCAAGAATCCAGCTATTGACCACTTTTTATCATGATTAGATAGCAGCTTATATGCGCCAAACGGGTCCTTTTGGGCTTTCCTACCCATAGCCATTTCGGCCATCATGACAGGTAAACAGATAAACACTACAAATAGTGCATAGATTAGTAAAAATGCCCCACCACCATTTTTTGCGGCGGAAACAGGAAAGCCGACTAAGTTACCAATACCAACAGCAGAACCTGCAGCGGCAAGGATAAACCCTAATCGGGAGCTAAAATGCTCACGGTTTGCACTCATTGCAATCAACCTTATTATTATTTTCTACAAATATCCGAAGGACTCTACCAGTCAAGCTGAGTGTTTTTCAAGTTTAAATGTCTAATCACTGAAAAACTCTGTGTACATTTACTTTTGCACTGAGGGCGTTTTATCATAGTATTGATAAACGGCCCTGAAAAGCCGACAAAATACGTAAAAATAACAATAATAACCTAGAAACTAATCTGGAACTAATACTTATGCTTTACATGATCTACTCAACCGACGCTGAAAACTCATTAGCAAAACGTCTTGCTGCGCGCCCTGCTCACTTAGCTCGTTTAGAAGAATTAAAACAACAAGGTCGATTGTTTGCAGCAGGCCCGTTACCAGCTATTGACTCGGAAGATCCTGGTGAAGCGGGTTTTACGGGTTCTTTGGTTATTGCTGAGTTTGAAAACTTAGAAAGTGCGCAGCAATGGGCGAGCGCCGATCCCTATATTGATGCTGGTGTCTATACTGCTAGTATTGTAAAACCGTACAAGCGAGTTCTGCCATAAAAGTTTACTGAACGTTAAGTTCAGCAAAGGTTAATTACAAAAGCACTAAATTTGTTTGAGATTTATGAAGTTTAGACACTTAGTATCTATGAAACTGTGGAGCTTAAAATGCGATTGCAACTCACTCTCTTAGCGTTGATCTTGGCGTTCGCTTCGAGTGTAGCAGACGCCAATAGCCGCAATGATAAGAATGTAAAGACAATTACAAAAAAAGAAGCTGTGTCTCTGGCGCTTGATAAGTACGCTGGAAGGACGCTTAAGATTTCTGAAGAAAATCAGTTTTTTGTGGTAAGAATTCTCCAACCAGATGGTCGAATTGTTGACTTAAAAGTAAACAAGAAGACAGGTGAAGTAAATAAGGACTAAGGATGCGTATTTTAGTTATCGAAGACGATATTCAACTAGCAGAAAACCTGCGAAATGCATTAGAGAAAGAAAAATATAGCGTTGACTTGTGTCATGATGGTGAATCTGGATTATTTCACCTTGAAGAATATCCGTTAGATATGGCAGTGATCGATCTCGGCTTGCCAAAACTTGACGGTATTGAAATTATCCGTAGAGCACGTGCTAACGGCGTAAAGATCCCTATTTTAATCTTAACAGCACGCGACCGCTGGCAAGATAAGGTAGAAGGCCTTGATGCAGGAGCTGATGACTACCTCACTAAACCGTTTCATGTTGAAGAACTGATTGCACGCTGTAATGCACTGATTAGACGTAGCGCTGGACAAGCAAATCCAGAGATTTGTATTGGTCCAATCAAAATCCACACTCGCTCACAGCAAGTCTGGGTTAACGATAACGAGCTATCACTAACGGCCTATGAATATAAAGTTTTAGAATACCTAATGGTTAACCCACAAAAAGTTATTTCTAAATCTGAACTCACAGAGCACATATACGATCAGGACTTTGACTTAGACTCTAACGTCATTGAAGTGTTTGTCTTAAGACTGCGTAAAAAGCTAGACCCTGATGGCACTCTGAACCCTGTTGAAACCCTTAGAGGACGTGGATATAGGTTCAAAAATCAGTGGTAAACAGCTCTCAAATTTCGCTTAAAATAAGGCAAGGATTTATCCTTGTCTTTGTGCTTATTATTGCCCTTCCCGCGCTGTTTTTCTCCGTGGGCAGGGCTTATTATTCTTCTTTAGTCGATGCGACTGAAAAAACATTGGAAGCCCACCTCTACTCACTTATCTCTGAAGTCGAATTTGTCTCTAACGGACTCGAAATGCCTCGCAGTATTCTTGCACCTGAGTTAAACAGACTGAATTCTGATACTTATGCACTGGTCTATCAAGATAACTCCCTCGTTTGGTATTCCGAGTCGGCTGTAAATCTCTCGATTTCACCTGACTTTTCAGAAAACCAGGCTGGAGCATCTGAGTTTAAACGAGTTGAATATAATGGTGTACTGTTTTGGCAACTTAGCCTGACCGTTATTCTCGGAAATGCAGAGCAATCGCAGCAAGCCCGCTTTGTACTTTTAAAGAAAAATGACGCGCTGATGGAGTTAATGTCAGGGTTTAGAAACACCTTGGTCAACTGGATGCTGGTTATGGGTGTGGTGATAGCAGGATTGATGGCATTTGGGTTTGTATGGAACGCAAGGCCGTTACAGCGATTGGATAAAGAAATTAAAGAGATTGAAGCTGGCGAGCGCGATAAGATCACGGGTCTTTACCCCGTCGAGCTTCTAACAATCAAATCCGACTTAAACCTACTATTGGAATCTCAAAAGCGTCAAAAAGAGAGATATAGAGCGTCACTTAGCGACCTTGCGCACGCGTTAAAAACGCCCCTTGCGGTGATCAAATCCAGTCCACTGGCAAAAGATGCAGACGCTCAGGAACAACTAGACAGAATCAATGCGATGATCGAACATCAATTGAAGCGTGCTGCAACGGGTGCATCCGATACATGGAAGAAACAAACATCAGTAAAACCTGTACTAGACTCAATACTCAACGCCATGACTAAAGTGTATCACGACAAGCACATTCAATTTTCCTCCGAATGTGGTGAGGAGGTTGCATTTCTTGGCGATAAAACGGACTTAATGGAAATTCTTGGTAATATTATAGATAACGCCTGTAAAGCATGTGGTTCCTTGGTCGATATAAAAGTAAGTGCTCCTAAAAAGCGCCTACTAATCATAGAAGTAGAAGATGATGGCCCAGGCATTCCAGAGCATCGCCGCTCAGAGCTACTGACCAGAGGTGCAAGATTAGACACCTATGAAGCTGGCCACGGCGTAGGAATGGCTATCGTATCTGATTTAGTTAAGTCATATCATGGCTTGATCCAAATCGGTACTTCCCAACATGGTGGCGCAAAATTTACGATAGAGTTTAACCATGAAAAGAATAATTAGCAGTCTACTAGTATCGGGATTAACCTTTTTTGTGATTGCAGACGACGATGTCACACTACAAGACTGTACGAAGTATGAGTCAACGCATCCGGAAAAAGCAAAAAAATTTCTCATGTGCCTGGATGGCAATATCAACTTACTTGAACGTCATCGTCAAACCTGGATCACTAAGTTATTGCTTGATACTAAAAAGTATCAAGCGGACACGGGTAATACTCAGATCTTGCCAATTATGGAACGTGCCCTTCGCAATCAGGAGGAATATATGGAAGATAGCTGCCGGTGGCGATACTTACTAGATATGCCAAACGCGACGCGCTCAGCGACGGCTTATAAAAATTGCAAAATTGCATTTTTAAAAGCCCACATCATTGAGCTGAAAAGCAGTAAAGTATTGAAAGAAGATTTGAATCTCTAGCCGCATTTTTGATTAGATTATTAGGTGGCAAGCCTTAATAACCTAAGCTTCAGATAATGACGAGTAAAACGCTTAGAGAAGGAGCTGTTTGTAGCTCCTTTTTATTTGCCTAATCTCAGTGTTGTTAAGATGGTCGATTATCGGGTTGTTCTGAACCGAGAAGGATTGCAAGCCATTTACCCTCTTCGCTGGTTTCAAGGGCTATTTTCACAACCATGGTAAGTGGCACAGAAAGCAGCATTCCCACAGTTCCGAGTAACCACCCCCAAAAGATTAACGAGAGAAACACGACTAAGGTCGATAAACCTAACCCTCGACCCATAAACCTCGGCTCAATAATGTTGCCCATTAAGGTATTAATACAAATGTAACCCACAGCAACAATGCCACTCACCAATGGTCCTTGTGTCACTAAGGCCAGTAAAACAGGCGGCACAGCCGCAATGATTGAACCTATGTTTGGAATATAGTTAAGCAAAAATGCAACTACGCCCCAAAGCACGAAGTAATCAACACCTAACGCCCATAAAAAAACGGCCGCTACGACACCTGTCGCCAATGACACCAGCGTTTTAATCGCCAAATAGCTATTGATAGAATCTAAAAATCTATCAATTTGCTGCATTTTCATCTCAGGATCGTCTAGGGCAAGATGCACTTTGTGGCCCAAAGAAGGTGCCTCAAAAAGCATGAAGACGACGATAAGCAAAATTAAAAAGCTATTTGCCATCACACCACCAAAGCCAGTCAGCATGTTGGTGGCCACATCGATTAGCTTATTTGGGTCTAGCATACTAATAAGTTGTTGTTTATCCAATAATATATTGTAGTTCGCGGCTGTACTAACCAACCAAACGAACTTTTCTTGTAAGTCTTCTTTATAAGTTGGCAGCTGCTTGGAGAAATCATTGACTGATTGCCCAACAAGCCCACCAATACTTGCACCGATTAAAATCACAAGTGCGATAATCACCAGAATGGCCAGCCCTTTTGGTATTTTAAAGCGAGCCAAAAACTTGAGCATGGGATTACAGATAATCGCAATGAATGCGGCTAATATAAACGGCACAACAATCTCAGACGCAAGCTTAATACCACCTAACACTAAAAATAGCGAGGCCAAAACCACCAGCGTTTTGTTAATTCCAGTCAGTGAAGACACAGTTCACTCCTTTTGCTTTTTTACCATTCTAAAACAAACCACCTATAATGAAAATGAGTGATCTAACTCCTTGCTAAAACGTAGGTTTATTTGATTACAATAAAGAGTATTGAGCATGAATATATTCATAACAGGCGCAACTGGATTAATTGGTAAAAAGTTATGCCAATTTTTAGTACACAAACATAATCTGATTGTATTGAGCCGTTCGCCTTCAAAAGCTGCAAACCTATTACCAAGTGGGGTTAGCTGCGTCACCGATACCGATGATGTCGACTTTAATGAGCTTGATGCGGTCATTAATCTTGCGGGTGAACCAATCGCCAATGGCCGGTGGAGCAAAGAGAAAAAACAAGAGATCTACAATAGCCGGATAAAAATCACTGAGCAAATCGTTGCAGCGATAAACACTGCGACGTCACCGCCCAAGGTGTTTATTTCAGGTAGTGCAATAGGTTTTTATGGACGCCAACCGGATAACTTGACCATTACTGAAGATTTCAAGGATTACCATGATGAATTCTCTCATAGGCTTTGCAAAGATTGGGAAGATGCCGCTTTTAGAGCCGAATCCAGCCATACTAGAGTCTGCATATTAAGAACAGGCATTGTGCTTTCAAAATCGGGGGAGCTTTAGATAAAATGTTACCGCCTTTTCGATTTGGTGTTGGCGGTCCGATTGGTTCAGGAAGACAAATGATGTCTTGGATCCATATCGACGATATGATTCAGGCGATACTTTATATCCTTAAACATGACGAGATCTGCGGTGTTATTAATGCAACAGCCCCTAATCCAGTCTCTAATAAGCAACTTTCTCAAGCCTTAGCACGCGCGATCTCACGCCCTTGCCTATTTACAGTACCACCATTTGTCCTCAAATTGGCATATGGTGAAATGTCAGAATTGCTATTGTACGGGCAACGCGTCGTGCCAAAAAAGCTTCTCGATGCAGGTTATCGATTCCGCCACGATCACATTGAAGGTGCCTTGAGCGCACTTAACTTATAACTTTTGTGCAATACCTTCTTCTGGCGCTATATAGAGCTTTTCTCGCGTTAAGACTTTGTCCAGATAATGTTTGGTTTCATCATACGGTAAACTATTGTCTAGCGCCGCTAGTACGTTTTCTGGCGAGAGTGAATTAATGATCTTTGCCGCTTTTGTGATGGATCTTGAGTCATCAGCATTAAACACACGGGCAACATTGCCAGCTCCCGTATTGTAAGCCGCAATGATGCAATACTTACGACTAAGTGGGTTATGTATTTTACTCAGGTAGCGTTTATCGAGAATATTCAGGTAAGCGGTCCCCGCTTCAATATTATTGTCCGTCACATATAAATAAGGCGCCGACATCGGTTCATCGCGATTGTACAACATACGATTCACATCAACACCCGCACTCGTGGGTACTATCTGCATCAAACCAAACGCAGGAATGTGTGACTTTGCCATTGGGTTAAAGTGGCTTTCGGTATGCATAACCGCAAAAATTAAACTTGGCTCAATGTCAAAGCGCTTCGCTTGTGCATTCACTTGGCTAACATAACGTTCTGCTCGATGCTTGGAAAGTTCAGTCTGTTTGGGTAGCTTAAGCACGATTTCAGATACGACTGTTGCTTCACTTTTACCGGTATTACTTGCAGTTTCTAATAGCTTTTTAAGACGTTTTTGCTTTAACAGTTCAAGCTTTTTCTGTTGCGCTTGTTGTTGAGCCTCTGCTAATTTTGTATCTTCGCCGTCAATGATGGCCTCATCCGTCTGGCGTTCTATATAACGTTGCTGTTGTTCGAATTGGCTGTCTATTTGCTTTTTCGCTGCGATCAACGCTTTTGCACGAGCAGCGTTATCCACTTCACGTTTTGTTGTTTCACTTTGGTTTACCGCGAGCGTATCAGCATTAAATACATCAATTACTGCACGGTCTTTCGCGATAAACTCTTTATATAGGGCTTGAAGTTGAGCCTGAGATACCTTTTCATCTGCCGCATGCCTAATGCTTACGACCAGCTCATTGGCTTCAAAGTCGACAACCATTCTGGATGATAAATCATCACTGTAGGTAACAAATGCAGCTTGATCAGAAACAGTTATATCTCCCCACTGTTGGATCACGTTATCACGAAAGGCATCGTACTCTTCAAAATGCTCTTCGACATAATCAGCAAACTCACTTAATTGTTGGCGTTTATATTGCTCAAACTCGCTCAGCTCTTCATCATTAGGCTCGGAGGTTTGCCAACGTGACATTTTCTCTGACAGCTCTTCAAAAAGCTGGGCTTGACTCGCCACCGCACTTGGAATGGCACTTAACGCCATGACTAAAAATGAGTATACCGATTTGCGCATAGAGCGTTCCTTTCAAAAAATTAAAGCGTGAAACTCACGCTTTAATTAGTTAGTCTTGCAATTTCCTTCTCAAGATCTTTTTCCGCTTTGTAAGCTTTAAACTCTTGATATAAAAACTTTTCATCCTGAGGGTTTACACTGCGCTTACTTTCTTTGATCAAATCTTTGAAAAGTTCTTTAGTCTGATCAGGTGATAACGTCGTCAATGCGCAGAAATAGTCTTTACCAGAAATATCGATAACATCGGCCTTAACGATACGAGAGCCATTTAATGTTTGTTTAGTAAGTTGTTTGGATACAGAGCTAAAGGTTGCGCCTACCGTTGTGTCCTCGTTTGCATCTGTACGGTTCGCGAATGTCTTATCAAGGCCTTCGATGCGTGTTTCAATCTGTTGAGCAAGAGCAAGACGTGCATTTGCAACCGCCATTTTTTGATCGATTGAAATATTGCCCGAGTATTTCACACAATCTGCTGCCGCTATACCATCTTCGATTGTTGGATTGAGAACCCACTCTGGAATATTAACTCTTGGACTTGAAGCCGCATCGTCTTTACTTGAACTACAAGCCGATAGTATCCCTATAACGGCCACTGATATAAGTAGTTGTTTTGCTTTCATGTTGGGTTCCTTAATTGCCCTGATTACGGAATAAAATTTATCAAAAAAATCATTGATTAACAGTAATAAATTGTAAAAACGATTTTTAACAATTTAGCACTTTCAATTCAATTTTTTACTATTTAATTTATTGTTATATGATTGAACACAACAACACTGCCATTATAAGAACAAGTATGCAAGGAATGCGATTCCAAATTGATTTATATAACTTCATGATAAAACTCTTGATCTTTACAGGTTGCTTGATGCTGAGCGGCTGTAACTTGACCCCTAAAGCTAACAAGCAGGCCATAGAATACGCGGAGCAAGGAGATTTTATCTCAGCCCAACAGCGTATTGACTATGCCTATAAAAACTCATCTCGTGACGAGCTATTGTATTATCTTGAATCAGGTATGTTAGCGCATTTACAACACCATTATGAATTAAGTAATCAACACCTTTCTCACGCAAAGGAAATCATTGAAGCCGCCTACACTGTCAGCATCAGCGACCAGCTTTTTTCTACTTTTACTGGCGCAAGTTACAAAAAATATACTGGTCGCGCTTTTCATAAACCCATGATCCATACATTAATGGCGCTTAATTATGTGTCGTTGGCAAACGCCTCGAAGGTAAACCGTGTTGCTTTGTATGACTCTGCACTGACAGAAATGCGCCAACTGGACTTATACCTATCTCAATTACAGCAACAAACCGGAGGCTACGTAAATCAACAAAAACCAGGAAGTGATATTGAACAAATTTTTAAAGCTATTTTTAATCAACCATTTATCAGCGGTGAACTTGAGTATAAAGATGATGCATTTGCACAGTATTTAAGTGGTGTCTTATATGAACAACAAGGCGAGCTAGATAGTGCTCGGATCCAATATGAGCGAGCGGTGAGCGCATACAAAAATGGCTTTAGTAAACAATACAAACTAGGTCAATATGCAGGCCAACAAGCACAGCAAGATCTCAACAGAATGGTTGCAGACAAGGAAGAAAACTACTTCACATTAGTTCAAAGCTTAGGTGTATCACCGCAGCGCAAAGAGTTTAACCTTTATCTTAGACCTGATGAAGAGGCACAAGCGATAGTGATTACGCCGATTTATTGGGGGACAAAAGAAGAACGCCAAGCCCAGTTCGCATGGTTTAATTTAATGTTTGCTGATACCAGTTTGTTTGATCTCATTCAAAACTATGCAACAGGTGACTTTAGTGATGTTGTCTTAGGCACTGTCACAAAACGCTTACCTCTCGGTGATAAATTATGGCAAAAAGCCGTAGACGAAGGGGTGATTGATGCACTCAAGTATGGCAGTAGAATCTCAGTTACTTACTTACAACCTCATAAAAACGATATCCAACATGTTGCGCTTTTCGCTAACGGACAAAAACTTACAGAATTACACCCCTTTTATTCGGTAAACTTACTCACACTGTATGACGCGCTAGGTAATGCCAATATGGAAATTTACACCGCTATTTCTCGAGAAGTGTTAAAAGCTGTCACAGCAAGTAAAGCTATAAAGCAAGTTGGCATCCAGCAGAACTCGCTGTTGGCAGGGCTTGCTCAGCTAACATCATCTGTCACCAACGCCATTACAGCAGCGGCAGATACTAGACAGTGGCAATCTTTACCAAGTGAAATTAGAGTGGCTCGAGTGAAATTACCCGAAAATACCACTCACTTGCAATTGCAAACCCAATTAAGGACTGGCAGAGTGATTGAACAGGATATACCGCTGAATCAAACAGCACCGTTGCTTAGCCACATTCGCACCTTCACCGGTGTAGCTGAACCAGAAAAACAAAATTATTTATCATCTTTAACTAACATGGACTGAATACATGAAGCCTAAATTTGCAGTTAAATTAGTTGTCCCAATGCTCATCGCGTCTAGCGCAGCGATGACGGGTTGTTCTTCAACAACCAAAGTGAGTCGCGTGGACACCAATGAAGAAATAGCGCTTTCAGATAAATGGAATGCCAAAGACTCTCAGTTAGTTGCTGAAGCAATGATAAGCGATATGCTCGGCTTCCCTTGGGTACGCGAACACCGTGCCAAAGAAGGTACTCGACCCGCTATCATTATCCAATCTGTTCGTAATAAGTCGCATCAGCATATTGCAGTTGACACCTTTTTGAATGACCTCAAGCGCGCCATATTGCGAAGCGGGCAAGCTGACTTCGTCGCAAACCGCTATGTACGAGATGAAATTCGTGAGGAAAGACGAGACCAAGAGCTTAATTCAAGCCTCGAAACTCGTAATGAGATCGGCCAAGAGCAAGGTGCTGATTATGCACTATCCGGCACGATTAACTCATTTGTTGATGAACAAGGTGGTAGTCGAGTCACTTTTTACCAAGTAGATCTTCGATTAATAGACATGACGACTAACCGAGAGGTGTGGAATGGACAGAAGAAAATTCAAAAACTTCAAGAGCGCAGCGGGTATGGTTTCTAAACGTCTAGCGTTACCTCTGTGTATTCTACTTAGTTTATCTGCCTGTCAGTCTACCAAGCAGGCTGTTGCAAAGGAAGAAAGTTTACCCATTTGGGCTACACAGCAACCGAGTTCCGATTATCTAGTGTATGGCGTTGGTTCAGCGAGTCATATTGTAGATAGGACGGAAGCCAAACTTGCCGCCCAAGAAGCAGCTAGATTGGCGATTGCCAAACAGTTAAATGTGGAAATTGAAGGAACGACACAAGTTGCTCAAAGTCAGGCTAATGGCGATTTTTCGTATCGAGTGGATGAGATTTTATATTCTCGAGTCCCAAGTATACAATTACAGGGGATCAATATTGAGCAGGAGTTTTACTCCACAGAGCAAAAAACGGCCTATGCCCTTGCCTCATTTAACAAAATTGAGTCAAGAATGCACGCTGAGCTTGATATTAGACAACTTGACGAAGAGATCAGTAACGCGACTATTTCGGCACTAACCAATTCAGAAAAATTAAAAGAAGCGATGGCAATTAAGCGACTAATTGCTAAAAGACGCAAAGCAAACGAATATCACAGGCAATTAGGTGGCGGCAGCATTGCCATACCAACCTCAGTGAGCAACAAAAACAAAATGCTGAATGATTTTATTCAGTCATTAACTTTTAGTATTTCATCAAAGTTTTGGGGACAGGAGTCTATCCGCAACCAGTTAGCCGAAAGCTTGACTAAGCAAGGTCTTACTGTTGTGGGTGAAAAACAAAGTGCAGACTTTCAAATTGACTTTCGCGTAGATTTCGAAGACGTAAAGAAAAACAGCACTTATTATGTTTTTGCCAACTCGAGTTTAACACTCATGGAAAACGATAAAGAAAAGGCGCATGTTTCTGCACAAATAAAAGCAGCGTCTAGTTTTGAGAATATGGCTAAGTCTAATGCTGAAGAAAAGTCAGCAAAAATGCTAAGCAAAAAGCTGACGATGTTAATCATTGATAGTAAAATCTAAAGTAAGGCCCTTTAATAGGGCCTTACTTATCTCTTCCTAGAATGACTTCACCACTTTAACGCTGCTATCTGCAGCTCCCGAAGACACAAACCCAATTAGGTTAGGGTTACTCGCAACGAGTTTAAGTACCTCAGCATCATCGGCGGCTTCTTTTGGTGGCGTCCCTTTTCCAGTAAATACTAATTTTGACCAATAAGCTTTAAGTTGACTTGATGACTTATTAAGTACCTTTTCATTAAACTCATCGGTTACCGTCGAGCCATCAGCCTGTGTTATCGGAAGTGCTTTAGAGCCATCGGAGAATGACTTTGATTTACCAATAAAAATTTGCTTAATTTCGTTTTCATCAAGTGTAGAAGTATTGGCAGGGTTGACAATGACATCCACGGCTAGGCAACTAAAAGCGCTGCAAAGTAGAGTAAGTAAAAATAATTTTTTCATGCTTCTCTCCTTAAAATACCATGTCGATGCCAATTGTAATGGCTTTACTATCACCTGCGACTGCTAAACCAACGGAGTTATCCTCTACCTCATCGTACTGGATCTTGAAAGCGGCGGAGGAATGGAAATCCCAACGTACTCCAAACGAAGTGGTTTCATGGCTTTCGGCATCGTCGCCCTCGCCTTCAAAATCTGCGTAAGATACGAATGGCGTGATATTGTCAAAGCGATAGCCCAGTGTCAGCATCTTAGTGTCTAAATTGCCGTCTAAGTCCAACCGATTTAGCTCAGATAAAATAAAGAAATTTCCCCAGTCTGCATTTACTGCTAAACCATAAAACTTACCATCGCGCTCATCACTCCCCTCCCATAAGACAGGCTCTCCAGAGCGATACCGCTGGTTGGTGTAACGCATGTGGGTTAAACGCACTTCAAGCCAATCATTACTGGTTTGAATTACGCCGCCTAGGATGTCTTTCCAGATTTCTCTAGTTGGCTCTTGAAAGAAAAACTCGCTCAACAGCTTATTGTCATCATCGTCTTCTTTACCAGCGTAAATATTCCCGCTTAATGACCAGTCGCCTATACTGCCGCTGTAGAGCATATTGATGCCATTATAATTAAAGATTTGCCAGGTGTAGTTGTCCGCGGGTGCACGCATCCAAATATAGGCGTAACCCACATCATAAAAGTCGGAATAATAAAATAGCGGTAAGCGCTTTTTACCTGCTTGGAAAGTCCAATTCTCATTAATCTCATAGGACAAATAAGCCCACTCAAACTTTGCATCAAAATCGTCTGCGCCGCGCGCAACAATCTGACCAGTAACACTTAAACCTTCGGTTAGATCAGCACTAAATTGAAGGCCCATCAATGTTTCAGGTTCAAATGAGATATCCTCGTCGTAAACACTGACGATAGGATAATCGGCGAGAAATATTGGATCGTTTATTCCGAATTGTGGAACACCACTTCCGCTCAGCACCTTACCAGCATTGATACTTGCAAATCCGGAAAAGTTAACCTCTGCATGCCCTGAAAAACAGGCAAGGCAAAGGGTACAACCTAAAGCTAGTTTCATCTTCATTGTGATTCATCCCAATTGCTTGTTCTACAAGTACTACATTGCAAGTATAGTTAAATTTAAAAAAATGCTAGCAAAAGCAGCAAATTGATAAAAATATTTGCATAAAAAGGGATGAAATAGGAACAAAAAAGCAGCTTACGCTGCTTTTTAACAATTAAGATTCGTCGTTATAATAACGTTCAATTTGGTCCTTCAAGTTAGGCGGTACACCTTTAATCGTAAGCGTATCAGTCGCAGCATCATAAATAACCCGCTCACCCAAATGCTTACGTTCAAAGCCAACGCTTACTCCACCGCCAAGCCCAGAAAATTTCACCATACTCGTTACTGTCTTTTTATCGACAGGAAAGCTTTCTTCCAGCTCATAGCCCTGCTCTTTATAAAAGTCTTCAAACTTTACGTCTGAAGACTTAGAAAGCGTCTCGGACAGTGTATTAACATCCGCATCCTCGCCGCTTGAAACACAGTCGTTACAGTAATCAAAAATCTCCTTGCGGATGTCGTCTTTTTCAGACTTTTCAAATTGCTGTGTAGACAAATAATCCTCAACCGCGTGTAACATAGTTTGCGATTGCTGCTTTGGATCGATCCCCTCTTCACAACCAAGAAAATCTAAAAAGAAATCAGCAACTTTTCGACCAGCACGCCCCTTAATGAAGGAAATATAACGGTTTTCTTCTGCGGCTGTATCCCAAGCATCTAAATCGATTCTAGCAGCCAATTGCATACGTGAAATATCTAAGTGTTTTGCTGCGGATAAGTCTAAGTCTGAGGTAATAGTGTAATGTTCTTTAATATTAATCAGTGCAATCATAATAAAATTGCTGGCAACATACTGATAATGACAAAACACTAAATACCCAGTTTCATGAAATGCATATTTATTAAGCTCTTCTTTAAGCACATTGGTTGCTTCTTGGGTTAAATTCCAAAAGTTAAGCTCATTATTTCTATAACTCTGCATCGCAGACGCGACCACACTGCTTTTTTCGCCGCTAAAAGCACAGAACCCTTTACCCGGTTTGCCATTGTAGGCATGATGCAATTGTTCAATGAAAACATTAACTTTGTCATTGATTTGCATTTCATCGTCACGTAGATGTATTTCGGTATCTTCGTCTTGTTTGTCTACATAGTGAACAACTAGTTTTTTTACCTCAACGCTCATCTTTGTTTTTCACGCCTCTAATGTTAAAATGTAAAAATTATTGCTTTTATAAATTGAACCAACTGATGCCTATCCAATCAAAGTATTCCAATAAACAAGTAGAAGAAATTGTTGACCAATTAGTTAATGTATTAAGCTCGCAAAACGCACCAGTTGATCTCAGCTTAATGTGTTTGGGTAATTCTATCACGCACATTCTAAAAGAACATGTTCCAGAGAGTAAGAGACAATCTGTTGCCGAAAATTTTGCCAAAGCACTTACACAATCAGTAAAGTAACGGAATGAATCTTACACCGCACAGCCCTTTTTCATCAAAAGCAAGTCAATTACTCAGCTGGGGACACTGGTTTACCTTTGCTAACATTGGCTTGGTTTTATTGATTAGCTCAGTTTATTTGTTCGCCGACAAAGCGCCAAGTACCTTTGTCGGTTGGTTTTATATGCTGATCACGTGGATAAGCCATACCAGCTTTATCACTTTTTGTGCGTTTGTATTAACTATCTTTCCGCTTAGTTTAATATTCCCTTACCCGCGACATATTCGCGGGATGGCTGCAATTATTGCCTCGGTTGGTATTGTTGTACTAACAGTGGATGCCTTTGTTTACCTACAACTTGGCTACCATATAAACCCAGCTTCGCTTTCCGATATTTTTGTTTTATTGTGGGAAACCTTAGTCGGATCATCCCTAGTTAATCTCATCATTACCATTGCAATGCTTGGACTGGTGCTTACTTTTGAACTACTCGCAGGCAATTATGCTTGGCGTCATTTGGCCGAGCTTAAATCCTATAAATTCCCTCGCTATGCAACGGGGACCATTGTTACCTGCTTTGCGCTCAGTCATAGCCTGCATATTTGGGCCGATGCTAATGCCTTTTTCGATATCACTAAGCAAGATAATGTATTACCTCTATCTTATCCTACAACCGCAAAGAGCTTACTCGCCAGACACGATTTACTTGATATCGAGCAGTATGAGGAAGCACACTCACTAAGCATTGGTGATACGCATTCAAAATACAAAGCCCCTGTAATTTCGGCCGTATGCAAAGAAAAGCAAGATACCACAGAGCAACCTATCAACGTTTATGCTTACACAGATGAGGCGCTGTTCCAAAAAACAGCAACAGCACTTCAGAGCAACGGTAAAAATAACGTGTTCCGAATGGATTCTGTTTTACGCGCAGGAAATAGCAGCGATGCACTATTCAGCCTGGTATACGGTCTACCGAGTTATTATAAAGAGTCTGTCCTGCTACAGCAGCAAGTTCCGGTATGGTCAATTAATAATGACTTAATGAGTGTTAATGCTAACGGCGAGTTCTCTTTTGTACCCTCTCATCAAGCAAGTAAATTAACAATCATTGAAGTACGTGACGAAATTGACATTGATAGTTCAAAGCCGTTCGTGGCAATTGATATTAGTGCACAGCAAGCGACGGTATTAACCAGTTCTGCGGTAACGAACATTGAGCTGTTTGCTCAGGCTTCTGGTCTTGTGCAGCCCAATGACATCACCTACACCCTATTAAGCTCTTATCTAGGCTGCGACCCCCTTGCTCAACAAAGTATGCTGGCATCGAACATTAAAACTCGCTCTCATGCAGAAGGCGTTAACTTTACGCAAGGTGTCTTAGTTGCCTTCAAAAAAGACAAAATCACCTTAGTCAATCAAGATGGTAGCTTCAAGCAGATGTCAGCAAAGGAAGGCTTTGTGTTAAACGGTAATTTAGATATTCCATTTTTAATACAAAGTATTAAAACATTAAAAAAATTCACGGCCCCTGAAGCGCAATAACCTTGAACAAAGTGGGATGTCATCTATCGTTAAGTAGATATTAACTGTTACAGCAAGGATGCCAGATGCAATTATATCTAAAACTACTCGTACTGATTTTTGTCTCTACTCATTGTTTCGCCACAACAACGGTAAAATACTTTAAATGCACGACCGACAGAGGCATCGTTTTTAGCCAATTTCCCTGCTCAGCCAATGCGACCCAGCATACGATAACAACATCCGACCCTAAAGCCTCGGCTCCCTCAGAGCAGCACTATAAAACGTTAAACAATTTGGAACGTAACCAAATTGCGAAAAGGACAAAGCGTGCGCTCAGAGCCAAACACCATGAAAAAGCCGTGCTCAATCGCAAAAGAGATACAGCGGTTAGAGAGCAACAGGATAAATTAACTAAACTGATGAATGAAGACAGGCGCAAAAAGGTCGTCAGGCAAGTTAAAAAGGAAATAAAGGCCATTAATAAGGCACATGCTAAAGCGATTAAAAGCCTAGAGAAAGAGATTTCAAAATTAGAAAAGCAACTCAAAGAATATGAGTGATATAGCCGCTCAATTACATTGATTGCTTTTTAAGAATCGCCCTTAGTTAATGAGCATTCGCTATAGTTATGCTAATACCTTAACTGGTATTACCAGATGACTTTTCGCACATTACCTTGTAAAGTGAAAGCACTCCGCGTGGATAATTTATGAGGGATGTAGATGCAAGCACAGCAGTTAGCAGAGCGAATTTTATCAGGTTTCCAAAACCACTATCACGCATTTGTAAAAATTACCAAACTGGCCCCCATCGCTTTTGCTGCTCAAAATTGGGGAGAGATAGAACGAATAAGTAAAGCGAGGATCAGCCAATATGATAGCAAAGTTGATGAAACTGCACAGAAGTTAATACAACTCTATAGCTCGACGCAACTGGATGAATCGCTATGGTATCAAGTAAAACAGGCTTACCTTGAGCGTCTTACCTTTCACCCTCAACCAGAGCTTGCTGAAACTTTCTATAATTCAGTTTTTTGTCGCCTCTTTCACCGCCGATATTACAATAGCGATTTCATTTTTGTTGAAACCCAGCTTGCTAACGCCACATCACTCCCTGTAGAAGCTGAGTATCGAAGTTATTTTCCAGTCGTCAGTGGCCTTAAGCCCACCATAAAAAGAATCATTGAACACATTGACTTCCATTGTGAATTTGAAGATTTAGATAGAGATATTCGACTACTCGTTAAGGCGTTTCTTAAACAAGCACCTAACACGCATCATCAGGCGCACTTAATGCGCTTCGATATCCTCAGCGCACCATTTTATCGTAATAAAGGTGCCTATATTGTCGGCCGAGTGGTATCTAGATCTGGTGTACAGCCGTTTATCATTTCAGTGTTACATGCACAAACTGGGGGCTTACTGATCGATGCGCTGCTTACCAATAGCTCACAAATGCGAGTGATTTTTGGCTTTGCGCGTGCTTACTTTTTAGTAGAGACTCATGCTCCATCTGCGCTAGTTAAGTTTTTAAATCAACTTATGCCAAATAAAACAAAGGCTGAGCTTTATAATGCCATCGGCTTTCATAAACAGGGGAAAACCGAATTTTATCGTGAGTTTTTACACCACTTAGCTAATTCCGAAGAACAATTTGAAGTCGCACCAGGTACACCGGGTATGGTGATGATGGTATTCACTCTGCCAAGCTTTCCCTATGTTTTTAAAGTGATCCGTGACCAATTTCCAGAAAGTAAGCCATTTACAAAGACAACCGTTTTAGAGCGCTACCAACTCGTAAAGCGCCACGATCGTGTGGGTAGAATGGCAGATACAATTGAATATTCCGATGTAGTGATCCCACTTGCACGTATTTCACCAGCCCTTTATCAGCTATTGCTGGATTCTATCTCTCAAAGTATACGTATTGAGGGGGACAATATAGTGATAAAGCACTTGTATATTGAGCGCCGCATGACACCGCTCAACCTCTTTGTACAGCAAGCCGATGAAGAAACGTGCGAGCAAGTCATTAGAGATTATGGCTATGCGCTCAAAGAAATGCTCGCTGTAAACATTTTTCCAGGAGACATGCTGTTAAAAAACTTTGGCGTAAGTAAACATCATAGAGTTATCTTCTATGACTATGATGAGGTGCAATATCTCACAGAAATGAACTTCAGAGCGCTGCCAAAACAAGGGCTTGATAATATGTACGACTCTGGCGATATTTCCAGTGCACCGCAAGACGTCTTTCCTGAACAGTTGTGTACATTTGTTCTGACAAATCCTACACTAAAGGAAATGTTTCTGCGCCATCATGCTGATTTGGCTGAGGTGTTGTTTTGGCAGCAAGCACAACGCGATATTCGTGAGAAAGTCGTAAGACATATTTACCCTTATCCACATGACAATCGCTTTCTCCAAGATGCCAAAAAAGAAGAATAATACAAAGGAAAACTGAGTGAACATTAGTAAAATTGACCTTAACCTGCTGGTTTACCTCGATACCTTACTTCGAGAGTGCAATGTAACACGTGCCGCAAATCAATTAAGTATTACCCAACCGGCAATGAGTAACGGTCTTAAGCGTCTCAGAAACCTCTTTAACGACCCTATTTTGGTACGTACCAGCGAAGGCATGGTGCCAACAGAGCGCGCGCTTGAGCTGCAGCCTGTGATCCGTGGCATACTCATGACCTTGGAAGAAACCTTAGCCCCTAACAGGGAGTTTGAAGCAGCGAGTAGTAATCGAGTATTTAGGATTATGGCCAGCGACTATGCTGCTAGTACACTTGCGCCGAAACTTCTAACTAAACTTCATGAAGAAGCCCCAGATACGACCCTTGATATTCTCACGCCGAGTGATGTTACTTTTCATGATGTAGAAAATGGCAAGGTAGACATGGCAATTAACCGCTTCGAAAATCTACCGCAATCGTTTCATCACAAACGAATTTGGAAGGATAGTTTTTGCTGTCTGGTGAAATCCGATAACCCGGTTATTACCAACTTTACGCTTGATGCCTATTTAAAATCTCGCCATATTTGGGTAAGTAAAACCGGATTTGGTGTTGGGGTCGGAATGGATCCCGCTGATGTACAGAAGCTTGGCTGGGTTGACGAGGCACTTGCACACTTTGGAAAACACAGAAACATCGCAACTTTTACACGTAATTATCACGTTGCAATTCATTTAGCAAAAGAGCAGAACTTAATCGCAACATTGCCGTCAAAAGCCGCGAATATCTATCGTGATGATCCGACCTTAGCGGTTCTGGAACCGCCATTCCCTATTCCGCCGTTTGAGTTAGATATGATTTGGAGCCCGCTATTACACCGCGATGCGAGCCACATTTGGTTGAGACAAAAAATTGCTGAGGTAGCTGAAGAGCTAGCATAGCGATATAACTAAGCTTTGCTTTGGTGCGCTTTTTGAAATTGGTATCGCCAGCTAATTGAACTATCCTTTTATCTATATGCATAAAAGGTGCAATAGAGCATGGCGAAATTCTCTTATAGAGCAACGGTTGATAGTAAAGAGAAACTTATCCACGCAGCCGCATACGGGGAATGCGTGGAAGCCAATATTATTGAGATGTACAAAAATTTAGGGCTTGCACTTAAATCGAATCAGCTAAAAAGTTTAGTTATCGACGTCTCTCAATTACATATCACCTACGACTATCCAAGCGTGCTAACCGTTTTACAAAAACTCAATCAATTTGTCGATGGGATTACTCTTGCCCGAGTAATCTCCCCCTCAGACACCAAAAGTGGATTAATTGAAGCATTTGCTGACAAGCACGGCTTAACGATTAAGAACTTCGAGAACTACAACGACGCAGTGGCTTGGGTGCATACTGTGAATGAAAAAAATATATAAAATTAAGTGAATATTCAGAATAAAGTCATGATATCAGTGATATTATCTGTCGATGGTCAATAACAACCGGCCAACCAGAAGCAATTTGTGAACAACCTTTATTTCATAATAGGGAACTATGGAACACTATATCTCAACGTTCATTTTTTTCTTTGCGGTCATCGACCCCATTGGCACTATACCGGTATTTATCGCAACCACCACAGGCTTTGATATTGCGACAAAACGAAAAATAGCGGTTAAAGCCACACTGGTTGCAGCCATTGTATTGCTGTTTTTTATTATTGCAGGCGAAATCATTTTAAACGCAATTGGTATTCCCCTACCTGCATTCGCGATTGCCGGAGGCATCGTACTATTCATCTTTGCCATGACAATGATTTTTGGCGAGGGTAAGCCAAGTGAAGAAATTAAGTTAGACAGTAAAGCATCCGATACCGCTATTTTCCCTTTAGCAATGCCTTCTATCGCAAGCCCAGGGGCAATGCTGGCAGCCGTTTTGCTGACTAAAAACAGCGAAAACAATGTATTTGAACAACTCCAAACCTCAATGATTATGCTCAGCGTATTGGCTATCGTGTTAATATTTTTACTAGTTGCGACAAAAATTCACCAATGGATTGGTGATAGTGGCGCAAGTATCGTCAGCCGAGTAATGGGACTTATTTTAGCTTCCGTTGCGGTATCTAGTGTATTGGCGGGTATTAAAGAATATTTTATGTTGTAATAGAGAGTAACGAGAGGGCTAGCCCTCTCTTTCGATGTCATTGTTTCAAAATAAATTTCTTCACTGCTTTATTATGCTCAGTCAGTGTTTTCGAAAAGTGATGCCCACCATCTCCTGACGCAACAAAGTAAAAGTATTCGGTTGTTGCTGGGTTAAGTGCCGCATGGATAGCAGCACGAGACGGCATTGCAATCGGTGTCGGTGGCAAGCCATCAATTCGATAAGTGTTATATGGCGTCTTTTCACGGATATCTTCACGTTTAATGTCACCATCAAAGTGCTCACCAATACCATAAATAATGGTTGGATCTGTCTGTAAACGCATACCTTTACGTAAGCGATTGATAAAAACCGAGGCTACCTTATCTCTTTCTGCAACTACGCCCGTTTCTTTCTCAATAATCGAAGCCAAGATCAAGGCTTCATAAGGCGTGTTTAAAGGAAGATCTGGCATTCTATTTTGCCATTCCTTTTCAAGCACACTCTGCATTTTGGTATGAGCACGTTTAAGTAAGCGTAGCGCTGAGTCATTTCCATGATAGTGGTAGGTATCGGGGTACAACCACCCTTCAGCTGAACTTTGCGA
Source organism: Pseudoalteromonas sp. A22 (assembly GCF_018141345.1). Taxonomy (NCBI): domain Bacteria; kingdom Pseudomonadati; phylum Pseudomonadota; class Gammaproteobacteria; order Alteromonadales; family Pseudoalteromonadaceae; genus Pseudoalteromonas; species Pseudoalteromonas sp. A22. Next base: position 2,349,809 of record NZ_CP047238.1, read on the forward strand.
TATATTCAGTTGTGATGTGAGCTTATCAATGTCTTGCCTTAAGTAGGGGGCGCTGAGGAGCTTGTTTTTGACTTCCCAAATGGGCATCCCTTCAATGATTGTAAAGCTAAAGTTGTGTTGATCCCCGCGACTAATTTTGCTGATGGCATCTAGCACGGTTAGCCCTTTAAGATCGTAAAAGCCCGCTTGTAACGCGAATAACTTAGGCTCTAACTTACTATAAAGTTGATAAGGAAAGCAGTTAGATAATGCCCCGCTACGCTGCCATAGATGACATAGCTGATTAAATGTTTGCCCAGCCTTTATCTCAACTAATGGCTCAGAGATATTAAGTGGCTCAAATTTAACCTTATTTATTTGCTGAGATAACCACCATGACGCTGCTGCTATCAAAAATGCGACTATGATAAACAGTTTTTTCATTTATATTACTTCCCTAAAAATCGCCTTTTCAATTCATGTAAGTCGGCGATATCGAAATGTTTATTCTCAATTCTTACTACAGGTACTAACTGCATTAAACTATTACAAATAAATACACCATCAGCTGCTTTTAACTCGTCAAAAGCAATATTTTTGACTCTAATATCGTGTTTACTTTCAAGTGCACTTAAAAACACCCCTTTAATGCCTGAGCCACTAAGATCTGGTGTATACAGCGTGTTGTCTTTAATCATGATGATATTTGCCGCTGATGCTTCAATCACCCTATCATTGATGTCCGTCACAATGACATCCTCGCAAACCAATGTCAGTGCATCTTGTTTAATAAGTACTTGTTCTAATCGATTCAGTGTCTTTAATCCAGCGAGTAACGGCTGAATACCCAGTTTAACTCGGCTTAATGCGACCTCAATCCCATTCTGCTGCCAAGTTGTATAGTATGAAGGAAAAGGTAATACCTGAATACTCACACTCAGCTGTGGCGTCTCAGGAGCTTGATAACCACGGCCTCCTTCCCCTCGAGTGATAAGGATCTTTAGCACCGCTTCCGCTTTATCTTTAACTTGCTCTTGAACCAAAAACTCGATTTCGTCTAGTCGTAACTCAGGAAAGCCCAAGCGCTGCTGACATTCCACCAGTCGGTTTCTGTGAAGTGGCCACAAATCAACATTTCCATCACGGACTAACGCAGTGGTAAAAAAGCCATCGCCATAGGCCAATCCTCTGTCAGTGTTAGAAAAAAGCTGTTGATTATCCACATCACTTTCCTTTTTAAGGGTATCAAAAACATAAAAAAACTCGGCAATGCCGAGCTTTTTTTATCATAACCTACTTTGCTATAAGATTACTAAGGCTGATCTACACCTTTTTAAATAGCAACGAACCGTTTGTTCCACCGAAACCAAACGAGTTACACAAAGTGTACTCTAGTTTCGCATCACGGGCAGTATGAGGCACATAATCTAAATCACAGCCTTCATCTGGGTTATCCAAGTTAATGGTCGGCGTTACTTTTTGGTCTTGCAGCGCAAGAATCGAAATAATTGATTCAACTGAGCCCGCAGCACCAAGTAAGTGACCCATCATTGATTTAGACGAGCTCACCATCACATTTTTTGCCGCAGAACCAAATACCGACTTAACAGCATGCGTCTCTGCAACGTCACCCGCTGGAGTAGAAGTACCGTGTGCGTTGATATAGCCAACCTGCTCTGCATTGATCCCTGCATCATTCAATGCATTAACCATAGCTTGTGCAGCACCTGCACCATTTTCTGGTGGTGATGTCATGTGATATGCATCACCACTCATACCAAAGCCAACCAGTTCAGCGTAGATTTTCGCACCACGAGCTTTCGCATGCTCATACTCTTCCAGTACGATCACACCAGCTCCATCAGCTAGCACAAAACCATCACGGTCTTTATCCCAAGGGCGAGAAGCCGCTTGCGGATCATCGTTACGCGTAGAAAGCGCACGAGCCGCGCTAAAACCACCCATACCAATTGGGGTTGACGCTTTTTCAGCACCGCCTGCTACCATCGCATCCGCATCGCCGTACGCAATCATACGTGCTGCATGGCCAATATTATGAAGGCCAGTTGTACATGCAGTAACAATCGAAATATTTGGACCTCTCAAGCCATGCATGATGGACAAGTGACCAGAGATCATATTGATAATGGTAGAGGGAACGTAAAACGGAGAAAGCTTGCGTGGACCGCTATTTAATAGCTTAACGTGGTTTTCTTCAATTAGCGTCAAGCCACCGATACCAGAGCCGATGGCTACACCAACTCTAGCGGCATTCTCTTCGTTAACTTCAAGACCTGAGTCTTTTAAAGCCTGTACACCTGCAGCGATACCATACTGGATGAAGACATCCATTTTTTTAGCATCTTTAGGGGAAATGTACTCAGTGACATCAAAATCGTTAACTAAACCAGCAAACTTAGTCCCGAAACCTTCTGTGTCAAAATGCGTGATATTGCGAATGCCACTACGGCCTTCTAATAAGCCCTGCCAGGTAGATGCAACATCATTACCCAGCGGCGTCAACATACCTAAGCCAGTTACTACGACTCGACGTTTAGCCACGGTGTCCTCCAAAAAGGGATTATTATAATAATTGGGGGGTCTAGAAAGAGTTAGGGCAGCGAGTGCTGCCCTAATAGAAAAGCTAGTTACTCAGCGTGAGCAGTAACGTAGTCGATAGCTGCCTGAACAGTAGTGATTTTCTCAGCTTCTTCATCAGGGATCTCTGTATCGAACTCTTCTTCTAGCGCCATTACAAGCTCAACAGTGTCTAGAGAGTCAGCACCTAAATCATCAACGAAAGACGCTTCTGATTTAACTTCTTCTTCTTTAACACCTAGTTGTTCAACAATAATTTTCTTTACGCGTTCTTGGATGTCGCTCATTCTTCTTTCCTTTATTTAAACGCTACTGCGTTAATTTTCAGATTGCGGCGCAGTTTACGACGCATCATTCTGGGATTCAAGGATTGACCCGTACTTTTTTTTCTGGTCAAACCTGTTACAAAGCTTTGGATCTTTTTATCGCCTATTTTCGCGACGATTTCAAGTACGTTGTCGACAAGATCACAAAAATTTCAATTGATTTGTGATCTTAGCGGGTTAAACCATGTACATCGCACCATTTACGTGCAAAGTTTCACCAGAAACATACGCTGCTGCATCTGATGCTAAATAAACCACAGCCGCTGCGATTTCTTCTGGCTGACCTAAACGACCTGCTGGTACATTTGCCAAAGTCGCTGCTTTTTGCTCATCAGTTAGCTCATCCGTCATATCTGTCTGAATGAAGCCAGGTGCTACAGTATTTACCGTAATACCACGAGATGCAACCTCACGCGCCAATGATTTTGTAAAACCAATTACACCCGCTTTTGCAGCTGCATAGTTAGCTTGACCCGCATTACCCATAGTGCCCACTACTGAACCAATGTTAATGATACGGCCATTTTTCTTCTTCATCATTGGGCGAAGTACCGCTTTTGATAAGCGGAAAATAGATGACAAGTTTGTATCGATGATGTCATCCCACTCTTGATCTTTCATGCGCATCAGCAAGTTATCACGAGTGATACCAGCATTGTTTACCAACACATCGATATCACCTAAGTCTGCTTTGATTGCATCCAAAGTTGCTGCGATTGAGTCGGCATTTGTCACGTTTAGCGCATAGCCTTTACCATTTTCGCCTAGATACTCAGAGATACGCTCTGCACCAGACTCACTCGTTGCGGTACCCGCAACTTTTGCACCTTGCGCCACTAAGGCGTTTGCGATTGCTTTACCAATACCACGGCTAGCACCCGTTACTAGTACAACTTTACCTTCTAAAGAAAATAAATTACTCATAATGCTCTCGTTATTATTCTGCAGCTGCAATGGCAGCTAAATCATTTACCGACACACACGACACTGAGCGGTCGATGCGTTTGACAAGACCCGAAATCACTTTACCAGGGCCGAACTCAAAAGTTGTTGTAACACCTTCTTTCGCAACCGCTTGTACAGTTTCAGTCCATCTTACTGGACTATAGAGCTGACGAATAAGCGCATCTTTTATTGCTGCAGCATCTTTTGCAACAACAACGTCAACATTGTTGATCACATCAAACTTTGGCTCTGAAAAAGCGAGTGCTTCAAGATCTTTGGCTAATTTATCAGCCGCAGGTTTCATTAATGCGCAATGAGATGGAACGCTAACTGCAAGTGGTAATGCGCGTTTAGCTCCTGCTTCTTTACACGCTTCAGAAGCTCGATTTACGGCTTCAACGTGACCAGCAATCACCACTTGACCCGGTGAGTTGTAGTTTACCGGCGAAACAACGTCACCCTGTGCAGATTCGGCACACACCTTGGCAATCACGTCATCATCTAAACCAATAATTGCCGCCATTGACCCGGTGCCAGCAGGAACTGCTTCTTGCATGTATAAACCACGTTTTTCAACTAACTTAACGGCATCTGCAAGGGTTAATACTTCTGCACATACCAATGCAGAGTATTCACCTAGACTATGGCCTGCTAGTGTCAGTTCAGCTTCAACACCTTTCTCTTGCCACGCTCTAAAGATAGCAACGCTTGCGGTTAATAATGCCGGTTGAGTACGGTGCGTTTGGTTTAATTCTTCTTCAGGACCGTTTAGCACAAGTTCGGCTAAATCGTAGCCTAGTGCTTCTGAGGCTTCAGCGAAAGTCGCTTTAACGATATCAGAAGATGCTAATAATTCAGATAACATGCCCACGCTTTGTGAGCCCTGTCCTGGGAAAAATAATGCGATTTTTTGTGACATATTGTGCTCTTATTTTCTCTGTTGTCGCCACGTCCTCATGTCACTTAGCAGTGTTAGGGATGCGGACCTGACGGTTGTTTTTCTGTGTCGACCTGAGCAAACACCGCTTGGATCTTTTCAGGGATCTTGCGTTGTACTTCTTGCGCAGCTTCTTCAATCGCGGCTAAAAATGCCTTCGTTGTGGCATTTCCGTGACTTTTCACAACAATACCGCGCAATCCTACCAGACTTGCGCCGTTATACTGGTCGGGGTTCACCCTTCTATACAATTTTTTTATAACGGGTCGAAGTAAAAAGGCCAACGCTTTATAAAAAAAGTGCTTTTTTAACGCTTTGCTAAACTTATGCATGATGAGTTTGGCAATCCCTTCACAGGTTTTCAAGGCGACGTTGCCGACAAATCCCTCACATACAATTACATCAGCTTTGCCAGTGAACATATCGCTCCCCTCACAATAGCCTTGATAATTAATAACAGATGAGGATTTCATTAATTTTGCAGCTTGCTTAATACCATCATGGCCTTTGATTTCTTCAGAGCCAATGTTTAGCAAACACACTTTAGGTGAAGGAATATTTAATGCCTCTCCAGCCACGATTGAGCCCATAATACCAAACTGATAGAGGGTTTCAGGGTCACAATGCACATTCGCACCAAGATCAAGCAAATAAACGGGTTGCTTTTTCTCTGTTGGAACGGCTGAAATTAACGCGGGACGCTTGATGCCAGGCAACATTTTTAACACATAGTGGGCCATAAAAAAGAGCGCACCTGTATTTCCTGAACTAACACAAGCCTGCGCTTCGCCAGATTTCACCAAATCAAGCGCAATACGCATTGAAGACTGCTTTTTATTTCTAAGTGCAGAGGCTGGTTCACAACCGTTAGTGACGACTTCTTTACAGTGTTTAATTTTGAGTCTTGGATGATCCAGCATACTTGCTTTAGTCAAAGCACTTTCAATAACTTGCTGATTACCACAGAGAATTAAATTTAGATTTGGGTGCTTAAGCACAGCAGCGATAGCTGCGGGGATAGATGAACGGGGGCCGTAATCGCCCCCCATCATATCTAACGCAATGGTTAGATCGGTCAGCATAAAGTAATCTCTTACTTAGAAATTACTTTAACGCCTTTGTAGTAACCGTCAGCAGTCACGTGGTGACGACGATGAGTCTCGCCAGAAACCTGATCTACAGTTAGAGCTGGTCCACTGATCGCATCGTGTGAACGACGCATACCACGACGTGCGCGTGACTTCTTGCTTTTTTGTACCGCCATTAGCCTTCTCCTAAGAATCTTTCTTAAGTTGTTTCAAAATTTCAAATGGATTTGGTTTGCTATCTTCTGCTTCAATTTCACCAAAGCTCTTTGGCTTATCAGAATAAGAGCATAGTGCTTCATCATGCGTCGGGACTATCGGAATTGCGAGTAATAGTTCATCTTCGACGATCTGTCTTAGATTAACCTCACCCTCTTCATCCAGTTCCAACACATCATAACGCTCGGGAAGATCATCCGACTCTGCACCTAATCCGACTGGCGAATACGCAAAGTCTTGTTCCAAATCCAACCCTAATTCATCATTACAACGCTGACATACAACGGTTAGATGGGCTCGGACTTTGCCTTGCACAACAACCAAACCTTGTTCGTCGATGTTGAAATGAATGTCTACCGCTATTTCACTATTTTGATCACGCACAACTTGCTGCAATCGAGAAAGTTCTTCAAGCATTACAACACCGTCATAAGATGCTCGACGTTGCGCTGCTCTGCATGGATCAATAGTGATGGGAATTTTCACCTTTTGCATAGGGGCTGCATCATATAGATAGTTACTGTGTTAGTCAAAGTAAAAATACACTTTCCCTTTGTTTTTCGCGTTATTGCGCATTATCCTGTTGGCAATGTTGTCACAAAGATAAAAATCTCATGAAAACGCCCCTTATTCTAGCCTCAAGTTCGCCATTTAGGCAGTCAATTTTGAAAAAATTAATGCTTCCTTTTGCATCTTTTTCACCGGATGTAGACGAGCAAGCACTCGAAGGTGAATCAGCACAGCAACTTGTTGCACGATTGAGCGAATCAAAAGCCAAAGCAGCAATAGCAAAATATCAACAAGGTGTGGTGATTGGTTCAGACCAAGTTGCGCTATTCAACGGTGAGATCCTAGGAAAGCCACATAATAAAGAAAACGCGATTAAGCAACTAAGCCTATTTAGCAATAATTGCGTGACTTTTTTGACTGGTTTAACCGTTTTCGACATTGAAAGCGGCAAAACGGTCACTGAAGTGGTACCGTTTCACGTTTACTTTCGCCAACTTACTCAAGCACAGATCAGTAACTATTGTGATGCAGAAACACCTTACAACTGTGCTGGAAGCTTTAAAAGCGAAGGATTAGGGATCTGTCTGTTTGATAAACTTGAAGGAGAAGACCCCAATACCCTGATTGGCCTTCCCCTTATTCAACTCACTAAAACACTGCTCGCGTTTGGTATTGATGTGCTCGCAGAGCAATCAGGCCAACAATAGGTTAGACAAGTCATGATAGTTATCGCAAATATGGGCAGCCGACGTTTGCGATAACTGCTCTCTTGTTGCAACACCCATAGTGACGCCGATCGCGTCAATGCCTGCATTTTTCGCTAAATTCATATCAATTATCGTATCGCCTATCATGACAGCCTCTGTAGCTTCCACATTTAGTTCAGCCAAAATCTGAAGCAACATATCGGGATGCGGTTTAGACTCCGCCTCACATGCTGTCCGTGTCGTAACGAAAATATCACCCAACCCACTTTCTGCCATCAGGCGGTCAAGTCCTATTCGGCTTTTTCCTGTTGCAACCGCAACTTTGATACCACTGCCATGTAATTGCTTTAAAAGCGTTTCAGCGCCTTCAAATAGAGGCGCTGGGGTTTTGTCTTGATGCTTATAGATATATTTATAAGCCGCAATTAAAGACGCTAATTTGTCTTCATGATTTGGAAAAAGTGTCAGTATCGCTTTATCGAGAGACAGGCCAATAATACTTTTCGCCGCTTCGTTACTGACGGGTGCAATTCCACAAGATTCAGCAGCCAAATGAATGGTATTTACGATTTTTGGCACAGAGTCCATGACGGTGCCATCCCAGTCGAAAATCACACACTTGTAGCGCATGTTACTTCCTTAATTTAACTAAGCATGCTTCCAAAGCCCCATCCAATGGTGCCTCTACATGGTGTGTCGTTTCTGTTTTTGGGTGTATAAATCTGAGTTCTTTGGCATGCAAAAACAGCCTATTTAATCCCACTTCACGCATTTTGGCATCAAACACCTGATCGCCATACTTATCATCACACGCAATCGGATGTCCTTTACATTGAGTATGCACTCGGATCTGGTGCGTTCTGCCTGTTACGGGTGACGCCTGCACTAAAGTTGCGGACTCAAAACGCTCGACGACTCTAAAACGAGTATGAGAAGGCTTGCCTTGCTCATGATCCACTCGCACCACACGCTCACCTGACTTTAAGGTATTTTTACGCAGCGGTTCGGTGACATTTTTATGTTTGGCATCCCATTGCCCTGAAACCAGTGCAAGGTAATTTTTCTCCATGGTCTTTTCTCTTAGCTGCTCATGAAGTCCTTTAAGCACAGCGCGGCGCTTTGAAATCAACAAACAACCCGATGTGTCGCGATCCAAACGGTGCACCAACTCCAAGCTTTGCTCTTGTGGGCGTAATGCTCTTAATGCTTCAATTAAGCCATAGCTTAAGCCGCTGCCACCATGTACCGCCATACCGGCGGGCTTATTTATAACTATCAGATACTTATCTTCATAAAGAATGGCATCTTCTAGGTTTGCGACTTTATCAAGGTTTTTAGGCACAAACTCTGTTTTCTCCGCAACACGCACAGGTGGGATACGGATTTCATCATTGATTTGTAGTTTATATACAGGCTTCACCCGCTTTTTGTTTACGCGCACTTCCCCTTTGCGAAGAATTTTATATACGGCGCTTTTTGGCACCCCTTTCAAATGCGTAACTAAAAAGTTATCGATCCTTTGACCTTCTTGGTCTTCAGTCACGGTAACGAAGCTAACTTGTAATGCGGGTTTCTCTGACATTGCCTAATCACTGATTTGAGTAATAATTTAGTTGCTATCTCGACATTATTAGTGGGATAATCAGGCCGCAAATTTTTGCGAGGTGCTTTTTATCGCAAAAACAATGTCGTGATGCACATCTTGGATGGCAGATCATACAGATTAGAGCTAATATTTCCAAAGCTTTTATCATGCATCTAAGATAAACACGTGCGAACAGTCAGTGCGAAGCGCGTAATATTTCGTTTAATGACTGGACACGATGAACAAACCAAAAAGCAAGAAATTAAAATTTGTCTGATACGTTTACCACAGTTGCAGTAATACCCGTGCATAGCAGGCCGCAACTCGTGAATAATCACAAAGCAATCAAGTCAAAAGATGGTGATAGCCAAGCTTGGCAAACCAAGCTCAACTTACCCCGTGCATGACTACTTTTTTGTGAAACGAATAAACGTGCAAAAAGCGAACGATGGATCAGTGATTTTACCCTGATTTAAAGCGGAAACTGTGAATATGTTCCCTTTCCCCCAGTCGTGAGACTGCATCATTTAATAGGAACATCCAAGGCGTAGCACGCTGTCGCTGGCAAGACGTATCAGGCGCTGTAAATAATTAAGTAGAGAATTACAATATGAAACGTATGCTGATCAATGCAACGCAGCAAGAAGAAATGCGCGTGGCACTGGTTGACGGCCAGCGTCTATACGATCTAGATATAGAAAGCCCTGGTCACGAACAGAAAAAAGCCAATATCTATAAGGGTAAAATTACCCGTATCGAACCATCCCTAGAAGCCGCATTTGTTGATTATGGCGCTGAGCGTCACGGATTCCTTCCTTTAAAAGAAATCGCTAAAACGTATTTCCCAGATGGCTATACATTCAACGGTCGCCCTAACATCAAAGACGTGATCAAAGAAGGTCAAGAAGTCATCGTTCAGGTTGATAAAGAAGAACGCGGTCAAAAAGGCGCGGCACTCACAACGTTTATCAGCGTCGCTGGTAGTTACTTGGTATTAATGCCAAATAACCCAAGAGCTGGCGGTATTTCACGTCGTATCGAAGGTGATGAGCGTATTGAGCTTAAAGAAGCATTGAGTCGCTTAAACGTACCTAAAGGTATGGGTCTTATCGTTCGCACCGCGGGCGTAGGTAAATCTTTCGAAGAACTAGAATACGACCTTAAGGCGCTACTTGTTCATTGGGACGCAATTCAAAATGCGGCAAATAGCGGTAAAGCACCTTTCTTAATTCACCAAGAAAGTAACGTGATCTTCCGTGCAATTCGCGATTATTTACGTCGTGATATCGGTGAGATCCTAATTGATAAACCGCGTGTTTTTGAAGAAGCGAAAGCGCATATCGAGCGTTTCCGTCCAGATTTCATCAATCGTGTTAAGCTTTATCAAAACGATGTGCCGTTATTCACGCATTATCAAATTGAGAGTCAGATTGAGTCAGCTTTCCAGCGTGAAGTGCGTTTGCCTTCAGGTGGTTCTATCGTTATTGATCCAACAGAAGCACTCACTTCTATCGATATCAACTCGTCAAAAGCGACGAAAGGTGGCGATATCGAAGAGACGGCGCTGAATACTAACCTAGAAGCAGCTGACGAGATTGCACGCCAGTTACGTTTACGTGACTTAGGTGGATTAATCGTTATCGACTTTATCGATATGACTCCGCCTCGCCATCAACGTGAAGTAGAAAACCGCTTGAAAGAAGCCGTTCGTACTGACCGTGCTCGCGTGCAAATCGGTAAGATTTCTCGTTTCGGCCTATTAGAAATGTCGCGTCAACGTTTACGTCCGTCTTTAGGTGAAGCGAGCCAGCATACGTGTCCACGCTGTGACGGCCAAGGCACCATTCGCTCAAACGAATCCATTGCTTTGTCTATCTTGCGTCTAATCGAAGAAGAAGCGATCAAAGATAATACCGCTCAGGTCAACGCCCAAGTGCCTGTCGCTGTTGGTGCTTATCTATTAAATGAAAAGCGTCGTTCTGTGCAACGCATCGAAAAGCGCCACGAGTGCCACGTTGTTATCATTCCTAACCAACACCTAGAAACACCGCACTATGAAGTGGTTAGATTGCGTAAAGATGAAACAACAGAAGCAGCTAGCTATGAGCAGATCACCGCGCCTGAGCCTGAAGTTGTTGAAATTGCTCGAGCTCAAGCAATTGTGAAAGAGGAGCCTGTGTTAAAAGGTGTCGTTATGCCTGATGCACCAGCACCAACGCCTGCCCCTACTCCAATTCAAGCTGCAAAACCACAAGCACGTAAGCCACAAGAAAAGCCAGCTCAAAACGGCACTAGCCTGTTTGCAAAGATTGGTCAGTGGTTCAAGAGCCTATTTGCTAGTGACAGCGATAACCAAGAAGAAAACAAATCTTCTGAAGAAAAATCATCACGCGATAACAACCGTGATAATCGCCGTCGCAATAATAACAATCGTCGTCGTAACAATAACCGCCGTCGTAACGATCAACAAAAAGACACAACGGTTGAATCGAAAGACGAAAACAACGGTAACGAGCAACGTGGTGATAACCGCAAACGCCGTCGTCCAAATAACAGAAAACGCCAAGATCAGGACAAAGCAAACCGTCCAGCTAAGGAATCTGTAAACGATAACGTTGAAGCGCTCGAGGCTAACGACGCGCCAGTTAAAGAAGCAATAGTAAAACCACGCAGACAAAGACGTAATCTTCGCAAGAAGGTACGTGTGGAAGAAACCAACGCACAGGATACTAACACCTCAGAGCAAGCTAGCACTGAAGAAGTGAAAGTAGAAGCAAAGCCGCTTGAACAACCAGCGAAAACAGCAGCTGAGCCTAAAGCTGAACAAAAGCCAAGGCAAAGAAAAGCGAAACCTGTCGCGGATAAGTCAGAACAAGAGTCTGCAACTAACGAACAAGTAGTAGCACCTTCTGAACAAGCTGACGTACACGCTCAAGCAAAACAGCAAGAAACTGCTAACACTGAGCGCCACGAACAAAACGATGTTACCGAGGTGGTATCTACTGAACTTTCAGAATCGCAAATTGATGACGAAAATAAAGAAGGCCGCACTCGCTCTAGACGTTCTCCGCGTCATCTGAGAGCGGCAGGTCAACGTCGCCGTCGTCAGGATACGCCTGAAAAAGGTCAAGCTGCAGCATTTGTGCCCGTAGCAGATCAAGCCGCTGCAGAATACGAAGCTGAGCTAAAAGCGAAATCTTCTTATGACAGTGAACCTCAAGCTGAAGTGCAGCAAGAAGCAAGTACAGTTGAGACTCAGTCGTCACCTGAAACGGTAGCTGAAGATAATACACCAGCTGCAGAAGCGACAGTTTCTGAGACGCACACTGATGCAGAGCAAGATGTAGAAGCTAAGCCAGCCGAAGCACCGGTTGACGAAAATGCAGCGCAAGAAGTGGAGCCTGAAAACGAAGTTGAAGCAGCCACTGCTGAAGCACCATTGCAACAAGCTGCACAGCCCGAAACGTCTGCAAGCGCTGACGAAGTAGTCGCAGAAGAAGTAGAAGCTGCACAGCCAGAAGAAGCAAAAGTGGTTAAAGCTGAGCCAATCGCTGACACAGTAGAGGCTGAACAAGTTGAATCGACAGAGGAAAAAGTTGAGGCTGAGGCTGAAACTGCAGTTGTAGAAGAAACTCAAGCTTCTGACGCTGAGGCAACACCTGAAGTTCAGGAGCCAGCAGCCGAGGCACAGGCAACAGAAGCGGTTGTGGAAACAACAGCAGTTGAAGCAGTTACTGAATCTTCAACTGAAGAGACTCCAGCCGCTAACGCTATTGAGGCACCTACTCAACAGGTAGTAAACGGCAACTCTGTACAAAGCCGTGTACGCTTCAACCAAACGGCTGCAGCGCCAATGACAAAAGCACAAAGCGTGATTGAGGATGTCGTGGTAGAAACACCGTCTGCGATGCCACATGAACAGCGTCAGGCTGTGGCGAATAGCGGCTTGGGTGTTGGCTCTAAGTCACCAACAGGCAGAGCAAGCGCCGACATGGCCTCTCCTGCTCAGGTTGACTAAGCAGTAATTGAAAAGCCAGTCTTTTTAGACTGGCTTTTTTGTGTCCGAATTTTACTGAGCAGACAGATGGTAATACCAGTCCTTCGTAGCACTCAGTGCTATTTATCAGTAGAATGCCGTCAATTCTTTGATCGTTAAAGTCAAAAGTATGATCACACTTAAGAGATTTAAAAACGCCTCTTTAAAAGGTGACCTATTCGGTGGTGTAACCACTGCAATTATTTCTTTACCACTCGCACTCGCTTTTGGTGTTGCCTCTGGTGCTGGCGCAGAAGCTGGGATGTGGGGCGCAATTTTGGTTGGCTTATTTGCCGCACTGTTCGGTGGTTCAACCTCCCTCATTTCTGAACCAACCGGCCCAATGACTGTTATCATGACAGCAGTACTCACCGCCATGATGAGCAAGTATCCCGAAAATGGTCTTGCGATGGGCTTTACTGTTGTCATGATGGCAGGTGCTTTTCAGGTTTTACTCGGTACGCTCAAGTTAGGTAAATACGTTACCTTGATGCCTTACAGCGTCATCTCCGGATTTATGTCTGGTATTGGTGTTATCCTCATTATTTTGCAGCTTGCTCCTTTACTTGGACACCAAGCGCCTGCAGGTGGTGTTGTTGGCACTTTGTCTAACTTGCCCAGCCTGCTGATGGACTTACACTTTTCTGAGTTGTTCCTCGGGGTGATCACACTTGCAATCTTATTCAAAATGCCAAGTAAGTGGCGCCAGTACGTCCCCGCTCAACTGGTCGCACTCGTCGCCGTTACACTGCTTTCAATTATTATCTTTGATACCGATAGTATTCGCCGCATCGGAGAAATTCCAAGTGGCCTACCAAGTATTGTGTTTCCAGTATTATCACCAGAGCTATTAATTGAAATGCTTATCGACGCATTGGTACTGGGCACCTTGGGTTGTATAGATACATTGCTAACAGCAGTAATAGCCGACAGTTTAACGCGAACCGAGCATGATTCTGATAAGGAGCTCAGAGGCCAAGGTATTGCCAATATGATAGCTGGGCTTTTTGGTGCATTGCCAGGTGCTGGCGCAACGATGGGAACTGTGGTCAATATTCAAGTCGGCGCTCGCTCGCCAATCGCTGGGATATTCAGGGCACTAATTTTGATGGCCGTAGTCTTTATCGCGGGCAGCCTGACCGAGCCAATCCCAATGGCGGTGCTTGCTGGTATTGCAGTGTATGTTGGTTTTAATATTCTGGATTGGAGTTTTATCCAGCGTGCTCATAAGCTTAGTGTCAGTCAAATGGCGATTATGTATGGCGTCATGCTACTTACCGTTTTTGTTGACCTTATTGTTGCCGTGGGCCTTGGCGTATTTATCTCCAATGTGATGATCATAGAGAGATTAAGCCGAGTGCAAGCTAATCACGTTAAAGCAATTAGCGACAGTGATAGCGATGAAGATGTGCCACTAACAAAAAAGGAAAGCGAGCTGTTAGATAAAGCCAACGGTAAACTATTATTCTTTTATCTTTCCGGGCCAATGATTTTTAGCGTCTCAAAAGCAATCGCAAGACAACACCGCAAGATTAGTGAATACAAAGCCATGGTATTAGATTTAAGCGACGTAGCTATGATTGATGTCACCGTGGGCTTAGCCATTGAAAATGCGATTACAGATGCGCTTGATGCTGACTGTAGCGTGTTTATCTATTCACCGAATTTGGAGACCACCGATAAGCTCAAGCGCTTAAACATTCATGACCGTCTAGGCGACCGTGCATTTTGTGATAGTCGTGAGATAGCGCTCAGCCAAGCCATTGATACTATGGCTAAAACTTATTAAAGTACGCACTTAAGTGATCCAGTAACAAGCGTAAACTGGTCGCGACAAATTGTCTGGGTGGATACAGCGCCCAGACCCCCTCTTCCTCAGGTCTAAAGTTGGTTAGTACCTCTGTTAACTCACCACTCTCTAGCGCCTCTTGCACGTAATAATGCGGTAACTGTACCAAACCTAAGCCTTGCTTTGCTGCTTCCAAGAGCCCCCAACCACTGTTGCAACGCAGTGGCCCCGCCACTTTAATTTGTCGCGCTTTACCGTGCTCAACAAAACGCCATTCGCTACTATTGCCAATTAAACATTTATGATTGCTAAGCTCAGCGAGCGTATGCGGTTGGCCAAATTGATTTAAATAGATATTTGCACCACACACCATGGTTTTACGTGTGGTTAGCCGTTTGGCGCGCAGTGATGAATCCTGTAACTTACCGAGGCGAATTGCCAAGTCAAAGCCCTTATCGAGCAAGTCGACTTGGTTGTTCGTCAAATGCATTTCTACCTCAACTTTGGGATACAAACGCATAAATTCAACCACGGCAGGCATGACATAAGATTCGCCGTACATTACCGGTGCGGTAAGCTTAAGTTTGCCTGTTGGCTGTCTGTCACGTTGACGGATTGCAGCAGTGGCGTCATCTAATCCATGCTGTAAATGCTTTGCGTGAGATAAAAACACTTCACCTTCCTGAGTCAGCGCTAGCTTTCGGGTAGTGCGCGTCAAAAGTTGTATGTTGAGCCGCTCCTCTAACATTTTCACTCGGCGACTAATTTGCGCAACCGAAGTATTTAACTGAGTTGCAGCTCCACTAAATGAGCCATTACTCGCGACCGCAACAAACTCATCAATGCCAATCCATCTATCCATTATTACATATACGTAAAAGTCTTTATAATTTTTATAGATTATCAAAAATCATAATGTAGTTATACTGCTATCAACTTTTAAGAAAGGAACAAACCATGTCTGAATTTATTAAATCTAAAGCAGCGATCGCTTGGGGCCCAGGTCAACCGCTTAGTATTGAAGAAGTTGATGTTATGCCACCGAAAAAAGGCGAAGTCTTAGTTAAAATCACCGCAACGGGCGTATGTCATACCGATGCTTTCACTTTGTCTGGCGACGATCCTGAAGGCGTATTCCCAGCAATCTTAGGTCATGAAGGCGCAGGTATTGTTGAAGCGATTGGTGAAGGCGTTACCAGCGTTGCCGTTGGCGACCACGTGATCCCATTGTACACACCGGAGTGTGGCGAATGTAAGTTCTGTAAGTCTGGTAAAACGAACCTTTGTCAGCAGATCCGTGAAACCCAAGGTAAAGGCTTGATGCCTGATGGCACAACCCGCTTTTATAAAGACGGCCAACCAATTTATCACTACATGGGCACGTCAACGTTCTCTGAGTACACTGTACTGCCAGAAATCTCTTTGGCTAAAGTAAACAAAGCAGCGCCTCTTGAGGAGATCTGTTTGCTTGGCTGTGGTGTCACCACGGGAATGGGCGCAGTAATGAATACCGCTAAAGTGCAAAAAGGCGATACCGTCGCCATTTTCGGCCTAGGTGGTATCGGCTTGTCCGCTATCATTGGCGCGGCAATGGCTGGCGCGAGTCGGATCATCGGTATCGACATCAATGAAGATAAGTTTGAGCTGGCGACAAAGCTTGGGGCAACCGATCTTATCAACCCGAAAAACTTCGATAAACCTATCCAAGAAGTGATCGTTGAAATGACCGATGGCGGTGTGGATTTCTCGTTCGAATGTATCGGTAACGTAGATGTCATGAGAAGTGCCCTTGAGTGCTGTCACAAAGGTTGGGGTGAGTCGGTGATCATCGGTGTTGCAGGCGCTGGACAAGAGATTTCAACACGCCCATTCCAATTGGTTACCGGTCGCGTATGGCGCGGTAGTGCTTTTGGTGGCGTAAAAGGTCGCTCAGAGCTTCCTGAGATTGTTGAACGCTATATGGCTGGTGAATTCAAGCTCAATGACTTTATCACTCATACCATGAAGCTCGAAGATATTAATGAAGCCTTTGATTTAATGCATGAAGGCAAGAGTATCCGCTCGGTGATCCATTACTAGTACCCGCTCAAGGACGCACAGGCTGCGTCCTATTTCACTTAATTAAGGAGCACTTGATGGAACTGATTTCCAGCAACAAAGTATCCGGCGGTTGGCATAAGCGCTACACACATACCAGCCAGTCGACGCAGTGTGAAATGACCTTCGCCATTTTCTTACCTGAAATCGTCAATGAGGGACAACAAGTCCCGGTTTTATATTGGCTCTCAGGGTTAACCTGCAGCGATGAAAACTTCATGCAAAAAGCAGGTGCGTTTAAAAAAGCCAACGAGCTTGGTATCGCTATTGTCGCACCAGATACAAGCCCGCGCGGAGAAGGCGTTGCAGATGACGAAAATGGCGCTTATGACTTTGGTTTAGGTGCGGGGTTTTACGTCAATGCGGCACAGGCTCCATATAGTCAACATTATCAAATGTATGACTACGTGACTGAAGAACTACCTCAATTAATCGAAGCCCACTTCCCGGTTAGCCCGCAAAAAGCCATTAGTGGTCACTCCATGGGTGGTCATGGTGCATTAATTATTGGGCTTAGAAACCCTGACGCCTATACGAGTATCTCAGCATTTAGTCCAATCGTTAACCCAAGTAACTGCCCTTGGGGTCAAAAAGCGCTAACAGGATATTTAGGGGACGACAAACAGCGTTGGCAACAATATGACGCGACCGAACTATTGTCGCACTATGTTAGTCCAACAAAACGTCCGATACTCATTGAGCAAGGTTTAAGTGACCAGTTTTTAGACGAGCAGCTAAAGCCTTGGTTATTCGAACAAGCTGCAGAAAAAGTAGGCTACCCTATCGCGCTAAACATGCATGAAGGTTACGATCATAGCTATTTCTTTATCTCGAGTTTTATTGAAAGTCATCTTGAGTTTCATGCTAACTATATGAGGTGAGCCTGACTGCCGTTTGCGCATTTAAGCACAGCACTAAGCTAAAAATAAAAAAGGCGTACTCCCTGTACGCCTTGCTTGCTTAACATTAGATTAAATCGCCGTATGGATTCGTTGGACAAAGCTGTATACTTTGCTCGAACCCAGGAATGGCTAACTCTTGCTGACTTAAATTCAATTCAGACTCATCAATCATGCCATTGCCAAAACGATAAATGAGCTCGTATTGACCATAATCGGCCGCTTGCTGATATGCAATTTGCCTTTGTGTTGTAGTGGCAAGTTGTTGCTCATAATTTGCAAACTCAGCTTGGCTATAACGCTTGCTTAGTAGCTGCTTCGTGAGCTTTGGAGAAAGTACCGTTGCCGTTGCATTGTTACCACCAAAGCCCTTTGAATTTATAAAGGCGATATCCATTGGCTCGCACTCATAGTGCTCAGTGCGAATATCTAAATGCTCGGCGTGAACATCTTCAGCTACTGCATTAATCGTGGTGATCCCTGGCATAATATTGTACTCGAACACCCCAAGTGCCATCGCAAGCTGATCGCCAGACGCTGGCGCTATAGTATGACCAACATATGCTTTTGGCGCCGCCACTTTCCAGCCATTAATCGCAAAAGCTTCTGCAATTTTGTGATAGATAAGCGACTCAGTAACCCGGTTTTGTGGTGTGCTTGAGCCATGTGCCAAAATAAAGCTGCGCTTTACTAAGGCCTCAGTGCCTGCGATTTGCTGAGCCAGCGCGACCGATTTTGCCATGGTAATATAGTTACCAGGTCCAGGTGCCGTAATCGACTTTTTCACGCCGTCTGCGTTGACATATACGTCGGCCACAGAGCCCATGATCTGCGCGCCAAGCTCCAGTGCTAAGGCATCATCCATCAAAATCGCCACTTGTGCCCCTTCACCAATTGTAAAGCCACAGTTTTCACCAAAAGGACGACTTGTTTTGCGATAGTCTACATGCTCAGTACCATCAAGTTTACGCAAACCTTCTTCATTTGCGAGTGCGCCCATATTACCGAAGCCTTCGATGATCTCTGGTGTTATAGCACACTCAACACTGGCTACAATCGCCACTCGAGTACGGCCAGCCTGAATATCATTCACTGCAGCGCGGAGGTTATATAGAAACGTCGCACAGGCACCTGATGTCGTAAACGTTGTGCCAACGCTGCCAGTAACATAAGCATTGATAAAGTCAGTGGACATGGTGTTGAGTCCTAGCGCCAACTGCTTAGTGCTTACTCGGTCGCCACGTAAACGACTACGTACTAATCCACCTAAGCCCTCATCATTCATTTGCCCTGCCACAGAGGCGGAGTAAGTGCCGATTTGGTCCGGTCGTACGCTGTTCATTACCTTATCCCACTCAAGACCCGTTGAGCGGATAGCGTCGGTTGCAGCAAAAATAGTTGCCTGAAGGCCGCGTGGTTGGTAACGGCTGTTATACATGAGTGACGGCTCAAAGCCTGTTGGTAATTGACCTGCGGCTTTAATTGGGTTGTCTCTGAAGCTATCGTGCTTAACTTCAATCTGGTCCGCAATGGTTACTTCAACCGTTTTTGGATCAAGCTCAATCACTTGCCAAGCTGCAGGAACTGGCTCTGGCAAGTCACGCTTACGACAACTAAATACTATCTTGCTGTCATCATTTGCTTTCATTGTGAGCTTTTGCTGCCAAGGGGTCGCATCTACATCAAAATGGTTTTTTTCGATTTTACGGATCAACGTTCCCGCTAAGATCTGCTCACCAAAACGCGACTCAATCTCCACCTCTTGAACGACTTGGTCGTTTTGGTCAATCAGCTGGCCATTTTCATAACGCACTAAGTTCATTAAACTCGCAAGGCCCAAATAGGTCTCTTGTCGGTCTTTAGCATTTAGCTTATCAAGTACAATACGTTTGTAGCCTTGATGGAAAGAGGTGCGCCCCGCGGCGTTAATACCCCCCATTCCTACAATAATTGGCAATGCTGTCATGTCGTTCCTACTTCTGAACTAAGATAATGACTTGATTTTAATTGCATTCGAATTTAAGTTTTTACAAAATACGCCACATATAAATCACTTTTCGCCAAATAAAAGAGGTCGGAGCAGATGAAATCCTGTACAAAGGTCGCCATTGTGCTTTACAAGCATATGCTCGTTACCAGTGTCACCTTACCGCTGGAAATGCTCAAAGCCGGACAAGCCTTTGCTAAAGTGCATCTAAAAGAGGCTTATGTTCCTTTAGAAGTTCTCCTTTGCAGCAGCCAAGGCGAGGCAGTTAACGCCGATAATTACATGACACTTGAAGCACAAAGTGACTTTAGCTCATTGCCTTTATATGACTACATTATTGTGCCAAGTATATGGCGAAATCCAAGACCACTTGTAAGACAAAACCAAGCGCTGAGTGAGTCACTTGCGGATGCATGGGGAGCTGGAAGCACACTGATAGGTGTTGGTACGGGTGTTTGCTTTTTAGCAAGTTCTGGCCTGCTTGACGGGCATTCAGCAACGACCCACTGGCATTTTGCCAAACAATTTTCTCAGCTATACCCCAATGTTGAATTAAAACCGGATTACTTTATCACTCAATCAGAGCGGATCTATACTGTAGCCAGCTTAAATGCGCTGGCTGATGTTATTGTTCACATTATTGAATTACTGTACGGGATAGATGCCGCACACCATGTGCAGCAAAATTTTTCTCATGAAATTCGTAAGCCTTACGAAGAACAGCGCTATTTAGAAGGTGCTGTGGACCGTCATGCTGATGAGCAAATTGCCGCAATTCAATTTTGGCTGAAAAATAATGCCGCATCGGAAATCTCTTTACCCACTGTCGCAGCACAATTTGATTTGAGCTATCGCACCTTTAACCGCCGCTTTAAACAAGCAACAGGACAAACCGCCGTTGCCTACTTACAACAGGTGCGTATTGAGATGTGCAAAGAGCTACTCGCGAGCAGTAATCTCTCCATTCAAGATATTGCCCTTGCTTCTGGATTTAATTCACAAGGGCAATTAAGCAGAGTATTTCGGCAATTAATGGGAAGATCACCAAGCACATATCGGGCAATAGTAAGAAAGAAATTGTTCTCGTAGCAACTCGTAGCAAAACGAGAGTAAACCACTCTACAGTATTTGCATCACGGTTAACATTTGTTGTTGGCCGTTGAAGAAAAATGAAATATCTTCGTCTACCGTTAACCCCTTTAACCGCTTGCCAAGGGGCGCATCAAACGTTAACACCAACACTGGTGTTTCTTTATATTGGATTTTTAGTCCGCCTTCGCAAGGCGCAAAATAAAACCAATGACAGTTGCCCTGCTCATCTTCAATTTCAACTAGTGCGTTATGTGTAATTGTATTGCTCACAGCTAGCGCCAACTGATTCAATATTGTTTGTTTCGCCAAATGCATGGCATCAATGCGCTCACTTTGCCCTTCTGCTAGGTAGCCATACTCGATACTCAACGAGTCGTATTGTGTTTCAGCAGCACTTTGTTCGTGAGTCGCGTCAGCACGAGCACTGTTTGCCGCTTCAGTGGCTTCAAGCAACTTTTGTTCAAGTGCAAACTTGAGATATTCGATAAAAACAGATTTATTCATTGGTAATTTACAGCTATTGGATGACTGGTAGTAACAGACTGGCCGTTAACGGTTAGCGTTAAACGTAAAATCCAACGCATAGATTTATCCGTACACACACCAACCATGGTTTTGGCTATCAGTGTGTTTTTGTCAAAGAACACGGGAATTCTCCCCATGTTCATATTTTCTCCCTCAAGCCATGCCGAAACGACCTCTACTTTAGTCGCACTTTTTAGCCCAATGGTAAATTCTGTTTCAGGTTGAACTTGCTCTGAGCCCAGATAAATCTGCACTTGTGGAGTTAAATCACAGGGCGTTGAAAAATTACAGACATTTCTTGTTACTGAACTTTCACTTTTTTCTGAACTTTCATGTATAATAATAGTCGGGTCTGAACAGGCCACGAGGAAAACACCTAGCAACCCGATTGTTAATTGCTTTGCAATCATGAGGGATTTACCGTCACTTCTGAATCCTGCGCAGTGTACGCAAGTTTCAGGGCAAATGCTAGGTTGCTTAAGAAGCGAACAAAAAGCGCGTGAAAACTTGATTGATGTCATAATTTTAGGCGTTTTAGGTATCTTTTCATAAGCAAAAAAATTATCATTTCCTCGCAAAAATAAAGGTTTCTCGGGCTGGTTAGGTTTTCACTCATCTTTTGAGTTAAAACATGACGGGCTTGAAGAAATATAACTAGGGCCTGTAATTCAGGTAATTCATTTCTAATCGCAATAAATTGCAGCGGAATCCAGAAAATGAGCCAAACAGTAGCATCACAAACTGAGTACAATTATAAAGTTGTACGCCAATTCGCTATCATGACAGTGATTTGGGGCATTGTTGGCATGGGTGTAGGTGTATTTATCGCAGCGCAACTTGCGTGGCCTGCGTTAAACTTCGACATTCCATGGTTAACTTACTCTAGACTTCGTCCGTTACACACGAACGCAGTAATCTTTGCATTTGGTACAAGTGCACTATTTGCAACCTCTTACTATGTTGTTCAGCGCACGTGTCAAACGCGCCTGTTCTCTGACAAACTTGCCGCATTTACCTTCTGGGGTTGGCAAGCCATCATCGTATCTGCGGCTATCACGCTTCCTCTGGGTATTACTTCTTCAAAAGAATACGCTGAACTAGAATGGCCGATTGATATCGCAATCGCGGTAGTATGGGTTACTTATGCTGTAGTATTCTTTGGTACTCTTATCAAGCGTAAAGTGTCACACATCTATGTAGCAAACTGGTTCTACGCTGGTTTCATTATCACTGTTGCAGTGCTTCATATTGTAAACAGTATGGCTATTCCTGTATCACTTACTAAATCTTATTCAATCTACGCAGGTGCAGTAGATGCGATGGTTCAGTGGTGGTATGGTCACAACGCTGTAGGTTTCCTACTTACCGCTGGTTTCTTAGGTATGATGTACTACTTCGTACCAAAACAAGCAGGTCGTCCAGTGTACTCTTACCGTCTATCGGTTGTTCACTTCTGGGCACTTGTTTCTCTATATATTTGGGCAGGTCCTCACCACCTTCACTACACAGCACTACCTGATTGGACACAGTCTCTAGGTATGGTGATGTCAGTTATCCTATTCGTTCCTTCTTGGGGCGGTATGATCAACGGTATCATGACGCTGTCTGGCGCTTGGCACAAACTACGTACTGACCCAGTACTGCGTTTCTTAGTTGTGTCTCTATCGTTCTACGGTATGTCTACGTTCGAAGGCCCAATGATGGCTATTAAGTCTGTAAATGCGCTTTCACACTACACAGACTGGACAGTAGGTCACGTACACTCTGGTGCACTAGGTTGGGTTGCGATGATTTCTATCGGTGCAATTTACCACCTAATCCCTGCCCTATTTGGTCACGGTAACATGTACAGCATCAAGCTAGTTAACACACATTTCTGGCTACACACAGTTGGTGTTGTGCTTTATATCGTTGCAATGTGGATCTCTGGTGTTATGCAAGGCCTAATGTGGCGCGCAGTAAATGCTGACGGTACATTAATGTACAGCTTTGTTCAGTCACTAGAAGCTTCTAAGCCTTTCTACATCATGCGATTCCTAGGCGGTGTATTCATCGTAGTTGGTATGCTGGTAATGGCTTACAACGTATTCCGTACGGTTACTGCAAAAAGTGGTCAACTTGCCACTGATGCAAACCCGCAAGTGGCTTAAGGGGTATTGAGTATGAGCAACAATAACTCAACAAACAAACACGAAATCGTTGAAAAGAACGTTGGCCTGATGGCTATCCTAACGGTATTCGCGATTAGCTTCGGTGCACTAGTTGAAATTACTCCACTAATGTTCCAAAAAGATACCACTCAGCCAGTAGAAGGCTTACGCCCGCTTACCGCGCTTGAAATGGAAGGTCGTGACATCTTCGTACGTGAAGGTTGTTACAACTGTCACTCACAGATGGTTCGTCCATTCCGTGATGAAGTTGAGCGCTACGGTCACTACTCTGTAGCCGGTGAGTCGGTATGGGATCACCCATTCCAGTGGGGTTCTAAGCGTACAGGTCCAGATTTGGCACGTGTTGGTCAGCGTTATTCTGACGACTGGCACTATGCGCACTTAATGGATCCTCGCTCGGTGGTACCTGAGTCAAACATGCCAGGCTACCCTTGGCTTGATAGCACTAAAGTAGATACCACTTATACTCTGAAAAAATTACAAGTGTTCCGTGATGCATTTGGTATTGATAAGTCGTCAGACCGCTACAATGGCAAAGGCTACGGTGATGATGCTGAACTACAAGCGCAAGTGGATGAAATTCACGCGATGAACGGTGGTGAAGGTGCAACAGAAATGCAAGCACTTATCGCTTACTTACAACAACTTGGCACACATTTGAAGTAATTGTTATGGATTACGGCACATACAGAGGCATTTTGACTCTGGTAATTTTGGTACTGTTTATAGTGATTGTTGTGTGGGCATATAGCAAGCGGTCTAAGCGCCGTTTCGACGACGCTGCTAATGCCATTTTTGAAGATGAGAAAAAACATAACAACACTATCTCTAACGAGGAAAAGGAGTCTGAAAAATGACTAGCTTTTGGAGTATTTGGGTTATCGTACTAACCCTAGCGTGTCTAGCTCTGATTTTCGGCCTGCTAATTTGGAACCTGAAAAACTACACAGGTGTCAAAGAAGGCGAAAGCTGTGGTCACGAGTTCGACGGAATTGAGGAATTAAATAATCCACTACCAAAGTGGTGGACTTACATGTTCTTCGCGACTTTTGTTTGGTCAGTATATTATCTTGCTGCTTACCCAGGTCTTGGTAACTTTAAAGGTTTCTTAAACTGGACGAGCTCTAACCAAGGCATTACTACCTTGGCAGAGTCTAAGAAAGCAGTCGCTGAAGCACATGAAAATGGCCAGTGGGTACAACTTGATAAAGAAGTTGAAGCAGCACAAGACCGTTTTGGTCCTATCTTCCAAGAATTTGCAAAGCAAGACGTACTTACGCTTGCAAAGAACGAAGAAGCACTTGAAATCGGTCAACGTTTATTCTCGCAAAACTGTGCTCAGTGTCATGGCTCTGATGCTCGTGGTGGCGCAGGCTTCCCTAACCTAACTGATAAAGACTGGTTATATGGTGGCACGCCTGACAAGATCAAAGAAACACTGCTTAACGGTCGTGTTGCAGCGATGCCAGCTTGGCAAGATGCACTTGGTGATCAAGGCGTAAAAGAAATGACTGCTTATGTACTAAGCCTTTCTGGACGTACTGTTAACCAAAAAGATGCTGATGCAGGTAAAGCTAAGTTTGCAATGTGTGCGGCTTGTCATGGTATGGATGGTAAAGGTTCTGTTGCACATAACCTTCCGTTCGGTGCACCAAACTTAACCGATAATATCTGGCTATACGGTGGTTCTCAACGCGCAGTTGAAGACACACTTCGCCACGGTCGTGCGGGTGTAATGCCAGCATGGAAAGATATCTTAGGTGAAGATAAAGTACACCTTCTAACAGCGTATGTTTATAGCTTGTCACAAGGCCAATAAGCTTAGCTTTTAGAACATTATTTGAGATCAAAAAAGCCTCCATTTGGAGGCTTTTTTTTAGGTATTTACCGCAACTTACGGTAGAATACGAGCAAGTTTTATAGCCATGTGAGCAACTATGAACCCTACCCCTTGGTATAAGAATTTTTGGCCTTGGTTTTTAATTTTTTTCCCACTCGTTACTGTCGTTGCCTGTGTTTTTCTCATCACGTTTGCAGTCGGTAATGGTCCTGATATGGTCGTTGATGACTACTACAAAAAAGGTAAAGCAATCAACCTAGAGCTGAGTAAGTTTGATAAAGCAAAAGCGCTCTATTTACATGGTGACCTGCAAGTAGCAGAGCAAAAAGTCACCTTTAAATTTACCAAGGGCGACGCTTCTAAAGTTCATGCATTAAAGCTCTCGTTTTACCACCGCACTATTGAGAAATACGATTTTGCAGTCACGCTGACTAAAAACGCCAGCGGCGAGTTTACTGGCTTATTTGATGAACCACATAGCGGTGTGTTCACGGTATTTATAGAGCCTATGGACAACAGTTGGAAAATGAAAGAAAAAATCCAACTGCCACATGATGGTATTATCGCGGTCACTCCACAGTATAAGTAAGCTGCCATGGCAAATTCGTGTTTTCATTGTTTGGAGCCTATTCCTAAAGGGTTTGTAGGCTCGGTTACCTTTGAGGGTAGCGCACAACCGGTTTGCTGTATTGGCTGCCAGGCCGTTGCCGAAACCATTATTTCTCAAGGTATGAGTGACTACTATACTTACCGCACAGAAAGTGCAGGTAAAGTTGAAGAGCTTGTACCTGAACAACTCAAAATGCTACTCAGCTATGATAACGACGAGATCCAAGAGGACTTCGTCGAAATTAGCGGTGAGCACAAAGAGGTGCTGCTCAGTGTTGAAGGAATAAGCTGCGCCGCTTGTGCTTGGCTTATCGAAAAACAACTGCTGGCGCTCGGCGGTATCGTTCGAGTTGATGTTAACACCTCCACCCATCGCGCCATGATTGTATGGCAAGATAAACACGTAAAGTTAAGCGATATCATCAAATCCTTGATGGAAATCGGCTATAAGGCCTACCCATTTCAAGCCGATGAAGAAGCTGCACAAAAGCAAGCCGTAGCGAAAGCATACATCCGTCGTTTAGGCGTTGCTGGCCTCATGACTATGCAAGTGATGATGTTTGCATTTGCCATGTACTTTGGCATGTTTTCAGGCATGGAAGAGGACTTTGAACAGTACTTTCGTTGGATAAGCCTCGTGCTTGCCTCTCCTGTTATTCTGTATTCAGCGATGCCATTTTTAACGAATGCGGTTAAAGGGCTGAAAGCTAAACAACTGAATATGGATCTCCCTGTTTCACTTGCCATATTCGGAGCCTACGGCGCCAGCACTTACGCTACTTTTATGGAAGTCGGCGAAGTCTATTTTGAATCCATCTGTATGTTTACCTTCTTGCTGTTGTTAGGTAAATACCTTGAGTTCAGGGCCAGACTAAAAGCCAGCGAGTTTACTGCAAACCTGCAAAAGCTGCTGCCATTGACCGCCAGAAAGGTTGATGAGAATAACAATGAACAACATATTGCCGCCAAAAAGCTAAAATTGAACGATCTGATATTAGTTAAGGCTGGAGAAACTATCCCTGCGGATGGATTAGTGCTCAAAGGCCATACCACCGTTGATGAGTCGATGATGACAGGCGAACATTTGCCTGTTAAGAAATATCAAGGCCATCAAGTGTATGCTGGAACCGTGAATCATGACGGTGTAATTACGTTAGAGATCAATAAAATTGGGCAAAATACCCTGCTCAACCAAATTATTCGACTGCAGCATAAC
This sequence comes from Pseudoalteromonas sp. A22, assembly GCF_018141345.1. Lineage (NCBI taxonomy): Bacteria > Pseudomonadati > Pseudomonadota > Gammaproteobacteria > Alteromonadales > Pseudoalteromonadaceae > Pseudoalteromonas > Pseudoalteromonas sp. A22. The sequence goes on from NZ_CP047238.1 coordinate 2,376,961, forward strand.
GCACTTACCAAACGCCCTAAGTTGGTGGAAATCACCGATAAAGTCGCCCAGTGGTTTGTTGCCTGTCTATTAATTTTTGCCTCAATTACCGCCATCGGCTGGTACCCTATTTCACCAGATAAGGCTTTTTGGGTCACGATTTCAGTGCTAGTAGCAACCTGCCCTTGTGCGTTAAGCCTTGCGATACCAACCGCGCTTACCTGCGCCGTTGCGTCACTTACGAAAAAAGGGATCTTGATTAAAGAAGCCCATGTATTAGAAACGGCAACCAAATTAACGCGTGTTGCCTTTGACAAAACAGGCACACTGACCGAAGGACGTTTCTCAATTAAACACATTGAGTTTCTGCAAACGGAATACAACGAGCAACAAGTCTTGGATTTCGCAGCAGCGTTAGAGCGCTTTTCTGAGCACCCAATCGCTCGCGCATTTGCACATATCACCCCAACCGAAAACCTAGTCCAAGATGTTGAAGTTGTGGCTGGTTCAGGGATCCGTGGTCACTGGCAGGGAGTCACTATTGCCCTTGGGAAGAGCCATTGGTTTGATAACCACGCGTCATTTGCTCAAGCTACCTTGTTCATTAACAACAACGCAGTTGCAGATTTTTACTTCAATGACAAAGTAAAAAGCAATGCTGAAACAGTTGTTGAACAGCTACAACAAGCGGGCCTTACATGCCACATGCTAACTGGGGATAGCTCCAATGCAGGCAAAGAGTTATCGCAGCAGTTAGCATTAGATAGCTACCAAAGCGCTTGCACACCAGAGGTTAAGCAACAAGCCGTTGAAACTTGGTCCAAACAAGGCGAGATTGTCGCTATGGTTGGTGATGGCATCAACGATAGCCCAGTATTCAATAGCGCTCACTTGTCAGTTGCGATGGATACCGGCGCTGATATCTCAAAGAATACCGCTGATGTGGTGTTGTTAAATAGCGATTTGAATGCCATTCTAGCCCTTCAGCAAGTAGCGAAACAAACGCGCAGAATAGTAAAGCAAAACTTAACCATATCACTTTTGTATAACGGCTCCATTTTGCCACTCGCTGCACTTGGCCTCATTCCACCTTGGATAGCAGTTATTGGTATGTCAGCTAGCTCGATCATCGTGATCGGTAATTCATTAAGGTTATTAAAGCTATGAGTATCATCTACGTATTAATACCTATCGCCATTTTATTCGTCATTATTGCTATTGGTATTTTCTTTTGGGCAGTAAAAAGCGAACAATTTTCAGATTTGAATAAACAGGGCCACAGCATCTTATTCGATGATGATAAAGCGCAAACGGGTGATAAGTCCGTAAAACCATCAAATAATAAGAGTAATAACGACAACTAGCATGAATGAGATAAGCTTGCTAAGTGCATTTGTGATGGGGCTTGCAGGAAGTGGTCACTGTTTGGTGATGTGTGGCGGTATTGCCAGTTCGCTACAACTGGCGAGTAAGCAGCTTTCTGCAGTGGTTGTTACCCTGTTGTATAATATCGGACGTATCTCCAGCTATGCGCTTGCTGGCAGCCTTGTTGCCCTACTCGGGGCAAGTCTCGCCAAGCAAAACACGTCACTCGCCATTATATTACAATTGATGAGTGGTATTTTTATGGTGCTTGTCGCTATCTACGTAATGCGCTTAGCCAGCACCTTAAAATGGCTAGAGTCGTTTGCTAAAAGCTTAATTTGGCAACATATTGTTAAGCTCAATCGCTACTTAGTCCCGGTCAATACAAAAACCAAAGCGTTTTGCTACGGGGCCTTATGGGGATGGCTACCCTGTGGCCTAGTTTATTCGGCTTTAACATGGACATTACAAGCAAAATCAGCAACTGAAGGCGCACTCATTATGCTCGCCTTTGGTATCGGCACAATGCCTGCGCTGATTGTAATAGGACAATCGGCTCAGCTGCTACAAAAGTTTATAAATCATTTAGTTACACGTATTATTATGGGTAATTTATTGATTTGGTATGGTGTTTATTTAATTATTATTGCAACTGATAAGTTAGTACATTAACCTATCCTTATCTAAGCAAACTCATCATTTAAGATTATTGGTTAGCGCTTTGAGATTAGGAGCTCCAATTGATAACCAAATTTTCTTTTGCGTGTCATATGAGTTTGTGGCGATCTGTAGTACCAAAGCCGTTATGCTTTGATACTAGGTTGCCTTCACGTGCGTCATAGACTTATGGAAATTTTATGGACTTAAGTAATCAAAACCGCTCAAAGAGCCAATGCACAATCAGCTGCAATAATTGCAGTATCAGTCAACTTTGCCTCCCATTTTCGCTCAATGGCAGCGAAATGGACAAGCTAGATGAGATCATTGAACGTAAAAAGCCGCTTCATAAAGGGGATTTTCTTTTCGAGTCAGGTGCGCCATTAAATGCTATCTTTGCCGTTCGTTCCGGCTCATTTAAAAGCTACACACTGTCTGAGCAAGGCGACGAGCAAATCACAGGATTTCACCTTGCGGGCGATCTTGTGGGTTTTGATGCCATCAATAAAATGCAGCACCAAAGCTTCGCACAAGCGTTAGAAACCTCTATGGTGTGCGAAATCCCTTTTGACACCCTAGATGAATTAGCCGGTAAACTGCCTAAGCTACGCCAACAGATCATGCGATTAATGAGCAGTGAAATCAATTACGACCAAGAGATGTTGTTATTATTGAATAAAAAGACTGCTGAAGAACGTTTAGCAACTTTTATTTATAATCTTTCAAATCGCTTTGGCGAGCGAGGTTTTTCTCGTAAAGAATTCCGCTTTACGATGACGCGCGGTGAAATTGGTAACTACTTGGGTCTTACCGTAGAAACCATTAGCCGTTTACTCAGCCGTTTCCAAAAAGCCGGAACAATCAAGGTCGAAGGTAAGTTTATTACTATAATTGATGCTGCAGCCTTAGCAGAAACAGCCGCGATTGCATCTTGATTTAGAACAAACTATTTATCGTTAAGACTTTATCCTTAGATAGGATCGGTTACACTCAATAAGGTCAGAGGTGAAAAAGCTTCTGATCTTATTTGAATACCGTTTTAAGGAGATAGTCGTGGATAAAATCAAAAGTATACTCACCGTCATTGATCCAACCAAAGAGCGCCAAAATAGCTTAGAACGCTCTATCAATCTTGCCAAGCGTACCGGTGCAGCCATCACTGCATTTATGTCTATTTATGACTTCTCCTATGAAATGACCACGATGTTGTCTAAAGACGAACGTGAAGCAATGCGTGAGGCAGTAATTAAAGACAGAGAAGCATGGCTTGCCGATATGGTTAAGGGCTTTTCTGATGTGAGTATCCAAACTAAAGTGTTGTGGCACAATCGCCCCTACGAAGCGATCATCAAAACCGTGCTTGCACATGACTATGATTTGGTCATTAAATCCACCCATCAGCACGATACCCTAAAGTCAGTTATCTTCACCCCAACCGACTGGCATTTAATTCGCAAATGCCCTGCGCCACTATTACTGGTTAAAGATCACGCTTGGCCAGATCAAGGCAACATTATTGCAGCGGTAAACTCTGTCAGCGATAACGAACAACATCAAGAACTCAATAAACGTATCATTACAGATGCTCAGTTTTTATGTGAATTAGCCAATGCTAAATTGAGCTTGGTAAACACCTATCCAGCAACGCCTGTTAATATTGCGATAGAAATTCCCGAGTTTAACCCATCGCAATACAATGAAGCCGTGAAAAAACATCATGAAGACGAGACATTTGCACTCGCAGAAACTTATTCAATAGATAAAAGCGATTGCATCATCAAAGAAGGTCTACCAGAGGACGTTATCCCCTACGTTGCTAAAGAAAAAGACGCTGAATTAGTGGTCATTGGCACGGTCGGTCGCACTGGACTGAGTGCAGCGCTTGTTGGCAATACTGCTGAGCACGTGATTGATAGCTTAGACTGTGATGTCTTAGCACTAAAGCCAGATGGCTATAAATCCCCATTAGAAGACTAACTCAGCGCTCAAGTTAATTAAATGTGCGGTAAATACACAGCCGCACATCCCTTTATGTGTATCTGGCGAGCCAGAAATAAAAGTAAAATGCTGATAAACAAAATATCGGCAACGTTGCCAACTGTGCACCCGTTATACTTTTAGACTTAGTGCGCTTGTATGTCATCATCACGCCGGTAAACGACAGTCCGGTTAACGCAAGACCAAACACAAACCATATAAGCTTAGAGGTGATCCCTGCAAAATAACCAAAGTGTAATGGATCTGCATATTCGTTAAGATAATTGCCCCACGCCATATTTTCAGGTTGCTGTATTGCTAAAACCTCTAGCGTTGTTGGGTCCATATAAACCTTGTGCGCTCTATCCCGAAGTACAGGGTTTGTACTCATTCCTTGAAAACGCAGCACCGCAGTATCTGCTCTTGGCAGTTGTACGGTTGTTATCGTCCAATTGGGAATGGCAAGCTGCGCTTTCTCAAAAGCGCTTTCAAACCTATTTACAGACAGCATGTTGGCGTCTTTTACCGCTGTAACATACTCAACTTTTGGAGCTGGAGGCTCCAAACTAAAACCGGCTACCCGTGCAGAAAACTCAAACAGATACCAAATACCTGTGATAATAATAAGTGTACTAAACCACAGTCCCCATAAGCCAAAAACCTTATGCAAGTCACTCAAAAATACTCTTGTACCTTGTGCTACTCTCAAACGCCACAGCGCAACTTTCCAATTTCGTGTGGTTTTCAGTCCGGTATAAACAGAGATCAGTAAAATGAATGCAAAAGCAGTGACAATTGGCAGCCCGGGCATTACAGGCATAAATAGGTAGCGATGCAAATCTCTAAAAAATCGTTGAATTGTGAGTAATGGTATATCGCCCGTTACTTCATAAGTCCATTGATCGACGTGCACATACCTATCATTTTTAGCCTCGAAAGCCACCCGTGCTCGATAGGTAAAGTAGTCGCTCCCCATTGTACCTAAAGTAATAACACGACCTTCTGGATAGCGTTCAGCTATCGACGCATACATATTTCTCCAAGATGCAGCCGTTTGCTCTTTTACCTCTTTGGGCTTTTGGCTTGCACGCATTTGCTCAAAAACAAGCCAATCTAATTCATTTGAAACAGTTGCGATTGTGCCCGTTGCGAGGATCACAAACATAACGGCCGCTAATTGAAAGCCTACCCAGGCATGTAAATCATATAACTTGCGTAGCCGCTTTCTTTGTCTAGCTTTGTCAGCCATCTTGACCCTCATAAAGGTAGACTTTTATTTCCACAAGCTCGGATAACTCACCGAGCCTCAGATTAACTTAAACATTACCAGTTGTAGGTAAACTCAAGAAAAGCATTTCTTGGATCGCCCGGAAAGTGTCCCGTGCGGTCTAAAAAGCCCGACTCTGCATATTCTTTATCAAGTACGTTCTCAACTCTGAATAGCACACTATAGTTATCTAATTCCCAAATAATTGAGGTGTCAGCGACGAAATAGGAATTTAGTGTTTGGCCAGATAAACTAAGCTGCTCATCCACATAGTTACCGCCAACTGCGAAAGCCAGATTCCACTCAGGGATCTGATATCGAGTCCACACCCCAAACTGATTTTCAGGGGCGTTGGCAAATTTATCGCCAACACTATTGCGGATCCCACCAGCGCCATTGTCAGCGGTGATAGTCGCATCATTATAGGCATAGGCTAGGCTTACTACCCAGTCAGGTGTCACGTCGGTGATCAACTCGATTTCTAGGCCTTTACTCGTGATTTCTCCGATTGGCGCTAAATTATCAACACCATCTTGCTCGGGATCTGTACCTGTATTTTGTAGCAAGTTTTGCCTTGTTATCTGATAACCAGCCACTTTTAGCAATGTACTTCCGTTAAATAACTCTGCGTTAAGCCCAACTTCAATGATATCACCCGTCGTTGGCTCAAATGGACCACCCGCTTTTTCGTCCTGACTGGATACGCCTTGGGGTTCGTAAGAGTCAGCCCACTGTGAATACAATGAGATATCATCAGATAGCTTGTAGATACCACCAATTCTGAAGCTAACATTGGTATCATCAAACTTACTGCCATTGGCATCGTCTTCAAACTGGTCATAACGTATGCCTGCTACAAACGTTACTTTCTCCCAAGCGAGTTCGTTGAGTACATAGGTGCCATTACGCTGTTGTTTCGTTGTACTTTCTGGCGCAAACTTCACATTGTATTGATTTGGCTGCGTTTCTCCATAGTTAGGGTTGTGGAGAGACAAAGGCAAAATATCCGAGTCTAACGACGTACCATTTAGATAACGAGTGACAAAGTCATTAGATGCTGACGCTCGACCTAATAACGCATCTTCTTCACCAGAATATATATCTAATCCAAACGCGGTACGCTGCTCAGCACCAAACATCTGTGTTTCATAAACAAAGTTAGCCGCAAAAGAGAGTTGAGACTGGGCTCTTAGTTGATCTCGGAACTCACGTGCGACCAAATCGATTTGACCATCTTTATTGCTATCGATGAGTGCTCTTGGTTCATGATAATTCTGTTCTTGCTCATTATCTATGTAGCGAAGCGCAACGTTGTAACTTAGCGATGGACTTAAATCCCCTACAACACTTGCTTGCAATACATCTGAGGTTAGATTTAAAAAGTCTGTAGGCTCATTATGATTCCACGATGGTGTCGTTAGAAACTCACCGTCATCGCCAGCGGGGACACCGCGTAAGCGATTCGCGTCCAAGTCCTGTTTGTAGTGCGTGTATTGCAAAATCAAACGAGCATCATCAAAATCATAAGCGTAACCTGCATCCATAATTGCCACTTCGCTTGCACTATTATCGCGGTAGGTATCTTGTTGTTCGTAAAACGCCCCCAAGCGAATGCTTTGTGCTTGTGCTACTTCACCAGTCGCCTCACCAGAAGCACCATAGCGGCTATCTGTGCCCGCGATAATACGAGTATTGGCACTAAACTCAGATTGCGGCTTTTTAGTTATATAGTTGAATAATCCACCAGGTGCCCCGGGTCCATACAGCATACCGGCGGGACCTTTCAAAAAGTCGACACGCTCGACATTAAATAGCTGTGGGACATTAAACCCAACATATGGGTCGCCTCTTAGACCATCAAAATAGATTTCTTCTTGACGAAAGCCACGTGCAGTCACCCCCGCGTAGCTAAATTGGCTGACCCCCGCGATATTACGATAGAGATCTTTGGCATCTCTTGCGGCTAAATCACGGATCAGATTTGCATTGAGAGAGGTTACCATTTGGGTCGAGTTAAGTGGGTCAACCGCAAGCTTTCCCGTTGAAGATTCACCATTACGATATAAATTTAATGTTCGGCTAACGACGGTTATTTTTTCTATGTCTTGGTCTTTAAGCTTATCTTCTGACACTTGCTGCTGAGCTGATGCATGCAAAGAGGGATACATAATCGCTAAAGCGATAAGGGATAGTTTTGATACTGTTTTCATTAAGAGCCACAATTTAGTTATTATTAAAGCACAGGCAAATGATAACAATTATTAATTGCATTTAAAATAACTAACCTACATTTAATTGCATTTTTTGCAAAACTAAGAACAAAAATATCTCATGCAGAGATCATTTTCCCGACAGCATGAATAAGTTAGGTACGTAGAGTTAACAGGTAATTTAAAGTGAAAGATGTTGGGGAGTAAAAGTAGTTAAGTTATAGAGTACCAATTATTGAGTTTTAGACTAGGCCTATCAGACCTAGCCTGGAAAAATCATTGTTGAGAATTAAATATTAGTTACATCAATAAACAATGATTCATCAATGTTTGTCGAGGAAACCACTGCTTCATTAAAGTCATAAGCCTCACGCTCACCGTCTCTATCTAGAGGTAAACTTTCAAAATCAAAGAGTTCCGTGTCAGCCAGTTGGCTTGGACTAACATTTTGAATTGATTTAAAAATATTCTCTACTCGACCCGGTGTTTTCTTATCCCACTCTACCAACATAGATTTAATGTTTTGACGTTGCAGGTTTTCTTGCGAGCCACATAGGTTGCACGGAATAATAGGAAAATCCTTATGTTCAGCGTATTGAATAAGATCTTTTTCACGCGCATAAGTGAGCGGGCGGATCACCACATTACGACCATCATCAGAGCGCAGCTTTGGCGGCATCGCTTTCATTCTTGCGCCGTAGAACATGTTTAAAAACAGCGTTTCAACGATATCGTCTAAATGATGACCCAGTGCGATTTTAGTTGCGCCAATCTTTTCCGCAAATGAGTACAAAGTACCACGACGCAAGCGTGAACAAAGGCCACAAGTCGTTTTGCCCTCTGGTACTTTCTCTTTTACGACTGAGTAAGTATCTTTATCAATGATGTAATAAGGAATGTCTAATGTCTCGAAGTACTCAGGCAAAATATGCTCTGGGAACCCAGGCTGCTTTTGATCCAGATTGACCGCCACCACATCAAAGTGAATTGGTGCTGCCTTTTTTAGGCTAAGTAAAATATCCAGCATGGCGAATGAATCCTTACCACCGCTGATACAAGCCATCACCACATCGCCTTCTTCGATCATATTGTAATCTTTGATGGCATTGCCGACATTACGGCGCAGACGCTTTTGCAGCTTATTAAACTCTAAAACTTCTTTGCGATTATCTTGCTCTGTCATGGTGTTAGGTGCCGTATTCATACTTACTCAACTGTGTACTGTGGGCGTTATCGCGCTAGTACATTACTACATCAATTATGGGGCGCCGATTATACGTGAAATTGAGATGAGGTAAAATACAAAAATGGCGCCGCTTTGGGCGCCATTGTTGGGAACTAATAAATTAAAGGCCGAACACTACCTTTTCACTTTTTAGCATGCGACTGCTTAGGTAGGTGAAAATAGCAAACAACCCCAGCGTTACAGCGCTCGACAACAATAGTTGTGGTACCGGTATCGCATTGCCTTTAATGATTTCAATCATTGCGTTTTGCTGCGCTGCGATCGGCATCCACTGCATAATGTCGGTAGCAATATCATAGGTCGTTGCCATACTCATCATTACCGGAATGAACAGCGCCATCGCTACATAAGATTGCGCCTCTTTAAATGATTTAGCTAAGAAAGAGATGAATATCAATAAACTGGCTGACATTAGCGCAATAGGCAGGCCAATGATAATTGCCGAAATAATGAATTTAGGACCAATAATCACCGTAAAGCCCATCATTTCCCAAGGCACCATATTATACGCAAACTTTGATACTATGGTGGTTAACACTAAAGCAATGATAGAGAAACCTGCAATTGCCCCCACTTTAGCTAACACAATATGCATAGTACTTATCGGATGGCTAAGTAATAGCTGTAAAGAGTTGCGTTCACGCTCCCCTGCACTACTGTCAATTGCCATACCCATCGCCGCATAAAATAGTGAAATAATAATAGATAACGTTGCAATACCTAATACGAAGCCCCCTTTAGAGGTTGGTGTCGCTTGGTCATGAGTTTGAACATCTATCGCACGTGCAATTGTCGGATCGATACCACGAGCGACTAACCGCAATGAAGCAACTTCGCTGTTGTATAACATGAGGTTACGCTCTAGTCGATTAATTGATGAACGTAACTTTTGCTCCGATTTATCAGCGATGATAAATACCGTCGCGCTCTTACCTTGCATCATATTCTCTTGGTAATCATCGCTGATCTCCAAGGTAATGCCCTTAACCTCTTCGCCTTCACCATGTTCAATTTCTTTACTCGCTAAAAATTGCACTAAGTTAGGCGCATTCTCTGCGTTATTAATGGTGATTTTGAGTGCATCAGGCGAAGCCATTTGCTTAAACATGACGGTAAATAATACACACATTAGAATAGGTGCACCGATGCAATAGTAAAGGCCAGCCATCACCGAACGTTTGTCACGGCTTGCGTCTAACACTTCTTTTTTAAATAAAACTGAGATTAATTTCATCATGCTGCAATTCCTTCATCCGTACCGATTAGGGTAATGAAAGCTTCCTCAAGCGATGCTTTACCTGTTTGTTCACATAGAGCTTGTGGAGAACCTTCCGCGACCACTTTGCCTTTCGCCATGACCACAACATGGTCGCAAAGTGCTGCAACTTCTTGCATCACGTGGCTAGAAAACAAGACACAGTGACCTTGCGCCTTAAGCATCAACAACAAATCCCGTAATACTCTGGTACTCATTACATCTAAACCACGTGTTGGCTCATCAAGTACAATATTCGTTGGTTTATGCACGATTGCCTGCGCCAACGCCGTTTTCATTCTTTGGCCTTGTGAAAAGCCTTTACAGCGTCTATCCGCGATATCCAACATTTGTAGCTTTTCTAACACTTCTTGTGTCGCGGCAGCGGCCGATTTTGCGTCCATGCCACTTAGTTCAGCGTAAAACTGGGTATATTCACGCGGTGTCATGCGCTCGTAGAGTCCACATGGGTCTGGGAACAACCCTAATTGTTGTTTTGCCCTGGTTGGCTCTTTGGCAACATCAATACTATCGATAGAAGCCGTACCTTGATCAGCTTGGAGCAGGCCAAATACGGTCCGTAAACAAGTCGTTTTACCTGCTCCATTTGGTCCCAATAGTCCCGTAATTTGACCATCTCGAGCGGTAAATGACAGCCCGTCTAGCGCGTTCACTTCACCAATCTTTTTATATAAGTTATCTACTTGGATCACGAGTTACTCCTTATTAGCAGTTGCTGGGCCATTGATGTTCATAAAGAATTGTTTGCGTGTATCTTCTTCAAGACAGCTAGTATCAAAGTCTCCCACTGTCTTTTCATCGTAAAACTTAGCAATAAGCTTATTAGCACAGCTTTGCCCTGCGACAATATGTGTAGCCGTTGGCGCAACTAAGTGCGTGGCATTGCTTAGTTTTTCCATCGCAACTTCTGCCCACTTAGCTGGCGTTGCTGGATCTAATCCGCCAGAAAGCAGTAAGGTTGGAATATCTGACGCAACGGGTTCATAGTAACTACTTGGCACCGGGCTCACATTCCAAATTGGGCACGTCGCATCTAGTCCTGTGATCATCATCTCACCCATATAGTTTTCACTATATTTGGCTTTGTCCGCAGCCGTTAATCGTGGCCAATCTTCCCCACATACAATCGCCTGATGCATCCCCATGGCCAATCCCAGACCGTCTTCACTTGGTGCCATCATGCCAACAAGTGGAGCAAGGTTACCGTTAGTCGCTTCACTAATCGCAAGCGGCACCAATGCACGGAAGGAATGAGAGTAAAGCGCCATCCTAATCGCGCTAAATAGCTTCATTTTGGTCATCGTCATTGCAAGCGGTTTGCTGGTTCTTGGGTGAAGTACAGAAACTTCTATCGGCGTTTGCTCTACTTGATTAAGCAAGCTTTGCCATTGCTGCTTTAAATTCGGATAACTATTTGCACACTTTTTATCGGCCTCACATTGTGCAAAAAGGGCGTTCAATGAATCTTCTATCGCGCCACCAATCGCCATTAAACTTTGGTTATTGGGCGCAAGACCATCTAATACGGCCGATGCAACACTATCAGGGAACTGTCTCATATACTCAAGTGCGATGCGTGTTCCATATGAGCCACCATATAGGTGTAATTTGCTATAACCAAGCGCGACTCTTACCGCATCAAAATCTTTTGCAGCTGCAACCGTCGTATAGTCGGAAAGATCTGTGTCTAGTTTTTCTTTACACTTAAGGGCATCTTCTTTGTAAAAATCGAGGCCCAATAAGGTATCATTTAGCGCAAACTGTTGCTCAAGATTATCCATATCGCATTGCAATAGATTGGACTTTCCAGTTCCCCGTTGATCAACAAGTATAATGTCTCTATTTTCTCTCGCGTATTTAAGAATTCTTTCAAAGTTTGCTGCAATTTCGGTGGCAGATTGTCCAGGTCCCCCTGCAAACGCAATAATCGCTTCTTGTGGGTAAAGCGGCTTTATTGCAGGAATAACCATAAAATGAATATCAATTTTTTGTTCTGTTTTGGTTTCACTTAATGGTTGCGAGATTTTTCCGCATTGCGCTCTGTCACTCAGGCCTTTTGCATAACAAGCGGATAATTCAGCGGTTGATGTTGCCGCTTGTAATGGCAGCACAGTTCCTAAAACGAGAGGAAGCAGCGCTAGCTTTACTAAGCTTTTCTTAAACTTAAATGGCTTTTTCATAGTTATTTCCTTGTTGACTCACGGTCAGTATGCTAACTTTAAGTGAGTGTATCAGTGTATTATTGTATTAATACAGTAGAATTAGAGTAATGCTAGATCTTATTCATGTCAACCCCAACAGCGCAGAGCCGATTTATAAGCAGCTATTTGATCAGATAGTGCGTTTAATTGTGTCTGGTAAAGCACAAGCCGGAGAAGAGCTACCTTCTGTAAGAAAGCTAGCTGAACACTTCTCGGTAAATCCGATGACCGTCTCTCGGGCTATCGGGCAACTTGTCGATCAAGGTTGGCTTGAACGAAGACGCGGCCAGCCGACACGCGTTGTACAGCAGCAAACAACACAACAGACCGATAATCTACTCCATAAAAACCTAGATATTTTAATTAGTGATGCGAAACAGCTTGGGATCAGTAAGACTGAATTGATATCATTGATTGATAAAAATTGGGGACAAGAATAATGACAAGCCCACTACTACAATTCACTAAAATCCATAAACAATTTACCGACAAGCCGGTTCTTGAAGACATAAATCTTATTATTGAACCTGGCATGGTTATGGGTTTACTAGGACGAAACGGGGCCGGTAAAACGACACTTCTGCGGATTGCACTTGGGTTAATCGAACAAAATAGTGGTGAGGTTAGCTGCCTCAATAGTAGCAACCTCGAGCTGAGCCCTACGTGCAAAAGCCAAATTGGCTATGTGCCACAACAGCCCTGTGGCTATCAAGGCTTTAAAGTCAAAGATGCCCTCGCACTGCACCGCAGCTTTTATCCAAATTGGGATATTACACTTGAGCAAGAATGGCTTTCTCGCTTCGAGTTAGACGAAAACAAGCTAGTAAGTAACCTTTCTGTTGGCCAACAACAAAGCTTAGCGCTGATAATGGCGATGTCGTACCGACCTAAGTTACTGATCCTTGACGAGCCAGTGTCAAGTCTCGACCCCATTGCACGCCGAGAATTTATGTCGGACTTATTCGAGTTAGCACTTGAGTCCGGCTCTGGTGTACTTTTCTCCTCGCATATTACATCTGACGTTGAGCGCGTTGCGAGTCACATTGCCATTATTAAAGATGGTAAGGTTTTGGTTACTGGCGAATTAGATACACTAAAAGAACAAATTAGGCTTGTACCACATCATCTTACAAGCAAACTGCCATCCGGAAACGTACTTCATCAATCTGAACGTTTTAGCATTTATCAAGCTCACGACAGTGCAAACTGGTCAGCAGACCTACAGCAAAGCCATAGCAACCTTGAGCAGCTCTTTGTGGAGCTACACGCATGAGTACATTAACTCAGCGCAATTGGTGGACCGGATTTTCCGGGTTTTGGCTGCGAGAGTGCGGCTCAGCAAATTTTTTCATTCCAGGGGCCTTAGCGTCTATCGCTTCACCTTTGTTAACCTTGATAGAAGATCAAAATATACAAGCATTTAGTTTGGTCTTTTCAATCAGCGCTTTTTGGATGGCTTTTTGTTGGCAACTAGTGAAGTTGCAAGCACAGGAAAGCGCCTTACTGTTCCCAGCAATTAAACAGCACATATACTTGCAAGGTTTGGTAATTCTGATCATTGGCTACCTACTCAATGCCCTTGCTCTTTTCAACCGCCCCGCATCTGAAGTTGCCTATGCCATGTTATTTGCAACGAGTTTTGGCGGTAGCTTCTTTTTGCTATGTCTTCGAAATAGTGTGTATTTCAGACATAATAGTTACATTTTTATGCTCGTACTCGTGCTCGCTATGTTTTTTGGCGATACCCCCCAAATTTTAGCACTGCTTGCTATCCCCCTTATAGTAATGGGAACTTACCTGTTAGTGACACGAACCCATCACTGCCAATGGCATCATTTGGCATATCAAACCTACATAAATAATATTCAAACGGGGTGGCTTCCGAGCAATACCTTCGCACCAGATTTCCTCACTCAGGGGTTTAGACAATTTTTTATGCCAATGAGCTATTTTGCGGGTAATCTGTTGATACAAACCTGTCAGATATTGCTTGTCTCTGGGCTATTAGCCATTGTCGCAAGTGGCTTTTTTGGTGTCACACTCCATTTTGTTATCGGCTTTACCGATATGCTTGTTCTGATGGTCGCTATTTTTGTCTGTTGGTCCAAACTACAAACAAAAATGACATGGGATCAACTATACCTACTCCCTATCTATTCAAGCCTTAAAGCAATAAAGCAGGCTTACCACGCCTCTGCGGTTAAACTTGGGTTTTGCCTATCCTTGTTTCAACTTTTAATATTGCTAGCTTGTAGCTTCTTTTCCACATTCGAGACTGTGGCTTTCTACTTAGTGATATTTACAGGCTCTATCGCGGGATTTGTTCTTTGCATAGCGCTAGGAAGCATGATTAAAAGCGCCCTTACATTGTCGCTTTCCTGCATGTTCGTAGTTATTTTGCATAGTGCATTTAAATCTTACCTGTTAAATCACGAACAATCAGCAACCACCGTATATCTATTATTAGGTTACGTTGCGATAGCAACCTCACTGCTTGTTTACAGTAATAAGAAGTTTGATTAATACCAGTTGTATTAAGTAAATGATCTATCTTGAAGCGGGGAAATAGCTTTAGTAGCAAGGCAAAAATTTTACTATTTAGTTGTTCTAAATGAGAAATTTTTAACGAAGCTAATATGCTATTTCACCCTTCAAATTGATTAGAGAATTAATTCAATTGGTATAAGAAAGGGCTCGCTCGTAGAGGCGTAGCGCTAGCGCTTGGACCACCGGTGACTGTGCTGGTTAGAATAGAGGAGTGATAGTGAGCTAAGTCGATTATCACTCCTTTTACAGCTACTCTATTTAATGTGAGTGGGTTCGACTATTAATAAAATCGGTGACCGAAAACAACACCCCAGAGATCACGAAAGTAATATGTATGCCTACTTTCCAAGCAAGCTGCTCACTGGTTAAATCTTGAGAATGAATAAAGACCTTGAGCAACTCTACCGCAGATATCGCTACGATGGCGCTGATCAGCTTGATTTTAAGCCCTGAGAAGCCAACTTTCCCCATCCAAGTCGGTTTGTCTTCTTGTGGTTCGACATTAAGCTTGGAAACAAAGTTTTCATAGCCACTAAAAATGATGATGATCAACAACCCAGCCAGTAAAGCCGTATCAACCAATGTTAAGATACCAATGAGTAATTCTTGATTTGTCGCGGTAAGCGCACTGATGGTCATCACATAAAGCTGTTTAAAGAACTTCAGTAACAGCAACACAATCGCGAGTAGTAGGCCAACAAAGAACGGCGCTAACAACCATCTTCCTTTAAATAAGGTTCTTTCTAAGAGATGTTCATAACGATTAAATTGCTCATTCTCGGACTTAGTTTCTTGCTCCATGTTTTTGATTTTCACCATCTTTAGTTAGTTTAACTGAACCTATAAATGTAGCATCAACGCTTATATTTCTCACTATTTATTGACGTAAATTTGAATCAATTTTCTGCTCTTTAAGAGAAAATAAATTCGTTTTCCTTATTTTAAATTTTGCTTTAAAACATGCTTGTTCTTTCAACTAACAGGTAACACGAATGAAAACCTTAGTTTCATCATTAATCGCTCTATCTCTTTTTGCTTGTGTACAAGTACAAGCCGATGAAGAGTTACCAGTCGCGCCTGCAGATTTGGTTCAAGAGTTAACTCAAATGTGCCTTGATTGGGCAAAAGATGATGATGTACAAGCATCTGAGATGAAAAAATATGTTTTGAATTGCGTTAACGACGAGCTAGAAGCAACTGGCTATCAAAAAGTCAAAGACGTAAACATTAAATAATACCAGTTCGCTTATTTAACCTGAGCTGCGGATAATTAATGCCTTTCTAGCAGCCAGTTTTAGCGCTAACTGCGTTGAATTCACTTCCAATAGCCAGCTATTGGTGCGTAAATTCGCCTTGTTTTCCCTAAAACTCTCTGGCTAGACAAGGAGAAAACTAAGTTGTGCTTTAGCAACAATGAGTTGGAACATTCCTTATCCAAACCTCAGGTTATTTAAGTGATGGCATTCATGATGAAAAAGGCCGCTCAATGTGTTGAGCGGCCTTTTATTTTCAATAACATTCTAGACAAAATATCCATAGCATCTGAAGACACCTATCGATGTTTGGCTAGTCGTTAAGCTTTCCTTTTCTTGGTAGTTTTCTCTTCTTCTACCCATTTACCATTGCTATATGTCGCTTTCCAACCCGTCGCTTTACCATCCACTTCTGTCATCACATATTGTGTCTTGGTTTTTCTAGAGTAGCGAACAATCGCAGGGTTACCATCTGAGTCTTGCTCAGGCGCATCAGCCAGATAATAGAATTTAGGTGAAATTCTATCTCTGAAGCGTTTTAGCTCTGATACTTTCGGGGCTCTTGTCTCACGTGATTTCGGGAATGTGTGCGCCGCTAAGAAAATACCTGAAGCGCCATCTCGAAGCACAAAATGCGCATCTGACTTTTCGCATTCTAGTTCCGGAAGCGGAACTGGATCTTCTTTCGGTGGCGCAGCTTCACCGTTTTTCAATAGCTTACGTGTATTTTTACAGTCTTCATTTGTACAACCAAAATACTTACCAAAACGGCCAGATTTAAGCTGCATATCCGAACCACACTTGTCACACTCAATTAGTGGTCCATCGTAGCCTTTGATCTTAAATGCGCCTGTTTCAATGACATAGCCCTTACACGCGGGATTATTACCACATACATGGAGCTTTTTCGTTTCATCGATAAGGTATGAGTCCATTGCCGTTTCGCAAATTGGACAACGTTTCATATGACGCAGCGATTCAGCTTCCGCCTCTTCATCCGCATCCGCGGCAACCGCTTCATCACCAGACACTAGATTAATTGTGGTGGTACAACGCTCTTTTGGCGGCAAATTATAGCCTGTACAGCCAAGGAATACCCCTGTAGAAGCAGTACGAATACCCATTTTGCGTGAACATGTGGGACAATCGATGTCTGTTTCAACCATCACATTTTGTCGCATGCCGCCTTCACTTTCATCGCCAGCGGCTATTTCTAGCTGGTTAGAAAAGTCGGCGTAAAACTTATCAAGTACCTGCGTCCACAAACGTTCGCCTTCTGCGATGTCATCAAGGCGACCTTCCATTTTGGCGGTAAAGTCAAAGTCCATTAAATCGTTGAAATTCTCAACGAGTCTGTCAGTTACGATCTCGCCCATTTTTTCAGCGTAAAAACGGCGGTTTTCAACTCGAACATAACCACGGTCCTGAATCGTTGAAATGATAGCTGCATAGGTAGATGGACGACCAATACCACGCTTTTCTAATTCCTTAACTAAGCTTGCTTCGCTGAAACGTGCTGGTGGTTTAGTAAAGTGCTGCTTAGGATCAATCGCAATAAGATCAAGCTTGTCGCCAACTGAAACACTAGGAAGCGCCTGCTCTTCTTCATTCTTCTTACGCACAGCCGGTTGTACACGTGTCCAACCATCAAAACGTAGCACGCGCCCTTTCGCTTTTAACGTGTAATCTTCCGCGGCGACGGTCAGCGTCGTTAGGTCATACTCTGCGGGCATCATTTGACACGCCACAAACTGACGCCAAATAAGCTCATAGAGCTTCTTAGCATCTGCCTCTACGCCGTCTAAATGACCTGATAAGATCGTCACATCAGAAGGACGAATTGCCTCGTGCGCTTCTTGTGCGTTGCCTTTTGCGGAATAACGCAGTGGTGATTCTGGAAGATACTTACTACCAAATTCACTATCGATATAGCCACGACACATTTCTAACGCATCGTTTGATAGGTTCGTCGAGTCCGTACGCATATAGGTGATGTAACCCGCTTCGTATAGACGCTGCGCTAACATCATGGTTTTCTTTACGCCATAGCCTAAACGAGTACTTGCCGCTTGCTGCATTGTCGAGGTAATAAATGGCGCACTTGGCTTACTCTTACTTGGCTTTTCTTCAACCTTGACTACTTCGTAAGCACTGTTTTCAAGCACTTGTACGGCAGTATCAGCCTGCGCTTTATTTACTGGCTTAAATGCTTCGCCTTTAAACTTAGTAACCGCTAGACGAATATCATCTTTTGTTGCTTTAACATCGGCGTGAATATCCCAAAACTCTTCTGGAATAAACGCTTTAATCTCACGCTCTCGCTCAACAAGTAATCTCACAGCAACAGATTGCACGCGACCTGCCGATAGCCCTCTTGCTACTTTTTGCCAAAGCAGCGGGGACACCATAAAGCCAACAACTCGGTCAAGGAATCGTCTCGCCTGCTGCGCATATACCATGTCGGTGTTAAGGTCGCCAGGCGCTTCAAACGCTTGGGTTATCGCGTTTTTGGTGATCTCGTTAAAGACCACACGCTTATATTTGCTCTCATCGCCACCGATGATCTGTTCAAGGTGCCAAGCAATGGCTTCCCCTTCTCTATCCAAATCGGTTGCGAGATAGATATGGTCAGCATCCTCAGCAAGTTTCTGTAGTTCTTGAACTACTTTTTCTTTACCCGGCAAAATTTCGTAATGCGGTTCCCAACCCTTCTCAGGATCAATCCCCATCCTCGCAACTAAATTTGCATAATCTTTTTGCTTTTTATATTGCGCTTTTTCTTCAGGTGACATTTTACGTACTTCAGCTGGCGACTTAGTTGCCAAGCCTTTCGTCTTACCTGCCCCTGAGGTAGGAAGATCTCGAACATGGCCTACACTGGATTTAACAATGTAATCCTTGCCGAGGTATTTATTGATTGTTTTTGCCTTCGCGGGAGACTCTACAATTACTAGCGATTTGCCCATAGCTGCCTATTTTTGACCGATTCTGTCTGATGTTTGCCCTTACTTGGGCGTTAAATTACTTATAGGTATATCTACAAACACCTATTGTTACAAGCTAAAAATACTAACTTTTCCCTGATCACCGAATTATTATCCAATTTATGTACAATATTCAGCCAATTTAGGGACGCATTCATATATATAAGGTTAAGGCACGGGAATATAAAGGAATAGAAACAAAAATGCCAACCCGAAAGTTGGCATTTGTTGAATTATCCAGCGTCTGTAACGCTTATTCCGATTGATTGTGTCTTTCGTTCGTCATCATCATCTCCCAAAGCTGGGAAAGTAAATTTGATCCCTAATACGCCAGAAAGTTTGTTGTTTGGCTCAGCTTCCCTCGCCAAAGTAACGTTGAAGAAGTTTGGCTTATCACTTGTATAGTTCCCTAAGGTGCCAGACACACTTCCACTGGTTAGCTCACCGTTATTTGTTGAAATCTCGACTTCTGTACCCGCTGGAAGTGGATTACCAAACTCATCAGTGAAATAAATTGTAATAGGAACGGCTGATGGGCTGCCTGCCGCCGTGAAATCTACACTGGCGAGGTCGCACACACCGTCTACTCCAGATGGTTCAAGCACTAAGCCATTCCCACTTGGACACGAATTAGAACCAGCAAGCGAAGCCGGCACTGTAAACCGCACAAAAGCATTATCGCCAGACATTATCAATTCAAATTGTCTGTAAACATTAACTAGCTCTTTAGTACATTCTCCTGCGGCTTCGGCGGCTTCTGAACAAAGCAAACCATTATATTTGCCGTCCCCTTCATAAATATTGTTGCCATCGATATCAAAATCAAAGCGACCATTGTTATTGCTATCCACCCACCAATCGTCATGACCGCCATTTACAGTTCCCGTTGGAGAACAAGGTCCTGTGTTTGCAGCAGAATCACAATTCTCTTTATCAAAACGACCATTTTCATTGGTATCTAGGAATGCTTCTGTAAGGTCAAACTCTTGGCGATATTCGCCAATGTCGAACCGACCATTACGGCGCTCTACTCCACCGCTAGATTGCTCATCTCTGAAATTTTCTTGGCCTTTAACAAAAGCCAACACACTTACACGCCCACCCATAACAATTCGTCTAAGTGCAGTTGTAGCGCCATCGTTCGACGAAGCGTCTTTTTGTCTTAGCATGCCATTAATACATGGTGCAGCACTACCAAAATATGGGTCACAGTTCCAATTAGCTGAGCTTTGCTTTTGAGTATTTGATAATGTAGCTGCTAGTCTAGGAGCTACCGCTTCAAAGGTATTCACATTACCGTCTATATCACCAATGCGGTTACCCCAACGATATTCATAGAAAGGTCTATCTCCTTGGCTACGCCACACCACAGTACAAGCAGCATTATTCGTTCTACAATCGTAAGTGTCCTCAGACTCAGTACTACCAATAGCACCGGCTTCAGCAATCACAGTTGCAGCAACGCCATCAGCATTAAACTGATTGAATTGATCACCAAAGAACAAGGTAATATTTGTTGTTACCCCATTATAATTAAGCGAGTTGGTATTGAATGTAACAGGGGAAGCGTCAAAGGTATCCTGATCGGTGACACCTGAGCTTAAAATTAATCCTGACGATACACCAAATATCTGCTCACTTAATGGGATTGTATGCATAACACCTGCGGGACAGCGGACATCGTCGTTTGATGCATCTGCATCATTACATGCTTTGGCGATATCCGTCCAACAGGTAATCGCATCACCCTCAGGTAAATTCACGTAAGATTCTTCTGGGATGTAACACGCACTAACAACGAGCGGACCTGGCACAATACCAGACTTAACCGTTGTTCTTACAATACCATTTGCATTGGTGTTTCCGGTAATTTGTGTAAGCGAGGCTAGACCTTGCTCATCCGACAATCTAAAGTCGACTCGCGCTCGTGGAATTGCAAGGTTATCTTCATCTACCAGTTTAAAGCTCACAACAGATTGGGTTGGTAAACCGCCTTCGCCAGGGGGTAAAGCAATAAACTGATTAAACCCATCTTCTTCAGGTAAAAACTGTACCGCTTGTGCAAGCGCGCTATCCACTTCAATAATCGTTTCTTGGTTTATTGGAGAGCTGCCGTTTTGGATAGTAACAGAAATTCTATCTTCGCCTTGGCAACCTTTAGCACGGTATGTAGAGCGGGCGATACCATTGGAGGTATTTACCGTTTCATCTAATTCTGCAAGCGCAGGGGTCGCTACGGAACAAGCTGAGCTAAATGCAACTTCAACAGCACTATTGATTAATGCCCCATTCTGATCCTTCAACGTCACAGTAATAACCGTACTTCCACCTGCGGAAAGCTTTTGTTGAACTCCATTACTATCAACCAAACCATTGTCAATCGTAACATTCAACTGAGCAACACCAACATTAAAGTTGATAGCCTGAGTGACATCAACATAGTCTGGAGAGTTTACGGTAATAGTACCTGCGCCACCTTGGTTACCAGGCTGAAACTTTAGGATTGCAATACCAAAAGAATCCGTTAACGCGGTGCCTGTCGATGGTAAGATAGCCCCTAAAGTAGTCTCAGCGCTAATTAACGCGTTGGCAATAGCATCACCAGTTTGGCTAGATGTCATTTTGATGAATATATCAGCCGTCTCGTTTGACGATACTTGATTGACGCGAGTACACCCAGCAGCAATTGGATCTATCATTGCCTGATTTCGGCTATCATCCCAACCTGCAGGACATTTACTTAATAACATGACCTCAAGTTTTGCTGACGCGGTCACATTGCCGTCATCACCACCACCTTGAGAGGTAAAATCAAAAGATCTCGTTGCACTATTATCACCTTGAGTGTAAGTCGCCGTAATACGTCCAGCACCCACAGTAGCCGTTACTTTTAACGTAATTGACGCTTTACCCTCAGTATTTGTAAGCACAGACCCTGAGCTGGGTTCCATGGTTGCAAATTCGTCGCTCTCAAAAACGACTCGACTATTTGCCAGAGGGCTACCATCTTTTGTTAATGTGGCAGTGATTACTAGAGGAGATGAAGATGAAAGTGTATTCGTTGAATTACCACTAGTATCCGCTCCTGAAAGCGTAATGGCATAAGTACCATCGCTACCATCATCACCATTACCATTATCTGTATCTTTTTGGATACTGCCGCCGCCACCGCACGCGGTCAGTAAGAATGCTAGCATCAGTATGCTATAATAGCGCATCAAGGGCATTCACCTATCTCCCTAGCTAAGTTAATTTTATTATTGTTCAATAGTAACTCAATTTTAGCGATAAAATCACAATTTTTTATTAGATTAGGTAGATTTTCTGTCGTGAAATGCTGTTCATCTGCGCCAAGCCTGTTAAGCTTTAGCAGTTTTAAGATACATAGTGTTAGGACAATGTCAGAAAATCAAAAAATGGGCCTAACGGCGCGCATTATGATAGGCATGGTGTTGGGTGTTGTATTAGGCCTCACTCTTCAAGCCATCCTAGGTAAGAATAAAGAAATACTCATTCCTTTAGGTCTCTTTGACCTCCCCATTAAAGGTTTTTTCGTTGACGGTTTATTCCACATAGGTGGGCAAATCTTCATTGCAAGCTTAAAAATGCTTGTTGTTCCTTTAGTGTTTATCTCCCTTGTATGTGGCACATGTAGCCTTAGTGACCCAAAGAAATTAGGTCGCTTGGGTGGTAAATCCATTGGTTTGTATCTCATTACAACAGCAATCGCAATCACGGTTGCAATCACGCTCGCACTACTCATTGCACCGGGCGGTGGCGTTGAAATTCCAAGCAGCGCGTCATTTGATGCAAAGCAAGCGCCGACACTTGTGCAAGTTATAATCAACATGTTCCCGACTAACCCAATTGACGCGATGGCCAACGGTAACATGCTTCAAATCATCGTCTTTGCGCTGCTATTTGGTATTGCTATGGCACTAAGCGGAGATGCCGGTGCTCGCCTAGCATCTGTATTTGAAGATCTCAATACAATAGTGCTTAAGTTAGTGACTTTATTGATGAATGTCGCACCATATGGCGTATTTTGTTTGATGGCTAAGCTGTTTACAACCATCGACATGGGGTTAATCGCCGAGCTCGGCAAATACTTTATGGTGGTGCTGGCAGCACTGCTAATTCATGCATTCATTAACTATTCAATCTTATTTAAGCTGTTAACAGGTTTGAGTCCAATCATCTTCCTGAAGAAGATGAAAGACGCATGTATGTTTGCCTTTAGTACCTCGAGTTCAAGTGCGACTATGCCTGTAACATTAGAGACTGCGACTAAGAAGCTAGGTGCACATAACTCAGTCGCTTCTTTCACAATCCCTCTGGGTGCAACCATTAATATGGATGGCACAGCTATCATGCAAGGTGTTGCAACAGTCTTCATCGCTCAGGTATTTGGCGTAGACCTCACGATCAACGACTATCTCATGGTTATCTTGACTGCTACTCTTGCCTCAGTTGGTACGGCAGGTGTGCCTGGCGTTGGTTTGATCATGCTTGCAATGGTGCTTAACCAAGTTGGATTGCCAGTTGAAGGTATCGCGCTTATCATTGGTGTAGACAGACTACTAGACATGACAAGAACAGCAGTTAATGTCACTGGTGACTGTATGGTAACTTGTGCTGTCGCTAAATCTGAAAACGAATTTGATATTGATGTTTTCAACGACCCTGATGCAGCAAGAGAACTGGAAGAAACCACTTCTAAAGCAAAAGCGTAAATATCAATAACGCAGCTAGTTATAATAGCTGCGTTATTCTCCTCAATAAGCCAACTCAATACCCTTCTATCGACATATCTGCTATCCATACATTTTCTTCATTGCCACTTTTTCCTAGGTACAGAATAAGATTAAGCAGAAGATTCTCCGTGCCTATGCATAGTTATTGCAGGATTTGGACATGGAGTTACCGATAAGCCTCTCCACCTCAAAGCTAGACCACTTAATTAAGCGAATTGGTATAAAAAAAACCGCGCTATAAAGCGCGGCTTTCATCTTAATAAACGTTAACGTATTAGAATTGGTATGCAAACTTCACGTATACTTGACGACCAAGGATACTGTGCGTTTTATTGTCAATTCCCATAGACTCTGAAGGAGCAAGCGGCGCTTCCTCATTAAACAAGTTAGACGCACCCAGTGTTACTGTCAGCTTTTCTACGCCAATATAACTGACGCTTGTATCAACGGTAGTCCATGAATCAATCTCATATTTATTGCCATCACTATCGGCAAGGTCTTTATACGAATCGACATAGTTTACGCTGATATTTGCAAGCCAATCGTTCTTGGCCCAGTCCATGCCTGCGGTCCAACGGAACTGTGGATGCTGGTATTCTCCATTGAGATCTTCTGCAACATTGAATGTGTTACCTTGATCGTCACTTTCAAATGACTGCTCTTCAAAGTTAAGTGCGTAAGTTAAGTTGTAATTGAACTTAAACTCACCCATTTCACGTGTAGTTAATGCGTAGGCTAAGTTGACATCGAAACCGTCAGTTTCACGACCACCAATGTTAACAAAGGTGTCGTTAATAGTCAGAATACGACCAAGTGTGCTACCTTGATTAGGCGCACGTACCACCAAATTAGGATCAGTGCCACAACAATCAACTAACTTTTGTGCACCAATCTTCTTGATAAGATCTTCTTGATCATAGTTCCAGTAATCCACACCGATACTAAAGTCATCAGTCGCTTGCCACACAACACCTAAGTTGTAGTTTTCTGACTCTTCTGGTTGTAGGTTTTTGTTACCAGACACAATCGCGGTGTATTCATATGGGCTACAATCATCATCAGCGCCAGTTTGGCGACAACGCTCGCGGTCTATCACACTGGGGGATTCGTCAGTTCTACCTAGATGTAACTGCACAAGAGAAGGTGCTCTAAATGCAGTTCCCCAAGAGCCTCGAACTACAACACTGTCAATTGGTGTCCAGCGAAATGCCACTTTTGGATCGGTTGTTGTTCCAAAGTCACTATAGTCTTCATAACGTAGCGCTAGTTGTAGCTCTAAATTATCCAGTACTGGCACACTAAACTCAGCGAATAGCGCAGTATTGTCTCTATCACCATTAGCTTGTGTTGCTTCTGTACCAAAGATTTCGCCTCTGATGTATTGACTATCTGGGTTATCTTCGATTTTCTCGTAGCGATGTTCGAAACCAAACGCTGCAGCAACGTAGCCTGCACCCAATTCAAACAGTTCGCCTGAAATGGTACCGTCTAATGATTGCATGGTTGATGCACCATAACGCGTAGTCGTGGTCTCAAAAAACGCCAGACCGGCTTCTGTGTTCGTGCTTGGTTCAAATGGGTTCCAAAGACCCTCATCAATCGCTTGCTGCGCTCTTAGCTTGTTAGGGAAACCATCAAAACCCTTTTCAACTGCACTTGAACGAATAGCAGAATATGCAACTTCCCAAGACCACGCATTCCACTCACCACGAGCACCAAGGACGGCGCGGTAGTATTCAGAATCAACATCTTTTTTACGGTTACCGATATCAACCGTACGACGACGCATTGAAATATCTACACCATGTAAGAAATGGTCTGGATCGTTAAACAATGGGTGATTTGGGTTATCACCATCCATAAATAGCTCTGTAAAGCTTGGACTACCTGCACCTTGAATGAAAGTTGTAGAGTGCTGTGCCGAAATTTCTGCAAAACCTTCAATACCGTCGGTGATTTCTTGTACACCGTTATAGTTAAAGCTAATACGCTCTGTCGATGGAATTGCGGTCATGTGTGGCGCGTAGTCGTAGCGACAAATATCACCAATATCTAAAGCAGGATCGCATTTATCATTACCCCATACGTCCGTAAAGATAGTCTGTCTTACCTGAGTGCCATCGTCTTCAACACGAACTACAGGTAATCTCGCCCACTGCTCGTCTGTTAACATGCTTCTCATCACTTCAACACTACCAGGAACACCAGCAGAACTTAATGAGTTATTACCACCACGAAAACGCTGATCAGCAGATGCCGTATAGTCACGATCTGCATACGTTAAGTGACCACGTTTGAAATAATCGAGTGAGAAATTATGGTGGCCATTTTGTGTTGACGACCCCCAAAGAAGAGTAAAGTTTTGTTCTTCGGCACCACCATCTGCGGTGTCTGAGATTTTACCTGCAACTTCAAAACCGTCGATATCATCACGAAGAATGATGTTAATAACACCCGCTACCGCATCAGAACCATAAGTTGCAGAGGCGCCATCTTTTAGAATATCTATACGTTTAACCGATGACACCGGAATGGTATTTAAGTCCACAAATGATGTTTCGATATCTTTTGCAAATGGGCTAACCGCAACGCGGCGGCCATTGATTAATACAAGCGTCGATGATGCCCCTAACCCTCTTAGAGCAACACTAGAGCCACCATTTGCTGTGTCATCGCTGGAGTTACCTTGCGTACTAAAAGTACCAGTACCCGATACCGGCAGCTTTTGCAACGCGCCAATAAGGTCCGTTGATCCCGTTGAAGCTAGATCAGCAGCTGATAAACTTTGGATTGGTGACGGGCCTTCTAAATCTGTTCTTTTAATGTGAGAACCGGTCACTTCAATACGTTCAACTTGCTTCGTTTCTTCAGCCTTAACTTGTTGATTCATGCCGATTAAAACGGCAATAGAGAGCGCACTGAGTGGTAATTTATAGGTCATCCTGTTTCCCCTTAAGTTGATAATTACACTGTAGTTTTTTTAATAATCCAGCCATTATTAGCATACCGAAGCAACTTTAACAATGCATTTATTTAACATTAAGTTTCCATTTTGGGGGTCTAATGGCAGAAATTCACGACGAATAGATATCGCTGTTTGCCGGTATGAATTATTGTCAAAAGAAGGATTAATAGTGATGAGAGAGGGTTTTATCTGTAAGAAATGCAAGGGTGAAGTAACGTCTAACGAATTTCGTTAGTCTGAATAGCTCCGACTAAAGTCTATAGACGTTACTTTATATAATGATGGGCTAATTATAGTGCCAGCCAAGGTTGCACTGATTTTATATTCACAGAGTCTGCAAAATGTGTATTGTCGTTTGACCACGTCTTCGGGACGCTGATTTGACAGACTTGCGACTCACACTTCATTGTAGCGTCGGTGACGGTTTGACTTCTGCCAAAGGTCACAATAACCCCTTGTTGCTCAGGCAGCAAAAATGACAGCAAGTTTTTAATAAAAAAGCCAGAGAGATCAGCCAGTAGCTCTTCAAATTCCTGTTGCATTTTATAAAGGTCAGCTTTGCTCAAAGATGTCGTGTTAAATAACTCAGCTTCAATCTGCATTTTTAGCTGGCAGTCCGAGTTTGTGCCCTTCGTTTCAATCACTACTTTTGCTTTGTTTTTGTCCAACTCTTTATCAAATGGCAGCAATAGCTGCGCTTCATCAGTGTACGACAATGGAAAACTCGCTTCCTCGGTCACAATATTACCCGTCGTGATTTTACAGGCTTGCATACTTACTGTATCAACAAGGTAAAAACCCACACGTGCAAACTCAAACTCGCCTTTACTTACCACTTTTAGCCTGTCGTAAAAGCTGTCATATGCAAAGGTGACTGCTTTAGCTGAGGCTATCGCACTCCAAAGTGCCATTATCAGGACAAGTACAATCTTACTCTTCATCAAAATACGCTCGGTTATGCCTTATCATATCGTTAAGTTCGTTCACGTAGTCCTCACCACGCTCTGAATAACTCAAAAGACCACTTGTTAATACTGTCGCGTCAATCGGCGCTTTTTGAGCTCGCAGCTCTGCTCGTACCGAACGCAACTCCCTGTATGCATCATTGGTGTTAATATTTCTAAAGTATGACTTGACCGCGGCTCTTACCGACTGAAATGCTCTAACTTCATGATCGGCCGCATCTTCTCGCCGCTTAGGCACCATACCGCAGCCTTTGGTGTAACACCATTGACCAAAAAAATTTAACCCAATTCGTGCAAACCGTGACGTACCCCAGGCTGATTCATTAGCAGCTTGCATCAGCGCCAGCTCTTTAGGAATAATATCCACTCGGCGCAATGCTCTTTTGAGCGAAGATTCATTAATGGCTTCGCCTTTTAAATCATACTTTGTGAAAATCATCGCAATCTTTTCTATTTGTTTGCGTGTTAGCGTTTCATCAAATTGCACCATCATCAGAGCGATTTCAAGCGTTGCCCGTTGCTCTAAGATCTGTTTATTTTCGGCTTCTACGTGCGGTTTAATAAAGTCGAAAAACGCCGTTTTCTTTTCCTTAATGTCACGAATGGCTGAAAAATTGGGTAGCTTTACACTATGGAGTGGCTTTTCCGGCACCTTAGGTACAACCTCAGCACTCGTATCCTCTTGATCTAAAGTAGAATCTTGAGGACTTTTATCTTGGATAAAAGGATAAATTAACGCCCAAATGGTCACTAGGGCAACAATGAGTTTAATCAGTTTAGCTTGCATACTTCTCCTCGCAGTGGCGTTGTTCTGGAAACGGAGTCTCTTTCCCTAAGTCTCTAAGAACTTTTCTCAAGCCCGCTCAATAACAGTTTTATTCTGTTACTATAGTTTGATAGAGCGTTGATAAATTGCGCCAAAATAACAGTATTCAAAAATAGCGGCTGATAATATCAAAAGCCGCAATTAAACGCGAATTTTCGTTCAGTTATCGTACATAGTTTAGACGAGTTTGAGATATAAAGAAAAAGGAACAGAAGTATGACGTCTAACGCTTGGCAGCAGCGTCTGCTATCGCAGCAAAAAAACCGCCCTAACGACAATCGCTCAGCATGGCAAATAGATCGTTCTAGGATCATACATGCCGCGGCTTTTAGGCGCTTGCAAGCCAAAACCCAAATTATGGCAATCGGCGTCAACGACTTTTACCGGACTCGTCTAACACACTCTTTGGAAGTATCGCAAATAGGCAGCGGTCTACTACGCCATTTAAGAAAACAACACCCTGAATTTGAACACTTTCCTTCAACAAGTCTTATTGAAACTTTGTGCCTAGCGCATGATATCGGCCACCCGCCTTTTGGCCATGGTGGAGAAATCGCGCTTAATTACCTTATGCGCGATCACGGAGGGTTTGAAGGAAACGCTCAAACCTTGCGCATTGTCACCAAACTGGAACCATACACTAAAGGTTATGGCATGAACTTAACGCGCCGCACCTTATTAGGTTTTATTAAATACCCTGCATTAATCGACACACTTTGGTATCACCAACCAACGCAAACACAAAGTCGAAAATACATATTGTCCAGTGATTGGCTGCCTGCAAAAGGCATTTATCAATGCGACCAATCGGTATTTGATTGGATCCTCTCGCCATTTTCTCAAAACGACCAAATAAAGCTGCAAGAAACCGAGGTAAAAGACACCTTCCGTCGCAAGACTAAGTTTAAATCGTTAGATTGCGCCATTATGGAATATGCCGATGATATCGCCTATGCAGTTCATGATTTAGAAGATGCGATAGCAACCGAGACCCTTAACGAGGCAGCATGGCATGATTTTGCTCTGCCTGAATTGCAAAAGTTAGACTCACCTTGGTTAAAGCAAAACTTACCGCGCGTGAGCGAGAGTTTATTTTCAGAAGATGAATCTAATCGAAAAGATACCATAGGTGAACTCGTCAACCTGTTTATTGTGCATTGTAAACTCACCGTTCAAGACTCAGATTTTGACTCCGCCCTACTTCATTTTACCGTTGAGATGGCACCCGAATTTCAGGAGATCCTACAAGTATTAAAAGTGTTCGTATATCAAAGATTAATTCGTGAACCTAAAATGCAGCAAATTGAGTTTAGTGGTCAAAACCTGCTTATTGATTTATTTGAAGTTTTTGCTAGTGACCCGATGCGATTATTGCCGTATACAACCCAAACATTATACCAGCATGCAACCGACGAAACGCAGCAAATGCGTGTGTTAGCGGACTATCTTGGTGGCATGTCTGATGAGTATGCAAGAAAAACGCATCGACGCTTATTTACCGGGGAACTGTAAACTCTGTTCGTAAAGGCAAAACTCAATCATGAAAAATTCACATACATTGGCGATTAATTCATTCTTTAATTTTTCTTAAGCCTTTCTTAAGTATTGGCATATATGTTTTCAACGTAGCTTGATATTTTTCAGTTGGAGCATATATGCCAGCCAAAACCGTTGCGGTATTCGTGTTAGTCACTTCAATCACTCCTGCGTTTGCTGGTGACCCATTTAGCATCGACGCCCTTTGCAATAATAAAGCTGAACATAGTAATAAAATGGCTCGACAGACAGATAAAGCGAGCCAAGAGAAAAACATCAAGATTGAGTCTATCGAAATAAACTCAAACCCTATTTTTAATCCGGACGACCCAGAAACGACCTCTTTCCATGACTTAGTAAACTGGCTGCATATAGAAACCCGAGATGCGACTATCGCTTCTCAACTCCCTTTTCAGGCTGGTGACCTAGTCAGCGAGGCCGATATTTTAGAGGCTGAGCGGATCTTGCGCGCTAAAAAATACATCAGAGAGGCGAAAATCAACTACGCCAAGCCATGCAGCAGTGGCGAGCCACAGAAAATATCAGTGCAAACGTGGGACACCTGGAGTTTGCTGCCCAGTGTCAACTTTGGCCGAAGTAGTGGAAACAATAAGTTAAGTTTGGGGTTTAAAGAAGAAAACTTGTTAGGGTATGGCGTTAGGGCATCCGTAAAATACAAATCTGACCATGAACGTTCCGGTTACCATACCGTGTTGCAAATGCCTGCGCCATGGCAACCACATGCCATGATAACAGTGCAAGCAGATGATTATGATGACGGTCAAATATTTATGACTGACATTTATCAACCTTTCTATCAGCGCTCCAGCTCTTTGTTATATAGAGCTTATATTAATGCACAAGACCAAACGACTTCTATCTATCATAACGGTCAAACAGAAAGTCAGTTTCGATATAATGGTACATCTGCGCAGTTTGCTTATGGCCGTTTATGGCAGCAAACCAACACCACCACACTTAGGTGGATAGCTGGTGTCGATTACCAAGATGTCAGCTATGACGAGCCAAACTTAGCCATAAGGGATAACCTTTATGACTTCAAATTGTTAGCGCCTTGGATAAGTCTTCAATATATCGAAGATAATTATATCGTGCTGCAGGACGTAGACTTAATCAATCACAGTGAAGATTTCAACCTCGGATGGTCACTTGCGGCCAAAACAGGTATTGATACCGAAGCGGATGGAGTTGGCTCAATTTGGGAGTTTTCAGCCAATAAAGCATGGCTATTTAATGATGATGTCTTATACCGATTTAAAGCATCAACCAATGCCCAAATCGGTACGCAGCAAGGTGATAGAGTATGGTCTACTCTCGCTGCAAAGGTAAATTATCGCTGGAGCGATAGTTTTGCTTTTTATGCTGATGTCATTGCTGCGTGGCAAAACAAGGAATTTGCCGAGCGTCCTCTTGCACTCGGTGGAGAAGAAGGGATCCGTGGCTTCCCACAAAGCTATCAACAAGGTACGCAAACGGTCAAATCTTCATTCGAGCTCCGTATGTACCCTAACATTAATATTTATCAGCTTGTTGATTTAGGATTCGTTGGCTTTGTTGATATGGGAAAAGCATCCGGGAATATACAACATCCTAATATAAGCAATAAAATGCTAGGTAGTGTAGGGCTCGGAGTTCGTTTATATTCCGCCCGTTCAAGTAATGAAAACGTAGTGCATATAGACTTTACTAAACCATTAAGTAACTACCCTGAAGTTGACAGCTGGGAACTTGGTTTATCAGTGGAAACTCACTTTTAAATAGCGCTTCAAAGGGTCAATGTAAAGGTGATGGTGCTCGCTTCCAACGCAACAGTGAGTTCCGCGTCAATGGCTTCAGCAAAGGCCCTAGCAATAGGCAAGCCCAAGCCAAAGCAATCATTCGCGCTTCTCGATTGGTCGCTTTGCCATAGTGGTTCAAATAATTGTGCTAAATTCACGTTTTCGAGCTCGCCGGAAACCTGATTGCTCACTCGAACATTTATCCCATTTGTCGCCCCCTTTTCAACAACGATAAGTGCTTCAGAACCCAGTACTCGGTGGCGCTTGGCATTTTTCAGTAAGTTACCAATGATGCTCTCGACTGCCATTAAGTTGGTCTGAATTGGACATTCGGAGCAAGTTGTCTGAATCTCAACATTATCAAATGCTATCTCACCAATCGAACGGTTGATGACTTGCAATACATCAACAACATCGTCTTTAGGTAGCTTTATCTGCTCGTATTTATGTAACAACATGACGTTGGTGACGATGTTTTTCATCCGCTGACTTATTCTTAATACTTCTGGCACAAAGTCATCCGCCAGTTCATTGTCTTCCGGGAAGCGTGAAATAACTTCCGCCAAATTAATAAGCTCCGTAATGGGCGTTTTTAATTCATGCGAAATATCTGAGGTTAGGCGCTTTTCTCGCAAGTACAATTGTCTGTTTTCAACAATAAAACGGTTTAGGCTTTGCTCAACGGGTAATAGCTCAGAGACAGGCTTTTCTAATATTATGGTGTCTGAATCTTTAGAGAAATTTAGTTTGGCTATCTGAGCGTTCATGCTATTCAACGGCGCGAGACCAACATCGACCGTTTTGCGCACAAAGACACGAATAAACACCACAACACATACAATAGTCACGATAAAAACGATATCAATGAGCCAAAGAATAAAGTCCAATCCCTCCGACGAGGCCGCATAGGCAATAACAAGTTCGTCGTCAAAAGATTTTTTTTCCCCTTTTAGGGTATGGATCTGCGGAATAAAACGGGTATATATGATCCGTCCCGCACGACCATCTGGCAGGGTTTCATTTACCACTTTACTTTCGCCAAGTGATAACGACAAATAAGGTAACTCGTGTTGCGAAAAAAGATCTAAGCTGTCAGAGCGTGCAAAAACTCGGTCGTTCAACCAGATTTGATAATATTCGGGCTCGATATTGCCAGTAAATTCAGGTAAAAACTCACCGGAAAAGTGCAGTTCAAGATGATCTTCATCTTCAGAGACTAACGTCATCAGCATGCCAACTTTTGTATGCATCGCTTTGTCGAATTGTGAGTCAATCCAAGAGTCAACAGCCAAATCTGTAGCGAGTAAAATGGCGACTACAACACCTGTGATGGTAATTGATAATGTGCTAACTAAGTTCCCTCGGATCGACTTCATAGTAGTTGCTCAACATAATATCCAAACCCGCGTTTAGTTTTAACTGGCAAGCATTGACCCAACGCTTTAACCTTTTTACGTAGCGAAGAAAGGTGAGCTTCGATGGCATTTTTCGATACGCTATCGAAATTGCCGGTAATATAAGTGCTCAATTTTTCTGGTGTAATAATCTTATTTTGATTAGTAAACAAACATTCCAAAATTTTATACTCATTGGGTGTTAAGTCTATTTGCTGCCCTGCAATTAACGCCGACTTTAGCTGCAAGTCAATGGTCAAAAAGCCATGCACGATTTCATCACCATCTTGTTTAAATGCCCCTCTTCTCATTAGCGTTAATAGCCGTGCATGCAGCTCATCAAACGAAAAGGGCTTGGCGAGATAGTCGTCTGCACCACTTAATAAACCCAGCACTCGGTCTTCAGGTTGTGACTTTGCTGACAACACCAACACTCGAGTGTCATTCTTCTGCTGTCTTAGCGCTTTAAGCACACTTATGCCATCCAAACTGGGCAACATAATATCTAAAATAATTACATCATAGTGATCCATCAGCGCCATACTCAAACCGCTAGAACCATCCGCCGTATCATCTACCGTAAAACCCAGTTTAGAGAGCCCTAAGGTTAAGCTGCGACGCAGGGATTCAGAATCTTCAATCAGTAACACATTCATAAATAGACCTTTGGCTAGTGCTTAATATCACATAGCTTAGTTGCTCAAACTTAAGATTCGCTAAAGAGAACTTCAACTTTCACCAATTCCGAAGGATTTCCTAAGCTTTTCTTAAGTTTCGTCGGATAGTCTTGTGATAAATGCAACTATTCTTAACATTCTATGAACAAAGTACACTTTTCAACTCCTTATGCACAACCTTTCATGGTGTTTTTCTTGTCCTTGTTGGTGATTTTGACGCTTAGCCGTTTAGGACTATCAGCTTGGATGTTAGAGAGAATGGCAGGCTCTGATCCTTTAACCTTTGTGATATCAGGCCTACGAGTTGATTTGAGTACTATCGCATATCTCGCGATACCTCTCTTATTGTTAATGGTCACGCACTATTTTATGCCTAAACCATTGAAGCCTTTACTTACTGCACTAGTAACGGTGTATATTGCATTGGGTATTGCATTTGTCCTACTACTCGAAGCTGCAACTCCTGCATTTATTTTGCAATACGACATCAGACCGAACCGTTTATTTATTGAGTATCTAATTTACCCCAAAGAAGTTATTTCAATGTTGTTGAGTGGTCACTTGGGCACAGTGATATTCACCCTACTTTTATGTACTTTGGCTTTAATAACCACCTTGAGATATTTTCCTCGCATTGGCAACGATGTGCCATTAAAGCGGAATATGGCTATCTCTACTTTTTGTAGTCTTATCTGTTTAGCGCTGTTAGCAAGAGGCACTCTGGGTCATAGACCACTTAACCCTGCTACCGTCTATTTCTCACAAGATGCATTGGTTAATTCGCTGACCATCAACTCAGCTTATAGTGTTGCGTTCGCAGCAAAAAATATGGGCAGCGAAAAAAGTGCCAGTGCGCTTTATGGTTCGCTATCCAAAGAAAAGGTTTTTGATACAGTAAGAAAAGCAAGTTACAAACAAGGTTTTATCTCAAATACACTTCCTACCCTAGCCACTAATCCGGCATATCATCAGGGCAAAAAGAAAAACTTAGTAATTATCTTAGAGGAAAGCTTAGGCGCGCGTTTTGTCAGCTCGCTAGGGGGAGCAAATCTAGCCCCAGAGTTAGATAAACTGTATCAAGAAGGCTGGGGACTGGAGAACCTCTACGCAACGGGCACCCGATCGGTTCGCGGAATTGAAGCCGTGATCACCGGCTTTGTACCTTCACCGTCACGCTCCGTCGTTAAGCTTTCAAAGTCTCAGCAACAGTTTTGTACGTTGGCAGATATTTTAGCCAAAGAAAACTATACCACACAGTTTATTTACGGTGGCGAAAGCCACTTCGATAACATGAAAAGCTTCTTCTTAGGAAACGGCTTTCAACGTATCGTTGACTTTGATGATATTGAAAGCCCGGAATTTGTTGCGTCTTGGGGCGCCAGCGACGAAGATCTGTTTAATCAAGCGGATAAAGAATTAACTCAGCTGAGTGAAGAAGAAAAGCCATTTTTTAGTTTGATCTTTACATCTAGCAATCACGACCCGTTTGAAATTCCTGACGGAAAAGTAATGTTACCAACAAATCATAAAAGTGATAAACCTGCGCGAGATCTCGCTATCAAGTACGCCGACTATGCACTCGGAAAGTTTATTGATAAGGCCAAGCAAAGCCGTTATTGGCAAGATACTATCTTTTTAGTCGTTGCAGATCATGATGTCAGGGTGTATGGATCCGAGCCCGTCCCTATTAAGTCTTTTCATATTCCAGCCGTTATTTTGAATTCAGACTTTAATCAGAAACAAGATAAAAGATTGGTCAGTCAAATTGATTTACCTGTCACTTTGCTTTCTTTAATAGGGGTTGAACGCCCAACGCCTATGCTTGGTTTTGACTTAACCAAACAATATCCAGTGCAAAGAGCGATGATGCAATATTACGATAATTTTGCCTACATTGAAGATGACAAAGCCGCCATTTTGATGCCAGGCAACAAAGTGAGTTATTGGCAATATGACACGGCGACTAAGATGCAAAAACCATTGCTGAATACAACGCACACCATTGATTTGAAAGAAAAAGCACTATCTCATGTATTATTTAGTAATTTGGCCTATCAGGAGCAAATTTATCGATTAAAAGAGTAAAGCATAAGGTTCTCTTAAGTATTTCTATAGAAAATAAAGATAACTTAGCTTTTATTTTCTCGTCAGGAGTTGGATATGTTTAAATTTTTAAAACATATCTCCCCATCAGGCTATACCAGCCTGATGGTTCTCGCCACACTTTATTGTACCATTGCTTTTAATAGCCTATTTATTATCAAAGTCTTTAATGTTGCTACAATACAGGAGTGGTCCGATTGGCTATTTTTAGCGTCTGTCCCTATTCTTTTGTTTTTCCTGACACTGTTACTATTTAGTTGGTTTTCTTTAATCACCTTTGTACGGCCTTTTTTATTTATCACCATTGTGCTATCCAGTGTGTTGCTATACGCATCAATAAACTACGGCGTCATATTTGATAAAAGCATGATGCAAAATATTATTGAAACAGACACGGGGGAAGCATTTTCATATTTAAATATAAATCTAGTTCTTTTCGTACTAACTTTGGGTTTAATTCCTGCTTATTTAATGACAAAAAACAAAATCAGGCAGCCACTAAAGCAAAGGCTAAAATCCTTTACACTCATTAATTTTGTTTCAATTACCTTCATCTCTTTGATAGCCTTTAGCTTTTATCAAAACTATGCCTCCGTTGGTAGAAACAATAAAGAAGTCGCAAGCTATATCACGCCATTTTCATTTTATATTGCAGGATATAAATACCTGAGAGATAACTATTTTTATCCTCCATTACCATTTCGATTACTAGATAAAACACCTGCTTTAGCTTCCAAGTCAGGTGCTAATATTACCGTTGTCGTCGTTGGTGAAACTGCACGTGCAAGCAACTTTTCACACGGAGGCTATAAAATAGATACTAACGAATACACTAAACAGGACGGCATCAAATATTTTAGTAAAATGTCATCTTGTGGCACAGCGACAGCAATTTCAGTACCCTGTATGTTTTCACGGCTAGATAGAGCACATTACAATAGCCGTCTTGCTCAGAGCCAAGATAACGTGCTTGATGTGATCCACAGGGCTGGCGCCGATGTGTTTTGGATAGACAATAATAGTAGTTGTAAAGGTGTATGTAATCGGGTTGAGAATTATCGGATTGATACTAACAAGGATAACCCGCTGTGCGACGGTAAGTATTGCTTTGATGAGGTACTAATCCCATCACTTATGAATACCATAAACAACGCGCAAACAAGCAATATTGTTGTTGTCTTACATATGATTGGCTCGCATGGCCCAACTTATTACCGCCGTTACCCTAAAACACAGCAAAAATTCCTCCCAGATTGCCAACGTAGCGATATCCAAAATTGTACGCCTCAAGAATTAGTGAACACCTATGACAATACCATCGCTTACACAGATTTAGTGTTGCACAAAATCATTACACAACTGTCTTCGTTAGACGCAGAAACTGTCAACATGCTCTATGTTTCCGATCATGGCGAATCACTTGGTGAAACCGGATTATATTTACATGGCTTTCCATATCGTCTAGCACCTAAAGAGCAAACTCAGATCCCGATGATTTACTGGAGTAATCGCCTAACAAATAAAAGCTACAGTGATTGCATTGACGCTGTAAAACAGCAACCCCTTTCTCATGACAATATCTACGATACGTTACTTGGCTTAACCCAAGTTAATTCGAAAACCTATCAGTCCAAAAATGACATATTCGCAACCTGTCGAACTCAATTATTCGCAACTAATGGAGAAACTAATGCATTTTGATAACACCAATAAGCCAACTGGAGCAAAACGACTATTGCTGGCGCTTGGACACTCATTTAGAGCGTTTAATTGGCTCACAAAAAATGAATCCGCCTTTCGGCAAGAGCTTATTCTACTGCTGGTTACTATCATTTTGCTGTTTACACTTGAACTTTCACTCTATGAGCGCGTTATGCTGTTTTGTGCAACGCTGTTTGTGATGTTTGCAGAGATAGTAAATACCGCTATTGAAGCAACAATTGATAGAGTCGGTTTAGAAATCCATCCACTGTCGGGGCTTGCCAAGGACTTGGGCTCTGCAGGCGTATTGATCGCACTTATCGTTTTTATCTGCATCTGGGGCAGCTGTTTATATCAAAACCTCTACTAGCAATTAATGGCCCATGATGCTTATGTTTGGATGAGAGAAGCCAAACATAAGCTTTAGCGCTAAGCCATTACTTCCTTTTACGCTTGGTTCTTGTTCCCAAAATACGCTTTTTGTCTCTTTGCTTCTTAGATTTGCCAGAATTACGGCGAGTGTCTTTAGGCTCTTTGGTTAAATCAGGTTCATAGCCTGGCAGCCATTGCGGCGCAAATCGCTCATCTAAGAAAATTTCTATTTCTTCTAGTAGCCACTGTTCATCAATACTCACAAGCGAAATGGCTTGGCCGTTTTGTCCAGCACGACCACTACGGCCGATACGGTGCACATAGTCTTCAGCAACATAGGGTAACTCAGCATTGAAGACATAGTTTAGCGAGTCAATGTCAATGCCACGAGCTGCTACATCCGTTGCGACCAAGACGCGAATTTCACCTGATTTGAATTGAGATAGCGCTTTGTCACGCGCGCCTTGAGACTTATCACCGTGGATCGCTGCGGTTTTAAGGCCATCCTTATTCAATTCTTTTGCGTAGCTATCAGCACTATTTTTTGTGCGAGTAAACACCAGTACCTGATGCCAATTATTTTTGCCAATCAAGTGGGCGATCAATTCACGTTTGCGATCTTCGTCTACCGAATAGAAAGCTTGCGTAACTGTACTTGCGGTGCTGTTCTGGGATTCAACACCTACTCGCTTAGGGTCGTTCAACCAAGGCTTTACTTGGGATAACACAGCATCGTCAACCGTAGCTGAAAATAGCAACGTTTGACGCTTAAGCGGCATAGTGCGCATGATCCGCTTAATTTCCCCCATAAACCCCATATCTAACATGCGATCTGCTTCATCGAAGACCAAGTGTTGAATATTTTTGAGTGTTAATGTGCCTTTGATTAGGTGGTCAAGTAAACGCCCTGGTGTCGCAACCACTACGTCTACACCCGCTCTTAAGCGCTTTTCTTGCGGGCCAATATTTGCACCGCCATATAAGCACACGACATTTAAGTTAGTGTTCACCACTAACTTTTCAGTATGTTCTGCAACCTGCTGTGCCAGCTCACGAGTCGGCGTTAGTATCAATGCCCTAACCGATTTCTCACCTTGCGTGGCGCCTATCAGCATGGAGTGCAAAATCGGCAGCATGAAGGCGGCAGTCTTACCGGTTCCAGTTTGGGCACTTGCAATTAAATCACAACCACTGAGCAGAAGTGGAATACTCTTTTCTTGAATTGGTGTGGGTGACTCAAACCCAAGCTCAGTAATTGCGCTTAGTAGTTTAGGGTGAAGTTGTAACTCGCTAAATGTCATTGGAGATCAGTATCTATTACCAAAATTGCGCGGATTATAGCAAAGAATTATCTAAGCACTGTAATGTTCAATCTAGTTAACCTGAGGTTTGGATAAGAAACGTTCCAACTCATTGTTTCTAAAGAACAACTTAGTTTTTTCCTTGTCTAGCCAGAGAGTTTTAGGGAAAACACCGCTTCCGCGTCCTGCTCTCGCTAAGGTACCTACATCCTGTAGGCAAAGCGAATTTACGCACCAATAGCTGGCTATTGGAAGTGAATTCAACGCAGTTAGCGCTAAAACTGGCTGCTAGAAAGGCATTAATTATCCGCAGCTCAGGTTAGTTACTTTCCACTGATTTTTATTTAGCCAGAACAACTTCTCAGATAAGATTAATCACGCTAACGCACAATGCCCAAAAGTAATAAATAAGGAGATGCACATGTCACAAAAGCAATTGAAACTTTTAGCGGTAAGCCTAGCATTTCTCGCCATTGCGCCTTTATTTGGTTTACTCATTGCTGAGCTTAGTGTTGCAGTACTAGATTGTCGGGTTTCAGAAAGTGGTCATTCTGATTGTGTTATCGGCGGTATTGATATTGGAATGCTACTGGCCATTTTATATACAGGTGGTTGGGTAAGTATGATTTCTATTCCTGTGGCAGGCTTGGCGGCTTTGGTCTGTTACGCCAAATACCGTGATGCAAACCTAAATAACAACCAATAAAAAAGGGGCTAACTGCCCCTCTTCTCTTCACATCAATTTGATTAAATTGCTGCGTTTCTGAATTCTTTAACAAATTGCTTAACTGGCATATCGTTACAACGTAAGTTGCGAACCTGTTGGTTATTCAAACGTAGGTGATTAACGCCGTGACGTACTGCATCTAAGCATAGCTCAGTTGCGGTATCTGTTTTTTCAGCAATTAGCTCAACTTTCTTTTCTTGCTTTTGCGAGCGCTTTGCCGCTTTTGCAAACTCACGGATATCTTCACCATTACAGTGGATGCTTGGTGAGAAGCGAGAAATAAATAGGCCTAGTGATGCAGCTTCTTTACGTGCTGCACTGAAACCTTGCTCTGCTGCAACAGCACATACTTTCGTCGCTGGTGATGCGTCAGCTTGAGTGAACTCAACCTGTGAAGCGAAAGCCGTTGTAGAAACCAAAGAAACAAGACCAAAGAAAGAGAGAGATTTAAGCATAATATACCCCAATTGAACGATTCGGCGCGGATTATAATTACAACGACGAATAAGTAAACAGCTAAATCATGCAATTTTGGTTATTTAATGATCTATTTACACTAAGCTAAAATCCTCGTTATCCTCTCGCTAAACTTGTGCAAAATTTAACAACTGCCAACATGCTTATCAGCTGACTAAAGAAGTAATTTCACCCAAGCGCTGACCCTCTCGTTTTTAAGTGATAAACTTTGCCAAATAACAGCAAGAATCTAAAGAGAGCGCTATGAAAATTGTTTCGTTTAATATAAACGGCCTCAGAGCTAGACTGCATCAATTACAGGCATTGATTGAAAAACACCAACCTGATGTCATTGGACTGCAAGAGATTAAAGTCCATGACGAAGCTTTTCCTATCGACGATGTAGAAGCACTTGGCTACCATGTTTATTTCCATGGTCAAAAGGCGCATTACGGTGTGGCACTACTCTCCAAGAAACCTGCAAAAGCTATCCAAAAAGGCTTCGCAACGGATACTGAAGAATCACAACGCCGCATGATCAGCGGTACGTTTGAAAGTGATTCAGGTAACGAAGTTACCGTTATGAATGGTTACTTCCCTCAAGGTGATAACATCAGCCATGAAACTAAATTTCCGTATAAAAGACAATTTTATGCAGATCTCATGACCCACTTGAATGATTTTGCCGATCCTCACTCTAACCTTGTTGTCATGGGCGATATTAATATTTCTCCACTGGATGCGGATATTGGTATTGGTGAGCAAAACCGCAAGCGTTGGTTAAAGACGGGTAAGTGCTCGTTCCAACCAGAAGAGCGCGAGTGGTTAAAAACACTGCTAGATTGGGGCTTTAAAGATACATTTAGAGTACTGACACCTGATGCAACCGAAAAATATTCGTGGTTTGACTACCGCTCAAAAGGGTTTGATGATAACCGAGGTCTTCGCATAGATGTGGTTTTAGCAACCGCTCCATTAACTGCGAAATGTATCGAAAGTGACATAGATTACGAATTGAGAGGAATTGATAAGCCCTCGGATCACGCACCAATTTGGGCAACTTTCGACATTTAATCGCCCGTTTTTTCCGCCGAGACTGTGAATACAGTGCTCGGCATAGAGCAAAATAACCAAATTTAAAAACTGGATAGAAACGTGACGTTTATCGCTGCCCTTGGGTTATTTTTACTCA
Organism: Pseudoalteromonas sp. A22; assembly: GCF_018141345.1. NCBI lineage: Bacteria > Pseudomonadati > Pseudomonadota > Gammaproteobacteria > Alteromonadales > Pseudoalteromonadaceae > Pseudoalteromonas > Pseudoalteromonas sp. A22. Next base: position 2,418,691 of record NZ_CP047238.1, read on the forward strand.
GTTTTCATCGCAAAGAATATCAGCAATTACTACAAGTACCAGCTAGACAAACTGGCGTATTAAGTTGTGCGGTTGTCCTCACGTTACTGTGGCAAATAAAAGCAGGCATTTTACCTGAGCTGAACATTCATATTCTTGGAATAACAGCAGTAACGTTAATTTTAGGCTGGCGACTGGGTGCGTTAAGTGCAACTTTGGCATGCCTCGTCCATAGTTACTTTAGTGCTTTTACCTTGGTGGAGTTTGGTAATTTTTGGCTGTTTACTGCACTGATACCTGTCTACTTAAGCTATGGACTCTTTGCCCTTTGCTATCATCATTTACCGCGGCACTTTTTCGTTTATATTTTTGTTTGTGCATTTATTTTCGCAGGTACGGTGGGCTGTTTAAAGATACTTCTAAGCGCATTCTATTATTATGCAATCGATGCCTATACTTGGTATCAGTTGGCAGACAATTATCTCCATTTTGCCGTAATAATGTGGTTCCCTGAAGCCATGTTAAATGGCATGGCCATCACCTTACTCATTACATATCGCCCACATTGGGTAAAAACTTTTTTTGATAGGGAATACTTAGACAAATGATCTCCCACTACCGCTGTCCACTGTGTAAACTGCCTTTATATCAAGGCGGTGCAAGCTACAGCTGCAATAATAATCATCAATTTGATATTGCCAAAGAAGGCTATGTCAACTTACTCCCCGTGCAAAATAAAAAATCAAAACAGCCGGGCGACAACCAAGAAATGGTTGCAGCGCGTCGGGCATTCTTCGAAACCGATCATTATCACTTTCTACGTGATAGGCTTGCACAAATCGTCTCTGAAAAAGTGCCGGCTACCCTGCTGGACTTAGGATGTGGTGAGGGCTTTTACACCCATGAAATCGCAAATCGCTGCGAGAATGCCAAAGTCTACGGGGTCGATATCGCAAAGCCTGCTGTCCGCTATGCCGCTAAACGCTATCCTCAAGTAGAATTTAGCGTAGCCTCCATCAAAGAGGCCCCTTTTGAAAATGAATTTGCAGATGTGATTGTGAGTATTTTTGCGCCAGTGTTCGCCGAAGAACTCGCCCGTCTATGCAAACCATCAGGCAGTTTGTATGTCGTCTCACCCGGTGAACACCATCTATTCGAACTCAAGTCTCTGATTTATGACAATGTAAAGCTACACAAGGCACCAGAAACACCACAAGGGTTTGAGTTGGTTGAACGGACTAAATTACAACAAACACACAGAATGGAATTTGAGTGTGTTGAACACTTAATCATGATGACGCCATTTGCATGGAAATTTAAGCAACAACACATGGACAGATTACAAAAGATGGACCATATCGAAATCACGCTCTCGTTTTTGATAAACGAATATCAGCGCAAGTAACCCAACATCAGATCACTAATTATGAGCAAATCGCTGCCTACTTGCTTGGTAGGCAGGAAAACAGAAACTACAGATTTTCTTGCGTAAACGCTTTGTCCATTTTATCGAACATATCTTTTAGCAACCGCGCTAAATCTCTGTATCTAGGCTTTCTTGAAGACATCGGCGAATCATAGCCATTAGCAACCATCTTTTGATGTAGTTCTGTATACCAAGAATACAAAGCCGGATTTAACGGCGTTTCAGCTCTTTTACCAAGCCATAATAACCCTTGGACAGGAAGCGATAAAAAGAACAAAGCAATCGCAATGGCTTGCGGCAGATATTGAAAACCCAATTGGCTGGTCTGCAAAAACAGGGTAAACACCGCCAGCATAGGCATTGTATTTAAAGCAAGTTCTGTCGCCTTGATCACCCTAAATTCGGGGAACAACGGTGCTAATTCCTTGCGCATAGGCCACTCTTTCGAGTATTGACGTCCAAGTTGCACTTGCGAAATAAGACTTTTTTGCATCATAACTCCTAGGTGCTAACTTTTATATAAAAAATGAGGTAAAATCGACGTCTTTACTGTCAACTATACCTTAGTCTAAATGCGTAGCTTATATGCGCTATAGCTTTAAGCTTAATACGCAATAACTGTTATTGTCAAAACGGAAAGTCATTATGTCATCTCAGCATGTTTTGGTTCTTAATTGTGGAAGCTCCAGTCTTAAGTTTGCAATCATCGATAACGCAACGGGAGAGGAGATATTATCAGGTCTGGCTGAACGCCTAGCTGAACAATCACCACAAATTAAATATAAGTTCCAAGGCAACAAGGAAATCGTGCCCCTAAATAGTGGTGATGCGCACCAAGTTGCGATCACAACGCTTGTAAAACTCATCAAAGATCTCGCGTTAGACGCAAATCTTGTCGCTGTCGGCCACCGCGTTGTACACGGCGGTGAGCGCTTTACACAATCTGTCATTATCGATGACTCCGTTATAAATGCTATCCAAGAAACGGCTAGTCTGGCGCCTTTACATAATCCAGCTAACCTACTTGGGATCCGCGCAGCTCAAGCCGAATTTGCGCATCTACCGCAAATTGCTGTCTTTGATACGGCTTTCCATCAAAGTATGGATCAAACAGCGTACCTTTATGCCCTACCTTATTCACTATATCGTGAACATGGTGTTAGACGTTACGGTTTCCACGGCACCAGCCATGCTTATGTATCGGCGCAGGCCATCGAGATTTTAGGCCTAAAAGGTAAACCATCGCGTATTATTACCGCACACTTAGGCAATGGTTGTTCCGTTACCGCGATTAAAGACGGTAAATCGGTGGACACCAGCATGGGCTTAACACCATTAGAGGGTCTAGTGATGGGCACCCGAAGTGGTGATATTGATCCGGGCTTGTTCTCGTTTTTAGTTAACCACCTGAACTATTCAACACAGCAAATTGACACTTTGTTGAATAAACAAAGTGGCCTTCTAGGTATTAGTGAGCTTTCTAACGATTGCCGAACGATTGAAGAAGCTGCACAGGAAAACCACCCTCAAGCAACACTGGCGCTTGATATTTTCTGTTATCGTTTAGCCAAACAAATTGCTAGCTTCTTGGTACCACTAAACGGTTTAGATGCACTTGTATTTACCGGTGGAATTGGCGAAAACTCTGATGTTATCCGTGAAAAAGTAGTAAACCAGCTTAACTTCCTTGGCATGCATATCAATAAAGAGCGTAACCTCAACGCACGCTTTGGAAATCAAGGTGTGATCACTGATGAGTCTCACTCTCCTGTCGCTATGGTCATCCCAACCAATGAAGAATGGGTGATTGCCAACGACGCAGCTACGCTTGCTAAAGGAGTGTAATGATGGGTCGTCGTATTATGCTTATTCCTATTTCAACGGGCGTTGGTTTGACGTCGGTGTCTGTAGGAATAGTCCGAGCACTGGAACAAAAAGCGGTAAAAGTAAACTTCTTCAAGCCAATCGCACAACCTCGTAAAGATGAAGTCGGCCCTGAGAAGTCAACACTCATCGTTCAGCAAGGTTCAACCATTGCCCCACCCACGCCCTTTGAGCTGAGCTACGCTGAGCAGATGATAGGTGATGGTAAAGGCGATGATTTGTTGGAAGAAATTGTGGAGCGCTTTGAAGGCACAGTACAAGACGATGAAGTTGCCATCATTGAAGGAATGGTACCCACCCGTCGTCAACCTTACGCTGGCCGTGTAAACCGCGAGATTGCGCAAACATTAGGTGCAGATATCGTGTTTGTCTTAACGCCGGGTAATGACTCTATCGACGAGCTTGAAGACCGCTTAGAGATTGCCGCTGGTAATTATGGCGGTGTAAACCACCCTCGCGTATTGGGTTGTATTTTCAATAAAGTGAATGCACCGCTGGATGAAGATGGCAGAGCGCGCGCCGATCTGGTTGATCAATACAAACCAGAAGAGCTTGAAAATGAAATGAATCGTTTAGCATCGCTACCTATTTTCAGAAAACACCCATTTCAACTTTTAGGTGCCATACCATGGGACTTTGACTTAGTAGCGCCGCGAGTTATCGACTTAAGCAATTATTTAAAAGCCGAAATCATCAATGCGGGTGATATGGAGCACCGTCGTCTGCGCCGTGTTACTTTCTGTGCAAGAACAGTATCGAACATTCTTAACCACTTTACGCCAGGTGCCCTGTTGGTTACTCCAGGCGATCGTTCAGATATCCTAGTTGCTGCGTGTTTATCGGCCATGAATGGCACCAAGATTGGCGCTATCTTGTTAACTGGTGGATTCAAACCAGAAGAGAAGATCATGACCTTATGTGAGCAAGCGATGGATACAGGTCTACCTATCCTTGCTACTGAGGCTGATACTTGGCGCACTTCTTTGCTATTACACAATTTCAATATGGAAGTACCCAGCGATGACGAGCAGCGCATCGAGCGCGTAAAGCAGCACAACGCCCGTCACATCGATAGCGAGTGGCTGGAAAGTTTGGCCAAAGGGGTCGCAAAAACTCGCAAACTCTCTCCTCCTGCGTTTCGTTATCTGCTAACTGATTTAGCTAGACGTGCAAGCAAAACCATTGTGCTGCCTGAAGGTAATGAGCCGAGAACGATTAAGGCAGCTGCTATCTGTGGTGCGCGAAATATCGCTAAAACCGTACTACTTGGAGACAGAGAAGAGATTGAACGTATCGCCCAGCAACAAGGTGTTGAGCTTAATGAAAACGTGACTATCTTATCTCCTGAAGAAGAGCTGCAAAAGTACATTGCGCCTATGGTTGAGCTACGTAAAAACAAAGGCCTAACCGCGGTCGTTGCAGCAGAGCAACTGCAAGATAACGTCGTGCTCGGCACCATGATGTTAGCCGAAGGCCAAGTTGATGGCTTAGTATCTGGTGCAGTAAATACCACCGCCAATACTATTCGCCCACCACTACAGTTAATCAAAACGGCACCAGGCGCGTCGTTGGTAAGTTCAGTATTTTTCATGCTGCTACCGGACCAAGTGCTAGTATACGGCGACTGTGCAATTAACCCTGATCCAACGGCAGAGCAGTTAGCCGATATTGCAATTCAATCTGCAGATTCCGCTGCAGCATTCGGCATTGAGCCTCGCGTTGCCATGATCAGTTACAGCACAGGAACATCTGGACAAGGTGCAGATGTAGAAAAAGTGCGTGAAGCCACAGAGATCGCACAAAAGAAACGCCCTGATCTCGATATTGACGGGCCGCTGCAATACGATGCTGCCATTATGGAAAATGTCGCACGTAAAAAAGCGCCAAACAGCAAAGTCGCTGGTAAAGCAACGGTATTTGTCTTCCCAGATTTAAATACAGGTAACACCACATACAAGGCGGTGCAGCGAAGTGCTGAACTTGTTAGCATCGGACCTATGTTACAAGGTATGCGTAAGCCGGTTAACGACCTAAGCCGCGGGGCTTTGGTTGATGACATCGTGTACACCATTGCCTTGACTGCTATTCAGGCAACACAAATCGAAGAATAATCTTTATACCAAGGGCTCAATGCATGAGCCCTTTTCGTTTTCATCTCACTAATCCTTTCTTTTGCCTAGAATTCGGGCGAACGCTCTGGTCTTTAAATTGACTTCGCTATACTATGAATTATACCAATTGGTATTTTTCCAAAAACAAGGGTTGGTAATGTCAAAGCAAACGCTGCAATTGCTCAAACAAGAATTTACGATACATAGCTTGGATTGCGATGACGCTGTTCCACAAGCTGTGTTAAACAGTGAAATCTTTTTTATTGCCAAAACTGAGGATGAACTCTCTATCGTTTGCGCGTCAGATATCGCAGTCAGTAGCCTCGCGGCTGAAAGTCATTGGAGAGCATTGGAAGTCGTTGGCCCGCTGGGGTTTTCGCTGACGGGTATTATGGCTAATATTTCTGGTGTGCTAGCAAAGTCCAACGTCTCTATTTTTACCTTATCAACATACGATACCGATTATATTCTGGTAAAAGAAAGCCAAATCCAGCAAGCGATGCAAGCGCTCAAAAAAGATGGATATTTATTACTTTGATTGAACTCTCACCACCAATCCAATATCGGCCAATCTCCCAAATCGCAAACCCGATTGCGCACATTCCAAGTCCTTTTTCTGGCAAAGTCTTACCGCTAAGTACATATACAAACGCGGCGATTGCGTCTGGTATGTTAGGGATTGGCGTGTGCGTACAAATGCGCGTGCCTTTGTTGCTATCTCCTTGTAACGGAAAACTAATCCAGATCAGAAAAAATAACTGCGAATACATTTTACACGCCAATAACGGCTTAAAAATGTTACTTAGCTTAGAAATCGGCAATGAGTTTGCCAAACCCGAATATCTCAAAGCAAACAGCTTTGGCAAAACCACGATAAAGCTTGGAGAGCCGCTATGCTTTTTTGATATTCCACTCAGTGAAGCAAAAACCATGGCCGCCATTGTGCTACTCAATGCACAAAAGCTTGGTGCGTGTTATTATCCTTTAAAACAAGTATCTGCGGCCAAAGAGCCGATAATCACAATTGCAAGGGCGTGTGCTTTATGACAATCACCATGTATGGGATCAGCAACTGCGATACCATTAAAAAAGCCAAAAAATATCTTCAAGACAACAATATCGAATTCACTTTTCACGACTATCGCAAAGATGGATTAGACGAAGCTCTACTCACTGCTTTTATTGACCAACTTGGCTGGGAAAACGTGTTAAACAAACGCGGAACCACATACCGAGCGCTTAGCGAAGAACAAAAACAAAATCTCGATGCGCAGTCAGCGAAACAACACCTTTTGGCGGCACCAGCCATGATAAAACGCCCTATTTTGCAGTACCAAGGTCAATATCACTTGGGTTTTAAAGCTGCACAGTATGATGAGATTTTTGCCTAATGAGCGAAGTAGTTAAGCTCGCTCAAGCTCTGATCCAAAGGGCTTCTGTTACACCTGATGATGCTGGTTGCCAACAATTAATGAATGAACGTTTGGCAAAGCTTGGCTTTACCATCGAAGAACACTTCTTTGTTGATACGCTCAACACGTGGGCACGAAAAGGCGACAGCGGACCACATTTTTGCTTTGCTGGACACACAGATGTAGTACCGGTTGGTGACGAGAGTCAATGGCAGCACCCGCCATTTGCCGCTGTGATTGAAAATGACATGTTACATGGCCGCGGAGCTGCTGACATGAAAGGCTCACTTGCAGCTATGATCGTGGCAACGGAGAGGTTTATCAAAAAACACCCTAATCACAAAGGGTCATTGTCTTTTCTGATAACCTCTGATGAGGAAGGCCCTTTCGTGAATGGCACTACTCGAGTTGTAGATTTATTAGAAGCCCGAAACGAAAAAATTGATATGTGCTTGGTTGGTGAACCTTCATCACGCCATGAGCTTGGCGACGTCGTAAAAAATGGTCGTCGCGGTTCACTCACCGGACACCTAAAAGTGATTGGAAAACAAGGTCACGTAGCTTACCCTCATCTCGCTAAAAACCCCATTCACTTGTCTGCAGCGGCGATTGCTGAACTCAGTCAGACCGAGTGGGATCAAGGGAATGCATTTTTCCCCGCGACAAGCTTCCAAGTTTCCAATATTAATGGCGGAACTGGGGCTGGCAATGTGATACCGGGCTCTTTGCAAGTACAGTTTAACTTTCGCTTTAGCACCGAAGTTACAGCCGGTGAGCTCAAACAACGTGTTATTGCAATTTTAGACAAGCATCAACTTGATTATGAGCTGAATTGGATACTGAATGGCTTACCGTTTTTAACAGAGCCAGGTCCATTGCTCGATGTGACGATTGCAGCCATCAAAGAAGTAACGGGAAGACAAACCACACCGGAAACTTCAGGTGGCACATCAGATGGCCGATTTATTGCCCAAACGGGATGTAAAGTAATTGAACTTGGCCCAATTAATGCCACTATCCATCAAGTCGATGAATGCGTGAGTTGCAAAGACCTAGATCAATTAGCCTTAGTCTATGAAAAGATCTTGGAGAAGCTACTTGCCTAGCCGCTATATGCTTACCAGCGCTGAATGCAGCGCTTGTGGCGTCAACGAATCACATCTAGCTTTTTACCATGGTCGCCATGTGCATAGCACGATAGTTTCCGATCTCAGCGCCCTCTCACAAGCTGCAAAAAAGGCAGGTTTTGAATTCTACATGGCGTCCGCATATCGAGGATTTGAAAGGCAAAAAGCGATTTGGAATAGCAAGTTTGCAATGCGCCGTCCTGTTTTTGATATCACTAACCGAGAGATAGAACTGAGTAATCTCTCAGACATCGACAAAGTAAAAGCAATTATGCTGTTCTCCGCCCTACCTGGTGCTAGTCGCCACCATTTGGGCACTGATCTGGATGTGTTTGCCAAAAACCTCGTACCGACAGGACAATCACTTCAACTAGAACCATGGGAATACCAGCAAAATGGGCATCAGCACGAATTTTCGCTGTGGCTTGATGCGCATTTAGCAACTTTTGGTTTCTACCGGCCTTATGATTGCTATCGAGGGGGAGTTGCTGCGGAGCCTTGGCATATTAGCCACCAGCTAACGGCATCAAAGCTTGCCACACTGCAGTCCGTTGATGCAATTGATGCCGTGCTGAAACGCAGCGATATCAAAGGTAAAGACGCAATATTGGCGAATCTCAGCGCACTACATCAGCAATTTATCACCAATGTAGCGCAGCCATAACGACTGATCCGAGCTTAAGTTACTTAGACTAGAAACGAAAGGTTATTTGTTTTTGTCGTGGATAGCATCAAGTCTTGCCAGTAGACTTGAGGTATCAAAACGGTTGCCGCCAAGCGCTTGAACATCTGCATAATATTGGTCCACTAAAGCTGTAAGCGCCAAATTTGCGCCGTTACTTCTTGACTCGTCTAGAGCAATGCCTAAATCTTTTCTCATCCAATCGACTGCAAAACCAAAGTCATATTCGCCCGCTAACATGGTTTTATAACGATTCTCCATTTGCCAAGAACCAGCGGCACCCTTAGCAATCGTTTCAATTACCTTTTCACCATCAAGACCCGCTTTTTTAGCAAAGTGTAAGCCTTCTGCAAGTCCCTGCACCACACCCGCGATACAAATCTGATTAACCATTTTACAAAGCTGCCCTGCACCCACTTCTCCAATTAATTGGCTAAAACGAGCAAACGCGGCCATGATTGGCTGCGCTTTAACAAACGTACTTTCGTCTCCTCCAACCATCACCGTCAACACGCCATTTTCTGCGCCAGCCTGACCACCAGATACCGGGGCATCTAAGAATTCAACTTGTAATTTCTTGGCTTCTTGCGCTATTTCACGGGCAACTTTTGCAGATGTTGTAGTATGGTCAACTATCACAGCTCCCGGCTTTACTCCCGCTAATACACCACTTTCGCCATATACGACTGAGCGTAAATCGTCATCATTGCCAACACACATAAATACAAAATCACAGTCAGTCGCTGCGTCTTTAGGTGTAACTGCAAAGTTGCCAGCATACTCAGCTGCCCATTTTTCGGCTTTGCTGGTGGTACGATTGTATACTGTGACTTGGTAACCCGCTTTTTGCAAATGCCCAGCCATTGGATACCCCATGACACCTAATCCTATAAATGCGACTTTCACTGACATATTTCTGTCCTATTTCGTTGTTATCTTAATAAGAATGGAGTTTTTATACCCGAGCACCTCTGTCATAGCAAATGAAAAAACCGCTTTGATACCGAATAACATGAATAAATCACACGGAGCCTGAAAGGATGGAGAATATTTATCGTTTTAGTGCACAACTTATTGATGGCCAAGTTTTGCCATTACAGTCTCTGGCGGGAAGACCGCTATTGATCGTTAACATTGCGAGCAAATGTAGCTTTGCTCCGCAACTGTCTGCACTTGAAAAGCTATACAGCAAATACAAACCTTTTGGATTTGAGGTACTGGCCTTTCCTTGTAACCAGTTCGGTCGCAATGAACCACTTGAAGATGAAATGCTTAAAGAGTTTTACAATACACATTTCAATTTAAGCTTTAAGATCTGTACTAAAACACAAGTCAACGGACCTGATGCACACCCATTATTTAGCTATTTAAAATCTCACACTCGTGGTATCGCGCAAAACCGCGCAATTAAATGGAATTTTACCAAGTTTCTAATAAACTCTGAAGGCATGCTAGTATCAAGATATGCCCCAAGAACAAAACCAGAAACGCTTAAGTCAGTGATAGAGAGCCACATTAATCATGAGAATCGCCCTATTCAGTTCGCAAAACTATGAAGTGCCGTTTTTTGAGCAAGCCGTAAATTCCTACTCTGAACTTGAAATAAGTTTTATTAGTGAGTCACTCAATGAAAAAACGGTTTCGCTGTGCCAGCACTATGACGCGGTTTGTGTATTTGTAAACGATACTGTAAATGCGCAAGTGATTGATAAACTGGCTGACTATGGCGTTAAAACCATCGCCCTACGCTGCGCAGGTTTCAATAACGTTGATATTCAACAGGCAAAACAGCGTGACATAAAGGTTGTCCGTGTTCCAGCCTACAGCCCAGAAGCGGTTGCAGAACACTGTATCGCGTTGATGCTAACGCTCAGCCGCAAGACACATAAGGCCTACAATCGAGTTCGGGAAGATAATTTTGATCTCAACGGCTTACTCGGTTTTAATATTTATAATAAAACGGTTGGTATCATCGGCTGTGGCAAAATTGGCCAAGCCTTAGTCAGTATCTTAAACGGCTTTGGTGCCAATGTGCTGGTTTATGACCCAAACATTGGAGAAGGCCCCTATACTTTGGTCTCTCTAGATATCTTACTAGCACAATCGGATATTATTAGCCTGCACTGTCCGCTGAATGAACATACCCATCATATTATTGACGATGCTGCGTTTGCCAAAATGAAAGCGGGTGTAATGCTTATTAACACCAGTAGAGGCGCGCTGTTAGATAGCAAAGCCTGTATCGCCGCGCTCAAGTCTAAACGCCTCGGTTACCTCGGCTTAGATGTGTATGAGCAAGAGTCAGAGCTATTTTTTAAAAACCACAGTGAAGAAATAATTCAAGACGATGTTTTCTCGCGTTTAGTTAGCTTCCCCAATGTACTAGTTACAGGACATCAAGGCTTCTTTACCAAAGAAGCACTAAAACAAATTGCAACAATAACCTGTGAAAATCTCGACGCAGCAAGATTGGAAAAGCCGTTGATAAACCAAGTAGTCTGATTTCAGAACCAAAAAAAAGAGCATATCAATCATGATGTGCTCTTTTGGTTACTTCAAAGTCGGGGGAAGTAATTTGATTTATGCTTTACTCTTCAATTCAGCCGTAACCTGAGCTAAACCTACTTCTGAAATTCTCATCGTGATCTCTTTTTGCTTAGCACTCAATAAAGAAATACCTTCAGCAACCATGTCATACACTTTCCAGTCTCCATCTTTGCTTTGACGAAACTTAAAATGCATATCTATATCTGGTTTTGATTGCTCTCTTATTACCACCTTAACCGTCGCAAAATCAGCACCATCAGAAACCGGTAACTCTTCAAACAATACGTCTTGGCCTTTGTACTGTAAAAGTGCATTAGCGTAGGTAGATACAAGATAATTATCAACCGCACTAATAAACTCGATGGCTTCGTCTCTTTTTAACCCTTTAATATGTTTACCAAGCAATTTAAAAGATACAAACTTCACATCGATGTGTGGCATCAAGCGACTACGTACTATGCCCTTCATCTGAGTTTCAGTTGCCTTGCCATCTTGATTAACCGTTTTTATATCAGCAAATAGCTTATCGCCAACTTGGTTAATTAATTCATAAGGTGTGTCATTCGCAAACGCGACACCTGAGAAGATGAGAAAACTGAAAATAACAAGTAACTTTTTCATTGTTTAATCCTTATTAAACTGATGACACTAGTCTATCCAATTTGACGAGTGCAAATAAACATATCAATTCGCACCAAATTGATGCCCCTCCGACATCAATTAACGCATTGTAAAATTTCGCCTTACGATGACAATGACTCTTTATGAAGTCGTAAAGGAAAGGCGTATTCCCTTCATGGCGAGGCCTGCAGGGAAGTATACGGTGTTCAAACGATGAAAAATGTCAGAAATTGTATCAATTTATTTGGAAGCTGAGCCTAGCGAATGAAGCCAAACTCAGTATTGTTGCGTGAAGAGGATAAATTATCGTTGCAGATGGGGACTATAGTTTCATATCTGCCGCAAAAAATGTGATGTTATCGCTGCTTTCTAGCTTTTTCAGCGTTTCAATTATCGCATCATGCTGCGGTGAAATTGATTCAAGTTGCTGCAAAGTAATTTCATTTTTTTCAAGCTTTTCTGCAAGAGCGTTTCCAATAAATGCCATTCTTTGCTGCGCACAAACGCTATTAGAGAGCCAACTACCACATAAAGAAACAATTCCTATGTTCGGCGCTTTCTTCATTAATATATGCTGTTCAATGGCTGGCAACCCAGCTAGGCAGCTTACTCGGCCACAAAATGTCAAATGAGAAATCAATTGTTGGGTATGTGTACCTGTTAAATCTAGTGCGCCTTGCACCTCTGTTGCACCAAAATGAAGCTGTAGGGCATCGGATAGGCCGGTGAAGTCAGGCTGGGTATACACGAGATCCGCACCAAGCTTTTCAAGCAGCTTTTTATGTTTGAGCTCGGAACGTGCCGCTACCCCAAGCCCCAGCTGTTTCGCAAATTGTATTGCCATTTGACCAACAGGGTGATGAGCCGACTCGATTAAGACCGTATCCCCTGCATTTAATTGCAGCTTGAATAGCCCTATTAATGCACACATTGCCGGTGCAATTGAAGCGGCAGCCAACTTTCCATCAACATTTTTTGGCAATACAGTAAGCGCGTGACTTGGCACCAAAGCAAATTCGCTCATCGTGCCTTGCTCTCGAATGTCACCGTGCCAAAAAACCCGCGTACCCGGTTCAGGAAAACCCGTTTTACATGCTTTTTCCACGACCCCCACGGCATCCACACCAAACACTCTGTTTGGTGTCTCATCACAGGGGCAATTAGCCACTTTGGTATCGATAAAGCTTAAACCAACGTATTCAACTTTGACCAAGACTTGATCATCGGTTGCCTCAGGTAAGTTAATTTCTCCCTGCTCGAAGGTAAGTCCATTTGTGTGATTGAATCGGACTGCTTTCATCATATGCCTTTGCGTTATGTTAAAAATAAAGTAGTGAGACTAAATTCATTAAACCATTGTTAGCATTTTGCCACAACTTTATTAGTGTAAATATGCCCCTCGCAATTCCAATTGTTTAGTGTCACAATGGCATCAGTCTTAGTGAACTTTCTCGCATTATGGATATTAGCAGCAGATTATTAATCTTTTTAGACGTTGTGGAACGTGGTTCCTTTGCCAGTGCCGCACAACTGAGAAATATCGATCGCTCTGTCATTTCTAAGCAGATGACCAAGCTGGAAGAAGAACTCGGTGTAAGATTAATGAATCGTACAACTCGTTCCTTCTCGCTCACCTCTGCAGGTTCCGAGATGGTAAAAAAAGCAGAAGAGCTAAGGCTGCTACTAAACGATACTCAGCGTATCGCACAGAATTATCACACCGAGCCTAAAGGATTGCTTAAAATCGCCAGCTCTACTGTGGTAGGTCGACGCTATGTACAACCTGTTATCAATGACTTTCAAAAACGTTTTCCTCATGTTGAAGTTGAGCTTAGGCTTGAAGATAGGCTCGTGGACTTAGTGGGTGAAGGTTTTGATTTAGCTTTTCGTGTCGGCGAGCCGAAAGATTCATCGCTTATCGCCCGCAGAATTGCGCGCAATCGATTGCTCATATTAGCAAGCCCAACGTTCTTAAAAACCCATGGCACGCCAAACTCGCTCGAGGAGCTCAGCGAATTACCTGCAGCAACCTACGCCAGTGATGCATTAAGATTTACCAGTATCACCTATCAAGACGAGCAAGGTTTCGAACAACAAATGCCAGTGAAGAGTATCTTCAGAACCAACGACGGAGATACATTAATGGAAAGTGTCCTATCCGGTACTTGTTATATTGTTGCACCAGCCTTTTTAGTCGGCAAAGAAATTACTGAAGGCAAATTACAACCGATTTTAACTAATACAAAACTGGTCGATTTTGCTGCGATGTATGCGCTCTACCCCCACCGCGACTTGCCTGTTAGAACAAGACTCTTTTTAGATGCATTCCGGGCATATATTGGTGAAGAGACCCCAATATGGGAAACTGAAATCCCAGGGTTTGAACAAATGTACGGCTTTGTCCCACCTAAACCCATGCTAACTTTCTAATCGACTGCAATTTATTCGTATATCTGGGTATCAAGCTTTTTGCAGAGGGAGGGTATTGACCTCAACCGTCTAACCTTTTCATCGCCCCTCTCACCATGTTCTGGGAATTAATCCACTTTACGCATTCGCTTAGCGAGAGTGGTTCACATATCTGAAAGCCCTGAATATAAGGACAGTCTAAGCTATATAAATACTGCAAGCAGGCATCGCTTTCAACACCCTCAGCAACAATACTGCAATTCAATTTACGCGCTAAAAACATACTGGTTTCTACTATGGCTTGATCTTTTTCACTTTCATGACTTAGCCTTACAAACGAACCATCTATTTTAATCTGCGAAATTGGTAACTCTTTTAGAATAGAAAATGAAGAAAAACCAGTCCCAAAATCATCAATACTCACTGCAAATCCCATGTCTATTAATGTTTCAATTAAGCTTCTCGCTTTTTCCACTTCTTCCATTACGGTGCTTTCTGTAAGCTCAAATACTATATGAGTTGGGTCTACTCGATGAGTATCCAGTAGCATGGCAAGGGTATTAATTAGATTCTGTTCAGCAAAATCTTGGCAGGAAAGATTGATATGCACAACCAACTTGTCATCTATTTCAATCAATATTGCGAGGTCTTGGAATACACGGTTAATCACAAACGCACTCAATTGCCTGATCAAATTATTGCGCTCCGCTAACTCAATAAACTGATCTGGCATTATCATTGTGCCGTCGGACTGAGGCCACCTTAATAGCGCTTCTACTCCATGAATATCACCGCTTTGAGAACACACTATCGGTTGATAATAGAGCGTCAGTTCACCTCGGGCGAGCGCAACTTTGAGGTTAGCCAACAGTTGGAATTCAGCCTCAATTCCCTCATGGAGCTCTTCATCGAAGATGACGATGCTTTGACGGCTATGTTTGGCCGAATACATGGCAATATCGGCTTGCTTCAAAAGGTCAAACACATCAAGTTGGCGCGATTTAGTCCATAAGCTTGCTCCTGCACTATACGTCACGTCCAGCTGCAACTCTTCAATTTCTATACCTGACTTTAATTCGCTCAGCAGTGCATTATTTTGCGAGTAAATACAATTTACGTCAGTCACGTCCATCAGAATGATAAATTCATCGCCGCCCATGCGATATAACTTGCTACGAGGAAGCAATGCTGCGCGCATTTTGTGGGCAAGTTCCACCAGTAATTTATCACCAAAGAAGTGCCCTTTTGCATCATTGATCTGTTTGAAATTATTCAAATCAACCAAGATAACACTAAAGTCGAGCTGCTGATGTTTACGTTCATTAATGGCATCAATGCAGCGCTGACGATTCTCCAAATCCGTTAAAAAATCATGTTCAGCGTTATATTTGGCCTGCGTTGCAATTTCATTTAATTCTTGCAGGCTAGTTAGACTTAGACAATTCACCACAAAAACAAAAATGGAGCCAAGAAACAGGATTAAACTTAAGCCTTGCTCAATAAAACTAGCGCTATTGTGATCGTACAGGAAGTAGGCAAAGCTCAAGTATCCGAGTTCAAACAGAGCCATAAGAATTAACAACACTCGCCACCCGACCGAAGAGGTTAATCGACATATCTTAAAGGCCGGAGAAAAAGCTAATCCCATGATAAAGCTGCCAGCTAATACTAATATAAGTGCAATCAAAGGAATCGTCGTGGATGGAATACAATGGTTAGAGTATAGATTATAAATCTGCCCTTGCTCGGGACAGGCTAAATTATTCAACAATTGGTGGAGAATATAGCAGCGGACTTGGCAGCCCGCTCACATCGGCCGGTTGGCCTTGATTAACAGTTAATCTGCACTTTTTAGAATTCGGTAAAGTTGATCTTTTAACCACAGCCTCTTTTTCTTCAGTGATTCAAGATACTCATCACTTGAGTGCTCTACACCGTCTTCAATTCGAATAACTTCATTGTCTACTTCATGGTAATCTTTAAATAACTTTGAGAAATGTCCATCAGACAGTTTCAAGTCGTGAATTTTATCTTTAAATTCTGGGAGTTCTTTAGCTAGGCTGTGGCGTTCAATATTCATCGTTTTATTCCCATAATTAGCTAGGTAATCTGAGTTTAGGTTCAAACCTCAGGTTAAGGCTGAAAATGCATTTGAGTTTTGGGTAGACCCAATCAATGCGCCGTTAGTGACAGTGATTTCGAATACATTTTTTGAAGTTACTGTCTGATTGGGTCTGTATTCATAGTACGCTGCTACCTTCCTTGAATATTGATCTAACGCAAATCACATTCAGTTATAAACAATCAAAGTTTTTGTCGTTTCTTTATACTGTTCGAGATACAAAATCGAGGACCTTTGACCACATTCTTAGGGTTTCTCGCAAAGTCGCTAGCCGCCTAGATGCAATTGTTGTAAAATGTCGGCGTTTCTAAGCAAATCTATCTAGCAACTTTTGAGGAAAACCTGTGAGCGAACAAAAACAGTCTCTTAGTTATAAAGACGCTGGCGTTGACATCGATGCGGGCAACGCATTGGTCGAAAGAATTAAAGGCGTAGTGAAAAAAACTCGTCGCCCAGAAGTAATGGGTGGCATTGGTGGTTTTGGTGCACTATGCGAACTTCCAACTGGATATAAAGAGCCTGTTTTGGTTGCTGGCACTGACGGTGTTGGTACTAAGCTACGCTTAGCTATCGATTTGAAAAAGCACGACACAGTAGGTATTGACCTAGTTGCTATGTGTGTTAACGATCTTATTGTCCAAGGCGCTGAACCCCTATTTTTCTTGGACTACTATGCTACAGGCAAGTTAGACGTTGATGTTGCGGCGGACGTAGTATCTGGTATTGGTAAAGGCTGTGAACTATCTGGTTGTGCGCTTATCGGTGGTGAAACGGCTGAAATGCCAGGCATGTACGAAGGCGATGACTACGATATGGCTGGCTTTTGTACTGGCGTGGTAGAAAAGTCTAAAATCATAGATGGAACTAAAGTTGCGGCTGGCGATCAGCTGATTGCGTTGGGTTCAAGCGGTCCGCACTCAAACGGCTACTCTCTAATCCGTAAAGTACTAGAAGTATCTGGCGCAGATACTAACGCAGAGTTCGAAGGCAAAACTCTAGGCGAGCACCTGCTAGAGCCAACGCGTATCTACGTGAAGCAAATCTTAGCGCTATTAAAAGAAGTTGATGTTCACGCACTTTCTCACATCACTGGCGGTGGCTTCTGGGAAAACATCCCTCGCGTGCTACCTGAATCTGCAAAAGCGGTGATCAAAGGTGATAGTTGGCAATGGCCTGCAATCTTCAACTGGTTACAAGAGAACGGTAACATTGCAACTCACGAGATGTACCGCACATTCAACTGTGGTGTTGGCATGATCTTAGTTGTTCCTGCTGACAAGCTTGAGCAAAGCCTTGACATCCTGAAAGCACAAGGCGAGAACGCTTGGCATATTGGTGAAATTCAAGACGCTCAGGCTGGTGAAGAGCAAGTTGAGATCTTAGGTGGTGCCGAGTAATGGCACCCACTCGCCTTGTTGTTCTGATTTCTGGTAGTGGTTCAAATTTGCAAGCAATCATTGATGCTTGCAAAGCTGGCTATATTCAAGGTGAAATTGCTGCCGTTATTAGTAATAAAGCGGACGCATACGGCCTAACCAGAGCGCAAGAGGCTGGTATAGCAACATCTGTTTTAGACCATAAGCAATATGCTTCTCGTGAAGAGTATGACGTTGCGCTTGGTCAACTAATTGATAGCTTTACACCAGATTTGGTTGTATTAGCTGGATTTATGCGTATTCTAACTCCAAACTTGGTGCAAAAATTTAGAGGAAAAATGTTGAACATTCATCCTTCTTTGTTGCCTAAGTATCAAGGGCTGAACACCCACCAAAGAGCAATCGATGCAAACGATGCAGAACATGGTGCTAGCGTTCACTTTGTCACAGAGGAGTTAGATGGTGGTCCTGTGGTCTGTCAGGCCAAGGTCGCTGTTCTTCCAGATGATACGGCAGAGTCACTGGCGCAACGTGTGCATAAGCAAGAACACATTCTTTATCCTTTGGTGGTCAAATGGTTCAGCGAACAAAGACTAACAATGGAAGCAGACTATGCTGTTTTTGATAACAAAACCTTACCAGTTCAAGGTGCGCCGTACCCAGAAAAATAAAAAATGGAGCGCTGTGCTAATTGGTATTAGCGCTCTACTTTCCACTTCAACATTCGCAAACTCACTCACTGAATATCACGCCGAATACCAAGTTTCACGCAAGGGTAAGGTTCATGGTAGTGCCACGCGAGACCTCACAAAAATAGCGGATGCAACATACGCTGTACGTTACAAAAGCGATATCGAATGGATGATTTTTTCAGACGTAAGAACTGAAGAATCATTGTTTAAAGTCGCTGAACATACCGTCAGCCCACTACATTACAGTATGACTCGTGAAGGGACTGGCCCAGATAAAAGCTACAAAATTAAGTTTGATCACCAAAACCAAGCAATCACCTCCAGTGAAGAAAAGTATCCACTGAAAGTGAAATGGCTTGAGAATCAGCAAGATTTAATTAGTTATCAGGTACAGCTGCGAGAGGATTTAAAAGCGGGAAAGACCAAGTTTAGCTATCCTATCATAGACAAAAAAGGCGACCAGCGAAGCTATGATTTTGAGGTGGCCGGCGAGGAAATGATCACTCTGCCTTTTGGCAACGTCAAAACCATCAAAGTTAAACGCGTTTATGATGATAGCGATCGTCAGGCCATTGCTTGGTTTGCACCAAGTTATGATCATATGCTGGTGAAAATGTACAAAGGTAAAGATGGTATGGAGCAATTTCAGATAGAGCTTAAAACCTACCAACCCAAATCAGAGAGTTGATAGCAACATCGTTAATTCATCAAGGCGGTTCAACTAAGCCGCCTTTGCTTACAAAAACTCAGAACTACACCTTCTCACCTAATTTGAATAAAGCAAACTCACCGGGCTCAAGCTTCTGCCACTGTTCATCGTTGGTCAGCGGTCGCGTTGCAATAACAGTGACAACATCATCTGGTGTGGTTTCTTTTTGAAAATCCACCACCATATCCGCATCAATTAAGGTAGCCTTTCCAAATGGGGCTCTACGGGTTATCCAATGTAGGTTATTAGTGCAATACGCCAACACATAAATACCATCGGTTATCAACATGTTGAATACCCCTTTGTCTCTCAATGTGTGCGCTAGCTTTGCGATATACCTGAAAACTGAGACCATGTTTGACGGGCGGCTTGGGTATTTTTCTCTTACTTTGTCCAAAATCCAGCAAAAGGCAAGTTCACTGTCTGTATTCCCAACAGGTCGATAGAAGTCAGTTTTTAAATCTTTATAGTCCGAAAGCTGGCCATTGTGAGCATAAGTGATCTCCCGACCCCATAATTCTCGAGTAAATGGGTGGGTATTTTCAAGACAAGTCCGCCCCCTATTTCCCTGTCGAATATGACTTATTACAGACACGCTTTTAATCGGATATGCTTTGACTAGTTTAGCAATTTCAGACTGACAGCTAGGCTCTGGATCTTTAAAGGTTCGACATCCTTTCCCCTCGTAAAAGGTGATACCCCAGCCATCTTTGTGAGGACCTGTATTACCACCGCGCTCCAACAAACCAGAAAAGCTAAAACAAATATCCGTCGGTACGTTCGCCGACATCCCCAAAAGCTCACACATAAATCACTTAAACCCTAAATATCATAAAGTTATGATTAAAATACAAATCACAAATATCAAAAGGTCACACGTTTGGTCACACTTATGACTAGTAGCTCGATTATCGTAGATAGTCATACTACTGAATTATTGGCGGTAAGTTTATCATGTATCTCTGTGTCTTTACCTTTTAAATTCAACTACCTTGAGAGCGGTATTAATACGATTATTTTGAATGACTGTCGGGCTGTTCTCATCTAGAAAGCACTTTATTGGTTGAGAACCTTAATGACCACCCCAAGTTGACTCATAGATGGATCACATAGGCATAAGGTCGATTACGAACTGACGGTTACTTCGCAATATCTAACCAAGTGCCACCCGTAAGCGTATCTAGATCATGCGCTTTTAACTCAAAAACCGAGTTGGGCGTGCCTGCAGCAGCCCAAATACGATCGTATTGCTTTAAATCTTTATCAATTATCGTCAACACGGAGTCAGTGTGCGCCACAGGAGGCACACCGCCAATGGCAAACCCGGTTTTTCCCGCACAAAGTTTGCGTTCGCTTTTTCGAGCTTTACATTAATTGCAGCTTCCACTTTTTTCACGGACACTTGGTTGCTACCAGAAGCAATAATCAAGACTGCTTTTTCTGTATTACTATCTTTAAATATCAGAGACTTGGCGATTTGAGACTCAGTGCAACCAATCGCATTTGCAGCATCTTTCGCCGTACGAGTAGAGTCTGCAAGCTCTGTAACTGTGAAATTGCGCCCATGACTGGCTAGAAACTCTTGAACACGTATTGATGAGGGTTTTAACGGCTGTGACATTCAATAGCTCTTCAATGCTGCGATAGCTAAAACCAATCTAACAGCGACTGAGCAAATTTTAAACATCCAGTATGTTTTATCCTATTTGTGTTATGAAGTAACCCTATCGCGGGATAGCATTGAAAAATATCCGAGTATCCCATTAATTGGAACTCGGATCATGGCTGTATATAAACACTCAAGATATTAAGTTCAGTAAAGTCTATATTGTTACCACATGCCATTGGTACGCAAGGCTAGCGCCAGCCAATGAGCATGCTAATAAAAAGTTCTTTACCTCTTTTGAGCTAAGTGAACGAGACTCCCGAGAAAAATGCTTAGCATGTAATCTCATACCGAGTGGTTGCAATTCTTTTTCATGTTTTGGCAAGGCTATCAATCCAGCAAGTAGCATGACTAAACAAAGCATATAACTACCTTGCACGATAAAGAATAGAGTAAGTGAAAATGCGGTGACAGAAAAAATCCAAGAAATGAATTTGAACATAGCAGCTCCGTTTGCTATCAGTGTTACCAGTTCGATTTTACAATCATCAAGCTGGCTAGTTTCTAATTTTAATACGGAGTTTAGAGTTATTAGTTTAAAAGCACAAGCAGACTAAAGTATTAGCCCTTATTTTCGAACAATGCCTTCATAAATTCATAGAATGCCTCTGCCTTGCGTGTCTTCAGCGAGTGCTGAGGCCTGACAAACCAAATAGGTGCGTCTCCACTTTCGAGACAACCAGGAATTATAGGCACTAACTCACCTCTTTTTAGGTTATCTCTGATGGCGATGTGAGATTTAACTGCAATGCCATGCCCAGCCAAGGCGGCAGAAGTCATGTTGTCTGAGTTTGAAATCGTAAAGCGGGTGTTTGCGTTAAAGTGTACAGTTCTACCGTTTGGTTCTTTTAACTTAAATTCTCGTTGCCAAGGTAAGCATACAAAAAAGTGATTTTGTAATTCGCTGATATTTTCAGGCATGCCATAGCGGTCAATATAGCTCGGCGCTGCACATAATATCCGGTGGTTATCGCATAGTTTTCTTGCCAACAACCCAGAATCAGCCAATTGTCCAACGCGTATCGCTGCATCTTGAGCACCTTCAACTATGTTTACAAACTGGTCGTTGATCAGGAAATCAAGTGCTAACTGCGGGTGCGCTTGCTCAAATTGACTTAGGTTTGGCATCACAAATTGTGAAAACACCCAAGGCGGCATAGTGACACGAAGTAACCCGCTCACCGCTGAGCCCCTTGCACCTATTTCGTGCTCAGCATCGTATAGCGCCTCTAATATATGCTCCACCCTCTCTCTAAAAGTACTTCCGGCTGGGGACAATGTTAGCGTACGACTATCTCTAAACAGCAAAGTTGTGCCTAAATGTTGCTCTAACTTATTAAGACGATGACTAACTGTCGCGGGTGAGAGTCTCAATTGCTTCGCAGCATTAACCACTCCTTGATGTTTAATAATAGCTAAGAATGTTTCGAGTTCAGCGATTGAATACATGTTGATTTAATTTTTTCGAATCTTACTTTCGAATATGCGCGCTTTGTTTAAATTTATCAAATAAATATACTGCTTCTCATCGCAACTAAATTGGAATTATCAATGAAACGCATCTTAATTAGTCTATACGTTATGTTAGGAGGTCTAATGCCGAATATTAGCCAAGCCAACTCAAAGGTTGAACGCCCGGAAGTTATTTTCTTCGATGTCAATGAAACCTTGCTTGATTTAGAGTCAATGAATAAACCGGTTAGCCAAGTTTTGGGTGGCGATGAGTCCCTATTACCTCTATGGTTTTCCACTATGCTACATCACTCGTTAGTGACTACGGTAAGTGGTGATTATCAAGATTTTGGCAAGATAGGCGTTGCCGCGCTACAAATGGTTGCAAAAAACAAAGGCCTGACGATAACTGACGCACAAGCTAAACAAGCAATTGTGCCCGCTCTGCTCTCTTTGCCCCCACATAAAGACGTCATTCCGGCACTAAAACGGCTCAAGCAAGCAGGCTTTAAACTCGTGAGTTTAACCAATTCATCGAATGCGGGGGTCAAAGCGCAATTTGAAAGTGCTGGTCTAATTACCTATTTTGACCAACGCTTGAGTATTGAAGACATTAAAGTGTATAAGCCCGACCGTAGAGCCTATGAATGGGCGTTACAGCAATTAAATATTCGTCCAGATCAAGCGCTAATGGTAGCGGCTCACGGCTGGGATGTTGCCGGCGCTAAAGCCGCGGGCATGCAAACAGCATTTATTGCAAGACCACAAAAGCAACTCTATCCTCTAGCAAAGACACCAGATTATGTGTTACCTGACTTAACAAGTTTGGCTGACGAGCTCACCTCTTCTGGAAACGAGTAACATTGGAAATGTATCAGCTGGATTGGAAATGTATCAGCTGGCACCTTGATACCAGCTGATAAAAATGCTCAGCATGCTTTATCTACATAATAAATGTACTAGATTTAAGGAGGTGAATCGAAGGAATAGCCTCCATGAATATAAATAAAAACACCCACTTTGTGATCTGGATAATTATAGGTGTTAGCTTAACTATCCACGGCGCATCCCTTTTACTGAGCAATACGCTTCTTAATAATGTAACTTGGCCGTTGATAGAAGCGCATGCAGTAGTTGAAACCTTCGGCTCCGCTGTCGCCCTTTTCATTGCGTTAGCGTTGTTATTTTTTGAAAAGTACAACACCGGGACAAGTTTTAATATCGAAATCGCCACGGCGCTGCTGGTAATGGGGATCTTAGATGGATTCCATGCCGCCGTAAATGTTGGCCAAACCTTCGTTTGGCTTCACAGTATCGCGACTTTCTTTGGTGGTCTCACTTTTATCACCCTGCTTGCTCACAACCGATTTACTTGGTTTAAAAATCGCTATTGGCTGATCAGCGCATGCACAGCCGCTATCATCATCGGCACCATGAGCCTAGCTTACCCTACGGATTTACCACACATGGTTGAGCAAGGTCACTTTACTGGTACAGCGATGGCACTCAACGTCATTGGCGGTACTATGTTTTTTGTCGCCGCAGTTAAAATTCTCCTTGTATATCGCGACTCTCATAATGTGAGCGATTTGCTCTTTTGCTTACATTGTTTCCTATTTGGCGCAGCCGCTATTATGTTCGAGCAATCCAAGTTGTGGGATACCGCTTGGTGGGGCTGGCATATTTTAAGGTTAATGGCCTATATCGTCGCTTTAGGGTTTTTACTAGTTGAAGGAATGCAAATCTTACAAGAGTTAAAACAACATAAAGAGCAGTTAGAAGAGTTAGTGAGTGAGCGCACTCGCTCACTAGTCGAGACCAATCAAAAGCTAGAAGAAACCGTCGCCTATCTCAACCGTACTCATACGCAATTACTTGAACGAGAGAAAATGGCATCGCTTGGCGATTTGGTTGCGGGTGTTGCACACGAAATCAACACCCCCATCGGGATTGGCATCACTTCCACCACTTATCTACAGCAGCACTTAGACGACCTCACCATGAAGTACCAAACCAAAGTGCTCTCTACCGGAGTATTGGAGGACTTTATTTCAGATTCAACTGGCGCTTGCAAACTGCTATTAAAGAACCTCCAACGCACCGCTAATTTAATTAATAGCTTTAAACAAGTCGCTGTCGATCAATCTTGCGAGCAAGTGAGGGCCTTTAATGTTCATGATTATGTTCAAGAGATCATCGCGGCGCTCAGTCCTGAGATTAAAAAGCATGACCATAAAATCAAGTTTCATTGCGATCCCGGCCTTATCGCCACGACCTATCCCGGTGTTATTTTTCAGATCATTTCGAATTTAGTCGCAAATTCCATTGCACATGGCTTTAAAGAGTCGGAACAAGGTGAGATCACCATTGGATTCTTTAAACATGATGAACACATTGAGCTTATTTATAAAGACAATGGTAAAGGCATGTCGGAGCTTGAATTAAGTAAGTTATTCGAGCCATTTTACACCACCAAAAGAGGAAGTGGCGGTATGGGACTTGGCGCTTATATTATCTATAACTTGGTGACTCAAGGGCTAGATGGAGATGTACACACCGTCAGCGAGCCCGGCAAAGGACTCGAATATAAGATAGCATTTGCTAATAAGCAGGCGACGCCATTAAAAGTCGTTTCTTAACCGGATGACTGATTGAGTACTGCCACAATGGTCAGTACTCAATACTTCTATAATAATTAAATTAGAAAAACCCTAAAGGACTGGTGCTATAGCTCACCAAGAGGTTCTTGGTTTGTTGGTAATGGTCCAGCGCCTTTTTGTGAGTTTCTCTGCCAATACCTGATTTTTTATAACCACCAAATGCCGCGTGTGCAGGATACATATGATAACAGTTAGTCCACACGCGACCCGCTTCGATTTGGCGACCAAATTGATATGCGCGATTCATATCTCTAGTCCACACCCCAGCACCTAAACCAAACTCAGAGCTATTCGCCAATTCCAACGCCTCCGCTTCATCTTTAAAAGTACATAAAGAGATCACCGGACCAAATATTTCCTCTTGGAATACCCGCATTTGGTTATGCCCTTTTAACAGCGTGGGTTGAATATAAAAGCCTTTGTGATAACCCTCGCCAAGCTCCGCGACTTCGCCACCGATTAACACTTCAGCTCCTTCCTTCTTGCCAATATCAATATAGCTAAGAATTTTATCAAATTGGGCTTGTGAGGCTTGTGCACCAACCATGGTCTCTGTATCAAGCGGATTGCCGCGTTTAATCGCCTTGGTGCGTTCGATGACTTTGGCTATAAAGTCATCGTATATATCTTCTTGCACGAGCAATCGCGATGGGCAAGTACATACTTCGCCTTGGTTAAAGTAGGCCAGCACCGCGCCTTCAATACACTTACTTAGGTAATCATCGTCAGCTTGCATCACATCACTAAAGTAGATATTGGGCGACTTACCCCCTAGCTCCACCGTTGAGGGAATGATATTTTCAGCCGCGCATTTTAGAATGTGAGAACCCACTGGAGTCGAGCCTGTAAACGCAATTTTTGCGATACGTGTACTCGTAGCAAGCGCTTCACCTGCCTCTTTCCCGAAACCATTTACAATATTAACCACGCCATTTGGTAATAAATCAGCGATAAGTTCCATCAACAACAAAATAGACACAGGCGTTTGCTCCGCAGGCTTTAGCACTACGCAGTTTCCAGCAGCGAGAGCGGGTGCCAGTTTCCAAGCGGCCATAAGTAATGGGAAGTTCCATGGGATGATCTGTCCCACAACGCCCAGAGGTTCATGAAAATGATAGGCCACGGTTGACTCATCAATTTCACCAATGGCTCCTTCTTGAGCACGAATACAACCTGCAAAATAGCGGAAGTGATCAGCAGCAAGGGGAACATCAGCGGCTAGCGTTTCACGTACAGCTTTACCATTATCCCATGTTTCGGCTACCGCTAGGTATTCAAGGTTTGCTTCTATTCGGTCTGCGATTTTGAGTAATATATTGCTTCGTTCAGTGACCGAAGTTTTACCCCACGCCGCCTTTGCAGCATGGGCGGCGTCAAGTGCCAGTTCAATGTCTGCATCATTTGAACGCGGGATCTGACAAAACACTTCGCCATTAACAGGACTAATATTGTCGAAGTACTGACCGTTAACGGGTGGCGTCCATTCACCGCCAATAAAGTTTTGATATTGCGACTTAAAGCTGACGATCGCACCTTCAGTATTTGGATTTGCGTATATCATTTTTACCTCTGCAACTTGTGTTATTTATTTGGGCTTCATTCGTCCCAGTTTTGTTTTTACTAATATTTGACATTAGCCAAATTCACCTTTAAAAACTTAACTTAGGGTCTCGGAATGTATACGCACAGTCCAAAAGTAACCGAGAAGGAGTGCATTGTTTGCAGATCTCTAAACATCGCAGTCGTGTCGAACGCTTAGTTGAAAACAAAATAAGTTTTGCCGCTAATCACGTAGAACTGAGCGTCTATGACACTTACAAAAGTACCAATAGAGTCAAACTCGCCTCTAATGAAGTGTTGTTTTGTGCGATGATCACTGGCAAAAAAGTGATGCACGTAGACAGTTGCGACTATCATCAGCCCTTTTTACCTCATCAAAGCTTCGTATTGGCACCTGAACAAACCGTATTTATAGACTTTCCCGACGCCAGCTTATCCGCTCCCACCACCTGTTTAGCAATCGAGATCAGTCGAGAGAAAATTAATACCGTGAGCGAGAAGTTAGCGCTTTCGCTTCCTAGTGATTTTAATTATCAAAAGCAGCTGGTGCACACTGAGCATAACTGGCAAACCCAGCACTGCTTGGGGCGATTGCTCCATCTATTCAGTGAGAATGAGGCTGAGCGGGGGTACTTTATCGATTTGGCAATGGACGAACTAATTGCAAGACTACTACAGCAACAAAGCCGAGATCTGCTGTTAGGCGCAGTAAAACAAGCACCAGATCATAATGGTTTGTATCAAGCGGTGCATTATTTGGAGACTCATTTAGACGAGCCATTAGATGTAGAGAAACTTTGTAAACTTAGCTGCATGAGTAGAAGTCGCTTTTTCACTCAATTTAAAAAATCATTCGCGACGACGCCACAGCAGTGGCTCCAAGCACGGAGACTAACTGAAGCAAAGGCAAAACTAAAAGCAGGAATTCAGATCACCGCAATTAGTTTTGCACTCGGCTTTAAGCATCCAAGTCAATTCAGTCGAGCGTTTAAACAAGCTTTTAATATCACGCCGAAGGACTATCAACTTCAGGCACTAAAAGCCGATAAAAACGACTGGTTACTCCGTTAGTCCAGCCAAAACCCTGTTGCACCACGTATTCTCCGCCACTTGCCTGTTTATCCGGTTCAACCACATTATACTTCTCAAGCAAACAGCCGGTTTGCTCAAAACCGGTTTCAACAGCATAAAGCCATGCTTGCATAATCTTATTCGCCAGTTGATTTTGACCATATGCCCTTAAACCTGACACCGCAAACCACTGCAGTGGTGCCCAGCCATTAGGACTGTCCCACTGCTGTGAAGTAGTGACTAAGGTACTAACCAATCCACCTTGCTGCAAAAACTCTGCCTCAAGTTTTTTGCCAATATGCTCTGCCTGCTCAGGTGTAACCAGCTCAGCAAACATAGGCACAACACCCGCTAGAGATTCAACGGAGGTACGCGCATAATCATTAAGATCCACATCGAAAAACCAGCCTTTTTTATCGCACCAACAATATTTCTGTATCAGTGCACTGCGATTTGACGCTAAATTGGCATAGTACTGAGCTTGCGTTAGCTCGTTTAATTTCTCAAAACACCGTGCGATTTGCGACTCAAGCAATACTAGTAGTGCATTTAAATCCACAGGGATAATGTCTGTTGTACGAATGCTTGCTAAATCGTCAGCGTTTGCTAACCAACGGCTACTAAAGTCCCACCCCGACTCACAAGCCGCACGAATGTGCTGATAAAAGGTTTCGCTGTCCGTAACCGCTGCGGCTAATTCTATATCCTCAATAAAAGACTCTGGGCGCGGTGCTGCAAGCGGATCCCAGTAGCGATTCAGTGTGCCCCCACATGGCATGTTGACGACTCGGTACTGCGCTTTTTTATCCGTGTAACTCAAATCCTCTCCGGTCTGCCAAAACTGATGTTCTTTCAGTAATGTCTGAGTGACTCGCGACAGCCACTGCTTATCATGAGATTTTTCCTGCCACAGTAAATCAACCATTAATGCCGTTACAGGTGGCTGGGAGCGACTTTGGTAATAATCTCGATTGCCATTAGGTACATGTCCAATACGATCAATAAGACTCACAAAGTTATCTAACATTCCCGCAACGAGATCGCTTCTGTTCGCATCCAAAAGCCCGAGTGCCGTAAAGTAGCTATCCCAGTAATAAATCTCATTAAAACGTCCACCCGGTACAACATACGGATGGGGTAAAGGTAGCAAGGAGCCTTTAGCAACGGTGCTCGGCTTTCTAGATAAACGCGACCACAGCGCACTGATATACTGCTGCGCACTAGTAAAGTCTGGTAAGGCATCTAACTCTTTGTTGGCAACAAAGTCAAAATGCGCATGCACAAATCTAAGTAACGCCTCTCCCGTCGGCTTTTGCATCACATACTGGTTTTCTATCTCTGCGAGCGGAATTTTTGCGATGGCATCTGCAAAAACTTTACTGTCTGAAAACAAACTAGCGCTTTGCACCGCCTTAAAAATCTCTGTGGAATAAAAGTTTGATTGGTACTGCATGTAAAACCTCAGCTCACCTTTTGTTGACTTGGCGTGTGAGCATGATTTGATTGGTTAGACTCACTCATTGATTTAAAGAAATATAAACACACAGCAATCACCAGCATGGGAATAAGTGCCCCATAAAACGCTTGTTGACCACCAAAATGTTGAAATACTAAACCTGTGATCATTGAACCCGTGCTACCACCCAGCGCTGAAAATACAACGATTAGCCCTGTCATCGACGCGTGCTGTGTAGTGGGTAAACTACTTAGCATTACCGAATTAATCACTGGATAAATAGGCGCCATAAAAAGACCGATCAGCGGCATGAGAAAAGCCACAAGGGGTGCATCAAATAACGAAGAAATAAGCGTTTTCTCAATACCCTCAGTCATCGGTAACGTTAAAATCACTAATCCTGCCATTGCGGCAAGGCAAACATTTAACACCACATACCAATGTACTTTGGTGAGCACAACGCCGGCACCGAGTCGACCGAGTGCTAAGCAAGCAGCAAAAACACTGGTAATTTGCACGCTAATGTTCACCGGTAATGACAAGATCTCATTATTAAAAGTAGGCAGCCAAGTGCCTATACTCTGCTCTATCAATACGTATAAAAATGCGGAAATCACAAATACCAGCACAAGCGGCTTAGCCACAAGCTTTAACATCGCTATAAATGCAGAGACACTAGACTCGGTGGCTTGCGTTGGCTCTGGCTTTGCAATTGGGGAGATCCAAACAATAAATGCGGTGAAAGCGCTCAGCACCGCTAACACGAAATAGACGTTTAACCAGCCAAGAGAGTTATCGCCGCTGTCAATAAACGCCGCAAAAATCCAATAACCGCCGAGGACCCCTAACATAAACACGCCCTCAATAAAATTAAGCAGGCTTGAATGTTGGTTGCTTCCTTCAGTGACTTGGCCAACGAGCGCATAAACCGACACTTTAACCACCGCAAATGCCGCCCCCACACAAGCAAACACTAATTTCAGAATCCAAAACTCAGCGACCATAGGAGTGATACTGCAAATCAATGCTACGCCCGCGAGCACTGCGGTCAAAGCAATTTTAAATCCGACCCTGGGGATAACCGACGCAACCAGGAATGAAACGATGGCGATGGGAAGATCTTTAAATGCCTCTAAGGTAGCGGCCTGCGCTTTTGTAATGCCAAAGCTATGAATAGACTGCAAGATGACCGTCCCTACGCTATTGAGCAAAATAGCAAATAGGAAGTAACTAACGGCCATGGCAAGTATGATACGTGCTCGATTCATTGTTATTCTCGTTAAAACACTGTGATTCCTTTTTAGTCTAGACAGACTTTTTTATTTTTGCAATCGTTTGCATTTCAAATCACATCAAAACAATTTAAGCTAATGATTGTTATCGCATATTGTGCTGCTTTAACTAGATTGTCTGATCACTAATAATGACGGCACCTCTTGAGAAGCACATGTCTCACCACTTAGCTGAGAGAGCAGCTTTTCCACCAATAACTGTGCCGCCGCATTGGTGTCTTGTTTAATCGTAGATAGCGCAGGGAAGCTGATCTGTGCCATGGCAATATCGTCAAATCCGACTATTCGTACGTCATTTGGTACGCTAACGTAACGCTCTTTTAGGGCTTTTAATGCTCCAAGCGCGACCATATCACTACATGCAAAGATCCCATCAAAGGTTAATCCTTGTGCTCGCAACAAAGCGTTTATACTCGCGTAGGCAGCCTCTGAAGTAATGTCGATTTTAATCATTTGCGCTTCTACCTTGGCTTTTTCCACCGCATGGCAAAATCCGCGATAGCGCTCACCAAGTTCGGCATGACCCGGATCGCCCAAAAATAGAAGTTTAGACGCTCCCCTGGCAATTAAGTGCTCCGTTGCGTTAAGGCCACCAATAAAATTGTCACTCCCAACGATAGGATAATTTGCAGAAGTTTTAGGGTCGCCCCATACCACGATCGGCGTGCCAGCTCTTGCAGCACGCTCAATTCGTGCTTGCTCCTTGCCTTGGCCGACGACAATAACTCCATCGGCTCGACGGCCAGAAATAAAATAACCATGCCAGTCTTCCCCCGCCATATAAGAATTGGAGAGCAATAACTCGTAGCCTTTTCGGTTCACTGCACGATTAATATCGCTCACTACTTTAAGTAAAAATGGGTCGTCGACGGATTGTTTGGTTTCGGCTTCGAGATTGATAATAACGGCAATGACTTTGGTTTTTTGCATCCGTAAGCGACTAGCCGCCGCGTTAACACTAAAGTGATGCTCTTTTGCAAGCGCCTGAATGCGCTCTCGAGTTTCCTTTTTTATCAGAGGGTTATCATTGAGTGCACGGGAAGCTGTGGAGGTAGAGACGCCAGCTAGCCTTGCTAGATCCGATAGCTTTAATTGTGTTGTTCCCATCGTAAACCCCTTCTTAGCACACGTTATTACATCGCTATTCTTACAATTTTTTGGTACTTAAACCATAACTAATTGAATCTCCTACCCTAACCAAGCAGAAAAGATAAGCAATCACTGTAAATTTGTAACGCCTTACATCATTTTATGACAAATTTTTAAACAACATCATTGCAAACGTTTGCATTAAGATCTATTTTAAAAAATAGACAGTCGTTAAATACCAGTCTATGACAACAACAAGAGGGCTTTAGCCGTGATAAAAACTAACTCCTTAAGCTTGATCGCTACTGCTATAACGCTTGCGTTAAGTGCGTCAGCTCAGGCTGAACAACAACCGAACAATAACAAAGAAAAAGTAGAAACCATCATTGTCTCAGGTACACCTGGTGGCGCAGGGATCAGAAAAATTGATGCAAGCTTTGCTGTGACTAATATCGATGCCGTGCAAATTGATAAGCTCGCCCCCAAAAGTACCGCTGACTTGCTTAAAGCGGTGCCTGGGATCTGGGTTGAAAGTTCAGGAGGTGAATCCGGTGCCAACGTTTTTGTTCGCGGCTTTCCTGGCGGTGGTGATGCACCATTCTTAACGGTTAGTTTGCAAGGTAGCCCTATCTATCCCGCGCCAACGCTCTCATTTTTAGAAAACACCTCGATTTTCAGACTCGATGAAACCATCAGTATGATGGAAGGCCTGCGTGGTGGACCAAACCCCGTGGTGTCTAATGGTCAGCCGGGCTTAACAACTAACTTTCAACTTAAACGTGGCCAAGCTGACACCGAAGGGACGTTTAAATACACCACCACAGACTATGGTCTAAACCGCATTGACGGCGTGTTAAGTGGTGAGATTTCCAATGACCTTTACTACATGGTTGGCGGTTATATCAAACGCTCTTCTGGGGTCCGTGATGCGGGCTTTACCTCAGAAAAAGGTCATCAATTCACCATAAACCTAACCAAAGAGTTTGCTGACGGTGAGTTTAACCTTTATACCCGTCAAACTGATGACAGAGGCGCATGGTATCTGCCAACCCCACTTAATGTGGAGGGTGTGGATGCAGGCTTTACTCAGCTGGGAACGAATAATCGCAAGGCGATTATTTATGTCGGTGATGAAAATGCACCGATGAGCGTAGATATGGGTGATGGTCGTGGCTGGAAAGGCCATGTTTCTGGAGGTAGCTTAAAAGTAGAATTCAAAAACGGCTGGCAATTAAATGACCGCTTTAGCTTAACGCAAGGCGATGCAAATACACTAGGCCTTGTGCCTGCTGGCAGTGCGATGCGTTTAAGTGAAGTGGCGGACAATGGTGAAACCGCAACAGGTAGCGTCACGGGCGATGAATACGCGGGCGATACTATGGTACAACAATATGGTCGCTGGGTTGTATTAAAAGATATCGAAGCTTTCACCAATGACTTAGCCTTAAGCAAAACCTTTGGTGATTGGTCAAGTGCCTTTGGTATTTATACAGCAACGACCTCAGCAAAAGATTGGTGGAGCTTAGGTAATACCGCCTACCATGTGTTGGAGCAAGGTGGCGAAGCATTGAATGGTATCGCGTGTAATAGCGATGTTGCGGGTTGTGCCTTCAACTACGACATTAACAGTTCTGGTGATGCGACAACGTGGGCCATCTACACCACCCAAAGTTACCAAGCAACGGAAGCCCTTAAGTTAGATTTAGGCTTACGTAGCGAGCAACACGAGGTTGAGTATTCGGTCGACGAAGGTTTAGATGGGGCTATCACCAAAGCGGTTGACTATGATGAGCGCAAGACTTCATGGACCTTAGGTGCTGACTATAGTTTGAGCTTAGATTCAGGTGTTTTTGTGCGTATGAACAAAGGCTACAAAATGCCTTATTTCGACGACTTTAGAGACAATTATAGCACCTATGAATCGGGCGAGTCGCTGATTAAAGCAGTCACACAAGCTGAGCTTGGCTATAAATATATGGGTGAAACCGGCGACCTGTTTGTTACTTTATTTACCAACGAAGTAAAAGGCGACACGTTTGTAAGACGTCCAGGAGTACCTGCGGAAATTCTAACCAACGAAGCAACTGGTGTAGAACTTGATTACAGTTACAACCATGAGTCGGGCCTATCGGTAAACTTGAATGCCACATGGCAAGACACTGAAATTACTGAAAGCCCGACCAATGAAGGGAATAAAGCGCAGCGCCAGCCTGACTGGATGCTCCGTATTACACCGAGCTATGACTTTGAAATGTCGGGTATGTACGCCACCTTGTATGGCACCCTTTCGGCTGTAGATGACCGTTTTGGGGATAATGAAAATACTGTCGTGTTAGAGGGCTACGAAAAGCTTGATATTGGCCTTATCGTAGAGCCAACAGAGGGCGTAAAATTACAACTAGCGGTAGATAACCTTACTGACAAACAAGGGATCACCGAGGGGGATCCTCGTAACCCAGATTCGCCCAATGGCCGCTATATCATGCCAAGAAGTGTAAAGTTTAGTGTTGCGTATACGTTCTAGTTGCTGTAACTAAGCGTTTAACATAGCGCTGCCTGCTTATATCAAATGCCTGAGGCTGGTAGCGCTAAAAAGACCTAACACGTTTATTGCTGGGCAACTTCTTGCAAATGCACTTCAGAGTGCCCTCTGCTACCCTAAACCTTCGTTATTGTGCCAAGAGAAACCGCCACCAACTTTTCTTCGTCACCGCTTTTCGCATATACCTTACATTCGCATGTCGCCTGACGTTTACCCGAATACAACACGGTTGACTTTGCGATTAGCTTATCGCCAATAGCGGGTCTAACATAATTCACTTTATACTCTGAGGTAACACAGCTACCAAGCACAGATGCACCAGCAAAAGTAATACAATTATCAGCTAGATAGCTAACCACGCCACCATGTGCAAAGCCATAGTTTTGTTTAAGATCATCTCGAATAACGAGGCTTAACTCCGCAACGCCAACCTCAAACACCTCCAACTCAGCACCTAACAATAAACTAAAAGACTGCTGTGCTAGGATCTCCTTTCCTTCCTCTAACATAGTATTGCTCAACTTTCTCTCCTTAGTAATATTTACGCTCAAATAGACTCTACGTCGCGAATGGTGTCCACGTTTATAGGTAAAGAACATGATTCACTAAAACCACGATATGATTAGTTAAACACGACTAAAACAAAATTACAGCTTAAAACGGCAGACATTGCTACTAGGTTATACTTTCTAAATTGGATATAGGTCTTAACTTTATTGTCGGATACCGTCGAGAAAAAAACCTGTTTTAAGCGATTCACTCACGGTAGCATTTAACAGTGACCATTGCGATGTGCCAAGGGTGTGCTTTGTTAGTTTATGCCACTCTTCTGGATACAATCTTGCCAAGTGTTTACACAAATTCTTATACATTTTAATTTGTATGAACAGCAGTATGGTAATCAAGGTAATGGGGATAAGTTCTTCCATGTGCTAAAGACCTTTTAAAAGTGCAAAAACAGCTCTGTCTAAATATACGATTCAAAACTGGAATCGAGATATTGCCTATCACTAGACTCCCATAGGTTAACCACAATGTAAACAAGCAGTTATATCTATGCTTTTCGTTATGCTGAATGAGTTTCAATATAATTTAGGACGAGAGACTTAAAACAAAAAAAGCCGCCTAGCAAGAAACTAAGCGGCTTTTCTATATTCAAACTAGAGCTGGATTAATCTAACCAGAACTCTTTTTTGAACTTAATACCAAACTCACTGCGGTCATTGCTACGCATGACACCAACAAAGCCACTTTGCTGTAGACGACCTACATCATATACTTCGTTTAGCACGTTTTCACCGTATAGCGTTACTTCCATATCACCTTCAGCGTTGGTGTATGAGATGTTAAAGCCTAACAGTTCGCGAGAATCAATATGCTCGCTTGCACGTGTTACAGACTGACCTTGCATGTCTGAGCGGTACGAGTAGCTTGCGTTAACTGCAATCGTTGCACCATGCTCTAAGTCATGGAAGTAAGATGGTGCCACCATCACAGTCCATCGAGGTGTGAGTGCTGGCGCATCGCCTTTACCAATACCAATAACACCTTCATCAACATGGGTAATTTCTGAGTCTAGGTAACCGATTGAGCTGCGTACTGAGAAATCATCAGTAATTGCGATTGTCGTTTCAAGTTCAATACCTTGTGCTTTCGACTCACCTGCATTTTCCACGATAGTGACGAAACCACCGCCAGCAGTCGGGTCGTTGAAAGGTAACGCCAGATCAGTGTAATCCGTTACAAATGCAGCAACCATCATAGATACGTTTTCATGCACTTGGCCTTTGAAACCGATTTCGTAGTTAATCGCTTTAGTTTCATCAAACGCAGCGAATTGATCTGGGCCACCAAATGGACGTGGTGGGAAGCCGCCACTTTGGTATCCTTTTTGGACCTGCGCGTAAACATTGATGTCACGAGTTAACTGGTATGACGCGTTCACGTCCCACGTCACTTCGTCAAAGTCTGCGCTTACGTATTTACGAGCACCAAAGCTTGGGAAGAGTGCGTTTGCCTCTTTTTTGTCTTCAGAGTAACGTAAACCACCACCAATGCTGAACAGCTCAGTCACGTCAAAGCTTGCATTGATGTAAACCGCATAGGCATCAGTTTCTTGGTTGATATCAAAGTAACCGTAGCCACCAAAAGAAGCAGTCTGACCATCGTTTAATAAGCCATTTGGCGTGTTCCACGGGCTAAATACGAACGGACCAGAGCTGGTAAAACCGTCTTCGTTAAAGTAATAAAGACCCGATACAAAATCCCAAGAGTCATAAGTACCGTTTAGTTGTAGTTCAAATGAGTACTGATCTGCACCGCCCTCTTCTGGGAATTCAGATAGATTAAGTGCTACCGCATCGTCATCTAGGCCGCCGGTATACTCAGAGCTACGCTTGCTTGCGATAAATTTAACCGAGTAAACATCACTTGCTTGCCAATCAGCAGTCACTGAGCCGCCCCAACCAGAGTAGTCTGTGCTTTCAATGCCTGCAACCGTTGTTGCCAAGTCATCAGGATTGTTTGGCAGCATTGACTCATCTAGCAATGGGAAGTCACCATTGAAAGGGTCATTTGAGTCAAGTGGATCTGTTAACTCGATAGTATACGGTGATTGACCAGACTCGTTCTCAACGCCATCAAATGCAGCAGTGACAACTAAATCATTCGTTGCTTGCCATCTAATTGCTAAGCGACCACTAAACTCTTGCTCTTCGCCGATTTCTTTTTCAGGATTTGCTAAGTTGATTGCTTTACCTACACCATCACGCTCTTTATAAGAAGCACTTGCAGAAAAGCTTAGTGTGTCTGTTAACGTTTGGCTGGTATAAAGATCAGTCGCTAAACGACCGCGAGAACCTATTTTAGCTTCAACGCGTGCAACTTCTTCAGCGCCAGGTTGTTTAGTGATCACATTTACCGCACCGCCTAATGTGTTACGGCCGTACAGTGTACCTTGTGGACCACGTAGTACTTCTACGCGTTCAACATTGGGCAGTGAAAGGTTAGAACCCATCTGACGGCCAAGGTATACACCATCAACATAAACACCAACACCAGGATCTGTTGTGATCACATGGTCTTGTAGACCAATACCACGGATAAACACAGAAGCATGTGCAGCGTTACCTACACCATAACGAGTAATATTTAAGTTTGGAACGAACTTACCAATATCGTCTAGATTGCTGATATTGGCTTTATCAATATCACTAGCACCGATAGAAGTAATCGCAGTAGGCGTTTCGAACAAACTTTCAGTACGTTTACGAGCAGTCACTTCTATTTTTTCAAACACTTGTTTTTCTTGCTCTACATTAGCTTGCTCAGCCAATGCTGTACTAGGAAGGGCTACGGCTGCTAACACTGCAGCTGAAATCGCAGATAAACCAAGGCGAGGTAAAACTGTAATCATATAATCTCCAAAGGAATCACCGTGTGTGTACTAGTTGCGAGAGGTCGCAAACTAGAGAAGTAACAAGCTCAGTGTTATTACTTCTAGCCCTGTAATCCGTAAAATCTAAATAGATTTGGACACTACAAATTTTGGGCATAAAAAAAGATGCACTAGGGGCATCTCTTTCCTCTGGAGGGGTATTATAGTCACAACGGGGATAAATTGAAATAATTATTTAATAAAAATTACTTTTTGGGTTTTTGTAACCATAATAAAACCAATATTAGGAAATTAATTTTTATAAAAAAGCGTTATAGAACAAATGATTATACTGAATAGCAGGATGATATGTTACTAAAGTGAAACTTCTGCCTAGGTTTTTGCTGTGGTGCTAGGTTCATTTGAAATTTGAGGCGAGAAAATCTTGTCGATAACACTGCTACCGCCGAGGTACCTACATCCATTTAGGCAATGGCGAGGATTTTGCTATTTAGTTGTTCTAAATGAGAAATTTTTAACGCAGGTAGCGTCAGATTTGATCCTTCAAATTGAGCAAGGATCAGACTAATGGGTATTAGGCTTAGTGGCAAACGGTAGACGAAAAAAAACCAGCATAAGCTGGTTTTTTTATTTGGTGCGAATGGGGGGACTTGAACCCCCACGGCCGAAGCCACCACCCCCTCAAGATGGCGTGTCTACCAATTCCACCACATTCGCAAATTCGGTGTATTTCCTAACGATTAGTTAGGTACGTCAGAAGCTGGATTTTCTTCTGTCGCTGGCACATCATTTGTCGCTGGAACTGTTGTTGCAGCAGCTGGTGCCTCTAGATTTTCCCACTCATTAGTCTTTTTAATCTGACCCGTAGTTAGGTTACCTAGCACAATACTTAGCACAAAGAATATCGTTGCTAAGATTGTTGTTGTCTTGGTCATAAAGTTGCCTGCGCCTGATGAGCCGAAAACTGTCGCTGATGCACCTGCACCAAACGAAGAGCCCATATCTGCGCCTTTACCTTGCTGAATCAACACCATACCAATTAGTGCTAACGCCACAATTAAGTAAACAACCATTAGAATTTCGTACATTTACTTATCCTTTTGCACTTCTGCATATTGCGGCGAAACTCTCAGGTTTTAGGCTTGCGCCACCGATAAGTCCACCGTCTATATCGTCTTGTGCGAATAACAATTCACTGTTCTGTTCATTAACACTGCCACCATAAAGAAGTTGCAGTGATTGTGCAATTTGCTCATCATTTTCTGAAAGCAAATCACGTATAAATTTGTGTACCGCTTGCGCTTGCTCTGGAGATGCTGTTTTACCAGTACCAATAGCCCAAACAGGTTCGTATGCTATCACAGAGTTAGTTAGCGCTGCCACACCTAATTTGGCAATAACCGCGTTTATTTGCCTAGCAACTACTTGCTCTGTCTGCCCATTTTCTCTTTCTTCTTCAGTCTCACCAACACATAAAATTGGTGTCAAACCTTGTTCTTGAGCATGTGCAAATTTATTAGCAACATCTTCATCGCTTTCGCCATAAATAGCTCGACGCTCTGAATGACCAACTAAGGTATATGTTGCACCTAGCGATTTTGCTAGGGACGCCTGGATCTCTCCAGTGTATGCGCCTTCTTTATATTCCGAAACAGTTTGTGTTCCGACAGTAAGCCCTTTACTTGCTGCTTGCTCAATGAGCATGGCAGGAGGAAAAACAATTACATCTGCTTGAAATGTTTGATTGCTTACTGCTTCTGATATTTGGTCAACAAGGGCTTTTGAGCCATTCATTTTCCAGTTACCAGCAACAATTTGCTTTCTAGTTGTCATACGATACTCCGCAGTAGAAA
The DNA here is from genome assembly GCF_018141345.1 of Pseudoalteromonas sp. A22. Taxonomy (NCBI): domain Bacteria; kingdom Pseudomonadati; phylum Pseudomonadota; class Gammaproteobacteria; order Alteromonadales; family Pseudoalteromonadaceae; genus Pseudoalteromonas; species Pseudoalteromonas sp. A22. The sequence continues at coordinate 2,457,826 of NZ_CP047238.1, forward strand.
GCGGGTGAGATACTAACTCTACTCACCCGAAGTTACAAGAAATAAATTTAATTTTTGGTTTAATTGCTCACAGATTCAACAACTTCAGCGATTTTTTGGGCAAAATCGATAACTTGCTTCTGTTGCTGAGCTTCAACCATGACGCGAACCACTGGCTCTGTACCAGATTTACGCAATAGCACTCTGCCCTTTCCAGCAAGCTGAGTTTCAACTTCAGCGACAACTGCTTTAACAGCGTCTTGCTCGGTTGGATCATCTTTAGTGCTATAGCGCACGTTAATCATCTTCATTGGGTACTTGCTAAAACCTTCACCCAAATCTTTTAATGTTTTATTCTGCGCAACCATGGCAGCAAGCACTTGTAAGCTTGAGACAATGCCATCACCGGTGCTGATCAGATCCAGATTTAAAACGTGACCTGAACTTTCGCCGCCGATTTTCCAGCCTTTCTCACCAAGAAGTTCCATTACATAGCGGTCACCGACTTTACTGCGCTCAAAAGCAATTCCGCGTGATTTAAGGGCGTTTTCGAGCCCCATGTTAGACATTACCGTACCGACAACACCGCCACCTAATGTGCCATCAGCATGAGCTTGGCAAGCGATAATATAGACGATGTCATCACCATCAAATACATGACCGTCGTGATCGACCATCATAACTCGGTCACCATCACCATCATAAGCAATACCAACATCCGCTTGATGTTCAAGCACGGCTTTTTTCAACGCTTCGACATGCGTTGCACCGCATTTTTCGTTGATGTTGACACCATTAGGTTCACACGCGGTTGTGATCACGTCTGCACCAAGTTCACGCATGACACTTGGCGCAATGTGATAAGTCGCGCCATTTGCGCAGTCCAGCACCACTTTCAACCCTTCAAGCGATAGCTCTTTAGGAAACTGGCCTTTACAAAATTCGATATAGCGACCATCCGCACTCTCTAGACGCTTAGCTTTGCCGAGCTTTTCAGACGCGACACACGTCATCGGTTCATCCAGCTTTGCTTCTATTGCAAGCTCCACCTCGTCAGGGAGCTTTTTACCATCGCCACCAAAAAACTTGATGCCATTGTCATGGTATGGATTATGAGATGCACTGATCACAATACCAGCTTCAGCTCTAAACGTTTGCGTCAAATAAGCAACAGCAGGTGTCGGCATAGGCCCCAATAAAATCACATTGATCCCAGCGGCAATTAACCCAGCCTCTAACGCGGTTTCAAGAAGGTAGCCAGAAATGCGGGTATCTTTGCCAATAATTACCTTTTTGGTACCACGCTCAGACAGCACTTTTCCAGCCGCCCAGCCTAGTTTCATTGCAAATTCAGGCGTAATTGGGAACTCGCCCACCATGCCCCTTACACCATCCGTACCGAAGTACTTTCTTGTTGTCATTGAGTAACTCCATTGACCGACGCTAGCCATACATTAAGCGCGTCGCTTGTTTCTTTTACGTCATGAACACGAATTATGTGCGCGCCTTTCTGCGCACATATCAATGCACCAGCTAGACTCGCAGCTACGCGCTCATGCGTTTCCCGAGTGAGTAGTTGTCCAAACATGGACTTTCTAGAGAGGCCTGTCAGAATAGGCAAATCGAAAGCATGAAACTTGTCCAATCCACCTAATATCTGAAAGTTGTGCTCTAGAGATTTACCGAAGCCAAAACCAGGATCTAAAATCAGCCGGTTGGTATCAATCCCAGCTTGCTTGCACGCACTGATCCTAGCTTCGAAAAACTGACTGATGTCTGAAAATAAGTCATCATAGTGAGGGTTATTTTGCATTGAGCGAGGTTGACCTTGCATATGCATTAAACAAATTGGTACATCACTGTACTGAGCTGCGACTTCAAGCGCGCCTGGCTCTTGCAACGCTCGAACATCATTAATGATATCAGCGCCAGCCTCTATTGCTTGTTTCATCACCTCAGCTTTACTGGTATCTACCGAAATCACACAGTTAGAGTGTGTGCGAATTGCTTTAATAATCGGTATTACGCGCTGTAATTCTTCTTCTAATTGTACGTCTGGCGCGCCGGGACGAGTGGACTCTCCACCTATGTCTAAGATGGTAGCGCCTTGTGAAAGCATTAAATTTGCTTGCTCGATTGCGCTATCAAGGTGAGTAAAATGTCCACCATCAGAAAATGAGTCGGGAGTAACATTTAAAATCCCCATTACCTGAGGCTTATCTAAACTAAGGGTGCGCCCTTTGGGTAAACGTAACTCGTACATTCTATACCTATTTTCTGTAGTCTAAGTTTGGTGATAACGAAAGGCTTATAGCAGTTGATTTAAGTTCTCGCATTTAATGTCATAAAACTTATATCAACTGATACAAAAAAGCCCCGATTGCTCGGGGCTGTCGTATTCTACCTAATCTTACGATTTGTCATCAAGCTCTGAGTTTGATGATGTGTCGTTTGACTGCTCTTCTGCTGGCTTTTCAGCTTTAGGCTCAGGTTTTATTTCTGTTACTTTCGCAGATTCTGCTTTTTTCTCTGGCTTAATGTCATGCGCATCCCTTGGTGGACGAACATCACGACGCTCCATTAGATCATCAATCTGCAATGCATCAATCGTTTCGTATTTCATCAACGCATCTTTCATCGTGTGAAGAATATCCATATTATCTTTTAGAATTTGCTCCGCACGTTTGTAGTTGCGATCGATGAAATCTTTAATTTCAGCATCAATAAGCTTAGCGGTTTCATCTGACATACCTGACATGCGGTGAGAACCACCACCCATGTACATCTCGCCTTGCTCTTCTAAGTACATCTGTGGACCAAGTTTCGGACTTAAGCCCCACTGAGTAACCATTTTCTTAGCAATATCGGTTGCGCGCTCAATATCGTTGCTCGCGCCTGTCGTTACTTTGTCATCGCCGTAAATCAGCGCTTCAGCGATACGACCACCGTATAAACTCGAAAGCATAGATTCTAGGTGTTGCTTAGAGTGACTTACACGGTCTTGCTCCGGTAAGTACATTGTTACACCTAATGCGCGACCACGTGGAATAATAGACACTTTATATACTGGATCATGCTCAGGCACTAAACGACCAACAATCGCGTGACCGGCTTCGTGATAAGCCGTCATTTCCTTCTCTTGCTCGCTCATCACCATGGACTTACGCTCAGCACCCATCATGATTTTATCTTTCGCGGCGTCAAATTCCGCCATACTTACCTTACGCTTGTTGCCACGAGCGGCAAACAGTGCAGCTTCATTCACAAGGTTAGCTAAGTCAGCACCAGAAAAGCCCGGCGTACCACGTGCAATCACAGACGCTTCAACATTATCGTCTAAAGGCACTTTACGCATGTGAACGTTTAAGATTTGTTCACGGCCACGAATATCCGGAAGACCAACGACGACTTGGCGATCGAAACGACCAGGACGTAATAATGCTGGGTCTAGTACATCAGGACGGTTAGTAGCAGCAATAACGATAATACCTTCGTTACCCTCAAAGCCATCCATTTCTACAAGCATTTGGTTAAGTGTTTGCTCACGCTCGTCGTGACCACCGCCCATACCTGCGCCACGTTTACGGCCTACCGCGTCGATTTCATCGATAAAGATGATACAAGGCGCAGCTTTCTTTGCCTGTTCAAACATGTCACGAACACGAGATGCACCAACACCAACAAACATTTCTACGAAGTCAGAACCGGAAATGGTAAAGAATGGTACTTTTGCTTCGCCAGCAACGGCTTTAGCAAGTAGGGTTTTACCCGTACCTGGAGGACCAACCATCAACACGCCTTTCGGGATGCTACCGCCCAACTTTTGGAACTTTGACGGGTCACGCAAGAAATCTACTAGCTCAGTAACATCTTCTTTCGCTTCGTCACAACCAGCAACGTCCGCAAATGTTGTCTTAACTTGGTCTTCGCTCATTAATCGAGCTTTACTTTTACCAAACGACATTGCGCCTTTGCCGCCACCGCCTTGCATTTGGCGCATGAAGAAAATCCATACCCCGATAAGCAGTAGCATTGGGAACCAAGAAATAAAGATATTCGCAAGGAAAGATTGCTCTTCCGGTGCAACACCTTTGATATTTACGTCGTTCTTAAGTAAGTCATTAACCAAATCCAAATCAGTTAATGGAATTACTGTTTGAAAACGATCTCCACTTGAACGAACGCCACTAATCACGCCGGTTTGACGATCAATACTGACTTCTCTTACAGAGCCATTGCGCACATCCTTTACAAATTGTGTGTAACTCGTTTGGCGATCATATTGTTCGCCACCGTTAAAGCTCTGGAACACAGTCATTAGCACTACTGCAATCACTAACCAGAGTATTAGATTTTTAGCCATATCGCTCAAGGAGTTAACCTCTTGTATCCAAAAAAATTCAAATTCAACTTGATGCTTTCCAACTGTACTACAGTTTGTAGCCCGTCGCCACTACATATACTTCGCGTGAACGAGGACGAGACGCTTTTGGTTTACGGATCTTTACGACCTTAAAACAATTACGTACCTCTTGTACAAATTGATCAAAGCCTTCTCCTTGGAAAACTTTAACCGCAAATGCACCGTTTGGTTTTAGCACTTGATGGCACATATCTAATGCTAGCTCGACCAGATACATACTGCCAGATTGATCGGTTGACATATTTCCGCTCATATTTGGTGCCATATCAGAAAAAACCACATCAACATTCTTACCGTTTATTCTATCCAGTAACGCATTTAATACCGCTTCTTCTCTGAAGTCCCCCTGAAGGAAATCGACACCCGCTAATGAGTCCATCGGTAAGATATCACAAGCAATAACTTGTCCGTCAATATCTACCTGCTCTGCGAGATACTGCGACCAGCTCCCCGGAGCAGCTCCTAAATCAACTACCGTCATTCCTTTACGGATCAATTTATCCTTTTGCTGGACTTCTTCCAGCTTAAAAACCGCTCGTGAACGATAGCCACGTTTTTGGGCTTCATGCACATACGGGTCTTCTACGTGTTCTTTTAACCAACGTTTCGAACTGGCGGAATGTTTTTTATTTGCCATATTAACTACAACTCATTAGTAATATTGTCTAGATGGCGTTAGAATATCGATAATTCAAGCCTTTTAATAAATAAGATTGTATCAATATGACCTTATCAAATAAACAAAAGCAGTTCCTAAAAGGGCTAGCTCATTCTTTAAACCCAGTTGTTCTTCTAGGCGCAAACGGCCTAACCGAAGGCGTCATGGCTGAAATTGAGCAAAACCTGAACATTCACGAACTTATCAAGGTAAAAGTACCAACCAATGATCGTGAAACTAAGAAACTGATTTTTGAAGCAATTGTTCGTGAAACAAATGCACATAAAGTACAAACCATTGGCCATATCATTGTGTTGTACCGCCAAAGCGAAGACAAAAAGATCCAGTTACCTCGTAACTAATCTTTGTTGTCTGCGACGTTTTCACCTGAAGACGTCGCAATCTCTTGTAATAAACTCGCTTCTTCTGCTTTTACTTTCTTAATTTCCTGCTCACTCACCTGAGGCAGTAATTTCTTCTCAAGCGCCAATGCGTCAACAATAAAGTCGTTCGTAAGCTGATTAATAATGCCACTCTCTGCATTTAACAGTAGACTAAACCCAATTCCAAGCTCTGGAATAATCACCACATCGGTACGATAACCTTGCACCCAGCCGCTATGGTAATAGAGCAGTTTGCCATCATAGCGATAAATTCGCCATCCAAGTCCATAGTAAGCTTCTTCTACGTGGCCACGCCAAACGCGCCTGCGCAGCTCACGTTTCGTCAACGTATACGGCACTGATTGCTTACTCAGAGCATCTGGTGATAAAACACTTGGATACATACCTAATTGTGCTTTTAACCACTGCGCCATATCAGCAGCACTAGCGTTTACACCAGCTGCGGGGAGTACTTTATAATAATGCGGCTTTAATTTAGCGGTATGCCAACGCTTTCGCCCTCTGACATGCGGCCACGCAAAATTATCATTTTTTGTCATTTGCTCGTAGCCTAGACCGGCGTCATGCATATTAAGTGGCGCGAAAACAAACTCTTCCATCCAAGTTTTGTAACTAATGTTCGTCGCCTGCTCGATAACATCTCCAATCAAGCTAAACATGACATTTTGATAACCATAACACTCCCCGGGCTGACATAACGCTTTGACTTGCAGTAAGCGCTCAACAATTTGTGGGTAGTCCATGCGAGACTCGATTAAATTATCGTAGGCATTAGGCACTAAGCCACTCGAGTGACTTAACAAATGATAGAGCTTAAGTTGGCTATAATCACCTTGGGCGACTTGCGGCAAATAGCTACCCACTCTATCGTCAATATTAAAATACCCTTCGCTCGCCAATTTAGCAGTTAGACTTCCTGCAAACGTTTTTGAAACCGATGCCAAGCGAAAGCGAGTTTGTTCGTTGACCACACTTCCTTGTCGACTTTTTGTCTTGCCAAAACCTTCTGCGTAGCTGCCGTGCTCGACATGCACGACGGATAAAGCAGCACCGGGCACCGATTTTTCTTTTAGTTTGCGCTCGACTTGCTTAGAATAGCTCTTTAAAAATTGTGACCATTGCTGGTTTGGGGTTTTTGCAATCGTTATTTTTGGATAACTAATGCAAAAAAAACAAACTAATGTGAGAATTAGCGACTTCATAATGACTCATTTCATTAACACTCGCCCGCCATACTAACATGATGAATTGGCGGAACTCACTAAATATAAGAAAATAACTGTTTAATTGAGGTATTTTAATGCGTTTAGTGCTAGCAGCTCTATGTACAAGTCTACTTTTTGGATGTGTCACCACAGCGCCATTAGCGCCAAAGTTAGATGTACCTAAGAAGCCACTACTAAAAAAGTCTGTTTATCAAATCAGCTATAGTACCGAACTTAATTCCGCACGAATTAAATCAGTGCAATTGCCCGCTCATCCACTTACTCAAGGTGACACAGTCTACATCAATGCCGATAAGGTAAGCTTGACTGATACACTGAGAAAGCAGATTGTTGCTTTACTTGAGAAAAAAGGTCTGAAAGTTGTTGCAGCTAAGAACGCAAACTACACGCTAACGATTCATCAACTTGATTTGGAGTTTGCAGCTAATAAAACGTACGCACTGGATAGGCCAAGAAATCCACATCCACATATTGCTGAACTTGCTCAAAATTCGCCAGCATTTCAATGTACTAATATTGTGGCTTCTGTCAGTATGCGTTTAGCACATCAAGCGTCATCCGATGTTGTCTGGTTTGCCAAGTCATCGGTAGATAGCGCGGGCTTCCAAGGTATCCCTTTACAATTCACCTTTACTGAAGTGGAAAAAATAGAAAACGAACACGATGTACTGTCGTTTATCGTCGCACAAAATACCGACGAGGCACGCCGTCAACGTGGCGAGAAGCCCGTTGATATTCCTCCTTACAAGGTAACTAAAACGGTTTCACCGCTTGAAAAAACCGCTGGTGCATGTACCCAAACGGAAGTATCAGCGTTAACAGCGGATATGCAAAAACACTTGGCCGAGAGTTTAATTGAAAAGCTAAACGTTAAGTAACATAAGTACTCGCCAGTTTGATAGAGGTCAACTGCAGGCTGGCGCTACACTTATTTACAGACAATAACGCTTTTAGGATTATACTCGACGCAGAAAAATAAAAAGTTCGGAGTAAAGACATGGAGCAATACGGCACAATCTTATTGGTTGAAGATGATACTTCATTGGCGCAATGGGTCGCCGAATATCTTGATAACCAAGGCTATAAAACACATTGCTGTTATCGCGGTGATGAAGTTATTGAACGTGTTAAGTCACTAGACCCCGACCTTGTTTTACTTGATCTTATGCTCCCTGGTAAGGACGGTATCAGTGTATGCCGCGACTTACGTCAGTTTTATAACAAGCCTGTTATTATGCTCACTGCCAAAGATGAAGAAATGGATGAAGTCATCGGTTTGGAAGTCGGTGCTAGCGATTACGTTATCAAGCCTGTTCGTCCTCGTGCCTTACTCGCTCGGATCAAAGCAAATGTGCGCGCTGCACAGGAAAAACCGCAAGATCATCACGCAGCCAATCACGAACTCGTAGTTGGACAGCTATGTATCGACACTCAAGCTCGCAAAGTCAGTGTTGCTGGCCAAGAAGTCATCGTTTCTAGTGCTGAATATCTACTACTGCAATTTTTAGCCAGTCACGCTGGTGAAGTTGTCTCTCGCGATGCGGTATTTAAAGCGACAAAAGGGAGAGAGTATGACGGCCTCGACAGAAGCGTTGATGTACTCATTTCTGCCTTGCGTAAAAAGTTTAATGATGATCCTCAAAACCCAGAAAAAATTAAAACGGTGTGGGGTAAAGGATATCTACTCGTACCATCAGCTTGGTAATGAAGGTCGCAAGCTAATATCGTGAAGAAACTCTACATCTACTTACTCGCTGGTGCATTGATTTCGATCTTTGCACTGGGTTGGGTGATCGACACCTACAATCAGCAAACCGCTCCCTTAGAAGATAGTTTTGAGTGGCAAAGCAAGCTGATCACCGGCCTTGCGAAGCAAGTTGCAAATATAGAGCAGGAAAAGCGCGAAAATGCAACGGCGTTAATTGCCCAACAATTCGACATCAACATTCGTTATAAAGATGGCGATACTTTAGCCATGCCGCTCGAATTAAAGCAACAGATGTTACTACCTGATGGGTTAGTGATAGAGAATGAGAATGTATATCTGCTAAAAACAACCCCTGAAATGGCGCCTGATTACGTTGAACTTGAATGGGAGCCTCAGGTTGAACAGGCAGATTACGACGTATTGCTGACGTTATTTTTCTACGGTGGCATTTGCGCAATATTATGGTTTATTCTCTCTCCGTTAGTTAAACGCTTGATCGTTCTCAACACTGCAGCAAAGCACTTTGCCAGCGGTAATCTAAGCGCGCGCATCGCCCCCAATCATTTCACTTACATCCGTGACTTAGAAAATACCTTTAATCGAATGGCAAGCCAAATAGAGAAGTTAATGGCTGAGAATAAGCTAATGGCCTCCAGTCTTTCTCATGACATTCGAACACCTGTTGCGTGTTTAAGGTTTGGCCTTGATGCAGCTTTAGATGAAAGTGACATCGATGCTATTCACGACTATTTAACGCGCATGGAAAAAGATCTAGATCAAATGGAAGATATGCTCTCGAGCTATCTATCTTTTGCGACGCTTGAACAAAAGTCTCATTTACTCAAGCACGAAGTAACAACCCTATCTCGCTATGGTCAAGACCTGATGCAGCAAATGCAACCAAAGCTGCAAAAGAACCAGCTGTCTGGCCGCGTAGAAATTCCTGAACACTTAATGATCCATGGTGACTTACATTGGCTTGCAAGAGCGATAAGTAATTTGATCAGCAATGCCTGTGATTTTGCCACTGCCAGTGTGTTATTAAGTGCACACCGCACCGAGCATTGGCTCATTATTACCGTTGAAGACGATGGCCCTGGGATCGCGAGACAAAATTGGGATAAAGTCTTTAGTCCTTTCTTTCAAGAGCAAACTCACCGTAACCGTGCAGGTAAAAGCTACGGCTTAGGCCTTGCAATCGTTGCAAAAGTCATGGATTGGCATCATGGTACAGCCACCGTTAGCCAGTCAGAACGATTAGGTGGCGCAAAATTTGTGCTTTCGCTACCCTGTAAAGAAAAATAATTATTGTAAATAAGTCGCTACACGTCGACTTATCTCATATAGAAATAATCGTGAAAACATTAGCTTATAAGCTAAGCTTTGCTTTTTGAGTGCAACAACTTAATTACGGCTAAATATCAGGCTAAAACTTGCGCTAAATCAAGATAATTTACTCTTTTTATTTCTTTTTAATTACAGTAGATTGTCAGCGCCGTTAGAAATTTTTAGAGAAGTATAATAATTATGAGCAATGTCCGAGGAGAGTTCAGCTCTCGCTTTGGTTTTATTATGGCCGCCGCAGGGTCGGCGGTAGGTTTGGGAAACATTTGGGGATTTCCAACACAAACGGCATCCAATGGTGGTGCTGCGTTTGTTTTAGTTTATCTGGTTTTGGCTTTTTGTCTTGCTTATCCAGCACTAATGGCAGAACTCGTCATTGGTCGTCACGGCCAAGCAAATGCCGTATCTTCACTGCGTAAACTAACAAATACAGCATGGCAAAGTAAACTTGCTTTTGTTGTCGGATTCGGCGGCATAATTTGTGCGGGTCTTATTTTAAGTTTCTATGCAATCGTGGCTGGGTGGATGTTTAGCGCAACACTTGAACCCATCGCAGAAGTTGCATCAATGACTCAAACGCAATCTTGGCTTGCTGATTCGTCTATGTCGCGCAACATCGTCTTTACAGCCGCCTTTATTGCACTCACCGTGCTTATAATTAGTAAAGGCGTAGAAAACGGGATTGAAAAGTGGTCAAAGCGTTTGATGCCTGCACTTATCGGTATTTTATTCTCGTTAATTGCGTATGTATTAACCCAAGAAGGTGCCGTTGAAGGTCTTAAGGTGTATCTTGTTCCTGACTTTTCTTCTGTGCTTAATCCGCAGTTACTCGTTGATGCCCTAGGACAAGCATTTTTCTCGCTTTCGCTTGGTACCAGCGTGATGATCATTTACGGCTCATACATTAGTAAAAAAGAGAATCTAGTTTCACTTGGTGCAATGGTTACCTTAATCGACGTCTTTATCGCATTCGTTGCCGGCTTACTTATCATTCCCGCCATGTATGTCGCGCAAGCGCAAGGCGTAGAGATTTTTGCAGCTGACGGCTCACTGCTTAATGAAGACACCTTAGTGTTTCAAGTATTGCCAGCATTGTTTGATAGCATGGGGAGTATTGGCCTTTTGGTAAGCTTCGCTTTCTTTGCTTTGATGAGTATTGCCGCACTCACCTCGTCTATTTCGATGCTAGAAGCGCCCGTATCCTATGCCGTTGAACGTTTTGCATTGGGCAGAGTACAGGCCACCTGGATCATCGGTACCCTGGTAACAGCCGTAAGCTTCACCATTTTGGTAAACATCGAAACCTTGTTCGGCTTTACTGTTAGCCTAACAACTAAGTTTGGCCAGCCACTACTTGGCATGCTGTGCTGTGTATTTGTCGGTTGGATTTGGCACAGAGCAAAACTGCTTAAAGAAATTGAATCAGGATGCCCGGAAGTTGGCAGTAGTTTTTTCTGGAAAGTATGGCCTTGGTACATCCGCTTCGTTTGTCCAATCGCTATTGCTGCGGTATTTTTAAATTCACTATAATTTCGCTCATAAAAAGAGGCTATTCGTAGCCTCTTTTACTTTTTAACAAATAGCATATCCTGATGCGGGATCCCATCTTCTAGATAACCTTCACCTTGCTTCACAAAGCCGAGCCCAGTATAAAACTTGTCTAAATAACACTGCGCAGAAATAACTAAAGCCTCATGGGTAATATCCGTTTCACAACAAGCAATCGCACGATGCATAAGGTCATGTGCAACGCCCTGTCCTCGCAGCGTTGATGAAACAATAACACGGCCAATGGATGCAGTAGTTACGGATTTTCTATAACAACGTGCATAGGCTAAAATTTGTTCATCTTTTACCAAAAATAGATGTCGAGTGTCAGGCGCCCTATCGGTATCATCAATTTCTGGATAGGGACATGCTTGTTCCACAACGAATACATCAACCCTTAGCTTTAAAATCTCAAAAAGCTCATCTTTAGTGAGCGCATCATAACTTCTAATTTGCCAATTCATTTTCTTCTCTCATTTATGCTTGGAACAAAAACGCCCAGACAAAGCTGGGCGTTTTAGAGTAAATTAAGTGATTATGAGAACAGCCGCTCCAACTGATCGCACAATTGAGAGATATTTACGTGATCGTGCTCAATCGTTAGATCGACGTAACCATCCCCTCGAAACGCTCTGTCTAACTCTATCAGTACATGAGTACGATGCGCTTCAGGTACAAACGAAAGCTCAACTTCTTGTAGTCCAAATAATGCACGTGAGTTTGGTCGGTATTCTAATTCTTGGTAACAACCAGAAACAGACTGAAACTCAGACGCTCGTAAATAGCCCTTTTCTACATCCGCTTTCACTAAATGGAAGCCTAAACGCTCCATCGCTGTCATACATGCTTTCACCGCTTCATTTGGATAAATGTGTAAAGCATCTTTGTCTGACGGATCGATTGCTAAATCAATGTCTAAACCAGTTTCAATCCAAACATGACAACGGTTGAAGCCCGCATTGATTTCTGTGATTGGTGTTTCTGAATGAAGTCGAGCTTCAAAAGGAATAACTTTTTCTTCGCCTGGGCCTATCGTGAAATTATTACCTACACGCCAACGGTCAATAACATGATTACTAAAGTATTCTCCGTCTTCCCCTTCAACCTTAACTCTTGTCATTAGCGCAAGCTCTAAACCTGTTACTTCTTGGCTAACGTCACCGCCTTTTACTACAATTTGCGCTTGAAATTTCTGTCCCGGGTGCAAATGCTCTGTTTCCAATACAGTATCTACTTTTGCCGCACCGATACCGACAGATGCTAGGATCTTCTTAAACATTACGTCTCCTGTCCGGTATGTCCTTACCTGCATCATAACCATATTTTTTCCAACTTGTCAGCGAAAATTTATAATTTATATATCAGGAGGTTTTGGTACACTGCTCATATCTTGGATAAAAATTTAAAGTTATGGAACTGCTCTATTTTGCTGTCGCATTTGCATGCGGATTTTCTGTTTATCAATTAAAGCTTCCTCCTTTGATTGGTTTTTTGATGGCAGGCTTTGTCTTAAACCTACTTGGCCATAAAACCACGGACTTACTTACCCAACTGGCAGATCTTGGTGTAACGCTGCTGCTTTTCAGCATCGGCTTAAAGTTACGAGTTGGTAACTTAATAAAGCCTCAAGTTTGGGCGCCAGCGAGTATGCATATCATTACCAGTACGGCGTTTTTCGCTAGCCTGTTGTTGATGCTAGGGGCGATGAGCCTACCTTTATTTACCGACCTAGACTGGCAAAGTGCTTTATTGGTTGGCTTTGCATTTAGCTTTTCCAGTACCGTTTTTGCGGTAAAAGTGCTGGAAGAACGCGGTGAAATGGCAAGTCTTCACGGTAAAATCTCAATCGGTATTTTGGTTATGCAAGATATCTTTGCAGTTATCTTTCTCGCCGTCAGTACGGGCAAAGTACCCAATATTTGGGCACTGGCACTGCTTGTAGTGCTACCGCTTGTACGCCCAGTTATGTTTTGGGTATTAAGCCGCTCAAAGCATGGTGAGTTACTTCCTCTTTTTGGCTTCTTTTTTGCGTTAGTCGCAGGTTATCATGCCTTTGAATTTGCGGGTCTCAAAGGTGATCTCGGTGCGCTGATCATGGGTATGATTTTTGCTCCACATAAAAAAGCCGGTGAGTTATCAAAATCACTACTGAATGTAAAAGACATCTTGCTTGTTGGCTTTTTCTTGAATATTGGTTTGAATGCCACGATTACACTGGATGCACTTTTAATAGCGATTCTACTGGTAATTGTTCTACCGATTAAAGTCTCACTTTATTATCTTTTCACCAATATGTTCAAATTGCGTGCTCGTACATCGCTATTGAGCGCTTTTACACTCACTAACTATAGCGAGTTTGGTCTTATCGTGTGTGCCGTTGCATCTGCTTCTGGTGCGGTTGCTCCTGACTGGTTAGCAGTCGTGGCTATTGCTGTTTCTATTACTTTTGTGATTGCGTCTCCGCTAAACAAACGCTCGAACGAAATCTACGTTAAATTAGAGCCTTGGTTATTAAAGTTTGAAAGCCAAGACCGCTTAGAAGAAGAGCTCCCCGTAAACCTAACCGATACCAAAATCGTAATATTTGGCATGGGAAGAATTGGAACAGGTGCTTATGAAACGATACAAGCTAGCTTCCCAGACACCGTTGCAGGTGTAGATATTAAGCCAGAGGTAGTTGAAAAACATGTATCCAGAGGCCGCAGAGTATTGACCGCTGACGCAACCGATCCTGACTTTTGGCAACGTGTAAATCATTCTGAAGTAGAAATGGTAATGCTCGCGATGCCAAAGCATATGCAGAACATTTACGCACTAGAACAGCTCAAAGCATCGGGTTATAACGGCCAAGTTACCGCCATTGCGAACTATCCTGATCAACAGAAAGAATTAGAAGAAATGGGTGTGAATTCTACCTATAACTTCTACCTTGAAGCAGGTAGTGGTTTTGCAGAACACGTAAAAGAGAAATTATTTACTTAAATTAGATATTGGTTCTCAGTATCATAATTGGTACTGAGAACTATTTTCATATTCAGATCATTGTGTTACGTCTAGACGTCTATTTTTATTGTTTCATTCCTCTCATTATTCGATTTACAAAGCTTTACATCCAAGATGGTAATTTGCCCCGACTTCAGAGTAAACTGATCACATCGGACATGGCGTAAGTATCTATTTTATGAACATAAATTGATACCGAATGCCTTTTGAACATCGTGTCACTGGATTGTGAACAAGCACTACCTCTGGGGGTTTTATGATTAAGAATAAATCTAATGGTCAATTTTCTGCAGTAGTGGATGACGTCAAGGCTGCGCCTTTTTCAGACCTCCAAGAAAGACTAGACGCAATTCAGGACAGCGGCATGACAGCGCTGGCAATTCGCAATATCCTGTTTCATAAAATGCTCGATATGCATGCGGTACCAAACGATCATTATTTAAGAGATGAAGAAACTCCGAGCCGTTTAGACGATCCAAAACTAATTGAGAAGTTAAATGAGCTAGGCTTTTTCCGCAGCAAGCCTTCATCGCAACTACACTAGTAAAGATTTAGGGAGCCTACTCTCCCACATAGGCTGACAATGCCCGTCGTCAGCCTATTTTCCTCTTCCAAGCACAAGCTTTCACCTCTTTCACAAGCATCCTAATAAAGTAATAAATAGCGTAAGCTATTACGGTGATTAGCAACACCAATTTTTCCCTGCAAAGAAGTGGAGCTGAGTAACCGAGATCAGTCACCCTGCGAAGATTTTAGTGGTGGGTTATTTTTCTTTTTCGGTAATAACGTTTTCCAAGCCTGCTCAAATGGCTTCAAATAAATCGCGGTCAGTGAATCATGCCCTGCATCATATTGTCCGACTCCAATGGTAATTTTACCCGCACTCGAAGCCTTAATCAGCGAGCCATACATACGGTCCCAAATGGCTAGCGCTGAACCTAAATTGGTATCAAAATGGATTGGATTGTCACTGTGATGCACTTGGTGTTGTGCCGGACTAATAAACCAATTCTCTAACTTATCACCCCAACTCAGCCAGATATGTGAATGCCTTAAATTGGCCCCAAAGATATTAAATAAAAAGACAAACGCATTCGCACCAAGAATATCGTACATGCTCAAACTACTGCCAAATACGTAATACCCTATTCCGACTACTATCCCCTGAGTTAATGCCATACGACAGGCGTACAGGTAGCTTTCAACGGGATGTGAGCGATAAATGGTAAAGGGAGTCAGGACTTTTGCAGAATGGTGTACCTTGTGAAACTCCCAAAAGAATGGGATTTTATGTAGGATCAGGTGCAGCAAGAACCGAGTGAAGTCATCGACTATAAATAAAAATAACGTAAATAGTCCAATCACCAGCCATTCTGGCGCTTCAAGATGTAACGCTGGACCAAAAAGCGCTTCAAGCCCACCGGATAACCCTAGCGCCACCGGTACCATAGTCAACACGATAGGCGTGAACGTCGCCGCCTTTATCAATCGATTTGTGACCAATAAACAGTAATCGAGCTTGGCGCTTTTGCACCACCACACTTGCTTGGGAAACAGAAACTTTAAAAAACCTTTACCAGAGCGCGCTTTTTCTGTGGCGATATAAACAGGAACAGCCATCAAAATGGCACTAAACAAGTATGGCAAATACACTCTTTTATTGGCATCGAACAAGTAGCCTGGGAGTTCAGTAATGCTTTGCCATAATTGCTCTAACATAGTCATTTCCATCAAAAAGAAATAATGAGTTCATATATTTTTGGAATAGCTCCATAGGTCTAGCGACAGGCGCCATGAAGCTGCGGCCCTTATTTTAAGAGCCGCATAGACAATCAATTAAAACTGGTATTTATAGCCTAAACTAAATTGTCTTGGTTTGCCTGGGCGCGCGCCATACGGGCGGCGACTGACAATTTCTGCTTCATCGAACAAGTTATCGATTTTAGCATAGATTTGACCATACTGGCCTAGCTCGTAACTTGCAGATACATCAACGATGGTTGTGTTTGGCACCTTTGCGCCTTCAAGTACAAGCTCAAAGTCTTCAGTGCTTCTGCCAGCAGCTTCGCTCATCTCACTGATGTATTTGATGGCTACGTTAACTTTCCAGTCACTTGCTGCGAGGCCAATGTTAAAAGTGGCTTGATGAGATGGTAAATACGGAAGCTCATCACCATTTTTAATATAACCCCATTGTGCGAACGTTGTCGCACGCTCATTCTGGAATTCACCTTTCGTATAGGTGTAGGTGAGACTATAAGGGATATCCAGTTGAAGGTTCAAAGGGTAACGTTGTGCAAACTGCATTTCGAGACCGTAAACATCCACCTCACCGCCACTGAATTGCTGATCTTGCTGGTCATCAACACCACAATTAGACTGACCACAGCTTTCGTTCAGATTCTCATAATCGTTGAAAAAGCTCACAATCTCAAACTGAGTCACACCATCATTAAAGCGCCCACCAAATTCGTAGTTAACACTCTTCTCAAGCTCTATATCTGGATCTTGTTGTGGTGAAGAAGGCACAAAACCTTGGTGCACACCAAATAAAAGACCGGCATCATCAGAAAGCTGATAGAAACCACTTAGGCTAGGTAGCCAAATACGGGTGGTTTTATCAATCCAAACATCGGCATCTTTATTATCTTGGTAAGACATGTCCATCAGCTCGCCACGAAGACCAAGGCCGAGTGTCAACGCATCAAGTTGTACTTTGTCTTCTAGATATACCGACCACGCTTTAGTATTTTCAGTATTCAGTGATGTAAACTGCTTTGAACCCTCTAGCAACACAGGTGAACCACCTTCCATTGCATACGCTTGCTCAAAGTGTTTGCGCTCAATTTCATCTTCGTGGAAACGCACACCAACTGCGATGTCATGAGTTAAATTAAACAGGCTAAAGCTGGTATTGGCATCGACTTGAAGACCTTGAGAGAAATACTCACGATCATTAGTCCCCATATTCAAAAAGATATTTGAACCTGCAACGACAGAATCCCTTGCCCCTGTGATCACGCCGTACTCATTTGCAAAAGTCTCTGGGTTTGCCATGATTTTTGAAAGGGATGGCCCACTTTTACTACCTAGACTATTAAGCTTAAGCCAAGCTCGCTCATAGTCATTACGGTACAGCCTTGTTGTAACGTTAAAGTCTTTGCCATCAAGTACATGAGATAACATTACCTGAGTATGCTTGGTATCCATTTCTGCAGGCTGAGACGCTGCGTATCGACGATACGGGTTTTCAGCAAAATCAGCATCCGTTAAACCTAGGTAGGTTTCATCGGACAACTCGTCGGCATAGCTGAGTTTTAAGCCAAATGTATGGTTTAGCTCACCTTGAGAAAGTTTATAATTAAACTTAGCTAATATATCGTTCTTCTCAAACCCCGTATCACCACCGCCATCAAGCTCTTTAAAACCATCGGCCTGTAGATTTACCGCTTCGAATAAGAAGCCGACATTATTTACTACTGAACCGTAGTAACCGTGTGCTTTGGAATAACCGTCGCTGCCAGCCGCAACATCAATACCGCCTTCTGTAAATTCTGGCACTTGGCGAGTCACTAAGTTGAGCGCACCAGCAACTGTTTGCGGACCATGCTTGATAGCCGCTGGCCCTTTGAACACCTCAACCGCAGTCATACGAGTCGTAACCGGAAAATAATAAGCAGCCGGCGCAGAATAAGGAGCTGGGCCAATGAGCACACCGTCTTCCATAATGGTGATTTTTTTGCTTCGCTCAGGTGTTACACCACGAAAACCAATGTTTGGTCGCAGGCCATAACCATCTTCTTCACGAATATTAACACCAGGTACATTAGAAAGAATACGGTGAATATCGTCGTATTCGTATTCTGCCAACTGCGCTTCTGACAACAAGGTTGCAGAGCCGGCTTCTTTTCGCAATTTATCGTGATGGCTGATAATAGAGATATGCTCAATATCTTGATTATCATCCGCAGCTTGCGCTTGAGGTAGTGCAAAAATTACCGCCACCGCTAATAAAGATTTCTTCATGTTCATGCGCTTAGTCATTGTCACCTGCCGAAGTTTGTGGAAGTTCTAGGGCGAGCTTTTCGATAAACTCGGTCTTTAAATCATCCGTCACTTTTTTAACGTCTGTATGCGTTTGCGTCACTTGCTCTGTAGAACCTGCAAGCTCAGCTTTCAGGCTCGCATTCATCGCAAGCAGAGTAGCTTCTGCCTCCGCTAGCCCTGCAAGCATGCGCTCTTTTACATCACTACCGTTCTCAGCATCTAAAAAGTCGTCAAAGCCCAATGTATTCTCAGCATCTTGGCCATTACCAGTGAAGATGTTTCTAAATGCTCTGATGTTAGCAAGTAAATTCTCTTTCGAATGTTCTGCAATTGGCGACTCCACCGCTTCAGGGCAAGCCTCTAAACCACACGCATTCGGAAAACCTAGGCCTAACGGCGTCGCTATTTTGCCGTCTTTTAGCTCTTCGGTCATGTAAAATAGCGCCTTTGATATTTCATTGAGCGCTAAGTGAGGCGTGTCAAACGGTGACCCTGGTTGTCCTGCATTAACAAGTTTAGCTGCGTAGCCATTTTCTCCAGTCCATTGAGACAGAAGTGAACTACTCTGTGCTTCAATGTCTTTAGCCACTTCAGTCGCAAACTCACAACGCGCAACCGCTCTTTCCTGAGTTGAACGGCTATTCCATGGTGCCAAAGCATCATTCACTGACGAGCAGTTGTGATCAAGGTTGGCATTGAATAGAAGGTGCTCTAAGGCAGTTAAGCCTTTACGGTTTGCAGTACGCTCAGAGATATTATAAGGATTGCTAGCATTACCGTTAATAACGCCATCCTCAAAATACACCACATCCAAGTCGATATCACATAACGAGCCTGTAGCGGGCCAAACATAAATATTATTTTTAAGCTCTTTACTATTGGCAGTAAGTGGACCCATTTGCATCAATTCAACATACTGCCACCCAACCATAGCGTTGCGCCAACTTTGTTGAGCATTTTGCTTTAACG
The DNA here is from genome assembly GCF_018141345.1 of Pseudoalteromonas sp. A22. Taxonomy (NCBI): domain Bacteria; kingdom Pseudomonadati; phylum Pseudomonadota; class Gammaproteobacteria; order Alteromonadales; family Pseudoalteromonadaceae; genus Pseudoalteromonas; species Pseudoalteromonas sp. A22. Next base: position 2,477,135 of record NZ_CP047238.1, read on the forward strand.
CAGCGGTATTTTCAGCCAGTACTTTTTCAGCACTACAATAACTCGCAACTTCAAGTTGTTGTGTTACAGCGAGTTCATTGAATTGCTCAATTGCAGGGGTAAGCACATTATTCACAAGGTTATTTACCAAGGCTGCTTCATCAAATTGCGTAGGTAAAGTTGGGTTATCCGTTCCAGAGTTATTATCCTTCACTCCAGGTCCTTGGCTACTTGAAGTACTTTCACCACAACCAGACAATACCAAAGCCACTGCGACGGCAGCGGCACTTAAACGTTTAGATACTCTCATTTGTATTCTCTATTATCTATATACAACAAAAGGTTAGCAGAATTAACGGCTAACCTTTTAACGTTATAAACGAAAATTTAGATTACCAGCTGGCAACATTCTCAGCATCGAAATCATATGCAGTTGCAATGATTTCTCGCGCTTCCAATAAAGCAGTCTTATAAGCTTCCACTTTATCTGCCGCGAATTCAGGCTTATCACCCATTAATTCATGGATTTTAACAAAATCTGCATCTGTAACAGGAGAAAACGGATTAAACTGGAAGTTTAATGCGAAGCCTTTCATTTCAGACCAGTGCTTTGCTACTGCATAGAATTGATCAGCATCAAAATCACCTGATGCGATATCATCTAAATCACCATCATCATTTGAGATTGTATCATTGATATAATGCACAACGGTTGCAGCGATAGACTTTTCCCATGCTAACAACGCTTGATTACGCAATGCTTCTAAGCGTGCTTTGTCCTCGTCTTCCCACTGCGCAACATTAGTACCAACATTAGCGTTGATAAGTTTACGCGCTTCAATAAATGCTAATTGTGCTTCAGCGCTGAAGTCTGTTGGGTTAGCGTTAGATTTAGTGCCACGGTCACGCTTTGCTGCATTGGTTGAGTTACCAAAGTTAAATTCAGATAGTAGATCGATTTTGCCGTCATTATCCAAATCATGATAACCACTTGCATACGCTTCACGGCCACCTTTAGCTGAAAGTTCATCGTCTGTGTAGTCTAGATAATCAACAGCAGCACCGAAATAGCCATAGCCTTCATCAAACTTGTGTTCAAGTTCAGTGTAGCTTTTGCCATCCGCTAATGTCGCGTTATCAGCTGACTTTTCACCAATGAGTAAATCATCTAGATAATCGTCCGCACCTTGAGAAAGCGATACTGCACCGTTTAAGTGTTTTTGCATTAGCTGGGCAAGATCAAGGCCTTCCGGTGTTACATATAGTTTGTTCAGCGTGATAGCTGTGCCATTATGCTCTGCTTTGATTGTTGAGCCATTTTCAAATTGCTGAAGTTGCGCTTGTAGCAGGTCTAAATAGTGTAGGGCTAAACCTTCAGGTGTTTTTGGCTGTGTACCAAAGTTAACCCAACCAGCCATGACACCATCCTCTTCCCATGCTTTATGCATATTAGAGGTATCACGTCCCGCAATTTTACCACCTTCGCCAGCGACGTTTTTCAGTGAACTTGAAATTTGTCCTAATGTAGTTTGTGCAGCGTTTGCGGCAACAGCGAAATCAAGGGTTTCATCCAAGACCACTGTGTCTGTCGGCATTAAGAAGGTTTTAATCTCAGTGATTGCCGCTTCAGCTGTTTTTTGCTCCGCCGCATTACCCACAGTTTCATTATTAAGCTTACCCATTAGGCTCTTAATATGAACCATAGCTGCGTGACGTGCGATTTGGCCAGAATAAGAAACTGAAGATTCACCTTGTGTGTTATTAAAGGCATAGCGGTTTACACCCGCTTTGTTTTCTTCAGCAATTTGTTGAACAGCAATTTCAGCTTCAACTTCTGTTTTTTCGCCTTTGCTGTCAGTTGCCGTGATAGTTACCGATACTTTACCGCCTTCAACCTGTTCGAAGTTTAGTGCGTTTGCAGCTTTGAGCTTAACCGCACCGTCAACAATTTCAAAACGGTTGTCAGAGATGGTTAGTGTCAATGCACTTACTTCATCGCTATCGTCAGAAAAAGAGATATTTGCAACAGCAGCACCAAGCGTATCCTCAGATACTGATGCACTGTCTACGGTAATAGTAGGTGCAGCATTGGTGGCTGGAGGTGGTGTTGTGTTGTTATCATCGTTGTCATTTGAGTTGCTGCTAGAGCCACCACATGCGGTGAGGCCTAAAGTTGCAGCGAGAATAGCAGTCGTTAACAGAGACTTTTTAAGTGCCATTGAATTGTTCCTTTGAGACTAATTATGTTTATATTTTCATAACTAGGCGTAAAGTATACACACACCTAAATAGCAATCAATATTATTTGCATTGTATAAATAACAATTTTTTTAAAAATGCTACGTAACAGCTAACTACTCCAGCGCTATCACTCGTGAAAGAGAATGCTGATACTCCATATAAAACAAAGGGATAGCATCATAAAAATGACATTATCCCTTTGTATCAGAAACCTGTTTCACAAATTTCTCCGAATTGAACATTCGAAAAATCCGAAGTATCTTTGCGTTAAATCAAATTGTTACTTTTTAGTTCCAAACGTCGGTAACAAATAAGTAACCCTGACGCCAAATCGTTTTGATCTTCTCTGGACGACTCGGATTATCGTGTAGCTTTTTACGCAAGCGAGAGATGCGAACGTCTATTGTCCGAGTATCTGGGCGATAATATTTGCCAAGGATCTGCTCGTATACAAAGTCACGTTTCACTACTTTGCCGCCATTGCTCGCAAGTAACCATAGCAACTCAAACTCATGGGTTGTGAGGTCAATGCGCTCCTGCCCATAACTCACGCGCCTGGTGTTTTTGTCGATATGCAGCTGGCCAAAGCTTAATTGCTCTGGCTCATCGTCAAACTGCGAGTTTGCAGCTTGCCTTCTTAACACTGCATCAAGTCGAGCTCGCCATAATCTAGGCTTTGCGTCTTTGGAAATAACTTCGTCAGCACCGAGCTCTAAAAACAGGCTGTGAACATCCTCGTCATCGCTGTCAAGACTGACGATCACGGGAGCTTTAAATCTTTGTCTAAATTGGCTGATTGAATCGCAGGTTGGTACGGATGCGATAGCTTGATCAAGCACGATACCGTTAATAGATTTCCCTGAAAAACCGTTCAATTGACCTAATTCCCTCAACAACTCAACAGTATAGCCTTGCTCTTCAAGCATTTTTTGTTGTGATGTCAATATATTGTTATTGCTTTGTGCAACCAAGATAGTGGACACGGACGCACCTCATTCATTCAACATGGATGAACACAGTGTAGTCACGCAACCTGAATGGATGCTTTACAGCGTAAATAATCCTTTTGCCGTATCCCAAAGTGCTTTAACAACTGGGTCATATAACCGTTTATTCTTAGTTACAAGTCCAATTTCAATTTCATCCGATCTAAGCTGTAAAAGCTGAACTTGATTCTTAAATGGACTTTGACTAATTACTATCTCGGGGACACACGCAATACCAAACCCTAAACTCGCGAGCGCAACCATAGCTTCATGACCCGAAACATGCGCATAAACTTTAGGAACAAAATTGTGTTTTTTGCAAAAGTTATCGATTCGATCTTTTAACACGCCTTGCTCTGGCATAATAAAAGACAGCCTCTGCCACGGCATTTCGCTATGACTATATTCATCAATAATAGACTTAAGCGGACAGTCCATCGTTGGGCCAATAAACACCAATCTCGAACGGCCGATTGGCAAGTACTCAATACCGTTCGGTAGATGTTTTGGCTTCACTGCTACCGCAACATCTTCCTTACCACTAGCCACTTCTGCTATTGAATGCGCGGGATCACCAGTAATAAGATTTAACTCTACTTGCGGGTACAGATGGCGAAACTTGGAAAAAAGATCATAAATAAAACTGTAAGTCGCGGTCACTGAACAAAATAAACTCAGCTCACCAGTCAAAGGCTTATCATCGTCAACGCATTCACTCTTAAACTGCCGCCAGCTTGCTAATGTCGCTTGCGCGTAATGAACAAACGCCTTGCCTTGCTGAGTCAACTCTACGGTGCGATTATCTCGTAGGAATAAAGGCGCGCCAACTTCCTCTTCTAACTGCTTGATTTGACGGCTTAATGTCGGAGGACTTACAAAGCAGCGTTCACTCGCCCGAGAAAAATGCAGCGTATCTGCAAGTGCCAAAAAATATTTAAGTTGTTTGTGATTCATAGTATTTCACCTTTTGAAACACTATAGTTCAAATATATCATTTTACGCAATCAAAAGTTCGCCCTACTCTGACTTCAATCTATTTCTACAGAATCAGGAAATATCATGTCGAATTACTTTAATACTTTATCTTTACGTGAGCAATTAGCTCAGCTTTCTCAATGTGAATTCATGGATCCAAAAGAATTCGAACAAGGTGTCGACGTTCTGATTGGTAAAAAACTGGTCATCGTTGGTTGTGGCGCACAAGGCTTGAACCAAGGTCTAAACTTAAGAGATTCTGGCTTGAACGTCAGTTACGCACTACGTCCTTCAGCAATTGAAGAAAAACGTCAATCGTTTCTTAATGCATCTGAAAACGGCTTTATTGTTGGCACTTATGAAGAACTCATTCCTGAAGCTGATTTGGTTCTAAACTTAACCCCTGACAAACAACATACTTCTGTTGTAAACGCAGTCATGCCGTTAATGAAAAAAGGCGCAACACTTGCCTACTCTCACGGCTTCAACATCGTGGAAGAAGGTATGCAAGTGCGTGAAGATATCACCGTAATCATGGTTGCACCAAAATGTCCTGGCACAGAAGTACGTGAAGAGTACAAACGCGGTTTTGGTGTACCTACGCTGATTGCAGTTCACCCTGAAAACGACCCTGAGGGTAAAGGTCTCGCGCAAGCTAAGGCATATGCGGCGGGAACCGGTGGTCATCGTGCTGGCGTATTGCAGTCATCATTTATTGCTGAGGTAAAATCAGATCTAATGGGTGAGCAAACCATCCTATGTGGTATGTTGCAAACTGGCTCACTACTATGCTTTGACAAAATGGTAGAAGAAGGCATTGAACCTGGATATGCATCAAAGCTCGTACAATATGGCTGGGAGATCATCACTGAAGCGCTAAAACACGGTGGTATCACCAATATGATGGACAGACTGTCTAACCCCGCTAAGTTACGCGCATTTGAACTGAGTGAGCAACTAAAAGACATCATGCGCCCGCTCTACAACAAGCATATGGACGACATCATCAGTGGTGAGTTTTCAGAAGGTATGATGGCTGATTGGGCTGAAAACGACAATAAATTGCTTACATGGCGTGCAGAAACCGCACAAACTGCGTTTGAAAAGCAAGCGAATACTGATGCTGAGATTTCAGAGCAGACTTTCTTCGACCAAGGTATTTTGATGGTTGCTATGGTCAAAGCTGGTGTAGAGCTAGCGTTCGAAACCATGACAGCAGCAGGCATTATTGATGAATCAGCGTACTACGAATCACTACACGAAACGCCGCTAATCGCGAACACCATTGCGCGCAAAAAGCTGTTCGAGATGAACCGTACTATTTCTGATACCGCAGAATATGGTTGCTATCTGTATAATCACGCATGTCTACCACTATTGAAGCCATTTATGGAATCAATCACAAAACGTGAGATTGGTGAAGGCTTGTTAGACAGTGACAATTATGCTGACAACCAAAAGCTCATAGCTGTAAACCGTGCGATCCGTAACCATCCGGTAGAAAAAATAGGTGAAATCCTTCGCGGTTACATGTCCGATATGAAAAAGATTGTTTAGTAAGTAGAAATAAATTTGCGTCAATAATATAGCAAACTAGTTCGCTTGTTAGTAACCAAGGCCACTTTCCACCCTGAGATTGTGGCCTTTTATCTCTATTTCTCAACATAACCACCCATTTAACTCAAATACAGTTAACACTAAATACTGAGATTAACTTTATTTTATAAACCAAAATTATTTTTTTGTGACTTGGATTGTTACTTGTTCCGAGCTGGTTATTTACTATGCTAGAATAATCGGTTCCACGGGATTACACACACTAATCGAATGCAAAACACAGGTTTAACAATTACTCAAAGAATTACCCTTTTGGGTAGTCTCATTGCGATTGCTGTCGCTTGTTTAATCGGGTTTACCTCGCTTTACAGCGCCAAAACGCTCATTAATGAACGCATGATGCAGTCTGAATTGCCAAGCAAGATAGAAAGTATCAATAAATCATTAAGCAAGCAGATAGACACGTTGAAAAATGCAGCCGAGCAGCTTTCAAGCAATTTATTAATCACCCAAAGTGCCAAGCAAAATACTTTGGACGAAAAACTTCTTGTCAACGAACTCAAGCGTATTGCGGCGCAGTATGACTTAGTTACGGCTTCTTGGGCTAACCGCGAAACCAATCAATATTGGAATCAAAACGGCTTTCTGCGAGTACTAAATAGAGAGCAGGATGGTTGGTTTTTCGGCTTTACCACTAGTGGCTCGCCATACTCTATTAGTATCTATCAAGAAGCACCGGGCGATGTAAAAATGTTTGTAAACCATCAACAGCTAAGCGGTGTTGGTTTAGCTGGACTTGCGAAAAGTATTGATGACATGCAGGCGATGCTTGCTAATATGAAAATCGAGCAAAGTGGCTTTGTTTTCGTCATTAATAGGCAAGGTACGGTGCAATTGCACCCAGATGCAAGCAAAGTCGCAAAGTCCTCAATTGAAGACTTTTACGGCCAGCACAGTCGCGATTTTACCTCCACACATGGATTTATCGTTAAAGAGTTGGAAGTGGGTGGCGAAACCAATTTAGTTGCAGCGAGCCCAATTCCAAACACAGATTTGCTTGTTATTGCCCAAGTGCCAACCAGTGAAATCAATAGTGGGATCACTTCTTTGCAGTGGCAAATCATTGGTTTTTCGCTGGTGATTGCGCTAGTGGCGAGCTTTTTTAGTATGCTGCTGGCTAAAAACTTAAGCGCGCCACTTAAAAAGATGGCAGATTTATTTGAACAGCTTGGCAGCGGCGACGCAAAACTCAATTATCGTTTACCAGACTCAGCACAACCTGAACTTCATGCTTTGGCTGGCGGCTTCAACCAGTTTATGGCTAAGATCGAAGAAGCTATCCACATGGTTGCGGAAGAGAGCCGTTCAATTCGCGTGACGAGCGAAGCCGTGTTTAAACAGAGCCAGCAAAACTCTCAGTCTCTGGATGAACAAAAGTCTCAAACTATGTCTGTTGCCGCGGCAATCAATGAAATGGGTGCGACAGTACAAGAGATAGCGAGCAGCGCGACCAATACGGCAAAATTAACAGAAGAAAGTAAAGCGTCAACTAAGCGCAGCCGTCAAGGTGTGCAAGAAAGCCAAGAAACACTTCACTTACTTGCTGGTGATATCGAAAATATGGCAGGTCAAGTCGCTACATTGGCCGAAAAAACACAGTCCATTGCCAACATCGTTGATGTGATCAGAGGCATATCTGAGCAAACCAACTTGCTTGCACTCAATGCCGCGATTGAGTCTGCGCGTGCGGGTGAGCATGGCCGTGGGTTTGCCGTCGTTGCAGATGAGGTGAGAGCGCTTGCGAGCCGTACATCACAATCTACCGACGAGATCCAAGCAACGATATCTGAATTAACTCAGGTGTCTGGCGCTGTCGTAAACCAAATCCAACAATCCAGTGAACAAGCAGAGCAAAGTGTTCAAACAATGCAATCGTCAGTGGAGTTAATGTTGGAAATATCGGAAACCGCAAATCAAATAAATGACATGACCGCGCTTATCGCAACAGCGACAGAAGAGCAAAGTAATGTCGTCGCGGACGTCGGCCGCAACATCGAGCAAATTAGCGAAATAAGCGATGCCGTGATGAACGAGCAACTTGACACGGAACAATCAATTCAGCGTCTTGCTGCATCAGCAAAAGCGCTTGATGATCTCGTCGCGAGCTTTTAACCTCTGTTCAACTCTAAAGTAAGCCTGCATGTTTGGTCTTGTAGGCTTACCCTTTCAAATTGTCTCTTTGTTACATAGTGTAACAATCACACCGCGCAAATTTTGCAATTATAGTCTAAATTCAATAATAGTAAGGGCCAAAGGTAAGCAATGAAGCCATAACTAAAAGTCAGCCGAATGCCCAATCTGGAGGTTGTATGAAGATAGTAATTCAGTTCTCTATTATTGTGCTTAGTGTTTTACTTAGTGCCTGTAATAGCACTCCCAAAGCGACGATAGACACGTCAATTCTCAATTCAAAGCATCAATTTAATATCCAGCCTGTAGAGTCATACTCAGAGGTATTTCAGCTAAACAATCAAATTAAAGCAAAACTCGCGCAATATTTTCATAACGACGAAATTGGCGTTAAACGCGCAAAAATGTTGATGGCGTTTTTGGTCAATAGTGGCGACGATTCAATGTCATATTTATCTGGTGCTAATCTCACTGCCAACCAAGCTTTTAGTAATATGAATGCCAATTGTCTTTCGCTTTCAATTTTAACCCATGCTATCGCGAGACAAGTGGGTTTGAGAACACAATTTCAACGTGTACACATACCCGAATATTGGGATGAGAGCCAAGGCTACAGCTTGCTTACAGGGCACGTAAACATAAAAATATTTGAAGTGGATAATACCCAAGATTCTGTAAAAACACTGTATGTCAAACCCGCTTCCGTTACCGTAGACTTTGACCCTAATAGCAGAGCACAACATTTTAGTACATCGGCAATAGATACAAACACTATCTTATCCATGTTTTATAACAACAAAGGCGCCATGGAAATGATTAATGGCGACCTTGACATGGCCTACAGTTACTACAAAGCAGCGGTAGAGAGCGATCCCTATCACGATGGCGCATGGGGTAATCTTGGGATCCTATATCGCCTAACTCAACAGTACGACCTTGCTGAGCGCGCATATAACCAAGCACTTGCCATCAATCATGACAATCGAAACGCACTAGGCAATCTTGCAAAACTTTACCACCTCACAGAGCGTGACCACGAAGCAAAAGTGATCGAAGCCAATATTCACAACTTAAGAAAGAGCAATCCCTATTATATGCTAGTGTTGGGTAATGAAGCGTTTAAGCATGGAAATTTAAGTCGCGCTAAGCATTTTTATCAAAAAGCTTATCAACTCGACCATAGTATTCACGGCAGTTTCTTTGGATTAGCAAAAGTCGCATTTGAGGAAGGGAATAGAGAAAAAGCAGAGTACTACCTCAATAAAGCATACAAAGCATCTGTCTTCGAGCACGACAAAACACGCTACGAAGGCAAATTAGCCTTATTGAGAGGTGTTGCAAGCAACCAGTTAAATTCCACAGACAACGATGAGAGATAACAATAACAATGAAGAAGCTCCCGTTCAAACTACTCGGCATAATGCTGACCGCGATATGTACCACGAGTGCAGTGGCGCAAACGCAACATCCAAGTATTGTTCATGTTGATAATATATTGGTGCAGGATTTACAAACACTTACGAGCATTAGTCACCAAGGCCGTAAAAGTGGAGCCCAATCGCCTAACATCAGTGCACAATATATTTTTGCTGCTTTTGAGCAATTAGGTGGAAATCCGAGCTATCAGCACTTTACCTTTAGAGCCGGCATTTTTAGTAAAGACGCAGGTCACAACATCACAGCGACTTTGCCTTGCACCCAACCTCGTTGTGACAAGGCCATTGTTATCAGTGCGCATTACGACCATTTAGGAACCACAGGACAGAGACATTATCCAGGCGCCAATGATAATGCATCTGGCGTAGCTGCGATGTTACACATGGCTAGGCAACTCAGTAAAACAAATCGCGCTCGCGATATTTTGTTTGTCGCAACCGATGCAGAAGAGCGCGGCTTACATGGTGCAAAACATTATGCCAAGCATCTTAACCGAGAAGTTGAACTCAACATCAACCTTGATATGTTAGGGATAAATAACAACAACCGTTTATTTGCGTTGTTTTCACCGGGTTTCAAGGAATATAAAACAGAGCTTCAGAACAAGGCGCAATCTTCAATAAAATTGACCATAGTATCGTCACAACGACAAATTGAGCGTTATACAAATAATCCTAGAATTGATTGGCACAAAGCAAGCGATCACTACGCCTTTTATCGTCAAGGGATCCCCTATATTTATTTCGGTATGGGTGAAGATAAACATCATCACACCACCAGAGATACACTAGAGAATATGGATTTAAATAAGTATCAGGCAGCGGTAAACCTCATCAATGACTTTATTTTGTCATTAACGCGTTCGCCTTTTGACTCTACTAGCTGAATTTTTTGTGCTTTTGTAAGCTGCTTAACATGCCACTCAAGTTTTGCAGCTTGAGATTTAGTACCAGCAGCACATTGAAATTTTAACGTTAAGGGCCCTTTACCTTTTAAATTTTTTGCCCCCTTCCCAGCCTGATGCTGCTCTATGCGCCGCTCTACATTGGTTGTTATTCCTGTGTACCAATGACCAAAGCGCGTTTCTAGGATATATAAGCTCCAAATAGCTTGGTGATCCGTTTTATTGGGCTCGCTAAGTAACATTTTTCCTAGCACTAACAGGCTCTCCTCAAAATCTTATCAATGACTTCTACCACACATGGCAGCTCTTGCAACTTATCTGCGAACTTTTTACACTTAGTGCAGTCCAATTCCGCTAAGAGACTTTACCTTCTCTGTGCAATCGGTATCATGCAAATAACTGATAATAAGGATACACAATTTCATGCTGTCTAATAAAACCCTTTCTGTTTGGCTCAGTGCTGTAGTTATGACGGTATTTATGTCTGGCTGTTCAAGCTGGATTTATCGCATCAACGTGCCACAAGGTAATTTCTTAGAGCAGTCAGATGTAGATAAACTTCGCGTGCAAATGACCAGAGAGCAAGTGCTATATGTGCTAGGTACACCGCTTGCTAAAGATACTTTTAACAACAATATCTGGCATTACCAGTACGTATTTAATATTGATAGAGAGTCAGAGGTCAGAAAGTCGTTTAGCGTTTATTTCGAGAATGACAAACTAGTTCGCGTAAGCGGCGACTTCGAAGAGCCAGAAGAATTTAACACTCCTTTAGACTCATAGAGTCAAAGGGCACACATTATTTCGTAGTCAAAGGGGAAAGGTATTTCCCCTTTTTTAATTAACCTGAGGTTTGGATAAGGAATGAGCTAACTCATTGTTTTTAATACCACATTAAATTATACCCTTATCTAGCCAGACAGTTTTAGGGATAACACCGCTTCTGCGTCCTGCTCTCGCTAAGGTACCTACATCCTGTAGGCAAGGCGAATTTACGCACCAATAGTTGGCTATTGGAAGTGAATTCAACGCAGTTAGCGCTAAAACTGGCTGCTAGAAAGGCATTAACTATCCGAAGCTCAGGTTAATTATTCCTTATCTCCTAAAGAGACAGGTCGCCCACCGGTAACTTTGCTTGCACGACCTTCTTCTTTTGCTTTCTCCGCACGGCGCCTGCGCGCTTCTTTCGGGTCAGCAATTAACGGACGATAGATTTCGATTCTGTCACCATCACTGACTACTTGCTGTAATTTTACCGTTCGGTTCCAGATCCCGAGCGTCAAATCATTCGCATCTATCTCTGGGCATTTTTCTAAAATCCCTGACTGTAGTACTGCTTGCTCAGCAGACGTCCCTTCAGGCACATCAACCGACAATGACGTCGCGCTGTCTGGCAATGCAAATACCACTTCAACCTTTATCATCATCTCGCTCCGTAAACAACTTTGGCTCGCTGGGTAAACGCAGACACCATATTCTTGGCCACTTCATTAAATAGCTTGCCAAACGCCATCTCAATTAATTTGCTCGCGAATTCAAACTCTAATTTTAAACTCACCTTACAAGCCTGTTCATCAAGCGCGGTAAACTCCCAATAACCATTTAAAGACTTAAATGGTCCATCTACTAGGCACATTTTTACTCGATTGCCGTCAAATTCATTTTTTGTGGTAAACCACTTTTTTAGGCCGGCTTTCGAAATTTCTAGACTCGCGGTCATCCCTTGTTCATCATTGCTGATAACTTTTGCATCTGAGCAATGCGGCAGAAATGCGGGATAAGCGTCAACATCATTGACCAATTCAAACATTTCCTTGGTGCTATACATCACCAAAGCACTTTTTTCTATCTGTGGCATAGACACTCCAAATCTTAATACAAGGATTTTACCAAGGTTTTGCAGATTTATCTTGTTTGCAGCCACTGACTAAGTAAAAATACGTCACATTAATGAAAAAGCGCTGTCTTAAAACAGGATTTATAGGTAGACTAAGCCATTATGGCAAAGAAAAATTCAAGTAAATCAAATAGCAATACCATAGCGCTAAATAAAAAAGCGCGTCATGAGTATTCACTACATGAAAAGTTCGAAGCAGGTATCGAATTACAAGGCTGGGAAGTAAAAAGTATCCGCGCCGGTAAAGTCAATATCTCAGATACTTACATCCATATCAAAAACGGCGAAGCCTATTTGTTGGCCAGTCAAATTCAGCCGCTAAATAGTGCCTCTACACATGTGATATGCGATCCGCTTCGTTATCGTAAACTGCTACTAAATAAACGTGAAATCTCACGTCTTATCGGTGCGACCGAGCGTGATGGTTATTCTCTGATTGCCACAGCAATGTATTGGAAAAAGTGCTGGGTAAAACTCGAGTTCTATCTTGCGAAGGGTAAAAAGCAACACGATAAACGTGCTGATATTAAAGACCGTGACTGGTCACGTGATAAAGAACGTTTGATGAAACACAATGTACGTTAATTTATTTTAATATACGAACAGAACGAAAAAAGCAGGCTTAGCCTGCTTTTTTGTGTTTGATATAAAGTTAAGTGTAAAGTGCTTAACCTTTGTACTTTTGCATCACAAGTGTTGCGTTTGTACCGCCAAAGCCAAAGCTGTTTGACATCACCGTATTAAGCGGCCCATCACGGCGCTCGGTTACAATGTCTAGGCCTTGTGCTTGCTCATCTAGTTCATCAATATTGATCGATGGTGCGATAAAGTCATTATCTAGCATCAGCAAAGAGTAAATCGCTTCATGCACGCCAGCCGCACCGAGTGCGTGGCCTGTCATTGCTTTAGTTGCACTAATAGCTGGGGAATTATCGCCAAACAACTCTTGAATAGCACCTAACTCTTTCACGTCACCAACTGGTGTTGAAGTACCGTGCGTGTTTAGGTAGTCAATCGGTGCGTCAAGACTTTGCATCGCTTGTTTCATACAACGTACCGCGCCTTCACCTGATGGTGCTACCATGTCGTAACCATCTGATGTCGCACCATAACCAACGATTTCAGCATAAATGTGCGCGCCGCGAGCAAGAGCGTGTTCTAGCTCTTCAACTACCACAATACCGCCACCGCCAGAGATTACAAAACCATCACGATTTGCATCGTACGTACGTGATGCGCGCTCAGGCGTTTCATTGTACTTGGTTGACAACGCACCCATGGCATCGAATTCCATCGCGAGCGTCCAGTGTAGCTCTTCACCACCACCAGCAAAAATAACATCTTGTTTGCCTAGTTGAATTTGTTCAACTGCATTGCCAATACAGTGTGCTGATGTTGCACATGCAGAGCTGATTGAGTAGTTCACACCTTTAATTTTAAATGGTGTTGCCAAACACGCAGAAGTCGTGCTTGCCATGGTACGTGGAACCATATAAGGCCCTACACGTTTAACGCCTTTTTCGCGCAGAATATCAGCGGCTTCAACTTGGTACTTAGACGAACCACCACCAGAACCTACGATAAGGCCTGTGCGTTCGTTTGATACTTGCTCTTCTGATAGCCCTGAATCTTCAATTGCTTGTGCCATCGAGATATAAGAAAACGCTGCCGCGTCCCCCATAAAACGATGTGCCTTACGGTCAACGAGAGATTTTACGTCGATATCTATTTTACCAGACACTTGGCTACGTAGGTTGTAGTCTGCAAATTCTTGGTTAAAAGCAATACCGCTCTTACCTGCTTTTAATGACTCTAAAACTTCTTGCTTGTTGTTGCCGATGCTCGAAACAACACCGATCCCCGTAATAACGGCTCTTCTCATGGGTTTATTCCCTTCGATATTACAAATTATGCGTAGTATACGCTGAATTTTAGCGCCAAGTGGTCAGCTTTCCAGCGTACACATGTACTCTGAACCTAAATAACTAAAAATGCAACCAGACTATTGAGTCGAAAGACAGTAAAATAGTTCCCAAATAGTCGAACATAGAGTCTTTCATGATAAAAAACGCTCAAATACACTTCAACGATGCTGGTACCCCTGTTGCCGATAGTTTTGACGATGTCTATTTTTCCAACGATGATGGGTTAGCTGAGTCACATTACGTCTTTTATACTCAGAACCATATCGACGAGCGGTTACAAAATCATGGCAAAGACCGATTTGTCATCGCAGAAACTGGTTTTGGTACTGGATTAAACTTTCTCAACGCTTGGTATCACTTCAACCAGCGTAGCAAAGACGCATGCGTTAACCAACTCCACTTTGTCTCATTTGAGAAATATCCAATCCATATTGATGATTTAGTTAAAGCGCTACAAGCTTGGCCTACGCTTGCCCCGCTCGCCGAAAAACTTTGCCAACAATACCCGATGGCCCTTGAAGGATGTCATCGCCTAGAGTTTGACGATGGTCAAGTGACCTTAGATTTATGGTTTGGTGATATTCACGATAATTTACCACAGCTAAGTTTTGAGCAAGCCGGATTTGTCGATGCTTGGTTTTTAGATGGCTTTGCTCCGAGTAAAAACCCAGATATGTGGCAGCAAAGCTTATTTGATGCCATGGCCAATATGAGCCGAGATAGCGCTACTTTAGCAACATTTACCGCCGCAGGTTTTGTCCGCAGAGGACTACAAGACGCCGGCTTTGCGTGCAAAAAAGTCAAAGGGTTTGGTCGCAAACGCGAAATGGTGGTTGGAACGCTGAGCCGTGCCAATAAAAACTCCAATACTCCAGCGTATTACAGCACCACACCGCGTAAGCTAGAGAGTATCGCTATTATTGGCGGCGGTATTGCCTCAAGTTGTTTGTTGTATCACCTTAGTAAACGTAATCTTGGCGCAACACTTTTTTGCCAAGACGACGCGTTAGCCAAAGGTGCTTCTCACAATCGTCAAGGCGCGCTATATCCAAACCTGCAAGCAGATCACACGCCATCAAGCGAGCTATACGCCCACAGCTTTTTATATGCAAAGCGCCTTTATCAGCATATTGCAAATACAGGCTACCACTTCGCACACGATTGGTGTGGCGTACTCTTGCAGTCAGTTAGTGAAGCCAAACAAGCGCAGCACCAAAATCTAGCTGAAAAAGCAACTTGGCCGCATGACTTAATTCATGCCGTTGATGCCAAGCAGGCTTCAGTCATAGCAAATACCGCACTGCCCTACGGTGGTCTTTATATTCCAGAGGCAGGCTGGCTAAACCCGGCAGAGGTAACGCAAGCGGTGTTTGATGCAGCTCACGCATTCAAAGCGGTGTCGACTCATTTTAATACTGATATACAAAAGCTTGAAAAAACTGAGAGCGGCTGGCTGTTACACAGTGAAGATAATACATTTGGGCCGTTTTCAGATGTTTTTGTCTGTGGCGGTGAGCACTCTGACCGATTCGAGCAAACCAAACATATTCCTATACACGGCGTTCGCGGTCAGGTCTCTCATGTTGATGCTGGAGAAGGATCACAAAAACTCAATACCGTACTTTGCCATAAAGGGTACTTTACTCCCGCAATGAATGGGCAGCATTGTATGGGTGCGACATTTGAAAAAAATAGCAAAAGCCGAGAGGTAAAAGCCGAAGATGATGCAGTTAACCGCGCCCAGCTTGAACGCTTTTATAAAGACACGGATTTAGCCGCGAGTCTTGGCGAGATCACCTCTGCAAAAGCCGCGGTACGTTGCTGCTTTAACGATCATTTGCCTATGCTTGGTCAAGTCCAGCATAACGATGAGTTTTGCTCGGCGTTTGCTAATTTAAGAAAGGGAAAACACTACGGTTTTGGGAAGCCAGCACTACCCTATCAAGGAATTCATATTGTTACTGGTTTTGGCGCACGAGGACTGTGCAGTGCTCCACTTGCTACTGAGCACTTAGTTGCAACTCTACTTGGCGAAGCAAGACCTTTAAGCGAGCGAGTACATCAGGCAATCCACCCAGCCAGATTGCTCGTCAGGGATTTAATTAGAAGTAAAATCTAATAATGGCTAAGGCATAACATCACCTAGATATTATGCCTTAATCGATATACACCCATTACACGGTAAAGACCTGTCTATTTACGACACCCCAATAGTCGTCTTGATATTGAGATTCGCTGTAGTCGATACCGTTTAACGTCAATGCGTTGCGCCAAAAATTGATCGCGTGATCTGCGCCTTGAATTTGCTTGACTTGCCAATGCCCAGGATACATTTGCCATATTTCGGACATAAACGAAGAACCAAGTTTACGTTTTCTCGCTGTAGGCACGATATAAAACTCACATACCTCAAAGGTATTTTGCGCTTTAAAAATATTGATAAAGCCAACCGGATGGCCATTTTCATATGCCAAGTAGCCAAAGTGCTGTTCATCTATTGGCGTATCTATCTGAAATAAACCGTTACTATCTGGTAATTTTTCCGTCAACACTGAAAACTCAGCTTCATATGCTTGCACCAAATTAAAATAGACTTGTGTTAATGAACCCACTACTTGACGAATTTCCAAAATACCGACCTTTACTCAGAATTAGTCGGCGCAACTTACAGCAATAGTGCACAAAGTTAAACAGACAAAATTACTATTTCATCTGAACTTGGAATTAGAAATGAACTAACTAAAATGCATAGATCAAAAATATCATGCGACTCTAGCACGGTACTTTTACTCCGGATATAAAACCCAATACCGGCAACGGCATTGGGTTATGGTTAATATTAAGTCAGAAAAGTAATTGTATTTAGCTGCTTAATACGGGTTATTGGGTAAATAAAAGTTACTCAAGTTTCCGTTAATGGAGAGCGCGAGTTCACCGCTACTATGTGTGTGGGTGTAGATGTTGTAACTCTGCCCCGGCAACACTTTAACCCGCAAAAAGTCTTGATATTGTACTGCTTGACCGCAAGCAAGTGCTGTTCTTTTAGTTTGTGCTGTTTCTTTGAGAATATAAACTTCAGCGCTGCCATCCACGATCCCTTCGCCTTCGCTATTGATGAAAATTGATGTTGCTTCACTCGCTGCAATATTAAAATAGTTACTACTGTGGCGAGCTAAAGATACGGCTGCACGTCCCATTCTGTCACGCTCAGCAAAGTGCGTGTCTGTTAGGGCATTGTCTAGCATGGGGATAGAAACAAACCGACTACTAAAATTCAGTGTTTCGTGACAAAAATCGGTTACTACTTCACTGGAGATAGCACCGAGCACACCATCAGGATCGTAAATACTGTCGGCCAGTAACGCCATTCCAGCTGATGTACCACCAACAACACCTCCCTTATCAAAAACGTGCTGCACCGCGCTTTGGACAGAAGTTCCTTGCCATTTATTTAGATAATCAGACTGATCGCCTCCAGCAAACCAGACAAACTCAGCACTGCGAATAGCCCAATCAACATAAGGGTCATTAGCCTTACTAACAGAATCAATAATTAACGTCTCAACTGAATCTGCCGCCATCAGACCAAGTAAGTAATCATTGTACGCGTCCGTGCCGGAAGTACGCAGTACCACCACATCAGCACCATTACCAATATGAGGAGCTACTCTTTGGCTAAAAGCATTATCAACATCGGTTCCCCCTCCCATTAAGAGCGTGGCACCGTTATCCGGTGTGAGCGTGTTGCACGTGTCTGAGCTATTTCCAGCAAGATAAGCCTTTAATGCCCCAGGTTTTGACGGACGAATACCGTAATTACACTCTCCAGTTGGCGGCGGAGGAGTTTCACCTTGGACAAAATTCACAATCAAATCATACCAACCAGAGCCACTATATCGGGTTAGCTTTATATAATAGGTACCTGCAGTCTCAGCATAAAAACTCCCCGTTTCTGGTATTTGACTCGTTTCCCTACTGACAACTGCTGAGCCTGTTTCTTGATATAAGAACCAGTCAAAATCATCACCAGAGCTATGGTCTAGCGAGATATCTATCGAACCTGGCGCCGCCACATCAAAAGTAAACCAGTCGATATCACCTCTGGATAACTCGCCGCTAATTGTCGTGTTATTACACACTCCACTATTGGCATTACCTTCGCTGTCGTTAGATTCAGTTTCCGTAGTTGAGCAAGCGTAGCTATGGCTTGCAACAAGCATTAAAGCAGCTAGTGATACAAATAGAATGTTATTGTTTTTCATAGTATTTACCTGAATGATATATGTTTCTATGATCCGTACCGTTGCATTGCAAAGCTACGCTGCCGCACACGGTATTTGCACGAAGCGCCCACTGCAACTTATACACTGATGACGATGGCCAAAAGTGCAGAAGTAAGCCTTATACCAATTGAATTAATTCTCTAATCAATTTGAAGGGTGAAATAGCATATTAGCTTCGTTAAAAATTTCTCATTTAGAACAACTAAATAGCAAAATTTTTGCCTTGCTACTAAAGCTATTTCCCCGCTTCAAGATAGATCATTTACTTAATACAACTGGTATTATTAATTTGGTTTTGTGAAAAACCTAAACGCAATTAGCGTTAGAGCTTACATTCGCATTGATACGGAACGTGATAAAACCCGACCAACAAATTGTCGGTGGGAATAGAATTGAAATTCAGGTGAGGCTATTCGTCGAACCACTCACTCAAGTGGTAATTAACGGAACATTCATGCAGATCACTAGGGCGTTGTTTGTTGTAGATGAACATTTACGTCTCCTAGATGATAGTTAAAAGAATGAGTATTAAGCAGATGTAAACAACCTGCATAAAAAATATGGCATGCAACGCCTACCTTTTCAACTTTTATTATCAAAAACTCAACAAAACAATCATCGAATGACGTCAATTACGGACTCTCGACATAACAACTCGGCTTTCTTGGGCAGCTTTTTCCTCGAGTACAAATCACCCTAACAGAGCCCTCAAGCCCTCTTTCAATCCACTGAATATTTAAAATCTTGGCAACACGGAGTAATTGGGTTTTCATATGATAGGGCACCACACTCGCGCCACCATGGCTAATACAAGCTTTTTGTAACTCTCCAATCAAGGCGTCAGCATCAATTCCTTGTGCATTAATAGCAGGATTGAGATCAAGACCCGCGCACAGCACCCTTGGACGATTCGCCACATCAACGATTTTTACTGACTCACAGCAATACAGACGCGGTTTACCATTAACATTCAGGATCGAAAGCTGAGCACTGGCACTATTACTATCATCATGAAATTTACGAAATACGGCCCAGTGTTGACACGGATCGGCAACGCTACGCATATTACCCCAAGGTAAAGGAATGCCATTGCCCCGATACACCGCCTTGAGTTTACCAGCTTGATAAGCATCAAAATAATGCCAATGTGGATAAGGTGAAACCGATGTCATTCTGCGCATTGCAACGGAAGCAGAAATACCAAGTTGCTCATGGACGCGCACATCGTAACCTCGGCTTTCGAGTAACTGCCGAAATGGTGTACGGGGACACAATAAGGCCCCTGCGAAGAAGCTCGATTCAAAATCCTGCCACGCGCTCAAAATATCTTGGGCATTTGGAGTATCATGATCGGGGTTATCGTTACTTTTACGACTTTCTCCGGTAGTGAGTACACATTCTAACCCTTCACTATTGTGAAGCACTGCATGGCCAATATGAACGGCTAAATCGTATTTCATTCTCGCGGGATGTGCGTGCAACGCGCGATTTATAAACACCATGTTTGGCTCTTTGAAATAAGAAGTGATCATCCCCTCTCCGTCAGGCGAAGATTGCTCAAACCACTCCACTTTTCGACCTTTTGCTAGCAAAATTGCCATGAGGTCATCACAGCTGAGATAGAGATTTTTGCCTCCCACTTCATCGGCTGCTCGCTCTAAATCAGGAAAGTGGTTTTGATGGTGTTCTTGGTGGGCACGGATCAAAAGGTGCGCAAACTGCCTACCACTGATCCCCGCTTGGGATAGCATTTCTGGGATCGCAATTTGTAATATCTCTTTGGCAAATAGAAAGTTGGGCTCTAAAGCCATCCCCACTATCCCACCGAAATTGCCTTTATCTGGCGCTATCTCCGGTGCTTCTGGTTGACTATCTAAAAACCACTCAATCGGTTTTTGAAATACATTAGAGAAGTTTTCGAGCATCGCTTCGCTTGGCGTACGCTGGCCTCTTTCAATCATTGATAGGTAAGAAACGGAAGGCGCGCTGGCTGGATCTTGCTTAACGCATCGAGCCGATAAGTCTTCTAAAGTCAGATGGTTACGCTTTCTTAGATTTCTTATTTTAGTGCCCAAAAAGTGAGACTTTCTAATTAAGCTTGCAACTTTTGCCATGATTTCACACCCCATTTTTGTGAAATTCACACTGTGAAATTCTTTTTGTGAAATTATTTGAATATTTAACTTACACTCAAAATGTACACGAAACAACCAGAATATATTTCCCAATTTATGACAACATGAACAAGTGAGGTGGATCATGGCAGCGCA
The DNA here is from genome assembly GCF_018141345.1 of Pseudoalteromonas sp. A22. Lineage (NCBI taxonomy): Bacteria > Pseudomonadati > Pseudomonadota > Gammaproteobacteria > Alteromonadales > Pseudoalteromonadaceae > Pseudoalteromonas > Pseudoalteromonas sp. A22. Next base: position 2,497,779 of record NZ_CP047238.1, read on the forward strand.
ATTACAACCGCATACAGAGCAACCAATTGACGATACGAAAGCGCAACAGTCAATGCTGGCAAAACAGTATCTTGATGAACAATGTCCTTTAGAGTTTGGCTCACACATGGAGGTGACAGACTATGTGGTTTACTACAATCACCTGCTTGCGTTTTTTGCCAACGGCACCCATTGTGGTTTAAAAAATTGTAGCCAATTCGTCGCGCTTTGCGGTCACCGTGAAACACCGGAGGCTATTTTGTTAAAACAGGACGATGGCTTACATATTGAAATTACCTTCAATCGCACCGGAATGCTCGGCCAATTTGATAGCGCCCATATCGAAGATATTATCGTCGAAACACCACTGGCGTCTGTGGTTGGTAAAAAGACTAAAACCCAGCTACAAAAACTATGGATGAGCTTTTATCACGGCGTGCAACAACCAGCAGGAAAAGCCTGTTATCGTGCCAAAAATGGGGATGATTATGAACTTTGAGTAAACACTCGATAATTTGTAATCAAATCGCTCAAACATTCAGTAAGTTTTAAGCTAAGCTAATTAAAATACCGCTCTTTTTTCGACTGAGCACATGACTAAATTGCTTAATTTTCTAAAAAACATTAACTGGATGCTTTGGGCGCTCATACTTGGCATTTTTGCTGGTTTAGTTTTCGGTGAACGGTTATCATTTTTAAAACCTATTGGTACAGGTTTTGTAAACCTGATGCAAATCACCATTCTCCCTTATATTGTCGTCAGCCTTATCGTGGGTTTAGGGAAATTTAATCCCGAACAAGTTAAAAGCATTCTTGCAAAAGCAGCGCTAGTCATGATCTCCATTTGGGTGGTAGGTCTTGCTGTGATCTGGTGCTTTATTATGACATTACCAGCGCATGATGCCGGGACCTTTTTCTCCCCAGCATTGGTCGCCGCAGCTCCCGAAGTAGACTTCGTTAAACATTATATTCCCTCTAATCCTTTTGCTTCTATGGCAGAAGGTAATGTACCGGCCTTAGTCATATTTTGTATTGCGCTAGGCATGGCGCTTATTTCTAATCAAAAGAAAAACCGTTTACTCGATGTGTTAGAAGTCGTTGGTCAAGGTCTGTCGGTGATTTCCAAGAAGATCATTGCCATCTTCCCTATCGGCATTTTTGCGATGACAGCAAGCACCGCTGGCACCATGAGCGCAGAAGAACTGTCTGAATTGCAAGTGTACTGGGTTGTCGTTTTATGTGTCGGCGTGTACTTGATGTTAGTACTACTACCTATGCTTGTTGCTGCACTCACCCCTGTTAAGTACCGCGACCTCATCATGGTTATGCGCAATGCATGGATCACCGCATTTAGTACCGGAAACGTTTTTATTGTATTGCCGGTGATCACCGAGGGGATCAAAGATCATTTACGCAAAATAAAACAAAGCGACGAAAGCTCTGATCACATCGCTGAGGTGTTAGTGCCTATCGCTTATACCTTCCCGAGTTTAGGAAAGCTTACGACCCTCATTTTTGTCTCTTTTGCAGCATGGCTTACCGGCAACCAAATCGGCATCGAACAAATTCCTAATGTGTCTTTATCGGCGATGCTAAGTTACTTTGCAAACGTACATATCGCGATTCCCTATTTGCTCGATACCTTGCGTGTCCCGGCTGATACTTATCAGTTATATTTATCGATGTCAGTACTCACCGCAAAAGTGGTTTCACCGACCACTGTGGTATATATCTTCGCATTTGTATTTTTATGTATTTTCATCAACCGCAGGCAATTACACCTAAAACGCGTGCGCTCGGTTTATTATTTAACGCTACTATCTGCACTACTCCCAGCATTCATGTTGTTGAGTTTTACAGCAAATAATTACCTTGGTAAGCAAACTAAATCGGCCGATGAGGCTATAGCTAATATGGTGATCTCGGATACCGTACCTGCTCATGTGCTTAGCTATGTCCCTAAAGCATACCAAAGCGGTGAGTTGTCTTTGACAAATATCGATGTGATTAAAAAACGTAACTTGCTGCGTGTTGGATATCTTATCGATAATGTGCCGTTTAGTTACTTTAATCAAAAAGACCAGTTAGTGGGTTTTGATGTCAGCCTCGCACATAGGCTCGCATCCGACCTTGGGGTTAAAATCGAGTTTATTCCTTTTAAAAAGCCACAACTGGCAGAGTATCTCAACAAGGGATATTTCGATATTGCAATGTCCGGCCTTGAAATTAATATTGCCGACTTACAAAGCGTGCGCTTTAGTGACAAGGTGTTGGAGCTGCAACTAGCGCTCTTGGCCAAAGATCATGATTTAAAGAAATTTGCTGACAAGTCAGCCCTACTTACGCTTGATAAGCTGAATTTAGCTCACGTTGAGTATGCTCCGCTACTCAAACAATTGGCGCAGCAAAACCCTAAGGTAAAAGTATCCAGCATTAACAATCTGCAAAGCTATTTTAAGCACCCAGAGAAATATGACGCCTTAGTGATCAGCGCAGAGGCGGGCTTTGCATGGAGCATGTTCTACCCTGAATTTGGCGTTGTGGTGCCGGAAGGAGCGAGCTTGAAATACCCCGTTGGATTCGCTGTCGCCAAGCGCAATCAAGATCTACTGAGTTATGTAAATGCTTGGCTGACTATCCAGCATACCAATGGCCGTATTGAAAAAACTTATGATTACTGGATCTTAGGAAAAGGTAGTGTACAAAAGCAAACTCGCTGGTCGTTAATGGATGAACTGGAAATCGACCCCAACACACTTATTGATAAACTGAAGTTTTAATACCAACGGAATAAAAAACGCCGTCAGTTAACACGTTAACTGACGGCAAGTCTACTCACTGGGCGAGCTAGCTTTCAAGCTCACTTTAACCTTAGCCAAACCACAAAATAAAACAAGTTTTTAACAAAAAATTCATCAATTTGATAACCGACTTCGCAAACCACTACTGCGACTGACACTTCGATTCATACCCTGCACTAATACTTTATATTGTGCCACCAATTCAAACTGCTGTTTAGCTCGGGTGATCCCAGTATAAATAAGCTGGCGATTTATCCCCTGCTGCGCACGTTGAATTGGTGGTAGTATCATTGCCGTGTAAGCAAACTCAGAGCCTTGCGATTTGTGGATAGTCATCACGTACACTCTATCAAAGCTCGGCAATCTGGCAGGATAAAAGCGCCTAACGCTTCCCTGTTCATCGATAAATGATGCCTGTAGTTCACCCTGTTCATCGCGTAAAATGATCCCGATATCACCGTTAAACAGTTTCAACTGATAATCGTTTTGGGTGATCATAATGGGCATACCAACGTAAAAGCGCCCTGTCGGTTGCACTAATCCCATTTGACTAAGCTTAAGCTCTATTCTGCGATTTAACTCGTTCACACCGTAAGGGCCTTCTCTCACGGCCGCAAGCAATTGATAACTGGCAAACTCGCTATGAATTATGGCCTCACTCTCACCATGATGAATGGCAAGCAGGTATCGTTGGTATTGCTCCGCCGCTCTAGCAATTAGGGCATTGTAGGTTTCACTATTTAATTCATGATGCTGTATATCGCTATAACCTTGCCCCAGCACGCTGTCTAATTGCCGCTTATTGTTACTATTTACGGCAAATGCTAACTGACCAATCCCACTTCGACTGTCAAAACGGTGACTTTTTTGTAAAAACGCCAGATTATCTTCCAACATAAACTCAGCGCTGGTATCACCCGACTCAGGCAGGTTTTGTTTACTCAACTCCGCTAACTTTGCTTTTAGTGCCTGACTGTAATGTGGTGCTTGCCCAAGCGTTAAGTTTTCACATAAGTCGCTGAGTACGTTACCGGTATCTACCGATGCGAGCTGATCTTTATCGCCGAGCAAAATAAGCCGTGCATGTTTTGGTAGTGCATCCACCAGCTTCGCCATAAGCGATAAGTCCACCATGGATGCTTCGTCAACGATCAGCACATCAACATGCAGCGGGTTATCTTGATTGTGACGATAGTGCACGCTATTAGGAATAACGCCTAACAAGCGATGAATAGTTTGCGCGTGCTCCGGCAGTAAATCAGCAAGCGCTGGCGGCAGGTTTAACCTCGCTTTCGCACCAATAATTGACTCACTGAGCCTAGCAGCTGCTTTGCCGGTCGGTGCTACTAGCTTGATGGTCAACGGCGCTCTGTTATACAGCGATTGTAAAATAGCAAGCAGTTTTGTGACCGTCGTGGTTTTTCCCGTACCGGGACCACCCGTGATGACACAAAATCGCTTAATAATAGCAAGCGTACAAGCCACTTTTTGCCAATCAATGTCTTCTTCACTGGCTGGAAAAAACGACGCCAACAGTGCACTCAGTTTTGCTTCGTCCAGCGTAACATCGGCTTTTGCCAACATTTCAAAGTGTCCAGCAAGCCTTGCTTCATAATTTGCTAATCTCGCCAAGTAGAGCTTATTACCGTATAGCCGAAGCGGCTTATCTTCACCGATCGCAGGATGCTGTGCAAGCGCTGCAAAGGCTATACCTGTGCTTGAAAATGGCGACAACTCTACAGATCCATCCGCAACCGCGTAGCTGAGCTCAAACGGATCCTGGTAATTAATACTGTCTAACTCTAAACAACTATGCTGACGACCATGAGCGATTAATAATAGTAAAAATACATAGAAGTGATCGTCGTAGCCTTGCTGATTCAGCAACTTGGCTAACGCGATATCGGCTTTACCAACTCGTTTATGTTCAAGCAATAACGTTATAAAGCTATGATGATCGAATGCCTCAAAGTCCATACTCAACTGGCTCATACAGACTCCTCAAATAATGCATCTAATTCTAACACCTGCTCTACGCTTAACTGATTGAAGAAAACCCCCTGATTGTCCGGTAATGCACGTAAGAACAAATAGTAGTTCCCGCCCAAATGCTGCTCAGGGTTATAGTCCACAAGGCGCTGCTTTAACAAGCGGTGAAGTGCCACGGTATAAATCATATACTGCAAATGATACTGATGAGACGACATCGCGGCATTGAGGTTATCGTAGTGATAATCTTCAGGGCTATCACCTAGGTAGTTGGACTTATAATCGAGAACAAAAAACTGTCCTTGCCACTTGAAGATTAAGTCGATAAACCCCTTCAGCATGCCTTTCACATCATCAAAGTTTAAAAACGACTTTTGTCCAGTGATATCACTGAGGATCTTGTTCAGCTTCACCGCACTGAGTGGTTTCAGTGGCAAATAAAACTCCATTTCAACAATGCAGTCGTCCGGTGGCAGCACACCAAGTTGTAAATGAGGATGTGGCGCAAGTGGTGCTGCCAAACAGCTTGTTATCCAGCGCTCAGCGGTCTCTTGCCATTCGGTCGCAATACCAAACTTATCCAAAGACTTAGTGACCGCTTCGGTCAGCGTATACTTATCTTCGTTTTTGGGGGAATGCGGTGCGGTAAAATCTATAAGCTCAAAGATTTCGTGCAAACAGCTGCCCGGCTTGGCCCCCTTAGGAAAAGTATAAGAGGTTTTTTCCCGCTCTTGACGCTGCTCAGGTAAGTCCAGTAAATGGTTTTCGTCCACGGCCCCAGCTGGTTTATCACCATGATGCGTGTGATAGCTTAGCTGGCTAAAGCTTGTAGTACGCCAGTGGCGTTCAATCTGACCGCTGAAGGTTTTCGCAGACAGAGCTAGAGGCTTGTCTTCAAGTTTAGTGTTTATCGCTTGCTGTGGCGTGGTGATTTCATCTAATCTTACATATTCCATTGCCACATGTGCTTTACACAACTGGCTTAAGGCACTTTGCCAAGCCTCGGCACTGTCGAAGATTTCCGTGCCAAACAAGGCAAATCCTAAAGCCGTTTTGTGCAGCGCAGACTTTTTACTGCGCCCTTGTTGAATGTCGTAAAGCCCAAGCTCGCAATAATGCACCGCACGCGTCAGCGCAACGTAAAGTAAGCGAATATCCTCAGCCAGTCGTTCTTGCTCTGCTTTTTCTTTGGCGTCGTCACTGGCTTCAAGATCGACAACTAGCTTATCCCCTTGGTGATAAACTAACGTATCAGGTTCACGAAACCCAAGCGCAAATGGCATAAAGACAATCGGATACTCCAAACCTTTTGATGCGTGCATGGTCACAATTTTTACCAGGTTGGCATCACTCTCTAAGCGAATTTGGCTGCTGTCACTCTGGGCGTTATTTAGCTGCGATAAAAACCAACGTAACACACGACCCGTGCCATCGAGCTCTAATTGCTTATGCTGTAAAAGCTCAGCCAAATGACGGAAGTCAGTTAGCCAACGCTCCACTTCCATTCCCTGCTGCTGCCAAATCACTGGCAGCTCACAAGTTATCAATAAGTGTTCCAGCATCGCCATTGCACCAGAGCGATACCAAAGCTGTGTTAACTCACTAAATAACTGCAAATAACCTTGCCACTGCTGCTCATTAAACTGCAAGTCGTATAGCGCTTGATTGTTTAAATAAAATAATGGTCCCGCAAGCACGCCTCTGAGCGCCGCTTCGTCGTAACTCCCGTGCAGTACATCAAGCAGTTGATACAACGCAATTGCTAACGGCTGCCTAAATACACTATCTCTGGCAAGGTACACACTGGCAATATCGAGTTGATTTAAGGCTCGTTTGATCAAGCTCGCTTCTATGCGGTCGCGAACTAAAACACAGATATCCGCTGGCACTACTGGGTTTTCGCCAATCTTCGCAATCCGCGACTGCCCTTGCTCGATAAGCTCTGCAACTCGACCTGCGAACGCCTGACTTAGCCGCGCTTGCGCGGCGCTTTTGCTAAGTGCTTCATCCTCATTTGGTAATACACTAAAGCGCAGAGCTGACGACTTTTTAGACGCAATAGTAAATTGCGCATCCTCGGCTTTACCTTGCGCGCTTACCTCAATGAAAGGGATATCTTTGTTGTAGATAAAACTATTGGGATGGCGAGTAAATATCGTATTCACTGCGGCAACCACGTCACTATCGGAGCGATAATTGGTTGCAAGCGTATACTGCCTGTCTTGCGCAACTCCTTGCTTTGCACCGATATAAGTAAAAATATCCGCTCCACGAAAGCCGTAAATGGCTTGTTTTGGGTCGCCTATCAAGGTTAATGCGGTATTTTCCTTTGCGTAAACTCGGCTGAAGATCCCATATTGAATGGGATCGGTATCCTGGAACTCATCTATCATGGCAACCGGATATTGCTGTGCAATTTTTTCGGCTAAGCGCTCACCACTATCGCCCATCAGCGCTTGATGCAGCTGCTTAAGTAAATCATCGGGAGAGATCAAGCCATATTCTTCTTTATGGGCGTGAAGCAAAGCTCTTACCTCGTTCACCGCGTGTTGTACCAGCGCGATTTTAAGCCCACTCCCAACCAATTGGTGGAGCTCTGCCAAGGTATCAAAGTGACGAATAAGCTCATGCTCCAGCGGCGTTGTATTCTTTTTATATTGAGCAACATCAGCAAGGCTTTCACTGCCCCAAAGTCCAAAGGAATGATTACTGCTACCAAACTCAAACCACCACTGCTCACTGTTGACATAATCCTCCAGCGCTTGAAGATTAGCTTTTCGCCCTGGTGCCCGATTGCCTGCCAGCCCCGCGTTTTTCAACACATTGATGTAGTCAGCTTTGACTATTTCGGCCTTTAGCCACAGTGCTAGTGTTTGGTATTTTTCGCGAGCTGCAAATACTGCATCTAAGGAAACAGAGGGTTTAATTTCGGCATTTTCTCTTGCTAATAAGGGTCTAACTTGCTTCGCCAGTGCATAAGGTGTAGCAAATTGCTCTATCACAGCCTGTGTTTTTTCTGTATCTAGCGGATAGACAAAACGTCGCCAATGATCTGCCATCGCGGCGTCAATCAACTCGCTCTCATCAAGAATAAACTCGAGGTTAAATGCCACCTTAGACTCAAAAGCGTGTTGCTTCAGCATTCTTTGACAAAAGCCGTGAATGGTGAATATCGTAGCTTCATCCATTGACTTAGCGGCAGCATCAAGGAGATCAAAGGCACGCTTTTTATCTTCAACTTGCGCCAAAATAGCACCTATCAGTTCATCTTTACAGACTTCACCTAGTAGCACGTCTCGAGCTTGAACAATGCGTTTTCTCACTCGGTCTTTGATCTCTTGCGTTGCCGCTTCTGTGAAAGTTACCACTAAGATTTGTTCAACGCTTAACGGCTCATGTTGCTTATCAGAAGTACGCAAACCAAGTAAATAACGCAGATATAAACCGGTGATGGTGTAGGTTTTCCCCGTACCTGCACTGGCTTCAATTAGGTTTTGGCCACTTAGAGGCATAGTAATGGGATTAAGCATCTCCATGGCGTACCTCCTCAGCGGCATCAAGAATAGGTGTTAACAAAGTAAGGCTAAGTGCACAAAAACACGCTTCATGAGCTGACAAATCGCTAAAGCATAGTTGAACATAGGGATCTTCCCCTTCTCCTCGACCAACATATTGCGGCTTAAATTTATTTACGGCCTTTTTAATATCCTGTGTTTTGGCGTATTCCATGCTAGAACTTGGAAAAAATGCCACAGGTTCACTCAGTGCTTGCTTATAAAAAGCCAGCCACTGCTCCAAATATTGCTGTGCTTGCGGCTGTGAAATAGCGGCAAAGTGCACGCTTTGATCTAGCCCAACAATATAAGTAGTAACTTCATGCCCCATTACACAGGCCGCGCAATGATGTAAAAACCCTTTAATCAAATCTTTGGCTTTAATGCTGGCACTACGGTAATACACTTGCCTGTTGTCATACACACAATCAAGCCAACCAACCAGTATATGCTCTGCAACACTAAGTTTTAGCTCTAGAGGCTCCTTTGGCTCATTAAGTAATGGGGCCAGTACGTTAACCATAGGTTCAACGCGGGTGAGCAGGCCCTCCAGCTGTAATTTGCCAATGTTTGCTTGAGGCAGCGAGCCTCGTTGTAATATCTGTTCAAGATTTAAGGGCTGTTGTTGTAGCTGAGCATCCAACACTTCATCTAAATATTGGTAGCGCTCCAAAGCATCTAATGCAAAAGGCTCTTCATCGAGTGTTAACGCTTCTATTGGTTTGAGTTTAATGCCCAGCGCTTGCTGATAAAATAACTTTTGCGGCTCGCAAACGCCGCGCAGCAAATCGCTAAACTCAATTTCTGCGTCTAAAACTGGTGCCAACGGTTTTATTTCATCAGCTTGCGCCGCTCTATGCTGCCAAAGCCAGGTACGATTGTAGCTCTGTAGTGAGCCTGCTTTAAAATGTTCAGGATTAAAAGGTTGTAATGGCAGTTGTGAAGTTAATCGAGTAACAAGCGACTGCTTTGGCATATCTTCAAAATAAAAGCTGCGATCTAGATATTCAGTCAATTCGCTGACTAGAACAGATGGCACTTGGGCTTCGTTGTTAAAGCAAGAGCGGCCAATATAACTGATATACAAGTTTTCTCGAGCACTGAGTAACGCTTCTAAGAACAAGTATCTGTCGTCTAGTTTTCGTGAGCGATCGCCTTTACGTCTCGTGGAGTGTGCGACTAAATCAAAACCAATAGGCTGCACAGTACGAGGATAGTCCGCGTCATTGAGACCAAGCATACACACCACTTTAAATGGAATAGCACGCATCGGCATCAGCGTACAAAAGTTTACCGCCCCGGCTAAAAAGCGCTGCCCAACCCCTTTTTCTCTGACGCCTTGCTTGACCAAATACGCTAATATTTTTGCTGAAACTGGCGCTTGAATATCGCCATTTTCATGGTGTTTTTCGATATTCTCTATAATCTGCTCAAGCTTAAGTAAATCCCAACTCTGTTCAGACTCTGACGAGTAAAATAGCGCCATGGCTTCACGTAGAATTGCTGCGAAGTTCGTTAAGGTCTTTTCGCTGTTGAGTTGTCGCTTTAACCAAATCAGCGCATCAACAAAGCCAATAAGCTTGTTAAGTACTGCCACCGACATACCTTCGACTTCATCAGCAGGATAAATAGATGCGAACGGCGTCTGTTCGTCGTTTGTTGCAACCCCTAAGAGCAAACGGTTGAGTCCATGCTGCCACGTATTTAGTGGTATTTTTGGCAAGCCATATTCGCTTTTATGGCTGTCATTTAAGCCCCATTTAACACTGACCTGATCAAGCCAATAGCGAATTAAGTCAAACTCATGGCTTTCAAGGTTAAACTGTTCGGCGATCGGCAAAACGCCCAACAAATCGAGAATATCCGACACGCAAAAACGGTTATTGGGTAAGTCTGTTAGTGTCACAAAAGACGTTAAAATAGGCCGCTCTTGCTCGATTGCAAGATCGGAAATCGCATAAGGGATCCTTAGCCTATCTTCACTGCTGTCAAACACTGCTTTAATAAATGGCGAATAGGTGCCCACATCAGGCATCATGACGATAATGTCTTTAGGCGTCAGGCTTGGATTTTGTTCAAACAGATTGAGTAAATAATCATGGAGTCGCTCGACCTCACGCAGTGGCGTGTGGCAATCCTGAAAAACGATGCTGGTATCATCCGCCATAATGGGTAACTTGCCCTGCTGCGAAACAAACCAATTTTGATCAGCGGTTAACGACTCTCCTTTAAATGCCAACTGGTAGATCTCTTGCTGTACTTGGCCAAGCAGGCTGTCATCAAACGCGTCATCAAATCCATCTATCCAACTGGCATCAAGCTGCAATAATTGCTCAAAATAGTCACGCCCGAGCTTCCCCCATGAAGAGAGGAGTGGATTGCCAATGTAGTAATACTCGCCGTCTTTCGCTTCAAGTTCTGGCATCTTGGCGTATTTTGCAGCGACTTTAGCTTGAGTCTTCTCATCGACTAAATCTCCCCAGTAGTGTTCACTGGGGTTAAAAAAGAATAAAAATACATTCGTTTTTTGGCCAAGCGCTTGAAAAATATCAAGCTGACTGGTCGATATGGCCGACAGTCCAAATATACAGATCCGCTCGGGAAGTTTGCCATCTGGTGCATTGGCCAGCCCTTGCAGTAACTGATCGTGCATGTTGGCACGGTGATACGGACTTTGTTCAAGTGCTTCAACATGGTGGACTAAACGACGCCAGAGATCAGGCTGCCAAGGGGCGATGGCTTCAACATCCACATCTATAAGCGCATCTTGGCCCTGATCCCAAAATTCAATCCACTGGGGGCGGTACATTAAATATTGGTCAAAAACGTCGGCAATTTTTTCACACAAGGCAAATAGCTTAATTCCTGACGGGTCGTCACCTAAATAGTGCTTAAGCGCAATATATTGAGGCTTATCAATGCAGTCAGGTAACAGCGTAAATAGCTTCCAAGTCATATTGCTTTTATTAAAAGCGGATTCCTTGGGAACATCATCAATGAAATTTTGGTATAGCTTCCAAATGAAGCTAGATGGTAATGGAAAGTCGACCTGTGCACTTATTCCTAAGTGCTGACTCATACCTAGTTTGAGCCATTCAGACATACCAGGAGATTGTACTAACACCACTTCTTTTGCAAAAGGGTTAGTGAGTGGTGCTGATTTTATGAGTGTGCAGAGTTGCGCCTGCAAGATTTCCATTCGATTCGATTGGATGATGTGTAACATGTTGTCTGCCATGCAGTTTAACGCTGTGTTAAGTGTATCTGAATCTTCCTATAAGCGGTAGTTATTGAGGTTAATGCGAGTGCGCTTGAGTAGAAAAGCGACAACCGTCGCTTCTCAGATTAAACTGTTAGAACAAATCTATATCAGAGCTCTCTTCCGGCGCTTCAATTTTATGCTCAGACAGCAACTCTTCGTAAAAACAAAGCATATCGCGACCGTTATCTTTTGCGTAATAAAGCGCTTTGTCGGCGTTTTCAAGCACAGTGATGGGGAAATCATATGGACTAATGCGAGACATTCCGACACTGACGGTGAGCTTTTTTACGAATGGGAAGTGGGTATTTCGTACCAGCTCCATAAACTCGTCCATCTTGGCTTTGATTGAATCGTAATCGGTTGGCTCAAAGACCAGTACAAATTCTTCACCACCGAAGCGAAACAATAAGTCTGTGGAGCGAAAAAACTGGCGCATACGCTGTGCTAATAACAGTAAAACCTCATCTCCGCATACATGTCCGTAGTTATCGTTTACTTTTTTAAAGTGATCGATATCCATGATCGCAAGCCATGAGGTTGAACCTTTATGCACCGAGCGCACATCACCATGCCATACCGTTTTATGTTGTTTGATAACTTGCTTTTCAATCAGTTGTTTTAAGCGCTTCTCAAACGTTTGACGATTCAGTAGTCCGGTGAGTTTATCGCGCTCGTTTTCGTGAAGAATAGTGAGGTAATTTTCAAAAATGCGGCAAAATGCATTAAGTAGTACTTGATCTGCACTCGACAACCCAGTGCTGATAACCGCTATCGCACCGACAGGCTTTTCCTGAAGGCTAATTGGCACCCAACGATGCTCGGTGCCATCTTTCGCTTGTACCGTAATGATACAGGCTGACTGCAAGCAAGAAATTAATTCCTTATCAGGTTCTTTAACTAAGCTTCGCTCTTCCCAATCAAATTCCTTATCGGACAGTTTTCTTAGCAACAAGCTTCTCTCTATCGCGATCTCTCCAGGAACGAGCAGATCCTTATAAACAGCGACTTCTTTACAGCCTATGAACTCTTGAATAGTAGACACTAAGCTGTACTCGAGAGAGTCAACGTCTCTCGTTTTTGTTATTTTGATAACGGAATTTAGTAAATCTTCTTGCATGTCCGACGCACTCACAACTGCATTGCTGGCATATTATTACACACTTAGCGAACAAATAAACTCCAAAGTACTCCTTTATTCCTATCAATGTTAAAAAATAAGCTACAATCCAGTTGATTATTAATTAGCAAATACTTGAGGGTTAAACACTTAACTGCTCTCAAGCTTAATTGATAAAGATGACAACTTTTGCATCAAAAGTTTTCGCTTTACCACTGACGCCTGCTTTAAGCTTATGCAATGTACAAAAAAATGCCAAACTTAAGTGTTTGGCATTTCTCTAAATTCATACTTATGGGTTGGTTTTAGTCTAATGTTGCGAGCATAGACTCATCATACTCTTTCACGGCTTGACCGGCTTTCACCTTCTCCACATAATCAGGATTGGCAATGAACGGTCTACCAATCGCCAATAAATCAAATTGTTGATTTTGAATCGCTTCTGCACCTGACGCTGCAGTGTAGCTCCCCACACCAACTAACGTTCCTTTATAGATGCTACGCAAATAAGCCGAGGCACTGCCGCCCAAATATTCAAACTCCATCGCGTCATCAAAGATACCCACGTGCAGATAGGCTAAGTTGCGACTGTTTAATGCCGAGATTAAGAAATCAAATACCGCTCTGTCTCTTTGATCACCATCCATGTTGAAGTAAGCACCGGGTGACACTCTCAAACCCACTCTGTCGGCACCAATACGATCGGCGACAGCATCGGTGACTTGCAAAGCAAATCGACTCATATTTTCTGGTGTTTGACCATACTCATCGGTACGCTGATTCGCGGCGTGATGTAAGAACTGATCAATTAAATAACCATTGGCACCGTGAATTTCCACTCCATCAAAACCAGCTTCAATCGCGTTTGCTGCCGCTTGGGCATAGTCGGCAATGAGTTTTGTAATATCTTCCTTCGTCGCCGCTTTTGGCGTTTGGTAGGTTAAATCACGCATTCTTGGAATTGAACCTTCGATACCAATAGCCGACGGTGCTAAGACCTCCCCATCAAAAAAGTACGGGTGCGCAACACGTCCAACGTGCCACAACTGCGCAAACATTTTGCCACCTTCAGCGTGTACAGCATCTGTTACTTTTTTCCACCCTGTAATTTGTGCCTGTGTAAACAAACCTGGGGTATTCGGGTAGCCTTGCCCATCAGGGCGAATAATCGTTGCTTCACTGATGATTAATCCAGCTTTGGCTCGCTTAGCGTAGTACTTCACCATGTCATCGGTAGGTACTAAATCGTCGTCTGCCATACAGCGCGTCAATGGCGCCATTAGGATGCGATTATTGAGTGATATCGTGTTATTTAGCTTAACATTTTCAAAAAGTACCTGTGGCATGCGTGTCTCTCCATATTTGAATATACATTCAAGATAGGGATTCTTGAATCATTATTCAAGTTAAACCTTTACATTTTTTTCATTGTTATCAAAAATAGGGGTGAAGTATTGGTATAATGGCGACGTTTAAACACATTTGGTGCACTTAGGAAATCGATGAGAACAGCAGAGTTTGATAGAGAAACCGTACTGAGAAATGCCATGCAAGCATTTATGACTTATGGCTACAACAAAACCAGTATGCCCAAACTGACCGAAGTAACCGGACTCCACCCGGGTTCTATCTACTGTGCGTTCAAAAATAAAAAAGGTTTGCTATTAGCCGCCATAGATCAATATCAAGCAGACCGACGAGTGCATTATCAAAAGCTGTTCGAAAACAGCACCAGCCTTCGCTGTGCACTTAAGCGATTCTTACAAGATCTTGTCGGTGAATGTTTAGGCGACGAGTCAAAGAAAGTGTGTTTGCTCACCAAAACGCTTAATGAAATTGGCGAGCAGGATGCGGAAATTCAAGCGGCACTCAGCGCTAACTTGCACCAATTTGAATCACTTATCAGGCAACAGTTTTTGATAGCTTGGCCCGATAGTGAAGCATTAAGTGAAGATGAAGCCACAAAGAGGGCCCGTTTCTTTATTATGTCTGTATATGGTATTCGAACTTATGCAGCGACGCAGTGCGATAGCTCACACCTAAATGCACTGGCAGATAGGTTATTGGAAGTCTCAGTTTAAAGCCGAGAGCTTTGCGCTTGGCTAAACTGCTGTTTAAACGTATCGTGTAAACTCTTGTCTATGTATTCTAGATGCCAATTAATAAAGCGCTCGTCCATCGTCAAGCCCGCCAATACAGAGTTAACCGCCGCTAAAAACCCGCGTGTAACGGGTGTATCCCGACAAGCGATATGCCCAGTAATAAATGGAGCAAAACCACTAACCGCAATTGGTACGGGTTTTTCTGATGCGTCTTTCGCGTGGTATGCAATAACCGAGGGATATTCAAGCAGCAACTCAAAACGCTTGCTCATCAACATAGAATACATTTGCGCTTCGTTTTCGCTGCCTTCTTTCACGTAGAGCTGATCTGCTGGCGTCTGCTGTATCATGGCATCGGCAATATCACCATATGAGCGCTCTTTTTCTACGCCCAACAACCATTTGGGATGACTCGTTAACAATGTCTCTAGGTTTTGCTCGGTTTGTGTAGACAACAATTGCACTGAGGGTGCAGCAAAAACTTGTAACCCCAAAAAGTAAGTGGTCGGCTCAGAAAATAGCAATGTTTCACTGCGCGCTTTATTCACAACTAAGTTTCTAACGCACTCCCCTTCACCCCCTGCAATATTTTTAAGCGCACGGTCAACACTGGCATCAGACTGTGTAATCTCAAACTGAGTTAATTGGCTTTGCAGATAGGAAAATACACGGCTTTCGGTTTGAACACCTTGAGAAGGGTTATTGTAAATTGTGATTGCTTGCGGCTGGGGCTGAGCGATTGAATAGCTACAACAAAATAACAAACCAATTAGTATGCCAAGTCTATTCATTGATACATCCTTTTATTTCCCGTTGAAACGTGCCACACGCCGTTTGATATATAAGGCAGAGTATACAACGAGAACAAGCCCAAGATAAATGAATCACCGGAATTGATATCTACGGATACTTTTCATACAACACTGTTACTTTCGATATTTTTCGTACAGAGAATCAATGGAGTATTCAAATAGCGCTTTTATATGATTTTTAGCCTCTGGAATTGAGACAAGCTCAAAATCGACTGAAGCAGATTTACCACCAAAGAGTCCAAAAGTAGCTGGTTTAGACACAATATCCAAAGTCAGTAATCCGCGGTTATTTTCTATTGGTGTCAATTGGTAAGACGCGCACTTACCGCCTTCATCGCCAAGTATAAAAAAGAACCCGCCACCTTCCCCAAGTGCCTCAAACAATTCCAATTCCTTGTCCCAAGGGTAATGATCAATAACATCCCAAGCCTCACGATAAGACTGTAATTCTTTTTCATAATTGATGAGCTCAGTGCCACCGTCACGATGTTGGTAATAGACTTTAACTCGCCTCATTAAACTTACCTTATCCACTAACATCACATTTTTTGAGAATTTGCTGCCGTAGAAAAGCCTTCAGCAGCTTAGTTGACATACTCTACATTTGCGCCGCAAATACGTCATGTATTTTCTCTGGCGTTAGCTGGTTGAAATCACCGTCATGATAGCTTTCGACATATTCAATAAAGGCGCTTGGAGTGGTCGTAATAGCTGACAGAAGCCAGCTCGAACCGTCATCTTCATCATTAGTAAACTCTACTGCTCCTTGAGACCAAGTTGCTTCATTATCAAGTCGCCAAATACAAAACGTGACCTCTTCTATTTCGAAAGCCTCGTCATTCAGTACTTCCAACAGCTCTGTTGCCGCTCCCTCGTACATCCCCGGCCATACACCGTACTCTTCTTGAGCATGAGGGCTAACTTCCGATCCATGATCGAATCCCTTGATAAGGAGCGACTCGCCTTTGATCACGACAACAATATTGTCGCCGCCCCCATTTTCGTAAGTCGCGATATCAATACCAGCAACCCAATTTTCGGTATAAGTAAAACAGCGCAAATACTCATCATCTGAGATTTCAATATCTAATGCCGCACTGGCCTTAAGAGCCAACTTTAATTCCTTATGTGATATTTTGTTGAGTTCCATCTTTTTTCTCTATGTTGGAGGTGAGTTATTGTGTAATTTAGCACTTTCTAAGGTCTAAATTATGATGAGTGTCGCTGCTTTTTTGACTTTCAGAGTCAACTTCCGGAGCAGCTGAATTATGCTACTATCTGGAGCCGAACAGAAAGGAAAGTGTTACTTTCCACTATTCTGCCAACTAACACTTGGTTAACCCCTTATGTAATAAGGGGTTAACTCACTACAGGGGACAGACAATATGGATATATCAGATACCCGATGGCACACTAAAACCAAAGCTTCACCTGCTACCTCATATCGTTCGAATACGGTCACCAACCAGAACAATACACGCAATACACAGGTGTCTGTTTCTTCATTGGCAGTGAAACTAAAAGAAGCACAACAGGCAATTGACGCAGCTCGTTTAAATCAGCAATCATTTCCACAGAATAACAACGTTTTAACGTGGCAAGCGCAAAGCAATCAAGAAGAGGTTAATTCGGCTAAGTGGGAGTTTGAGCAACTGTCCAAACCTCAACTGGAGACTATCGCCATGGATCCCAGTAATACCTTTTCAAAAGCAGAGAAGGCTGCTGCTTACGAAAAGTGGCATGCACTTGATCAACGAGCGTTGTCTGAGCTGAAGCGGAACGCCCTCAATGATGATAATGCAATGACATCATTTGAAGCTGCGCTATACACACATAGCCAGACATTCTCAGAACTCGGTAAAGCTATGCTCCCTGATGATTATCTTTCGCAAGCACAGTCACACTTCGAGTCAGCGCTCCAAGACATGAACTTATCAGCGCATACAATGAGCAATCAAGCTGAGCATTACTATAGCCTAATGGTTACAGATCTGTTTGCTGGCAATGAACCTAAAGTGCACAATGGCGCTGAAGGGATGTCTTCACATAACTTAGAACGCAGCAACTATGACTTCTTGACTCATAAAGACAGATTTATGCTGGCTGATATGTATGAATATGCAGAGAAAAGTGGCATAGATTTCGAGTATATTCAAAAACTTGCTAGTGACATAGGAAACTACCGACGACATGATGACGGCAAATTACTCAGTAATTTCAACGAGGGGCATTTTAATACCGAAGGCCAAAAGCTCACTGTCGGATTTACGCAAAGAGATCAAGCCTCTATAGATCGCCTGATGAATAATGGTGCACTATCTTCCAGTGCTCTGGACGCGGGCTTTGTATCTTTTATCACAGACCCTGGCCTTGGCGCACTCTCTCACCAAGGCAGCTACCAGTTTCTGGCACATATAGCAGAAGTAACAGCCGGTATTGCGACCAGTGACTCAGCAACGCAATTTAAAACGTTCACCGAGGCAAGTAGCATCAACGAGCGCTATGTCATGACCCAATCTGAAGAAAGTATTTCCCTCCCAGAACCGGATGTGACATGCAAAAACGGGGTCTGTGAGGTAACCGAAAAAGGACGGAAAAATGGCGTAACCTTAACGCAAAATACTCAAGTGCTAGCACCGCCTATTGAGTTCAAGCCTGCTCAATTTGATACCCTACTCCACCTACAAACCGACCCCGATACTCAGAAATCAGTCTGGTTCGAATGGCTTTTAGAAAAGTAATTTTTAAACTTAAAGTGGGCGTTTCGTATTTTTGTAAATAAGATAGCCAAACTCGCTCAACCTCATGTTTGTTTAGCTTTATATCGCTGAGACATTTAAGTCGAGATAAATCACGGGTACTGAACTCAAATTCGTACGACTATGCCGTTTGCGGCTCCAGCCGATAATCTAAGGCTAAACTACACAAGCAAAGGTATTTTTAAATAGAAATGACGTCAACCAGTATGGCTTTTGAAGATGCGCTGTATTTAGGAAATAAAAGCGAAGTTTAGGGTTATCATAGCCCCAAATTGTCCCCAAAAGTACAATCAGCTTTTAGTAGGTAATTGATTTGAATAAAGAAGAAATGGCGGAGAGAGAGGGAGTCGAACCCTCGATACGCTATAAACGTATACACGAGTTCCAGTCGTGCGCCTTAAGCCACTCAGCCATCTCTCCGCACTGAATTGCGGGGCTAATACTATGAAAAGCCTCGCACTTTATCAAGCAGTTTTTTGCTTTTAGGATCTATTTGTCTATTAATCCTACTATTTTTGCAAGGATGCAGAAAAATCTAGCATGCGATTGAGCGAACGTAGTGCACCTTCACGCAATTCCATATCAACGAAGACTTCTTTGCCTTGTGGGCTGATAAGCGCTTCTTCAATTGCCTGTAGGCCGTTCATTGCCATCCAAGGGCAATGGGCACAGCTACGGCATGTGGCGCCTTCACCAGCGGTTGGTGCTTCGAAGAACTCTTTCTCAGGGCAAAGTTGCTGCATTTTATAGAAGATACCGCGATCGGTGGCAACGATAAACTTCTGATTATCCATTTCTTGCGCAGCTTTAATTAACTGACTCGTTGAGCCTACTGCATCCGCTAAGTCTACGATTTCCGCAGGAGACTCAGGGTGAACCAGTACCGCAGCGTCAGGATGTAGCTGCTTCATGTCTTTAAGGGCTTTGGTTTTAAATTCATCATGAACGATACACGCACCGTTCCACATGATCATATCGGCGCCCGTTTTCTTTTGGATATAAGAGCCTAAGTGCTTATCCGGACCCCAGATGATTTTTTCGCCTTGCTCATCAAGGTGCTCAACAATCTCAAGCGCGCAAGAAGAGGTGACGATCCAATCCGCTCTGGCCTTTACCGCAGTTGAAGTATTGGCGTATACCACCACTTTTCTGTCAGGGTGTTGATCGCAAAACGCAGAAAACTCGTCGATAGGGCAGCCTACGTCCAACGAGCAAGTTGCTTCGAGTGTTGGCATCACAACGGTTTTGTGCGGTGTTAATATTTTTGCCGTTTCGCCCATAAAGCGCACGCCGGCGACGATGATCATGTCTTTGTCTTCTTGCTTAGCGCCAAATCGTGCCATTTCTAATGAATCAGCAACACAACCGCCAGTTTCTTCAGCAAGTGCTTGGATCTCAGGATCAGTATAATAATGGGCAACCAGTACCGCATTTTTTTCAACTAATAGCGCTTTGATACGCGCTTTATACTCTGCTTTTTCTTCAACGGTAAGAGGGGCAGGTTTTGGAGGGAAGATATAATCTTCCGGCATAATACGTTCAGCTAGACTCATTTCTCGACCACTAGTCCACATTGCATAATTAGGTAGAATTATACGAAAAATACAGGGGTAATCCTAGCGAATGTTTAGTTCAAAATGGCGAGTTTAAGAAAGTATTTTGAATAATATATGAAGAATAAGAGGATGGTGGGTCATGATGGACTCGAACCATCGACCAATGGATTAAAAGTCCACTGCTCTACCAACTGAGCTAATGACCCGCTCAAGAATTATAAGTGCCATTGATTCGTCCTGAAGAGGTGTTCCGCTTAGTCGTCCTGACTCGCGTTCAAAAAGCTGCGAAGCCTTGCTTCGGTCTTTTTTCACCCAACTGAGCTAATGACTTGCTCAGAATTGAATTCGTATGCTTGTAAGTGGTGGGTCATGATGGACTCGAACCATCGACCAATGGATTAAAAGTCCACTGCTCTACCAACTGAGCTAATGACCCGCTCAAAATCGAATTCATATGCTTGTAAGTGGTGGGTCATGATGGACTCGAACCATCGACCAATGGATTAAAAGTCCACTGCTCTACCAACTGAGCTAATGACCCGCTCAAGCATTAAAAGTGCCATTGATTCATCCTGAAGAGGTGTTCCGGCTCGTCGTCCTGACTCGCGTTCAAAAAGCTGCGAAGCGTTGCTTCAGTCTTTTTTCACCCAACTGAGCTAATGACCTGCTCAAAATCGAATTCGTATGCTTGTAAGTGGTGGGTCATGATGGACTCGAACCATCGACCAATGGATTAAAAGTCCACTGCTCTACCAACTGAGCTAATGACCCGCTCAAAATTGAATTCATGTGCTTGTAAGTGGTGGGTCATGATGGACTCGAACCATCGACCAATGGATTAAAAGTCCACTGCTCTACCAACTGAGCTAATGACCCGCTCAAAATTGAATTCATGTGCTTGTAAGTGGTGGGTCATGATGGACTCGAACCATCGACCAATGGATTAAAAGTCCACTGCTCTACCAACTGAGCTAATGACCCGCTCAAAATCGAATTCGTATGCTTGTAAGTGGTGGGTCATGATGGACTCGAACCATCGACCAATGGATTAAAAGTCCACTGCTCTACCAACTGAGCTAATGACCCGCTCAAAATCGAATTCGCAAGCTTATAAAGTGGTGGGTCATGATGGACTCGAACCATCGACCAATGGATTAAAAGTCCACTGCTCTACCAACTGAGCTAATGACCCGCTCAAATATGAATTCTAAAGCTTGTAAAGTGGTGGGTCATGATGGACTCGAACCATCGACCAATGGATTAAAAGTCCACTGCTCTACCAACTGAGCTAATGACCCACTTAACGCAGCAGTTTTTTGTTACCAATCGCCTGCTGCGGGCGCTTATAATACTTATTTAAATTTTGAGTGCAACTGAAATAGCTAGTTTTTTTCACTTTTTATGACTAAGCGCCTAATTTTAAGGCACTCAGCTCAAAAAGTGATAATTACATCTTCGCTAAACGCTCTGTTGCCAATTTTGCAGGAGTCGTACTTGGATACTCTTTAATCAATTTATTAAGGAGTGTCTTCGCTTCAGCGGCTTGTCCCTGTTTATGTAAAATAGTACCCAGCTTTAACATCGCTTCTGGACGTTTATTCGATTCAGGGAAATTATCAACAACGGTTGCAAAATGAGACTTAGCTTTACCATCGTCAGATTTTATTAAGAATAGCTGACCTAACCAGTAATGCGCGTTCGGCACATACACTGAATTTGGATACTGCTGTAAGAAACTTTGAAACTCAGGGATCGCCGCATCGTAGCGCTTATCCTTCATTATCATGTTTACTGTACGGTCATACGCTTCATTCTCAGACAGATTACTGCTGAATGCTTGCTCTGGCGTAACATCAGGCGTTACCGCAGCTGCAGTGGATTGTGACTGGTCATAAGCTTGACTAACGCGATTTTCAATCTCTTGATACAACTCACGTTGACGTTGTAACACTTTTTCAAGCTTATAGCTCTGCTCTTCTGTCACACCGCGCACTTGGCTTACTTCTTCTTGCAAAAGATTAAGCTGTTGCTGTAACTCAGCCTGTAGCAAATTGCGGGTTCTCATCATACTCTCAAGTTGAGAGACACGTTCTTCTAGTGTTTGATTTGAATTTGCAGCTTCTGAAACAGGAGCGGGAGCAGCCCAAACTTGGGCGCTCCCGCTCATGAGTAAGAATGCTGCCAAAATAGTATTCGGCTTCATAATAACTCTTTCTTAGTACACTAATACCGCGCGACGGTTCTTAGCGAACGCTTCTTCTGTACGTGACTTAATCATTGGTTTTTCTTCACCATAGCTCACTACAGAGATTTGGCTGTCAGAAACACCAAGGCTTTGAAGGTATTTAGCCACTGATTTACCACGGCTCTCACCTAGTGCGATGTTGTACTCTGGCGTACCACGCTCATCAGCGTGACCTTCAACAAGTACTTTCACGCTTGGGTTTTTCACTAGGAAATCAGCGTGCGCTTGAAGTAGTTCAGCATATTTGCTCTGAATAGTAGATTTATCAAAATCGAAGTAAACGATCTGTTCTTGACGTAGGGCTTCATATTTCTCACGTAGTTTTTCTTCCGCAGATTTCTCGCGAGACATAGTGTTTACATCAACAGTGTTGTCTTGTGTGGTTGCCGCTTGGTTGCTTTCGCTAGCCGCGCCCTCATCAACACTTGAAGATGAGCTACATGCTGCAAGTGTCATCACTGGCAACGCGACCATTAAGGCTTTTAGAGTTTTGTTAAGTTGCATCGAGTATATTCCTATATCTTTATAAATCTAACCAGCAAAATTACTGTAAAAACGGCGACCAGGCTGGTGCCTTAACTTGACCGTCCAAGACAGGTAACCTTGCCTTGAAACGACCATCCATAGACACCAATGCCAATACCTGCTTATTATTGTGCAAGGTGCTGTATATTATCATCGAACCATTTGGTGCAATACTCGGAGACTCATCTAGTCTCGTACGAGTTAGCACTTGAAACAGCCCGGAATCTAATTCTTTTTTCGCAATGTGGTAACGGCCCAGCGTACGGTTAACCATAATCAGACGTTTACCATCTGGCGTGATCGAACCTGCTAAGTTCATGTCGCCGTCGAACGTAACTCGCTTAGACCTACCAGTTTTTAAATTTAACTTATAAATCTGAGCATTACCACCCCTTTCAGATGTATACACAATTTCTTGACCGTTTGGATGCCAAGAAGGCTCAGTATCTATACTACGATGACGAGTTAAGCGTGTTTCTTGACGAGTTTTCAGGTCAATTAGATATACTTCTGTCGCACCACCTGAGTCCTTAGAGAGTACTGCAAGTAATTTAGTTCCATCAGGAGAAAACTGTGGTGCGCCATTAATACCAGGGTGACTTGTGACAAGTTCGCGTTTTCCAGTGTAAATATCTTGAATGTAAATTTGCGATTGGCGATTTTCAAAAGTCACGTACGCAAGTTTGTTTGCATCCGGCGACCATGCAGGAGACATTAACGGCTCTTTGGAGCGCAATAACACCTGCTCGTTGTAACCGTCATAATCGGCAACAACCAATTGGTATGGCTTATCTTGGCCATCACGTACGATGACGTAGGCAATCTTAGTTCTAAATGCGCCTCTTTCACCCGTTAAGGCTTCATATACTACATCGCTGATTTGGTGCGCATAGTTTCTAAAGCCCGTACTGCTAACAATACTTTGGCGTCCTTCAAGCACATGGTCGTCGCTTTGCATTAAGCGACCATTTGACATAATGCGAGTTTCACCACCAGTAAGCTGTGCTCTGATCACGTCAATCAGTTCATACTTTACCAAGTAGCGTCCAGCAGATTGCTGGGTCACTGTGCCTACAACTACCGCTTCAACCCCCGCATCGACCCATGCAGCGTAGTCGATTTCTGAGTCAGTTGTAGGTAATTGAGGCATGTCAGCCTCAGCAACGGGCTTAAATTTACCGCTGCGCATCAAGTCTGCAGAAATAACGTCACTTAAACTCGACGGCATTTCACCAGTGCCATTATATTTAAATGGTACAATTGCGATGGGTCTGGCACTGTCTACCCCTTCTGTTATCACAATTTCAAGTGCGGCTTGCGCAAACTGTGATACACCCAGAGTAAAAACCAGCAATAAGGTTGTGAACTTCTTTAGCATGTTCGTCCTTTAAAAATTTGGTTTAATTGTTAAATTGATATTCTTAAGCTGTTCAAACACGTCTTTATCTTTAGAAACAGGTAAAGTATCAGCCATTTTCACAGCACGGATAGCAGCTTCACAAACTAGCTTGTCGCCACCCAATGACTCTACATGCGTCACAAGGCCGTTAAAGGCGAGACGAATGTTTACTCGGCATTGTTTACCTTTCATCGTTTCATCGATAAGCAAGTTAGCTTGAATGCGTTGCATGATAAGTGCTTTAAACTTATCCACTTCACTCAATACTTGCTGTTGCCGGATCTTCGCTCTTGCTGCCTGTTCCTTAGCAAGCTGATCACGCAGCATTTGTTCTTCAAGTGCCTTTTGACGTTGACGCTCGGCTTCTTCCGCTTTTCGTTTTTCCTCAGCTTCGCGACGTTTCCTCGCCTCTTCAGCTTTTCTTAAGCGATCTTCCTCAGCTTGGCGCTGAGCTGCAGCCTTTTTAGCAGCTTCTTCCGCAGCGGCTTTTTCAGCTCTCGCTTTATCAGCCTGCTCACGTTGTTTTTTCTCAATTTCGCGAGCGCGTTTGGCTTGCGCCTCAGCTTGGCGAGTCTCTTCCAACTTAGCTTGACGCTCTTGCTCCAGCTTTTTAATGCGCCGTGCTTCGGCTTCGCGGTCTTTTCTAGCTTGCTGCGCACGTCGCTCAAGATCGCGAATACGGCGATCTTCAGCAGCTTGCTTTTCTTCTTCACGCTTTTTTAAATCCGCAATCTTTTTCTCAACCGCTTGCTGATCAACCGACACAGCAGAAACCGCCCTTTCAGGCTTTTGATCTTTTTGCTGTGGATTTAAGGTGACTTCCATCACAGTGGGTGTATCAACTTGAAAATTTGCCGTAGCAAATAGCAGGCCGCCAATTGCACCATGAAGCAATACTGACTTAACTACGCTGCTAGATAATGAACTCATTACTCATCCTCAAATGATTTAGTCATTAGGCCAACAGAAGGAACACCCGCTTTTTTCAAGAAGTCCATTAAATAAAGTACTTCTTGATACGACACTCTGCCTGAACCTTTAATCATTACAGGGGTATCTGGATTTTGTTCTAACTTAAGTTTAATCACCGCAGCTACTTCTACTGCATCCATTGGTGCTTCAGGGTCCGTACCAACAGTCACAAAATAGCGACCTTCAGCATCAATGGTGGCAATAATCGGTGGCGAGTCTTTGGTTTCAACCAATTCAGACTCTTCCATCTGGGGTAAGTCTACTTTTACGCCGTGTTGGATAAGTGGAGCCGTTGCCATAAAGATGATCAACAGCACCAACATAACATCAATATAAGGAACGACGTTGATCTCCGCGACGGGACGACGTTTCTTACGCTGATACATTTTGTTTTGCCTCTACTTGTGTTGCAGCCTGACGATAAAGGATATTAGCGAACTCTTCCATAAAGTTAATGTACTGAGTTTCTAGCTTTTCTACATTTTTAGCAAATCGGTTATACGCCATAACCGCTGGAATTGCCGCAAACAGACCCATGGCTGTTGCAATCAACGCCTCAGCAATACCTGGTGCAACCATTTGCAGTGTCGCTTGTTTCACTTCGCCAAGCGCGATGAAAGCATTCATGATCCCCCAAACGGTACCAAATAGACCGATGTAAGGACTGATAGAGCCAACTGTTGCTAAAAAAGAAAGGCTTGATTCTAACTTTTCAATTTCACGAGAAAGCGCGACACGCATTGAACGGTGAGTACCTTCAACAACAATTGAAGGAGATTGGATATTGCCTTTTTTATGCTTTGCAAACTCTTTAAAGCCGGATACAAATAGCGCTTCTAGTCCTGACGCGCTACCAGTCCTTGCAGCTATTTCATTATAGAGTTTGCTAAGATCCATACCGGACCAAAATTTTTGCTCGAAATTCTTTGATTGGCTTTGGGCTTGAGAAATGACAGTTTTACGTTGAAAAATAATTGCCCAAGAAGCAATAGACAATCCCACCAGGGTCAACATAACAAGTTGTACCAAAAAGCTGGCTTTTAAAATTAGATCGACAAAATTTAGTCCCGATTCCACGTTATTATACTCCCAAAAGTGTTTCGGCAATGGTAGCCATTTATATTCTTGCGCTCTACCGAGCAATATCTAGAGATAGACTAGATTTACTACCAAAAGGTTCAGCTAGTTTAACCACACTACAAATACCTTACAATCTCAATACTGCGAATTCATTGTATTTGACGATAAATAGAGCAAAACAGTGTAACTCCCTTTGCTTTACCCAAACTTAAGCAAATTCGACAATCTCCATCACAGCCTCTAAATATGGCCCAAAACTGCATAAAATAGGAGTTTTATGCACAAATAGAGAATAAAACCTCAAAAAACAGATTGGTCTTACCAATTAACAACAGATTATCTAATATTTACATTTTGCGCATTTAACATACAAAACCATATTTTACATAAACTTACATGAATACTTCACCACATTTAAGCTCACTTTTTAACCTTAGCAAAAACTTTGATATTAGTTTTTTTTATCTGAAAAAAGAATTTTTCTAGTTTGATGAAAAATCAAAACCTCTTTAATATACACCCTGTACTGAGCGAGCAGCTGAAGTTTCAGCAAAGCACAGTTACTTGCAATAGGATTCTGATTTTTCGTATTGCTTAGATGACGCATTTTGTGGATAAAACCCAAAGTAACTCATCTTGTTCCCTGGATTACTTCCTTCAACTTGTTGTTTTGCCCGCATTATTTGCGGGCTTTTTTTTGCCTGAAATTTGGCACAAGCTCAACATTACGCTCCACGCTTTCTTTAACACTCGGTCATTTTGCGGTTTTTATTTAGTGTTTGGCTTAAAAGACGAGGCAATCTACAAATTGTTTAAGCAACATATAACCCACACAGGTAAGTTACCTCAGCAGTGATGGATCTTGCTTGAATTTAGCTGACACAAAATAATGGATTTGTGCAAACGCGATTTGCAATAAGTGAGTGTAGAAATGAAATAGCCGAGTGAATACTCGGCTATTATGAAGAATAAAGCTGTTCGTTACCCAACTTAGATCATTCTGGCTTGCTTAGCTCAAAATGCATATAGGCTTTGTCAGAGACAATACGCCCTCTTGGCGTGCGTTGAATAAAGCCTTGTTGGATCAAAAATGGTTCTATCACATCTTCGATGGTTTCTTTTTCTTCTCCAATTGCCGCAGCAAGGTTATCCAGACCAACCGGGCCACCGGTAAACTTTTCAATGATTGCTAGCAGATATTTGCGGTCCATATAATCGAAGCCACATTTATCAACATCGACCATATCCAGCGCTAAGTGCGCAATCTCTTCAGTGATAGAGCCATCGCCCTTCACTTCAGCAAAGTCTCTTACCCTGCGTAGTAAACGATTTGCTATTCGTGGTGTACCGCGCGCTCGACGCGCCACTTCAGTTGCGCCCGACTCGCTGATCTCTAGATTTAAATGATACGCTGAGCGAGTCACAATCGAAGACAAGTCCGCAACCGAGTAAAACTCCAAGCGCTGCACAATACCAAAACGGTCTCTTAATGGTGAGGTTAATGAGCCGGCACGTGTCGTTGCGCCAACCAAAGTAAAAGGCGGTAAATCCAGTTTAATCGAGCGTGCAGCTGGGCCTTCACCAATCATGATGTCTAATTGGTAGTCTTCCATAGCAGGATAGAGAATTTCTTCCACCTGAGGGCTTAAACGATGGATCTCATCAATAAATAACACATCCCCTTCTTCAAGGTTAGTGAGTAATGCGGCTAAATCCCCTGCTTTTTCAAGCACAGGTCCTGAGGTAGTTTTAATATTAACCTCAAGCTCGTTTGCGACAATGTTTGCAAGCGTGGTTTTACCTAAACCTGGCGGACCAAATATCAGCAAGTGATCTAAGGCTTCCTGTCTTGAACGTGCCGCCGCAATAAAAATTTCCATTTGCTTTTTGACATGTGGCTGACCAGTATAATCATTTAGTAATTTAGGTCTAATCGCCCTATCCACTAAATCTTCATTACCTTGGATCTCAGGTTCAATTAATCTATCTGCTTCAATCATAGTTACATCATCGATTTAAGAGCGTCTTTAATGATACTCTCGGTCGTCATGCCTTCTCTGTTTACGGCTTTTACCGCTTTTTGTGCTTGAACTTGTTTATACCCTAATGCCATTAAGGCTGCAATCGCTTCATCTGCTGGGGTATCACTTACCGTCGGATGCTCTTGCGGCGCAAGTACAGCGGCATCGCTAAACGGTGTGAGTAAGTCATTGCCAAAGTCTTTTAGCTTATCTTTCATTTCAAGCACTAGGCGCTCAGCGGTCTTTTTACCAACTCCTGGGATCTTAACCAAAGTCGTTGCATCGCCATGATTCACGCAGCTAACAAATTGCTCTGCCGACATGCCCGACAAAATCGCAAGTCCGAGTTTTGGACCGACTCCGTTCGCTTTAATTAACGTTCTAAACAATGCACGTGCGATCTTGGTATTAAAACCAAACAGTAACTGCGCATCTTCACGTACTACAAAGTGAGTAAATACTGAAACCGGCTCGCCCACGCTCGGTAATTCATAAAAACAAGTCATAGGCATTTGCACTTCATAACCTACACCTGCAACATCAATTAATATCTCTGGTGGCTGCTTTTCTAACAGTGTTCCGCTTAATTTTCCTATCATGGTTATCTCAACCTTCCTCTTACGGTTTTACGCGCTGCGCCTGCCATTTTTATTAAGTTTTGCCTTGAGTGCGCGTGACAAATCGCCACCGCCAACGCATCTGCAGCATCAGCTTGGGGTGTGCCAGGCAGCTTTAATATGCGCTTTACCATTTCCTGTACTTGGGCTTTGTCTGCACCACCGGTACCCGCAACGGCTTGTTTAACTTGCCTTGCCGAATATTCACTCACAACCACTGACTGCATGGTCGCGGCAACTATAGCCGCACCTCGCGCTTGACCAAGTTTTAAGGCTGAACTTGGATTATGCGCAACGAACACTTGCTCAATCGCAAAGTCGCTCGGCGAAAACTGCTCTATGAGCTGTGTGATCCCTTGATAGATCATTTTTAATCGAGTGGGAAAGTCATGTTCACCAACTTTAATGCAACCGCTCCCCAAATATTGGAACTTTGCACCTTGGTGAGCAATCACACCATAGCCTGTAAATCTTGACCCTGGATCAATTCCTAAAATGACAGCCAAACGCATCGTCTCTTGGTTTTTTGGTTATAATGCCAAAATACTGTATAGATTACCAGTTATAAGCTAGTTCATCTGATCAAAAAAGGCGACCTAAGTCGCCTCTTTTATATCTGGTTGACGAACTTACTCGCCTTCACCTTGCTCTACTAACTGCTTTTCTATTGAGATAGCAAGCTCTTTTAGCGCATCTGGGTTTGCAGGGCTTGGCGCATCAGTCATCAAGCACGACGCTTGCGTTGTTTTCGGGAACGCAATAACGTCACGGATGTTGTCAGTGCCACACAGTAACATCACTAAACGGTCAAGACCGAATGCCAAACCTGCGTGCGGAGGCGTGCCATACTTCAGAGCATCGAGTAAGAAACCAAACTTCTCTTGCTGCTCAGACTCTTCAATACCTAGGATCCTGAACGCCGCTTGTTGCATTTCGTTGTTGTGAATACGAACCGAACCGCCACCGACTTCGTAGCCGTTAAGTACCATATCGTATGCATCAGAAAGTGTACCTGCTGGATTTGCTTCAAGGTCCGCAGCACTTACGCCTTTAGGCGCAGTAAACGGGTGGTGTACCGCGTGTAAGTTACCTTCGTCGTCTTCTTCAAACATCGGGAAGTCAACAACCCAAAGTGGTGCCCATTTAGTTAGATCAGTGATTTCTAAATCAAGACCAATCTTCAGACGTAGCGCGCCCATGGCTTCGTTTACAGTATTACGCTTGTCTGCGCCGAATAGAATAATGTCACCTGTGTTTGCACCTGTGCGTTCAAGCAGTGCATTGATCACTTCTTCATTCAAGAACTTAGCGATTGGTGACTGTACGCCTTCGATACCCGCCTCACGGTCATTCACTTTCATCCATGCAAGGCCTTTCGCACCGTAAATACCTACAAACTTAGTGTATTCATCGATTTGCTTACGTGAAAGTTGTGCGCCACCTGGTACTGACAGTACTGCAACACGACCTTTTTCGTCGTTCGCAGGGCCGCTTAGTACTTTAAATTCAACATCTTTTACGATGTCTGCAACGTCGATAAGCTCAAGCGGGTTACGTAGGTCTGGTTTATCTGAACCATATTTGCTCATCGCTTCGCTGTATGGCATCACAGGGAACTCACCCAAATCAACGTCTAGGAAAGACTGCCACATTTCACGGATCATTTTTTCTGTCACGCCACGAACTTGATCTGAGCTCATAAATGAGGTTTCGATATCTATTTGAGTGAACTCTGGCTGGCGATCGGCACGTAAGTCTTCATCACGGAAACACTTTACGATTTGATAGTAACGGTCAAAACCAGACATCATTAGTAGCTGCTTAAATAGCTGCGGCGACTGCGGTAGCGCATAGAAACTGCCTTTGTG
The DNA here is from genome assembly GCF_018141345.1 of Pseudoalteromonas sp. A22. NCBI lineage: Bacteria > Pseudomonadati > Pseudomonadota > Gammaproteobacteria > Alteromonadales > Pseudoalteromonadaceae > Pseudoalteromonas > Pseudoalteromonas sp. A22. Next base: position 2,528,437 of record NZ_CP047238.1, read on the forward strand.
AACACGACTTGGTACTAGATAGTCGCGCGCGCCTTCAGGTGTTGCTTTAGTTAGTACTGGCGTTTCAATGTCTAAGAATGCATTTTCATCCAAGAAACGACGCACAAAGCTACTCGCTTTAGCACGCATCTTAATGCGATCGCTCATTTCTAGACGGCGTAGGTCTAAATAACGGTATTTAAGACGACGCTCTTCAGAGTTTTGCTGATTGAAGTCAAGCGGTAATGGTTCTGAACGGTTGATAATGGTTAAGCCAGTACCTAAGATCTCAACTTCACCCGTTGCCATGTCTTTGTTAACTTGGCTTTCAGGACGCGCACGGACAACACCTTTGATCTGAACACAGAACTCTTGGCGCAACGTATTCGCTTTATCCATTAAGCCTTCCACTTCAGGATCGAATACCACTTGCACAAGTCCTTCTCTATCTCTTAAATCGACAAAGATTAGGCCGCCAAGGTCACGACGTTTATTGATCCAACCGCATAGTTCTACTTCTTGATCAACGTGGCTTTTGTTTAAGTTTCCGCAATATATTGAGCGCATAGTTTTCCTGTCTCTCAGTTACACCAAGCGGTAACTGGCATTAATATGAAAAATTATCGGCGATTATATAAAAATACCCGACTTGATGTCATCCTTGATCCCGTTTTGTTTCTAAATTTCGTGAACTTTATTACACTGACACCACCATTTAAACGAAACAAGCTCAATTATGTTATACCTTGGCTGCCCACAGTGGAGTTCAGCTCACTGGAAAGGACGCTTTTTTACGACTCACTGCCAAAGCAATAGAATGCTCCAAGAATATGGGCAAATATTCAACTCTGTTGAAGGCAACACCAGCTTTTATGCTGATCCCAAACCTAACACCATTGAAAAGTGGCGAAATGATGTGCCTGAGCACTTTCGTTTCACCTTTAAAATTCCTAAGCGCTTTTCCCATGAAATGGCGCTGCAAAACTGTCAGCAAGGCATAAGCCATTGGTTGCAGCTATTTGAACCTATTTTCGACAAACTGGGGATGGTGATGCTACAGCTGCCTAAAGCATGCGGTCCAGAACATTTGCCAAAAATAATCGACTTTTGTTCATTATTACCTAAAGAGCTGCAACTAGGCATCGAGGTACGTCATTTAGGGTTTTTCGACAAGTCGGATAACGAACGACGTTTTAACCAATTTTTAATGGCAAATAGTTACAACCGCATCATGATGGACACACGACCTTTATTCAGCGAACCTGCAAACACCCAAGCGATCATTGATGCTCAACAAAAAAAGCCGAGAGTGCCATTACATGTGATAGCAACTAGTAACTCACCAATGATACGTTATGTTGGTTGTTCAGACTTAGAAGCCAATCGCGCCTTTTACCGCCCTTGGCTCGCCAAGATAAATCACTGGTTGGATGAAGGGAAAACACCCTATGTGTTTTTCCATACCGCGGATAATTATGATGCCCCCATACTAGCCAAGCAATTTATAAATGACCTACAAAGGAAGGACATCACATTGGGTTTATTCCCCGCTGAACAACAACCTCAACAAAATAGTTTTTTGTGAACTTTCACAATAGCTTGCAACCAAGTGTAAAATATACTAGCTTGTTCAGTGAATAGAAACACATACAAGCAACCCTGCTTATTTACAAAAAGGAAATTATAAATGATAAAATTAAACAAAAAGAAATTAAAAGCGCTTTCAGAAAACAAGCAAACATTACCTAACAACGCTACTCGAAAAATTGCTGGTGGAATATCTGGTGATCATGTTTGTTGTTTTTCAGAAGGCTGTCAAGACCAAATTGCTGTTGCACCTGCTGGTAACTAACTCATTGCGTAATAATGCCTTCTAAAAGTGGCGCAAGCGTGTCTCTTGCGCCACTTTTAACACTCAATACGTACATTTTTCAGTTAGCTATTTAGCACGACTTGGCTCAAATTCTTCGTAGTGAGGTAAGCTCGCATCGAGACCTTCCAAATTCGCTTTGCTGGTAACAAAGTTGTGAGACATAGGTCGATATCCGAGTCTGATATACCTAATCGTAATCTGAATTTGTCTGGTAAGTCGTCATTGGAACTAAACAGAGGTGATGCACAGTGCGCACAAAAATCACGTTTACGTCCAATTTAAAATACTTCATGTTTTCAGCCTCTTTTACCACGTTCAATTCATAGGTATTTACAAATCCATTAGTCGCATATGCAGTAACGATAGGCTTACGACACAATGAACAGTGGCAGTGGATAATATCGTTAATTTTACCGATAATTTGCAGCTCAAGTTGGCCACATAAACAACCTGCCTGATACATCAAGCTCTTCTTGAAACTATTCGTGTTTGTTTTTTAATACATTATACTGCTCGACATGATTTGTTCTAGAAGTAACCACATGGGATTTCACTCGCTATTTTTTTCATTACCCAGACACCATTCAATCGTAAGTTGAACAACTTATTACCTCGGGGCAAATTAAATCGTACTCGAACGTAAGTATCCTCTCGGCCATCAATTACAAAACGAAAAAGCCTTATATGAGTTTCACCAATCAGCTAAAGCAAGCGCTTTAAGCGCTACTGGAAGTACTGGTTGTACATGAGCTTGCATATTTCAAAGAAAAGGATGTGCGACATTCCTAACAACCGACTTTTCAGCTAAATGTTGTCAACTTATGTATAACGATTGTGGGTCAACATCACTAACTGTTTAGCTCATAAGAAATAAAATCATGAACTTTCGTTTGTGTCTGAAATAAAAATAAAGATTAAATTTTTTGACCTTATACTCAACAATAAGATAACGCTATCGAGAGCTCAGCGATTAGCTGTTGTCACTATCAGAATAAAAATAAGTAAGGTACAATTTTCTTTATTCATCTTTCTAAGCTTAAAAACACAAAGAATGCCATCTTCAAAAGTAAAATTAGCTCCGTTAAAGTATCTATCGTCATACTCACTTGAAGTGCAAGATCAAGTCAGAACGATGATTGAGCAAGATACACTAGGTCAATTTTTACTTAAGAAGCACCCCAAAGTGCATGATATTAAAAACGATAAATTGCTTCGTGAATATGTCATAAATTTAAAGAACACTCACTTACGGAAGTCCTCTCCATTAAGTAAAGTTATTTACGATAAAAAAATCCATGCTGTAAATAACGCTCTGGGCTTGCATACATTTATTTCAAGAGTTCAGGGAAATAAGTTAAAGAGTAAAAATGAAATACGAATTAGTGATATTTTCAAAACAGCACCTGAGGTGTTTTTAGAGATGATTGTTGTTCATGAGTTAGCCCACATCAGAATAAAGCAACACGATAAGGCATTTTATCAATTGTGCCAGCATATGCTCCCTAACTACCATCAGCTAGAGTTTGAAATGCGTGTATACCTAACTCAACTAGAATTAAAAGGTCAAATTTACAAATAAAAATCAAATTTTGATATTTATTTGAATGAGTGTGATTACCAAGAACTAGATAAGTTTGACTGTCGCAAACTGAGGGTTATAACTACATAACGCTTATTACCTGAGCCGAATTTACGCCCAATTTAGCTCAATTTATAAACGTGATGGCTCACTTTAAAACTCTCATCCTTCATAAAGAATGCGCTACCAAACTTGACTCATCGAAGTTAAATAGCGGAGTACTCGATAGCTATTACTGAATCTCACTCTAGTACAACTGTTTAGCAAGCAGCCTTGATTCAAGCATATGGAGCCCCACTATCATCAACTTGAGCTAGAGTTACGGCTATTTATGCTGATGTGTGAAACGGAAGGCAACACCAATTACACTTAACTGAAGGGTAATTGGTGTTTTGAGAAATTAGCGTTTACAGCTTGGTGCAAAACCACCCGTACGCGCTTTGTTAGCGGTTGCTTGGGCAGTTGTCATGTTTGCTTGTAATTGCTTAATTCGATTTTCAGGCGCAGGGTGCGTCGACATAAATTCTGGTGGACGCTGTTCGCTCATTTTCGCCATATTTTGCCAAAGCGCAACCGAGCCTTCAGGATTAAAGCCAGCCTTAGCCATTAGATCTAAGCCGATAACGTCCGCTTCGCTTTCATGAGAGCGGCTAAATGGCAGTGCCACACCATACTGCGCACCAAGACCTAATCCCTGCATAATGGCATTGCGATATTCGATATTATTCATTTCAAGCACCGCCGCACCTGCTTGCAGACCAAACTGCAACACACTGTTTTGCGATACGCGCTCATTAGCGTGTTCAGCAATAACGTGCCCTACTTCATGACCCATCACCGCCGCAAGTTGATCTTGGTTTTCTGCAACTTTGAGAATCCCCGTATGAACCCCGATTTTACCGCCGGGTAGCGCAAATGCATTGGCAGAGTCATCTTCAAAGACCACAACTTCCCATTGCTGGTTTGCGTAGTTTGTTGGGAGTTGTGCTATCAAGGCATTTGCAATACACTTAACATAGCGATTGGTTTTAGCATCAGTATCGACTTTTTGCTCTTGCTTCATTTGTTCAAAGCTTGCAACACCCATTTGGTCCATTTGCTGCTCGGAATAGAGTGCTAACTGAGTGCGTCCGGTAGGCGATGTTTTGCAGCCAGCAAGCGTTGCTGCCACAGCTATCGCGAGAACCAGTTTTTTCATAACTTGTTCCTTTTCTTATTTTATAACTTAAGTTTCTCTAAGTTTACCGCAATTTCGTCACTTAACGAGACTAACTTAGTACAATATAAAAAATTTTTCATGAACTTCTGCTGATCAAAACGCCGTCTTTTCGTTGCTCTACTCTAGTGCACCGAGTTCCATCTCCATATAAAGCGTCTCTGATTGGTGTATTTATTCTGCTTAACATTAATAAGGTAACAATACCAACCTATGAAGTCATCAACACTCCCAGCAATACTCTTGCCATTACTGGCTAGTATTGTCGCGATAACGCCTTTGGCTATCGACTTGTATCTCCCCGCGATGCTTGCGATTGCAGACAGCTTGAATAGCCCGCTTGAGCAAGTACAGGTTTCTCTTAGTAGCTATTTAGCAGGTTATGCTGTCGGCATGATGGTGTTTGGCCCCCTTGCAGATAGATTCTCAAGACAGACGTTAGCTATTTGGGGCTTGGTCGGCTTTACCGCATCGTCAATTGGGCTTGCGCTAACGAATGACATAGATATGTTTTGCTTCTTACGGGTCGTTCAAGCATTTTGTGGTGCCGCAGCAACAGTCGTTGTACCAGGCGTGATCCGCTATTATTACAAAGAGCATACAGCCAAAGGGATGTCTTATGTTTCAATGATCATGATGATCGCGCCACTAATTGCTCCCTCACTTGGTGCGCTGATCTTGTTGTACTTTGATTGGCACGCCATTTTTTGGTTTTTAGCGGTTTATGCTGTACTCGTTATCATCGCATTACAGTTTTTCTGTATTGCAATTCCGACCAAAGCCGATGTACCGCTTAGCTTATCGTTTTTCTTAAAAAGCTATCGTATTGTGTTAACACAAAAGAAGGCCCGCTACGATATTCTTTCTTCGATGCTGGCATCATTCGCATTCTTTTGTTTTTTAACCTCAGTTTCATTTATTTATCTTGAGTATTATGGCGTGTCGGAGCAGCTGTTTGGAGTGTTATTCGCCATGAATGTGATTGCATTGATGCTCGGTAACTTTGCCAACACGCGTTTAGTGCCAAGGCTTGGTTCTAGGAGAATGCTCAATATCGGTCTTGCGATTGGTGTCGTCTGCTCCACGATCTTAGTCATACTCAGTAGCCAATCAGTCTCGGTTTGGGTGCTAGCTTCTGCCATTGCACCTTTGATGATGAGTTTGGGGATCATTGCCAGCAACGCTGATGCACTGATATTACTGAGTTTTGAACATCAAACCGGTACCGCTACCGCGGTGATAGGCACGCTACGATTTGGTAGTGGCGCTTTGGTCGGCCCTTTACTTGCACTCGCGGTTCCTGAGTCACCTTTGCCATTCTCAAGCTTTATGTTCGCTGCCATTGTGCTGACTATCGTCTGCCAATTGTTAAACAGGCGTTTTGAGAAAAGTGTCAACGCTACAGAAATCAAAAAATAATACACAAAAAGCCCCGACTTGCGGGGCTTTTCTCTAAAATTGTTATTAGATCAGGTTAATTTAGTTCTTTATCTTTCCAGAACTTGGTACCTTTTACTGTTGCTTGCAGTGCCAAACCACTTTCAGTAAAGGTGTACACTGTAACATCGCCATAATAGGCTTCGCCTTCTACCGACGCACCTTTTTTAGCCGCTTTCGCTGCAGCATCTGCATTTCCGCCAAACGTCCAGCCTGAAGTAACAAACTTATTCATTGCTTCAGGAGTATGGAATACCATCACAATACGATAATCTTTTACACCTAGACCAAGGCCTACACCACCTTCAGCCATGTTCATATAAGTGTTACTTCCTACCGCTTTATCGTGTACGACACCGTAACCTGTTCCAGCTGCAACAAATAGCAGATTAATATTGGCATTAGAAAAAACAGCATAGCCCGGCGCTGCCGCAATTTGCGAACGCGTATCTGGCTTTTTGCTGTAAAGCTGAGTAAGTACATCGTTTTTCATATCTAGGATGGCACGTTGCTTTTCAACCTTGTCACCATCGCCCATTGAAGCACATGCACTAAGCATGACGGCCAAAAAGCCAGCCATTAAATGTTTAACGTTTACCATAGGTTTTTCCTTTCCTGCATTAATTGTGAAAATAACACTACCTATCATAGACGCTTAGTTTGAATGCTGGATTAATTTAGAGGTATGTTTCGAGTCTTGCCAAACCAGCGGCAAAGTTGCGCTTACCCGTACCTAAACGGAAGTGGCACTCACTCTCCAATAGAAATAACTTTGCGGGTAACAATAGCGTGTTCGAGGTCTCTGCAAATTGACGTGACCACTTTTCAGGATCCTTTACTGAATTAATCTTCAGCAATGACAACACACCGCCATGCGGCTCAACCCAAGTTACTTTTTGCGAGTATAAACTGACAAATTCACGCATCAATTGGACGTTGTTTGCAATGATTTTCGCATTATACGCTAAGATAGTTTCACTATGCAGTAATGCGGTCGTCGCCAATAAATCATCCACTTTACTGCCACAAATGCTTAAGTAGCTTTTACCAGCCAACAGCGCATCCGCTAGTGCTTTCGAACCGCAAATTGCCCACCCTACTCGGACGCCAGGCAAGCCCATGCTTTTGGATAATACACCTAACGTAATCGACCGCGGATAAGCCGAAAAGCGCCCACTTACTGCGCGGTCATCGCCATGCCTCTGTGCTGATACTTCATCACTTAAAATGTAAGCACCACACTGCTCTGCTAGCTGCTGTATTTGTCCAACTTCTTTGTCAGTCAAGCCTGTGCCCGTTGGATTATGAGGGGCATTGACGATAATGAGTTTGGTTTTTGTCGTCACTGCGTTTTTGAGTCTTTCTATATCAACCTGCCAGTTGTCCTCTTCTCGCAATGGCACCGTGTTGACGATAGCGCCAAACTGTTTGGGGAGTTTTGCAAGCGATGGGTAACTTGGCGTACAGACCACCACCTCATCTTGTGGGTCTAGTAATTGCGCCATCGTAGTGAAAATAGCTTCTTGAGCACCGCTAAACGTCACAATTTGATTAAGATCCACACATGCAGTCGTCGGCAGATGATAAGCTTTAATCGCCGCTTTTAGCCTTTCACTGCCCGCAATCGGGTTATAACCCAGTTCAATATCTGGCATTTTGCCGCCACCAAGTTCAATAAGTTCACCAAGCGTGACGCCTTGAGCGCAGGAATCACTCAAGTTGATATCGATGGGAGCAGCCAAGCTTTGACTAAACTTAATGTGATCGGGTAATACTAATTCCATTCTTTAACCTAAAAAAATCATGCCAGCACTTTGGCTGGCATGGGTATCAACGACTATTTAAGACGCCAAAGCGTAAGTTGGCATCGCTCTAGTTCAACTTTACGTGCGTTTTTGCTTATGGCGGACATTACTTCATCTTCAGCCAATAGTTCAAAATCTCGTCCCAGTAAAATTTCTAAACCATCACGGCCCGTGACATTCTCACCACTGACCTTATAACCGCCCAACCAGTTTTGTGCTTGGGTTAGCGCCTTGTCCCACTGATAGGCTGAGCTTATCGCAAGGATCCCGCCTGCATTCAAGCGCGATTTAATTTGGTTTAAAAAGGTTTTTGGTGAATATAAGTATTCCACAACACGATGACACAAGATTAAGTCATACTCGGCGAATTGTGGTTTAAGGTTATGCCCATCCCCTTGGCAAAAATGAATACGCTCACTGAGTTCATTAAATCCCAATTGCGAAGTAGACACTTCGTGGAAGTCCACGATTTCACCTTCAATCTCGGTAGCAAAGCGTACCGGCGTGCCTTCTTTTAAGGCCAACGCGTGTTGAATATTGCGCGCAGTAAAATCAATGCCATCTACTTGAGCAAAGTGTTTCGCTAATTCAAAACTTGCACGACCGACCGAGCACCCCAAGTCCAGCGCTTTATCTGTATTACCTTGATAATGCACCATTAGCTGTGAAACAACACTTTGCAATGGGTTGCCAAAATGCATAACAGGCTTGCCGTAGTGGCTATGTAGCGCATTGGCGACGTCCGCATCCATTTCACACAAGTTGACCTTTTGCACTGGCACTTGTGGGCTCTCACTTTCGATGTATCTGAATCCGGCATGTTGGAAGAAGTGGCGTCTAAAGGCATAACGAGAATCTCGCACGGCTTCGTTGCCTGTAGAAATCCAAGAACCACCTTTTATCAGATTGTGTTTACCGTCAAAAGTGGGTGTCGAGAAATCATCGTATAAAGGGTGCACTTTAAAGCCGCTATATGCGTCAATCGGACTTTCCGTCCATTGCCAAACATTGCCGATGATGTCGAATAAGCCTTCAGTTTCAAAACGGTTAACCGGACAGCTTGAAGCACATACCTCAAGGTTAATGTTTCCTGGCGCTTCACTCCATGTCGGCAGATCAACATCGAGCTTATCGCGTAGTACTTGCCACTCTGCTTCTGTTGGTAAGCGTACAAAGAGCTCACTTTGCTCAGACTTCCAATTACAAAAAGCCTTAGCTTCGAGGTAATTAACCTCAACTGGCCAATTGAGTGGTAATGGAATTTCCTCGGCTAAGTTTCGCTGCCAAAAGCCTGTGTCTTTTTTTACCCAAAAGCGCGGCATGGTTGATTTAGTTGAAGCCAGCCAAGCTTGACCTTCAGCCGTCCAAAACTCAGGCTGATTGTAGCCACCAGCTTCGACAAAGGTTAAAAACTCTTGGTTTGAGACCACATATTTACTGGCCTTGAATGGCGCCACTTTGACGTCTTGTACACCATATTCGTTATCCCAGCCGTAGGTTTGATTTGATTCAGGTTTACCGAGGCGAACATTACAACCGCTTACTGAGATTAGGTTGTTGTCAGGTGTATCACCGTACTCATCACACGCTTCCCAACCGGGTTGTAAAGTCAAGTCAGCCAGCGGCAGCATCCGCATTATTACAGAAGAGGTTTCTAGGTGGATACGTTCGTGTTCAATACCCATTAGGACAACCCACGCAAGGCTATCTTGAGTGATTGGTAGGGTAATATCCATCTCATCGATTAACCCGTTAATAAGCGCATTCACTTGTTGGCGATAAGCACGCACTTCTGGCACTGTTGGCCAATCGTAATTATTGCTATCAAGGTCGTCCCAAGACATTTCATCTACACCGACAGCGCAGGTAGATTCAATATGAGGATTAACGCGTTGAGTGATGTATTTCCCTAACATCAACTTATTAACGTAAAAACAAGCTGTATGACCGAAATAGAAAATGAGAGGATGCCGTAACCGCTCAGCCTTCACAAAATAGGCGTCGTCATTGTTGATATTGCTAAATAATGATTCGTACTGCTGCCAGCTATTGTTGAAGTATGCTTTGATCTTAGCGCGCTTTTTCTCTACATCGCCACCCGAAAGCCAGATTGGCTTTAATGTATTTGGTCTTTCCATACAATTATCTTCTTTAAACTTGCTACTTCGATACATACACCATTTCAATGCATGCAGCTTTTAAACTTTGCTCACTTTGCCACTTAATACCAATGGCATCTTGCTGTATACGTTTGATAATCTAGCTTAGACCACTGATATCAACTTTTTATGACCTTAACTTATTCACATTTAATTTTCACTGCCGACAGGGCGATTTTCGGAAAAAACTTCACTTGGCACATCTGGCATATGTGATAAAAATAAAAAGAGCGCAACTTAGGTCACGCTCTTTTGGCAGCGGGGCTGCATCACAATGAAATTTACGCGACAGCTGGCTCTATAGACTCAGCCGAGCTGGACTCCAATGTCAAAAACACCAACACCATGATATTGGCGATAAACCACAAGTCTTTAATCACAAATTGTCCCAAACCACCAAGCAAACTCATGTCGCTAAACGCACCGGCTGCGGTAAACAAAAAGCTTTGTGTCATAACAAATACCGCAAGACACCCAAGGCTTGCAACACCAATCAAGACTCGCTGTTTGAACCAAATGCCAATGCCGAGCAAGCCTGCCATCAACATGTCATAGGCGCCTATCACGTTTGAGGCTTCTTGCACGGTAAACAACTCATACATCCAAGACATAAACGGTGAAGTTTCCACTAGCGGCACGATTGCCTTTGCTTCAAGTTCGAGAAATTTCATTCCACCTATCCAGACTAAAACCAATGCCACGGGGAAATAGTTCGCCCATACGAGCGTTCGCGTGTTGATATGATGACGGCAGTAGAGAAATAGTGCGATGGGTACTAACGCAAAATACTTGATGATCCCTTGCCCAGAACCAATAACGGGAAAGCCGCCATGAGCTGCTATCCAGCGATTTTCGGCAAACAACGTCAACAACGTAAATAAACTAATGATGGCGATTAAGGCAAGCGGCCACGCCGCAGGAATAATCTTACATTGCTGTAAAATGACTAGACCCGCGGCGACCATTAATGCAAAGCCAAATACAATGCCAAGCGTGGCAACAGGCACCCACTCCGTTAACCCGTAAAAGCTAAAGGTACCTGAAATGGTACTTGGCCCAGCGCCAAACAAAAATGAAATGCCAAGCAGTAATAAGCTCACTGCTAACACGCCTGAAATAGAATAATCGATAGTTCTGAACGACATATCTAACCTCTTAATATGCTATTGTCTATAAGACCCGAGGTTTGAGAAAGTTCATTCAGTGTTTGTGAAGTTTATACCCATTGCAAGCTGTGTTAAGTCGTTAGGTCGACAGCCCAGTTCAACGCCAGTGCGCCGCAAAGTCAATGAGTCGCGTTAATATTGGGCTTTGAAATTTATCTTTACGCGTCACCAACCAAAACTGCCTCGGTACGGTTTTTAAACCAGAAAGCGCCTTAATTCGTTGCTGTGCTATGGCATGTTCAGCGGAGTATTGTGAGATACATGCTACACCGAGCCCTGCCGCAACACCATTTATAATCGCCTCGGTGGAGTTTAACTCAAACGCGGTTCGCCACGACGTAAGCTGCGCTGCAATGTTCGCTAAGAAAAATTCTCGACTGCCGGAGCCTTGTTCCCGCAACAACCAACGAGATTGACTTTGTATCAGCGTTTGAAAGTCAGTTACCGCAAAGTCCATTGCACTCACGATACACATTTCATCTTCAAACCAAGGCATGATGTCTAAATCTTCGCCTATCACTCGACCTTCAACAAAACCAATATCTAATTCGTAATCACGAAGCATGGCACACACCTTCGCCGTATTGGTGATAAACAACTGCTGCTGCGTATGCCCTGTTTGCTGCTGAAAAGCCGCTAACATGGGAGGCAGCAAATGATTGCCTAAAGTATCGCTGGCACCAATTTTAATTTCGCCATATAGCCTCTCGCTTTCTTTAAATAGGGACTCTAAGAAGCGACATCTATCAAGCACTTGATGCGCATGCGGTAGTAATAACTCTCCGGCAGGATTTATCATTAATCGATTATTTACACGATCGAATAATGGTTGTTCGAGGTGACGCTCTAACTCCGCCAGTGCCATACTAACAGCAGCTTTAGTTAAACATAGCTTATCCGCTGCGGCCGTGATCGAACGCTCTTGCACGATTACCGTAAATACATTGAGTTGCTTAAGGGTTATCATTAAAGTTAAGAATTATTGAACACTAATTTAAATATATTCAGATATTCTTAATTAAAGCGCAAGCGTATTATCCCTGCACCGAACAATTGTTGTGAAATTACGCATGGCTACTCTTCTTTCTTATGGTAAAAAACTCACCGCCAATATCCCCACCCCGATGTCTGGTCTTGCTCTTGGGCTAGCTAGTTTAGGCTGGTGTATCAGTAACCTCTTTCCCACATTTTTTGTGTTAAAACCTTTAAGTGCACTGCTGGCTGGCTTTATTTTATTGTTGTTAGTGCTTAAGTTTATTCATCAACCAGCTCTATTAAGAGCAGATCTCGCAGATCCAATAGTTGGGAGTGTATTACCAACCAGTGCCATGACAATCATGGTGATTTCGCATAGCATCGCGGCCTATTCACATCTTATTGCAACTGTGGTTTGGCTACTCGCCATTGTGCTTCACCTAGGGTTGCTAACCAGCTTTGTGTATTTTCGCAGCCGCAATTTTGAGCTTAACCAACTAGTGCCAAGTTGGTTTATTCCCCCTGTGGGGTTTGTCGTTGCCGATGTCACCTTTAACGGCATGGCAGCGTTGCAACCTTTGGCGATGGGGCTTTGGTACTTGGGAGTGATATTTTATCTGCTGCTGCTACCGTTCATGATTTACCGTTTGTGTAGAGGCAGTGCCATACCACAGCAAACCCAGCCCACAATTGCAGTCATGGCAGCGCCTGCAAGTCTATGTTTGGCAGGATATTTAAGTGTCCATCCAATGCCAGCGGCTGGCGTGGTGTTTGCCCTATTGAGCATTGCTATTGTTATGACCTTAGCGATATACATTGCTTTTATTCAGCTTCTACGGCTGCCATTTAGTCCCGCTTTTGCAGCATATACCTTTCCATTAGTCATCGGCGTCACCGCCATTAGTAAGGTCGTCACTTGGCCCGGCAGCGAACACTTAAGCTTAGGCTGGTTAAGTGTGTTGCAGTACCTAGTTTGGTTTGAACTTGTTGTTGCGATCGCTGTAATTAGCCACGTTTGTATTCACTATACGCGATTCTTACTAAAAATAAGCGCCGCCAATTCAGAGAGTTAAAGCTAATATTGCAATAACCTAAACACACACCATTTACTTAGCATGCTAACTAATCTAGAATACTTAGCATGCTAAGTAAATATATCTTAAGTTATGTCGTCACTTCCATTTCATGAAACGCTCGATCTTAGTCTCTGTGGCAAGTTAGGCCGAGTCCATAGAATTTGCCGTCAAGCTGTAACCCAAGCTGTGGAGCCACTCGGTTTTACCCAGCCACGCTGGACCGCCATGATGCATATTCATCATTTGGGTGAAGGTTGCACACAACACCAATTGGCGTGCAGTCTAGATATCGAAATGCCAAGCCTGACTCGCACGATGAAACAGTTAGAAGAGAATAACGTCATTGAGCGCCGCATTGATAAGCAAGACAAACGCTGTCGTAAAATCTACTTCACCGAACACGGGCAAGCCCAGTTAGCGCAGCTAAAGATGCGGATCAGTGAAGTTAAGGCACTTTTATATCATGGGCTTAGCGATGACGAGCTCAATGCTATTGCACATGCTTTGGTCAAACTTGAGAACAATGCTCAGCATTGTTGTGACAATATTTCTGAAAATGGGAGTACCAGTGAGTAAACTTAGTCCAGATCAGCAATTTTCCCGCTACGTAAAGGTTTCAATCGCCCTTTTTGCACTCTGCTTTAGCTATTTTATCTTTGCTGATCTCTATATACCAATGACGCCCCAGGCACGTGTGTATCATCAAGTAACCAAAGTGACGCCTAAAGTCAGTGGTGAAGTGCTTGCAGTAAATGTCAGCAATAACCAAAGAGTTCAGCAAGGGCAACTACTACTTACTATCGACGAAGCACCGTATCGTTTAGCATTAGCTAAGGCTGAGCTCGCTTTGGCAAAAGTTAATCAACAGAACAAACAATTAGACGCACAGGTAGTTGCCCAGCAAGCACTAATAGAGGCTGCTGTAGCCAAGTATGATGAGCAACAGCGACTTTATAAACGCAGCCAATCTTTGCTGTCACAACACGCAATTTCAACGCAGGAATCAGATCAAATTAAAGCAAATTTTGCGACGGCTAAGTCACAGCTCAGTGCACTCAAAGCTAATCTACATGCGCTTGAAGTAAAGCGTGGTGCAACCGACGAACAGAATATTGCACTAATGCAAGCACGAAATGCCGTAGAGCAGGCTAAATTGCAACTCAGTTATACCGAAGTCCGCGCGCCCCATGATGGCATCATTAGTAACTTACAGATCACCACGGGAACCTATGCTCGCACGGGTGTGAGCCTAACCAGTTTGGTTTCGGACAATGTTGACTTAGCTGCGGATTTCAGAGAAAAATCGCTTTACCACGTTAAACTTGGCGAACAAGCGCTAGTGAGCTTTGATGCGTTACCGGGCAAAGTATATCCTGCCGTGATCCATGAATTTTCTGCCGGCGTTAGTGATGGACAGCTCAATGCCGACGGCCAATTGGCTGCCGTTGAGACCTCCAACCGCTGGGTGCGAGATGCGCAGCGTCAACGCGTTCATTTAGCATTTGATGAGCCATTACCTTTACTAGCAAGTGGTGCCAGAGCGACAGTTCAAGTCCTGCCTGAAAGCACTTTGCTTGCAACCCTTGCACAAGCGCAAATCAAATTCGTCAGTCTACTTCACTACGTTTATTGATATGAAAGTTGCACTAAACGCCAATGACCTAAGACAGATGCTGCGTATTGCAACTGGGAGTACGCTAGGCTTTGCACTAAGCAAACTGCTCAACTGGCCGTACGGTATCTTTTTTACCGTCTATCCCATGCTGCTACTTGGCTTAGTACCAATGTTAAACGCACACATAGTGCGCCAGTTTATCTTAAGTGGGTTGGTCTGTGCCTTTTCGGTATTGGTGCTACAAGGGCTATTTGGCTTCCACCCTGCGTTAATGTCCTTACTCACCTTTGCCTTATTTGCCTTTTTGTTTTTGCAAATGAGCAAAGGCGTTAACTTCTTATTTGGTGCAATGAGTGTGGTGGGACTGTCAATCCAACTTCATTTTGCCAGTTATGCTTCAACCAGTGGCGGCTTATATTCACTCATAGCCAGTAACTCTCTGGCTATTATCATTAGTATCGCAACCGCATATGTAATGCATTGGTTATTTCCGGATGTTACTGTGCGTCAATTACCGCCACGGCCAGCGAAAGACGCGGCAAGTATTCGCCATGAAGTCTTACTGTGCGCCACCGTAGCCACACTCTCATTTATGATATTCCAAATCCTAGATTTACAAGATTCCGTTTCCGCCCAAGCGGCATCAATATTAATCCTTTTTCCACTGAGTTGGAAAGCGGCGGGCACAGCGGGCTGGCAACGTGCAGTTGGCACGCTGATAGGTTGTAACTTGGCGTTAGCAGCGCAAATCCTACTGCAAACCTATAGCCAAATTTTACTTTTTCCAATTTTGATTTTATGGATCTTAGTCTTCATTTTTAGTCGCTACCACTTGTTAAGTGGTGGTGCTCCTGGGATTGGCTTTGGTATTATTACCACTTTTGGGATCTTGTTTGGCCAATCTCTCGCACCAAATCAAGATTTAATCTACAGCGCACTGTATCGCTTCAGTTCAGTGAGCGTTGCAATTACGGTAAGTCTCTGTGCAATCTACCTTATTCATCGCCTACTTAACCACTTTAGTGCAACGCGCCACCATACCTACGCCTGAATAAAAGGAATCCACTTGAAGCTTGGAAAACGCTTACAGACTTTGCATGATGTTGTTACTGAAGACTATCAACATATTTGGGACTGCTGCTGCGATCATGGCCAGCTTGGCGCACAATTTTTAGATTCGAGCCAAGCGCACATACACTTTGTTGATGTAGTCCCAGCGCTTATCGCGAAAGTAAAATTGGATCTCGCGCGCTTCTTTCCAGAAGCTGAAACGCGCTATAGCCTTTACACCCAAGACGTTGCGAAGCTCCCTCTTGCACAATACTCAGGCAGGCAGTTAGTGATCATCGCAGGTGTTGGCGGCGACTTAACCGCAGAACTGATGACAAGTCTTTGCTGCAATTTGCGTGACGAGGTCGATTTCTTGCTTTGCCCAGTTCATCATCATTATACCTTGAGGCAAACCTTGCAATCTTTGCCACTTAAGGTGATCCATGAATCATTGGTTGAAGAAAATCGACGTATTTACGAAGTGCTCTATCTCACTTCAGGTAAGACTGGCACTGCCATAACCCCATTGGGCGAAGCGATTTGGCAACAAGGCACGCTGTCCAAACGCTATTTAGAGAAAACGCTGGATCATTATGCACGAGTTGCCAAAGGCAAACCCGAAGCGCAAGCCATTTTATTGGCTTATCAACACCTTACACTATAAAACACAGCGCACTCAGCCAAACTAGCTGAGTGCCATAACTTAATCGCTGATAAAGTCCACTATTACGCTTTTGCTTGTAAGCGTTGGCAAGCTGATAGCTAAAACCGATACAAACAAGTACACAAGCAGTAGAAAACCAAGCAAATAGCGAGTTTAACGGGCTTACAAACCAGACCAATAAAGGTGCGATGAGTAAGCTTAATAGCATTACCATGCCCGCGAAAGAATGAATATTACACGCTCGACTTGGCGAGGTTGTGTATGGATCCCGATCCATAGGAAAGAAACCTGCAACAGCGGTTGCTAGACCATGACAAACAATCAAACCGCCGATAACACCTAACGCCCAGTTCCCTTCGGGTACCAAGATGATATAAAAACCAAAACAACAAAATAAAAAGGCTAAGGGGTAATTATTAACTGCAGGAGACAATCGCTCTGTTGGGCTGCCACTGGCGCCTAACTCACTACAAAATTGATTTTTGTGACTATAATTTGGGTAACGCTTGGCAACGCCATACACCCCTACCAGCATCCATATACTTGCTAGTATGCCAAAATAACTCACCAACTCTTGCAACATCACGCCTATCCTTAATGCGCTAAATTTATGTCTACACACTTTATACTAATTTAGGAACATACGAAACCAAGCAGCTGCATTCAATTTAGTGTATTTTCCAGCGCTCCAAAATAGCTTGTTGTTGACCACTTTGACTTAATTCCGCTAGTGCGTGCTGCAAGCGGTTCGCAAGCTCATTGGGAAACTCTGCATTCACAGCCAGAGCCAACTCACTTGGGAAATGCTCAAGAAGTAACTTATGCTCAATTGCTTTTGGGTCCAGCTTAAGGGCGTTTAGTTCTTTCTCGAGTGTTAGTGTGTTGGTTAGTACAAAATCAATCCGGCCCTTAAACAATAAATTCCAAAGACTTTGGTAGTTTGACACTAATATCAGCTCATAGCCTTCAGAAAAACCAGCTTGTTTGAGAAAGGTTTCACTATAATAACCGCGTATGGTTCCGGTACGATACCGCTTTGCAGCATCAAGATCGTTTATTGGCGTTTGAGATTGTTTCAGGCCAATAAGTGATGCGGACGTATGGCACATAGTACCCAAAAAGCGGAAATAGACTTCTCGAGTTGGTGTTTTTAGCCAAGATAACAGCACCACATTAGGTTTAGTTTCTAATTCGTGTAACACACGTGCCATCGGCATTATTTCAATTTTAGCAGTAACATTTGCTTTATCTGCTACCGCTTGAGCAAGCTCAACCAGGCCACCATCCACTTCTCCTTGGCCATTAATAAAATGATAGGGAGGCAAATCTTCCGCAACAAAATGCACAGTTTCTTGCAGCGAAGCAATTATTTTGGTTGATGCAAGTAGCGCCATAAGGAATAAAGTTTTCCGGATCATTTTATCTCAATAAATTAAATAATCATTCGGTCAGTGTGCCCGTATTTACATTGCAATTCAATCCGCAGCAATGGCTATATTACTTCAGAAAGTATTTCATTTGATAATCCAGTACATCATGTAGTAATGGTTTTACCTCGCCATGGGCACAGTTAGCTACTTATGACCTGCGTTTACCGCTGCCAGACCTTGCCAATCTTCTAAATCTTGTTCTGGCTTTTCAGCACGAAATTGTTGATACAATACGATACCTTGCTCATCTTCTAAAATATCGACTTGTACGCCCTTGCTTTCAAGTAGCGGCTCATTGCCTGAAGCATTCGTGATATCCCCCACCACGACTCGCTGAAAACCACGCATGTAGAGTAATGTTGCGCATACGTCACAAGGACTTAGGCTGGTATACAAAGTGGTTTTACTAAAATCAATCCGTCCCGCATCTCGAATTGCCGAGGTTTCACCGTGATTATATGGGTGACTCTCTTGTACTAACGTATTATGTCCTTTACCTACAATTTGATTGGTCTCATTATCAACAATAACCGCACCAATTGGGCAACCGCCCTCTTCATAACCCTTTTTTGCTAGCAAAACAGCAATGCGCATAAAGTCTTTATCGCAAAGCTTACGCGTAAAGTTGCTATCGAGTAATATGCCAAGACTCTTGGTTGGCATATGTGCAATAGCATTGAGCGCTTCGCTATTTACTTGGGTTTCTGCGTTGAGTAATACAGTCATTTTTTTATTCCTTGTTGTATTATATGAACCGAGCATAACACTATAACTTGGCGCAATTATGAAGTACCCAATCACATAGCTTATCTAACCAAGGTTTTGCCGCATCTAGCGGCCAACCGCAATTGATCCGCAGATGATCTTGATACAACTCACGACTTGTAAATAAGCTGCCTTGGCGAATCTCAATCCCAAGTTCAGCGAGCCGTAAAGCTAGTGCATCACAGTCAATATTAGGCAGTTTCAGCCATAATGCCATTCCGCCCTGAGGGGAAGATATTTTACAGCTCTTTGGTAAACGCGATTTCAAATAGCTTTGGTAAGCGAAGCAGTGTGCCGCTAAGGTACGATTAAGCGTCCGTAAATGGCGCTGATAATGTCCTGTCTCAATAAAGCGTGATACCGCCATTTGTAAACATTGATTTGGCATGCCGTGAAATGCCTGCATGAGCGCGGCCACTTGGCTTTGATAACGCCCAGCTTCACACCATCCAACTTGCAAGCCCGGCGCTAACGTCTTAGACACTGAGCTACACCAAATTACATATCCGGCTTTATCCCACGCCTTTATCGGTAAAGGCATTGTTTGATTATGGCTCAGCTCCCCAAAGACATCGTCTTCAATAATCGCTACTTGATACTGCGCAGCAAAATCCGCAAGCCACGCTTTTTGTTGCACAGATAGACTGTGCCCTGTTGGGTTTTGGTGGTTTGCCGTAAGCAAACACACTGACACCCTTTGCGTTGTCACTACCTGTTCCAAGGCTTCTAGGTCGAGTCCTTCGGGCGTCGTTGGGATCTCAATCACCTTGAGCTGTAGCGTTGCAAGCAGTTGCAATAAACCTTGATAACAAGGTGACGGCACCACCACACAATCCCCCGCTTTTGTAACAGCCTGCAGTCCCGCCATCACGGCTTGAATACAGCCGCCAGTCACCACGAGATTATCAGGATTCAGCGCCAACCCCTTTTGTTTAAAGTGCTTAGTTAGATTCTCTCTAAGCGACGTCAGCCCCATCGCATTGGGATAATGAAAATGGTGATACTGAGGAGAGTCGAACGCTTGCTTTATAAACTTAGTCAGGCGATTTATGGGCATCAATTCAGGTGCTACTTGCACCGTCGATAACATTGTATTGAGCCCTACGACAGAGGGTCTTAACGCACTTTTAGGAGATTTCACTTCACTCGTAAACGTGGCAAAGTCAATGTCACTATTTTTTGCTTTCGGTTTACAAATATAAAAACCAGATTTCTCTTGAGAAGCTAAGAAGCCATTATCCTGTAATTCCTCATAGGTTCTAATTGCGGTACTCATGCTCACGCCATGCTGCTTGGCAAAGATCCGAAGCGAAGTCATTTTTTCACCGCATTGACGCTCACCAGCATTTATCTCTGCAATCACCTGCTCACTTAATGTAATAAACTTCCTCGCCATCTGTACCCTTAATAACCAAGAATTCTGTATCTGTACTGCATTTTTATCGAAGTTACACTGTAATTCCAGTATTCGATCACAAATAGGATTGACACATGACGATGACACACAACCAATGGCAAGCATTACCCCAATTGCTCACTGAGTTTTCTAAACTTACCGAGGCATTTATACAGTCTAACAATAGCCGTCCAGTCGCAGGTCAAGATATTGCTCCGCCCGACCTAACACTCACAGAGTCTGGAATTGCATTTGAATCACTGATAGAGATTTTTAGTAAACAAGTGGTGCCAAACTTAAGCACCAGCATTGGGCCTAGGTATTGGGGATTCGTCACTGGCGGCGCAACACCTGTTGCCACCTTTGCCGATTGGCTAGTGTCAACCTATGACCAAAATGTCTCAAAGGGCGATGGCTCCATTGCCACCAATATAGAGCGGCAGGCCATTCGTTGGCTAACCGAATTATTCGACCTGCCTGCAAGCTTTGATGGTCTTTTTACTACAGGGGCGACAGCGGCAAATTACTTAGGTGCAGTCATAGCACGCCAATTTGCAGGCCATCAACAAGGGATCAATGTGGCAGAGGATGGAGCCTTCGGTTTAGAAATTGACGTTTTTTGCGCGACGCCCCACGCGAGTATGATTAAGGCGCTTGGTCTTGCAGGCCTTGGCCGTAACCAAATCACTAGAGTCGCAACGCAAGTAGGCAATGAGGCTACGGATATTGCAGCGCTTGAGTCAGCGCTTGCAACAAGTAACGCCAAAGGAAAGGTTGTCATCGCCAGTGCCGCCACGGTTACTGGTACTAATTTTGACGATTTAATTCAGATCCGCCATTTATGCGATAAACACCAAGCTTGGCTGCATGTTGATGCTGCATTTGGCATTTTCGACCGGCTGGTCTCTGGCTCAGAAGGTCGCACTAAGGGGCTAGAGTTAGCCGATAGTATTACCTTGGATGCACACAAGTGGCTCAATGTGCCATACGACTGTGGGATCTTTCTCACTCGTCATTTGCACTACTTGGTTGAAAGCTGCGACGTTCCAGCTCCTTACTTGGTCACATCAAAAGCCGACCCCGACTTTTTTTCGATGGGTGTAGAGAACTCTCGTCGATTTAGGGCACTGCCCGTTTGGATGTCATTACTTGCCTATGGTAAAGACGGGATCCGTCAATGGGTAAGTAAAAATATTGCGCAAACTAAACAGCTTGCTGACTGGTTTGCTGATTCTCCAGACTATGAATTAGTCTACTACGGAGAGCTGAACGTGGTGCTTTTTAAGCCAAGTGGCAAAGACGACGCAGCAACAACCGCCCTTCTTCATGCCATTAATGCAGACGGCCGTATATTTGTCAGCCCAGGGAGTTGGCAAGGACAGAAGGTGATCCGTGCTGCGCTCAGTAATTGGCAAACGGAGCAAGTCGATTTAGACATAGCAAAAAGCGCATTAACCGAATTAGCTAAGGCGCTTTAACATTATAATATTTGAAGTTAGCTAACGCTGTGATTAGGAGTAATACTTTGCGCCAATTTGCGACTGTATTCCTCAAAATCGATATTGCTTTGCTCACCAAGTCCAGCCACCGCATGAGAAATAAACTGCGGTGGTACAAATAGATAAGTACGTTTTTTAAATTTCCAATGACGCACGATGTGCTTGGGCTGATGCTTGTCTTCATCTAACCCAGCCAACGAAAATAAGTCTTGCCAGTCACTCTCGGTATCGCCGGTCGACTGGGCAATACTTTGTGGTTCGATACTAAGCAAAATTGCCGACGTTTGTGGCACGCCCATCAACAGCTCACCAATAAAAAAGATGCTACCACTGCGGCAAAACTGCTGCTGCGCTTCCGTCATCTCAGATTGCTCTGCCATCTTCGCCCTTTGATATTGCATACCATTAAACATGGACTTGGCAAAAGGCAGCTGCTTTTCAGAAAACTCTCGATTTAAGACATGCTGAAACAGCGCTTTGCCGAGCGCATTACCTACGCCATCGTGACTAAAAGTGCCTTCTTCCACATTGGTTTCAATGAAAAGCCCTGACTCTACCAAAATATTTTTCACAGCTTGGTAGTTAAATATTGAAAACGGCTTCCCCGTCACCGGATTTGTTGTCGACGTCACCGCTTTTGTCATTGCGGCAAAAAACACACTGATATCAACGAATGCACTTTTTAAGTCAGTGTCAAAGCTCTGAATGCTATCCGCCGTGGCACACAACATGATATTACCCGTTTCATTAAACACATAATGTTTAGTAATTGGGGTATACATTGGCTGTGACTGCGGTTTTGACGGTTTATCTTGCTTGCTAAACCAAGTTGAGAACATTATTTACTCCCAACATTAACTGTCCTTTTTAGTCGTTTTACTGGCTGCAGTGGTTTGCGGCGATGCGGCTATGACACTTCGCATTGATTCAATCAGATTATTAAATTCAGGGTCTGACATCGCCTCATTGAGCGATGCAGCTTGCTTAACAAATGCAGGTGGCACAAATAAGTATACTGATTTGCACAGACTTAACTGCACGTCTGTATGCCCGCCTTGTAAGCAAGGGCCCGCTTGCCAAATGGCTTTTACATCATTGGCATCCGCTGAAATGACAATGGGCGCGATAGAAATTGCACCAAGCAGATATTCACAGACAAAAATGATGGTGCCGACCTTTTTGTCTTGGCTGTCGGAACTCGCGCTGATACTTACCGAGGCTTGCCCCATACCAGCGATCATATCCATCAATGATTTACCTATGGAGGCTAAATTACCACTGAGCCCTAGTAAAGTTTGGATCAGTTGGCTTGATAAGGTGACGCCACTTTGCTTACTTTCAAATTGAATATTGCTATCTGTCACTTTGACAAACAATCCTGAGCTTGACACTAATTTATTGAGTGCATCGTAGTCGTACAGACTTGTCCCAGCTCCTGCCATCGCTTTTGTGAGCGCGGCAAAAAATACGCTGACTTCACCAAACGCATTTTCAGCTTCTTGCGGCAATACACTTCCACCTGCGGTACTGTTTAGTGTACTTGCGATAAATAAGTTGCCGGTGGCATTCACTACAAATTGTTTAGTCGCTGGCACTTCATTGCTGTTTGTCGTCGTTAAATTAGCGGCCCTGGTTTGTGCATTGCTCACTACAGTGCCTGGTTGAGATGTTGGCATACTCGTTCCTTAGATCTTGATCTAGCAGATATTCTTCTTATGTCGATTTAGTGTAGTCGCATTTTAAATTACTTAAAATTTACTTTTGTGATTTTTTATAACCCAATCCATGTCATAAAAACAGCACTAAAATAAACTGGTGGGCGTACCCTGATGATGTAACAACTGCCACTTACCATTTTGCTCAACCCATAAAGATGACCGATAAGCATGCTCTGAAAGCGTGCCATCAGTCTTTCTCCATGCAGAGCGATAAGTAAGAAGCAAAGCGTCACTATTCATATAAGCACAGTGAAACTGCTCTGCTACCACCTCCCCATCTGGCCATTCTTCTTCATTCATTAAGCATAGGATCTGGCTCAAGTTATATTGGCTTCCAGAGCGTCCAACCTCAATAAATTGAGGGTGAAGGAGTTCGCGACACAACGCCATATTATGCCTATTTTCTTTGCGATGAAGCGCACACTCCTTCGCGATGACTTGCTCAATAATTGACGTTGAACACATCAGAGCAGACTAAGGCTGTTTATCAAATACAATGACGCCCTCTGGGATGGTATACCAGTCTTGCTTTTCACTAACCCATGCATGAACTGTCGGTTGAATAAGGCGAGTATCGTCCAAATTACTTGGTTTGAGTTTAATTGAATTTGGCTCTGCGGGATTAAAGTGGTAAATGCGATTGCCGCAAGTTGGGCAAAACTTAGCTCCGCTAACGTTACCGCTGTCAGCTGGGCGCCGCCATTCTTTCATCAGACCCGAAAATTCAATATCGTCTTTATCAACAATGGCAGTAATGCTAAATGCGCTGGTTGACAGTTTTTGGCAAGCCTTACAGTGACAGGCGACCACCATTCTAGGTGCTGCTTTTAACGTGTAGCTTACTTCACCACATTGGCACGAGCCGTTAATTGGAAATGTCATAAAATATCCTTGCTTAAGTTCTGTCTAACTTCATTGGAATAAATCTAATACCGTTTTTCTGTGCTTCTTGCCCTGTCGCCTGAAAACCTAGCGCAGTATAAAAAGATGCTGCATTTAGCGATGAGCACAATGAGACTTGAGCTGCGGATGTACTCGCTAGTACAGTATCTAATAGTTGCCGACCAACCCCTTTACCTTGGGCTGACTTGGCAACAAATAAATGGGTGAGATAGTTACCATCTCTTAATAAAGCAAATCCAATCAGCTCACCGTTTAATAACGCCTTGGCACCGACAAAGTTGACGTTGCACATCACCTGAGTCACTTCAGGTAATATTTCGTTTAAATAAGTATCTTTTCCAAGCTGCGAAAAATGGGGTAAGACGTCAGCCTCTGAAACTTCGCGCATTAACCTTTCAATAGTATCAGCATCCTCGCCCTGAATAGCCTTAATTGTTACTTTCACTTACGACCCTTTTGGTTTATCGCGTGCTTACATTTCTGGCAAAGGTTGCACCGAATAAACAGTGCATCGCTAACAAACTACACACTAACGTACTGAGATCAAGCTCAAAGGCCCAAAACCATATTGCAAATATCGGGTGTATAACGATAAGCAACCACCAACTCACTCGGCCCACTCTATATAGAAAGTCATTATGTTTTTGCTGAAAGTTTAGTAATCCAAACGCCCATGGAAAAAATGTCCAAACCAAAGACATGATTAATAACATAGTCACTAACAGTTTGATTAATACTTCTCCTAGCATCTATAGTCCCTCAAGTGAGGTACGCAAAACATCTTGAGGTTTAATATTGAGTTCATCACGTCCAAACGCAAAACTATCCCGCTTATAGCGGGGGAAAATATGCAGGTGATAGTGGCTCAATTCGTTAAAGTGCCCGTTGTTTTGCACCAACGTAATCCCATCTGGGGAAAATTTACGCTCAATTCGCACATAAAGGTCACGCGCAACGCGGTGGACTTCAGCCAGTATGGATTCTGGGACCTGAAGGAGCGTTTCATAAGGGGATTTGGGGCAAATTAAGATATGGCCAAAATTTATGGGGTCATGATCGGCAAACGCAATCACCTGTTCTGATTCATATACGATAACCGCTTCTATATTCCGAGCAACTATCTGTTCTACAATCGTCATCAGCTACCTCTCCTTAACCTGATTACATAGCGTAATGTACCTGAGCAACCCTCTTCCTGCCAGTGATATATTCTATTTTCTCCTTTCTTAAGTGAATAATTTTCAAGCCTAAATTCACTCACAACCCATTTAAACCAGTTACATTATTCAATGAATAACCCTACAAGGAATACAACATGTTAAAAACGTTAGTTACGGTGGCTTTATTAGCTTCTGGAAGCGTAGCCAGTGCCGCAAATCACGCAGCGACCCATCATGCGATTCATTATGAAGGACGCGTCAGTAAAAACTATGCCGATGGCAGTGTGAGTTTTAATTGGCCGGGTACCCAGCTGCATACCATGCTCACCGGCCGTGCCTTTCATATCGAGTTGATGGGCTACGGCGATCAATTCGATGTACTGATCGATGGCAAATTCATAAAAAAGCTAAAGACCAACGCCAATGGAGTCGCTGAGACCTTCACGCTATTTGAAAGTACAAAGGCAGAAACCGTCACAATTGAACTCGTTAAACGCTAGGAGCACTACGAACACAATACCCAGATCCTAAGTGTTGATGTGGACGGAAAATTAGACTCAATCCAGCAGCCACAGCCCCATATCTTATTTATTGGCGATTCAATTAGCGCAGGCTTTGGCAGTGAGTCCACCCAAAGACAGTGTGAATGGAGTGAAATTATTGATTTAAGTAACGCGCGTAAAGCATTTCCATATATGAGCGCACAACAGTTGGGTGCCAGTTTTACCCAAGTTTCATACTCAGGTTTAGGCTTAATTCGAAATTGGGGTGGCAATCAGCCACATCATACGCTGCGTAGTTACTATGACAAAATGTCAGCAGTATTTACCGACAACACTGACTTTGAAGATAAGTTTCCACAGCTTATCGTGATTGAAGTAGGCACCAATGACTTTAGTACCGATCCAACCCCTGCAGAGCCTTGGCAAACTATTGATGAAGTCAAAACGCAGTGGGTAGAAACAATGGTCGTTTTCACCAAACAGCTGCGTGCAAGATATCCTGCGGTTCCCATTATTTATATGCCGCGCCCGGCATATCCATATAACTTTATTATTCCAGCAACTCAAGATGCAATTGCAAGGCTTAATCAGCAAGATATCAGTAAACTATACAGTCATACATTCGACTCACCATTAGAAGGCTGTGTGTGGCATCCAACCGCTTCTGAACATCAATACATTGCTGAGAAACTCGTTACCTTTATTAAGCAGCAAACACTTCTCTAAGTAAATGCTCGGCGTTATTCAGTGAGATTAAGCTCGATGTACTGAATAACACGCAAACCATTTACAAACTTTCACATTGTTTTTTATACAAAAATTCACAACAAAAAAATCAATTCACCCACTTTAAAAACAAATTAATGAGAACGATTTTTATTTGTAAAAATAATATTCGTTGAGACTTATACTTTTATCAATACGCAAAGCTGTTACTTTGAACGATTCACCTTTGTTTTGTTTTTTGCAAAAAAAAAGATACAGGGATAACCTTTTAGCAATAACTTACCTCTTTTCAAGCACACAAAAACATGATTAAGATCGTTACGTTATAACATTTTTAAAATAATCATTTGTATCAAATAAATGATGGTTCTTTTCACATTCGTTTTTGCAGTTGGAATAACAAAATGACAAGGTCACTCCTGACAGTTAGCGTGCTTAGTAGCTTATATTCTTCACTTAGTGTTGCCGAACAATCCATTGAAACAATCGATGTACATGGCACTCGCGCGCCTCTTTACAGCACGAGAGACGTGAACGCTTCGGCATTGGGGATGAAAGATCCGCAGCTTCTTCCTATTTCCATTCAATCATTTTCTGAAGAACTGATCAGCAATCAAAGAGTAAAAACGCTAGGCGAAGTCCTTGCCAACGATGCTTCTGTTCAAAATACCTCAATTGGTACGGTTTTCGACTTTGTGAGTCTGCGTGGCTTTCAACTAGATTGGACTAATGGTCTAAGACGCGACGGTTTAGCGCTTGCCCCCTACCAAGATGTACCGCTAGAGAATATTCAGCGCATTGATATCGTTAAAGGCCCTTCAAGTCTCGTATCAGGCTTTAACAACCCCGGCGGTACCATCAACTATGTGACAAAGCGCCCAACCATGGACGCCTTTTTGGATGTCACAACAGAAGTACGTAGTCGTGGAGGAAAGTATTTACACATCGATATCGGTGGGCCAATTTCCGACGAGCAAACACTCGGCTATCGTATAAATGCAGCAGCAGAGAAAAACGGTGACTTTACCGGTGGTGATGACTTAGAGCGCTATTTCTTTAGTGCAGCACTAGATTGGCAAGTCTCAGACCGCCTATTTATCCGATTAGACGGCGATTACCAAGACAAAAGCACCGTATCACAGCCTTTGATAGGACTGGCCAGCGACCCCAATGATCCTGACCGTAAAATATTACCGCCCTATGTCGACACCAGTGATGTATTGCTCGGACAACCTTGGGCAAAGTATCAAACCGAGTCATATAACCTTGCCGCACGTGCTGATTTTTGGTTGAACGACACGTGGCAATGGGTAAACCAAGCTGCGCTTTCTGGTAATGATAGGTTTACCGTTTTTCCTGATATCTACTCAGTTGATACACAAGGTAATGTGCTGTCTGCCGCTATCCACATTACTCCAGACGAAACGTATGACACACTCTCCGCACATAGTTTTATCAGCGGTCAGCTTACCACCGCGGCAATTGAACATGAGCTAGTTATCGGCGTCAGTATTCGTGACTATGAGTCGAAGGATGGCCGTTGGTTTGAGCTAACCAACCCCGTTGGCAATATTTTCAATCCAATTCATAGCAGTAAACCGCAGTTCCCTGATTATCCAGAACCAACCAAAACTGAAGCCTCTGAAAGCGCATTATTTATCACAGATACCTTGCACTTTAACGATGTATTTTATGCCACCTTAGGGCTGCGTCATATTCAATACAAAAAAGAGCAAACTCTACCTGGCCAAACTAAAACCACGCTAGACGACCGAACTTTTAATACTCCCATCATAGGTCTTAACTACAACCCAAGCGATCAGCTCGCGTTTTACGCCAGTTACTCAGAAGGCGCGGGAGAAGGCGGCGTTGCAGTCATCGGCAGCGGTGCAATAAACGAGGGCGAATCACTCGGCCCACAAGAAAGCGAACAAATTGAAGCTGGCATAAAATACCAAACGGACACCATGAACTACTCGATAGCCGTCTTCGAAATAGAAAAGATGTTGGAGTACCACAATCACATTACTAACTATTTCGTGCAAGACGGTGTCCAGTCACATCAAGGTATTGAGCTCAATGCCAGTGGTTCATTTACTCACGGCCTTGCAACCGTAGCATCCATTACCTTGATGGACCCGAGCTTAGATAAGCTTGACGGCGAGCCCGCACTTAATGGCAACACCCCAGCCAATGTGCCTAAATTTCAAGCAAATCTTTATGTCGACTATCAGCTGCCATTTTGGGAGGCGTTAAGCATCAATGCGGGTATTTTCCATGTTGGTGAGCGCGAACAAAACGTCAATAACACGCTAAAGCTACCAGCCTACACGCGCTTCGACTTGGGCGCTAAATACCACTTTACTGACATTAACACCACGCTACGACTCAAGGCCGAAAACCTGTTCGACAAAGAATATTGGCTATCTGGCGGTGCCAAAGGCATAGACTGGGGAGTCGCTCCCGGTCGTGGCCGCACCTTTATCGCCTCATTAAGCGTGAGCTTTTAAGGATAATTCATGACTACACCTGTTATTCAAATCGACAACCTGCAAAAGCGCTTTGGTGAATACCAAGCGTTACAGGGATTAAACTTGAGCGTACATCAAGGTGAAATTCTAGCGCTGCTAGGCCCAAATGGGGCAGGTAAAACCACCACGATTAATTGCTTACTGGGCTTTTTACAACCGGATGCCGGGGAAATCACCATCGCTGGAATTAATCCACAACATGACGTAGTAACGGCAAGGCAGCAACTGGCCTATATTCCTGAACAAGTCGCGCTCTATCCACGACTTAGCGGACTTGAGAATCTAGCGTATTTCAGCAAAATGGCCAGCATAGAAAAGACCGACGAAGCCTTTCGCACACTGCTCAGTGAAGTAAAACTGCCAAGTCACGCTGTAGACAAACCCGTTGCAACCTATTCAAAAGGGATGCGACAAAAAGTGGGCATAGCTATTGCCATTGCTAAGCAAGCCAAGGCATTGATCTTAGATGAGCCCACATCAGGTCTTGATCCTTCAGCCAGCCATGAATTTAGCCAGCTCATTCAGTCACTAGCAAAGCAAGGCGTCGCGATTTTAATGGCGACCCACGACTTATACCGTGCTCAAGAAGATGCCCATCGCGTGGCAATTATCAATCAAGGGCAATTAGTCGATACCTTAGTCTATGAACAACTGCAAGAAGTCCAACTTGAATCCGTTTACCTCAAACATATCAAGGTGGGTGTCTGATGTTTCAAACGACATTCAAAAAGGAATGGCTCGATACCAAGCGGCAGGGACAAGCGCTTTGGCTTGGAGGCATTGCAGTATTGCTGCTCTTGCTTGCCTGCTTAACTGGTTTTAAAAGCCACCAAAGCTATCAGCAAGCAGTTATTGAGGTGTCTCAATCAGAGCAATTTCGCTGGTTAAATCAAGGTGAAAAAGGCCCTCACTCCGCCGCCCACTACGGTATTTACGTGGTCAAACCCACTACCCCACTGGCCGCACTCGACGCGGGATTACAAGCATATCAAGGGAATGTGTTGAGGCTTGAGGCCCATATTCGTAACGATAGCATGTTTCGAAGTGCGCAAGATAACTTACCAATGTCACGTTTTGGCAGCTTATCGCCCGCCTTTGTGCTGCAAGTGTTACTACCGCTATTGATTATATTAATTGGCTACCCACTACTTGCCCGAGAGCGTGAGCAAGGCACCTTAAAACAACTGCTCGCATCGGGTGCAAGCCCTGCAAAGCTGTTTATCGCCAAATGTGCGCTGCTTTTTGCTATTTCTTGCTTATTTTTATTGCCTGTTGCGCTCTTTTTACTTTATAGCCAAGTAACAAGCGCGGAGTCTCATACACTCAGAAGTGGGTTATTTTTACTATTTTATTTGGTTTACCTATTGCTTTGGTCGTTACTCACCACCACGTTTTCAAGTTTACTTCCAACGGCAAGGCGCGCATTGGTAGCGCTATTAACCATTTGGGCCTTTACAACACTTTTACTACCAAAACTGGCGATGAATATCGCGACCACCATTCATCCGCAAGGTTCAGGTCAAACGTTTCAAGCAAAGCTTGAAAGTGAGGTTTATACCGAAGCACGAGTTGAAGCAATCGCAAAGTTCAAACAGCAAACATTGACTCAATATGGTGTTAGCAATGTAGAAGACTTATCTTTTGATTATGCCGGAGCACAACTCCAATTTGGTGAACAATACGCTGATAAAATTTTTGACCGCTTATTTTCAGCGCGTTTAGCTCAATTAGAAGCGCAATCACAAAGCTATCAACTTGCAGGGATGCTAACGCCGTTTATCGCGATACAAACGCTGTCGATGGCCACCGCTGCCAGCGACTTTGTCCACCAGCAAGCATTTGAAAATGCGGCAGAGCAGCACCGCCGTATGATGCAAGAAGTGCTTAACTTTAATCAAAGAGATCACGGTCACAAGGCGGGCGGCCATTACACTGCGGGCGAGGAATTATGGCAACAGATCCCAAAGTTCGCATTCCAATATCCCAATTTTATTCGTTACCTGCCTCACTACGTTATCAGCCTGTTTAGCCTGAGCTTTTGGCTAATCGCTCTGGTGTTATTGAGTTTCTTCGCGATTAAAAAGCTGCGTTTGGAGGAGCAAAGATGAAACGTTTAATGTTAGCTACTGAGTTTAAAAACCTCTGGCGAGAAAAGCTCGTACTCGCGCTGTTCTTGACCACCAGCGTGCTTGCACTAGTGGCATTTTTTAACGCCCATTACTTTGCTAAAAAACAGCATGATGTGGTGCTTGCCGCGCAGCAAATGCAGCAACAGGCCATCCAAGATGCCAAAGCTGGATTACCCGAAAGACTCGCCAGTACAGCAGACTATAAGTGGTGGGAAGACCCGTACGACCTGCGCGGGCAGGCTTTTTACTTGATGCAAAATTACGCCACTAAAGCCCCGCTTGCAACGTCACCAATCGCAACAGGGCAAGCCGACGTATTACCTTACTATTTTAAGATGCTAATCAAAGAAAAACAGCACATCGTTCATCAATATGACTATGTTCACCCACTATCTCTGCTGTTAGGCCAGTTCGATTTAAGTTTTGTGATTGTCTACTTACTGCCATTGCTCATTATAGGCATTTGCTTTAATGCGTTAGCGAGTGAACGCCAAGGTGGACAGCTAAGACTACTGATCCTTCAAGGAGGCAGTGCAACCCTCCTTCTGACCTATCAATTATTGCTACGAAGCACGTTAATTGTGCTGCCATTTTTAAGTGTTAGTAGCCTACTTTTAATAACAATACGAGAGCAGCTAGGGGTGATTGAACTGCTGAGTTATAACCTTATCGCACTATGTTATTCTGGGTTTTGGATTGCCTTAACCGCTTGGGTAAATAGCAGAGCTAAAAGTGCGGCAAATAACGCAGCTACCTTGGTCACCTGTTGGCTTGCCTTGGTGATTGTGGTTCCAGCTTTGGTCAATACCAGTATCGCTTTACTCGACCCAACGCCTTCACGAATTCACTACATAGATAGCCTGCGTGCCGCCAGTGACGATGCCCAAAAAGCGAGTGAAAAGACTTTAGCTCAGTATTTTCAAGATCATCCAGAGCTTGCCAAAAATGGCAGTGGTGCCAGCGATTACGCCACCAAAAAAATTGCTACTATTAATTCTGTCGAACGCGCAATGGCAGCCCAAGATGTACTATTTTTAACGGCGCAACAAGCACAGCAACATAACGCGCAAAAGCTACAATACCTTTCCCCCGCACTCATCGTACAAACACTGTTGGTTGATTTAGCGGGCAATGGGTTAGCACGTCATCACGCCTTTATGGAAGAAGTTGAAGCTCATCATCAAGCACTACAAGGTTTCTTTGCCAGCGAAATTGCCAATGCCAATCAAAGAGGCGATTTTGCACCTTGTGAGGGTTGTAGCGCAAAGCCAACGCTCACAGATCTTGCGGATATTCCTCAATTTAGCAATGACTTTGCCACACCCGTGAACAACTACACGCCATTAATCTGGTTGCTGCTACTAGCCGTTGGCCTGCTCGTTATAGCAAAACGCCACGTCAACAAGTTAGACAGTGCAAATAACAAAGAGGTGTTAGTCGTATGAGTGATGCCTTCACTGCAAAATTGCATCCGCAAACACAAAGCCTGCTAACGGAGCACCAAGCCAAATTATTTGAATGGGCGGCAGCATTGGGAGCGCCGCTACATTTAGTGTTTCCTCAGCGTTTTGCGGAAAATATCGAAACCCTGCAAGCCTACTTTATAACGCTCGGGCTTGAGCATGAGATTTATTTTGCCAAAAAAGCCAACAAAGCCCAATGCTTTACTCTAGTCGCGTCTAATCACGATATAGGGATAGACGTGGCTAGTGTGCAAGAGTTTGAACTTGCCCTAAGCGGTGGTATTCAAGGGGTAAAAATTGGTGTATCTGGTCCGCATAAATCAGATGCCTTACTTAGCTTAGCACTTGTACATCAAGCGCTTATCGCCATTGACTCAAGTGCTGAGTTAAGCTCGGTCATTACACTGGCCCGCCAGCGAAAGCGCCCAGCGCGAGTGCTACTGCGTTTACAAACACAACCAACTAAAGCCTCACGCTTTGGCAGTTCACTGTGTCAGCTTACGCCATTATTAGCTCAGTGCCGAGAATACGAGGAGTGGGTAAGCTTAGAAGGATTTAGCTGCCACTTAAGCGGATACTGCCCACAAGCACGTGGCCAGAGCATCCATACTTTAATCGATGCGATAGACGAAGCTAGGCAAATAGGACTGTCGCCATCAAAAGTGAATATTGGCGGTGGCCTGCCCGTCTCCTATCTACAAAATGAGCAGTGGCAACAAGCCTTGGACTTCGAATGCTTTTTTGCAGGTAAAACCTTTGCAGGGTTTTATCCCTACCATAATGAGCAAAACCCTGCGGACACCTTACACGCTATTTTGGCAGTGAAGAACGCGCATGGACAAACCGCATTAGCGGCATTACGCCAAAAGAGCCTAACACTGATGCTCGAGCCTGGCCGGGCACTGCTCGATGAGGCTGGCATTAGCTTGTTTAAAGTGCAAGGGACAAAGCCGCACCTAGGCACATCAGACTGTCATATCGCTACACTTTCGGGCTCAAGCTTATCGCTGTCAGAACAGTGGTTTGAAAGCGAATACTTGCCGAGCCCGCTGTTACTCACTGCACATTCAAACCGCAAGCAAGGAGCGTATCGCGTGGCCTTTGGCGGAGCAACCTGCCTAGATAGCGACATGCTAAGCTGGCGGTTTATTCCCTTGTCGCAACTACCGAAGCGCGATGACCTAATGATTTACCTCAACACCGCAGGATATCAAATGGATTCAAATGAATCCGAGTTTCACTCTATGCCATTGCCACGAAAAATCGCCGTAACGTGGGAGAACAATACACTTTCTTGGCAGCTACTTAGCTAAAAGTTACCCAACAACACAACGTAAAGGAGCCTATTTATGAACATAAATGCGCAGCATTCGCTCGCCTCGACATTACACCTAACCCCTTATTTAAGGGTATCGCAAAGCATTGGTAATACCCCGCTAATGCAGTTTTTAAGCCTACCAAACGGTAGCAAACTGTATCTTAAGCTTGAGCAGTTTAACCCCACCGGTAGCGCTAAGATCCGAATGGCGAAGTCTATGTTAGATGAAGCAGAAGCCAACGGCCAACTGAAGCCGGGGGGCTGGGTCGTTGAGTCAACCTCTGGCAATACCGGCGTTGGTCTTGCGCTGCTTGCAGCGGAGCGTGGCTATCGCTTTACCGCTCTTGTGGATAACCATGCGGCAAAAGAGAAAATCAGCAATATGAAAGCTTTTGGCGCGGAAGTGATCTGTGTTAGCGAAGCCGGAGACGACAGCTTATCGACTGATATTCGCGATGCGATGGCCGCAAAGCTGGC
The DNA here is from genome assembly GCF_018141345.1 of Pseudoalteromonas sp. A22. NCBI lineage: Bacteria > Pseudomonadati > Pseudomonadota > Gammaproteobacteria > Alteromonadales > Pseudoalteromonadaceae > Pseudoalteromonas > Pseudoalteromonas sp. A22. The sequence continues at coordinate 2,563,049 of NZ_CP047238.1, forward strand.
AAAAGAGCAAGGCGCATTTTGGACCGCCCAGCACAATAATTTTGCCAATAGTCGCGGTTATACAGGACTTGCGCAAGAGGTCTTTTATGAACTTGGTGAACACATTACCCACCTTGTCGGTGCGGTTGGCACAGGTGGGTCGCTATGCGGCACAACAAGGGCTCTGCGGGATTTAGGTTGTCATCAACTCACAACGATTGGGGTTGAACCTGTGGGTTCTGTGATCTTCGGTGGACCAGGACTAAATTATCATCAGTCAGGAACGGGGACGCCTGAAGGCGCTGAGATAGGCCCTGTAATTGAGTATGAACTTATCGACAAAGGCGTGAAGGTATCTGACAAACAAGCGTTTAATACCGCCAGATACCTTGCAAAGCACTACGCCCTAATGATCGGTGGCTCGGCAGGTGGGGTGATATACGAAGCGCTACAGGCGTTAAAAACCGCCCCCGCCGATAGCTTATTTGTAGTGCTCGTTTGTGACGGTGGCGAGAAATATCTCGATACGGTATTCAATGATGATTGGATGGCAAAACACGACCTTATCGACATTAACATCGAGCAAGAGCTCGATGACCTATTAACGCAATATAAACCTGCCGCGAGAGCCTAACCATGACCCAACAAACTGTTCTGCCGATACTAAATGAAGCCCGATTGGCGCAACTTGATTTTCCCTATAGTAAAGTCATTGAGGTGGTGGAAAATGCCTTTCGCTCACTGCATCACCCTGACTCTGCAAACCCACTCAAAGTGATTATGACGCCACAAGATGGCCGCTCCATTGCCTATAGTATGGCTGGCCGAGATGCTGCAAGTAATACCGTAGGGTTTAAGGTGGTCTACGAATACGATCCTGACAGAAGCCGTAACCAATATCAGTTTTACTCTTTTATCTTCCTTTGCGATGATGCCACAGGCCACCCTGTGGCCCTCATGGATGTAAAAGAACTAGGTCCTATGCGCACGTCAGCCACCTCCGCCTTGTTTGCAAAGTATGCCGTTCATTCAGATGCCAAAAATGCGTTGGTTGTAGGCACAGGTGTTCAAGGGCAAATCGCTTTACCTATGCTCGTCACGGCATTACCACAACTCACACATCTAACCGTCCACGGCAGCTATCAAACAGGTTTGGAAGCGGTTCAGCTAAAACTAAAGGAGCATCACCCACAGCGACAAGTTGCGGTATCACAAGACTTAGAAGCTTCAGTAAGACAAGCCGATGTGATCCTTGCCGTTACTGGGTTGTCCGCCAAAGAGAACATTAAATATGAATGGTTAAAACCCGGCGCTGTGGTGATTTTAGTTGGCTATGGAATCGAAAAACCAGTGCTACACCGAGCTGATAGATTGCTCACAACGGATGCAGAACAAATGAAGGTCACCGGAGACGATTTATTAGACGAGAACGGTAAACTACCTGCCGTTGATGCGACATTAACGGACATACTGAATGGTGAAAAGCCAGCACGCACCCACCCTGATGAAATTATCTTTGTCTATAACAGCGGCATGATCATTACTGACGTGGCGCTCGGACGAGCGGTTGCAGACTTTGCCATCACACAAGAAAGCGTGGAGGAAGTAACGTTATGGTAGCTTCAGCGCGCGCCGATATTTTTAAAGTAAGCCAGCTTGCAGGGCCGCTTATTCTAACCAATCTGCTCTACGTGGCAATTGCAACGATAGATCTTATCATGCTCGGGATGTTGAGCCCGTTAGAACTGGCTGCTGGCGGCCTCGCCATTGGTATTTTTAATCAATTTAGAACCATGGGAACGGGCGTTGTCACGGCAACGGGTAATTTGGTTTCTGATGCAATCGGTAAGGCTAAACTAGATCAGATCACTTCTCTTTTTAACGCCAGCATGCTTATCGGAACATTTTTAGGTCTACTGTTTGCCGCCGCGATGTTTGCCATAGAGCCATTTTTAAGGTTTATCGGTACATCTGAGGCAATTGCCAATTTGACGACCCAATATTTAACCGTTATCGCTTTGGGCCTATTACCTTGTTTTTGGTTTCAAAGCGTACGGCATTTTAGTGTTGGATTGAAAAGGCCAGGGCCATTGATGTTGATAACCGGCGTATCTGTTGTCCTCACTATCGTGCTCAACTATGGCCTAATTTTTGGTCAGTTTGGTCTACCACAACTCGGTTTTGTGGGGGTTGCGGCCGCCACGTGCATCGTGCTGTATTTATCGTTTTTGCTGTTTATACTATTTGCCAAGCGCGATGACGTACTCAGCCCCTACCTCACTATAAAGTTTTGGCAAACCGACCGCGAAGCACTTAGCAAAACATGGAAAATGGGCGTGCCAATTGGCGCAACTTACGGACTTGAAGCTGGGTTTTTCACCGTGCTTGCGTTATTTGTGGCAACACTCGGCGTTAACGCGTTAGCCGCCCACAACGTGGTAAGCCAAATGGTGTACATCGTATTTATGGTATCTGCCGGCATTTCATCTGCTTGTTCTATTTACATCAGCGAAGCCAATGCTGCGGGGGACTTTCACCATGCGAAACGCATCGGCAATTTGGGCATTATTTGCGGTGCAGCGGTCATGTCTGTTTTCGCCTTAATCTATTTATTCACACCCGAATTTGTGCTGCGGCCATTTTTAAGTGCAGAAGAATTACAAAACTCCGATGTCGTTGTTATCGCCATAGAGCTACTCGTTATTGCCGCCTTTTTGCAGTTTTTTGACGCGTGGCAAAATATCGGGCTCGGTATCCTGCGTGGACTTGGCGATGTTAAAAGCACCCTAATGCTGTCTTTAATTGGTTATTGGTGCATTGGTCTTCCCGGTGCGTGGTTATTTCAAGAATTTTTCTCTTTGGGGATTTTGGGCGTTTGGTACGCCTTAATGTTAGGACTTGCGGTCACAGCGCTATCTGAGATCTGGCTTTTTAATCATAGGGCTAACCGTTTGCTTGAGCCCACATCACTCAAGGAGCAAAACGCATGACAACAACAATGCCAAACCCAGCCCGTAAAGAAGTCATTGCACTACCGCCTTATGGTGCAGGACAGACCATTGAGCAAGCAACAGCGCGCAATCTCCACCCCAATATGATAAACCTATCAGTGAATGAAAACCCTTTAGGGCCGAGCCCTGCAGCGCTTAATGCTTTTAAGGCACAGCTGCATACCGCTAGCTGCTATCCAGACAGCCAATGCACAGAGCTAAGCGAACAGCTGGCAACTAAACTTAACGTTGCCAGAGAACAAATTGTACTCGGCAATGGCTCTGAGGATGTACTCTCAATGCTCTGCAAAGCCTTTCTCAGTCAAGGCGATAAAGTGTTAGTGGCTAAGCCTACCTTTGCGCTTCATGGGATTTACGCCAATATGATGGGGGCAAAGGTACTGGAGGTGCCGATGCAAAGCGATTTGTCCTATCGAATTGATGATTGGCTCGATGCTATCGCACATCACCCAGATTTAAAAATGCTGATGCTTGCAAACCCATCCAACCCCATAGGTTGTACGTTTGATGCCAATAATTTGCAGCGCCTTATTGATGCCTGTCCGCTCAATACGGTTATCGTCATTGATGAAGCATACTGCGAATATGCCCAAGGCCACAAACAGTTTGTCGATAGCTTAACACTACTTCAAACACAGCCTCGTCCCTACGCGGTATTACGGACTTTTTCCAAAGCCTATGGTCTTGCAGGGCTTAGAGTGGGCTACGGCGTAATGGCAAATGCACAATTGGCGGATTATCTGCACCGCGTACGTACACCTTACAATGTAAATCGACTAGCACAACTTGCAGCGATCGCGGTACTACAAGACCCCTCATATTTGGCAGACACGGTCACGCAAACGAATCGCGAAAGGGAAAAACTCAGCGCCTCCCTCACCGAGCAGGGTTATTTTGTCGCGCCAAGTCTAGCCAACTTTTTATTTATTGATGTCAAGCAGCCGTCTGCGCATGTCGCATCTTTGCTGCTGCAACAAGGAATAATGATAAAACCTTGGCTAGAATCAGGTTTTGATCATTTTGTGAGAGTAAGCATCGGGCTGCCAGAGCAAAACCTTAGGGTGCTTGAAGCCTTTAAACAGTTGTAAGTATCGCCCTCTACGAGGGCTTTTAAGCACAAGCTGCCTGCTGATTTAAATGGTAAAGTACTTGGCTGTCGGCCTTATGCGTAAATAAGGTCGACTTTTCTGGAAAGTACTTGCCTGCTTTAGCAGCAGCAAAGATGTCTTCAATTTGGGGAGCACGACAGATGGTAGTTACAACATGAGCGTTATCACTCAGCTCAACTTTATTTTTAGACCACAGCTCCTCAAACGCTGGCAGTGACTGCAGTGCTCTACGCAACTGGGTCTGAATAAGATAAGAATCGCTTGTCGCGCGTCGTAGGACAAAATATAGAGCAGCTTTCCCCAACCAAATAGTATAATCGGCCTCAGTCTCCGAGGATTCACAGATATCAAAATTGCTTAGGTGCTGTTTGAATTTGGTAACATCTACAGCTTGTGTGTAAGATGCCTGCACCGCGAAACTCGTTATCACCGCATCTTGCTGTGGAACTAACCATGCCATCATCCGAGATTGAGGCGCATGACGTTGGCTTGCTGCAAACATCCTGTGATGTCCATCTGCAACTAGCCATTGCTGATGCATTGTGATCTGCTGCCTGAATTCTTGTAGCACGTAAGGGCTTTCAACAGTATAGAGGCGATGAGTACACTCACCGCAATCACTGTACCACTGCGCAGTTTCAACACATTCCGCTTGCCATCGCACCTCATCCAAGTCAAGTTTTCCGACCAAAAGACAAGGGGGTAACAGCAACTTCTCGCTCTGAACACGCTTTTTCAGCGCCATAGCATGGGAAACCGAAACCGACTCGTGAGGCAGAATTGCTTGCTCAGGTAACGCTGAAACGTCGAGCTCGGCCAAAATGCCGGTAACCAAAATATCACCTTGCTCCACTTGGTAAAGATGAAGTGGTCCATCCGTTATTGTGATCATAAAATAAACCTTGCACCAATTTAGATACAATATAACATACCAATTACTGGGTAACATCAAGTTTACATGACAATTTATACTTAGCTGGCTATTGGAAGTAAATTCAAAGCAGTTAGCGCTAAAACTGGCTGCTAGAAAGGCATTAATAATCCGATTAGCTACAAACATCCACCGCCAGCGCTAATTTCTCAATACCATGTGCGGGCAGCCAGCGTTTGTACTCAACAAAACCATGCTTATTATACAATTTTATCGCAGGTGCATTTGCGGTCGCAGTTTCAACAATCACTTTTGCAGCATCAAACTCCGTTAAAGCAAAATTCAGTAATTTACCCGCAATCCCTTTGCGAAAATAACTGGGATCGACAGTCAGGCTATCTATTTCTAGCGTTTTCTCAAAAATGACAATTTCAATGACTGCGGCAAGATTTTGATTTTCAAAATATCCATAAAAGTGACTCGTCGCACCGCATATATCTTCTATCGTTCGAGATAAAGGCGGAAAATAACTCGCCCCAATTAACTCAGCTTCTATTTTGTATGACCGTTGAAATACATTGAAAATCTCTCTCGCCACCGACGCATCGCGATTGTTTAATTTTTGGATCATATATTCCGCTTCCCAAATGTTCCCATAACTTTACCAATTGGTACTCAAAAAAGTACCAATCTATTGGTCAAAACACAACGCAACCAGTTGAAAAATTTCCAAGTTTCATGGAAATGCGATATAAATGGACCAGGATCATTGCTTTTATTAATACCAAGGAAGTGCCCTATGTCATTAGCCAAACACACACTCGATTTATCACTCACGGATAAAGTGTGGTTCAAATATGTGACTCTAAAAAACAAAAATGAATTGAACGATAACTCTCAAGTATCACTCAAATCTATCGCTGCGCTGGGCATGCTTTCCGGTGGCACTGAATTTTTATTTGCATTACTCGTCTTCGCCTTGGCTATCACAGCATCCTTTATTGATGGTGAGTACCCACGCTATATTGCTTTCCCTGCTTGTTTAATCGCATTTTTAATTATCTTTTTTACTAAAAGAGTCATGCTGTACAAAAAATTTGGCTTTGGCTCTCAATGGGTGATGGACGTGTCGAAAAACCAATTAACCATTTCGCCCAAAGCAATAAAAACAAAAGTAACTGGTACGCAAAAAATTGCTAGAGAAGACATTACTGAAATCACCTTTCATTACTTGCTATTGAACGACCGCAAAGGCGGAAGAATAAAAACCACGGCCAATTTATGCTTTGCCGAAATCTTATTAAAAGATGGTACAAAAGTAGAACTCAATGGCACCCGGATCGGCTTTTTTGACTTACTCTACTTGCTTATATTCTTTGACTATCCCTTAGTTTATCGAAATACGTCTGCAGGCGGCAGCTCTGATATTGCTATCATTTTACTGAGACTACTCTCTCTTTCTGCCATTGCCGCCGGTCTTGCTAAGCTTGCGCTGAATTAAAAAGGTTCACGCTTATTCTCGTGTAAATTGTGTAATAAGCGCTTCTCCTTTGTCGCCATTGATTTTCTCAATGGCCTCGAGCATTTCAATGATCCGTTGACGGTCAAACGGATTAGTGATGGTATTGCGCACATCGTCGATGATGGCCTCTAAGTAATTAAATAAGCTTTCCGTCGCGTGTTGATCCGCACTTGAGCGAAACAGTATATTTTTAAACGCTTCCAACACATTGACCATGACATAGCCATCGGTCTTTGCATAGTTTCTTATCGGAGTAAAATTATCATGCAGTAATTCATCAAAAGACGCTTCGTGAATATATAAAAGCGGCTCATTTTTAGCGTGTTTAAAGGAGTAGTTCACATCGCAAATATCCAAACGCTGGATAAGTAAAATACTCAGCATATCAATCGCCTTTACCGCAGTACCGGGGTCATTAATCCCTGGACTCATGGCCTTCACTGCAATCTCCGAGATTTGTGTTAAGCCATAGCGATAATGGTCGCTGATATACTCTTCAACATAAAAAATAAAACAGCTAAGTAACGCATCATGTAGCGCCTCATCTTCACTAAGGTCCTTGTTGCACTTAAGAAACGGGTAGCCTTTAACGGTAAAAAACCCTTGTTTAACTGCAATATATATTTTTAAGTCATGTTGCTCACACAACCCGCACAGTTTGTCACTGTGTACTCCCTTAAAATACCCCTCTTCTGTGCTGGGTAGGTTATGCCAACTCGAGAAGTCAGGAAAGTTATTAAAAGGCTGCTCTTGCTGTTTAGTGATAATATTCTTCATCTCATTTTTGGTGTTGTTAAACAGGTCATTTAGCACATTATCGACCTGTATGGCGCGGGAGATTGAATGGATAAAAAACACAAAAAAGCCTAAAGAGATCAGTCCAAACACCAGCGAAAATAAAACCCCTAACGCCGGGATCCCAGTTTCACCATTGCCCATGCCACGAATGTTTATCAGCATAATGATGGCATAAATGATACTGCCGAGATAAAACCCCAATACCAGCTGGTGCGACTTTCTGGTGATAAGACCTGGCAGTACTCTAGGTGATAACCCAGCGCTGGCATTATTCAGCACAATCATCACCATTGAAAAGCTAAATACCGTCAATGAGATGATACTACCCACGAGCGTGCTTAAGATGGTTCGTGCGTTCTCTTCACTGTCGACCAGTACAATCGCTATAAGCTCCTTAAAGTTGCTGATAGGAGCTGCATATTCAAGTGCCGTGGTTATGAGCGCGAAAATGAAAAATGCAACTGCAAGTAAAGAGGGGTAGAAACCGATACTACTTATTAGTTCGCGATAATTTTCCGCTAACTTGCGAGGTGTGAACATAGCTATCCTTACACTTTGAGGGTCGAGTTATACCAACTTGCTTTACTTAAATGGCCTATTTTGAGGCAAGAATTTTGCAGTTTAGTTGTTCTAAATGAGAAATTCTTAACGCAGTTAGCGGCGAATTTGCTCCTTAAAATTGCACATGTATTAAGTAAAATTGGTATTGTATAGCCTAGCAAGACTTGAGCAATAGAGTAAGTAAAGCAGCTAGAGTTTTAAGAGGTTAGCTTTGAAGGGCTAGCAGAACTAACCCTAAAACTTACTTGCGATTATGCAATAATCAAGAAGCCAACAAACGCAATTGCAGCCGCAATCAACGCATAAGGTAGCTGAGTGATGGCGTGACTGACTAAGTTACAATCTGAGCCTTGGGCTGCTAATACCGTAGAATCCGAGTAGAAACACGCTTGGCTTCCAAATGATGATGCCGACAACAATGCGCCTATCACCAGAGGAATATTAGCATCTACAGCAACGGCCAATGGCATCACGATAGGAATAGTCACAGCGAAGATCCCCCAACTAGAGCCTGTTGCAAAAGCCAAAATAGCCATAGATAAAAACACCATCGCAGGCAGTAAACCAGCTGTCATATAAGGACTCAGCGCATTTATCACATATTGTGGCAATAACAGTTGATCGCACACATCCTTAAAGATAAATGCGGCGATAACTGTTCCTATTGCAGGTAGCATGCATTTAAAACCATTGATCATTTGCTCAAGCATGTCTGCAAGCGGCATCAACCTTTGCACCATATAAAATGGGATAGTCACCGCCAAAGTCGCTAACAAGCCTTTCCATACATCAATGTCAAAATACACCGTAAACGCCACCAACAAACCAATGGGCACCAAAAAGTTAACCAGTTTGCCTTGAGTGTCGGCTTGTTCAAATTCCTGCTCAATGGCTTTTGCAGCATAGTGATCCGGTGTATGTACTTCTTCCAAATCAACCTGCTCAAGCGCAGGCTGCCCTTGTTTAGCTGCAAGCTCTGCTTTTTTCATTGGGCCGAATAGTGGCACAACACCAAATATCACCAGTGGCACCATAATTACAGCCACCCAAGCATACAGCATGTAAGGAATGGCCTGAATATACGTGCTGATCCCCTGTCCTTCTCCCGCGACACCGTTATCAACCAACAAACCGCCAAAGAACACAGCCCAAGTCGAAAGTGGTACTAAAACACAGATAGGCGCAGCGGTTGAATCCACAACATAGGCAAGCATTTCCCTAGAAATCTTAAACTTATCGGTAACGCGGCGCATCGTCTCACCAACCGTCAGCGCATTGAGATAATCATCAATAAAAATGATCACACCTAAAAAATAGGTCATAAGCAAAGACGACTTTGGCCCTTTTGCCATTTTCAGGGCATTACGTCCAAATGCTAAGGCACCGCCCGTGTGCACCAACAGCGCTATCAAAGCACCAAACGTACCACATACCAGAATAAGCCAGCCGATGGTTTCATCGCCCATCACTTTTAGCGAAGCATCAGCAAAATTTGCCAATACGGTGGCGGGGTCTAACAATGCGAGTCCTACAAGCGCCCCTAAAACAAGGGACAAGATAGGACGACGTAAGATAATTGCAAGCGTCAATACGACGACTGGGGGAATGATGCTAATTGCACTTGGCTCAGCCATGCGAATTTCCCAAATCAAAGGAATTTGAGCAGCGGAAAAAAGGGACGCAACGTCGGCTATAAACAGCGGCTGATGCAGTCTTATCCGTTTCCCAAATTCAGAACAAAAGGTTAAAATCACAAGCACTTAATGCGTGTGAGGATCTGCCTAATATTGGGTTGACGAGTTGACTGTATGGCCCTCATTGAAACATCGCGGAGAAAATATACAGAATTTGACTTTGCGTCAATTTATTTTTTGTCTAATGCTAGTTTTGCCATGTGCTTATTTACTTGCTCTATCTCTTCAGCGGTCAATTCGGCGTAGCGTCTAGGGTAAGACCACCCGTACCCCCAACGAAATGGCGTCGGTAAATAAGGCAACCCACCAAGTCGCACACCCGCTAACATCAGGGTTGCCACTTCTTTTTGGCCTACCGCAGCAACACATTTTTGCAAGGCAATGTCGGCATTTTCGCGCTCTATAGCGGTACCACCTTTCCAGTAGGCAAGGTCGTGCGCCGTACAACAGCTCAACCACAGTTCATTTTGCGCCAAAGTACCATCAGGAAATGCACTACAGCCATCACTTGTAAATGGCTTTAACTCATCGGCACTGCCGTGACTAGCTGCAAACAGCAGCGAGAATATAATTACTATTTTTTTTATCATCGTAAATTACCGTATGGCTACTTTCATAACTTCCAAGCTTAGCTGGCGCACCTTACACTTTCATTTCCATCAGCTGCGCATCTTCACCATAACTTTTGCATACCTTAATTGGCTTTGGGACAAAGCCTAGGGCCTGTTGATCTTTCAAGTTTGTTTTTGCAGCAGTTTGATTGGTATTTATACAAGGCAGAGCCTGCGTAGCATAGTCACTCTATGTAAGTCTGGCGATAACACAGTAGAAATGCCAATCAAGCGCTGCCCTTTGGGTTCACCTGAGTGCGCTTTGTTCATTGTTGCTCAACTTTTGCCTAGATTACTAGGCGGCAAGTCGAGCGCCGCGACCAAAACACACTCAGAAGAACAAAAATCAAACAGCAAAGGTCTACAGGCCCTAGTTTCAACCAAAACCCCACGCTATTTTGTACAGCCACGAGCCGAATGCGACAGTACCCCATTTGGGTCGCCAACTCAACTAAACGTCTAATCATCAAGGCACCTATTCCCTGCCCAGATACGGCTTGTGAAACAACTAGGTCATGTAGAAACAACGACGAACTAGGCGGTTGTTCAGGAAGTAATACCAATTTGCTGAATTAAGTGCTCTATTTTGAGGCAAGAAAATCTTGTCGATAACAAGGCAAAAATTTTGCTATTTAGTTGTTCTAAATAAGAAATTTTTAACACAGTTAGCGTCAGATTAGCTCCTTCAAATTGAGCAAGTATTTAGGTAGATTGGTATAATGTAAACAGACTCGGCGGCTTTTCATCGTACCAAGGATGCGCCAGTAAATAGGCATTCACGGCTCGATGCTGTTTAAAAACAAAACAACTCTTTGGCGAGCGCATCCATTTACTTTTTAGGATATCCACAGTTTCCGGCGCAACATCATGATACGCCTGATTTTGTAGCGTTAGGATCTCAGGCCACGACGCATCTTCGATAGCGTAATAAGTCATAATTTACTCCCATACAGCACAGAGACTAATTGCATCCTATACACCACCATTTTGGCCTTCTTGAAATATAAGAATGGGATTTAGGTTCTAGGATTTTACGACTATTGGCATCAAAAACGCCGAGCACTAATGCAATGATATGCGCGTCATCTATTGCACCTAATGTGCTACCACACTCAGGGCAAAAAGCGCGCGATGAATAATCCGAAGAACGCCACACCTTAGGCGCACCGCCAGACCCATCCCAGCTTACCTCTTCACTTGCGAACTCTCCCCATGCAACGGTTAGTGCACCACTGTGTCGTTGGCACATTTTACATGAGCAGGTATGGGGGTTATGAGGTACTCCGGTTGCAGTAAAACGGATATGTCCACATAAACACCCTCCAACAAAATTGACAGCCATCCCTGTGTTTCCTTAGTATTTCGCCATTATCCTAAATTAAGTACGATAGTAAATTACCGTGCCTATTAAAGTTCCAAGTGAAACACAAAACTGAACACTAAGCCACTGAATTTGTGATGCATTAGTTAGGTATCTCGTAGTTACGCACGGTTACCATCAAAGTTATCGTGGGGCTCGCCGGCAAGTTCATACTTCAATACTCCAAGCTCCTGATAATAATGCAAGATATCGATAAAAGATTCGTATTCTCTTTGCGGTGAAACCGTCAACGCAAAGCACTCATCATCCAATTGCTCGCTCTCCACGCCAGATAGAGTAAGCTCTTGAAGTAGCTCTATGTTTTTGGCATTTTCTAACTCGTTTGTAAAGCGGATCCGCAAAGAGTGGTACTCACTTCGAGCCACAACCTCGATAACTTCTAAAGAACCTTCGCTATCTGATGCAACCAAAACGTGGTCGCCGTAGTTAACACCAAAAGCAAAAAGCGGAGCGCCTTTTATTTGATAAATATTATCGCTCACTGCCGTCGCAACAATAAATTCTTCAGCACATCCTTGGGGATGGTTTTTAAAAGTAAACCGTACTTTATCGGTGACTACATCATTCATATGGATACAAACCGCCTTTACATGGACTGATCTCGTTTTATTTAACCGACCGTAAGTCCAAAAAATAAAAGTCACCCACAATTACAATGTGTTACTTGTATATGGGCTTAGATTGCCAACATGATGCAGTAGCAAAACTGAAGAGAAAATTAAGCAATGATCTTAAAGAAGAGTGATGGCTGTTCAAATTCATAGCGAAGCGAGAGCAATAACCCCCTAGCGTTTGCCCCAAAGCACATCAATTTCTTTACCGCCTTTAACAAACTCTAGCTTCACCGTCACTTTGGTACCATTTTGTGCCTGAGGAAAAGTGCGCGTACATTGCAATACATAATGGGCAAAAAAGCGGTTATAGAATCCATGTTCGCCCATGTCATCAAAAAGATTAAATGCTTGTTCAAGCACAGAATAATCCCCTTCTTGGTGATAAGCGAAGTTAAGTTGTGCAAAGCCATCGCATAGGTTTTTAATATCCTGCAAAATCCGCGGATGTAACTCGACTATTCCTGCAAGGGTTTGGAATTTGCTCGCACCTAGCCTGCGCCAATCCCGCTCTTTACTTGCAAGTTTTCGACATCCCTTTGCTTTGAGATATTGATATGTCGCCAGAGCCACTTCGTTATGAGAGTTAAGTTGCGATTTTAACAATGCCTCAAAAATCGCATCATATAATTTCACTCGATTTTCTATAGTTGCCCGCTCAGGAAGTATTTTGTGATTGATGGGTAATGCAGCGGCAAGCGAGATGGCCAGTCTTCGACTATCAAACTGACCTAATAAAGGTAGTAACTGAACAAACACGTCATGGTCAAGATGTAAGGACTTAACGATCCGCACATTATCGGCATCTTTGAGTATCTCGCTCAATCGGTGTTTTGTATCCTCATATTCAAACTCTGGGATCATACCCCATACCGATAAATCATCGACCAAGTGGTCCAGCTCGTTACTGGTCACACTCGCCTCTTGCTGTTCATGTACGAGCGTCAGACCCAACGTAAACTCGCGTAGCTTAGGCGGCGTTGATGTTGAAAAGGCCACCATCTGAGCATCAAAGCTGAGATAGTAATGACGTTTATCGCCATTAATATCATCTTGATAACCACGCATTCCAAGCGTAGCAAGTTGCACTCTATCTAGCTTGTCTCTCGTTTCAATGGTTTTAAATGAATAGCTGTTACGGCTCATGGCCGACCAAGCTCCAAAGCCTAAATTGAACCCATAGGCTTGCTTGATTTCAGTACTGGTTTGAAAGAAGAAGCGCTCTATCTCGATTTCATCTTGGTAACTAGGCTGAGTGATAGTACCAACCCGCCCAAATAGCGCATCAAGATGCACCTGCTCTAGGCCTTTGGTAGTTAATTTCGCTTCAAGCAGCGATTGATGACTGGATAAACGCGTATATTCAAACTTAACACTTAACTCGGCTTTCAGCTTTGCAGCCGTTTCAATATTTGCTAACACCGTTTTTTTAATGGTCAGCAGCTCGCTTTGGAGTCGTTCTAAACTGTCCATTAGTGGATCAAGCTGTAAGCGATCTTTTAATCTTAAGATCAGGTCGTTTTGCGCTTCATCGGGTGATTCTGTTGCGACGAGTGAAAGGACTTCTTCAACCTTATCCAGAGGTGCATTGAATATCCCTGTCAAAATACTCGAATAAGCTTGCTTAAATCCGGCTTGGTCGGCAAATTTGGCGTTCACTCCCCCAGTGATTGTTAAAGCGGTATTCGACAATGTTGACTTTTTAATTGCGAGGAAAGTATGGTGTGGTTTATCCAAGCGTTTAGAAAAGACAACACGAAAGCCACCACGGATCTCGATATTAAGGTCCGCATTCAAAGCCGAATCAAGGTTAATATCAAGTAATTCTCCTTGATCCAACCAACGACTAAACATATCGAGATTTTGCGCGATTATATCTGACCACCTAAAATTGGCGCTCACCGTTAACGCTCCTGCCGTTTCCATCATTAATGCATTGCTAGGTGCAAGTGACTTAATATCCTCAACATCGAAAATAACCGGCATAGTTGCAACGTCGCGCCCTAAGGCAAGACCCACAGCTTCATGTGGTTGATGGCAAAGGTAGGCTGCTAGTTTATATTGTGCCTGCCCATCTGTATTGATACCAAGCAGCTCCGCTTTGGAGGCACCGGTGAGATCAAAGTCAATGTGTGTGCTGTATTTTATCCAGCACACCTCATCACTATAGGTAAGTGTTGTGGTAGGTTCGAGATCTGCATTAACCTCTTTTTGCTTACCAATAATACCGTCTTCATCGATAACAGTGCTTGCGTTGATAAGCTCTATCTTACTTTCACCGGTAACACTTGCGGTTATCCCCTCCAATGCGAAGCTACGGCTTTCTACTATTTCCCCGCGCCAAGGTAACAAATCACCATGATAGTCTTTAAGTGGTGTGAGGGTAGTCTCGACAAGCGTTTGTAAGCCCGCCATATTCAGTTCAATCGTCATCGAATTTCCTTTTCATCTGAAGTGGAATTATCTAACCTAAGCTCCGATTAACTATAGCTGTAATTTAACCCTGAGAGGATAATTTCAGACCAATAATTCCAATCACTATCAACAGCAAACTGAGTAGCTTAAGTGATGACAACGGCTCTTTAAAATAGACAAAGCCAACAATAATCGACCCTAGCATACCAATTCCAACCCAGACAGAATAAGCAACGCTAAGCGGTAAAGTTCGTAGTGCAACACTGAGAAAGTAGAAACTTGCGGCCATCGCCACTAAAGTAATAATTGAGGGAACAGGCTTCGTAAAACCGTTGGTAAATTTCAAACCAATAGCCCAAACGACTTCCAATAAACCTGCAAAAACAAGTAGCAACCAGCTCATGACAACTCCAAAATGGGGTCGTCCCCGCCAGTAAAAGAAAGCTCTGGAGGTCGTCCACCAGAGCGAAAGCAAATTAGCACGCCCGTGAAGCTAATTCAAGCTTCACGGCAGACAAATTAAGACTCAATTAAGATTGTAAAAGAGCGAGGGCCTGTTGACCTTTGCTGTTTGATTTTTGTTCTCCTGAGTGTGTTTTGGTCGCGACGCTCGACTTGTCGCCTAGTAATCTAGGCAAAAGTTGAGCAACAATGAACAAAGCGCACTCAGGTGAACCCGAAGGGCAGCGCTTGATTGGCATTTCTACTGTGTTATCGCCTGACTTACATAGAATGACTATGCTACGCAGGCTCTGCCTTGTATAAATACCAATCAAACTGCTGCAAAAACAAACTTGAAAGATCAACAGGCCCTAATACCTAAAAAATCGCAGTTAGCCGTGACAGACAGCACCTTCCAACCATCTTGCTCTATCTGCTCAATCTCTTGGTTGAGTGAGTTAACGTCTGGTCGTGGCCAAAAAAATGCTTTTTCTTATTAAATATTACAACTCTTCTCACGCGTCTCTCCATGCGCAATTATCAAACCGGCTAAGTATACAGCACAACAAAAAAGGTACAAAGGCAAATAATGGTTACGATTATATGATGATTTATCACCGTATTAGTGTGGGTAAGACCGCTACAAGTTTTATTATTCATCATGTCCAGCGCAAAAGACGTAACACCAAAGGCTGCAAATCAATACATTACTCACGTTTACCCTTAGGTGATATTATTTCGCATGTTGACGTACAAAGCTATCAAGCGCCGCAACCGACTTAATCACATAGAGTGTTTTGGTTTGCGTGCTTTGCTCTAACTGCGATAAGAATTCTTCATTCCAAAATTGCGGGCAGCGCCTTAACGTTTTAATACTGGCAATCGTCCCTTTAAACACTGAGCTACCATCTGGCCAGCCTTCAGGCTTAGTGATCATGCTTTTTAAAAGACGTTTTATCACAAACCAATAACTCACTCGATATGGTAAGTCGATGTAGACTAAGGTATCTGCTGCATCTAAGCGCTGTTTAAACGCATCTAACGGACCAAAGCCGTCAATGATCCACGCATCAGTATTTAATATGTTTTGATGTGCTTTATCAAAAGCGGCTCTGTCAACAAACTCGCCATTTGCTTGGTAGAGCATCGAGTCTAATTGATATAACGGGATGCGTATTGCCGCGGCCAGTCCTTTACTCACCGTAGACTTGCCGCTTCCCGGTTTACCAAAAACTGCTACTTTCTTCATGTAACCTCCTTGCTGTGGCCCCACAAGGCAGATACAAAAAACCCACCTTACTTTGGTGGGTTCATTAAAAAAGCACACAAAACCACCACTCCTAAGGAATGGTAATAATTCGTGTACTTGTGAGAAATAGTTCTGTATTCATAACGATACTTTCACGCAATGATTAGGGCCTGTTTATCTTTCAAGTTTGTTTTTGCAGCAGTTTGATTGGTATTTATACAAGGCAGAGCCGGCGTAGCATAGTCATTCTATGTGAGTCAGGCGATAACACAGTAGAAATGCCAATCAAGCGCTGCCCTTCGGGTTCACCTGAGTGCGCTTTGTTCATTGTTGCTCAACTTTTGCCTAGATTACTAGGCGGCAAGTCGAGCGTCGCGACCAAAACACACTCAGGAGAACAAAAGTCAAACAGCAAAGGTCAACAGGCCCTAATTATTGTCAAGCACGCGCAAGGCCAGATGAGTGAATTGAGAAACAGCATCACTTTATGGGCAAGCGAGTCACTAACTTTGGCATCGCTACTGTCTACTCAACAGTAAGTTGCCGCCAGATAGCGCCAAAAATGAAGCACATGCACGATTAAAACGTTTAACCAGTTTAGGTTTACTAAACCACTGCCTTAGATACAGCCCAATAACAGCGTACATAGCAATAGCCACCACCTCCAGAACGAGAAAAGTAGCCCCCAATAGTGAAAATTGCTCTGTCACATTTTTTGCAACGTCGACAAACTGAGGGAGAAAAGCGGTAAATATCAAAATTGCTTTTGGATTACCCGCAGCAAGGGCGAACTCTTGTTTCATCAGTCCGATAATGCTCAGATTGCGGACATCATCTGAAACTGGACTAACGTCTGAGCGCCATAAATTATAAGCAATCCATAATAAATAGAGCGCGCCACAAATCTTAATGGCTAGAAACAATATTTCCGACGTATACAGCACAACTGCAAGGCCTGACGCGGCAAGCGCTATCATCACACAAAATGCGGCGAGCCTTCCAAACCCTGCAAGTAGAGCTATACGAAAACCATAACGACGAGCGTTATTTAGCGCTAAAAGATTATTTGGCCCTGGTGCCATATTCAAGGCAAAGCACGCTGGGATAAATAAAAGTAGTGTCCAGATGTCCATAGTCTTTCCTTTTAAAAAATATTGGCTCAGCGATTAAATTCTGACTTTAATAGCCCAAAGCACGTTAGGTCGTGAAATTGTTCTTTCCAATATCCACTTTGTCGTCTAACCCCCTCAGCTTTAAAACCTAGCTTTTCTAACACAGCCTCTGACGCATGATTTCCCGGCACCGTATCTCCTTGAATTCGATTCAGTGCGCCACATGCTAGTAAACCACCAAACGCTGCGGTGATAATTTGGTGTAATGCTTCCGTGGTATAACCCTTTCCCCAAAATTTCGGCATCAAATCATAACCGATAACTGCATTTTTCATCGCTGAGTTCCATGAGTTAAAACCACATGTACCTATAAGCTGCTCAGTGTCTTTTAATCGGATAGCCCAACGGATCCCAACACCGCTATCAAATCGAGAATGAAAGAAATCTATGAGTTTTTCAGCTTGTAATCGCTCACTAAACGCCTCTAAATCGTAGTATTTCACTACCTCTCGGTTTGAAAATAGTTCAAAAATAGCATTACTGTCGCATTCGGATAGCGCCGTAAGCTTCAAGCGTGGTGTTTCAAATTCTGGAAATTGCATATTGATCTCCTTAACATTCAAAGCGCAACACAGAGATAACTTCAAACCGCGATAAATAGCATGGTGAAAGTTATTTATACTGCGCGAAATAGCACTTTGACTGCATCTAAAAAGTGGCTGGATTGCGGCTGTTTAGTATTAAAACTTCTACCACCATCGTCTTCGACCACAATACTGTAATTACCTGACTCAAGTTCAGCGGTATACCACTGCATAAACTCAGAGAACGACTTAGCAATCACAAACTTTTCGTCTTCATCACGACCAAAGTTTATCACTTGTCCAACTGTGCCATTTTCGGCCGGTTCAAAATCTAAACCAAGGTAGTTGCCTGCCCAATCATGGGCAAACGGTACCCACTTTTTATGGGCATAAACTTCTTTGATAAACCCAGGAACATGAGAAGTTGAAAACATGCTCAGCTCTTTCATTCCCTCTTCACCTTGTGAATCGATGATTTCAGCCCACGAACACCATTCTTCATAAACTCTGTTCAAAGGTAAAAAATTGAGTCCGTAAAATAAACCAGTATTGATCTCATCTTTCTGGCCGTTATGTTCGAGATACATCGCTTTCAATCGCTCAGGCAGTTCAACACCGAACTTATTCTCTAGACTTGCTATTTCACTCGCTGTCGCCGGCTGATTAAGATCACACATAAGCTCAGGCAATGTTGCCTGTACCCATTCCATCAAGTTCATTTTAATTACTTCCTTATCACTTAAATCTAAGAGTTAATTCCATTGATATCTAAAATACGCGTGTTTGCTCATCCGCCTTCAACCAAACCGAGCATGCCAATCATTGAATCGGTTCAGCAACTCTGCGCTATTTAGCTTACGATTTGCTGTGCTTTCAAGTTCCAACATATGCTCGCTTGGATCTGTACTTAGCACTGACAGAAAAACATTTTTGGCAAAGACGCCTTCTTGCCTCAACTCTAAAAGCGCCAATACAAAAGCGTTGAAAGTGGGGTTGATAATTTCTTCAAGATAATTTTCATAGAGCTTTGCATCTTCCAGTTCAAGGCGAGCTGCGAGTAAAGTAGCAACACCTTTAAAATGCACATCCCTATCGCTTAAATCCCACTCAACGGGAGAGAACTCAAACTCAGTATTATCATCTTGTGAAAGCCATTGCTGTGTCATGGCAACGTGATAGAGCGTCATTACACTGTCATCAGTACATAAGGCATAACCGAGCAGCTCACCTGGCTGGTGTATACCTTGGAGGTTTGTAAAAGTAGTTTTTACGGCATCTTTGACGAGACTTTTCAACTTATCAAAGTCAATCAAATCTGACATGGCACAACCTCCATACACTACACTCTGGATAACACACCAAACAGATCCGCAGGCTTATTTATCTGCTAATGACATCGACCCAACTATTTTGCCATTTTCGATTAAAAAGAGCCTATTTGCGATAGGTGCGTTGCCGTAACTATCATCGTTCCAAGCTTCGCTATGTAAATAAATAAACTTATCCAATAAATCGTGCGATGCGTCTCTGGATACCACCATTAATCCGGTACGTCTCGCTATTGAGACAAGTAGCTGTTCGGCATCTAGCATGTCGTGCGCTTTCAGCATTTGCGTTTGAGATAAAATCGCTTCACTACTAAAAGACTCTCCGCTGGCAGTTAATACTTGGTTGTTTAGCACTGCGGACGGGACAAAGGTTACATCTAAAGCATCAATATTTTGAAAAGCCTGTGGAACTACCACATTTAAATCGATCTCTTGACCATCTTGGTGTGTTAAAAAAACGAAGTTATCTGGCGTATCATAACCAAAACCAATCACGACTTCTGGGTCATCTTCTGGGCCAATTAATACTGAATAAACCGCACCGTATTGAATACCAGGCCAATCTCCAGCCTTAATAATGGGGTATATTGTTCTATCCTTTAAGTCCATTGCTATTTCCTTAGCTAAGTTGTTTGGTAAAGTAGTTTCTATTGGCATGTCTGCAACAACATTTCCCGAAAACGCAGCTACCAATAACAGTATTAAAAAGACCTTCATAAAAATTTAAGCCTCAGTCAAGTAAGACGTACTGCGCAATTGTCGGTTCGAATGTGTTCGTGCTTATGCTGACAGTTGTAAGGGAGATAAATAGACGCACTAGATTTTTGAATTTATTTTGCGATATCCATATCATGCTATCTAAATACCATACTATTCTCAGCAATCCCTGCAAGTATCCATGCTTTTTTATTAAATCACCTTTGTTCCTTTTTTCAAGGTAATTTTATTAGACCATTAATAAAAAATTCAGTGACGTGGAAAAAGGTATGCTTGCATGCCGTTTAGTCTAGGTTTTTAGTGGTCGTATAACCAAGAATAATTGAGTGCTACCGTGTTGGTCTCAGCGTTTCAATAACCTTCGCATCCATCCAGTATGGATTACCTTCCCAGTAACTGGAGCCGTCTTTTCTGACTTTTTTGTCACCTCGCCAAAAGAATAAATACTTTCCGTCTGGTGATACTTTAGGACGTTGCTCGTACGCAGCCGTATTAATCGCATCTCCCATGTTTATTGCGTTTGTCCATGTGCCATCTTGGTTACGAAAACTAATGTAGATATCAGGCGTGTTTTCACCTTCCTTTTCAGCATCCCACATAATGTAAGACTCATCTGGCGCGATGTAGGGATGAGCAATGTACTTTCCTTGATTAATTGCTTTACTCATTTTGTGCGGTGTTTCATATTTGCCATCAACAAGCCGTGAATAACTCAAATGCCCACTGCCGTCTTTCAAATCTAAGACATAAAAGTAGTGTGTCCCTTTTGCTGAGGTAGTATAACCTCTGATTGGAATATCTTTAAAAGGCTCGATGTTTTGTATGTGTGAAACCGGTGGGCTAAATTGCTCCTGATATGCTTTTTTATCTGCTTCAGGTATTGATTTTTCAATCCATTGATTGTTTTTATATTGCATCACAATCCATGTTGGTTTTTGATATTCTCCACCAGAGCGAGTAAAAGAAAGCTCTGACATATCTGGCAAAAACAACACTTCAGTCTCACGGTGCTCACCCGTAGAAACGACACCTGGAGCAAATAATTCGGGTGTTAATCCCGGTGGCTTTTGTCCTAAACCGTAATTGTTTTGGGCATAACTTTTATCGCAAATTATTAAACTACAAAACATAGCAATTAGAATGCTCATCTGCTTCATAAACTATCCTTTTATTAGAGCCTTTAGTTTCAAGTAATTATAATTGCACTAGGAAACAGACAAATCCAAGCACCTTTACAAAACCTGACAATGACACCAGTTTGTCTTAATACTTGCTCAATTTGAAGGAGTAAATCTGACGCTAACTGCGTTAAAGATTTCTTATTTAGAATAACTAAATAGCAAAATCTTTGTCTTGTTATCAACAAGATTTTCTCGCCTCAAAGTAGAGCACTTAATTAAGCAAATTGATGTTACACTGCAAAGCCGCGCCATTGTGGTATCAAAAGGCCTGCAATAAACCAAGGAACTTGTAGTACGAGAATACACAGTGCATACAAACGCAACTGCTCAGCAGTCCATAGCGCAGCAAACCATCCTATGATAAAGAACGACTTCCACCCTTCTATTTTTTCAGCCCCACCAAAATTTAAAATCCAAAGCCAAAATGCCGCAAGTGTGACATGAGAAAGTATCCATGCGAGTAAACTCATATCTTATCCAACTACTAACCCTAAGGCCAAAATCAGTAACTTAGCGCACAACCCACTGCGAAAGCTACCAATAGTAATTTTGGTTATTTGTTTTCTTCCTCACTCGGGATGAAAAACTCAACTTTACCACAAGCTTTACAGGCAAACATATCAAGTGCTTGTCTACTAACAAGTAATTCACCCAAGTTACCTAAAGCCCCCCATCGTGAGCCTTCATGAAACTCTTTGGAGCCCAATTTCACCATAGACGAGTCACAACGAAGGCATTGTAATGACGGACTTTTTAATTCTGGTAAGCTCTCTTTTCCTTTCTCACAACCACAGTTCCAACAAACTTCAAAACTTGTTTCTTCAATCTCAGTACTACAATTTTTGCATTTCCAACTCATGATACCTCCTAGTATATGCTTAAATCTGCAAAGGCGACGCTCAAGAAATTCAATAGGGTCTGCCATACTTTGAAACTACATTCGCTTGTCATTTTGACTGTCCAACTTGCTCATACTTTTCAACAATCGCATTGGCAATATCATTTAATTTCCCTTGCGTGTTGTTCGCTGAAACATTCGTGGCAATAAATATTCCTAACTTCTGCTTTGGATAAAGCGCAAGCCAAGTGGAAGTACCCATAGAACCTCCGCTGTGATAGAACATAGGATTAGCTGAGTGATACTCGTATGTATTCCAAAAAAATGCGTGGCCATGTTCACTGCTGGTTTCTGTTAATAAGGTGCGCGACAACAGCACTTCTTCTGCTTGGGTGCTGAGTAAATACTGCATATAATCGGCAATCGAAGCTGCAGTGGATGTCAGTCCGCCTTCAGCGAACGAGTGTGGACTGAGTAACGGTGCAATTTTGCCGTTTCTATCTACCCCTCTCGTTATTTTACTTATCTCACTGGGCTCTAAACGAAACCTTGTGTGTTCTTCACCCGATTGTTCCGTGATCAATTGCGCAACAAGTGTAGATAATGGTTGGTTATACACGTTTTCCAAAATATACCCGGTCAGGTTTGCGCCAACATTGGAGTATTGAAATGTCTCACCAGGCATTGAGGTAAGTTGGTACTGAGCTAAATCTTCAAAAAACTTCGCTTTTGAATAGTTAGAGAACAGCTCAAAAGCCTTGCCAGACTTTATATCTGCGCTTGTATATGCAAAATCTTGCGGTAACCCACTTCTGTGAGTCGCGAGGTGACGCAAAGTGATAGGTTTGCCTAGATGCTGCAGGTTTTGATAATCACCATCCTGCAAGTACACCCTAATATCTTCATCTAGTTGTACTTTTTTATCTACTACCGCCTTGGCAAGCAACAACCCGGTATAAGTTTTAGTGATGGATGCAATTTCATACACGGTGTCATGGTGTGGCTTTGTACCATCAGGAAACTCGCCAAACTGTTTTTGATAGTTAAGCTTGTCATTCACAATGGCGATGGAGGCAACTTGTGCATTTTCCTCAATCAGAAAATCTGTTAGTTTTTTCTCAACAAATGCGTCAAAGTCTAGTTTGCTATCGTTGTTGCAGGCGTTTAAAACCATCAAAAAGAGCATCAAACAAATTAGGGTTAATGATTTCACTGAACGTAGCTGCATATTTACTCTATCGCCTTGATTAATGTATGCCAATAGAAGGCTTTTATTTACTTTATTATCAACTAGCCGCACGGCTATTTTGACGTTTTGCAGCGCTTGCAAGTTATCCTCATTCGCCTCAAACGCCTTTGCTAAAGACTCATAGGCTTGCCAAGACTTAGGTTGATATTGGGTGTAACGTTCTGCGACTTCTATCGCTTCTAAGACTCGACCTAGTCTAATCAAATTCGTACTACTGAAGCCGAGCCTATTAACACTATTCCAACGCGTTGATCTTAGCAATATAGTAAAATTATAACGGTCTCTTAATTGGTCGTAGTTGTTATTAATATTTTGTAGAACATTACCAGATTTAGTCACAATATCGCGATGCTTCTTTTCCTTTTGTAGGTCGTCTCCAACAACAGCAAAAGTAAATAACTTAAGCTGCGGTCAGCGCACAGATCTACTGGCGCCCACTTTTTTCTTTAACTTTTGTAGCGTTTTTTGGTCAAGACCTGGCACAACTGTCGCTTGCGAGCTGTTTTGAAGTATTTTTTTGATAGACGTGCCATCCACATTTATAGAAAAGACATCATAAAAGCCATATACATTCTCTGAAGCGAAATACACCTTTGTGCCGTCTGGAGACCAAGATGGATCCCATTCTTGAATGTCATTACGAGTAAGCCGCTTGTTATTGGCTCCATCAATATCCATGACATAGACCTCCTGATTGCCATCTCTATTAGATAGATAGGCTATTTTTTTGCCATCTGGGGAAATTTGAGGAGACATGTTATCAGTGTCGTCTTGAGTGAGTTGAATAACCTCACTACCATCCAAATTGGCTATGCTAATTTGGCTTGGGCTGGCTTTAGATTGATATAGTAATCGCCCATCTGGCATAAATTCTGGAGCACGACCTTCAAGATTTTTAATTTGGCGCTGTTCACTACCATCTGCATTCATTAACCAAATTTCTTCTTGCCAAACGCCTTCCTTATTTTCATATTCTCTGCCAAACGCTATCGTCATTCCATCCAAAGACCAAGCAGGTGCACTATCCCACACATATTTTTTACTGGTTAATCT
Organism: Pseudoalteromonas sp. A22; assembly: GCF_018141345.1. Taxonomy (NCBI): domain Bacteria; kingdom Pseudomonadati; phylum Pseudomonadota; class Gammaproteobacteria; order Alteromonadales; family Pseudoalteromonadaceae; genus Pseudoalteromonas; species Pseudoalteromonas sp. A22. The sequence goes on from NZ_CP047238.1 coordinate 2,587,364, forward strand.
TTTCATATTGCGGCCAGTAATATCAACGGTATGAATTGACCATGTTTTGAAGTTATCGTATTTACCGTAAAAGGTGACTTTTTCTCCTGATGGTGAGACAGCAGGATAGCCGTCACTTGACGTGGCTTTCACGATCTTTACTGGCGATTTACCATCTTGGTCACTTAAGTAAATCGCTTTGCTATTACCGTCTTTAAAGCCATATATAACACCATATGACTCTGTTGATGGTTCGCTATATGATTGAACTTCATGAATAAAAAACAACATAATGGTGGAAAAACAAGCCAGTTTTGAGATATCAATTTTTTTAACAAGCATTACTCAATCTCCCTTTTGTAGTTGTGTATCTAATTGGAAGACTACAGAAGTCTATCTACCAAAAACATGATGTTTTATTGATTTTTCGCTGAATTACACTTTTTCGTGCTATCTTGCAGTAACAAAACGCAGATATTGCTATAAACCCTTACATTTATTGCGTAAAATCAATCAATAATCTCTGAACGCAGCCTTCCCTAACTCATTGATATTTAGACTCAATGAACAGGAAATGAATAAATTTACCAAAAACCACGTTATTTTCTTGATATTTTTTCACTTTTGCCTGTATTTTAGCTTTGATAATCTCCATTTTTTAGCTAATTTAACCCTATTTAGCAACAACATTGAAACAAGGTAATTCATGAAAAGAACACTTGCTGCCACTCTTATCGCTAGCGTGACTACTATTCCAACAGTAAACGCTATCGAGATATTCAAAGATGAAAAGAATAGTGTCACGATTGGCGGCTTTATCGATGCTCGAGTTATTAACACTCAAGGCGAGACTGAGTTGGTAAACGGCGCATCGCGTATTAACTTTGACTTTAAACGCCAATTGAAAAACAACTGGCAGGCTTTCGCACTACTTGAATGGGGTGTAAACCCTGTTGGTAGTAGTGATATTGTTTACAGCAACCGCTTCGAATCAATACAAGACGAGTTTTTATATAACCGATTAGGTTATGTTGGTATTAAGCACGATGAATACGGCCAAGTTACCCTAGGAAAACAATGGGGCGCTTGGTACGACGTGGTATACAGCACCAACTACAGCCTAGTTTGGGATGGTAATGCCGCAGGTGTTTACACCTATAACAAAGACGACGGCGCGATCAATGGTACTGGTCGTGGTGATAAAGTGCTGCAATACCGTAATCAATTTGGCAAGCTGAGCTTTGCGGTACAAGCTCAGCTAAAATCTGATGATTTTTATACTTGTGACGTCGTTGATATTTCCAGCAGCTCATGTGAAACCCTATTTAATCAAGGGGATAGTGCAGCACAAATGGTAGAGTTTAATTCAACCTACGGCGCTTCACTCACCTATGCAGCAACCGAAAACTTAACCCTCACAGCCGGTGTTAACCGCGGCGAGTTTGATATTGTGTATGCTGCTGGTCGAAATCAATCGGTTAAAGATTTAATTTATGGTGTCGGTATTACCTACGGCGATTTCTATAAGCCAGGTTGGTATGCAGCTGCAAACATCAATAAAAACGAAAACCACGATACCGATAACCTAGGCCGCTTAATCAAAGATGCCGTTGGATTAGAGTCGCTTGTTAGCTACCGTTTTGACAATGACGTGCGTACATTTATCGCTTACAACGTATTTGATGCGGGCGATGACTATGTGATCCAACCAAATTTTAATGCTGATCCTAATGATGTTTTTAAGCGTCAGTTTGCCGTGATAGGCGCACACTACTTTATGTCTGAAGACACCATTTTGTACATTGAAGCGCGTAAGGACTTTAGTGACTTCTCAAGCGCCGATGCCGCGCAAGAAGCACAAATGTCACAAACCGAAGATGACGGTATCGCCATCGGTTTCCATTACACGCTTTAAGACTAAGCACTGTAATAATAACTTCAAGTGCATCAAAGCTCATGACTTTCATGAGCTTTGATGCACTAATTGATTTCAACATTCTGCCCGTGGCTGTATCTGGCCAAAATATACGATATTGAAAACTTACAAATTTACAGTGAGTTTAAAAATGCCAACACGGCTGATTTATCATTTGCCGACAAGCTTTCGTAAGCGACCCTCGCCGCTTGTGCTTCACCATCATGCCATAAAATGGCTTCTTCAATCGTTCGCGCACGACCATCGTGCAGATAGCTTGGCTCAGCGCTACAAAACTCATTGCCTTGCCCACCTAACACATTATCAACACCACCTGTCACACAAGCAGACAATCCAATCCCCCATAATGGCGCTGTTCGCCACTCAGCACCGCTCGCGATGCCTTCACCTAAGTTATCCGCAAGACCTGGGCCCATATCATGCAGTAATAAATCGGTATACGGATGGATCGTTTGCGCACGTAACTCCGCAAATGGATGATACTCACTGGTTTCAAATGTTGCTGTATGGCAACCTTCACAGCCAATTGAGGTAAAGCGTGCCTTTCCTAATTGCACCTCAGGGTCGTCAAGCCCACGCTGCGCTCTTACACCCAATAAAGCGATATATTTGCTTAACGCAGTGAGATGTTGATCAGACACTTCTACACCGCCACCTCCGCAGCTTGATTGTGATGCCCCACAGTCAGGATTTTGAAATACCGAGTTGGTTACTCCCATATCCGTATTAAATGCACTAGCGACTTGGTGTTTAATTGATGCCGCCGCAGCTTTGTAGCCAAAGCGTCCCAATCGTGTTTGACCGGTAATAGGATCGTTCACGCGCTGCACTTTGCCCGAAATACCGTCGCCGTTACTGTCGTTTTCATCCGCCAAGGCTAACACCGCACTCTCTGGTATCGCTTCAAGTAAGCCCAAGCCCACCAGCTGAGGCGCGATACGGGCTGAGTAGCGTGCTGGAGTGGTTTTATTAAATTGGTAATTGGGTGAACGCAAACCATTATTTTCAGTCCACGAAGCAATCGTTACATCTCCCTCGCCTTGCGTCTCGGTATCTATGCCTGTGTTTTTAGGCTGTAACACATTCCCCAATAAGGGATGGGTGTTGCCATTGATATCGGCCACTTTAAACACCCATTTTGCCAATGAGCCACCAATAGCGGGTGGCGCCGCACGACCATTGCGAACATGGCAAGCTGCGCAACTGTCGTTGATATAGTGTGGGCCTGACTTTCCAACCACCGCACTAAACACGCCATTTTCTCCGTTGCGTTCATCGTGCTCACCATTAACAAAACTACTGTGGTGAACACGCCGCCCCTGAACAAATGCCTGTCCATTTTGGCTCGATAAATTGGTCGCCATTTGCATAAAGTGATTATCAGGCTCATTGGTGTAATTGTATGGCAATGTGGTTTTGCCTCCCAACCACCCCGCTTCTGCAATCGGGTAAGAATCTTCGCGTTGTGATGATGGATCAGCAAAGTCGCCAACGGTTTTCCATGGGACAAGCCCTTCACCTACCATGTATAAATACGTTGTACCATAATAATTTTCTCGTCCTTCTGGTGGCGCATCAAGAAACTGGCTAACTTCAAACTCCATGCGCTGACCAACTTCAAGAGGCAAAAAGCCTGCCGCAGGGTCCCAATTTAGCGGTCTGTAGTCATCAATGATCACTCTATAACGATATTGATCACCAGAATCACTTATCTTATTAAAGTTCGTATCATAACTGCCGTTATCAAGCTCAACGACCGCACCGCCACCAAAGTAATTACCGTGGTACTCAGCAACTGTGCCTAACCCACGATACCAAGCACGAAATTCGCGCGCACCGAGTTTCCATTCTGTAATAAAGGTCACTTCAATGCGTGAGCCGCCTTTAGCTACAAAATCAGCGATTTCAAATTGCGCAGTTCGATGCGTCCAATAATGCGATAAATAGTGATCATAGATTTGAAACTGATCTTCTTTTGCATGGCGGTCTCGGCCGCGATCAGCAAAACGCGTAATTAGCGCATCTCCACGGTCATAACTCACAGCTTGCTCTAAAGGTGTTGTTGCATCATAAAGTGGCACAATAGTGCCAAAGCTGATCTCACAACCTTGGCTGTCAACTTGGCGGCCAGTAGGTGTATTGGGACATTGATCTAGATTATCTGGTACACCATCGTTATCGCTATCATTGTTAGATGAACCAGCGATATTGAACTCAAGCCAGTTTAGATTTAACTCGCCGCCCGCCATTTCAACACGAACGGTATGCACGCCCTCATTTAACGTAATCGACGCAATATTTTGACTAATAAAGGTTTGCCAGCCACCCGTAGCAGGCACAACGGTACTGGCAACTAGATTACCATTAACAACAACATTATATGCTCCATTACCAACTTGGGAGGCAACGCGTGCAGTCAAGTTATAGCTTCCCGCGCCTAAATTAGCCTGATATTCGAGCCACTCTCCCGCCGACGTCCAACCTACGTTGTAACCACCGCCGTTGTCGCTGGTCAGCTCAATATCAACATCATCATTGCGATATTCGCCACCTGTATTGCCTGCATCATTATCAAAATAGTTGCTGTAGTCTTCCGCTTCGATACGAAGTTGTTCAGTGATTAAAATGCTACATCCATCGGAGTTTACCACATCCCCTACAGGCGTATCTGGGCACTGATCGATACCATCATTGACGCCATCACCATCGCTATCGTTACCAGCTGAGGATTCTGAAAGTATATAGGCCTGCTCTGCGGTATCTACGACCGTTCCGTCCTCCTGTAGGTAAGTAAACCAAAAACTAACCACATCCCCCACTGCTAGCCCAGATATTGTCAGCTCATTGCGACCATTAATCACTTGCATGCGGACATTTTGCTGCATACCGCCGTTGACTCGATAATGAACATCCGCCCAACCGGTAGTGTTGACATAGAAAGTTAAGGTATCCAGAGAGACCTGTTCCAATCCATCGGGTAAATTATTCAGTGGACAGCCATCCGCATCAACTTCTTCATTTGGTTGAGTATTTGGGCACTGATCGAGGCTATCCTCAACACCATCTTGATCGCTATCGACAGGCGCACTACCGCCCCCTGTCCAGGTAATATCGTCAATTGCCATTTGAAAAGAATAGTTAGGTTCTTGCCCAGCGACAGAGACAATATTGAAGTGATTTTTAATTGATTGTAATGCCACTAAGCTACCCGCTAACTCAGTGATCGGAATACGTACTTCACCCCATTGACCATCACGAACAAGGCCATACTGATTGGTGTTCGCGGGGAATGTGATCCAATTCTCATTAGTATAAGTGTCAGCGATGCCAATTCTGAAACTCACATCCGCAGGAATTTTAATCTTAAAATTTAAATAACCATCCCTAAAGTTGCTCATGTCTCGTGCTTGACGGCTTTGAATACCGGCTCCAAACCACTGCGCTGGCGAATACTGCCATGCAATCACCTCGTTGCCTTCATAGGCAGGGGTATTACCCTGAGTGAGTGAGTTTTGGTTCCACACATAAATATCCGCGTTGCTTCCCGGCACTAACTGATTATCGCTTGGCCCCTCACTAAAAACGCCAAAGGTGCCAACTTCGGGCGCAGTGACATTGCCGCTGAACACTTCACCTTGACCATCTAGCTCATAAATACGCACATAATCCACCACCATTTTCCCAGGAAGTGGCGCGCTCACCTGTTCATTGCTAAGCGCGTCCGTAAATAACCCGCCGACAGCCAAATTCATCAATAGATAAAATGGCGCGTTGAATTCATTTGACTCTTCACTAATGGCAAACGGGCTATCGAACATATCATATTCGACCCCATTATCCTCAACTGTGAAACGGATCGTTTCTTCGGTCCAATAAGTACGATAGATAACAAAGCGGTTGGTTAGGGGGGTTGAGGACAAATGTGCATTATCGGTTTTGTATGCCACACTTGCTGCACAGTTTGGATTACCTTCATTGCAGGCGGCATCTGCATAAAAAATTAAGTTTGAACCTGTATAGTTATTGCTTGGCGCACCGGGAAAGCCTGCATCATTACGAGCGGCTTGAGATTGGCCCATCTCCATGATGTCGATTTCGCCTTTTGCCGGCCAGCTAGCTGTACTCGTCCCTAGCATCCAAAGTGCAGGCCAAAGCCCCGTATCGACATCAGATACCTTCATTCTGATCTCTATCATGCCATATTGCACAGCAAGCTTATTCTTACTCTGGATCTTACCTGAGGTAAATGCCTTTCCGCCTATCGCTTGATTTTTTGCTTCAAGAACAAGGCCTTTGTTTCCCGCCTCGCCTACAATGTCGCTAATATAGACATTATTTTCACTGTACCACTGTAATTCTTGATTACCCCAACCACATATTCCTTGGTCACAACCATCCCCGACATCTATGTTCCATGTGTTGGTATCTAAATTATTAAAATTATCTTCCCAAAGTAAATTCCCCACAGCCGCGTTACTTTGCGAAGACGCACAAACAATTAGACTGATAACGCTAATGTTTGCGAGCTTTGCGATTAACTTGCTACTCGTTTTCACTTTATGTCTCCAAATGTAATGTATAAAACTGCTTTAGTGATCAACCACTAAAACACGGATCCTTTTAATCACTTCATAAACCGCAGAAATGAAAGCGCTTACATTTCAATCCATAACAACCCCGAACAATTGAAAAATATAGCGCTTTTCAAACACACAAGCTTTACTACACACCTTTCAGCGCGGTGTAATCGTATGTTGAATGTTAAACCTAACATGTAAGCGCTTACATTAACAAGAAAATAACAACAATTGTTATATTTTTTACTTTTATCAATTGATGGACTAACGACAAATCGAGCGCTGTGACCAAAGCACACTCAGGGAAATAAAAGTCAAACCGCTGAGGTCAACAGACACGATGGATCTCATATTCAAAGAAAAGTGGACTGTTTTCATCATGCACTTGCTGTGAAAACCCAAGCTTTTTGAGCAACTGAATGGACGCATGGTTGGATTGCTCCACTCCCGCAATGAGGGTACTCCAAAGCTCTACATTGGTAACTGCATGGATAAACCCTTGCAGCAATTCACTGGCGTAACCTTTGCCCCAGTGCTTTTCAGCCAATAAGTAACCGATATGCGCATCACTTTCGTTTTCAACGTAAACAAACAAAAAGCCAATTGTCTCATGCTGCCCAAGCTTAACTTGTAGTAAGCGGCTCTCTGAACACATACGCTGAAACCAGTTTTCGGCCTGTTTTGTTGAGTCAATACCATGAAAATAAGGGGGAAGGTTTTCAACTACATTAGAACTCAGGACATGGGGAATTTGCTCTATCAGCCGTTCACGATCGAGTGCTGGAAGATCGTCGTTAACCTCAATAATGTGCAACCTTAAGGTCTGAAATGATAATGCCATTAGCTTCCTACTTTTTATCAACTCGATTGTTATCCTAACTAGGATACTAGCATTGCCTCTTTTAATGTGTAAGGCGTACGCAGCTATTTGCTGCAACAATTGATTGGATATAGGTTGCACAATCAACAAGATTGACATGCACAAAAGTCTAGCGCTGTCATTTTTATTTACTTGATAAAAATTCAATATAATAAACAACTTAAAAAACAAACAACTAAAAGATCTACTGAAGTTATTTGCCATCCCCGCTTGAAATATGTTGAAAAATTAAACAGATTATTTAACAGATAAGTACTTAGAAATAGGTATTTATCTACATTACCGAATAATCAAAGATAAAAAATAACTGGATACAACATGAAACTGAAAAAAGTAAAATTAAAAAACCTTAACGCAAATAAAGCGCTAGATTCTAAACAAACGAAAGAAATAGCAGGCGGAACCGGCGCTTACAGTAAAGACTACGGCGCATGCTATACCACTCCTGAATTTTGCCCAACGGTTTATATCTGCTAAGTATGCCAAGCCCAGCAACTAGCTGGGCTTAGTTTTAAGTAAAAAGTAATTGAGAAATAGCGATAACTGAGAGTTATGGATCGGAATATTAGCTATTGTTATTCGCATATTTCCTGCTTCGAATAACTATAAAAGCCTTTAATGCCCAAGGAGCACTGATAGCGAACACAGTCATCAAAGCTGAACTCGTGAGAATAACCAGAATAATAGTTATGTTTAACTTGGATTTTTAATTTTCTGAACTAATGGGGAGCCAGTAAATATTCTAAGTTCATTCATCCGTCCCAAGCTCTTCATTTTCAGGCTACTTAGTGGTCGCTGCCTTTTTATAATACACACCAACTTCTTCGGTGAGTAAGGATAGGCTTTGTAGATTACTCTTTTCTTGATCTGTGAGAGAAGACCAAATAGGTCGGTTTGCCGGCAAGTATGGGGTCACTATCCTATTTATTGAATTTGATATTATCTTAAGGTGGTCAAACACTCTGACTTGGAATTTCTCCAGTCCATCAGTTCCTGATCTCGAATCAATCTCTAACATCACATTTTGCAGAGAAGGAAAATATAATTGATTACCGGGATGAACTGCGTTGTACTGCATCTTGAGTAATATTCCACTTAAATGACTAATGTTAATATTTTCACCTTGTTCAGCACCAAATTTAATATCTTGAAGAAGTAGATTGAGTTCAAGATTTGCTTTTCGCAGGGTCTGCTTTTGAACTTTTTCTTCAGCGGAACTTTTCTGAATCTCAGCATATTGCCAAGATACAAAACCGATCACTACAGAGGACAAAAACCAAAGTACAAAAGGCTGGTTTAATATTTCTAAAATTCTTCCTCGGCTCATTCCTAAACCTCACAATTAACACCGTGTAATGTTAATTTATCTTAGCAGAGTAATGGCAGAGCACATAAACGAAACAAATCGCTGTTTTCAGTGTAGCGCGTTATCAAATTTGAGAGAGTGCTTATTTCAACGTTAATTGCCATATAGAAGCCCGTGGTAATCCCGTACAACACTTCACCATGGCGTGCTGGCAAAATAGTGAGACAAATAGTCTATCAATGCCCTCACGGTTGGAGACATATACTTTCTCGAAGAATAGAGCACATATATATTCATATCGCTTGGCTTCCAATCAGGCAATACCTGCTTAAGCTCGCCAGATTTGATGTAGCGGTTAACCAAATAAGTGGGTTGAATTGCCAGACCAGCGCCATTTAACGCTGCGTGCAATAAGGCCGTTGCTTCGTTCGCAGTTAAACGGCAGTTTACGGCTACCGACTGTTGTGAGTTACCTTTGCGCAAATGCCAGATATGCTGCTGAAAGTTCTTATACCCGAGGCACAAGTGCTCAGCTAGATCATCTGGCTTTTTGATTTCACTTGTATTCGCAAGGTATTGCGGCGACGCCACGATAACTGAGCTACATACTGCAATTGATTTACCAATCAAAGAAGGGTCCGGTGCAGAGGCAATACGAATAGCAAGATCTATCTGACTTTCAGTGAGATCGGCCACAGAATCTTGCAAATCAATGTCAATATTTACGTCAGGATGTGCTGACATAAACTGTTGAATAGCGGGCACAAGTTGAGAAAAGCCAAAAGACATACTGGTTGCTAGTCGAACCGAACCAGACAGTTTGCCGCTGGTATTCGCCAAGCCGGTTATGGTGTCGGCTTGCCTCAGCCACTGTCTCACTTCTTCCAAGCAGGACTCCCCAGCTGTAGTTAAAGACACTCTTCTCGTGGTGCGATGTAATAAACGAATGTTTAGCCAGCTCTCCATTGCTTCAATGTATCGAGTTACCATAGGGCGAGACATATCTAGCCTGTCAGCCGTCGCGGTAAAGCTACCCGTGATTGCAACGTCGGCAAAGACCCTAGCAGCGATGAGTCTATCCATTTATTTGCTCGATTTATGAAACAATGATGTTTAGTTTGGCATGTTTTTCTGAGCCTATCAATTTCATATCATCTGCTCCGTACTAAACCTATTGAGGCAAAAGATATGAAATACCTAACGTTGATAGCAGCATCGATTTTATTAGCGAGCAATGCGATGGCAGCAAACACCGCCCCACTTACACTGGATGTTTATAACGCTGACAAAAACAGCTTCCACGTTAACTCAACACTGGTGATTGGTGAGAGTGAAGTGATGGTCGTAGATACAGGTTTTACCAAAGCGGATGCTCTACGCATAGCAGCCAAAGTACTCGACAGCGGCAAAACCCTAAAGACGATTTTTATCAGCCAAGCTGATCCGGACTATTATTTTGGCGCGGAAGTGCTACACACTTTGTTCCCAGAAGCTAATATCCTAACCACAGCGGCCGTAAAAGCGGTGATTGAAGAAAAGCTCGCGGGTAAATTAGCATTTTGGACACCAAAAATGGGCGCGAATGCTCCTGTAAAACCTTACATTCCAACGGTTGTAGAAGGTGATACACTCTTTGTAGATGGGCACAAAATAGAGATCCATGGCACGCAATCTGAGCTGGCACACCGCCCCTACTTATGGATCCCATCAAGTAAAGCGGTTCTGGGCAATGTTGCAGTCTACGGTAATGTGCACTTATGGATGGCCGATGCGCAATCCCAACGCAGTCAACAAGCGTGGAGTCGCCAATTAAAAGAGTTAAAAGCACTCAAGCCAGAGGTTGTAATACCTGGTCACATGAAAGCAGGCACCAAACTTGATGCAAGTACCATAAGCTACTCGCAGCAGTATTTAGGCGACTTTAGTAAGGCAAAAAACAGCAGTAAAAATAGCGCCGAACTGATTGATAGTATGTCTGCACGCTACCCTGATGCAGGATTACCGATGGCGTTGGGTATTGGTGCTAAGGTACATATGGGAGAGATGAAATGGTAAAAGTGCACTACTTCTTCGACCCCATGTGTGGCTGGTGTTACGGTGCGACTTCACTGTTGGATGCGATTGCAGCCAACAGTGACCTCAAGCTTGAGCTGCATCCTGGAGGTATGATTGCCAACCAATCTATAGAGAAAGCGTTCGGCAACCACATTCTCACAAGCGATGCGCGTATAGCCAGCATAACAGGCGCGCAGTTTGGCAAAGGTTACATCCAAAGGGTGAATAGTAACGAGTCGATGATCCTTGACTCATACATCACCGCTCGTGCCATCATAACCGCTGAGCAATTGGGCATAGCGCCACTTAACATGCTTAAAACTATTCAGCACGCACACTATGTAGAGGGCAAACAGGTTAACCGAGCTGAGGCTATAGAGGAGCTAGCCGTTGAGCTTGGGCTAGATAAAAACCACTGGCAACGAGCTATGCTGGCAAATCAAGGTGCTGAGCAAACAAAAATCGTGCAAAGCCGTCTATTAATGCAAAAGCTTCAAGTTACTGGCTACCCCACCCTTATCCTTGAAAAGCATGAGAAACAGATAAAGCTTCCGCATACTGCCTATTACGGTAAGCCCGATGCTTGGCGCCAGCTAATTGATGACTATATACACTAGTTCTATGACAAGCTTTTGAATTGAAATTGGATCTGCTGTTACGCTAATGCGAGCCCCAAAAGGGGCCGTCGGCATATCCGCTACACAACTTCGACGTTGTCACACCAATTTGCATTTAGATTGCAACCAACCTTGCCTCTGAATTACCTAACTTTTTGGAATTGCCAATCCTTTAATTCGATAACGGACATGCTTTTATCAGCGGTTAGTTCGTAGAACTTACCCGGTCTAAGTTCTACTATAAATTCATTATCTGCTTGTCCACTGTAAATCTTGCTCTGTAAATTCCCCCAAGCAAGATGTAAATCGCTGTCTCTCTGTTTAATGGTCAACCGTCCAACATCCGTGTTTTCGTATACACCTTCAAGTAATGACTTAAGCGAAGGTGATATGCTCCGGCGTTTTGACAAGTCTTCTCTTTTAGCGGCAATTTCTGCCTTTGCTTTCTCGACATAAACAGCAAGATCAGTCATCTCCTCTTGATGGAATTCAATAAGCTTACTCACATCTTGATTAGTTAACATTTTATAAGCGATTTCAGTTATTCTGCCATTTAACTCATTTGCAATGAGCCCACTTTCGTTATGAACAACAACGACACCAAGGTTTTTTTCGGGAGCGTAAGATACTTGAACAGAAGCGCCATCAAATCCCCCTGTGTGCATTAACACACTTTCACCAGCGACTTTTGAGTGCATCCATCCCCATCCATAGCCGGAAAAATAGCTATCGATATCACTGACTAGTAGTTGTTGAGACGCTCTTACAACCGACTTGGGAAACGCTGAGCGCTCTGCATTTATTGGTAGCAAGTGGGTTATCAACTTACCCCAATCATTTGGTCTGGCAAAGATACCCACTGAATACAAAGTCGCATTGTTTTTATTCATATAAATCTCAGATTGACCACTTCGAAATTTATATGAATATGGGCTTGGAATAGGCCAATTTTGCAATCTCGCTTGGTCAACATCTGCTGTTGAATTTTTCATTCCTGCAGGTAAAAGCACTAGCTCTTTAATCGCATTTGTCCATCCCCCTTCATAGTTCTCGTCAAACCATATTGCTAAAAGATTGTATCCAAGGTTTGTGTAACCAAACTTACCTTTTTTAATTTTCGGGTGCGGTTTTAGCGAGGAAACAAAATGAAGTCGTTGCTTTTTGTCATGGTTTCCAGTGTAAGAAAAAGTCCATGTCATCGCGTCATTTGTTAACCCGGAGCGATGAGACAATAAATCTCTGACTGAGTAGTTGTCAGGATTGATAAAAGAAAACTTAACGTTTGGAAATAACTGCCTCAAAGTAGAGTCCTTAGAAAGCAAACCTTCTTTTTCAGCCTGTAATGTCGCCAGCCCCATTATCGCTTTAGTTGTCGAGGCGAAATAGTAAACCGAATTTGTATCGACAGGGATCTGCTTTTCAACATTCGCCATACCAACGTGAACTTCGTGAGTAATTTGACCATCTTTAATCAATAAAACGGATGTGCCTGAAGCCGACTTAGTCAAGGATTTAGCTTTAACGATAAAGTTGTCTAAAGGCGTATATTCTGACGCTACACTGACAGAGCTGATGAAACAAAGTAAATAAACGAAGCAAACAAAAGTTTTACTAGGCATGTAATTCCCTTCTGAATAGATAAGTGCTGCATTGTGCGTTATAGTGTACACAATATCACTGTACGCAATAACGCACAACATAATGAAAGTTAAATCGGAAATTTCCAAAAACCTAGGTGTTAGATTAAAAGACATCAGAAAAGAGAGAGGCCTAAGCCTAGATAAATTGGCCAACATGACCGGCATCTCCAAGGCGATGTTAGGACAAATTGAAAGGTTTGAGTCTAGTCCAACAGTTGAATTATTGTGGAAGTTGGCGCAGGGTATTGGCATAGAGTACACAGTGTTACTTGATCCGAGCGACCCGCAGAATTCGAATAACTCTATCAACCAAGAAGGCTCTATATTTGCTCCTGTTTATTCATCTAACGGGTGCAAAAATACCGAGGTGTTTGTCATTTCTCTCATTCCAAATGATGAACACTTAAGAGAGCCGCTTGATAATGTTGCCGAAGAACTTGTTCATGTTCTAGAGGGTCAACTTGAAGTTTTTTATGACGGTGTTTGGCATCTCCTTAAAACTGATCAGAAAACCAAGTTTAGTGCTGCGCAAAAGCATGGTTATAGAGCTTTAGATTCTGCTACAAAGTTTATTAACGTCATAGTTTATAAGTGAATTTCATTTTAACGAATTTTTGCCGATTGACTTTAAACAAGCAGTCTCTGATATTTTAGACTCTTAAGTATTGTAGTGTGCGTCCGCTCATCACTATCTTCAACTTTTGAGCGTCATGCAAAATGTGAGACTTACCCACGCTATCAATACTCAATTACACATTTATGTTAATTCTAGGATATATTGCCTCGTTCATTTTCATTGCAAACAGCATTGGGTGGCTATTCACTTTGTCCTCAAGTGTATGATAATCCTGACCAAAGCCCGTATCATGGAATTGGTTTTCGAAGCTTTTACTTAACTCATTCAACCTAATATTGCCATAAAGGTCCTTTGCTTCGATGCCTTGCCGATCTGCACTAGAGAATCGAACAATTTGTGCAAGTCCTTCATGTACCTGTTCATAGGCATTTTTTAGCTTATTGTTTTCGTTAATTATAGACTCAAGATCCTCACGCAATTTATCGTCTACACTTCCACCAACGAGCTTTAGTGTGCCATCTTCCTCTTGCGATAAATCTAAAGAACTCAAATCAATTCCTGGATTTAAGCTACTTTGTTCTTTTTTAAATTTTTCAAACTCGCTTAAGGTGGTTGCAAACGCCTCTTGCGTCTCTGCCATCACTTTATAATTTTGTTTACTAATCTCAAACGTTTCTTGTTTTAATTTTTGGATTTCTTCTTCAGTTAATACTGGCGTATTTTCGGCTGACAATGCCGCAGCGTTCATCTCCTTCTCTGGTGCTTGAGGTTCGATGTTATGCGCCTTAGCCACCTTTTTAGCGGTTAGGTTACTGGCTAAATTGACCTGCGAATTAACTAGTGGTGAATTGGTGTTCACTGTTTCAGTCCTTGATAGTGGTAACTTAATGTAGAAAACATTAACATTTGTGCTGATTTTCTCAAGGAGAAAAGAAAACAACATTTGTAACCGCTTTTAAAAGACTAAAATATTGTATAAGACATATTGGCATAGAGAAAGTTAACTCTATGCCACTTTAATGAGGAAGTTAAGGTATAGGTCAGCAATGATATTTTCACTACACAAACCAGATTTTGGTGACAAAAAACTGCCTTACTCTTTTCAATATTAACGGCTAGACAATTAAGAAATTAATTCTTCGTAATTCGTCATCATTAGGCGAACTTCTATATCCCATTGCTGACACATCTATTTCGCTTTGGTTAGCATTTACTGCAAGGCTCTTTACACCTTCCTGAGGATCTTTAATACTCAAAATTTCCAAAGTACCGAGTACGTTACCGCTGTCTCCGCCAATAAAGTCAATATCTAACTCACCATGGTGGCCTGTTTTAGCGACCACCTTAAAGACGCCATGTTCACCTCGAGGGATTACTTTACCATCAATTGAACTGCCATCACCCTCAACCCAAGAGTCTCGAGTGACTTTCGTAGTAATTGATTGATTTGTTCTATTCTTAATTGTGACATTCGCTGGACTGGACATAAACAAACTCCTTCTTTCGAACTTGTGCTTGAAGGCCTTCCCTCAAGCTGCGCACAAAGTATAGAAACGAAAAATGAGTAAGGACATTACAGCGCATTACAAAAAGTACTGATGGGATTTGCCATATTTTTACCCAATGATAAGCGTATAACAAATTTGTACAACAATGCCACAACGCGAAATACATAAATAGGCTGACTGAAAATTGCCCGAAACAACGACCTGTTAGTCCCATTGAATGCTATATACTCTGGGCCATTGAGTTCTAAATTTACATTGGATATTAGCTAAATGATCCACGACAATGCTTTACTTGTTACAATGAATTCATCATGGTTTCAAGATTACTCCATGTAATTGAACCACTTAGACTAATTTCTCCGACACCATTCAATGAATCTATATTCATTCTTACAATTTTAGATAGTTTTTCTTTTCTATTATTAGAATCAACTAAGTCACTAAATTTTAATATTCGTGCAGCTAGTGGTGGCAACTCAAAGCCATATGGGTTAACTGGGTTAGACTTAAATACGGACTTGGCACCAGGTTTCGATGAAAATATCACAGCATTGTTTTGTTGGCGGTACTCAAATCTGCTCCCAATTTGCCGCATGACCTTCCCAATATCTGACAGCTCATTTGTGATCAGCGCACTATCACCAATATAGTAAAGTTCAGTTCCTTCCTTATCCCCTAATAGCATGCTAACCCTAGTAAGGGCATCAGCCATCTCATCATTTGGGTAACATGCATCGATCATTAGTGTGAAAGGTACGTTTGCCATTGACAGCGCATTGTATAGCTGCTCTACAAGAATAAGGCCATCTCCCGACTCACTAAGTGAAGGGCTATAGCTCTGTGCAGCTCGTTCCGCGTAGTCTTTATTTACATTACCTTGAAGTAGTACGATTTCTCCATTAGGTAAAGAAAGGGCATGCCCTGTGTAATATACCACTAGGTGCTCTACAGGATTCTCAAGAAGCTCTAGTGTCAGATCCACCGTCCAATCCAATAACTTATCATCACTGATCGGCATTTGTTTGGTGCTATTCAGTTGCTTTACAAAAACTGGGTCATAAGATTCAAAGAATTGCCGCATCAAAAAAGAAGCTTCTGTAGATTGCGGTATATCTAATGACCGAAAGTTAGCGTAATGTGCATTGGCAATTGTAACCACTCCAAATGAATTGTTCGTTTTTCGTTCTTGAACAGGGTTTTCATTACCGATCTCTGCTACTCTTCTAGAGCTCAATTCATTTAATACTAACGCACCTTTGTCAGATAAATCAGTAGCAACATAACTTGCTTCCATCACTTCATAGGCAAATACGATAGGCGACTTAATAGAAAATGATATTTCTTTTCTATCTTCAATATTATCTGAAAAGTTAAATGAGCCAAGTCTTGCTTTCTCAACTTTATATCCAGTTTTAGACATATCAACTAGCGTTTTGACACCAGATTCATTTAGCGCGCGAACCACGTACTCAACGACACCAACATACGCGCGACTTACAATAATTGGCTCTATATTATTTTCCATAGCCGCCTGCACTAAAACATTTTTTGCAATTTTCTCCTTCAATGCACCAATTGGTAATTCTGCAATAAATGCATCTTTAATATTAAGAGTTACTTCCAATTGTCCATCATTAGAAAACGCATTATTAAACAAGCTGCTTTTTCCACCAGCCTGAACATTGGACATATCGTTAACAACTGCTTCTATAGTAAATTGTTCACCTCTCAAAATAGATTCATCATCAGCATCACCCGAGCTGTAAACCATAAATGATGAATTGCTTGGGGATAGTATTGAGCCCGGAAAGCGAGCATGTTTTGGAGGGAGATTTAACAATAATTTGCTTGGTTCGACATTTACAGCAGAGGCAATTGCTTCCTTTAATGTTTTCTTTTGTATATCTCCAATAACGAAAACAGCAATGCCAACTACTGCGGTTATAAAAACAACAATTGCGAGTGATTTTTTCATGATGGTCCCATAAATTCCTATTCACCTGTTGTTGCTCCAAAGCTACTATTGAGAAGTGTTTTTGATTGCATAACAACCGTAATCAACGAGCTATTGGGCTATTATCTATCTTTAAATCGTCTTGTTTCCATCCATCTTATACCTCTACCATTTGCTCTAAATAATTACTATTACAATGTTTACATTCACTCTACAATCTTATTCTAGGACAAAAACGAGTAAGTGGGAGGAACAACAGCAATTGGCAGAAGAGACCGAGCCGTTATATGACCCAGTTTATGGATTTCAGCAAAACCCACGCTATAAAAGAAAACCGACACGGGCTTTTAGGGATATTATTGACCTAAACCCCGCACCAAAACAATACGAAACAAGGTGGTTTAGGTGTGGCTACTGTACGAATATTTGGCAACGCTCAAGTATAGATATTCCTTATTCTGTTGATGAAACACCGTGCCCATCTTGCGATCGCCTAATCAGAATAGGTTAAGGCAAACGACATGATTAACGACAAATCAAAAGCCCTACTTGAGCAAATGAGAATTGACGCTGATGAATACTTTGAAAGCTTATATAAAAGGTTTAATGATGATTACAGAGTATTTGCAGATGTTTTGGATAGCTTCAATCGCAATACAAAAACGCAGCCCGAATTCGCTTTTAGAGATTTTTGGCAGCAAAAGTACGCTTCTTACCCCATAGAATCAGAACTGTGTAATTGGGCTTTTGAGCTTTTTAACAATTTAAAACGGTTTTACTCAGGAGGTGTATTTGAGCTATTCAAAACCAAGCAAGTCGAGTGGGGAGCACCACCAATCAGAATTAAACGCGAAGACGTACCAACGAACTCAGATATTGAGCAACTTGAAGATGAAGTAACTATATACCGTGGTTTATCACCCGACGAGTTTGAAAGTAAAAATTTCGCACAGTCTTGGACTATAGACTATGAAACAGCTAGACGATTTGCTCATGAAATATATAAAGATAAGATTCAAGGCATAGTTGTTAAAGCGATTGTTCCAAGAAACAAAGTTATCTATTTTGATGCTTCTGACAATGAGCAAGAAGTGATCATTGAATATAGTTCAGTAAAAATAGCGGAGATATTTGCTCCAACAAAAGCTATCAAACCCGTTAGTTGAAGTACTAATAATCAGGTAATGGCCAACTATCTTCTTTATTAAAACTTGAGCGATCGATGAGCTTCTCTCTACGTGGTACACTTCGCGATAGCAAAAGCAACTAGTACGAATGAGTTTTAGAAGATTAGTAGAGAAAGTACCATTTGATCTAGTTAACTGAGATCTAGCATTTAGTTGGATTTATAAAGGAATTAGTATAGTTTTGGTAACTATGAATAAGACTTACACTTCACACAACAAATATTGGAGTTTGTAGTGACTTACAAATTTATAGTGGAAAGTGTACTAAATAAATAAAAAGCAATTAAAACAATAAGATATGATAGTAAAAGTTTAGTAACCCTAAAAGAAAAGTCAAAAACATAACGATTCATTTGTATTGATCAACTTGACGCGCTTCGTGCCACTACAAACAGACTTCAAGGCATGAATCTGAAACTCTGTTGGGTAACGTCTTCGGCTTAACCAACCTGCACTTTGATGTAGGTCGGTATAAGGCGCACAGCGCCGCCATCCGACAGAAATTATGCATTTACTCAGAAACAATACGACTTACCGCGTTACCCTAAACACTCTTTTATAGCTTTAGTCATTTCTAAAATTTCAGGGCCATGCAAACCCAAAGTATTACGATTAAGGTTAGCAGCCTTCATGTTTTCAATATGCCTAAGCCAAGTCTTATGGTGATGCTCATTTCTTTTTATAACACTAATTCTAGATTCTTTTGTTTTAATTTTCGTCCAGTTATCATGCTCAGAGTCGATATAGCGATGATAAAGGTAAGAAACGAGAAAGGTAGCACCGATAGTTGTAAGCTGCTCCCCCCCTTCAAACGGAAAAGTATGTCTATGAAATTTAGTCACTATCACTTTCTCCAACTCAAGAGCTTCAATTATTATTTATCCACGCTATCCATAATTCTTTTAAGTAGCTTTTCTTGCTTTCCTTCCAACACATCAATAAGCTGCTTCGAGAGTTCAGTTATATTTTTTATCATCTTTTTATCTGCTCCATAAGCTTTCCAATGAATTGGCAAAACAAATGGTTCAAATCTACTTTTACCAGCCACATCTTCTACGTAAAGGACATAGCCATTTTCAAATGGATCATCACCACTATGAGCCGCAAGGTTATGCCTCATTCTTCGTAACTCATCATGAATAACAATGTATTGCTTAGGTACAAGTTTCCTATTTAACTGAACTCCATGTCGCCCTTTTGTATCGGCGAAACACTTCCAGTAAGTCGTGAGCATTGACACAAATAAACTGTGCAGGATTGGTTTATTTTCAGGTGGTTGAACCTTTCTATCAAGCAAAGTCATAGCAATGTTTCCCCAACTCAACACACTTGCCAAATCAGCAATGATCAACTTATGGCCAATATAGCTTTGAGATAATCTATCACCTAGGACTCGGGTTTTAAGGAGTTTTCTACGGTACGTCACTTTGTGAACTAACTGCCCTTTATCAGAATCAAAGAAAGCTTTAACCTCAAAACCTCCAATTTTTTCGTAGTACACTGAAACTCTCCTTTGGTGCTTACAAATTACTCCCATAGCCCGTGCGATTATTAGTTGCCCGCACTTGCTAAAACCAGCTTATATTCGTCAAACATTTCTTTGAAATTAAATGCCGATTCAGGATGGCTCAGCATGTACACCTCATTAAGCCCTGACTTTGAGCTAAGGTGGAGTTCTCCATACTGAACAACAGGAATTTGATAGTTGTCTGTATAACGTTTATCTCTGCTGCCATCTTTATTTGACATTGCCCAAGTATGATCAACCACTTCAGCATCACTAGGTACGGATTCACTTTCTATAAAATTTGTCAGAGTAAATTCTACATCAACGTCAAGTAAATCAATCAGAGCGAAGTCATCGCCGCTATCGACAAAGAGAAACTGAGGAAAAATATGCAAATCACCACCGTTAGCATTTTCTAAATGAAGAGCTTTGTAGTCACAGTGTATTTTGCTGTTGCTTGTTCTCTTTAAACTGATCTCTTTGCGCTCAATGACATTGTTTGCAACCGTTCTTTCTGCAACACGATCTATCGACTGCGATGTTGTAATATCCCATACTTTCTTTATGTTAAGAACCTCTGAGAATCTATCATCAAGAGTACCAAAAGCGGCTTCAAGCTGGTCAGTCAGCTCAACTTCAAGCCCCAACGTGTGATTTTCATAATCTTGTTCTTTTTTCCTTAGAACCTCGCTAGTTTTTGCTATAGCTTGTTTTTTTGATTCGATCTTACTTTGAAAAAAAAGTTTTAGAGGAAACCAATTAATCCACGAAAGCTCTGACTCCTGCTTTGTAAGCTGTTCGTTCGCGGCATTGATTTCACTTTTGAGTTTACTCTTTCTACTCTCAATTTCAGTGAGAGTAGATTTGAGCTCATTCAAACTCTGTGATGACAACCTTCCTACTGCTTTGCTTTTGAAGTAAATCTTATCGAAATTATTCATACCTTTCCTATGAAATTACCTTGATGCTCACGCTAGCACTTTAGCTGTTACTAGTTCATTATTCGCGATTCCAATCTCCTTAGCACTGGCGACCCCGAAACAAAAGATTAGGTTCTCGACTTTTACTAAATTAAAAACTCGTAAATAGTTGCTAAACCTGTTGTTTCGCTATCTATTTTGAAGCCTATTCACTATCCATCTATAGCTGCATGGTTTTAGCTCAACTAAATCAGATTCACGCCTTTCTGCATTAAGCCTACCAAGTTGCTCAAGAAACAGGTCATACACCTTCTGATACCTCACCACCGTATGCGTGCGAAGGTATTCATTGATCACCTCATCAATTAGGTCATGTACTTCTCGAGGTAGTTGCTTGGTTCGATTGCCTTTGGCTTTATGTTTGGGCATTAGTGCGTTTTTATCCCAGCCGCTTTCCACAAAGGTTTTGTTCCAATGGGCTAGCGTGCGCCATGACGGTGGGCTGCTGTCGTTTATCTCCGCCGCCTTTTGAGCAATAAACGGGGTTAACCATTTCTCGGTATATGCTGGAACACTTTGCTCAATTGCGCCTTGCACATACTTGTAACGTCGCTCCATTTCTTTTTTGGATGCAACATCTTCCGCAGTTTCAGCTTTAGGCTTTTTAACGTTACTGAGTGATTTAAAGGTTAGCTTGGTTGGTAGCTCACGCCGCGCGATAGTTCTGAGCTGGCCGTTTGAAACCAGTTGCTCAAGCTTTGGCTTTGCAAAATTAAAACGTCCGCCGCTTTCAATATCCGTCAACACTACATTTGTACCCACAATGCTTTCAACCGCAAAATAAGAGCATGAAAGCTCCGATAGGCGTTTTACTAAAATCAGGTCGGGGTTTTGCAAGTCCATTGTGGTGGCATTTCCTAAAACGACGGCAAAGCATAAGTTCAAATAGCGTATACCCTAGTTGAGCATCACCAATACAGATTAAAAGTGTTCATTTAGGGTAGTTTAAGGCGTTAGTACGCACTATGTTTATTTAGTCTAGATGCTAAATGAACAATTGCCATGAGTAAGATTGGATATGCGCGAGTTTCGACAACCGATCAGTCTTTAGATTTACAAGTAGCCAAACTTGAAGAAGCGGGTTGTGACAAGGTGTTTACCGATATGGCGTCAGCGTCAAATACCAAACGCGATGGGTTTCAAGCCCTACTTGACTACCTTCGTGCTGGTGACACCTTAATTGTGACTCGAGTCGACCGTATCGCTCGTTCCGTTCTCGACTTACAAACCTTAGTAAACCACCTAAAATCCAACGATATTCAGCTACAAGCGCTAGAACAACCCATCTCAACCGATTCAGCCTCAGGCAAAGCCTTTTTAGATATGCTTGCCGTGTTCGCAGAGTTTGAACTCAATATCAGAAAAGAACGCCAGTTCGAGGGCATTGCAGCCGCTAAAAAAGCGGGTAAATACAAAGGCCGCAAGCCAATATCTGAAAACGTAAAACTTGATATCCACCGCTTGTACAAGCAAAATCAACCTATTGCAGCAATCGCTAGAGAATTAAAACTCTCTAGAAATACGGTTTATAAAATTATAAATACTGCTGACTAACGCAGTTACAAGGATTTCATATGGGAAGTGCAAGGATTTCAAGCTTAGGGGAATATGTGAATTTAGTATCTGGGCTTGAAAACGACTTATGGTTTAGAGGTGTGGCGAGCATAGACTTTAAGCTGACTCCTCAAGTACAGTGGATGAATCTAGATGCTGAAACCGAAGGCAATATAGCCTACAGATTTTTGAGGGATTATGGCAAATATGTTGAAAACGATGAAACCAACCCGTGGAAAGTCTACGCGTTAATGCAACATCACGGCCTTCCTACGAGATTACTTGATTGGTCTAGGTCGCCACTTGTTGCACTTTACTTCGCTCTCACTCAAAAAACTGATCTTAAGAACAACCCCAGAAAAGGGGTTTGGGTGCTTGACCCCCATTTAATGAATGAGTTTTATACTGGCTCCGACTTGGTCTATTGCCCGTCTCAAATGGGGTTGCGCCGAGTTTACAACCTCAATAAAGTTGAAAACCCGCCGTACAAAACAAATGGAAAAGGCAAGTTGTGGGAAAGCCAGATACCAAAGCAACACATTGAAAATAAGATACCATTCCAACCTCTAGATGAGTATCTGCCATACCCTTTGTACATTCTAGAGCCCAATAACACCTTAAAAGCCACTGAGTGGAATAGCCCATTGGCAATAGAAGCGACTTCTAATGCTGGAAGAATGGATTCTCAACATAGTGCATTTACAATCCATGATGAAACATCTCCACCACTAGAGATACTATTTAAAGAGCACAAAGGCATTCTAAGATTCATTGAAATTGCTCCTAACAAAACACAAGATATGCTGGAACATTTGCGCCGCGCTGGTATCCATCACGAAAGTATATTCCGAGACCTTGATTCTTTGTGTAAAAGGATTAAAGATGAGTTGCACTTAACCTAAGTTACGCTTGTTAATGACTACTATAGGGTGGCTATCGAGTACGCATCCACCTTTACATATTACAATCAGGCGGGAATAATGAGCAATAAACGAATAAGAAACAATCAATTAGAGAGTAAACTTAAAGCAATTAATAAGTTCTCAAGTTCATTAGAACAAGCTATCCCCCTCCCCGTTAGGGGGCTACAGCGAACACTAGACAAACTCACCCCCCCTCAAGTTCAAGAGATAAGCAATCGTTTTAATAACTTGGTTCCACCAGAGTTAGCTAAGCATAATGAGCAATTGAGTAATCTAATGGGGCCTGTGGCCGAATATATTCAACAATTTAATGTGAGGCTAAAAGAGCATAAGCAGAAATTTGAATTGTGGTTGGCTCACAATAAAATCAATTTTACGGATCTTGTATCACAGGGGTGGTACCCAACATCAATGACTTTTTATTCAAAACCTGAACACGAGTTCGATTTAGAGCATTATATGGTTCAAGCTTTGAAAGAAAACTGGAAAGAACTGTCGCGCGAAATCATAGATTCTTACCCAAACCGTTCACATATACTAGAAGTAGCTTTTGCTCTTCATGAAAAAGGGAATTATATAGCATCGATACCATTGTTATATGCGCAAGCTGATGGTATATGCTGTGAGCACTTTAAGAGCTTTTTATTTGCTGGTAACAAAGTTAGTGATTCGATAGACAATCTAGAAACTGATTCAATGCTGGAAGTGTTCCTAACTCCATACAGACTGAAAAATCATCATAATGCAGGCATTTCTTGCCATAAGTCTAATCGTATTGCACCTAACAGAAATGGAATTTTACATGGACATAGAAAACATCTAAGTTATGGCACAGAAGTCAATTCGCTCAAAGCTTTTTCTTTACTCTGTTTCGTAGTCATGTCTGTCGAGCTTCTTAAAGATAGCTAGAGTAAACATTGCGAACTTTTTTGAGTTTGATTCGATGTCCACCTTATAAAAATAGAGTAATGCAAACGATATGATTAGCGACAAATCAAAAGCCCTTCTTGAGCAAATGAGAATTGACGCTGATGAATACTTTGAAAGCTTATATAAAAGGTTTAATGATGATTACAGGGTATTTGCAGATGTTTTGGATAGCTTCAATTGCAACACAAAAACGCAGCCCGAATTCGCTTTTAGAGATTTTTGGCAGCAAAAGTACGCTTCTTACCCCATAGAATCAGAACTGTGTAATTGGGCTTTTGAGCTTTTTAACAATTTAAAACGGTTTTACTCAGGAGGTGTATTTGAGCTATTCAAAACCAAGCAAGTCGAGTGGGGAGCACCACCAATCAGAATTAAACGCGAAGACGTACCAACGAACTCAGATATTGAGCAACTTGAAGATGAAGTAACTATATACCGTGGTTTATCACCCGACGAGTTTGAAAGTAAAAATTTCGCACAGTCTTGGACTATAGACTATGAAACAGCTAGACGATTTGCTCATGAAATATATAAAGATAAGATTCAAGGCATAGTTGTTAAAGCGATTGTTCCAAGAAACAAAGTTATCTATTTTGATGCTTCTGACAATGAGCAAGAAGTGATCATTGAATATGGTTCAGTAAAAATAGCGGAGATATTTGCTCCAACAAAAGCTATCAAACCCGTTAGTTGAAGTACTAATAATCAGGTAATGGCCAACTATCTTCTTTATTAAAACTTGAGCGATCGATGAGCTTCTCTCTACGTGGTACACTTCGCGATAGCAAAAGCAACTAGTACGAATGAGTTTTAGTAGATTAGTATATGAAGTGCTATTGATCTAATGAGCTGAGATTTAGTTTTTAACTTTAAAAAGATAGGAATTAGTATGTTTTAGTATACTTTTGAATGCTATTAATAAGACTTACACTTCAAACAACAAATATGGAGGTTTGGGTGGCAGTCTTACCAGCCACATCCCGGCACACAAGTCATACGCTGTGGCTGCTTCGTTCCCGACCTGACCAGATTCACGTACTATTGTTGCGAGAGGACCAATAAGACTACCATTGAGGGCCTTGTTTGGCGCGGGTAGAATTATCTCGAAGATTGCAGGGGGATGCAAGGGAAAAGTCAAAAAGCTTGGCTAACTGGGTGATGTTTAAACAGTTTGCCAAGCTTTTATGGGTTTTATGAGACTATGCGCTTATTTGTTCAACGCTATTTTGATTTCTTCTAGACGCTTTTTCACTTTTTTCATGTTTTCAGGGCCCATTCTTAAAAACTGTTTTTGCGCCGGAGAAAGTTGCTCCCATTCTGCATAAGCATATTTATAGGTAACTGAGTCTTTTACCAAAGGCAGTGCGGTGTCTGGAATGGGTGTTGCCAACAACTCGTCGATTGCGTCAGTTAACGTGCCGTTGAATGCATCTCCTTCGTAGCCTATTTCTTCGTATGCTTCTTCAAACAATGGTTTGTATTGGTCGTATAATCTAACCACTTGCGCGGTGCTCATGGTGTCGAACATGGCGACATAAGGTGTGTAACGCTCGTAGCTGTTAGGATCGGTAATAATAATGTCGTCATCAATTACGCTAAAGCCATCTTGCGGCTTCACCACTGGTGCGTGATTTTCTGCCACTTTACCCTTTGCTAGGTTATCTACATAAACCACCGTACGGCGGATCACATCATCGTCTGCCAGCAATTTTACCGCTTGATTAGAAAGATAGTTCGATACCGCTTCTTTAATTTCTGTATCACTTTGTGAAAGCGGCGGTAGTGTTACTTCAGGTTCAACCGGTTCTACTTGCTCTGGCTCGATTTGCTCTCGTTGCGGTGGCAAGGTTACTTCAGGTTCAACCACTTGCTCAGGTGGTGTTTCTCTTGCGGTATTGACCAGTGGCGTTTCTGTTTGTTCAGGCACAACAATATCTTGCTTTACCTTTTGGTTTTCCGTCGATGGAGTGTCTTTTTGTGCTAGCACAAACACAGCCACAATAATCAACGCTAGTACAACTACCGCGGCAAATAACAACTGGCTGTTAGAAGGTCTTTTATTACCTTCTTGATGATTCTCTGACATGGGGACTCCCTCTTCGTCATTGTTGATACGCGTTAATGTAAAACTATCACCAAATACTTGACTAATAACTTAATGCGCGCTGAAACCCTAAAAAAATGCGTTGTGGTGCAAACTCTGGCTACACCTTGTTCAAACATTTGATCTTAATAAAAATACTTGAGCACCGAACTTAAGTTCAGTACATTGAAGTTAAGCTAAATTGCCACTTTATTAAATACAAAATCGCGCCAATTAGCGACTAAATTAAACCGCTAGTTTGTTAAAATTTGTTTGTGCCACCATAGCGCTTTAGTGCTTAAATTTCAAAATAATAGCCTAATATGTTGCGCGGGTATGTGCACTCAGACAACTTGGGTTTTAGCTAGGTTCAACTAGAATAAATAATACAACCTATAAGCGGCTTAAGGGCAAAGTGGCACTTTACTACTAAAAATAACGCATTTACTGGAGTTATCAACTCTTTGCACCTAAAGCATTACAACTTCAACAAAGATAAATAACGCATAAAAAGACCAAATTTAAATTAAGCAAATTTAACAGCAGGATGGCCTCTTTTGAGAAAGCATAGAACGAGTGATAAAAAAATAGCCTTACTACTGACTGGAGGTGGTGCAAGGGCCGCTTATCAAGTTGGGGTATTAAAGGCGCTTGCGCAAAGTATGCCTCGTACTTCTCCCCTCCCTTTTGAAATCATTACTGGCACCTCAGCCGGCGCAATTAACTCGGCGGGGATTGCCTGTTACGCATCTTGTTTTCACCTTGCGGTGAAAAAAGTGGAATATATTTGGAAGAACTTTAGCACCGACATGGTGTACAAAAGCTCGTTTACCGGTGCATACGGCCATTTATTTGCCAATATGATGCGCAGCTTTCAAGCGCAGTACCTTAATCAGCCACCAGCCAGCTTGTTAAATAACTCGCCGCTTCGAAAGCTGCTGGCCAATGTGCTTGATTTAAATCGCATCGATCACAATCTACACCGCCATTATCTTGATGCTATCGCGATTACGGTTTCGAGCTATTCTACTGGTAAGTCTGTGGCGTTTTATCAGGCGAACAATGCTGAGCCTTGGCAGCGCTCAAAGCGCGAAGGTGTTCCGGGCACGATTTCGCTCGACTTACTCATGGCAAGTTCGGCTATACCTATGGTGTTTCCAAGCGTGCGCGTTAAGCATCATTACTATGGTGATGGCTCTATCCACCAGCTCTCTCCGCTTAGCCCTGCCATTCATTTAGGTGCGGATAAAATCTTTGTGATCGGTGTTGAGCAGCCTAAACTGCCACAGCCGCTCGGTTATGAACCGCATTTTCCGGGAATGTCTGTGGTCGCCGGTCACCTGCTAGACAGTGTGTTTAGCGATACCCTAAATTCAGACATCGAACGCCTCGACCGCGTCAACCGTACGGTAAGCTTGCTACCGGCCAGAGAAAAGCACAAAGAGCTTAGGCGAGTAGATCATATGCTCATCAAGCCAACGGTTAATTTTAATGAAGTCGCAGATCATTATTACGAAGATATGCCGTTGGCAATCAAGCTGTTACTCAGAACCATGGGGGTTAAAAAGCATTCTCCGTCGAGTTTAACGAGTTACTTGCTGTTTGAGCGTACTTATACACAAAAACTCATTGAGCTTGGATTTGAAGACGGCATGAACCGCTTGGACGAAATGAGAGAGTTTTTGGAACTCAAGTAAGATTTACAAAAATAAAAATAGGTAGTGAAAAAGATGTATAAACCTACTATAAGCGCACTTCTGCTTATCGCACTTGGGTCAATTTCATTTAGCGCACAAAGCCAAACGTTCGACGTTGTTCAAATCATCCAAAATAACACCGCTGGGTTTAGCGGCTTAGATAATCCAAGGCAGCTGCGTTTTAATCGCCAAGGTACGCAGGCCGTTGCAGTAAGTGGCGACGATAACGCAGTGGTTACATTTACGCTTGATGCAAATAAGCAGCTAGTCCAAGATCAACTCTTTCAATCGAGCGACGCGCATCCACTTTTACTGACTGGCGCATCCGATGCGGTATTCGTAAATAGCAACCTCATTCTTAACACTAGCTTTTACGATGGTGCATTAAATGTGTTTGCAAAAGATAAAACGGGTAAGTTTAACCTTGTGCAAACATTTTCTGACGAAGTGCCTTACAAAGTGGTGTTTGATCCAACCAAAAATGCCTCAGCTCATGACACCCTTAGCTTGTTTGCACCTTGGAAAATTAGCTTAAGTGGCGACAAGCGCTATGCATTTATCCCAAGTTATAAAAGCAATACGGTCACTGCTTTTAGGATCACTCCTACAAACAGCGTGACTTGGCTCGGCCCTATTGATAGCGCTGAGCAAACTGACATGGGTGGGCCTGTGGATGTGCTAGTAAGTAAAGAGGCTAACGCGCTTATCGTTGCAGGTTATGAAGGTGATGTCATTACGCTGTGGCAACAGACAAAAGGTACTTATACTGTTAAGCAGCGCATCGTTAAAAACGACACTAACCTGCTCGCACTCAGTAAACCACAAGCCTTGGTTGCTAGCTCAGATTTCACTGTTTTTTATGTTGCAGCGGCGGGCAGTAACAGCATTTTAGCCTTTGAGCGTCAACAAAATGGTCAATATCATTTGCTCCAAACCATTGATGCAAACCAAGTTGGCAAGCCACTTAACGGTGTCTCCACCTTGTTACTTGCTGCTGATGGCAAAAGGTTGTTCGCAGCGTCTGAGAGTAGCTCTGGTATTGCAGAGTTTAGCGTTACCGCAACGGGCAAGCTCACACATATCGCAACTTTTGATGATTTGACCAATCCCTTAGCCAATATATCGGCCTTGGCTTTTGTGACAGACGCAAATCACTTAGCCGTATCTCTTGCAAAACAAGATACCATCAAAATACTCAAAATAAGGAAGTAGTAACGCATGTGGCCAACTGATAAACCACTGATAGGACACCATGTCACCCTTGAACCATTATCAACAACACATATTAATGCGCTGCAACAGGCAGTAAAAGATGGTGAAGCTTGGAAGCTTTGGTATGCCAATGTACCTAATCCAGAGGATATGGAGCACTATGTTAACACTGCGATAAGCCAAGGATCTGAAGGCAACCTTGCCTATGCGGTAAGGCTAAATAGCAGCAACGAAATCGTGGGAACCACCCGCTATTACAATGCAGATATAGCCAATCGCCGTGCCATGCTAGGCTATACATGGTACAGCGATAAAGTACGTCGAACAGCGGTTAACACGGAGTGTAAGTTTTTGCTGTTACAGCAACTTTTTGAAGATTTTGACGCCATTGCCGTTGAATTTAGAACCCACTTTTTTAATCATGCCTCTCGCAATGCCATTGAGCGGCTTGGCGCCAAGCTCGATGGTATCTTGCGCAGCCACCAGATCGGTAGAAACGGTGAGCTAAGAGACACCGTTGTGTATTCAATTATCGCCTCAGAATGGCCCACCGTTAAGCAGCATTTATTGAGCAAGCTCGACAGGTAGTAAAAGCATAAAAGATCGCAGGGTGAACCTGCTCCTACTTTGTGTGGTAGGAGACGTTTTAGGCGGCGAGCCGTAACAGCAAAAACAATACTCAAGATCGCAGGGTGAACCTGCTCCTACTTTGTGTTGTAGGAGATGCTTTACGCGGCGAGCAGTGACAAAAAAACAATACACAAGATAGCAGGGTGAACCTGCTCCTACTTTGTGTTGTAGGAGACGCTTTATGCGGCGAACTGTTAAAAAAGCATAGATTTAAGAAACGTTATTACGGCAGGCCATCGAGTAAAAACTGCTCCGCACGTTCAACGCGGCGGGGCTTCCCCTTTAACAGCAAAACATCATTAACGCGTAAAACGGTTTGCTCATCTGGTTGAGCAATTTCTTCGCCGTCGCGTCTTAACGCAGTAATATCAACGCGCTTAACCTTGAGCTCAAGCTCAGCAATTGACTTGTTAACGGCATATGCATGGTCAGGCAAAGCAATGGCATGCAGATATTCTAGTCGCTCGCCTGTGACTTCATGCAGATCACTGCTGTCTCCAGCAAAAAAACCATGTAAATACGGATAACGATTTTCTCGCTCTTTACTGACGCGACGAAAAATTCTGCGCATTGGCACGCCAGACATGTACAGCACATGAGAAACCAACATCAAACTTGCTTCTAAAGTTTCTGGCACAACTTCTGCGACGCCCATGGCTTTTAATTGCTCCATGTAGCTGTCATCTTTCATGCGTACCAAGATCTTCACTTCATGGGTACGCCGACGAATGGCGTCAACAACCACCTGCGTCTGTTCAAAGTCATCAAAGGTGATAATAACCAAGCGCGCTTTATCAATATTTACTGACTTTAACAGCGTTTTTTGTGCCGCATGACCAAATAACACGGGCTCACCCGCAATTTGTGCGTCTTGTACAATTTGCGGGTTACGCTCTACCGCAATATAAGGAATAGCCTCTGGACGTAAAAACCGTGCGATAGTTTGACCAACACGCGCATAACCAAAAATCACAACATGATTTTTTAAATCAGCCGCGTTATAACCACTCGGCGCTTCGGGTTGCCAGTCTTTTTCTATTCCCAAGATATTGAGAATATGCGCGGTTTTACTAATAAGATAAGGCGTTAACGCCATAGACAACACGCCAAGCGTGATCAAGAAGGACACTTCATTTTTGTCTAATAACTGATGTTTACTGGCAAGAGCAACTAATACAAAGCCAAATTCACCCATTTGCCAGATCAAAATACCAGCACCCCATGCGTCTTTTTTACGCTCTCCCATTAACTGCGCAACGCCAACGATTATCAACACTTTGATCACAAGCACCGCGGCAAGTGCTGCAACAATATAAATAAACTGGTCGAGCACATAAGGAATATTTAGCTGCATACCCACTGTGACAAAAAAGAGTCCCATTAAAATATCTCGAAATGGTCTAATTTCTGCTTCAAGCTGATGCCGATATTGGCTTTCCCCTAACATCATGCCCGCTAAAAATGCGCCGAGCGCCATTGAAAGCCCGAATGCATAAGTGAGCGAACCCGCGCACAAGGCAACAACCAAGGTAGATAAAACAAAGAGCTCATCTGTTCTTACTAATGCGATTTCGTTAAATATTCTAGGTAGTAACCACTTACCTATTGCCCATAAAACCAAACACACAACCGCCCCCTTAGCAAACGCAAAAAGTAGCGCTGACGCCAGCTCTGAGTTACTCGCAGAGGAAATAAGCGGAAACGCGATGAGCAGCGGCACAACGGCAATATCTTGGAATAACAACATACCAATACCGAGCTGACCATGACGTGTGTTGAGCATCCCCAGCTCTTTTAACAGCTTAACCACAACCGCCGTAGAGGAGAGTGCAATGAGGCTCGCAATCACAAATGACCCAACCCACTCATATTGCATAAAACGCAACACTAACATACCAATTATCGTGGTCATAATGACCTGCAAACTCCCTAAGCCGAATACTACGTTTCGCATTGCCATTAATTTTGGCACGGAAAATTCAAGCCCTAAACTGAACAGTAAAAATACGATCCCAAGCTCGGCCATAAAGTGAATTTCTTGGCTGTCACTCATCCATCCAATGCCGTGACTGCCCGCAATGACTCCAGTGAGCAAATAAGCCAGAATAGGCGGCAAGCCAATCCGTTTAAAGGACCAGACTAAAATCACAGCACATAACAGCAAGGCAAAAACCTGCGCGAAGATACTTTGCAATCTGCCTCCTGAGCGAAAAAATTGACGGGGAATAAAGGTGGATTTCTTTTTCTTTCTCTTAAATATAGCAAGCGTTTGTTTTTAAGCCAGTTTAAATTTTTGGCATAAAGTTCGCATATTAATCATGTATTGTTGTATTTAAGGGGAAGAAATATGGAAAATGTCCATATTTTGACACAAAGATTGCCGACCAGAGGCGATTACTTGCCGTTCAATTCTGAACAGTATAGTACGCAAGGCGGTGAACACTACGCGCGATTAGTCGATAAACTTCAGACAACACTCAACATTGAAGAGCTGTTGACTATTTACGCGGAGCATGTGGCAAGAATTTCAAAAATTTCGGGACTCCAGTTCCATTGTAGCCTTGGCGTCTTTCAGATGAAGGACAGCGATAGCCAATTCCCAGCTAGTACGTTTGATCTTGAGCTCGAAAAAGAGCACTTAGGCCAGCTGGTGTATTTCAGTGAGTTTCCATTTAGTGAAGCTATCAAGGCAAAATTGTCAAAATTACACGCCTGTTTAATTTACCCAATGCGTAACGCTTTGATGTATAACCGCGTGTTGCAATTAGCAACCAAAGACTCACTAACGGGACTTTACAATCGCAGTCAGTTTGCAGACAACTTAGAAGAAAAGCTTGAACGATGCCGTCGTCAACATCGTAATTTCAGCTTAATGCTTTTAGATTTAGACAACTTTAAGCAGGTGAATGATGTTCATGGTCATAAAGCCGGTGATGAAGTGTTGGTTGAGTTTTCACGTATTTTACAAACCTCAACACGCGCAACTGACTCGGTATTTAGGTTCGGTGGTGATGAGTTCGCCATTTTAATTGACGATCCTGCGTTTACCACCAACAAAGTGATCGCAGAAAGAATTATGGAAGCCGTAAGAAAGTCGAGTATGTTGGTTAAATACACGGTGACCACAAGCATTGGCTTTACGCTGGCATCGAGCCATGATACTGCCGACAATATATTTGCTCGTTCGGATAGCGGCTTATACCGCGCCAAAGCAGCCGGACGAAACTGCGCTCGCGCAGTATAAAAAAACCACTTCCCCTTTTGCTCAGTGTTATGCGTTAACGCTGAGCATCTTTTCCTAAGTATAGGTATGCCATCAGGGCAAGCGCCGCGCCGTTAAAAAATCCATTTATTACCCATGCCAGCGCAAGGAAATCGGGTAACTCTGAAAACATCACCGCAAGCATTGGCGCAAGTAAGCCAAGAATAAAATACATTCCGCCCTTACCATGCCAATACAATAGTAAAAACACAATACTGATAATGCCTGATGCCGAAGCAAATATTTGATTCAGCCACACCACTTCACTCGACATAAAGAGTACGATAAACACCACCGCAGTGAACACCACCGCATAAGGCGCTTTTTGCGCTAACTGTTGGCCAATCTTTTTACTTTCAGTCATCTTTTACTACCCAAATAATGCCATTATCCTCTGCGTGCTCGGCACTCACAAACAGTCCGTTCACCGCCACCGGTGTATCATTGTAATAAACAACCGCAATAGAATCACGCTCCCAGCTTGGAATGTGTAAATCTTTTAGCCAATGTTTCAAGGTATTAGAGCCAGGTTTGCCCTGTGGTTTGATTTTATCTTTAAGTCTGCCGTAACGAATGCTAACGATTTCATCCGTGAAAGGTTTGCGGACCCCCTTGCCAATTTGTAAAGCAACAGGTGTACTTTGCCCGCTGAGTTCGTTGAGATTAACGGTCTCAATGTCATGCTTTTGGCTATTTTCCGTTACCCAATAAAGTGCATCACGATAACGCCTCACTGCGCCTTGCTTAAAACGAATTTCAAGTTGACTGTCTTGGCGTGATGAAAACGCCTGTTGTACGATTTCATCCAACTGTTTTTGACTCGGCATCTCTATGCCCTGCTTTGATAACCACAGTCTGATGACATTATCTCTTCTTGCACAAGAGAGCCCTTGTAAAGCAGTGATGTTTAGCGCCATCTGACAACGACACTTTTGCAAGTCTTCTTCACTGACTTCATCAATTATGGCTTGTTGGCGCTGTAAAATATCAATACTGCGCAGTGTGTTAGCGACAAAACCATTGAATCGAGAGGTAAGTAACGGGATCACCTGATTGCGTAAAAAGTTACGGTCAAACGCATCGTCGGCGTTGGACTCATCAGTAATATGCTCAAGACCAAACTGCCGTGCAAATGCTTCAATGTCACTGCGACTAACGGCAAGTAACGGACGAATACAATAGCGCCCAGATGCCAGCTGAGTTGTCGCTCTCATCGCTCCAAGCCCGAGTAATCCTGAGCCGCGCTTTAATCTCAGTAAGAAAGTTTCTACTTGGTCATCGGCATGTTGTCCAAGCACGATTGCAAAACCTGCTTTGGCCGCGTCATCTAATGCTTGATAGCGAGCTTCGCGTGCTTGCGCTTCAAGGCTAGTGCGGGCTTTCCGAGTAATCGAAACCTGTTTTGCAACAAAGGGAACATTAAGTGTTTCACAAAGTGATTGGCAAAATTGCTGCCACTGCGATGCGTACCCAGACAAGCCATGATTAACATAAACCGCCTGGAGTGCAATGTTATGCTTATTTGCATATTCTCGACAAAGATGGAGCAACACAACCGAATCCACACCACCAGATAAGGCAATGCACAACCCTTTGGCGTCAAGGCCGGAGCTCAATAGCTTTAAACTTGACTCTACTTGTTGGTAAACCCGACTATTAATCATGTTTTCTACAATCAATAAAAAAGCCGCTCAATAGCGGCTTTTTAACTTAAATTAGCATTGATATCAATACGAGCAGAAACCCGTATTAACAATAACCAAATGACATCAGGCGCTTATAACGCTGATCTAACATCTCTTCGGTGCTTAGCGCTTCAAGATCAGCCAAGTCACGTTTAAGCTGCACTTTCAGGTTTTTCGCCATCGCATCGTAGTTACGGTGTGCGCCACCTAGCGGCTCTTCGATGATGTTATTGATAAGATCCAGCTCTTTTACGCGAGAGGCTGATACACCCATAGCTTCTGCTGCAAGTGAAGCTTTGTCTGCACTTTTCCAAAGAATAGAAGCACACCCTTCAGGTGAAATTACCGAATACGTGCTGTATTGCAGCATGTTTACTCTGTCACCTACCCCGATGGCTAATGCGCCACCAGAGCCGCCTTCACCAATTACGGTACAAATGGTTGGTACTTTGAGCGCAGCCATCACCTTAAGGTTACGTGCAATCGCTTCACTTTGACCGCGCTCTTCAGCGCCTACGCCCGGATAAGCTCCCGGTGTATCGATAAAGGTGATGATTGGCATCTTAAAGCGTTCAGCCATTTCCATTAAGCGCAATGCTTTACGATAACCTTCTGGCTTTGGCATACCAAAGTTACGTTTGATTTTTTCAGCCGTATCACGACCTTTTTGCTGACCGATAATCATTACTGGCTTGTCGTCAAGACGTGCAACACCACCAAGAATAGCCGGATCGTTAGCAAAAGTACGGTCGCCCGCAAACTCGTCAAACTCGGTAAAAATGCGTTCAATATAATCGCGAGTATATGGACGAAGCGGATGACGTGCTAATTGAGACACTTGCCAAGCGCCTAAAGCGTCGAAAATTTTCTTTGTTTGCTCAACATTTTTGTCTTTTAAGCGGCTGATCTCTTCTTCAAGGCTAAGATCTAAATCGCCAGAGCGGCTAACGTTTTGTAATTCTTTGATCTTTGCTTCCAATTCAGCGATTGGAAGTTCAAATTCAAGATAATTGAGGCTCATGCTCTAAACTACCTGTTTAGTTAAATTCTAATTCTAATTCCTGCGCCGCCAGCAGTGATAAACGAGTTAAAAGCTCATCACTTGGCGTCACACACCATTGTGTTCCTAATGTTAACTCTGCTAATGCATCAGGACGCTGATATTTAATTTTTACCGGACACGTTCCAAATTTATATGGTTCTAGCACTTTTTTGAAATTATCAAAGAAGTTCGCGTCAATTTGAGCCATATTTAGCGTCATTTTTATTGCACTAATACGCTTTTCTCGCGCCTGAGCAATGGTAGAGATTTCTCTTGCGGTCATTGTAATGCCACCAGAGAAGTTATCAAAGCTGACCTGTCCAGATATTACCAAGATTTGGTTAATTTGCAGCATTTCTTGGTACATTTCAAACTGTTCAGGAAATAAGCGTACATCAATTCGGGCACTTTTGTCATCTAAAGTGATAAGTCCCCAACGCGCTCCTTTTTTGTTTATCAAGGTACGAGCATTGATAACCAGTCCCGCCGCGGTTGCTACCGTATCACGATTACCGGGTTGTAAGTCAACTAACTTGCCAGAGGTATAATATTTTAATTCTTTGCGATATTGATTAATTGGGTGGCCTGTTAGATAAAGACCTAAGGTTTCTTTTTCCCCATTTAACCATTCTTTATCGCTGAGCGGCGTGGCTTTGATAAAGGCTTGTTCAACCTCCTCAGGCTCAACCGCTAGCAAACCAAATAAGTCGCTCTGTCCAAGTGATTCGGCTTTGTGATGCTGCTCTGCCGACTTCATGGCATCCTTTAAGCTTGCCAGTAAAGTCGCGCGCCCAGGCTGATCTCTGTCAGGACCAAGCTTATCAAGCGCTCCTGCGTAAATGAGCTTTTCAATCACGCGTTTATTTAGACGCTTTAAATCAACTCGCGCACAGAAGTCGAATAAATCTTTAAATTCTCCCCCTTGGGCTCGCGCTTCAAGGATCGCTTCAACGGGGCCTTCACCTACGCCTTTTATCGCACCTAAACCATAGACGATCTCACCTTGAAGATTTACAGCAAATTTGTAGACACCGGCATTCACGTCTGGTGGTAGCAGCGTCAACTTCATGTTTTCGCATTCATCTACCAAGGTTACGATTTTGTCGGTGTTATCCATATCCGCTGACATTACTGCCGCCATAAACTCGGCAGGGAAATGGGTCTTCATCCATAGCGTTTGGTACGACACTAACGCGTAGGCTGCGGAGTGTGATTTGTTAAAGCCGTAACCCGCGAACTTTTCTACCAAGTCGAAGATTTTCATGGCAAGTTCGCCTTCGACGCCATTATCTTTGGCACCATCTTCGAACGTTGCACGTTGCTTCGCCATTTCTTCAGGCTTTTTCTTACCCATCGCACGACGAAGTAAGTCAGCGCCACCTAGACTATAACCGGCAAGCACCTGCGCTATCTGCATTACCTGTTCTTGATATAGGATGATCCCGTAGGTTGGCTCCAGTATGGGTTGTAGACTTTCATGCTGGTATTGTGCATCTGGATACGATACTTCTTCACGACCATGCTTACGGTCGATAAAGTTATCTACCATGCCCGATTGCAAAGGACCCGGACGGAATAGCGCAACCAGTGCGATCATGTCTTCGAAACAGTCTGGCTTCAAGCGACGGATCAAGTCTTTCATACCACGAGATTCCAGCTGGAATACCGCAGTTGTTTGTGCGTCTAGTAACACTTTAAAACTTGCAGGGTCATCCAATGGGATCGCAGCGATATCAATCGGCTCACGACTTTCTCTGCCAAGGCGTTCGTTCGCCATGTCGAGCGCCCATTGCAAAATGGTTAGCGTTCTTAGACCGAGGAAGTCAAACTTAACCAGACCTGCGGTTTCTACGTCGTTCTTATCAAACTGGGTAACTGGGAACTTACCTTCTTCGTCACAATACAGTGCTGCAAAATCGGTAATGGTGGTAGGCGAGATAACAACACCACCGGCGTGTTTACCCGCGTTACGCGTACAGCCTTCAAGAATGCGACATTTATCAATCAGTTCACGAACTTCTTCATCGCTATCGTAAGCTTCAGGCAAGCGAGGTTCAACATCAAACGCTTTGGCAAGTGTCATACCGGGGTCGCCAGGTACAAGCTTGGAGATCCTATCTACGAAGCCATAAGGGTGACCAAGCACACGACCAACGTCTCGAATTACCGCTTTTGCCGCCATCGTACCAAAGGTGATGATCTGAGATACGGCGTCTCGACCATACAGTTTAGCAACGTGGTCAATTACCTCGTCTCGTCTATCCATACAGAAGTCGACGTCAAAGTCTGGCATCGAAACCCGCTCGGGGTTAAGGAATCGTTCGAATAGGAGATCGAATTCAAGTGGGTCAAGATCCGTGATCTTAAGCGCATATGCCACCAAAGAGCCGGCACCGGAACCACGACCAGGACCGACAGGGATGCCGTTATCCTTACTCCACTGAATGAACTCCATTACGATTAAGAAGTAACCAGGGAATCCCATTTGGTTGATAACGTCGAGTTCAACCTGCAGACGGTCGTCATACTCACCACGCTTTTCTTTACGATCATTTTCATCAGGGAATAAGAACTGCAACCGTTCTTCTAGACCATCTCGCGATACTTTTACCAAGAAATCTTCAATCGCCAGATCGCCCGTTGGATAATCTGGTAGGAAGTAGGTGCCAAGCTGTACCGTCACGTTACAGCGCTTAGCGATTTCTACGGTGTTTTCTAAAGCTTCTGGAATGTCACTAAAGAGCGCTTGCATTTGCTCTGAAGTCTTTAAATATTGCTCTTTAGAAAAGCGTTTTGGTCGATTTTTGTCTTCTAATGTATAACCGTCGTGAATCGCAACACGAATTTCGTGGGCATCAAAGTCTTTTTCGTGTAAAAACACCACTTCATTCGTCGCCACAACCGGTATATTACGCGCAGCCGCCACCTCCACAGCACCATGGAGATATTCTTCTTCTTGTGCACGTGCGGTGCGTTGCAGCTCAATATAAAAATGGTCGCTAAAATGCTGCTCGTAAAACGCCAGCGTTTCTTCAATTAGCTTAGGATTGCCTTTTAAGATGGCTTTACCTAAATCGCCATCTTTCGCGCCGGAGATAAGGATCAGCCCTTCTTTGTATTTTGCGAGCCATTCTTTATCAATAACAGGGCGATGGAATACATGACCGCGAAGATAGGCATCGGAGATCAACAAGGTTAGGTTTTTATACCCTTGATTGTTCTTAGCGAGAACGAGAATTCGGCTTGGTTCATCAGGAAACTGATCTGACTTGAGCCAAAAATCCGCACCAATTATTGGCTTGATCCCTGCCCCGTGTGCGCCACCATAAAAACGCACCAAACCACATAAGTTCATTTGATCGGTGATGGCAAGCGCAGGCATTGCAAGCTCTTCGGCCCTTGCCACAATTGGTTTGGTCTTCGCTAGACCATCCACCATTGAGAAGTCACTGTGTACACGCAAATGGACAAACTGCGGGGCTGGCATGCTTACTCCTTCTCGGCCAAAATTCGTTGCACAGGCTTAAAGCTTGTACGGTGATGCGGAGTAACACCATGTGCTTCGAGCGCGGCAAAGTGGGCTTTGGTTGGATAACCTTTGTGGCCTGCAAAACCAAACTCAGGATATTCCGCATCGAGTGCTAGCATCTCATTATCTCGGGTGACTTTCGCCAATATAGATGCCGCACTTATCTCTGCAACTAGGCTATCCCCTTTTACAACTGCGGTTGCCGCAACACTCAGCTTGGGTAAACGATTTCCATCAACAAATACATGATCCGGTTGAATTTCCAATCCTTCAACTGCGCGTGTCATCGCCAACATTGTTGCGTGAAGAATATTCAAATCGTCAATTTCTGCAACTGATGCTCTCGCAATGCAGTAACATAATGCCTTTTCTTTTATTTCTTCTGCCAATGCAATGCGCTTTTTCTCTGACAGTTTTTTCGAGTCGGTTAACCCTACTATTGGTTTGGTTGGATCTAAAATGACGGCAGCGGTCACAACGTCACCCACCAACGGGCCACGTCCTACCTCGTCAACGCCTGCAATATACTGCACATCAGGACGTTCAATTTGCATCTATTAACTCCATTACAGCCTGAGCCGCTTGTTTGCTGGCATTTAGGCGAATGTTCTCATGTATCTCGTAAAACTTTCTAACAAGCTTGCTATTATTGCCTTTTAACATCGGGAAAAGTGCATCAGCAAGTGCGTCAGGATTACACTCTGCCTGTAAAAACTCAGGCACAAGTGGTGCGTCAGCCAATAAATTCGGCAAGGCAAAGTATTTGATGTTAAAGGTAAAAAAGGTATTAAAAATCCAATAACTCTTAGGATTTAGCTTATACCCTACCACCATTGGCTTCTTATATAGCATTGCTTCAAGTGTGGCAGTACCCGAGGCCAGTAAAACGGTATCCGCTGCTTGCATTGCCAGTGCTGACTGGCCGTCAAGCATAATTGGGTTCAATTCCGGCGCGACTTCGTTCAAGGCTTCCAAAAATTGTGCTCTGCGCTTCTCGTTTACCAAAGGCACAACTATTTTTAAGTTAGGAATTTTATCGACTAATTTTTTTGCAGTGGCAAGATAAGTGCGGCTCAATAAGCCAACTTCAGAGCCCCTACTACCAGGTAGCAGTGCTAAAACCGTATCATCTTGACTTAAGTTCAGCTGTGCACGCGCACCTGCGGTATCTGGCTCAAGTGGAATTTCATCCGCTAGCGTATGGCCCACAAATGTACAAGGCACTTCATGTTTATCATAAAAGGCTTTTTCGAACGGCAGCAAAGACAGCACTAGGTTAGTCGCCTCGGCAATCTTATGGATGCGTTTTTGACGCCACGCCCACACACTCGGGCTTACATACTGAATGGTTTTAATTCCTGCCGCTTTCAACGGTTTTTCAACACGCAAATTAAAATCCGGCGCATCGATACCGATGAATACATCGGGTGGATTATCAATAAAGTAATTCACCAACTGCTTTTTAATTTTTAGCAAGCGAGGTAAGCGACCAAGCACTTCGACTAGTCCCATAACAGCGAGTTCATCCATGTCAAACAGGCTTTTACAACCCGCTTGTTGCATTTTAGGACCACCGATCCCGACAAAATTGGCATTGGGGTAATGAAGTTTTAGCGCGTTTATGAGGCCAGCACCGAGTATATCGCCCGATAACTCTCCTGCGACCACGCCAATGGTGATATTTTTTTCGTTAGCCATTGTTATTTTTCAGTATAAAAAAACGCCATACAAAATGTATGGCGTAAGTATAACCTGTATTGCGGTTCAAGTTTAGCGGATCAAACCACGATTAGAAGTCGCAATAAAATCAATCATTTGCTGAACTGCTGCGAACTCAGAAGCATCTTCTTTTAGCGCTTCTAACGCATCTTCTAAACGCAGCCCCTTACGGAACAACGTTTTGTATGCACGTCTTGTTGCCATGATTTCATCAGACTCAAAGCCGCGACGCTTTAAACCTTCAGTATTAATTGCAACGGGTCTCGCTGGCGTGCCGGTCGTTGTAACAAAAGGCGGCACGTCTTGGTTCACACCCGAGTACATACCAATAAAGGCATGTGAACCCACTTTACAAAATTGATGTACACCTGAATTACCCGCAAGGATAACCCAGTCACCAATATGTACATGTCCGGCTACACTTGCATTGTTAGCGAAAATCACATTGCTGCCAATGACTGCGTCGTGTGCCACATGGGTGTAAGCCATAAATAGGTTGTTGCTACCAATTCGAGTGATCCCTTCGTCTTGAATTGTGCCACGATGGATAGTCGCACACTCACGAATAACGTTGTTATCACCAATAATTAGCTTGGTTGGTTCATCCTTGTACTTTTTATCTTGGCAGGCTTCCCCTACTGACGCGAATTGGAAAATGTGATTGCCTGAACCAATCTCAGAAGGGCCTTTGATCACAACATGTGATTCAATCTTACAGTTATCACCAATGACTACGTCATTGCCAATATAACTATAAGGGCCTACAGAAACATTCTCGCCTAGACGCGCGCCTGATTCGATAATTGCGGTAGGATGAATAGCCATTAAAACTCTCTTCTAGCACACATAATTTCAGCTGAACACACAGTTTTGCCTTCTACTTTAGCTTCAGCACTGAATTTCCAGATGTTACGGCGTTCTTTTTCGAACTTAACGTGCAAATGCATCGTGTCACCCGGTAAAACAGGTTGTTTGAAACGTGCATTATCAATCGCCGCAAATAAGTATAGTTCATTCTCGCTGCGATTCTCGACCGTTTTAAAACCAAGTAAACCGGTTGCCTGAGCCATCGCTTCTAGGATCAACACACCTGGGAAAATAGGTTGCTCAGGGAAGTGACCCGTGAAAATAGGCTCAT
Organism: Pseudoalteromonas sp. A22; assembly: GCF_018141345.1. Taxonomy (NCBI): domain Bacteria; kingdom Pseudomonadati; phylum Pseudomonadota; class Gammaproteobacteria; order Alteromonadales; family Pseudoalteromonadaceae; genus Pseudoalteromonas; species Pseudoalteromonas sp. A22. Next base: position 2,629,471 of record NZ_CP047238.1, read on the forward strand.
TAATCGTCACGTTTTTAATCGCGTGAAGATATTCACCAGGCTTAAAATCTACCACTTTGTCAACAAGCAACATTGGGTAGCGGTGCGGAAGAAGTTTTAAAATCTCTTGGATATCAAAGCTGTTTAATTCGTTAGCCAAAATAGCTTCCTTATTCTACATCAGTATCTTTAAGCTGTGCTGTCAGCAGCTCAAGTGCCTTCAGGCGCGACTTAAAGTCAGATAAATTGCGTAAGTGTGCAATAGACTTACGCCACTCTTTATTCGTTTGGTGAGGTAAACCAGAAGAATAGATCCCTGGCTCAGTAATTCCTTTAGTAACCATACTCATACCAGTAATGACAACCCCATCACAAATTTCGTTGTGACCATTGATTGCTGTCATGCCGCCAATTTGGCAGTACTTGCCGATTTTAACACTGCCCGCCAGTACCGTGCAGCCTGCGATGGCTGTACCGTAACCAACCTCGACGTTATGGGCAATTTGGATCTGGTTATCTAAAATGACGTTGCTATGAATAATGGTGTCTTCTAGCGCACCTCTATCAATAGAAGTACTCGCGCCAACTTCGACACGGTCGCCAATAATTACGGTGCCAACTTGAGGGATTTTAACCCACTCGCCTTTCTCGTTGGCGTAGCCAAAACCATCACTTCCTATTACGGCACCAGACTGGAATAGACATTGTTCGCCTATCTGTACTTCATGATAGACGGTTACGTTTGCCCAGAGTTTAGTCTTTGCGCCTATTTTGGCATGTTTTCCAATGAAACAGCCTGGCCCTATCTCAACATCATCACCAATCACAGCGCCATCTTCAATTACAGCATTCGCACCCACACTGACGTTTGCACCCAGTGTTGCGGTATCAGAGATAACTGCTGTACGATGAACTCCTGATGCTGCACTAGGTGTTGAGTCTAGCTTCTGTGCAAGTTTTGCATAGGCTACATAAGGATCTGCGATAATGAGTTTATTACCCGCAAAATAATCCGCGTCTTTTTCACTCAAGATCACGACCCCCGCAGTCGTGCTTTCAAGCTGACCACGGTATTTGCTGTTGGCTAAAAACGCGATTTGGTCGTCTTTTGCCTGTGCGAGAGTGGCGATATTTCGAATTGATTTATCGCCATCACCTTGCAGCTGAGCACCTAGATACTCAGCAAGTTGAGATAAGGTGTGAAGTTTTGTCATTACTTATTGCTAACCGCTTTTACCACTTCTTCAGAAAGGTCGGCTACTTTATCAGGGTTGAAGTAAATTGTCGTATCTTTTACTTTAACTTCGTCAAACTTACCTTTTTTAGCAACAGACTCAATCGCATCTACGATTAGTTTTTGTACTTTAGCAAGCTCTTGGTTTTGACGAACTTTAATTTCTTGCTCTAGTGGACGACCTTTTTCAGCAAGTGTCTTTTGCATGCCTTGGATCTTTTCACGAAGCGCTTCTTTTTGCTCTTCACTCATTGTCGTTGCTTCGCGCTTAAATTTTTCAGCTTCGAAACGAATGTCACCTTGAATTTTTTCAAGTTCTTGACGACGCTCAGCGAACTCAGCTTGTAGTGTCTGTTCAATTTTCGCCATTTGTGGAATTTGCTTATACACTTCCTGCATGTCTACGATGCCTACTTTGTGTGCAAATGCGCTACCTGAAGCACCCATCATTAGTGCTGCTGTCATGGCTAGTGTTGATGATTTAATAAATTTTTTCACAATAAAACTCCTTAGAATGTATTACTGATATTGAAGCTGATCGTCTTCGTATCGTCTTCTTCTTCTTTTTTGAGTGGGTAAGCGAAACTGATCAACATAGGTCCCATAGGCGAGATCCACTGAATCGATAAACCCGTTGATACTCTGAACCTTGATGGATCAGAGAAATCAGAAAGTAGATTGTATTGATCTTCTGGCAAGTTGTTATAACGGTCTACATCAAACTCAGTATCCCAAACGTTTGCCGCATCGACGAAGAAGCTCGTTCTTACTGAACTCGTGTTTTCTTCGTCTAGGAATGGCGTTGGTACGATAAGCTCAAGACCTGCTAGTGCTTTTGCGTTACCACCGATACGACCACCTAGATTTAGCGTATCAAATTGCTGATCGCCGCCAATACAGCTACCTGCTGTACCATCTGGTTTAGGTGTGCCCGGAATACACTTAGGCGCACGCTGTACCGCTCGAGGTAGAATCGTGTTTCGGTCAAAACCACGTAGTTCTTGCTCTGAAATACGGAAGAACTCTTGGAATGGCAACACTTGCTCAAAGCCATTGGTCTCACCATAACCATTACCATAGCCTAAACCCGCTCTCGCTGAGAATACCCAACGATGGTCATTACTGATTGGCCAGTAAAAACGTGAATCGTAATTGATCTTGAAGAAATTAAGATCTGAGTTTGGTGTAGTAATACTTAAGTTCAAGCTTTGACGAGAACCTGCAGTTGGGAACATACCACGGTTTACCGTTACACGTGACCAACCTGCACTTAACTCATATTTAGTAAAGTCATAATCGGCATTTGGATCGCTTTCGTTTAAGAAGCTCTCACGAAGTACTCGTGTTTGCTCAAAGTCCGAAATTTGCGAAAGGCTTTCTTCAATCCAACGAATACCAAAGTTAACACGGTTAATCGCATTAATTGGGAAACCAAAGTTAGTACCGAGACCATAGCTGGTCGATTTATAATCTACGATACCAAACTCACTCGCATCGAACTTACTGTAGAAGATACTGCTGCCTTGCGACACACCGTCAGGCGTGAAGTAAGGGTCAGTGTAGGACACACTATAACGTTCTGAACCACGCGAAGTGTTGATATTGAAAGCAACTTGGTTACCAGATCCTAAGAAGTTAGACTCACTGACACCAATGTTAAACTGAAGGCCCGCATAAGAACCATAAGCAACACCCGCTTGGAAACTACCTGCTGGCTGTTCTTTTACTTTAAAGTCAACATCAACCTGATCTTCAACACCAGGAATTGGCTTGACTTCAAACTCTACCGATTCCATATATGGCAAACGTTGAATTTGAAGCTTTGAACGCTCTAGGTTTTGGTTAGACAACCACGCACCTTCAAGCTGCGTCATTTCACGACGTAACACCTCGTCGGCTGTATTTTGGTTACCATTCACCACAATACGACGTACATATACACGCTTTCCAGGATCAACAGATAGTGTTAATTGTACTTCTTTGTTTTCATCATCGATTTCTGGGACGGTTCGTACTTCTGCATTGGCGTAACCAAAACGCGCCAAATAACTCTTAATGAAATCTTCCGTTGCCGTTACAACTGAGCCGTTGTAAAGCTCACCAGCACGAAGTGGCACTATGCCTTTAATTAAGTCTTCACGACCTAATAAGTCACCAATGAAATCAAACCCTTTAACGGTATATTTTTCACCTTCGGTGATGTTCGCCGTAACATAAACTGATTCACGTTCTGGGCTTACTGAAACCTGCGTTGAATCGATGTTAAAACGTAAATAACCACGGTCTAGGTAAAAACTGCGGATCTTTTCTAAATCGCCTTCAATGGTTTGTTTTTGATAACGGTCATTAGAGAGGAAGCGCCACCAAGGTAAGTCCTGCTGAGATTCAATTAGGTTAAGAAGTTCTTCGTCCGAGAACAGCTCATTACCAACGAGGTTAATTTGACGTACAGAAGCAGCATCACCCTCTTCAAACTTCAGCATCAGCTTCACACGGTTACGTGGCAATTCAACAATGCTCACCTCAACCTTAGCGTTGTATTTACCAATACTGTGGAAGAATTCCGTTAAGCCTTTTTCGATACTATCAAGTACCGTTCTGTCTAACGGCTCACCTTGGCGAATATTTTGCTGTTCTAAACTCTCGTTTAGCTGCTCGTCTTTGATGTCTTTGTTACCATCGAATTCGATTGAGCTGATAGTTGGACGTTCTTTAACCTTAAAAATAATCTGATTACCATCACGGAATACCGCAATGTTGTCAAAGTGGCCAGACTTATACAGCGCCTTGATTGTGCGTGAAATAGTAAACTGATCGACATTGTCACCAACGTTGATCGGAATATGTGTCAATGCAGCACCTAGTGCAACGCGCTGCAGCCCTTCTACTTTTAAATCTTCTACGATAAAGGAGTTTTGCCCTAAGGCAGCAAAACTAGCGCCCAGTAAACTGGTTACTGCAATGTGTTTTTTTATAGGCATTTTATTATCTTTATCCTTTACAACAATTTTGGCGCGATACGCTAAGGCCCATTACATCACAACATTCAAACGTTACAGCTTTTGTATTATGTTATCCGTTGTATGCTTGAACAAAAATGCAAACATTTAAATTGCATATAATGTGCGCTTTTTAGCACCGCACGGCTTAAAGCCGAGAAACATCATTAAATAGTGCAAAAAACGTTAAGGCAAGAAGAAGCGCCGCTCCAATCTTAAACCCAAACTCTTGTGTCTTTTCAGAGACTGGTTTTCTGCGAATTAGTTCAATTAAGTAATACATTAAATGCCCACCATCTAGGACAGGGAGCGGTAATAAGTTAAAAACTCCTAAATTCACGCTGATAAGCGCTAAGAAGCCTAAAAATGCAACTAACCCGTAACTAACACTATTTCCGGCACTAACCGCGATCCCCACAGGCCCGCTTAAGTTTTTTACCGAGACTTGGCCCGTGATTAAGTTGCCGATCATGTCGAAACTTAAGGCAATCAAGTCGTAAGTTTTACGAATGCCAAGCACCATACTATCTAGGATGCCGTATTGTCTAGTTTCAATATAACCATTTGGCCATTTTTCCATCACAGGCACAACGCCCAAATAGCCTTGTACAACACCTTCTGGTGAAGTTTTTGCCTGAGGTGTTATCGTTAGGGTTTGTGGCTGACCATCGCGCAGAATATCAATGCTTATGGCTTGATTTGCAGATTTTTGAACTCGGCTCACCAGCTGTTGCCACGATGCCAATTTGTCACCATTTATCGCAACCAGCGTGTCTTCTACTTGTAAGCCACCTTTGTCGGCAGCTGCACCTTCTTCGATATAACCGAGCTGCAGCGTCAGCGGCGGTCTATATGGTGTAATGCCAACCGAGGTCAGTGGCGCTTCATCTTGCTTTTCCAGTTTCCAATCGCTCAACCGTAGCGTACGGATCGCCAAACTACCTTTTTCATCTTGTACTTTGGCAACCAGAGATGGTTCACCTAAATGCGCCATCAATTCAAACGTGACGTCTTGCCATGAGTGCACTAACTCATCATTCAGTGCAATGATATGGTCACCTGATTGAAATCCAGCATCTGCCGCAATACTGGTTGGTGTCACAGCTCCAACGACGGGTTTTACTGATTGAACCCCTACCATATACATTGCCGCTAACGCGACAATGGCAAACAAAAAGTTTGCAATGGGGCCTGCAGCTACCACAGCGATACGAGAAAGTACTGGCTTATTATTGAAGGCAAGGTGGCGCTCCTGCTCTGGCACATCATCAACGCGTTCATCAAGCATTTTGACATAGCCGCCAAGTGGAATTGCGGCAATAACGTATTCGGTTTGATGTTTGTCATACCACTTGACTAAAGGCTTACCAAAACCAATAGAAAAACGTAAGACCTTAACGCCGGCTTTTCTGGCAACCCAAAAATGGCCATATTCATGAACGGTAACTAAAATCCCTAAAGCAAGAATAAATGAGCCTAAGTGCCAGAAAAATTCAAACATAGTTACCTCAATGTGGCGATAATTTGCTGCGCTCGGTGGCGGGCCGTTCGGTCTGTTTCCATAATAGACTCAACGGATTCTAATACGCTTAGCTCACTTTGCTCAAGCGTTAAGGCATTGACTCGATAGATATCGCAAAACCCTATCTTACCCTCTAAAAATGCCGCAACAGCGATTTCATTTGCAGCATTCACTGTTGTTGTTGCAGCCTGACCACTACGACATGCGTCAATCGCTAATTTGAGGTTGGGATAACGGTTAAAATCTGGTTTGGTAAAAGTGAAATCGACAATCTGAGAAAAATCTAATGGCTCTACACCGGCGTCAATTCTTTCAGGATAGGCAAGCCCATATGCAATCGGCGTTCGCATGTCTGGCTGCCCCATTTGTGCGAGCACCGAGCCGTCGCGATACTGCACCATTGAGTGGATCATACTTTGTGGGTGGATCACCACTTCAATATCGTCAGCCGAGCAGTTAAATAACCACTTCGCTTCAATAAACTCTAGCCCTTTATTCATCATGGTCGCAGAGTCGACAGAGATTTTTCTGCCCATAGACCAATTAGGATGCGCAACCGCTTCTTCCACCGTTACTGAAGCTAAGGTAGCCAATGAACGCTGCAAGAAAGGTCCACCAGAACCGGTTAATAAAATCTTACTAACACCGCTGTGACTTAGGTTTGAAGATTGTCCCGTTTGAATGGTCGTTGGTAGGCACTGGTAAATAGCATTATGTTCACTGTCGATAGGGAGTAAAGTCGCACCATGCGCTTTTACTTTATCCATAAACAGCTGGCCACTCATTACTAACGACTCTTTGTTCGCCAGCAGCACTTTTTTACCCGCCTCGACTGCCGCTAGTGTCGGTAACAACCCTGCTGCACCAACGATTGCGGACATCACGATATCCACATCTACGTGACGAGCCATCTCGGCCATTGCTTCAACGCCATGGAGTACTTCAGTGGTAGTGCCCGCCAAACGTTGAGAAAGTTGCTGAGCTGCGTGCTCAGAGCTCATAACCGCGTATTTAGGCTGATGACGTAAACAAAGCTCAGCCATCTTTTCCGCGTTTTGCCCTGCGACTAAGGCAAATACACGATATTGTTCTTTATTGCGGCTAACGACATCTAAGGTTGATAGTCCAATAGAGCCTGTCGCTCCTAGTACTACCAAGTTTTGCTCGCTCATAGCACAACCGTCCAAGCGTAGCAAAAAGCAAAAATGGGTGCCGCAGCCGTTAAGCTATCAATGCGATCTAGGATACCGCCGTGACCTGGCAAACAACGGCCTGAATCTTTAAGACCTACTTCGCGCTTAAACATACTTTCAAGCAAATCACCAACGGCAGAAAATAGCGCGATAATAATGGTCATTGCAGCGTAAATTGGCCACATATTGAGATCAATTGCGGCGAAGTGACAAAACACTAACACAAAAACAACTGCGGTGATCACGCCACCAACAAGACCTTCAATCGTTTTATTAGGGCTCACTTTAGGCATAAGCTTATGCTTACCTAAATTCTTTCCAGCGAAGTAAGCGCCAATGTCCGCGCTCCACACTATGCCCAATACCACCATGATAAGGACTGAGCCTATGTGCTCGCCATCTTCGTATCCGGCACTACGCATCACGTTTAACGCAAGCCACAGCGGGACTAGCGTCAGTACACCGGCGATGGAGCGCATCATGATCCCTTCATTCCAAGCACGAGCTGCTCGTGGGTATTTCACCACCAAGAAAGTAGCGACCAACCACCACGCAAAAGCGAGCGTAAATACATAATTGGCATCAGCGACTAAGCGCCCTTGCTGCCATAAATCCTGTATCGGCCAATGGGTGTTAAGCAATAGAATTAACACCGCCATAACGCCAACGAAAGTAAAACGCTGACGCTTTTGACATAGGCCCGCAAGCGCCGACCACTCCCATGCACCAAGCAAAACGATTAGTGCGGCAATCGTACTAAACATTGCCAGCGGTGTATAAAACACCAAAAGTAGAGCCAGAGGTGCAAGCACCGCTGACGTTAGAATACGTTGTTTTAACAAATTTGAACCCTTAACTTGTTGCGTCTTTCTCTGCGAGGAGCTGCTTTATCTGCTCTCCTGTGCATCCGAAGCGTCGCTCTCTAGACACGTAACAAGCAATGGCTTCAGAGAATGCTTGCTCGTCAAAATCAGGCCAAAGCGTGTCGGTAAAATAGAGTTCGGCATATGCAGCTTGCCATAGCAAGAAGTTACTGATGCGGAAGTCGCCTCCCGTTCTGATCAGCAAGTCGAGATTCGCTTGATCGGCCATCGTCATCTGCTCTGTCAAGGCATCTTCGGTTATATCACTTGGGTGCAATTCACCTGCTGCAACTTGTTTTGCGAGGTGTTGTGCTGCCTGTGTGATATCCCAACGTCCACCGTAATTTGCTGCAATGTTTAAGTTAAGCCCTGTATTGTCCTGGGTCAATGTTTGAGCTTCATGAACACGCTTTTGGAGGCTGTCAGGAAAACGAGAAAGATCGCCAATAATGGTTAGCTTTACGTTGTTCTTATGTAATTTTTTAACTTCTTTAGACAGCACATAAATAAATAATTCCATTAACGTGCTGACTTCATCTTCTGGTCTACGCCAGTTTTCACTACTAAAGGCAAATAGCGTCAGAGACTCTATACCTAACTTGGAACAGAATTGTACAGCACTACGAACCGAATCTACGCCCTTCTTGTGTCCGAAGGCGCGAGGACGCCTGCGAGCTTGAGCCCAACGACCGTTGCCATCCATTATTATCGCAACATGTTTTGGCAATGATTGCTGCGAAATAACCTCTGCTTCTAAAACCATAATTCCAATTTAAGTGAAAAAAAACGCCGCCTAGTATACCCTAGGCGGCGCTTCAAACCTAATAAATTTGTCAGTGTTCCTAGCCAAAAAAACGCTAACTGCTCAGAAACAAAGCAGAAATTTCTACAATACGTAAACAGTGCGTAAATATAAACGCTAGGATAAAGACATTTAGATTTCCATCAACTCTGCTTCTTTCGCACTTAGTTGAGTATCCATTTCTTTGATGAACTTGTCAGTCAATTTTTGGATATCATCTTCAGCTTGGCGTGCTTCGTCTTCAGAAATTTCTTTGTCTTTTAGCAATGATTTAATATCACCGTTTGCATCACGGCGAATGTTACGTACTGCAACGCGACCACCTTCAACCTCACCACGTACGATCTTGATAAGATCTTTACGACGCTCTTCAGTTAATGGAGGAAGTGGAACACGGATCACAGTACCTGCTGACATTGGGTTTAGGCCCAAGTCAGAAGACATGATTGCTTTTTCTACCGCTTGTGCAAGCGATTTGTCGAATACGCTGATAGCCAGTGTACGAGAGTCTTCCGTCGTTACGTTTGCTACTTGGTTTAACGGTGTATCTGCACCGTAGTAAGAAACAGAAATACCATCTAGTAGCGCAGGGTGTGCACGACCTGTGCGGATTTTAGAAAGCTGGCTTCCAAGTGCAGCCACACTTTTTTTCATGCGCTCTTGAGCGTCTTTTTTAATATCTTCGATCACAATACTTTCCTAGTCTGTTCTTGTTATGCCAGATTATACTCGCAATTTAGAGATTCGCTACTTAACTGCGAGTTGCTGAAATAGTCGTCAGATTATTCTGCTGCTTGAGAAGAGATAAGGGTACCTTCCTCTTCACCCATGATGACATTTTTCAATGCACCCGGTTTATTCATGTTGAATACGCTGATTGGCATATTGTGGTCACGTGCCAATGTAAATGCAGCTAAATCCATCACTTTCAATTCTTTGTCGATAACTTCGTTGTAAGTTAACGTGCGGTACAGCGTAGCATCTGGGTTTTTCACTGGATCGTCACTAAATACCCCTTCAACCTTAGTGGCTTTAATCACGGTATCCGCTTCAATCTCGATACCGCGCAAACATGCTGCTGAGTCCGTGGTAAAGAATGGGTTGCCCGTACCTGCAGAGAAAATAACAACACGGCCAGATTTTAATAGGCTAATTGCTTCCGCCCAATTGTACGCATCACACACACCATTTAGCGGGATAGCAGACATCAAACGTGCGTTTACAAAAGCACGGTGCAGCGCATCACGCATCGCAAGGCCATTCATGACGGTCGCTAGCATGCCCATGTGGTCGCCCACAACTCGGTTCATGCCCGCTTCTGCAAGTGAACCACCACGTAAGAAGTTACCGCCACCGATAACCAAACCCACTTCTACGTCGAGCTCTACTAACTCTTTGATTTCTTGTGCCATACGATCCAATACTTTTGGATCGATACCAAAGCCTTCATCTCCCATTAAAGCTTCACCACTAAGCTTTAAAAGAACGCGTCTAAAAACAGGTTTTTTATTGATAGTCATAATATCCGGGCCAATTAAAAGTGAGGTAAAAAATAACCGCGCTTATGCTAGACATAAATGCGCGGTTATTTTAGAGAATTTTCAGCAATGACGCAAAGCTAATGTCAGCTTTTACGTCATTAGGCATCACAATAAGTGATTACTGGCCTTTTGCTGCAGCGATTTGTGCTGCAACTTCTGCTGCGAAGTCTTCTTCTTTCTTCTCGATACCTTCACCTACTTCTAGGCGAACGAATGAAGAAACAGATGCATTCTTCTCTTTAAGGTAGTCACCCACTGATTTCTTAGGTTCCATGATGAAAGCTTGACCAGTAAGAGAGATCTCACCAGTGAACTTCTTCATACGACCAACAACCATCTTCTCAGCGATTTCAGCTGGCTTACCTTCGTTCATTGCGATTTCAACTTGAACCGCTTTTTCTTTTTCAACTACTTCAGCAGGTACGTCTTCTGGGTTTAGGTAGTCTGGCTTAGAAGCAGCAACGTGCATTGCAACGTGCTTAAGTGTTTCTTCGTCAGCATCACCAGCTACAACAACACCGATACGCTCGCCGTGACGGTAAGCAACTAGCTTGTCACCTTGGATGTAAGAAACACGACGGATGTTCATGTTCTCACCGATTTTAGCTACTAGTGCAACACGAGTCTCTTCAAACTTAGCTTGTAAGTCTTCGATAGTTAGTTGCTCAGCTACAGCTGCGTCAGCAATTTCGTTAGCAAATGCAAGGAAGCTTGCATCTTTTGCTACGAAGTCAGTTTGACAGTTAACTTCTACTAGTGCAGCAAAACCTTCGCCTTGCTTGATGATGATTGTACCTTCAGCAGCGATGTTGCCTGCTTTTTTAGCAGCTTTAGCAGCACCACTTTTACGCATGTTTTCGATTGCTTGATCGATATCACCGCCAGTTTCTGTCAGTGCTTTTTTACAATCCATCATGCCAGCGCCAGTGCGCTCACGAAGTTCTTTTACTAGGGCAGCAGTTACAGCCATTAGAATATCCTCAAATCTGAATTCAGTTCTTGATAAAACCAACCTTAGGTTGGCTGAATATCAAATCAAGTACAGCTCGCCTCAATTTGATAAAAATCCGTTATCTTTCAAGGTCTGCTTGGCAAACAACGGGATAAGCAGTTAATCGCTTATAAAGAATATCAAGTCTTCACCAATAATTTGATGAAGACTTGATGACAGCTAATACCTAATCAGGTAATTACTCAGCTTCAACGAAGTCGTCGTTTTCTGCTTGAGCAACGATGTTGCTTTCACGACCTTCAGTGATAGCAGTCGCTACTGCACCAGTGTATAGCTGGATTGCACGGATAGCGTCGTCGTTACCTGGGATGATGAAATCAACACCATCTGGGTTTGAGTTAGTATCAACAACAGATACTACTGGGATACCTAGGTTGTTAGCTTCACGGATAGCGATGTGCTCGTGGTCAGCGTCGATAACGAAGATAGCGTCTGGAAGACCGCCCATATCTTTGATACCGCCAAGGCCTTTTTCAAGCTTTTGCATTTCACGAGTAAGCATTAGCGCTTCTTTCTTAGTAAGCTTCTCGAAAGTACCGTCTTGGCTTTGAGTCTCAAGCTCTTTAAGACGCTTGATTGATTGACGAACTGTTTTCCAGTTAGTCAACATACCACCTAACCAACGGTGATTTACGTAGAACTGCTCACTTTGGATAGCCGCTTCTTTAACTGCTTCGCTTGCAGCGCGCTTAGTACCTACGAAAAGGATTTTGCCTTTGTTAGATGCTACGTTCTGTAAGAACTTAAGTGCATCGTTGAACATAGGAACAGTTTTTTCTAGGTTGATGATATGAACGCGGTTACGTGCACCGAAGATGAACGGCTTCATCTTAGGGTTCCAGTAACGTGCTTGGTGACCGAAGTGAACACCAGCTTGAAGCATATCGCGCATTGAAACGTTTGCCATTGTATATTTCCTCTAAAAGTTAGGGTTAGGCCTCCACATATCCCATAGCACCAACACGAAGTTTTTATAACTGCATGCACCCAAGTGTATGTGTCGATATGTGTGTGTGTTAATATTAATAAGTGTGTTGTCTTAACTACAAACATTCAATCTCATCGCGTGAGGAAGAATTATTTGTAAAAAGACGGCGCGCTTTATACCATATATAAAGAATTAACTCAATCTTATGCGTAAAATTTGTGCATAATAAATGTTCATCTAAATTGACTTGGAGTCTAAATGAGTGCTGTGATCAAAACCCCTGAAGAAATCGAAAAAATGCGTGTTGCCGGGCGTTTAGCCGCGGAAGTACTGGAAATGATCGAGCCGTTTGTTAAGCCAGGGGTGACCACCGACGAATTAAACACCATTTGTCACAACTACATTGTTGATGAGCAAGGTGCTGTTCCTGCACCGCTAAATTATCACGGCTTTCCGAAGTCTATTTGTACCTCAGTTAACCACGTTATCTGTCACGGTATCCCAAACGATAAACCGCTAAAAGAGGGCGACATTATCAATATCGACATCACTGTGATCAAAGATGGTTATCATGGTGATACGTCAAAAATGTTTTACGTCGGGACACCAACTATCCAAGGTAAGCGCTTAAGCGAAATCACGCAAGAAAGTCTATACCTTGCGATAAAAATGGTAAAACCGGGCGTGCGTTTGGGTGATATTGGCGCTGCAATTCAAAAGTATGCAGAAGGCTTTAACTACTCTATCGTGCGTGAATATTGTGGTCACGGCATTGGTAAAGAATTCCATGAAGAGCCACAAGTAATGCACTACGGCAAACCAGGTACTGGCGAAGTGCTTAAAGCTGGTATGTGTTTGACTATCGAGCCTATGGTTAACGCGGGTAAGCGCCAATGTAAGCTACTAAAAGATGAGTGGACTGTCGTTACCAAAGACCGTAGTCTTTCGGCGCAGTGGGAACACACGCTGCTTGTCACAGATAATGGCGTTGAGATCTTAACGCTACGCAATGACGAGACGATAGACCGCGTTATTACGCATTCAGCTTAATTGCAAAAACCATTTATCAAAGCCAGCCAGATTGCTGGCTTTTTTATTGCACAACTCACGCTACAGCGGTTACAACCCCTTTGTGTTTAGATATCAGTTACACGCGATGCTAGTTGCCCAATCCTTGACCCTTCACCTCCCCGTCACTCGCAATTCTTATTTATTTAGTGTAAAACAGGACTCTACTGTTTTTGCGCGCATGACACAGGATCCTAAGTGGCATTACCGAACAAAGTGAAGACGCTTCTTGACGAAGCACAAGAACTTACCGATTACCGTGATTGTCTTGCTTTTTTCTACAAATGGTTAAGCAATCAATTTGCCAAGCAACCCGTTAGAAATCTAATTAATTCTCGAGCCGAATTTATCGACCGCTTGTTGATTAAACTGTTTAATGAAACCGGACTGGCGCACCAACCAGACTTGTCGTTAATCGCCATTGGTGGTTATGGCCGTGGTGAGTTACACCCGTTCTCTGATATCGATTTTTTGGTGCTAACCAAATCCGTTCCCTGTGAAGAAGTGACCAGCTGTTTAGAGCGTTTTGTCACTTATTTATGGGATTTAGGTCTAGATATTGGTCATAGCGTAAGAACCCATGAACAAGTCCTAGAACAAAAACAAAATGACGTTCACTTTGCCACAAGCCTGCTGGAAAGCCGCCTCATTTGTGGTAACCATATTGAGTATGAACACCTCAAACGACATATCGTTGAAACCCCAATTTGGCAATCTAGTGACTTTTTTATCGCCAAGGTCAATGAGCAGAATATTCGCCATAAAAAATGCCATGGTACCGCCTATAACCTTGAGCCTAATATTAAAGAAAACCCCGGTGGCCTGCGCGACCTGCAAACCATTTTTTGGGTCGCTAAAAAGCACTTCCGCGCTGAAACTTTGGAAGAGTTAATCAATCACGGTTATTTGACCCATGAAGAATATCAAGAACTATTAGAGTGCATCGAAAACCTGTGGAACATTCGCTTTGCGCTACATTTGGCCGCGGGTCGCAGTGAGAACCGCTTATTGTTTGACCATCAACCACATGCCGCAGAGCTCCTCGGTTTTGGCTCTGAAGGTAAAGCTTCGGTTGAGCGTATGATGAAACGCTTATTTAGGATCATGAGCCGAGTGCGCGAAATGAACCAGATGCTGCTCTCCTACTTCGAACAAAGTATTCTTCCCGAGCAGTTAGAACAAGAAGCCGTGCCACTCGACAGAAACTTTGAGCGTATTGGCAATAAAATTCGCGTTAAGAACCCCTCTGTCTTTTTCCGTCGAGAGAATTTGTTTGTCCTCTTTGAACATATTGCAGACAACCCTAAAATTAATCAGATTGACCCAAGTACCATACGTACTATGCGCCAAGTCAGACGCCGTTTATTAGGCGATCTGCAAGATTACGCAGGCTGTCGTGATGCTTTTCTAAGGTTATTGAAACACCCTAATGGCATGGGACGAGCGTTTACTCTGATGCACAAACACGGGATCATCGCTGCCTATTTACCGCAGTGGCGTAATATTTTTGGTCAAATGCAGTTCGATCTGTTTCACGCCTACACGGTAGATGAGCATACCCATAAACTCATCAATAACATCTACCGCTATTTCGATAAAGAGCATATTAGTGAATTCCCGATTTGTTCTGAGATTGTTGCCCGCATGGACAAACCAGAGCTACTCTACTTAGCTGGGATCTTTCACGATATTGCCAAAGGTCGAGGTGGCGACCATTCCGAGCTTGGTGCCGTTGACGCCATGGCATTTACCAAAATGCACGGCTTTACCGCTTCCGACGCTAAATTAGTAGCTTGGCTGGTGCAAAATCACCTCCTGATGTCTGTCACAGCCCAGCGTAAAGATATTAACGATCCAGATGTTATTGCTGAATTTGCACAAAAAGTGAAAAACGAACGTCAGCTAGATTATCTCTATTGCTTAACGGTTGCCGACATTCGTGCCACCAACGACAACCTCTGGAATGACTGGAAAAACACCCTCTTACGCGAACTGTATTTGCATACTCAACGGGCATTGCGCTTGGGTCTTGAGAACCCAATGGATATGCGCGATCAGATCCGTGATAAGAAACGCCAAGCCAAGCAACGGCTGATTAATTTGGGCTACTTCGAAGAGTACATTGACCTTATTTGGTCACGCTTTAAGGCCAATTATTTTACTGCCTTTAGTGAACAGCAGATCTCTTGGCATACTGAACACTTATTACAGTCTGATGATTTAAGTCAGCCAAGCGTGATCGTCTCTGACAAGCCCATGCATGGCGGAACACAAGTATTCGTATACAGTCCTTATGAATCTGCGTTATTCGCCAAACTGGTCAGTGTAATTGGTTCTAAAAAAGCACAGATCCAGCATGCTCAGGTCATGACCACTAAAGATGGCTATGTTGTCTTTAGTTTTGTTATCCTAGAAGTGAATGGCGACCCACTCAGCACCGGCCGTGCAGCGGGGATCAGAAAAGGCTTGGAAACTTTACTAAAAGATCCAAAAAGAAAGATCCGGGTTAAGAAAAACCGCTCACAAAAGTTTAAAGACTTTAATATCAAACCGAAAATTATACTGCGCCCGCACGCACGCGACGATCGCAGCCTAATTGAAATTCAGGCCATTGATATTCCGGGATTACTGACTAAAATTGCTGAGGTATTTCAGGCCTATTCACTACATATTCATGCCGCGCGCATTACAACCGTCGGCGAACGCGCAGAAGACTTTTTCGTCGTCTCAAACAAAGATTACAAGGCTCTAGATGAAGTACAAAAAGCTGAGCTTCATCGCGCCCTACTCAAAAAATTAAATGCTGAAACAGATTAACGAGGAATTTATGTCTGATTTAAAAACGACTATTGAAACCGCGTGGGAAAACCGCGATACCATCACTCCAACCACGGTATCAGACGAAGTAAAACAAGCGATTGTCAACGCATTGGAAATGCTAGATTCAGGTGCAGCGCGTGTTGCTGAAAAAATTAGTGGTGAGTGGGTTGTACATCAATGGTTGAAAAAGGCGGTACTCCTGTCTTTTAGAATTCGTGACAACCAACCAATGAGCGATGGCGTTAACCAGTTTTACGACAAAGTACCATTAAAATTCTCAGACTATACGCCAGAGCAGTTCCAACAAGGTGGTATGCGTGTAGTACCAAACGCGGTAGCGCGTCAAGGCAGTTTTGTCGGTAAGAACGTGGTACTTATGCCATCTTACGTTAATATTGGTGCATATGTTGATGAAGGCACTATGGTAGACACTTGGGCAACTGTAGGCTCGTGTGCACAGATCGGTAAAAACGTACACCTATCTGGCGGTGTGGGCATTGGTGGCGTATTAGAGCCGTTACAAGCCAATCCAACGATTATTGAAGATAACTGTTTCATCGGCGCACGTTCTGAGATCGTCGAAGGTGTGATTGTTGAAGAAGGCGCGGTTATCTCCATGGGTGTCTATATTTCACAAAGTACTCGTATTTACGACCGTGAAACAGGCGAAACCCATTATGGTCGCGTACCAGCTGGTGCGGTGGTAGTACCAGGATCGCTACCAAGCAAAGATGGCTCTCATAGCCTATACGCAGCAATTATTGTGAAAAAGGTAGATCAGCAAACCCGCGAAAAAGTTGGGATCAATGCACTACTTCGCTCACTAGACGACTAAATATCACGATAGTTTCACAAAGGGAGCTTTCTGCTCCCTTATTCATGTATTACCAGCGGTAGTCCAGTGAAACCAGAATGTTTCTTGGTCTTCCAGGAAAGTACCTTTCACCACTAAATGAAGTATAATCGGCACGCTCAGCATAATGTTCGTCGGTTAGATTTTTCACTCTCACTGTCAACGCCAAATGCGGATTTACCTGCCACTTTCCTCGTAAACTCAGTAAATCGTGACCAGAATAACGATGAAGATTTTCGGGGTCAGTAAAATACTCTCCTACATGATGCCAAGCTAAAGACCAACTGAGGTTATCCAGTGCTTGCCAGTGTAATTGGGCGTTAATGACGTTCCTTGGTGCTGAATCTAGATCGTTGCCGTTAATATTGATGCCACCAAGAATATTATCATGTTCATAGGTATGCTTAGCACGCGTTGCGGCGAGATCTAGTTGCCAATGTGCTGTGAATGAATAACTCAGCTCCAACTCCACACCTCGGTGTCTTGAGCGACCATCGTTGATATAGAAAAAGTCACTATCTCGGAAGATTAAATTTTCTTTTTCCATGTCATAAATCGCGACCTGATAGCCAAGACTATCTGCACTCCCTTTTAGGCCAAGCTCGATATTGTCCGCCTTTTCTTCCTCTAGTGATGCTTTTAGCTGCGCTCGCTGCAATTGGTAAAGCTCAGCAGTTTGTGGTGCGCGATAGCCTTGAGACACGTTAGCATAGGCAATATGCCGCTCAGTAAACGCATAGCTTAGGCCAAATTTTGGTGAAAAATAAGCAAAGCTATTTTTGCCACTGGCTGGGCGACTATAACGGCATCCTCCCATTGCACACACCGAACCATCTTCTTTGGTACGCCCAGTAGGCAAAAAGTTGCGATAATCGTATTTCATTGACTCAAAACGACCGCCCAGTTCAACTAACCAGTTACCCTGTCGCCAACTGAGATTTGCAAAAGGCGCGAGTTGCCTTGCATCTACCTCATAGTCGTAGTGTTTTCCTGTGGGAATAGTCGAGCGTAAAAATGCAGAGCCTTCTGTCGGCGTAGGCTGATACTGCAACATCTCGCCTTGGGTATATTCTGCATCCATTCCCCAATCTAGTTGTATTGAGTCACTTAACTCAGTGTGTATAAGCGTTTGCAGCCCCACACCAGTTTGACCATTTTCTTCAAACGGCTTACCCGGCAAGAAATGCTTAACAAACTCCATCTCTTGCCAGCGTACATAAGGTTTTATCAGCACGGTGTTGCTATCATCAAAGTGCCCGGTTATTTCCGTCCAAGCTCTAAATGACTCAGCCTTTCTAAATGCTTCAGGGTTTTCGCTTTGCTTTGCCAATTGCTTATTTTTATAGCTGTCCACTCCTGTTATATAACCCGCAGTTTGCTGATCTAAGTGGGTGTATGTCATCCCAGATACGATACCAATCTTCTCGCCTTCATATTGATGTTTGACGCTCAACTTTTGTTGCTCGACGCTTTCGTCGTCACGATAACCCGTATCTTTTGTAAGGGTTAACGCTGCGCCCAAGCCAAGGGCTTTATCGCCAGCTTGTATCCGAGTTCGGCTATAACCATAGGAGCCGATATCTAATGCTACCCTAGGTGTCTTTTGAATGCTGTTTGAAGTGATCACATTAACCACTCCGTGCACCGCATTGGAGCCATACAGCACGCTATTTGGCCCTTTTAGCACTTCAACACGCTCTGCCGCTTCAAAGTGCGATTCAAAGAGTTCATTAATATTACAAAAACCTGCGGCTCTGAGTGCAATACCATCTTCAGCCATTAAAATGCCACCACATGCGCCTGCACCAGATAGCACTGGTGAGCGCAATGCAGGTAGATACTCTTGACCATTACCATGTTGTATATTTGCGCCAGCAACGAGCCTCAACGCCTTTTCGATATGTGTGACGCCTATATCATCTAATTGAGCTTCTGTGAGCAAAGAGAGGCTTACAGGGCGCTCTCCTGCGGTCTCAGCCAACCTAGATGCCGTAGTAGTGATGATTTCAAATTCGTTGTTCTCTGTCGCTTCGCTAAATTGTGATGCAAGGGCACAACTTGCAAAGACCAACACCATTTTTTTCATTTTGATACCAATTGTATTAACTCAATTACAAGGCAAAAAGAAAGGGCTGCACAGCCCTTTCTTTTTCTTTACCACTAAGCGTTATGCTTGTCTCGCCTCTAACATCAAACGCTTCATATCTCGCACTGCCTTTTCCAGTCCATCAATTGCTGCTCGAGCAACAATGGCATGACCAATGTTAAGTTCGTAGATTTCTGGCATTTGTGCAATCGGTTTAACGTTATGGTAATGCAAACCATGGCCAGCATTGACGATAAGACCTAGGCCATGAGCATACTGAACGCCCTCACGAATGCGCTCAAGCTCGGCGCTCATTTCGGTGTCGTTCTCAGCATCAGCATAAGCACCGGTGTGGATCTCAATGTAAGGGGCACCGGTTTGCTTTGCAGCATCTAGCTGCTTTTTATCCGCGTCGATGAACAAGCTTACTTTGATACCTGAATCAGCTAGGCGCTGAGTTGCCGCTGTGATCCTATCTAGATTACCCGCAACGTCTAAGCCACCTTCCGTGGTTAACTCTTCGCGTTTTTCTGGCACTAGGCAAACATATTCAGGTTTTACTTCGCAAGCGATGTCGAGCATTTCGTCAGTTACTGCGATTTCTAAATTCATACGTGTTTGGATGGTTTTTGCCATCACATAAACATCACGATCTTGAATATGGCGACGGTCTTCACGCAAGTGAATAGTAATGCCGTCGGCACCTGCGTGCTCAGCTACTGCAGCTGCATGTGCAGGATCAGGATAGCTAGTGCCACGCGCCTGACGAAGCGTTGCAATATGGTCTACGTTGACGCCGAGTAAAATATCTTTCATCGTTTATCCCTTGATAATATGACGTAGCAAGTGGATCACCCACTTATTACCGCAATACCAATTTACCGATTTATACTTTTGATTAAATTGGTATTATTTCTTTGAAATAAATAGTTCTCTACTTTTCAGCCCTTGCTTACCAACCAGCGGTGCCATTAATTTTCGTGTTAATAGCTTAGCCGCCCTTCTCACGGCAAGGTCTTGGAAATCTTGATTGGCAATGGCCAATAACATACTGCCCGGTATCGTATCAGGTTCACGACCGACTGCAATAAAACCGTACTCAGATACGTACTTATACGCGGCTTTTGGCCGCACTGGATTACCTTCTGCGTCAAATTCCAGTTCCACCCCGAAACCAAGCTCACCTAACAATTGCAATTCAAAGCTGCGTAAGATAGGTTCCACATCTTCATCTTGGGCCAAACGCATTAAATGTAGCTGATAGAGCGAAAAGATCTGCTCTAGCGGTTCGTTCGTTGGTACCACGCGTTGCGTTAGCTCATTGAGATACAAGCCGCAATATAACTGCCGCCCAACGAGTTGGATTTGATTGTCTGTGGGTTCAAAACGGTTTACGTATTTAAAATCGTATCTTCCTGCATATTGCAGTAAAAGTAATGAAAATGGCCGCAACTGGGCATTATGTTTGAGGGATTGCTTGCCCTTTACTCGGGCAAGCATTTTGAGTTGTCCAACGCCTTCGACCAGCACGTCAAGCAGTACCTGAGAATCGCTGTAAGGTCTGCGATGTAACAGATAGGCCTGTCGAAAGTCGCTATCCAATCAGTCTTCTCCGTACCCTAAGCTACGAAGAGCACGTTCGTCGTCTGCCCAACCAGATTTCACTTTAACCCAGCATTCGAGATAGACTTTGTTGTCTAGCATGTTTTCAAGATCTTTACGCGCTTCGCGACCGATAACTTTGAGCTTTTCGCCTTTGTTGCCGATCACCATGCGTTTTTGCGATTCGCGCTCAACAAGGATCAACGCGTTTATCTGCCAAACACCGTTGTCTTGCCACTTAAACTGTTCGATCTCAACCGTCACCGAGTACGGTAGCTCATCGCCCATAAAGCGCATCAGTTTTTCACGCACGATCTCTGCCGCCATAAAACGCATTGAGCGATCGGTAACGTAATCTTCAGGGAAATAGAATTCACATGCAGGTAAACGCTTGTGCACTTCTTCTCTGATCATATCAACGTTCTTACCTTGCTTCGCAGAGATAGGTACGATCCCGATAAAATCACCCTGTTCACTCAACCACTGAATATGTGGCATCAACAAGTCTTTATCTTTTACCTGATCAGTTTTATTCATCACCACCAAGATAGGACGACCGCTGTCTTTAACTTTGGTCAGTACCATTTCGTCATCAGGCGTCCAATGCGTCCCTTCAACGACAAAAATAACCAGTTCAACATCGCCGATTGAGCTTGACGCTGCTCGGTTCATTAAGCGGTTAATTGCACGCTTTTCTTCAATATGAAGTCCTGGCGTATCAACATACACCGCCTGATAGTTACCCTCTGTATGGATCCCCATGATGCGGTGACGAGTAGTTTGTGGCTTACGCGAGGTAATACTTACCTTTTGCTCAACCAATTTATTTAATAGTGTCGATTTACCTACGTTAGGCCTACCGACAATGGCAATCATGCCGCAATGTGTATCAAGCGTCATTCTTTAATATCTTAAGCGCTTTTTCGGCAGCTTTTTGCTCAGCTTTACGTCGCGAGCTGCCTACTGAAATTATACTTTCCATCCCTTCCACTATACATTCGACCGTGAATGTTTGGTTGTGAGCTTGCCCTTTGGTATCTATTACAGTGTAGCCCGGTAAAGGTAATTTTCGAGCTTGTAGATACTCCTGCAGCAGCGTCTTCGGGTCTTTTTGGTTATGACCAGGTGAAATCGCAGTTAAGCGCGATTCGTACCAACTTAGTACCAAATCTCTACACACATCGATGTCAGAGTCTAAGAAAACGGCACCAATAATGGCTTCTACTGCATCTGCGAGCGTTGACTCACGGCGAAACCCGCCGCTCTTCAGCTCACCTGGACCTAGGCGCAGATAATCACCTAGCGCGAATTCCACACCGAATTCCGCCAGCGTTTGACCACGCACTAACGTTGAGCGCATGCGGCTTAAATCACCTTCACGCGCTTTTGGAAACTTGTGATACAAAGCATTTGCAATCACAAAGCTTAAAATAGAGTCACCCAAAAATTCGAGACGCTCGTTGTGCTGGCCTTTGTGACTGCGATGCGTCAAAGCCTGCTCAAGCAGCGCCTTATCAGAGAAGTTGTACCCTATTTTATTATAAAGTTCTTCTACGTTTCTTTTCATTTTTACTGAATACTACCTAGGCGTTCAAAACGAACACCAGTTGGAACCCACCCTGGCAAAATGCTGTCTGGGCCATTATCAAAATCAAAACTTAACCAAATAAATACCGCTCTTCCAACCAAGTTTTCATCAGGTACAAAACCCCACATACGACTGTCTTGGCTGTTATTACGGTTATCACCCATCGCAAAATAACTTCCCTCTGGTACTACCCACTCATCGCGGCGAGTACCTGGTTGTTGATAGTAGCGATCTGTTAACTCTAACACTTCAGGATTAATTAAAATATCATGTTCTACGTTTGGCAAATGCTCGGTTAGACGCACTAACTGCATTGGGCCTTGCGTAAACTCGTCACGATTAACAATATCTACATCAATCTTGTTATATTCGCCACACGTCAACCCGTTTGCTTCGCTCTGCCCGTCTTCACACTTAGGTTTAATGTAAAGCTGACGATTGCGATAAACAATATGGTCGCCCGGTAAACCAACAATACGTTTGATGAAATCAATACGCTCGTCTAGCGGAAACTTGAACACCGCAATATCACCGCGCTCAGGTGTACCCGTTTCAACGATTTTGCTACGCCACACAGGGTCTTTAATCCCGTAAGCATATTTTTCCACTAGAATAAAATCGCCATCCAATAAGGTTGGCATCATTGAGCCTGATGGAATTTGAAACGGTTCAAAAATAAACGAGCGGAAAATCGTGATCGCGGCAATCATAGGAAAAATTGATTTCGCGTTTTCAACAATGGCAGGTTCAGGTGCGATTTCCGCAATGATGTCGGCATCCAACTGAGTGTCAGACGCACCTTGCGCAATAGCAAGCCTAGCTTGTCTTTTTGGTGCATACACCAAATGATCGATCAACCAAATAAGGCCTGAACCGACCGTGAGTAGCACCAATAAAATTGAAAAATAACCTGCCATTTGTATTTCCTGTTACTTACCTACTTTCAATATTGCTAAGAATGCGTCTTGTGGCACTTCAACGTTACCAAGTTGCTTCATACGCTTCTTACCTTCTTTTTGCTTTTGCAGTAGCTTTTTCTTACGGCTCACGTCACCACCATAACATTTTGCGATTACGTTTTTACGTAACTGCTTAACTGTACTACGCGCAATGACGTGATTACCAATTGCAGCTTGAATAGCAATATCAAACATTTGGCGAGGGATCAATTCTCTCAGCGCTTCAGCTAACTGACGGCCACGCGTTTGTGAACCATCGCGGTGAACAATTATTGCAAGCGCATCAACGCGGTCGCCATTGATCAGAATATCCACACGCACCATGTCTGATGCTTCAAAACGCTTGAAGTTGTAATCGAGTGATGCAAAACCACGGCTGGTAGACTTCAACTTATCAAAGAAGTCCATTACCACTTCCGACATCGGCAGTTCATAGGTTAACGCAACTTGCTTACCGTGATAGGTCATCTTGGTCTGCATACCACGCTTTTCAACACACAGCGTGATCACGTTTCCTAAATATTCTTGCGGAACGAGAATATTTGCTTCAACGATTGGTTCACGAATTTCAATAATGTCGTTTACTGGCGGTAAATCCGATGGATTATCGATTTTCACCACACCGTGCTTAGTTTCTACTTCATAGATTACCGTTGGTGCCGTGGTGATCAGATCCATGTCGTATTCACGTTCAAGGCGCTCTTGAATAATTTCCATGTGGAGCATACCAAGGAAGCCACAACGGAAACCAAAGCCTAGTGCTGTTGAGTTTTCAGGCTCGAAGAATAGTGATGCATCGTTGAGGCTCAATTTATTAAGCGCATCGCGGAAATTTTCGTAGTCATCAGATGAAATTGGGAACATTCCCGCGTATACCTGAGGCTTCACCTTTTGGAAACCAGGCAAACGGTCTGTTGCAGAATCACGAGCCATGGTAATGGTATCACCAACTGGTGCACCATGGATGTCTTTGATACCTGCGATAACAAAACCTACTTCACCCGTTCTCAACACCCCGGTATTAGTCTGCTTCGGTGTAAAGATACCAACCTTATCTACTTGGTGAGCTTGCTCTGTAGACATGATCTTGATCTTCTCGCCCGCTCTTAATTCACCGTTTTTAATACGTACCAATGACACTACGCCTTGGTACGGGTCAAACCATGAATCGATAATCAGTGCCTGTAGTGGCGCATTTGGCTCACCTTCTGGTGGCGGAATATCACGTACGATCACTTCGAGCACTTCATCAATGCCGATCCCCGTTTTCGCACTACAGCGAACCGCTTCTAATGCTTCAATACCAACGATATCTTCAATTTCTTCGGCAACGCGAAGTGGATCAGCCTGTGGTAAGTCAATTTTGTTTAGTACTGGAATAACTTCCAAGTCCATCTCAAGTGCGGTGTAACAGTTCGCTAGAGTTTGTGCTTCTACACCTTGACCCGCGTCAACAACCAATAGCGCACCTTCACAAGCGGCAAGAGAGCGCGACACTTCATAAGTGAAGTCAACGTGTCCCGGTGTGTCGATAAAGTTTAGCTGGTAGGTTTCACCATCTTTTGCTTGATAGTTAAGCGTTACACTCTGTGCTTTGATGGTAATACCGCGCTCACGTTCGATGTCCATCGAATCCAGTACCTGCTGCTGCATTTCGCGGTCTGTTAAACCTCCACAAACTTGGATTAAGCGGTCTGATAGCGTCGATTTTCCATGGTCAATGTGGGCAATAATAGAAAAGTTACGGATATGCTTCATATACTGGATTCAATACTTCTGTTAGTCACAAATAGAGATTAAGGCCTCGATTTTACATTTTATTTAGTACAATCACCATCTATTTGCGTTATTGGTAGGCTAATTGGGTAAATTTTTATCACTTTTACCTGATGTTTGAGTTTATCCCCTTGGACTCTGGCGAAAAATAAACCGAGTGCTGCACTCGTAAATGCAATAAGTATCTGCAAAGGTTCATTGAGACCAAGTACGAGGGCCGCGATAAACATGCCGGCAAAAGCAAAAAGCAATGGCATTATGTAAACATAAAACGCATGTTTCACCACATTAGAGTCGTCTAATGCCAACTTAATTTTTTGGCCAATTTCGACAGATTCCGTCAAATCTACAGGGAATTGTTTTTTGTGGGTGCTAAAGAGTTTGGCGAATACTTGGGAGCCGCATTTGCCGTTACAGCCTTCACAAGCGGGTTTTGGCTGCGCTTCTAAGTAGACAGTTGCGCCTTTTATGGCGGCAACTGTCAGAGTTTGTTCTATCATAAAGGTCTTTTCACAGACTCAGCGATTGCTTTTGCGGTCATTGCTGGAATATTTCCAACTACGGATACGTCAAACGCACCTGTGTTGTGAACGTACACCGTTGTCGCACCTGACGAAAGCGCTCCACTTGGACGCTGGCCCGGTAATGGACGTTGTACAAATACCGAAATATCAACAAGGCCGTCGGAAAACAAGTAGTAGTCTGCCAGCTCATTGTTTAAATCTAACTTATGTCTGTCAGATTTTAGCAGCTCAAAGCCCTGAGGTAACCAACCAATTTGCCAATTGTTTTTTGTGCCATTCTCAAGTGTCTTCAACAACCCAGATACGGCTTCAGGAAACTGCTTTTGTGAAAGTTCTAACAATTGTTCGGCTGGGGTTTCAGTCACGCTGATATGGGTAAGCTGAAGCTGCTCTAACAATTCGCCTTGTTGGTTTACGTAAGCGGATTTTAGCAACAGAGATGACTCGGTATCGATCCACAACCAATAGTTGTATTTAGCGTCATCCTTTGCTTCTAACCTGACAAGCTGAGCAGGTCTGTCAACGATCCGACCTTTACCCCCTAAAACAAAATCATAGCTTTCTTTGAGGCTGTCGATATTTTTGAATAAAACTTCGGGAATAGGACCTGCTATCGAATCTGTTTGGATGGTGTAAGGCTCAGACTTTGGTTCAAAATAAGTCACTTTGTCACCAATGCGGATCATTTCAAGTCCAGCACCATTGAGCAAACTTAAAAGCTCAAATTCAGTCCCATCTTGGTTACCATGAAGCCAACGGTAAGGCTCCATAGATTTTCCTTTCACCACGACAAACGATGCATCAAAGTTTCTATGATGCACCGCTTCGGCCATGTCTTTTAGCAGTTGTTTGGCTGATACGCTTTCATTTGCCCACAGCCAACTAGAGAAAAATACACTTACTACAACTAACAGTGCTCTCATTTATTACTCTTTTTCCTCTTGCTTTTCAGCGGTGTTGTTTTCACCAGATTGCTGCAGCGCATACGCCATGCGTGACTGTCTTTGATGCTCTAGCACCAATGCACCAATACGTTGCTGCTGTAACTCTCTAATGCCTTTAGCCGCTGATTCAAGCGCAGGCTCAGTTGATAAGCTCACAGGAGAAACGCCTCCAGCAAAAGGAGTAGATTGCAACTGTAACGTATCACCCGCAGGTAAAGTCGCGTCAGAGCTTAGCGTATTAACCCCAAGCACAGCAAACAATGACACACTTGCCGCGATAGCCACTTGTGCAAACGGCTTACGCCATGCACTTAGCTCAATCACATAGCTCTTTGGCGTCGTTTCTTTTTTCACTTGCTCAACGGCCGGCTCACTATACGTTTGCTCTTGTTCAAGTGCCGCTGCAAAGCTGCTGGTGATATCAATGCAAGGTGTGTCTTGCTTTTGACTACGCATTACATCACCAATCAAGGCATACCGAGCAAACTTTTGTTCGTCTAAACGAACATCAGTTTCAGCGTTGAGTGACAGATCACCGTCAAAAATTTGCGATGTCGTTAAATCTTCTGTCACTTGTTTTTCAGCTTGTGCCATATTAAGACTCACCTATTAATGGGTTCAAATTGTTATCTATCGCTTCCCTTGCGCGAAAAATTCTCGAACGAACTGTGCCTACCGGACAATCCATAATGACAGCGATTTCCTCGTAGCTCATGCCTTCGATTTCACGCAAAGTAATTGCGGTTTTTAAATCGTCAGGCAAGCGCTCGATAGTTTTGAAAATCACTGCTTTCACTTCGTCGCTTAACAATAGATTTTCCGGTGAAGCGTTCGACCTTAATTGGTCTGCACCATCATAAAACTCGGCTTCTTCCGCATCTACGTCGTTTGCTGGCGGCTTTCGACCAAGCGCCACCAAATAATTTTTTGAACAGTTAACCGCGATTCTATACAACCAAGTATAAAATGCGCTCTCGCCCCTAAAGTTAGGTAACGCTCGATAAGCTTTAATGAACGTTTCCTGTGCCACATCTGCCACATCGCCTTGATTCGCTACATAACGAGAAATCAGCGCTGCGACTTTATTTTGATACTTGGCAACTAACAGGTTGAATGCGTTTTTATCTCCCTGTTGAACGCGTTTAACTATATCTAGATCTAAATCCTGCTCGCTCATTCGAGCCGGTACTCCTCTTTTTGCTTTTCTAAATCGTATCTAGTTGCCATCATTCACAGCTACTCTGACTTAGTACTGAATAAAAAGTTCTGTTTTTTTGTATTTTTTTTTAAAATAAACGAATTCATCCATCTTTGCGTACTAGTTCTTGGCTGCTTTTTAGCATTATTCCATTAGCAGTCACACAAAATGTTCTAAATGATTCTCATTAAACGGAACAAACTCTCTGCCTTCTATGATAGCAGATGTGGTATAAATAGCAGAATTAAACGCAAAAACAGTAAAGATCTTCGAATATGAAAAATACGACTCACCACAATACTGATGTAGTCATTATTGGTAGTGGCGCTGCTGGACTCTCTCTTGCGCTCTCTTTGGCAAACCACTGTAAAGTTACCGTGATAAGCAAAGGGGCGTTAAAAGAAGGCTCCACACTTTATGCTCAAGGTGGCATTGCCGCAGTATTCGATAAGAAAAATGACAGTATTGAATCACATGTCGAAGACACGCTTGCGGCAGGCGCTGGTTTATGTGACCGCGATGCGGTGCACTACACCGCCTCAAATGCAAAAAATTGCTTGAAGTGGCTGATTGAACAAGGCGTACCATTTGATATGGAAGTGGATAGCAAAGGGAAAGAGCGCTTTCATTTAACCCGCGAAGGTGGGCATTCACATCGCCGTATATTGCACGCAGCTGATGCAACGGGTAAAGCCGTTCAAACCACATTAATTAGCCAAGTGCAGTTACACCCAAAAATTAATATACTTGAGCAATACAACGCCATCGATCTCATCAAAGATAAACATGTCGACTCAAGCGATATCAAAGGTGTTTATGTATACAACCGCAAAGCGGATAGAGTTGAGAGCATATCGGCTAAGTTTGTCGCTTTAGCAACGGGTGGCGCAAGTAAAGTTTACTTGTATACCTCAAATCCAGATGTTTCTTCGGGTGACGGCATCGCAATGGCGTGGCGTGCGGGTTGTCGTGTGGCCAACATGGAGTTTAACCAATTTCATCCAACCAGCTTATACCACCCTGAGCTACAAAACTTTTTAATAACCGAAGCCATGCGCGGTGAAGGCGCGCTGCTTAAACGTCCTGACGGCACACGCTTTATGCCTGACTTCGATGAGCGCGAAGAACTCGCTCCTCGCGATGTAGTCGCCCGTGCCATTGACTATGAGATGAAACGATTGGGCGCAAATTGCGTCTATCTGGATATCTCACATAAAGACAAAGAGTTCATCATTGAGCACTTCCCTACGATTTATGCTAAGTGCCTAAGTGTTGGTTTAGATATCACCAAAGAGCCAATCCCCGTAGTGCCAGCGGCGCATTATACCTGCGGTGGTGTTATGACTGACTTTAACGGTCGTACTGACATCGACAATTTATATGCAATCGGCGAAGTGGCTTACACAGGTCTACACGGCGCAAACCGCATGGCGAGTAACTCGTTATTAGAATGCATTGTGTTTGCCCACGCAGCCGCAAAAGATATTTTAGCTAAAATCGATAATCGTCCTGAGCCATCTAAGTTACCAGATTGGGATGAAAGCCGTGTCAGCGACTCGGATGAAGAAGTAGTGATCACCCACAACTGGCATGAACTTAGATTGTTTATGTGGGATTATGTTGGCATTGTTCGCTCTACTAAACGGTTAGAACGTGCGCTACGCCGCGTTGAGTTATTGCAGCAAGAGATCCACGATTATTACGCCAACTTTAGAGTGAGTAACAACCTGCTTGAATTACGTAACTTAGTACAAGTAGCTGAACTGATTATTCGCAGTGCGTTAGAACGTAAAGAAAGTCGTGGACTGCACTACACCATTGACTTCCCAGACATGGCTGAAAACTCCACACCGACCGTTTTGTCACCGACAAAATAATAATATTTGAATATCGAGCATGTGCTGATTTTTATCGCCATGCTCTGGTCGCTGTTTCTACTTGGCTTGCAGCGCAGTGCGACAAAGTAAACGCCAGTCCGCTTCTGGTATTGCCTGTCGAGTCAAAAATACCTGCTGCTTAGCTTGGTTCGCATCCATGATTTTTAGCGCTATTTGACTATCAAACCATATGGTCGCACCAATAAGCTGCCCTTTGAAATTTATCGTTTTTGACTGTATTTCAATGACGTTTTCCTTCGGGAGCATGAGTACAGTACCCACCTTTGGTGTACGAGATAGAACAGTTTGCCAACTGCAATAACCCGTCACGGCGAATACAATTGTGACTAACCACCACAGCGCAGGAAACAGCAGAAAAAGGATAAAAGCGAGGCAAGAAAAAAGAACCACAAAGAAGGTGTGGTTCTGAAGATTGTGTTGAAAGTCGATTCTATACGCGGATCCGATCAAGGATTAACTTAACCATGCGTTTTAGCTCTGGATCTGGACATTCTTCATGACCCATAAACCAAGCGAATAAATCTGGATCCTCACAGGTAACTAGACGCTGAAACACGTACTTACCTTCGTCGGATAGCGCGTCATAAGCCTGCTCAACAAACGGCTCTAAAATAACGTCCAGCTCTAACATGCCACGACGGCAAGCCCATTTAACTCGAGCTTTAGGCAGTAACTCAACCATAAACTGATTAACCCCTCATAAACTATTGAGAAAATTATACCCACTGTGCAGGACATATGCCATAAAACTTATAGAAATGGCACATTGAAATCGTCCGTCCCTATCTCCACTTATGATTTTACGGTAACATTACGAAAACACTTTAATAGGGATCAACATTATGTCAATTGCTCGTGCTTATGCGCTTCCGTTCAAGGTTATTCGCACTTCAGGACAAGATAAACTTAGCTATTTGCACGGTCAGGTTACTCAAGACATTAACCTTATCAAAGAAGATAATTTTATGTGGTCTGGGCATTGTAGCCCTAAAGGCAAACTTTGGTCTGTGTCGCGCTTAACTCGCTATCAAGACGACTACTTAATGCTTGCAGGTGTAGCCGAAGCTGAAGCATCACTTCGTGAGCTAAAAAAGTACGGCGTTTTTGCCAAAGTTGACATTGATTTTGCTGACTGCGAAGTCTTTGGCTTAATGACTCAGGACAGTAAAGCGCTTGCTACTGCCTTTGGCGTTGAGCTTTCGTCTGACGCAAGCGCTGTTGATGTTGCCAACGGCAAGTTGCTAAGACTCGCAGACGAGCGCTTTGTTTTCATCGCGTTCGAAGGTGCAAGTCTACCCGCGGACGTGGAACAACAAAGCAATCCAGCACCGTTTATTGCGGCCAGCATTTTAGCGGGTGAGCCAAGCCTTGATGCCGATCACGTGGACGAATTTGTACCACAAATGGTTAACCTTCAAGCCCTTAACGGGATCAGCTTTAAGAAAGGTTGCTATACTGGTCAAGAAACCGTAGCTCGAATGCGCTATCTTGGTAAAAACAAACGTGCCATGTACATAGTGACAGGCATCGCTTCAGAGCGCATCGAAGAGGCAGACATTGAACTGCAGATTGAAGACAACTGGCGTCGTGGCGGCAAGGTTATTCAACAAACCTTTGATGCTAACAGCGGCCGTTATTATGCGCTGGCTGTGATGCCAAATGACACACCACAAGACGCGGTGCTAAGAGCAAAAAATTCACCAGAGGTGAGTCTTACTATTCAACCTCTACCTTATTCTTTAGAAGACAACTAACGGGATCTTATATGATTATTGGCCCTAACTCGGTAGTGACAATCCACTACTCAGTTCAAGACAAAGACAACAACACGATTGATAGCACATTTGATGATGAGCCTGTAATAGCAATGCTTGGCTCAGGCTATCTGATCCCAGGTCTTGATGATGCCCTACAAGGCAAACAAGCTGGTGACACTTTCAGTGTGACCATCGAGCCACAAGAAGGTTATGGTGAGCGCTTTGACGAACTGACTCAAGCCGTTCCTAAATCAATGTTTGAAGACATGGAAATCGAAGTGGGTATGCAATTTAGAGCTACCACCGACGAGGGCGACCAAATCGTTGTGATTATTGGTATCGAAGACGAAGAAGTCATTGTTGACGCGAACCACCCGCTTTCTGGGATCACGCTGAACTTTGACGTTGAAGTGCTTGAAGTACGTGAAGCTACAGCTGAAGAAGTTGCCCACGGCCATGTTCATGGCGAAGGCGGTTGTGGTCACGACCACTAAGATTAGTCGAGTTACTAATAGAAAGCGCTGATCATTCAGCGCTTTTTTCTTGTTTAAGTTTACTTTCCATTGCCGTAACCAAGTTGGCTTGGTCATTTGTACCTAAGCGATATTTAGTACCGTCCTTCATCACCACTTCGAGCGCCTTGAATCCAGCAACTGTGTATACCCAACCGTCTGTGCTGATCCGCATGCCAATACCATGACGTAGAGAATTAGTCACAGGCTGAACATAATCGATATCGTCAAACTTTAAGGTCATTTTGGCGACCGACGGTCCAAACCACCAGCTTAACGTCTGTTGTTCTTGGTTCACTTGAATGGTTAAGCCATAAAAAATAAACGCAACAAGCGCGAGGATCACCAAAAAGCTAACAAAGGCAAGATTGCTACCTGTTAGGAAAATTGCCAATATGGTAAAACTGGCGATAAAGGCTAGAAACAGCCATATAACCCATGCAAACTGTGTATTTTTATACATCGATAGTCTTCTTAATCAAAGCTGTAAACTAATGTAGCACCAAGTTCAGTGTCTACCTTTTCTTTTTCATTTTCTGGCTGCGAATTATAACGGTAAATAAACGCAAACTTCAGCGCAATCCCGCCAATCACTTGTGTAACTAGCGCGGACTCAGCAAACAATCGGGAGTTTAAACCTGACAGCGATTGCTCAAAACTGACGTCTTGATTAAAGCGGGTGCGCTTTGACACGTTTCTTTCCCACTGCAATGCCATACGCAAAAGCTGGCCTTGCTCCGTTCTATCTTCTTCCGGCTCAAGCTCGATTTCGTTATCCACACGAGAGATAGACATACCGGGACCGATGTCAATATCTACCGTGTTCTTTCGTCCCTCATATACACGATTGCCATAACCTAGCGCAAATGTCGTGGTGTATTCCTTGCCATTAAACCTGTCACGCTCATAGTCGCCGTACATAAAGAACGAAGCGTTATCGTCCCCTAGCTTGTAGTTACCTTGCGCAGAGCCAAAGTAGCGCGACGCTGAGACATCTTCGACGTCTGTTTCTGTATTTTGCTCGCGGCGATAAAGGCCATTAAATTTAAATTGATTACGCCACTTGGGGAAATCTTGGTAGAGATTACTTTTTAACTTAAATGACGTGTTTTGCGTATTACCTTTGTTAACGATAAAACCAAATTCAACGTCACCGTACAGCATCTCGCCCTTGTGTTTTTGATGAATTTCGTCATCGGGCATTTTGCCATATTCGTGAAAATCTTCGAATGGATCCGTAGCTAAGCTTGGTAACGAAACCAAGCCAATTGCAAATAAAGTGAAAGTTCTAAAAAACGGCACTGATAACTACTTTCCGGTTATTGCTTCCAAATGATATGACAAAACGGTGCGTCTAAATCTCTGCTAATCAAAATTTTTGCGTACACCTGATCCGAGTCATCAAACTCGATACCAACCAAAACCTGAACGAAGTGCTCTGGCTCTGCTTCTTGTTCATACGCAGTGATGCTCGACCAACTCTCATCCGGCTCACTTTCTTCAATGAAACCTCGATCTTCGCGATGTTCGTTGAACATATTAATATCGTGTTCTTCAAGATTATCCGGGGCCAACTCAAGGAAGATATCATATGCTTGGTGAGTGGCTTCTTCGATGCTACAAAGTCTCGCTGTCATGGACGCTAGCCTGTTGTTTTAAAATTGGCGCAATGATAGCAAAATGAGGTAAAACATAAATACTTAGTCGCGATAATCAAACAGAAAATAACGCTAAATGACGAACAAATTATCGGTAAAAGTTGAATGTCACACCGCTTTTAAGTTATTACTCTAAAACTATCGCATAAAACCCGCAGGGAGCATCTCATCATGATTTCATTTTCCGAAGCGAACAACATCGCATTTGTGACCCTATCTCGACCAGAAAAACAAAACGCGCTGTCTGTTGAAATGTTTGTTGGTTTAGATAATGCAATAAAGAAAATTAGAAATAGCAAATCAATTAGAGCTGTCGTTATCCAAGGTGAAGGCGCACATTTTTGTGCCGGTCTAGATGTAAAAAGCGTGCTGAATAAACCTTTTGGGATCATCAAGCTACTTAAAAAATGGTTACCTGGTAATGCTAACTTAGCACAAAGAGTCGTACTCGGCTGGCAAGCTTTACCTGTTCCTGTTATCGCCAAGATCACAGGCAATTGTCTAGGTGGTGGCTGTCACATTGCATTAGGTGCGGACATTCGTTTAGCCGATAACAGTGCGCAGCTTGCCATTATGGAAGCCAAATGGGGACTCTGCCCTGACATGGGCGGCAGCTTACTTTTACCTGCCACAATGAACAAGGATAAGGCACTGCTGATGACAGTCCATGCACAGCGAATAGATGCCCAGCAAGCACTAAAGGACGGTCTCATTACCGAACTCTGTGATGATGTTGACGCTAGACTCTCAGAATTACTCACTCAATTTAGCGCACGCTCGCCAGATGCCATTGCAGCAATTAAGAAAGTGTATAATCGAGCCTACAACCAGCCCGCCCGTAAACTGCTATGGTTAGAAACATGGTCACAAATCAAATTGCTCGCAGCCAAAAATACCAAAATTGCGATGAAGAATGCCTCTGTAGCTGATGAGAATAAAAAGCCATTTTTGCCTCGCATGAAGTGGTAACGTCAGATTTAAAGCCCATTTGCCCAAAGTATAATGGTCATCGCAATACGAGAGCGTACAATTAGGCATCATACAGCTAGGCCATTGCAGCGCTGAGGATTTACATTTAATGGTACACAGAGCGAAGTTGATATTACGATTTGCACTAGGCTTTGCCATCATTTTGGCGTGTCTCTTCAGCGCTAAATGGATTATTCAGCTTAGTGCTTTACAGATCCCAGCCGCCCTACTTGGCATGGTGTTTCTTGTCATACTCCTTGCCACAAAAATCATTAAAGTAGAATGGTTAGCCCCCGCAGCAGAGCCCATCTTAAAATACATGGCGCTGTTTTTCATTCCAGCGGGAGTGGGCTTGGTAGAGCATCTCAGTTTGTTTCAATCCCACTGGCTTATGCTGCTGTTATTGCTAGTTGGTGTTCCAACAATAAGTCTTGTATTGTTAAGCCCTATCGTTAAGAGTATCAAGTTTCGTGATTAATATAATTATGGCGTCAGCGCTCACTGTGCTGCTATTTTTTAGTGCACGCAAACTATATCAGCGCATCTCCTTACCGATATTAAACCCTGTGCTGATCTGCATTTTGGTCATTTCGGCATTTCTACTATTCACTAAGTTCGACTACAAGGTATATCAACAAGCAACGCTACCAATTCATTACTTGTTAGAGCCAGCGGTCGTTGCACTCGCTTACCCCTTGTATAAACAATTTCACCAAATTAAACCGGTATTTTTTGCATTGTGCTTAACCAGTTGGTTGGGTGTTTCACTGTCTACGTTAAGCGCTTTTCTTATCTGCCAGTTTTTTGCAGCCGATCCGCAGCTCTCAGCTTCAATGGCGGCCCTGTCGGTTACAACACCAATCACCTTACTCATTAGTGATTATCTCGGGGGGATCCCCGCTATTGCAGCGATTATGGTGATACTAATTGGTGTATTTGGTGGCGTGTTTGGACTACATATTTTGCACTGGTGTAAAGTTGACCATATGCAAGCGAAAGGCACCGCGCTTGGTGTTGCTTGCCATGCAATAGGCACAGCCGCAGCGATAGAGCATCACCCCATGGCTGGGGCTTTTGCTTCAGCAGCGATGACAATTACCGCCATGATAACTGCACTTTGGGTGCCTTTGTTTTATCATTGGTTGGCTACTCTAATTTAATAACTCGGGATACGACTGTGATCAATCAAGAAATCGAGCAAATAGAACACTATTACAACATTATTCGAGAGTATCTGGTGACGTACAGTTTCCAATTGCTCGCTGCGATATTCATCTTCCTTCTCGGTTTGTGGTTATCAAGAAAGCTGTCTAAAGCGACTGAAAACTTGATGCTAAAACACAATATCGATCCTGCTTTAACCAACTTTATTGGCAATGTGATCAAGGTGCTTATCATTGCCATGTTTGTGATTATTTCTCTTGGCAAGGTTGGCATCAGTATCACACCATTTGTCGCCGCCATCGGTGCCGCGTCTCTAGGTGCTGGTCTTGCACTGCAAGGTATGCTGGCAAACTATGGCGCTGGGCTTGCCATCATTGCTACCCGCCCATTTGTGATTGGCGATACCATCAGCATCAAAGGGGTTAACGGCCAAGTTAAAATGATTGAGCTTGGACATACCACGCTCATCAACGAAGACAAAGTAGAGATCACTATCCCGAATAAACATGTGGTGGGAGAAATTCTCCATAACTCATTTGCAAACTCTCTGGTTAAAGGTGAAATAGGAATAGCTTATGATGCTGATTATCAAGGCGCATTAACACTTATCAATCAGGTACTCGCTGATAATGCTAAGGTCAGTCAAGACCCTAAGCCTCAGGTGGGGATTGAGGAATTTGCCGACAGTGCAGTGATATTGAGTTACCGCTACTGGGTGCCTACGACTTCACTTATCGAAACTAAATTAGAAGTGAATAAAACGGTGTTTGCCGCGATTAAAAATGCGGAAATAGAAATTCCATTCCCGCAACGAGTGGTTAAAATCATTCAGTGAGTAAACTCAATAACGGCTAGGGTGCTAGCCGTTATTCTACCCTCAGTTTTCATCAGGCTTTTCCATAGAAAAGCCACTGCGTAAATGAAGATCGCGCTGTGGAAACGGGATCTCGATTTGATATTTTCGAAAGGCATCATCGATAGCCCAGAGGTAATCAGAAACCAGCGCTGTTGGTCGCTTTACCTGCTCAGGTTGCACCCAAACTCCTAGCGTGAAATTCAAGCTACTATCACCAAACCCTGTCATCCATACCGTTGCTTCTCGCCCCGGCGTATTCAAGGTATATTGGACATTTTTGGCCGCTTCCAATGCGGCACGCTTCACCTTCTCTTTGTCGCTGCCGTAGGCCACCGAAAAAGGAATACGGAAACGACGATATTTATCCGACATTGTCCAATTGGTAATTGTATTTGACACCATTTCCGAGTTTGGAATAAGCAGGTCGACGTTGTCATTTGTACGGATCCAAGTTGAGCGCATGTGAATGGCGATGACTTCTCCCACCACCCCGTTGGTCAGCTCAACAAAGTCCCCAACTTTGACGGTTTTCTCTAGCAGTAATACCAGACCAGAGACAAAGTTATTCACTAGACCTTGTAGGCCCAAGCCAATCCCAACGCCGAGTGCACTGGCAACAAGCGCCAACTCAGTGATCTCTATTCCTAAGGCCGTCAGCGCAATAATAAGACCAATAAATAATACGATGTAGTGAATGATCCTGCCTATCACATAGGCTGAGGTATGCTGGATCACCCCTTGTCTTGACGCGAGACGATTAAATGCTAGTCGTAGGATCTTGGAGATCACCAAAGTCGCAACGATCACCGCGATAAATGAGAGTGCTTCTCCCACCTCTAATGAAAATTTACCTAATGAAAATAGCTTTTGGTCAAGCCACGGAATATCAACTTCTATATCTATTGGTGCTTTTATCATGGTTATATTTTTTGTTATCTCGTGAAGTTAAGTGTGTGTGGCTAGCAGCAAAAATACAAGTTTTAAAGACGCCTAAATCATGCTTTGTTTAGGCTACTCGCTTGACCTTTTACAGGGCTCGTGACTAAATAAAGGACAAATAAATAACAATAATACTACTGCGGATTGGTAAAATACGTCATGAAAAAATCCCTACTCGCTTTAACCACTTGTATCGCGCTTGCGTTGCCAGCTTATAGTCAATCGCTTGCGGACCTTACCACGCTCGAAGCACAAACCAAAATACAAAATCGAACTTTATCAGCAACGCAACTCACTGAGTTTTATTTAAAAAGGATTTCACAACTTGACGACAGTGGCCCTATGCTCAATGCAGTGATCACGCTCAATCCCAACGCTTTACAAGACGCTAAAAAGCTTGATGCCGAACTACGCGCGGGAAAATACCGAGGGCCACTTCATGGCCTGCCAGTTATTGTTAAAGATAATATCGACACCAGAGCGCCAATGGCAACAACTGCAGGTGCGCTCGCATTGCAACACAACGTCAAAACCCAAGCGGCACCACTTATCATCCAGTTAGAACAAGCCGGCGCTATCATCCTTGGCAAAGCCAATTTAAGTGAATGGGCAAACTTTAAATCAAGTTTCAGCTCGAGCGGCTACAGCACGCTTGGGGGTCAAACCAAAAACCCGTATGTGTTAGACAGAACACCATGTGGCTCAAGTTCAGGCTCTGCTGTTGCCGTCTCCGCAGGTCTTGCACTGCTCGCTATTGGCACGGAAACTGACGGTTCTATTGTTTGTCCTTCAGCACATAATGGTGTTGTAGGTATTAAACCGACTGTCGGTTTGATTTCAGGTGAAGGCATTGTTCCTATCAGTCATAGCCAAGATAGCGCTGGCCCTATGGCAAAATCGGTGATGGGTGCCGCTTTGTTACTCAATGCTATCGTTATCGATGCAAAACAGCCGATTGACTTTACCCAAGGCTTAAATACTGCCAGTTTCAATGGCAAACGAATTGCTATCACCAGTCATGTAGGTCAATTTCCACCTGCAGTGCAAGCGGTATTTGCAAAAGCCGTTGCGACCATGAAAGCAAATGGCGCAGAAATAATTGAAGGGTTAGACTTACCTGAGCTGGAAGCTTTAGGCTCCGCTGAATTGGATATTTTGCTCTATGACTTTAAGCATGATCTTAATGCTTACCTTGCCACGACACCAGAGCAGGTAAAAGTAAAAAACCTAAACCAGCTCATCCAATTCAACCAGCAACATCCCTCCACCATTAAATACTTTGATCAATATTTGATAGAGGAAGCTGCAAAGAAAGGCGATATCACTGAGCACCGATATCAAGAAGCCCAAGCTTTGGTTAAAGAATTTGCCCGTCAACAAGGCATTGATAAAATAATGCAAGAACATCGCCTTGACGCATTTATCGCACCAACGAATACCCCAGCTTGGAGTATCGATATCATTAACGGTGATAATTTCTCCGCCTCCTCGTCATCTCCCGCCGCGATTGCAGGATATCCAAGCATTACCGTACCGATGGGTTTTCATCACGAGCTACCGCTGGGTATTTCTTTCTTCGCTGAGGCTTATAGCGAAGCGAAATTAATCAAGCTTGCCTATGCTTTCGAACAGTTGACTAATGCACGCAAAGCGCCTGAGTTTAAGGCAACATTAACGCCATAAAAATAATAGTAACGTTATTAAATAAAAAATGCCTTCACATCGCTTGATATGAAGGCATTTTTTATTTGCGTATTTTGTTGGTACCAAGAAGGTTAAGCTTTACGCCAAGTTGTTTTGCCCGCGCTATCTTCTAACACAACGCCTAAAGCAGTTAGCGCATCACGCGCTTCATCCGCTGCAGCCCAATCTTTATTTTCACGAGCGCTGCGGCGCTTTTCAATCAATGCTTCAATTTGCGCTACTTCGTCGTCGTCTTGTTCGCCCTGTAAGAAAGATTCAGGGTCTTGCTGCGCAATACCTAAGACTTCCGCTAGTTTCACAAGAATAAACGCGTGCTCACCAGCAGCTTTTGCGTCACTATCTTTTAAGCGATTCACTTCTTTTGATAATTCAAAAATCACTGGCAGTGCTTCTGGCGTGTTGAAGTCGTCGTTCATTGCTGTCTCAAAACGTTCAACGTAAGCATTACCTTTAAGTTCGACCTCCACCAGCTCAACGCCACGTAGCGCAGTGTAAATACGCTCAAGCGACGAACGTGCTTGTTCAAGGTTTTCTTGTGAGTAGTTTAGCTGGCTACGATAATGACCATTGATCAAGAAATAGCGTACTGTTTCTCTATCAAAGGCTTTTAGCACTTCACGTACGGTAAAGAAATTGCCAAGAGACTTAGACATTTTCTCTTTGTTAACTTGTACCATGCCGGTGTGGATCCAGGTGTTCACATAACGGCCGTTATTTGCGCAGCAAGATTGGGCAATCTCGTTTTCATGGTGCGGGAATTGCAGATCTGAACCCCCACCGTGAATATCAAAAAATTCACCCAAATGCTTTGAACTCATTGCGCTACACTCAATGTGCCAACCTGGACGACCTTCGCCCCACGGAGATTGCCACGCAGGCTCACCCGCTTTGGCTTTTTTCCACAATACAAAGTCAAGTGGATCATCTTTGTCTTGCGCTACTTCAACGCGTGCACCCGCTTGTAGCATTTCTAAATCTTGCTGAGATAACTGACCATATTGCTCAAACGTTGAAACATCAAACAATACATCCCCGTCCTTCGCAACGTAAGCATGGCCTTTTTCAATCAAGCGCGCGATCATCTCGATGATTTCGTCCATATGCCCTGTTACCGTCGGCTCAATATCCGCAGGTAGCATATTCAACGCAGTAAAGTCTTCATGCATGGCTTTGGTCATGCGAACGGTTAGATCATTAATCGACTCTTTGTTTTCCGCGGCGCGTTTAATGATTTTGTCATCCACGTCAGTAATATTACGCACATACGTGACGTCATAACCTAAATAACGTAAATAACGGTTCATTACGTCAAATGAAACGTAAGTGCGTGCGTGTCCTACATGACAGAAATCATAGATAGTGATACCACACACGTACATATCAACCTTGCCTTCTTTGAGCGGTTTAAAAGGGGCTTTTTGGCGAGTGAGTGTGTTGAAAATCTGCAACATGTAGTTTTCTTCCTAAGTACGGTTCATTTTTTAACAAAAGTGCTTTTAATCATACCACCTGCATAGCAGCGCCTCTAGATTTTAATAACGAATTACGGCAGTTTTTTGATTTTTTACGCTGATTTTTAAGGAATGCTTTTTCACAAAAGCCCAGTTGATATAAAATAGGGTTTTATCATTCAACACGATGGACACTAACATGGTTGTTTTAGAAACAAATCACGGCGAAATCCGTATTAATCTTTTCGCTGACAAAGCGCCTGAAACGGTAGCTAACTTCCTAAACTACGTAAACAGCGAGTTTTATAACGGTACTATTTTCCACCGTGTAATCGACGGTTTTATGGTTCAAGGTGGCGGATTCGCATCGGGTATGGAACAAAAACCAGTTGAAGCACCGATCAAAAACGAAGCAAACAACGGTGTTGCAAACAAAGTGGGTACTCTAGCAATGGCACGTACGCCAGATCCACACTCTGCAACTGCACAATTTTTTATCAATGTTAACGACAATGACTTCCTTAACTTCTCTAGCGAAACATCGCAAGGTTGGGGTTACTGTGTATTCGGTGAAGTTGTTGAAGGCATGGACGTAGTAAATAAGATTAAAGGTGTTGCTACTGGTTCTTCTGGTTTCCACCAAGACGTACCGCTTGAAGATGTGATCATCGAAAAAGCATACGTTGCTGAGTAATATCCTACTTTTTATTCAAGGCCAGTATTTATGCTGGCCTTATTAGTTTTGAGGTCCCATGGGTAAAACCTATTTTATCGCCGACTTGCATTTAACCGAGCACCGCACTGATATCACCGACGCTTTTTTCGCTTTTCTCGACCATCACATGACCGCCGATGTCGACGCTTTATATATTCTGGGTGATTTTTTTGAAGTGTGGATTGGAGACGATGAAAAAGACCCCTACGCCCTGAGTATTGCACAAAAACTGCGAAGCTTGAGTCACCTTGGCATTCAAGTCTTTTTTATTCACGGTAACCGTGATTTTTTAATCAAACAAGCCTTTGCTGACGAATGCCAAATGACTTTGTTACCTGAACAAGCGGTGATAGATCTATACGGCACACCAACGGTGATTTTGCACGGCGATGAGATGTGTACACAAGACGAAGCCTATCAAAAGTTTCGTAAGAAGAGCCGCGGTTGGTGGTGGCCAAGATTGATGCTTGCTATGCCACTTTGGTATCGTCGCAGAGTTGCTGCAAATGCAAGGCGTAAGAGTATTGAAAACCAAAAAGGCAAGCCCCTTGAGATTCTAGATGTCACCGAAGAAGCAGTGGCTGAAATGTTCGCAAAACATGGCGTAGACAATATGATCCACGGCCACACCCACAGACCAAAAGTGCACACCTACCAAGATGGTAAGGTACGTACTGTACTTGGCGATTGGTATTCACAAAGCTCATATATCGTCGTTGATGACAGTGGCAAACAGCAGCTCCTTTGCCACCCTTTTGAATAAATTTAGTGCTTAAATAGGCGCACCTGAGTGAAACTTGAAATCGGGGTCCGGTGAGCTGATAAGCTCGTTTTCTACTTGCTGAAATAGTTGAACACGCCCAGCTACGTCACAGCGCTTAGGAGCGGTTGCGTTGGCCACTTGATGCGCTAAATCAATATAGTCTTGATAATGTCTGGCTTCTGAGCGCAATAGCGACACATAAAACTTAGCAATTTCTTGATCTAAGTGTGGCGCAAGTTTGGCGAAACGTTCACATGAACGAGCCTCAATGTAAGCACCAATGATCAGTTTATCAACCAGGGCTGCGGGTTCATAAGTGCGAATGTGTTTGATCATTCCAGACGCATAGCGAGATGCTTGTACGTACTCAACAGGAATATCACGTGCCCTTATGATTTCTAGCACCTGTTCAAAGTGATGTAGCTCTTCTTTGATAAGCCTCACCATCTTACTCAAAATATCTTGATTGTAAGCATATTCAGGTCGTGCAGTTAGCTCACCGATCAATTCATTTTTACTGCCTGAAAACTCGCCATCACCAATACTGCGATAAATAAAATCTTCGTAAGGTTGCAACCAACTTAACAATGTTTTTGCAGACGCATCATCTATTGCATATTTGCGAATTAAGAAGGCCGCACTTTGCGCCGCTTTTAACTCACAATGCATATGATCGATAAGCAATAATGGTAAGTGCTCGCTTTGCTTTGCTTTTTCAATCCAAGCTTGCGGGGTTTCACAGCCTAAAAATTGGTTAATAGGCGTAAGTAAATCTGTGTACTTTTCTAACATAACAACAAAAGACTAATGTGTTTGCGCCATTTTATCATAACTTCTCGCTGCAAGGTGCACCACAAGGCTATTCCCCAAGAAGTTTTAGACTATTCTGAAAATAGTAATATTGCTATTCAACTACATTTTCTTGACAAAAATTAACTCATCTCTCATAACTTAATTGAATTGTACAAAAATAGTACAAACCTATATTTGAGGGGCTAACTATGATCTTTAATCATCTTTGGGGCTTATATGCTCACCCGCACGAAGAGTGGCAAACAATCGATAACCGTCACGAAAGCATGTTTTACAGTTTGTCACATATTGCACTTGTTGCGCTGATCCCAAGCATTATGGGGTACTATTCTTCAGTCTACTTAGGCTGGAGTGTTGGTACTGGGGATGCTGTCTATTTAACTCATGAGTCGGCAATATTAATTGGTGTTGCAATGTACTGCGCATTAATTGCAGGCGTCTTTATTCTGGCGTATCTCGCCCACTGGATGGCCATCACTTTTGGCTCAACACCGACCTATACACAGACTCTAGAGTTATCGGCCTACACGGCAACGCCAATGTTTATGTCGGCTTTTGCGGCATTTTATCCTGAGCTTTGGTTTGTCGTATCGGTTGGGATGGTTGCACTGGCGTACTCCGTTTACCTGCTTTATACGGGCGTGCCTATTCTTATGCATATTCCTGAAGAGCGTGGGTTTATTTATGCCAGCTCGGTTGTGACTTGTGGCCTAGTGCTGTTAGTCATCATTCTTGCTGCAACCGCTATCTTGTGGACTAATGGCATAATTAGCCCTACGTTTACGTAACCTGAGGGCGAGATAAGAAATAGATTAATCTATTTCTGCTAACGCTAGTTGTATTTGGTTGGAAAATGAAAAGACAAACCTTTTCTTGGCTTTTATCCTA
The DNA here is from genome assembly GCF_018141345.1 of Pseudoalteromonas sp. A22. Classification (NCBI taxonomy): domain Bacteria; kingdom Pseudomonadati; phylum Pseudomonadota; class Gammaproteobacteria; order Alteromonadales; family Pseudoalteromonadaceae; genus Pseudoalteromonas; species Pseudoalteromonas sp. A22. The sequence continues at coordinate 2,673,049 of NZ_CP047238.1, forward strand.
AATGATGAATAAAAACGGCGCTTGTTTAGCGCCGTTTTTATTTTGTAGGTCGAAATATGACATGGGGTTGTCGATATTTGTCGCTATTTACCGATATTTGTCGGCATAAATGTCGACCTACTGTGCGAATACTTCGTCGGTTTTAGCGGCACAGATAAAATCGTTTTTATGAAGACCTTTAATAGAATGGCTCCACCACGTTACCGTCACTTTACCCCATTCGGTAAGTAGACCTGGGTGATGGCCTTCTTCTTCAGCCATATCACCCACCTTGTTTGTGAACGCAATTGCTTGTTTAAAGTTTTTAAACTTGTAAACACGCTCAAGCTGCATAATACCATCGCGTACTTCAGGTACCCAATCAGGGATCTGTTTGATTAGAACCGCTAGTTCTTCATCTGATACTTTAGGCGCATCCGCACGACACGCTTCACATTTTTGTGCACTTAAATCAGACATTGATAATTCCTTAACTTGCTAGTTTTTCTTTTGGCGGAAACTTAGGTTCAAATAACCCAAGCTCTTTTGCTTGTTCAACCTGCGACATGATATCCATTTTAGAGATCTCAAATAAGTCGTTGATTGAGTTAATTGTATAGTAAACAGGTTGCATAATGTCGATGCGATAAGGTGTACGTAACACATCTAACACTTTAAGCGGATTAATTTCTGGTTTGTCGGAGTAAACATATTGAGTCTCACCTGGGCTTGATAGCACACCGCCACCGTAGATACGCAAACCTTGCTCGGTTTGCATCAAACCGAATTCGACGGTAAACCAGTATAAGCGCGCAAGGTAGACGCGATCTTTCTTTTCAGCGGCATAGCCTAGCTGACCATACTTGTGTGTAAACTCGGCGAATGCTGGATTCGTTAGCATTGCACAATGGCCAAAAATCTCATGGAAGATATCTGGTTCTTGCAAGTAATCAAACTCTTCTCTTGAGCGAATAAAGGTCGCTACAGGAAACTGTTTGTTGGCAAGTAATCGAAAGAACTCATCGAAATCAATCAATGCCGGCACTGGTGCTACCTGCCAACCCGTTTCTTTCGCTAGTGCTTCGTTTAACTCACTTAGTTGTGGAATGCGGTCTTTTGGTAAGTTAATTTTCTCAAGGCCCGCCAAATATTCATCACAGGCTTTGCCTTCGATACACGCTAGCTGACGTGCAACTAACTCTGACCAAATTTGATTCTCTTCATCTGTCCAAGCAATAACGCCATTTTCATCTGGCTGCTTAGATACATATTTACTTGCTTTAGCCATTTTACATTCTCACTTACTTCACCCCGAGTTTATGATCTTGCAATTTCAATTGCCGTCCTGTTGATGGTTCGGAGCGCTTCAACTTGTGACTTTGATACTAAGTAAAAGTGAAGGAAAGTTTAATAGTGAGCACGTTTATCACATTTCGCACAACAAGCATTTTCGTAAACCATGAAATACACGCTTGTAAAATTAAAATTACACACATAATAAAAAGGGGCTAAACCTAGCCCCTTTGTAAAAATTAACTTACAGCTATATTTTATCAAACGCCTGCTTAAGATCGTCAATAATGTCTTCTACGTCTTCAAGCCCCACTGAAATCCGAATTAGTCCATCAGAAATTCCCGCAGCTAACCTTTCCTCTTGTGTATAAGGAGAGTGTGTCATTGATGCCGGATGTTGAATGAGCGTTTCCGGATCACCTAGACTTACCGCTAACGTACACAGCTCAGTCGCATTGATAAATTGTTCACCCTGCTCTAGCGAGCCGTTGATTTCAAAAGCAATTACCCCACCAGCCCCTTTCATTTGTTCACCTAGAAATTGGTAACCAGGATGCGAAGGTAAACCAGGGTAGTAGACTTTATTCACTTTAGGGTGCGCTTCTAGGAACTCTGCTACCGTTTGTGCGCTTTGACAGTGGCGCTGTACACGCAAAGCTAAGGTTTTCAACCCTCGATTGATTAACCAAGCATCATGAGGACTGATTGTAGCGCCAATGTCTTTTAACACGGTTAATTTGATAAGTTCTATGTGCTCTTTTGAACCGCACACGAGCCCTGCTACCACATCCCCATGACCATTTAGATACTTGGTTGCGCTGTGCACAATAAGATCAGCACCATAATTCACAGGCTTTTGTAAAAGCGGCGTCATAAAGGTATTGTCAACGACAAACAAGAGCTCGTGCTGTTTAGCGATCTCCCCTAACATTTTCAGATCTAATACCGTCATGTTGGGGTTGATCGGCGTTTCGGCAAACAATAGTTTTGTATTTTCCTGTACCGCATCACGTAACGCGTGCTCATCGGTTAAGTCTACAAATGACACCTCAATACCGAATTTAGGCAACATATGCGCAAATAGTGCGAAGCTACAGCCATATAATGCGCTTGATGCAATCATATGGTCGCCTTGCTGCAAAAAGCTCAGCACCGATGCAGACACAGCCCCCATACCAGTGGCGGTCGCCGCAGCATCTTCCATTCCCTCGAGTCGAGCTACTTTTTCTTCTAGCTCTCGCGTCGTAGGGTTGCCTAAGCGAGTATAGATATAGCCGGGCTCTTCACCGGCGAACCGTGCGGCTCCTTGCGCTGCGTCTTTAAAGTGGAATGTTGAAGTTTGATACAAAGGAGCGGTTAACGCCCCATGTGGGTCATCAAAATGATTGGGTCCGTGAATACACTGACTGTCATCTCTTAATTTTTTCATACTTGCCTGCTGATTTTATTATTGCCAACCAAATAAACATGGTAGTGAATTGATTAGCGTCGTTTTTGTGTAATAACCAATATGTAGGGCAGTTTAGAAAAATAGACAAGCATGCCAGATGGGGAGACGGCTAGTTCACTTACTGTGACTAGCCAGTTTTACTTAAAGAGGTGTATAAAATTGTTGCCGTTTAATCTTTTTTGCTACGCCTTAATAGCACATCTACGACTGAGCTAATCGCATTTTTCAAAAGACTTTGTTTGTGCTCCAAACGTGGTAATGGTCGACAAAGTTCCATCGCCTTATAGCCCAAACGAGCTGTAAATATCCCAGCACTCAGGCCCTGTGCTGAACGGGTAGAAAGCTTGCCGAGTAATTCAGCCCCCACACTGGTCGCAGCAAGGTCGCTTACCAGTTCACTTGCGCCAACAAACACCATTTGCTTCAACAGCATTTTGTACAAGGTGATACGGCTGCGATACGCTAATCGAATACCATAATGTTTGCTGATCTTTTCCACCAGCACGACTCCGCGCCAAAGCACCGCCAGCATATCCACAAGTGCAAGTGGACTTAAAGCAACTAAGAGCGCCGATGTTGTCGCATGCTCTTGAATTAGCTTTTTAGCTTCAGCATCTTGGCCTCGGAGCAAGGTTTTTTCATATAAAGTGATGACTTCTTTGTCTGTATGGTGAGGCTGTAATGCCTCTTCAAATGCGGCAACCTTTTGCTCTGGATGCGCTTTTAATAGTGGTGCAAGCCAAGCTCGCGCCTCGCCAATTTGGTCACTCTGTAATAAGCGCTGGGCATCATGCTTAATTTGCTGATGTTGTTTAAGCTTGCTAAGTGCGATGACTTCTGAAAATAAGAATTTAAATAGCGCCAATAAACCAAGAGACAATACGGTGGTGTATAGACTAAACAGCAGAATATTTTGCTCATAGCTCTCTATCAAGGTCAGTGCTGCTTCCACAATGATAAGTATTAATAGCGCAAGCAAAAAGCACTGCTTAAACCCAAATCGCCAAGGCGATTCGTAAATACGTTCAATTTTCGGTAACTCGGGTTCAGGCACAGCATCAAGGCTTTCACTCACAACCAGCTCGTTGCCGAGAACTTTGCCTTCACCACCCAAATGTTGAGACTCATCTTGGCGTTCAGTATCGATGTTTAAGCGCCTACCCGAGCCTTGGTAAGATTTTGTCTGATCTGTCACCTTAATTTATCTCCAATTAAGAACTGCAAAGCATGATCAAGCCTGATATGCGATAAGTTTCCTTGCCTCGCAGGTAGCGGTTCAAACGCTAAAAACTCAAACCCACTTTGGGGCCAAGCCTGCGCTTTTGGAACGTGATCAGGCGGGGTTGGTGGTACATAGTTGATAAACTGCTGCTCGCCGACCGGCTTGCCATAGATACATTGTACATGTTGCGTCCCCTCTTTCACCGCCCTTGACTCAACACTTCTCACCGAAGAAAGAGACATCGTATCCACGGTTACCCCGTTGAAGCGAAGCTCATTGGCACTGTCCACCAGCATTTCATTTAACAACCTTGTCAAATTGGTCTGCTGCTCGTTCAAGACGCCATCACATTTGTTGGCGGCAAATAGTACCTTATCTATTTTTGGGTTAAATAAACGAGACAAAAAGCCACTTTTACCATGAGAAAACATGGCGAGGATCTGCTTTAACGCAACTTCTTGCTCCTTCAGTGTGTCATAGCCATCACTTAAGCTACCCAATAGATCAACTAACACGACTTGGCGGTCAAACTGACAAAAGTAATCTTTGTAAAAAGGTGCGACGACTTGCTTTTTGTAGGCTTCAAAACGCTCCACAAGCTGTTGATATTGTGAATGATCGGTAATGTCGTTTGGGTGAACTTGTACCGGGAAAAACAGCAATATTGGCGCTCCCTCAAGGTCACCAGGGATCAACGCTCGGCCAGGTTGCAGGTTAGATAAACGAGTATCCCGCTGCAGCTGCGCTAAAAGCGCATGGTAACTTTGTGCAAGCATTTTCAGCTTACTTTCATCCACCGCTTCCGTTCCATCAAACTGCTCGAGGAGCTGTAAAAACGTTTGTGCAAATGGCCGGTATTTAGGCTTATTTAATAATGCAAATTGCTGCTCACACCACTCGGGAAAAGTCATTTTAAGCAGTGGCAAGTCCATTAACCACTCACCTGGGTAATCATATAGTTCAAGGTATAGTGTATGGGTTTGCGCTAAGTGCTGTTTGAGTCCGCGTTCACTATGATACCTAAACGCCAGTGTTAAGGTGTTGATACGTTTGGTTGACGCAGGCCATGTTGGCGGATCTTCCAACAAACAAGTTATTGCTTGCTGATAGTCAAAAGTTGGTACCGCCAGTGCCTTCTGCGGCTCAGGACGACACGCAACAAGACGACCTTCACTCACAACATCTAAAAACGGTAAGTTGTCGGTGCTCGTTTGAGTAGTCAGATGCTTGATAAGCGCCGTGATAAATGCGGTTTTTCCGCTGCCACTAAACCCGGTTACGGCAAGCTTGATATGCTTATCAAAAGAGCGGTGGAGCGTTTTTTTTGCTTGTTGTTTTAACTTATCTAGGGAAGATGGGGTTCGAAAACGTGACGTAGTCATAAGTAGAAAAGTGCCCCTCAAGAAAATGCCAAGGCGGCCAATACCGCCTTATAGCTTGTCAATTTCTCTGCTAACCGTAAATTCAGGGGAAGTTACGTAGCGTTCCATGTTCTGAATGCGACCATCAAGTCGTGATAATCTGTCTTTTAGGTCATAAAGTGCCTGCCTTGGCGGCTCGCCTTTTTGCCACACCTTAAACTTCACCGATACTTTATCTTCATCTTTCGCATCAGGTGAACGATTTGGTGTCACTTCACGTTTATCTAAAATAAACCAACATGCCACATACACGACGATAAATAATGGACCACCTGATAATAGCACGGCCGTGATGAATAAGATCCTAACAAGCCATAACTCCATGTTGAAATAATCGCTAAGACCTGCGCATACTCCGGCTACCTTGCCGCGACTTGGGTCACGATATAGCTCTCGCTTTAGTCTACTCATAACTTGCGTCTCCATTGTGGTGACTCTTGATCAAGTAAAGCTTCTAACGTTTCAACACGATCTGCCATTTTTTCTGCCTTGCTGGCTAATTCGATAAGCTGACGATGCTCGTGTTCACTTAACCCTTGGCTTACCTGCTTTTTGCTACGGTAGTGCAAAATTAACCAAAGTGGTGCCACGATGACCATAAAAATAATCAACGGAGCCATCAAAACTTCTGCGTCAAACATAATCTTCTCCTGCCTTCAACCTGGCTGTTATTATTGTAGTTGGTTAGCACCTACCCTGACAGTAGGTGCGACTATTTTCACTTTTCAGCCATTTTCTTTTTCAGCTGTTCAAGCTCATCGTCAATCTTTTCGTTCTTTTGCAGATCAGCAATCTCATCCGCTAAAGATTTCTTACCTAGATCGTAAGATTCGATTTGTGACTCCAGGCCATCGATTTTGCTCTCATAACGCTCAAAGCGATTTAGGGCATCATCTACTTTACTGCTGTCGAGTGCCTTTTTCACCTCTAAACGAGATTCTGCTGAGCGCTGGCGTAGTACAATCGCTTTTTGGCGCGCTTTTGCGTCGGCCAATTTATCTTGTAATGTACTGACTTCTTGCTGCAGCTTTTCAATATGTGTGTCTACATGCTCTAGCTCTTTTTCTAGGGCTGCAACATCCTCCGCAGACTTTTGCTTTTCAAGTAAAGCAGCACGTGCTAAATCTTCACGTTCTTTACTTAGTGCAAGCTCTGCTTTGGTTTGCCAATCATCTACCTGTGCTTTTAGCTGATCTAGACGGCGTGTTAACTCCTTTTTCTCAGCGAGTGTTTTTGCTGAGGTCGATCTTACTTCGACTAGTGTATCTTCCATTTCTTGGATAATTAGGCGAACCATTTTTTCTGGATCTTCGGCTTTATCCAAAATAGCATTGATATTAGAATTCACTATGTCTGCAAAACGAGAAAAAATTCCCATAGTGGTTACCTCTTTGGTTAATAGCTAAATTGCTTACTGTCTATGTATCAAATAGCTTGCCAACTTTAACAAATTTAAAAACACAATAAAATCATAAGGTTATTTTATTTTTAAAAAGCCTTTAGTTATCTCTTTTTTTGAAATACACTAGTTATTAGTAAAAACCACTAAGAGTTAGGCAATATGAGCCGTTTTCGCCAACAGGATAATTTATTAGGCCAATCTGACAGCTTTTTAGCTGTGCTAGACAAGGTTTCACAGCTTGCTCCTTTAGAAAAGCCCGTGCTTATTATTGGCGAGCGTGGCACAGGTAAAGAGTTAATTGCGGCGCGTTTGCATTATCTCTCAGAGCGGTGGGATCAGGAATACGTCAAACTAAACTGCGCAGCCCTAAACGAAAACCTTTTAGAGAGTGAATTATTTGGTCACGAAAGTGGTGCCTTTACTGGTGCAAGCAAGCGTCATGAAGGTCGATTTGAACGCGCTAACAGTGGCACACTGTTTTTGGATGAGTTAGCTAATACCTCTGCAATGGTGCAAGAAAAGCTCTTGCGTGTAATTGAATACGGTGAGTTCGAGCGAGTTGGCGGCAAGCAAACCGTAAAAGTAGATACTCGACTGGTATGCGCTACCAATGAAGATCTCCCCACTCTTGCCGATGCTGGAGAGTTCAGACACGACTTATTGGACCGCCTCGCATTTGACGTCATCACCTTACCGCCATTAAGAGCAAGAAAAGAAGACATCTTATTATTGGCCGAACATTTTGCGATAAATATGGCTCGGGATTTAGGATGGGAGTTATTTAGCGGCTTTACCCGCAAAGCCATCGAGAAACTGCTTGATTACCCGTGGCCCGGTAATATCCGTGAGCTCAAAAATGTAGTTGAACGTAGTTTATATCGTCATGGCAATGACCAAATTCCGGTTCATGATATTGTGTTTGACCCCTTTGCTAGCCCATTTAGGCCGAGTCAACGGATCAAAGCGCCAAATGCCCAGCCAACAACTTCAACCACTCATAAAGTTGAGCCTTTGCCTGTGGCACAGCCGAGTAACGAACAACAGGCAGATCCTGCCCTCGAATTCGACTTCCCTTGTGATTTAAAATCGCTTTCCAACGACTATGAAATCACAATGCTGCAAAAAGCACTTGAATTTAGTCAATTTAATCAAAAGAAAACTGCACAAAACCTTGGTTTGACGTATCATCAACTAAGAGGTTATTTGAAAAAATACAACCTACTGGACCAAAACCAAAAACAAGAGGCATAGTGGTGCGTAAATTGTTTTTTGGTGTGCTGTGTACCGCTTTATTTGGCTGTACGGATCAGACGCCAAATAAAGTGAATGATAAGTCACAAGGCTTAGTATATTGTGCAGAAGCGAACCCTGTGTCATTTAATCCACAAGTGACCACAACAGGGTCTACGATTGATATTATTGCCAATCAGCTTTATGACACCTTGATCAGTATTGATCCTGAAAGCGGCGAATTCTTACCTGAGTTGGCAACGTCTTGGCAGGTCAGCAAAGACGGTAAATCTTTCACTTTTACCCTGAGGGATGATGTCCAATTTCACGATACCCTCTACTTCACACCAACAAGAAAAATGAATGCCGATGATGTGGTATTCTCATTTAACCGTTTATTTGATGTTTACAATCCGTACCACTTTGTTGGTGATGCAAATTATCCTTATTTTCAAAGTATTGGACTCGACCAACTGATCCGCCAAGTAAAAAAAGTGGATGAACATACCGTTCGCTTTGATCTGTTCAACGCGGAAAGTAGCTTTTTATCCAATATCGCCACAGACTTCGCTGTCATTCTTTCTAAAGAATATGCCGATCAGCTTATAGAGCTTGAACATAAGCAAGATTTTGATCAAAAGCCCGTAGGCACAGGTCCGTATAAGTACCGTGAATTTTTACGTGATAACCTGATCCGATATTATCGCCATGAGCATTACTGGAAACACCCGGTATACATGGAACAATTGGTCTACGATATCACCACCAATGGCACTAGCCGCATCGCAAAAATGCTAACTAAAGAATGTGATATTACGGCGCACCCCAGTGCTACCCAGCTCACCGTGCTTGAGCAAAGAAAAGACATAGAAGTTGAAAAGGCCGCAAATCTGAATATAGGCTACTGGGCATTCAACACCGAAAAGCCACCATTTGATAATCCGTTGGTCCGCAAAGCGCTGGCGCACAGCATAGATTTTGAAAAAATCATGCAAGCGGTATTTTACAACAATGGAATTTTAGCCCGCTCGATGCTTCCCCCTTCTTCATGGGCATTTGAAGCGCAGCAAAAAATGCCAACATATGACCCTGAAAAAGCCAAAGAGTATTTGAAACAGGCTGGTCTTGAGGGCGGTTTTTCCATGACCTTATGGGCCATGCCGGTGTCGCGAATTTACAATCCTAACGCGCGGAAAATGGCTGAGCTTATTCAACGTGATTTACGTGATATTGGCGTCAATGCCAGAATCGTGGAGTACGAATGGAATACCTTTATTGAACGCGTTGGCCGCCATGAGCACGATAGTGTGTTATTAGGCTGGGCAGCAGATACGCCTGATCCAGACAATTTTTTCAGCCCATTATTAAGCTGTACTGCAACATTTAGCGGCAAAAACCCTTCCAACTGGTGTAATCCGGAGTTTGACCTATTGCTCACCCAAGCGTTAGACACCAACGATATGGAAGAAAGAAAATTCTATTATCAGCAAGCACAAAAAATGGTCATTGAGCAACTGCCTCTCGTTCCTATTGCTCACGGGCTAAGGTTCCAAGCAACTAGCTCTGATATCAAGGGCGTCTCACTACGTCCATTTGGTGGTATTTCGCTCGCTGAGGCAAGGAGAGACTAACATGTTCGCAAAATATGCTTATCGACGACTGAGCTTGCTTTGCTTTATGTTGTTTACCCTAACGATATTTACTTTCGCCCTCAATTACCTGTTTCCTGGTGAGTTGATCACTAACTTCAGTGGGGAAGTCAACTCAAGTTATGCCCAAACGCAGGTGCTAGTTGAAAAATACCGTATTGAAGAAAATATCTTTGTACAATACGGCGCGTTTATGGCTCGTATGTTTGAAGGCGACTGGGGTTTATCTTTATCGTCGGGCCAGCCCGTGCTTTCTCATGTGAAACATCTATTTCCAGCAACGCTTGAGCTGTGTTTATATGCTTTGACGGTTGCAGTCATTATTGGTGTACCAAGTGGAGTAATAGCCAGCGCTTATCATAAAAAGTGGCCAGATAAGCTCATTAACTCATTAAGCTTGATGGGATTTTCCATTCCAGTTTTTTGGTTAGCCCTGCTGCTCATTATGGCATTTTGTCTGGGTCTAGGGCTTTTTCCTATGTCCGGTAGAATTGGCTTACTTTATGAAATACAGCCCGTTACTCATTTTATTCTGATTGATATTTACCTCGAAGGTTTCCCCTATGGCGGTGCCGCATTTTGGGATGCACTTCATCATTTAGCGCTACCAACCGTTGTGCTGGCTATGTACCCAACGACAGTTTTGATCCGCTTTACTCGCGATTCTATGCTCGAAGTCCTCGACCAGAACTATATTAAAACGGCTAGAGCAAAAGGCCTTAATCGCAGCCAGCTTATCATTCACCACGCGCTGAGAAATGCGCTGCTACCAGTGATAAAACAAATTGGTCTCCAATTTAGCACGCTCATCACACTTGCGATGATCACTGAGGTGATATTCTCTTGGCCTGGGATCGGTCGATGGTTAATTGAAAGCATCTATCAACGTGATTTCCCAGCTATTCAAGGGGGACTGCTCGCGGTGTCTTTCTTCGTTATCATTGCCAACATGTTGTCTGATTTTATTCACTCGATACTCGACCCGCTCGCAAGGAATCAGGCTCATGGCAAAGTTTAATCTATTTACCGAAGAGTCTAATCGCTCACCTTTATTTAGATTATGGCGTAAATTCCGCTCAAATCACGTTGCGCTTGTGGGTTTGTGGCTGTTTGTTGCCCTTACGGTATTGGCTTTAACAGCACCGTTGATCGCGCCCTATGGTGTTAACCAGCAGCATGCTGATGCCCTGTTGCTGCCACCTTCTTGGCATGATGATGGCGATGTGCGCTTTATACTCGGTACAGATGATTTAGGGCGAGACATCTTATCGCGCTTAATGAACGGAGCAACCTTTACCTTTGGTTTATCTATCATTGCGGCCTTGGTTACCACGGCACTCGGCGTCGTACTTGGTACGCTTGCTGGCGCCAGTCGAGGCTTAAAATCCAGCTTTCTTAATCACTTATTGGATATTACGCTCGCCATTCCTTCGTTACTGCTGGCCATTATCATCATTGCTATATTAGGGCCAGGTTTGATGAATACGGTGTGGGCGATCATCTTCGCGCTATTGCCACAATACATCCACTCGATTAGAAACTTAGTGGTCACTGAGCTTAGTAAAGACTATATCATTGCCTTTAAGCTTGATGGTGCAACACGCTGGAAACTGCTCGTCCGTGGCATACTGCCTAACATTTACGAGCATATCGTGGTTATCTTCACCATGGCGCTGTCGACTGCTATTTTAGATATTGCCGCACTTGGTTTCTTAAAGCTCGGTGCGCAGCCTCCATCTACCGAATGGGGTGCTATCCTCCAAGAAAACTTAAGTTTAATTTATCTCGCGCCTTGGACTGTAGGCCTCCCAGGTGTATTGCTCTTTTTGGCAGTACTGTCTACCAACTTGGTTGGTGATGGACTGCGTGAAGCGCTGAAACAACGTAAGGCAGATTAATGCAATTACTAGACATTAAGAACCTCACCATTGAACTACGTACCGAAGACGGTGTTATTCGCGCGGTTGATAAGGTCAACCTTAGCCTTAAAGAAGGCGAAGTGCATGCACTTGTCGGTGAGTCTGGCTCTGGTAAAAGTCTAATCGCCAAGGCCATTGTGGGGGTGCTCAATCAGCGTTGGACAGTAACCGCAGATCGCATGCACTGGCGTGGTGTTGACCTTATGCGTTTATCTTCAGAAAAGCGCAGAAAGCTCGTCAGCCAAGATATTGCGATGATTTACCAAGAGCCAAGTCGAAGCCTTGACCCAACCGCCACTATTTTCGACCAAGTCGCGGAGTCTATTCCCGATAGCGTCTTAAAAGGTGGCTTTTTTGGTCGTAGAAAAGCACGAAAAGAAAAGGTTCGAGCACTATTGCACAAAGCTGGGATCCGAGACGATAAAAAGATCTGCAGCAGTTACCCACATGAACTTTCTGAGGGGATGTGCCAAAAGATCATGATTGCGATGGCCATCGCCAGAAGCCCTAAATTACTTATTGCCGATGAGCCTACCACCGCACTTGAGAGTACCGCCCGCGCGCAAGTATTTCGATTGCTCAAGGCATTAAACCAGCTTAAGAACATGTCGATATTAATGATTTCGCATGAGCTGGAAGAGATCTCCGACTGGTCTCATGCAATGCATGTGCTCTACTGCGGACAGATGGTTGAAGCAGGCCCTACTCAGGCTATTTTTAAACAGCCATTGCATCCCTACACCCAGGCGCTGGTTAAGAGTTTACCTGACTTTGGTCAAGGACTCGGCCATAAAGAAGCATTTTATGCCTTGAAAGGCACTATTCCTCCATTACAGCATTTACCCATAGGATGCCGCTTGGGGCCGAGATGCCCCCAAGCGCAAAAAGAATGTGTCGTCACGCCAAGGCAAAGTCGCTCGCATGGTCATAGTTACGCTTGCCACTTTCCGTTAATTAAGGTGAAGCAAAAATGCAACCCGTCTTAAAAGTACAGTCTTTAAACAAGTCCTACACTTCTCGTCAAGGGCTGTTCAGACGCCGTTCGTTGCAGGTACTCAGAGATGTGTCGTTTGCGCTTGCTCCCGGACAAACCCTCGCAATCATAGGCGAGACTGGCTCTGGTAAAAGTACGCTCGCCAAAGTACTTGCCGGTGCCGACATGGCAGACTCTGGACAAATATTACTAAATGGTCAAATTGTAGAAGACGCTGGTATTCGCAATCATGACTGCCGTACTATTCGCCTTATTTTTCAAGACCCAACTCGCTCGCTCAACCCGGGTCTCACCATTGGGGATATGCTTGATGATTGCCTGCAATACAATACTGAACTCACCGAAGAACAGCGTTATAAGAAAATTCGCATCACACTCAGCCGAGTCGGGCTACTTGGCGAACACATAGACTATTATCCTCATATGTTTAGTGGCGGACAATTACAGCGGGTTGCCTTAGCGAGAGCCCTTATTTTAGACCCTAAAGTGCTGGTACTAGATGAAGCGCTGTCATCATTAGACCCGTCCGTACGTGCACAAACCGTAAATCTGCTGCTAGAGCTACAAGCAGCAACGGGACTTGCGTATGTGCTTATCACACATCATTTGAGTTTGGTTCGCCATATGAGTGATGAAATTTTGGTATTAAATCGCGGCAGAGTTGTCGAATATGGCGAAACGGAGTGTGTGTTCAATACGCCAAAATCTAAAACCATGCAAAAGCTGCTGTCAGCTTAATTTCGCGAGGGAATGAGAAATGGATTTTAGTGCCCATCTGTTATTTTTCTTCTCACTTGTTGGAGTATTTAACGGCTTTATTCTCAGCGCCCTACTGCTAGTAAAATTTCAGGAGGCAAAGGCACTACGCTGGGTGTCGATGCTCCTCATTTTACTTTGTATTCGAATTGGTAAATCAGTCCTTTTTTACTTTAACCCAGAGCTCGATAAAACGATCCTGCAAATAGGTTTGAGTGCCTACTTTTTGCTTGGCCCCTGCCTGCTTAATTTTGTACTTGCAAGCTACAGTAAAACCAAAAATCGTTATCTAACAATACACTTTTTGGCATTAAGCGGTTTTATTATTGGATTTGGTATATTCATGCCCTATCAGCTTCACCCTGAAATTTGGCAAACGTGGGGTTACAAAGGCACATCCTATTTTTGGCTAGGTTATTTACTGATAAGTTCTTATACTTTTTATCGTCTAGCTACGGCCAAAAGCGCCAATAACAACGCCGAGTTTCATCTATCTATGGTTGTTATCTGCGGTTGCTGGCTCATTTGGGCCGCGTATTTCTTTTCGTCATTCACTTCTTACATCACAGGAGCACTCACCTTCAGCTTTGTGCTCTATTTAAGCATCCTTTTCGCACCCAAATTACTACGAAAACCATCTGCTAATGAAAAGAAATATGCCAATACGCACATAAGCGACGAGGAGTACAATCAGCTCATAGCCAAACTGGAGTCGCTAATGTCAGAAAGCAAGCTATTTACTGAGCCGGATTTAACGCTACCCCGATTAGCCAAACGATTAGGCACGAGCCACAACAAATTATCGCAAATAGTAAATCGCCATTATCATTGTAACTTTAAACAATATCTCAATGGCTTGAGAGTTGAATATGCGAAACACTTGCTTTCGAGCACCAACATGCCGCTAGAACACCTTGCACTGGAGTGTGGTTTTAATTCTGCATCCACATTTTTTGCCGCATTTAAGAAGCTCACAGGCTACTCTCCAAATAACTTTAAGCACTCCGAAAACATACTCTCAGACTCCTAAAATATACTCTAGGTGACTGCTTTAATTAAATAAGTTTATATTTCTTCTGAATCAGAACAGGAGAAACTTATGGCCCTATCAAAACTAGTACCATTGTTATTTTTACTACTTATCCAAACCAGCATCGCCATCGCTTTTGAGGATGAGACCGCTAAAATTACCGCTACATTAAACCACTACATCAGTGGCACCGCGAACAACCAGCCTAAAGTGATAAGAAAAGCGTTTCATCCCGATGCGATACTTATTTTAGAAAAGTCAGACCAAGCGATGTGGCAAGTCCCGTTGAAAGAGTATTTGAGTTGGTATAAAGGCTCGAAAAAAGACACTGGCAGACGCACCAAAATTCTAAATATCAGCGTGAATGACCACCTTGCACAGGCCAAAATCCGTATTGATATATTGAAGTCAAACGTGCAGTACATCGATCACCTACTCCTAAAGAAAATAGCTGGCACATGGAAAATCATCAGTAAATCGGCGCAGCAAACCACGCTAACTTCCGAGCAAGTAACGAACTTAGGTCGCCGAGTGCTCGTTGTCTCATCAAGCAAAGCCTTTCATGGCGATAGCAAGCTGCCAGCTGGCACGAGCTTCGAAGAGCTATTCAGTGCCTATGACGTATTTACTCAAGCAGGACTAATTGTTGATTTCGTCAGCACACAAGGTGGCGCGTTAAACCTGAGCTATATAAATACTTCAAACGGCGAACATAAAAAGTACCTTTACCAACCTGACTATATGTATGCGCTCAGCAACACAATGCGCCCAGCTGAAGTCGACCCTAGCCAATATGCTGCAATCTATTATGTTGGCGGCAGCAATGCCATGTATGAAGTAGCGGAAAACCCTACTCTACAGCGTATTGCTATGCATATATATGAACAAAACCAAGGTGTTGTTGCCGCCGTATGCCATGGTACAGCAGGTATCGTTAATTTGCGCTTGAAAAATGGCGAGTATCTCATCAAAGGAAAGCAAATCACCGGTTACCCTACCGCATTTGAAAATCCAGATAGAGAGTATTTCAAGCATTTTCCTTTTCAAATTCAGCCTAAAGTGGAAGAGCTTGGAGGGAGTTTTGTGTATGGAGAGCGGGATGCGTCTTTTATCAAAGTAGATAGCCGCATAGTGACGGGGCAGAATTATCAGTCTTCGCAGGCCGTAGCAAGGGCCGTATTAACTCTATTTTGAATATCAGGGCGGCTATAATATTGACCGCCCTATTCAATCACCGTTTTAGTTAACCTTAGGTTTGGATAAGGAATGAACTAACTTATTGTTTTTAAAGTTCAGATTAATTAGTCGTGTTACCCTTAAAATTCATACACTCACTGGTATGACAAAACTTTAAACCTTTCGCACTTGCATAAGCCAATACCTTTTCAAGATTCTCGGGAGTGATATACCACTCATTCCCAGTTTTGCCAATGACATGCGTTGCTAAGTATAGCGTCTCACCACCTTTTAAGGTATCAATCGCATTCTGGATTTTGTCCAAGTCAAAGCGGTGTGAGTCCATAGATAATCCTGTTGTGATTGGTCTATCACTGCGTTCACCTCTATAAATAACAGAAGACCAAGAAGCAAACTTACGTACATGAGTAAAATATTTCTTGATTTCACGATCGGTTTCTTTTGTATAAGCTCCGAATGGGTACGCATAAGACGTTACTGTCAAGCCATCTCTTCTCATTGCGTCAAGTTGTGGTGTGATATCGTCTGCTATCCACTTCTGAACACCATTTTCTTCGGAGTAAATCTTCGCATGACGATGAATTACTCCATGATGACCGATTTCGTGACCTCGGTTTTCTATATCAGCCACTTTTGAATGATCAATAGTGGAGTAATGGCTAACATAATAGGTAAATGTTGCGTTATATTTATCAAATAGATCAAGGTGGTCATGGATAGAGTTTAATGCGCCACCATCGTCAAAAGAAATATTAATCTGTTTAGGCCAAACAGAGCTTTGATTATGATGGAAGTCCTCAACTGCCTCCTGAAGCGCAGCATACTCAAAGTGGCTCTCTGGTATCGCTAAAATCAGCTCGTCATATGCCCACTGATCCAGTTTACCATCTTCAAAAAATAAGCCCCGAAGCCCAACTTCCTTCAGTCTGTTCGGTGTGAGTAAAGATTTACTATCTAATTCAAAAAGCTCAACAACTTTGCATAATCGATGTTTGAGAGCCGCCAACTGTAATTCATCTTGTGTCGTATTAAAATATCCCTGAATTACAGATAGATTTGCCGCAGTTACACATCCAAATTCAGCAATTTCAAAGTCTTTTAAAGCAAGAGAGGTAGTACTATCTGCTCCTTGTGCACTCAGAATACGCTTAATTACCTCTTCCTTTGTTTCTTTTACGGGATTATTAGAATTAGCATTATCTGAATCTGAATCGTCGGTATTGGTATTATCTTTATCTGAATTATCAGTATCCGAGGAGTTATCAGTATTAGTTCCATTATTGTCAGTTGAAGTGTTATCTCCTTGACCTCCCTCTACAGGTAACTCTATAACAGTCTTACTATCACTGTTACAACCCGATACTGATAGCAATAAGGCTACAATCCATGCACTATATCTATATTTCATAAAGTTCCTATTTTATACACATTGTTCCCAAAATCGAACATACTAAATAGGGGAACAATATTTGTCAATAAAGGAACAATAAAGAATTTATTATTTGAAATTAACCAGCCATAAATTAAAAACCTTTAAATAAACAAAACTTAACAAAAAAGCACCATAATAAGAGGCCAAAAACACAAAAAAGGCGCCGTGTTGGCGCCTTTCTTCTATCTAAAAACGATTATTGCTGCTCTGTGACCTGAAGTTGTGGTCTTTTTACTTCAGACTTAGCTTCAAGCGCTGCTAGTAGCTCAAGATAGTTTTTGTTTGCGTAAGAAGCGGTGATTGACTGCTTCTGCTGCGCATCAACCTTGCCATCAACTTCAGGCGTGGTAACTGACTTCAGTACCACAAATGCCGAGTCGCCATTACCAAGCTCTACAAGTGCAGATTCTGCCTCTGCCACACCCGGCTGAGGCAATTTAAATGCTTCAGCTGCAATAGCTGGTGGTACGTCGTAGCTACGACGCTTAAGCTCAGACACGCTCTTCACTTCGATACTTTGTGCTTTGGCAATCTCAGCTAAAGTAGAACCACCTTGTAGTTGCTCAAATAGTGACTGTGCTTTCTCTGCAATTAATGTCGACGCTTTTTCATTGCTCAACTGCGTTTTGATCTGCGCGCTGACTTCCTCAAGTGGCTTAGTCGCTGCCGCTTTATGCTCAGCAACACGAACCACCACGATATGCTCTGGTGCAACTTCCAACACTTCTGAGTTTACGCGGTCTTCTAGCAGCTCTGGCGTGAAGATAGTATTGCTTATCGCTGGTGAATTCAGTGGCTCAGGAAGCGCGTTACGACTTACCAGTTCTGTTGATTTGATCTCAACACCAGCGGCTTCAGCAGCGTCTTGTAGCGAGTCAGCCATTTCAAAAGCAAGTTCAGCTACACGAGTTTGCTTTTGATAGAACGCATCAATCTTAGCTGCTCTTTCAAGCTCTGCACGAAGGTCGTCTTTTACGTCTTCAAAAGATTGTGCCTGTTGGCGCTGAATGTCTGTTAGCTTGATAATATGGAAACCAAACTCAGATTCAACCACTTCAGATACATCACCTACCGCGGCCAGCGCAAATGCTGCATCTTCAAACGCCGGATCCATCATGTCTCTTTCAATCCAATCTAGATCACCGCCAAGCTCAGCGCTCACCACGTCGTCAGATTTTTCTTCTGCAACAACGGCAAAATCAGCACCGTTATTCAATTCAGCCAGAATTTCATCTGCTTTTTGTTTAGCAGCTTCAGCATCTTCGCTTGCATCAACAAGAATGTGTGACACGCGGCGTCTTTCAGGTTCAAGATATTGGTTTTTTTGCTCTTCGTAATACGTTTTTAACGCTTCCTCAGTCACTGGCTCTGCAGGCGCTAAATCTTCAGCTTTTAGCTCGATATAGTTAACCGCCACCAATTCTGGAGCTTGGAACTGAGTTTGATTCAAATCGTAATAGTTTTGAACTTCTTCATCTGACACTGATACTTCATCTTTCACCAACTCTTTGCTTAATACCGCATAGTCGATAGCACGAGTTTGTTGCTGTAGCGCAATAGATTGCTGAAGTTCGTTTTTCAATACAAAATCAGTGCCTGCCACCGCTGAGATTAGCTGCGCACGAGTCATCTCGTCACGAAGATATTCGCGGAAGCTATCTGGCTGGAAGTTCATTTGACGGATAACTTGTAAGTAACGGTCGTTACTGAATTCTCCACCAATTTGAAAATATGGCATTTCAACAATCGCTTTTTTAACCTGCTCATCGCTTACACGAAGACCAAGCTCTTTAGCTAGTTGGGTTTGTAATTCTTGTTGTACTAATTGGTCAACAACACCTTGGCGAATTTGCGCCATATAATTAGGATCGGCTGCAATCTGTGCAAAGTATTCGCCAAACTGTTGCTCTAGTCGTGCACGTTCATTTGAGTAAGCACGAGAAAACTTAGTTTGTGAAATCTTTACTCCGTTCACTTCTGCGACAGGCTGCTCTGTGGTTTGACCTAGGTAACCACCGATCCCTGCTAACGCAAAAGATAAGATGACTAAACCTAATACGATTTTAGCCGCCGGGCCTTGCGAGCCTTCTCTGATCTTTTCAAGCATTTATTGTTTCTCTTATCTAAGTCAAAGCACCTAAGCACTTTGTGTTTGCTAGATTTGGGTTAAGCATTACACCAATCAGATTAGTGATGGTATAAAAAAAGCGTATCTTAGCAGATACGCCTTTTATCTTGAAGCAGTTCGCGATGACTCTGCACCGCCTAATTCAAATTGAATTAGTTTACTGCGTCTTTAAGCGCTTTACCCGCTTTGAAAGATGGGATGTTAGCTGCTGCGATTTGAATAGTCTCACCAGTTTGTGGGTTACGACCAGAACGTGCAGCACGCTCGCGCACTGAGAAAGTACCAAAACCTACAAGTGCAACAGAGTCACCGTCTTTTAGTGCACCCGTTACAGACTCAATGAATGAATCTAGCGCACGACCAGCAGCCGCTTTAGAAATGTCAGCATCAGCTGCGATTTGATCGATTAATTGAGATTTATTCACAATATCATCCTCTTCCATAGTTATTGTCAAAAGTTACTTCTTACTGGTAACTTTTGCTATTCATTTAGAGACATCACAGCGACTCTCTAATTCTCGAAATCTTTCTCAAGCCTAGTGATTACGGGGCTTCCGAACCAGTAGGCTTGAATACAGTGCCTAACTTAACACACCTTTTAGATTTGAAAAGCCTTTTCACTCAATTTTTTGGCTTTTTTCTTAGTTTTTTTGCGATTCCACACTAAAACTGTCTATTGGGTGCGCTAACGCCAGTGATAATACCTCATCAATCCATGACACCGCATGAATATCAAGCCCTTCAAGAACATTCTCAGGAATTTCCTTTAAGTCACGCTCGTTCTTTTTCGGTATTAAAACTCGTTTAATTCCACCACGGTGCGCTGCCAATAATTTCTCTTTCAGACCACCGATAGGCAGAACTTCACCACGCAAGGTAATTTCACCTGTCATCGCAACATCTGCACGTACTGGATTACCAGTAAGGCTTGATACTAAGCCCGTTACCATCGCAATACCGGCGCTCGGACCGTCTTTCGGTGTTGCACCTTCAGGAACGTGAACATGAATATCACGTTTCTCGTAAAAATCGTCATTTATGCGTAGTTTGTCAGCACGGTTGCGCACAACCGTCATTGCCGCCTGAATTGACTCTTGCATCACATCGCCCAGCGACCCGGTGTAAGCAAGTTTGCCTTTACCTGGTACTGCCGCACATTCGATAGTGAGTAAGTCACCCCCGACTTCTGTCCATGCAAGACCGGTAACTTGACCAACTCTATCGCCGTCTTCCGCCTTGCCGTAGTCGTGACGTTGTACACCTAAGAAGTCTTCAAGGTTTTCTTGGTTAATCACAACTTGCTTAACATTTTTATCTAGCAAGATGTTCTTAACTGCTTTTCTGCACAACTTAGATACTTCGCGCTCTAGATTACGGACACCCGCTTCACGCGTGTAGTAGCGGATAATACCAATGATCGCGCTGTCTTCTATATTGATTTCAGACTCTTTTAATCCATTGCGTTTCACTTGCTTTGGAATTAAGTGCTGCTTGGCAATATTTAGCTTTTCGTCCTCGGTGTAACCAGCAAGACGAATGACTTCCATACGGTCTAATAATGGACCTGGAATGTTAAAGCTATTAGAAGTCGCAACAAACATAACATCAGACAGATCGTAGTCCACTTCTAAATAGTGGTCTGCAAAGTTGCTATTTTGCTCTGGATCTAACACTTCTAGTAGAGCCGATGCAGGGTCGCCGCGCATATCCGATGACATCTTATCGATTTCATCCAACAAGAAAAGCGGGTTCTTTACGCCAACTTTCGACATGCTTTGGATCAATTTTCCCGGCATTGAGCCAATATAAGTTCTTCTGTGACCACGAATTTCAGCTTCGTCGCGCACGCCACCGAGCGCCATACGTACGTACTTACGGCCAGTCGAACGCGCGATAGATTGACCTAAACTGGTTTTACCAACGCCCGGAGGGCCGACTAAGCATAAGATAGGACCTTTAAGCTTATTGGTGCGCTGCTGTACCGCTAGATATTCGATAATGCGGTCTTTCACTTTCTCAAGACCATAATGATCGGCATCGAGTATCTTTTGTGCACCAGCTAGGTCTTTTTTCACCTTTGAGCGCTTTTTCCAAGGTACATTGATCATCGTCTCAATGTACGAGCGTACAACCGTCGCTTCCGCAGACATAGGTGACATCATTTTAAGTTTGTTAAGCTCTGAAAGTGCTTTTTCTGCCGCTTCTTGCGGCATATTCGCTTCGCTAATACGCTTTTTCAGGGCTTCAAATTCGTCAGGTACATCATCCAGCTCACCAAGCTCTTTCTGAATAGCTTTCATTTGCTCATTCAGATAGTACTCTCGTTGGGATTTCTCCATTTGCTTTTTAACGCGTGAGCGGATCTTTTTCTCTACTTGAAGTAGGTCAATCTCGCCTTCCATCAACGCCATCAAATATTCGAGACGCTCAGTCACGTCGTCAATTTCTAGCACCTTTTGTTTTTCAGGTACTTTAATTGGCATATGAGCAGCCATCGTATCCGCTAAGCGTGCAGCTTCATCGATACCCGATACTGAAGTTAGTACTTCTGGTGGGATCTTTTTATTTAGCTTCACATAGCCTTCGAACTGGCTAATTGCGCTGCGAACTAATATGTCTTGCTCTTGCTCATCCACATCCTGAGATGGAATGTACTGAGCTTGCGCCAAGAAATATTCGTCTGTAATTAGAAACTCATCTATTTTTGCGCGTTGAGTACCTTCAACTAGCACTTTCACTGTGCCATCAGGTAGTTTGAGTAACTGTAGTACCGTTGCAATGGTACCAGTCTGATAGACATCATCAGTGCTTGGGTCATCAACTGAGGCGTCTTTTTGCGCAACTAAAAAGATTTGCTTGTCATTGTCCATCGCAGCTTCTAGGCATTTTATTGATTTTTCTCGACCTACAAACAGCGGGATCACCATATGCGGATACACCACTACATCGCGTAGCGCTAGCACTGGAATTTCTACTCGATCCGTTCTTTCAAGCGTCATTATGTTCTCTTCGCACTTCAATTAATTTTGGGAATACTGAGCTATATGGGGATAACGCAGATAAAGTTCAATAGTTTATAGTAATCCGCATCAAGTAGAGATCAATTTAACGGATAAAAAGCTTAGTTTTGACACTCAATTTATCGTGGTGGAATGTATAAAAAATTCCCCCTAAAAACTTGCCTCACTATTGCCCTTTATTGTTATAACAATTTGACTATATTGGTTTCTATCTGATGTGGACTAAGAAATAAAAAGGAGCGCTAGGCTCCTTTTTTCAATCTCATACTGAGCTATTCAGACGCCGCTTTTTCTTTACCGTTATTTTCGTAAATCATAATAGGGTCTGATTCGCCTTTGATCACCGTTTCATCAATGACGACTTTACTCACTTCTTCTAGTGAAGGAAGCTCATACATAGTATCAAGCAATACGCCTTCGACGATCGAACGCAGACCACGGGCACCCGTTTTACGCTCCATCGCTTTATGAGCAATCGCTCGTAGCGCATCTTCACGGAATTCAAGGTCAACACCTTCCATCTTAAATAGCGCCGCGTATTGCTTAGTGAGTGCATTCTTCGGCTCATTTAGAATTTCAATTAGTGCTTCTTCGTCCAGTTCGGTCAAAGTTGCAACTACGGGCAAACGACCAATAAATTCAGGAATTAAGCCGTACTTAACTAAATCTTCAGGCTCTACGTCTTTAAACGTTTCGCTTAATGAGCGCTCAGAGTCTTTAGATTTAACTTCAGCACCAAAGCCAATTCCAGTATTTTTTGTACTGCGCTGTTCGATGACTTTATCTAAGCCTGCAAACGCACCACCACAAATAAACAAGATCTTAGAAGTATCTACTTGTAAAAACTCTTGTTGCGGGTGCTTTCTACCACCTTGTGGTGGAACAGATGCAACCGTACCTTCAATCAATTTTAGTAGTGCTTGTTGTACACCTTCACCTGACACATCACGGGTAATCGATGGATTGTCAGATTTTCTTGAAATTTTGTCGATTTCATCGATATAAACAATACCACGCTGTGCTTTCTCAACGTCGTAATCACATTTTTGCAGAAGCTTTTGAATGATGTTTTCAACATCTTCACCCACATAACCGGCTTCGGTTAATGTCGTTGCATCTGCCATTGTGAATGGAACATCAAGTAAACGTGCAAGCGTTTCTGCTAGAAGGGTTTTACCACTACCCGTTGGACCAATTAGTAGAATATTACTCTTGCCAAGTTCTACATCACCCTTGCCGCCTTGGTTACGCAGGCGCTTATAGTGATTATAAACCGCAACAGACAAGACTTTTTTAGCGTGGTCTTGACCTATCACATAATCATCTAAGTGATTTCTGATCTCTTTTGGCACAGGTAATTTATCAGACGCGTCATGCTTAGGCGCAATATCTTTGATTTCTTCCCTAATGATGTCGTTACAAAGTTCAACGCACTCGTCACATATATAGACAGATGGACCGGCAATTAACTTACGAACTTCATGCTGGCTCTTACCGCAAAATGAGCAGTAGAGTAGCTTGCTATTCTTATCGCCGTCTGTTGGAGTGTCTGACATTCAGCTACCTCATTCAATTGCTGTTATCTCTAGATAACATCGTATTTCTTTTAACTATACCAAAGAAATTTGGCTTTGGCACAGTAGAAGCCGATGAATTCAACTCATCGGCTAATTCATAATCACTTAAGCTCTCGACGAGAGTGAACTGCATCAATCAGGCCATATTCTAGCGCTTGATCTGCAGTCATAAAGTTGTCTCTATCTGTGTCATGCGCAACCACATCATAAGGCTGACCGGTGTGTTCCGCCATTAAGCGATTTAATTTCTCTTTTATCGCTAAGATTTCGCGGGCATGAATTTCAAAATCAGAAGCCTGACCTTGGAAGCCACCTAAAGGTTGGTGGATCATCACACGAGAATTAGGTAAGCAATAACGTTTACCTTTAGCACCGCCAGATAGCAAAAATGCCCCCATACTCGCAGCTTGACCAACACAAACCGTACTAACGTCAGGCTTGATAAAATTCATCGTGTCGTAGATTGACATTCCAGCGGTCACAGAACCACCTGGCGAGTTGATATACAGGAATATATCTTTGTCAGGGCTTTCTGATTCCAAGAACAGCATCTGCGCCACGATTAGATTGGCCATATGGTCTTCGACTTGACCAGTTAAGAAAATAATACGGTCTTTTAGCAGTCGTGAGTAAATATCATAAGAACGCTCGCCTTTAGCCGTTTGCTCCACGACCATAGGTACTAACGCATTGATTGGATCGATCATACCATCATTCATGTTTTCTTATTCCTTATTAGCACAGAATCTATTGCCTATTCGCAGCAACTTTATTGGACTTAGCGCGGTCCATAAAAACATTCTGTGATCGGTGTTTAGGCTAATACTTCTTTGAGCGAATTGAAACGAGTAGATATAACTGTAGCAGTAATACTCAACGAAACCTGACTCGTAAAATAAGTATAGCTAATAAAATAAGCCATGCCTCAAGATATAAGTACTTAATGCTTCAATATCAAGGCCTAAAAACAAAAATGGCCCGAATTCTCTATTAGAGTAACTCGAGCCATTTAAACTTCAGCTTAGCTGTAAGTCAATGATTTCTTCAAAGACTTATTGAGCAGCCTGTGGATTCATGATGTCGTCGAATGACTTTTCAACATCAGAAACAGATGCAGCAGCAAGTACTGCTTCAACTGCTAGCTCTTCCATCGCAACGTTGCGCATTTGCTGCATTAGTTGATCGTTTGCTTTGTAGTATGCCACTACTTCACTTGGATCTTCGTATGCAGAAGCAACTGTGTCGATTAGTTCAGCAACTTTATCTTCATCAACTTTGATGTCGTTCGCTTTGATCACTTCACCTAGTAGTAGGCCAGTTTTCACGCGAGTTACTGCTTGCTCGTGGAATAGCTCAGCTGGAAGCTCAGGCATGTTTTGTGCGTTGCCACCAAAACGTTGTGCAGCTTGTTGACGAAGTGCATCGATTTCTTGGTCGATTAGTGCTTTTGGCACTTCAACTTCGTTAGTTTCTAGAAGACCTTTGATAGCTTGATCTTTCACGTTCGCTTTAACCGCTTGGTTTAGCTCACGCTCCATGTTCTTCTTAACTTCTTCTTTAAGTGCGTCAACGCCGCCTTCAGCAACACCAAACTTAGTTGCGAACTCGTCAGTTAGTTCAGGAAGCTCTTGAACTTCAACTTTCTTCACAGTGATTGTGAATTGAGCCGCTTTACCTTTTAGGTTTTCAGCGTGGTATTCTTCAGGGAAAGTTACGTCAGAAACAACTTCCTCACCTGCTTTTTTACCAACGATACCGTCTTCAAAACCTGGGATCATACGACCTTGACCAAGCTCTAGAGGGAAGTCTTCAGCTTTACCGCCTTCGAACTCTTCACCGTCGATTGTACCAACGAAATCAACCGTTACACGGTCTTTTTCGCCAGCTGCAGCATCGCTCTCAGTCCAAGAAGCGTGTTGCTTACGAAGTGTTTCAAGCATGTTCGCTAGGTCTTCATCCGTTACAGAAACTGCAGGCTTCTCAACCGCGATTTTGTCTAGATCTTTAAGTTCAACTTCTGGGTATACTTCAAAAGTTGCATCGAATTCTAGATCTTTACCAGCTTCTAGTGACTTAGGAGCAAAAGATGGTGCGCCTGCAGGGTTGATTTTCTCAGCAATGATTGCTTCGATATAGTTACGCTGCATCAGATCGCCAGCAACTTCTTGACGTACAGCTGCGCCGTAACGCTTAGTGATGATTGACACTGGAACCTTACCAGGGCGGAAGCCATCGATACGCTGTGTTCTTGACAGTTGTTGTAGGCGTTTTTTAACTTCAGTCTCAACGTTCTCTGCAGGAACGGTGATGGTCAGACGGCGCTCAAGGCCTTGAGTCGTCTCAACAGAAACTTGCATGATTTACCTCAATCTTCATTTTTGGGCGACAAAGCGCCTTCCTTACTAACAAGACAACCATCATGCTTTTTATGGGCCTTCGGCTAAATTGCCAAACTCTCCGTTGCATGTGACGCTTGTTGCCTGCCCTACGGGCACTACGTTAATTAATAGACGCGGCATTATAACCTATTCAACGACGGAGTCGAGCAATCAGGTTAAATAAATAGGCATATTGGTGCTAATTGATTAAAAGTTAGTAAATTTGAAATAAATGACTGAGATACTAGAGAGAAAGTGGTCGGCGATGCAGGATTTGAACCTGCGACCCCTTGGACCCAAACCAAGTGCGCTACCAAGCTGCGCTAATCGCCGAACATATATATTTTGTAGAAGTGGTCGGCGATGCAGGATTTGAACCTGCGACCCCTTGGACCCAAACCAAGTGCGCTACCAAGCTGCGCTAATCGCCGACTAATTTAGGCATGTAGATGGGGCGACTGATGGGACTTGAACCCACGACAACCGGAATCACAATCCAGGGCTCTACCAACTGAGCTACAGCCGCCACTACATGTGGATTAAAATAAGATGGCGCACCCTGAAGGATTCGAACCTTCGACCGACGCCTTAGAAGGGCGTTGCTCTATCCAGCTGAGCTAAGGGCGCAAACTCGTAAACATCTTCATGCTACTTTCTTATTTTAAAAGTGGTCGGCGATGCAGGATTTGAACCTGCGACCCCTTGGACCCAAACCAAGTGCGCTACCAAGCTGCGCTAATCGCCGACTGTGACCTTGGAGAACTAAGAACCTTTTTATCGGTGAGTCCTCGTTGGCAACGGGGTGCATAATAGTGATTTGCCCGAAGTAGGTCAAATATTTTTTTTAGTTTTTGTTTCAACTGCCTAATTTTGCCACAAATTGTTGATAAAACAGCTGACTTAAACAATTTTTGAACACTTCTTGTAGAACAGATCATGAAAACCTTTGCTTTTACGCAATGCAAACTTGGCGGACTGGCTGTTTTTTGAGAAAATAGCGGGCAAATGTCCTCCTTTGTAATAACTAAAGGGACATATAAATAGAGCGACCCCATTTTTCATCTCTATTAAGCAATCATTTCATCAATATATGAAAGTGCTTGTATAGAAGAATTTAAAGGCTCTATCATCGTTCAAGTTTTTTAACCCTTAATATAGGTCAATCATGACGGCAAACATCATTGATGGCAAAGCTATCGCGAAACAAGTTCGTTCTACTGTTGCACAACGAGTTCAAGACAGACTAGCGCAAGGTCTAAGAGCGCCTGGCTTGGCTGTGGTATTAGTAGGCCAGGATCCTGCGAGCCAAGTTTATGTTGGTTCAAAGCGTAAAGCCTGTGAAGAAGTCGGATTTGTTTCTAAATCTTTCGACTTACCAGGTGATACAAGCGAAGAGCAATTACTTGCGCTTGTTGATGAGCTTAATGCAGATCCTGAAGTTGATGGGATCTTAGTACAATTGCCGCTACCTGAAGGCCTAGACGCAGAAAAAGTATTAGAGCGTATTGATCCTCATAAAGACGTCGACGGCTTTCACCCATATAACGTAGGTCGTCTTGCCCAAAGAATGCCAGCACTGAGACCTTGTACGCCAAAAGGGATCATCACCCTACTCGACTCTACCGGTGTGCGTTATAAAGGCATGCATGCTGTTGTGGTTGGTGCTTCAAACATCGTTGGTCGCCCTATGTCACTAGAGCTGCTACTTGCTGGTTGTACTACAACCGTTTGCCATAAATTTACGCAAGACCTCGAAACCCATGTGCGTCGTGCCGATCTACTGGTTGTGGCGGTCGGTAAACCTGAGTTTATTCCGGGCGACTGGGTTAAAGAAGGCGCGATTGTCATCGATGTAGGCATTAATCGCTTAGAATCAGGCAAACTAGTAGGTGACGTGCAATACGACATCGCAGAACAAAACGCGAGCTTTATTACTCCAGTGCCAGGTGGTGTGGGCCCAATGACCGTCGCAAGCTTAATCGAAAATACGCTAGAAGCGTGTGAAAAATATCACAGCTAAACACTGTTAGTTTATAGCTATAATAAAAGCCTCTGTTGAGGCTTTTATTATTTTAAGCCTCACTAACTCATTAGCGTGTCCTTGTTCGCTTTGTTTTCTTCCTGAGTTACCGCTTCTCTCATCGCTTCTTGTAAGGCGGCCATCCGCTCTTCTAATTCTTCAGGTGAAATTTTTCCCTCAGCCGCAAGCTTTTCAAGTTCTGCCATTTTCTCTTTTAATTCGTCTATTTTCTCTTTATTTGCCCCTAAGCGGCTAAACATTACCGCTTCTCTCATTTTTTCGAGAAATGACTGATTACGCTCCACCACTTCATATTTATATGGCTCGTCGGCTTTATTATCGAGTACAGGGGATGATTGGGCTGCGATGTTAGCAGCCGCGACATAGTCTTGCTCCTGCGCAGCGGTATTAGCTCGTTTAGTTTGGGCAAGGCTTTGCTGCTCTGAAACGGACTCAGTGGTACGAATTGCGGAGTGGGTTTGGTAAGTGATCATGATTGCTCTCCTTGATTTGTCCAAGAAAAGCAATCACTGTGCCAGAATTAGCTTACTGGCTAGATATGACCAGGAATTGGCTTATGCGGCAAATTGACGTCTTGGTTTTGACCACGGTGACGTAATAAGTGATCCATGAGCGTAATAGCCAACATGGCTTCTGCGATTGGAATGGCACGAATACCAACACAAGGGTCATGGCGACCCTTCGTCACAACTTCTTGTGGTTGGTTGTGGGTATCAATACTCTGCCCCGGTACCGAGATACTTGATGTCGGTTTTAGCGCAATTGATGCGATAATATCTTGCCCTGTAGAAATACCCGCTAAAACGCCGCCTGCATGATTAGAAGTAAATCCCTGTGGCGTTAGCTCATCTCTATGCTCAGAGCCCTTTTGCTCAACCACATCAAAGCCATCACCAATCTCTACACCTTTTACGGCATTAATGCTCATCAAGGAGTGCGCTATCTCAGCATCCAAACGATCAAACACTGGCTCACCTAAACCAACAGGTACATTTTTCGCCACGACTTTTACCTTCGCGCCGACTGAATCACCTTCTTTTTTCAGCGTACGCATATATTCATCTAGCGCTTCTAGCTTAGATTCATCGGGAAAGAAAAATGGATTGTTTTCAACCGCTGACCAATCATAATGCTCGGCTTTAATCGGGCCTAATTGAGAAAGACAGGCATTGATTTCGATGTCATGGACTTGCTTGAGGTATTTTTTCGCGATTGCCCCTGCTGCAACCCTAATAGCAGTTTCACGTGCCGATGACCTGCCACCACCGCGATAATCTCTATGTCCGTATTTGTGCCAATAGGTATAGTCGCCGTGACCCGGACGGAACAAGTTTTTGATGTTTGAGTAATCTTTTGAACGTTGGTCGGTATTTTCAATCAACAATCCAATGCTCGTACCTGTGGTCCTGCCTTCAAACACACCTGAGAGAATTTTTATCTCATCGCCCTCTCGGCGCTGTGTTGTGTAGCGGCTTTGACCTGGTTTACGTCTATCTAAATCGATTTGTAAATCAGCTTCAGTGATCTCAAGCCCTGGTGGTACACCATCCACCACGCCACCAAGCGCGGCGCCATGGCTTTCACCAAAGGTCGACACCTTAAATAATTGGCCAATGCTATTGCCTGCCATCGTTTTTCCTCATTCCTAAATAGACGATAGAGAGCATTAGCTCCCTATCAGTTTTTAAAGTATTCCAATAGTTGTTGTTTGGATACGACAAAGACCCCTAAACCACCATGCTCAAAGTCTAACCAAGTAAATGGCGCTTCAGGAAATTGCTGCTCCATATGTACCATAGAATTGCCAACTTCGACAAATAACAAACCATCATCATTTAGATGATCGGCCGCTTCTGCCAGTAGTGTGCGGGTCACATCAAGGCCATCTTCTCCTGACGCCAAGCCAAGCTCTGGCTCATGATGGAACTCCTCTGGCAGATCTGACATATCTTCTGCATCAACATAAGGAGGGTTCGCTACGATTAAATCGTACTTTTGACCCGGTACACCACTAAATACATCAGATTGGATAGCAAAGACTCTGTCTTGCATCATATGCTGATTGATATTGTGATCAGCCACTTCTAAGGCTTCAAAAGAAATATCTACCGCGTCTACTTGTGCGCGCTCAAATGCTTTGGCCAATGCAATCGCAATACAACCAGAGCCCGTACACATATCTAAAATACGCGTTACTTTATTTGGTGCAGCTACCCAGGGGGAAAAATGTTTTGCGATTAACTCTGCAAATGGTGAGCGTGGTACTAATACGCGCTCATCAACATAAAACGGCATACCAGCAAACCAAGCTTGATTGGTTAAGTAGGCGACGGGAATACGCTGCTCGATACGTGCTTTGATAAACTCTATCAGATGCGCTTTTTCACTTTGCGTCATACGCGCATGCATGATTTCTTTGGGGGCATCAATTGGCATATGCAGCACCGGAAGCACCAAACTGACAGCTTCGTCCCAAGGATTATCCGTACCATGACCAAAAAATACCTCGTTACTCACAAACTGGCTCGCTGTCCAGCGTACCCAGTCCTGAATGGTATGTAAGTCTTGAAAGGCTTCAACGGCCATTTCTTCGGTAATAAGTGGTTGCGACATTTCCGTCATGATGACTCTCTAAAGATCAAACTATATGGCGCTATTGTAGCGGTTTTTAAGCTAGGTTTTTATGCTTTTTTTATTTAAAATGTCATCATGAACAGAGAATCTAACACTAATGCTGACCTAAATGACGATTTCGCGATGTTTCGTGAGTCTTTGAATGGTGTGAAACCCCTCAAACAAGATCAGGTGCAGCTCAAACAAAAGAAAAAAATTCAGAGCATTGAGCTGAAGCAACAAGTCAAGCAGCAGCAATCTGAGTTTTACTTTTCTGACGAGTATATTCCTGATATTGATACCTCGGGAACCATCAATTTCGTAAAGCCCGGAGCTGATCGCTATTTAGCAAAGCAGCTAAGGCGTGGTGACTACGCGCCCGAACTCATCCTAGATTTACACGGGCTAAATAAAGAAACGGTAAAACAAGAACTAGCAGCATTAATTCATGCTTGTAAGAAGCAGCATATTGCTTGTGCGTGCGTGGTGCATGGAATTGGTGAACGTGTGCTTAAACATAAAGTACCGCAGTATCTTGTCCAGCATCCAGATATACTGGCGATGCACCAAGCACCTTTAGAATATGGCGGTAAAGGGGCTGTATTAATCTTGGTTGATTTACCTGATGACCCTAACTTTGGCCGTTAATTCGGCCCAAACATTGTTCTTCATCCTTTCTTACTTCGCTTAATCCAGCCTTAATAAATTTAACTAAATCTTAGCCATTTCACCCATCCTGCACTGGTCAAATTCACCACCCCATTAACTCCCCTATACCAAGAAAAAATTAAAATACATAAAAATCAATAATATAAAAATTAAATTCATTTTGGCACAACCTTTGTAATAGTTATTGCGACTAACAAATTACAAGGAAACTTATTATGACTACTTTAGCGAAAATCACCATGACCACTTTACTGTTTACAGCAAGCATGACAACAACAGCTGCAGAAATTGATGCTTCATTACTTCAAGAAGTAAAAACCAAAGTAACGCAAGCTATCACTGAGTCAATCAAAGCGAATCTGGAAGAAATAAAAATTGAGACCAAACAGTCTTTAGAGAAAGCGTTTCAAACAACCAATAACAACGAGCAAGAAAAAAAGGAAGAGACTAATGATTAATGAACTCGAATTTCTGAGTCTGCTCGCAACTCCCGTGATCAGTTTATTTGCCGCTTACCTGAGCATTCAACTGATAAAATCACTGGGTCAGTTTATCAACTTTAACTAGCATGGCACTTGCTAAAGTAGGCAAGGTAGCCGAGTAGTCAAAGTTTTACCCTGAGAAAGCTATTGAGGTATCAGTAGCCATTAAAAAACCCGCCAATTGGCGGGTTTCTTTTTGATATCAGCGAGATATCATAAAGTCGACACTAAATTATAGTGCGCCTTCGTTTTCAGATAGGAACTTAGCAACACCTTCAGGGCTTGCATCCATACCTGCTTTACCTTCAGTCCAACCAGCTGGACATACTTCACCGTGCTCTTCGTGGAATGCTAGTGCATCAACCATGCGAAGCATTTCGTCGATGTTACGGCCTAGTGGTAGGTCGTTAACTACTTGGTGACGTACATTACCTTCAGCATCGATTAGGAAAGAACCACGGAAAGCAACACCAGCTTCTGGGTGTTCAACGTCGTATGCTTGACAGATTTCGTGCTTAACATCAGCGATTAGATCGTATTTAACTTGACCGATACCGCCTTCGTTTACTGGAGTGTTACGCCATGCGTTGTGTGAGAATTGAGAATCGATAGAAACACCGATCACTTCAACACCACGCTTTTGGAACTCTTCGTAACGCTTGTCGAACGCGATTAGCTCTGAAGGACAAACAAACGTGAAGTCTAGTGGGTAAAAGAAAACAACCGCTTTTTTACCTTTAATACGCTCGTGCAGGTTGTAGCTATCTACGATCTCACCGTTACCTAGTACTGCTGCTGCTGTAAAGTCTGGTGCCTTGCGGCCTACTAATACACCCATTTTTATCTCCAATAGTTAGGTTTATTTCCAATCTTATCTTGGTATCTCGTGTCGAGACCAAAATATCTTGTTCATAATATTGTGGCGTGCTTATGAAAAAACAACCCTAGCTAAATTCATAACCAAAGTCTCTTTGTCATTCTCACCGCCAAAAACTGCGCCTAGTGTATTTGGCAAGCGCCATAATTAACAATCGAATTTACCGATAGCACCAATCTATAAATTCGATGAGACAAAAATGCCTCCGCTCAAAATGCCATTCGGAGATCAAAAAAGGCTTCACGAAGAAGCCTTTTTAAGATGTCTATCACTCAGTGGACATTAGTCCATGATATTTTCTGGCATATCGCCGCGGATCTGCTGCCAAATTTCACCCGATTGGTGACCATACTTACGCATCAATGAAATAGCACCATCGTGTTCTTGATTTTCTGCCAGTTTGGTTAAATCTGCATAGAACTGTCTCGCCAGTCCTCGTGTTCTTGAATCAGAAAAGTAATGGCAACCAATTTTTGAGTATAACCCTCTGAAGCCATTTAAAATAAGCACATAAATTTTGTTTTGCCCAGCACCTGCCAGCTCATGGTGAACTTGGTAGTCATAATCGGCAAACGCTTCTGCGGTGTCTTCTAGCTCTTCATGCTTAGACAAAATATCGATAACACGCTGCGGATTGAATTTTATCGCCGCACGCGTATAGATAGCACTAATATTGGTACGCGCTGACAGCAGCTGATCGGTCAGCTCAGGCATCTTGTCTTCATCGAGACGCGCTAAGGTTTCTAATATATTAAGCCCTGACGTTTCCCAAAAGTTATTTACTCGGGTTGGCTTACCGTGTTGGATAGTCAACCAGCCATCTCGAGCTAGCCTTTGTAATACTTCGCGCAGTGTTGTTCTTGTTACACCAATGAGTTCAGAAAGCTCACGCTCAGCAGGTAGAATGGATCCCGGAGGGAATTCGCCGTTCCAAATTGACTCAACAATATATTCTTCAGCAAATCCAGCTGGGCTCTTGGCTTTGAAAATTCTCATCTCACACCACTTTATTATTACATCAATGCCTTGATTGGCAGGTTGTGCTTGTTAATCCACTGATTGTACCAGATGAAGCTCAACTAACAAGCTACAAATCACCCTAGCTGAAAATAGCCATGTTTAATGCAGGTGAGATTGTTACGCGGTGTGAGGCTTCGAACTCACTTAAGGCGATATAGACTTGGCCATAACGGGATCATCTTCGCTCAACACTGAGCTGTTAATGTAAACAAATTGCTCCTCATCAGACCATCCTGCCTCTGCTTTCATTTTGTATAACTCAAATGCTTCGTAGTACGGTTCGGTATCGTATTCGTTTTCTACCATTGCCCATGCTATCCAATGCGAAACGGTATAATCGCAACCAGCCAATTGGTATAGCGGCTCACTTAAAAAGAAAAGTGCTTCGTAACCTTCTCCACCACAGTGTTTCTTGATAATTTCAGACAGTGCATCATCTAAATGTATGGTGGGTGGATCCGCATTTTTAAACACTTCACACCTTAGCGTTCCACTGCCTCGATAAACACGACATTTCTCAGTGCAAGACTTTTCTCTATTTAACTCAATAAGTGCTTGATCGCCGAATGCTTGAAGCACAATCTCTACATTTTCATTGAGTTGATTTAGCTTGCTTAAGAGTGTTTCATCATCAGTATCTGTAGATTGCGGACACACTTTTCGGACTTCTTTCACTCTTTTAAGTATTCGCTTGCCATTTGGAAATATTGAAAAGCAGGCTTCGAGCTTTTCATCATCCAGTTTCCATATGTCGAAATGAAGAGCATAATCCTCCCTGATATCAGGCATTGAGTCAGTCGACTCTCCTAATACTTTTCTCCACTTCCTTTGCCAATGTTGTTGATTGCTCATATTGTTTTATATTTATTACGCCGCAACAGCGCTAAATTGTAGTGAAGTATTTTTGTATAGAAAGGCGGAGCTAACACAAAAATGCGTAACAGCGCTTCGCACGCTACTTGCAATGTGATGCACACTGATTGCTCGTGAGAGGGGTAAGTACATGATCTTCCCATTTACCGGCAATTTTAAGGTATTCATGCGCCAACCCTTCTTTCAAAACCCAAACGGTTTAGTAATTTTTCTGACCGCAAATTATAAGGCATGTAGTTTGCCATTCTGCGATGAAGTTTTAATGTGTGAAAAGCATAATCAATAGCAGTATTGCACATATTGAAAGCACCCAGAGAAATTCGCTCCCTACTTTTAAATCACAGAGCGAGCTTTATGCCTGAGTAACCAAACGTATTAGAGCTCGTTCTGTCTGCTTTCAAGCTTATTCAGCCATGCTTGTTTAAATTCGTGGTCTGATGTCAAAGCGAGATAAAGATCCGTAGCAAAAAAACTATCATTGTAGTCGGGTAACCAGCCAGTATTGAGCAGCTGTGCCAGTGCTTGTTGTGTTTCTGCTTCTTCATTGTTAAGTGCGAACCAGTAAGGTGATAAAGCTGCATCTAGCTGATTTCCTTGATTAAGGTATTGTGCCAACAACTGTGTTACTCGCTTGAGCTTGCTTTGTTCACCTGTACGTTTCAGCATCAGTGCATAAGTAAGGTATTGCCCTACATTGCCTGCCTCTGGCAATTTAAGCGCCGCGATATCAGCAAAATGCTGTTCAAAAAGTGTTAGCGCGGGTTGTACTTTCTGCCGTGCAAGTAAAGCCAGAATATAAGGCATCACATAATGATTACCCTTTGAGTCTAGCTCGTATCGCTGCTTTAAGAGTCCTTCAGCCTTTTCTACATCACCTTGTCGCCATGCGATCCCGGCTTCAACATAGAGTCTAAATGCTGTAGAAATTGAACCTAAATTGGCGGCTTGCTGATATTGCTTCCCAGCTTCTTCTGCTCGCCCTAAACTCAATAACACTAATATGTGGCTCAATTGCTGCGCGGGGTACAATTTACTATGACTGATGTGATTGTTTTGGTACCACAGCAAATATTGGCTTGCCCTATTCTGGTTAAGCGGATAAAAGTCTAGCGCATAGAGCGGATTGTTTTTAGTGTGGGGAGCAACGGCAACGCTACGATCAAAATATTTTCGAGCGAGCACTAACTCTCTAAAATTCAAATAGGCATAGGCTAATCCTCGGATAATAACCGCATCGTTTGGTGCTAACTGATACGCTTGTTTATGCGCAGCAATTGCATCGGGTATTTTGTGTTGGTCCCGAAGAAATCGACCATACCAATGCCATAGGCGAGCATGCTTGGTTGAGAGCTCAAATCCGCGCTTAAAATAATCCTGTGCTTGCTCAATTTCACTCTCCATCACCGCAAAGCGTGCTAGAGAGGTTATCACTTCAATATTTGTATCATCTAAGATCCGTGCCTTTTCTAACAATGGCCGACACAAAGCAAGCGATTCATACTCTGACACCGCGCCATATACACTTAGCCCCATAAAGACATTGCACAAGCCACTGAGTGCCTCGACATTATCACTTTGTTTAGATAACACTTGTTGATAAATCGTTTTCGCTCGCGCTAACTCTTCCACTGCTGTACTTTGGGATAGGTGTGTGGCAAGAGTGATCTCATCAAAATATGGGTTGTTTTGTGTCTTGTGCTTTTGATCAGTTTGAATATAAAAAGCAAAAAAAGCGATTAGAGCGAGCAACGTAATGGTGACACCAAGCAGCCAAATTCGCTTTTTGCTCACTGGCATCACAGCCACTTTATGCTCTCTAAGCGCAATGTTTGGATGAATGCGGTAGCCTTGAGCTGATATTCTTTCTATATATTCTTCGTATTGCGGATCTGTGTTTAAAATCTTTCTTAACTGCGCAACAGCTTGATAGACCGAATTGTCAGACACCACCTTCGGGTGCCAAACTAACTCGACGAGGGTATCAATACTCAGAGGCTCAGGTTTCGCATCGATCAGCACCAACAGTAATTTCATCACTTTTGGGGTGACGGTATATTCACGGCCAGCCGGATACTCCACAATCTGGTTCAATCTAGGCACAACAAGCCAATTTCCCAAAAGCAAATTTTTCAACCCAAGAACACCTTATATTATTGATTATTATAGTTTTAATTAAATTAAGAAAAATTTCAGAGTTAATTTATATGAAAATTAAAACACAAAGTATCTCGCCAGTTATGCTCGAAGGCATCTAATACGACACTAACTGGTTTTCATTATGAAAAAACAAACATTAATATTTGCGGCCTGTTGCGCCCTGTCTTCTCATGCATTATTTGCAGCAGTGGACCTTCGTATCGACAATGCTACCATTTTAAATCCTATTGATAAGCACCAAGTCAATATCATTTCCAATCATTGGCTCACCATCCAAGACGGCAAAATTATACAAGTCTCTGACTCAAGTCAAAAACCGGATGCAGCAAAGGTTATTGATGCTCATGGTCAATACCTCATACCAGGGTTAACCGATAGCCATGTCCACCTAAAAACAATGCCGGGATTGCTTAACACTTCTCCTAGAGCTCGCCAAATGCAGGCAGCATTTTTACAACGGCAAGGCGCTAATTATCTTTACTATGGCGTCACGCAAGTTATTGACCCGTCAAACACTGCAACCGGCATGACCGAATTTACAGCAAATGGCCCCGCACCCGATGCCTACTTTTGTGGCGCAATGCCAGTTTACCAAGGGTACAACGCAGAAGGCCTTAGTTACTCAAAGCTACATCAACATAAACCCTACTTTGCTGCGCAACACAGCGATCCTGCTCATGAGCTAACGCCATCTCAAGCACATGCTCACCAAGGAGATCAACCCTTAACGCGAATGAAATCTGACGGTGCAACTTGTGCCAAACTGTACTTTGAAGATGGCTTCGGAGAAAACAGTGCTATACCGCTTATTAACCAAGAAACTGCCAAACAATTAGTCGAGTCCGCAAACTCATTGAAGTTACCCGTAATGGCACATGCGAATGCCATTGATATGCAACAACTTGCTGTAGATGCCAATATCAACGTTATGGCGCATGGACTTTGGAACTGGTTAGCGCCAAATACAGCCCCTAGCGAAAGCGAACTGCCAACCAATGTAAAAGCTGTGCTGGATACCATCATCGAAAAAGACATCGCCTATCAAGCCACATTAAATGTGATGAATGCTCTGGCGAAAGTGACTGACAACACCTTCACCTTTTCGTCTGAATATCGTACCGTATTACCTCCATCTCAAATTGCTTGGTATCAAAGTGAACCTGGTCGCTGGTTTTCTCGAGAAATGGGTCAAGGCTGGGGTGAAGTAAGTAATCAACAAAAGGTCGCTAAACTTGAGCAAGTTTTCTCTCAAGGGCAACGAGCACTAAATTATCTATATAAAAATGGCGCAACCTTGCTGCTTGGCTCAGATACGCCACCCGCACCAACTTATGTCTCGCAACCTGGCTTATCGACTTATCAAGAATTAACGATGATGGATCAAGCCGGAGTAGGCCTCGTTAGCTTGCTATCTGCTGCTACCATTAATAATGCGAAAGCATTTGCAATAGACAACCAGTACGGCAGTATCGCTGCTGGGAAAGTGGCAAATCTATTACTTTTAAATAGTAACCCTTTGCAGTCAGTCGCGGCTTATAACGATATTGAATATGTTATCTTACATGGCTCAGCCATTGAGCGTGCTACTTTTCATATCGATGCCCTCGAGAAAAGTGAATGAGTAAATACGTCAGAATAGAAATACTGATAATGTCGGTCTCACCTCTATTGACTTAATCAAGTGGTCTATTTTGATATTTTCGAACTTCTGCAGGTAACAAGAGTCGAAAAATCGTCGCAAAGATAGCACACACTGCGAAGTAAGGTTGCTCTAACGCGGCCAGATAAAGCATAATAAAACAAAAAGGGTTTCTCTATAATGAAGATTTCATCTTTTCATCTCTCTAGGCAATCTTGGGGATTGCTAGCACTATCCGCTGCTATTTTTGAAGCCGTTGCACTGTATTTCCAATACGGTATGGGTTTAGAGCCCTGTATTATGTGCATCTATCAGCGTTTTGCTATGTTGGGGTTATTAGCAGCTGGTTTAATCGGTATGATTTCTCCTCGCTCTTTCGCACTGCGTAGTCTGGCATTTGTTTCGTGGGGCGTAGGCAGCATTTGGGGTTATTTTATCGCCCGTGAACATATCAGCATGCAAACCACAACGGATCCATTTGCTTTTACCTGTGACTTTGTACCAAACTTTCCTGCGTTTATGCCGCTTCATGAATGGCTACCAAGCTTTTTTGCTGCGACGGGTGACTGCGGCAACATAGATTGGTCTTTTGCAGGATTATCTATGCCTGGATGGATGGAAATTATCTTTGCATTTTATAGCGTTGCATTTATTCTTTTCTTATTTTTCCACGTTACCAAAAGAAGTTGAGATATCACATTCATGCATTTTAGGTTAAGCCAAATTGAGCAACTGAGAGCGTTTAAATTACGTGACAAGCAGATGATTTTGCGTCTTGCACTTAGCCACCTTGATGCAAAAACAAAGGTTGTGTTAAGAATAGCCAAGTTGCTACTGCTCACACCGTTTTTTGCCTCATTGGTCGTATTTGAAGGCTGGTTGTTATTACCTGTCTTATTGGTAGCAGGATTAATTTATCCGCTACTGACCACACCACTGGAAATACAGTTTGGCAAACCCAAGTTAGCTCAGGCAATCGCTGAGTTTAACGCCTCGAATAAGCCCTGATCTTCAATCTACCTGTGTGCGAGCAACTAAGCTCGCACACAATAACTACGACTAGACTCTAATTTTCCCCTCCAGTTTTGCCAATATTCCTTTCCCAATTCCTTTTACTTCCAGCAACTCCGTTGTTGTTTTAAAGCGCCCCATTTTCTTACGGTACTCTACGATGGCTTCAGCTTTACGAATACCAATCCCTGGTAAACTTGAAAGCGCCGAAGCGTCAGCGGAATTAATATCGAGTACAGCACTTTGCTGCTGTGTTTGAGAGACTGACTTTGCTTGCTCCGCAGGTTTTGCGAGCACGCTTGAACAGCTTAAACCTAACGCCAATAAAATAGAAAGTATGGTGGGTTTATTGAACATATATACACTCCTTGTGCGTAAAAAGTATCCAAAGCTTACTGCATTCACCTCGGTGAGTGATTGCAGAAGCTTTTTAAATAAAGATTGGAACATTGACTTTGTCAAAAAACATTCATTCTTTCAAAAATCCAAATAAACATTAAACTTTTGTTTTTAATGAATTT
This sequence comes from Pseudoalteromonas sp. A22, assembly GCF_018141345.1. Taxonomy (NCBI): domain Bacteria; kingdom Pseudomonadati; phylum Pseudomonadota; class Gammaproteobacteria; order Alteromonadales; family Pseudoalteromonadaceae; genus Pseudoalteromonas; species Pseudoalteromonas sp. A22. Next base: position 2,713,029 of record NZ_CP047238.1, read on the forward strand.
AATTAATTCTGCTTCACTCAACAGCACTTGAAAAATTTTCAAAATAACTTGCTTAATCCCTCGATTCGATTTACTGTATAAAAAAACAGTGACTAGGGGAATAACCATGGCCGTTATCATCAAATATGTTGTTGAAAGAAATGGAGTCGAGCGTATGACTTTCACGTCTAAAAAAGAAGCTGATGCTTATGATAAGATGCTAGATGTAGCTGAAGCATTGGAAGACATGCTAACGAAAGTTGACGTGCCGCTGAGTGAACAACAAGTTGAATCCCTAGCGCTTGAAATTGCAAAACAAAAAGATGACTTTGTGTCTGTGTTAAAAGGTGGCAAAGTAGCACCAAAAGCCAATACCAAAAACAAATCTGAAAACGAAAAAGCGTCAGATCCAGATAAAGTGACCAAAATTAAGCAAGCCTAAATGATAATAACCACTTACTTCAGTGGGTGGTTTAGGCTGAAAATAAAAAACCGCATGTTCTGCGGTTTTTTATTTTGTGCTGTGTAGCGTGGTATTATTTAATCACGCTTGCCACTGCATCAGCAAAGTAGTCAATATTGTCTTTGCTTACGCCAGCTACGTTAACACGGCTAGAGCCTACCATATAGATAGCATATTCAGTGCGTAGTCTGTCAATTTGCTCTTTATTAATACCTAAGAAAGAGAACATACCGTGCTGACGGTCGATGAACGAGAAGTCTTGCTCAACACCTTTTTCAGCTAGGCTTTCTTTGATTAACGTACGTAGACCATTGATACGACCGCGCATTTCGTCAAGTTCGTCGTACCACATTTGCGTAAGTTCAGTACTGCTTAGAATGGTATTTACAATATCAGCACCGTGTGCTGGTGGCATTGAATAGATACTACGAACAACGCTAAGTAATACTGAGTTTGAAACATCAGCAGTTGCACTGTCTTTTGCAATGATTGAACACGCACCGATACGCTCGCGGTATAAACCAAAGTTTTTAGAGCAAGATGAACAGATGATCATTTCATCAACTGTATCCGCAACCGTTCTAAGGCCTTGTGCATCTTCTTCAAGGCTGGTACCAAAACCTTGGTATGCAATATCAATTAATGGCGTAAAGCCTTGCTCTTTCGCAAGTTCAGCAACCACTTTCCATTGCGCTTGATTTAAGTCCATACCACTTGGGTTATGACAACATGCATGAAGTAGTACTACATCACCTTTAGGTACTTGCTTCAGCGCATTGATCATCTCATCAAACAACAACCCTTTGTTTTCGTAGTCGTAGTAAGGATACTCTTTAACTGTTAGACCAGCTGCTTCAAATAGGCTGATGTGGTTTGCCCAAGTTGGAGTCGTAACCCAAACAGTTGCATTAGTGTTGCAACGTTTAATAAATTCTGCTGCAACACGTAATGCGCCAGTACCACCAGGTGCTTGCGCCGTACGTACGCGATTTGCCAATAATGTACTATGCTCTCCAAGTAACAGTGTTTCCATCTTTTGACAGAAGTCTAAGTTACCAGCCAAACCAATATAAGATTTTGTCGTTTCGTTTTCTAAACGAAACGCTTCCGCTTTTTTAACCGCTCTAAGTACCGGCGTGTTTCCCTGCTCGTCCTTATAAACACCTACACCAAGGTCAATTTTGTTTGGGTTAGTGTCCTGTTTATAAGCGGCCATCAGGCCTAAAATAGGATCTGTTGGAAGTGGTTTTAGCTCTGAGAACATGGCTTATCTCTTTTATTTTAATTAATGCAAACTCGAGCGGCTGACGCCCGATTCCAGTAGACTTGATGGTAACATAGAGACTTGCATCTCAGTTACCATATTTATCTAGAATTTTATTCATTTTTGTAAACTTGGCAGCACCACAAAGGCGTCAAGTTTACAGCCGGACTATTCCGATAATTATTCGGGTAAATAGTCAGGAATTCTCGTACATGCAGCTGCAAGCAATGCTAAAATTTCTTCGTTGAAAAATGACTCAGAAAACGCTTCTGCATCAATAATTCCAATACAATTTTGAGCATCATCGAATAATGGCATACAGGTTTCTGCTTTCACCTTTGGATCGCAAGTGTAGTACTCTCCTCCACTGGCGACATATTGAGGGATGTCATTAATCACTCGAGCTTTAGCACTCAATACCGTTTGGATATTATTTGAAGTAGCAGCAAAAGCCTCCGTTATTGGGAATAGCGGTCTACTCGGCGCGCCAGAGTACGCTAATTTGAGAAGTTGTTTCCCTTCATTTGTCGCTCTTGCTTGGTATATGCCAAACCAATCAACAGCTGTAAATTCAACTACCGCTGACACTATTGTTTGCAGCTTGGCAAGCGATTGCTCATTCACAATGTTCTTTTCAACGTAGTCACTCAATAAAAAAGGTGCTTCCTGAAGGTGACCAAACAAGCTACAAGCGCCTTCTTCCCCAAGCTCAGGGATCTGATATGACCACACAGCAGGGCTTGAATTTTTCTCAATATAAGCATCTAGTTTTTCTAATTGCAGCAAAAGCAACTCGCGGGAGATAGATAATCCGCTCAATGAAATATAATCTGACATTTTAGCCATCTAAACATCTAAAGTTAATGCAACTTTACCATGCTCTTTAAACCTTGCCAACACTAAAAAACAGGTACATAAAGCAATACCAGTAGACACTGAATCTAAAGCTGAGGTGACATACACTTGAGTGGAATTTAGACCGATTTAGAGGTGAGTGAATAAATCATTTCTACTTCATTTCCAGCACTGTTGTAGCTAACGCTTTGGGCAATCTCGTTAAGTAAGCTAACACCTCTTCCGTGGCTATGCTCTTGCTGCGCTTTATTGCGTTCGCTTGATTCAAAACCATTACCTGAATCACAAATGTTGAAGTATAACTTTAGCTCTTCAGGGCTGTAGCGCACAGAAATAATAATGAGCGCTTCTTTTAGCTCCTTCAAAACACTCTCTCGCAGACTATAGAACTCAAAAAAGCCATCTTCTTTGTTTTTAATCTCAGAATCTAACCCCAGCACACCGTGATCTAAAGAATTATTGTAGGCCTCTGAGAGTAGTAAGAAGATGTTAGAGCGATGTGCCGAAATACCGTCAACTTCACTAAGCAAATCCACCAGCTCAAGTACCGGATCTGTCGTTTTCATCTGCTTGGCATCTAAAGATAACGAAATATTAAACGGCAAACTTGAATAATGGTTAGGCGCAGAAACAATTGACTCGCTGGCAACGCAATTAATAATCGCGATGCTTAAGTCATCTTGTTGCTCCGTATTGCCAGAAAACTCGCGAACTTCAGAGATAATTTGATCCGTGGAAATATGCTGCCGGCTCGCCAGCAAGCGCTTTAACCGTCGTTCGCCATACATTTCCCCCCGCTCAGACTCAGACTCAATGATACCGTCTGTCGCCATTACGAGGCGTTGGTCGGGGCTAACTTCAAAATGCAGCAGGTTACGTTCAAACTCATCGACTTCTAGAATGCCAAGCGCCATATGTTGGCTCTCAATGGTTTTAATAAGGCTACCATTTTGGTCAATCAGATATAAATCTGGCAAACCACCAAGCCAAGCAGAAACACTTTTCCCTGAGCTGCTCAATTCAATGATAGCTGCTGCGCAAAACATGTGGCCGGGTAATAACTCATTAAGGGCGGTATTGAGCTCAACGGCTATATCACCAACCGCCATCCCCTTTTGCACCATAGTGTAGAAAATGCGCGATGCGGGAAGCGCGCCGACCGCAGCTGCTAAACCATGACCAGTAAAATCACCCAGTAAACAATAAAAGCCACCCATTGGGCTCTTGGCCATTAAAAACATATCGCCATTAAACATTGATGCGGGTGACAAGTGGTATTCACAAATCTCAGGATATTCAGATTGTTGTGCAAGCGCATTACTAAAGATGTGTTCAACAATCTCGTGCTCTCGCTCTATTTGGTTATAGTGATATTCCAGTTGTCGGCGTTGTTCGTTGCTTTGTTGGCTGAGCCTACGTGTCCTCGCATGCGCTTTGATCTTGGCTGATAAAATGACTTTATCAAACGGCTTATGAATAAAGTCATCACCTCCTACAGCGAGACACTTTTCAAAGCTACTTTGATCTTCAAGCGCAGTGATAAAGATGATGGGGAGATATACGTCGCCTGCATATTGCTTTATTTTGGGGGCAGTCTCAAAGCCATCCATTACGGGCATGACAACGTCTAGCAGCACGATGTCGATGTCCTGACTTTCAAGAATTTTTAATGCATCACGACCATTGTGCGCACAAAAAACGGTATAAAATTGTTGCTCAAGCATTGCCTTAAGCAGCTTACAGTTTAATACCTGATCGTCGACTACCAAGATATTCATGAGGGGCTAATCTATCGGCGATCAGTCAATATCAAACTTCTTATCAAAACGAGAGATCTGGAGGATTTTCTTAAGTTGTGGACGACAATTACTAATTTGAATGCTGGAAACTGAGCTTCCTAGTGTTTTTTTCATATTTAACAGCATACCCAAAGCGGAGCTGTCCATATAGTCGGTTTCACGCAGGTCAACAACAACCTTTTCGGTTTGATCATTCACCTCCGCATACGCCTGACGAAACGATTGCACCAAATTAAAGTCGAACTTGCCCCTAATTTGAATGGTTAATGTCTTACCGTCAGCAGAAGCGTTTTTACTCAAGCTCATCATTAAGCTCCTAAATTATTTTGATTTGTTTCCCCTCACCAATTTAAATATAACGCTTAAAAACCATTTAGCAAAAAATAAAAAACATCTAATCTGCTTTTTGCTATGATCTCTGCAAAGAACCCGCAAGAGGACCAGAATCAATGTCAGAATCAAGACTTGTGTACTCCACAGATGTAGGCCGTATTGACACCAAAGAGCCAAAGCAAGAAGTTCAAGGGAAAGTTTTTAAAGACGGCGCCGTTCGTATTGAAAGACAAACTAAAGGGCGCAAAGGCAAAGGCGTTATGCTTGTCGTTGGCATCGATAATGAACAGCATGATCTAAAGAAATTGGCAAAAACGCTTAAATCAAAAATGGGTCAAGGTGGTGCAGTTAAAGAAGGCGTTATTGAAATTCAAGGCGATGACAGAGAAAAGCTAAAGCAATTATTAGAAGGCCAAGGCTTCAAAGTGAAAATCGCAGGCGGTTAGGCACTTATTATTTTCAGCCCCATGCTTTGGGGCTGAGCCGCTATACCGCAGGGGCAAACCGCAAAATCTCTGCTTCACTCAACGGCGGGCTGTAGTAATAACCTTGTACAATATAGCAGTTATTTTTCGCCAAGAACGTCATCTGAGCCTCAGTTTCCACCCCTTCAGCAATAACCTGCAAATTTAATTTTTGCGCCATCGCAATGATAGCTGCGGTGATTTCCATATCATTCGGATCTTCAGGGATATCCTTCACAAAGGAGCGGTCGATTTTAAGTATATCAACTGGGAAACGCTTAATATAACTTAAAGACGAATAGCCTGTACCAAAGTCATCAATAGACAGTGAAACGCCAAGGGCTTTGATATCTCTAAGTTGTATGATTGCCGCTTCCACGTCTCCCATCAACATACTCTCGGTAAGTTCAAGGTGTAGTAGAGTCGGCTCCATTTCAGTTCTGTCAATAATATCTGACAGCGTACTGATCAATTGTGCGTCTTTAAACTGTCTCGCAGAAAGGTTGATGGACACGTTGGCAATCTTGCCCGCGGCTTTTAAACGACGAGAAAAATGGCATGCTTCTTCTAGCACCCATGCACCAAGCTCTACGATTAGGCCTGTCGCTTCAGCAATTGGAATAAACTTACTTGGCGGAATAGTTCCTTCGCTTGGGTGGAACCAGCGAATAAGTGCTTCATAGCCTACAACCTCTCCACTTTCACTGTTCACTTGTGGTTGATAATGCAAAGTAAATTGTTGCGCTTTAATTGCTATACGCAGCTCGTTTTCTATATATAGGCGCTCATTAGCGGCTTCGTCTAAATCTTGGCTATAGAAATGGTAAGTGTTCCGCCCTTTTGCTTTGGCCTGATACATTGCCAAATCTGCATGTTTAAGCAGCTGCTCCTCTTCTTTACTGTCAAACGGAGCCATCGTTATGCCAATACTTGCACTGACGATCACTTCGTTATTCCCCAGTTTTATTGGTTCTGCCAGTGTCTTTTGAATGATATTGGCAACTTCCATGGCATTTTCTCGCTCATTGATGCCACTGAGTAACACCGCAAACTCATCCCCACCCAATCTGGCAATGGTATCTTCTGCACGGAGCCGCTTTTTCAATCTCGTCGCGACTTCAAGCAATAAGCGGTCACCCGCGTCATGTCCCAAAGTATCATTGATGCGTTTAAACTCATCTAAGTCAAAGTAAAATAGAGCAAAGGCATAATGACCACGTTCGGCAAGCGCCATGGATTTACGTAACTGCATCCTGAAAAACGTTCGATTGGCGAGGCCAGTTAAGGTATCAAAGTAAGCCAATTCTTCCATTTTACGCTGGCTTTCTTTTACAAACGAAATATCTTGGGCTGAGGCGACATAACTTGAAATTGCACCGCCTTCTTCACGGATCGGTGACACACTCAAACTGACCCAAATAGGTGCCTCTCTGTTACCCGCCAACATGGTATCTCCGCGCCAATGATTGCGGCTGCGCAAGTCAATATCGATATCATCAATGAGAATTGCCATGTCTTTTGAAATAATACTCAAAAGCGGAGAGCCAATAAAATGCTGTTCATCATAGCCCGTCATTTCCTGCATTTTTGGATTGACGTACTCAATTTGAAAATGCTCATTGGTCAATACAACGCCAGTACCAGAGAAAGCCACAGCTTTTGACAAACGGTTTGCCGCCTTTTCAGCGATTTCCTTTTCTGTAATACGTTGATTTAGGCCATTTACAAGTTGTTTTATCTCAACACTCATGTCATTAAATGACGCGTTCAATTGACCTATTTCGTCATCTGTATGCGGCAAGGTTGGCGTATCCCACTGCCCTCGACCAAATCCCTTCACTGCTTTAACGAGCGCATTGATACGTTTGAGTACTAATTGATATAGAACCTGATGCAGTAATATCGCAACAAAAATGGCATACAAAATAAACAAACCGAAGAACTTAACTTTAAGCTCTTCAATGGCCGAGATAGCCGACGCCCGCTTTTTATAGATCCCAATGTACCAATCTAAATTGGCAATATGGGTCACGTGCATAATATGCCAGTTGTCTTTATATCTAAATTCATCTTGGATATTTGGCAGCTTAGTAATAAGTGCAGTTTGTACTATTTTACTCAAATCTTCCGGTAGCTTGTTGTGGTCCAATAGCTGCCCAGTCGCAGCGGTGGTTTTAAACAGGCCGGGAGCTGCCAATAATCGACCCTGTTTATCAAAAACGATGAAACCTTGCTGATGGTCAGATTTAGGTAGTTTTTCGAGTAAGGTGGTCAACTCTATATCGCTACCCGTTAACCCAAGGTATTTGTCATGTAAGTATAAAGGCACCAAAATACTGACCACCCATTTGTTCCAAACCCTATCAAAATACACGCCCGACCATACCGCTTCCCTCGTTGGGTTTTGTTCAGCATGTAAAACAGGCAAGTTATGAAGCTGATTATTTACCAGCCTAGGGTCTTTCGCTAATAGGGCATTAGGAGGCGCAACACGGACAAATCCGTCTTTTGTAGAGAGGTAAAAATTAAAGAAATCCTGTAACAGTGGGGGCGCAAGAATATTCCAAAGCAATTCAGATTCAGAAAATAACTTTTGCACTGACTGCAATTTTAAATCGCCAGTATACATAGCTGCAGAAAGGCCATTTTTGGCTGTACTCGCTAAGTTTTCGCCACGCTTGTCGACACTCGCTTGTGCGCCAGATAAATCTTGAACACCGTAAAGTAAGTGTTTGGAAACCACTGAATTGGCTTGTTCGGCCAAGTTGGCTTTAAGATCGAGGTAATTTGAGAACTGATTGTTCACCTGCGCACTAAAACGCTTAAGCTCATCATACTCTTCATAGATCAACTGCTTTTCTTCAGATTTTAGCATCAATGCTGCAGCAAAAACGCCCGCGATCAAACACACGGCCGAAATCAACATCGACAGCTTTACACTTAAAGAGCTTGCACCATATCTTGATGGGGGACGACGATTGCCCACAAGTTAACCTATTCTTTTATTTACAGTGGTGGTGTTGCCTGAATATACCAGAATATTTTTCGACTCGCCAATAAGTTACGTTTGATTAACGTACTTAACTCACTGAGATTGGGCACTTATCTACTAAATAACTTAGGTTTTTGCCAATACGTCCAAAGTAGTACTTGTTTTCTCGTTTAGTTCTATGCTAATAATGTATTCAGTTTCAAAGTAAGGTTTGAATAAATGAATTTCATCACACGCAACAGCAACACATATTTCTTTTTTAGCTTCTTTAGGTGAAGAGGCTTGACTGTTCGCGAGTGAAAAAGAATAGCTAAGCCTCCCAACTTCGGGAGGCTTTTTTTTTGGCTAAATGGGAGTGAGGACCTATGACACAAAATACATTAGATGCCCTTAGGCATGATATCAATGAGATAGATTCGGAATTACTGATTTTACTGGCAAAGCGACGTCGCATTAGTCATGGCGTGCTGGAATATAAGATTGCCAACAACAAACCTATCCGTGATGAAGCACGTGAGCAGGCACTGCTGGAGAAACTGATCCGATATGGTAAATCTCTGGGTCTTGATGCCTTTTATATAAACAGCGTTTTCCAAACTATCTTAGAAGACTCTGTATTAAACCAACAAGCCATGCTGCAAAAGAACTTAAACCCCGATGCAGTAGGTGATACACACCGCGTTGCCTACTTGGGTGGACAAGGCTCTTATAGCCAGCTTGCTTGTCATAAATACTTCAGCCGTCGTCCCGGTAAGCTTGTGGAAATGGGTTGCCAAAGCTTTGAGCAAATCACCGAGCAGGTAGAAAAAGGCCAGGCTGACTTTGGTATTTTACCTATTGAAAATACCAGTTCCGGCAGTATCAACGAGGTCTTTGATTTATTGCAACATGCGCAAGTATCTATTGTGGGCGAAGTAACGCATACCGTAGAGCATTGTCTCCTAGCTTTGCCAGACACAGAATTACAAGCGATCGACAAAATTTATGCGCACCCCCAACCTTTTGCCCAGTGCAGCCGTTTTATGCAAGGTCTTGGGGATATTCAGCATGAAACTTGCGACTCGACCTCTAGTGCATTAAAACAAGCAGCAGAACACCCAAACAGTGCCGCGATTGGCTCTGCACAAGCTGGTAAGAATATGGGTCTAGAAGTGGTGAAGTCTGGTCTTGCGAATCAGACCGAAAACCATAGCCGCTTTATTGTAGTAGCAAGAAAAGCACTTCAAGTGTCTACTCAAATCCCAACGAAAACCAGTTTAATTATGGCCACCAAACAGCAAGTAGGCTCACTTGCTGACGCGCTGATGGTATTTAAACAGCACAATATCAATATGGTTAAGTTAGAGTCACGCCCAGTACCTGGTAACCCTTGGGAAGAAGTCTTTTATGTAGATTTGCTTGCCAATATTGCAGACTCACAAGTCCAAGTAGCACTTGAAGAATTAAAAGATCATACCCAGTTTGTACGCTTACTGGGCTGCTACCAAAGCGAGTCTTTGCAAGCCGTAGATGTATTATAATAGATCATACTAAGTCACTCTCATTGAGAAAAATAAAAAGCCAGAGCGCAAGTTGCATTCTGGCTTTTTTTGGTTGAGATTTATTTAACTCAGATTATTCTCCGCTAAGGCCTAGGAGTTCGATTTCTGAGATCTGTACTAGGCCATCGTTATTCGCATTTTTGCTAATATTTAGACGATAACTGCGATAGGCAAAAGCATTGGAGAAAGTAAACGCTCTTCGTTGTAAGCGCTCATCCCAGCTCTCACCCACCCAAACCGCGACTTCTGTCCACGTATCACCGCCATCATTAGAACCCAGTAACTGGAAGTTTTCGGGATCGCGCTCTGGAGCATCATTCGCACTTGTGATTGCCAAACCACTCACAATCTGTGGCGCAGTAAAATCAGCTTGGATCCAAGATGGTGATTCCTCTGTTGGCGGGCCTTGCCACTCATTGTGATCTAGCCATTTTGTCTCGATATCATTATCAAACGCCTTTTGTTCACTTTCCGCATCTCCAATACGATTACGCGCGTTAAAGCTTGTTCCAGCCAAGTCAGACAAATCTTCAAGTGCATACTGAGGTCCAGCGAGTTCAATTTCAGCTATTTGCACTAATCCATCATTATTCGCATTTTTACTGATAGACAAGCGATAATGTGAGTAAGCCAAACCATTAGCAAACGCGAAGGCACGACGTTCAAAACGCGATTCAAACGATTCCCCTACCCAAGTATTTAATACTTGCCACACTTCCCCATCGTGAGATGCTAAGAGTTGGAAGTTTTCAGGGTCACGCTCCGGCGCATCATTGGCGCTGGTAATGTACAAAGTATTTACCGCTTGCGCTTGCGGCAAGCTAACTTGAACCCAAGCTGGATTTTCAACAGTGGGTGGCCCCTGCCAGTCGTTGTGATCGAGCCATTTAGTCTCAACATTTTTATCAAATGCTTGCGCTGCGCCCTCTGAATCACTAATGCTAAAACGCGCCGAGTAACTCGCACCTTGTACTTGTGCATGATCTAATCCAGAGATTTCTGGACCGATTAATTCAATCTCAGCAAGCTGCATCAAGCCATCATTATTTTTGTTCTTGGTTATCTCAAGACGATAGCTTTGGTATGGCAATTGATTCGCTACCACAAAGCTTTGGCGCTCCCCTCGCGCTTCAAAAGACTCACCAACCCAATTACTCAACTGCTGCCATGTAACCCCGTTATCGTTAGAGCCAAACAAAGCAAAGTTCTCAGGATCTCGCTCTGGTGCATCATTGGCGCTCGTTATCGCAAGCTGATTAACCGCCACAGCCTCATTAAAATCTACTTGGATCCATGAAGGCACTTCGACGGTAGGTGGGCCTTGCCAATCATTATGATCTAGCCACTTAGTGGTTGGGTCGTTATCAAATGCCTTATCTTGGTTTTCCTCCTCACCGATACTGTTGCTTGCCGTGACCGCAAACGTCTCAGTATCCGTATGGTCAACGCTCGGATAAACCGGCCCAACAAATTGAATTTCTCCAATTTGCAGTAAGCCATCGTTATTTTTGTTCTTTGTCACTGCAATTCGGTAGCTTGTATACTTTTGCGCATTGCCAAATACAAAGCCTTGACGTTCAAAGCGCGCTTCAAACGACGCCCCGACCACATTACCCAAATTAACCCAACTCGCGCCCTCATCGTTAGAAGCTAATAAAGAGAAGTTTTCAGGGTCTCGCTCTGGGGCATCATTAGCACTGGTAATGTAAACACCGCTAATTGCTTGTTGAGTGGGAAAATCCACCTGGATCCAAGATGGCGCTTCCTCAGTAGGTGGCCCCTGCCAATCATTGTGGTCAAGCCATTTAGTTTGTGGATCGCCATCAAACGCTTTGTCTGCACTCTCAGCATCACCAATAGCATTTCTTGCTGTGATAGCGGCACCTGATGTCACGACTTGCTGCATGGGTCCCGTGGATACCGGCTCATCAAATAATGGTAACGCTAAGTCCATAATACTATCGGCACTGAGGCCTAGCTGCGCAGTTAATGGGTGAGCTTGAAGCGCGTTGTAAATTGGCAATCGAAGCGCTTCAAGTGCAACTTCATCACCGCCAAGTGCGGCGCTAAGATTGCTAGCAGAGTTGCTTAAGACGCCCTGCAAAGAGCCTTGCTCGTCGAACTGTGCAAATGCAGCATTGAATAGAGAAAGCTTTTGCACACTTTCGGAAACATATGTCATCTCGCAACTTTGCTCACCAGTGTCAGAGGTTGTGCAAGTTTCCCCTAATTCAAAATTCGTTAATTGATCAGCGCTAACCACAGGTAACTCAAAAACATTGGTGTTCCCGGTTTGCCAGCCAAGGGCTCGAAGCAATAACGCAGACATCTCCACTTTTGCCAATGCCATTAATTCGGGAGTAGAGACATTACGCCCCTCAGCAATTTGCTGCTCCACCAGCATGGTTGCTAGTGTCGTCAAGGCGTTGATTTGTAAGGTCGCATCAGCACTGCCATCGGCATTTGAACCAAACGGTACGGCGACATGACTTAAGGTAGCCAAAGTCACACCAGCAATATACTCGCCACTTACCTGCTCCCCAATTCCTACAGAACCACAGCGACTGGCGTCGCAGCGCATCTGCGAGCCTTCGCTCGTTGTGGCGGTCACTTTAATGGTGGAATTAATGCCAAACCCGGCTTTACCCGTCAGTTCTATAAACAACTCCCCCGATTGACTGGTTGCCGAGTTCTCATCCATCATCATGCTAGAGCCATTGAGCGCCGTCACCGAAATGCGGGCTTGGCTCAACGCGCCTTTTATCACTGAACCTGATACTTCTGCCGTCGTCACAGCAGGGGTTACTGGCACTTCTTCAACTTTTGGGTCATCGCTCCCGCCGCCACATGCAGCCAATAAACTGCTAACGGCAATGAGCGGGATCGCATTTCTTATTTTATTTAACGTTTTCATATTTATCCCTTCTTACATATCAACCAACTCGTGTGACTAGGTTGATATAAACGCACCACAAGCAGGTGATAAGCCGTGATATTGTTTCTCGTTGTACTGACACGACTTCACCCTGTTTGCATTACTTTATGGTTATCGCCAAAGTTAAAATCGATAGGTGATCCCGGCATAGTAGCGCTGGCCGGTGTAGCTGCTGCTGCGCAATCTCGCTTTAGAATCTTCACCATAAAAGGTTCTCGGTTCTTCTTTGGTTAGGTTGATCACAGACGCGGTTAGGATCAGGTTTTCCATCAAGTTATAAGAAGCGTTCACATCAACTTGTTGGTATGGTTCCTGATATACCGTGAGCCCGTCCGCAAGCCCCAGAGCGGTTTCTCCTCGGCGGTTATATGACGCTCTGACACTAAAGGTGTCATTCTCGTAATAGGCGGAGAAGTTAAATTGATTATCGGCACTGCCAACAAGCGCAGACTCACCGACCTTTTCACCGTCTACGCTAATGTCTGCCTGATTGGTATCGTTTAGGGTGTAGTTAACGTTGAGACCAAAGCCATTATCGAATGCATGTTGTGCAAACAGCTCTACTCCCCGAGAAGTCGCGTTTGTACCATTGGCGGTGGTGGTAAACGGCGTGACGGTAATATCACCCGGCGGCACAATTTCAACACCGGTAAAAGGGTTATTAAAGCCCTCAAACGGCCTTACTGAGGTAATGATCAAGGGCACGATAAAGTTATCTACGTCTTTGTTGAATACCGCAATGCCAACCGCAGATCCTTCGCCATAATAATACTCCGCAGATAAATCCATCTGTACCGATTCAAATGGTTTTAGCGCTTTGTTACCACCTGAGCCGCGCCACCCTGGCTCCACAGGGTTACCTCTAAACTCTAGTCTATCGTCAGCCCATTCTTGAGAGATAAAGGTCAGCTGCTCTGGCGCCCCCATGTCGTTGAACGGAGCTCGAGACATCGTTTTGGCGATAGCACCACGTATAACAAGATTGTCGCTGGCATCCCAGACAATATTGAAGCTAGGCAAAAATTGCGAGTCGGTTACGGTACGCACGGTGGTGGCTTCAACGTCAATGAGACGTTCATCACCTAAAATATCCTCTTCGGTGACATCATCAATGTCATCTAAAAAGTAGTTAATTTTATCCGATGACATAATCTGCGTTTCAGTCTCGACATAGCGTACCCCGATGTTTCCTCTAAAATCTCCAAAAGAAAAATCGGCCTGTAGATAGGCGGCCATGATCTCTTCTTCTATGTCGAACACAAAATCAGGCTCACGGCGCGTGTGCTTAACATATTCACTGGTCACGATTTCACGGTATCGATCCCAATTGATCGTGGGCATCGCATTCACTTCAAAACCGCCAGGGATATTTTGTTCAGACGTTGCATTCAAAATATCCTCCAGTTTTGGCATACCCCCAATCCACTGATAAGACACCTCATCAATGGCGCCTTGACTAAATGGATCTAGCTCGCCACTGGCAATTCTGTCAGCCCCATCTTGAGTAATGAAGAAGGTGTTGTTGGTTTCGCGGTGTAGTGTTGCTTTACGATATTTAGCACCGACGCGCAGCGTATCAACGATGCCGTACCCGACGCGATAATCAAGGTCTAACTGAGCATAGTCCTCTTCTAAGTCACTGACGACAAAGCTTGAACCTGTCGAACCCGGATCGGGATCGCCAGCAATACCAGCCTGAAGGTTAGACAACAAAGCGGGATCAGCGTACAACGACACTCTGTCACCTAATCGCCACCCTGCAAATGAAGCGGCGTTTTCAACCTGCCCGGAATCGCTGCGACTCGCAGGTTGGCCGCTTTTATATGCCGCGCTCCAAGATTCTGAAGGGCCACCGCTGGCTTCAGTGTGACCAAATTTACCGCGCAAATCATATAAATCACCAGCATATTCAAAGGCAAAGTCGTAGGTATCCGAGGTATCTTTTTCTACCGTATAACTACCAATGATCCAGGGGAATTCAAGATTCCCTTCAGTGCCACCAGCGCCACTGGTAAAGTCCATGCCAGTCACAATCGTACCGGTTTCGTCTAGGGTAATACCGGTAAGATAATCTGGGTTGTATTTCCACTCTGGGATCCACATTTGTGACGTGGTGCGGTTTTGCCCAAGCTCAAAATGAAAATGATTGAATGTTAAAGATAAATCATCTATTGGACGCCATTGAATGGTGGCTTGTAACCCCTGACGTTCACGTTTTTCTTTGGTTACCCCAACACCTGCAACTTGCGGTGCCCAAACACCGTCATAGACGTTGCCATAAGCATCTTCTAACGCTGCAAATCGACGTGTACTATCGGCAATCACATTGCCCGCCGTGTCCGTTGCTGGCAAGTCTGAACTTGTTGCCCAACGCCAACCGCCACCGCCCGACATATCACCGCCTAAAGAGCGGTTGGTGCGGTCTTGTTTGGTATAACCAACTAGCAAGCCAAAGGTTTCTTCTTCGTTCTTCCAAGAATAAACGCCGCTAAAATTAGGCTCGTACTCTTCAGTCACATCAGCGTAGGTATATTCAACATTCAACGCCCCAGAATTTGCCTCCATATCCAGTGGTTTGCGGCTGTGAAGAATAACCGTGCCGCCAACCCCACCTTCATCTAAACGCGCCTCTGAAGACTTAAAGACTTCAACCGATTGCACCATGGTAGAAGGCAACAAAGAGTAACTAAAAGAGCGCGACGGCGAGCCCGGAGAAGAAGCGATAAAATTGCCGTTTAACTGCGTAAAAGTAAGATCAGAGGAAAGGCCACGAATACTGACGTTTTCCCCTTCCCCGCCACTACGAGAAATTACCACACCGGGTACGCGTTGCAGTGAATCCGCCACATTTTTATCGGGAAACTTGCCGATGTCTTCTGCTGTAATGGCATCCACAATCGCGTTTGATAAACGCTTAATCGCCAAGTTTTCGGCCATAGATGCGCGGATCCCACGCACCTCAATTGTTTCGATTTCCTGCGCTTCCTCTTTTTCGGTTTCTTCAGCCATTGCCCAGTTAGTAGCTGATAACATAGCGAGGACCAGTGCAGACTTGCTAAATTGCCGTGACCTTCCTGTCACATGGCGTCTGTTATTATTATTGGCCATTCCTATCTCCAAGTTTTTTATAATTTGTAAAGCCACGACGTCCCTTGCTGCTCCATGACGCATGACTTTGTGACGACCCTTTTTTGTTTCCCTATAGGGGTTAATGGTTTGTGAAACACTCGTTCAGAATAGGAGCGCTCTACAAAAAGTGATAATAGAATTTCGGTTTGCACTAAGACAAAATCGGCGTTTAGGTCAAAAAAAGATCCAATTTCAATTTCCTTGGTTTATAGTCTGATTAACATAAAAACTCATTATTAGTTTCTATATTAGGCAATTTAAAAACGTTCCAAACATGTGTAACCAAATGTTTTTATTGGACTAATTAAATATTCAAAACCAAGCATTTTAAACTTTAAAATTATTCAACTTCAAGAGTGAAATATGAATTCGGCAAACTATTCAGGTAAAAACTTGGAAATATGCCTCAGCAGCGATAATCCTCATTTGTTGCAGCGAAATGCACAAATTGCTTTTGCATCTGGGGCAACAAGGATAGAACTCTGTGGTGTACTGAGTTGCGGTGGCTTGACCCCAAACCCGACGGCGATAGCGGCAGTTGCCCAGTATTTACCAAGCTTTGGCGAATGTATTGTGATGTTACGCCAAGCACCGCATTTTTTTATTGATGACACCATGCTATATCAGTTACAAAAAGGGATAGATGGCATTGCTTGCACGGGCGCAACCGGTATTGCGCTTGGTTTTATCGACGATAACCAAGAGATAGCGACTGACCATTGTCGAGCACTCATTTCCACGGCAAAATCCTTAGGCCTTTCTGTCACCTTTCATCGCGCCTTTGACGCCGCTGCAAACTGGCAGCAGGCAGCCGAGACGCTGCTAGAGTTAGGCGTTGAGCGGGTCTTAAGCGCCGGCAATACATGGCAAAGTGGCAAAGGCGCAGCGTTTGGTACCAGTCAGCTTATTGCCTTACTGAAAAAACTCAATGCTGAAATCGAAGTTGTGATCGGTGGAGGGGTCAATACAAAAAACGCAGCGGATCTTTGGCTTTTAAGTGAATTTGGTCCACTCTCTTTACATACTCACTCTGGCGTGCATCATGGCGATGAAGTTTGCCCAAGGCTAGTTAATGCAATACTCACCGGATCAGAAAAGGCAATACAATGACAGCATCGAAGCTATTTTTAGGGATTGATGGTGGCGGGACGAAATGTAAAGTCCGCCTCGAGGATCAACATGGACAGCTCCTTGCTGAGGCCACCAGCGGCCCTGCAAACATAGCAACATCAATACATCAGGCCCAAGAGTCAATGTTGAGCGCAACAATGACAGCGCTGACAAACGCAAAAATCCCCCACCACGACATTGCCAACATCAGTGCTTTTGCAGGACTTGCCGGCGCGAACGTCACGACGGCTTGTGAGGCGATGCAGCAATGGCGTTCCCCTTTTGCCCGTTTTCAATTTTCAACCGATGCACACATTGCTTGCCTTGGTGCGCATCAACACGAAGATGGCGGTGTAATCATTCTTGGCACCGGATTTTGCGCGGGTCTGGTGACGCATGGACAATTTAGGGAGTTCGGTGGCCACGGATTATTACTCAGTGATGGTGCAAGTGGCAGTTGGATCGGTTTGAGTTTAGTGAAACATGCCATCGAGGTGCTTGATACACTGTCCCCTAGCAGTCTGATGATTGAATCATTTTTGGCTGCCATGAATTGCCACAGTACCGAACAGCTAGTCAAACTCACGCTAAACGCCACTCCCCAGTATTTTGCCCAGTTTGCTCAACATGTTTTTGCTACGCCAAACGATCCCTATGCTGAGCAAATCTTAAGTAGCGCGGCACGGTTTATTGAGCGTTATGTCCGTCATTTGCAGAGCTTAGGGGCACAGAAAGTCGCGCTAGTTGGGGGCATTGCTATGCCTATACGCCCATGGTTAGCTGCCGAGTACGCAAATGCGCTGGTGACACCAGCATTACCACCAGAAGTCGCAGCGTTAACGCTCGCTCGACGTTAACTCTTTACGTAATTGCGACGGGATTTCACCAAATAAACGACGAAACTGCTTGCTAAAATAACTTGGCTCTGAAAAGCCACACTGATAAGCGACTTGTGATACCGGTAAGCGTGTTTCGACCAGTAATTTACGGGCATTTTCCAATCTCACTTCGTTGATAAATTGATTGGGAGTTTTGGCTAAATGCTTTTTAAATCTACGCTCCAATGCGCTTACCGACAGGTGAGCAAGTTCCGCCAATTCTTCGATACAAATATGACGATGGTAATGTGCCCGAATAAATTCAACGGGCGCTTCAATGGCTCTTACGTGAGACAACGCCTTTGACGTTTTCGCTAGATGTCGCGTAACACCATAAGTGCCCATAATCGCATTTTCGCCATCAAGTAACACTTTTTTTGACGTGGAAAACCATGCCAATTCCCCATTTGCGGTTTGGTTGAGTTCTAATCTATCCGTCACGATAAAGCCTTCCATCACTCGTTTATCATCGTTAACGTATTGGAATGCCAAGTGTTGCGGTGAAAAGTCAAAATCGGTTTTCAGTAAGATTTGATCTAGGGTTTTATAGCCCTGATGTTCAACAAAGTGTTGGTTCGCATGCACTATTCTACTTTTTGTGTCTTTGACCCAAAAGAGGATGTCTGGGATCAGATCAAATGCTGCAATCAATTGATTTACGCCAGCTTTATTCAATATTGTTTGCTCTTCCATTGCCCTACTTACCGCCTTTTTATAATTATAATAATTTATTTTAAACGCCGATTTTGTTGCATTGTCAACCGAATTTTTATTATCACTTTGACGCTTCTGTTACCTATTATCAATAACATCAGATTAACTTACCTCGATAACTCGACGGAGCTAAACGATGGATAATAACAAAATCCGCATGGCCATGATCGGTGGTGGAGAAGGCGCTTTCATAGGTGCAGTGCACCGCATAGCCGCGCGTTTAGATGGTCAAATTGAACTTGTTGCAGGCGCATTTAGCGCCAAATCAAACAAAAGCCTAGCAATGGGCCAGCAACTTGGGCTTAACCCAGCACGTTGCTATGCCAGCTACCAAACACTCTTACAACAAGAGGCGGAATTACCAGAGTCGGAGCGCATCCACTTTGTTGCCATCGTTACCCCAAACCATTTGCATTTTCCGATTGCCACTGCCGCTATCGAACACGGCTTTCACGTCTTGAGTGATAAGCCTGCAACGCTCAATTTATCTGAGGCTCTACGTCTACAAGTACAGCTTCAGAAGAGCAATTGCTTGTACGGATTAACACACACCTATACCGGCTACCCGATGGTGAAAGAAGCACGCCACCGCATCGCAAACGGCGAACTTGGCAAAATACGCAAAGTCGTCGTTGAATACAGTCAAGGATGGCTTGCAAGTACTGATGACGAAAATAGCAAGCAAGCCAGCTGGCGACTAGATGCAAGCAAGTCTGGCGTGAGTTGTTGTATGGGCGATATCGGTGTACACGCAGCGAACCTTGCCGAATATGTGAGTGGCTTGGAGATAGAGGCGCTTTGTGCGGATTTAAACACGGTTGTGTCCGGCCGACAGCTCGACGATGACGGCACCGTGTTACTGCGCTTTGGCAACGGTGCAAAAGGCGTATTGATGGCAAGCCAAATAGCCCTTGGCGAAGAAAATAATCTCACCTTAAAAATCTATGGTGACAAAGCCAGTATCGAATGGTCGCAAATGGAGCCTAATAGTTTGTGGTTACGTGCGGCAAATGCTCCAGCTCAGTTGATCCGCACAGGAGTGGGCTCACTTAGCCAAGCAGCCATTAGCGCAACCCGTGTGCCAGCCGGTCACCCTGAGGGATATCTGGAAGCATTTGCAAATATCTACCTTAACTTCGCCAACCTTATTCGTGCACACCAGCAGCAAGCCAATGTGCAACACGAAGAATTTGACGTGCCAAGTATTAACGCTGCAGTCCGTGGCATGGCATTTATTGAAAACGCGGTCGCAGCTAGTGCAAAAGACACTAAGTGGCACCCCTTTACTATTGGATAAAATAAGAATGAAGCAAATTAAAGGACCCGCTATTTTTCTCGCGCAGTTTGTCTCGGACGAGGCGCCATTTGACAATTTTAATAGTATTTGCCAGTGGGCAAGTAACCTAGGTTATAAAGGTATTCAGCTACCAAGTTGGGAACAGCGACTGTTCGATCTGCAAAAAGCCGCTGAAAGCCAAGATTATTGCGACGAGATCACTGGTATTGCCGCAGAGCATGGCCTTACTATTTCAGAGCTATCAACCCATTTGCAGGGTCAATTAGTGGCGGTGCATCCAGCTTATGACCAAATGTTTGACGGCTTTGCACCAGCAAAAGTGCATGGCTCGCCTCAGGCTCGTATGGAGTGGGCAACAGAGCAGCTAATGCTAGCGGCCAGTGCCAGTGCTAAGCTTGGGCTAACCAGTCACGCCAGCTTTTCTGGCGCCTTGCTCTGGCATACTTTTTATCCGTGGCCACAACGCCCAAATGGCTTAGTGGAACAAGGATTTGAGGAGCTTGCAAAACGCTGGTTGCCTATTTTAAACCGCTTTGACGAGGTTGGCGTGGATGTGTGCTATGAGCTTCATCCTGGTGAAGATCTACACGATGGCGTGACTTTTGAACGCTTTTTAGCGGCGACGAATAATCACCCGCGAGCCAATATTCTTTACGATCCAAGTCACTTTGTTTTACAGCAATTGGACTACTTGGCATTTATCGACATCTATCATGAACGTATCAAAGCGTTCCATGTAAAAGATGCCGAATTTATCCCCAATGGCCGCTGCGGTGTTTACGGCGGATACCAAGGATGGCAACAACGGCCAGGACGGTTCCGTTCATTAGGTGACGGACAGGTCGACTTTAAGAAAATATTTAGTAAGTTAACACAGTACGGTTTTGATGGTTGGGCTGTATTGGAATGGGAATGCTGTATCAAGCACCCTGAAGATGGGGCCAAAGAAGGTGCTGAATTTATCAAACAGCACTTGATAAGACCAACCGAAAAAGCCTTCGATGATTTTGCAGGAAGTAGCACCGATACCGAACGCAATAATCAAATCCTCGGCATAAAATAAACAGGACTACGACCATGAATAATAATAATCATAATCGGACCGTGTTTCAGCTCTGTTGCCTTGCACTGGTCGTCACATCAATGACGTTCGCTATTCGCGCAGGCATTTTGGGGCAATTAGGTGAGCAGTTTGGACTCTCAGATACAGAACTTGGTTGGGTTAACGCCATGGCATTTCTGGGCTTTCCCGTCGCAACCATGTTAGGTGGCGCAATCTACAACGCCATTGGCGCTAAAAAGTTAGTTGCCCTCGCCTTTATCTGCCACTTTGCTGGGTTGGTTTTAACCATTACCGCTGACGGTTTTTGGTTACTGCTGATCTCGACGTTTTTAATCGGCTTTGCGAATGGTTCAGTGGAAGCTGGCTGTAATCCACTGATTGCCGAAATGTATCCAAAAAACACCACGACCATGCTCAACCGATTCCATGTCTGGTTTCCTGGCGGCATTGTGATTGGTGCGCTGGCATCGAATGCTATGACTGCATCAGGCTTTAATTGGCAATGGCAAGTTGCTTTGATATTAATTCCAACGCTGATTTACGGAGCGATGATGGTCAAGTCACAGTTTCCTGAATTTGACCGCACAGATCATTCTACCACCAGCAATCTCAAGCACCTGTTTTCTCCACTCTACCTATTTTTAATTTGCTGTATGACCTTAACAGCAACAACCGAACTTGGTACGCAACAGTGGATTGAACGCATACTGGGTGCGTCAGGCGCCTCACCTATGATGATCCTTGCGCTGATCACAGGCTTAATGGCATTAGGTCGCTTCTTTGCCGGTCCAATAGTCCACCGCTTTAACCCAACAGGCGTGTTACTCGGCTCTGCGGTATTAGCAACCGCTGGGATTTTCATGATGAGCCAAGCACAAGGGTCAGCAATCTACTTGGCTGCAATATTATTTGCCTTGGGTGTCACTTATTTTTGGCCAACCATGCTGGGCTGCGTTGCAGAATATACCCCAAAAACGGGCGCACTTGGTATGTCTTTAATGGGCGGTGCGGGGATGTTCGCTGTCAGCATGTGGAATCCAGTAATTGGTAGTTGGATTGATTCGGCGCGACTCGAAGCCCAAGCGGCGAACTTAACTGCGCAGCAATCAGAACTAGTTGCAGGTCAAGCGGTGCTTGAAAATATCCTGTTATTCCCAGCTATTCTCATAGCCGCTTTTATCGGCCTTTACCTTTATATCAATAAAAATAAACGCGTTGAGAAATACGCGTAATACCCTTTGTATTAAGTAGCAACAAGTAAAAAGTGAACAGACGAGGTTCCAATATGCTCAACTCTATAAAAATACTAACGCTGGCATTGGCCGTTAGTTGTGCGGCTTGCGCTAGTACAACTGACAACCAATTGAGCCCGCAAGAACAACAAGTTGGATGGCAACTGCTTTTCGATGGCAAAGATATGTCGCAATGGCGCAACTTTAAAAGTGATGGCCTAAATAGCCAGTGGCAAGTTGAGGACGGCGCGATGACACTTACCCAAGGTGGGGGCGGCGATATTCTGACCAAAAAACAGTATCAGAATTTTGAGCTCCAGCTCGATTGGAAGATTTCTAAAAAAGGTAACAGTGGGATTTTTGTATTGGCGGATGAAAAAGGCGGTGCAATTTACTCCCACGCCCCAGAAATCCAAATTCTAGATAACAAAGAACACCCAGACAATAAAATAGACTCTCATCTTGCAGGTTCTATTTATGACCTGTTCGCCGCGCCAAGTACGGCACATAAACCTGCTGAAGTTTGGAACCAAGTTCGCATTAAGCTACAAGATAGCCACCTACAAGTTTGGCAAAATGGTGTAAGCACGACGAGTATCGTGATTGGTAGCACCACTTGGAATGCTTTGGTTAAGAACAGTAAATTTGCAACATGGCAAGGGTTTGCTGAAGGTAAAAAAGGCCACATCGGCCTGCAAGATCACGGCGACAAAGTCTGGTTTAAAAACATTAAGATCAAGGAGCTGTAACTATGGCAACATTTGATCATAAAGTATTGGTCGTTGGCTCAGGTGCCGGTGGCGCAATGGCCGCTTATACACTCACCAAGCTAGGTCACAAAGTTTTATTGTTAGAAGCTGGCAGAAATTACGACCCAAAAACAGAAAGCCCAATGTTCCGCCGTAATAGCGAAGCCCCTCTCATGGGCGCTGGCAATAAGGATAAAAACTTTGGTTTTTACGACGCGACAATTGATGGCGGTTGGCAAGTACCAGATGAACCATACACACGCGCAGAAAACACCGACTTTTATTGGTGGCGTGCACGTATGCTCGGTGGCCGCACCAATCACTGGGGTCGCTACTCGCTGCGTTTTAGTGAGCACGACTTTAAGGGCAAAAGCCGCGATGGACATGGCGCTGATTGGCCGTTTGAATATCAGGACATTGCGCCTTGGTATGACAAAACAGAAGAAATAGTTGGGATCTGTGGTACTAATACCGGCTTGGATGACATGCCCCCTTCTGCACCTGGCGTGTTACAGCCACCACCAACACCAAGAGTACCCGAGTTATTGGTTGCTGCTGCCGCGAAAAAAATGGGGATCCCAGCGGTTCCAATGCACAGAGCTGTGCTGACTCGTAATAAAGACGACCGCTTAGCCTGTTTTTACGCCACACCTTGTGGCCACGGTTGCTCAATTGGTGCGGCATTCCAAACCACAACTTCGCTTATTCCGATGGCCAAAGCGACAGGAAACCTTGAAGTGATCACCGATGCCATGGTGAAGTCGGTCGCGGTGAATGAAGATGGCAAAGTAACTGGAGTGACTTACGTCGATAAAAAGTCTGCGCAAGAACATGCACTCAATGCAGATGTGGTGATTTTGGCGGCCAGCGCCTGTGAATCTGCTCGTATTCTGCTTAACTCCAAACATGCAAAGCACCCCAAGGGACTTGCAAACTCAAGTGGTCAGGTAGGTCGCAATCTAATGGACTCTACCGGCGCTTGGCTTGGTGCACAAATCCCTGCGTTAAAAGGTCGCCCGCGTTATAACGAGGACGGCCATACCGGAAACCACCTTTTTATTCCTTGGTGGGGGCACAAAGCCCATGAAAAAGGTGAGCTTAATTTCCCGCGTGGCTATCACTTTGAAATTAGCAGCGGATTTAATCAACCGGGCTCTGGCGTGTCTGGCAATAAACAAGGTTATGGCCCCAAGTTAAAGCAACAAGTGCGTGACGCTTATGGTTCCTATGTTGGATTTGCACTGCGTGGAGAAATGCTACCGAACAAAGATTCTTACATGGAAATTGACGAAAACGTCAAAGATAAATGGGGGATCCCGGTTGCTAAGTTCCATTTCAAATGGTCTGACAGAGAACTTAAGCAAATCGAGCATGGTCTCAAAACCGCTAAACAGATCCTTGAGAACATGGGTGCCGAAGTGGGCGAGCTACCGCCTGCGGAAAAAGCCATCTCAAAAGGCGGTGAGATCATTCATGAGGTCGGCACGACGAGAATGGGCAGTTCAGCAAAAGAATCTGTAACGAATCAGTGGGGCCAAACATGGGACTGTGACAACCTATTTGTGATGGATGCCGGTGTCTTTGCGTCGAACCCTCATAAAAACTGTACGTTAACTATTATGACGTTAGCAATGCGCAACTCCACCTGGTTGGCAGCACAAATTGATAAAGGAGCGCTGTGATGAATACACCTGATCGCGTTGATTCTTATAAATATATTTCAGGCATGACACGTCGCGAGTCATTAAAGTGGTTAGGCTTGCTTGCAGCTGGCTCAGCGGTAACACTCACCGCTGGTTGCAGTAAGGCTATTGAAGGTGAAACGGCTGCAGCTGGGCACTGGCCAGATATTGAAATACAGCCAGTTAGCGCTCAAGGGTATGGCACCGATCCAAACATGATCATGCCACCAGAGTCACCTTGGCCGCTCACTCTTACCGAAGCGCAGCTCACGTTAGTTGCAGTACTAGCTGATTTTATTGTGCCAAAGGAAGGAAATCATCCATCGGCTTCTGAAGTACAAGTACCGAGTGTGATCGATGAATGGGTAAGCGCACCGTATCACGGACAACAAAAAGACAGAGTGACAATACTCCATGCACTTGCTTGGATTGACGATGAGTCGACTTTGCGCTTTAAAAAGCCATTTTTACAACTTAGCGCAACGCAGCAAAGTAAAATTATGGATGATATTGCTTATTTTAATGCACAAACACCAGAGCAATTTCAGCGTATAGGTAAAGCATTCTTGCGCTTTAAAGATCTCGTTCTCGGCGCTTACTTCTGCACACCTGAGGGCTGTCAAGACATAGGTTATCTGGGCAATGTGCCAATTGCAGGTGATTATCCTGGGCCTACTGCTGAAGCCAAAGCACATCTAGATGGCGTACTCGCAGAGCTTGGACTAAGCCAGTATGCGTACCGCGACTAACCCTTGAGTCATTTTGTTATGACTAACCGAAGCAGAGTCTAGCTCTGCTTTTTCTTTAGGAGTAGATCATGTTTGTTGAAAACACCAACCGATTAAAGCAAGTAATGCTGTTCATTGCTTTAATTTTTATCTCGCCACTGTATGCACAGCCTTCCCTTCAGTCTTTGCCCGTTAGCGTTCAACTGTGGTCGGTAAAAGATGAATTGGCAAGAGACTTCGACGGCACCTTGCAAGCACTCGCTAGCATGGGATTTGATGGCGTTGAATTTGCTGGAAACTTTGGCAGCTATGCCGATAATCCAAGCAAATTAAAACAAAGACTTGCAGAGCTCGGCTTAGTTGCGAGCAGCGCACACATCGGCTTTGACGCATTAGCTGAAGAAAAACGAGCAAGCACCCTACTCTTTTACAAAACCTTAGACGTATCCACGCTCTTTATTCCTTGGGATGAAAGGGCATGGGATAAAAACCAAGTGCAAGCATTTGTAAAACAGCTTAACCAAGTACATCAAATCGCCAAACGTTATGATATGAAGATCGGATTCCATAATCATGAAAAGGAATTTAACCCATACGCTAATAGCACATTTTGGGATTATATCGCCACCAACACCCCAAGCGATTTCCCACTGCAGCTCGATGTCGGCTGGGTGAATTACGCAGGTAAATCACCCAGTGATTATGTTAAGCGATATGAAGGAAGAACCGTATCGACACATATCAAAATACGTACTCATCAAGGAGATGACAAAAGCCCAATCATTGGCGAAAACCACTACCCTTGGAAAGCGCTCATCCAGACCATGCAGCAACACGGCGGCACACAGTGGCTGGTAATCGAACAAGAAGAATACCCAAGCGGCCTAACGCCGCTAGAAAGCGTCGCCCGCTCAAAAGCGAATTTAGATAAGATACTGAGTGAGTAACAAGCGGGAATATGTTTACTTGTAATAGTTAATTATCGCTGTCAGGTTTGATCGCGGGGTTCGATCGAACTTGACTGTTGAATGATGCGAGAGTGGAAAATGGTAAACGCCCTATTATGTGACGGGTTAAGCTGACTACACTAGCGAAGAATGAGCGCTAGCCAAGCTTTAGACGTCCACTTCATAAACAGCTTGTTATTTGCCGAATACAAAATATAAGCAAAGCAAAATAGAAACTGACAGCAATAGCGATACAGGCCTTTGAAATACTGTACCTGATAGATTTTGAATACCATGTACCTTTGTTCGACTAAAAAAATTGAAAACATGTTCGGCACAAAACAATACAAATACGCCACCAAAACCTAATGCATAAAGTGGCTTTTCATATAATAAAAACCAACTAAAGCAAAACAAAAGTAGAACCCCAACAAACGGAATTAATACTATCTCTAGTAGTTTGCTGATGATGAACTTCCTTAGGAAAATAACAGCCCATTAGCGTGAATTCTTGAATATCTCTCTTATCCAAGAGTAAAGAAACAACAACTACCTAGCTAACTTTATTTAAATATTTTAATAAGTTACCTGTCAAAGTCTATAATTTCAACACACAAATCACCTGCTACACGCAAGGAGTGACTTATCCGAGCCATCGATTGGCTCGCTAAGAACAAATTACATCTAGATAACGTGTTAAAAATGCTCAATTTTATATGTTGCTGGTTATTTGTCGCCATAAATGACGACCTACGTAAGAAAGTGTGAGCAACGCTAGCACTTTATCTAACCCATTGTGTCGTAAACATTAAAGCTGCACCAAACCAAAAATGCCAAGCGTTTGTTAGTCCATCTTGAGCGTCTTGTAGATGCCAAATCGCTGAAACCGATTTAGTAGTGGTAACGACACGAAATTATCGTTATCGCTTGATCGTCGACCGCGTAAACAAGTCTATTAGTATCATCAATACGACGAGACCAAAAACCAGATAAGTTCTCTTTCAACGCCTCTGGTTTCCCGATACCCTCAAATGGAGAGCGCTTAACACCATTGATTAGTTTATTGATGCGCTTAAGTGTTTTCTTGTCTTGAGTTTGCCAATACAGGTAGTCATCCCAAGCGTCATCAGTCCACGCCAATAAACGTTGGCTACTACTCATCAATTAACTCTCGCGTTGTTGTTTTACCAGCGCGGTACTGTGCTATTGAACGGTTTAGGTGTTCAGCGTTTTGAGGAGAACGTAGTAAATGCACTGTTTCCATAAGGCTATTGTAGTAGTCTAAAGACATAACTACCGCATCCTCAGAATCACGCCGTGTTATAACTGTTGTATCAGCATCATTAACTACACCGTCTAAAACAGCTTTGAGACTATTTCTAGCTTCAGTAAAAGATACGATTTTCATAAGAATCCCCACATGTACATTTAATAGAACAAGTATAGTCTTCACTACCCTACTTGTACAGTAAGCTGAACATGTGATATTGATAAACCAATGTCCGGTTAACGGGTAAAAATTGAGGGCCAAAATTGAGCAAAGCGAAAAGCTCAATAGCGTGAATTCTTGAATATCTCACTTATATACAAGTTATTTGTCGCCATAAATGGCGACCTATGTAAGCTCTTGGCGTAAAGTTCCCGCTAATGCATTTTTATGCCGTGATGCCTCAGCTAATACAGCTGAGATAAATTGTTCGGCATTATCTACCCCGACGAATATATTTTTAACATTCCCCATGGGTTCAACAAGTTCAATTTCAACATTTGGATAGCCTGAGTAGTTATAACGTTTTATAGACCTAGCACGCTTTACAAACTCCATGTTCTTCTGAATTTTTGCTATGTTGCTTAACGGTATCGCCAATGGCTGATAAAGACCATATCGGATGAACAAATGATTTCCCACCAAAGAAATAGGCCGTTTTGCAACAGCGCGGTACTCCGCAAAGAAAAATACTAAGCTAAACGCCGTCAGCAGAGTAAAGATATTTGCCGCAAATGGGGACCAAATAAAATGCAAAAATAGATGCATAATTGGCATTTCAAACGCTATTAATAAAATAAAGCCAAGCAGATTACTTTGTGCACCATCTTTATTATGGTAAGTAAAGTGCTGCTCGCCACTAAAGCTTTCTGGCTGCACTCGCTTAGAAAAAAGCGCATAGGTCCACATACGCGTTTCAAAACTCAGTAGCTTTGCAACAGGGCCGTCACCCGCATATTTTTTAATTGGCTTCTCAATGGCATGGTCGGGATCTTCACTCTTGCCAATGGCGACTTTGATCGCAAGATACACGGTTGAAATTGCGACCAGTTCAAAAGATAGAATAACAACCAAGACAACATAACGTCCGCTCTCAAGATAATGCCAAACCAGTTTGCCTTGCTCGGGAATAATGTAACTGCCGACGAGCACCGCAAAGCACACTAAAACAACCGACTTCAACAAGGCTTCTTTTCTATCTTCAACACAGAAAAAGCAGACTATTGGCAAGACTATCAACGCATCTAACAGAAACAGCCATTCAAAATTCGCACTGCCATAATCATTAAGCGTACCGTTTGATTGGTAATAGAACCCCCACCACAACGAAATACACACAAGAAATAATAAGGGGAGTTTTGACTTAATAGAACTACTCATACATATCTCCGTGCGGTATCAGGCCTGAGCTAAAATTCGTGACGAAAGAGCAAAAACCAAGCGTTTTAGCTCCCTGTTGAGCAACAGGTTAGGTAAGCAAACAGGCTGCGTGCTTTCCCGTCAGCCACAACCTTAGTTCTTGAAGCAATTCTGCATCAATCTCAAAAGTCGCTTTCGTTTTGAAATCAAGCGTTTCAGTATTACTATAGCGCTCACTACCCGAGTGAGTCACTTCAACTGCTAGATGCCCCAATGACGATAGAGAGTAAAACCTTAGTCTTAACTCACGGTCGTCGTAGGTATCTTCGGTTGCACCACGCAATAGTAATTGCGCCTCACCAGATCTGTTGTCGTAAAGAGAACTCAGTGCATTTACGAATTGCACTATTTCGTCACCATGAGAACTAGATAAGTATGCCTTAAATTCCAGATTAGATGAAGAATGAGTACTCTGTATCTTCGAATAAACACCAACTTCCTTAACCCACTCTTCATCGTCAGCATAACCGAAAAATGACAGTTCCAGTTCAACATTAGACCTTCTATCGATTGAATGAATTTGCATAAATCTAATTGCCTCGTGCTCTGTTAAGGTGTGAGCAACGCAATACCGAAGCTCCTGCATACCACCTTAAACACTCAATGCAACGAATAGTAAAAATGCCACGCGTTGCGGATCACTCTTAAACAGATTATGTTTCAGGGTACATATCACGAATTAGATTCAGTGATAAAGTCCCTTCGTTAACAAGTGGAGAAATTGTGTCTGTCATTTTGATTTGTTGCCAAGCTTTTGCATTGGTTTTAAAATCAGCAAAATCTAAACCAATAAATCCTGCGGATACACTCTGTTCGGAATGAAAAGCTGAATTCACAGAATCATCCGGGTGTAACTGCATACGCCAATACGCCATATCTACCTTATTTTACGAAACTTGAACCTGAAACATAACAGCTCATTAGCGTGAATTCTTGAATATCTTACTTACCCGCTAGTAAAAAAATAACAATGATAAAGCTAACTTTATTTAATAATTTTAGTAACTTACCAGTCACCGATTATAATTTCAACACGTGAATTTGAAGTAGTCGCTAACACCCACCTCATGCTTGGAGCTGCATTATCAGCATTGATGCAGATAGTAACGGGTGTTATAGATACTTCGCTTACTCAGACTAGGGCTTGAAACAAATTTCTTTTATAGCAGCATCAAAGTTATTTGTCGCCATAAATGGCGACCTACGTAAGATTAAAAGAAGTCGCTGGCACCCACCTCAAATTTGGAGCTGCATTATCAGCATTGATGCAGATAGTAACGGGTGTTATAGATACTTCGCTTACTCAGACTAGGGCTTGAAACAAATTTCTTTTATAGCAGCACCTAAGCTATTTGTCGCCATAAATGGCGACCTACGTAAAATCGTGGCGTAAAGCCACTCCCGCAACACTATTTGCACTGTGATGCAGGAGACATACCTTGGCGCTAAATACTTTCCTCATAATCCAACACTTTAGCGTCATTGGCTTTGTTAAGCAGGCCTCTGCTTTGTGATAGGAAGTGTTTCGCGCTTTCTGAGAAATACTGTTTGGCTTGTGAGAAAGATTGCATTAGACCTTCTTTATCGCCTTGTTGTAGCTTGGTCAATGTCTGCTCAAAGGTATCTTGATAGCTTGCCAATAACCCTTCTACATCATTAAATTGCGCGAGCATAATATCTGAATAAAGCTCAGGGGATTGTGCAAACAGTCGCCCAACCATCATCAGCTCTAATTGGTAGATAGGCGATGAGCAGCTTCTTAGCTCTTTTAATGAATGGCACTGCTTAGATAAAAACTGACCATACACAAACGTGGTTAAGTGGCGCATCACTTGGATGATCTGCATGGATTGATCGTGTTTTTTAGCGTCCATCGGTACCAACTGGCTGCCCCAGATCTTTAGTTGCTTGATTAATCCTTCGCATTGCTTTGGCATACGTCCTTCGCACACCACGACAGTTTGCTTAACCCAGTGAGATATATCTGGACCAAACATAGGGTGTAGACCGACCACAGGGCCGTTGTGCTTGTTCATTAGTACTTTGAGCGGGGCTTGCTTCACAGAGGTAATATCTGCAAGAATACAATCATCAGGTAGCGCTGGTAACTCGTTAACGACTTGCTCTAGCGCGTTAATTGGTACGCTCACCAGCACCAATTTTGCATCACTCAGTAGCTCAGTAGCCTGTGATTGATTGTCTTTGTCTAAAATGCGTACTTCGTAGCCTGAGCGCCTAAACTGTTTCGCAAACAATTTACCCATGGCGCCTTGACCACCGACAATAACAACCGGAGACATCTTTGGTGCGGCACAGGCGAGTTCACTTTGCTGGTTTTCGTAGGCTTCTCGCATCATACGACGCAGAATATCTTCGACTAAATCAGGGTTTACCCCTTTGGCATCAGCTTCTGCGCGCCGGGCTTTGATCAACTCAGCTTCGCGCTTCGGCACGTGTAGCGGTGCGCCCTTTTGCTGTTTTATTTTTCCAACCTGTTCGGTCAATGCTTTGCGCTTTGCAAGTAGCGCGACAAGCTCGCTATCGCAATCATCTATTGCAACGCGTATTGCTTCTAAATCGTTAGCCCCATTCATGATGTAAACTTATATATACAGTAGTAAATTAAATAATACACCGAGTCTAACAAGAAGTGCGCCGCTTTAAAAGTAAGCAACCATGAAAATATCGTGACAAGACGCCTGATATGTCAGTGAGTATTCACAGAATGGAAATAATGAGAGGGATAAAACCAAAACAGGCCGCATAAAGCGGCCTGTTTTATCTGCATTTGATAAATGCGACGTATTAGTTAAGTTTCTCTTTAATACGTGCAGATTTACCAGAACGCTCACGTAGGTAGTAAAGCTTAGCGCGACGAACCGCACCACGACGCTTAACTGCTACGCTGCTGATAAGAGGGCTGTGCGTTTGGAATACACGCTCAACACCTTCACCGCTTGAAATCTTACGAACAGTGAAAGATGAGTGTAGACCACGGTTACGCTTAGCGATTACAACACCTTCAAAGGCCTGTAGACGCTCTTTGTTACCTTCTTTTACGCGTACCTGTACAACTACTGTATCACCAGCGCCGAACGCAGGTACGTCTTGCTTAAGCTGTTCAGCTTCAAGCTCTTTAATAATATTTTGGTTTACTTTTGCCA
The DNA here is from genome assembly GCF_018141345.1 of Pseudoalteromonas sp. A22. Classification (NCBI taxonomy): domain Bacteria; kingdom Pseudomonadati; phylum Pseudomonadota; class Gammaproteobacteria; order Alteromonadales; family Pseudoalteromonadaceae; genus Pseudoalteromonas; species Pseudoalteromonas sp. A22. The sequence continues at coordinate 2,745,033 of NZ_CP047238.1, forward strand.
TTTTATTTCTCACATTCCTAGGTGTAACTGTCTTCTAGCCACAAGCTTGGCCATTCTCTTGCTGAAATTCAGCAAGTAATGCCGCCTGCTCCTCAGTCAGAGCTAGGTTACGCAACAAGTCAGGACGACGTTGCCAAGTTCTACCCAAAGACTGCTTTAAGCGCCATTTGGCTATTTCTTGGTGGTTTCCGCTGAGTAATACAGCAGGCACCTGTTTATCATCCAATGTTTCCGGCCGGGTATAATGAGGACAATCCAACAAGCCATCCGAAAATGAATCTTGTTCAGCTGATTGGTTGTGACCTAGTACGCCAGGCACTAATCGTGCAACTGCATCGATTAATGTCATGGCAGGTAACTCACCACCGCTCAGTATAAAATCGCCGATGGACCACTCTTCGTCTATATAAGACTCGATGATCCGCTCATCAATACCTTCATAACGACCCGCTACTAAAATCAACTTTTCAGAGTGCGCCAATTCAGTCGCACCTTGTTGATCTAGCTTTCGCCCTTGAGGGGACATATAAATTACTTTAGCGCCTTCTCCTGCTGCCGCTTTGGCATCAAGAATAGCTTTTTTGAGAGGCTCAACCATCATTAACATTCCCGGGCCACCACCATAAGGGCGGTCATCCACGGTTCTATGTTTATCAGTGGCGTAGTCTCTCGGGTTCCAACAATTAAACTCAATCAAGCCGTTTTTCACAGCTCGACCCGTTACGCCTTGCTGAGTTATCGCATCAAACATGTCAGGAAAAAGTGAAACCACTCCAACCCATAGCTTTTGCTGATCGCTCATTAAAACGCTGGATCCCAATCTACCGTAATTTTTCTCTCGTCATGATTAATATCCGAAATAACAGAATCTGTTAAAAATGGAATTAATCTTTCCGATTGGCCAAATGCATCTTTTTTGTTTGCTTTCACAACCAAAACGTCATTTGAACCAGTCTCCATCAAGTCATCAACTATGCCTAAGTCGTAACCTTTATCGGTTACTACTGACATGCCGATGAGATCTCGCCAATAAAACTCCCCTTCAGGTAATTCAGGAAGCTGCTCAGCATAAACAGCGATTTCAGCATTGGTATAAGCCACTGCTTCGTCTCTGTCGTTTACCTGTGCAAATTTAGCGATATATCCCTTGTTGTGACGACGCCAGTCGCTCACTTCAAGGTTTTGCCATTTACCTTGTTGCCCTATCAACCATGGGCTGAAATCGAAGATCCCTTGGGGATCGTCAGTAAATGAATGCACCTTAAGCCAACCCTTGATGCCATAAGGAGCACCAAGCTTACCAACAACGATTGTCGAGGTTTTACTTTGACTCATGGTTACACTTACGCCTATTAAGCCGCTTTACGAGCGTCTTTAACCAGCTTCGCAACACGATCTGAAAGAGCTGCACCTTGACCTACCCAGTGATCAACACGAGATAAATCTAAACGTACTTTTTCTTCCTGACCTGCAGCGATAGGGTTAAAGAAACCTACCTTCTCGATGAAACGACCGTCACGCGAGAAACGGCTATCCGCAACCACGATTTGATAGAATGGACGCTTTTTAGCGCCGCCACGTTGCAAACGAATAGTTACCATACCGTCCTCTACATAGATTGACTGTTTTCATTAATAAGTTTGTACTTCCCATTACGGGAAGCTCGGGCATTTTACGCATTTTTCAGCGCAATGCAAGTTTGAATTAGATAAATGCCCAACAGCGACGCGATTGTCACCCTTGAGCACCTTGATAATAAACTAAAATGTGGCGTAGAAACGAATTCAGTTATTCCATTGGTTGCTGTAGCTTATCCATTTCTGCAATCAAAGTTTTTATCGCCTTCTGCTGCCCTTCAGCCGTGCTAACATCTCCTAATAAAGGTAATGTAGACGACGTTGCTTCAACCTCAAGCTTACCGTGAACTCGTTCCCCCATACTCTCTATCGTTTGCTTGAGCTGCTCTCCAATTGCGGGCTCACTGAGTAGATGCTGTAGCCCTGCTTGCTGCGCAGGTATGGGGATTTGAAAATACTCTAGATAGCTGTTTACATGTTGATATGCAGCTTGCTGTAAGAAATTCACAAAGTCAGAATTCTCTGAACTAATGATACTGGTATTGAGCTGTCCTGCAAATGGAGGGTCACTTGGTGCTAGTTGCGTGTAGTTTGTACGATTGGCAAGTTCTTTTGCAAAATCAATTAAACCATCAACAATCCGGCTTGAAATTTCACTTCCATAAATTGTCTTAATCTCCTCCAAGCTACTTTCAGCCCACGCATGAGGAACGATATCTAAACTATTTGCAAAGCGCACACTCACCGCTTTATCGTCTGATAGGCTGCCATTTGGAAGCTGCTGATTAGAATGAGCGGCAAAGACATCGTTGCCCGCTGTTGGGCCAGCCGTACCCATCGTTTTGACAGTGGCGTTACACGCAGGATCCCACAGTAGTGCTTTACCTTGCAGATCTCGCAGCATCAAGGCGACTGTGGGAGCAAGCGCACCACCTTTGCTATGCCCCGCGACCGTAATGCCACAAGGCGACTTAGCCGTATCGCGTAAAAAGTGCATTAAAGGGATACCGCTACCTGGGACATTCCCCTGCGGGATCATAACATTCAGCATCGCTAAACCTAATGCCGTAGCCGCTGAAATTTCGGCCCCTTTAACATTGGGAGCAAAAATCCAAGGGGTTGTGATGGCAACATTAAAGTCTTGGAAAATCCAATCAAATAATGATTTACCATTAGTACCTGCTATTGCTACTATATACTGATCAGTTCCACTCACCCGTGCAACGTACATCGTGTTAAATGCCTCACCATTGGGCATCATTTGAGCATGCGGTCCCCATACTATGTCGACATCAATAAATGGTATTTCTTTTAATGAGTTGGAGATGGTGTGGTACAGAGACTCATCGCTGGCGCCTGGATTTTTAGAACCAGCATTTGCGAATATCTCCACGGCAAAAACGAGTTTTTCAATATCTGTTGGTTGATTTGACATGACTTGCTCCTTGTAGTGATAGACCACAAGCGCACACATAAAACGATAGACTTTTAGAATACTCACTATCGACAATCGCTGTTGTCGTAATACGCAGTGTAAGTCAACACTACCTGCCGCCGCTGTCGGTCTGCTTCATAAATGTAGAAAGAAACTCATGGGTGGCACTACTCTACCACTGAACGCCACTCATTATAGCTCGATGGTTAACTGAGCTAAAACGACAGATTGAGGCTAGTCCAACGACTGATGAGTGTCAAAAATATTTGGTACTTAGATTAAGTATGTTAGAAAAACAAAAAGGAGGGAGTTAAACGACCTCACGGCGACTACAGCATAGGTTTACATCAGCCGTGGTCGAGAGCAAATTGAAAAGGCCAATGACAAAATCACTGGCCTCTTAAAACCGTCAACCAATTTTAGGATGGGATATTTTTGTTTGATTTAGAACTTAGGCCCACCGCCACCGAACATGCCCGGCGGCATCATGCCTTTCATATTCTTCATCATTTTCATCATGCCGCCTTTGCCTTTCATCTTCTTCATCATCTTCTGCATTTGGGTAAATTGCTTCAGCAACTTATTAATGTCTTGTACTTGCGTACCAGAACCCGCAGCGATACGCTTTTTACGCGAGCCTTTGATGATTTCAGGACGTGCACGCTCTTTTGGCGTCATTGAGCTTATGATAGCTTCCATTTGGTTAAAGGTCTTATCATTTACTTGACCTTTTACCGCATCCGGCAAGTTCGACATACCAGGCAGCTTTTCCATCATCGACATCATACCGCCCATGTTTTTCATCTGGCGCAGCTGCTCAGCAAAATCTTCCAGTGTAAAACCGTCGCCTTTAAAGACTTTCTCAGCCACTTTTTGGGCTTTGTCTTTATCGACTTTCATTTCGACTTCTTCAATAAGCGACAGTACGTCGCCCATACCTAGAATTCGAGATGCAACACGGTCAGGGTGGAATGGCTCTAAGGCATCGGTTCTTTCACCCACACCGATAAACTTAATGGGTTTACCAGTAATATGACGAATAGACAACGCCGCACCACCGCGCGCATCACCGTCCGTCTTGGTTAAGATAACACCGCTGAGTGGCAGCGCTTCATCGAATGCTTTTGCTGTATTTGCAGCATCCTGACCTGTCATTGAGTCAACGACAAATAAGGTTTCAATTGGATTAATCGCCGCGTGTAAATCTTTGATTTCGTCCATCATGTCTGCATCTACGTGCAAACGACCTGCGGTATCCACAAGTACCACATCAATGAACTTTTTCTTCGCGTGAGAAATAGCACCCGTTGCAATATCTACTGGCTTTTGTGAAATATCACTGGGGAAGAACTCAACGTCAACTTCTGCTGCTAACGTTTCAAGCTGTTTGATAGCCGCAGGACGATAAACGTCAGCACTCACCACCAACACTGATTTCTTTTTGCGCTCTTTAAGGAATTTAGCTAGCTTACCAACGCTGGTGGTTTTACCCGCACCTTGAAGACCTGCCATCATCACAACAGCTGGCGGCTGCGCGTTTAGGTTCAGCTCTTCGTTGGCCTCACCCATCGACTTTTCAAGTTCTTCACGAACAATCTTGATGAAAACCTGGCCTGGGCTCAGACTCTTTGTGACTTCTACACCAACCGCGCGTTCTTTTACTTGTTTTACAAAGTCGCGCACAACTGGCAAGGCAACGTCAGCCTCAAGCAATGCCATGCGTACTTCACGGAGTGTTTCTTTAATATTGTCTTCAGTTAGTCGACCACGGCCACTGATGTTTTTAAGCGTTTTTCCTAAACGCTCTTGGAGGTTTTCAAACATGTATCGGTTCCAAAATCTCGAAATTGTCGGGCATTATACTGATATGCGAGCCACTAATACAGTATTCAAGCCGATTGTTCTGCTTTTTACGCTTTCGTTGAACGAAAATAAGAATAAGTTAACGGATTGAAATAAAACCCTATGCAAGCGGATAGGCTTTAAATACAATAGCTAAAAAAGGAAAGCAAAAATTAGGCACTTATTTTTATGTTGATTATTAGCTTGTCATTAATCGCCTGTCTCTTTTACATCATGGCCACCAGCCATGTTTTATCGCGCTTATTTGACAAACAAGGTCCAGATCAAAAGAAAACCTTAATATTAAGCACCGTCGCCATTTTAACTCATATGCTAGTATTGGTGAATTCAGTGTTTACGCATCAAGGACAAGATCTCAGTACCGTCAACGTTGCCTTGTTAACCTGTTGGGTTATCGTTGTTTCTGTAACGACCGTATCTTTACGCTTCCCTGCAACATTATTGCTACCCGTGGTGTATGGCTTCGCGGCTATTTTGTTATTAGCAAGCCTATTTATTCCACACCACATTATTATGCATACGATAAATATAGATGTTGGCCTCGTTTTACATATTTCACTTTCTTTGTTGGCTTACTGCGTACTTATCATCGCCACGCTCTACGCCATTCAATTTATGTTTATTGATAAACGTCTAAAACAGCGGGATTTGGCGATTATGACGAGCCATCTACCGCCACTTATGCAAGTGGAAAGGCAGCTTTATCAACTGTTATTTGTAGGCACAGGTTTATTAACGCTGGCATTGGCATCCGGTTTTTACTTTTTAGACGGTATGTTCGCCAAAGAGACTATTCACAAAACCATTTTATCTATCGTTGCATGGCTTATTTATGTCGTCGTCGCCTTTGGGCATAAGCAGTTCGGCTGGCGCGGTAAGTCTGTGGTGATTTCAATCATAGCGGCTTCTGGCATCGTGACTTTAGGTTACTTTGGTAGTCGCTTTATACAAGAAGTGATTTTAGGCAGGTTTTAAACTTTAACTTGACTATCGTAACTCACTAACGCTTAATACTCTTTCGTAAGTAAAAAAGGGATCCACTGTTGGAAGACATATCGACCAGCGCCTTGTTTATCATACTCGGCGTGCTCATTTTGATGTCGGCTTATTTTTCTAGTTCAGAAACCGGTATCATGTCAATCAACCGTATTCGTCTACGCCATCTTGAAAAAGAGAATCACCGTGGTGCGAAGCGTGTAAGTAACCTCCTTAACCGTCCTGACAGACTGATTGGTCTGATCCTGATCGGAAATAACCTCGTCAATATTGCCGCTGCACAAGTTGCTACCATCATTGGATTACGCCTGTATGGCGATATGGGTATCGCAGTAGCTACTTTTGGCCTCACACTCGTGGTCCTTATCTTCGCTGAAGTTACACCTAAGACTCTCGCAGCTTTATACCCTGAGAAAGTCGCGTTCCCAAGCTCTGTTATCCTAAAAGTGTTGTTGAAGGTCTTGTTTCCTTTGGTTGTTGCGACCAACTGGATCACCAATGGTATGTTACGCTTGGTCGGGATCACACCACAAGAGATTGAGGAGCACAGCCTAAGTAAAGAAGAATTAAAAACCGTGGTAAATGAGTCAAGCGCTATGTTGCCCTCAAACCACCAAAACATGCTCACTTCTATCTTAGACCTGGATCACGTGACCGTAGAAGACATTATGATCCCACGCAGTGAAATCAATGCGATAGATATCAATGACGAGTGGAAAGATATTGCTCGCCAGCTCACGAATGCGCAGCACACCCGAGTGCTACTTTACCGTGACCAAATTGATGACGCGGTTGGTTTTATTCACGCTCGTGATGCGCTACGCCTACTGACAAAAGAGCAGTTTGATAAGCCGTCACTACTGCGTGCGGTAAGAGAGATTTACTATGTACCAGAGAATACCTCGCTCAATACACAGCTGATCAAATTCCAAGAAGCCAAAGAGCGTATTGGTCTTGTTGTTGATGAGTATGGTGACATTCAAGGTCTGGTTACGCTCGAAGATATTCTTGAAGAAGTCGTAGGTGACTTTACCACCACGCAGACGCGCGCGCCGAGCGAAGACGTAAACATGCAGCGAGATGGCTCAGTTATGGTTGACGGCAGTGTAAACGTGCGTGACTTAAATAAAGAAATGAGTTGGGACTTACCTACCGAAGGTCCTAAAACCCTGAGCGGCCTGATTGTTGAACACCTTGAAGATATTCCAGATGCGCCTCTTGGCTTAACGATTTCTGGTTATAAGATGGAAGTCATTGAGATCAAAGAAAACATGATCAAGATGGTGAAAATTTCTTCTAATACCAATTAGCTTAATTAAGTGGTCTATTTTGAGGCAAGAAAATTTTGTCGATAACAAGGCAAAAATTTTACTATTTAACCTGAGGTTTGGATAAGGAATGTTCCAACTCATTGTTGCTAAAGCACAACTTAGTTTTCTCCTTGTCTAGCCAGAGAGTTTTAGGGAAAACAAGGCGAATTTACGCACCAATAGCTTGCTATTGGAAGTGAATTCAACGCAGTTAGCGCTAAAACTGGCTGCTAGAAAGGCATTAATTATCCGCAGCTCAGGTTATTTAGTTGTTCTAAGTGAGAAATTTTTAACGCAGTTAGCGTCAGATTTGATCCTTCAAATTGAGCAAGCATTAAGTCTAATTGGTATAACTCTTAAGTAAGTAAAACTAAACTCAATTGCGGTGTTGAAAGTAACACCGCAATTTACTCAAGAAAAAATTCTCTCGAACCAGTTCTTATCTAAATCATCTTCACAGCGTTTAAGTTGAACGGCATAGCGCGCAGCACGATGCTTTACCTTATTTGCGACTTGCATTAACCATTTCTTATTTTTATAAGTACCACGACGATAACCGCCCCAGCCTTCATGATAATTGAGGTATTGTGCGTAAGCGTCCCATTTAGACACGCCGTTTACCTTGTGAGTTTTGTATACGAACCAAGCCATAAAGTCGATGGCGTCTTCAAAGTCATCGCGATCTGCACCTGAGTTTCCAGTTTCACGAATATAATCAGACCAGGTCGGAGTTTTGGCTTGAGAGTAGCCATAAGCAGAGCTCACTCTGCCAACAGGAATAAACCACAGGAAATACTCCATAGGCGGAGCCGCATCATGCCGAAAAGAACTTTCTTGATACATCATGCTCATCAGTACATGCTTTGGTGAGCCCCACTTTTCTTGAGCATCACGAGCGTCATAGTACCAATCTTCTTTTTCCTCAAAAATCTTACAAATATCATGAGGTTGTTTAGGTGGTGCAGTAGCACATCCGGATAAAACAGCGACGAGGCTAATTAAAATTAATTTTTTTTGCATTTTTTTCGAAACCTAATGAACTTTTACAATTTGCATTGGTCTGAACTTATGAATGCGGCAGTTTAGCATTGTTTCATCCCTGAAATTTATTTGCGCAGCCTTATGGCTGCGCTTTTTTATGCCTTGTGCATTATGCCCTTGAAAAATAATCGTCAAGGAAAGCCGTGAAGTCTACCGTATCCGCAGCTCTAACCACAGCCTCATCTTCGAAAGACTGACGTGCAAATGACTTCAGCGTATCTTCATCGTAATAACCGTATTTGATATCTTGATGAAGTTGCTTATATTTTTTCGCAAGTTCAATGCCCATTGAGCCTTGTTCTAAGGTACGACTCTTCAGTTGAGATAGCAACTGCCCAGAAAAAGTAAGTGCAGGTGTTTCAATTGACAACATTAATTTTTCCACTGTTGCCACATAAACTGATTTTTCGGTACTCGCATCTAACATTTTTGCGACTTTGAGTAAATCTGTAAAAATCTCTGTGCCCCACTGCTTCACACTCACAGGCTCACCCGCTTTACTCAGTTCAAGTGCTGTGCAGCGACCTTGGTTAACCACCTGATGTAAATTCTTACCAGCGAGCTTCTGCGCTTCAAACGAAAGCTCAGGGCTTGGCTTTAGCAAACAATAGGTTAAGAACACATCGAGGAAGTGGATTTGCTCAAGACTGACACCGGTATGCTCGAATGGGTTAACATCCAGCGCACGAATTTCGATATATTCGATACCACCACGTTCAAGTGCCTGAGTCGGCGTTTCACCAGACTTGGCATTGCGCTTTGGTCTAATTGGCGAGTAGAACTCATTTTCAATTTGTAAAATGTTGCGATTCAGCTGTTTTGGCTCTGCTGCTCGATAATCTGGAATTTCATGATATAAGTCGGAGCGACAACGAATGGCTTGTCGCAAGCCTGCAATATACTCATCCAGATCGTTATACATCACCTTAAGCGAGCTTTGTGCGCTATTGGTATAACCTAAATCACCCAGTCTAAGCGCCGTGCCATATTCAAGGTAGATGGAGCCATTTTCTAGTTTACTAAATGGCAAGTCGCTCTTTTTGCCTTGCAAAAATGACGGACAAAGCGCAGGAGATGCACCAAACAGGTAGCTTATCAGCCACATTTCACGTTTGAAATTACGAATTAGGCCTAAATACTGCTGGGAGATAAATGATTGTTGAGGGTTATCATCTTCAGACATCACTTGCAGACTTTGCCAAACGGACTCTGGAAACGAAATATTGAAGTGCACACCCGCAATGGCCTGCATCATGCTGCCATAACGGTTTTTTAGCCCTTCACGATATAGCGTTTTCATTTTGCCGATATTAGAGGTGCCAAACTGTGCTAGGACAATATCTTCTTCGTCCTCAATAAAGCATGGCATCGACAAAGGCCACAGTAACTCATCATCCATGTTAGCCAAAGTAAACTTCTGTAGATCAGAAAGTTGCGCTAATGTCTCTTGTGGGTCTTCACTCACAGGGGTGATAAATTCGAGTAGCGACTCAGAAAAATCAGTGGTGATATGACCATTGGTCAGTGCGTGGCCCGTCTTTTCTGGATGCGGTGTTTTCGCTATTTTTCCCGACCCTTGGATCCGCAATGCCTCACGTTCGATACCTCTTTTGATACCTTTGAAAACGCCGCGATGCGCGCCGTCAGACAATAAGTCCAGCTTAGTGTTTAAGTCTAATTGTTTCAAAAATTCTTCCTCGAACCTACAGGCCAATTTCAAGTTTATGGGGTCGAAACCAAATTATACCAAGTGTATTCATTAAATGAGTGATTTAAACCGAGCAATCAATTTAAATATGGCTACTTTTAGTACACTTAGGCCTTAATAATAACTTTGCCAACATGCTTACCACTTTCCATACAGTGATGAGCCTGCGCAATATCCGCCATAGCAAAGTAATGACTTACATTTATGCTGATTTTGCCAGCTTGGTACGCCTGATACAAATATTTAAGATCGCCTAAATTACTCGCAACCAACATCCCCTCAGCCTTTACACCCCTTGTCGTGGCTCGCTCACAGACGATTTCTTTGGTGACGCTGGGAATAGTCACTAGGTGCGAATCCGGCTTCATCGAGTCGACACACTGTAATGCAATATCGCCACCAATTAAGTCCAGTAAATCGCACTCAACTTGGTGCTGATAAAATTCGTTATAACTAATGGCCGTTACCTTGAGCTTCGACAGCAATTCGTGCTCAGGGCGGTTCGAGACAGCGATGACTTTTCGCCCTTGGAGCTGTGCTAGTTGAATTGCTAAATGCCCCACGCCACCAGTTGGTGCCAATACATAGAGTGGACGATTATGATTCGAAAATTTATCTAGCGCTTGTTTTGCCGTAAGACCCGCAAGACAAAGACCTGCAATATCTGGATTTTCTTGCAAAGAAATCTTGATGAGCTCTGACTCAAGCGCCACCACATAATCACTATAGGTTCCGGGGTTACTTGCAAACCCAATCATACCGATGACAAGGTCGCCTACTTTAAATTGATTATCTGGGCCATAAACCTCAACCACCTCACCATACAGATCATATCCGAGCGGCAAAAAGGCATCTGCGCCTTTTTGCGCTGCAACATAACCAAGGCCTTGTCTGGTTTTCACTTCAATAGGATTTATGCTGGTACTGTTTACTTTTATGCGCACTAGGCCTGAAGTAAGTGCTGGCAAAGAAATGGTGGTACTACACAGCTGATTGCTATCACCAAATTCGTAGATGCCGTAAGTGGTTGAGTTATTTATCATATGTGGCGTTCTTAGAAGACAGTTTGTTATCTTTGTAGAATACGCGAAAGGGTAAGGAGTTTGAAGAAATTTACAGTATGTGAAGGAAAAACGCTCTTACAGTATAACTGTAAGAGCGTTTAGCTACATTAGTGATTGAACACTATCTGGTCGTCGACAACCTCGACTTTAATGGTATCGCCAGTCACAAACTTACCTTGTAACAAGTCCTGCGCCAACGGGTTTTCAATGTATTGTTGCACGGCTCGTTTTAGAGGACGGGCACCATATACAGGATCAAATCCGCTTGCAGCGATTTTATCAAGCGCGGCGTCACTGAGCTCAAGCGCAAAGCCTTTTTCAGTTAAGCGTTTACTCAATCTGTCTAATTGAATACTCGCAATTTCTTTAATATGTTCATTGATAAGCGGGTGGAACACCACAGTTTCATCAATACGGTTAATAAATTCAGGTCTAAACTGACTAGCGAGCACGCCCATAACACGCTCTTTGAGTGTCGCGTAGTCGTTATTTCCTGCTTGCTCTTGAATGACATCCGACCCTAAATTCGAGGTCATGATGATCACCGCGTTTTTAAAATCAACCGTGCGACCTTGACCATCAGTCAAGCGACCATCGTCCAAGACCTGCAATAAGATGTTAAATACATCTGGATGCGCCTTTTCCACTTCATCAAGTAAAATCACAGAATAAGGACGACGCCTTACCGCTTCTGTCAAATAGCCACCTTCTTCGTAGCCGACATAACCAGGAGGTGCACCAACCAAGCGCGCAACTGAGTGTTTTTCCATAAACTCGGACATATCAATGCGCACCATGGCATCTTCCGTATCAAACATAAAGTTGGCTAACGCTTTGGTCAGCTCCGTTTTACCAACCCCTGTTGGACCTAAGAACAAGAACGAACCAATTGGGCGATTTGGGTCTGCAAGCCCAGCTCGTGAGCGACGGATAGCGTTGGCAACCGCATTAACGGCTTCGTCTTGCCCAATCACTTTTTTATGGAGCTCGTCTTCCATTTGCAGTAACTTTTCACGCTCACCTTGAAGCATTTTTGCTACCGGGATCCCAGTCCAGCGAGATAAAATTTCTGCAATTTCATCTTCACCAACCTGATTTTTTAAAAGGCTCATTTCCTGCATTTCAGCCTGAGAAGCAAGGTCTAGCTTTCGCTCAAGCTCAGGGATCCGACCGTATTGTAGTTCGGACATACGTTGCAAATCACTTGCTCGACGCGCGACTTCTAGATCTAAACGCGCTTGCTCAAGCTCAGCCTTAATCACTTGTGTGCCTTGTAGTGAGGCTTTTTCGGCATTCCACACTTCATCAAGCTCTCGATACTCAGCTTCTAATTCATTGATGAGCGTTTGCATCTCAGTACGACGCTTTTGACTCGCTTCATCTTTCTCTTTTGCCAGCGCGTTATCTTCCAATTTTAGTTGGATAATACGGCGCTCTAGTCTGTCTAATTGCTCCGGCTTTGAGTCAATTTGCAGCCGAATTGAAGACCCTGCTTCGTCTATCAAATCGATAGCTTTATCTGGAAGCTGCCGATCTGAGATATAACGATGTGATAAATTAGCCGCAGCGACAATCGCAGGATCGGTAATATCCACCGAGTGGTGCAATTCGTAACGCTCTTTTAAGCCACGTAGGATCGCGATGGTGTCCTCTACGGTTGGCTCTGCAACAAATACTTTTTGGAAACGACGCTCAAGTGCCGCGTCCTTTTCAATATACTGACGATACTCATCAAGCGTGGTCGCCCCTACACAGTGAAGCTCACCACGTGCGAGTGCGGGTTTTAGCATGTTGCCAGCATCCATTGCACCGTCGGTTTTGCCCGCCCCCACCATAGTATGGATTTCATCAATAAAGAGAATAACTTGGCCTTCTTCTTTAGCCAGCTCATTTAATACCGACTTCAGGCGCTCTTCAAACTCACCACGGTATTTGGCTCCTGCCACCAATGCTCCCATATCTAGCGATAGTACGCGCTTACTTTTCAAACCTTCAGGAACTTCACCGTTGATAATACGCTGCGCGAGCCCCTCAACAATGGCGGTTTTACCAACGCCCGGTTCACCGATAAGTACAGGGTTGTTTTTAGTACGGCGCTGTAGCACTTGAATAGTGCGGCGAATTTCGTCGTCACGGCCAATAACCGGATCAAGCTTACCTTGCTCAGCACGCTCAGTGAGATCGATGGTAAATTTCTCAAGAGCTTGGCGAGTGTCTTCGGCATTAGGGTCATCCACTTTTTGACCCCCTCGAATAGCCTTAATGGCTTGCTCGATCTTTGGCTGGGTGATGTTAAGCGCTTTGAAAATCTCGCCTAATGGGCCTTTATCTTCGCACGCAGCAAAAACAAATAACTCGCTGGAGATATATTTATCTTTACGCTTTTGTGCATATTTATCACACAGATTGATCACTGAAATAAGGTTATTTGAAAGCTGTACATCACCACCTACACCTTCTACTTTAAATAGCTTTTCAATGGCTTGTGACAACTTAGTATTAAGCTCGTCGGCGCTCACACCTGCTTGTGCTAATAATGCGCGCACACTCGAGCCGCTCTGTTGGAGCAAAGCATACATTAAATGAACAGGTTCAATAAATTGGTGATCGCGCCCAAGCGCTAATGACTGCGCATCGGAAAGCGCAGCTTGGAATTTGCTTGTAAATCTATCTAAACGCATGATTTATTTACCCATATAAAATATCGAATTACCTTATTTATGGGTATTAACTGAACGAAGATCAAGCGTAAAAGTAATAATTTACCCTGATTATTTGCGCCAAATCAAAGTTGCCATACGGCCCGTTGTTTTATCTCTACGATAGGAAAAATACTGCTCGGACATAGTTACTGTACAGTGTTTATCGCCGTAAAAATCCTTTACACCTTGCTCGCGTAATAACGATTGTGCAAGCTCGAAAATATCCGCAAGATATTTACCGTCTTTTTTAGCAACAAATGCCGTATTTCGTTGCGCCTCAAAAGCCTGTACTACGTCTTCACCCACCTCGAATGCACTAGGCCCAATCGCAGGGCCAAACCAAACACAGATCTCTTCAGGTGCACAGTTAAACTTAGCCAGTGTTTGCGAGATAATTCCAGCAGCGAGAGGCTTCCAACCACCATGGATAGCGGCCACCTCTTCACCATCTTTTGATGCAAGCAGAATGGGTAAGCAGTCTGCTGTCATGATAGCCAGTGGTGTTTGACGCAATCGAGTGTATAAGGCATCGGCGTGATGGACCTGCGCGATTTCAAACTGCTCGTCGACCACCACCACTTCTGCGCCATGCACTTGCTCAAGCCATACAATCGGGTTGGCCACATAGCCGTGTAAAATTCGGCGATTTTCGGCTACATGTTCAGCATTATCACCAACATGAAAGGCTAGGTTAAAGCTGTCATACGGCGGTGCAGAAACACCGCCCTTGCGCGTTGTTGATAATGTCCCAACGAATTGGGTTAATGGCCACTGAGCAAGTTGCATCTTATAACGTTAAATCCGGGTTTTCTTTGGTATCTTCTCTGAGCGCTGCCACCAATTTAATCATATCTTCAGGCACAGGCGCTTCCCATGTCATCTTCTCGCCAGTAATCGGGTGAGCGATACTCAGTTTTATCGCATGCAATGCCTGACGTTTAAACTCTCTTAATTGCTCGGTTAATCCTTGAGTCGCATTTCTTGGTGGACGAGGACGGCCGCCATAGAGCTGATCGCCAATTAGTGGGTGATTCAAATACGCCATGTGTACACGAATTTGGTGCGTTCTACCGGTTTCTAGGCGCAGGCGCAGGCGCGTGTGTGCTCGAAACTTTTCAGCAACACGGTAATGAGTGATAGCTGGCTTACCCATCTCATGGACTGCCATATGTGTACGCTTGGTTGCGTGACGACCGATTGGCTTTTCAATCATGCCACCTGCCGTCATCGTGCCATTACAGACAGCTTCGTATTCACGTGTGAAGTTTTCACGCGCTTGTAGATTCTTCACCAAGTGCGTTTGTGCTTGAATAGTTTTCGCCACGACCATTAGACCAGTAGTGTCTTTGTCTAGACGGTGTACGATACCAGCACGAGGCACGTTAATGATTTCTGGATGATGGTGCAGCAGAGCATTTAACACAGTGCCATCTGGGTTACCGGCACCGGGGTGAACCACCAGCCCCATCGGCTTGTTTATCACAAGAATGTCATCATCTTCGTAAACAATGTCTAACTCTATATCTTGCGCTTCGTATTCACGTTGTGCTTCTATAACCGTCTCGATAGCGACACTTTCACCACCAAGTAACTTTTCACGAGGGGTGTTGAATACTTCACCATCTACGGTGACTTTATCTTCAAGGATCCAAGTTTTTATTCTTGAACGAGAAAAATCCGGGAACAATTGCGCCAATATTTGGTCTAGACGTTTACCACCGAGTTCGACTGGAACCTCCGCTTGGAGGGAAATTTGCTCTGACATCTGAAACTTTACCTAATTTACCAGTGCAAGCCGTGCTCGACTGGGTTAGAATCGTAATTAATGCATAGTTTACTCGGTTTTGCCGAGTTGGCCTAGCCGAAGAAAACAAAGGTAGTAAAATAAAATGATTAAAAACTTAAGGACACACGCCTTTAGGCTGGCGTTAGCCGCGTCTGTTTTGGGTTTGGCAGCCTGTTCATCCGCACCAGAACAAGAAGATATTGAACGCGTACCAAACAAATCCGCCCAAGCGCTTTATGAAGATGCTAAACAAACATTAGATTCCGGTTTATATGCCCGCGCCATTGAATTATTGGGCGCGATTAATGCTCGTTACCCGTTTGGCCCTTATGCAAGACAAGTTCAAATGGACTTAGTCTATGCATATTATCAAACAGGTAACACTGACCAAGCTCTTGCCACTATTGATCGTTTTATTCGCTTAAATCCAAATCATAAAGACCTAGACTACATGTACTACATGCGAGGCCTGGTAAGTATTAAAGCTGACGAAAACGCATTCCAAGAATATTTTGGTGTCGACAGAGCCGACCGCGATGCCAATCGCACCCGCGTTGCTTTTCAGGATTTAACCACGTTAGTTAAAAACTATCCAAACAGTCCGTATGCACCAGAGGCTAAAAAACGCTTAGTATGGTTACTAAACAAAATGGCTCGTTACGAACTGAGAGTCGCTGAATATTACTTCGAGCGTGAAGCATATCTTGCCGCAGCAAACCGTGGTAAATATGTAGTAGAGCACTACTCTCAAAGTAGTTATCTGACCCAAGCTTTTGACATTATGGAAAAAAGCTACCGCAAACTCGGCCTGCCAGACCTTGCAGATAACGTGAAAAAAGCCAAATCGGTTAACGCACGTAACAAATAAATAGAGTGCTAAGTCACGATATCACCGATGTCGTGACTTCTCTCCCAGCAGTGCTCGCCTTCAAGCATTCTACAGCAGTAAAAAATACTTGTTTCCTGTACATAGACATCAGCCGTCAGCGTATTTTATTTGATTGTAGTTGTAATAAGGAAGGAATTAGGCTGCCCATAATAGAAGGTAAGCAGCCTTAAAAGGTAAGCATTTGACTTAACAGCGTATTAAATCGCTTCTTCGTCCTCTTCACCTGTACGGATCCGAACCACACGCTCAACATCGGTCACAAAGATTTTACCGTCACCAATTTTGCCCGTTTGCGCAGTTTTTAGGATAACTTCAATGGCTCTATCAACGTCTTCATCTGCGGTAACAATATCAAGCTTTACTTTAGGCAAGAAATCTACCATATATTCAGCACCGCGATATAACTCAGTATGACCTTTCTGACGACCAAAACCTTTTACTTCACATACCGTCATACCTGTGATCCCCACATCCGAAAGCGCTTCTCGGACATCATCAAGTTTAAACGGTTTAATTATTGCTTCTATTTTCTTCATGACTATCTCGATTCCTTTGGTATAGCGTCGATTTTAGACAATCCGCTTGCCCAAGGCAAACAAAGACATTGAAAGTTGAAGTGATTTCACGCAATAATATTAATCATAAATTATTACTTTTTGGTTGTGAGGCGGTAATGAAACAATCAGCAGGATTCAATCTACTAGAACTGATGATAACCATCGCTATATTGGCTATCGTATTGGCCATTTCATTTAGCTTTGATGGCAACCTGCTGCAACGCAACCGAGCAGAGTCCTTCTTACAAGAATTACAGCGCAATATCGCTTTTGCTCGTGTAAAAGCAACCGCCGCAGACGAAATTGTCATTTTATGCCCAGCTCCCCCAGCCAATATTCAAGCTAGGAGTTCATTTACTTGCCAAGATAATTGGGCAACGAACAGAATTAGCGTGTTTGTTGATAGTGATAAAAATGGCACATTTAGTAATGGTGATACTATCCATAGAACGATGGAGGTCGTAGACGATAACGACACTATGGTATTTTCTGGTGACAATCGTCTAAGGTTTGATTCAAGTGGACTCTTAAGTGGTTCAAACGCTGGCAATTTTACCTATTGTCCAGGTAGTGACGACAACAATCAGCAGTTGAGTGTTTCAACTGCTGGCACAGCATTATATCGAGGAAATACAACAGATACCTGTGGATAACCACAAAAGTACTGATGCGCAAAATATCTCAAAGTTCCAATCTTGCCTTTAATATATAAACGACTAGGCTTAAAGAAAATATAAAACGAGGCAAAGGATATGCATCGTCATATGGGTTTTTCCCTATTGGAATCTTTAGTGTGTTTGGCGATTATCACCATCGTCAGTTTATTTTCTCTTCCCAGTCTTACGACTTTATTTCAGTTTGATAAACCAAAAATAAAACTAGAAGCGTTGCGACGAGCCATTAATTTTGCTCGCATTCAGGCCGTTGCAAGTGGTGCAACCGTTACTTTATGCCCACTGAAAAACAATCGCTGCGACGACAAAGAATGGCACACTCAGTTAACGGTTTTTATCGACTACCACCCTCAAGGTGAGTTTTCAGGCGATGATTATAAATTAGCGGTTGTGGACGCAGTAGACTCAGGTGACAAGCTCACCTACCCAAGAAACGCCATTATATTTCGCCGCTTTGGCCATCTCGCGGGACTCTATAACGGTACTTTTGTCTATTGTAACGCAAGTTCTACCGTGGGGTTGTCGTTGTCAGTTAGCTATACTGGGAGAAGCACTCTAAAAGATACTGATGAGTGTCAAAAGTAAATAACCTAAGCTTCGGATAATTAATGCCTTTCTAGCAGCCAGTTTTTGCGCTAACAGCGTTGAATTCACTTCCAATAGCCCGCTATTGGTACGTAAATTCGCCTTGCCTACAGGGATGTAGGTACCTTAGCGAGAACAGGACACGGAAGCGGTGTTAATCCCAAAACTTTCTGGCTAGATAGGGAAATAATTTAATGTAATATTAAAAACAATGAATTAGCTCATTCCTTATCCAAACCTCAGGTTAAATAACCTAAGCTCGGGGATAGTTAGTATGAATACAAAGGGGAGTTAGCTACTCCCCCCCGAAAATTAACGTTCCCAGCACCTATCTATAGCGTCTTGATCCGTTGTCCCAGTAACACCACGAACCCCAAGTTCATCAATAGTTAAAGCTGGGCACTGTTCATCGCCTCGAACCGGCCCTGCTACGGCTGTTGCAACGATTCTAAAGGTATCTGCAGTAACGTTTTCAAGTGTTACATTGAAATAACCATTTTCCGTTGCCGTCGCTACACCGATTGCCGCTAGATTATCGCTGTAAACTCTATTATCAACAAAAAACTGCTCTTGCTTATTCGCGGCATCAAGTAACAAAGTCATGGCATCAGCCCTTGCCCCTCTTCTCACATACTCAGTGTAATTAGGGTACGCAATCGCAGAGAGAATACCGATGATCACCACCACTATCATTACTTCTATCAAGGTAAAACCTGATATTGCTTTGTCTAGGGTACTATTTCTTCTCATCGCTATCTTCCCTCTTATAAATGTAAAGTTGTCTTGTTCTGATACCCGAAGTTTTATTTTTAAAGATAATAACCTTGTCGTCATCTCCCACAACTGGCACTGGTTCCCCTGGTATTCCCGGCGGTACAAATGGATTGCTGCCATCAGCTATAATCCCAGGGCCTGCGATATAAGGAACTCTTTTGCCCTTTTCATCTTTGCGTACAACTAGAGTCGGCGTATCCGGTAAATCCTGTGAAGTAACATAAGTTTTACCTGTACCATAATGTAAATGGAACATGTAAAGCTGCCCTTTACCACCTGTTAATGTGCATTGTTGGGTTGTCTGATCTGCTGGTGTAAATGAAGTAAAGTATGCGACTCCTCCAATAACAGTAGCTCCAGAGAGCGACTTTTCGCCCCCTGATAACTGATACTTCCAGCCATTAAACTTAGCCAGCTCTACTTCTAGTTCAATAAAGTCGTCAATATTGTCTACAGCATTCCCAAATGGATCGTTCTTCATTTCCATTAAATCAGAAATTAATATAGGGTCTGGAATGTCATTTACAAATGACTGAGTCTTCGTATGTATGTCCCTAATCATGAAAAGGTAGTCAGTCACACTTGAATCTGTCGGCTTAGAGCGATTACCACTACCAATAACAATGGCATCAAACGGCGTATCTCTGCGCTCTTTAATCAAATTCCCGTTATATCTAGTCTCTGTTACCTTACTATAAAAAGTACGAGCAATATTTGGACGATAAAAAAAGCGTCTATCCTCATCAGCAAAGCTACTCCCCAAACGCGCCAACTCAAAATGAGTCCAAGGCTCAGTACTATCAGATGGGTTTGGACCGGGTATATCAATTCTCCAGATACTCCCTGCGGTATCCGCTAAATAAATTCTATCAATATAGCCATCGTAATCTGAGTCCGTTAACGTTGGCTCCGCAACAATACTGTGCTTACCTTTAAACGCATCTCCAGTGAGCGACCAAACGATATCAGCATTGTTTGACATGATATCAACCATGTAAATCCCTACGCCTTTATCATTATCATCGCTACGCGAAACATTGTCTTTATTGGTATTGTATCCTGCTGCAAAAACCAATACCGGTCTATCCTTTTGCTTTTCAATGAAAGTCACCACGGGCTTGGACCACGTTTGCCCCAAGTTCTTAAACTTGTTTGAATCACCGGAAATAGGCCCACCCCACAATAGTTTGGGTGAATCTGGATTGGTAATATCAAAGCCATAGTATTTATTGCCGCCGCGGCGCATTCCCACAAAGGCCCAAACCTTATCACCCGCTTCCACCTTACGATTTTTATTCACATCGTGAAAGTACACAGTAATAGGTCCATCTAAGCCATACAGTTTCGTTTCTGCTTTACGTGTTTTGACTGGATTCAGGATAGGTAATAAAGAACCTGGGATAAATGCCCAGCTTTCAGTTACGCTATTACCTTGATCTTTAAACATATGAAGCATGCCGGCGTTGGTGCCAATGAGCACGCGAATATCGCCATTGCCATAGTCGACCGTTGCAGGCTTTGAGTGTAGGGGATCGGCGAATATGTCTGGCCTTCTTTCAGATCTCAAACCGTCATCATCATCATCGTCGACGTCTTGACCTATCGCCCAATTAAAAATACTTTGTATCTCACTTTTACTTGCACCGCTTAACTCCATTGCTGTGGCAAGTTTAGTTAAATTACCATAGGCACTTTCGGCGTTATTATAGGTGAAATCAACTAAATCACCGCCACCAAAATCAGACAGTACTTTTCTAGTAACCTGATTTTCAAGCGCATAGTTAACTCCTCCTTTTTCAATATTGTTGCCATCTTTTGATTCCGCTTGCGACCAATATGTTGTGATATTGCTATCAATCGCACCTTTATCATTTATCGCTTTAGTCAGTTCCTGACCTACTATCTCTGTGCCCACAAACTTAAGCTTTTTCAGGTTGCCACGCCAGCGAGTATGTGTCTCTGGTTTAAACTGAGTGTAATAAAGTGCATCACCTGTTTGGGTTTGATCTTCAGCATTGGCGGACACCGTTGGTGAACTAAAACTTGCACTCACATTTCTGATATTGGTAATCGTGGTTTTGAGTACATCCGACAGTTCATTTGCGGTATTGGCGTGCAGGTATTGCCCCCCTCCTTCCTTAGCAGTTTCCGCAAGCAACTCTTTACCTGTATTAGACATACCGTTACCAAAGCCGATCGTAAAGACTCGCGCAAAGTCATGTTCATCTGGAGTAGAAGGATATAAGTCAACTTTAATTTGAGACGTACCGCGCATTGTTTTGGCCAAAGCTGGTAAATAGTTTTTGGTAACACCAGAGCCTTCATTAATGTCGAAATAATTAGGGTAGGCGCCGTACACTGAGTAATATTCATTAACGATACTTGTGTTAGAGTCAGTATCACTGGTAGGGTCGCCATCCGTCATTAAAATTAAGTTGATTGACGTATCACACCGCTCTTCTTCGCCACGCACGGGGGTAAATGCAGAAATATAGTTGCTCCCACGTTCAATCCCTTTATCCCTATCGTTTCCGCCATTGGTCCCCCAATATACGCCGCCACCTTTAAGATAGTTATATAACTCCCAAAGCGTTTCTGACAATGGTGTCGAGCCATTTGCAGGCAATGCGTTGATCTTATCCACAATATCGCTGCGAGTGCTGCCGATGCCGTTTAGAATATAGCCCCCACTTGCTGAATAAAGCCGAGATAAGCCAAACCTAATATCGTCATTATCATTAACTAAACTGCGCATGGCGTTTTTTGCAACTTTTAGGCGGCTATCCGCGCAGCCCTGAACCGCTTGATTATATTGGTTCGCTTGATAACAGTTACTGCCATTAAAACACTCTGTTTCTCGGTAGCCGTATCGCGTTTCATAGTACCAGCCATTCCAAACACGATATGAATAACGCTCATAACACGCCTTACCATTTTGAGAGTCCCACGCCATACTGCCTGATGTATCGAACAGCATCAGTACCCGAGGTTGCTCACGAGTAGAAACATTATGTTTAACATAAAGCTCAATGTCTTCCGCTTGAGCGGTTTGTGATAGCGCTATTAATGCAACTATCGTGTATATTAACTTATTCATATCAGTTACTCGAAAAAGGCTGTTAATTTGAAACGCTCACAATTTCCTGACCAATTCCCATCACTATGGTGACGTTGTGACGTCCCCTATCACCATATTCCACAGTGGCTTCGACTTCCGTCATGTTGCACACAAACCCCTCTGTATAGTCGTATTGACGTGGACAAAACAGCTCTAGCTCACCATTATTTAGGTTAGTCACAGTGGCTTGTAGGCCATTAGGCGTTTGTACTGTTGTGCCTTCGTCTGCTAACTGCTGCCTTGAACGCAAAAAAATATTGTCCGGACGCGGCTGCTCTTGCTGAATTAATCTTTGCATTTCACCAAAGAGTAAGCTTTCAGCTTCTTCTCGTTCCATGACGGCATGGGTCATTTTTATATCCAACGTACTGGTACTCATTAACGTTACTGCAACCGCCATTATGGCGACTACCATGACCATCGCCATGATCAGTACTACACCCCGTTGCTTTACATTTCCCATGCTGAGCCTCCCATGTTGTACATTGATATTGTGGTTGAAAATACGGTACGTCTAATGGCATCGTTATAAGTCAACGTCCTTTTATTAGGGTCATTCCCTAATACGTAAGATCGCGACTGTACCCCAAAGTCAACATCCGGTTCTAGCACCCTTACCAATACAAACAGCTGTAGGGATAAGATGCCTCTTGTAGCGCCCCAGTCAGCATCGGACATATTTGTTGTATTTCTATATCTATCCACTCGGCCGTCAAAATTGGTATCTAAACCAAAAACAAAACGAATTTGTTCAACGCCTTCGATCACTAATTCATCCTTCATACCACCGTTTACATGTAGCCTTTGCCTTCTTAGAACGGGGATAGTAATAGTACGATTATTAATTACCTGCTGCTCTTCACTCACATAATATACATGGTGACTATATGGCCAAAGTGTCGCATTCACGCTTGGCATGTTGCCAACATTGCCACCTGCAATAAATTCGGCTTGCTCTTGCTGTGCAATAAAATAATACCTAGTTGATTGGATAGCACCTGCGTCTGGCACAAGACCTGTTACCTCTACAGGACTCCCTTCCAGAAACTTCACCTGTAACACTTCTGATTGTGGTCGAGCTTTAGTTATGCATCCCATTGCCGTTGCATTTGTTGTGAATGTTGCCCAAATAGGCCTGAAATTAGCAGGCTCATTGTTCGGAAAACTACCATTGTTTATCCCACCAGAGCAGTCACTTCCTGGGTTAGCTGGAGCGGCTTGATTATCATCCGTGAAACCTTGATCGTAAAAAGTCCCCCAAAAGCCAACTTGCTCGATATCCCGCCGCATAATGGAAAGCGCTAAACGTCCTTTCTCTTGTAGCTCTCCAATACTCATGGTGTCGTTGGTCGTCGCTTTCATACCGACATAAGTAGCAATGACGCCGCCTAACAACAATACGCCGATAAACATGGCGATCATGAGTTCTAACAATGTAAAACCTCGGATTTTGTTCACGGCTGACTCCTTAACAAGACAAAAGTTTCCATTACAACTGCACGCCGTCTATCGTCTTCAACACCACACCCGGCTGCTGGATTATTTTCCAAAGCGGTCATTGCCTGACGCCCTCGCCAAGTGACAATAACCTGCACATTTACCCCAGATGGAGTGGCACCTGCGGTTGGATTAATACACACAATCGCGTTATCCAACGAACCCGTATTTTCCCTTGCTCTTATCGCTTGACGCCAATTAGCAATATCTGTTTTCGCAAGCGTTTCTGCATTACAGCGCTGTGTATAACACGTGGTGTTTGCCTGTACATCTTCGGTGCTATTAAAGTCAACATCGTAAAGTGTGGTTATATTTGCCGCATCATTTGTTCTTATTCTGTGCATGATGTCACTGGCAAGCTCTACCGCAGCGGCTCGCTGCATAGAATCAAAACTTGCTTGTTTAGCTTTTGCTTGTAATGCCACAGCACCAAGCAGTCCAAAGCTTAAAATCATAAACGCAATAAGCACTTCTAACAGTGTGAAGCCATGTTGCTTTAGCGAAATATGCATATCTCAACCAGAATTCAATTGTCCTAGCCTCAGTGTAAGCCGTCGTCTTTGAAACTCAATATGGGATAGTATGAAAGGTCTATTGAGGCGATAAACGGTTTATTCACCGCTTAACACTCAAAATAATGTTTTTAGTTGGGTGTAAGCTCTACGGCTAACTTCATAGCGATTGGGCAGCGACTTGAGGCAAACGTAGTGCTTTTGTTCATGTAGTTCTAAAGCAGAAATTTCTGTTCGCTTAACTAATGTACTGCGATGGATTTGAATAAAATGTGTTGGAAACTTATCTAACAGTGACTTGAGTGATATGTCAATTAGTGCTTGTAGGCCGGAATTCAAGGTTACTCGCGTATATTTTTCATCCGCCTCGGCAACAATAACATCCGAAACCTGAACGTAACGCAACTCACTGCCAACGTAATAGCCTAGCGTCTCCATACTCGGAAAGATAGTAGTTAATAAAGCATCTAGCTTATCACTATCTAGTGGCTTCACTAGATAACCATTGGCGTGCAGTTCAAATGCTTCTAACGCATATTCCGGATGCGCTGTTAGAAACACGATTTTCATCCTCGGAAATTGCAGGCGTAATTGGCTCGCAAGCTCAACACCTGACTGACCCGGCATCGAAATATCAAGAAAAATTAGCTGCACAGACTCCTGCTTTAGTAGCGCTTCCACACCGTCAGCGCAGTCAACTTCACCGATACAACGAAAGCCTACGTGCTTTTGCATTAATCGCTTAACGCGAGCTCTTGCCAACGGCTCATCATCCACAATAAGGTAAGATATTACTGTTTTCATAGCGGTAGCGAAAAACTGACGGTATAGCTATCTTGACTGGCTTCAGTTTTAAAATCAATGGGCTGATTGTAGTGTAAAGCCAAGCGGCGTCTGATGTTACTTATCCCAATGCCATGTCCTTGGTGCGTCGGCTTTAATTTTGCGTCATAGCTGTTAAAAATTACCACCGCTAAGGTGCGTTTACTACAGTGAATATAAATACGAATATCCGCTCCATTTGGGTTTGGCTCTACCCCATGGCTAACCGCGTTCTCCACCAATGGCTGTAATATCAACGCAGGGATCAAAACATCTCCCAAGACATTGTCTAACTCCCACTCTACCCTCAAACGCTCTGCAAAGCGCCACTGCTCAAGTGCTAAATACGCTTTGCATAAAGATATTTCACTTTCCAGCGGAACAATATTTTGTGTGGACATCGCAGCGCGAGATAAATCGGCAAGGGCTAATGCTGACTTTTCTGCTGCATTTGGATCGATATGAGTCAATTCGGCCACGGTATTGAGTGAGTTATATAAAAAGTGCGGCCGAATTCTCGCATGTAACGCTTCAAGCTCCGCTTGAGATAGCGCTTTCACCTTACGAATATTATCGGTAAAGATAGCTAAGAAATGCGCGAAAAGTGTGATAATGCAAAGACATATTGCGATGTTACGCCATAAGCTCAATTCAATTTTTGCCTCATCAATCCAACCGAGCAGTGTAAAACCATAGGGAAAAGCCGTACTAGTGACAACAGTACAAAGCACGAAGACAGAAATGAGAATACCTGCTTCAACTAGATCTGAGCGCTTCTCAA
Source organism: Pseudoalteromonas sp. A22 (assembly GCF_018141345.1). Taxonomy (NCBI): domain Bacteria; kingdom Pseudomonadati; phylum Pseudomonadota; class Gammaproteobacteria; order Alteromonadales; family Pseudoalteromonadaceae; genus Pseudoalteromonas; species Pseudoalteromonas sp. A22. Next base: position 2,770,724 of record NZ_CP047238.1, read on the forward strand.
CAGCGTGGCGCACAATCGCTATCACGGCAAGTGATAAAAAGGCAGTGAAATGAATAAATAAGCTGCTTAATCCAAGGGATTGCCAAAACGCAGTCGCGGAAATCAGCGTATATAAAAAGGCTAGGATTTGCGAGGCAACTAGCAATGCTAGCACACCTCGCTCACTCAATAGTGCAGACAACAACCTGATACGCGGTGTCATCGTGCTAACTCTCTTATCTGAGTTCTACTGGTACGGCAAACACGACATTTTCTTCTTGTCCAGGGTTCTCAACTACCGTTTCCCCACCAAGTTCTTTAAGTCGAGTGATAACCTGTTGAACCAACACTTCAGGTGCAGATGCGCCGGCAGTTACACCTACCTTTGCAACCCCATCGAACCAAGTTTCTTCGATGGAAGAGGCATCATCGATAAGAAATGCCTTAGTGCCCATTTTATCCGCAAGTTCTCTTAAGCGGTTAGAGTTAGAACTATTTTTCGCACCCACCACAAGCAATAAATCAACTTTGTCCGCTAAGTCGCGAACTGCATCTTGGCGGTTTTGCGTAGCATAACAAATATCATCTTTTCGAGGACCACTGATGTTCGGAAACTTGCTACGCAGTGCGTCAATTACATCCGCAGTGTCATCTACCGATAATGTTGTTTGACTGCAATAGAACACATTGTCAGCATCTTTCACTTCGAGTGCTGCTACATCCTCTGGTTTTTCAACGAGATAAATACCACCATTCGGATTGTCATACTGACCCATAGTACCCTCAACTTCAGGGTGCCCATGGTGCCCAATCAAAATACACTCAGTACCTCTGCGGCTAGCACGCGTCACTTCCATATGCACCTTTGTCACTAACGGACAAGTTGCATCAAAGACTTTTAACTCTCGGCGCTTCGCTTCATTGCGTACTTGCTGAGAAACACCATGCGCGCTGAAAATAACAATACTGTCGTCTGGCACTTCATTTAGCTCTTCAACGAATACCGCACCACGAGACTTCAGGCCATCAACAACGTATTTGTTATGAACAACTTCATGGCGAACGTAAATAGGCGCTTCGAAAATATCGAGTGCACGCTCAACAATGCTGATCGCTCTATCTACACCTGCACAGAATCCTCTCGGGTTTGCCAGCAAGATATCCATTAGTTATTTACCTCAAGAATTTCAACTTCAAACGTTACTTTTTGGCCTGCAAGCGGGTGATTGAAATCGACAGTTACCGAGTCGCCGGCTACTTCTCGGATCAATCCAGGTAAGTCAGTACCATCAGGTTGCGTAAATGCAATGATGCTACCTACTTGAGCGGGGGTTTCTGCACCAAACTTGCTTCTATCAACATAATAGATGTTATCAGGGTTTGGTTGTCCAAACGCGTCTTCTGGCTCTAGCTCAAAAGATTTTTCATCGCCTGCTTTTAACCCAAGCAAACACTTTTCAAAATTTTCCGTCAGGCTGCCATCACCCATAAATAGCTTAGCGGGTTTATTATGAACTTTGGTAGAATCTGCTGCTGAACCGTCTGATAACTTGATTGAAAAATGGAACAAGACTTCAGACTTTGCTCCAATTAGTTGCTCACTCACGCATTTTTCTCCTGTGGTTTATCGCCACTGGTAAAGGCATCGAAAATTAATAGTGCAGCACCGCCGACAATCGCCATGTCTGCCACATTAAACGCTGGATAATGCCAATCCTGATAATAGAAATGTAGGAAGTCAATCACGTAACCATGAATGATACGGTCGTATAAATTTCCTACAGCACCACCTAATACCATTGCATAGGCCAATCCCAACTTCCAATTTGATGCCGGCAATTTACGTAGCCAAAAAATCAGTAAAGTGCTAATCGCCACGGCGATACCACTTAAAAAGTAACGCTGCCAGCCACCTGCTTCACTTAGGAAGCTAAAAGCCGCACCATAGTTATGCATATAGGTGAGATTGAAAATAGGCAAAATATCAATGGACTCATAGAGTTCCATTTCAGCCATAACCAGTGCTTTGGTGAAGTAGTCTACTGCAAAAAGCAGTAGACTAAGCCACAACCACACCAGACCACTTTTCTGTGTAGTTTGTGTCACGTTTTACTCCTAGGCGAATTGACGTTGCTCGCCGTCACCTTCAACGTTACTAATACAACGGCCACAGATGTCTGCATGTTGCTCATCCGTACCTACGTCGTCGGTATAGTGCCAACAACGATCACACTTTTTAGCCGATGTTGCCGCTACACTAATGTATAAACCATCAATTTCTGATGAAATGGCATTTTCTGGTTTGCTGTTGACTACTTCTACCGTTGCTTTTGAAGTCAGTAAAACGAAGCGCAATTCGTCGCCAATGGCATTGAGCTGCTCAGCTAAGTCACCGCCAGTATATAGCGTTACTTCAGCCTGTAGCGTCGCACCGATCACTTCTTCTTTACGTGCATTCTCGAGTACACGGTTTACTTCATCACGCACTGCCAGTAGGTTTTGCCAGTATTCGTTATTCAACGAACCTTCTGTCGCCCCTTCAATTGCATCATACCAAGTATCCGTGAATACAAACTGGCCGCGCTCACCTGGTAATACTTCCCAGATTTCTTGTGCAGTAAAGCTCATGATTGGCGCCATCCAACGTGTCATCGCTTCAGCGATATGATAAAGCGCTGATTGACAAGAACGACGGGCATGGCTATCACTTTTCGCGGTGTACTGACGGTCTTTGATAACGTCTAGATAGAACGAGCCCAATTCACCAGTACAGAAGTTCATCAGCTTTTGTGTTACTTGAAGCATTTGGTACTTGTCGTACGCTGTTTTGATCTCAGATTGTAGCTGCGCAGCACGCGCAACAATCCAGCGATCTAGCTCAACCATATCTTCAATTGCTACTAAATCCGTTTTTGGATCGAAGCCGCTTAGGTTCGCAAGTAGGTAACGACTTGTGTTACGAATACGACGATAACGGTCAGCTGAGCGCTTAAAGATTTCATCTGACACGGTCATTTCAGCCGAATAATCAGTAGAAGCTACCCATAAACGTAAAATATCTGCGCCTAGCTTGTTCATAATGTCTTGCGGCGAGATCACGTTGCCTAATGACTTAGACATCTTATGGCCTTTTTCATCGACCGTGAAGCCGTGCGTTAACACTTGCTTATATGGTGCATGGCCGTTGATAGCAACTGAAGTCATCATTGATGACATAAACCAACCACGGTGCTGATCCGAGCCTTCAAGGTAAAGATCTGCAGGACCTGTTAAATCTTCGCGTGCATCAACAACACAAGCATGTGTTACACCTGAGTCAAACCATACGTCTAGTGTATCTTGTACTTTTACGTACTGTTGAGCATCTGCTTCACTTAACAGCACGCTAGGCTCTAAGTCGTACCACGCCTGAATACCCTTTTCTTCCACTAATTTAGCAACGGCTTCAATAAGGGCTTCCGTTTCAGGATGTAGGCTGCCAGTGTCTTTATCGACAAATAACGCGATTGGTACACCCCAAGTACGCTGACGTGAAATACACCAGTCAGGGCGACCTTCAACCATGTTTGCGATGCGGCTTTCACCCCACTCTGGTAACCATTCTGTCTTTTTGATTTCATTCAGTGAATCAGCACGTAGGTTAGCCTGATCCATGCTGACGAACCATTGTGGCGTCGCACGGAAAATAATAGGAGTTTTGTGACGCCAGCAATGCGGATAACTATGCGTTAATGCCTTATGGCGGAACAACACACCTTTCTCAGTTAATAACTCAATGATGCTGTCATTTGCTTTAAATACGTGCTGACCTGCAAAAATCGGCGTATCTGGTAGATAAACACCATTTGCACCAACCGGGTTTGCAACTTCTAGACCGTAAGCCTGACCCGCTGCAAAGTCTTCTTGACCGTGACCAGGTGCTGTGTGAACGATACCAGTACCTGAGTCTGTTGTTACGTGCTCACCTAAAATAACAGGCACATCGAAATCTAAGAATGGGTGTGCAACGCGCAGATTCTCAAGCGCAGCGCCTTTCGCGTAACCTAGTACGTGGAAGTGCTTGAATCCAAAACGATCAACAGCGTCTTTGACTAATTCAGAACCAAGCACAATACGCTGCTCTTGACCTTCATCTTCAATTTGTACCAGTGCATACTCTAGCGCACCGTGTACTGCCACGGCGCGGTTTGCAGGCAATGTCCAAGGCGTTGTAGTCCAAATTGCGGTACTTACTTCGCCTTTGCCTTCATGGCCTTCGGCCAAGCCAAACGCACTAATGATTGCCGCTTGATCAGCAAACACAAACTTTACGTCGATTGCTGGCGATTGTTTGTCTTGGTATTCAACTTCTGCTTCTGCAAGTGCTGAACCACAATCCGTACACCAGTGAACTGGCTTTGCACCTTTGTGCAGGTGACCATTTTTGATAATACGACCAAGCACACGAATAGCATTGGCTTCAAAATCAAAGTTCATGGTTAAGTATGGCTTATCCCAGTCACCTAACACACCAAGGCGTTTGAAATCTGTTTTTTGGCCATCAACTTGCTTTTTAGCATAGTCGCGGCACTTTTCACGGAATTCAGCAGCCGATACTTTCTTACCTGGTTTGCCTACTTTCTTTTCCACTTGTAGCTCAATTGGAAGACCATGACAGTCCCAACCAGGTACATAAGGCGCATCAAAATCAGAAAGCGTTTTTGACTTAATAATAATATCTTTTAGGATTTTGTTTACTGAGTGACCTAGGTGAATATCACCATTTGCATACGGAGGACCGTCATGCAAAATAAATGGCTTTTTACCTTTTTTCGCAATGCGAATTTGACCGTATAGGTCTTCTTCATACCATTTTTTCAGCATCTTTGGTTCGCGTTGCGCCAAATTACCACGCATCGGAAACTCAGTTTCCGGTAGATTTAAAGTATGTTTGTAGTCGCTCATTTATCCTACTTTCCGTATCGGCTACGTTAAAGAAAAACACTGTTTTGCATTGCTAACATCACGACTGATTTGTTCTGTTAACTGCGACAATGTTTCGAATTTTTGCTCATCGCGAAGCTTTTCAATTAGCTCCACTTTCATAAACTGACCGTAGATGGTCTCATTAAAATTAAACAGATGCACCTCTAAAAGGGCTTTCGTTCCGTTTAGGGTTGGCTTAGTGCCAACATTTGCTACACCATAATGTGTTTTGTGATTCACAGTCGCTTTGACCGCATACACACCGCGCACAGGGCTCACTTGGCGTTTTAAGGCAATATTTGCAGTATGGAAACCAAGCTCTCTGCCTTTCTTCCAACCGTGAATAACACGGCCTGAAATGGCATAGGTATGGCCCAACATATCATGTGCTTGACGCAAATCACCAGCCGCAAGTGCCGTGCGGATCAATGTGCTACTTACACGACAATCTTGCTTGCGAAAACTTGCCGTGTCTTTTACTTGCATACCTAGCGGTTCGCCCACTCGTTTTAGCATTGCAAAATCACCAGCACGTTCACGGCCAAAACGAAAGTCATCGCCGACCGTGAGCGCCTTGGTTCCAAGCTTTGTCACTAGGACTTCTTTGATAAATTGCTCTGCATCTTGCGAGGCAAACTTGCGATTAAAGTTGACGCAAATGACTCGCTCTATACCAAGCTCTTGCAACAGGACTAGTTTATCACGTAATCGCGTCAGCCTAGCCGGTGCTTTATCTTTGGCAAAAAACTCCAAGGGCTGCGGTTCAAATAACATCACTGTACTTGGAAGTTGATAGTGTTTTGCGTCGCTAATCAGCCCCTTCAAAACCTCTACATGTCCAAGATGAACCCCGTCAAAGTTTCCAATCGTCAACACACAACCAAAATGATGTGGTCGAATATTATGGATCCCTCGGATTAGTTGCATAGTGCCGTGCCTTTGTGCAGCAAATATCAAAGAGCCCGATTATACCCAAGTTGCTTAAAAATGCGAATCAAGCATCTCGGATTGTGCTCAATCTTACCCCTAGTATAAATAGTAAACTAAAATAGCTCACCATCGCAGTTACTAATAATCCGCAAAGTAATAGCACCTGCTCCATCAGTCCCCACTCTAGCCATTCAAAGCGTGCGCCGAGAAAGTATACACATACAGCCATCACGACCGCTGCAACAAAGCATTTGGCAGTAAAACCAAGAGAAAATGCGCTTAGCTGATACACACCTTGATGTGACAGCTGACGATAAAGTAAAAACGCATTACAAGACGCTGATAATGAAGTTGCCAATGCAAGGCCTAGATAACCAATAAAAGGCGCTAAGATGAGATTGAAAACCATATTGAGTGCCATAGTAATAATACCAATTCGAACAGGCGTTTTAGTATCTTGTCTCGCGTAAAAGCCCGGTGCCAGTACTTTAATCAACATAAAGCTTAATAAGCCAACGGAATATGCGGCTACCCCTAAGCTTACCTTGTTTATATTGTCTGCATTTTGAGAAACAAACTCACCATGGCCAAATAATACTGAAATGATAAGTGGGCTTGTCACCATCAGCCCTAGCATCGCTGGTAATCCCAAGAAGATGACAAAACGGACACCCCAATCTAGAGTTTTCTGAAAATCTTCACTTTTTTCTCCTGCGTGTAATTTAGAAAGTGCAGGCAGTATCACGGTCGCAATACCGATACCAAATAGACCGAGTGGAAATTCAATTAATCTGTCTGAATAATAAAGCCAAGCAATCGATCCCGTCACGAGAAAAGAGGCAATGACGGTGTCCAGTAGTAAGTTAATTTGGCTAACAGAAACACCAAATAATGCAGGGATCATTAATGTTCTGACTTTGGTTATTTCAGGGCTTCGCCATGCAAATTGAGGGCGACTCAAGACTTTTAAGCGCAGCAAGAATGGGATCTGGAATAATAGTTGAACAATACCACCAATAAATACACCGAGTGCTAGAGCGTACGCACCTTGTGCAAACTTATCATGGAGAAAAATAGCGCAGCCAATAATCGACACGTTGAGTAAAACTGGCGTAAAGGCCGCTGCGGCAAAGCGATTATAAACATTCAGTACCGCACCGCTAAGTGCAACTAATGAAACAAAAAATAAGTAAGGAAAAGTGAGCTTTAATAGTGCGCTTGCAAGCACAAATTTTTCGGCATCTGCACCACCTTGCCACCAGTCGAGAAACCAGCTTGTGCCAAATAATGCGGCGATCACAGGCGAGCCTATCACCCCTAAAATAGTAACAATAAGTAATACGGTCCCGAGTGTCCCAGCGGCTTGTGCAACGAATAATCTTACTCTATCGTCTCCATGCTTTTCTTTAATTTCTGAAAGTACAGGAACAAACGCCTGAGCAAACGCGCCTTCTGCAAATAACCTACGTAAAAAATTAGGGATCCGGTTGGCGAATAAAAAGACATCGGCGGCCAATCCTGCGCCTAATAGGTTTGCCACGACGGCATCTCGAACTAGCCCCAGAACCCGCGAAATCATAGTCATGGCACTGACAATCATACCCGATTTAAATAACCCTTTTGCCACCTTAACTCCTAAATTCAGTGAATCGCGGCAGATTATGCCACAGTCGTTGTGCATTTAGCACTAGGCGTGCCCTTTCAGCTTTGATACAATACGCGCCATTAACCTTGGTAGGCCTGTTTCACCTTGTGAAATTTGACTGTTTACTTTGGTTCAGACCTGAGATTTTCAAGGCACTTTGTGAAGCCACGCTTTGCAAATTATTAGTGCAACTTGGGATATTACGGGTTTACTTGCCTGCTATAAAAGTAAAAATGTCGCATAGCAACGTTTTGATTTGTACAGGTTAAGAATTGAGAATAGCCCAAGTCGAGTCTTGGGTGTTGAACATTAGGCCGCGCTTGTTAATTTATATTGACTTTTGCGATTAAAACAGGCATATTCCTCGGCCTTTAAATTAAGCTTATTTTAAGATTGTTAGGAGCAAACCTTGGCTAACATCAAGTCTGCAAAAAAACGCGCTATCACTAGCGAAAAGCGTCGTAAGCACAACGCAAGCCGTCGTTCAATGATGCGTACATACTTCAAAAAAGTAATCGCTGCAATTGAAGCTGGTGATAAAGAAGCTGCAACTCAAGCATTCGCTGTTGCTGCACCTATCCTAGACCGTTACGCAACTAAAGGTCTAATCCACAAAAACAAAGCTGCTCGTCATAAGAGCCGTTTAGTTGCTAAGATCAAAGCACTTTAATTTGTTGCTGGATTGAAAAAACCGACATTATGTCGGTTTTTTTATGTCTGTAATTTATATACTTTGGTATCAAAAGATAAAATCAGTGCCGTTTTAAACCAATTCTAAATCTGGGTAAAACTTCTTCAGCATAGCCGCGATTTTCTTCGGCGAAAATGGCTTAACAACAAAACCTTTAGCACCACGCTCAATAGCATCTTTAACATTGTCTACCGTTGAGTGTGCCGACACCATAACGACATTAATATTCGGGTTTATTTCATTTAGGGTTGCAATTAACTCTTTACCATCACCATCGGGCAGCTCAATATCTAAAAAGACAATATCAAAATGTTGCTCTTCACATGACTTTACACACTGCGTTGCAGTGGAGGCTTCTCTTACATGATCAATGCCTAAGTGCATTAAGGTTTGATGTAAAAAGCTGCGAACTGTCCCTACATCATCGACGATTAAAATAGAGATATTTTGATCCATAGTCCTTTCCCGTAGGCTGTAGTGTAAAAATAAGCTATTATACTTAGCATAGAAGCATTATAGAGACCTGCAACTAAAAGGCTACTTAAAGCATGGCAAAACCATCAAAAAAACAATCGCTTTTAGGTCAAGTACAGTCCAACCAAAAGAAACGCACTAGTACAACAAAAAACCGTCGACCATCACCACAACAAATTGCAGCGATGAAGGCTCAGCAAACCGCACAAGCACAGCAAGCACAAATTGCTACAGATAATGATAGACCTAAGGGAAAAAGTAAGTGGATAACTCTTGCAGTCATTGGAATACTATTTGTTGTCTTGCCAAAACCACAACTGATTACTTATGAGAAATTAGGACTTGTGGCTAGTAGTGTATATTGGCCGGGTCTTCCTGGTATTGATCCTGTGCTATTTGACTCAAATTTACATCCAAAGCCAGCGCTTGAGCGCAATACACTATACCTATGCCACGATTTGAAAAACCCAGACACCTGTCAAAAGTACCAAATAATCAAGCAAGAAGGCTTTATAGCGGCCATGATGGAGTTAATAAGCGGTTAGAACTTCACTAAAAATGCCTCATTATTGAGGCATTTTACTTTGTTAGGCAGATTAGTTAATTACAGCCACGCCAGCTACATGCTGAAGTACAAATTTTAGTACAGTTATCTGTAATCGGATCCTTTACCACACCTGTTCCACCTCCAATGTGAGGCGTTTGTGCTTTTGGAATTTGCTTATCAGTCGATAGGTTTTTTAATTTTGCAACTTTAAGTGATAATTTTTTCACAATAATATCCTTTTACGTTTCCCTTAGCCAACCTAAGGCCCCATTAAAGTAACAGAACAAACAAAAAGTTAAAACCCTTAGTTAACCATTAAAAATAATCTAGAGCTACACAATATCACCGTGAATCAACGAACTTCGGCTCTGTCGTAGTATAATTAATGAAAAGCGCGAGCCTTAATTATCATCGCTTCTAACAACTCACTTCTATCGATTAACCTACCAGCAATAACATGTACCACTTCACCCTCTTTCTCTACTATACCCTTTATTTCTAATAGCTGTGAGCCCATATAGGCTTGTTTTTGTGCTCGAGCAGTACCAGACCACACAATCACATTGATGTTGCCTGTTTCGTCTTCCAAAGTAAAAAAAGTCACGCCTTTTGCGGTACCCGGGGCTTGCTTTCCTGTCACCAATCCTATCACTGTTACTAACGATTTATGCGGTCGATAAAGCAGTTCATCAGCCTTAACGGTTCGGACTATAAGCTTGGCTTGCTCAAGTTGCTTGATTGGGTGAGTGCGTAAAGAGACCTTAGTGCTATTATAATCTTCCTGTAAGTTTTCAAACTCTGTGGCGCTGAAGTGACTATATTGCGACTCTTTCTCTTCAATATCACTGAATAGTGGCAAGGTTTTACTGTGATCTGCAAGCGACCACCTAGCAGCATAACGGCTATCCACAAAGTGATGTAAAGCATCCGCGGAAATCAACTTTTCAATAGTACTGTTGGTAATACCAGCTTGTTGTAACTGCACGATTTTACCAAACCCCTCTTGAGGTCTGCATTGTAATAATTGCAGTGCTTCTTCTTCACTTAATCCTTTTATAAGCCGAAGTCCTAAGCGGATCGCAAACGTTGCTTGTCTTGGCTCTTTTACGACTTGATGTTCGTAGTCGGACTGGTTAACACAGATAGGTAAAATGCTAACCTTATGCCTTGATGCATCTTGCAACAGCTGTGAAGCCGAATAAAATCCCATCGGTAAACTATTAAGTAAAGCGGTATAAAACATTGCGGGGTAGTAGTATTTCAACCACGCAGAGGCATAAGCCAGCACAGCAAAAGAAGCTGAGTGGCTTTCAGGAAAACCATATTCACCAAAGCCACAGATCTGCTCAAAAATCCGCTCAGCAAATTGTGCATCATAGCCCCGAGCCAGCATACCTCGAATAAGCTTTTCTCTAAACTGCATCAGCTCTCCGGTTTTCTTCCATGATGCCATGGCTCGGCGTAGGCTATCTGCTTCTCCTCCAGTGAACCCAGCTGCAACCATAGCCAGTTTTATTACTTGTTCTTGGAAAATGGGAACCCCCATGGTCCTCTCTAATACCGATTTAACCGCTTCGGATGGATAAGTCACTTGCTCTTCACCATCCCGTCGCTTTAAAAATGGATGCACCATATCCCCTTGAATAGGGCCTGGACGTACGATTGCTATTTGGATCACTAAGTCGTAGTAATTCGCGGGTTTCAGCCTTGGCAACATACTCATTTGTGCGCGAGACTCTACTTGAAACACGCCAACACTATCCCCTTTTTGCAACATCTTATAGACCAAAGGGTCGTCTTGCATACGAGTCAACTGGGCAAGATCCAGGTTTCGCTTCGTATGCGCTGCAATATAACCAAAGCACTTACGGATAGCGCTTAGCATACCCAAAGCCAAGATATCGACTTTGAGTAACTTAAGGGTTTCAAGGTCATCTTTATCCCATTGAATAATTGTGCGCTCTGGCATAGCTGCATTTTCTATGGGCACTAATTCATGTAATGGACTTTCTGAGATAACAAAACCACCAACATGCTGCGATAAATGCCTTGGAAACCCCATAATGTCATTAACCAACTGAATAAAGTGCTGACCTTTCAATGAGTTTGGCTCTAACCCTAGCTCCACTAATTGGGCCTGCCAGTTAAGTCCTTTATCACGGCGGTTGAGATGTTTAATAAAGTACTCTATTTGCGCCATTTCAATGCCCAAGGCTTTGCCAACATCACGCATGGCACTTTTTAAACGATACGTGATCACCGTTGCTGCTAATGCTGCGCGTTTACGGCCATATTTCTTGTAGATATATTGGATCACCTCTTCACGACGTTGGTGTTCAAAGTCTACATCTATATCGGGTGGCTCATTACGTTCTTTACTAATAAAACGCTCGAACAATACGCCCACTTGCCGAGGGTCAACCGCGGTTATCTCTAAGCAGTAGCAGACCACAGAGTTAGCGGCTGAACCTCGCCCTTGATATAAGATTTGATGCTGCTTTGCATACATCACAATGTCATGAATAGTGATAAAGAAAAACGGATAATCAAGCGCTTCAATAAGCGCTAGCTCTTTATCAATAATGGCTTCTACATCTGGCGGCACGCCATCAGAAAAGCGAACTTGTTTACCCTTTTCGACCAACGCGCGTAAATAAGCCATTGGAGTAAAGCCTTTAGGCACTAACTCCTGAGGATATTGATAATGCAATGCGTCTAAATTAAATACACATCGCTTCGCGATATTGGCACTTTCTTCAAGAAAGGTAGGTGAAAACAACTTATTAAGCTTAGAGATAGATCTAAGTGCCGACTCGCTATTGCTAATCATTTTCTCAGGGATCTCGCTTATCACACGATTCTGTCGAATGGCTGTCAGTGTGTGCTGTAGCGCAAGCCTAGATGAACAGTGCATAAGCACTCCACCAACAGCGCAAATAGGTATTTGGTACGCTTTTGACAGTTTTACACAATGGATAAAGTAATGTACATCTTCTGCACTCAAGTTACGTCGATAGCCAATCCATATTCTATTTTGGTGGTATTTACACAGCCATTGCAATGATTGAACATCTTGACTGTTCCCCTTTGGCAACCACAACAATAAGACATGCTTAAGCGACATAATATCCCACTCACTAAGCTGATATTGTCCCTTCTCCGTTCGCTGGCGAGCATTACTGATCACTCGACATAACTCTGTATAAGCGAGCTGGCAAGGACAAAGAGCAACCAATTCAATATTGTTGTACTTCAGCAAACTCCCAACTATGAGTTTTATCTTTAGCTTATGATCACGAATATAAGCATGAGCACGGACAATGCCAGCCAAAGAGCATTCGTCAGTAATGGCTATTGCGCTATAACCTAAAAAATCTGCTTGTTTGACCAACTCTTCTGGTCGCGATGCGCCAGTCAAAAATGAAAAATTGCTCTGGCAAAAAAGCTCGGCATAAGACATTAGCTAAATACTCCATGAATATACCAATGGTTATTTTGCTCTCGAAATACCCATAACCGCTGCGCTTGTTCATTTTGTACAATAAAATAGTCTCGCTGGACCGGCTCACCGTCCCACCACCCTGAAGCGATACGCTCTGGACCAGAAATAATATTGACTCTTTCACATAAAGGCTGTGGCTTCGGAAATAGAATGGTAGGTCTTAATTTACTCTTGAGTGTCGTGAAATGTGGCTCGTGGCTATAAGTGCTGGCCTTTTCAGGACGAGGATCGCCTGTAAGTTGTAGATATTGCACAGCCTGCTCACCGAGCTTAGCAGATAGAATAGCTCGCAGTCCTTGCGCAGACATCGCACTTTGCTGCGTTGAGAAGAGATCTTTTATTGTGACATGCTGTGTTTCTAGTGCATCAGCTTTGAGTGAAACACTTTGTACGGGTGCATCTAAGGTTATGGATTCTAGCTTGAGGTTTAACAGGCGCTGCCAATTTTCTGCCTTATATTCAGGCTCCGCGCTGTTTAATGTGATCTCTAAAGCCTCTTTATCTCGAAGTGCTAAGGTAAAATAAAGCGTTCGAGTTACTAAGTTACGTTGCTGTAGGAATAATGCTAAACGCGATAGCAAATGCTCGATTGGCTTTTCTAACCAAGCCATTACTTCGACTTCGTAAAGTAAAGGTGCAGTAAGCTCAAAGGTTTCTGCAGGTTGGTAATAGTTAAGGGTTTCCTTTAGTTTTCCAAACAAGCAGCCGACATAATGTACGAGTTCAGTATCAAAACGTTTAGCCAGCTCACTGAGTGCAAACAGCTCTAACTGCGCCACGTTTTTAACTCCGGTGCGAGCAAGCAGCTCAACCACCCGACTGTCTAGACTTGTACGTGTTAGTCCTATTTTCCCCAAGTAATAACGCTTTTGGCACGGCGTTAACACAAGCACATTGCAATACTCTCGCGCCAAGAGTTTAGCCATTATTGTGGACTCACCCATGCCGTAATAATAACTCTTGCCAAGCTGCGCTAATTGTCCAGATATTACTTGCCAGTAACTTGGCAAATCATGATAGAGCGACAGCATAGAATCGACTTTAAGCACAAGGCCATTAGGTTCATCGATTACAATATCTGCACTTACTTGATAAAGCATATTGGCAATTTCTAATAGCTGCTGTCTTTCTAGCAAGTCGTCGTAGGGCAAAACATGAAGCTGTGTACACAATGCACAAGCAGTCCCAAGGCCCATTCCTATTTTTATACCTCGCTGCTGCGCTGCATCATTTAACTGCACTATCTGGTTTTTGCGGCCATCAATAATAACAACGGGTGTAACAAAATCACCGGAAACCGTTTGCTTTGTCATTCCCTCTAGTTGCAGCATAGGAAAATAGAGATATAACCACATAACTAGCTCGTTAAACGCCGCTCATAGCCCGAAAATGCAACTATATTATCGCTAACATGAGGTAGATTCGGCTTTTCAAGCTCTGGCCAATAGTGGGGATTCTCTAGTTTAAGACTGCGATGTGCAAAGTGCCCCTTGTGCTTCTTTACTATCACATCCAAGCCGCTGTGCTGTGCTTGTAAAACCACTGAAAGTGTAAATGGTAAAGTCTGGGCGTACTGCCCTTGGTACAAAGCAAATAACCTACAACCTCCCGCCTGTGCACCTAACTGCAAACGCTTTACAGCAGCAATAGAAAGCGCTTCGTGCCAAAGTACAAGCGCACTACACGCACCACTTTTTACACATTGTTCCGCAGCCCACAGTGCTTCTTTTTCACTTGGTGGCTGCAATATCATAAATTCACTCAGATCTAACGATAAATAATGCAATGCCGCGGCATGTATTTGCCCTGGAGGATTAATTAATACCTTCAAACGGTTATCATCCAAAAAATGTGGCAATATCAACCTTAACTCTCCTATTCCCATTGCAGTTTTAACACCAATCACACCTTGTTGCGGCCAACCACCGCACAGTAAATCGTCAAGTGCAGCAAAGCGAGTACTGACGACATCATGCTGCACGGCCTGTCCACGTCCACGCCAAAGCAGGTTTTTACGTTCAAGAAGATCTATATAATTCGCCATACATCACCAAATACTGTTTATACATACAGTATATTTAAATAAAGGCAGATCGCAAGTAGATCGCTAGAAAAGAGGCGAGTTAAAAATAACCATAGTTTGCGCTTTAAGTTAATCGTGTTTTGCTTAGGAGAAATGAGATCTACAACTAGGGCCTGTTGATCTTTCAAGTTTGTTTTTGCAGCAGTTTGATTGGTATTTATACAAGACAGAGCCAGCGTAGCATAGTCATTCTATGTAAGTCTGGCGATAAAGACTTTGTGCTCCTGCAAAGTCACCTTACCCCAAATCCTTGTGGGGCAACACAGAAGAAATGCTAATCAAGCGCTGCCCTTTGGGTTCATCTGAGTGCGCTTTGTTCATTGTTGCTCAACTTTTGGCAAGTCGAGCGTCGCGACCAAAACACACTCAGAAGAACAAAAATCAAACAGCAAAGGTCAACAGGCCCTAGTCTATTTGTATAAAAGGCGACAAGAACTGAGACGTAAAACAATGAGTGTGGCGCGTAGATAACCGTCTTTTGACCTAGCAGAATGCTACCCACTTAGGTAACAGCTAACCAACTGAACTACCACTTTGCTGCAACGGGCAAAGTTATGACGACATTATTATAAGCTTATGCTGAAAAATAAGTTACTTGATTGTGATGACAAAAGGAAGACTAACGTAAATGAGCTTTTTTATTTTTCTAAAGGAAGACTGCTAAGAAGAGAAAATGAAAACTGGCCCAGTAGTCGGGACTCGAATCGAAGCGTCGAACCGCCGCAACCCCCGGCGTGACAGACCGCTTTCTCTTAGTCAACAGCTAACCAACTGAACTACCACTTCGCTGCAACTGGCAAAGTTATAACGACATTATTATAAGCTGATGTTGAAAAATAAGTTACTTGATAGTGATGACAAAGGGAAGACTAACGTAAATGAGCTTTTTGGTATTTTGATTTTTGTAAAGAAAGCTTGCTTAGAAGAAAATGCAAACTGGCGGAGTGGACGGGACTCGAACCCGCGACCCCCGGCGTGACAGGCCGGTATTCTAACCAACTGAACTACCACTCCGCAGTGATAGATTTGCAAGATATCTTAAATGGCGGAGTGGACGGGACTCGAACCCGCGACCCCCGGCGTGACAGGCCGGTATTCTAACCAACTGAACTACCACTCCGCAGAGATATCTTAATGACATTATTTTACTCGTTTTAGTGTTGGCGGAGTGGACGGGACTCGAACCCGCGACCCCCGGCGTGACAGGCCGGTATTCTAACCAACTGAACTACCACTCCAGCGAGTAAACAAGCTGTCATAAAGCTTGAATATAGTTATGCGATACATTGGCGGAGTGGACGGGACTCGAACCCGCGACCCCCGGCGTGACAGGCCGGTATTCTAACCAACTGAACTACCACTCCACTGAGTATTCGCATTTTTTGCTTCGAAGTGTTGGCGGAGTGGACGGGACTCGAACCCGCGACCCCCGGCGTGACAGGCCGGTATTCTAACCAACTGAACTACCACTCCACTGAGTATTCGCATTTTTTGCTTCGAAGTGTTGGCGGAGTGGACGGGACTCGAACCCGCGACCCCCGGCGTGACAGGCCGGTATTCTAACCAACTGAACTACCACTCCATAAGAAGCAAATGCACGTTTGTAATAAGTATTGGCGGAGTGGACGGGACTCGAACCCGCGACCCCCGGCGTGACAGGCCGGTATTCTAACCAACTGAACTACCACTCCAGCGCGACTTATTGATACTACGAAGAAATTTGGCGGAGTGGACGGGACTCGAACCCGCGACCCCCGGCGTGACAGGCCGGTATTCTAACCAACTGAACTACCACTCCGCGTCATATTCTTGCAGTGTTTGCTGTAAGGTGTGCACCCTGACAGCGGCGTGAATAATACGAATGACCCCCTCATGAGTCAACCGTTTTTTGAAAAAAAACCGTGTTTTTTAGTTATCTTTCATTGAAAGGTTCAAAATATCACCTGATTTGTCATTTTTTGAACCATTCCCTGCTGCGTTATTTTCAGATGGTCCTAAATCATCAAGATCAATGACTTCTTCGGTTTTCTTAAATGGATTCTTTGGCATTGGTACTTTTAGTCTAATTGGCTTTTTTTGCACCAGAATACGAATGGCTAACCAACCGAGCAATAATACAACTAAGTTACCAGCAACAATAATACTGACTAATAGCGCTGTGCTTATTGTCGGCTCTGGTTCTGGCTCAGGTTGTTTCACTGCTGGTAACGCAGCGGCTTCCAATTCAGGCACTTTTTCAATGGGTCTTTCAATTTCAAAATTGTAATTTGGCAGCGTTGCCATAAACTCACGGCCATTGATATTTTCACCAAATGCGGAGATTTCTACACTATAACGCCCCCAATCATAATTCTTGATTGGCAGCTGACGATAAAGCCGCTCTTCTGCATCTAAGGTAAACATCTGCTCTTCACCATTAGGGTAGAAAATTTTGCCCTGTAGCAATATGGTCTCAGGTTTCACAACCGTGTCGTCTATCGTAATAGTAAGGCCATGTTCAAGCTCGTTTTCACCCGCTAGCATCAATTCAAAGTTGAATGGCGGCTCAGCGATAACAATAGGTGATTTGATCACTCTCCTTTTTAGAATGGGCGTTTCAATGAAGAATTCAGGCTGCCACTCTCCCGCTGGAAAGTTTAATTTAAACTCACCAGTAAAAATTCCATCCAAGGGTCTTTCATCAAACTCTCGGCCATCATCTTTAAAGTCGGTCACGCTTTGCGTACCTGCACCAAAGTTGGCATATTCATCGTTATTGGTACTAGAGAACTCCACATACAAAGTCACAACATCCCGGAAGTAACCCACATCTATCTGTTTGCCATCATTAGTCACGCGCCCTGTTACCTTCAACACTTCACCACGGAATAATAGCGGGGGCAAAGCTTCAACTTCGAGCTCAATGTCACCAAGCACCATTATGCGGCTATTTTTTTGGATCTGTCCGATGACTTGCCAAGGGCCTGGCGTTGGGTTCTTTAGAATGATCAAGTCATAACTGACTTCGTCGTACCATTGCAGTGCATCATTATCCAGCGAACTGGTCGCATAATATTTACTACCATCAGGCTTCACAAGTACCACGGCGGGAGCGCCAGGAGCGCGAAAAAACAGTAAAGTGATCTCTTCAATATTATAATCAATGCGAAAACGGTTATCTAAAAGAGGGATTTCATTTACCTTACCGTCCCGCTGCAACATCGTTATCTGTGGTGTTTGAGCGCCAACAACCGTACTTACTAGCAGTACAAACCCCAAGATAAGCTGTTTTAGATTCATGCATTAACCCTACACATTGCGTTGATGGCCTGAGTGATCTTTTTTTGGGATAAAGCCCCTAGTTAAGCGTCTATTCCACCCCAACGATACCGATTATATTCATTATTGCTGCCACAGACTTTGTCCACAAGCTTTGTTTACAAGCTCTAAACGTTCTGTATGTGCTTGTTCTTCATCGGCAGAAGCACGTAAAACTTTAAGTGCAGGACGATTACTGTCTAAACGAATAATGCCACCGGCTGAGTTAGCCTGATCACCTTTATTTTGATTCGCCAAATTCAGCTTTTTTTGGCCTCCCGTCATCGACAGGTAAACATCAGCAAGGATCTCAGAATCCAGTAAAGCGCCGTGCAGCGTACGCTTTGAGTTATCGATATCGTAGCGACGGCAAAGCGCATCTAGGCTGTTCTTCTGGCCCGGATGAAGATCCCTTGCCATCACCAAAGTATCTAGCACTTGGCAATAGTCATGGGTCGCCGGAAAGCCTTGGTTTAACTTAGCAAACTCATGGTCCATAAAGCCGACGTCGAACGGCGCGTTATGAATGACAAGCTCAGCTCCTTTAATGTAGTCAAAAAACTCTTGCGCAATTTGATGGAAAAAAGGTTTATCACGTAAAAATTCGTTGGTGATACCATGAACATCAATGGCTTCTTCTTCAATGTCGCGCTGAGGGTTAATATATACGTGGAAGTTATTCCCCGTTAGTCTGCGATTGACCAGCTCAACACAACCAATTTCAATAATCCTGTGCCCTGCTTTAGGATCAATACCTGTGGTTTCTGTATCCAGTACTATTTGCCGTGTGTGCATATCGTTGCCCGCTTAACTTTGCTATTATTTTGCCCTATTCGCACATTTTACATAAAAATAGGCAATTCAGTGCAAAAAACCGTAGAGATTTATACCGATGGCTCGTGTTTAGGCAATCCAGGTCCAGGTGGTTATGGTGTTTACCTCTCCTATCAAGGACATGAAAAAGAAATGAGTGCAGGGTATAAACTCACAACCAATAACAGAATGGAAATGCTT
Source organism: Pseudoalteromonas sp. A22 (assembly GCF_018141345.1). NCBI lineage: Bacteria > Pseudomonadati > Pseudomonadota > Gammaproteobacteria > Alteromonadales > Pseudoalteromonadaceae > Pseudoalteromonas > Pseudoalteromonas sp. A22. The sequence continues at coordinate 2,789,851 of NZ_CP047238.1, forward strand.
GCAGCCATTGTTGCACTCGAAACATTAAAGCGTCCCTGCGATATTATTCTGTATACCGACAGCCAATATGTTAAACAAGGCATTGAGTCTTGGCTTGAAAATTGGAAAAAGCGCAATTGGAAAACCGCAGCCAAACAACCGGTAAAAAATGTCGATTTATGGCAAAGACTGGACGCTGCCACCAGCCGACATACGATCCAATGGCGCTGGGTAAAAGGCCACGCTGGAAATAAATACAATGAGCTTGTTGATGACTTAGCGCGTGAAGCGGCTTCAGGTTCAAATCTACTTGTAGATGAAGGTTACAAAGCCAGTATTTAATACGCCTCTAGGAACAGCGTTCCTGTACCTACTCCATCAATGGTTACCTTAAGTCACAAAGCTAATCTTTATCTTGACAGGTTTGCCTGAGTCCAGCCCCTTTAACAGCGGGTGTCCACTTAGGCTTTACATGCCACTTGGGTTTGATTGGAGTGAGCGGCATCACCCGCTTTCTTGCCACCAACATATACACGCTTCCCATCGGCTTTAAGTAATGACGACAAAAGCGGCGCCATGGCGCAAAACGAGAAAGCCTCGAGCCTCGCGCTAAAGACGCATAGATAAAGCGCTCGTCACCAACAATCTCAAACCCGAGTAAATCTAGCCAATCCTTCACCCGCGATGGAGTAAAGAAGCGCCCTGACCAAGGTAGTTTTTCTTTACTAAAGGGAAGCATTTGCGCCACACCACATAAACTAAAGGGATTAAAACCTGAGATCACAATATAACCACCGGGAATAAGTGTGCGATGGGCTTCGCGTAGAATATGATGCGGATCAGAATGATATTCTAAACACTGGCTTAAAATACAAGCATCGACTGAGCTTTCGTAAAAAGGTAGCTCGTCAATTTCAGCAAATACCCCGACATGTTTACCTTGTGGGGCAACACAAACTTGATGCTTAATCGGGCTGGCAGAGGTATTCATTTGACCGCTCAAACAGCCGAGTTTTAGCATGTGGTAACCAAACATTCTTGGTAGCCATTCATCCAGTCGTTTTTGGATCCCCACTTTTAAATATTCACCGTGAGGAAAGTCTTGCCACTCATCGGGTTTGGGTCCTTGTAAAAAACTTAACGCTGGTTTCATTTACTAAGCTCGTTATACTGGTGTTATTAATCACTTTATAGAGCATTGCGTTATGGTGCAAGTCGATGCAATCAAAGCATTTGATGACAATTATATCTGGGTGATAAAAGACCCTCTAAGTTCAAACTGTTGGGTAGTTGACCCAGGTGACGAACAACCTGTTTTAGATTACCTCGCCAAATTTGATTTAACACTCCAAGGCATATTAGTTACCCATCACCATTGGGATCATACTGATGGCATTGCCCCGCTTTTATTACATTTTCCTAGCTTAACAGTCTACGGGCCTAAAAATGGTAAATATAAAGGCATTACTCATGGCCTTAGTGAACACGATAAGATCACACTTTTTGATACCACGCTGAACATTATCGCCACCCCAGGACACACGTTAGACCATATCTGTTATGTAAATGATGAGCTGGCTTTTACGGGGGATACCTTATTCAATGCAGGCTGCGGCAGGCTTTTTGAGGGAACACCAAGTCAAATGTGGCGCTCCTTTGAAAAGCTACTCACCCTACCTGACACATGTAAAGTGTATTGCACACACGAGTACACGCTCGCGAATCTTGCTTTTGCTGAGGCTGTAGAGCCCACCAACCAAGCACTAACCCAGTATCACCAACAAGCAAAATCATTACGTGCCAATAACGAGCGCACAGTACCTACAACTATTGAGCAACAAAAAGCAATCAATCCGTTTGTGCGAGCCGCAAATGAAGCCATTCTCACCCAAGTACCAACGCAATTTATCGCGCCAGAAAATACACCAGAAGCTCGCTTTAGTGCACTGAGAAAATGGAAGGATAACTTCTAAAATATTCAATAGTGACCTAATGTAACGCAAAAATGACGCTTTTTTGCCGTACTTGCATGGGAAGTATTGAATAAATTATCCATTTTCTTTGCGACACAGCCAAAGATAAGCATATCTAACGATTTTTAGGAAGTCGAAATAAAATAATAAAGAAGCTTTAAATGCTGATACAAACTCGGTAATATTGCCGAGTTTTTGTCCGAACCCCCAAGCAAAAGAACGCATTTATGAAAAAGCTCGCCTTTATTGTTGCATCATCAGCAATATTAAGTGGTTGTGAAATCACGCAAGAAACACCATTGGAAACTGCAACTGAACAAGTGAAACAGGCCAACTTAGATCACGCGAGCCCTTATGATATCTCTCAAACACTCAGTACCTCATGGCAAGACGAAGATGAAGATGCTGTGCCTGTATTTGATGATGTATGGGAGCGGATCCGTTATCAGTTATCTATCGAAGTACCACAAAATAGACCGGTTGTCGCCGAACGTAATTACTATCAACGTCACCAAGCCTATTTAGACCGTATCGCAAAACGTGCAGAGCCTTACCTCTACTATATTGTTGAAGAAGTAGAGAAGCGCAATATGCCTGTTGAAATCGCATTGTTACCTATCGTGGAAAGTGCATTCGATCCATTTGGCTATTCACACCGTACCGCTTCCGGTATTTGGCAGTTTATGCCACAAACCGGTGAACGCTTTAACCTTAAACAAAATTGGTGGTATGACGGTCGTCGCGATATTATCGCTTCAACGCAAGCGGCACTTGATTATCTCACCTATCTCCATAAAACCCTGGAAGGCGATTGGTTAAACGCAATTGCAGCTTACAACTCAGGTGAAGGCAGGTTGCTCAATGCAATCCGCAAAAATCGTAAAAAGCATTTGCCTACCGATTTTTGGTCTCTCGATTTACCTCGCGAAACCACCGCGTATGTGCCTAAATTACTTGCCTTATCCGACCTCTTAAAACGATCAGATGAGTTTAGGGTCGCGTGGCAGCCTATCATCAATGCCCAAGTTGTTGATACCGTTGAAGTAGGGTCACAAATTGATTTAGCGCTTGCCGCTGAAATGGCTGATATATCCTTAACTGAACTCTATCGCCTAAATCCAGGATTTAACCGTTGGGCCACCGATCCAGATGGTCCACACCAGTTATTATTACCCATGGAAAAGGTTGACGCTTTTCAAGAGAAATTAGCTAAAACTGAAGTAAAAGATAGGCTTCGTTGGCAATATTATACGGTGCAAAAAGGAGATAGCCTGTCGGTCGTTGCGACAAAGTTTAATACCAGCGTAGGTGCTATTCGCTCACTCAATAGTATTGATGGCAATATGATCCGTGTTGGTCAGAAGTTACTGGTACCACTCAGTGATGGCGAATTGCAAAGTGAACACTTACCACCAGAAGTGCGCCTTGCCGCCAACAAAGTAACTAAGAAAAAGCTCAACCACACAGTAAAATCAGGTGATACATTGTGGGATATCAGCCGCGAATACGATGTGACGGTTAAGCAATTAGCTAGCTGGAATAAGTTAAAAACCAACGCCGTTTTGCGCCTTGGACAAAAGCTTACCGTCTTTAAAGCTGAAAAGGCAGCGACTCAAACCGTCCTCGTCAACACCGAGCGCACAATCACATATAAAGTGCGTAAAGGCGATTCACTAGCACGTATCGCCACTAAATTTAACGTTAGCGTGAATGAAATAGTCAAATGGAACAACCTGACTGGACAGAAGTACCTGCAGCCTGGTCAGAAGTTAAAACTGAAAGTTCAGACTAAACGTGTTTAGCGCTAAGAAATAAAGTTTAAAAATAAAAACCCAATATCAGTGATGATATTGGGTTTTTACATATTAAAGCAGCACTTTTTACTCACTTTTCCTTAAAAATTACGACAGTACTATCGTTTAAATACACAGTGTTTCAACGTCGCTTACAGCTGATTTAAACCCAAAAATTTGGTTAGACTTCAGTACTAATTAAAGGAAATTTCATAAAGAACTGATATCGTTAATACATTATTGGCGTACCACCAATTCTCCTGCAAATTCTCGATGCGTTATCCGCGTCTCGATAATCAGTAAAAGAGTCAGCCCATAACAACTCACCATTTTTGTAACATTCAAGGTAAATTTCTTCGAATGCGGTAGCATTAGACGACATCGCGGTGGCAAAAATAGCAGATACAGCAAATAGAATCGGTTTAATCATTATTTTTTCCTTTTCATTATTTTGAACTTTATAATATTGGTCAATTTTCATACAACCAAGACTAATGTCACACAACGTAACCGGAATGTAAATATTTATGTTTTTTGGTTACTATGACTATGCCGATGAGTTTGCTATTTAAGCAGGTAACGCGACCTATTAAGCCGCGTAAATTGAAAGGTAATGCTGAACAGAAGATAAAACCTAAAGGTTTTTTGCCAATGCTTGAAGCCAAGGCTCAGCAGGCTCCCAAGGCTCAAAATATTCACATGCATCGATGTCTAAGCGCGGTTGTGCTCGAGTGGCGTTCAACTCTTCAATCAGGGCATCAATTTGCTTTCCAGCACCACAATAGGTATCACCATAACTAGAATCCCCCAATGCGATGACCGCTACTTTCTTGCCCGTTAGCATCGGAAATTCGCTTTGCATTTGCAAAAATAAAGGCAACAAGTTATCGGGAATATCACCAGAGCCGGTGGTAGAAGAAATAAATAAGATGTTTTCAGCTTGCGCTACATCAGCGATGGAAGCTGGTTCAATAACACTTGCCTCATGACCCGATTTGTTCAAAAACTCAGCACTGTCGTTTGCCAAGTTTTCAGCATTGCCGTACATACTTCCCACAAAAATGGAAACTTTTGCCATTATTTATAATCCTTCTCGTTGTCTGACCAGCCGAGCTGAGCGAAGACAGCCAGTGCTTCCTCCCCCAAATCCGCGGTAATTGAAATCGTCGTGTTGGTATAAGGATGTACAAATTCCAATTTAGTTGCAAATAACATCAATCGACGTAAGCCAAAATGATCGACAAAAAAGTGGTTGTGTTTGTTATCACCGTGATTGACATCACCAATAATCGGATGTGCTAAATAGTTGAGATGGCGCCTGATTTGGTGTTTTCTACCCGTTTTAGGAAAGCACTCCACCAACGAGTAGCGGATACTTGGATACTTACCAAAATGAATTGGCAAGCTACCCTGCAATAAACAATTTATCTGTGTTTGCGCTTCCTGCGGAGCTTTATCCTGACAGGCAAACTTATCAGCAATTTTATCAAGTTCTTCTTTGAGTGGTCTGTCGACGAATCTAGATTCAGGAGCAAATCCGCGAACAAGCGCTAAATAGCGTTTTTGAATATTACCGCTAATAAAGACTTCATTCATGTCTCGTGCGGCCTCAGAGCTTAGCGCAAACAGCAGCACGCCTGATGTTGGTCTATCTAAACGGTGAACTGGGAAAACATGTTGACCAAGTTGATCACGCAGCATTTGCATCGCAAATTGTGTTTCTCGCTTATCCAAAAATGAGCGATGAACCAATAACCCTGACGGCTTATTTATCGCTACATAATGCGCATCTTGATATAAGATCTCAAGCATTACGCGCTCTTTGCAATTGTATTATCAAGGTTTTTTAAGCACTGATGCACCGCATTAAAATAAAGGTGTTCACTCAGCACCATTTCAGCCATTGGCGCAATCGCCATATTTTCCGGTAATGCTTCACCACTTTCTACCATTGCTCGCATTTTGCCCAAGAATACAAATTGCAACCACTGCGCGAAGGTCATCGTATCGCAACAAAATGGCTCTGTTGAGGTAAGTGCCTTAGCCGAAAGTGGCTCGTCTTGCCAAAGACCCGTTGCTTTTAAACAAGCCTCTAGTTCGTCTAACTGAATCAATAATTCCGAGTTCATCGGTTCCGTCTCTTTCTCAATTTTTTACATTATAGCAATTTGCATTATTTAGGAGCTAGCCAATTCTCTCAAGTGCACCTTTTTCATAGGCTTATCAGCGCACCCAAAAGTAGCTATAATTGCCGCTATTGAAAATATAAGTAACATATAGAGCATTCATGACAGCGCAAATTTCAACTTTAGGTGAATTACTAACAAACGCCGGTACGCAGTGGCGAGTCTATGATCTGGGTCGACGTATCACAAAAATAGATAAGAAGCAGTTTGCGCAAATCGAGAATACTCAAGTCCCTTATCCTTATCCGCTTGGTGGTCATGCCATCATGGCAATTCAATTTTGGGATAATGAGGCGACAGTTGATCCTTATGTTTGGTTTTTAAAATTTCCACTGGATGAGCAAAGCAAGCTCATTATCGCCAGCCGTGATCACTTTGCCTCCATGGTACTCGAAGCATTAGGTACACAACTCACGGGTGAAGCTGCTCAAGGGAAACTTGATAACAACCCTTATGTCTTCACGCCAAATGCGAACAAACTCGCTGCGTTCAATGCGCTATTAAAGCGTGAGCTTAATCGTCCGGCTTCTCAATATTACGAGCACGCCGAACTCTACTTTTCGGGCAAGCTTGGGTTCGAGCGCTGGCAAGAAATAGCACTACAAGGTATTGCTGACTTTGCCCTACGTCTAGACCACGGTCATAACGCGAGCAACCTGCAACTGGCCTGGTCTGTTTTGCCAGCAGAAGTTAAGACACCATTAGCCGCAATGCTTGAACACGTTACCATCTCAACATCTCAAACCGAAGACTTTTTAGCCGCTTTAACCCATGCATGCCAACAGCAAGATAAGGACGCCGTCGTCACTAATTTACGTGCAATGTCGGGAAGTCACGCGCTTGGTCTCATCGCACATGCCGTAGACGCCATTTTAGCATCCGAGTTGGGATCAGATGCAGATTGCTTACTCACGATTGCCGGGCGAGCTTGGGAGACACTAACCGACCAGCAAAGGCTCTTTACCTATATGGAAAAAGCCGCTGAGAATAATCAAATCGATGGACTTTTCAGCAGTATTTTCGCAGACTTAGTTGCAATACCTATGTTACGCCCACATGTTTTAGGGATTATTAGAGCAGAAAATCGCAGTGAAACTCTGTCTCGTGCAATTGGAAGGTTATTTTCTTAAATGACAACGCTTTGGCTTTTTATCATCGTTTCATCTGTTATCGCGCTATTTTGGTATAGCCGCCAGATCGCAGAAGCGGCAAATAGGCATGCACAGCATCAAGCTGAAAGTTTGCAAGTGCAACTGTTAAGTGTTGCCTGTATTAAGCGCCGCTTTGGGGTATTAAAAGACGGTAAACTTGGAATAAAAAGCCAATTTATGTTTGAGTTTAGTTCAGATGGCGAGTCAGCCTATCAAGGTAAGCTTTACTTAGAAAATGAACGATTAGTCAAAAAAGAATTGCCCGCCTATAAAATCGCAAGTTAATTCGGTGAGTGCGAAAGTAGGCACTTAAATTCATATGAATACAAGTGCCTACTCTGAATTTATAGTACGACTATTTTAAACATATCCTTTAACGCTTGGTCCGTAGTCGTTTTCACCAACCTCACTATCCATAGTGGTAAAATATATCATCACTAATAAACCGACAATAGGCACGAAGCTCACTAGCAGCCACCAGCCCGAGCGGCCAGTATCGTGAAGACGACGAATAGATACGGCAACCGTCGGTACTAAAACCGTCAAATAATAGATACCTGTCAAAAACAGGGTTCCAAAAAGCCCGTCGACAATCCCAATTGCAAAGCCTATCAACGCATTTATCAAGATAAACATCCAATATTCTTTGCGTCTTGAACGTCCACTAAAATCGGAATATCTTTTTAATACTGTTAGATACCATTCCATTTCTTTTTCCTTAGCTATTGCGCCAACATCGTGCACTAAAAAATAAGACTAAAATGAGAGTGGAATAATCTAGCAATGAGATCGAAAGGTAATAATGAAACTGCAAGCGGAAAGTTTTGAAAGCTTCAACTAAGTTAATAGGAAAATAAATATCAAATTTACACACGCCACAAAAAACTAAGGCGCTAGCCTATCTGCTGCGCCTCAATCCTGACGATTATCCCAAGAGGTATCCAATCCCTCTGCTTTACAACCCAAAAGCAATCCGCCAATTCTTCTTCCCCTGAACGGGTATGTACTCCGACTTACCCGGCTCTCATCCTTGTGTCATCCATTAGCACTTCCAGTGCATCTCCATTTTAGCCCCCTTGGCCTCCACTTCGCTTCCCGCACTCCTACGCCATCTTGGCTCCGCTTCACATATTCCCTATGTGCTCCCTATACATTGTTACGTCCAGTGTAACCCATCCACTTCGCAACCATCCAGATTGCGCTCCTTCATCCTAGAGCCTTGCTCATCCCTATTTACTCTTCCTTGCTCCACTACGCTTCCCGCGCTCCTTGACACTCCATGTGTCTCCTTATCCCTAGTGAAGCTCCGCTTCACACTCGCTTCCTCGAGTTCCTGCTCTTCCTTGCCTTATGCAATACATCCTTCTCTTGTTGTCAAATTCCTTATCCTTTGACGCTGAGCTCCTGCTCTTGTGTTTCCTTACATTGTTAAGTTTACGGGGATTGAGCATTTTTGTTAGATAGCTAGGAACAATCTTTTTGCTGTCATTTAAAAGAAAAGTAAAACAATTCATTTAAAAACAACAAGATAAGCAAAAATAACACTACAAATTCGGTACTACAAAGCGCCTTAACCCACATTCTCGTAGGAGATATCTCACAGGGTAATTTCCATTGTTGCTATTTGCTCTTAAATAACAATGTGCCTTCTACTGAGCTAAACGCCATCTTTTGTAAAACTTGATAACCGTGACCCGAAAAAAACTGCGCGTGTTCTGGCTTAGTAATAAATACTGCCATCCCTTTCGTTTCTTCACTTTGTGCAATTAAATCATCCAGCGCGGTGAGTAAATAGTGACCATAGCCAAGCCCTTGAACATGTGGGTCAACGGCAATTAGGGATAAAAAGTGACACGGCTCTTGCGTTTGCAACGCTTGTCTAATCGACTTTTCTTTATCGATAAGCTGCTGCGTTTGCAAATATCCCGCACTCATCATGAGTCGTAATCGCCAATGCCATTGCCGATTTGCGTCCAATTCATCGCCATTTGCAATAACGCATGCTACCGCGACCAATCTATCTTGATGATATAACCCCACCATAGGCTGACCCGTTTGGCCAAATGCCGACAACTCTTCTCGTATTAAGGCTCTGAGTTTTTTTTCAAAAATTGCTTCTTGTTTTGCCTCCAATACCTGTTTGAGTAGCGGATCATCGTGGTAAGCCTGATACAACACACTCGCGGCTACATTGATATCTTCTGGATTTAAATATCTAACTATTAATTCATGTTGAGAAGTTTCTACTGACATCACGGTTCCTTATTGTTATTGCCCCAAGCTTCTGATAATCATGCCGAAATACTACTTAATATCAAAACCTCAGAATTTTTTCTGTGTACTTTAATAATGTACGGCTACTCGCTTGTGATAGATATTGATACAAGTCACAATTTATTCAGTCGTGGACAGGTATATTTATCATCGCATTAGTCATTATGGTTTTTATCGATGATGACTTGCTAAAGGTTTTACAACCACCTTTACTATAGTTAGTGAGTAAAATTCAAGCAAACGAGGGAGAACGAAATGGATACTAGTCGCCACACTATGAGTACTTTATTTGCCCAACTTGGACTCGACAACAATCCCAAGGCGATTGAAGGGTTTGTCAAACAACACCGCCTTCCTGACGATATGCTGTTAAGCCAAGCACCATTTTGGAATGAAGGACAGCGTCACTTTATTGAAGAATCACTGAAAGAGGACGCCGATTGGAGTGAAATCATTGACGAACTAGATGCGATGTTAAGATAGCTAAAGCAATCGCTCCTTGCGTAACTTGGTGCTATGATCCACTCCTATGATTTAGGCGTTTAGGAACCTCTATGCACCCTGCTGTTGCCAGAGCTATCAAAAAATTAGTCGATAGTGGAAAGACTCCAACCGTCGCGCTAACAAAAAGCAAATTAACTCAAAGCGTCGCAATGCCAGACGTCATCTCAGGCATTGCTGCGTACAAACAAGACCCTACCTGTATTGATCACTTTCAAGAGGTTGAAGAGGTCGTCAAAGCAAGTTCACAAAGCCAATTAGATAGAATTGAAGCTAAGCTTGATAAGCTCATTGCCTTATTGGAGAAGTCGTAGTGTTTGTTGTCGACTTAACTTTTGATTGCTATGAGGAAACCACCTTAGATGCTGCCGAGCAGGCCATTAACCGTGTGGTCAACGCGCTTCGCTTTAATGGTCAAATCATTGGTGACGAATTTCCAACTGTACTTAAAGATGGCTATTTCGTCACTCGTGTGATGTGTCCAGAAGAAGACGCTTTACATCCATTAAACCATAGTCCTTTTGTGAAGTTTGCGATTGACCAGCTACAGCAATCAGGCTTGCTTGCACCTAAGGTCAAAGTTTTTGGGCAAGATATACATGCCAACAGCGCTGATGCCTGTCATGAACCGTCAAGCTACATTCTCTACACCACATACGTACACACTTGTAGTCCACTGTATTGTGGCGACGACTTTTTACCAGTGCCTTTATATAAAATCCCAGCTATTGCCAACGGTGATTATAAAGCACTGATCAAATGGAAAGAAGATTGGCAAGCCTGCGATCAAATACAGATCAATGGCGCGACTCGCTGCGAATTTGCTGCATTGGAAGAAATTTCCAGTACGAGTAGCGATTTGTTTAGACGTGGCATGGATTTGAGCAAACGTATTCGCTTTCTCACAAAAAAACCGGTTTACTATTATCTGTATCGTGTTGGCGGCGAAAACCTCGCCGCAGAAAAAGCAAGAAAATGCCCAAGCTGCCAGGGAGACTGGTTACTTGAAGAGCCTTGGTTCGGCCTTTTCGACTTTCGCTGCGAAACTTGCCAATTGGTCTCGAATATTTCGTGGGACTTTCAATAAGGAGCGCAAGCTCCTTTATATCAATTAGCTATATTGGGTAGTTGACTGTCAGTTTTTCCACAAACTCTGCGATAGAATCAGCCAAAACATGATGCTGCTTCTTACCGACAAACTCTAACCCAACTTGACCCGTAGCGATATCGACCGACACCAATAAGTCATCTGCTTCTGTTAAGCCAATAAACACGGTTTCAGGTTGTTTGAGCCTGCGCTTCATTAAAATATGGCCGGTGATATTTTGCTGCAAGCGCTCGAAGTCATCTTCGTTCCATACTTGCAATAGCTCAATTTGCTTACCCTCTATGAATGCCACGATATTACCAGCGAAGAAGTCACCATACAGTCCGTTCAATCCGTCAGGAAATTGCGTTTCCAACGCTCTGGCTAAATCATTTAAATGTCCCGCTGGCGAGCGCTCTACCGCTAGCCATTTTATCTCGTTAAGCTTGTTCGGCTCACCCTGCTCACATGGGCTCGGCCAACTTTCATCGTGCTCGGTGCTCGGTAAATTTTTAAAGGTCTGTTGATGATAATCTACATAGGCTTGATGCAAGCGCGCCATATTTACGGGCTGAGTCATATATAAAGCTCTCTTTATTTTTCTCACTGCGGGCTGAATACTTGTTTCGTGTAATTAAGCAAATTGCTATTAATCCCGAGGTGAACATTCGTTATAATGACCGCATTGTAACGAGATTTGAATTAACATGACAGACTACAGTAACTCGCCAGAGCTGCAATCTTCTGTGCTTGGTAAAACCACAGAATACGCCAGTGTTTATACTCCAAGCCTGCTGCACCCCATTGCACGTAAACTCAATCGTGACCAAATCAATGTTGATGAGTCCGCTTTACCATTCAAAGGTGAAGATACCTGGACAGGCTACGAATTGTCTTGGCTCAATAACAAAGGTAAACCTCAAGTTGCGGTTGCCACTTTTGTGTTTCCTTGCCAAAGCTCACATATCATTGAGTCGAAATCGTTCAAACTTTACTTGAATAGCTTTAACCAAAGTCGCTTTGATACGATGGAAACCGTACGCCAAACGCTAGCTGCGGATCTTTCCACGGCATCAAATAGCCAAGTTAGCGTGACATTATTTGGCGCAGACGAATTCGATTGTATTCCTTTCTCGCGCCTCCCTGGTGAGTGTATCGACGAGCTGGATATTGAAGTTGATAGCTACACACCAAACAGTGACTTACTACAACTTGCCTCTGAGGATGTGGTTGACGAGACGCTTCACAGCCACTTACTCAAGTCAAATTGCTTGATCACCTCACAGCCAGACTGGGCAAGCGTGGTGATAAGTTACCGTGGTAAGCAAATCGACCGAGAATCGCTGCTTAAGTACCTGATCTCATTCCGTGACCACAACGAGTTCCATGAGCAATGTGTTGAGCGTATTTACTGTGAGCTTTGGCGCACCTTTAGCCCTGAAAAATTATCGGTTTATGCGCGCTATACTCGCCGTGGCGGGTTAGATATCAACCCATATCGTTCGAGTGAACAAGATCAAACTCCGTATACGGTAAGAACTAACCGACAGTAAAACGTAAAAAGCCATGTTCTCACATGGCTTGGCTTTTTATCACATCTAAGTATTGCTATTTAACCTGAGGTTTGAATAAGGAATGTTCCAACTCATTGTTGCTAAAGCAAAACTTAGTTTCTTCCTTGTCTAGCCAGAGAGTTTTAGGGAAAACAAGGCGAATTTACGCACCAATAGCTGGCTATTGGAAGTGAATTCAACGCAGTTAGCGCTAAAACTAGCTGCTAGAAAGGCATTAATTATCCGCAGCTCAGGTTATTTATTCCCCTGTCACGTCTTCCATTTCAACTGGGACGGGGACCGAACATATGTCGGTGTGATTTGGCGTATCAACAAACCAATCTCCCGCTCTATTTTTACGCGCAGCAATTAGCGACTCAAAAATCGGCGTATTTGTCTTTAGCCTTTTAAACGAAGGCGCACCTTTTACATCAGCAAGTACCGTAATGCCTTTGATAACATTGAACGCTTGTCCAGCAACAGGTTTACGATCTAGGTGCTGAACATGCTCCATTCCCGATAACAACTGTCCAAATACGGTGGTGTTTTTGTCTAGGTATCGCTGCGGCGTCAACGTGATGTAAAACTCAGTACCACCACTGTTAGTATCGTTAGTTCTAGCCATGGCAAACGAACCAACGCAGTGTGTCATCCAGGTTTTGGTTCCAGCTTCATTTTGTCCTACGGCAAAACCATTTAAAAACCCGGTACGTGGCGCGTAGCCGTCCACAGCATCTAGCGACGTGATCTTCAAGGTTGAATCCGTGTGATGAAAAAACTCGGCGGCAATCGCTTTTTTTCCTTTTTGTGGCATTTTCTTGTCCGACATATCGCCGCCTTGGGCCACAAAGTTTTCCACAAACCGATACATACTCAAATTAGTGTAAAATCCTTCTCGCGCTAACGCTTTAATATTTGCCACATGATTGGGCGCAAGTTCAGGGTTAAGCGCGATATAGACCGGCCCTGTTTGTAGTTCTATTTTAAGAATATTTTCAGGGTCCAACTGCTGCCAGTCGCTGCTTTTGGCCTCAGCAACGACTTCCGATGGTGACTTTGTATAAGGTTTTGCTAAGACAGGGGATGTACTTATGGCAAGCGCAATAAGTAGTAAGGTTTTTTTCATTCTTATTTTCCTTGTTTATACCAGTAAAATGGCACCTCCAACGGCGCACTGGGTGGCAGGTTTGGATTGTCTAATTCTATGACTGTTTTGTTTTTAAGATCTAGCTTTTCAAGACGAGCGGAAAAGTGTTTTAAGAATAACGCCTCAAATCGGCCATCTTGCAGTGCGCTTTTGAGGCCTTTCTCAATTTGGCTATGGAGCAACGGGTTGTCGTGAGAAACAAAAAAGTATACCGCCGAAGGGTAGTAAAACACCACGTGCTGATCTGCGACCAAGTCCGTGTCACTCAGTGCAGCTTCAATACTCACTAAATCGCTTGGTAGCACATCAAAACGTTTTTTCAACAGCATGTCGTAACCACTGTCTTCTTGTGAGAAAGAAGTCACACTGAGGCCATTACGCTCAAAAACCTGATGGTCAGGCCAATCTCTGCGTAAACCAAAAGTAACTCGGCGCAAGTCGCCAATGTAGCGCACTCCACTCAGTAAGGCTTGATTATGTTTGTGCACTAAAGGAATGCGATAACCCAAAATCCCTTTCACTAGGGGAATGCGAATTGCGCTCGCGGCCTTTTCGCGCTGTGAGTTAGTCACTAACCAACTGACATCCAGTCCCCCTTTTTCTCCAAGTAGGCGCACCGCTCTGTCTTGCGAAGGAATACTTCTCACTGATACGAGCCTCGCTGACTCTATCTGGTAAGACAGAGCTAAAGTAAGCAACTCTATAATGTACGGATCGGCACCTGCGCTAATTCTAATTTCCGTCGTTTCTTGTGCTTTGAGAGGAAATATCACAAAACCTAGAGCGAGCCAGAGCAGTTTCATTTGTCATCCCAATCAAACTTGTATAAGAAGTCTATACTGTTGTACAAACCGCTCGTGGCTTCAACATAAAACTTCGAAAAAACACGATAACGCAGCGCAATTTCATTAATAGACTCAAATACCCCAACACGATAACTGACCTGAACATTGGGAGTGATATAGCCTGACACCTCAACTTGTGTATCGTCACCACTGCCTTTTGCTGATAGGTTAACATCCGAAAGTCCAAGCGATTCCCCCGCCTTACTAAAAAATCCTTCACTGCGGTCAATTCCCTGTGAGAGTAAAAACTGTGTGAGTAGCGCGTTGTTAGAGGTTTCTGATTCCCCTAAAGGCTGACCGTTAAGTAGGTATGACAACGCCTTGGCTTGGTCCATTGCAGGCTCTGAAAACACAGTCAAACGCGGCTTAGCAATATTGCCCGTGAGCTCAACACCCGCTATTACATCATTGGCGGTTGTCGCTGGATTTCGAATAGCTCGAATGTTCAAATAAGGTTTATCTAATGCGCCATTGAAGCCAATTTGTCCTGTGCGGATCAACAAGTCTTGGCCAAATGCACGGTATTTCCCCTCTCTCAATTGCAACTCACCCGTTGCTAACATTGGCGACTCAACTTGCTTGTCAATTTCGATTGCACCGGTAACAAAGCTATCTAGCCCAAGCGCCTTCACCCTAAAATTATCTTTAACGGTCAGTTTTAAGTCTATTTCATGTTGAATTGGCACCGACATCTGCTTTTGCACCTTGGCATCAACAATGACCTCATCATCGCTTGGTGAGGTGACTCCCTCAGGCAGAGATTCAATGTTTACTCGGCCAAACGGCACCACAATTTCTCCAAGTACTCGCGCAATCTTATCTTTATAGGCAAGTGTTAAATCCGGGCTTGCGGTTAGTTCAATCTGTGAGTCTGGTTGCACATAAATATTTTCGCCCTTTATTTTGACTTCAGCAGAGAGCTCGGGCGACCAATAGGCTTCGCCAGTGAGTGCCACCTTGCCGCCTTTTGCTGCAGTTAACTCAGCCTCTAGTTGAGCGGAAGTGGTATTAAAATCAAGATTGATGTGACCTTTATCGATTTCCACAGGCAAAGAGTCCGAAGACATAAATAAGCGCTGAGCGGTTAGTTTACCGTTCACTTCAGGGGCTGCGAGGCTGCCTGAGATATTTATATCCCCTAACACTTCCCCTTGCAGGTCAAAACTTTGTTCCGTTACTCGGTTTAGTAGCGCTGACAACTTAGCCAGCTCAATTGACTCTATTTTTACATTACCAGCTAATTGTGGGGATTGTTTATCTAGCGGCACGCGTGTATCACCACTGAACTTACCTAAGGTATCGGAGGTCATGCGCCAATCAGCGTGGATTTGCTTGTTATTGGTTTTTAGTAACGCTTTAAATTCAGAAATTGAAAATGTTTGCCCATGAGTCGTAACGCCGGCATCAACAATGTTCAGCTCGCCATCGGCTCGCGTTACTTGGCCATTTTGCCACGCAAGTTTAGCCACGGCCTGAGTTTCACCTGTTATTTTGAGCTCTGCTGGCAACCAAGTTTGTAGTTTAGCCAGTGCCAATTTCTCCAGTTTAACATCGGCCTGCCCTTGTGTGCCTTGTTGCTCGGCTGCAAAACACAAATCGGTATCACCCATCTGCCAACACTGCTTTGCAATGCGCTGACTGACATCACTGATCACGATTGCGGCAGGACTTTGCAATGCAATTGTTTGCCCTTGAGAAGTTACCTCACCAGACGATAATTCTCCCTGCCAGGTTGACTGTTGCATCTTGCCATTGACTTCAAAGCTTGCAACCACTCGTTTATCACGAATATCCAATGTCGCGTTATGTTGCTGCTGGTTGCCTTTCATAGCTAAACGAATGTCTTCAACCATTTCAGAGTCAACAATCAAACGGTCTAGTGCCAGTTTAATTTGCCCAGTCACTTCATTGGCAATATCAACCGTGCCTTTCGTCGTTAAGCCATGTAGTGCAATATTTTGGTAGCGCACCGAGTCAAACTTAATATCGGTCTGAATCCTCGGCTTAAGGTGGTCGCCCTGAATAAAGATTTCACCACTGCCTTTTAAGTCAGCTGGAATAAGCGTATTTGCCGCTTGCTCAAACTGAAAGTCAATATCGAGATCTAACTGCTGACCAAGCTCACCGCTTACCGTCAGGCTATTTTTGCCATAATTCAGGCGTGCGTGGCTAAACTCACCTAGTAGGCTCTCATCCACAACGACCTTAACGTCCGCATTAAGCGGGGCACCTGCTACTTTACCATCGAGCTTAAAGCGCTCAACATTAACCTGCCACTGCTCACCTTGACTCACAAAATCAAGCGCGAACTGCCCTGCCAGCATATCGTTTTCCGTCAGGCCAGCATCGTATTGCACTAGCCCTAGCAATCTATCGACTGGTAGCTGAGAAAAGTCCCCGTCCACTTTACCCTTCACCCCTTGCGACCAGTTCACTTGTCCTGCTATTTGCGCTTGCGCCTTTTCTAGCTGAAGCTTTGCTTTAGCGAGTGTAAACGCTTGTAGTCCACCTTGCCCTTCAAGTGTCGCGGTAACATCACCAAATTGCACAGTATTAACAGCGATTGAGCCTGACAAATGGTATTTTGAGACATCCCCGCTCAAGCCGAGTGTGGCACCTTTTAAAGTCGTGGGCTCTGAAGGAATAACTAATTTATCTATTTGACCCTGTAACTCAAAAGGCCAGTTTGTCGCTGTCAAATCCGCATGGGCTTGCAGTTTTGCAAACGCCATTCCCTCACTATTCAAAGTAAGCGTAAGATCGTGAGGGCGACCCGCCAGTGTTAAACTGGCTAACCCCTGTGGCGCACTCAAGGTTGACCTCAGATCAATAGCCCAGTCGTTAAGCAAGACTTCTGCCGCTGCTGATATAAACCATTCTTGATAGTTAAGCTGAACCTGCTCCACGTCCACATTTTCAGCCACTACAACTTGAGAAAGCTTGATATTCTCAAGCGTCTGCTCATCTATCGCGAGGTTGTTAATCTTTAACTCGCCGAGCTCAGCGGTTAGCGGCAGGTCTATCTTAGGTAGTTGGAGTGGCGCTAATGCATTAAGTGGTGCTGGTGATTTTGCAGGCACGGGCTGATCGGTTGCCTTTGTGGTCAACTTCACACTGTCTAACAGCAAAAAAGGGACATTAAAATGTGAGCCAGAACCTGAAAGCTGCGTGTCTAAGCCTTGCAATTGCACAGTAATATCCGGCGTTTTCAACGAAAATTGCTGAACTTGCGCACGTTTTATTGCAATTGGCAGTGGTAACTCAACTTGGCCACTTTCCGTAGTTTCCGCTTCGCTGACACTTTTCTGCTTTTGTACAATCGCTATCGTTTTTGCGTCTAGCGCAATGCAAACGCTAGCACAGGTCAACCACTCAACAGTAACTTTGGTGTCTCTAAGGCGAATATCGATATCGTCATTGTGATAACGCAACGTAAGATTGGCGCCAGATAATAAGCGCTTGTCTAAGCCATCGATTTCTAACCCTGAAACCGTTTTATTCGCTACCCAAACCAGTAACTTTTGCCCCGGCAAGGTAAAACATAAACAAACCAACAGTAAAAATAGGCTAATAATGGCAGTAATGATTTTGATTCTTAAGCTTCTGAACTGCATTAGATTTCAGGTCCTATAACAATACTAAGACGGGTGCTTTTACTTTCTTTAGTCAGCCCCCAAGCATGATCGAGCCGGATTGGACCAACGGGGGTTAAATAACGAAAACCAAACCCAGCTCCAACTTCCCAAGCGTCCGAGAAATCGTTCGTTGCAGTACCTGCATCAACAAACAAAGCGGCTCGCCAACTTGGGTGGAATTGATAGTTATATTCCACTGTGCCTGTGGCTAAATATCTGCCGCCAAGTATGCGCCCTTCGTCATCGCGAGGACCGATGGATTCATAGGCAAAACCACGGATGCTTTGATCTCCTCCAGCAAGGAAACGGTGGGTAAACGGAATTTGGTCAATATCCTTTGTCACGATCGCCCCTAAGTCTAAGCGACCAAAAAATAAATGCTTGGTTTCAAAGCTTCTTAGCCATTCATTGTTCCATCTCACTTTCAACATATTTGCAGACGATAGTACAGAATCTGCTGCAGCTTCAATGGAGATCAGGCGCTCGTTCCCCCAATAAGGTAACGCGCCACCTTTACTTTCTTTCTTTAAGTAGCTAATACCTGGGATCAACATTTCCGTGCGCTGCTTTTCGCCTAGCTGTTCCGTAGTTTCGTGTTCACGTTTCAAAAACGCCGTTCTCACCCACTCGTCATCCGTTAGCCATTGTCGCTGTACCTGTACGTTCCAAATCCGACTGTTGATCCCTTCCGTTACTTCATCCTGCACCTTATAACCGCCTAACACACGCCACAAATCGTCGTTAGGATTGTCTACGGGAATGGTATAACTGGCAGTGATATCTTGTTGCTTTTGCGACAACCTCAGATTGGACTCAAAGGAATGACCATCCTCGGTGATCCAAGGTTTAGTCCACTTAAAACGGGTTTTTGCACCCACATCATCACTGTAGCCAGCACCCACTTCAAAGCTATTTGCGGGTTTGTCTTCAACACTCACCCGAACTGGGATCTGATCGCTCGTCCGGTCCTTTAACAGCGGATAAACCTTTATCGCACTAAAATAAGGAGTGGCATTTAAAGACAGATTAAAATCGGACAAGAGGCTCGCTTCAAACGGCTGCCCTTTCGAAAATGGGCTTAGCGAACGTATATAGTTAGCCGCTTTGGTGTTTCCCTCAATAGCAAGGTCACCAAATTGATAACGTTTACCAGTGTTGAGCAGCAGTCGCACGCCAGCATAGCGATTCGCTTTGTGAACAAGCAATTTGGACTCTTGCCATTGATAATCAAAATATCCAAGTTCTAGTAGCTCGCTTTCAAAGCGACTTTTCGTTGCCTGATAATCACTATGATTGACTTGCTTGCCAACTTGGATCGGTACATCTTTGATAAGCGAAACTAAATCCGCATTGTCCCTACCCGCACCCACAAGCTCAATATTAATATCTTTCCATTTCAGAGGTGCTTCAAGTTTGACTTCGGCTATGACGTTTTGCCCTTCTCCACTGAGTTGAATATCAAAATGATAATAACCTAAAGCATGCAAAGCGCGACGTATGTCCGCACGCACCTCTTTCATCACCCGAGGGACTTTTGGCTTACCTTTGTAAGATTTTAAAAAACCAGTGATGTTGTCTTCTACATCGCCGTTTTCGACTTTGACTTCAATGTTGGAGATTGTTACTGATGCAGGACGAGACTCAGCACCTGCGTTAAACGAGGAAAAGCAGCACAAAAAAAGCGCTAGTGTTAAACAAGAGAAATACGGCTTCATTAAAATAAAACGACCTAAATATCGCGACTTATGGGCATCGATAACGCCATTGTGCTTGTGAAAATGGATACTGTAAAACGACTTTTCAGAGAAAGTGCAATTTTACTGAGCTTAAGCTGAACATAGGGTGTATTTTGTTGTAACGCAGTGGGTTTTATCGCACATTTATTTACATTCATCCTTTTTATTTTCTTGAAGATGACGGACAATAGCAGCAATTGAACCTGCAGAGTGAAATTATGCAATTCCCAAATGATGATAACGGTGAGCTTCTAGCTGAGATTGCCGCTGCTGGCGTTGATCTGACGCAAATGCAGAATATCGATTTTTATATTCTTTTCGAGCAAGCTGATGATGCTAAGCGCTTCATTGGTGCGATTGAGAAAGACGAATTAGCACCGAAAACCCAGTTACAACAATGTCCTGACACTGGTGTTTGGGAAGTGATCACCACGGTGACTATGGTCCCGATGCACGAGCTACTGAGTCAGACGGAGCAATACCTTGAAAGCATAGCCAATGGTTATGAAGGATATGGTGACGGCTGGGGCTTAATGGCCTCGGAAGAATAAACTGCCACAGAAAATCCGATTTTTATACAGAAAGGCTAACTTTTGTCAGCCTTTCTGTAGCTACCTTGATAATCAAACAACTTTTCAGAAACCTGCCAACCAAACTTCTTGTGTAATTTAGCAATCACGAAATCCGGTGCAATCAAATCTGTATCTATCACTTCTTCAGCTGACTGCCAGTTTGCAGGTGCCGACGTAGATTTTCGCCGCTTTGCAAATTGCTGGTGGAATATAAATAGACTCTTTTGATTAGAAAAGTCATAGACTTCACTACAACTTGCCCCATCCTCATCAAAGTAAGTAATTTTTAATTTATTGCCACTGAGCACTTCGCCACATAGTCCGCTGCAGCGCAGCACCATTGCATGTTTTAAATTCAGTGCTGCACGCAACTTATCATCTGGGTCTGCCATTATTCCGCCGCATTGATGGCATTGCCTTGCAGCAATATCATTTTCTGCACCGCATTGCTCACACTCTTTAAACTTAAAACGATAATCACATTGCTGCGAGTGACCTTCATCGTCTTCAAGCAATCCTTGACAGCGCCTGCCAAAATGCTCTATTAGCTTGCCTTGCTCGTCTACCTTGCCCCAGAAAATATTGGCAAAGCCACAACCTGGACACAGCACCTGTACGGGCTCATTGTCTGAATTTGGCTTTTTACTGCCCACTTCAGGTGCAAATAAGTCAAAGTCGTTGCCTGCATAATCAATGACAAAACAGTCTTCTTTGTTTTCGTCTAACCTAAGTCCTCTGCCTACAATCTGCTGATAGAGGCTCACGGACTCCGTGGGTCTCAAGATAGCGATAACATCAACATGGGGCGCGTCAAACCCGGTAGTCAGCACAGAAACATTCACTAAATACTTAATTTCTCTATTTTTGAACTGGACGATAAGTGCATCTCTCTCGGCAGATTTGGTTTCACCCGTGATAAGCGCACTATATTGCGTGGGTAAATAGCCAAGAATTTCTTTTGCATGCATAACCGTCGCGGCAAAAATCATTACTCCCGCCCTATTTTCACTGAGCGCCAATAAATGAGTGATAATGCTCTTTGTTGCACGGGTCTGTGCTTGTAATAATGTATTCATATCAGATTCTGAATAACGTCCAAATGAATCTGTACTTAAACTAGAAAAATCATAATTCTCAACGGCAGGATCAATTTTATTAGGCGGCGTCAGATACGAATTTTTTATCATATATCTAAGTGGTAATTCGTAAATACACTGCTTAAATGGTGATTCAGCTTTTCCTCTAACAAAACCGTGATAATGCTTATGATATATCCACCCCATCCCCAATCGATAAGGCGTTGCTGTTAAGCCCAGTAACTTTAGTTCAGGATTAAACTGAGCCAGTTGGTTTAAAATTTGCTGATACTGACTATTATCTTCCCCACTCACTCGGTGACATTCGTCAATGATAACTAATGAATAAAATTGATTGAGTTGTGATAAGTTTCGAGACAATGACTGCACACTGGCAAAAGTCACCTGGTGCTGTAACGACTTTTCTTTTAATCCAGCAGAAAATATACTCGCTTGTAATCCATAGCTTTTATATTTTTGTGCATTTTGCTCTACGAGCTCTTTAACATGAGTCAATACTAATATTTTGTGCTTCGCAAGTCGTGCAAGCTCAGCAATCACGAGACTCTTTCCGGCGCCTGTAGGTAACACAATGACAGCTGACTCGCTTGATTTGCGAAAGTGATTCAGCGTATTTTGTACCGCTTCTTGTTGGTAAGGTCTTAAAACGTAAATAAGCACCTCAGGATATAAATAATTAAGTCAAAAAAGGCGTATCCATAAGATACGCCTTTTATTTAGGCTATTTTAAAAAGCTGTTCAATACCGAACAACCTTCATAATAAAGTATTGTTAGATTAGATAATCATCTAGGTTAACACCTTGGAATACTTTAGGTGTTTTACCACGGCCAGTCCACTCAATTACTTCACCGTCTTTTTCAATACGGTATTTTGCTTTTACTTTAGAACGACGGTCAGCTGGCGTAGAGCCTACTAAATCATCAAGCGTAAGTCCTTTTTCTTTCAGCATAGCCAATACTTCTTCTTTAGCCTGCTGTTGTTCCTTTTGCTCGTCCAGTGCTTTTTGAATAAGCTCTAATGCTTTTTCCAAATCACCGTAGCTTGCATTTTTAATAAAAGACTTGATCTCACGCATTGATACTCTCTCAATTAAGCTTAGTTTTAATATTTATATTGAATACTATATTAAAATTAATAAAAAACAAATTGTATTCTATGAATTTTAATTTTGTTACTAAAAAAGCGCCATAATGGCGCTTTTTAGTTAGAATTAAGAAGATTTAATTACATTTTGTTTAAATCTTATTCAACTTTCCAATCAATTGTCGACCCAGCTTTAATTGGTACGACCGTCCCTTCACCTAATTTATATGTATCAGGCACTTGCCATGGAGACTTAGTCAGCGTAATGGTATCCGTATTGCGCGGTAAGTCATAAAAGTCCGGACCAAAGTGACTCGCAAAACCTTCTAACTTATCAAGCGCATTCGCATCTTCAAATGCCTCTGCATATAGCTCAATTGCGGCATGTGCAGTGTATGCACCGGCACAGCCACATGCAGCTTCTTTTTTATCTTTCGCATGAGGGGCTGAGTCTGTGCCCAAGAAGAATTTTTTACTTCCGCTTGTCGCCGCTTCAATTAATGCCTGTTGATGCGTATTACGCTTTAAGATAGGCAAGCAATAATAGTGAGGACGAATGCCACCAGCCAACATATGATTGCGGTTATAAAGCAAATGATGAGCTGTGATAGTTGCAGCAACGTTGTCAGGCGCTTGATTAACAAAATCAACTGCGTCTTTTGTTGTGATATGTTCGAGTACAATTTTTAACGTCGGGAAGTTATCAACGACTTTGGCTAGTTTCGTCTCAAGGAATACTTTTTCTCTATCAAAAATATCAATAGAAGAGTCCGTCACTTCACCGTGCACGAGTAGTAACATGCCAACTTCTTGCATCGCTTCGAGCGCTGGATATACATTTTCAATATCCGTTACACCCGATGCTGAGTTTGTCGTTGCACCGGCTGGATACAACTTAGCAGCAACAATATGACCAGTTGCTTTCGCTTTTTTGATTTCTTCAGGAGTCGTGTTATCCGTAAGATATAACACCATTAGAGGCTGAAAGTTACCTTGAGGATTAGCGGCCATAATGCGGTCACGATAAGCCAAAGCAGTCTCTGTGCAAGTTGCTGGTGGTACAAGGTTTGGCATGATAATCGCGCGGCCCATGTAGCGACTAATATCTCTTACCGTGTCGACCAAGACATCACCATCACGTAGGTGTACATGCCAATCATCTGGTCGTGTAATCGTTAGCGTTTGTTTGCTCGTCATTGCTCTCTTCCACTGCTGAATTTGCCCGATCATAGGCTGCACATGGGTGTTAGTAAAGTTTTTCAGGCCAACCGCAGATTATTTCATTTTGTAAGTTTACTTTTAGCTCGTTTTCATTTTTCACAATATTGGTAAATATGTACAATTTAAGTTAACTTAGTAGCATCTTTTCATGAGAAATATGTATGCTATCTGAGAACCAAAAATTAGAATCAAAAACTGAGCAGCTTAGCATCATTAACCAGTTTTCTTCCTCGCTGCTGCATCTAACCAAACTTGACGAATTATTTGAATACGTTACAACACAGGTCGTTAATCGACTGGGGTTTGTAGATTGTGTTATCTATCTCGCTGATCCTTATCAAGAGTATCTAGAAGTCGCTGCGAGTATGGGCGTTTCCCATGCTAATGGGGATTATCGTGTTGAACAAACTAAGATAAAAATTGGTTCAGGTATTACCGGGCAAGTCGCAACGACTAGAGAGCCGTTTATTTCTGGAAACGTCGCCGCTCATCCTATGTATATTGCAGATTTACGTCCAGCGATGTCAGAGCTTTGTGTACCACTTGAGTATGACGACCACTTAATCGGTGTGATTGACTGTGAGCATCCAGAGGCTGATTATTTTACCTCCGCGCATTTACAAATATTATCGACGGTCGCACATCTGCTCAGTGCCAAAATCCATCAGTTACGCACCTTAGAAAACCTCCAAACCACGATTGCCCAGTTACACCAAGCACAGAATTTAGAAAAGTCCCTGCTTAAAATTGCGAATATTACTTACCGCTTTGAGAACCTTGAAGCTTTTTATGATGACTTATATAAAATCATTGCCTCTCAGCTTTGCGCCGAGAATTTCTTTATCGGCCTTTATGATACTCAACAGGATATTTTAGAAATCGATTATTTGATTGAGGGAGGCGAAAAATGTAATGCACACCAAAAAGTATCAAAAGATCAGATTAAGCATACTGCATCCTACTATATTCTGAAGAATCAACGACCACTGCTGTGTGATAACGATCAATTTAGAATGCATATCACGCGGGGGGACTTTAAAATGGTGGGTCGCTCGCCACGCTCTTGGTTAGGCGTACCATTTTTGGTTAATGATCAATATCAGGGCGTGATTGTGCTGCAAAGCTACAATAACGACCAAGCTTTCGTGAATCATGATTTATCTATTTTGACTTATATAAGTCGTCAAGTCAGCATGGCCATAGACCGGCAGCTTTCAAGGCAGGCGCTAGAACATCGAGCCTTGCACGACGATTTAACGGGCCTTGCCAATCGTTATTTATTATTAGAGCGGATCAAACATGCCATTTTGAGACTAGCGCGAATGGAGTCCTCTAATTTGCACTGCCTGATCTATCTCGATTTAGACAGATTTAAAAGCATTAATGACTCACTTGGCCACGATGTTGGCGACCATTTCTTGATTGCTATTGTCGAGATGATAAATGGCTGTATTCGCAAAACCGATACCTTTGCACGGCTCGGGGGTGATGAGTTTGCGATTTTTATGGAAAATGTCCAAGACAGGCAACAAGTCACTCTGCTGCTTGATAGGATCACCACGGCTATAACCAAGCCCCTTCATATAGATGGTCATGTTCTGCAAGCGTCTGGCAGTATTGGCGTTGCGTTCACTGATAACGAGTCCGATAGCGCAATTCATTTACTGCAGCAAGCAGATGCCGCCATGTACGAAGCAAAATCTTCGGGTCGGGGTCAAGTCTGCTATTTTAATAATGCCATGCGCAAGCGCCTGAAACAGCAAGCCGATATTGAAAATGATCTGCAACATGGCATAAAAAACAATGAATTTGCGCTGTATTATCAACCGATATTTTCTCTCACGACTGGCGCTATTGTGAGCTTTGAAGCCCTTGTCCGTTGGTTTCACCCCAAAAACGGGCTCGTTTCTCCAGATGCTTTTATTCCAATTGCAGAGCAAACCGGACAGATCATTGAGCTTGACTTACATTTGTTGGAATTAGCAGCCAAACAACTCAAACGCTGGAAAGCGCAAAAGCTGCCGAAGACTCGTGTTACGGTAAATGTTTCGTCGCGACATTTCGCAAGCTTAGAGTTCGTTGATACGATCCAGCAACTTTATCATCATTATGAGCTTGCACCTGGCTCTTTATGTTTGGAAATCACAGAATCTGGATTGATAGCAAACCTCGCCCTCGCAACCAAAATTATTCAAGGATTAGAATCCCTTGGAGTGAAGCTTTATCTTGACGACTTTGGTACTGGTTACTCTGCTTTAGGTTATTTGCACCAGCTCCCCATTCATGTGCTTAAAATTGATAAGAGCTTTATTGACCAACTAACTGAAAGAGAAAACCCGCTAGTTGATGCGATTTTGAAACTTGCACAATCACTTAACCTAACCGTTGTCGCTGAAGGTATCGAGCTCGAAACCCAGTGGCAGCTATTAAAGCAAAAAGGCTGTCAGTTTGGTCAAGGCTATATTGTTTCTAAACCATTAGCCGCAGATCAAGCGATGGCATTTTTACTGAGTAGAAACTAGGGCCTGTTGATCTTTCAAGTTTGTTTTTGCAGCAGTTTGATTGGTATTTATACAAGGCAGAGCCAGCTTAGCATAGTCATTCTATGTAAGTCTGGCGATAAAGACTTTGTGCTCCTGCAAAGTCCCCTTACCCCACATCCTTGTGGGGCAACACAGAAGAAATGCTAATCAAGCGCTGCCCTTTGGGTTCATCTGAGTGCGCTTTGTTCATTGTTGCTCAACTTTTGCCTAGATTACTAGGCGGCAAGTCGAGCGTCGCGACCAAAACACACTCAGAAGAACAAAAATCAAACAGCAAAGGTCAACAGGCCCTAGCAAATACCTCATTGTTTATAAACAATGAGGTATTTAGACTGGTTTAGATTAACTTTCCCCTAATTCGCTTCTAAGCTCCTTGGTGGCTGTCACCATATTCTCAAGTGCAGCTCGGGTTTCTGGCCATGCTCGGGTTTTTAGCCCACAATCTGGATTCACCCATAATCTTTCTACCGGGATTTTCTTCGCTGCTTTGTGAATTAAATCTTTTATCCATGCCACCTCAGGGACGTTTGGCGTGTGAATATCATAAACACCAGGTCCGATGTCATTGGGGTAGTCAAAATCTTCAAAGGCGTCAAGTAAGGTCATATTTGAACGTGACGTTTCAATTGTGATCACGTCCGCATCCATATCCGCTATGGCGGCGATAATATCGTTAAACTCCGAATAACACATATGCGTATGGATCTGTGTTTCGTCATTCACACCACTTGCAGATACCCTAAACGCATACGCCGCCCACGCTAAGTAGGTTTGCCACTGACTGGCTTTGAGTGGCATCCCCTCTCTAAATGCAGGTTCATCGATTTGGATCACCTTAATCCCTGCATTTTGCAAATCTACCACTTCATCTCTCAGTGCTAATGCGATTTGATTCGCGATGCTCGGCTTGTCTAAGTCATCTCTGACAAACGACCAAAATAAAATAGTCACAGGCCCTGTTAGCATGCCCTTCATCGGTTTTTTGGTTAAGCTCTGTGCATAACTCGTCCAATTAACTGTCATTGGTGCCGCACGCGAGACATCACCCCAGATCACAGGGGGCTTAACACAGCGCGAACCATAACTTTGCACCCAACCAAACTGAGTAAAGGCAAAACCTTCGAGTAATTCACCAAAGTACTCAACCATATCATTGCGCTCTGCTTCGCCATGAACCAGCACATCTAAGTTAAGCGCTTCTTGTTCTTCAACGGCATAACGGATCTCCGCTTCCATCTGGCTTTGATAAACATCAACACTCAACGTACCCGCTTTATAATCACGTCGTGCCTTACGGATCGCTTGGGTTTGTGGGAAAGAGCCTATCGTTGTGGTTGGCAATAAGGGTAAATTTAGCGACTGTGCTTGTTTTTTAATTCTGGTTGCGAATTCACTATTGCGTTGACCGTCTTTTGCTGTAAGCGTTGAAACACGCTGCTGCACCTCATTATTATTCACCCGAGTAGAGGTCAAACGCGCTTTTACAGGCTTAGAATATTCGACCAACTGGGTAATATCACGCTGCTCCAATGCATTTTTCAATAATGCCAGCTCTTGCCCTTTTTGTTTGGCAAATGCGAGCCAAGACTTTAACTCACTGTCAAGCTTTTGCTCTTGATCTAAGTCGACTGGCGTATGTAATAATGAGCATGAAGGAGCAAGCCAGAGATTATTACCACGACGTTCATGAACCAGAGCAAGTTGCTGATATACACCTTCAAGATCCGAGCGCCAAATGTTACGACCATTCACAACCCCGAGAGACAGTACGCTATCCTTCCCAACTACTTTCTCTAACGCAGCCAAGTCGTAGTTTGCCGTTACGCAGTCAAAATGTACGCCTTCTACAGGGTAAGACCGGATATCTTCAACATGCGCTTGTACGGAGTCAAAATAACTGGCCAACAACACTTTTACTCCTTGGCCGCTCAACGCATCAAAACTCCGGCGCAGCGCGTTGCGATAAGCATCATCGATTTCCAATGCTAAAATAGGTTCATCAATTTGTACCCACTCAACGCCTTGCTCAGCAAGCTTGCCGAGTACCTGCTGATATACAATCAATAACTTATCTAATAAAGCCAATTTATCGAACTCTTGACCAACGCATTTAGCTAAGTAGAGATAGGTTACCGGGCCGATCAATACGGGCTTTGCTTGGTAGCCAAGTAATTGTGCTTCTTCTACTTGAGTAAACAACTCCGTCCAAGTTAGGGAAAATTCCTGCGTTTGAGTTAACTCGGGGACGATGTAATGATAATTGGTGTTGAACCATTTCGTCATTTCACTTGCAGCACACGCACAGCCGCTAGGTGCTCGCCCTCTGCCAATCCGAAACAAAGTATCGAGATTTACCGACTCATCATTTTTATGACGACTAGGAATAGCGCCGACAAGCAATGAAATATTCAACACGTGATCATACCAAGCAAAATCGCCTACAGGGAGAAGGTCAACACCAGCGTCAGCTTGCAATGCCCAGTTTTCTGCACGAATGCGTTTTCCTTCCGCGATTAATTCGACTTGTGTTAAGTCGCCTGACCAATAGCGTTCTACTGCAAATTTAAGTTCACGCTTTTTGCCTACGCGTGGAAAACCCAAGTTATGTGTTAATGCCATGATTTTAATTCCGTCTAGATGTATGGATGTCCAAAATATAATTCTCATGATCAAAAACAACAATTGATGCTTTCTCAGATTTCATATGAATAAAATTAAATTGTAATTTTTTGCAAAATTTTTACAGAAGTAGTGACAACGCTGTCATTTTTAGTGTTATAGTGGATTTGTGAATTTTTGAACAATTCACCGTAGGTATTTAGACGTCTAGACATTGATAATAACTAAATAGAATCGTAATATTGAGTAATGCTGAGATTTGCTCACTTCAAATATGAGAATTGTTGATAATGATTGATATAAAGCACCTAAAGACTATCTCCACCTTGAAAGAAACTGGTTCTCTTGTGAATACAGCACGAGAGCTATTCCTGACTCAATCAGCTTTATCACATCAGATCAAAGATCTTGAGAGCAAACTTGACTGCCAACTCTTTGAGCGCAAAACGCAGCCGGTACGTTTTACCCCTCAAGGGATGTTATTATTGGAACTTGCCAACGATGTTTTACCTAAAGTTGAAGCAACAAAGTGTCGTTTGAAGGAAAGCCTTAATCAGCCTATCTCGCAACTCAGATTAAGCGTGGAATGTCATGCCTGTTTTCACTGGTTGCTGCCAACAATTAAAGAATTCAATACCTTTTGGCCTGACATTAAAGTCGATTACGAACGTGGCTTTAGCTACGACGCAATTCCTGACCTTATTGAAGATGAGCTGGACTTAGTACTTACCTCAGACATTCGCGAACCAGAGCAACTGGAATACGCACACCTATTTGACTTTAAGTTAAAGTTAATCGTTGCACCAGATCACGAATTGGCCAAGAAGGCCTATGTCACAGCACTCGACCTAAAAGATGAAACCATCATTTCTTACCCTATTCCTCGCGAGCGTCAAGACATATTTAAGCATTTTATTCAAAATGCACGCTTTGACGGTACGCTAAAAACCGTCGATCAAGGTTTATTAATCTTCCAACTGGTAAGTGCAGGCATGGGGGTTGCGGCATTACCAGACTGGTTAGTGACACCTTATGAGAGCCAAGGGCTAATTAAATCGATTCCTCTAGGCGCACTTGGGCTAAATCGTCCAATGTATTTAGCAATGAAGAAAAGCATGAAAGATAACCCTGTTTATCGTCATTTCCTCAATACTTGCCGAAAAACCACTGCAAGATAGATGACTGGGCTCTTTTTTGAGCCCTAACTGTTAGACATTTCTACAACTCCCATCTCATGCTAGCATTGCGTTAGGCTTATCTTAATCTAGGGCATGTTTAAATGTTTGAAGTCAAAAAGGTTATCGGTCAACTTATGATGCCGTTACCATTATCTTTAGTGGTGCTTGTGGGACTTATGCTTTTTATCGCCAAAACGCGTAAAGGGCCTTACATCGCAAGCTGGTTTGTCTTACTCACGACATGGGCGTTATCGACTCCTTATGTCGCACAACATATTATTGAGTGGGATACAGGCACTCTCGGTGCATTCAATCCAAGTAAGCACAACAACATAGATAAAATCGTGGTACTTGGCTGTGATTTATACCCAGATAAATCTCTCCCCAGCAACGCCCAACTTGGCAGCTGCGGTCTAGCCAGATTAGTAGAAAGCGTAAGACTTGCTAATATTTACCCAAAGGCCCAGCTGTATGTCTCTGGTTACGGCTATGGCCATGCAACAAGCGCGGGACTCATGGCAAGAACCGCACAGAGCCTAGGTATTTCCGCTACACGTATTAAGCAAAACCCCAATGCCAAAGACACCGCGGACGAAGCAAAAATGCTAGCACCTTTACTAGTCGATTATGACGTCGCATTGGTCACATCGGCTTCGCACATACAGCGAGCAAAAAACCTATTTGAAGCACAAGGCATAGAAGTGTTCGCTGCACCGACGGAATTTTATAACTTCAAGCAATACCCACTGAGCAGACAATTTATTCCGAACCATAAGGCCTTAGAAGTAGTCACTCGGATTTGGCATGAACAGCTTGGAAGTATGTGGATCACGATCCGTCGTGTTATTGACCCTGAGGCACTTTAAGCGCCGAAAAAGACACCAAAATCAGGCTAAAGTTCGATAAATTAGCGCTGAAAAACGTAAAAAATTGAAAATTTGCGCAAATATGGGTATAAATAGAGTTTAATCTTAACCCGCGTATCCGCGTACAACACGACTAGGATCTACGATGAGTAAACTAGATAAAACTGAAGTACTAAGCGCTTTCGAAGCTGCGTACGAAGCTGCACATGGCAAAAAGCCTGAGATCACTGCAAAGCCAGGTTGGTATAGCATCGATGGTGGCAAAAACATGCGTCTTGCTGAGGTAGCCGAATTAACCGAAGAGCTAACTTCAGGGTCAGCTGTAGCAAGTGATAAAACGCAGGCGCCTGCCAAAAAAGCGAAAACGACTAAGAAAGCGCCTAAGGCTGCAGCTGTAAAATCAGCGAGCTTTACTATCGTTACAGAAAACGAAGAAGGCTTCAAAGCGGAAGAACAGTGGATTGCTGAACTAGCAGCAAAAGATCACGACTGTCGCTTACCTCGTGGTGTTGTTTAATCACAGTTTCATGAGTGAAGAAACCTCGCAGCTGCGAGGTTTTTTTTTGGTCTGCAGCAATCACGACCCCCCCCGATGCTTCAGGCATAAATTGAGCAGAGCGGCGCTCCAAAACAAGATAATCAAGCAAGTGAGTGACACCCAGCTTACTAAAAAAGTAAATGAAGCAGTCGGTAACTCCGGCCACTTTCCTGCCATACCATAACCCGCAATAGTGTGTTGCGCGTAAAAGCAAATACATAAGAGCAATCCGAAACCCAACACTAGTGATACCACGACACCTCGGCATTCATCTTTGCGACGCAATTTAAATTGCCGCTTAATATACATGTAAGTACCACTGAGAACCAAAAATGAAAGTACAATCCCAAATATAAACCACAGTATTTTCCCCCATATCCCTACAAAGTTGCCAAAATGTAGGGGGTCCGCGGTATCGGATAAGCGCCAATACAGCCCTTGGCTCGATGCCGTTTGGCTATAAACAACTTCCCCCGTGTAAGGGTTAACATAGATCTTGTTTGCCCTATCCCGAACTATCCAATCCTGCGATTGCCCTTCAGCATAAAAATAACCTCCAGAATAGCGAATGGCTTTCACCTCAAGGTCAGGCCTCGCCGCTTTTACTATTGCGAATAATTCCACAACCGACAATTGTGGTTTATCCTGTCGCGGCAGTTCGGCCAAAGGATTAACGGCAAAATCCCCAACATCAGTAAAAGCTGTTTTACCATCGACCATATCCATGCGAACAAACTCAAATAGATACCAGATACTCGTGAGCGAAATAACAACCGCAAGCCATAAGCCCCACGCCCCACTTATTTTATGCACACTTGCCATCTTGGCACGTGCATCCCCGCTAAACGTAAATGCAAATAACTTTTTCCACCAGCCGCGATATACATAATGCGCACTCACGGTCGAAATACACAACGGAACTGCAAAGATAAGCACAAGATAGTATGAAATGATGCTGTCAAATACGCCGAAAAAATGCATATGGAAATCACGAAAAAAACGCTGAATATTAAAAAAACTACTTTCACCTAGGATAATTCCTGAATACGGATCGACATAAACATGTTGCCATGGACTATCAGGCATTCGCATCACGATGTCATGCGCAAAATAAGTATCAGGACCTGTAAAGACAATCCCTATTCGGGCGTCAGGATACGCCTTTTGTACCATCTCATAAGCTGCTGCTAAGCTTATGTTTGATTGGCCCTCTACTGCCCTCACCTGGTCGTTGAATAGCCAATCTAGTTCGTGGGCAATACTCGCAAACGCGCCAGTCCAACATATTATGAACAGCAACACCCCAAACCACACGCCACTCAAACTATGCCAGTTGAACCATTGTTTTGCCGTCATGGACCACCTAATAGCGAAGACATAAAACGACTTCACTTCCTTGCCTTGTATTAATATTCAAACATAGATAAGCCCTGTGACAGCGCTATCCAACCTAATTGACACCCAATCTAACAATCAGAACCTAACAAATCTGAGATTCGAGTAAGCCATTATTTTGGCAATAATTCATTTTTTGCATTACCCCTTATGGTAACAAAAAGAATTATCATTTAGAATTGAAAATAATTTCTGTTTTCAGTTAGAACTATTCAAGAGCTTGGTTCAATCTCAGAAAAATAGCTCCTACATTTCATAGGAACTTTCATCTTTATCTCTTGTGAAGAAAAAACAATTTAGGAAAGGAAACACCCATGCAAACCAAAGCGCATCAATCTACAGCACTAGCTCTGATGTTATCACTCCTTTATTTTTCTCCAAATGCGGCAGCAAAAGCCGAGCGCGACAATATTGAACGGATCAGTGTTGTAGGCAAGCCAATCAAGCGTAACTCGGGTCCCACAGGACTTGACCTTACCATTAAAGAAACCCCCCAGTCTGTTACCGTGTTAAGCCACGATTACATAGAAGACTTCGAACTGAATGATCTTGAGGACATCATGGTACAGGCAACAGGCATCTCAAGATACAAATTTGGAGCGGGTGATAATACTGAGTTTACTTCTCGTGGGTATCTCGTCAATGCATTGGTTAAAGATGGCTTACCGACCTCAATTGCTGGACCACAAGAGAGTCGCTTAGACACTATTGTCTATGACAGAGTAGAGGTTCTTCGGGGCGCTGCGGGGTTAATGGCGGGTGCAGGACAACCATCGGCAACATTAAATGTCATCACAAAACAACCAGACCGAGGTGGATTTGTTGAAGTTGGTGCCGAGATTGGCTCTTGGAATAAAGTGCGTACACACATAGATGCAACAGGCTCCCTAACGAAAGATGAAGCATTGGCCGGACGAGTTATTCTTGCCTATGAGGAAAGAGATAGCTTTGTCGACAAAGAAAATAGTAATAAGATCGTTGCATACACCCAATTGCATCATTATTTCTCCGAAGATACCGAAGCCTCGTTTAGTGTTCATTACCAAGACAATGAACTGAAACTATCACCCTGGGGATTACCAATTTTTTACTCTGATGGTAGTTCCGTTGAAATAGACAAGAAAACAAATTTATCTTCACCAGACAGTTACAACGGCAATACCCACCAAAGTTACCATTTAAAATTATCTCACCAAATCAATTTAGATTGGGAGCTTAACTTTGGCGCACAATACAGCAAAACAGAAGCTGACATTACTTTAACCTACTTTAGTGGAAACCCAGACAAAGAAACAGGCCTTGGCCTTCAAGGCGGTGACAGACGCTGGATTGAAACAGTTGATGGGACTAATTTCATTTTGGGACTGGTTGGTCGGTTTGAATTATTTGACCGCGCACATCAGGTAAATATCACCTATTTAAATGCAGATTTTGAGTCCACTGACGATCGCTTCGAAGAACTCGATGAAAACGCGAGAACAATATTTTATCCGCTTCAATCGATTAATAACCTTCATCCGGCCGCTCATTTAACCGCGACAGATAAGCAATTCATTGGCTATTGGGACAAAACGACGAAAGAACAGAGCATTGCCCTTAGCAGTAAGTTAACGTTAACGGATGCCCTTCACGCCATTCTTGGTGTCAAATTTTTTGATTATGAACGTACCAATGAGCGTGACTTTGCTTGGAGCGGGTTCTCAAGCGATAAAGGTGAAGAAACCGGTGAGAGCTTATACTTGGGACTGGTTTATGATCTCAATGACCAGATCAGCACGTATGCAAGTTATACCGATGCTTATGAGCCGCAACTGGATAAAGTGGATGCCAATTTAAATCAATTAGCACCAATCACCGCCCAGAACTTAGAAGTCGGCATCAAAACCACACTTTGGGATGACAAACTACGTCTAAACGTCGCTTACTTTGATAGTTTAAAAGAGGACTTCGGTGTTGTTATTCCCGAATATGCAGACGAAAGACCTGCTAGGTATCGACCTGTTGATGGTGCTGAAGCCGATGGATTTGAAGTTGAATTAGAAGCAAAGCTGACAGATGATTGGCAAGTAAACCTTGGGTACAGTGATTTTGATGTTGTCGATGAGCATGGCGAAGATATTAATTTGTATGCGCCAAGACAAACGCTCAATGCAAGCACCAGGTATACTTATGGGGCTTGGCGTTTAGGCCTAAATGCAACTTGGGATACGGACAGAAAAGTCGATATTTTAAACGTCCCAGGAGTTGACCTTGGACTTCCAGCAGGTGGTCGTCGGGGCGCAGTGCGCGCAGAGCAAGATAGCCAGCTTTTGCTAAATGCGCACGTCAAATATCAATTCTCTAGCCAGCTGAGCGTTAAACTGAATATCAGTAATCTCACAGATGAAAGCTATTACGATACATACGGTTTCGTGCCGAAAAAGTACAGCGAGCCTAGAGCATACAATTTAAGTATGGAATATCTGTTTTAACGTAAAGCACTATGCAAATGCTGTGGCGTGATAGGGTTAACAATTCCTTTAAAACTTAGCCGCCACAGAAAAATGCCTAAAATATAGTGCGGGCTTCTGACTAGAAACCCGCTCTTTCCTATCCCATATCAAGCAGCTTAACCGTGTTTTCTAGCTTTAGAGCAGAACATCTCAAGTTAATTACCAAATGGGTACCATTAAACTTTAAACACTAGCACTTGGCTATTTAGCTGCTCGGCCAACGCTTCTAAGTCGTTACTTACATCGGCATTACTTTGCGCATTTCGGGTAATTTCAGAAATGCTGCTACTGAAATCATTAATATTTTCACTGATTTCCGCAACCACCGTTGTTTGTTCTTCTGTCGCCGTTGAAACCTGAATATTCATACCAACGATTTCATCCACCGCCTTATCAATATCGGTCATTATTTGAGCTGACTCATTGGCCCTATCTACCCCCGCAGCAGCACTTGATTGCGCGTTCTCCATCGACGATACTGCGTTTTGTGCCATGCCCTGTAACTTACTGATCATATCTCGGATAGATTCCGTGGCTTTTTGCGTATTATGTGCCAATTGCCTGACTTCGTCGGCAACAACCGCAAAACCTCGGCCTGATTCCCCAGCTCTCGCAGCTTCTATTGCAGCGTTTAACGCCAAAAGGTTTGTTTGCTCAGCCACACCTTGGATCATTAACACCACTTGGTTGATTTCATTAGACTGATCGTTCAACGCTTTAATTAGCTGCGCATTATCTCCTACTTCACTAGCAAGGCGCTCAATGGCCTGAATATTTTGCGAAATAACATCCATTCCTTGTTTCGCAAGCTTACCGGACATCTCAGCTTTGTTCGCGGTATTCATCGCATTATGTGCCACTTCTTGTATCGCACTGCTCATTTCTGTTGCTGCAGTTGCAATCATCACTGTTTGCTGCTCTTGCTCTTGTGAAGTACCCGCAATCGATTGACTGATACCATTCAACTCGTTAGAGGTCGAAGAAAGGCTATTCACGATTGTGACTAGATTGGTAACTAGCTCATGTAAGCTAGACACCATGGTATTGAAGTCATTCCCTATCTGGCTTAACTCATCTTGCCCCTCAACAACTACTCGTTGTGTTAAATCTGCATCCCTTGCAATATTACCAATACGCATACGTAAGCGGCTGAGCGGTTCATTAATTGACCTAAATATCAACATGCCAATTAGTACCATTACGATCACAATAACAACAGAAGAGATAATCATCGCCGTTTTTGTCGCACTGGCTTCTGAGCGACCTTTATCTCTCAGAGAGCTTGCTTCGGCAAGCTGTAATTCAATCAACGCAGAATAACTTTCACTTAATGGGTCAAATACGGAGTAAAGGTCATGGACAAATTTATCGTAGGGAATTTCCTCAAATGTATTGGCATTTACTCTGCTGGTGTAATTAGCCAACAACTGTTTAACGGTAAGCTCTGCAGCCTCAACCTGTTTGACAAGTTCCCGTTCTTCATTTGTCAAATCGGTCGATAAATATTGTCGCCATTCTTTTTCCGCAATTTTCTTAGCTTCGTCGATTTGCTTTAACGCAGCACCATTGGATAGTTGATGGCCTCGTAACTTGTGAAACGTATCCACAATAACCACCGCATAGTTATCTGACACCACTTTTATTTGTCTAAGCGGTACAACTCTGTCGTCATAAATACGGTCAATGTAATTGATAAGGTTTGATAATGTTCCGATTGTGAAGATGGTTGCAAGAATAAAAAACACCGCAGGTATGCCCGAAAGCGACAACAATCTGCTTTTAACTGAAACCCTATTTAGCATAATCTGATTTTTATTGAGTAAACATAGAAATAAAGTATTACTCAAAGTTCGTAGATTACAATATTAATTGCAGATTAAGCAGCGTGGTCTTGATGTGCATCATATTTCTTTACTATGTCTCACCTTTTTAGAGTATTGATTTTTAAACCTATTACAAAAAAGAGGAGAAGCTTTTATCAGCTTCTCCTCTTACATTCCACGTCGAAATTGTTTCTACTTAACACTCTTCGTTTTCAGCGTTCAGGTTCTCTTTTACATCTTCACAGGCATCTTCTACACTGTTTTCCACTTCCTGAACCGTTTCATCGAAACGCTCACCCGCATCTTCCGCTGGGCCTTCACTACAGCCAAAAAGTGCTAAAATTGAAACAAAACCAAATGCTTTCGCTAATGTAATTGCTGATTTCATAATCTATCTCCTAAAACCGTTTTAGTACGTTAAATCCCTTTTACCTGGGAGCTCGTGCTTTGCCAAAAATAAACGAAATAATCATAAAGGCGATAAACACAAAGAATAGAATTTTCGCCATACCTGCCGCAGCGCCCGCGATTCCGGTGAAACCTAACACGGCTGCGACAAGTGCTAGGAATAAAAACATTACAGCCCAACTCAACATAACATTCTCCTTAGGCAGTTAGCTCTTGCAACTGCTTCATTTGATCGTGACAAGCTTGCATTCTGGTTTGGATTTGCAGTAATACACTCTTGCATTTAGGTGGAAGATCTTTGCTTAGCGCTTTATCAAGCTTGCTCAACACTTTGTCTTCCACTTCTTCTAGCTGAGAAATATAGGTGTGCTCTTTGTCGGTGCTCACCATACTAACCAACTTGGTGTACGATTCACGAATGTCGATGCTAAGTGCTGAATCAGTCTCTATTTCACCCTCGTCGATAAGAACAAATGGTTGTAGATCCGAGATTGCTTGCGCTTTATCTACAATCATTTGGTCAAATACGCGGTTTAATTCGATATTATCTAGCTTCTTCTTAGCTTCGGTGTAAAAATCTACACCACCATTTAATACTTTAATGAGCTCTTTTACCGGCTCCATGTCGTAATTTGAATCTGCCATAAATAACTCCTTTCGCTTAAATATTTAATAAGTGCATTTTGCAAAAATTATTTCTGTCCTTTTCGTTAATGCAGATTAAATGCCAAATTATAAACCATTATTTTACAAGGATTTTTAATATAAGAACTTTCAGAGCGGTGAAAATATTACAAACTAGATGTAAATTATTCCTGTGATAATTGCGCACTTAAGGTCGTACTGCCTTTTGCATTGAAATCCATCGTCCTAATAGGGAAAGGAATTAAGATATCGTTATCAGCTAAAACACGGCTAATTGTACAAATTGCTTGGTGCCTGACCACCATAAAGCCGGGATCCGCTGGGTAGTCTATCCAAAACC
Source organism: Pseudoalteromonas sp. A22 (assembly GCF_018141345.1). Lineage (NCBI taxonomy): Bacteria > Pseudomonadati > Pseudomonadota > Gammaproteobacteria > Alteromonadales > Pseudoalteromonadaceae > Pseudoalteromonas > Pseudoalteromonas sp. A22. The sequence continues at coordinate 2,828,533 of NZ_CP047238.1, forward strand.
ACACTAATAGATTGATAGAACTATCACCAAAAGACTCAGCATAGACATCCGTTTCTTTTTGGTTTACTACGAAATCAAGCTTATTAATGGCCTCAACAATCACCTCGCGGGCTTGTTCTGGGTCATCCGCATATGAGATACCAACTGGTACTTCTATTCTTCGCTTACCAAGCTTGGTGTAGTTTTGTAACTCATTCTTAAAGAGAATTTTGTTGGGAATATAAGACAGCTGGCCATAAAAATTTTCCACCAAAGTATTTCTCAAATTGATTTTGCTTACCGTGCCAAAGCAATCCTTGGTTCTGATAATGTCACCGACCATAAAGGGCTTTCTGACTCCCATCACAAATCCAGCGATGAGGTTCTCAGTCATGTCTTGGAATGCAAAGCCAATAGCAAGGCCAATGATCCCCGCCCCAGCCAACAATGACATTACGGCACCTGATAGTTTTACTATATCTAAAGCGAAGAAAATCCCAATGGCAATAATAGAGACTTTAAATATGGAACTAATAAGAGAAGCAACTTGTTCTGTCTTTATTGCTTTTTTAATCGCTTTAGAAAACCAAATAGATGATATTTTAGCCAGCGCTGTAAAGAATATTAGTATCATTAAGGCTAGGATCATATTCGGTAGTAACTGCACACCGGATTCAAGCCAAGAGATTAACTTATCATTAATTAACGTCCAAAACTTTTCTAAATTCATAATTACTAACTCCTATATAAGTACGCAACAACGATCGAATGCAGTAATCATTCCTACTGATATTAATTAGCCATTCATGAAAAAGGTAATTATTACAAAGTAATGTAAACATTTTCTCGGTAAATTCTTCCTTAAAACTTACCAATAAAATAAAAACATATAAAATTCAGCAACTTACAACATGGCACAACAGCTGCAATAGGTAATTCGACTACGAAATTAAAGGAGTTTAATTATGAAAAAGACATTAATTGCAACTGTACTTGTATCTTCACTTACTACTGCTTCAGCTTTTGCTGCTGATAATTCTTGGGAAAAAGAAGCAAGCGATGCTTGGATAGACGGTAAAGCAGAAGCGACGCTACTTTTCAACGGTGAGCTGAACAACTTTGACATTAACACAGATGTGAAAAATGGCGTTGTAGTGCTAACTGGTAAAGTTGAACACTCAGTAGACAAAAAGCTAGCTGAAGAACTGGTACTAGGTATCGATGGCGTAAAAGAAGTGAAAAACGACCTGACTATCGTTGATATGTCAGATGAACGCAAAAAAGAGCGTAACTACGAAAGCGATAGCGGCTTTACTGACGCAAAAATCGCAACAGTAATTAAGTCTCGCTACCTGTTTGACACAGATGTAGATGGTACTGACATCGATGTTGATGTGGAAGGTTTAGTCGTAACACTAAACGGCCATGTTGGTAGCGAAGCTGAGCGCAAACTTGCTGTGCAAATCGCGAAAAACGCCAATGACGTTAAAGATGTAAAAGATAACCTTCGCGTTACTAAAAAATCATAAGCAATTTTGATTTGAGGGGGCACTCCCCCTCCCATATTTATATTGATTTAAGGAGTAAAGATGAAACAATTAACTATTGCCGCTGCGCTACTAGCTTCTCTAGGTCTTGCATCTACCGCTGCTCACGCGGAGTCTGATTTTGGACTAGAAGATTATAAAATTTATACAGGTATCGGTTACGGCCAATACTCTTTTCAGTGGGAAGATCGTGAGAACGACACCTCGTTCGACGATGACTCGTCTATGTTAAAAGCGTATGTAGGTACAAAAATCAATCCATATTGGAGCTTTGAACTTGCCTATGAAAACTTCGACGAAGCAAGTGACATTGACAACTCTGCTGAAATCGACGGTGTTTCTTTATCTACACGTCTCTCAGCCCCATTAAACGAATACTTTTCAGTTTACGCAAAAGGTGGTTGGCTTGAATGGGATGCAGATATCTATGCTGATATTCCAGCTGTAGGTCGTGTTTCATCTAACCTTGAAGGCGGCGACTGGCTTTATGGTGCCGGTGTAGAGTTCCACCTAAACGAAAACATTAACATGCGTTTAGAATATACGCGCTACGAACTTGAGGACGATATCGACCCAGATATGGACGTAGCAGCAGTCTCAATCGAGTATCAATTTTAAGCAGTAGTTTTGGCTCTATAGCCTCCCAATTATTTCCCCTTTGACTCAGTCCTGGCTCTTTCACAAGAGTCTGGTTTTGGCGCTACCACTTGGTAGCGCCTTTTTTGTTTTCAGCGTATGGCTCCCATATTGAATAATGTGAGTGCATTCTCGCTATTCCTTTATTTGTAGAAAACAGAACTTAAAGATAGAAAACCTCTAGATGTAATATTTGCCATTCACTACTAGAAATGAAATCTGTCACTATTGCAAACTCCACACCCTGTAGGTTCTGCTATGTAACATTTACACTCTTCGTATCGCATCTACCGACACAAAACATGAGACAAAGGTAATAGACTGATATTACTAAACTTTTAAGTTGGCAAAGGGTTTGCAACGAATACAGTGAACTAAACGAATAAGGAGTAGTTTATGAGTAACCAAGCAAACCAAACACAGACAAGTAACACAGCAAAACCACAGTCAAATGGCCATGATTCTAGTCACCCAGTTACGGATCAAATTGCAGATACATTACATGCGTCAGTAGATTCACTGCACGCTTCAGCATCTCGCACTGAAACCTCGCTGCGTGAAAAAGGTCATAACTCAAGCGAAGCCATTGGTGCCAAGCGTAAAGAGTGGGAACGTGCGTGGAATACATCTGGTGTGAAAAAGTATGCAACGGAAAACCCAGTAAAAACGGCTGGTATCGCATTTTCACTCGGTATGTTGGCAACTATGCTGTTAAGGAATAAGTAATCATGCAAGACCAAGCTCAAGTAAGAGACCGTCAAGCAGCAGCTCACGAGCGCACGCCTGCGCTCGCTGAGCTTAAAGATTCTGTGTCTCTATTATTCGACAGTTATCAGCAAATCGCTGAAGCACAAATTAACCTATTAGGTGCGAAGTTCAGAGCTAATTTAAAAACTTTATGTATCGCGCTCGGGTTAATTCTGTTTTCTTTAATTTTAACGGCAATGGTATGGGGCAGCTTGCACGTGTTATTTGCTTACGCCTTAACCTACGCAGGCCTGAGCTGGTTTATTTCTGCCGGTATTGTACTTACTATCAATATCGCAATGATTTATTACCTGATCGTCACCGGGCTAAAGCTCTTTAACAACAGCATAAATGACCTGACGTCTGGGTTTTATACTTCAGTTGCGAAGCAGGAGGCCAGTAATGACGAAGCTCGCTGAATTCATCACTGATAAGTTGCACCAAGAAGTGGTGATAGAGAAGAAAAAGCTCATTACCGCTAGACATTTTAATCACCTTACCCAAGTGAAAGCCAAAAAAGTATTTACCGGCGCGATTAGCTCTCCTCAAGGGTTGGGCTTCATGTTTATGTTTGGCGCACTCAGCGCTAAATATGGCAAGTTTGGTGCACTAAGAAAAATCGTACTTCTACAAAGAATAGCGCAAGGTATCATTTAATTCCGTGCGCTATTCTTTGGTTCTTATCTAAACCAGCTTTTCTTTAATTTCTTTCAGATCCACCAGTGTTATAGGCTTTAACAACACGTCATCTACTTGTGACTCGGCCAATTTTTCCGGCTCTGGATCAAAACCACTTGCAATCACGATATGCTGATTAGGATCTTGTGCTTTAATCTCTCGCGCAAGCGTAAGCCCAGACTTATCGGGCAGACCTATATCCAGTAAAATCGTGTCAAAGCGCTCAGGACCAACAAAATGCTGCCAACAAGTTTGCGCGCACTCTGCCGTAACCACATTCACTTGCAGTGAATTAAGTAACAGCTTAAGCAGGTTGCGTGTATCTGCGTCGTCTTCTACCACTAAAAACCGCAAAGTACCGGTAGTTTGCGCCACATCATCGCTAGATGTTGCCAACTCGTCACTCAAGTAGTGAGCTAAATATTCTCCTAACTCAGAGACATTAACAGGCTTGCTCATCATATCGCTAAAGCCAAGCGCCATTAATTCTTCTTTTGTGCCTTTTTGAGCGGCCGCTGTTAGTGCGACAACAGGTAAGTCAATACCACGCTCTCTGAGCGCAACAATAGTGTCTCGACCATCCATTCTTGGCATGTGCAAGTCCATAAAGACTAAGTCATACTTATCTGGATCATCCTTAAGCATCGCAAGCGCTTCAATGCCATCGCCCGCAATTTCAGCGGTTGCGCCGGTTTGACCAATCAGGGTGCGCAACAACATCTGGATCTCACTAATGTCTTCAACGATAAGGATATGCCCTTGCAAATCAGATGGAAGCGAGTTATCGGTCGCATTTTGGGTTTTATCTAGCATCAATGGCGCCAGAGTCATTTCATCGATAGCACCAAGATCAATACTAAAACCAAACTCACTCCCCTCTCCCAAGGTTGACTCAACCGCAAGCTCGCCTCCCATCAGTTTAATGAGTGCAGAGCTAATAGCTAAACCAAGACCAGCACCTTCATCCGTGCGCGTTGTGACGTTTTGTACTTGTTCAAAAGGTTTAAATATACGTTTAAGCTTCTCGCAAGGAATACCAATACCTGTATCAATCACCTTGAACTCAAGTTTTGCATCAGCTTGTAACGTGATCTCAACCTTCACGAAACCGGAGCTTGTGAACTTAATTGCATTATAAATAATGTTGATAAGTACCTGTTTTAGTCGTGTTTTATCAACCTTTACATCTTGAGGAAGTGGTGTTTTAGCTTCAATGCTAAAACTCAAGCCTTTCTTGGCTGCGGCCATTTTAAACAGACTATATAAATCACTTAGAAAGCTATTCAAACACGTGCTTTGTTTATTTAGCTGTAACCGATTTTCATTTAGCTTGGATAGGTCGAGTACATCATTTAATAAGTTAAGTAAGTGCTCGCTATTGTTATTGATTATAGAAAGCTCGGGCTTAACATTCTGCAACTCTTCCCGAGATAAGAGGAGATTGGTGTAACCTAGAATAGACGTTAACGGCGTTCTCAACTCATGGCTTAAATGTGCCAAAAAGCGGTCTTTTGCTCGACTGTCAGACTCGACTCGCAATCGCTCCAGGCGTTCACGTTCAAGTTCTTTGCGTGCCAAAGCATAGCGAATGGAACGAATAAATCGAGCGCTGCTTATTTCTGACTTAAGCACGAAGTCTTCAGCACCCGCTTTTAGGGCTTCGTTATCTAACACTTCATCTGATTGCCCCGTCAGCATGATTATCGGCGTATGAACCTGTCTTGCTCTGGCTTCTTTTAACACGCTCAAACCGGTTTGTGGGCCTAATTGATAATCCAATAAGCAGAGATCGAAGCCATTACTCTCCAGTGCTTCTAGCGCTTGATGGTATTGGCTTTGCCAAACGAGATTAAATTTAAAGTTAGGAATAGACTGTAAATAATCTAAGGTTAAAATATAATCGTCTTCGTCATCTTCAATGAGCAGCACATTGACTTCACTGACCGACTCCTTTGTCATACTAGCCTCCACAAATGAAGTGATATTAATTCGTTTGGGTCGTCACGTTATGTTGAAACAAGTATAGGACGACTTGCGGTGAGGTAGCGCTTGTTTGCACAAGCGCTATGGGATTAATTTGGCAGCTCTACTATTTCAATCCAGTACTTGCCTAAATGTTTCATCAAATCAACTAAACCATCAAAATCCACGGGCTTAGTAATATAAGATGCAGCGCCTGAGTCATACCCTCTCAGTTTGTCTTCTTCCTCTTTGGAAGTAGTTAAGATAACCACGGGTATAGAACGTAGTATTGGATCTTTTTTGATTTCTTGTAACGCTTCTCTACCATCCATTCTTGGCATATTCAGGTCAAGTAAAATGAGGTTCGGTCTTGGATATCGTTGTTTATCAGTAAACTCTCCCTCATTTCTCAAATATTCCAAAAGCTCAACCCCGTCCTTAACAAACTGAAATGCATTGAGTACTCGGCTTTCTTCTAAAGCGTCTTGAGCCAACAAGCGATCATCTTCGTCATCATCCGCCATCAAAATATGGATTGGCTGAGTTTTTTTATAGTTCATTCTTCAGTTCCTGAATAATTGGTGTTGGTTCAGCGAGTAATGTGATCGTGAATTTAGCACCCTTACCATCTTCACTGGTCGCTGAAATCGTTCCGCCGTGTCGCTCAACAATACGTCTACACACGGTTAAACCAATGCCAGTACCAGCATATTTTTTTCTGTCATGTAGTCGTTGAAAAGGCGAGAATATTTTCTCAGCATATTCAGCATCAAAGCCAACGCCATTATCTTCTACCACAAAAGTATAAGCATCTTGACTCATCAATTGGCTGCTTTCAACCGCGATTGTAATAATCGGATCGCGCCCTTCTACTCTGAATTTAATAGCATTGGAAAGTAGATTTAAAAACAGCTGGTGTATTTGACTAGCATCACATTTTATTGTCGGTAACACGTCCGAGTTTACGCTCGCACTACTGTCATGAACTGCAATTTCTAAATCGTCCAACACAAACTGTAAAACTTGGTTGAGATCCTGTTCTTCAAAAGGCTTTGCTCTGGTGGTAACTCGGGATAACTCAAGCAAGTCAGTGATAAGCGTTGACATCCGCTGTGCGGCACTCGTCATTCGAGCCAAATAATCCTTGCCCTTGTCATCAAGGTGCTCGCCATAATTCTTTTCGATGCGATCACCAAAAGCGCGGATCTTTCTTAGTGGTTCTTGCAGGTCGTGAGAGGCAACAAACGCAAAGTCTTCGAGCTCCCGGTTACTACGGTTTAGCTCTTCAGCGTAATGTTCTAGTGCTTCGGTACGCGCTTGCACCTTTTCTTCTAAATGATCGTTTGCTTTTTCTAACTCGCTCTTTGCTTTCTTTGCGCTGCGTAGATTGACGACCAAAAGTAGCAAAATAGCAAAAATCATCACGGCGCTCAGCAAAGTAAATACAACGATATTAACTTGCGCTTCTTTGCGGACACGTTTTAACTGATTCAGCTGAATAGTCCGGATGTCCACTTCTGCGGCCATGATCTGAGTGAACTCTTCTCGTAGATCCCCTCCAGAGTCCGCAGCTCGGTCAAGTAATAAAGCTTCATTACCTGTATCGGTATTACGTGCAACAATCACCGTACTTTGCAAAGTTTTAAATCGCGCTTTTACCCCTTCGATATAACGATTAATTTTTTGCTGCTGTACATCGCTTTCAGAGTGATTCTGACCAACTTTAGCTATGCTCTCATCAAGGTTTTGCAATGCTTTTATAAAAGGTGCTAAATCGCTTTCTTTATTTGAGATTAAAAATGCTCGTTGTCCTGCCTCCGCATTTAACATCGCAATATGCAGCTGATCCAGAGACATCATTACTTCGCTGGTGTTTCGGATACTCTCTTGAACTTGGTTTAATTCTTTAACATTGTTAAAACCGATTAGGGCATTGGACGCTACAAGGCCAACACTCACAACAACCGCAAACCAGATAAAGTTAAGTTTATTACTTAAGTTCATAAAATAACTAAACTTGGACTCATTGTTCACTCATCATTTCCTTGCTCCACCAGCGTCTGTAACAGCTCGCTACACTCTTTGGTTGCTTTAATAATCGTATTTGCTATCTCGATTATCTGTTGTTGAGAATCAGGTTGTTCAGCGATAAGTTTAATCAACTCTGAATTCATTGAAATTTGATTCAAAGGCTTGCGTGCGTCATGCACTAACTTCGCGAGCGTACCTTGATCATGTTGTGTCATTGTTCCTCCCCGAAATTATGATAGTGTTTCTCCCTCATAGGCGTTTAAACGGTTGTAGAGCGTTTTTGTACTGATCCCAAGCATTCGCGCGGCCAGCGTCTTATTTCCTTCTACTGATTCTAACGTTTGATAGATCAATTCTCTTTCTACTTCTTCAATCGTTTTACCTGGCTTCATTTCAGGCGTTGGTACTTGAATCGCATTTGCTCTGCTTGACGTGCCCACCTGTGGTGGAATTGAAGCGCGATTTAACTGCGCATGCTCCACCATGCGTTTCGCCTGTGCGAATGGTGAGGCGAAGTTCGCATCAAATACTAAGCTATGGTCATCGTGATCCGCCATAATATAGGCACGATGGATTGTGTGTTTGAGTTCACGTACATTACCGGGCCAATCATATTCAACCAAGCGGCTCATATCTGCCGCCTTAATTACATACTGACTATTACCTTTTTTATTCAAACCCTGGAGAAAATGCTCGGCGAGTAATGGAATGTCTTCTTTTCTCTCTCTGAGCGGTGGAATATGGATTGGAAATACCGCCAAACGGAAATAAATATCTTCTCGAAGTACGTCATTGGTAGCAATATCTTCGACGCTACGGTTAGTAGCCGATATTACCCGACAATTAACTTTTATCGGCTTTGTGCCACCGACTCGTGTCACCGTATGTGTTTCGAGTACACGTAGCAAGTTTGGCTGTTGCTCGATGGGCATTTCGGTTAATTCATCCAAAAACAAAGTGCCATTCTCTGCTTGTTCAAATACTCCGACCTTTTGAGCATTTGCTCCCGTAAACGCGCCTTTTTCGTGACCAAATAGTTCGCTACCGATCAAGTCTTTCGGGATTGCACCACAGTTTACGTTAACCAAATCCCCTGTCACTGTGCTGGCATTGTGAATTGCGCGGGCAAACATTTCTTTACCTACACCGCTTTCCCCCATCAACATCACATTAGCATCAGTACCCGCAACGCGCTCTATCATCTTATATAGATGCTTCATTTTGGCAGACTCGCCCAGCAACACACCAAAATGTGCTTGACTCTCGGTTCGCTTGGCTTTGTTCTTAGAAGGGCTTAATGCGTTTCTAAAATCGTCTGCATCAACTGGTTTAGTGAGATAATTTAACCCATCATGACAAAGCTGCGACAATGCTGACTTTACTGATGGATGTCCCGTAACCATAGTTATTGGTGTACGGATCCCTGCGGCTCTGATTTCATCAACTAGATGTAAACCACTGCCATCTGGCAGCATAAAATCAAGAAAGATATGATCAAAACTTTGCGTTTCTAGCCATTGTCTGGCCGACGCCAAGTCATTCGCTAAACACGCGTCATGGCCTAAGTATTCGATAATGCGACAGGCCAGCTCTGCAAAATCATGATCATCATCTACTAATAAAACGGTTTTCAATTGAGTCCCTCTCTCAACGCTCCAATAGTGTTTCCACTTTTGATTTTTATCTCACACACTACACACTAATGAATGACCGAGAAATACCTAATTCGGAACCATTACGTTCAGTGCGTGTTTCTGGATCACTATTTCAATACTTTTTGCACTAAGCACTTCACCATCTAGTGCAAAGTGTTGTTCTTGCTCAAATTCTATGTTTATCTTTTCGCACTGCTCGGTGCGAATATTAGAAGGTTTGCCGTCTAATTTAGGTAAAATAAGTTCGGCTACCGTAAGATTCTGCGCACCATCCGGCTCAACCGGTAAAATCGTAATATCTAGTTTGCCATCGTCATAGATTGGCTCTCCATGACCTTGAGCAAGAATTGTGGTTTTTGGTGCTGCATTCGCTACAACCAGACTAACACATTCTATTTGAGATTGCTCAGCGCCATCAAAGCTCACTCTAAAATTAAGGGGCTTATTCTCACTTACCGCCTGCCAAAGGCCTCGAATATAGGCTAATTGCCCCGAGTTATTCTTTTCTTCACGCCCAGCCTTTTCTATCATTTCCTGACCAAAGCCAACGGCTGCCGCTAAAAGCGCGGTGCGGCCATTACAGTTCATTATATCAATAGGCTTAGTTTTACCCGCTAAAATTGCTTCACAGGCACGGTTAATGGGATCTATTTTTGACAATGAACCGAGTAACACGGTCGCTAAGGAATTTGCAGTACCTAAAGGCAATATACCAAACAGTACATCGTGTTGATGAACACCATGAGCAACACTTGCTAATGTGCCATCACCGCCCCCTGCGATGATGATATTTGGCTGTTTATCAGACATGATCTGTTTAGCCAAAGCTGCAACATCTGTCTCTTTCTCTGTAAAGTGAATCGATAAGTTATATTTTTCCGTCAGCATACCCACAATGTCATTTTCATAGGTAAACCATTTACCTGATCCTGATACAGGGTTAATAACTAACGCCGCCTGCTCACTACGGGTAAAGTTTTGACTGTGATGTAGCTTTGTCAGCCCTTTTAGCTGATGCTTGTTTAACCTTGCCGTTTCACGGCGGTTTTGAATTTTTTCGAGTGCTTCTCGGACGGTATAATCGGGGTTGGTCGCGAGTAAATAAGCAGTACAAAAGAACACTGAGCGTCCTCGACCTAACGCACAATGCACCACAACCTTTCGCTTTAGCTCGTGCTGCGCCGCTATCCATGCCATACCATGCGCTAGTTGCTCTGAGGTAGGCGCTTGATGATCTAACACTGGAATATTGAGGTAATGTAAACCTTGTTGTTCTGCAGACCAGTTTAACCCATCAAACTCCGCAGTTACGTCTAAAATAGCTTCAATCCCTTCCGCCTTAAGCATATCCACATCGCTTGGAAATAACCGACAAGCAACAAATAAATTATCTGTAAGCGGCTGAAATGCATCAACAACATCTCTACCTCTTTCAATTGCATTGTATAAATGTACACAGCCTAAGTAAGGCCAAAATAGCCAGGTTATATACCAAGGAATTTTGCCTGTACCGTGCTTTCTAAATATGTGCGGATAGTTGGTTGCATAAGCAAAAGTAACTAAAGAAATAGAGACGGTAAACCACGCAAGCGGCAACATTAGCCAAGATCCAATACTGTGGATCGTAAGTGCGGCTAAACAGAGACTTGCAAACAGGTAGTACTTGAGCATTTTCATTGCCTTTCCTTAATTATTTTTGTCGCCTACGGCTTTTTATTATCGCCTTATGCGGAACTCTCTTAGGTTTGTACATATGTAACTAAGTATAGGTATGCATTTCTTAATCTGCGCTGATTCATCAACTTGTTTATGATAATCATGAAGATACTTAACTATAGCTGAGACTATTCGCAAAGAAATAAAAAGTGCGTCTGGGTATTTGTAACGACTTATGCAAGCGCTGCTACATAAGTATTCAGCCACCATTAATCCATTAAAATTTCTAATGTGAAAATCATAAAATTTATCAGTTGAATGAAGCATAAATGATCACCATAATGGCGATCCTTTAAACGCATTTGGAGAACCAAACAGACAATGGCAAACGAGCTCGACTGGCTACTTAACTTAATATTACTTACTTTAGGTTTTGGTGCCTTTTTTATTAATCATAAAACGCTACTAAGAGTAGCTGCTGTGTGCGCATGTGGCGTACTTTTTATCTCGTTTAGCCTTGATCTGATGAACACCAGTGTAATTTCTAACCTTAGCTTGATTTTGATAAATACTTTTTATCTATTCAAAGTCTATACCTTTGGTCAGCTGGAAGTTCACTAGTTCGCAGCGACTAGTTCCCTATTTCACTTCGGTGCGCTAAAATCATGGCCATCATTGCTTGTTAATGGAGAAGCAGTATGGCCATGACTGATGAAGAGCTATTTTTAGCTTCAATGGGCGACGTCACTCCGCTCGCCCAAGACAAAAAAGCAGAATTACGCCGTCACAAAAACGAACCTACTATTTCGCAACTCGCAAAACGCGAGGCCGCCGAGCAAGAACTTGAGTTTGATCCTAATTACTTATCTACAGAGTACGTTGATCTATTAGATCCACACGATCTACTCGCCTATAAAAAAAGCGGCGTCCAAGATGGTGTATACAAAAATCTCAGATTAGGTAAATATCAAGTTGATGCTACCTTAGACTTACATGGCAAACCATTTCATGATGCCCGTAAAGCCTTATTTGACTTTGTTACAGATTGCCATGCAAAAAGCATCCGAGTGTTGTTATTAAGGCATGGTATCGGTTTAAACAGTAAACCCTTTCCCGCTGTACTGAAAAGCTATACAAATAAATGGCTGCAAGAAATGCCGCAAGTGTTGGCATTTCACTCTGCACTAAAATGCCATGGTGGTAGCGGCTCTACTTACGTACTACTAAGAAAGAGCGAAGAGAAAAAACATGAAAATAGAGAGCGTCACGCTAAACGTTAAAAAACAAAAAGCCGAGTAACACTCGGCTTATTTGCTATTTGCGGTGGGTGTCGTCCCCTGAAGTTCACTTGCACTAGCTTGATTAAACCAAGCCGATACACCTAACAAAATAACCGAAACCACAACAAGTGATAATTTCGCGCCACCTTGACTTTGCTTCATGGGTTAGACCTTTTTATTATTGTTTTTTTGTTAAATTAATGCATCATTCATAAACACTCAAGATGTTTTTTTATACAGTAGTTTACACTATTCTCTTTACACCTTGCTCTGTGGTTAATTACAACCATGTAATCAATTAGTAACCCTGCTTTTTCTGAACTAAATGAACAAGTGTTTTGCCCTCCTGCATGGCTAAATAGTTGTTAGCAATTTGCTCAGCAGCCGTATTTAAACTGGTTAATGCAGCAACATGGGGAGTAATACTAATGTTTGGCTGCTGCCAAAAGGCATGTGATGTAGGGAGCGGCTCAGTGTCAAATACGTCTAAAATAGCTCCGCCAAACGTCTCAGCCGCTAGCGCATTGAGTAAATCCGTCTCGTTAAGATGACCACCTCTTGCAACATTAATGAGTACGCAATGATCTGGCGCGAGTGCAAACAGCTTGGCGTTCAATATCCCCTTGGTATGTTCAGTCAATGGTAGCAGGCACACAAGATAATCAATACCTGAAAGAAAAGCAGCTAGCTCATCTTGCCCACTGAAGTGCTCAATATTGTCGAGTTGTTTTGCAGAGCCGGACCAACCTTTGATGTTAAATCCATTTACGTGTAGCTTATGCGCGACCGCAAGGCCAAGTTGCCCCATCCCCATAATACCAACCGTGCGACCTGCTCTTGCGCGCCTTGGCTTCCATATTTGCTGAGATTGGTTATCCCCGTACTCTCTAACTCTAAGCTTATGGCTTAATAGTTGGCCTAATACATATTCAGCCATATCATCCGCTAAATTTGGGTCAACTATACGCGCAACTTCTACATGTGGTGGTAATAGCTGCATCGGAATGCTATCAACACCGGCACCGTAGGAATGCACTACTTTTAAATTAGGAAGCTGTGACCATAACGTCTCTGGCGCATTCCATGCCAGCACAAACTCGACCTCCTTTAATAAGCTAACATCATCAACGGGCCATTCAAGCAAGGTTTGCTGCGGCAACAGTGCTGCTAACTTAGCAACTAACTTGTCATTATTACGACCAGTAACACAAATAAGTAAAGCCATATTGTTCCTTTATTCTCGCTACACGCTATCACTGCAAAATAAATGACATACCAATGCAACATGCTTGTCATTAATAGTTTTTACTCTTGCAAAAAAGCGCCAACAGGTGATGAAAAATGATCAGTGTAGATAAAGTCATTGAAGCAAATCTTCCACAACTTGAAAACTCCCCAAAGGTAAAAGGTTTAGTAAAAAAAGGGCTTGGTTATCTCTTGCATGAGCAAGAGTTTGTCGCGTTTGCTGACACCTACCCCCATTTGCAGGGGCTCGAGTTTGTTGAACAAGTGCTCGATGAGTTAGATTTTGACGCTCGCTTTAAACCAAAGCAAATAGAGCATATCCCAAGCGAAGGTCCGGTGGTGATCGTCGCAAACCACCCTATTGGCTCTTTAGATGCACTGGCACTAATCAAAGTGCTGGCGCAAGTACGGCCTGACTTAAAGGTTGTTGCTAACCGGATGTTGATGTCGGTTACGCCAATGCATCCACTATTACTGCCTGTTGATAACCTCTCAGGAACCAGTAAAAAGCAAGAGCTGGCAAACATTCACAAGCATTTAAAATCGGAAGGGGCGCTACTTATCTTCCCAGCTGGTGAAGTTTCTCGCTTAAGCCCAACCGGTATTAAAGACTGCAAATGGAACTCCGGTTTTTTAAGAATGGCTAAAAAAGCCAATTGCCCCATTCTACCCATTTTTATCAAAGCGAAAAACAGTCCGCTCTTTTACGGCACCAGTATGATTTATAAGCCTTTAGCCAGTTTATTATTGGTCAAAGAGATGTTTAAACAAAGGCAAAAATCGCTAGAATTTGAAATAGGCGCCAGCATTCCTCCAGAGTCTTATCTTATTGATAACCTAAAAGACAAAGAGATAGTAGCACTTATTCGCAAGCAACTTTATCGCCTTGCCAGTAAAAAGCCACTGCCACTCAAAACGCAAACCCCTATTGCAGTTCCAGAAAATCGCAAAGAACTTAAAAAGGCAGTGGAAGCGTGCGAGTGTATCGGTGAAACACCCGATGGCATGCAAATATACGTTTACCAATACACCGGCAGCTCAGTGATATTTAGAGAGCTTGGACGCCTTAGAGAAATTGCCTTTAGGGCCGTGGGAGAAGGGAGTGGTAACCGTCGTGATATCGATAAGTACGATATGCACTACCACCACTTATTGTTATGGGACACGAAACAACTTGAGCTGGTGGGTGCCTATCGCCTTGCAAGTGCCAAGCAAGTGATAGAAGAACACGGGCAAGCCGGGCTTTATACCGACAGCTTGTTTTCGTACAGTGAAGCCATGACCCCATACTTTGAAAAAGGCCTCGAACTTGGTCGCAGCTTTGTGCAGCCCAAGTACTGGGGTCGCAAGAGCCTAGATTACCTATGGTATGGGATCGGTGCATTCGTAAAGCGCTACCCAGAACACCGTTATATGTTTGGTGCAGTCAGCCTTTCAAACGCGTTACCGGATGAAGCAAAAGCCATGTTGGTGTATCACTACCAACATTACTTTTCAAACCTTGCAGGTATCGCCACGCCGAACAACGAAATGAAGCTAAGTAATGATCAGCTTAACCGTTATCAACACATGTTTAGTGGCAATGACATCAAAGAAGATTTCGCAGAGCTCAAACATATTCTTGCTAATATGGGTGCGCAAGTCCCTACATTATTTAAGCAATATACGGAGCTTTGCGAAGAGCAAGGCGTGAACTTTCTGAGCTTTAGTATAGATCCCGACTTTAATAACTGTATCGATGGTCTGGTACTCGTTGACTTAGCGAAATTAAAAGAGCAAAAAGCGAAACGCTACCTAGGCGACAACCCCTACGGTTAAGCTCAAATACATTGATCCGCTGCAATAAAGATCGCTACACTGCGGTCTTTATTGTTGCTTACTGTTATCACGGGATCATTTGTATGCTCAAGCTACTTGGCCAAGCTGTCATCATTGTGCTGGTGTTTTTCGCCGTCTCAGCCTATCAAGAAAGAAACATGCTTGCCGACTCGGGAGAGCAAACGGCGCCGCCATTTCACCTACCCATTTTACAATCCAAGCAAACTTATTCGTCTATTCAGCTTAAAGGTCAACAAAGTATCGTGTATTTTTTTGCGCCTTGGTGCGGCGTATGTCGAGTGAGCATGCCGAATATTGATAAACTACATCAGCAAGGCAAAGTCAAAGCAGTGGCGATTGCGTTGGATTATCGTTCCACTGAAGAAGTAACAAAATTTGTCAGCGATCTACAATTAGACATGCCCGTATTACTCGGCAATCAGACCACGGCACAAGCGTATAAAGTGCAGGCTTACCCTACATATTATGTACTTGATGAAGACTTCAAAATAACTGAGCGCTCTGTTGGTTACTCATCCGAGATAGGGATCAGAGCGAGATTGTAAGAAACCTCAGTAAACCGCTTACAGTTAATAACGACTCTCTGAAATTAATCAACAATTATTTCGTTTAGGCTAACGCACATCTTAACAAAGGATGAATAGGAAGCCGACCATGCGCCACGCCCCACACTTTACGCTCAGTAAAATTTCACTCCTCGTGCTCTGCACTACCCTTGCCAATCATGCATTAGCCGACGAGGAGAAAATTGAACACATCGAAGTTATCTATAAACGCAGCTCAGTTATTTCAGAAATTACCGAAGATGCACAAAAACTTGTAGACATGCCAGGAGCCATGGGCGACCCACTTAGGGCTGCTTTTGCTCTGCCTGGCGTTGTTGCCGCGGGTGGTTCTATGGGCGCACCTGCCGTGCGAGGTTCCTCTCCTGACGACAATATCTTTGAAGTGGACTTTATGCCCGCAGGATATATCTTTCACGATTTCGGCAGCTCTATTTTCAACCGCAATACAATTCAAGATTTTCAGCTGAATTCTGCTGGATTTGGTACCAGTTACGGCAATGCCACTGGTGCCGTGTTTGACGTCACGCTGCGTAATCCAAAATACCAAGATATTGCCACCACGCTAGATTTAACCATGTTTAACGCGGGTATTTTTGTTGAAGGTAAAGCAACTGAAAATTCTGCATTCTATGTGTCAGCAAGAAAAAGCACCCTACCGCTGTTTTTCAGTGATGGCGAGGAGCTTGAGGACGATGATGGCAAGCCAACAGGGATCACCATTAACGATCCACCGGATGATCACGACTATCAAGCCAAGTGGCTTTGGGATATCAATGCAAATAATACCTTAACGGTAAATATCAATGGCGCGGAGGATTCGGTTGCAGCTGGGTTTTCAGGCGCGTCAGACCTTGCCCTTAAAACCCCAGAATATCAGGGCGATGCTCGCTATATTCGTAAATTTAATAGTCAGAACATATTGTGGGATCACTACGCCAAAGACTTACATATTCGCGCTGGCGTCGGTTATCTCAATCACCAAGCCACTATGCGCTATGGTCAACGCGCGACTTTATCTGATGGCTACTTTGAAAATTTTGAAGAAGAACAACTCAGTTATAAAGTACGAGCCAGTTATAAGCTAAATAAAGAGCAACGTGTCATTGCAGATGCCGGCTACTACGACAAAAAATCTACCTACCGCTACGACGCTTTTAATTATGTTTGCACCGAGTTTGACCCTGACTGTGACCTAAATAAAGGTGAGAGGATTAAGGGCACATCGAGTGCAGGAACAGATTCTGCCTTTATTGGGGTTAATCACGTTTGGCAATTTTCACCAAACTGGCAAAGTGAACTAGGGATAGTGGGTGAATATTATGATTACAGTGATGAAACGATTGTCCATCCACGCCTTGCGCTCAATTACTTCTATAGCGATGACACAGTGATCTCAGCCAAGGCAGGCACTTACAGCCGCATTCAAGACCTTGAATACATTTTACCTGTTGTTGGTAACCCGGAACTTGAAGCACAGCGTTCAACTCACTATACCTTAGGCTTTAAACAGGAGTTAGCAAATGAGTGGTCATATTCCGTCGAGACCTATTATAAAACCATGGATGATCTGCCAAAAAGCGCCCCCTTATCTCAAGTAAACTATATTAATGGGACTTCCGGTACAGCCTACGGTGTTGATTTTATTGTTAACAAAAACAAAACCGATGACTGGTATGGTTGGATTGCTGTAAGCCTTGCAAAAAGTGAGCGTGAGGATGAGCTAACTGGCATTAAGCGTGACTATTATGCCGATACTCCTTTTATTCTGAATGCCGTGTTCCACTATGACTTTGGTGAAAAGTGGTCTGGAGGCTTTAACTTTACCGCTCGCAGCGGTCAAGCCTATACCCCAATTGTGGGTGTAAAAGAGAATCCTGAATTTGCGAACCGCTACTTGCCTGTGTATGGCGACCCATTCTCAGAGCGTTTTGACACTTATCACCGCCTAGATATTCGTTTTGAACGCAAAACAGAATTATTTGGTCTCGATGGCAAGCTAATTTTGGAGCTAATGAATGCATATGGCCAAGACAATACTGCCTATGTTGACCTTGACTACGATAGGGTCAAATCAATCAATGATTTATATATAGAAGAGGAAAGCGATGACTTTGAAATGCGTCCTTCTATTGGCTTCAGCGTAACATTTTAACTTGCCATAGGCGCGCAAGCTCTGCATGATCGCATTTATTTTTATAATGAGAGTCCCTTCATGCCTAAAGCGTGCGCCTATCATATTTTAGTAAAAACCGAAAAAGAGTGTTTAGACATCAAAGCCAAACTAGCCAAAGGTGCTGACTTTGGCAAATTGGCTAAACAATATTCCCTTTGTCCTTCAAAAAAGCGCGGTGGCGACCTTGGTGAGTTCAATAAAGGGGATATGGTGAAGGCCTTTGACGATGTGGTATTCAAAAAGCCGTTATTTGAAGTGCACGGCCCTGTGAAAACTAAGTTCGGCTTCCACTTGATCAAAACCGTCTATCGGAGTTAATCGCTTTTTTGGATTAATCTCATCATTTTAATTCAATTTACCTTCATGATTAATCCTCTATACTGAAGCTAACCGTTTAGAGGAGAAAAAGAATATGTTTACTGTTATTTTTGGTCGTGAAGGTTGCCCGTTTTGTGTTCGTGCAAAAGAAGTGGCTGAGCGTTTAACGCAAGAGCGCGATGACTTCAATTTTCGCTATGTTGACATTATCAAGGAAGGCGTAAGCAAAGCCGATCTTGAAAAGTCAGCGGGTAAACCTTGCCCTACCGTACCACAGATTTTTATCGACCAAGATCACATTGGCGGCTTTACTGAATTTGAAGCCTATGCAAAAGCAAATTTAGGCCTTTACCAGTAAATTAGCAAAATCACATAGATTAAATTTTAACCAATATCAGACACATATAAAATAGTGTGATTTTATGCAAGCTTTTATTTTATCTTTCCTGTACAATGCGCGCCTCTTTAAAATAGTTGAGGCGCATTAATGTCAGAACCAGTTACGTTTGAATCTTTAGACCTTTCTCCTGCAATCTTAAAAGCAGTCGAAGAGCTGGGATATAAAACACCTTCTGAGATCCAAGCTCAATGTATACCGTTATTGCTAGAAAGAAAAGACGTACTGGGACTAGCGCAGACGGGTACAGGTAAAACGGCAGCATTTGCACTGCCATTGTTAAACCAAGTAGACGCATCCGTTAAACAACCGCAAATTCTTGTGCTTACGCCAACGCGTGAGCTAGCTATTCAAGTTGCTGAAGCATTTCAGCAATATGCTAAATTTACTAAAGGCGTTGAAGTACTAGCGCTTTATGGTGGTCAAAGCTACGGCATTCAGCTAAGTGCTCTACGCCGTGGTGCCCAAATTATTGTGGCAACACCAGGTCGTTTGATTGACCACATCAATCGCAAGACGATTGACCTTTCTGGTCTAAACGCACTTGTACTTGATGAAGCAGATGAAATGCTACGCATGGGCTTTATCGATGATGTTGAAAGCATCATGGAGAAAACACCGGAAGAGAAGCAAACTTGTTTGTTCTCTGCGACTATGCCAAAGCAGATCCAATCAATCTGTAATAAATATTTAGATAACGCTGAACAAGTTAAGATCACTCCGCGTAACTCTACAGTATCTACGATCGAGCAAGTTTACTGGCGTGCAACTGCACACAAAAACAAAGCGATCGTACGTTTCTTAGAAGCGGAAGATTACGACGGTGCTATCGTGTTCGTACGTACACGTAATGACACTGTTCAGCTTGCAGAGCTACTAGAGCGTGAAGGCTTCTCAGCTGCGCCGCTCAACGGCGACATGAACCAACAGGCACGTGAGCGCACAGTAGACCGTCTAAAGAGCGGTTTACTAGATATCGTTATCGCAACTGACGTTGCGGCACGTGGTCTTGACGTAGAGCGTCTAAGCCTTGTTGTTAACTACGATATCCCACAAGACTGTGAAGCTTATGTTCACCGTATCGGTCGTACAGGCCGTGCTGGTCGTCAAGGTAAAGCAATCTTGTTCGTTAAGAACAACGAGCGTTATTTACTTAAGAACATCATGCGCCATACGCGCTCTGATATTGCACAGGTTGAATTACCAAGTGCGAAAGTCGTTGAAGAAAAGCGTATTGGTGCATTAGAGACCAAGATCTCTACAGCGCTTGAGCACAAAGACATTGAGTTCTTCTCAAAAGTGGCATCAGGCCTTGCACAAAAGCTAGAGCTGAGCCAAGAAGACTTAGCAGCAGCGCTATTGTGTCTTGCACAGCAGCAAACGCCGCTGAAAGTTGAAGATATTCAAATTCAACAGCGTGAGCGTAGAGAACGTGACGACCGTCGTGGCGAGCGTCGCGAAAGAGATGGTAGCCGTGGCGAGCGTGGTGAACGCAAATCTCGTAGCCGTGACCGTGCATCAGGTCCAATGGATACTTACCGTATCGAAGTGGGTCGTGACCATGGTGTTCAAGTTAAGAACATCGTTGGTGCTATCGCAAACGAAGCGGATATCTCAAGCAAGTTCATCGGTGAAATCCGTCTGTTCAATGAACACAGCACGGTTCAATTGCCGCAGAATATGCCAAGTGATGTACTTAGCCACTTCAAGAGTGTTCACATCTGTCAACGCCCTATGAACATGACTAAGAGCACTCACCCAGCTGACCAAGGTCAGGGCAGAGGCGAAGAGCAAAGAGACCGTAAGCGTAGCTTTAAAGACCCACGTAGTGGCGGTGGCGATAAACGCCGTCCTGAAGGTCAAAGAAGAGAAAAACGCGAAAGAAAAGAAATTAGCTTTTCTTAAGTAGGTCAACTCTTCAATTGTCAAAATTCATTTGAATGACAAGCCTTAAATTAAACGCTCGGATCCCATATCCGGGCGTTTTTGTAGGTATATCAATTCTTAATGGTAATAAGAAAAAGTAATTTTTCCGAAGCCACCGCTTTATTGTTGTCGTATTTTCTTCCCTTTATACAGCACCAAAGGTACTGACTTCCTAATTAACTTGAGGTTGATAAGGAATGAGATAATTCATCGTTTTAATCCCAATCGAAATGTTTCCCTCGCCTAGACAGCAAGTTTTATAGATAAAAGCGAATATCAATTTTGTCTTGCCAATGCAACAAACTGTGACATTATAAAAGCCAATACACTGGATTTAGCTAAAAACTCGAAAGTATAGTGTGGAAATGAGCTACACCCGAGCATTTAGTAGCTAAGCGCAAAAGGAGATGATATGTACAAACTATCTTATATATTGGTTTTATTAATCGCGCTAATATTAACTACTACGTTTATTTGCTTTAATTACTTACAATCTATTGAAATAGCCAAAGCAGAACAAAGAGCTTATTTTACCAAGTTAATCGGTGAATCGAGCAAAAATGATCAACTGCTACAAGCGGCAATCTCTGGCTTGCATGTTGATAAATGTGGCTTCCTCACAGACAGCAAATCTTGGTGGTTCAAATACACTCTTGCAGAGGAAATGAACCACACTATTGTTGAATATGAAAAACTGGTAGAGCAATATCGCCCACGCCTAGATCTCAGTACTTTAACTTGTTCTTAACTGTGGATGGGTGTTTAGCGCACCCACTCTTCAGGATTAAACTGATAGTAATCTTTCAACAAATTGTATAGCTCTGGATTTTCCTGTCTGAGCTCATAGGGCTTTTCAATAAAGGTTTCTGTTACCACAGCAAAAAACTCCGCTTCGTTTGTCGCACCATATGAATGAATAGCATGGGGCATATTGTAGGACAGCTGCATTTTTAAATGCTGGTAAGCCTTTGATAGCACCTTACCCCAGTCTTGGTAACTCATTCCTACAGGTAACGCAGGCGTCCCATTCGTCGCACCAGTTTGTTGGTCAAGTTGATGGGCGAATTCATGAAACACCAAATTGTGACCATCCTCAGGCAATCGATTTCCCTCAAGTACATCGTGCCAACTCAGTACTAAAGTACCTCCAGGCCAAGACTCTCCTTGACGAACTGTTTGGTGAAAACTAACCAAACCGGCACCATCTCTAGCAGTTTGTGGCGCGTAATAGCTACTGGGATAGAGTAATATTTCTTTGACGTTGGGATAGAGTGGCCAAGCTTGCTTAAGAACCAGTAAACAGGCATCTGCGGCAATAATTAAAGTCATCGGTCGTGACACCGTTAACCCATCTCTACCCAGTACCCGCTTCTCGCCAAGAAACCAGACAATATGTTTTTCCAACTGTGCGCGATCAGCATCTGTCATCTTACGATAGATAGGCATGTATTTTAGCAATACTTGCTTATCTGACGCACTCAGCGTTTGATCTTGGTATTTCCTTTGCCACTTCAGTCTTTGAATTTTTTCCCAGTTCCAATACAGAGAAACAAATAGAATAAGGCCGATAATAAGCACTATTTCTATCATGGCTTTTGGCCTTTATAAAATAACCTAAACTAGGAATAATAACTTGTTCTCTAGCAGTTGTTATTCCTTACTACTGCGTTAAATTTGTTTGCAATAGGCTAGCTATTGACGCTCAAATTTGCCTTGTATTAAGAAAGAACATCTGGCTAGAGTTGAATAATGTTAGAAGTCGTATTTTATATCAGTTCCCTAACTTCTTATTCCGAGTTCAGGTTGAATAATCCATCAAATATTAATTGGTACTGACTCCGACTTTTTCAAGCAAACTTTGTTACTATGGCGAAAAAATGCAAATGAACTGCTATGTCTTTACCCATTGAATCTTTACAGCCTCAGTTTACTCAAACACTAAGCGAACAAAATGCGATTGTTGTATGTGCCACAACAGGTTCTGGCAAATCAACCCAACTTCCGCTTTGGGCCTCACAACATGGCAGAGTATTAGTCATAGAGCCTCGGCGTATTGCTTGTACCTCTTTAGCTGAATATGTCGCGGCTCAAAGTGGCTCACCGCTTGGTGATAAGGTGGGCTTTGCTATTCGGTTTGAGGGGAAGTTTTCACTAGACACTCAGGTAGTTTATGCAACGCCTGGTGTAGCATTAAGGTGGTTTTTTGAGAGCAAACTTGCAGAATTCAGCGTCGTAATGTTGGATGAGTTTCATGAAAGACGCTGGGACATGGACTTATTATTAGCGCTCTTAAAGCAAGCTCAATCACACAAACTCATTGTTACCTCAGCAACGTTAAACAGCCAAAAATTAGCCTCTTATTTAGACGCCCCTATCTTAGAGTCAGAAGGATTCATTTACCCCGTTGAAGAGTATTTTCACGCGCCCGATCCAAGAACTATGCCCCAAAAAGAGCAACTCGATACTCGAGTTTTTGCAGCTTGCCAATACGCATTGGAACATTGCCAGGGCGATATTTTGGTCTTTTTACCTGGCAAGGCCGAGATCCAAGCAAGCTTAGCTAAAGTGAAAGCGCTGCCAGCGACTACCGTTGGTTTATATAGTGGCTGCAGCCCAGAAGCTCAGCGCATTGCATTAACCGCACAAAGTACACGTCGAATTATTCTCGCAACCAATGTTGCCGAAACCTCGCTCACTATTCCCAATGTCACTTGCGTGATTGACTCAGGGCTTGAGCGTCGTACTCATTTACGCCTTGGAAAAACCGTATTAGGCTTAGATGCGATTGCAAGAGATTCAGCAAAGCAACGTCTAGGACGCGCAGGACGTACGCAACCGGGACTATGTATGCGATTATATGGCCAATATGCGCCTTTGATAGACAGCACCCCGCCTGAGATCCAAAGAGAGTCATTGGCAGAGCTTGTACTTGCGGCGGGCTGCGCAACAACAGGTGTCTCGTCTATTGACTTTATCGACCCACTTCCTGAAAGCTCACTAAATAAAGCTAAACAACAGCTAATTACATTAGAAGCCATTGATGAACAAAATATCGCAACTCCGCTTGGCAAGCTGCTTTACCCACTACCCGTCGATTTTGAGTTTGGTTATGTGATCCATAAATTGACCTCAAATACCTTACGCCAAGCGGCTATTGACCTTATTTCGCTTCTATCCGTACCAGCCCGAGTTTACCAGCTACCTAATGATGTAGAGCGCTTAACAAGATTAAATAGCCGATTTACTCGAGGCTCAGATATAGAAATCGCTATCGCTGTGGTGAGAGGACAAACTGAAGAATTAATTGATATTACGCCTGAGGCGCTCACAGAAGCACAGCAATTTAGCACGCAATTGCGTGAAGCATTTGCACTACCGCCTTTGGATAAGGCAGCCAGTTTTGACCATGACAAACTTGTCATTGAGTTAGCTAAGCTAATGCCACATTGGGTTTATATTAATAAGCAAAACCGTCGTAATGGTTTTAATAATGGCTTCGCTGAAGTCATGCCTTCAAACCATACTCGCGTACCGGAACAGGCAGAAGCACTACTGGTATTAAATACTTTTTCACTCGCAGGAAAAGGTACCAAGCAAGCTAAGACACTCGCGATGTGTAATGCGCTACTAACGAAAAAGCAATTACTTGAAATGGGCCTTGGCAGTCAAACACTGCGCTCAGCTTATATTGATAATGATGAGCTTTGGGGTGAGTTTATTACACATTACGGTGACGAGGTTTTAGGCCAACAAGCTAAGTGCCTTGATAACCCCAGAGACATTGTTTCTGCCTTAGTATTTCTTATCCAAAATAATACGCTGTTTTCAGGTTTGGCCAAGCAGATAGAAGCCAATATTGAGCAGACTGCATTGTTCTACCAATTTCATGAACGCGATGAACTTATGCCCACACTCAACTCATTTTTAAGTGACAAGCTAACGGCACTTGGTATAGAAAGCTATGACGATATAGAACTAATCAGCGAACAAGATTTGTTATTCAATGAAGTTGAAGTGTGGGAATTAACACCATTTGTTGAAAAGTTTCCGCTAACATGGTCGATTCCAGCGCTGACAATGGCAGTAAGTTATAATTTTAAAGGAAAAAGAATCGAACTTACTTATATCAACGGTACAAGGAAAGACGCACCAAAAAGGTGGGAACTGCCAGCCTGGAGTGGCTTCAAAATACGCTATCGTAAAGCCAGTAAGGTCGTCGATGTAAGTTAGCAGACATGACTTTTGGATAACGAATAACTTATATAACCTGAGGTTTGGATAAGAAATGTTCCAACTCATTGTTGCTAAAGCACAACTTAGTTTTCTCCTTGTCTAGCCAGAGAGTTTTAGGGAAAACAAGGCGAATTTACGCACCAATAGCTGGCTATTGGAAGTGAATTCAACGCAGTTAGCGCTAAAACTGGCTGCTAGAAAGGCATTAATTATCCGCAGCTCAGGTTATATAGTTAAGCACAGGTAGATCTTTATCCAATAGCCCATTAAACCAACTCAATTATTTAAATTATCTATTTTTGGACTGGAAAGTTTTCAAAAACAAAAAAGCCGCTCAATGAGCGGCTTTTTATCACTATAAAAATTATAGCTTGATGTTCACACCAACAGTAGCGCGACGACCGATTGGATCGTACCAGCTAGTGTCTTCAAACGCTAGAGGATGTCTAGGTGGTGTTCTGTCGAACATATTTTGAATACCGAAACGTAGATCTACGTTTTCAAGTACTCGATAGTTCATTGATAAGTCGAACGTTGTATAAGAAGGAATATCGTTATAGTTATGTTGCTCGATGTTCCAACCATTGCGCTCGTCTACAGTACTATGACGGTAGTTTGCAACTAATACAGCTCTGAAATCTCCGTACTCATAGCTAGTATTCAAGCGACCACGCCATCTCATGTGATCTTGCTCACCCGTTTTAACTAACAGGTCAATAGGGTTACCTGTTTGGTTAATTTCGTAGTTTTCAACATAAGTCGCTGTCAGCTTGACACCGAACTCACCAATACTAGTTTCGAAGTCGTATACAGACTCGATATCAACACCGCTCTTCTTCTCTTCAGCTGCGTTCAGAGAAGTTTGGAAGAAGCTAGTAACTTCGTTGTTTGCACCACGAGTAATAAAGCCACAGAATGGGTTGTCTAGACTATCAGCACGGTAGCAGTTTCTTTGTAACTCGCCATAGTCATAGTTCTCGATTGCATTTTCAATCTCAAAGCTCCAGTAATCTACAGTGATATCAAAGCCTTCAATAGAAGTTGGTGTATACACAAAACCAAACACAACATCGCTTGAAACTTCGTTGTCTAGCTGGTTGTTACCGCCAAGCTTACCTTCAATACTACCGCTATCTAACCACTGCTGAGACGGCATCCATCCATCTGGAATACCTGCCGCCGCACAGTTTTTGACTACATTATCACGATACTTGTCATCTGTATTCGCAATTTCGTCCGCAGCACATTGATCAAAGCGCCCATATGACCAGTACTGGGTTCCAGCAGCTGAATACAGCTCATTAACGTTTGGCGCACGTACCGACTCTGCTTTAGTTGCACGGAAACGAATGTCATCATTAAGCTGATAAGTCAGACCTACTTTATACGCAGAATCACCACCTGTAGATGAATAATCCATGTAACGATACGCAAGCTCAAGGTTTAATTCTTGTGCCCATTCATGATCGGCAATTAGCGGAATAATAACTTCTGTTGCGTATTCTTTCACATTTACTGCGCCAGAATATGCTAAACCAGAGTTACCAAACACTAGACCTTTACGGATACCGGTTCCCGGCGTTTCGTATGCTGAATCTCTACGCCACTCGAAACTGAATGCAGTACCAATTGGACCTGCTGGTAGTTCATAAACATCACCTGTTATTGTGGCTCCAAAGCTTGTTTGGGTAGCACCATGTTCCGCAGTCGCTACTGTAGAGATGTAATCAATAGTCTCTTGTGAGTGACCTGGCGCACCTAATACATTGATTGGTGAACAACCAAAAATCGACCCAACAACATTACCGTCATCATCACGTTGCGCACAAACAATTTCACCATTGCGTACAACTGCGTCAAGCGCGTTTTGGAAGTTATCGATTAACACTTCGCCTTGCCAAGACGTATCTTGTTGTAAGCGGCTGTGCTGGAAGTATGTAGAGTACGACCAATTATCATCAATGTAGCCATCAAGTCCAATTGACGTTCGGAAAGTAGTACGATCTTGATTGTATTTTCTTGAACCGAAGTCATCACCTAAACGGCGTAAAGAAATTGATTCTGCATTATTTTCTTCCATCAGCTGACGTAGATCGTCTTTGATGAAAGCGTTATCTTTGCGAATAACAATATCGCCTGTACGCCAAAATACAGGTGAGCCCTGGCCGAAAGCTTCGCTGATAGAATAGATAGTATCGAAGGTCAACTTGTGATTTTCGTTTATCTCGTAGTTACCAGCAAGGTTAAATGTATGACGCGTTAAAGGCGTACGGAAGAACTCATCAAGACCTTCTTCGATACCATCTTTATATTCACCAGGATAATAGCGATAAGTGCCAGCTGTCGGGTCGCTTGGTAAATAACCGCTACCAATATCGAACTCTCGTAGATTTTTATTTTCATCGAATGTCCAGCGCTTGCCGCCTAAAACAAACTCACTCGACTCATCATAAAGACCGTAATGCTTTCTGCCTTCATATTTAATTTCGGCAGGAACGCCGTCTTCACCGCTTCTGTTATCCGGGTTAGGTACAAAAGAGACTGGATTATCATACCACCATGATTTATCTTTTTTAGCCATTTGCTTTTGATCAGCAAAGTCATAGTTAAAGATGAACCCGCCGCCATCAAACTCTTTACCAAAAACAAGAGAGCCAAACGTTTGTTCGCCTCCACCTTCAAATGGACGAGTCGTTGCAGCATCAATTTCAATGCCATCGAATGATTTACGCGTGATAATATTCACTACACCAGCTACGGCATCAGCACCGTAAACCGCAGATGCACCACCAGTTGAAATTTCAATACGCTCGATCATTGAAGTCGCTATGTTGTTCAAATCTACAGTGTTATCACCTGCAGAACCACCGATAAAGCGACGACCGTTCACTAAAACAAGAGTACGGCTAGAACCTAAACCACGCAGGTCGGTTGTATTTAGACCGTTGGCATAGATATAGTTATTAGAGTTTTCAGGACTTAGACCAACTTCTGCAGCTGGCATTTCAGATAGGAAATCATTGACGTTGCTGACACCTGCATTTTCAAGCTCAACACGACCAATAACAACGACAGGCGTCGGCGCAGTAGCAGCGATACGCTTAATTTTTGAACCTGTAATTTGAATACGTTCCACTTCTTCAGTGTTTTCTTCAGCTGAAACAGCAGTACTCGCTAACACAGCAGACGATGCTGCACCGAAGGCAATAGCTAAACGAACAGCTTTACTTATTTTATTATTCAACATGATTGATGATCCCTGATTTTTATTTTAATGAACAAAAACTCAATAAAAACAACAGATTAAAAGAATTTAAATCTAGTACCTAAAATCGCTTGAGTTATCGTGTCGAGAGCTATACTACTTTTAGTACCAACATAGGGTCAACAATCATTTCATAAAACAAACCAAAAAACGCTTTATTTTAACATGAAAATAGTTTTTTTCTTTTGTTTTTCATGATGTTATAAAAGTAAAAATAAGTTCATTTTTTTTATCACTTTTGTAATTCATCGCAAAAAATCACTCTTTACGCAACAATAAAGGTACAAACACTACATTTACACACACCAAGGAACAACATTCAATAAACATTGAGAATTCATATCTGCAATAAAAAAACAACTACCGAAGCACTTGTTACAAATTGGATGGGTTTAGTACTGAAGGAGGCAAACTAGAATGGGGAATTTAAAAAAATCGACCTCAACAGAGGCCGATTTGGGTCAAAATTGCTAAATTTCGGTTAGAACTTCTGAGTTACACCTAAGAAGAACTGACGTCCGAATAGCTTGAAGTTACTTTCGTCAGTGTTCGCGTTGAACGCTGTTTCGATATAAGGAGGTAGTTCGTCTGTTAGGTTGCGAATACCAGCTTGCACCGTTGTGTTTGTATCAAATGAGTATTGTGCGGTTAAATCGTGGTACACATATGAATCAACTTTAGCAACTAAACCTGCTAATGAATCATAATTATCACGCTTAATGTAAGTTAGGTCACCGTACTCAAGACCAGACTGATAGTTCGCAGCCCACACAACACGTAGATTGTCTAGGTCATAACGTAGATTGAATAAGATTTTGTCTTCAAAGTAAGACGTATCATCTTCAAATCTGCCAACTAGATCTTCAACGATAAATGTACCTGTTTCACCATCAAAGTTTTCTTCGCCACGCTCTAAGAAGTGAGTCCATGATACGCTAGCTACAAATGCACCGAAGTTTGTGTCAAATGAATAGTTCACATCAAGATCGATACCACGAGCAGTCATGCTTTGTAAGTTTGTTGTACGACTGTCTACACGATCAACCGAGCCATCAAAGCCACGTGAGATTTTTGCACACATATCTTCTATAAGGCCGGCATAACAACCCTGCAGAATATCATCAGTTGCTAGAGAACCAATTTTACCGTCAATGTTGATATCCCAGTAATCAATAGTAATACCTAAGTTTTCAACAAAGTCAGGAGCCCACACAAAACCAATAGTGAATGTTTCACCTTCTTCAGATTGGACACCTGTGTTGCCGCCTAAACGTGTACGAACTTGCGCATCGGCACTGTTGTGGCCGCCAGCTGGAGCACCCATTTCAAGACATTTAGCCTGACCTGCTGCAGATAAGCCACCAATGTTTGCCGCAGAACACGGATCTGAAGCGCTTTCAAATGAATCAAGCTCTGGCGAATACAAATCGCTTAGTGTTGGTTCACGATATACTTCTGAATAGTTTGCACGGAACTTTAAGCCATCAAAAATATTTGACTCAATTTTAGCCATCCAAGAGAAGTTTGAACCTGTTGTGCTAAAGTCGTCATAGCGTGCACCTAGCGTCAAATCTGCAGATTCAACACCTAAATCACGTACTAATGGGATTAAGAACTCTGCCGACGCAGCTGTGTAGTTCTTAGATAGACCTGTTAGTGGCTTGCTGGTGTTACCAGTCACTGAATCAAAGAACTTACCAGAATCATTTACTTGTTCAAACTCAGTGGTGTAATACTCAAGGCCAAATGCACTTGAAACATAACCTGCTGGAACTTCAAATAGCTCACCAAATACGTCTACACGAACTTGGTGGAATGAATCATTGTAGTGATCGCCTAGTGGTGCAGTAATGTAATCAAGCATCTCTTGAGTCACAGTACCTGGGCCACCAAATACATTTAGCGATACACAGTCAGAAATAGGTGCGTCAGGCGTACCACATACCACATTGCCAGCGTCATCTTTGAATGATGGGCCTAAAGCTTTTGCTAGGTGTGGGCCGTAAAGCTGACCAAAGTCAGTATCTTGAAGGCTATTTGCACCATAGTTGTAGTAAGCATCGAACTGCCAGTTATCGTTAATTGCGCCCTTTAGACCTGCAACTTGTTGGAAACGAACATAATCTTGTTCGAAGTAACGACCACCTTCAAGCATACGACGACGAGAGCGATACACATCTTCACCGAATGGGTTGTAGTAGTTATCAGCTGATACACCGTTAGCCGTCGAACCATTTGAAAGTGTAACTACATAGCCTGGATCATAGGCTGTGTCGAAAGGTACAGCCGCAAGTTCCTGTTTTGAAGTACGCTTATTGATGCGTGTTTCTGTATATACGACAAGGTCATCGTTTAACTCAAATGAAGTATCAACAAAGAAGTTAATCACTTCAAAAGGTGTTTGCATTAAGTTTACTGGGTTGTAGTTGTAAGTATCGTTTACTTCACCACCGCCGACAAATGGGCGCATGTCACTTAGAGAAGGCTTACCGTCGCCACCACTTGGGCATTTATCATTAGTAAAGTTACCTTTACCTTCAACGTAGAAATTACCACAAGGAGTAGAACCCGAACCTAAAATGAATACGTTCGCATTGTCACCATCTGGGATTAAACCGTTCTCGTAAAAACTCTTAGCACCTTCTTCTGAAAGCACCTGCCAAGGATATTGGAAGAAGTTAACGTCTTTCACATCACCCTGATAGATTGGATCCTGCTTGGTATAATCGAAACCTACTGTGATATGGCCTGTATCGAACTCTTTACCACCAACTAGTTGGAAGCTTTGCTCTTTACCACCGCTAAACATATCGTACCAAGACGTTGTTGCTTTAACTTCAACACCTGTAAGTTCTTTTTTAGTGATGATGTTTACAACACCAGCCATTGCTGACGAACCATATGCAACCGAAGCACCATCTTTTAGAATTTCGATACGGTCGATCATTGCAGCAGGAATATTCTGGAAGTCTGAGCTTACAGGCTTACGACCATTGATAAGTACAAGCGTACGTTCTGAACCTAGACCACGTAGTTCTACAAATACGCCACCGCTACCGCCGTTGTTACGCGTTGTTGTTGCTGGCGATCCAGACATAACTGGGTTTGATTGAACAAATTCACCAACGTTGCTGATACCCATATCGCCAAGCGCTTC
Source organism: Pseudoalteromonas sp. A22 (assembly GCF_018141345.1). Lineage (NCBI taxonomy): Bacteria > Pseudomonadati > Pseudomonadota > Gammaproteobacteria > Alteromonadales > Pseudoalteromonadaceae > Pseudoalteromonas > Pseudoalteromonas sp. A22. Next base: position 2,859,823 of record NZ_CP047238.1, read on the forward strand.
GCCGCCGATAACAGTGATTGGAGCAGTAGATTCAAGGTCAGTGCGCTTTAAGCGAGAACCTGTAACTTCAATGCGCTCAACGCTTTTCGCGCCTTCTTCTTCAGCAACTGCATTGGTTGCAAATACGGCAGCGCTAGCGCCACCAAACGCGATCGCTAAGCGAACCGCCTTAGTTAACTTATTGTTTAGCATGTGAATCACCCTGGATTGTTTTATTGTAAACAGCTTGTATTAATTATTATTTTGTTGCCTTGTTAATTTCTAAAATAGCAACATTAGGGGCAAGATATTAAACAAACACCAGACCAATGATCAAGGTTAATTATGCTGTTTTTTGCAATTACCAATTTAAGGCACAATAAAAACCAACCACAACCAATTGAATAAAAAAGAATAAAAAATTATTTTGGTTAAAATTAAAACCGATGAATCCTTAAAAACAAAACAATAGAACAATAAATGAGCAAAAGAAGGGTTTTTAAGTTAACAAAAAAGGAACTTTATTTTAGTGTATTTAACTGACTAATTAATTTTAAAACTGGAAGATGCTGGCAGTTTGATTGTACGATCTCGATTAAAGCAAATCGAAACTTTGCTGCCCATCTGAACGAATCGATAGCTTAGAAGCATTGGGAAGCATCTGATATATCGGCAGAATTTGCTTTTCAACATATTGATAATAATCAATATCTACGAGCTTGCCTTGCTGCGCGAACTTAGGTCCATCGGTACTTAAGTAGTACGGTATTTGTGCCCCCTTTTTGGCGGTTTGCAACAACCCATCCTCGATAGCTTGTTTCGCCGCTTTTACTTGGGGAGGAATATTTTTTGTATATAGTTCAACAGACTTACCAAGCTTCTTTTTATAAATGAGTTTTTCGTCTACTTTTCCAGCGAAAATCTCATTTATGTATTGGTGGGTGATCTCAACGGTGTCGAGCCCATCAAACAGCGCGCGAATAATTGCTTGTTGGTACTCCTTTGCAATTTCCGTCCAATCGCTACGCACGGTCTCCATTCCTTTAAAAACCAGCTTTTGCTTGCCAAGCTCTGTGATCTGCCCAACATATCGCTTTTTAGAGCCGACTTCCTGGCCACGAATGGTAGGCATAAAGAAAGGGCTATAATGTGTTTCAAACTCTATTTCTAAATGACTGTGGAGGCCAAAGCTTTCCATCAGCAGTGCTCGCCAGCGCTCGTTAATTTCAGCCATCAGCTGCTTGCCTATTGCTTGGCACGCTTCGCTACGCAAAGACTCGGGTAAACAGACAAAAGTTGAGTCGGTATCGCCGTAGATCACTTCATATCCAAGCTGTTCAATCCAAGTTCGCGTTTGCTGCATAATCTGATGACCGCGCATCGTTATTGAACTTGCAAGACGAGGATCGTAAAACCGACACCCCTTAGACCCAAGTACGCCGTACAAACTATTCATGATGATTTTAATCGCCTGCGAGAGCATCATGTCTTTGTCTAATTTAGCTTGTTCACGTGCGCTGGAGAGCGCAGCGACTAAACCCGGTAAATGATGTTTTGTGCGGCTAAATTTACCTTTATTAAAGCCCTCTATGGCATGTTCAGGATGCTGTAATCCTTCTATTAACCCCATAGGGTCAATACAAAAAGTGCGGATAATTGAGGGGTAAAGGCTTTTGAAATCGAGTACCAAAATATTTTGATAGAGGCCTGGCTTTGAGTCCATGACATAACCGCCGGGACTGTCAAAGTTAATGCCATGCTCAGATAAATTTGGTGCAATGTAACCGCTACGGTGCAGTAACGGTAAATACAAGTTGGTAAACGCGGCGACTGAGCCGCCCATTTTCTCGAGCTCCAAACCCGTCAACAGAGTTCGAGCGAGGGCAAATTCAAGTAAGTTAAGTTTACTAAAAATGTCGAGCACCAATTGACAATCTTGTAAGTTATACGCTGCGAGCGCCGGTTTATCATGATGGAACTGCCTGATGATTTCCTCAAGCCTGTCGTCCTGTGCGATAAGCTTGGTAGTACCCAAAATCTTCTCAGCCACAAAGCTCAGTTTAAATGTTTCAAAGTGATAGGTCGCATTTTTCATCATATCAATGCCATCTAGCATCACTCTCCCCGGAATAAACACCCGGGTATAGTTACCTTTGAAAGTCGACATCACTCCGCCATCTCGCCCTATCGCAAGTGCGACGCCGTTAGCCTGCGCGCGTTCCACAAGTATTGCGGCATCGAATTCAATCACGTTCCACCCGATTAACACATCAGGGTCTAAACGATTTACTTGCTTGACCAGCTCTTCTAATAACGCAATTTCATCTTCAACCCAAACTACATTGACGGCAGCATGTTGCGCCTCACCTATCATGATCACCAGCTTTTTTGTATCGGTCACTAAACCCACCGAAAATAAGACCCCCTCGCCGTTACATTCAATATCGATAGAAAGCATTTCAAGGTGTGGTCTATAATCATCGCAAGCCTTAAATTGCGCCTGAGTAATTTCGATATAGCCCGGTTTTTGCGTAGCTTTTCCTTTGACCCAAGCGGCTCCGCGAATAAAGCGCTCCATTAAATAGCGGTCGGCATGGCGAATATCTTCTTCATATAATGCGACTTTATTTTCAAGTAGCTGTTTTGCCTCATAGAAGTGATTCAAGGTGCGAAATTTCACAACGCAAACAGGGGCTTGATCGAAGTGCTTTAATTGACTTGGCGAGATACTAAACTGCAACTGAGCGCGACTTAGCAGCAGCTCTACTTCCGTTTTTTTATCTTGTTTAATGAAAAAAAGTGGCTGCTCATCCTCTACCCACACCTTGAGTAACTGATGTTGCGATTTGAGCCAATAACACAAGCGCAGTTGGCCATTTACCTGCATCTGCTGTCTCGATAAAACAAAGCCCTGATATATCGCTTGTGCCAACTCCAATACCACCCTAAAATAGACGAATCACTGTAATTATATCCACCTGTTTATTGAACATAAAGTCACAAACAGAATAAAACCTATCCATTAACGCAGTGATTAACTAAAAATCGAGACTCAAGTGGTAGGCTTGCTTCATATCAGAACTCTAGGCTAAATAGATTATGCTCTCAGACAAACTAAAAAAAACCATCCGCCAAGCACATCAAAATGTCGCCTCCGCTTTAGATGGCTTTCGTCCTCGTCCGAGTCAAAATTATCTGGTCGCCGAAATAGCAAAAACACTCTCTGGTGATTATCACCGCACTCAACGTATTTGCGTGATTGAAGCAGGAACAGGCACCGGAAAATCTTTAGCCTATCTACTCGGCGCGCTTCCTGTCGCACTCTCAAGTAAAAAGAAACTCGTCATTTCAACTGCAACCGTCGCTTTACAAGAACAACTGATCAACAAAGAGTTGCCATTTTTAAAAGAACATTCAGGTATAGACTTTAAATTTGACCTTGTAAAAGGCCGTCAACGCTACATCTGCGTACAAAAACTGATGGCTGCCGTCAGCGATGATGAGATGCAAATGTCGATGATGCCGACAACCAGCAGCCCGCTTTCTCAAATGGAGCAAAAGTGCTTGAGAGAGTTAGCACTTGCTTACCAAGAAAAGCGCTGGCAAGGTGACAGGGATAGCTGGGAAGACACAATTCCAGATAAAGTTTGGAATGTTATCGCTTGTGATAAACACGCCTGCCAACGGCAATTAAAATCTCATCACTTATGCCCTTTTCATTTAGCTCGACAAAAGATTGCACAAATGGATGTGCTAGTGATTAATCACGCTTTGTTACTGGCAGACTTAGAACTAGGTGGCGGGACGATATTACCGGAACCAGAAGAAACATTTTACGTAATTGATGAAGCGCACCACCTGCCTCATATTACCAGAGATTTTTCTTCTGCAGCGGCAACGATTAAAGGCACTATCGAGTGGCTTGAAAAGCTACTTAAGTTTAGCGGAAAGATGGCAAACACTGTGGTTTCGCAAAAAGCCATTGGGCAGAATTTCAAACTGAACGATGCCGCCAATGACGCGGCGAAATATCTCAGAGCGGTAAGGGATATACTCGATCAGAGCGACTTTACCTATAACGATGACGATACCTACCGCTTTAGTCATGGCGAAGTACCTGAAGCGCTCACCGTAAAAGCAAAAGACATCGCAGATGCCACGCAAGATGCATTGCGTTGTCTTACCAAGATGCATGATGCTCTGTCGGGCGATGTTTCAGACGGCGATGTGCAAGCATTTTTAGCCGATCCGTTATTGGTTGAAAGCGGTCAATATATCAACCGGCTTGAACAACTCAACAAACTCTGGTTTAGCTATGCTCGAAAAGGCGACAACGTGCCACATGCAAGGTGGATAAAACGCTTAGAATACAAACACCATCACGACCATTTACTTTGCGATTGTCCGATCGAAGTCGGCTATTATTTGAAGGATAACCTCTGGCGTGAGTGTGCAGGCGCGGTGCTCTGCTCCGCAACCCTCAGTGCTTTAGGCACATTTGATCATTTCGCCCACGAAAGTGGACTGGCAAAAGAGCCTGGTGTTAAATATATCAAGGCTGATTCTCCGTTTGATTACCCCAATCAAGCGACATTGCATTTGCCAAAAACCCAAACAGATCCAACGGATAAAGCCTTTAGCGATTATTTAGCGGATGCCCTGCCAACTTATTTAGACACCAATAAAGCCAACCTTGTACTGTTTGCTTCTTATTGGCAAATGAACCATGTGGTAGAAAAATTAAGAGGTAAACATCTCAATATTTTGGTGCAGGGTGAGCTTTCCCGTGACGCCCTACTCACTCGTCACAAAGCAAATATCGACTTAGGTCGCGGCAGTATCTTATTTGGTACACAAAGCTTATCCGAGGGGCTAGACTTACCCGGAAAATACCTAGAGAATCTCGTGGTAACTAAGATCCCTTTCGCCGTGCCAACATCCCCCATTGAGGAAGCCCAAGCGGAATTTGTGCAAAGTAAAGGTGGGAATCCATTTTTATCTATCACTGTACCCGATGCTGCAAAGAAATTAGTACAAAGCTGTGGTAGACTGCTGCGTAAAGAATCAGACTCCGGCCGTATCACCATCTTAGATAGACGTTTAGTTACAAAACGTTATGGCAAAGCCATGCTTGATACTCTGCCACCATACAAAAGGCAAATTGATTAATAATGTTTGAACTCGCTTTAGATCCCACTACTTGGGGGTTACTTTGCTTAGTCGCACTGGCTGCTGGATTTATTGATGCAATTGCAGGTGGTGGTGGGCTGCTAACCGTGCCAGCTTTGCTTACTGCTGGCCTTCCTCCGCATTTAACCTTAGGTACCAACAAGCTTGCCGCGAGTTTTGGTTCTTTAACTGCCAGCTTTACCTACTACAAAAAGCAGTTATTCAAACCTAGCTTTTGGATTGGCTCTATTATTGCCACTGCGATAGGTGCCGTATTGGGCACATTACTTGTCGACTTTCTAAGTATCGAGTTTTTAAATAAACTTATTCCCGTTATTATCATCGCTGTCGCAATTTATAGCTTAGTCGGTAGACTAAGCCCAACAGATTCCCATACTTTGCCAGAAGCGAATCGAGCACTCAAAATCAAGCAATGGGCGCAAGGTTTATCGTTGGGATTTTTTGATGGTATGGCTGGACCTGGTACTGGCACGTTTTGGACTGCGTCTAACAGTATGCTCTATAAAATGAGCTTACTTTTAAACTGTGGTCTTGCTCGTTCAATGAACTTTGTTTCCAACTTTATTTCGCTTATCACCTTTGTAGCCTTGGGTCATGTTAACTTTATGCTGGGTATCACCATGGGCGCCTTTTTAATGTTTGGTGCTTGGCTTGGTGCGCATTCTGCAATTAAGTTTGGCAACAAACTGATCAAACCACTCTTTAACACTGTGGTTATTGTACTTGCTGGCAAGCTCATTTTTGAGGCTTATTTCTCGTGAGTACAGGACTTATCAAGCTTGAGCAACAAGTCAGCCGCTTAAAGCAACAAGCCGCGCAATTTGACTCCGCGAAATGGTTTGATAAGAATCGTTATATGCAGGCACAGCCCAGCTTATTTGATGCCCGTGTATTTCGAACTAAAAGCTTAAAGCTCAGCGACTATGTTGAAGAAATAGCAGAAGCAATGTCTCACCTGCCGCCAAGTGAGCAGCGCCACGCCTTTACATTTGCCATCGAGCGGATAGGCTCGCAAATGGAAGCCGTGTTGAAGGTGTTAAAATCAACCCCGGTCTGGGCGAAAGAAAACAAACTGAATACACCCAAAAAAGCCAAAGTGTATAAGAAGGCAGTGCAGAAGATTATGCAGTCGTCCCATGAGTTATATCAGGAGCTGTCGCAAAATCATGAATTTGAGCGTCGACTGCAAGAAATGATTGATCTCAGAAGACTACAGATGGACAAAGCAGATCCCACTCAGGCTGCCAAACTCAATGCCGAAATATTAGCCCTTCATGCCCGCCTTGGCCGCTGCAGAAAGGCCATTTCCGCCACCGAGCAAAAAATTCAAGAAGTTGAGAAAAGCCAGAGCCGTTAATGCTTTACTACCACCCTATTTATAGCGAGCTAAATCTACCTGAAAAGCACCGCTTCCCTATCAGCAAGTATAAAAAATTATACCAACGAATAAACGCCAGTAAATTTGCTCAATTTATCAAAGAGTCCGAGCAAAAAATCACAGCTGATGCACTGCAACTTTGCCACGACAGTAATTACGTTGATGCCTTTCTAAACGGCACGTTGAGCGAAAAAGCCATTAAGAAAATGGGCTTCCCTTGGAGTGAACAACTAGTTGAACGCACTTTGATTTCTCTAGGTGGCGGTTTAGCGGCAGCAAAGTATGCGCTCGAATATGGATTTGGAGCAAACTTAAGCGGCGGCTATCATCACGCTCATCGCGATTTTGGCAGCGGCTTTTGCATATTTAATGATTGGGCAGTGGTCGCGGCAATGCTCATTGCCCATCAACGGGTTGAGCGCGTGCTTATCTTTGATTGTGACGTGCATCAAGGCGATGGCACTGCAACGATCGTTGCAGATAGAGACGATATCATTACCTGCTCCATCCACTGTGAAAGTAACTTTCCTCGCATTAAACCGCAATCCGATTTGGACTTTGCCTTGCCTGTGAATACACAGGACGCGCAATATGTGGCAACCGTCCGCGAAGCCTTACAACTGGCGGTTCGATTATACCAGCCAGACATCATCCTTTATAACGCCGGCGCAGATGTGTATCAAGGCGATGAGCTCGGACACTTTAGTGTTTCAAAGCAAGGTGTTAGGGCCCGAGATTCGATTGTTTTTGAGTATGCTCATCACCTCAATATTCCATTAGCTTTTGCTCTAGGTGGGGGCTATCAGCGCGACGTTGATCATCTTGTAGATATACATCAACAAACCTTTTTGGCTTTGTTCGATAACCCCGCTATTATGATATAAACTTAAAAGGAATATGCAGGAGGCTGTATGAAGTTACATGATGATATTCATAATTATTATGAAAAGCTGGTAGTCGAACATATCGTCCGTCGTAAGTTAGATAAAATCTATGATGAAGACGTAATGGCCGACTTTTGTTGTACTGTTTTGAACCAACTTCCATCGCGTTATATTCGCTACGATGTCGACATGGAGTTTTACCTGCCTCAGCCCGAGCGTGTAAAAATGGAACAAGCGGTAGAAAGTGCGATTGACTTTGCCATTGCACAAATCGCTAAAAAGGAACAATTTCAAGTATGAGCACCCCTCTAGAACAAGCGCCAACTCATGTAAAACTTGCCGTAGACCTTATTATGTTGTTAGAAGAGCATGATCTTCCTGCAGAAGAAGTCATGGCTGCACTTGAAATTGTCAGATCTGACTTTCAAAAAAAGCTAAACAACCAACAAAAAACTTAACATTAAATATACATTTAAGTCATACTTCTTTTTTAATCTTAGATTCTAATCGATAGCGGTTGTGCAAAACGGCACAACTGCATTTATTAAGGAAAGCAGTATGACAACAACACAACTCCCTTTATTGTCCCTCGCAATTGTTGCAGCGTGTACACAATACGCTTACGCCAATGACTTTGCGGCATTAGACGAAGCCCTACCAGCCCCCTACATTATCAATGGTACTGAACCTGTGTTCGATTTTGACGGTGATGGTTGCCTGCCTAGCGCAGGGATCAGTAGAACTGGCGTGCAAAATTCAGGGCTAAAAACATCGGGGCGCATCACAGGTGATTGCCGAGATAATCAATTTTTAAATACTTCTAATACTGTGCACCGCTACGCTTGTAAAACAACGACTAGCGGCGAGTATTGTGGACACTTCTATGCACTTTACTTCAAAAAAGATCAAGTGTTTGATTACTTTGGTGGTGGTCACCGCCATGATTGGGAGTATGCAGCGATATGGACTCGAGATGGGATAGTTACACACGGTAGTTATAGCGCACATGGCGACTTATTCACTAAACCTGCTAATGAGCTACCATTCGAGAATGGCCACTTAAAAATTGTCTATCATAAAGACGGCATTTTGACCCATGCACTGCGCTTCGCCAAATCAAACGAAATCGCTGAAAACCACTATTACCGCTTTGTCACACCCGCTATCATCAGTTGGTACAAAATGGCTGGAGATGGAATTTCGAACACGGAGTTACGAGAAAAGCTCAATCAATATGATTATGGCTCTGCCACCTTGCCCGTTAAAGACAGTCGCTTCCTCAATAACCTTAATCGCTTTAAACCCAGTGACTACCCAGTGTACTCACAAAGTGATGTAGATAACGCTCAGTAATTGCTATAACAAACTCACCTCACCCGTCGGTGAGGTGAGTCGATATGCTTATACCAATAGGTATTAACCTGCATCTTGCTTTTGCCTCAGCAGCCTTGCTCGCTCTAATTTATATTGTGCAAAGAAAATACTATCCATTTCACTTGTTTGCGGATCGATAAAATAGGCAATATCGTTTCTATATGGCTCAGGTGAGAAGTGTTTGCCATCTTCCCAATAGAGCACAGCGTGTTTTACTAATTCACTCAGATAGGTGTGATCCCACGCATAGTGACAAAAACCATGGTGCTCCCCCAAGTTGGGTGAGTATTTTTTTTCAATATGCGCCATTTGCCCAGTATTTTTGTAATCCGCAAATTGTTTAGCATCTTGCTCAGCAGATTGGGGATCGGTGAAATAGGCAATATCACGCCGAGGGGGTAAGGCTTGCGGTAACCCAAATTTGTCCGTTACGCCACTGCATTTTACAACGATCCACTGAACAAAATGTGCTCCAATAATATGGTCCCATTTTAACGCAACGTACATATAACCTCCTTATGAACATCATTTATCAATTATTGCTAAGAACTGATCATGCTCAGCTAAGTTTAGCCACTTCTATTGATCTTACTAGTACAAGTTCAGTTGCCCTTAATTCAGATCAAAAAGTTTTTCAAACTATAAAAAAGCGTTACAAGGTATTACAGAAATGCTCTTTATCGCTTATTTTCGCCGATTTAGCGCTAACTTTAGCAAACGTGAATTTCACCTTACTGGCACTTTTTTTACATCCCACTACAATGCAGAAAAAGCAAGATTGGAATATACCAAATGAACGTGACACGCAGTTCGCTAAAAAATCCAGCGAGTGTAATTGTCATCTTGGTGTTGATTATTTTATTTGGGCTGTTAAGTATATTTAAACTGCCCATTCAGTTGACGCCAGATATTGAGCAACCACAGATCACGATTTTCTCGGGATGGCGCCAAGCCGCTCCAGAAGAAATAGAATCGGTGATCATCGAACCGCTAGAAAATGCGGTAAAAAACACACCTGGCGCACTTGAAGTTAATACCAACATCAATCGTGGTAATGGCTCTATTACGCTAACATTTGCGGTGGGTGCGAATATGCAACAAGCGATGCTAGATGTGCTAACAAGCTTAAATCAGGCTCCGCCGTTGCCACTTGATGCCCTAGACCCAGTCGTATTCGCCGGCGGTAATAACGGTGAAGCAGCAGCCACTTTGCTGGTCACGCCCAAAGACTATCAATCAAATAGTCTCGACTTTGATATGGCGCAGTTTCAAAAGCAAATCGATGAGTTTATTGAACCAAGACTTGCACGTATTCCCGGCGTGGCACGTGTCGATCTAGCGAGCGAGCGGCCAAAAGAGCTGCGTATTACTTTCGATCCGCACAAAGCCGCCGCGCTTGGTATTAGTTTAGATCAAATCAGTAATGTACTTGCGAGCTCTCGCGATACCTCTGGAGGTCTCGCCAACGTTGGACGTCGTCAGTATACCGTGCGATTCACCGGCCAATACGACCTTTCCAGTATGGCCCAAATGCGTATCGGCTATTCAGGAGACAGGCCAATCTACTTAGGTGATATCGCGAGTGTGGAACGCACCTTCTCAGACCGTTTAGGCATGAGTGGCCGCAATGGTAAACCAGCCTACTATATTCGGATCTCACGGGCCAACGAGGCAAATACCGTTGCCTTACTTGATGAAATCAACCTTGCAATTGATGAATTAAACCAAGGGCCGCTGGCTGAGAATGGCTTGTCGATTGAGCTCAGCTTTGATGCCTCCGTCCACATTCGTAATGCACTTTCTTTAGTAAAAAGTAATTTAGGCCTTGGGGTACTCTTATCTTGTCTAATTCTGTGGCTATTTTTTAGAGGCTTAAAAGCAACTTTGGTGATTGCAGCTACAATCCCCATTTCATTGATGGTCGCCTTTCTCGCACTGAATATCTTTGACCGCAGTCTGAATGTGATCTCGTTGGCGGGGTTAGCATTTGCAGTAGGCCTTGTACTAGACGCCGCTATCATAGTTCAGGAGAATATCTCACGCTTAAGAGCAGAAGGATTCGATAACAAAAAAGCCGCCTTAAAAGGAGCGGCCCAAGTGACCGGAGCATTATTTGCTTCGACAACCACCAGCGTCGCCATCTTTTTACCTATTCTCTTTATGGCGGGTATTGAGGGACAGCTATTCTCAGATTTAGCACTGACACTCTCGATTGCCGTTATTGCGTCAATGTTGTGTGCTATTACCCTTATTCCACTGGCAAACCATTTGTGGCCAGACTCTGAACTAAAACCAGATCCTTATCATCAATACTGGCAAAAACTCACCAATTTCATCATGAAGTTGACCAATAACAGAGTAAAGCAACTTACTTGGATTGGCGTATTACTGGGTGGCTCGGTGGTTGCAACCATGACCATGCTGCCAAAAACTGACTTTATGCCAAGAGCCCCCACCGATGGCTTTTTCTTTAACCTAGTGACACCACCTGGTGGCAATGTGCAGTTTATGGAAGAAGAATTGCTGCTGCGCGTGAAAAAACGCTTAATGCCCTATTACCAAGGCGAAAAAGAACCAGGTATTAAAGACTTTAATTTCTATGCGTTTGGCTCTAATGCTGGCGGCTTTATCTATTCAGCCGACCCTCAACGTGTTGAAGAACTGATGAAAGTGGCCAGAGAAGAAATCTTCGTTGACCTTCCCGATACTCAAGTGTTTTTCTTTCGCGGCTCGATGATCCAAGTCGCCAATGGCGGCGATGGTCGCGATATCAATATTGACCTCACAGGTCCCAATATGGACGACTTAATCTCAGCAGCTCAAGTGGCTTTGCAGGCAGTACAAACCGCGCTACCAGAGGCAACTGCCAGACCTCAGCCGCGATTGGATATGGCAGAGCCAGAGCTTAGATTAACGCCTAACGATCGCAGGATCACCCAAGCGGGATTCACGCGTCGAGATGTGTCTCAAGCGGTACAAGCTTATACCGGTGGATTATTCGTCAATGAGTATTTTGATGGTAACGAGCGCATGAATGTTATCCTTCGTGGTATCCCTTGGCAAAGCCCTGAGGAACTAAAAGCCTTGCCCATCGTAACACCTCAGTCAGGAATTCAAACTCTCGGCGAGTTGGCAAATATAGAACGTACAGTTGGCCCGACGCAACTGCGGCGTGTGAACGGTCGCCGTACGGTCAGCATTGTTGTCACGCCTCCGGTTGATATGAGCCTGCAGCAAGTGCAAACCATCTTGAGTGAACAGGTAATGCCAAAAGTGCGCGCAAGCCTGCCGGCCAGTGCTGGTGCTATTTTGGCGGGGAATGCGCAAAAGATGAATTCCGCAATGGAAGAAATGGCGTTGAATTTTGTCCTCGCATTGTTCATTTTATTTTTGTTAATGACCGCGCTGTTCAAGTCCGCCAAAGACAGCGCCTTGGTATTGTTAGTGATGCCACTGGCTATCGCAGGTGGCGTGCTGGCTCTGTATATCTTAAACCTCTTTACCTTCCAGTCCTTGGATTTACTGACCATGATAGGTTTTATCATCTTGCTTGGACTGGTCGTAAATAACGCCATTTTGCTGGTGGATCAGACTCGCGTTGCGATGGCATCAGGCATGAGCCGTGAAGAATCGGTCAGACAAGCGGTGTTACTAAGAGCAAGACCCGTTTACTTGAGCACCTTAACCAGTCTGTTTGGCATGCTGCCACTCATGCTCATGCCAGGCGTCGGCTCAGAAATCTACCGCGGCCTTGCGACCGTCATCGTCGGTGGCATGGCTATCAGTGCATTATTTACCTTAGTGTTGATGCCAAGTTTATTGCAACTGGGGCGGCAAACTCCGCCATCCGAAACAAACAAATCAACGGCCAAAGCCCCGCTCAGCCTAGTTGCCAATCAGTAAGTAGTGAGAACAGAATGAAAAACCCGATAAAACAGACACTTCAGGCCCTAGCACTTTGTGCTGGGATCGTTGCGCCACAAGCCTTCGCCGTCGTGCCAGTCACCGTCGCTGAAGTGACAAAAGCCCCTCTCACGAGCGAAATTGAAGTTAGTGGCACACTTTATGGGAAAGACGATGTGACGCTGACCGCTGGGGTTAGTGGCCGTTTGTTGTACGTAGCCGAACCCGGTACCAGCGTCGCAAAAGACGAAATCTTAGTACGTATGGATACACTCCCGCTGGAACTCGATAAGGCCCGCCAAGCCGAATTATTAAATCGAGCCAAGATCAATTTACGCTTATATCAACAAGAATTGACTCGATTAAAGAAGCTCGCAAAAACCAGTAGTGCGGCAGAGAGTCAAGTCGATGAAATGCAAAATAAACATGACCTAGCGCTGTCGGATATCGCCTTAGCGGAAGTCGAACTTAGGGTTATTGACGATAAGTTATCTCGCGCAACGGTCCGTGCACCATTTGATGGCGTTATCAGTGAACGTTTTAAGCGCGCGGGACGAGAAATAAACCGCGCCGATGAACTGCTTACTATATTAGATATCCATCATCTTGAGGTTCGCTTATATGTGCCCGTTAAATACTTAAAGTTTTTGCAAAAAGGCATAGCGCTGCCAATCCGTTCTGGTGACTTATCGCAGCCAGATAATACGTCAGCAAAAGTCACAGCGGTGATCCCCTCAACCGATCCGCGCTCACAAACCGTTGAAGTGCGTGCAACACTTGCAGCAGATCAAACCCATACGTGGGCAATTGGTCAATTAGTTGATGTGGCAGTGCCGCTCACCAGCAAACAAGCCGTATTGCTAGTTGACCGGGACTCCTTAATATTACGTAAGCAAGGCACCCATATCGTCAAAATAGATGAGCAAAATAAAGCCGAACAAATTCCTGTCACCGTCGGCAATGGCAAAGGCCAATGGGTTGAAATTACTCCCCGCACCAGCGATATCTTACATCCCGGTGATAAAGTCGCGGTTCGCGGCGCAGAGCGTCTACAAACAGGACAAGACGTCGAGGTGACAAACCCTGAATAACAAACCCGTTACTAGCCCAATGAGCTCACTCATGGACGAGCGGCTCATTTTTAAAAGCATCACAGCTTCCGAAAGTGGTTGAATTAATTTTTCACAGCTTTGCGCCTACCATTTTTTAGCTGCTTGGGTAAGGTCAACAAAAACTCCACCCCTTTATCATCTGAATATGCCTTAATACTGCCCTGAAGCACATGGCTCACACTGTTAAATACAATGGTTAAGCCAAGTCCTAATTGCGCCGCTAGATTTGTACTAAAAAAGGGATTAAACACTTGCTCTGTATTATGATCAGGCAGGCCTCGGCCATTATCTTTATAGCTTAGCTGCCATGCATCATCGTATTCATTCACACGGATGGTAATAAGAGGTTGGTCTTCTATATGATTGTCGATAAATCCGTGTTGCACTGAGTTGTGCATAAACTCCTTCAATACCTCAAGCAAGATATTGGGATAGGTTTGTACCTCAAGGCTATCATTATCCAACATTAACTTAGCGTTTGGCGCTGTGCGGATCAGCATCTCACGAATGTGTAAATTTAAAAAGTCTGATAATTCTATCGTTTTAAGTTCTGCACTACCAATTGAGGTATTAATTGCTTTAAATCGCTCGACTGTGGCATTGAGGCGATTGGCACTACGGTCAACAATATCTGATGCCACTAAAGCATCTCCTATAAAGTGGTTAAGTTGACTAGGCGACAGGGTTTTTTGTTCAAATTTATCTTGAACGTCGCGTAGCGAGCCATTAAGGGAAGAGTTTGCGGTGATCACTAAGCCTATAGGTGTATTGAGATGATGCGCCATCCCTGAAACCAATCCAGCTAGTGACGACATTTTCTCCGCTTCAACGAGCATTTCTTGCGTATTGGTTAACTCTTTTAGTGTGGTCCGTAGCTTGCCATTTCGACGTCGAATTATTTGGATCACTACGATAGTTGATATGGCATAAATCAACATGAAGATGATAATACTCAACAGCCACTTTTGTTGTGCGCTTGCCTCTGCTGCATGAACCGCATGCACTCGTTTAAGCGACTCAATCTCTAATTCTTTCTCAACCATCTCAAGTTCGTAAGAAGCACGAGATAAGGTAATATTGCGCTGCTGAGCATAGATATCTCTTTCCACTCGGCTTAATTCCTGCGTTAAAGCCAATGCATATTTACTGTCCCCTTGTAACTCGGCTATTTTCGCTAGCACCGACAAAGCGCTTGCCTGTTTATTTTTACTGTTTGTTTGCACTGTCGAATCCAAGACTTCTTCTGCCAACTTTTTAGCTTCCGAGATATCTCCTTGTTTGATATCCAAGGTAATTAAATCGAGCTTAACATCATTGACTTCGCGAATATTCCCTAGCCGTTGAAAAGTCATGATAGCTTTCCTGAAATAGGCCGATGCAGCACCTAGTTGCCCTCTAGCAAGCGCGACTTTTCCTCGGAACTGTGACGAATACGCTAGATGGTAGTCAGACTTACTACTCTTTTGAATTTGCTGTGCTTTATCAATAAATTTTGTAGCATTATCATATTCACTTTTAGCTATGTAGACTTTAGCAATATTGTTGTAAAGCAATGATAATGACAGCTCATCTTTGTTTGAATTCAGAAAGTGCAAATACTCATTATAATAATCTAACGCGACATCATATTGGCCGAGCAAAAAATAAACGTCAGCAATATTACTTTTTGTTTGGTATACCATGTCGTCGCCTCGTTGCTCCGCAACAATCAATGCATCCTTGTACTGCACCAAAGCAAGCTCATACAGTCCTAGTTTAGAATAAACTCCCCCCGACAAATTATAGTAAGCATAAATCAGTGATTTATCTTGAGCGCCACTTATCAGTCGTTTGATTTCATTTGTCGTGCGCATAGCAGCCGAAAATTGATTCAGCTCCATTTGAAACCAAGCTTTGTAATTCAGGATTTTGATTTTTTGGTCTGCACTCAAACGGCTAGTATTTAAGGCTTGCTCAGTGAGCTGAAGCGCAACTTTAGGGTCAACGGTATATTGTTCTCTAATTTGCAGCCGAAGAGACTCAAAACCCTCTTCATTCAGTTCTGCTTGAACGTAAAACGTACACAAAAGCAGCAGAAACACTGCATACTTAAACATATATTTACCTTTACTAATAATAAAGAACTAAAGATATACAGTAATTTATTTTTATTTCGAATAAAAGAACAATCAGATCCGAGCTGTTTGCCTTTATTCCTTCATATTGCACGCATCTATCGGTGTAATCTCCCTTTTTGATCTATCGTAAAACCAGTTAAACTAGCGCTATCTGAGAGTTAGGGGGTGTTATGAAACGAACCAAATTAGTGAATCAATTAACGGAATTACTGAAGCCATTTCAAATTAACGATTACTGTCCAAATGGTCTGCAAGTAGAAGGAAAAGACGAAATCCAAAAAATCGTCACGGGTGTTACCGCAAGCCAAGCTTTAATTGATGCCGCTATTGAACGCGGTGCAGATGCCATTTTGGTTCACCACGGCTATTTTTGGAAAGGGGAAGATCAGTGTGTCACTGGCATGAAAAAGCGCCGACTACAAGCCCTGCTTGCCAATGACATCAACTTAATCTCATACCACCTCCCACTGGATGTTCACCCTGAACTCGGGAATAACGCACAGCTCGGTAAGCTACTTGGGCTTGAATATGAAAGACCGCTTGAACCTTGGAATAAAAATAGCGTAGCGGTAAAAGGTAAATTAACGACGCCAATGACTGCTGTTGATTTTGCCGCTTTAGTTGCAGAGAAACTCGGTAGAAAGCCGCTCTTAAATGTTGCAGGCGATCACCCGATCAGCACCATCGCTTGGTGTACAGGTGGTGGGCAAAGCTTTATCGATCTCGCGGCAAGCCAAGGCATTGATGCCTACTTAACGGGTGAAGCATCAGAGCAAACCATTCATTCATCTAACGAGCAACAGATCCACTTTATCGCAGCGGGACATCATGCCACAGAGCGTTACGGCGCGAAGGCACTTGGTGAATATTTGGCTGCGCAATATGGTTTGGATGTTGAATTTATTGATATCGACAACCCGGTTTAATAGCACTTTGCTTAATTAAGTGATCTTGCATATGGCTAGAAAAAAGCAGCAACAAAAACCGGCACCGACAGATAGAAACTTTGCTGAACTAACTCACAAGTTTAAAAACAATATCTATGGCACCAATAAAGGTAAAATCAGAGAAGCGGTGCTCAAGCGCGACTTAAGCGCACAAGTTGACTGGTTAACGCAATCACGTGGCAAACGCATATTAGATGTTGGCGGCGGACAAGGGCAATTGGCGCTCTTTCTAGCATCGCTTGGCCACCATGTCACTGTGATTGATATTTCAGAAGAGATGCTTGAACTTGCCAAAACGCGCGCGCATGAAGCCGGACTGAGTGACCAGCTTCATTTTATCCACGCGCCCCTGCAAGCGCTCGATACGCTGAACTTGGGACAATTCGACTTAGTATTGTGCCATGCGGTGCTTGAATGGCTGGTTGAGCAACAAAGTGCGCTTATGCTGCTAAAGTCGCAACTAAGCGAAACTGGCTTGCTTTCGCTAATGTATTTCAACCATGAGGCGCATCTGATGGCCAATATGGTGTACGGTAACTTCGACTATGTGCAAAAAGGCCTTAAGGTAAAGCAAAAAGTAGGTCTCAGTCCCAATAAACCAATTAGCCAAACTGATATGGCAACTTGGCTTGATGAGGCAAAACTCAGCGTTATGCAAAAAACCGGTGTTCGCTGTTTTCATGACTATTTGAGGGAGTTGAGTAAGGCGGATGAAGATTTTGATGCTTTGCTCGCCTTAGAGCTTAAATACAATCGCCAAGAGCCCTATGCGTCTCTAGGTCGTTATACCCACTTGATGTTAAAAAAAGCGTAAGTACAGCACTGCTTACGCTTCTTCCGCTCTTAGGGTTAACACCTCAACACCGTCATCTGTTACCAGCACCGTATGCTCCCACTGCGCAGATAGCTTTTTATCTCGGGTTACCACAGTCCAGCCATCTTTTTTGGTTTTAATTTTTGCGCTTCCCTGATTGATCATCGGCTCAATGGTAAAGGTCATCCCAGGTTTTAGCGTCATCCCGGTATTTGCATTGCCATAGTGCAATACATTTGGCGCTTCATGCATTTCTCTACCTATCCCATGACCACAATACTCACGTACCACAGTGTAACCGGCTTTTTCCGCCACTTGTTGTACAGCCGCACCGATATCCCCAAGCTTTGCTCCAGGTTTAACTATTTTTATTCCAGCCCACATCGCTTGATAAGTCGTTGCCACTAACTTTTTGGCTGGGAGTAATGCGTCAGGCATCACGTACATTTTGCTGGAGTCGCTGATAAAGCCATTTTTCTCAAGCGTAATATCGATGTTTACAATATCTGAAGACTTTAAGATTTGTGATTTACTCGGCACACCATGGCACACAACCTCGTTTACAGAGCTATTGAGGACGAACTGATAACCATATTGACCAAGGCTGGCAGGACGCGCTTTAAGCTCATCAACAATAAAGTTGTGCACTTTATCATTAATCTCTAGCGTAGAAATTCCGGGTTCAATCCAACTATCAATGTAGTCAAACACCTGCGTAAGCAATCGCCCACTTTCGCGCATCAATTGGATCTCATCAGCGGTTTTGAAGGTAACCTCTTGCATCTCAATTTCCTTTTGGCTGTTGTGACTTCACTCGCGTCATCTCTGCCGTAATGATCTCTGTAAACGTAAGCGTTGGATTGCGCTCGGCAAGTCGCCCAATTTTAATCCAGAACTCAGCCTGTGAATTGATTGAGCGCGACATCACAGTGCTTGCTTCACGGATCTCATCGTGTAGTTCATCTGAAATTTTTACGATACCCATTTATATAAACCATATACATATCATATATGCTTTATATAATAACGAAGTTGCGGAACAATGCAAAATCTAATGCCAATTTGCTTATTATTTTGAGGCAAAAGATTTGAAGCAAAGAATTTGAGGCAAAAAAATGCACCGCTTCGGCGGTGCATTCCGTATTTCAAGCTTACGTCACCCAAGCTTAGGTTGACTCACTAAAAGCTATAGCGCATCCCTAATTGCCAATTGAACGGTTCGCCGTGCATTACGTAGCCGTCCCAAGATGAAATACTGTTGTAGTAACTTTCATCCAGTAGATTGTTGAAGTTAAGCGACACACTAAGTTGTTCACTCACTTCATATCTTGCCATTAAATTAAGTAACGCACCGGAAGATTGTGTGATCTTATACGCCTCGCTACCGCCGCCCGGCAATGGCTTTTGTGGTATTGCATAAAAGCTACCTTGCCAATTAATTCCAAGCCCCGCAGTAAAGCCGTCAACAAACTCGCTAAAGTCATAGGTGGTATACAGGTTGATCAGCTCTTTGGGCTGATCCGTTAACAGCTCTTTGCCATCTTTTGATTCAGTTTTGTGTTTTGACAGCCCTAAGCTGATATTCCACTGCTCATTGATAGAGCCCGTAAATTCAACTTCAAAGCCTTCTGTCGTATCGCCTTCACCGCGCTGAATATATGGCCTATTGCCCTGCGGAGTTAGATAGCTGTCTGGGTAATTTGGATCGGCAATCGCAAGTCCATTTTCAACATTGCGATACACCGCCGCCGTAAAGTTCAAGGTGTCATCAAGTAACTCACCTTTTACCCCTAGCTCATAGCTTTCGCCTGTGCTTGGGTCGAGCATTTTATCATTGATATCAAAATAGGCTTGCGGCTGAAATGCTTCTGTGTAGCTTGCATAAACACTATATTGTTCATTAATATCAACCACGACTCCGGCATAAGGCGTAACTTCTGTATCCACCTTTTCATGATAGCGGTTACGAAGAAACTTACCGTTGTTAGGATCATAAAGGTCAATATCGTACTCCCAATTGGTGATCCTAGCACCAACAATAAGTTTAACATCATCATGCGGGTTAACACGCACGGCCACAAATCCACCATTAGAGTCTGTTACCGTCAAACTATCACGACCTAAATCTTTAAACGGATAGCGCGGCACGTCACCAGTCCAATCGTGAAAATTTAATCCTCCTAATGAAATCGTGGTTTGGTCTGCTTCATTACCAAATGACGTACGCTCTCGCTTGAATTGGTTGTAGCTGAAAATAACATCGTGCGTACGACCAAATAGCTCTACTGGGCCTTGGAGTGACAAGTCTATTGTCTTTTGTTCATCTTCGGAGCTACTTATTACAGCACTGTAACCGAATCCATTATCGCTGCTACCATCTGGGTTGATAGGCCCATCAGGATAGACGAAAAACAGCTGCCCACCTTGCATCTCAATGGTATTGTAAGTCGCGATGGCATGAAGTTGCCAATCGTTTTCAAACGCGTGATCAAGCCCAACAAAATAGGTGTATTCTTCAATTGGCCAGCTACTCCATTTTGCCGTCATCCCGGTGTCACCACGGCGTCCCTGATAGCGACTGCCATCAGCGTAAAAGTAAGGCTGAGAGTGGCTATTTATCGCCCCTTTTGAAGCGGTATCAGCATATTCCACACCGAGTCGTAATAAGGTGTAGTCGGTCAGATCTGCCTCAATAGTAGAGTAGATTGACGTCTTCTCTTGGCTATAACGCTCAATATAAGAATCTCTTTCATAATGTGCAGCAACAAAGCGGCCGCGAATACTGCCTTCTTGGTTTAACCCGCTCGCCACATCCACCTCTGCGCGGTAATTATCCCAACTACCGGCCGAAACCGCCACACTGCCCTTAAATTCATCGCTTGTTGCACGTTTTCTTACTAAGTTTACGGTCGCAGTTGGGTCACCAACGCCAGTTAATAAACCATTTGCACCACGTACAATCTCCACGCGCTCGTAAGCAACCGCATCCCCATTTACATTTGGTCTTCGGCCACCAGGAAACTGTTGCACACCGTCTATTTGGATTAAATTGACATCACCGCCACGTACAGAAAAACGTGTCCTATCGAGACTGGCTCCACGCTTTGCATAAAAGCCCGTTGCATGTTCCAAGATCTCATCAATGTTAACCGTTTGCCAATCTTGCATCATTTGATTTGTGATAACGGTTACCGCTTGAGGCGTTTCACGCTGTGATAAAATCATTTTTAATGCTGCTTTGTTCGCAGACTCTGTGTAATTTTTTACACTCGTGCCAGTCACATAAATATGCTCTAGTTCTTGAGCCCTGCCGTCACCCGCAGCATCGGCTGCTAGCGTATCATCGGCAACTTCAGCGGCATGTGCATTGCCGTGTACTGAGAGCAGCACAAAAGTGGCGCAAAGAGAGAGTTTTAAATAATGGTGTAGTGTACGTGGAGATGAAGAGCGCATCGTTTTTCCCTAAATTAACTTCATTTTGAAAACGATAGTGATTATCATTTATATTAACACTTCTTTCAAGTCCCTTTTTTAGTTATATGAAGATATTTTAAGTGCTATTCAAACGTGCCAGCGACCAGACCCTATTGAGTTTTGCCTTTTACCCTCTGCTATTTACTCAAAAAGTAGGGAGCCCCTACTTTTTCACCACAGGTAAAGACTCTGCAAGCCACTTATTCATATCACCTTCTAGGTGTTTTAAGGTGTAGCCTTTTGGCGCCAGTGCCTCAATAAATATGCCTGCCCTACGCCCTGAGCGGCAGTACACAACGAGTGGTGTATCAGTCAATCTAGTCAGTTCTTCCTGATGCGTCTCAATCTCGTTAAAGGGAATGTTTATTGCCCCTTTGATATGTCCTGCGGCAAACTCTTCAGGGCTTCGTACGTCCACTATAGTGTAAGCATCTGCAGACATCTGATTTACCATCAGCGCTTGCTGTGTGATCGTTTCCGACTGTGCGTAGCAAATACTGCTAACAAACCACATAAAGCTAATAATCAGTTTTCTCATTTTTCAGTCTCCTTTTTGTACAATCCATCAAATACTATTTGCCACTTTTCGGCCCCTTGCTTACTCTGCCAAACTTGACGTACCGTACCATCTGGATTCGCAGTCCATGTTATCTTATCCGTCACCTTAATACCTGCTGCATTTATCCTATCTCCTTGTAATACCATTTTCCCTTCATGAAACTCACCATCCAACTGTAACAACAGCCCACTATTATCCACCCAAGTTTGATGCCAACGATGAGTGGATGCATCATAAATATTTATACTCTCACCACGATACCCAAGTTCCGTGGTATAACTTTCTTTAATGACACAGCCATCATACTCGCGGGTAATGCGATTATGTCCAGACTCAAGGCCTCCTACGCTAGTTACCGACCAATCTCCAAGCCAAA
The DNA here is from genome assembly GCF_018141345.1 of Pseudoalteromonas sp. A22. Taxonomy (NCBI): domain Bacteria; kingdom Pseudomonadati; phylum Pseudomonadota; class Gammaproteobacteria; order Alteromonadales; family Pseudoalteromonadaceae; genus Pseudoalteromonas; species Pseudoalteromonas sp. A22. The sequence goes on from NZ_CP047238.1 coordinate 2,881,930, forward strand.
AATCAAACTGTCTAAATACTTGCTCTTCACATTTAGCTAAGCTGTTGCTGCTAAAAAACAAAATACTAATAACCAACCATACCTTCATTTCACTGGCTCCTTATATCCAACCTTGTTAGCTTAGCGGGGATTAACCAAACAGCTAAAGAAATCAGAAAATACTCCGATACAGTTAGAAATAGAGATAACAAGGATAACGTTATGGAAATTCAAATGAAGCCACATCACTTTGCCGACGCACTAAACGCAAACAACGAAACATCCACTGCCACAAGTAACTCCACAGAGAAAACGGAAGCAAAACCTGAACCTGAACCTGAAACCATACTGACTGAGTTTATGGATAAAAAGGCAAAGAAATACAAAGGTAACAACCCTAATTTTAAGCAACAATATGAAATGTTAGAACAGTCAGAAGCCCTAATGAAAGAGCAAATCCAACATTTACAACAGCTTATTAGCGAGTTAAAAAAAACACCTCTACAACGGGCCATAAAAGTATCCACGGTAAGTGATGCTGATATCCCAACAACACAAGAAGATATCCTGAGATATGAGCATACCGGCGCAAAACAGTATCGCGATAATGAAACAGAAAAAGAAATTGAGATTTTAACCCAACAACTTGACGAACTTAAATCACAGCATGCTGATATAAAACAACAGATGATCCAAATGGTACTTGATGAAATGACTAGGCAACGAGATAAAAGGTATGAAGTCTAAATAGTCCTAGCGCTTCTATTACTTCATAACACCTGAACTAAATCAATATTATGCAAATTTCTACAACTAAAATTTTGGTGAATTTTAATTCACCTAGCCTACACACCCCAATCTCATCGTTCAACGCCATCTATAAAGCCACATAAAACAAAGATTTTAAACAAAAAAGTAAGTGATGTGGCAAAGTTAAAAACCGGACATTTTTTAGAAAATAAAACCACATAAAAAGGATAAAAAACCACACTTACTTTCAGCTAAAAAATCACAAATCTAAAACACAAAATATAATCAACAAATAATACAAACTGCAAACATTAGCAAAAAACATTTAATTATTAATATCACCTGTTTTTCAAATACAATACCGCCCCTTTAAATATCAATCATCATCCATGGATTCATTGAGCTTCAATAATGCAGTTAAAAAAACTATCTATTTCTAACCAAATAACGTTAAGTTTCACCTTACTTTTTGTCATTTTCATTGGAGTTGGCTTGATGAGCTACCAAGGAATGAAAGAAGTGAACGCCAATCTGAACGACATCGTCAGAACCAGCATTCCATCGATGGAAACCATCAAAGACATTAAAATTGACTTAGCAACGATACGTAAAGATGAGTTTAGTACTGCGTTAAACCCTGAAGACTCAGAGGTACGAAACTGGCTCGCTATATTAAGAGATCTGAAGAAGTCATTGAATGACAAGATAGCATTTTATCAATCATTACCGGTCAGCAAAGAAGAAAAGGCACTGTTCAATGCGTTTATTACCGCTTGGCAGCGATACGTCAATGCCACGTACCGTTATGAGAGCCTCATCATCAATGGTGATGCCAAAGAAGCGAATCGAATCATTTTAGATAGCTATCCTCTGTTTGCCAACGCCATGTCTGAGCTTAGTGAACTGGAAGCACTAAATGATAGCAGTGTTGAAAATTCTGAGCGCTCGGCTATATCAGCAGTTAATAGCACCTTATTTACTTTAGCGATTTCTGGATTACTCGTTGCAATAACCATAGTCATTATCTGTATGCTGTTGAGTAAAGCGATTAAGACACCGCTTGCTTTATCCGTGGTTCTTGCGAGTAAAATCTCCCGTGGTGAGCTAAATCATGCGATTACACTTGAAGATACAGGCAAGAACGAGCTAGGTTTATTGACCCAATCTTTAGAAAAAATGCGTTCACAGTTACACGCCTTAATCACCATGATCAATGACTCTGCCATTCAATTAACTGCAGCAGTAGAAGAAGTAAATGCCATTTCTTACCAAAATGCCCAAGGTATGAATGTACAACAAAATGAGCTGCAATCCGTCGCATCCGCGATGACACAAATGCAAGCAGCGATTAGTGAAGTAGCAAAAAGTACAGAAATGGGCGCTGAGTCAGCAAATCAGGCAAGTGAAAAAGCCAGAGAAGGCAGCGACGCACTTAAATCAAATATTAATCATATTTCAGACGTAGCACAAACAGTCACCGCTGCAGGCGAGCTTGCTAATAATCTCGAGAAAAACTCACACAACATTAATGTCGTTGTTGACGTAATTAGAGAAATCGCGGAGCAAACGAATCTATTGGCATTAAATGCCGCCATTGAAGCCGCTCGTGCAGGCGCGCAAGGTCGTGGTTTTGCCGTTGTTGCAGATGAAGTTCGCTCACTGGCCCAACGCACCCAAGATTCAACCACGCAAATTGTCGAAATCGTCAACGATCTACAAACCAAGTCGAAGGAAACTGGCGTGGCAACCAAGAGCTGTGAACAAGGTATTGCACTTTGTGTTGAGCAATCGGAAGTTGCTGGCAATATGATCCATCAAATTGAATCTCAAATTGATAGTATCGCAGCGATGAGTACGCAGATCGCGTCAGCTTGTCATCAGCAATCAGTGGTTTCAGAGGAGCTGAACAAGAATATCGAGACTATCAATTATTCGGCCGTTGAAATGACCGAAGGTGCCAACCAAACCGCGACGGCGTGTAATGAAATGAGTAAACTTGCCCACGACTTAAAGTCACAAGTCGACAAGTTTACGCTCTAAAATACCGCCATAATGGATAAATAGCGCCTAAGCCTACGTACGGCTAGGCGCTATATAATTGAGGCACTCTATCATCAGAAAACTATGCTCGGTAACAGACATAGCAAAAGTTGATTGCAGCGCTCACTTCAAGGTTGACTCTACAAACCTCTTAGCCGCTTCATGGTTACTATCTAATTGCAATAACTGCCGATAAGTAACACGTGCGTTGGTTTTATCCCCTTTAATAAGATAGGCCTCGGCAAGACTGTCATAGGTATTCACGCTTTTTGGGTGTGCCGCAACATTCAATTTGAAAAATTCAATTGCTGCGTCGTAATAACCGACTTCCAATAATTGATACCCAAAGCGATTTAGTTGGCGCTCACTCAGTCCCTTCCCTTTGCGAACCTGTTGTTGATAGTTTTTAATCGCAACTTCAACGCCGTCAGATAAAATCGTTGCAACAAGCAGCCGATATGGACTTAACTTAGGCGCTGCTACAGCCCTACCAGCAAGGATTTCAAGTATGCCATCAACCATCTGTGTCAATGGCGCGCCACCTGTATTATCCAGCAAAATAATAACCGTTTTGTCCTCCAATACTCTTGCTATCTTAGCCCCAAACCCTGGGATGCCACCACCATGGTGAACCAGCGTTTTAATTTGGCTGGTATCTTCTTTGTCGGTGACTTCCCACCCAAACCCGTAATTTCTATGTTTAGAGGGGGTAAATAACAATGTCTTGGTCTCAGGCGTTAATAGCTTATCTGTGTATAATGCCCGGTCCCACTTATACATATCTTGCACCGTTGAATACATTGCGCCTGCGGAAAAAGGCACTGTCATGTCAATAAAATCAGCATGTTTGAACCCCTTCAACGTGGTGTCGTAACCATTCGCTAGGCCTTTGATTACCTGCTTATGATCGGCAAATCCAGTTTCTTTCATATCTAACGGTACTAATATTTGCTTTTCAAGTAGTTGCCAGTAACTTTTTCCGCTCACAAGCTCAAGGATACGCCCAAGTATCGTGTAGCCGGCATTGCTGTAACGAAACGCAGAGCCCGGCTCAAACAACAAGTCTCCTGAGCAGAAATGGTCGATAAACTCATCGCGGTTATAAGGGTTGTGGCTTTGCACTTGGCGAAATTCAGGGTGTTTAAACACATCAGGTAGGCCTGACGTGTGATTAAGTAATTGCCTTATGGTAATTTGGTTTCCCGTATCCTTTCGGTATTTAGGTAAATAACTGGAAATATTAGCATCAAGTTCAATCTTTCCTTTCTCAACCTGTTGTAATACCAAAAGCGCGGTAAACTGTTTGGTCACTGATGCTAGCTTAAATTTAGTATTGGGCTGATTTGCTATTTGCCACTCTACGTTGGCAAACCCATAACCTTGTTGAAGTAACACCTCAGATCCTCGAGCAACCAAAGCGGCACCATCAAACTCTTTAATTTGGTGATACTGCGCGATATAGTCATCTAGTTGCTTTTGCAGTTGAGTCGTCGCCTGAGCAGGCATAGAAAACAAGCATAAAAATAACAGTAAATGGGGTAATGCTTTCATGTAAATCCTTGTTTATTGTTATGACGAGTCTTACTCTACGTATTTAATGTTGGCTTGCCAGTGTGCTTTGGTGACATTGCGTGACAGAACAATTAAAAGCATTTAAATCAATAAAATAAAAAATACAGGATTTATAACTTGCAGTATCAGTTGAATCAAAAATGGGATTTTGATGTATCTTCTCGCACCATCAGTCATCGCGATGTATCTCATGTACTGACACCGCTCGCGCATAGATTGTTGCTGAACCTGATTGAGCATGCACCTCACCTTGTGAGCCACCAGCAATTAGAACAACAAGTTTGGCTTGGTCGAGTCGTGACTCATGATGCGATTAAAAAACAAATAGCAAGGCTACGAAAGCTCCTTGAAGATGATGCCAATAAACCAGAATATATCGTGTCTGAACGCAGCGTCGGATACCGCTTTAGCGCAACCGTTAATAAGATAAATCATAAACCGCAAGCGCCAGCAGTAAAGCGATTTACTACTCTAGCCGGCGGAAGTATCGGCCTAGCTCTGGCGTGTATTATTGGTATATATCACTCCCCTTTTACCTCACCATTTTCTTCAACAAGCTCTGACGCAACACTGAGCATCGCCCAGCAACACTTTACCCAACAAACTTTAGAAGATAATTTACGGGCGATAGCGCTGTATCAGCAAAGCATCACAACATCACAAGACGTAGATGAGAGTTATAAGGGCTTGAGTCGAGCTTTATTGAGCGACTATAACTTATATAATCAGGTTGCAGACGCGCTGACGAAAAGCCGGATCAATACAGAAAAAGCGCTGGATTTAACACCCGATAGTCCATCAGTAAAACTGCTTTTGGCTCAAGTCCATACTCTTCAAGGGCATTACCATCAAGCACAACAACTTCTAAATGACACCATAGCAAATACGCCGAATTGGCCTCTGTTAAAGTCACACCTAGCCGAGACCTATCTCTTGCAAGGCAACACCATTGATGCATACCCACTAGCACGCCAAGCTTATGAGGCTTCTCCCAGCGAGCCTAAGGTAGTTGCTAGCTACCTCCACTGCCTGCGCAAAATGTATATGGCCAACTGGTTTAACAAGGTACTTATCAACGCCAGCCCTGAAGTAAAAGGATCTCCTTGGATACAACTAGAACACGTCCAGTTTTTACAGCAACAAATGCAGCATAAAAAAGCCATCCAACACCTTAACTTATTAGCCAAAGCCGCGCCAAATGCCCAGACATTAAACTGGTTCACAGCCCTTTCTTATCTAAGTAACAATCATCATGATAAAGCGACCAATGTTTTAGCGCTGACTGTTGAAAAGCACGGTAGATATGCATTATTCAGTCAATTATACTTGTCATTTCTCACTGCTAAGCATCAATCAATAAGTAGATATACCGATGATATTGCCAACCAGATAAAGGCCGGCAACCAAGATCCTGAATTGGTCTTTAGCCTCGGCCTCATCAGCCTTTACCATCAGCAAAATGACAAGGCTCAGGACTATTTCAAACAGGCTATTCAACAGGGATTTAGTGACGAGTTTAGGTTTAAAGCATTACCCTTCAACATCACGGCAGATCAAGCTCACTTTTTAGATAACATTGTTGAGCAGCTTACTCTGACTAACTTAAAGAAAAGAATAAAGCGCACACCGAAGTAATCACTGTGCGCTGTATGCCAATAAGTTAATTGGCAGGTCTTAGCGTTTCGATGACCTGAGCATCAACCCAAAAAATATCAGCATCTCTTGAAGGTGTGGTACGGTTAAAAAACAGATATTTACCATCGGGCGTTACACTCGCTGACGCCTCCCGCGCACTCGTGTTTACTTTGTCTCCCAAATTAATCGCTTCGCCCCAACTACCGTCTTTCAAACGAAAACTGATATAAAGATCTGAGTTACCAAACCCTGAATCTCGAACCCCGTCCCAAATAATGTAAGAATCATCGGGCGCGATAAATGGATGCGCATTATATAGACCAGTGTTAATTTCAGGACCTAATTTAACCGGTCTTTGGCGTTGACCGTTTTTCACCTCAGAGATCCTAATAACATCGCCACTTTTATAATCGTCAAACACATACGTACCACTCGCAGATGCACTTAACCGCATGATCCCCCAACTTTCTTTATCAAACATAGGGCCTAGACTTTTGGCTTCAGACCAGCTCCCCTCTCGACGCGTCATAACATATTTCCCCATATGCATGGTCACACCATCTGGTGCTAGTAATGGCCTTCCAACTCTTGGACCAACAGTCGTTTCATGCCACTGTTCACCTCGCTGCTCGTATGCAATTAAACTCCAACGGTTCACGTTCAGATCCTTTCTCGTAAAATAAAAAGTTTTCATATCGGGAGAGAAAAACGCATTGTGATCCCTGTGCGCTGTTGACACCGTGCCAAGCGCAAATACTTGAGGTGTGCCCCCAGGAGGTGTTTGGCCAAGATAAGGACCTATTAAAGATACTTCTGCGTCTTGAGCAAGGCTTTTGCTGACCAGTACTAAAGTTACGAACAGTATCAACCATTCAGACGTCAATAATTTGTTATCCATTTTTAGCTCCCTATTACTAATTAAACTTTTGAAATCAATTACAAAGGGTGTTCAAGCTAGCAAGTAGTGAGAGTGATGCCATGAAATTTGGATGAATTTTCGCTGATTTTAACGTTATGCTTTTCTATCTTCTTCTTATAAGTTAATGTTTTTATTTGTTTAAGCTAACATTACAGGTGCTGTAAGCGCTATTCATTGAGTTCATATCAGTTTTAAACGTACCGCTATATTTTATTTATATGTTCACGTTGAGCATGTGATACTCATCTGATATCGGCGCGATTTTTGCAGGATTTTTATTGTAGAATAAGCGTAATGCCATTAGCAGTTTTAACGTCAAAAGTTTAGCCCATGACCAAGATTCAAAGTGTAATCAACAAGCAGTATCCAGAACACATTGCCGTGATCACTGAAAACGGCGAATTCTATACTTATCGAGCGCTGCTTGATGATGTTGCAAATGCAGCAAAACCCTTACAGCAAAAGGCATTACTTTTTATCATCGGAAATAATGATTACCCATGCCTTGTTCATTACCTAGCAGCAATTGAGGCTGAAGTCGTAGTACTGTTTTTAAGTGCAAATATGGCAACTGAGCAGCTCGAAACGCTAGTGTGCACATACCGACCTGACTATGTTTTAACCAAAGCAGAGAAAGCAAGTATTTTCTCTAAGTACACAGTTTTAAGCTCACAGGATCAATATCAATTACTATGTGACCCCTTAAATAAACCTCACGCTTTACACCCCCAATTGGCATTTTTGGCTTCAACCTCGGGATCAACCGGCTCACCAAAACTCGTTAGATTTTCTAGACAAAACCTATTGAGTAACGCGCAAGCTATCAAAGAATATTTATCTATCACCCCATTAGAGCGCGCTATTGTACATTTGCCTATTAGCTATTCTTATGGATTATCTATTGTAAACAGCCATTTACTTGCGGGTGCCTCAATTTATCTGACAAATGAAACGATAATGGACAAGTCATTTTGGGAAAATATGACGGCTCACGAAATTACCAGTTTCTCAGGAGTACCATTTCATTATGAATCACTACTGAGAATGAAGCTTGATACCATGAAATTGCCCCATCTTAGAACGATGACACAAGCAGGTGGTAAATTAGCAGAGCGATATTTGTCAAAGATACAAACATTGACGAACAAAATGGGTATTAATTTTTGGGTGATGTACGGTCAAACGGAGGCTTCACCGAGGATATCTTATATGCAGCCTAGTGATTTGAATACGCACCTTGGCAGTATCGGTAAGGCAATTCCGAGAGGAAAACTATGGCTCCAAGATGAACAAGGTAACGACATCACAGAGTCAGGCGACATAGGCGAGCTAGTCTATGAGGGAGATAATGTATGCTTAGGTTACGCTGAAACTATTTTCGACTTATCTAAAGGTGATGAAAACCAAGGCATTTTGAAAACAGGCGATTTAGCAAGCTGCAAACAGGGCTATTTCTACATAGAGGGCCGTTTAAAGCGCTTTATCAAAGTGTTTGGAAATCGTATATCTCTGAGTCATGTTGAAGCAACGTTGCAAGAATTAGGGTATGAAAGTGTCGCTTTTGGCACTGATGATAAGCTAAATATTGCCATTGTAAATGGCGAAGAAATTGATCTACGAACACTTAAAAAAACGTTCGCAGAACTATTTTCCATTAATTATACAGCCATCAAAATTCAAACTGTTTCACACATTCCTCGATTAGAAAGTGGCAAGGTAGATTATCAATGTCTTATGAAGTAGATGAAGTAATATTATCTGATTGGCCACCATACGCATGGCCTAAGCAGCAAAAGCAATCGGTATTAATATCAAAGTTGGCTGAACTAGATCAACTTCATTTATCTCAATGTCCGCCATTTGCAAAGCTTAAGCAGTCTATGCCTAATATTGACTTAAATAGCCACCCATTTAGTCCGTTTTTTCCTCTGCCAGTCAGACTATTTAAATCTCAAGAATTAAAAAGTGTACCACAAGAAAGTGTTATTAAGACGATGATGTCTTCGGGAACCTCTGGACAATCCGTTTCCAAAATTTATCTCGATAAAAGAACATCAGCGCTGCAAGTAAAAATACTCTCTAAACTAGTTACTCACTTAATTGGTAAACAGCGCCTTCCAATGCTAGTTATCGACTGTCCGTCTACCGTCAAAAATAGAACAAAGTTTTCGGCTCGTACTGCGGGTATCTTAGGGTTTTCAATGTATGGGCGAGACATCACTTACGCATTGAATGATGATATGACAATAAACTTTGATGCTCTCAACGCATTCATAGACAAATATCAAGGACAGAAAAAGTTTATCTTTGGCTTTACTTATATAGTTTGGCTTCATTTTGTTGAAGCCTTAGAGCAATTGAGCAAAAAAATTGATTTATCCGAAAGCATTTTGCTTCATGGTGGTGGCTGGAAGAAAATAGAAGCAAATAAGGTAACCAAGTCACATTTTAAGTCTAGATTAGCTAACGTTACTGCAATCCAGAGTGTACACAATTACTACGGTATGATTGAGCAAACAGGGTCTATCTTTATGGAGTGTAAACAGGGCCACTTCCACTGCTCATCATGGTCTGAAGTAATAATTAGAGATTTTAAAACATTACAACCAGTTAAAGATGGTAATTTGGGGCTTATTCAATTAATTTCTGCACTCCCTCATAGCTACCCTGGACATAGTATCTTAAGTGAAGATATCGGTGTAAAGCTTGGAGAAGATGACTGCCAGTGCGGCTGGAAAGGTACCTATTTTGATGTACTGGGTAGAGTAAAACAAGCGGAAGTGAGAGGGTGCAGTGATACTTATTCCAAATAACATTCAAGCTCACTTTACAACCTTAGTTGGCTCAGCATCCGATTTTCATATTCAGCCAACAAGGGTTTGGGAAGAGCAGACCATATCGTTTTTAAATACACTTTCAGCAAGGCTACGACGACATCCAGAGGCAAATACGCTTCCAGATCTAATGGCGCTCGCGTTTTGGCTAAGAAAAGCCAACCTTTTATCAATGAAAACAAGCCCCTACTCAAACAGGCTATCTGTAGGGCTGGGTTTAACCTTTCATATTTGCCCAGCAAACGTACCGATAAACTTTGCTTATTCACTCGCATTTGCGCTACTTGCAGGTAATAGCTGTGTTTTGCGCTTGTCATCTAAATCAAACCGCAGCACAGATATTGCGTTACAAACTCTCTCGAAATTATTATTAGAGTCTGAGTACCAACCAATCGCCCAACGAGTTTTTCTTATTCGCTATGCTCATAATGATGATGTCACTGCATTTTGGCTCAGCCAAGCAGCAGGAAGAGTGATTTGGGGCGGTGATCATACCATTAATAAAATGCGCCAATTTGCCACGCCTCCTCGCTCTAGAGAAATAGCGTTTGCAGATCGCTACTCTCTATGTTTGCTTGATGCTACCTACATTAGCTGTTGTTCTGACGACCTTATCAATACCCACTGCCACCATTTTTATAATGATATATATCAGCTAGATCAAGCGGGCTGCTCGTCACCTCAGTTGTGTGTCTGGCTTGGTGATGACTCTTCGGTTATAGAAGCAAAAAGTCGACTTTGGCAATGCTTAGCTGACATTGCGGCAGATAAATACGCGATTGAAGACATTCAGGTACTAAATAAGTTTGTGGATACTTGTAATGCAGCTATTGACCATGAGGATATCGCCAATATTGAAATTGCTTCACCTGAACTTACTAGGATTGAAGTAAAATCCATCAATATTTCTCAACAAAGCTTCCGTGGTACGAGTGGATTAATCTACGAAACCAGAATTAAATCGATAGCGCAGCTTGCCCCGCTAATCAACGAGAAAGTGCAAACTTTGAGCTATTTAGGCGTTGAGAAAAGTACTATTGCTGAGTTTATCTATAGCAATGGCTGTAGTGGAATTGATCGTATAGTCCCCATAGGTAACGCACTGAATATGCACAATTTATGGGATGGATACGATATAATAACGACATTATCCCGAATCGTAACTATCGACTAAGATATTTAAACAAGGCTTTGTAAAAAATGGAAAAATTCAGTTTAAACTGTGTTGAACTACAAGAATATCAACCTAACCGCTACCCTTTTCTCATGATTGACCATGTTGAGGAAGTTATTCCCGGGAAATATGCCAAAGGCTATAAAAATCTAACCATGAATGAGTGGTACTTCCCTGTACACTTTCCTGATGGTCCAAATATGCCTGGCGCCCTGCAACTCGAAGCGTTAGCGCAAATGCTAACGGTCGCGATTACTACTCTTCCCGGCTTAAAGGGTAAAGTAACACATGCCTTGCAACACACCGTGCGCTATAAAAGAGAAGTAAAACCAGGTGAAAAGTTTGAAATTGAAACCGAAGTACTGTCTTGGAAAAGAGGTATTTGTAAAGGCAGGGGCGTGGCAAAGGTTAATGGCGAAATAGCCTGTGAGGCCGATATGATGATTACCATTCCGGAAATCCTCGAGCAATATCTGCCAAAAAAGAAAACTGAGTTATGACCGCTAAAGTAGATATTATTATTGTTGGCTCTGGTGCAAGTGGAGCAGCCGCTGCTTGGCGTCTCAGCCAGGATAGCAACCTATCTATAGTTTGTATTGAGCAAGGTCGCGAATCTAACCCAGCCCAATACCCTACGACCAAAGCGGATTGGGAGCGAGATAAGCAACGGTCAGCGAGTTTTGACCCGAATGTTAGAGCCAACAAGGCTGATTACCCAATTGATAACAGTAATTCCGCTATATCTCTTGCCAATTTTAATGGCTTTGGTGGTAGTACCATCTTATATTCAGGGCACTTTCCGCGCTTTCACCCTTCTGACTTTGCCACATATAAGCTTGATAAGGTTGCAGAGGATTGGCCATTTGACTACCAGACGCTCACTCCTTACTTTAATCAAAATGAAGAGATGATGGGCGTTGCAGGGTTAGTTGGAGATACTGCATACCCTGAATATGAAAACTTATTGCCGCCAGTAGCGATGGGGCGAGGTGCGAAAAAATTGGCTCAAGCTTTTAATCGGCTTGGCTGGCATTGGTGGCCGTCATACAGTGCTATCAATACTAAAAACCACCAAAACCGACCTCCTTGCATAAATTTGGGCCCGTGTAATACCGGGTGTAGTCAAGGTGCCAAAGGCAGCGTTGATATTACTTACTGGCCGCAAGCAAAGTTACAAGGCGTTCAAGTAATGACTGAATGCCGTGTTTTTGATATTCCAGTTGATAAAGAACAAAAAGCAACAGGAGTAAAATATTATGACAAACATGGAGATGAGCAATTTTTAGCCGCATCCCTTGTCATTCTCGCTTGTAGCGGGATAGGTACACCTAGATTACTACTAAATAGTAAATCCGAACTTTTCCCTAATGGGCTATTAAACAACTATGACCTTGTTGGTCGCAATTTGATGCTACATCCACTCGCATATGTCGAAGGTGTATTTGATGAACCACTAGATACAAGCATCGGTCCACAGGGCTGTAGTATTTATTCTCAACAATTTTATGAAACGCAAGAAGATAGAGGCTTTAAACGCGGCTACACATTGCACGTATTAAGGGGCTCTTCAGCAGTAGATAGCGCGTGCTCCGGATACATAACGAGAAGAATACCTCTTGGAAAAAACCATCATCAGGCCTTTTCGCAATATTTTAACCATAATATGGGCATTGCCGTCATTTCTGAGGATTTACCAGATCCTGAAAACCGTATAGAGCTTGATTATTCGAAAACGGATAGTTTTGGTATGCCCGGTATCAAAGTGCACTATTCTCTACATGAAAATACAAAAAAAATGCTCGAGCATGGTATCGAACAAACTAAAAAGTTATTCGCCGAAGCCGGAGCGAAAATATCAGCAGCTCATTATCCTGTGAAACATGCGGGTTGGCACCTAATGGGAACAACCAAAATGGGAGCAGATAAAACAAATTCAGTGGTCAATGAGCATGGGCAAGCACATGAAGTAAGCAACCTTTTCATCGTCGACAGCAGCGTTTTTATCACATCAGGAGCTGTCAACCCAGTCGCTACCGCCCAAGCTTTAACTCTAAAATTTTGTGACCACATCAGTAAAAATATAAAGAGTTGGGTAGTATAATGAGTTTATCGCAGTTTCTAGATGTTATTTTACCCTCAGATACAAGCCTTAATATGCCCTCTGCGACGGATCTGCATATAGATAAGGCTGTAGCAAACCTTTTAGAACCACAGCAAATTGAAGAGTTTTTATTCATTTTAAATAATGTTGCGCAAGAAAAGTTTTCGAACTCATTGTCCTCCCTTGATGAAAAAAGCTACTTACTTTGCATTGAAAAAGCTAAGCGAGTGGATGTTTATTTAGTCAATTATATCGTCCAACAATGTCTTACTGCCTACTACACTCACCCTAGCGTGTTAACCAAAATTGGTTCCGGCGCAGTGCCTCCTTTTCCTGACGGGAACTCTTTGGAAAGTGATGACTGGCTGCTGCTTGAGGATGTGTACGAACGTGGGCCTATTTACAGGAAAGTCATATGATACCTTACATTGCAGGGCAACTTGCTAAAAATAAAGTGGCCGTTGTAACTGGCGCAAACAGGGGGATCGGCAAAGCGATTAGCGAGACCTTGTTGGCACATGGTTGCACGGTAATCGCTGCTGTCAGAGACATTGAAACCGCAAAGGCAAGTTTGACACATCAAGATAATCTGCACTTTGTGAAATTAGATCTAAACCATGAAGATAGTGTCAAATCCTCGATAAAAGATATTAGAGCAATTTCTAAAACGGTCGATATATTGATAAATAATGCTGGAGTTGCAATGGGTGGATTGTTTCAAATGACTTCAATGCATGATGTTAAACAGCTATTTGAAGTGAATTTGTTCAATCAGTTATTGCTAACTCAGCAGATTTCAAGACTAATGCAGCGACAAAAACAAGGGTGTGTAATCAATATTCTTTCAAGTGCAACGCATCAAATTGATCGCGGTACACTAGCGTACGGAAGTGTCAAATCTGCGTTTGGGCGCGCGAGTCTAAGTATGGCAGTAGAACTTGCAGATAGCGGTATTAGGGTGAATGCTATTGCGCCAGGTGTCACTAACACCGATATGGCTGAAGAGATGGATGAACAAGCAAGAATAGACTTAGTCGCTAAAAGTTTACTGAAAAAGGCTGCGATACCTCAAGACATTGCAAATACAGCTTTGTTCTTATGTAGTGATTTAGCGACGCACATCACAGGCCAAGTGCTCAACGTTGATGGCGGTTTAATTTAAAGAGGAATGTAATGAGTTATCCAGAATTAACTGAGTTTGCACGTACCATGAGGCAAAAGATACTCGATATTAGCTATCACAGTGGCACATCTACTCATATTGGTGGTGCTCTGTCTATGACTGATGTCATGGCGGTACTCTATGGAAAAGTACTTAATTTTGACGCCCAAGATCCTCGCTGGCCAGAACGAGACCGTTTCATCTTAAGTAAGGGCCACGGTGTACTTGGATTTTATCCTGCACTGCTTGGCGCAGGCATCATTTCTCAAGAAGTTTTTGATACCTTTCAACAAAATGGCAGTGATCTAATCGCCCACCCCGTGATGAATCTTGATTTAGGGATTGAGTCCTCTAATGGTAGTTTGGGTCACGGCATATCAATGGCGGTGGGAATCGCTTTCGCGGCTAAAAAACAAGCAAAGCCTTTTCATACCTATACATTAGTTGGTGATGGTGAAACCAATGAAGGCTCCGTATGGGAAGCTGCTATGTTGGCATCCCACCTGAAGCTGGACAACCTAACCGCTATCATAGACTACAACAAACAACAAAATGATGGCTTTGGAAAAGATGTACTTCGCATCGACAATATGGCAGAACGATTTCGTGCTTTTGGCTGGCATGTTATTGAAGTTGACGGTCATGATATTGATGCCATTGTTGAAGCTTTTGAAGAAGCTCCTCTAAATAAGCCTAAAGCCATCGTCGCTAATACGATTAAAGGAAAAGGTGTTTCTTTTATGGAAGGCGATAACGCATGGCATCACAATCGTCTAACTAAAACTAATTACGAAGCAGCTGTCGCTGCCCTCAATAATTCAAATAACGAAAGGAGCGACAATGGAAATAACGTCTAAAAGTGCACGTCAGTGGGCAAGACTCGGTCCGAGAGGGGTGTATGGTCAAGCTATTCTTGCCATAGCAGATAAGCACGATGACCTTATGGTAATGTCAGCTGATTTGGCGAGTTCATCTGGGTTAGAACGTTTTCGCACGACCTACCCAGATAAGTTTCTTAATGCTGGTATTGCAGAGCAAAACATGATTGGCGTAGCTGCAGGACTTGCAAAGGAGGGGTACAATGTTTTTGCCTCTTCCTTTTCACCCTTTATCGCCATGCGGGCAAGCGAACAAATTCGAATGAATTTGGGTTACATGGAGCTAAATGTCAAAGCTGTCGCAATCGGTGGTGGGATAAGCATGGGCTTTTTGGGGAACTCTCACTTCGGAATCGAAGATATGGCGGTCATGCGTGCTATCCCAAATTTAACCGTTGTATCCCCTGCAGACTGTGTTGAAGTCGTGAAGTTAGTAGACTCCGCTGCCAGTTTCAAAGGCCCCATGTATATACGCCTCACAGGCACAGCAAACTGTCCAATCGTCTACACAGATGATTATGAATTTGAAATAGGAAAATCAATTCTGCTTAGGGAAGGGGTTGATGTAACTCTTATCGCTTGTGGCTCAATGGTTTACCAGTCTTTGCAGGCCGCCGAATTACTCGCTGAACAAGGAATATCGGCATCCGTCATTAATATGCATACTATCAAACCTTTGGATGAAGCTAGACTGCAAGAAATCATCGCAAAAGGCAGACCTATTATCACCGTCGAGGAACACTCTAAAATTGGAGGCCTTGGTAGCGCCATTGCTGAATATTTATCGCCTCTGGGTAGTGGTATTCGTCACCTTTCTGTTGCCCTACCCGATGCATACATAAAAACAGGTGATTACGATTATATGCTTGGCGAGCAAGGGTTGGACGCAAAATCAATAGCTCAAAAAGCAGTAACATTTCTCACTAAGTAATTGGATTAAAGATGCAATTTGAACATAATCATCATTCTGTCATTCAAGCGCTTGATAATATCGTATCAGCGGTACAATTGAGCTTTAATCAATGTCAAAGTGATGTATATTGGTTGTCAGTTGATTTTCGCATGCTGATTGCTGCAACAGGTGTAAAACACACAGAAGCGCACAAAGCGGCAGTATATATTGTTGATTCATTGGTAGAACAACTCAAACCTAATGAATCTTTACTTATTTCTTCGTTTTACTTTAGTTTTCCTCACAGTAAAGCGTTTTCTCCCTACAAGAGTGAAGTACAAACCGGTGTTTTTGGTGCAATGTTGTTAGCCCAATATCCGCAACATAGAGTTCAACAACCATTTTATTCCTTTTTAGTTTTTGGTCACGCCTACCCCTCTCTCACACAAAATTATATCGCTAAAAGTACTGGACCCGATTCCATTTTTGAGTGGGTGATAAATAACAACACTCAGCTAATCTGCGTTGGGCATCACTATGTAAAATCACTCTCAAGCATTCACCATGCAGAGCATTGTGCCGATGTTGATTATCGCTACGTCAAAACATTTTCAGGTTCACTGCTCTTACAAAACAGCAAAGAGCAGCACATTGAAACTCAGTTTTATGTTCGAGACTTAGATACCTGTGACTTTTCTTCTTTAACCAATACTGGAGATAGAGCCTTTAGAGAAGCAGCAGTTATTGAATCCCAACTCCTATCCACACTAAAAAGACCTCTTCTCATTCACAGCATCAACCTACTCTGTGCACATGAAATGATGTTGCAAGATCTAAATAGTGGAAATAACCGATATGTTGATTACTATGGACCGATGAAACAAGAGCATGAAGTGATAACCGGCAAGGTAGCAGATAAGCTGTATACCAAAGAGTTAAACGCGCTAATTAATACCCAAAGCTGCTGATAATTAATGCCCTTTTACGACCAACAGTTATTTCAGGCTATTGGTCGTAAATCATTCAGCTGACTTAGGGACTGCCATTAAGTGTGGAGAGGCATAACTAAATGTGCCTACGCAAATTTTTGTACCGTCACACAAAGCAATTACTTCGCCCTTACATATCCCCCTTCTCATAGAAAGTATGGTTGCTTCATAGCGCAATTCCGAGCAAGTGGCCACTGTGACTGCTTTCATCAGTTTAACGTTAATATTGTTTACATAAGCCCGATGTTCTCCGTGCTCAAATGAGTCGTAAATCAGTAGCACCAACGTTTGTAACATACCTTCTATCTGCAATGTGCCCGGCATGACTCCAGATCTTGGTAAATGACATTCAAAAAACCAATCATCAACGGAGATAGACTTTGTCGCAATAGCCGTTTTCCCTTTCTCAATCAACTCGTAATTATCGATCATTAAAAAAGGGGCGGTTATATCCAAAGCGGTAGATATTTGTTCCGCAGTTTTCATCATCATTTAGCCTCCATATCCACTACAACTCTGCCATATATATTCTGCTCCTTAAAGTTTTCAATAGCACAACTGACCCCTGCTAATTTCACTTTTGTGTAGACATCGCAAAGCGCAGAACTTCGCCAAATTGAGGCCAGTTTTATCAGTAGACTTTTTCTACTTTCGACCGAGGTTCCTTCCGCGTTGATACCTATTAGACTGATCCCACGAAGAATAAAAGGTAATACATTTGTCTCAAAATGCGTCCCCGCAACAAGCCCTGTGCTCACAACAATGCCATTCTCTGATACCTGCTTTAAAATACAAGCGAGCACATCTCCACCAGCCACATCAATGACTGCCTGCCACCTTGAAGGCAATAAGTTTTGTGTCGTCTTCACATCTGACGCATTTAAATCAACAATAGCGGTGACCCCTAAATTCTCAAGGAAAACTTTACCGTTTTCCCGAGTTACACTCACTTCAACGTCATAACCAAGATGCTTAAGAAGTAATACTGCGATACTGCCAAGACCACCACTAGCTCCAGTTACCAGCACCTTACTAGCTGACTTGTCGATACCATGCTTTTCGATTGCTTCAACGGCAAGTGCTGCTGTATACCCTGCGGTTCCATATACCATTACTTCCTCTAGGCACATATTTTCTGGCAATCGGATGAGCCACTCAGCAGGTACACATATATACTCTGCAAGACCGCCCTGATAATTCATCCCCAATGGCGTACAAAACACAGCTACTCTATCGCCTTTTTTAAAAAGAGCTGAATTTGATTGCTCAACTACCCCACTTGCATCAAGCCCCGGAGTATGAGGGAAGCGGCGAGTCACTGCAGGATTGCCCTGACAGGATAAAATATCTTTATAATTTAAAGAAGAATAGTGCACTTTTACGAGTACTTCAGAACTAGGTAGATGTGTCACTGGCAAGCTTTTAACTCGATATTCAAATTCTCTTGGAGATTTTTTTTCCACTACGAGTGCATTATAGTATTCTGTCATGGCAAGTGTGTTTTAATATATCAAGATACTGACATTCTTTTATAGATGCTATTGATAGTCAACGAATATTCTTTCACAATAATAGTTATTGCTCGTCGTCAAATAGGAACAATAAATGAGTAACTTAGAAAAGTACAATCAGGCCTTTATTACAGCTTTTGACATCACTGAAGCACAGCTCACCGATGACTTCGGCTATCAAGCAATTCCTGAGTGGGACTCAGTCGGTCACATGGGACTAGTTGCAGAATTAGAAGATGCATTTGATATCATGTTAGAAATGGAAGATATCATAGACTTTAGTTCATACGGCGAAGGGAAAAACATACTTAAAAAGTATGATGTTGAAGTTGTATAATAACTAGTTTTAAAAAATGATAGCACAAGCTTAAAGCTTGGCTATCATTCCGTTTCTAAAGCATTTCAAGAACGCTTTGTTGCTCTAATTTACTGATCGCACTTTCCATATCTACTACGCTACAACCCGATAAGGTCGCAATATCTATCGTGTCATGCTTTCCATCACTATAATTGAGTAACATCCTGATATGATTCAACTCTTCTAATTGGCCAACTCTTTCTTTGCTGAAAAAGCTCAATGTCGGGTACAGCCCTCGCTTGCCTAAATTTGGTTCACCATAAGGAAACTTGTTCTCGAACGTTGCTGTCTGCTCCAACGCAATGAGAATCTTCTCAAGTTTGTCGATACTATCCAATATCGGTTTAATCCCCATATTTTCTTTATCGTCTAATGAAGTATGATACTCACTGTAACCTGCATGAAAACATCGACTCACGCAACATACTGGAAATTGAAAACCTGGTGAATTGTATTGACGCTCATCTGAACCACTTAATGGGCTGAACGGAATGTTTTGGTGGTGAAAGCCATGTTCATTAAGGTGATATAGCAGTTTATCTAACAATCCATTATCGTTACGACTATGCTTGAATACTAATTCTTCAGGCTCACCACCCATACAGTTGATTACAAGACCTGAAACTAAATTTTCCTTTAAGTAATCGCCCTCTAAATGAAGCAACCCTAAACTACCAATTGTTTCAGGATGCAAAGCAAAGCGATACGAATAACGTCGCTGTGGCCAGCGCTTAATTCGGTGATATAAACCGAGCAGCACCAAAGGCCCACTGATTTCATTATTTGCCATTGATGGATGACATAAATAAGAACTTAGCAGGATTTCCTTTTTTGACTCTCCCTCAAGGACAGTCTGTGCAATATCCAAATGACCATTAACAAATTCACTGTCAATGACCGCTTTATATGTGCCGGGTTTTAACTTATCCCGAGTATTCTGAGATACACAAAACCCCCACCTTTTTTTGTAATAACTGGTCACATATGGAATGGCATTCGGTAACTCAGGAAGACTGTAAAGGTGGTTTTGTAATTCTTCGAGCTCAATCTCACTATTTACAGGCTCAGAGTAATTTACCACTTCTAGATTTAAACGTTTCATATCGGCGACTTTTTGCCCATCCGGATCTAGAAGGTATGCATCATTACAGTGCCACTCTTGTGGAACTGTCCAATCAAACACCGAGGTACCTGTCGGGATAGACTGAACTGTCAAGGGCATATAACGAGAGAAAATATCATAACTCTGACGCAAGCCTGGCCCCGTGATTGAACGTAGTATGGGGAAAAGCTCATCAAAAAGGTCACTATAAAACAACTCTGACTCTTGATATTGCACGTTCTAAACTCCTTATTTCCCGAATATGATACACTTTATTTTTCTAGTGCGTTTATTGTTCTAAATGGATATCGTTGGCACGCCACACATTATTTCCAAAAGATTATCCAATAAAATATAACTCTCAAAAATTACTTATACAACATACTGTTACCTTTTAGTGGTAAAAAGTTACCGTTTTCCTTTGCGTTTAAGCTCTTCCAACCGTTCTCGCTCCGCCAAAATCATCTTTAACATCTGAATGCGAAGCTCCGCTTCTTGCTGTTTAAATTCAGAGAGCTGCTCTTCAAGCACTTCCACTTCATCTACTTTTGTTTGGTCACGGTACTTTTTACTGCCTACGTGTTCGATTAAAGCTTGCTGCCCATCATTAATCGCGTCTGGGTGCTGTTCGACTTTTAAAAAGCGCTGCTCTTGGGATTGCATCAGCTTATTAATTCTTTCTTGAAGTTTACGAATTTGCGCTTGAATAAGGTCCATTGCCTTTTCTAAGTTTTCATAATCCTCTTTAAATACAGGGTTATCTTCCTTATAACCAGCGGCTTCATCATCAAGTTCTTTGGAAAGCATCGCGGGTACCTCTTGCTTTTCTTCCGCATCGCTTGGTGATTTCGTCTTTATCTGGTCGGAAACAACTTGAGCCGAGCCTTGTGATTTCAATTCAGTCTGTTGCTTTAGCGGTGATAAGCTATCTTGATGTATTTGAATATCCATTTTCACTCCTTGGGATAGACACTGTTTGCTATACATATCGGAAAAACTAGATAAAACTTAATTAAATTTATGTTGTGCGTTCCTAATTTCGTTTCCGCTGTCTTCAAACTGACATCAACTCGCGACCAATTTGTCATAAATACCAGCAAAAATACTCGATAAGCTAACTCGGCTAGGAAGTATGTTGGTATAGCCTCTTTTTTCGCGGGAGCGTTATGGAAAACAAGCAAATTGCGGTGGTAACTGGTGCCTTTGGTGGGATTGGTTCTGCTATTACGAAAACACTCATTGAAAAAGATTTTTTTGTTGTCGCGATAGCAAGCGAAAGGCGTAATGAGGCCGACTTTGATCTCTGGCTTAACACGCTACAAATCAATCCAGCGGCAGTAAAACCTCTATTCTTGGATGTGACTAATGCTGAGCAATGCCACACAGCGATGACTCAGGTCCTACAAGAATTTGGGAATATCGATCTACTCGTAAACAACGCCGGGATCACACGCGACTCAGCGTTTAAAAAAATGACCCACGCGCAATGGAGCGAGGTGATCAACACCAATCTAAATTCTCTCTTTAATATGACCAACCCAGTCTTTGCGGCAATGTGCGCAAATAAGCAAGGTCGTATCGTTAATATCTCCAGCGTTAATGGCCTAAAAGGTCAATTTGGGCAGGCTAATTATTCCGCCGCAAAAGCAGGCATGATTGGTTTTACCAAAGCGCTGGCCTATGAAGGTGCAAGAAGCGGTGTCACCGTCAATGCAGTAGCACCAGGCTACACAGAAACGCCTATGGTAAGCGCCATGCGTGAAGACGTATTAAATAGCATAAAAGCACAAGTACCGATGCAGCGTTTAGCCACGCCTGACGAAGTTGCAGCTGCGGTTGCTTACTTAGCATCAAAAGCAGCCGGTTACATTACTGGCGAAACCCTGTCGCTCAATGGCGGCCTATATATGCAATAACCTAAATAACCTCAGGTTAAATACCACCGAGGGAGCGAGCTGTACCTGATGTTCGGTGGTGCTAACTGATCACTATCATCCATTGTGTTAATTTAATCGATAACAAGGAAAAGACCATGTACAGCGATTTATTCAAAACATTCAACGAACAAACTGAGCAATTCTTTGCACCAGCGGTACAGTTTAACCAAATCGTGGCAAAAAACATCGAAGCACTATCTAAAATTCAGCTGCACTCGGCTGAACAGATCACTAAAACATCCATTGAGCAGCTAAAGCAAGCGACTGAAATCAAAGATGCAAAATCTATGATGGATTTTAACGCAAGTCAGTTGAACGCGTTAAACGCCCTAAGCCAACAGATGATCCAAGATGGTCAAAAGCTTTCTCAATTAGGTCAAGAATTTAAAGACAGCTTAGAATCTCTTGGTAAAGAAACGCTAAAAACAGCGAAAGCGCAATAACCTGCAATTTTGGGCGACTTAGGTCGCCTTACCCGTTCAAACAACACAAAGGATCTACCTGTATGGGCACTCAAGCAAATATTGAGCAAGGGTTAACTGCGTGGTGGCAATATAACCAAGAATTGTGGCAGCTCGCAGCGACAAATTTTGGTAAAGAGAATCCATTACAAAATGCATTAAATGAGCAAAACCAAGCCGACTTACAAAGCTGGCTCAGTGCACTCAATCAGCAACCGGAAACCTTTATTAAACAGCAAAATGCGTGGTGGCAAACTCAGTTTGCTATTTTTCAAAACAGTTTTATGCCGCAAACTACCGATGAGAAAGAAGACATTATTAGCCCTGAGCGTGGAGACAAACGCTTTGTAGACCCAGATTGGCAAGAGAACCCTTGGTTTAACTACCTAAAACAAAGCTATCTTTGGTTTGGACAATCACTACAAAACACCATTGAAAATACTCCAGGTCTCGACCCAAAACTTAAAGAGCGATTAGCGTTTTTTGCAAGACAGTCCGTTAATTCAGTATCACCGAGCAACTTTGTTTCAACCAACCCAGAATTACTCAAGCTGACGCTAGAAAGTAACGGGCAGAATCTATTCGATGGACTGGCGTGCTTAAAAAAAGATTTAGCCAAAAGCACTGAAATGCTCCGAGTCAGCATGACCAATGAAAATGCGTATACACTTGGAGAAGACCTGGCTTGTACACCGGGTAGAGTGGTATTCCAAAACCACTTGTTTGAATTGATCCAATATCATCCGACTACGGAGCAAGTGCACAAGACTCCCCTGCTTATCGTGCCGCCATTTGTTAATAAATACTATATTTTGGACTTGAGAGCAGATAACTCGATGGTTAAATGGGCACTTGAACAAGGGTATACCGTGCTAATGATGTCATGGAAAAACCCAGATCCAAGCATGGCAAATATTGCGTTTGACGACTATGTCGTCGACGGTGTGTTATGTGCTTTAGAGCAAACAGAAAAACAAACAGGCGAAACGCAAATCCATACTGTGGGTTATTGTATCGGCGGTACTCTACTCACCACATGTATGGCCTATATTGCTGCTAAACGCATCAAACAAAGAGTAAAAAGTGCAACCTTGCTGACCACAATTTTAGATTTCTCGCAGCCAGGTGAACTTGGCGCATTTATCAATGAGCCCACCATTAATGCGCTAGAACAGTATAATAATCAAAATGGCGTGATGTCAGGGCATCTGCTCGGTACTTCTTTTAGTATGCTGAGAGAAAACAGCTTGTATTGGAATTACTTCGTTAATAACTACCTCAAAGGCAAAGCGCCTGCCGACTTAGATTTACTCTACTGGAATAGTGATAGTACAAATCTAACAGCGGCCTGCCACAACTTTATTTTGCGAGACTTATATCTCAATAATCAGCTTATTGAAGACAAGTCTGTCAGTATTCGTGGCACTAAAATTGACCTCAGTAAAGTAAAGCAACCTGTCTACTTTCTCTCTACCCGTGACGATCATATTGCGCTGTGGCAAGGCACTTTTGAGGGGGCTAAAAAGCTCAGCAGCCCGCTCACCTTTGTGCTTGGTGAGTCTGGCCATATTGCCGGAGTGGTCAACCCGCCAAGTGCAAACAAATATGGTTATTGGTTTGATGGACAAGACCAAGAAAACCCCGCTGAGTGGCTTGCTTCGGCAAAGCATGAAAGCGGGTCATGGTGGTCGCATTGGGCGCAGTGGCTACATCAAATAAACCCAGAGCAAGTCCCAGCTCGTGCCGCACAAAGTGATGAACAACCGGGGATTTATGATGCCCCCGGAGAATACGTCAAACAGAGTATTTAACCTGAGCTGCGGATAATTAATGCCTTTCTAGCAGCCAGTTTTAGCGCTAACTGCGTTGAATTCACTTCCAATAGCCAGCTATTGGTGCGTAAATTCGCCTTGCCTACAGGATGTAGGTACCTTAGCGAGAGCAGGACGCGGAAGCGGTGTTTTCCCTAAAACTCTCTGGCTAGACAAGGAAAAAAACAAGTTATTCTTTAGAAGCAATGAGTTGGAACATTCCTTATCCAAACCTCAGGTTATTTAAGAAACTTACAATCAAATCAATTAGAGGCAAGCAATCTTGCTTCTAATATTTCCCGTTATTGACACATTCTATACATTCGGTCAGTCTAGGACACAAAAATATAGGGAAATAACATGATTGGATTTCTTATACTTGTTGCTGCGTTCTTAGCCTTTGTTGGCGTATTACAATATCAAAAAGTAAAAACGACGGCACGTAGACGTAGTTTTATTCAAGATTACGACCTCACACATTTAAGACCCAAACTTAGCCGCCATTATCCAGAGCTTACTAATGAGCAACTGACACAAGTTGAGTTAGGTCTTAAGCAGTTTTTTCAAGCGAACTTATTGCTCGAAGATCAATCCTTAGCTATGCCCTCTCGGGTTGTCGATGCGCTGTGGCATGAATTTATTTTACACACCCAAGAGTATCACTCCTTTTGCTACGAGGCCTTTGACCGTTTCTTACATCATTGTCCATCTGAGGCAATGAAAGGGAAAAACAAAGCTCAACTCAGCCTACGTAAGACATGGCTAGCCTGCTGTAGCATCGAGCGCATATCCCCGCGAAGACCAGCTGCTTTACCTATATTATTCGCACTGGATGCCTTACTTAATATCCCAAATGGCTATTACTACTCGGCAACCGATTTTCGAGAGCCCATTACCAAAGGCGATTCCAGCACTACAACCTATGCTGGACACATCGGGTGTACGTCAATGGACAGTGGCGACAGCAGCACCTCTTCCTCAAGCTCTTCAAACTCAAGTTGTAGTAGTGGCTCAAGTTGCGGTAGCGGCTGTAGTAGTTAAACACAAAGTATTTCTAGGATGCGGCCTTTTACATTCGTTAACGTTAAGGCCTTATATTGGCGCTAAAGATTAGCTACTATTTGTACCGGTTTAACTAGTTTCTTTTGGTGATCCGGTGCCTATTTTCAACAAACATTACAGCCTGCTATTTTCAGCCTTACTGATGTCGGGATGCCACCAGCTGGGCGAAGGTCAATCTTTGTGGAGAATCGCCTCAGAAGGCATCATTTTTGATGGGCAGCTGCAAACGCACCTATCAGCTCCCTCAATTCAATGTGAACAGTGTGAAATCAAACGTCAGACCGATATGCGCCCTTCCGGTCCTGCGGATTACACATTAGTGTCGGAAAACCACAAACTCAAAGCGATTTGGGGTAAAAGTAGCAATGCCGCTTTATATATTCCAAATAACGCCGGAAGAACCTTAATAAACTTGGCTCCGGATACGGAAACTGGTGTCTGGATCATGGACTTAGATAGTACACCAAAGCCACTTAAAGTCGGCAAAGTAAATTATGTGATGCTTGGCGCTGACACTTACCAAGTAGTGATCAGTCCAAATTCACAGCGCACAAACTTCGAGTACGCTGTACTTGTGAAATAGCTTTTATTGTGCTTCTAAAATCGTTACTGCATCCGGTTTGAGCCTAACTAGATTCATTCCCTCAGTGACTTTGCTTGCATCAAACACTTCACCGTTTTCATGTGCTCTATGAGCCAAATAACGCTTCGTTTTCTCAATGTCTAACTCGAACTGCTCGAGTACTCCAGTCGCATAGGCTTGCTTTCCAATGGCGGACATTGGAAAAACCATATCGCCATCCCGTACCTTTACGTTTATTTCCTCGCCGTTATCTACTTTCAGTGTCATCCAACAACCGCGTTTTTTACACACCTTGACCACTTCACCCGACAGCGTGATCTGACTCCCCACAAACTGCTCAGTATTTTTCAATACGTCTTTGCCCGCAACGAGCTTACTCATGTCTGCACCACCACCAAACCGGGTATCACTTGCATAAGATATAGTGCTAAGCAATGCCAACATCAGCAGCAACCTATTTTGTAATTTCATAAAACCTCCTTCTCAAAAATTACAGCCAGTATAAACAAAAATGCCGACTTAAAGTCGGCATTTTTAACATCATTTGCTCTTTGTTCGTTATAGTTTTTTCAGCTTCATATCAGTGCCAAATACAAGGCCATGATCTGCAACATCCATACTAAACTCAAACACCATATTTTGCTGTAAAAACGCATCAATACCTTCCGGCATTGGTTGACCTGTCGCTTTTGCCGCTTCTAACATTGGTGCTAAAAACGCTTGCATATCCATGCTGAAATGCGTCATGCCATTAGTTTCTAGCGCTTGGTTTGCCATTTTCTCAGCAATAACCGTCGCCTTTTCACCCGTAAACAACACTAAGTGATCGCCTTTAACCGCTAGCTTGATATCCATACCTAATGGCTGTGGAGATGGAATATACTGGTTAATTGAAACCGGTGTCCCGTCTTCTGGGATTTGAATTTGACCCAGCATAGGTGCAAGCCCTTTCACCGTATTAACAAGTACTAAAGGATCTTCGGCAGACAATGTGACTAGAGCATCAAACGTTTTAGGTTCCGGCATGCCTTGGTCGTTTGGCTCCATAACAAGATCAAAAACGGATGCACTCACGCCTTTAACCGAGTTCGCCATGCCTGTCATCATCGCAATAGCCATTGGACTATTTTGTTTCGCTTGCTGCTGTAGTGCAACGAGTTCAGAACACTTGAATTCAGCTTTAGTAAAACGGCCCCACAGGGTGTTTACAAGCGGCGCAACTTTTGCAACATCAACACCATAGCCAAACCCGAGTACTTTCTCTTCGCCGTTGGTGACATGCGCAGGAATAAAGCCACGGATCGACCCAAGTGCTTTCATCAGTTCAGCATCTTTACCCACCACCACAGTATCAACTTCAAAGTCGATTGCAGAATTAGTAAATTGGATATTCTTGGTACCCAATACCGTTGCAGGCCACAGGTTGGCGATTTCACTGTAGTCCGCCTGACACTCAGGCGCACGTACCGCTGCTAATTTCTCAGTCCCACCACCTAGCTGCAATAGATTATTTAACATACGAGTCAAATCAGACTGCTTGTTTGCAGTAATACCATCGACGATAGCCACATGGTTCAGAAACGCAATTGACGAACCATCAAAACCAAACTGCGTATTGTATTGCTCTAGTTTGCCAGATTGCGCCAGTGACTGGGCTGGTTTGGCAATACCCAAAGCAACTTTTAAATCCGCTTCGGTGTTAATAGGCGTGTTAATTGTCGTCGTTACCCATTGACCCTGCACGGATGTGATAAGCTCAATTTTAGCTTCTGGCGCGAACTCAAGCTGATAACGCGTTAATGCGGCACCATCAAGCGTATCTTCTTGGTATGTGATTTCGGCATCTTTTGCAGCCATTTTTATTGTGCGCTGAAAAGCTTCGGGATCTGCAAGCTCATAACGCAGTGTCGGTAACAAACCAACGGTGTAGAATACACTTCTAACTGTCTCACCCATACCTAAGATAGCTTTCATTTGCTCAGGGGATGTCATCGCTAGATTGTACTGTTCTAATAGCGTTGCCAGAAAATTCAGATGTTTGTCATTTTCTTTTCTAAGCAGCCCAGTTACTTCTTCAAGATCTTGTACTTTTCTAAGCGCTTCAGGCATAAAAGATAAATATTTTTGCTGCTCAAAAGGCGTTAATTGCCCCCAAAATACAGCGGTATCAGCCGGAACGTATTCCAGTTGCTCCATCGCAATGCTTGAAGAAGATGATTGAGTGGTTACATAAGCACCAACGGCAATAGCCACAGCACCTAAGCCAACGAGAAGTTTTGTATTCATAATTGATTCCTTGTTATCACCACGGTACATAGCCAAACACGTGGTAAATTTATTCTTCCCTACGAACCGCAACGATTGCGCGCGTCAGAGGTCGTTGCATAAAGACAATTGCATGTCCAAAAATGCAGCGGTATTGTACCTCGATTATTGTCTCAATTCCATTAATTGTGAATGGTCAAGCTACTCTCAATATTCGGTCAGTTTTAAAATGAGCTTGATGGTTACACCAATAACCACCAAGCTCTCATTTACAGGGTTATTGACTTTCTGCTTGTAGAGTCAATCCTGAAAAAGCAGCGTAACCATAGAGTCCAATATGCCAAGTTCCCGCATTTGGATTGGTGATTGTGCACGTTTCATTATTGCCATTTTCATAAGGCCGACATTCATAGGTATTACTATTTGGTTGTTGACCAAAACGCAGATATAAATCAGCATCTCCAGTACCACCCGATGCCTTTACTTGCAGGCTCTGTGTTCCCTGTGCCACGTCAAAAGTATAATACTGCCACTGACCTTTACTGGCAGATTGATCCAACCATTGCTGGCTATTGCCTTGATCTGGAGGAGTGTCAGTATAAACCGTAGCCGTTAGCGCAACGCCTGAATAACTTTCATAGCCATCAAGCATGACATAGTAACGACCTGTTTGTACTGGAGTAATTGTACAGGCTTCACTATTACCTGATTTATAGGGTCGACAATCGTAGTTTTGTGTCGTTGGTTCCGCATTAAAGCGCACATACATATCTACATCCCCACTGCCGCCCGCTGTTTCAACTTTTAGCTGCGTTGCTCCTGCTAGCACATCAATGTAATAAAGTGTCTGAGAAGACTTAGCACCAGTGACATTCGCTTGTGTTTGACCACTGATAAGTTCAATTGCAGCTGGCGGCTCAATAATGGGAGTTTCTATCACAGATAGATTATTGCTTGCTTTGATCAGATTTAGTTCATCACCAATTTCGGCGGCATACCACCATGTCATATTCATAGGTAGCACAAGCGGATCGGCATCTCGCTGCGCCTTAGATAAGGCAGTTGCATTGCTTGAAAACTCAGCAGTTCGAACAGTAAGCTTATCGTTTGTCACACTCAACACTTTAAACTGTTGAATACTCGCAAGGTCGATAGTCCAGCTTTTTGGATCATTGGCGCTTCTTGCCGGTGCTCCCCAGCTTCCCTCACCCACATAAACGGTGCCGCCTTGGGTCGTTGCAGTAAAACCATTGCTGGTAGGCGTTAGTGCATAAGTCAGTTTATTGATATGAGTATCGGACTCTACTACTAAGTTCATCGCATTATTATAGAAGTCTTGTGCCCACCAAGTGTGTAATATGGTGTTGTCTGACTTACCTGAATAGTGAGGATACATCGGCTTGTGATACTGAGCGATACGCCACGTTGCGCTGTTGCCCTGAGACTGTAAGTCGCTTTTCAGCCAATTGTTCATCGCTGTGGCATAGCTCGACCAGCCACTATTTTTAA
The DNA here is from genome assembly GCF_018141345.1 of Pseudoalteromonas sp. A22. Classification (NCBI taxonomy): domain Bacteria; kingdom Pseudomonadati; phylum Pseudomonadota; class Gammaproteobacteria; order Alteromonadales; family Pseudoalteromonadaceae; genus Pseudoalteromonas; species Pseudoalteromonas sp. A22. The sequence goes on from NZ_CP047238.1 coordinate 2,911,454, forward strand.
ATTGGCTATTTAAGGTATAAACCCTTAAAAGCCCTGCCACGCTAAAAGCACCATAGGTATCTTTTGCTGTACACGCACCATCTTGGTCATAATCGACGCCAAATACTTGGCATAGCGTTTTGTAGTTATCGTCTTCGTGATTGCCATGTGTTGCTACGAATGGATAAATTCGTTTGTATGCAAGACCATCAATCAAATCATCCGAAAAGGTTAATTGCCAATCTTTTAAGTATTCACGCATTTCAGAAACGGAGTTTGCATTGGTGTAGTCGCCACCATGCATAATAAATAGCGGTCGAATTTTAGCGATCAACTCATTACCTTTACGGCGCGTTGTCCAACCTGTGCGCGTATCACCACCAGCTACAGCAGTGATCCCTGATGCCGTTTGCGGCGCAGTTCTAAACCACAAACGCTGACCGCAACCTTGTGAATCACAAACACGATAATAAACCGCACTATCTGGGGCTAAGCCGGTTAATTTCACAAATGAACTTGAGAGGCCCCCGTCAAAGGTATGCGTTGCGCTGACCGCAGCACTTTGCCAGCTTTGCTCATCCGTTGTGCTGCCATATTTAACAATATGATTAGTGCCTGACGTGGGTGTAAATCCTATTGTTGCTGAAGTGCTTGGACTGGTGTCCCACACAAGACGATGGTAGTCACTCGCAGCAAAACTGCTACAAGATAGACCAGCTGCAACCACAAAAGTTGCCATTTGAGTATATTTCATTTCCTTGGTTCCTAGTTTAGAGTAACAGGCTCAACACGACTTTGAGCCAATGAGAGTGATGTTGACGGCGTAGCCACCAACATCACAAATGCGGCGTTTGCATAAGGGAGCGAAAGCGTCTCTGTCGATTGAAAATTCACGGCCGTTGCCCCTAACTTTTCACGCTTAAACGACTTGGGTAACGGCACGCTGGCCTCACTACTCCAATAGTCACCATTTTTAATGTGTGGGAAAAAATCACTTGCGATATGGGGTTGTCCAGGACTATTTGGTGTTTGAATTAAAGAGCGCAGCTCATCAGGTGTAGGTAAGCGCCACTCGGCACTACCACATAAAGAAGCTTGGTTAGTTTTACGGATCAGATCTTGGCTATCGCAGTGGGATGCTTCGAAATAACAATCACCTTGATCAGCATGACCAAATTGACCGTCATACCAAGAGTAACTCCAATAGCCATCGTGAATAGACTCATCATCTCGTTTTACTTCCCAAAGCAGATTAAGCTTTTTGTCATAGACACAATGCCAAGGGCCCTGCCATACAGACAAAAATTGCATGTCATTGGTGACTTTAATAAAGCGTGCATGAGTTGGAATTTCTCGCTCAGGAGCGCTGAATAACAAGTAGCTAATCGCCACAGTGGCAATCGCTAAACTAAGTATTAAACGTGAGGCAACGGTCATAGCATATACCTCAATTGAATCGCTCTGTGGTGACGAGTATGCGCGATTTGTGCGTGATCAAATGCGGAGACCCACATGCAAACACCAGAGCGCAGTTCAACATCAAGGGGAGAATGCGTTTGGTGTTTACGTACCAGCTCTAGCGTCCAATAACCATCGTGCCACTCTCCCCTAGCCCTAACATCGGCTCTATCTCCCTCAAAACGATTTGAACGGTACAACACGGACGGGAGCTGTTCGCCAATTTTCGCCATATCTTGTTGTGGGTTGTAGGTTTCGCTGGCAAACCAATCAAGGACTTTGCGCTCAGTGATATCCGGCGATGGAATTGGCATTCGCTTTGGCGTAACCTCAGTCGGTGAGTACCAGCGCCAGTTCATCACATAAGCACCGCTTTCTTTGCCATCAGGTTGATACCCTGCGGTGTAGCGTCTTTGCCCAAGTGCAACGCTTTGAGGCGGCCCAAAAAAATTATCATCGGCCAAGTACATGTCATTGGTTCTCAGCGCTTTCCAGTGCCATAAATCTCGCGTGCGGCCGTCCGTACTTGCATGATAGCCCTTGCCATGCCAGTTACGGGGCTTGCCTGCAAGCGGCGCATCGCCATATTGAACGGTGCCATCACCTCCTAGTTCACAGGTTGTCGATAGCATGATGGCAAACTTATCTTCGTAATAAGTGCGCTCGTCAAAGCGATAAAAGCCATTTTCTTGTACTTGCCAACCGTCTGAGGTTTTTTCCAGCGGCAGATGCTCTAGGCTTTCGGTCGGATCTTGCCAGCGGATCAGAAAGAAGGTTTCATCATGGTTGCTCAACGCTTTTATTTCGACCTCACTACTCCCATCCAAGAAGTTTGCACCACCAAATGTAGTTAATTTAATAGGCTTAGCACGCAACCATTGTGGCTCGTCTCCTTTACCGTCTATTTCAACGTGGCTTTGCCTTGATAGCGGCGCAACTTCTAACCGTAAATGCTGATCTGCAACAATAAGCTGTATGCCAAGGCCGCAAAAATACACCAGAGCAATACTGCAACTGAGTAAAATAAGCGCATTTCGGGGCAATAACACGCTCAGTACTTGCTTGCCCTTAAACACCGTGTGCTTTATGCCATGTAACACCAAATACAAAAAAATGGCTGTCGCTGATAACCCATGAATCACTAAACTTAGACTCTCTGGATTGAGCCAAAGTAACCATCCTGTGACTATACTCAGCACGATAACCAGATACCCAAAGTAGTTAACGGCTTTATCAAACTTACTTGGTGCGCCACGAAACGGTGCGCGAATGGTTGCCACAGTAAAAACAATCGCAATCAAGGTGAGTAAGCAACCAAATAACACATGCATTGACAGCAACGCGCCTTGTGGAAGCAAAGGCGAAAAAAACGCCAGAAAATCATGATTGATAATGCCCAAGCGAGGGCCAGTCAGTAACCCAACCAAGATAACTATTACCGCCATAACATGAAAAATGGCAAAACTACTTCGACGCACAACCGCTCCCAAATAAATAAAGTAAATTTAGTGTAAACAAATAAATTTACATAAATATTTCATATTTGGAAAGATGAGACTTTCTCATCTTGTGAATTAGCGACACGTGTAATTCCGTGTAACTTGATTGTTAATTAGTTTGTACTAAGGTAGTTGATACTTCCACCGTCACGGACAGTTCAACATGAACAATAGACTAGTAATAAAATATGTAAGTGCGGCAGTGGCTTGCACACTGTTTCTCGCAAGTTGTAGCTCACCAAGTAAAAAACCTTCAGTGCCCAAAGAAACGCTCGACCCGGTTGCAGAATCTGGTCAAGTGCCTGAGCGAGTTTGGCTCAATCAAGGATGGTCAGATAAACTTCGGCAAGACTTTTGGTTTACAGGCCAAGGGTCACAAATCATTCCCTATACTTGGTTTACTTGGTTAGAGCAGCCCAACAGTAAAAAGCTCTTTCGCGATAGCGAACATATGGAAATGCTGCGCTACCTGCCCAGTAAAACCGCCGCCAATAACCCTTCAGGCTTGCCCATCGGTTTTGCCGTGCATAACAATCAAACTACGGGACAAGCTTGGGTCGGGATGACCTGTGCCGCTTGCCACACTAACCAAATTGACTATAACGGCACAAAAATATTGGTAGAAGGTGCGCCCACCCTCGCCAACTTTGTACTCTTCTTTAGCCGCCTAAATGCCGCGTTAGAAGCGACCCTTAACGATAATCAAAAGTTTAGTCGTTTCGCGATGCGCGTATTAAAAGAAGGGGCATCGCAAGAATTGATTGATGATCTACGAGACGATCTCAAGCATGTGGCGCTTGCAACCGCCGAGCGACAAACCGTTAATGACTTGCCCGAAGACTATCCAGACGACTTTACTAGCTATGCTCGACTTGATGCGTTTGGCAATATACAAAACGCCGGCACGGCATTTGCGCTTGACGACCTTAACAATAAAAATGCGCCCACCGCGCCCGTCTCCTATCCATTTTTATGGGGGACGCACCAGTCAAATGTTGTGCAGTGGAATGCTTCCGCCCCCAATATTCCTGTGGTCGGCCCATTAGTACGCAACATTGGGGAAGTTGTCGGTGTGTTTGGTTCGTTATCCATTGAAGAAGCACCGGTTTGGCAGCGCGTTTGGGGGAAACATGCCCGATATAGCTCAACGGTAGACTTACATGCGTTAGGGCAACTAGAAGCGTGGGTAAAAACACTTCTGCCACCAGCTTGGCCTGAGCAATACCTTCCAGGGATTGACACCAATAAGGCGGCACAAGGAAAAATGCTATTCCAAGCAAATTGCGCCAACTGCCACCAACTCATTGATAGCAAAAACTTACTCAAGGATTACGAAGCAGTAAAAGTACCGGTAAAAGAGATAGGCACCGACCCGACTATGTCTAATAACGCAAGCTGCCACATGGCAAAAACATTGTTCTTGGAAGGCACAAAAACCGACATTATCGCGGGAGACAAATTCCAAGCCGTGGATAGCGCTATCGATATCCCAGTAAATGGCGTGGTGGGTCTAGTGCTAAAAGATCCCATCAAAGCAATCGAAGCGGGCTTAATAGCAGAACGCACCGGGCCAGATGGTAAGAAAACCACCGTGAAAAAATCCATTGAAGAGCGCCTCAAAGTCTATTTGGCAAATAGACAACAGTTAACCCCCAATACTAACGAAGATTGTGTGGATGGTTTTTACGACGCGGGTGTCTACAAAGCAAGGCCGTTGAATGGAATTTGGGCAACCGCGCCTTATTTACATAATGGCTCTGTGCCAAATCTATGGTCACTACTACAATCACCAGAGTCGCGCCCAGATACCTTCTGGGTTGGCAGTCGCGAATTCGACCCTATCAATGTTGGTTATATTACTCATCAAGGCATGAACGAGTTCAAAGTGAACAAAGCCAGCGGTGAGGTGATGCCGGGCAATGATAACAGCGGTCACGTTTACGGCACTACCTTGAGTGACAATGAAAAGTGGCAAATCGTTGAGTTTTTGAAAACGCTATAAACGCCATGTAGCGCTAAAAACAAAGGGCCGAATACAGGCCCTTTGACTTATAACCGAAAACGTTATTTAAAATGACTCGTGCAACACCACTAGTGCACTTAATTTGCTTGCGCCAAACGTCATCATTTTTTCAAAATCCGACCTTGCGATGGGTACTTGCTGGCAGTCGATAGGGTTTTGGTCGTCCTCGACATCAGGATCATTAAGATATAAACACAACTCATCTAAGCCCGTAATAAGCACCCAATGCGGCGCTTTTTTACCGTTTAGCCGATAAGTGCTGATCAAAGCCAATACCGCACTGCTCTGTAACAACCATTGTTCAACCTGTTCAAGCTTTACATCGGCTTGATGAATAGCAATATCACGATATTCACACTCTTGACGGAATTGCTCATGAACTAAGGTCATCACCTGTTTTTTCTGCGCGCTTCTCACGCCATCTAAAAATAGCGGGCCCGCCGTATTCACCATCACCTCTGCCGCAAAACCACGGCGCTCCGCAGCCAATGCCAATCCAAATGGGTGACAGCCGCCGTGACCTGCGGTCATAAAGATGGTGGTCGCTTCACGCCATATCTCAAGCTCTAAGGCCTGATCGCCCATACAGCCTGGATCTATGCTTGCCATTGCCATCATCAGTGACGCCGGTCCGCAGGTAAAGTCTGTCGTTTGCTGATACCAAGGAGCCTGATGCAACACCGCCTTTTGCGACAGCTTACGCACGCATTTTTGCATTCTTAGCGCGTCATCATGATCCGCGTAATAGTTTTGATACTCGCCAAATACACGATAACCCATGCGTTTATATAAGCCGATGGCCGCGTCATTGCGTTTAGCCACTTCTAAACGCATATATAACCAGCCCATTTCACCCGCTCTGACTTCAAGCTCAGACATCAGTTGGCGTGCGATCCCTTTACCTTGATGATGAGGCGATACCGCCAATGAATAAAGCCTTGCTAGCCGCGTTCCTTGGTGCAACCAAAGCAACCCATAGCCCACAAGTTCCCCGGCCAACTTTGCAGTGAGCAGCAGGCTATGTTCAAAACTGATGTAATGCTTGAGTTGGCGACGACTCAGTCTATCTGCACTAAAGCAGCTTTGCTCCAGCGCATTCAGTGAGTTCAAATCCTGCAGTGTCGCCTTTTCAAGCACCAACGCGGCTTGCAACATTACTTTTTACCTCTCGCTTCAAGGCGTCTTGAAAATTCAGACATCACTTGCATGTACAGCTCGTCACCGAGATATTTGTCTTCAACCCCTTGGTCAATATTCGGGTTGTCGTTTACTTCAAGCACGTAGGCTTTACCGTTGTGCTCTTTAATATCAATACCATACAAACCATTACCCACAACTGCCGCCGCTTTTAACGCTGCACGTAACACCGCTTTTGGCACTTCAAACGTTGGTAGCGTGTCAAACCCACCCGAGAAATTACGTTTTGACTCATGGTTATAGATTTGCCAATGGTTACGTGCCATATGGTAACGGCATGCATAGATCGCACGTCCATTTAACACCCCAATACGCCAGTCGTAATCTGTGTATAAGTAAGCTTGTGCCAACACAATCGCAGAGACGCTCATCAGCTCTTGTAAACGCTCGCCAAGCTCTTCTTTGGTTTTTACTTTAAATACGCCTTTTGAGAACGAACTCTCAGGCATTTTAAGCACCATAGGTAGCGATAACTCAGCAATGAGTTTATCGATTACTTGTTCATTACACTGACTCACAAATCGCGTTTCTAAACTTGGCACCTTCTTGTAATTAAAGGCATCATGTAAAAACACCTTATTACAACAGCGTAGGATCGAGCTTGGGTCATCAATTACCACTAAATCTTTTTGCTCTGCTTCTTGCGCAAGGCGATAAGTATGGTGATCAATCGCTGTGGTTTCACGAATAAATAGCCCATCGTATTGGCCTAAGTTGTATAACTCAGCCGCTTCTAATGGATGAACTTTAATGCCAAGCTTTTCACCCGCTTTAACAAAGCGGCTGATCGCCCCTTTATTACTTGGCGGCAACTTTTCATCGTGGTCCACCAACATCGCGATATCCCAACGATACTTTTTGTGACTCTTACGCTTGTTCCACTGAGTGGCATGCACATGACCTAATACTTGAGTACAAAACTCAAGCTGCGCCACCTGCAGAGTCGAAAAGTCGCGTCGCTGCACCTGCACACGCACGCCTTTATCTTGCTGCTGTAGTGTCACTTTTAGTAAAGGCGCAGGAAATTGCTGAAATAAATACGCCGCCAACTTACCAAACTCAGGCTGTTGGGTTTCGCCCATACAAATGATCAGCTCAGCGTCATCGGTAATCGCGATCCCACGCTTATCAAACCAAGCTTGCGATAAAAACAACGCATTATCGCCATCACGTAAACCGTTAATAACTTTTAGACTCGGAAGCACTTGGTGATTACGCGCTTCAGCAAGTAAAGAGCAGTAATAACCTTGGCTTAAATAACGGTCACAGTCACATAAATTAATCACTCGAAGTTTTGATTCACCGAGCTTTGGGTACTCTTGCAAATACGTTTCAAACGTCACTACGTTATTTGCCAAAGGCAGTACATCTGCATTTTGATCAACAACGAATAGAGTAGATAGCATCTAAATAATCCTTAGGTGGCGATGCGTTAGCACATCAGTACATGATGGTTTAGGCACCCCACGATTTAACATAGGGTTAGTGGGCAAATTCAAGGCCCACATTAAAGTGGAGTAGTTGTAATCTTAAATATAGCACTTAGCAATTGAGTAATTTTGATTCTCAAGATAAATCTTTCTTGCTGTCGACAGCTGGAATAAAAGACTTAAGTTTCAAACAGTTAAAAACCATAAAAGCTTATACAATTAGATTTGATTGAAACGATTAAGATTTCTCGTATTTACAAACAGATATCAAGGATGAAATAGCAAGCGGTAGGCATGCTTAGGAGCACCACGAGCAGTGAGTGCTTTGGTTGAGGTGGGTGTCAGCGATTTATATTCTTTGCGTTTAAGCGGTTACACTGATTTTCTTAGGTAAAATATAACCTTGATAACTTTTGAGGGCTGCTAAGGTTTCTTCATAGCCTTTGGTTGGTTGGCCTATACTGCGGTTATACTCAATTCTACGTTCTAAGGCGCCCAAATAGTCTTTATTTTCTACACCGACAAGAGTATCACCTTTAAACTCAAATTCTTCAAAAGGGATGTACTGCCATACACGATCATCTCCAGTGACTTTAGCTAACGTTTTTATGTCTTCTTGAGATACGTTCCGCATATCAAGACCATTGGTATTCGACTCCCTATTTTCAGAATTTAAAGAAAGTGAGTTTTGATTGGCTAAATTTTGCTTTTTTACGACTTCGACAGCGTTGTAGTTACCATAAGTAGCTTGGGTATTTGATATATTCATAATAGAACTCCTTTCGTTTCGACCTAAATTCACATGCAATAGTCACGCCTTTTTATTTACCGACGCGCTGCGTTTGTTGGCTTCCAACGACTAACAAACGACTACGGAAACAAGCGGAAACAAGTGACACCCATCACTATTTGTACTCCAACAAGCGATTGTTAACACAAACTACGTGTCTCATAAGTACTATAACGTTAGGCTACAAAAAGTACCTACAATATGGACAAAAATATGGCAAACCTGAATACCATAGAAATAAAGTCTTTTGTTCCAGCTAAAGACTTTGAATGCGCTAAACGCTTTTATCAGCTAATTGGCTTTGAAATGGCTTTTGAATCTGGAGATATCGCATATTTTAAATCTGGCTCTTGTTCTTTTTGCTCCAAGATTTCTATGAGCCATTGCACAGCAACAACTTTATGATGCACCTTTTAGTCGAAGATGCCCTAAGCTGGTATGAACATGTTTTAAAACTCGATCTGGACAATGCGTTTGGCGTAAAGGTAACTGAACTTGTCGAGCAGCCATGGGGAATGCTCGAATTTTGTATTACTGATCCAAGTGGCGTACTGTGGCGCTCCGCCGAGAATCAGTAATCGAACAAAAAGATTGTGGGGTCAATAACTGGTTTATGTTTTACCGATTAAGCGTTTTATTTAGTTGGTGTGATATTTGCTCATCTTTCATAGAGTTTACAAATAGCAAGGAGCCTACGCTATGCAACTACCACGTAATATGATGGATATGTATTTTGGTTACAACTTCCGGGTTGGTGATGCAAAAGGGACCAAGGAGAGTATTGTTGAGTTTGAGCAAATTGCCCAAAACGCTTCGTCCGCCGAAGAGAAAGAACGCTATGCTCAGGCGGCAAAACAGCTAAGAACAAAAGTTCTGCCTCAGATGGAAAAAGAGATGGAACAGCTGGGCAAGCAGCTTGGACTCAAAGCTGGTCAAATAGGCACCGAAGTAGAACTAACTGGTGATTCCCTATCAAATTTAGCTATCAAAAAGGACCGGTATGGGGAGCTTTCTGCTGTAACTCCCTATGAAACAGGGAGTTTTTATCACAATAAAATATAAATAATTAATTTATATTTAAAAAGGTTTGCAGGTTTCAGCACTGGTCTTAAGTAGCTCAGCGATGGCAAACATCTGTATCACTGTCGAAAATGATGCGAGCGGCTACGACGTTAAGCTGATTAGCAAAGATGCAGAGTCTTCTCGATACATTCCTGCACCACTGGCAACATTTTCCTGCAAACCTCAAGATCGTTTCGGTGTTCTGAGCAACTATCCAAGCGTTGCTCGCATCGTTGGGCTTGAGTATTAGCTTGCCGATAGCAGCATTGTGCCTCGTTGTCATTTCAGCAATTTGAGGTGGGTGTCAGCGATTTACATTTCTTCAAAAACCTGAAATGCCTCAAATGTGAGGCATTAATTATTTAAAAATTCAAACCACAGACTAACACCCTCGCCAACTACAAGCAGAACTACAAATGTCTGAGCAGTGGGAGGTAATGGGGTCCTTAGGTACATCAGTTCCACCAGCTATATAAGGCGTTACCTCTTGTTTAAGTGGCTCTTTTTTTGAGAGGCTTTTTAGCTTTACGACTTTAAGTGATAAATTTTTCATCATAATATCCTTTTAATTATACCTTATAAAGTTTAAGGCACCTTTAACTTAGCAAAGATTGTTCCCGACCTCAACTTAGCTAGAATCGATGATACCCACTACATATTTGCACCGAAGCTGGGAATTTGACGAACAAACCAAACCTTACCTACCTTCGGTTCTTCACTTTAGCTTTGACGGTGGTTTCCCATACCATTTTAAACAAACTTTATTGAGCGCACTTTGTTCTGTAAAACCGAGTGCGTCTACAATATCGAGCAATCTGGTGTTGCCGATAAGTTGTTCAAATCTATGTTTTCGCTCTTGGTCGAGTAAGATTCTAAAGCTGGTGTGTTGTATTTTTAGCTTACGCTGCATCGAACGCACACTCATGTTTAATGCCTTAGCAATACTTGCTTGGTTGACTCCAGCCAGTGAGTGCTTTGCCGCTAGTAAATTGGCAACACGCGTTTTTAAGTCATGATTATCGCAGAGCGCTGATACGCTTTTTGCAACCGCTTGCTCAATATGTTCGTGCATTAGGCAGTCGACGGTAGCGACTGGCATGGTAAGAAAGTCTAACGGAAACAACAGTGCATTGTCAGAGCAGTTTTGTGAAACGGGGCAGCCAAACCACGTTTGCAAACGCTGCAATTCTGGGTCACACACGCTAAAGCTAAGCTGGAGTTGGTTAGGCGATAAAGTCGATCGCAAAAGCTGCCGTGCAGCGCTCACCCAAGCGGTCATATTGCGCAAAATGGCTTGCTTACCCAGTGAGGTTTTTGGTTGCCAAGTTAACTTGGCATTGTCGCTATCACTTGTGAATACAGCGAGGCCAATATCGGCAACAATGGCGTCGTAATGCAATAAGGAGGTAATAGCCTGCTGCAAGTCTTTACTGGTTTCGACCAAATAACCAAGCGCCCCATAGTCATGCAACTGAATGGCTTTACCCAGTTCAAAGCCAATCAAGGGATCGCCGCTTAACTCCAACCCTACCTCAAGCAACCGCTCATACTCAACGAGTGTTACACGTTCAGGCCGTGACGCTACCAGCTCAGCAAACTCGCCTTGCAGTCTCTTGTCATCGGTAAAATGGTCATGGAGATATACCCATGCACTGTAAAAATATACAAACGAAGTGGAGTGCATTGCAGTTCCTTTTGTCGTATTTGGACAAATTGTTGGCGCAGTTTGGCAGGATTGTCAATGGCTAACTCGCTACGCTTGTGCATATAAAGTACCAAAGCTTTGGCTAAAGAAGGAGCTGTATATGGTTGATGTATCGCTAATTTTACTGGCACTCAGTCCCGTCTTTTTACTTTGTGTTGCTTGGGAGTATATTAAGCACCACGAACACTATGATTGGCGAGACTCCATACTCAATGCCTTACTCGCCTTGCTCCACCAAGGCAGCGACGCGCTGGCTTTGCTTGTGCTGATGCCGCTCTTTTACTGGCTTCATCAATTTGCCTTATTCACAATCGAATTAAATCTCTTCACTTTGCTCTTTGGGTTTATCTTGCAAGATTTTTTGTATTACTGGTTTCACCGCGCATCACATTGTATTCACTGGCTTTGGAGTGCACACGTGGTCCATCACAGTTCGAACAACATGAACTTTACCACCGCATTTCGCCAAAGCTTGCTATACCCTATTGTCGGTATGTGGCTGTTCTGGCTGCCTATGATACTGCTTGGATTTACCCCAACCTTGGTATTTGCCATCGTCGCAATCAACTTGGCTTTTCAATTTTTTGTCCATACACAAACGGTTAATAGGTTAGGAGTGGTAGAGCGAATTTTTAATACGCCTTCCCACCACAGAGTCCATCACGCCAGTAATCCTGACTATACAGATAAAAACTTTGCCGGGGTGCTGATCATTTGGGATAAGCTTTTTGGCACCTTTGTTGAGGAGCGTGAGGACATCACAATTTGTTATGGAATAAGAGGTGCGTCCCCAAAGCAGACTCCTTTAGAGGTTAACTTTGCTCAGTGGCGTCATATGTTCTACTGCTTTTCACAAGCAAACACCTTAAAGAGCAAATGGTTGGCGCTGTTTGGTTATCCAACCCACTTACCCGACAAACCTAAGAATACAGCTTCAGTCAAGCCCTAGCGCGTTACTTATATCGCTCGGCCTTTTCTACAAGCGCTTGGCAGTACTTTCTTAGTTTATCGCGCAGCACTCTCACGCTTGGGTTGATCATTTGCTTTGACGGACAGATCAACCACAGCGGCTTACATTCAACGCGATAGTCATTTAATATACTTTGCACCACGCCTTGCTCTAGTTGGTCTGCAACATCTATCGCGGAGCGCAATGAAATACCCGCTCCTTGCGCACACCAGCGCTTTACCACATCCGCATCATTACTGGTTCTACGCCCTTTAAGCACCACTTTGTAAGTTTGTTCATTTTTCGTCAGTTTCCACGTATCAAACTTACTGCCTCTGATCAAAAAGAATAGCCCTTGATGCTCGCTTAATTCCTCATGATCCTTTGGCGTGCCCTGTTTTTCTAAGTACTCCGTAGAGGCACAAAGCAGCAGTGGCACATCACAAATTTTAAAGCCGTAGAAGCTACTGTCTTCAGGCGCGCCATAGCGCAGCGCGATATCAACACCGTCCCGATAAAAGTCGAGATTGTGATCATTAAGAATAAGCTTCAGGGCAAGTTTGGGGTATTCATCCAGTAATTCGTCTAGCCAAGGAAGGAGGATATTACGGCCAAAATCTGACGGTGCGGTTAACCTTAGCTCACCGTCAATTTCGTTGTCGTTATCAAGCACCTGTTTTTTGCCATTATCCAAAAGTGCCAGTGCCTGCTCGCAAATTGGCAAGTAAGTTTCACCTTGCTTTGATAGCCTTAAGCTGCGCGTAGAGCGCACAAAGAGTTGAAAGCCAAGTTGTTTTTCCACCCGCTTTATCGCGGCGCTCGCCGTGGCAACCTGCATATCTAACTGCGCAGCCGCCGCACTAATATTGCCAAGTTTAGCCGTTTTCATCACGACGATTAAATCTTGTGTATTCATTTTCAAAAAATTTTTGAAACTATTTAACTCATTATCATCTTTTTATTGATTATGTAAATCCATATTATGTCTTTAAAGCAATTAGGAGTTTGATATGTACACGTTACGCGATGCAATCCACAATCGTTATTCTACAAAAGCCTTTGATCCTAGTAAAAAAATTAGTGATTCAGATATTGACCTACTCAAGCAGGCGCTAAGACTAAGCCCCTCTAGTACCAACGTTCAGCCATGGCATTTTGTCATCGCAAGTACTGAGGCTGGCAAAACTCAAGTGGCTAAAAGCACACAAGAGAATTACAAATTTAATGAAGCAAAAGTACTAAATGCATCTCATGTTGTTGTATTTGCTGCAAAACAAAATATAGATGATGCACATTTAAATAAAGTGCTTGCCAAAGAAAGTGCTGATGGCCGATTTGAAAAAGGCTCTGAGGTAGAAGCACAAATGAATAATGGCCGTCGCTATTTTGTCGGCTTAAATCAAACCAGCGATGAAGCAATCAAAGCATGGACTGGCAAACAAGTTTACTTAAATCTTGGGCAATTTTTGCTAAGCACAGCACTACTCGGTATAGATTCTGTGCCCATTGAGGGTTTTGACGCTGAAATTCTCAGCAATGAGCTTGGGTTAACTGAGCAAGGCTTTGACGCTCTTGCTATTGTCGCATTGGGCTATCGAGACGAAGGTGATTTTAATGCTAAATTACCTAAATCTCGCCTTGCTATCGACGATATCATTACCGAAATCTAATACCCAGTTTGGCACTGATAATGGCTAGCTAGATAACATCAGTGCCACTTCTGCTCCGGTTGGAATACCATTTCAAACACTACAATGTAAACCAATGTGAATGAAACAATAAATTCACAACTACACTCTCCCCAGTTTTGTATTAAATTTATCCATACTTTTCAATAACATTACAGTTATTTGAAATTATTGGTAATTTTTTAATGTGAATTTTTTAGCTCTGTTGTAAAAATTCTGCTTGAAACATTGAATATATTATTGTTAATTAAAAGTGAAGAGTGAATTCACCTTTAAAAATAACGAAATGACAACAAGTAAACTCAGTCCTCGCCACTGGTTTTGTACCTGCCAGCCGAGAGACTGTAGCAACCTCAACAGGAAGAAATAATGAAGCTACTATCACGCACACTATCTACAGGGTTACTCGCGGCAGCCGTAACCGCATCACTGAATGCTCAAGCAATGAATAAAGACCTAGCGGTAAGCGTTGATGTCGACACAAAAAGCAATGGCGATGTTATTGCGACGCTAAACATCACCAATCAGGGTAAAGGCAATCAGAAAATCTTAAGTTGGTATACAGACCTTGAAGAAGAGCATATTTTCAAAATTACGCGTGATGGTAAAGAAGTTAATTTCTTTGGTCCTCACTACAAACGCCCAGCTCCCACTGAAGCTGACTTTATCAAGTTAAAGTCTGGCGAAACGCTCACTAAATCATTTGAGCTTTCAGGCCTTTATGATCTTAGCCAGCCAGGTAACTACGAAATTAGTTATGATGTTGAATCATTTGATCTTTTCGGTAAAAAAGAAATCCCAAGCATGACTACAAGAACGATGGGTCAGCAATCAATGATGCGTGCCGATGTAGCAGAACTCAGCTCAAATTCGGTCAATCTATGGCTTGAAGGCGTTGCGATGACGAAGGGCAATGTTCAAGTCAATGCAAAACCAGCTGCAGGCGCGGCTGATTGTACTGATGGCACTTGTTTTACAGGTCGTTGTAGTAACAGTGAAAAAACCAGTATTTTGTCAGCACTAAATGCTGCAGACCAGATCACTAACGACTCCGTTGCTTACCTAAATAGCCACTCAGCAAGCAACCCATCTACGCGTTATCAAACTTGGTTTGGCGCAGCGACAAGCAGCCGTTATGCAACCGTGAAATCTAACTTCAATGCAATCAATGATGCAATCGACAACCAAGATCTCACTTTTGACTGTAGTTGTAACAAATCATACTTTGCTTATGTATACCCAAATCAACCATACAAAGTCTATCTATGTCGCGCATTTTGGAGCGCAAATGAGCTAGGTACAGATTCACGTGCGGGCACGATTGTTCATGAGCTAAGTCACTTTAATGCCGTTGCTGGTACAGATGACATCGTTTATGGCCAATCTGGTGCGAAAAACTTAGCAAACTCAAACCCAAGTCAAGCGATTCAAAATGCTGACAGCCATGAATATTTTGCGGAAAACACTCCGTACCAAAACTAATCTCGACTAGTTATCCCTGAACGAGTATCGGGTTTAGGCAACCGTCTAAACCCGATACTATTCACAGCGATTTCAGCTAACATGAAATATACTTCTTAAATTCATCTATTTGCTGAGGAATTTCATGACTTGGGTTATCGTCGCGCTGTGTGGTTTTATCCTACTTGCTACGTTATTGCCACTTGCTAAGCATCCGCATTGGAGTGTTAGAGCAATGGAGTTCCCACGGCTTCAACTCACTGTTATTACTGCATTTACACTACTGCTATCCATTTTCTACCTTGATCTTCAAAGCGTAGCCGCGCTTGCTGTCATTGCTCTATTAGGTTGTTTAAGTTTTCAACTGTGGTGGATTTTACCCTACACCCCGCTTTGGCCAGTCGAGGTAAAAAAAGCGACAACCGATGCTGACACAATCAGTTTGATCACCGCCAATGTCCTGCAAACCAATCGACAATTTAATCTACTATTGGAGCAAGTCCGGACACATCAACCTGATCTTTTAGTCACGTTAGAAAGTGATGAGCTATGGGAGCAACAATTAGACTCGTTGTTAGATATACTGCCCTACAGCGTTAAATGTCCACAATCCAATTTGTATGGCATGCACGTTTATTCTCGCTACCCGCTAGACGAGGCAAAATGTGAATATATCGTTGAGGAAGGTGTGCCTTCGATACATGCAAAACTCAAGCTCGCTCCCCATATCATGATCCAAACCCATTTCTTGCACCCGGCACCGCCGAGCCCCACCGAAAACGAAACGGCCATTGAGCGAGATGCAGAACTGGTGGTTGTTGCCAAACGCGTCATAAATGAGCCTTTGCCCACCATAGTCACTGGCGATCTCAATGATGTTGCTTGGTCACCAACCACGAGGTTATTTAGGAAAATAAGTGGGCTTCTTGATCCGCGAGTTGGCCGAGGCATGTTTAACACTTTTCATGCACAGTACCCGTTTGCACGGTGGCCGCTAGATCATTTGTTTGCGAGTCACCATTTTACAGTGATCGATATTAAAAGGCTCAACAACATAGGGTCTGATCACTTTGCGCTTTATGCAAAACTCGCTTATCAACCGGTCAAAAATGAAGATGAGGCAGGACTTGAGCTGAAAAAGAAAGATATACATCGCAGCAAAGAAATTATTGAAAATGCCGTGGCAAAGCCGAATTGCAAATTATGATAACCTGAGGTTTGGATAAGGAATGAGCTAGCTCATTGTTTTTTAATCACCTTAAACTATCTTCTTATCTAGCCAGAGAGTTTTGGGGATAACTAGGCGAATTTACGCACCAATAGCTGGCTATTGGAAGTGAATTCAACGCAGTTAGCGCTAAAACTGGCTGCTAGAAAGGCATTAATTATCTGAAGCTCAGGTTATGATAGTGAATTTAAGTACGGTAAGTGTGAACGAGTGCTAGGGCCTGTTGATCTTTCAAGTTTGTTTTTGCAGCAGTTTGATTGGTATTTATACAAGGCAGAGCCAGCGTAGCATAGTCATTCTATGTAAGTCTGGCGATAACACAGTAGAAATGCTAATCAAGCGCTGCCCTTTGGGTTCATCTGAGTGCGCTTTGTTCATTGTTGCTCAACTTTTGCCTAGATTACTAGGCGGCAAGTCGAGCGTCGCGACCAAAACACACTCAGAAGAACAAAAATCAAACAGCAAAGGTCAACAGGCCCTAGAAATAGAGGTTTTTAAATAACATCAGCTTGAAGCCAGCATCTTTCACTGACTTCAAGCCGAAAAGTATATTTACGACTTCAGAGAATTAATCCAAGTCTTGATATCTTCTTCAACAAGCGCCATTGGCCTTGCGCCTTTTAGCAACACCACGTCGTGGAATGCTTTAATATCAAACTTATCACCTAGCTGTTGCTTAGCGTGCTCTCTGAGCTCAACCAACTTAAGCATACCTAACTTATAACCAAGCGCTTGACCTGGCCAAGCGATATAACGGTCGATAGCCGATACCACATCACTCATCGCCGTACCGGTTGCATCAGCAAAATAGGTGATCGCTTGGTCACGTGTCCACTTTTTATAATGCAGGCCCGTATCAACCACCAGTCGAGCAGCACGATATGCCTCAGCTTGCAGACGCCCTAAGTCTCCAAATGGGTCGTCCTTATACATCCCCATTTCGTAAGCCAATAGCTCTGAATACAGCGCCCAGCCCTCAACATAGCCATTAAATGAGGCATTTTGACGCATCAAACCGATTTCTGTTTGCAACATATTAAGCGCAATTTGGAAGTGGTGACCAGGAACCGCCTCGTGATACGTTAAGGTTTTCATACCAAAGCTTGGTACTGCTTTCATGTCTTTTAGGTTGATTGAAAATACCCCTGGGCGACTTCCATCAAGCGATGGACCGTTGTAGTAACCACCCGGTGCACCCGCTTCCACGGCTTTTGGTATACGTTTAACTTCAACAGGTTGCGGTGGAATAGTAGAAAAATAATCTGGCGCTTTTTGTAAAATTGTCCCTATTTCACCACGCAAGAACGATAATAACGCTTCACGACCTTCGTCAGAATCCGCATATAAGAATCTCGACTCTTCATTAAGCTGCTTCATCCGGTCACCAACAGTACCTTGTGAATAGCCATTTTGCTTGAGGATTTCGTCCATACGCTTTGAAATACGCTCCACCTCAGCAAGGCCAATTTGGTGGATCTCTTCCGCGCTCATATCAGAATCTGCCAAATAGGTGATCTCATGCTGGTAGAAAGCTTCGCCATTTGGTTGGGCCCAAATGCCAACATTTTCAGGCGCTTTGCTCTCTAGAGCGTGCATAATCGCAGACACATTTTTAAATTCAGGATAAAGCTTTTGCTCAACAATTTGTGTTGCCTGTGCAACATATTCAGCGGCGGCTTTATCCGTAATACCATCAATATTCGCAAGTTTATCTTTAAACGACGCAACCAAAGGATGTTCTGCACCACTTGGCGCCGTGAAGTTATCTAAATAACCTAGCGTGTTTGGAAATAATACTTTTGGTAAAATTACGCCTTTATTGGCATCCGCTTTTACCTTACTTGCAACTTGCTTCGTGACTTCAACAAAGGCATTTAGGCGCGCAACATAGTCTTTTGCATCTTGCTCGCTCTCTATTCCATGTTGGTCTTTAAGTACATTCGGAATATCCAGCAATGGGCCAGACAATTGATTGACAATATATGGCAGATGCCCGCCCCAAGTATCAATATAACCCGCTGAGAAGCCTTTATCGCCAGCATAATAACGTGCAATAACTTCATTTACTTTAAGGTGCAACAAGTCGTCAGAGTTCGCCACGCCCGATTGTAATTGTTTTAATTTATCTGCGGCTGCGTTCATATCCACCTGGAGCGCCTGCATTCCGACAACCGAGTAATCCGGCAGTCTATTAGCATAGTGACCATATTCATTACTTGATAATTTGAGCGAAGTGGCAAGTGCGGGTTCGTGGTTAATAAACTGCTTGGTGTACTGTTCTACGACTTTGTCGATTTCTGCACGAGAGAGAGTTGATTCAGTGGTTTTAGCAACAGATGTAGTTTCCGTTACCGGCTTGTCTTGAGCACATCCGCTCAAACCTAGCACGACAGAGAGTGCTACCAAGCTTATTTTATTCATTATTACGCCGCTCCATTAGGGTTGTTGTCAAAGCTAAAAATACCAGTGCAGATCAGACTGGTGATAGAATAGTCATACCAATTTTACTGAACACTTGTTCAATTTGATATAAGCACTTCATTCATTGAGAAATCAGAATGCAATAAAGTGCTCACGCTATTCTCATAGATGCAACTACAAGTAACATATTTGCGCTTTTGTTACAGCTATAAAAGATAGAATCCTGCAAAATAAGTTACTTTCTCTACACCTGAACTAAAGTACATAACCTTAGATCCGAGTGCTTAGTCTTCAAGCAGCAGAGGTTCAGGTATTGCGTTGTGGCCAAATGCAGAGTCAGCAATAATCTGCTGCACGCGACCAGATGACTTGTCAAACACAAAGCAAGCATGTGGCCTTTGCTCCAACTGTAAGCTGATGGTGATACTCAAACTTTTAGGTAAAGCCTGCGCTATCACATCTCTCGACGCTTCTGTAAAGAGTACAGATTCAGGGGTAAATTGATAAAACTGCCCAAACTGTAAATCACAATGCTCGCCTTGCTGTAAGTCCTTCCTATATTCATATTGATACAGCTTGCTGCCACAACCGGGGCCAAAATAATTGGTTGTCAATGCCGTAAAATTGTAGTCCCGCACTTGCGGAATAAAACAGCGCTGAGTCCCCCGCTTTGGCATTGGATGCCAAATCTGCGCATATACTTTAAAAAATGGTCGTTTATTTTCATAAAGTACATATAGATCATCATTGTCCAACATCCCTCGGCCATGATGTTGGTAATTACTGCTGCCCGCAACTTGAGCCGCGAGAAATTGCTTGTTTTGCGATAACCGATACAACATCTCAGCAAGCAGTCTTAATGTACTGTCATCCAAGCAGTCTGGACCAGTATATAAGCTAGAAACACAATTAATAAAATCACTAAAATTAATTGCCCCATGACTATAAAAGTTATCGAATTGGCGTGCCATATTTCTTCCTTGTGTGTGAGCGTTTTAGTCAGACGAATAAAGGGTACGTCAGCTAAAATTCGTATTTTTTAAAACAGAAACTTGCATATATCCGATTGCAAACTGCGCTGCTTTTTTTTTAGTCCCTAATTAAAGCTAATGCAGACTGGGGAGAACGCAACAAATTAATTACAAATTTGGTGACAGCCTAGTTAAGACTATTAATGAGATGAGTCAGAGATGGTAGTTTAGAGTTTATACGCTATACAGAGCGTAAGTGAAGCATGAGTATATGTCATAAAAACTTCATGCAAATTTATGCACTTAATCCCACGCGCAACAGAGACTGAGCCGAGCGCAATATTTATATTATATTTTCATCGTTTCAAATGGCACTAATCAGTAAAACAAGATAAATCACAGCCAAACTTACTTCGATTTGGACTCGGTAATCACCTCGTCTTGGCTAAACACCTCAACCTGAGTTGCTTGAGATGAGATGCTATGAGCATCAGTTGTTAACGTTAAGATAACAAACAATACAGTCATCACTGCAAATGCAATATTGACCGTTTTCCCTAAAAAGCGTGTTTTTAACATCACGATTTCTCCTAAACTTATCACTACTAAGCTTAGTCGAAATCGTGAGCAAAAAGGTTTAATTCAAACAAAAATAATTTACTAAGTGCAATTATCAAAACGTGTTGGTTTATGTGCTAGCCAACATTCGAATTAATTGGTTTTAACACCTTGATAAGCCTTAGTTCCCCATAATGGCACTGTTGATAAACTATGCTTAAAGCTACCAGAGGTTTCCTTAGTGGTATAGGCTAAGTACATCAAGGTTTGATTTTTTGCATCAAAGATCCTTCTCACCTTCATTGCTTTAAAAAACACACTTTTTGATTTTTTAAATACCACTTCGCCTGAATCACTTTTATCTATATTCGCCAGCATTGCCGGTGTTATTTCACTCGTTTGACGGCAAGAAATAGAGCTATCGCTTGGGTCCGAAAAGCTCAAATCATCTTCAACACTCGCCACATGACAGGTCACACCCGTTACAACGGGATCAACCATAGAGTCTAATTTTATATCTTTGAGCGTAAATAGACCGAGTGACACATCACCAACTTCACTGTCAGAGCAACCAAGTAACGTACAAGATGCCAACAATGCAAACATCAGCTTTTTCATTGTTTTTCCTTAAGATAATCGACGTACAAAAGAAACATACGGAGTTAATACTCTAAGCTATTTGAAAATTTTCGCAAATCACCTTATTTAAAAAAGAGATAACCATTCAAAAAATCAAAATAATTATTCACAAAATACGAATAGGCATGTTAGCATGCGCCGCAGTTTCAGGGTGGTTAAATTTACCTAAACCATGAACAAAACATGGCTAGTTAATTCACCACCGGTTGTATGAAATTCTCTCTAAACTCGGGACAGAAATGCACCACCTGCATAGTTACCCATTTCTAAAGATTGAAATTTCGTCACGTTTAATTCTTAATTTGAGGTTCCACCATCCATGAGTAAGCTCCATCCAAGCTTAGTCGCACTAGCTGTTAGTTCGAGTTTTTTTGTTGTTAATCAATCACAAGCTGAAGAAAGTAAGATTCAAGAAAAGTCAATTGAGCGAATTCAAGTAACAGCCACTCGACGCGCAGGCACAGTTCAAGAAGCGCCATTAAACATTACTGCCGTCGACAGCGATGTTATGAGCGACCAAAATATTGGCGACCTTGAAGATGTAGCAAGATGGGTTCCTGGTTTGACAATCACAGAACAAGGTGGCCGTGAGGGCTCACCTATTATTGTTCGTGGCTTGAATACTAATTCGTCGGAACGTGCTTCTGACTCAGGGACAGTGGCAACTTACCTAGGCGAAATCCCAATCAATGTGGATTTGCGACTAACCGATATCGAACGTGTTGAAGTCTTGATCGGCCCACAAGGTACGCTTTACGGTGCAGGCACGCTAGGTGGTGCGATTAGAACCATGCTTAAAGCGCCAGTGCTTGACGTTATTGAAGGTAAACTAAGTGGTGACTTATTCAGTATCAATGAAAGTGACAGTCATGGTCATGAAGTGGGTGCTGTCTTCAATATGCCTGTAGTGATGGATGAATTAGCCGTTCGTGCGAGCATTAACCGCTATCACAACCCCGGCTTTATGGATTACAGTTATGTGGTTAAGCAAACTGGCGTTTCAAACCCAGATCCTGATTGGTCCAATGCTGAGGATGTAAAAGCAAACATCAACGCAGTTGCGGATGCAAATGATGAGACCATAACAACCACACGGGTTTCTCTACGTTGGTTGGTGAGTGAGAATATCGATACAACACTAAACTATTTTCATCAGAAGCAAGAAAATGGCGCTAACTCAATTTCACAATATCAAAGTCTTGCAGCACAGCACCCGCTTGCCGATTCTATTAAACCATACGAGTCAGCCTACCGTGTGCTTGAACCTAACGAACAAGAAGACGACCTGCTTAGCCTTGAAATCAACGCCGATTTAGAGTTTGCTGATTTAGTTTCGGCATCCGGTTGGTCAAGCAAAGAACAACAAGGCCAACGAGATCAAACCGATCTACTTTATGATATTTGGCCGGGTTATGCGGATTTTCCTAGTTTTACCGCGTTGACTAAAGACACCACAGATCAAGACACTTTTACCCAAGAGATCCGTTTAGTCTCTAAAGGGGATAACGCGCTAAATTGGATTGCAGGGGTATATTACAGCAAACAAGAAATTAGTTCGGACGATAGAGAGTACACGCCAGGACTCACGGAGTTTTGGGGCGATGAAATCGACAATATTGAGCAAGATCTTGAGTATATTGCACTGACCAATGCCACCAGCAAAGAGTCAGCATTGTTTGGCGAAATTGGCTATGCATTTTCAGACGATTTTAATATCACAGTGGGCGCTCGTTTCTATCGCTATGATGTTAAAACTGAGTCAGCGGCTGAAACCCCGCTCTATTCTGGTGGCCTGCCAAGCCTTGAGCAAATTTCATTTGAACAAGTCAGTGCCAAAGACAATGGTAGTTTGTTTAAGTTTAATGCCAATTACACTTGGCAAGATGGACTGCTGACGTACTTCACGGTCAGTGAAGGATTTAGATTAGGCGGTGGTAACGGTTTGGAGTCGTGCCCAGAAACACTACCAGAGCAACAGATCATCTGTGCACTGCCGCATGAGCTTAGCTATAAACCAGATACCACCACTAACTATGAGCTGGGATTAAAATCTACATGGCTGAATAACAAGCTGCATTTTAATGCCGCATTATTCAGTGTTGATTGGGAAGATGCACAGATCTCATCCGTGACGGTAAACGGCCAAGAGATCATTACCTCCAATGCTGGATCTGCGAACTCTAGTGGGATTGAGCTATCAACCCGGGCTATGTTGAACGATCAGTGGACGGTGTATGCAAACTATTCTTATGCAAAAGCACAGCTAACTGATGATGCACCAGCCCTGTTTGCGGTATTCAAAGAAGGTGACTATAGCGCTGAAGAAATCGCGCTTTACCAGCCGTACTATGACGGTACAGATGGTGACCGCCTACCTGGCGCGCCAAAACAGCAGTTCTCATTCGGTTTAAGCTACGAGCAGGAAGTGTTCGACGACAAAATGCTTAACGTTAATTATGGAGTAACCGCACAGAGTGACGTATACACGAAAGTCGGACTCAAAGCTGACGGAGAGGTATTACCAGGCTTTGCCTTGTCTAACCTCAGTGCGAAGCTTTCAAGCGAGCAATGGGCCGTCACTTTTTATGTCGACAACCTGTTTGACAAATTTGCTTTCACCTCGGTAAGACGCGACAAGTCTTGGGCTGGTGAAGCTAAATTCGCGGCGTTAAACAAAGCCTTGCCTGAGCAGCAGCGAGTGTACGGACACTATGTCACAACACCTCGTACCGTTGGGGTCAAGCTTAACTACCAGTTTGAGTTATAATCAGCAAAAAACTAAAATAGAGAGTGAAGTTACCTTCACTCTCTTTACGTTGCGATGACATCATACAATCAGATCCAAAGCTATATTCAACAGCGTCAATTTCAAACGGCGCATCACGCATTAGTCGCTCGCATTAATATCAATGCCAACGATCACTACGCGTACGCCTTATTGGCCGAATTGAATATCGCACTCGGTAACCTCAGTAAAGCGCAAAAAATTTACGACAAGTGCCTAAGTTTATTTCCCTGCGCACTTTACTCATTGAGCGCTGCCAAACTTGCGCTTTTTACCCAAGCACCATTAGTGGCAAAGCGTTATATTCTGCATTTGCTAGGTAACACACAGTTGTCGGGATCTGAGCACGATACCCTCGCAAATATATTACTGAGATTAAACCAATATACTGACGCTGGTTGGCATTTTAGCCATGCCTATACACGCTCACCATACTGTCCTGAAATTGCGCTCAACTATGCAATGCATTTAAAGATGTCTGGTGAATTAGCACAAGCGCTGACGCTGCTTGCCTCTTTAGTGCAAGCAAACCCTAGTAATGCAAAGTGCCAGTTAGCCTACTCAGAGCTTACTCCTGTAGAATTAGCATCAACTCGCATCGCTCAGTTAGCAACTGAAATAACAGCGCAAACTGCACCACTTACATTACAACGGCTTTACCATGCGCAGGCACTCGAATACGAAAAGCAGGAAAATTATCCCAAGGCATGGCAAAGCCTTATTGCCAGTAAACAAGCGATAAGTGCCGAAATTTCCTATTCATCTAAACAAATGACAGGCTATTTTCAAGCACTTGGCAAGCTTCTAGACAAGCCTATTGATTTTGCTCCAGAGCAAACGCTTGCACCAGTATTTATCATTGGGCTACCACGCTCAGGCACCAGTTTAATGGAGCAGATCTTAGCGCAATTGTCACTACAACCGCTGGGAGAGACCAATATAATGCCCCAAGCACTTAGATTTTCTCATGACTACAACAGCAATATTCAACATATCAGCCACGCCTATGAAGAAGCTAACGCCATTGAGCAATACCGTCTCTTCACCGCGCAGTCCGTTGCTGGTGCTCAACGTTTTATAGACAAACAACCATTTCATTTTTTCTTTATCGATTTACTCGCAAAGGCGTTTCCACGCGCAAAATTTGTCGTGATGAAGCGAGACAGAACAGATACTTGTATCGCAAACTTCCGTCAGCTATATCAAACGAATAGCCCCTTCCATGGCTACTCATACCGGATGCAAGATATTCAAGCTATGTATGATGATACTTATGCATTTATGCGAGATGCTGCACAAAAACACCCGACTCAAATTAAGTTTGTGAATTATGAATCGCTGGTAGAAATGCCTCAGGCAGTGATGAAGGAAGTCTGTCAATTTCTCGAGTTGGATTGGCAAGACAATGCACTTCACTTTTATAAGCAAGGTTATTACTCAGCGACAGCCAGCAAAATGCAGATCAGACAGCCATTGAACAATACAAGTGTGGGCAAATATCGAAATATATACCCAATATAGGAATATTGCCCCATTGCAGTGATGATGCTAACGTTAGACAAAAGGAATACAAAACAATAACGATATGAAGCAACTACTCTCTATTATATTTCTAACTGCATTAGCGGCCTGCACGCCATCAGAAATTACCAAGATAGAGCAAGAATTAACCCTTGCTCAACAGCAACGAAATTTAGATGCCCAACTTAACGCGCTCAAGTCGCTCAATGAATATGATAATAATAAGTGGCAAGCGTTATACCTAGAAACATTGAATGCCTCCACTTTGCTATCCGATGCGCAACGCGCCTATGACAACGGCAACATTGTTACAGCCCAGATAGGAGCTGGACAATCCAAAGATATTAATAACTCATTGCAAGCGGATACATTGCTGCGTGCGTTATCTATCGATTACCCACTGACTGAATTGATTGATGAATTAGTCCAATTGCACACGACAGCAAGTAAAAATGAAATATCGTTCACCTCTTTTTTTAACCACTCTCCTAGCAAGTGGAATACTATCGAGATCAATCAAAAGCTGCTTGCCATAAATACTAAGATAAAAACAATTACTGAGCAGATTGAAACACTGCAAAATACTCAAAGACAATCTCAGAGTTACCAAGCGGTATTAGTAGAAGCAAAGCGGCAACGAGATTTACTAGCTGAACAGGAAGCTATTTTTTTACGCCACTTGCAACAACAGTTCAGTGTCTTACATCAAGCTCAATTTGCAAAGATTTATCAAACAGTGGCCGAACAACTTAATAACTTTGACGAACGAGTAGTAGCCTCAATGATCCGCCAAGATCAAAACAAGTTGATTGAGACGATGCAGCATCAAAGCGAGCTGTTGTACAATATTGATCTCATGCTAAAGCAGGCAGGTTCTGAAAGACATGCTGAATTTGAGCCTTTTTATCTTGCCTATATTCAATTACTGAATAAACCCAAAGATTACAGAGAGTATGTACGCAAGGGAGAAGCAGCGCTCACTTTATTTGAGCACGCCGGAGCCCCTCATAATTTTTATCAACAGTATCAAACATTAGTGTCAGAGCCACTAATACTGAGCGATGATTTACTCGCTTTTGCACGCTCACAAAATGAATCAAAGTTTTTGTATAGAAAATACTAGCGACTAGCTATCCACCATGCGAGCAGCACAATGGCCGTTGTGAGAATAACGGCTTTTATTTTATGTTTTTTAATTAGCTTTTCGGCCTGATCACCAGCAAAGTAAACGACCGCCGCCAAGCCAAAATAACGTAGTGAACGGGCAATACAGGTTGCAATTAGAAATTGTAATAGTGAAAATTTTGTGGCGCCTGCTGCTAACATGGCAATCTGAAAAGGTACTGGCGCAATACCTAAGGTCAACACAAACCAAAACCCCTGACTTTGCATCTGCGCTTTCACTTGATCAAACTGAGACTGACTCGACAGCAGCTCAATAACGGAATCCCCCACGGCATCAAATAAATAGTAACCCAACGCATAACCAAATAAAGCACCAATCACACATCCAACCGTCGCCATTAACGCAATTAGCCATAGCTTTTCTCGCCTTGCTTGCATAAGCGGCACCATCACGGCTTCAAGCGGAATAGGCACGATGGTTGACTCTAAAAAAGAGGCAACCGTGATCCCTTTGAGCATATTTTTTGATTCTATTAATCGCTTGGTCTTCTGCTTCAATTCAGCCGTTAACGCCATCACACTTCCCCTGATTTTTTCAGTAACGGAGACAAGCATAGCCTAAGCTAAGTTTCTCCTTCCTGAATTAAGCAGTGCTTTATATATGCGGGTATTTGTATGTGCGGACAAATGCGATACCCTGTTTTAGAGTGAATTATTGGGGGATGTTTCTGTGAATTATTTGGCGCATTTGTACTTTGCCAAACCGACTGCCGCATCGCACTTTGGCAACTTGCTCGGTGACTTTCAAAAAGGCGTGAATATACAAGCACTGCCTAAACCTGTGCAACTTGGTCTACAAACACATAGAAAAGTCGATAAATTTACCGATAGCCACTCGATTACAAAATCTGCTAAACAACTTTTTTCGCCCGCGCGTCGCCGCTTTGCAGGCATTGCACTGGATGTGTTATATGACCACTTTTTGATTAAACACTGGCAGCAATATCACAGCACCTCACTTGACGACTTTAAACATCAGAGCTTTTCCTTGCTGCACGATAACTTACACATCATGCCTGCGCACATGCAACGAGTCGTTAGCGCAATGACACAAAATGATTGGTTTGCCACCTATGAATCAGTAGCTGGTGTGGGCCATGCACTCGATAACATCGCTAAACGTATTCGTTTTCAAAACCAATTTGCTGGCAGTGAAAGGGATATTACAAAGCACTATCAACAACTAGAGTCAGGATTTAATGTCTTTTTTCCACAATTAATTGCCCACATGCAACAACAACTCATAGAGCCTGAAAATTTAGAGTAAATACTCCTCTATATTTGCTCCATGGTTATCAACTATAATGCAGATATATTTGTTGGTAATGGGTTTTTTTGCAGTGTTAAACAGAGTTAGGTTGCTTTTTGTCCAAGCACTATTTACGCTATTTTTACTTTTAACTCCGTTTTCCACCCATGCCAGTGCACTATTACCCACGCTTGAAACGTTGAAGCTGCTGTTAACCGATAACCCATCTGTTGCGCTTGAAGAAATTGACACACTCCTAAACAAAAACACGACTCCAACTTATCTTTCAGCAGCTTGGTTTAAACTCAGCCTAATGAAGATTGAAGCTCACTCTTTGCTTGGCCATTATGAAACTGCTTATCAGGCGATAGATGAGCTCAATCAGGTGTTAGATAAAGTGGCAGATCCTGATGCCAAGAGTAAATTGCTATTGAGTCACGCCACGGTGCTACTTAGTCAAAATCGTGCAACAGAGGCAGAAGAAAAGCTTGAGCTGGCACTCAACACCACCTCTCAAGCCGATGAGCGGTTAATTGCAGATATTCATGATCGCCTTGCTCATATTAACCGCTTTCGGGCAAACTACCGTAGCGCGCTAAATCATGCTGAGCAGGCCATCCAAATTGCAAAACGCATTAATGATGTTCCGCGACTCGCAAGTTTCTATAACCAAATTGGCATTGTTTACGATTACATGGGCCAAATTGAGCAAGCTATCAGCTTCCATGAACAATCTCTTATGCTTCAGCGCAAACGCAATAACCAGCAAGGGATCTCCAACTCACTGTACAACATCGGCGAACTCTACCGTGATTTAGAAGAATTTCCTCTTGCACTATCACATTTTGAGCAGGCGCTCAGGGTTGATAAGCTATTAGGTAATCCGCGTCATATCGCCAACAGTTACGGTAAGATTGGCCAAGTTTTATATCAACAGGGAGAGTATAAACAAGCTCAGGTGTTTATTCTAAACGGCCTTGCCCTAACAAAAAAAATGGAGGCTGACAGCGACACGGCTTGGCAATTAAGTAATTTAGTCAATGTCCAACTAGCTCAAGGTGATGTGAATGAAGCCTTAAATAGTGCAAATGAAGCGCTTACGCTTGCGATAAAATCCGGTGCCAACCGAACAGAGCGCACCGTTAGGCTGGCACTTGCTAATGTCTATTTGGCTCAAGATAAGAGTGAAGACGCCAAAGAACAGCTTGAACTATTACTAAAGCAACCTCAGCTTGGCACTCAAACGCAAAGTGATATTCACAAACAGCTGGCCGCAATTTATCAACAAGCTGGCGCATTTGAAGCCGCGCTTGCTCAATTAAAACAATATCAGCAAGCACAAACTGAACTAAAGAAGGTTAGCGATAAAAACAAAGCGTACAAAATGGCATTAAACATAGAGCTTGTGAAAAAGGAACAAGCACTTAGCCTGTTACAAAAAGAGCAGTCGCTGCAACAAGCAAATTTAGAAAACCTGAAGTTGCAGCGAGGCTTGGCCATCGCCTCCGTGCTGTTGCTGCTCGCTGGGCTTGCTATATACTTTTTAAGACAACGCCAGAAACAAAAACTAGAAGTCTTAGAACAGCACATGGCCGCGCGGGCTTTAGAGCAAAAAAACCAATTGCTCGCCGATATTTCTCACGAGTTGCGTACCCCGTTAACCGGACTAAAACTGACAATTGAGGCGATGCAATTTAATATCGAACCTGATATTGATGTCGCCTATAAAAAAGTGAACAGTAAAATCAACCAACTAGATACCTTAATCTCGGACATTTATCAGTCCGCTCGGTTTGACAATAATGTGATGTCGTTAGAGCTCAGGCTGCTTGATATTAATACCATTGTCAAGGATTGCTGCTCTGAACTCACGCCTGTTTTTGCGAAAAAGCAGCAATCTCTGCGCTGTAATTTAAGTGAGCAAGTCTTGCTGGTAGAAGGCGACCCACAGCGTCTAAAACAGGTCATCCTGAACCTTTTACGGAACAGCCATTTTTACACCGATGCAGCGGGAACCAGTCTAATACATACACGCTTAGTCGACTCATATGCCATTATCACACTGGAAGATTCAAGCCCAGGAGTAGCAACCTCGGAGCTAGATAAAATTTTTGAACGACTTTATCGCTGTGAACACTCCAGAAGTCGGGATCTTGGCGGCTCGGGGCTTGGACTTGCGATTAGCAAACATATTGTGTTGGCGCATCATGGTACTATCCGCGCCAACCACAGCCCGCTTGGCGGGCTACACGTTGAAGTGAAGCTTCCGATTAAATCCGCTCAAAACGATATAGGCCACGCCAAATCACCGCAGTGATGTCACCTTTGTCATTCGTTTCAATGGTGACATCTGCGCCCCCTTCAAGCTCAATCAGGGTGTCTTCCTCTGTGGCAACGAATGCCATCAGGTTATCGCGAGCCATATCTAAGACGTTAAATCGCGTACCATCTCGGGTGATTTTCATTTTAAACTGATGATCTTTCTCATAAGTATACAGGCCTTCCAATTGCTTTGCGCGTGCCTCAGATAATGTAATCGCTGTTATTTTTTTACTACGTAGAAAATCCCAGCCGTAATGTTCGCTGATGGCAATGCGAAGCTCACCAAATACGGTACTCGCTGAGTCGCCATTGGACATCAACACCATCCCCTCGCCTTTTTCTACATATGCTTCAAAACGGTTGCTAAAGCCTTTATTTTTACCACCATGGGTGAAGATAAGTCCTTGCTCACGCTGTTCAAGCTCTGGTCCCAAACCCCATACGTCATGATGAACTTCAAGCATTTGCTTCGCCAGCTCTGGTGTGATGGGCCCCACGGTATTGCCTGCATACGCTTGTTGTACGGCCATAATATATTTAGCGAGATCCACCGGAGTGGTCCAAAGACCAGCAGCGGCTTGTTCTGGATAAACATGCCAGTCCCCCTCGACTTGCTCGCCTTTATCGTCAAACGCAGCACTGGCTTTTGACCATAACGTTTTCGGTAGTGGTTGCGCATAGGTACTGTTGTGCATACCTAACGGAGTTAAAATTGCCTGTTGGACATACTCTTCAAATGGCATTTTTGTCACATCTGCCACGAGCAATTCCATTACGGTGTAACCACCGCCAGAATAGCGCCAAGCTTTACCTGGCAAAGTGTCAACCGTCACTAAGTCGGTATTGCCTTTGCCCATTAAGACTTCAACATCGGTTGGAATTTTACTACCACGCACGTAGCCCGGAAAACCATGTTGAGTAAGCCCCGAAGTGTGGGTCATTAACTGTCTCAAAGTAATAGGATTGGCTTTGGTAAATTCGTTCGTTGGTACTTTCCAAGAGGTGAGATATTGATTAACGTCAGCATCTAAATCGACTTTACCGTCTTGTGCTAACTTTAATACCGCAAGCGCTGCAACGGGCTTACTAATTGACCCTGCCTGAAACAGTGTTTCAGTGGTCACTTTTCGATTTTGCTTTTTATCTGCAATGCCAAACCCCTCAGCCCACACCACTTTACCATCTTTGATCACGGCAAGGCTTAAGCCCGGCAAATGCGTTTCTTGAAGACGCGTCTGCAAATCTACAGGTTTATATTTTTGGCCTTCTAACTGCACTTTAGGTAAGAGGTTATGAGCAACTTGTTCAACTTGATGTTGAGCCGAGTCAGTGGCGAAGGATGTCTGACTTAGCAAAGACGAGCAAAATATGGCGCAGTACAATAGTTTCGACATGATATTTCCCTTGTTATTATCGTTATTCACTCACTTTACACACTGATAAATGTGCCGTGAATGAATAACAGTATAATCATGAGATGAATAAAAATGCACCTACATCAACTTTGTGCCTGAGACACTCGGCGATTAACGGGGTAACGCTCGAAATCCTCCCAGTAATGAATTCCACCTATCATCTCTTTTACTTGATAGCCCATTTTTGCAAGCTTATACGCGGCCTTTGTTGCGCCATTACACCCAGGACCCCAACAATAAACCACGATTGGCGTAACCTTGTCATACTTAGTCATCGTCAGTTCGCTTATGTCTGCGCTTGGCATATTGACTGCGCCTTGAGCATGACTTTTGGCAAAGGCTTCATTCGACCTGACATCAAATAGCACAAAATCCTGCTGCCCCGTTAACATCGCCTGATAAACATCAGCACAATCCGTTTCGTAAGCCAGCTTCATTGCAAAATACTGTGATACTTCTACTTTCATCTTTTAACTCCTATTTAAATAACCTGAGATCTATATAACCTCACCCGAGGTCAACTACGTTACGCACTCGACCGGCGTTAATGAATTCATATTTTTTGAAGGCGATGTTCATCATTTCAGAATAGGCAATCGCAGCAAGCTCATTTAAACTGGTGGTATTCAATACGTAATTGAGTTTAGTGCAATGGAGTTTTACCATTTAAGGTCGTTTGTTGCGGTTGCAGAAGCCCAAAATCTAACAGCAGCAGCGAAACGACTGTACACCACACCACCTGCTATCAGCGCCCATATCAAAGCGCTTGAGGAAGAACTCAATACCGTATTGTTTCATCGTTCTAGCAAAGGGATGCAGCTCACAGAACAAGGTAAGATCTTGCTAGACAAAGCTAAGTTAACGCTTGCAAGTGCAAATGATTTAATGCATACCGCAGCACAAGCCAAAACACTGCTCACAGGCGAGTTCAGACTTGGCTTGAACCACCCTATCGGCACCTCGAGCGAACTTGGCGCACTGATAAAAACACTCAACCAGCACTTTCCAAGTCTTTCTTTTTCGCTGGAATTACTCTCAAGTGGTGTCATCGTCGACAAACTCAGTGATGGGCTACTTGATGGTGGGGTTATTTATGGCGAAGTACCTGCACATTTTAGCGCGGTACCGCTCACAGAAGTTGCAGTTACCACCGCTTATCCTGCATCTTGGCCTGTGCCATCACATAAAGCCGAATTAGCACAGATGACGTGGATACGTATGGGAAAAGGCTGCCCTTTTGATAAGCAACTTGATCAACAGCTAAGCGAAGTAAACTCGGTAAATATTAATGCTGCGGATGAGCGCTCCCGCTTGGCTTTAGTTAAGGCAGGGCTCGGCGTGAGTTTTATTGAAACCAACGCCATTGCAGATCAAGGAGCAGAAGTTGCCTTGTCGAGTTTGCTAGACTTTTCGCTCCCGGTACATTTTGTTGTGGCAAATCAAGCGCTCACAGAGCCTAAAGTGAACGCCGTGTACCAAGTCGCTTGTGCGTCTATTGATGCTGCGCAAGGATAATCCCCTGCTGCTTTTTCGGCATTTTTTCGACTACAAGGCGAAATGAGTTATCCATCATCCGCTCAAGTTCTCCAGTAGGAATGGAGCCATCGAGCACCACCGTGTTCCAGAGCTTTTTATTCATGTGGTAACCCGGTAACACCGCACTAAAAATATCTCGCAGCGCTTGCGCTTCATCAGGATCGCATTTGAGATTTACGCGCCAATGGGGATGCTCGTCATCTTCTTTGCCCATTTTACCAAGCGCCAACGTCGCGAACATTTTGTCTTTCACTTTATATACATCAACGCCTTCACCAAAAGGTTGACTTACGCTGGTATAGGGTTTTGCAAGCAAGTAGTCGTGTACTTGTTGATGATCCATCTTATTCTTCTGCCTTTAGGTTAATCGTTGCCGCTTAGTAGTAAAGCATAATACCAAGCGGCGTAGTAGCATAAATTACTCAACCTGAGGTTTGAATAAGAAATACGCTAACTCATTGTTTTGAAGCTCAGGTCACTCAGGTTGTGGCGCCTGTCCTTGCCAACTCCAACTTGGAAATAGTTCGCCATTCACGACGGCATTATTACCAGAAAACAGTGAGTGCGGCCTTTCTTGCGTTACCCAATTTGTCGCAGAGGAGTGCTCCAACTCAAAAACCACGTTCCCAAAGAAGCTGTAAGGCCCTGACAAGGTCGAGTTTCTATAAGCAGCAAACAAGGTTTGGCCGCCCATCATCAGTTCACCAACACTACTTTGCTGGTCGATTTCGGCGGCGCCTTTACTCCAGATCATTAATAGGTTTATATGCGACTGCCCATCTGCTAAAAAGTAGCCATTTCCAGCAACTTGTACTGCGTCGAACTGGTTCCCTTGGGTACTTCTAGCATTGGCGGTGTCAAACACATATGCTGTCATCGCCTGATTGCCGGCTACAAATTCAGCAAAAGCGCCCCCTGCTATTTTCACTTTAGCTTGGTTAAGATTACTTAAGTAAAGATTACTATTATCTGTCACGATATAGTGGTATTCAGGCTCAGTGCCTTGCACTTGAGTCGCGACATTATCCAATCTTGCCATTCCCTGCGCCGTCACCGTTACGCTACTTTGCTGAGCGGTGCTGACAAGCCCTAAGTTATTGAGCTTAACCGAACCAGACTCCACTAATACGGTCGGCTGCACGCCGCTTAACGCCGCAGAGATAACATCTTGAGTATTATCAGACCCCGAAATGGTGATACCAGGTCTCGTGATCTTAATTGGGCCCTGACATTGTCCTTGAATAGCAAAGGTAATTTCATCGACAGGCCAACTTACTTGCTCAACGGCACGTTTCAGTAAGCTGGGGTTAGTATGACAGTTGATAGCAAAAGTATACGACCCACTGATACTTTGTGATGCGACTTGCTTTGCCAAGACATGCAGCCTTTTGACATCGCTGTCATTTGTGTCCTTTGCAAAAACATGGGAAGCGCAGATAGCGGATGCAACCAAACTGGTTGCAAATATGCTTGTACTTAATTTCATTTCCTTATCCTTTACACGGTTAATCCTGCCAATTGCAGTACCCTAAATCCTAATACAGATCCTTTGTTTTGCCAGGGCCTGTTGATCTTTGCTGTTTGACTTTTGTTCTCCTGAGTGTGTTTTGGTCGCGACGCTCGACTTGCCGCCTAGTAATCTAGGCAAAAGTTGAGCAACAATGAACAAAGCGCACTCAGGTGAACCCAAAGGGCAGTGCTTGATTTGCATTTCTACTGTGTTATCGCCTGACTTACATAGAACAACTATGCTACGCAGACTCTGCCTTGTATAAATACCAATCAAGCTGCTGCAAAAACAAACTTGAAAGATAAACAGGCCCTCGATATAAAATGCACTGTATATTTAAACACTACTGACACTCCCTGACACAACATCGTGGTTTACTCTTTTTGAACTCAAAAAGGAGAAAGACCATGCAACAAAATGTCGTAGAGATTGTAAAATTTAAATTGGCTCTTGGTGCTACAGAGAGTGACATTATGGGTGTAAACCCAGCTTTTACCGAGTGGGTTGAACAGCAACCTGGGTTACTATATCGTTCGTTGACTAAAGACAGTCAGACTGGCGAGTATTTAGATATTATTTATTGGCAATCGATGGAGCATGCAAAAGCGGTGTCGGCACAATTCCCAACAACCGAAGTATGCCAAAGATTAACGCAATACATAGACAGCGAGAGTGTCACCATTAGTCACAGTAATGTGCTCTCTCAAACGCCATGTAGCGGTTAATTAATCTGAGATTTGAATAACAAGGAAAACTCGTGCATAAATCAGAACGTCTCTTTCAGTTAGTGGATCTGCTCAAGGGTCGACGATTAGCGGTTACCGCCAAGTCATTGGCCGATCACTTTACGGTATCTGAGCGTACGATTTATCGCGATATTCAGGACTTACAAAGTTCTGGCGTGCCAATTGAGGGGGAAGCAGGTGTCGGCTATATTATTGGTGACTACCCACTGCCCCCGATGATGTTTAGCTATGATGAACTCACCGCATTGTTACTTGGTAGTAAAATGGTTGGAGCATGGACGGATCCCGAACTTAGCGCGCATGCAAAAGCGGCCATTGCCAAAATCGAGGCCGTGCTACCCGCTCACCTCAAACAACAGCATGACCACTCCCCTTATTTGGTCTCAAGTTTTAAGCACGGACCGCAACAACAATCCTTTAGCGCTACACTTAGGCTCGCCATTGCGGCTAAGCGGTGTGTACAACTTGAATATCAAGACGTTGCAAAGCAACAAACCCAGCGTATCATCGAGCCACTCGGATTGGTTTATTGGGGTGGAAAGTGGACGCTGGTCGCATTTTGTCAGCTCCGCAGTGATTACCGTGAATTTCGCTTGGACCGTATCACCGCGATACATAAAAGTGAGCGGACCTT
This sequence comes from Pseudoalteromonas sp. A22, assembly GCF_018141345.1. Lineage (NCBI taxonomy): Bacteria > Pseudomonadati > Pseudomonadota > Gammaproteobacteria > Alteromonadales > Pseudoalteromonadaceae > Pseudoalteromonas > Pseudoalteromonas sp. A22. Next base: position 2,947,415 of record NZ_CP047238.1, read on the forward strand.
TACCGTACGTCCTGATAAAAACCTCAACCATTACGTTGAACTAGTTAAAGCCAAATACGCCGAAGAAATTGCACAGCACCAATGCCAAGCGCCTGATAAAAGTAGCAACTAATTCTAAGCTCACTGCCCGATTCATATTTTGTTACTAATACTTGCGCATCTAAAACCAACCTTTTCAAACTACACCGCGACTAATTTTGTAAATCAGACTTACTCCTTCGAGGTGCTTATGAAAACCACAAAATCAATACTAATAATTTCGGTAACACTGGCTGTGAGTGCCTGCGTTGGCTACTCCAATGCAAATCCAACCGAGCCGCAAACGCAAGGCAGCTACCAGCTTATCGCTTACCAAGACTGTAACCCAATAATCAAACACACCATGGACGCCGAACAGGTGGCTGCATACAAAGCACTCAAAGCGGCAGAGCTTGATATGTCAGCTTCTGAGTTACCAATGAAAGATATTGAAGACAAGCTCGCACTGCTCAGCAAAGAAATGGAAGCCATTAGTAAAGAGGCGATACAAGAAGACGACGATCGACTTGTGATCAATAAAGCGCTACTGGCAAAACAAGAAGAAAAGGCCAAGCAGATTGAGGCAGTAATTGAAAGTCACGCCGCTAATTTTGATGCCATTGACGACTATGCCGAAAAAATCGAAGCGGCAGCAAATCGTTTTGATAAAGCTTTGAAACCCATAATCGGTGACTTAAAAGAGGTCAATATTAATATCATCGAACCCGGTGAAACCCCGAGTGTCCGTTGCCTCGCGTCAAGCTAAGCAAGTTGAACTGATTGAATGGAGGAAAATATTCCTCCAACTGTATTTGCTCATCACTTGCCTTACCATGTAGACAAATTAGTATGGACTTTAGCTGACAGGCGGTTTTGAGCAGAATATGACTACTTAATTAAGTGCTTTATGCGTATTAGTTCACATACAAAGTATGTTATGTTTGTTCATGCTAGCCTCAGCTGTTTAGTTATTTAACAAATTAATTATGGCTCTGCTTTATATAAAGCGAACCCACGAAAAAGAGAAAGCTAGCACGGTGTGGGAGTCATTATATCTATATTTCGGAAGATCGGCAGTGAATGATATTGAAAGGAATAAGTTAATCAAAACTAGCTGGGATTTGCATAGTTTGGTAGAAAGTAGCTACCTTGGCAATCCCGCTACCAAAGGCGATGAAGAATGGCTAGAAAAACAGCGTATTCTATTAGCTGATATGGCCATTCATTTATTACAAACGGCTATTAAGCCAGGTAACATAGAGCTTGATAAATTAAAAAATAATCTGTACTCGATTCTAACAATCACAGATCAATTTTTACCCCACTCAGGACTTAAAGAAGCAGCAGAGAAACTTTACGAGTAAACATATAACACATGTTCAAGTTAGTATTGCCGTAGTTTGGTTTCCTGTAGTACTCATATTTTGCAGTTGACTATAGCGATAACAGCCGGTGTTATTGATTGAAAAAATAGAAAGGTTAACACCCACTATGACTACCCTCTCACTCGATTAAGCGATTGGTTATAGTGCTTTTTGTATTGCTTCGCTAAAGCCTGACTGTCTTGATAGCCAACCTGATTGGCTATCTGCTCCACGCTCAAGTTTGTGCTATGCAATAGCTGTTTGGTGCGAACGAGCCGCGCAAGTCGCACATACTCAAACGGCGTCATACTCGTGTGCTGTTTAAAGCGTCGAATTAACGTACGCTCTGACATACAAGCTTGTTTCGCAAGGCTCTGTAAGCTATGTGAAACATCGAGATTATCGCTAATATGATGCTGTGCCTTAAGCAATTGCGCATCTCTATGTTGTAAAAAGCCACTGAGCTGCACAAACTCATTTTGACTCGCTTGCTCGTTTGGTATCGCCAGCCATGCGGCGATTGCTTTTGCCACTTCAGAGCCCAGCACGTCGGTAATAAACCGCAGCATCAAGTGCAAGTAACTATGAGCTGCGCCCGCGGTATACACCATATCGCTTTGCTCTGTTACCTTTTGGCTGTTGGGCTTTAAAACTGGAAAGTATCGTGTAAAAAAAGGCGTGAGCCACCAGCTACAAGTAAATTGTTTTTTATCCAACAATCCTGCTGTGGCTAAAAATGCGGTACCGCAACATCCGGCAAGTTGATAAGTCGCGGGATGAAATTCAATACCATGCTTGTTTAATTGTGCTTTGATTTGTTGGCATTGTTGCCACAACAAAGGCTCTGATGAAAAGTGACTGCCGAGCCAGATAACGACATCAGCATCAGCCAATGCGCTAAATTCAGCATGACAAACAAATTCTAAACCCTGACTACTCATCACCGACTTTTGCCCTGAAAGCGCAACCGTCTGCCAGCAAAACACCGCCTTACCAGCGACTTTGTTTGCCACGTTCAAAATATCAATCACACCTGTTAATGCGCTCGCAAACACATGTTCAGGACATAGCAAAACCACCTTCATGGCAATATCAAACCAAAACTAGTCATTATTGACACGATAAGTTAGCAATCAATCTAGTTAAAGTAAAACCTCTTTCAAACTCAGGAGCTTTACTATGTGGATCCATATTCCGATTTTATTTTTGCTTAGCCTAACGCTGCTATTATTTCTTCTGACCGCAACGAGTAGAATTCGCGCAGTCAAAAATGGTGATATTGCACTTCAAGATATTCGCTATGTTGAAAAACACGCCTTCCCCGAGCGCATAAGATTATTAGGTAATAGCTATGACAGCCAGTTTCAGCAACCAGTTTTATTTATTGCACTACTGATACTTTTGCATACTGAGCAAATGACGGGACAATTTTGGTTTGTGCTCAGCACCGTGTTTGTCGCAGCAAGATATTGGCACAGCTACGAGCACATACTGGGCAGTAACTTACGGTTACGAACCCTAGCATTTGGATTAAGTAGCTTTTGCTTGTTTTTTGCCTGGTTTAGCTTCTTGTTCGATAGGATGTAAAAAGTCTCTGGTTAAAGGGATTTTACACTGGCTAAGTTACGTACAAGTTTGTTACATTAACTACAACAATAACCTTAGGTTTTGGTTGTGCTGCAGTCTAGGTTGAATGGCGTCAAAATACACAGCAACTTTAGTGGGAAGCTTACGCTCCTACTCGCTTTTATTTACGGCGCCGTATTTTTGTTTAGCCCCTCAATTTTTGCGCTTGATGACAATTGCTCGCTCACGACCACTCACGGCGACTCAATTTTGCTTACTATAAATACGACGTCTTATAGCAAAATTGAACGCGGCAACAATACCGTCTCGATAGCCTGTAATTTACATGAAGACAGCGTTTTTTCATTTGTAGATGTTGGCCTTAATCACTATCAGTGGCGAGTCAACGCCCCTTTGCCCGTTAAGTTCTCACAGCCCGCATTTATCATTCCAAAAGGTAAGTACACAGCAACCTTAAGCTTAGATTCTATGCAAATTCATACGCCAAGATTTAGGCTGATGAGCACGGGGAAATTTATTTGGGAAAGTCAAAAAAGCAGCCTAGTCATGGGCGCATTTTATGGACTTTGCTTTACCTTAATTTGCTATGTATTGATCATGGGTAGTCGCCTCAATGATCCTATATTTAGACTCTACGGCGCTTATATCTTCTGCCTTTGTGGATTTGTATTATTCCAAGAAGGGCAATTAAATCTTTTTGTTTCATCTCAGTATAAACCATTACTCAAACACGCATATCTACTTAGTATTGGTCTCACTGTGGTTTCAGCAACTTGGTTTATGTTGAGTATCCTACTTGTTGACAAACAGTGGCCAAAACTCGTGTTGCTACTGAAAAGTGCCGCGGGTATCGTGATGCTCCTGAGCATACTTAAAATTCCCACTCAACAAGCACAATTGTCCTACTTATTAAGCCAAATTATGGCCTATATAACCCTCGTTATTGTCGCTACTATCTTTGTGCTATCAGCTCTTCAAACCAAGCGCAAAATTGGCGAAGCAAGTTTGGTTTTTGCGGCACTGAGCCTAGTATTAGTCGGTATGGTATTTCGCGTGCTGTTAGTGGGATATAGCCCATTTATGCAGCGCTATGCACTTATTTTTGCGTTTGCCATTGAGTCTTTACTGCTTGCCGTTGCGGTATCTAAACGCATTGGACGACTCAGACAGCAAAAACAACAAGCTGAAAATGAAGCAAATTATGATCAATTGTGCGGCATTTTTAACCGTCGAGGCTGGTACAAACAAGCCAACGTGCTAGTCGAGCAATTTAATAAACGTGGTGGTGTTTTGGCATTATTTTACATTGACTTAGATAAATTTAAGTTGATTAATGACCAATTTGGTCACGATGCTGGAGATAAGGCGCTTGCCCATGTTGCGACGTTTTTGTCATCAAGTATCAGAAAACAAGATATTGTAGGACGCCTAGGTGGCGATGAGTTTGCAGCGCTCTGCTTATTTGACGACACACAATCTGCAGAAGAAAAAGCACAACAGCTGCAACAACAACTCAATACCTTGCAATTTAGTCATGGGAAACAAAAAGTAGCAATTCAAGGTAGTGTCGGGCGAGCATTTTCCCAACACCCGATAACAGATATCAGCGATTTAATCGCACAAGCTGACAAGCAAATGTATCAGCAAAAAACCTTATCTTAAAGCTTAGGCTGCCTTAAGGTAAGGCTCTTGGCCTTTGTGCTTTACGCTACGTTGATAACTACCTTTGCCTTTTTTGCTCTTTTCAACTTTCGCCTTAAACAACGGGCTGGTTACTAACGCTTTTAGTGCGTTGTCTTTAATTTCACCACGCTGATGAGCATGCTGAAGTTTGCTTTTTTTAGTCATGACTTACTCCAAATAAGAATCGTATAAATTGATAGCGTTGATGCATAATTTCCGACCATCAACAAGCGCGAATATTAACCTAAATGTTTTAAAGCGCAATGGCTTTTAGCAATAAATTTTCGTCTTTTTTGACTGCTATTTTAAAGTTAAGTTCATACCCACGCTCTATACTTAAATGCAGCCCTTTCAAGTCAAGCTAAACGTTCGCGACAATGACCGATATCAAGATTGCAACCGGGATCAGCATACATTATCAGGACGAGGGAGCGCCTCACGCCCCCGTAATTATTTTGATAATGGGTCTTGGGGCACAAATGACAATTTGGCCAGATGAATTGTACTTTGGGCTAGTCAATAAAGGTTTTCGGGTGATCCGTTTTGATAATCGCGACACGGGATTATCGAGCCACTTGGACCATTTAGGTTCACCGAGTGTGATAAAAACCATGCTGAGTAAAAAGCTTCCCATCCGCGCTTCTGTTCCCTATACCTTAGAAGATATGGCCGGAGATGTTGTCGCTTTGATGGCAGGACTTAAGATTAAACGCGCCCACCTTGTTGGTGCTTCTATGGGCGGGATGATTGCACAAATCGTTGCAGCTAAGCATAAAAAGAAAGTGGTAAGTTTGACCTCAATTATGTCAACCTCAGCGTATCCCAAGTTTACCGCAGCAAATGTAAAAGTCATGCTGCAACTGGCAAAAGCACGGCCAAAGTCAGACTGCCACCAATCTGCCATTCAATACAATATAAAACTCAACCAGCTGATCGGCAGTCCCGCCTACCCTCAAGACGAAGGGACGCTACATCAACAAGCCAAACACAGTATTGAACGCGCACATAACCCGCAAGGATTTAAGCGCCAGCTTGCGGCGATTGTCGCAAGCCAATGTCGCAAGCACACGCTGGCAAAGATCAAAACGCCTACACTTGTTATCCATGGTACCGACGACCCTATTTTTCCCGCGGCCGCTGGCCAGCAAACCGCCGCTACTATTCGAAAATCCAAACTAAAACTGGTCAATGGGATGGGTCATGACTTCCCTCCAATGCTCATGCAAAAGATTGCTAAATGGGTGGCAAAACACGTAACTAAAGCAGAGCGAAAGCGATTAAAAAAGAAACAACACAAACAAATTGCAACTCAAGAGACTGCGAATAAAAAAGTCCCGAAAAATCAATCAAACACGCCCCAACAAAACACAGTTCACAATAAATAACATCCCTAGCATTACGCCCTGTAAAGCCTGATAGTGCTAGCCTTCGCATCGTAATTCAACCTAACTCAGGAACACCAATTCTGCCCTTATCGTTAAATTAAAGTAAATTTCCATTTGACAAACGTACATAAAAGCAACAACAATTAAACCGTTCCAAACTTATTTGGACGCCAAAATAAAAATAGCCATGGATACAACATCAACAGGTATCTGCCCACAAAAAATGGAACGATACAAAAGAGGTCAACATGAACATCATTATAGCTAAAACGCGATTCCAACGTTCTTTTATAGCAGCCGCTTTAGTGAGCCTGGGCTTAAGCTCGGCGCACGCAAACAGCGATCTGACAACTGCCAATGCCGCTGCTATCAGCGTTTCAGGAGAAAACCAACCCTATGAGGGCAAAGTCAACGCATTTGATAATAACCACTACAGCAAGTGGCTTACTTTTTCAGCTTCCGGTTGGATAAGTTATGCGTTTAGCGAAGCGGTGAATTTAACAGCTTACACCCTCACTTCTGCGAACGATGCGCCACAAAGAGATCCCAAAAATTGGACGCTTCAAGGCTCTCAAGACGGTCAAGTGTGGTTTACTATAGATTCGCAAAACAATCAAAGTTTTGCTTCGAGACATCAAACTAAGCAGTTCAATGTCAGTACCAATCAAGCGTACCGCTTTGTGCGCTTAAATGTCACCGCAACGCAAGGTGCCAATTTATTACAGCTTGCAGAAATCGAATTTATCGGTGCTCCGGCAAACGGTGGTACAACCTTGCCATTTAACCAAAATGGCAGCGTTACCCCTGGCCAATGGGCACATTTTGGGCCATTTACAAGCTCAGCTCCTATCACAGCAACCTTGACTGGTAGCGGTGATGCAGATCTATACCTAAAAGCAAATAGCCAACCGACCACCGCAAGTTATGACTGCCAAAGTATCAATGATGCCAGCTCCAACGAGCGCTGCGATATAAGCTCAAATGCGCCGGTTTATGTTTCTGTATACGGTTTCCAAAGCGCCAATTATGAATTAGCCGTCAGTAGCGATAGCACACCACCAAACGACACATGGCAACGTCCGGAAGTAAACTTTGTTGATGTAAACCCTGAAACACAAGGCTCGGCATTATTTAAACGGATCATACCAAACCCAGCTGCACACATGGCCGAACGCTGTGTGGATGTAGCAAAAGTGCTATACCGCGACGCCAGTGAATCCCAGCGTTTTAGAAAATTGCAGTTTGAGTTGAGAGCCAAAGATCATTGGGGTAAGGATTTCGTTGCCTATAAGATGGGGCAAGACGGTTCGGGTGAGATGACTATCGTCGTTAGCACCGCGCACTTAGAACGTATTTATCGCGATAATAATAACAACGATGCCGTGATCCGTGATGAAATCGACGGCATTTTATTCCACGAAGTCACCCATGGTTACAATAACTCGCCGCTGACTCATGACAGCTATGGTGATGGCAAGGCAAACTGGGCATACACCGAAGGTCTAGCTGATGCCGTGCGGATCGGTGCTGGTTTTCATAAGTCACGCTCACCAGATATCATCAACGCTAAACGCTGGCTTAGTGGCTACACCACAACTGGGTTTTTCTTACATTACGTCAAACAACAGCACGACTCTGAGTTTATCTACAAGTTTAATAAAGCGGCGAAAGATATGGGCAATTATACTTGGTCATTTGATGCAGCATTTCAACATATCTTGGGCCGAAGTGTTGAAGATGTTTGGAACGAATATGTCGCCTTTATCCAAAATGGCGGACAGCTGGAGTATTAATTTTTAAATAGTAGCTCTGCCGCGTAAAAGGGTCTAAGAAATTTCTCTGAGAAACTCCTCTATGAGACTCCTTTACGTGGTATTCGTTATTTTTGTAACGCCTGCTCATGGGACATTGTTTTCAGTTTAATCGCGAGGCCACAGGAGAAGTAGATCTTCACCACTCCAACAATGATCAAATGAAAGTTTGGGTGGGAAAGCAAATCTAAGTCATAGATATAGGCTGCTTTTATTGGCGCGTCGCCATTCTCTATCATGGCGATTAGCCAATGATAGATTGCAATCCCCTCTTTGATAACCCCAAGCACTATCAAGGCTACGCCCGTTAAAAACAACAAGCGACAATACCACAGCGCAGTTTCTAAACCCGGACAGCGTAAATTACGAAACGGAATAAATTTCATGTCAGTCCTTTATTTACCTTTTGATTGCTCGATTTTGATTAGCTTAACGGTATGGTGCAACAAAGATAAATCCCCTTCTTTACCATGCCCTGGAATAACCATGTTTGCTTCCGGATATCGGCTCAATACCTTGTGTATAGACGCTTGCCACTCATCAACCGAAGCATCCTCCAAGTTACCTAAATTTTTACTCACCACACTTTTCACAAAGCATCCTGCGAATAAAATCTTAGATTGTGGCAGCCACACGACAATATTATCTTTCGAGTGTCCTGCACCTGGGTAATAGGTTTCAACGACACCTGACTTTATCGCTGCTGAGGCTTGCGGCAAATTATGTGACGCGATAGCGCTGTGTTTTTGGGCTAATAGATGGTTAGTTTGGGCTGATGCATAGGTTGGGATCTGATGTTTATTTAATACCGCTAGGCCACCGCTTGCATCTTGATGATAATGCGTGACCACCGCCCCTTTAATATTGAGCTTGCGGTCCTCGGCCCACAATAGCAGTGCTTCTGTGTCTTGCTCGGTCCAAGGTGTATCAACAATGTAAGCATCTTGACCGTCGACCACAATCAGCCCAGAGCCTGCCACTAACCCCCAAGGTTCAACGTGTAGCGAAGATTCATGTTTATAAACATGCTCTGCTATCGGCGTTACCACTAAAGTCGATGTTTCCATTGCAACTGTCACACAGGGTAACAAAAATAAGAAAGGAGCTAAAAACTTCATCTGAAGTTGTTCATGTTAATTAAAAGTGACGAAAGACTATCAAGTTTAAGAATATAAAGTCCAGCGAAATGAAACGTCAAACGGCTAAATAACAGAAATCGATTTTTTGGTGTTAAACACGTGTGGGAGAGTGAATTGTTATGTTTTCTATAGCTTAGTCATTAGTTGTATATACGCCTAACATAGTTTCACATCAGGCGTAATAGAATTGTAATCTGAATGAGTTCAGATGAGCCGTAGCTCTTAAACCATATCTTTTGGAGGGATGCAGTAATGCTTACCTGTTGGAGCTGGATTACATGCCATTAGTCCTGTTAAAGTATCAGTCCCTCTTGCGCCTGCAACATCTTTAGTTTGAGCCGCTGCGATCTCTTTACCTAATAAGCTTTTTAAATTTGTTTTTTTAATAGTTAGTTTCATGTTACTTCCTTATTTTCATTGTTATATTCAAGTAACACAATACACAAGAAAAACAAAAGAACAACCCCCTAATAGAAACAAAAAAGACTTTTTTTAAACAATTTGATACCAAAAAGCATCAAAGTGACAACAAAACTTACTACCGTCTTATTTCCCCAATTGAGCTTGTATTATAGGTCTAAAAAATGCGCGGCAACCTAAAATCGCCACGCAAATGGTTGGAGAAGTGTAAATTAGCCTACCAATGCAAGCAAAATACCAGCAGCAACCGCACTGCCTAATACACCCGCGACATTGGGGCCCATCGCATGCATCAGCAAGAAATTATGCGGATTGCTTTCAAGGCCAACCTTATTGACCACACGCGCCGCCATCGGGACTGCGGATACCCCAGCAGCGCCAACTAACGGATTAATGGGGGTATCACTAAATCTATTCATGGTTTTAGCCATTAATACACCTGCTGCGGTACCAATTCCAAATGCCACGGCACCTAGTGCTAAAATCCCCAACGTCTCAACCGTTAAGAATTGATCAGCTGCCAACTTTGAGCCCACCGCCAAACCGAGGAAAATGGTGGTGATATTAATCAACTCGTTTTGCGCCGTTTTACTCAAGCGGTCTACTACACCACACTCTTTCATCAAGTTACCCAAGCAGAACATACCAACCAAAGGTGTTGCAGCAGGTAAAAACAGTATCGTTAGACCCAGTACCGCCAGAGGAAAGAGGATTTTCTCGGTTTTTGATACATGGCGCAGCTGTGGCATCGCAATCTGGCGCTCTTCTTGCGTCGTGAGTGCTTTCATGATTGGTGGTTGAATAATTGGCACCAACGCCATATACGAATAGGCTGCCACCGCAATTGCCCCTAGTAACTCTGGTGCAAGCTTAGACGCGAGGAAGATCGCAGTTGGACCATCTGCACCGCCAATAATGGCGATTGCAGAGGCGTCTTGCAGGGTAAATTCAAAGCCCGGAATATAGTTCAGCAATATAGCCCCAAACAAGGTGGCAAAGATCCCAAATTGAGCTGCGGCACCAAGCAACAGCATCTTGGGGTTAGCTATCAAAGCACTAAAGTCCGTCATCGCCCCCACCCCCATAAAGATCAGTAAGGGGAATACTCCGCTGTCTATACCTATGTAATACACGTAGTATAAAAGCCCACCAGGATCGGCAAGCCCAGCGACAGGAATATTCGTGAGTATGGCACCAAAGCCAATAGGCACCAATAGCAACGGCTCAAAGCCTTTGGCGATCGCAAGATACAAAAGTCCGCAGCCCACAGCCATCATACAAAGTGCAGGCACGGTGAAGTTGGCAAGTCCTGTTGCTTGCCATAAATTAAGTAACCCTTCCATCACGACATCCTTATGCTAAAGACATGATGGCATCGCCAGCACTGACGGAGTCGCCTTCAGAGACGAGTAGCTCCGCGACTTGCCCACTGTGTGTTGCGCGCACCTCGGTTTCCATTTTCATGGCTTCCATGATGAGTACCACATCGCCTTCTTGCACCTCATCTCCTGCGCGCACCATAAGCTTAAAGATGTTGCCAGCAAGTGGCGCATTCAAAGTTTCACTGGAGCTTACCGAGGTTGACTGAGGAATAAGCTCACTGTCTTTGACTTGTACTTCTTGTAACTCTCCACCCGGCGCAACCACCACATCGTATACTTTGCCATCCACTTTTACGCTGTAACGCTCACTAGTTGATGACTTGGCTTTAGCAGGCGTCGCTGCAGCTTTTTGCTCTTTGCTTTCAACAAGCGTCGGTTTTGGCTCAAACGCATCTGGATTATTGCGATTTTTCAGGAATTTAAGGCCAATCTGCGGGAATAATGCATAGGTAAGCACATCATCAATAACCTCGTCGGCTAAGGTAATTTGCTCCTCTTTTGAAGTGGCGACTAACTCGCTTTGTAAACTATCCAGCTCAGGTTCAATTAAGTCTGCAGGACGGCAGGTAATAGGCTCTGCGCCTTCAAGCACGCGTTGTTGCAAAGCTTGGTCGACTTGCGCTGGTGTCGCTCCATATTCGCCTTTCAGCACGCCAGCAGTTTCTTTGGTTATAGACTTGTAACGCTCACCGGTAAGTACGTTTAATACCGCTTGCGTCCCGACAATCTGTGAGGTTGGTGTTACCAGCGGTAAGTAGCCAAGTTCTTTACGCACACTTGGAATTTCTTTTAGTACTGCGTCAAGCTTGTCACCTGCACCTTGCTCTCGCAGTTGATTTTCCATATTTGTTAACATGCCACCAGGCACTTGTGCAGATAGAATACGACCATCTACTCCTTTTAAGCTACCCTCAAAAGCTGCATATTTCTTTCTCACCTCACGGAAATAGGCTGCGATCTCTTCTAGCTCCAGTAAATCAAGCCCTGTATCACGTTCTGTACCTTCCACAATCGCCGCGATAGTTTCTGTTGCACTATGGCCATAGGTCATACTCATAGAAGATATCGCCGTATCGAGCATATCGATACCCGCATCTATGGCTTTTTGATAAGTTGCAGTACTGAGCCCTGTGGTTGCATGGCACTGCATTGCGATAGGAATAGAGACGGACGCTTTAAGCCCAGAGATTAACTTTTCGGCATCATAGGGTTTCAGTAATCCAGCCATGTCCTTGATACAAATGGAATGACAGCCTAAGTCTTCGAGCTGCTTGGCCTGCATGAGCCACATTTCCAGCGTATGAACAGGGCTTACGGTGTACGAAATCGTGCCCTGCGCATGCGCGCCCACTTTGATGGCCGCTTTAATAGCCGTTTCTAAGTTGCGCACGTCGTTCATTGCATCGAATATTCTAAATACATCTACCCCGTTATGGTGGGCACGTTCAACAAACTTTTCGACAACATCATCAGCATAATGACGATAGCCCAATAGATTCTGACCACGCAGTAGCATTTGCTGTTTGGTTTTTGGCATTGCAGCTTTCAGTGCACGGATCCGCTCCCATGGATCTTCGCCTAAATAGCGAATACACGAGTCGAAGGTTGCTCCCCCCATGATTCAACAGACCAGTAGCCCATATTGTCGAGCTTCTCAGCGATAGGAAGCATATCTTCCAAGCGCATTCTGGTGGCGAGTAATGACTGATGCGCATCGCGCAGCACTAATTCGGTTAGCTTTAACTGTGACATGCAAAACCCCTATTAATTGTTTTTTCTGTAGGCTGCAACGGCAGCGCTAATGGCTGCAATATGTGCCTGCGGCACACCCTGTGACGATGTTGCTCTGGTTGTTTTTGATCTTGTGGTACTTGGCTCTACTTCTTTAAATTGAGCAGCAAAGTTGGCCAACAGTCGCATCGCAAAAATCAAAATGGACAGAAAAACAAAAACACCAACCATACCGGTCAGCATAAGATTTCCTGCTTGCAGTAGCTGCGCTCCAATATCCATTTTTACCCCTTACTTGCTGTTTGGTTTTCCTGTTCGATGTTAACGAACTGGTATAAACCTTCACTTTTTGTAGATATTTATTCACCTTATAACAAAAAATGTTCCACTGTAAAGCCTGCTGTAAATTGGTATTACCAAAACACTTAACTTACAAATAATCAGTGAGTTAGCTAGAAAAGCACTAATAAATATGGAAAACCAACGTAATAAATATGAAAAATATTCAAAATAGCGCCAACTAATACTGAGTTCCTAATGAATATAGAAAGGATTTTTGATTACGCAAGATAAATTGTAAATTGGACTGACCAAGAATTAACGTTTACGTAAACGTCATACTGTATGGCGCGTATTTCGCTGGATATAGCAAAAAGGAACTGCAAACAATTTATTCGCGTTACAGCTTTTTCAATATAGATGGGTATAATAATGGGAAATTTTTACCACAACGAACGTCTATGCCCTCCCTTGAACAAAATGAAAATTTATCTTTTCAAAGCCAATTTAAGTTAGATAAAGCCTATTATCGAGAGTGTTTTGAAGAATCTGAAGCCAATGGACTTGCTGTTAAGCCGAAATATGGCTTGCTTGTACTGCTAATTGCATTGGGGCTGTTTGCTATTTACGGGTTGCAGGAGCACTACGTCGGGAACTTTCTTATTCTATTGGCTGTGGTTGAATGCGTCGCTTTCTACTATCGTAAAGCTTGGTGGGTGATAAGACAGTCGTATTCTCGCGCTGCTGGCAATGTCGTCAAAGTTTCAATCACTAAAACTGGTATTAGCACCAAAGCGACACATGCCGAATTTTCTTACCCATTTGACGACTTAGATAAACTCGTTGAAACGAGTAGAGGTTTTTTGGTATTTCACCAAAACAAACCGAGCTATATCAGTAAATCTGGACTTAACGAAGAAGCGATTGCTTTTTTGTCTGGGCAGAGCCAGAAATAAGAAACCCCGCAGTGGCGGGGTTTTTTATGCCAGTCAAACTATGTTAACTAACATCGTAATTCAATATTTGGTCAATTACATATTGCCCGGGCTAGATTTCTCAGCCTGAATTCGCATGTAAATTTCTTCACGGTGAACTGAAACATCTTTAGGCGCATTTACACCAATACGTACTTGGTTACCTTTAACACCTAGTACTGTTACAGTCACTTCATCACCAATCATCAGGGTTTCACCTACTCGACGAGTTAGTATTAGCATTCTCTTGCTCCTGTTATTCCAAAATTTAAAAGATTCCGCGTCAAATCCATTTTAAATAAAAGTTCCTAGAAAAGTAAGCAAAAACTTCTTTTACTCAGTACTTTCCAATTCGAATTTGGCATGTAAAGCCCGTACAGCTAGCTCTAAATATTTTTCTTCTACCAGTGCCGAGATTTTTATCTCTGATGTAGATACTAATAGAGTGTGAATATTTTCTTCGGCCAATGCCATAAAAAAGAGACCAGCAACACCTGAATGAGATTTCATCCCGATGCCAACCGCTGAGATTTTTGCCACGTTAGCATTAACCTCTACCGTTGCGCCACCTAAATTTTGTGCATGTTGCGCTAAAACTTCTTCCGCCAGAATACAATCATTTGTGTGCACAGTAAAAGCATAGTCTATTTTTTTCTCACTGTGGTTCAAATGGTTAATCATATCGACTTCGATATTATGCTCACCAAGAAGAGAAAGTATATTGGCAAGATTACTAGGTTTTGCATCTACATTGTTAACTAAGATAAGCGCTTCGTCTTTGACACTCGCTACCCCAGAGACCACTTTAGTGTTTTTCATCTTACCTTCCTCATAGCTAATTAAGGTGCCGTTATCAGGAGAAAACGAAGAAAGTACGCGCAGTGGTACATTATATCGACCGGCCGCTTCAACCGAACGGATCTGCAAAACTTTAGCACCCACACTAGCCAGCTCCAACATCTCAGGAAAAGTAATATGTGATAAACGCCTTGCATTTGGCTCTATGCGTGGATCGGTAGTGTACACACCGTCGACATCAGTATATATCTGACATTCGTCTGCTTGCAAAGCCCCTGCGATTTCAACTGCTGAGGTATCTGTACCACCACGCCCCAACGTGGTGATATTGCCTTCTTCATCGCGTCCTTGAAATCCGGCAATAATGGTTATTCGGTTATGCTCAAGCTCTTGCTTTAAGCGGGTCGTGTCTATTTCTGTGATCCGCGCTTTAGAGAACATGTTATCGGTTTTAATACCAACCTGATCGGCAAGTAAGCTCACGGCAGAATGCCCACGCTTAATGATGGCCATCGCCAATAACGCGATAGAAACTTGTTCGCCGGTGGTGATCAACACATCTAGCTCACGAGAACTCGGACGTGCATCGATTTGTTGGGCAAGGGAAATGAGACGGTTTGTCTCGCCTGACATTGCAGACAACACGACCACCACTTGGTGGCCTTGTTGTTGTGTTTTGATAACGTGTTCGGCAACCGCCTCAATACGCTCTACCGAACCTACCGAGGTGCCACCAAACTTTTGTACAATCAGCGCCACTTGCTGATTACTGCGTTACTTCATTTAACCAAGTTGGAACACTGTTTAGTGCTGCGTCTAGGTTTTCTGGTTGTGAACCACCAGCTTGCGCCATATCAGGACGACCGCCACCTTTACCACCGACTTGAGAAGCCATGTGATTAACTAGCTCACCTGCTTTTACCTGACCAACTAAGTCTTTCGTTACGCCAGCGATTAGGCTTACTTTATCGCCATTTGCTACACCTAGCGCAATGACACCTGAGCCAATCTTGTTCTTCAGATCATCGACCATGCCACGCAGTGCTTTAGACTCAGTTCCTGCAACGTTCGCTACGAGTAATTTAATCCCATTCACTTCCGTTACAGAGTCAAGTAGCGTTGCACCCGCGGCACTTGCTAGTTTGTCATTTAGTTGAGCAACTTGCTTTTCAAGGCCTTTTGACTTTTCAAGTAGCGCAGATACTTTTTCTAGCACTGATGAGGTATCACCCTTAACCAAAGCTGCAATTTCAGAAAGCACTTGCTCTTGCTCATTAACATAAGCGATAGCATCAGCACCTGTTACTGCTTCGATACGACGAACACCCGCTGCGATACCGCCTTCTGATACAATCTTGAAGAGACCAATATCACCAGCGCGCTTCACGTGTGTACCACCACAAAGCTCGATTGAGTATCCACCGATTGAAACGACTCGAACTTCATCATCGTACTTTTCGCCAAAGAGCGCCATCGCACCTTTGTCTTTGGCAGCATCGATATCCATTAACTCAGTTTGCAGAGCAAAGTTACGGCGGATCTCTGCGTTCACTGCATCTTCTACTTGCTGCAACTGTGCTTTAGTGACGCCTTCAAAATGCGAGAAGTCGAAACGCAAACGATCTGGCAGTACCAATGAACCTTTTTGAGTAACATGATCACCCAACAAATCGCGCAGTGCTTTGTGTACTAAGTGCGTTGCAGTATGGTTTTTCTTCACTCGCTCGCGGCGCTCAGCATCAATACGTGCATCGGCTTTATCGTTAACACCAATGCGGCCAACCACATGACCATGGTGTGCAAATGCATTACCTAGCTTTTGCGTGTCAGTAACCACAAACTCGCCGTTAGCTACTTTTAGTACACCCGTATCACCAACTTGGCCGCCTGACTCAGCGTAGAAAGGCGTGCGGTCAAGGATAACCACACCTTGTTCACCATCTTCTAACGTATTGGTGTGTTGACCTTCTTTAAAGATTTCAACCACAGTGCCGGTATAGTGCTCAGCATCATAGCCTTTAAAGTCAGTGTTTTTATCAGACTTCAAGCGCTCGTTGTAATCTGCACCGAACTTGCCAGCTGCTTGCGCTTTTTTACGCTGCTCTTCCATGCATGCTTGGAAGCCACGCTCGTCGATCGTCATAAAACGCTCACGCGCTACATCTGCTGTTAAGTCCGCAGGGAAACCGTAAGTGTCATACAGTTTGAACACTAAATCGCCTGGAATAACGTCGCCTTCAATGCCAGCTAGACTCTCTTCTAGAATAGTTAAACCACGGTCTAAGGTTTTACCAAACTGATCTTCTTCAATACGCAATACTTTTTCGATAATTGCTTGTTGCTTCACTAATTCAGGGTAAGCTTCACCCATTTGCTCAGCGAGTGCAGCAACTAACTTAAAGAAGAATGCCCCTTTTGCACCGAGTTTATTACCGTGGCGAACTGCACGACGAATGATGCGACGTAGCACGTAACCACGACCTTCATTCGATGGCATGACGCCGTCAGCAATAAGGAACGCACACGAACGAATGTGGTCAGCAACTACACGTAGTGATTTATCTTCTAAATCTTGAGCATCTGTTACTTTTGCAGCGGCTTTAATCAGCGCTTGGAACAGGTCAATCTCATAGTTTGAGTGCACACCTTGCATAATTGCAGAGATACGCTCAAGGCCCATTCCGGTATCAACCGACTGCATTGGCAGCGGTTCCATTGTGCCGTCCGCATGACGGTTGTACTGCATGAATACTAAGTTCCAGATCTCAATGAAGCGATCACCGTCTTCTTCTGGTGAGCCCGGAGGTCCACCCCAAATGTGTTCGCCGTGGTCATAAAAGATTTCAGAGCAAGGGCCACAAGGACCCGTGTCGCCCATTGACCAAAAGTTATCCGCCGTCGCAATACGGATGATCCTGTCTTCAGGAACACCAACTTGTTTTGACCAGATCTCAAATGCTTCGTCGTCTTCATGGTAAACCGTGACTAGTAGCTTTTCTTTTGGCAGCTTGATCACATCCGTAAGGAAACCCCAAGCAAACTTAATTGCGTCGGTTTTAAAATAGTCACCGAAGCTAAAGTTACCTAGCATTTCGAAGAAAGTATGGTGCCTTGCGGTATAACCTACGTTTTCAAGGTCGTTATGTTTACCACCAGCACGAACACAGCGCTGTGAACTGGTTGCTCGCGTATAAGGGCGTTTTTCCGCACCCAAGAAGGCATCTTTAAACTGCACCATACCAGCGTTGGTGAACAGTAAGGTGGCATCATTACCCGGAATTAACGAGCTTGAAGGCACCACTTGGTGCTGTTGTTTAGCAAAGAAATCTAAGAAGCTTTGCCTGATTTGTGCGGTAGTCATATGCTGCATGTGATCATTCACCCTTTATTTCTTCTTGCTCTGCTGCAGTCATTGCAGCTTCAATTGCAAAATCTATTTCATCAAAACTAAAGCCACGATAACTCATGTAACGTACGCGCTTAGTTTTTTCTTTATATTCTATCGGTTGTGCGCAAAGACCGTACTTTTTTTCATAGGTTTTTGCGGCTTGCATGTACCAATCAATTTCACGCTCAGCGATTAGCGTATGCAAAGTATCTCGGCTCACACCCTTTTGCCCTGCATCCATTAATACACGCTTTTCTCCAAGTCCTTTTGCAATCTGGCGGTTTAAAAAGCTCTCTGCATAGCGGTCGTCATTAACGTAATCAAGCGACTTTAGCCAAGATACCAATTGCTCCGCGACTGCCGCTGTAGCCCCTTTTTGCAGTAGCTTTTGCGTCAATCCTGACTCAGAGTACTCTTGTCTCGACAATAACCAAACCGCATAATTTTTTAGCTTTTTAACTTCTTGTTCATCCATCAGGCGTCAAAGCGTCCTGAGTCAGACTGAGAGATGTTAGCATTTTCATCATTTTCCTTCTTTTCAACGATAATTGGCATAAACATCGCCTGAAAAGAAACAAAAAAGCCTATCATGGCGACCGGCATGATAATAATCGCCGGGATCATCGACAGCGGTATAGACGCGATGATAAGCGCTGCGACGACTAAGCCGTAAATACTCAGCGCAGCCATATTATGATAAAAAGCGGCAAGCGAGCACTTCATCGCGTGAAAAATACGTTTTTCACCTTGGAAAAAGACCTGCGGCACAACAAAAGCAAAGGCCATCATAATGACCGATTGTGCAATCACAAATACTGCAACTTCGGCAAAACTAATATTACTCGCGATAAGTCCGATAAGTTCATTCGGATCGGTGTTTGGGCCAACACTCTCGAGCGCAGTCGCCACATCACTAAATAGCACACCGGCAACCATAGTCAGCAACAGTGCACCTGCCATTTGATAAATACCAACTCGGAACAAGTGTAATCGGCGGCCTTTTGCTGCAAAAGGCTCAAAAATGTCAGCCAACTTTATTGGTTTATTGATCTGTTTATTGATAACGGCAAGATAGAAGCCCGCGCTTAAAAAAGGACCAGACAAGGCTGCGATAATATGAAAAATAGGTGCGAACAGGGGTAATAGGCTTACTACCGCCATGAAAATGTACATCAGCATGAAAGTCATAGGCTGGGTTTTGAAAATTGCCCACCCGGCTTTTAGCCACTGCACGCCTATGCTTGCTTTGAATGTTCTAATTGGTGTCGACATAGTCCACTTAATTTAAGCTATAACGTCTTTGATTATACTGATTACCGCGTCGAGTGAAAAGGCATGAAAGGCGGATTTGTCAGCGCTTTTTAGCATATTTTAAACAAATACTGATGGTAGACCTAACCTACTTGGACATCTTAAGTTTTAAGGGATTGGAAAGAGAATAGAATGTTTGATATGACAAGCCAACCGAAGCACTTACCTAGTCGGCTTGTTGTGATAAGCATATACGCTTAGGCTAATCCGCTTTTGATATCTTTTTGATATCCAGCATGTGGGCACCGTGTTGGATCTTCGTTTTTAGATACTGTTCATTACCAGAAACCCCAGCCTTAACATGCGCCTGAGTGCCAACTACTTCATCGACGGTAATACCCGCATTTCTCAACGCCTTTAGCTTTCTTGGATTATTCGTCATTAACTTAACATGGTTTAACCCGAGCGCCTGAAGCATCAACACGGCATCAGAAAAATCTCTTAAGTCATCTTCAAAGCCGAGGTGGTTGTTTGCCTCGTAGGTGTTCATCCCTTGTGATTGCAATACATAAGCATCGATTTTATTGTACAGGCCAATGCCACGACCTTCTTGGCGCAAATATAACAAAATGCCGCCTTGTGTATGCATCGCCTCAATGCATTCATTTAACTGTTCGCCACAATCACAACGAGAAGAATGAAAGACATCGCCGGTTAAGCACTCAGAGTGCATACGAATTAGGGGAATTTGCTGCTGACTGTCTGCGCTATTAAATACCAGCGCAACATGTTCTTGGCCATCTTTTAGCCCAGAAAAAGAAACTATTTCTGCAGGGATATTACTATGCTGCCCTACATTCAGCCCGACTCTCGCTCTTACTTCTGCCACGTCTTAATCTTGCCTAATGTGATAATATAACAATATGCTACCATACATGGGATATGGTGTCTCTAAATTCATTATACAAGGGCTGGGCGGACATCGCATTGGTAAATGTCAAAATTCGAACTAGGCTATATAAAAAAGGAAAGCGAGAACGTTTATAACTCATGCGCTCTGTTTTTATCTGCCTACTATTTTTAACCACATTCAGCTACGGCTCTGGCATCGATTTCAGTGGCTTTGCTACGCTCAAGGCGGTTAAAACAGACTCCCATACTGCCAAAATCAGAGAGTCCATTTCACAACCACACGGTGTAGAAAGAGATGAACTTGACTTTTCATTTTCATCTTTGGGCCTACAAGCCGAATGGCATGCTAGTGATAATTTGGAGCTTGTTGGACAGCTACTGTTAAAAGAACAACATGATGACCGAGTGAAAAACGCTATTAAACTGGCATTTTTACGTTACCACTTAAACTCAAACTGGCAATTCCGGGCAGGACGTACCGGGTTAGATCTATTCTTAATGACTGAGTATCGAGATATCGGCTACTCGATGGATATGGAACACCCTCCCGTTGAATTTTACTCTATTATCCCACATCAGAACTTGGATGGCGTTGACATTCAGTACCGCACGCCGCTTGATCAGGGCATCGCCAGTATCAAGGCATATTGGGGGCGCTCCGAGTCACCAATCTACAGCGATTATGAGTTTTTTTGGAATGTAGAACTCAAATCTATCTTGGGTGTAGCGGTACAGTACGAAACGTTAAATTGGCTGTTTAGAGCCAACTATACAACAACACAAGCAGCCAATGAACACGAGCAGCAAAAGCAGTTACGTGATGCACTCACGCAAGTTCCCCTACAAGTTTGGCCAACCAAAAATGAGCTGATCGATTCTCTTTATATCATCGACAAGCGCTTTACCTACAGCGCAGTCAGTATGAGATATGATGACTCAAATTGGTTACTACAGAGTGAAATATCGCTGACGGATTCAAATTCCAGCGTGCTCAACCACTTAAAAGCAGGCTACATCACTCTGGGCAAGCGCTTTGATTTAAATACCTTGTCTTTCACCTACTCAGTTGCCAAGTCCGATAATGAGCCAAGTGTAGAGCCTGGTCCGCTCGTCCCATTACCTGAATTAATGCAAATTTACGAGGCTGCTTCCATGCACTCTGGTTTTTATCAACTGGATCAGCATAGCACTTCCCTAACGTGGCGACGTGAATTGAGCCCGACATTAGCGCTAAAGTTCAATTGGAAACATACCTCTGCTGACCATTTGCCCAGCGCTTTCTACCTTCACAATACAGAGCAATTTAGTGATCCTGACCTTTCCTTCAACACCTTTACGCTTAGTTTTAATTGGGTGTTCTGATGAATAGGTTACTTATTGCTGTTTTCTTCCTTGTTTCTTACCCAATTTCAGCAACAGCCGATATTGCCGTCATCGTTAACAAAGACAACCCCACCGAGTCGATATCGCAGCGCCAACTAATAGACATGTACATGGGAAAATACGTTGCTTTTCCCAATGGCGATATGGCCGTGACCTATGACTACGAAAAATCGCACCCTTTAAGAGGCCCTTTTTTTCTGGCACTGACAGGACGTAATGAAAGCCAAATCAACGCCTATTGGTCAAGAATAAAATTCAGCGGCAAAGTTTCTCCCCCTCAGTCATTTTCCTCACCGTCGACTATACTTGAAAATATCAGAAATACGCCAAATGCAATCGGCTATGTTCCAGCAGACTTTGTGACGGGTGATGTGAAGGTAATTTACCAAATCGATGACTAAATATGGGCTGATCGTGCGACTTGCACTCGTGCTTGTTGTCTCGACTTTTATTTTTTCAATGCTTTACGCTAAGTTATATCACGACCATATCGTTGAGCGTGAACTTCGGCGCTCTAATACTATTATCGGGCAAATTGGCCAAACCGTGTCATCTTCTTCCTCTATTGCAACTTATCTCAATGACAAAGACCTTGCTGTAGAAGTTATTAATGGCCTAGTCAGTAACGACGTTATCTCTTCTGCCGCAATCAAAAGTGAAGAAAAGTGGCTCGCTCAAAGCGTAGGATTTAAGCCGCAAAATGCGACCATTATTAAGCTTAATCATCCGTTTTTATTGAGTGAAATTGTTGGTGAGATCTATATTCAACCCAATTCCGTTTTTATCGAGCAAAGTGCTAGAGATATCGCTCGTTCAAGCGTTCAAACTTTGTTGGTCGTCATCATCCCGATCTTAATCATCTTTACCGTTGTGACACACTTTATAGTGACGAAACCCCTGAGTAACTTGAGTAGTCAAATTGCTAGGGTTATTCCTGGCGCCCCCTTGAATTTAGTCGTGCCTAAAGGACATGAATCAAGTGAAATCGGTGATATTGCAAGCAATACCAATCAACTTATTGCAAAAACCGCTTCTATGTTCGAGCAAGAACGGCAACTGCGAGCAGATATAGAAGTGCTTGAGAAGCGCTTTAGACTGATGTTTGAACGGTCATCCTCTCCCACACTATTGGTAAAAGACAAAGGCGAAGTGATCTTAGCTAATGATGCCGCTTGTGATTTGCTGGCTGGTATGGCAATTGACCTTGATGAATATTTTCCCGAGAGTTTTGGTCGCTACTGCAAAACTCCGGATATTCTTTATACCTTTACGGAGCATACTTTGGAGCTTAACCAGCCAACTCAGTCAGAGTTTGAGTTTATCAACCCCTTGACCGAACAACCTGTTTGGCTGAGTGTCATCATGCTGAGAGTGGAAAGTAGCGGACATTTCTATTTACAGGTATTTTTATCAGATATCACGCTGAGAAAAACCGTGTTTCAAGAACTCAATAAAAAAGCTAACCGCGATAAGCTAACTGGCCTCTACAATCGCCATGGGACTGAAATCAAAATCAACGAGTGGTTAGATAACGAAACGCCGTTTAGCTTATTTATTATTGATTTAGATGAGTTTAAACCAATCAATGATATTTATGGCCATAACGCCGGCGACGCTATGTTAAAACATATCGCCACTCAAATTAGTACTCAGGTTAGAGAGCAAGATGTGGTTTGTCGCTGGGGAGGTGATGAGTTTTTGATTGCTTTGCACTGCGCTAAAAATGAAAAGCTGCAACGGATAGCTGAAAACCTGCTAGAGGCGATAAACACCGAGATGATTTGGCAAACGCCAGAAGGTAAATCACTGCCACTGCGAGTTGGCGCGAGCATAGGTATTGCAAGCTACCCAAGAGACGCGGTTGAGCTAAGCCAATTAATTGAGTGTGCTGATGTCGCTATGTATACGGTAAAAAAAGACAAGAAAAACGCCTTTCAATTTTACTCTCTAAGCGCTTAGTTATACCGCTCAAGTTAGTGTGTACCGATGTACGACAGTCCACCAGCACACCTAACTTGCCTTTATCTACTGAAAGTGACTTATCTGCTGCATTGCCTCTTGAATATATTCAAAGTTTGGCTCTTGCTCTGATGGCCTGTTAGTTTCATCGAGCGTCTCGTAGATTCCCATGGGCGAGACTTCAATAATTTGCTGCTTACTCACAACCGCATATTTGTTGTAGCTACTAAGTAGTAACCAATTTCTCTCTTTAACGGGCCCGGTTAGGTTATAACCCGTACTATACTCTTCAGGCGTGTTTTTAATCCCTAAATACTCATTCATCAACGTTGGAGCCAGGTCTAAGTGACTGGTTATCACATTTGAGGCTTGCTAATGCTGCCACTTTTCGCTTTTTGGTCCAACAACAATAAATGGCACCTTTATCTGCGGCTCAGTAAAATTACTATTATGTCCCCAGTAATTAAGCTTGTTGTCATTCAGCTCTTCACCATGATCTGACGTGATAATCACCAGTGTATTCTCTATATCAAGCTGCGCTAATACCGATGCAGCAAGACTATCTACAAAGTGTGTACTGGTAAGATAACGATTTAAAATTGGTTCTCTATCATAATCGTTGTCCAATAACATATGGTTAATGGGACCGTGCATTGGCTCAAACCCGGCATGGTAACCCTCAGGAACTGCGTAGCCATGGATTGCATCATAAAAGAGAAAACTGAAAGACGGCTGGTTTGGATCTTTATTAGCATACCATTTAGCCCAATTTTTGGTGATCTGCTCATCCCTAGCTAAAACGTCATCACCTTCAGTATGTGTTTTCAAGCCTATAATGTTGGCAAAGACTGTTTCATTGAACTCAGGGCGAACAAGCTGAGCAGAAGAGAATATTCCAAGTTGATAGTTCAACTCCCGCATTCTGTCCATCAATAACGGTGTAACACGATTGTTGTAAATGTCCTGCCAAGCGGTGCCAGGCAAGCCATAAAATAACCCGGTTATCCCTGTACGTGTAGAATTTCCAGTAGAGAAGTGTTGATTGAAGACCACTCCCTGTTGTGAGAATCGCCAAATATTGGGAGTCACTTGCGCTGTAAAAGCATCATACCGCCATGAATCCAGCACCACAAAAACAATATCAAGAGGCTTCTTAACTGGCTCTACTTCAATAGGTTGTAAAGGATAGTTAAATTGTCCTTGTGTTAAAGACATAGATTTCTGCTGCGCCAATGCAGCTTCATCTAGCAAATCATATCTACGCAAAAAGGAGTTTGCTGTTGCGGACTTTCAGAGAGGTAAGTACTTACTGACCCCGTAATCGGTTGATATACCGTCGCACTTGCCCAAGCATGAATAAGCGCAATAATGGTTACGCTGGTAAACTTTCGACCAAAGCGCAGCTGCATTACGGCTCGGGGCTTACTTAACCACGTTAACAGGTAAAACTGGAAAACAAATATCATAATAAAAATGGCTACCGCTTGAGCCCATGCAATTGGCGAGAACTCAATAACTTGGCCTGCAAGCAGCATATCGACAATAACACCGTTAATATGAAACTTGTAAAGCTCAAAGCACAAGCTATTTGCAATAAGTGCTACGAAAAACAATGCATAAAGCAAAGCATACGGATCTCACTTTATTTGACTGTAACCATACTAAAGGCATAGCGACAATACTCACTAACGCTGTGAGTATAGCCATATGGCTCCACGTTGATACGGAAACGTAAAATAATGTCAGTCCTAGATAATCGGCAGGGTTGGTATTTACAACGTTTATGGTAATTAAGATTGAGCAAAGAGAGTTGATAAGAACCGAACTGGTGAACTGGTGAACTGATGACGCAATAGCACAGTTCAATTTGTTCCTTTAATAGAAAGCTTAACTCTCATCTTACCGTTCTGACATAGTTAGTGTCACATTAAAAATTGTGAAAAAGTTTAACGCCGAAACAAGCCGCTTTGTTAGTACTGTTTCAATATCGTTTCTTTATAGTTTTCTGCTTTTATTTCAACTTGATACTTGCTAGCCAGTGAATCCAGCTCTGCTTGCCACATCGCCAAATCATCCATCGTTATGGTATTGTCATCCAATTGCCATAGCTGACGAGATCCCGCATAGCTATACTGAATCGCCGTCATCGCATCTACATCCCCCTGCTGCGCTGCCTGTTTTAACTTCGCCATTTTACGGGTGATTTTGTTCAGTGATTGCTTTAAGTCCCACACATAACTTACTTCGGTCATAAAGGGATGCGCCTTATGCTTTTTGAGCACAAACCCAATGACGATGCAGGTCACGACTACACCAGTTAAATTCCAATGAAAATGGCTACCATCAACATCAGGAAATAATTGGATCAATAACTGAGCAATCCCTAAACTACCGATTGTTAGCGCTGTAACGCAAGCAATGATAACTTGATTTAGATGTTTGCGATAACGCGCCTTGCTGATCTCAACTAACTTCATAACAACCTATGATCACGAAAAATTAAATAATGTACTCTGCTCCTCGTGCATTGTAATCCAAGGCCTGTGGCCAAACCAAGATACATATCAAAAAAATCTAAAAACTTTCACCCCGTTTCCGTTACCCAAACGTTCTATTTACGAAAACAACATAACGGGGATAAAATCATGACGACATTAGCCACTCTTCAACAGCCTAATTCAGCAATTCCAAAACTCGCACTATCGCTTGTTGGCGCAGTTATTATTACTTTTGCCACCTTTGGCTTTATGCAAAACTTGGTCTCTCAAGAGCTCACTCGCCCCATTATCGACAGAGAAGTATTTGATCTTACTATTGCAGCGGATAGAGAGGACTCTCCAGTCGAAGAAAAAAGGGTAATGCCAGAACCACCAAAACCAATAACGGCCCCGATTAGACCTACTGAAAATATCGTTGATACAGGAGATAATCTACAAATTAGTAGCGAGACACCTCGCTTAGATTTAGGTAAGTTTGCTAACACAATGACGCTGCAATTCTCCACCGATGGGCAAGCGACTCCACTTGTTAGAAGCAACCCTAACTATCCGCCCGCGGCTGCTAGAGATGGAGTGGAAGGCTGGGTAGAAATGGAGTTTGCCATTTCTCCACAAGGCGAAGTGATTGATGTTAAAGTGACGAAAGCGGAGCCTAAAAGAGTATTTGATCAGGCTGCTGTCAGAGCACTAAGGAAATGGAAATATAGACCACTTATTGTTGATGGAAAACCGCAGCCGCAATACGCTCAGCGCGTTGTATTAGAGTTTACACTGGAACAATAACAGCCATTGATACGTAATCAATTTGAGCCGCTGAGTCACGAAGTAAACTTCTTAATTTAGCTTATTGATATTAGGGTCTGTTGACCCTTGAGACTTAGGATTGCCTATGCTGAGTAGCTTGAAAATGTGGCGTGCTCGCGCCACCAGCAACGTAGAAGATCCGCTTTATGAATATGCGACGACGGGTAAAGTAAAATACCTAGAGCAAGTCATTGAGCGCTATCAAAGTGATTTATTTCACTTTCTAAAAACACAAACACAGGCGGCGTCGGCAGAAGATATATGTCAAAAAACATGGTTAAAAGTCATCGAAAAGAAAAGCGCTTATCGACAGCAGGGTCACCCCAAGGCTTACTTGTTTCACATTGCACGTAACTTGCTAATCGATTCAATCAGGGCCTCAGGTAAACTCTCTGAGTTGACAGATAGTAAAGTAGGTATGACCAACTCCAATGAGTTTACAAAAACATCGGAGGAACAGTGGCTATACCAGCAAATTGCTGCACTTCCTTTATTACAAAAAGAGGCGCTAAGCTTACAGTTAGAGGGCTTCAGCTTAGCTGAAATAGCGCAAATTGTAGGGGCCACACAAGAGACTGTAAAAACTCGAATTAGATACGCAAAAGAGACACTAAAGTCTCAAGTGGGTGAAAATCATGAGTAATTTAGACAAATTTGACGCCAAGTTAAAAGCGGCTTACCAAGCTAGCAAGCAGGACAAACCGTTAACTTTGGCTACTCGCATCAAGGTGCGACTAGTTAGCTTTGCCCATCATTATTTGGGTTGTATAGAAACTTGGCAGTGGAGCGCGGTTACTTGTTCAGTCGCTTTACTTTTCACCTTATGGTATCAAAATCAACATGTTGATATTGATAAAGAATATAACTCAAGTGCTCATTTAGTCAGTTATGGAGATTTTCAACACATCGAAACGCATGAGCTAGAGCAGGGCCAGTATCTTGCCCGCATAGACGAACAGAAAAAAGTGCTGGATGCTAGATTTGAGGCTGCGCAACAACAAGTTCAAGAACAGCGTTACGGTCGACTCGTTGCGATTAACGATGATGCTTGGTTAATTGAAGAGTGTAATACCCATACTCTCATCGAGTTAAAACAGAGCTTACTTAGCGCCATGCCGCAACCAA
This sequence comes from Pseudoalteromonas sp. A22, assembly GCF_018141345.1. Classification (NCBI taxonomy): domain Bacteria; kingdom Pseudomonadati; phylum Pseudomonadota; class Gammaproteobacteria; order Alteromonadales; family Pseudoalteromonadaceae; genus Pseudoalteromonas; species Pseudoalteromonas sp. A22. The sequence continues at coordinate 2,975,306 of NZ_CP047238.1, forward strand.
AAACCAGTGTTATTAATTTTAATACGCCAGTTATGCTAGCACTGTCGACCGCCAACCAAGGGCAAATTATTGCAATTGAAAGTATAGGGCAAAACCAAGTTTTGGCTTGCCCCTAACAGGCGCTCTTAAATCATAATAAGGCTGGCAATAAAGAAGCAGATAATAGCTAATACGCCCCCCACCAGTGCATAGGGTAATTGGGTTTTAACATGAGTCAGTAGGTCACACCCTGATGCCAGTGCCGATACCGCGCTGGTATCAGAGATAGGCGAGCAGTGATCGCCAAATATACCACCGCTTAAAATAGCACCAAGCACAAGCGATGGTGGCAAGCCAAGCGCTTGAATCAGTGGCACACCAATCGGTATTAATATAGCGAAGGTGCCCCATGATGTGCCTGTTGTAAATGACATGATTGCACCAGTAATAAAGAGTACAGGTACTATCAAGTAAATAGGCAGATAATCACCAACTAAAGACGCAACAAAAGTGCCTGTTCCCAACTCTTTTAGACTTGCGCCTAAAGTCAAAGAAAGTAACACAATGCTTACTAATGGCAGCAGCTCCCCCATCCCCTTAAAGCCAACATCCATTAGCTCATGATGACTAAACCTCTTACCAGTTAAAAGCAGCAGGTACGCAACGGTTGAAGCTAAAATTGTGGCATAAAGTACTGACTTAGAGCCACTACCATTTGCCAATACACCATCGCCTGTCCAAAACATAAATCCAATCATACTTACAATCAGCGTTAATAAAGGGATCAGCATATAACGCGATTTGGTGGCACTTGGCCCACTACTTATTTCAGCTGTATGGTGCTTTAACTCTTGCTCTGCGGCCCTCATCGGTCCATGAACTTTATCAAAGACAATCGTATAGAGAACAATTAACAGTGCAATAATCGCATAAAAATTAAACGCGACACTACCCCATAAAATACTCACTGCCGACTGCTCAAGTTCGTAGTTACTCAGCAATCCAAGCACATAAGCACCCCAACCATTAAGCAAAATCAAAATACATACAGGAGCGCTAGTACTATCGATGATATAAGCCAAACGAGCCCGACTCATTTTGAACTTATCAAATAGTCCCCTCGCAACAATACCAGAGGTTAGTACACTCATATTTGATTCGATGAACACTGCAGTGCCAGTAAACATGGTTAGTAAGCCAACCTGACGTTTACTTTTAGCGACGCCTCGATTAAGCAGCATATTCACCGTTGCAGCAACTCCACCTGACTCTCTAATGTAGGCGAGCAATGCACCGATCACTATACTAAAAATCAAGATCCGGCTGTTACCTGCCGATGTCGCAACCTCAATAACACGTTCAATACTGCCTACGAATGTGCCGGCAACTAGTGACTGCTGACCATGTAGAGCCAATAAAAATTCGGAAGAAACTAGCGCTAAAATCAATGCGATAATCACTTCTTTACGCCAAAACACGACTGCAATTGCAATCAAAGGTGGCAAAATCGAGTACCAAGCCATATAGTTTAATCTATAAATTCAAAACACTTAGCTTAAGTTAAGCGGTTTAAAACACCAAGTCTTTGCGACTAAATTAAATTTAAGTCAACATTTAACCCCAATACTGGTACAATGAGTGTGTTTTGTGCAATGATATTCCTTTTTGGTCTATCGTAACGTTCCAATTGAACCTATAATATGGACAGATTAATTTAGTTCGGATTGAGTATCGCATGTCTACATTTGTCAAAATAAAAGCACTTCGTCCATCACTATCAAATAGTGAAGCAAAGCTTGCTGACTTTACCTTGAACTCGGGCGATAAAATCCGTGCGCTTTCCTCCGTTGAGCTGGCACGCGAAGCCGGTGTCAGCCAATCTAGCGTCGTAAAATTTGCCCAAAAGCTGGGTTATAAAGGATTTCCAGCATTTAAACTTGCCGTTGTTGATGCGCTCAACGAGCAAACGGATACCAGCGCACCAATTGATGAGTTAATTTCCAGTAATGACTCCATCGAGTTAATCGCAGATAAATTACAACTAAAACAGCAAAATGTTATTTCCGAAACTCGAAAACTTAACTCAGCAAAACAGTTTGAGAACGCAATTCAGTTGGTGAAGAACGCACGAAAAGTCATTGTGTGTGCACTTGGTAGTACTTTCACTATGGCCCAAGATTTAACTTGGAAACTCCAAAAGCTTGGTATTCCGGCAATTGCTCAGGTTGATGAAATCAGCGCATCTAGCTTTATTGCAACGATGGGGAAGGACGATCTTTTTATTGTGATCAGCAATACAGGAACCAGTAAGAGCTTGCTAACCTTGACTAATCAAGCATTGGACAATGGTTGTAAATGTCTTGCCATTTCTCGTTATGGTAGCCACTCACTTGCGGAAATGGCAGATGCGATACTGTATTGCATCAATGAAGGAGAGCCACTTAAACATTCAGGCATGCTGTCTCGTACTTCTCAAGCCTACCTTATTGATGTTTTATTCACTGCACTTGCACAATCAAACCTGCATTGGCAAAAACGCGTGGATAAGGCCAATGAAAACATGCAAGTATTGCGTAGCGAGTAAGACTTAAGCTGCTCACGGCAGACTCGTGCTGCCGTTTACCTCTAGCAAAAACCCTTACAGTCTCGGGTATAATAAATACTTTTTCCGCTGCTTTAAAAAATCTTGTACATCCTGCTGCCACAGTTTTCTCAACTCTGATGCCGATTGGCCAGACTCAATGGCTTTGCGGATTTTGTCCGTGCCTGCAAGCTTATCGAGAAAATCGGGGGACTGAAAAAACGCTTTATTCTCGTGCTTGAACTGTGCGTATGCAGCAACAAACCAAGTTAGATCAAAACCTCGTACATTGCTGTTTCTTAAGTCCAAGCCAAACGCAGTCACACCATTTAATTTAGGATTGGAAGCCGCACCTAGTACTGGTCGGGGAGTGAACTGAAACTCGCCCAATTTAGGATCTGGATAGCCAAAAACTTGAAATGGAAAATCCGTTCCACGACCAACAGAAATAGGTGTCGCTTCAAAAAAGCACAAAGATGGATACAAGTAGATTGCTTGTTGGTTTGGTAGGTTAGGACTTGGTGGTATCGGCAATCTGTATTCAGTGTTACCGCTATAGTTTCGCATTGGAAATACACGTAACTGTAGCGCTGTAAGCGAGGTTAACCAACCTTCTCCTTTAATCATAGTCGCCAGTTCGCCAACGGTCATGCCATGCAATACAGGAATGGGATGCATACCAACAAAAGATTGAAATGGTTTTTCTAATAATGGGCCATCAACATATGCGATATTTGGATTTGGCCTATCAAAAACCCAAAATTCAATATTTGCATCGGCTGCGGCTTCCATCGCGAGGTGCATAGTGCTGATGTATGTATAAAAGCGCAACCCCACATCTTGAATATCAAAAATAAGCACATCGATATCTTTGAGCTGCTCAGGCCTTGGCTTTTTATTACTGCCATAAAGCGAAATGATTGGTAGCCCAGTTTTCACATCTTTTACATCATCTACTTTAGCGCCCGCATCATAATTACCACGAAAACCATGTTCCGGTGCAAAGACCTTTTTAACATCCACTTCTTTATTAAGTAAGTAATCAACTAGATGTTGGTCGTCAACGCGGGATGTTTGGTTTACGATTAATCCGACGCGCTTACCTTTTAACACAGGTAAATACTCTTCTGCGCGCTCAGCACCTAATGTAAGCGCTTCAACAGTTAAAGGAACACAACAAAAAACAAGTAGTAAACAAATTCTGAGTGATTGAAACATATAACGCTTTCTCTAAATAAATACGCGATTAGGGTATCAGTCAGAAAAAAAATGAAAAGTGTTTCGAGAGTTTAATCATGCAGTAGTGAATCTCTGAGCGTCGTCGTATTCAACTTGCGTAATAGATCGCAGGGTGAACCTGCTCCTACACGAAATATTATAGGGGATGTTGGACGTATATTGTGGAGGGTGAAGCTCCGAGCGCCATCATATTCAACTTTCGTAACAGATCGCAGGGTAAACCTCCTACATGGATATTAGACACAAAAAAACCGACTTTCGTCGGCTTGTTTATCTCTTTATTTTACCACTTGAGATAAGTAGCGGATGCAGGACGTGTATTGAGGAGAGTGAACCTCCGACCGCCTGTTTTTACCTTCATTCTTTAACCACTTGAGATAAGTAGTGGATGCAGGACGTGTATTGTGGAGAGTGAACCTCCGAACGTCGTCGTCTTCAACTTTCGTAGAAGATCGCAGGGTAAACCTGCTCCTACATGGATATTAGACACAAAAAAACCGACTTTCGTCGGCTTGTTTATCTCTTTATTTTACCACTTGAGGAGAAGTGGCGGATGCAGGACGTGTATTGTGGAGAGTGAACCTCCGACCGCCTGTTTTTACCTTCATTCTTTAACCACTTAAGAGAAAGTGGCGGACGCAGGACGTATGTTGTGGAGAGTGAACCTCCGAGCGTCGTCGTCTTCAACTTTCGTAAAAGATCGCAGGGTAAACCTGCACCTACATGGATATTAGACACAAAAAAACCGACTTTCGTCGGCTTGTTTCTCTCTTTGTTTTTACCACTTGAGAGAAAGTGGCGGACGCAGGAGGATTCGAACCTCCGACCGCCTGGTTCGTAGCCAGGTACTCTATCCAGCTGAGCTATGCGTCCGTTATGAATGTATAGTTTTTCAACTTTCTCTATATTTAACCACCTAAAGAAAAGTGGCGGATACAGGACGTATTTTGTGAAGGTTAACCTCCGACTTCCTGTTTCCTACCTTTATTATTTAACCACTTAAGGAGAAGTGGCGGACGCAGGAGGATTCGAACCTCCGACCGCCTGGTTCGTAGCCAGGTACTCTATCCAGCTGAGCTATGCGTCCGTTATAAATGTATAGTTTTCCAACTTCTTTATATTTAAACACCTAAAGAAAAGTGGCGGAATCAGGACGTATTTTTTGAAGGTGAACCTCCGACTTCCTGTTTCCTACCTTTATTATTTAACCACTCAAGGAGAAGTGGCGGACGCAGGAGGATTCGAACCTCCGACCGCCTGGTTCGTAGCCAGGTACTCTATCCAGCTGAGCTATGCGTCCGTTATGAATGTATAGTTTTCCAACTTCTTTATATTTAACCACCGAAAGAAAAGTGCCGGACGCAGGACGTGTTTTTTGAAGGTGAACCTCCAACGCCTGTTTCCTATCTTTATCATTTAACCACTTAAGGAAAAGTGGCGGACGCAGGAGGATTCGAACCTCCGACCGCCTGGTTCGTAGCCAGGTACTCTATCCAGCTGAGCTATGCGTCCGTACAAGACAACCATTAAAAATGGCGGAGAGGGAGGGATTCGAACCCTCGATAGGGCTACAAACCCTATACTCCCTTAGCAGGGGAGCGCCTTCGGCCACTCGGCCACCTCTCCGTCTTGTGGGGCGTATAATATAGGTTAGAAAAAATATGTCAAATACTTTTCTTGTAAAAAAGCACTGAATGGTGATAGATTGTGCAGTCTGCTTAGTTACTCGGCACTAACGCCAATTTTTACTCATTTTGTAGGGGGTTAGGATCGCTGTAGGTATTTCTTAATGCACGTTGTTGACGCAAAACTTCGTCTAAAAATGCTTCTTGATAACCAAGCTGCTGAAACTCAGCGATGCAAGCCCGATAATATAAAATTCTCGCTTGCTCGTGCTCATCAACATTTTCAAACTCATTATTGCTCATCTTATTGGATTCCCTATTTGTTATTTTTAACGCAGCATTAGAACTTGAAAAAGACTAGTTAGGAAATTGGGATAATCTAGTTTCAAAAGAGAAACAACTTTTATTATGAATAGGAGTTGGCAATAACTACATAATAAAACTATGTATTTAAAAATACTGTGAGATTTATCTTACGAAAATAACAGAAAAGCGCCATAAGGCGCTTTTCTAAATGTACTTTCAGATTACGTAAAATACTTACTGTTCAGCTTGCACTTCAGGACGCATGTGTGGGAACAAGATAACGTCTTTAATAGTCGGTGAGTCTGTGAATAACATCACAAGGCGATCGATACCAATCCCCTCACCTGCTGTTGGTGGTAAACCATGCTCTAGCGCACGAATATAATCCGCATCGTAGTGCATTGCTTCATCGTCACCTGCATCTTTTTCTTCCACTTGGCGAGCAAAGCGCGCAGCTTGGTCTTCAGCGTCATTAAGCTCAGAGAAACCATTTGCAAGCTCACGGCCACCCACGAAGAACTCGAAGCGGTCTGTGATAAATGGATTTTCATCGTTACGACGCGCCAGCGGAGACACTTCCCAAGGATATTCAGTGATGAATGTTGGTTGGATAAGTCTGTGCTCAGCGACTTCTTCGAAGATTTCACATAGGAACTTACCTGGGCCCCATACACAGTTTTCAGGGATCTTAACGTGAACTTTCTTAGCGTAGGCTTTTAGTGCTTCAAAGTGGTTTTCTGGATCTTTAAAGATTTCAGCTTGTGCTTCAGCATCTGGGCCGTATTGTAAAATAGCATCAGCCATAGACAAACGCTGGAACGCACTGCCAAAGTCATACTCAATCGTCTCTGTCACTTCGCCTTCAGCATTCTTCACAGTATTAACAACCGTAGTAGTGCCTAACACGTCTTGTGCCACGGTGCGCAACATGTCTTCGGTCAAGTTCATCAAATCATTGTAATCCGCGTATGCTTGATAGAACTCAATCATAGTGAATTCTGGATTATGACGCGTAGATAAACCTTCGTTACGGAAGTTACGGTTGATTTCGAACACACGATCAAAACCACCAACCACTAGACGCTTAAGATATAGCTCAGGCGCGATACGTAGATACATATCAATATCTAGCGCATTGTGATGCGTTACAAATGGACGTGCAGACGCACCGCCTGGAATAACCTGTAGCATCGGCGTTTCCACTTCCATAAAATCACGCTCAGCTAAGAAACGGCGAATACCTTCAATCACTTTTGAACGAATACGGAATGTTTCGCGCGTATCCATGTTAGTGATCAAATCAACATAACGCTGACGGTATTTTGCTTCTTGGTCAGTCAGACCGTGGAACTTTTCAGGTAGTGGACGTAGCGACTTAGTCAGTAGTTCATACTCAACCATGTCGACGTATAAATCGCCTTTACCAGATTTATGAAGCGGACCTTTAACACCAACGATATCGCCGATATCTAATTGACCATACTTCTCTTTTAGGTCTTTTTGTACGTCTTTTGAAGCATAAGCCTGAATACGACCTTTCATGTCTTGCAACACTAAGAAAGGACCACGTTTCGCAAGCAAACGACCCGCAACAGAAACATGATGATCAAGTTCTACTAGCTCTTCCTTCGATTTATCACCAAACTTAGCTTGTAGATCTTGTGTGTAGTCTTCGCGGCGGAATGAGTTCGGGTGGCCATTCGCAGGGCAATTTTCCCGGATCGCATCTAGCTTGCCACGACGCTCAGCAATAAGTTTATTTTCGTCTTGATTGTGATCTGTCATTGTTTAGCTCTTAGTTTAGCTTGTGGATTAAAGGCCTGATTTCAGGCTTGCTTCGATAAATTTGTCTAAATCGCCGTCTAGTACGGCTTGGGTATTGCGATTTTCAATACCTGTACGCAAATCTTTAATACGTGAATCATCTAGCACGTATGAACGGATTTGGCTGCCCCAGCCGATGTCAGATTTTGCATCTTCTTGGGCTTGCTTTTCAGCGTTTTGCTTTTGCAGTTCAAGTTCAAACAATTTCGCCTTTAACTGCTTCATCGCTTGATCTTTGTTCTTGTGCTGCGAACGGTCATTCTGACACTGCACTACCGTATTGGTTGGTAAGTGCGTAATACGTACCGCTGATTCTGTACGGTTAACGTGCTGACCACCTGCGCCCGATGCACGATATACATCGATACGAAGATCTGCAGGATTAATATCGATTTCGATATTGTCGTCAATTTCTGGGTAAACGAATACAGAAGCAAACGAAGTATGACGACGGCCGCCTGAATCAAAAGGACTCTTACGTACTAAGCGGTGTACGCCCGTTTCTGTACGAAGCCAACCATAAGCATATTCGCCCGTGACTTTAACTGTTGCGCCCTTAATACCAGCAACATCGCCATCGGTCGCTTCAACGATTTCGGCTTTAAAGCCTTTCGCCTCAGCCCAGCGCAAATACATACGCAGCAACATATTACACCAGTCTTGGGCTTCAGTACCGCCAGAACCTGACTGTAAGTCGATGTACGCATCGTTGGCATCTTGCTCGCCTGAGAACATACGACGAAACTCTAGCTTTTCCAGCTGCTCAACAAGGCCGTTGACCTCTTGCTCTGCTTCAGTGAAGGTTTCTTCATCTTCGGCTTCTACGGCAAGCTCAACCAGACCTTCTGCATCATCGGCACCAGACACGAGATTATCGATGGTTTCAACAATCACTTCTAAATTCGATTTTTCTTTGCCCAGTGCTTGGGCTCTTTCCGGCTCATTCCATACAGCGGGATCTTCTAATTCGGCATTAACTTCTTCTAAACGCTCTTGCTTTAGAGCGTAGTCAAAGATACCCCCTAAGAAGCTCTGTACGTTCGCGAATTTCCTTGATTTGGTTAATCACAGGATTCACTTCAAACATTTACCATTACTCCAGAACTAAATTTGTCGGTTTGTGAATTCACACAAACAGGTCTGACAACGGGTCAGACCATAGATTTAAGCGACCAATAGTATCAAATAATAACCGCGCTTAGCATCCCTTAAAGTGAGAATTTTGGGAGTTTTTTAACAAACTCAGTACGCACATCTCTATTAATTCGGTTGCGCCTGAAGTTCACGCACAATGAGCTGCAAATTATATTTACCACGAAACTCATTAATATCTAATTGATAAGCAAATAAAGCATGGGTTGCCTGGAGATTTGGCCAAGCCCGAACGTCAACGTTAAATGCTATCGCATCAACCAATCGGCCCGAGCGATGCTTAAGCACAAGTTTTAGATGTTTGTCGCCAACAATACGTTGCTGCACCAACTCAAATACATCCTGAAATACCGGCTCACTAAATTGCTGCCCCCACGGACCTGCCTGCTGTAGTTCAAAAGCAAAATCCATGGTAAAGCAATCGCCCGGCAGCTCACCATCCGTCAACAGAATGCTTTGCTTTGCTTCTTCACTCAGCGTCGCACTGACGTTTTGTTCAAATACCTGTTTAAACCGCGCAAATTCAGACTCTAAAATGGTCAATCCTGCTGCCATCGCATGACCACCGAATTTTACAATTAACTCTGGATGCTGGGTATTGATTGACTCCAGCAGGTCGCGCATGTGTAGACCTTCAATAGAACGACATGAGCCCTTTATCTCGCCGTTGTCGCCTTGTGCAAAAATAATACACGGGCGGTGATACTTTTCTTTTAAGCGTCCCGCCAGAATACCTATCACACCTTGATGCCAATCATCTTGATACAAACACAAGGCATCTGGTACTTCTTGGCTTTTAAGTACCAAACGCTCCAATACCGCTTGCGCCTCTTGCTGCATACTTTGCTCAATCTCGCGTCGTTCTATATTTAGACTATCAAGCTCAGACGCAATACGGCGGGCTTGGTTAATGTCTTTCGATAACAAGCAAGCAATACCTAAACTCATATCGTCAAGACGCCCCGCGGCATTGAGTCTTGGCGCTAACGCAAAGCCAAAATCACTGGCACTTAATCTTGCATTATTACGGTTAGAAACCTCGATAAGCGCTTGGATCCCTGGTCGCGTTTGACCACTGCGGATCCGGGCGAGCCCTTGGTGTACCAAAGTGCGGTTATTCGCGTCCAGAGCCACAACGTCAGCCACGGTTCCTAGGGCAACAATATCTAATAATGTCGCCAAATTTGGCATCGCGACATTTTGTTCCACAAAATAGTTTTGCGTCCGTAAGTAATGCCGCAGCGCTATCAGCAGATAAAAGGCAACCCCAACGCCCGCGATAGATTTTGAAGGAAAGTCGCAGTCAAGACGATTTGGATTAACAATGGCATCGGCAATCGGCAACTCATCACCTTGTAAATGGTGATCGGTAACAATCACTTTAATACCCGCCTGCTTCACGATTTCGACACCGCGAATACAGGAAATACCGTTATCTACGGTGATCACCAAATCAGGTTTTATAGCAACGATTTGCTCGGCCAATGCTGGGCTTAAGCCGTATCCTAAGCTAAACCTATCCGGCACGAGGTAATCCACACGCTGAAAACCAAACTGAGGCAACCCCTCCATCAATACGGCGGTGCTCGTTGCGCCATCGGCGTCAAAGTCACCAACAATCAACACTTGTTGTTGCAAAGAAAGTGCTTCAGCCAGAATTTGGCTTGCAAGCTCGATGTCTTTAAATAATTTAAAATCGTGTAAGGTTGCGGCGCTATTGTCGAGTTCGACAACCGACTTAACCCCTCTGGCAGCATAAAGCTGTTTGATCACGGGATGTAGTGAAGCCGGTAAATGGCTGTCATCAACCCGCTCTCTTGGTTTAATTTCTGTATGCATACTTTTTCACAAAACAAAAAAGGCCAAAATGGCCTTTTATATTCTTTATCTTGCTATCTTATCGAGTTCTCAACGCGAACTCCATCGCTAAGCGTGAGTCATTATGACTTAGGGCTATTTGCGTCTAGCATTTGTGCGATAGCTGCTGCAGGTTGATAACCTGGGATCATTGAACCATCTTCAAGAATGATCGCTGGTGTTCCTGAAATACCAAAGCTTTGCCCTAGTTGATAGTGCTCGGCTACTGGCGCTTGGCAGTTTTCAACTGGTTTCACTTCACCACCAGCTTTCGCCTCAGTAAGTGCCGCCGCAGCATCTTTTGCACACCATACATTTTTTAAGTCTTCATAGCCTGAACCACGCAAACCACCACGTGGGAAAGCTAGGTATTTCACGGTAATACCAGCTGCCAAGTAATCTTCTAGTTCACGGTGAAGTTTGCGGCAGTAGCCACAAGTAATGTCTGTGAATACCGTGATTTGATGCTTTTCATTTTCCGCTTTGTAGACGATCATTGAGTCTTCGTATTCAGCAATACCTTTTTGGCGCACATCACTCAACGCGTCTTCGGTGATATTACGGCGGTTATCAAGATCAATCATAGTGCCCTGAATTAGGTATTTACCATCGGCACTTGAATACAGTACCCCTTTATCTGTGATCACTGTTTTTAAGCCCGCAAGCGGACTATCTTTGATTTGCTTAACCGTTATACCTAATCCGCTAAATTGCGTTGTAATTGGGTCTACTTGTGCTGTTGGTGCGACAGGACCCTCAACTTGCTCAGCGAAAGCGCCAAAGCTCAATGCCAGTGAAGCGGCAACTATTAGTTTTTTCATTATGTTCTCTCTAAACCTGTTATTTGAGGGGTTCACGCGCCCCTTTGTGCTACTCACTAAGACCGGAGTAACCATAAATAATTCCCAAGCAACAAAAATTAAGCTCTTGGGTGATGCTGCTGGTGCAATGTTTTTAAACGTTCACTGGCAACATGTGTATAAATTTGAGTCGTCGACAAGTCGCTATGGCCAAGCATCATTTGCACAACTCGCAAGTCAGCGCCATGATTCAATAAATGTGTTGCAAAAGCATGACGTAGCGTATGTGGCGATAACGGCGACTTAACGTCTGCCAAAATAGCATAGTGTTTTATGCGATGCCAAAAAGTTTGTCGCGTCATACCTATACCGCGCTTAGATGGAAAGACAAAATCGGTAGCATGCTTGATCATTAAGCCCCGCCCTTTTTTGAGAAATTGTTCAATCCAATGCAATGCTTCTTCACCCATAGGCACTAAGCGTTCTTTGCCTCCCTTACCCCGCACAAGTACAACAGCTTGTCTCATGTTGACTTGCTCCATTCTTAGCCCGACTAACTCAGTCACGCGCAACCCCGTGGCATACAAGAGTTCGAGCATTGCCTTATCTCTCAGTCCCATCGGGTCGTCACAATCAGGAGCATTTAACAAGGCCTCAACTTCTTGCTCTGACAAGGTTTTTGGCAGCGACGATGTTGTTTTAGGTTGCGCAATAGTATCCAGTGGAGACTGCGCGATTTGTTTTTCTCGCAACCAATATAAATAAAATCTCTTTAATGCACTGATGGCTCGCGCGTTACTCTTTGCTTTTAAGCCCTTGTCTATTCTGTGTGCCAAATAAGCCTCGACGTCCTGACTTGTGATTGCCAGTAAAGAAGACACCGAGGTTTCAGCTTTTATAAATAAGAGAAACTTTTCAAGGTCGCTGCGATAGGCTGCTATGGTATTTTCACTGAGCCCTTGCTCCAAAAATAGCGCATCTAAAAAGGCTTCTATATATTGCGGATCGGACAGTGTATGGGAAGTTGCTTGGTGTTCGCTCACAGAGTACCTGTATTAATTATTAACGTCATGATGTAGACTTGCCACCTATAATACCAGTCAAATTGAAAGTGATAAATACAATGCAAATTGGGTTATTTTACGGCTCGACAACATGTTACACAGAAATGGCCGCAGAAAAGATTCAAGAAATCATCGGCAAAGACACAATTACCTTATTTAATATTAAGGACGAGCCGCTAAAACAAGCTGAGCATTTTGACTTCCTCATTTTTGGTATCTCCACATGGGACTTCGGCGAACTTCAGGAAGACTGGGAGTCTCACTGGGACGATATCGACAGCGTTGATCTGAGCAACAAAGTGATAGCGCTATTCGGCATGGGTGACCAACAAGGTTATGGTGAATGGTTTCAAGATGCGCTCGGCATGCTACACGAAAAAATTGCCCCTCAAGGCGCCACTTTTTTAGGCTACTGGCCAAATTCAGACGACTATGAATTTGAAGCGTCAAAAGCACTGACCGAAGATAAAAGTCAGTTTGTTGGTCTGGCATTAGATGAAGACAGTCAATACGACAAAAGCGACGAGCGTATCGCGACTTGGATAGAGCAAATCATGACGGAATACGCCGAATTAGATATTTAGCGTAGTAAGCGTTAATACTAATTAATGTAATTCAAGGCCGTGTTATTACTTATAAAACTGGCTCAATGCGGCCTCAATTTGAGATAGCTTGTACGGCTTATGGATCACATTATCAAAAACTTCATTTTGAGCTTGAGTTAAGAAAATATCAGCGGTTATCGCCAAGATCGGTAACCTTGAATTTTCTTGTTTGATTAAATGTGCGGCCTCTGTACCACTCATACCCGGAAGATTCACATCCATAAAAATGATGTCAAAGTGTTTTTCTTTTGCCACTTCAAAATAGGCTTCAGCAGATTCGAAAATATCAAAACTACAATTCAGTTTGTCGAGTATCGCAGTGATCAGTAGCTGATTAAGCGGATTGTCTTCTATTACACCAATTTGATGATAGAAAATGGCGATATGCTCTGTTTTTGGTGGCGAAGCGACTTTTACTCCACTTTCACTTCGGCACGGAATAATAAACACTACCTCAGTTCCTTCGCCCTCTTGACTGGAGACACTGATCCGCCCCCCCATAATATCAATAAGTGCTTTAGTTACACATAGGCTTAACCCAACCCCTAAGTTTCCTCTGCCCTCAAACATACTAAAACGGTCAAACAGATTACTTTGCTCAAGCGCTGAAAGGCCTTTACCACTATCTTTTACAATAAACTGTATTTCATTACCAATGACATATGCTCTGAGTACCACTTCTTGCCCAGCCTCGCTGCTCTGAATTGCAGTGTCGAGTAAAGTCTCTATAACGCGCGACACTTTATCCTTATCGAGCATCAAAGCCTCGCCTTTGTAGACGCCAGCAATAGAGTGCGTAATAGTAATATCGTGTTGTTTTGCCTCAGTGGCAAAGCGAGCAACTGACTGTTTGAGTAAATCGGGTAATGAACAAAGAATAGGTTCAAATTGAACTTTTTCACCTTCAATGAGCTCAAGCTCTAAAACGGAATCAATGACAGTAAGCAGTTTACTTCCCCCTGTTTCTATATTTTGCAAGTAGCTTGTCGTAGATTCAGAAAACCCTTCAGCTTCAGCTGAGTTGAGTACCACATCATTAAAACCAATGATGGCATTAAGTTGGGTGTGCAGTTCATGGCTGATATCAGATAAGAAATTGTCTTTGGAATCATTGAGCAGTTTAAGTACGTTTACTTCTCTGCGCAGTTCAAGTTGCCGAATTACCTGACGACCCAAGGTGGCGAGTGTTTTCCTTTGCAAATCGGTGAGTTTTTTGGGCTTATCACTGATAGCGCAAATAGTGCCTACCTTATAGCCGCCTGAGCTAATCAGCGGTGCACCGGAGTAATGGCGGATTTTCGGGCCACCAGTAACCAGTGGATTGTCAAAAAAGCGCTCATCTTCTAGGGCGTCTTGCACCTCAAATACATCTTCTTGCAAAATTGCATGAGAACAAAAGGAGATATCTCGATGGGTTTCATCCACCTCCAGCCCCACTTTAGACTTAAACCATTGGCGATTTGTGTCTATCAAGCTAATAAGCGCGATAGGCGTTTCACAGATCTCTGACACCAGCTGCGTAATTTCATCAAGATTTGCTTCTGCAGCAGTATCCAATACCTTATATTCGCGCAGCGCTTTGAGACGATTTTCTTCGTTATTTGGGATCTCGGCTTTTTTCATGAACACCTACACAAGCGAATTAAACCAGCTAAGTACACGTAAATCAGACTGCACTTTTGACACGATGATTCTGACTATTTCTCAGCTAAAGTGTAGAAGATAAATCACGATACGAGCAAAAAATATCCATCACATTTTTAGGTAAAACTCATGACATAAAGAAACAAAATCATTCGTATATTGGTTATCTAAATCGTATATCACCAACGATTGCTCATGACTTGGTTGTGCTATGCTTTGTTTGCCTATCAGTAGCAATCTGCGAGAGTAAGATTTACTCGGGGTAGTTTTAATCGCACAGCTTGAAACAAGAAACCAATTTCGCGCTTTGGCAAGCTGACAAAAGAGCAAACTCTCTTGATAGGGTAAAATTACCGCAAGTTGCCCAGCATCCGATGTGAACTTTTCGAAGGCATCAAGCAGCGCATCAAAACTTAGGCTGTCCGTGTGTCTAGCTCTATTTCTCGCTTGATTTTCTCCTTTCAAACTCGCGTTGAAGTAAGGTGGGTTTGATACCATGAGGTCAAAGCGCAGCTCGCTATCAAACTCTTGTATTGCACAGCGATGTAGCTCAATATCAGGCCACGGGCTGTGCTTGATATTAAACTCTGCATCCTTTAACGCATCGTCATCAAGCTCAACCGCATGGACTGTGCTCATTGGACTTCGCTGTTTACACATCAATGCGATAAGCCCAGTTCCCGTTCCGACATCAACAACTCGGTTGGCTTCAGCGAGTGGAACCCATGCGCCAAGCAAAATACCATCCGTCGAAACCTTCATTGCTGCATGATGCTGAGTCACCGAAAACTGTTTAAATGCAAACTGAGACATCCTATACCTTTGAGAAAATGCAATAGCAACGTATAATTCCGCTATTGTCCTTTATTTGTGATGCAATATGCAATTTACTGAATTTGATTTAGACAGCAAGCTGATTAGTGCGATTAAAAAAATGGGTTTCGATACTCCCACCAGCATTCAACAGATGGCTATTCCTGAAGCGCTAATTGGCCGAGATATTCTCGCCAGCGCACCAACCGGTACGGGTAAAACCGCTGCATTCTTGATCCCTGCGATTCAGTATTTGCTTGATTTTCCTCGCAAAGAGCCAGGCTTTGCCCGCGTACTTATCATGACGCCAACGCGTGAACTTGCCTATCAAATACACGAGCAATGTGAACTCCTTGCCGCAGGTGTTAACCTTAAAATAGGCGTGGTAACTGGCGGTATTAATTACGGTAGTCACAAAGAAATCTTCGAAAAGAACAATGATATCCTCATCGCAACCCCTGGTCGTTTGATGGAATATCTTGAAACTGAGAACTTCCACGCAGAAAACGTTGAGCTACTGATCTTAGATGAAGCCGACCGCATGCTAGACATGGGCTTTCGAAAAGAAATGCTACGTATTTGCTCTGAAGCGGTTAACCGTCGCCAATGCTTTTTGTTCTCAGCAACCCTTGAGGGCGAAAGTGTTGAGAAGTTTGCTGAACGTATATTACAAGACCCAGCACTACTTGAAGCCACTCCATCACGTAAAGAAAAAGGTAAAATCCATCAGTGGGTTCATCTTGCAGATAACTACGAGCACAAAGTCAATTTGCTCGCACAACTGCTTGATGACGAAGAAGTAACCAAAGCGGTTATCTTCGTAAAAACACGTGAACGCCTAGAAACACTCGTTGGTGAGCTATTTGCTAAAGGCATTAAAACCACTTGGCTACGTGGTGAAATGCCACAAGACAAACGCATGGCTGCGATGGCAAGTTTTCACAGTGGTAAGACGAATATCTTAGTGGCAACAGATGTTGCAGCCCGTGGTATCGACGTTGCGGATATCAGCCACGTATTTAACTTTGATATGCCACGCACCGCAGATATTTATGTACACCGCATTGGTCGTACAGGCCGCGCTGGTAAAAAAGGCACCGCGGTTTCCTTGGTTGAAGCCCACGATGTTGAGATTTTAGGTAAGGTTGAGCGTTACACCGACCAAAAACTTAAGCGCCGTGTAATTAAAGGCTTAGAACCTAAACATAAAGAAGCAAAAGCACCGAAGAAGAAAAAAGATCCGGTGAAAATCAAGGCGAAAAAGAAAGCCGCCAAGGTTAAAAAGAAAAAGTAACCCAAAAAACCAGCGTCAGTACGCTGGTTTTTTTATGTTAATTTGAGCAAGTGCTAATCTGGATAAATGCGATTGCTCGATTTTAAAACGCGTTGCCGCCGTTAATTATAATTGGTGCAGAACTTCGGAAGAGCTCTCTATTTCTAATTTAAACCTCACTCCCCAACCTAAAAATTAACTACGGATTTCCACGTTATTTCTATAACGTACGCAAAAAATGATTAATTATTGACTGTTTAATTTCAGGTGCCGTCTCTTGACTAAAGCCATGACCAGTCGGATATGCGTTGTGTATGATAGAGTGTTTGAACTTATGTTTTTTAAGGTATTCCTCTATCTCGTTCGACATTTGAAATGAGGGCCAAACTTGATCGTTTATTGCTGAAATCAATAATATTGGACCATTTATCTTTTCGAAAGAAAATAGTGATTTTGCTACATTTTCTTTATTTTCCAATGCAGCTTCAAATCGACTAAGTAAAGGAGCATTTTCATCGAGTTCCAACTTTAAAGCAGGAATATCTTTTCCGTTAAATGTCCACGCTGACTTTGCTGTGGTCATTCCATACCATGCTACTTTGCTTGGAGTTGTTGCCACAACAGATTTGATACGTGGCTCCTTCGATGCTAATAAAAGCGCTAATTCAGCTCCCCTCGAACCACCAACAAAGCCAATTTTTGAAGAATCTATTGAGGGAACAGTTTCAAGGTAATCAATTGCACTTAAAAAATATTCTAAGGGTATTTGATCAAGAGTCTGAGCAATCCCTTTTTCTTTAAAATAGGCCAACCCTAGTACAGCGATCCCATGCGGTGCAATCATTTTACCATTAGCATCACCTGTACTGATCCCTCCTTCAGAACCACCTATTGCAATAACCACAGGAACTTTTTTTTCAGATTTAGGTAAATACAAGTTTGCAACTAAGTTTTTATATTCGACTTTATTGATCTCATACTCATGATTTTCAGCTTTCAGTGAAAAAGAAGCTAATGTAAAAATTAGAAATAAAAAAGGTATAGATTTATGCACGATATCTCCTAGTAGTGCTAAACATAATGACTCCCCACGAGGCTGCCTCCATCATCGTGGGTTAATTTAAAAAGCCAGAGCCATAATTAGTCTGTTCAATACTAAAAACTGGACGCTAGCTGAATAACCATAGCATAACTTTTATTGGATTAGATACTCATAAATAATTTACACAAGCTGCTGTTTTAAAAGGTGAAAGAATGTTAGCTTAGACAGCCAACATAACGCCGTTGTAACCGGCTAAAAATTGCTGGCTAAAAAGTGAAGCGAAGCGTAACAGCCAACAGTTTTTTGTCCGCGTTGACGACTTTGTTATGCTTCTTTTAACCGCCACTTTGCGGCCGTTAACTCGTCAGACGTAAACAACACTTTAAATTCTGGCAAACACATTAGGCTCTCAATTGTAAGATCTAACCTGTTAAGTCTTTTTAATTCTCTAACACCTGTTTGAATTTCACCAGATAAAACTAAAGTCTTCGCTACCTCTACTGGATGCCTTTCTTGAATCATAGATTCAAACCTAATTGGTGAATAACCTATTTCATAAGACTCTCGAATAGAGTATTGAATTCTTGCTTTAAATTTATCGCGAATATCCATGATTTCTCCTTGGAGCATAACACTTTAGTATTTATGCCACACGCAGTTTGTGTTGCACAATCGCTTGTTGGACTGAGCCGCTACCTGCTCGATGTGTCAGAGTTGGTGTTATTTATGCTATGGCTTACTTAGAAAAAATAGGCTTTTTGGAGGCTTTCACTTTCCTAGCTAGTGTAATCAGTTTAGCTAGTGTTATGTAAGCTTTCCCTGCATTGCTCAGCGCTTATTATGTATTCATTACACCTAAACTTGGCTTAATAAACAATTATATTTTTTACGCATACAGAGGCCGCTAGCCTGAGCAATTAGGCAGGTTAACTACTTGATTTTACAAAGCAGCCATAATCAAACATCCCCTCCTTGGCTGATATCAAAGCGCATCCATGCGCTTCTCGTTCATTCTTTTGAAACGACGCGATCGAGCGAACCAAGAAAACGTAGCCCCAACATCACACTCAATCCTCAAACCCTAAGCCGATATATAATACCAATAGCACTAAGTCTTCAATCAATTTGAAGGGTGAAATACCATATTAGCGTAGTTAAAAATTTCTCATTTAGAACAACTAAATAGCAAAATTTTTGCCTTGCCTATATGGATATAGGTACCTTGGCGGTAGCAGGACGCGAGAGCGGAGCTACTAAAGCTATTTCTCCGCTTCAAATTGCTCATTTACCTAATACAATTGGTATCGCAACCGCCTTGTAAGGCACATCCCTATGCCAGACAAGACTTGCCAGACATCCTGTCGGCACATTGCATATCAGCTTATGTTTTTCGGGTGTGATGGAGGGGGGATTGGCTTTGACTGCGAGCTCTAGTTTTTCTCTCAAAGCAGCAAATTTGCCTGCAAGCACCAAACAAAACTATCAGAACAGTTTTCCTCCCTCATCACACCCGAAAGTAAATTGCCAATGAGTCATTTCAACGCATGGACGCGTGAAAAGCGGTGACGTTCATATTGGCAATTTACTTGAGGAGTCAGTGTGATGTTGGGAGTGCCTTTTCTTTTGCATACTTTTCTTTTGCATACTTTTCTTTGGGCATCAAAGAAAAGTAAGTCGTAGCCCATGGATGGGCGTCGAAACCTGTCAGGAGGACAAGCTGACTTTACGATAAATTTCGAGCTATCAGCTATCAGCTATCAGCTATCAGCTATCAGCTATCAGCTATCAGCTGTTAGCAAAATAAACCTCCATGTTTAATATCAAACCGCATCCATGCGCTTCTCGTTCATTCTTGTTAAACGACGAAAAAGAACAAACCAAGAAAACGTCGCCCCAGCATCACACTTAATCCTCAAACCCTAAACAGATATAGTGCAACCGCCTTGTAAGGCACATCCCTTTGCCAGACAAGACTTGGCCGACATCCTGTCGGCACATTGCGTATCAGCTTATGCTTTTCGGGTGTGATGGAGGGGGAATAAGTTGCTTGTGAGATCTTCTACAATTTTTATGATTAAGCTGCTTGCAAGCATTGCAAAAACTATCAGCGTAGCCTCCTACCTTACAGTCTAAATAGTTTTGTGGGAGGTGGTTTACCCGCCGATAAGTTATGTTTTTCGGGTGTGGTAAAGGGGGATTAGTATTGACTGTGAGTTCTAGTTTTTCTCTCAAAAGCAGCAAATTTGCCTGCAAGCACAAAAAAAAAACTACCAGCACGGTTTTCCTCCCTCATCACACCACTACAACAAATCAAATACCGGCTCTTTCGCATTTAGACTGAAGTTATCCAAATCCAAGCGATGCTGTATTCCTAGCGGCAAAATCCACTGCGGATCGGTATGGCCAAAGTCAAGCCGAGTTATTACGGGTAAACTGTCACAGCCAAACTCATCACGTACAACCGATAAAATCACCTCATCAAGCGCAGCCATCTCGCGCTCGCTGTAATCCCGAGCACGGCCAATCATTAAGCCGGATATTTTTTCAAACACTCCCATCACCCCATAGTTACGTAACCAAAAGCGAATATAGTCTTGACTGGGTTTATCCTCAGAGGTTTCTAAAAATAGCAATTTGTCTTGCCAAAATGACGGCGATGGCCAGTATTCAGTGCCTTTTAGCATCTCCATCACTTCAAAACAGCCGCCAAATAGCCGCCCTTCCACTTGCCCTGTACCTTGCAGTACTTTTGGACCATTTGTCGCGATAGCGGGATGCAGCTTACCGACGTTTTCTGGTATTGCCCACTCCGGATATCCATGAGAATAAGCTTTGAATATTGGATAATGGACTTCACCTAGCAGCGCCTGCGCTAAATAGGCTTGATACTCAACACTAGCGTTGTGGTACTGGGAGAAACCGGCCATGACCGATGGGCCGTTAAAGGTGACTAATCCCCATTGGTTCAGCAATGTGGTGAGCGTGGAAAAGTCAGAATATCCCATCATAAACTTAGGGTTATTCAAGATAACGGATTTATCTAAATAAGGTAGGATCCGCGCGGAGTCTGAACCACCAATAGAAGAAATTATCCCGGCTATATTCGGATCGGCAAAGGCATCATTAATATCTTTTGCACGTAATTGTGGCTGTGAAAAGAGCACATCCGCAGCCGTTCGAGCCGACGACATTTCAACGATATTAAAACCAAGCGAACGCAGGTTTGCTAACCCTTGCTCAAAAATATGGGGAAATGTACCTGGGCCACCCCAGCTAGGTGATACAATCGCAAGGGTATCACCTCGGTTTAGTTTTTTAGGCTTGCGTAATTGCACCGTCTATCTTGCCTTAATGGAATATTCATCAGCAACTAGATATATCCCATTAAGACAACAGAATCAAATGCTTATTCGAACCTTTCAACGCAAAACGGAGCCAAATCAACAGAGGTAGGTTTGCCTGTCATGAGTTCAGTAATAAGCGTGCCAGTAATGGCCGACATTAAAATCCCCGTCCTAAAGTGCCCACACGCATTAATGTAACCTTCCACTCCATCAACGGGGCCCAAAATTGGCAGCTCATCCGGTGTACCGGGTCTAAGCCCTGCCCAACAACGTTTAATACTCGACTCTTTAAGAATGGGTAGACACTTCATAGCACCTTGTGACAACTCAGTGATTTTATCTAGACTATTGGTGGTATCGAAGCCTTTTTCCTCCGTTGAAGAGCCAATTAAAATCTCGCCGTTGTCCTTTTGTGCAATGTAGCAATCACTGGTACTGATACAACCATTTAATACTTTAGGCATGCGCTCAGACAGCACTATTTGACCCTTAACCGGGTAAACTGGCATGTGTTTACCTGTCGCCTGATGGTAAATGTCATCCGCCCAGGCACCAGCGGCATTAATTAGAGTGTCGCAATGTAGGCTTTGATCTTGCGTCCTCACACCTATCACTTTATTGCCTTCACGCAGTACCTCTAGCACTTCGGTATTCAGAAATAACTCAACACCATTTTGGCGTGCACCTTCGGTATACGCATCAACTAACCGGTATGGGTTTACCTGATGGTCGCAAATAAAATCTATCGCACCAATTGCATCTGGGGTGATATAAGGCTCCTCTGCACGTAATTGCTGTTGGTCTAACCAACGGATCTGCGAGGACAAATTAGGGATCCCAGACACTATGCTATCTGCATATATTTCATCATCGCGATTGTACATAATGAATTTAAGACCGGTACGTTCAAACTTAAAGTCGACATCATGTCTGGCCAGCATTTCTTCATGCAGTGCTGGATATAACTCGTTTGACTTGAGCGCAAGTTCAAAAAAGCATTCTGGTAATTGATGCGGCCGCAATGTTTCTGCAGCTTCGGTATCGCCTTCGCTTTGGAGCTTAGACAAGGTTTTGAAGAAGATCACACCACAGCCAAGACCAACCGACTCACCAATTGCCCATAATCCACCCGCAGAGGCACGAGACGCGTTACCCGGCTTTTTTAAATCCACTAACGCGATTTTTAGGTTGGTATCGCGGCTTAAAAAATAGGCACAGGCAGCACCAATTACACCGCCACCTGCGATAATGACATCATACTGCTTCATGGTTTTTCTCCAGTAGAGTAAATGGAATTGGGTCAAGTGGGAATCTTGGCCTTATCACGCCCAATGTATCTAAGTGCCCTGCCGCGTGCAGTCGGTCTAGTGCATAGCTAGAGCACATTTTCCCTTGGCAGTCTCCCATGCCAATACGGGTTCTCATTTTCACGCTAGATAAATCTTTTGCACCTTGTTGCAATGCTAAATCGAGTTGCTGGCGCTTTACTTGTTCGCAGCGACACACCACAGTATCTGGCTGGGTTAACGCTAGCAGCCCCTCTCGTCGCGCCGAGAAGCGGTCAAATCCTGCTCTAAACTTCTGTGCTTGCTTACGCTTAGTCTTGAGCTTGCGCATTCGCGTGTGGAAGGCCGTTTCGCTTAAACAGGCTTGCTCATAGGCAAGCATGGTTGCGGCCATTTTTCCTTCAATGATAGCCGCTTCTGCGCCTAGCAAACCATTGGTATCACCACAGACAAAAATTGAATTTAAGCTACTGCGTAAATTGTCATCTAATAAAGGCACATAACCATTCGTGGTGGTGTACTGATGAGAAACCCCAAGTAGCATGGCAAGCTGGGTGCGGGCAACAAAACCATAGCCAACTCCCAAACTATCCACGGCTAAATGCTGTGCTTTTGACAAGTCCGCATGCCAATGCTCATCGTAAGGCGCTACGGTAACACTGGAGAGTTTTTCTTGGCCTTCTGCTTTCACAATGCCATAGCCATACTTGAATGGAATATTATGCTTTTTGAGATACGCCAACATACTCAATCCCGAAAGCGTAAGCTTAGGTTTATTAAGCAGCGCCACAGTCTCTTTCGCCAGTTCACTAAAGCGACTCGCTTCATATACGCCAACCACTTGTGCACCGGATTTATGTAACTGGCAAGCAACCAATGGTAATAATGGTCCTGTTCCGACTAAAGCCACTTTTTTCCCTGGTCGAACTAACCCACTTTTAAGCTGAAGTTGCATCCCGCCCATTAACATCACACCAGGTAACTGCCATCCTTCAAATGGCACACTGCGCTCGTGACAACCAGTTGCCAGAACCAACTTGGTGTAATCTATTTGCGTTAACTGATTTTGTGTTTGCACCAGCAAACCGCTTTCGCCTTCAGGCCCAAGCACTTTGGTTTGTAGTTGTAGTGTTATATCTTGTTTATGATGTTCGTAGCGTACCTTTAGTGCAGCCATCGAACGTTTAAGATTTTCATCTAAATGAGGAAGCTTACTTGCTTGTCGAAGTGGCCCGCGATAGATCACCCCACCAATTTTTGGTGCTTCATCAACTAAGGTGCTAGTAATGCCATATTTAGCCAGCTCAGCTGCACAGCTAACGCCTGCAGGTCCTGCACCAACAATAACGATTTTTTCTTTTTGACAACTAGACATCACACTATACTCCAACCTGCTTGAAACGATTTTGTTTAGTTTCAACCTGCATATTGGGTTGTACTAAGGTTTGGCAAGCCTTTTGTTTATGTTGTTTGTTTATTGTTACCTGGCAACAATGACAAACGCCCATACCACAATAAGCACCGGATACGGCTTCTCGATCGCTTTCCATGATTTGCTTGTAGTTCGCCGCAAGCAATACAGACAACACGGTTTCACCATCGCATGCGTTAACCGCAATGTCGTCAATTTGAATTTGGAACTGTAACCCCTCAGGGTCTGTAATATCTTGGGTTCTGGATAATTCAGACATGAAAAAATGCTCCTTCAATAAAGTCGCACAAAGCCTACTATCCAAATATTAAAAATAAACATTTTATTTACTTTATTCACTTTAATTTGATCCAAATTAACTTTTAAGCACTCTCGCGCTAATTCTGTTCAATTCGGTGCAAATGCTGCACTCACCTCACTAAAGCAGTGCAATGTGAACATATTTACAGACCAACAAAAACCACATCTTATTGATATTAAATAATTTTAATTTATGGCACAGTTTTTCCTTATCAACTAACACGACAAAGAAAGGAGCGTAATTATGTACACTTTATATCAAACGATGTACTTACTTTGGCATTTGGATGTGAGTATCTGGCCTGTGCACGATACAGCAACAAACCCAGTAGATGTTAAGGAGAAAGCACAATGACACTTGGCAAACTAGACACTGCGGTCCACGCAGTAATGAACGATATGCTCACCCCATCACAAGCAGCAAAAGCCTATCATGTGCCGCAGCGAGCACTTTACGAAGCACTGCGACGCTCCAAAGAGAAACAGCAAACTCGATGGCAAAAATTAATGCATGAAAAGGCAAGGCTTGAACAAAGTCTGGCACGGATAAATAAGGAACTGCATGAACAATTTGTCTAATAGCGCTATGCAGCTTCGCATTATTCAGGCGCCTAGCTTGAAATACAATCGCTTAGATTGTCAGCTTTGGGTAAAACAGCTCAGCGCACTGACGCAAGCCTGTATTAATCTTGGCGCCTCTATCGGCTTTTTGCCCTCATCCTCTAGCAGAGCAATACAAAACTACTGGTGGCAGGTATTCGATGCTGTGATCAAGTCGCAAAAGACGCTTATTATCGCTGAACTTAATGGCGTAATGGCAGGTTGTGTGCAACTCTCACCAGCAACAAAAGATAATGCTCAGCACCGGGCAGAAGTGGAAAAACTATTGGTGCATCCAAACAGCCGACGAAAAGGCGTGGCAACAAAGCTGATGCAAGCCATAGAGCAAGAATCTACACGGCAGCAGATATCGTTACTCGTCCTTGATACACAATCGGATTCGGACGCAGAAATCCTATATCAGAGTTTGGGCTTTAAAGTTGCTGGGCAAATCCCTCATTTTGTCAGTGATGCGCGCGGTGACTTCCATGCCACCACATACTATTACAAACTGCTTGCACCGACCTTGCGCAATCGTATTGAGAACCTAGCTCAAGCGCATTATGCCAATGAATATTAGCAAACCAGTTTAATCAAGCGACTCGCTACGACTTTCATTCAGGCGATAAAAAAGCAGCTTACCGATGTGCTGTGGTGTAGTTACAGCCTCTAAGATTGGCGCAGCGCCTTGTGGTATGCTCATCACATTGGGATTATTGATAGTAAGACCATCGCGCAGCTTAGTATCTATTGCCCCAGGACACAGTACCGTTATTTTGTAGCCATCTTTGTGAAGACCTTTAGATAAGGTCACCACGCCCGCTTTCGCCGCACAATAAGACGTCCAATCTTTGTAACTGTTAAATGCCGCCGTCGACGCCACATTGATCAAATGCACCGCTTTGTTTGCTTTAATTGCAGCACGAGAAATTAAATAAGTGCCGATTAGGTTTACTTCGATGTCACGGATCCAAAGATTTGGGTCTGAGTCTGCCACTAAACTTGAGTAAAGCGTTCCTGCCGCATTGATTACACAGTCATAAGATTTGTCGTCAAAAAAACGCTCAACTCCAGCTGGTTTAGAGACATCAAGCTGCGCGCGTGATGGTGCTTCTACTTCGTGTCCTAAGCGCTTCAATTCATCGCTTAAATAAGCGGCAAGACCCCCCTGTCCGCCCGTTATTAACACTTTCATTTCTGTGGCTCTGGGATTGGATGATTGTCGCTTTGCTCTATTAGCTTTTTATACTGATCGTAGATTTTTTGCTTTAAGTTACTAGAGCTAACGCCAGCACCATAAGGAAAGTAAAATACCTGAACTCCAAGCTCTTTCAGATAATCATATTTTCCCTTCCAATCATCGCCAATCACGAACACATCAATATTTAGATTTTTCACCGTTTCACGATGATCTAAAGTACGTTGTGGAATAGCAAGATCTGGATCTCTTAACCCTTCGATAATCGCTAAACGCTCTTCAAATGGCACTGCCGGTGGCTTTTTATAAGAACAAACAAGTTCATCGGTACTTACACCAACGATCAACGTGTCCCCTAAACCTCGGCCATAACTAATCATTTTTAAATGATTACTGTGAAATAGATCAAATGTTCCTGAGACATAAACAATTTTATTTTTCATAAATTGCTATTTCCCTCCAGCTAAATCAATAAAAGTTCCTGTAACAAAGCTTGCTTCGTTACTTAAAAGCCAAGCGATGGCATTGGCAACCTCAATCGCGGTTCCACCTCGCTTCAGCGGTAAAAAATCGGCTAGGCGATCAACTCGGTTTGGTTCGCCACCGTCGCCGTGGATATCGGTATAAATGCAGCCCGGTCTCACGCAGTTCACGCGGATCTGCTCAGCGGCTAATTCCAGAGATAAGCCTCTAGTGAAGCTGTCTATTGCACCTTTTGCAGCCGCATAGTCAACATACTCATTAGCCCCACCTAAATAAGAAGCTGCCGACGATACGTTTACCATGGCGCACTGTGCTGGATTGGCACTTAAACGCATGTGTTTAATTGCTTCGCGAGCACAAATGAAATACGGCGTAACATTATTAGTAAGCATATTGTTGATACGCGCTGCGGTCATGTGTTCAACTCGAGTCTGCGTGTTCAGCACCCCCGCGTTATTAACCAGATGCGTAACTATGCCAATATCGGTCTTTATCTTGTCAAACATTGCCTCTACAGATTTTTCATCTGTGACATCTGCTTGTAACAAATGCGCTTTACCATTATTACTTAGGATGGTATCAGCAACCGTTTCTGCGGCTTGCACATTCTGCTTGTAATTTATAACAACTGTAAACCCTTGTTGTCCCAGCAGTTGAGCCGTTGCCGCACCAATCCCACGGCTCGCACCGGTGATAAGTACCACTTTTTGCATCTATTATTCCTTAAATTGGGCCAACAGTTACTGATAGTTCAGTACTTCTACACCCATGTCTTCTTTGACGTGTTCTATCACCATATAGGTATGGTTTGTACCAACTCCAGGTATTTCAACAATTTGACCTAATACCTCACGATATTGACGCATATCCTGGACTCGGATCTTAACTAAATAATCAAAGCCGCCAGCTACCATATCACAAGAAACGACGTTGGGGATTTTTACAATATGCTGTTTAAACACCTCAAATACCGCTTCGGTCGAGCTTTTTAAGGTGATTTCCACATGCGCAACCAAATGCTGGCCAAGTTTTGCGGCATTTAATCTTGCCGTATATCCTTCGATATACCCCTCCGACTCGAGTTTTTTTACTCGATCGAGACAAGGACTCGGACTCAAGTTTACCTCTTTCGCCAAGTTTACATTAGAGATCCGACCATTGCGCTGGAGCGCGTCTAAGATTGCTAAATCGATGCGATCTAATACCCGAGTTTTAATGGAAGTCGTCATATCAGCATAAAATTTTGTGAGGGTTTGAGATTACCCGCAAATTTACCGTATTCCTTAAAAATAAAACAGCATATTCTGCTGTCTTTTCGATAGAATGCCCGCGAAATTAACGATAAAGGGCAAAGCGGCTTATTTCAGTCTTTAACGCGGCTTTGTTCGAACATTTAGATAATGCATTCTGGCTAAAATTTGAACCCCCAAATGGGTGTGTTATGGTTAGCAATGTGACTGCATCATTTTGTCGTAATTGAGGCTTCCTATACAAATTAAACTACACTTTCAACCTTTGGTTGCTTAGTTTGGCATCAGTTCAGATGTAGTTTTGTAATCTGCACATTAAGGTGTGTGATTCCATAGGCAGGCGCGAATTACATGTATTTTTGACTCCAATTTTTGAGGGTTGCTTATGCTTTATAACGGCGATTTGACAACTAACTGTCCTATCCGACAAAAGATCCGTGATTTTTACCGCATCGATGAGAACGCAGTAATTGATCATATTTTACCTTTAGCTGAGGTAGGCGTTACAGCTCGAAGCCGAGCATGGGAACGTGCACGTCAAATGGTATTAAACATTCGTAGAGATCAAGATGGTCAAAACGGTGTAGACGCGCTTTTAAATGAATTCTCTCTTTCTACCGAAGAAGGCGTGGTACTGATGTGTTTGGCCGAAGCTTTACTTCGTGTACCAGACAAAGCAACACAAGAAAGCCTGATCCGCGATAAGCTCGCAAAAGGCGACTGGAGTTCACACTTAGGCAGCAGCGACTCGTTATTTGTTAACGCTTCAAGCTGGGGTCTACTCGTTACCGGTAAAATGGTTAACTATTCAGACAAGAATAAAGAAGAACAATTTGGCGTACTAAAGCGTACAATTGGTCGTCTTGGTGAGCCAGTTATCCGTAAATCCGTTAACTATGCAATGAAGATCATGGGTAAGCAGTTTGTAATGGGTGAAACCATTCAAGATGCTATCGATCGCGCCGCTGATAAAGAACAAAAAGGTTATGTATATTCGTACGACATGCTAGGTGAAGGCGCGCGTACGATGAAAGATGCAGATCGTTACTTCCAAAGCTATATGACTGCTATCCACGCGATTGGTAAAGCTGCGAAAGGCCGTGGCCCAATTAAGAGCCCAGGTATTTCAGTGAAGCTTTCTGCTATCCACCCGCGCTACGAATTCACACATCGTGACCGCGTGATGGACGAGCTTGTACCTAAGCTAAAAGAACTTGCGATTGCTGCGAAAGAATACGATATCGGTTTCACGGTTGATGCGGAAGAAGCGGATCGTTTAGATATCTCACTAGATGTCATCGAAGCGGTATTCTCAGACGACGCACTTGGCGACTGGAATGGTTTTGGTCTTGCAGTACAAGCATATCAAAAACGTGCCATTTTCGTTGTGGAATGGGTAGCTGAACTTGCTCGCCGCGTAGGCCGTAAACTGATGGTGCGTCTAGTTAAAGGTGCTTACTGGGATACAGAAATCAAAACCACTCAACAAGATGGTCTTGAGCACTTCCCTGTGTTCACTCGTAAAGCAACGACTGACGTTTCTTATAAAGCGTGTGCTATTAAGCTCCTTGAAGCACGCGATGTACTATTCCCGCAATTTGCGACGCATAATGCTTACACCGCAGCAACCATTCTAGAAGTGGCCAAAGGCGATAACAAAGGGTTCGAGTTCCAACGCCTACACGGTATGGGTGAGTCACTTTACGACCAAATCGTTGAAAACGAAGGAATTCAGTGTCGTGTGTATGCTCCAGTTGGTCAGCACGAAGACCTACTTGCTTATCTGGTACGCCGTCTACTTGAAAATGGTGCAAACTCATCATTCGTAAACGCAATTGTTGATACCACTAAGCCTGTTGAGTCACTACTTCCAGATCCTGTAGAAACACTGCAAGGCCTACGTAACCGTTACAATACGCAGATTAAACTACCTATCGAGCTTTATGGCGATGAGCGTCCAAACTCAAAAGGTAAAGACCTTACGGACATCAACGATTTAACACCGTTTAAAGAAAGCCTAGACAACTGGTTTAACGAACACCTAATCGATGAAAGCCAAGTACCAGAAGGTCACCTTGCTGTTCGTAACCCTGCGAACCACAAACAAGTGATTGGATCTGTGCCTTTACACGATGAAGCACACATGCAAAGCGTGCTTGCCAATGCTGATGCGGCTTTTGAAAGTTGGTCTCAAACCTCAGTTGAAGAGCGTGCAAACTTACTACGCCGCACTGCTGACATCCTTGAGCGTCACCATGATGAACTTGTTGCTATCTGTATTAAAGAAGCAGGTAAAGTAACCCAAGACAGCATCGATGAAGTACGTGAAGCCGTTGACTTCTGTCGCTACTATGCAGCGCGTGCAGAAGAGCTTTCTAAAGATGAGCGTTTTGAAGCTCGTGGCGTGATTTTATGTATCAGCCCGTGGAACTTCCCGCTTGCGATCTTCTTAGGTCAGGTAGCTGCTGCTATCGTGACGGGTAATACCGTTATTGCAAAGCCTGCTGAACAAACCAGCATGATTGCCCTGCGTTGTATCGAATTAATGCATACTGTTGGTTTACCAGAGCACGTAGTACAACCGGTTATCGCACGCGGTAGCGAAGTGGGTAAACACATCGTGCCTGACGAGCGTATCCAAGCGGTTATGTTCACAGGTTCAACAGAGACAGGTACGCTTATCTCGCAAATTCTTGCTGAGCGTAACGATATTCAAGTTCCTCTGATCGCAGAAACTGGTGGTCAAAACTGTATGATCGTTGACTCAACAGCATTACCAGAGCAAGTGGTTGACGATGTTATTTCATCAGGTTTCCAAAGTGCCGGTCAACGCTGTTCAGCACTTCGTGTGTTGTTCTTACAAGAAGATGTTGCTGACGGTATCATTGAAATGATCCAAGGTGCGCTTAAAGAGCTACATATCGGCGACCCATCGCTACTATCTACAGACGTAGGCCCGGTAATCGACGAAAAAGCGCTGACCACTTTGACTAAGCATGTTGATTACATGAAGTCGAACGGTAAGCTCCTATTCGAAGCAAAGATCCCTGATAACAGCGAGAACGGCGCTTACTTCTTCGCGCCTCGTCTATATGAGATTTCTGATCTATCCGTGCTTAAGCGTGAAGTATTCGGTCCGGTAGTCCACGTTGTACGCTTCAAAGCAGATCAACTTGATAATGTGATCGATCAAATCAATGGTACAGGCTACGGTCTAACAATGGGCGTTCATTCACGCATTGAAGAGCGCTGCGAATACCTAGCTAAGATGTCTCGCGCGGGTAACGTATACGTGAACCGTAACATGATTGGTGCAATCGTTGGTGTGCAACCATTTGGTGGGCGTGGTCTTTCTGGTACAGGTCCTAAAGCAGGTGGTCCAAACTACTTAGTTCGCCTTGTGAAAGAAAAAGCGTCACCAGACAACGTACAAATGACAGATCTGACGCCTGATGAGCTAGAGATCCACCACTTCCCTGGTGCCGTTGAGCAAGTTGAAAAACTGATGCAAAACTCTAAGCGTGATGAGAAGATCTGGCGTCGTACTGCGCTTAATGACCGTGTTTCGGCAGTGCGTCAGCTACTTGCAAAAGTGGCAACAGTAGACATCATTGATGAGCTGGCGGATGATTTGTCATTAACGCTTTCTGATGCACGTGCTCAGCTAAACCGCTTAGAAAAGCGTATGCGTACTTACACAACGCTACCGGGACCTACTGGTGAATCGAACACGCTGCACTTAGAAGCTCGTGGTTGTGTAGTGGTATATGCCGATAAGAGTACGTCGTTCAACTTCTGGGCGATTTCAATTATCACAGCACTTGCTGCCGGTAACACAGTGATCACAGTAGCCTCTGACTTGTTCTATGAAGAAGCATTGGCATTTAGAGATAAGTTCATCTCAACTGGCGTTGCTGAAGGCGTATTCCAAGTAGCGAAGCAAAACCAGCTACAAGCGATTTTGGCACACCCTCACCTTGCAGGTGCTGTTGTGGCTGCGCGCTCTTCACGCCTTGGTTACTTCTCACAGCAACTTGCAGAGCGCAAAGGTGCTATCCTGCCGGTGATCAGTGCAGAGTACTACGATACGCTTATCAATCGTCTAGTGACTGAGAAAACCATCAGTATCGATACCACAGCTTCTGGTGGTAACACTTCACTGATGACGCTTGTTGAAGACGAAGAGTAAAAGAATATAAGTCGCTATGTTAGCCATAGCGATTTTATCGACCAAAGCCAGCGCAAGCTGGCTTTAATTTTTTACGCAGCGCTTGATGTCCTTAATCCCACAATAACATTAACAATGTCCATTAAATAAACATCTTCAACCAAAGCAATTACATCATTCCATTTAGGGTTGTATTCGTTATTCTCCCAGCGCCTTAATGTTCGCTCCTCTATACCATAGCTTGCGGCTGATTCAGCTTGAGTAAAACCGCGACTTTTACGTGCAAATCTAAGTATGGCAGCACCAAGCGGCGCGCGTTCAGAAATTAAAGGTTGGCTCATTAACATCACACTCATTCCTTAAAAAATTGCGCAAATATATGACATTTAGAAAAATCACTTATTTACGCACCCACTGACTAAATGCATTCAATGCGTAATTTAATGAAGATAATAGACCCGTTTTTTACGCATTTCAACGAAAAAATGGATCTTTTTTGCGTCAAAAATGATTTTACTTCGCAAAAAATAGCCCATATAATGACGCACACGTATCATTACTTAAGAGGCAACGCATGGAACAAAGTCTCATGAGCCTAGCGGAGCGCGTAGAATATGCGATCAAGCCAGACAGTATTAGAGCTTTTGCGTTAAAAATTGATGTATCTGAAGGGACGCTGCGCAGAATATTAAAAGGGGAAGACCCAAAACTCAGTGTCATTGAACGCATTGCTAAACAAGCCAACGTAGATTTGATGTGGCTCGTTACCGGGATCCCACTTGATTGCAAAACCGAATCACCAATCATCCAGCAAAGTATTACCTTGGAAGACTTCAATGAGGACTTTGTTGTTGTGCCTGGCTACCATGTCTCTGTCAGTACGGGTTATGGTGCATTTAACCAAAGTGCCGAGGTTGCACGTTATCTTGCATTTAGAAAAAAGTGGATTGAATTTAAAAATCTAGATAAGTCACAACTGGTCGTGGTGTTTGCCAAAGGCGACTCAATGGAACCCACTATTCACAATAACAATACAATTTTAGTGGATTTATCGGATAAAAAATTAAGCGAAGGCTTGATCTATGTTGTCCGCCTTGGTGAAGAGCTTTATGCCAAGCGCTTACAACAAAACTTTGATGGCTCAGTACGCTTGATTAGCGATAATAAAGAATACCGTGAACAAGTGGTGATGCCGAATGAATTGGAGCAGCTGGAAATTCTCGGTAAAGTGGTATGGATTGGTAAAGATCTAATTTAATAACGATGCTAAATCTTGAATACTTATTCTCATTTTTAATCGCCAGCACGTTAATTGCCGTGGCACCGGGCCCATCCAATGCGTTTTTAATGGCGCAGACCTTTACTAATGGCCGCGTAGCTGGCATGCAAAGCGCATTAGGCTTTGCGCTAGGAGGAGTGACCCACACACTCTTTGCCGTTGTTGGCTTATCGGCACTCCTAAAAGCCTCAGAGACCGCCTATACCACAGTGCAATACCTCGGCGCAGCTTACTTAGCTTATCTAGGTGTAATGACTATCAAAGAGACGCTTGAGAAGGGGCAGATAGCTTGCGAGGAAAAACCGCACGTGAGCACTAAAAAGCCTAAAAACGTGATGTTCCAAGCAATGATGACGGAAGTCTTAAATCCCAAAGTCGCCCTGTTTTTTATTGCATTTATTCCTCAGTTTGTCGATAGTAGCTTGGCGACTTCGACAGCGATGCAACTGGCCATGTTTGGCTTACTGTATCCTATTTTAGCTTTTCCCATCGACTGCATGTATATCTACGGTGGTGATAAAATCGCTGGCTATTTTAGGCAGCATCCCGCAGCGCCGGTGTGGATTGATCGTATTTCAGGCTTAATTTTTATCGCATTGGCAGTCAACTTATTACTCTAAACAGTTACGCAAAATAGGAGCAGTACACATGCAAAAACGCTCACAGCCACTGCCAGCTAAAAAGCACATTGCTTTGGTTGCACACGATGGCATGAAACCAGTCCTACTTGAGTGGTGTCAGACCCACTTAGATAGCCTAAAACAGCACAAGCTTTACGCTACAGGCACAACGGGTAACCTAATAGAAAAGAATACGGGTTTAGAAGTAACAAAGCTATTTAGTGGCCCAATGGGTGGCGACCAGCAAATTGGTGCCAAGATTGCGGAGCAGGATGTTCATGTCTTGATTTTCTTTTGGGATCCGCTTGCGTCACAGCCTCACGATCCGGATGTAAAAGCACTGTTGAGACTCGCTGCTGTCTGGAATATTCCCGTTGCCTGTAATGAAGCAACGGCAGATTTACTGATGGCGTGCGATAAAATGAGCCAGCCAATCGCAAGACATTTACCTGATTATGAGCAGTACCTTGCTAGTCGCTTAGATTGATAAAATAGATGAGTATGGAAGCGGTTTGTGACCGCTTCTCTGATTTTGACTTCGATTACTTAAATATTTTATCAGCCCACTTAGTCAAGCCTGCAGTAACACTACCAAAGTTATCCCCGTTCACCATTTCAATATCACCAATTTGCTGTGCAAGCGTTGCCTTGAGTAACGGTGATTGCGCGCTACCGCCAGTCAGATAAATTACATCGGGCTTTGACCCCGCTTGATGAATGGCTTCTTTTGCAAGCATGCCCATCTGCTCTAAGTTCGACATGATGGACTCGGCAAAATCTTGCTGCGTAAACTCAGAGGTTAACTGTGGCTCAATAAAACCAAGATTGGCATTAAACTTTGCTTGCTCAGAGAGTGCTATCTTACCAAGCTCACCTTCACGAACCACTTGATGGGTAAGTTTGTTCTGTTGAATATGAAGTAAACGCGCCAGCTTTTGCGGCTCGGCGACATCTCGCAACATGCTTTGTAATTCTCGCGCTAATTTATCACTGTAGAAGTCTAGTTGAGACTGAATATCATTGATTTTACATGCCTGCCAATACAGTTGACTAGGCATCGGCAAACCTGAACTCATGTTAGAACCTAGACCACACAACGGCATTAATTGGTGATAAGCAAGTGCAATATCTAAATCGTTACCACCGATACGTTTACCCGTATGCGCTAAAAAGTCTTGCTGGCGCCGTGTGTTATTGCGATAGCTCGGCCCCATTCTGACAAACGAACAATCGCTAGTACCACCGCCAATATCAACCACCAGCACAAGTTTATCTTGCTGAAGACAGCTTTCGTACTCAATCCCCGCTGCGAGCGGTTCGAAGAGAAAATCCACTTCCTTAAACCCTGCTCTTTTTGCAGCGGTAGTAAGAATATTAACCGCTTGTTGATTACTTTCCTCTCCGCCAACGGACTGAAAATTAACAGGTCGACCAATCACCGTGTCGGTAATGGACTGTTGCAGCTGCGACTCGGCACGGCGCTTAATCTCCACCATCATCGCCGCAGCAATATCTTCAAAGAAGGCGATTTGTTGAGGTTTAAGCCCAACCGCCCCAAAGAAGGACTTGGGTGATTTAACAAAAAAACCTTCTTCGGGAAATTCAACATACTCAGAAATTGCCGCTTGACCAAAAAAAACGCCTGTTTCATGTGTTTCTAAATCGAGATCGCGCTTAGCTTGCTGCGCCACCGTTAGCAGCCCTTGGCGAGACTGTGTGTAGACAGGATCTGGTTCATTGAGATGACGATTAACAAATGCAGGAATTAACGCATTGTGCATCGCATACATAGTTGAAGGCAGGTAATATTTATCTTGCTCGAGACGCAGTAAGTCCACTTCACCATTTTGCATGACACCCATCGCACAATTAGAACTTCCGTAATCAAACCCGACTTTCATTCTCTACCTCAAACTGCTGAAAAGTCGCGAAGTGTATCATGGTTGTCGTTATTGTCAGATGAATTTATCTCGGTTCCCACATCCTTTATAGGCTTGTCGTGGAATGAAACCATTTTGCATAACACACTCGGCATAGCACAATGAGAGCTTCCGTAATCAAACCCGACTTTCATTCTCTACCTCAAACTGCTGAAAAGTCGCGAAGTGTATTATGGTTGTCGTTATTGTCAGATGAATTTATCTCGGTTCCCACATCCTTTATAGGCTTGTCGTGGAATGAAACCATTTTGCATAACACACTAGACATAGCACAATGAGAACTTAGGTAATAAAACCCGACTTTCATTATCCACCTCAAACTGCTGAAAAGTCGCGAAGTGTATTATGGTTGTTGTTATTGCCAGATAAATTTATCTCGGTTCCCACATCCTTTATAGGCTTGTCGTGGAATGAAACCATTTTGCATAACACACTAGACATAGCACAATGAGAACTTAGGTAATAAAACCCGACTTTCATTATCCACCTCAAACTGCTGAAAAGTCGCGAAGTGTATTATGGTTGTTGTTATTGCCAGATAAATTTATCTAGGTTCCCACATCCTTAATTGGTTTGTTGTAGAAAGCATAGCGCACACTGTCAGATTGCTTGGCTTGATACATAGCGGAATCAGCCTGTTGGATCCCAGTCTCGATATCGAGGTTATTAAATAGACTGACGCCGATACTAATCCGACAACTTAGCTTATTGCCTTCAAAGAGATATGGTTTATCTACCTTGTTGATTATTTGCTGGCAGATCCCAACCACATGAGATTCGGCTTGAGGCTGTTGTGGAGATAAATGAGTGATTAAAATCACAAACTCATCACCTCCCCAACGGATCACCACATCATCTTGGCGTACGCTAGCACACAAACGCTGGGCAACCGCCTTAAGTAGCTGGTCCCCCACATGGTGGCCATGCAAGTCATTTACTTTTTTAAAATCGTCAAGGTCCAAAAACAAGATTGCGCTGTAACTACCAAGCTGTTGACCTACACGGAGTTGCTCCGTCAATCCATGCTGGAGAACATGACGATTCGGTAATTCGGTTAACTGGTCATGATACGCCAACTTTTCGGCTTCTAGATACTCCAACTTACGATCATTGATATCCCGAGATAACACGATAAAACGTGTTTCAGCATGATGATCGCTTGCAGTCATAACCTTACGGGCAATAGAGACCTCAAACCAACGCTCACCAACCGGTGTAGACAAGTGAATATGGCTACCATGTGAATAGCCGTTAACTTTTGCTTCCTGTAATGCCTGCATCACTATTTTAGCGGCTTGCTCTGGCATCACTTCAGTCACCGTATGGCCAATCAATTGTTCTGCAGGCGCGACTAACAACTCAGGGCGAAGTATTCTGGCGTCCCAGTGCCGCCCCTCTTCATCCAGTTCAAACATCAAATCCGGCATCGCACTTAATGTCGACGCCAATTCCTCATAGCTCGGTTGCGCCAAAGCTTGAGTGCGGGCCATACGTCGGTCCTTAACCATGAGGCGTTGCAACATCCTGTTCCATAATTCTATAAACTTGAACTTTGCAATTTGAAACATGCCAACGAACACTGCTCATCTACGGCTATCGTTATAAAAATAATATACCAATTTTATGAATAATGACTAATTACCGACTGCATCATAAAAAATATTTTCAAGCCATTGGCTTCGAAGGAGAAAAGCAATTGACGAATTGATAATAATTCCTATAATCGACACGGCAGCGCTTTCCATGATGGAAGGTCACAAGATATATAAGGATGACTATGTCTTTTTTCAAAAAAGCCCTTGGCGCAGTCGGTATCGGTGCAGCAAAAGTAGATACCATCTTAGAAACCCATCACGCCTCCCCTGGCGAAGAAATTTCTGGAACGGTTAAAATCATCGGTGGCAAAGTTGCTCAAGAGATCAACAAAATAGATCTTAACGTAATGTGCAACTACACAGTTGAAAGAGAAGACAGTGAAGGTGAAACAACGACCATCACTAAAAACCACACCCTTGCTAAATTTCAAATCAACGAACGATTTACTATCGAACCCGGTGATGAAAAGCACATTCCATTCGCGCTTGACCTCGCTGAAGAAACCCCGCTTACTGTAGGACAATCCAAAACTTGGATTGCTACCAACCTTGATATTGATATGGCGCTCGACAAGTCAGATAGAGACTATTTACATATCGTACCTACCGAGCTACAACAAGCCGCCATCGATGCGATGGAAGCGCTTGGCTTTAAACTTTATGAATCAGACTGTGAAGGTATTGATGAAGTATCATTCTCACGCCTGCCATTCGTACAAGAGCTAGAGTTTAAAACGATCACAGGTGACTTCCATGGTCGCTTTGATGAGGTAGAAGTGGTTTTCTTTAATCGTGGAGAGCAACTCGAAATCATCTTTGAGATTGATCGCAAAGCGCGAGGCTTTAAAGGTTTCTTTGCGGAGGCGCTAGACCTTGATGAGTCAAAAGCCAGATTGTTGATAGATGAAGCAGATTTAGAAGACCTAGAAGATGCTATCTATGACATTCTAGAGGCGAATTGCTAGGAAACTGCAATCGTTTTACGCTTTAGTGATTGTTGCATTCATACGAATGCAACTTTTATATGAACAAACTCTATTATTATCCCAGTCCACCTAACGCTATGGTTTATGTTAATACAAATGTTAGGGTGTATAGGTAATAACTTTCTAGACTGATTTATTGTTACAATTTAAGCCCCTTTAACATGCCGATCACGGCACGTTTGAGTTGACTTAAACTCAATAAAACAGCACATTAAAACGAATGGTCAAGGTAGATTAGGTGACAATGAATGTCCAACTTTAAAATTTGGAAACTGGTTAGCCTACTGTGTGTTTTGAGCCTAATGCTGGGCTGCGAATCGAAAGAAGAACGTATCCAGCAAACCATTACACATACACTTCAAGAAGCTTCAACAGCGATAAATACGCTGGGATCCGCCCTTGATAAAAAGCAGGTGAGAAATGCCAACCTTTTGACTGAGTATGGCAAAGTACTTGGTCAGCAAAAACCTCAGCTCAGTGAAATTGCGCAAATTATTTCCCAAGACGCAACAAGCAGTGGAACCTTATATCAGAGTTTATTGACTCGTTATCAGTCCCTCAAGTCCCCCGCTCCAAGTATGAACAACGATGATATTATCAACCAAGCGCTCTTGTTAAAAGAAGCCGCTTCAATCAGTTTGTTCAATGATGCGCTGACAGATCCAATCAATGTTTTAGCCGATATGTCAGATGGAAAGCTAGCGCGAGTTGGCGCAATCAGTCAGCAAGCGGAACAAACGGCAAACGGTCAGACCGGTGTCGGCAATCAGCTTGTTGGTAATGCCAACTATGGCGAATGGCAGACCAACTCAAACGGCACTAGCTTTTGGATGTGGTACGGCATGTATCGCATGCTTGGCGATATTGTTGGTGATGTTGAATATGGTCGCTGGAGTAAACACCGTAAATACAGTTACTACAGTGACTATGGTCGTCATAGATACACCAGTTATAAAAGCTACAAACGCCAAACTGAACTCGCCAAGCGTACTCAACAATCGTATCAACGCCAAGGCAAACAGTTTACCAGTCCCTATGCCAAGAAAAAGTCTGGCGCATCAG
This sequence comes from Pseudoalteromonas sp. A22, assembly GCF_018141345.1. Taxonomy (NCBI): domain Bacteria; kingdom Pseudomonadati; phylum Pseudomonadota; class Gammaproteobacteria; order Alteromonadales; family Pseudoalteromonadaceae; genus Pseudoalteromonas; species Pseudoalteromonas sp. A22. Next base: position 3,014,653 of record NZ_CP047238.1, read on the forward strand.
GGTTAAGTCGAAGTAGCAATACCCCATCAGCAGTAACTCGAAGCAGCTACTCTCGAACCTCAAGCTACGGCTCAGTTCGCAATAGCTCAAGTAGAACCTCCCGTGGCGTAAGCCGGGGCAAATAGCGCATATATAGCGGAGTTAACACATGTACCAATTTAACGGATTAACAGCTTGGACTTTTCAAGCATTGCTAATAGATATGGCGGTGATCGTCGCGTTGTTTGTTAGCTTAAAATACATCAAAGGTTGGGTATCTAACCTTCACGCAAACGATGAAATCACAGAAAAAGACAACTTTGCATTTGGCCTCAGTTTTGCTGGTGGTTTAGCAGGTTTGGCCATCGTAATTTCAGGTATTTCAAGTGGTGCTTTTGCCAGTTCTTTGGCTCAAGAAGCGCTACAAATGGCGGGCTATGGTATCGTTGGTATCATTCTTATCAAACTCGGCCACTTTTTCCAAGACAAAGTCGCGCTACGCAAGGTGAACCTTCATGACGAAATCGTTAAAGGTAATGTCACCTCAGCACTGATTGATTTTGGCCATGTGGTGAGCGTTGCTATTGTGATCCGCTCAGCTTTGCTTTGGGTACTCACAGAGGGCTGGTACGGTTTACCGATTGTGGTTGCTGCCTTCATTATTGGTAATATTTGTATGTTGCTTGTGAGCCAATACCGAGTACAACTATTTAAGCGCACTAACAAAAGTGGCGACTGTTTACAGCAAGCAATCAAAGATAACAATATCGCTGTCGGGATCCGCTACGCGGGCTTTTTAATCGGCTCAGCACTAGCACTGACTGCAGCGTCCGGTTTAGCGCCGTATGTAGCGGACAACATTAACTCAAGCCTACTGTACTGGAGTATTGCGGCACTGGGTAGCATTGTGCTTTTCATCGTCTTACATCTCGTCATGATAAAAATTATTCTTGCGGGTAAAGATATTTCCGATGAAGTGAACAGACAAAAGAATGTTGGTGTTGCTGCAATCTCAGCCGCGCTTTCTTTTGCGATTGGTACGACTATGGCTAGTTTGTTAGGTGCATAACCCTTGAGCGCATCTGCACCACAAACTTCAGCAAGAGTGACCGGCAACTGGTCGTTGTTCGGTCACGACACCTTACTTATTGGCGTCATGGCTATTTTGGCCGGTTGCGGCCTAATCTACGAATATTTACTCTCTCATTATGCTGGTCGCGTTTTAGGCTCTGTAGAAAGCGCGATTTATGCCATGATTGGCACTATGATCGTGGCCATGGGCATTGGCGCATTTTTAGCACGCTGGTTCAAAGATCCTTTTACCGCGTTTGCATGGCTTGAAAGCCTAATCGCGCTACTCGGCATGAGCAGTATTTTGGTGATCGCCAGTGTTATTGCACTTACCTATACCCTGCCCCATACACTTTCTAGCCTTTACAGCCTGCCTCCCGATAGTGTCTTAGATGGCATGCCATTTGCGCAATTACAAGCATTTGCCCGATTTTTACCTTATGTTTTCGGCCTCATTCTAGGCATTTTAATTGGCATGGAAATTCCGCTGATCGCTAGGATCCGTCAACAAGTGTATGGCCGCTTCCTTGAAAATAACGCAGGTACCATTTACGGTGCAGATTATATCGGTGCTGGTGTTGGTGCTGCCATTTGGGTCACGATTATGCTTGCGCTGCCAATAATGCAAGCAGCCGCGTGGACTGCGCTATTTAATATCATTGCAGGACTTATCTTCCTATGGCGTTACCATGCTCATGTCCGCTTCGCTAAGCTGCTGTTTGCTTGCCACTTTGTTCTACTTGGTATCTTTTTTGTCATCCTGAGCCATGGCTCTCTTTGGATGAAAGACCTCAGCAATGTGCTATACAAAGACAAGGTGATCTATTCAGAGTCAACGAAGTATCAACATGTTGTCATCACTGAGCGATTGAGCCGCGCACAACCGATGCCAATTAACGATTTATTCTTAAATGGTCGATTACAGTTTTCATCTGTGGATGAACAGATCTATCACACTATGCTCGTTTATCCTGCGATGCTGGCATCCAACCGTCGTAAAAAGGTATTAATCATTGGCGGCGGAGATGGTCTAGCACTTCGAGATGTACTGGAGTGGCCTGTCGAAAATGCAACCTTAATTGATTTGGATGGACAACTACTTTCATTATTTGGACTACAAGGGCAGCCTTACCCTGCTAGACCACATATCACCAGTCAATTAACTCATTTAAATGGCGACGCCTTAAATGACCCAAGAGCAACGGTTATCGTTGCAGATGCATTTTTAGAAGTAGAAAAAATGCTTGACCAAGGTAGGCAATTTGACACTATCATTATCGACTTACCCGACCCTAATCACCCTGATTTGAATAAGCTATATAGCGACTACTTTTATAATCATGTGCGTCAATTACTGGCACCCGATGGTGCACTCGCTATTCAGTCAACGTCTCCCTATCACGCCAAAAAAGCGTTTATTAGTATAGCCAAAACGGTAAAACATGCCGGGTTTACGCATGTTGAGCAATACCAACAGAATATTCCCTCATTTGGCCAGTGGGGATGGACAATCGCAACGAGAACAGGACAACCAGCAAGTGCTAGGATCCGGGCAGTCGAGTCTTTACCAGTCCCAAGTAACTGGATAAACAAAGAGTATTTACTCGCGACTTTCGCCTTCCCAAATCGCTTTTTTGATGGAGCAAAAGATATTGAAGTCAACCAGTTAGGAACAGGGAGACTATACGATTATTATCGCCAAGCATGGCAAACAGAAGATGAGTTGTATAAAAATTAGCGCACGGCCATTGACATATTATGTCTTACGTGCAACTCTTAACTCAGACATAATATGTCAAAACAAAAAAGGTAAATGAAGATGGAATTAAATGAACTATCAATCAAATTAGCATCATTTGAAACAGAAGGTGCTAACTTCGAATCTTTCTTAATCGCCAATGAAGGCGAGCAAGATGTATTGCAAGTGATTGTTGACGGAAATGACGAATTACCAATTTTTGTGACTCAGACTGAAGAACAACTTGTATGCATTAGTTACCTATTTAAAGAGAATGAGGTAAAGCCTGAGTTGCTAAACGAGTTAAATGAAGCACTATTAAAACTGAATGTGCCGATCCCGCTGAGTGCGTTTGCTAAAATTGATGAGCAGTATGCGATATTTGGTGCTCTAGCCGTTTCCTCCTCAATTGATGAGATCACGCACGAACTGGTCACCCTAGCGGACAATGCAATCGAAGCATTAGATGCAGTGACTGTGTATTTGAATGAATAATATTGGAGTTGTGAAATGAGTATTTTAAAGAAATTATTTACTGCTGTTCGTGGTGGCGCTAGAGAAGTTGGAGAGTCAATTGTTGATGCAAATGGCATTCGTATTTTTGAGCAAGAAATTGCTGACGCACAAAACGCATTAGCTAAAGCCAAAAAGAGCTTAACAGAAGTAATGGCGAAAGAGATGCAGACAAAACGCAAATTAGCTGCACTTGACGAAAGCATTATCGAGCATGAAAACTATGCTGGACAAGCGCTCGAAAAAGGTAACGAAGCTTTAGCGGTAGAAATCGCAGAGAAAATCGGTGAATTTGAAGTTGAGCGCGCAGAGCATCAGCAAGTGCTAGACGGCTTTAGTAAACATGTGATCCTGTTAAAACAGCAGATCAAAGAAGCTGAAAAAACGATTAAAGAAAACCAACGCCAGCTGACAATGGTAAAAACCACAGACAGCGTTCAAAAAGCAACCATGGCAGTAAACAGTACGCTAAATACCAATGCGTCATCTATGGTAAATGCACGTCAGTCGCTTGAGCGTATCAAGCAACGCCAGCAAGATAGGCAAGATCAACTGGCTGCGGCAAAAGAGCTTGAAGCTGCTGCAACGGGTGCAGATCTAAAAGCCAAAATGGCAGAAGCGGGAATTGGCTCTACGCAAAAGAGTAATGATATTCTTGAACGTATTAGAGCTAAACAAAGCAACTAATATTTGCTGATTAGAAAAAGGAGGCCTCGCCTCCTTTTTACCCTTTTTGATTATGTAGGTGCATTATGTTTGGCTTTTTTAAATCAAAAAAAACTCCTGAGCGACAACTTACTCATGCAAAAGATCTGAAAGTTGGGGACATGCTCACCATCATCGATTCATTCGCTTACCCTAGCTGGCTCAAGGGACAAACCCTAAACGTGGTTGGCGTACAAACTTACCAATTTGAACGCAGCGCTGCATATGAATTTGTTCTCGAAAGTGATTCAGGTAACATTACTTTTTTGCAAATTGAACAAAGTGACGGTGAGGAATACGCGAATTTCTCTATCAAAATCCAAAGAGAAGACGTCGACGCTATTTTTACGCTTGATGAATTTGCGCGTATTTTCGATGAAGAAGCACTGACCCACATCGACACCCACGCTACTCCAGAGATTTTCGAGCGATTTTTAGGTAAAAGCTATCAACAAAGTGAAGCGCCCTACGTTTGCTATTTTTACGATAGCGATTATCGCGGCCGCGCTTTGCCACGCTATCAAGATGAAAGTGGCGAAGTATGTGAAGTTATCGAGTTACTTAGTCCTGACGAAAAGTTCGCTATCAATATCGAGATCTGGGATGGAGGAGAAACCGACGTGTCACTAACCATGTGTCGCCCACTGAGCGATATTGTCGACCTATTTCCTGGAGCGAACTCGTGACCACAAGAGAAGACAAGTGGAAACGTCAAGAAGTGGCATTGAGGGCCACACAAATGGCCTTCGATTTAACCACGGAAGTACAAAAAAGTATTAAAAAACAGGCAATAGACGAAGAGCTAACGCCATCCGATATGATCAGAAAGATCCTTGATTTAGAAGTTAAATCGAAGAAAACTCGGCAACGCTTATCCTTCAATCTAACCGATGAAGAAATCGCACTACTGGCGGAACGTTTTGGCGTTGACCCCCACGACAAACGGGCCGTAAAGCAACAGGTCGCCAATATGCTACTCAGTCGCTACTCAGATAAAAGAAACAAGTAAGCAGTAATACCAATCCATTAATTCTCCAACTATTTTAAATAGTTAAAGCTACAACCTAAGAGGGAACGATGACAGAGGAAGAGATTAAGAAAAGTATTGATAAACATAGTGTGAAACCACTTATTTTCGTAGTCATCATGATGTTACTAATAGCATTATTGAATAACTATTTATTGGAAGATGACCCACTAACTCCAAACCTACTCATTTTCGGAGCATTAGCTGCTGGCATACACATCTTCAAAAATGTTCTCTGTGACGTCCTTGTCACAAAATCAGCACAGGATGGTTCTAAATAACCTGAGCTGCGGATAATTAATGCCTTTCTAGCAGCTAGTTTTAGCGCTAACTGCGTTGAATTCACTTCCAATAGCCAGCTATTGGTGCGTAAATTCGCCTTGCCTACAGGATGTAGGTACCTTAGCGAGAGCAGGACGCGGAAGCGGTGTTTTCCCTAAAACTCTCTGGCTAGACAAGGAAAAAACCAAGTTGTGCTTTAGCAACAATGAGTTGGAACATTCCTTATCCAAACCTCAGGTTAAATAACCTGAGCTTAAATAACATCATTCCTCTCTAGCAGCCCACTTTAACAATTGTAGCGATGGTTAATCACGCTTGGGCAAATAAAGATAGCTGCTAGAGCCTCATCGCTTTGAGAACATCACTCTACCGCGAGCAGCTCAACTTCAAACACTAATAACGAACCCGGTTCGATTTTACCTGCTGCGCGGTCACCATAGCCTAAGTCCGGACCAATCCAAAAGCGGTATTTATCCCCTTCGCTCATCAACTGCACGCCTTCGGTCCAACCTGGGATCACTTGATTAAGTCCAAAGCTGATGGGTTGGTCACGCAGTACCGAACTGTCGAATACGGAGCCATCAAGTAAAGTGCCATGATAATGCACTTTAACTTTGCTCGTTGCATTTGGCTGTTTGCCACCGTCAGTTTGAGTGATTATTTCGTACTGAAGACCTGAGTCAGTTTTATGAACCTCTGTGCGCTTTTCGTTTTCTTTCAAAAAGTCAGCCGCTTGAATTCTATTAAACTGCGCAAGCTGTTTTTGTTTCTGACCACCTCGAAAAAACACCATCGCAATCACCAGCGCAACAATAACGAGGATAATATTAGTTGTCGTCATGGTTTTCTTCTCCTTTGTCATCATCGCCGTTTACTACTTTTGCAATACGCTCAAGCTTCGCCATTGCTACTGCATTGATACTGTTTTCGGGATAGCCTTCGTCACCGAGCTCTCCTGCTGGTCTATCCATTAACAAGCTAAGCGCTTCATCTACTGTGGCAACGGCATAGACATGGAATAAGCCTTTTTCAACAGCTGCAATCACTTCATCATCTAACACTAAGTTGACCTTGTTAGATTCAGGGACGATCACCCCTTGCTTACCTGTGAGGCCTCGCATTTTGCAGAGTTTAAAGAAACCTTCGATTTTTTCGTTTACACCACCAATGGCTTGTACTTCACCGTGTTGGTTAATTGAGCCGGTGAGCGCTAATGATTGATCCACGGGGAGTTGCGTCACCGCCGATAGCAGCGCACAAAGTTCTGCAAGTGATGCGCTATCACCGTCAATAAAACCATAATTTTGTTCAATGGCGATATTTGCGCTAAGCGTCAGGCTAAAGTCTTGCGCATACTTGTTACCTAGGTAACCCGTAAGCAGCATCACGCCTTTTGAGTGAATTGACTTACCTAAATCTACCTCACGTTCAACGTCAATCACCCCGTCAGCACCCGCGTATACCGTAGAGGTAATACGCGCAGGCGTACCAAATGCAGTGTCACCAATATGCAGTACGGTCAGGCCGTTTACCTTACCAATTGCGGTGCCTTCAGTTGCAATCAAGGTATGCCCTTCTTGAATATCGCTGAGCATGTTTTCACTTAACTGTCCTGTTCGATATTCTTTTCCAGCTATCGCTTCATCGATGTGATTAGCAGCAATTTGGTTTACGCCATCTTGCTTGGCATAAAAACTGGCTTCTGCTACCAACTCTAAAACATCAGCAAAACGCGCCGAAAGCTTGCTGTGATGCTCCGCTTGGCGATAGCTAAATTTAAGCATACGTGCCAGCGCCGCTGAGCTAAGCTCAATCTTCAAGGTATCATTACAGTATTCCATCACCTTGGTGATAAATTGGTACTGCATTTTGTCCGAGCTTGGTAAATAGTAATCAAAATCGGCCAGCACTCTAAATAGCTCTGCAAACTCTTCATCGTATTCACCAATGGTGTAATACAGGTCTCGCGAACCCAAAAGAATAATTTTGACATCCAACGGAATTAGCTGCGGCTTTAAGGTAAAGCTGCTGCCCACCGAATTGTCTTGATACGGTAGGTCATTTTTAATTTGGTGGGTTTTTAACGACAGTTTAAGGCCATCCCACACCTGCGCGTTAGCCATGACCTTTTCAGCATCCATGATCAGATAGCCGCCATTGGCGCGGTGCAATGCACCGGCTTGAATAGAGCGATAGCTGGTGATCAAATTACCTTGAGAGGTTGCATACTCCACCTTACCAAAAATATTACCAAAGGTCGGATTTGGCTCATACACCACAGGCGCTGGGTCGTCCTCTTTAAACTCAACCAGAATATTGGGCGCAAAAAAGTCCGTGAGCATTCCCTTTGAGTCAAAGTCATCTTTGTTTTCGTCGCTGTTGCTACTATCGTCGTCTAGCCAATCTAATACCGCATCGACAATTTCAACCTTCAGATCTTTAAGATAACGCAGCACGCCAATGTGTGCGGCATACTTATGCTCAAGCGCTTTTAATAGCGGTTTGGTCGCCACTTCGATAGTGGTTTTTTTAAGATTACGCAAGCGCTCAGAAGATTCACGCTTCCACCTGGGCAGCTCAATAAGCGACTCGATTAGGGCATCTTCTAATGTTTCAATTGCGGTTAAAAAGTGTGCCTGAACATGCTCGTCCAGTGCCGAAAACTCCGTATCACTGAGCTGCTTACCATCGACCACAGGAGCAAAGCCAACTGTCCCCGTATCTTCTATCAGTGCAACACTCATATTCATAGCTTGTTGCTCAACAGCGGTGATCGCAGCATCGTATTTTTGTTCGAATTCTTTATCTAGCGATTTTTTCTTGCGTTGATAACCCGGGTTGTCAAAAGCTGCAGGAAAAGTATCTAAGATCTCATCAATAAAGGCGTCAATATCGGCCTCAAGCTGCTTACTTTCACCCGCCTGCATAAATAACGCGATAGGCTCGCGGTGGTCGTCGTAGTTGTTGACGTACAGCCATTCTTTAGGCGTTGGCTTAGTTTTACTATGGGCCTCAAGCTTGTCTTTTACCATGGTAAAACGACCCAGCGCCGCTTCTCCCATGACATACACATTATAACCGGGAAGCTCCATTCCCAAGGCAAAGTCTAGCGCGGTCTGAGCGCGCTGCTGGCCAATAAATGGCAGCGCTTCTGGGTAAGGGTTTTGGATACAATTTTCTATGTGAGTCAACGAAACTGATGGCGCGAGCTGGCTCGCAGGCAGTGCTTTTTCAGACGACAATTTAGATTTGGTCATTCTAACTTCTTTGTATTATTCGCATACGTTAGTCTACTCAGCTTGGTGCTTCCAAGCTGAGCGCCCACACTTTAGGGCGCTAATGCTTTTCTAGTATATTCCCCATGCCCGCACTCGCTGCAAGCTGGGATCTTGATGGCATAATAAACATCTAATTTATAGCCACAATTCTTACACACTAATTGTCCCAAAGCTATCCATTCACCTTCTTTATAAATGCCTTGGTGTTCAAAATCTTTTAAAAGTGCGGACCACTCAAGTTGAGTTCTATCTTCTAATTGGGATATTTCAAATAAGATATTGGCTTTGAGCTCACTCCAAGCCGCTTCATCATAGAAGGATTTGTTTTCGAGAAGATGTTCCAAGTCACGTTTTAGATAGTAACTATAATCATCATAGGTTTGTTTGGTGTAGTCTTTCAGTGCGCTCTGCGCTTCCCAGAATCGCTTAGATAAATCGTCAATTTCATGTTCTTTGACGTCTTTGAGCCAATCGGAAAATTGATCCAGCCATTTTTGATAATCCGCCATTGCTACACTCCTGTTTAGCCAATAGATTAAGTGTAGACCAGATATACCATTCATTGTATTAGGGTTTGCTGAACTTGGTGCTCAGCAAACCCATTTGGCTTCAGATTATGAAGCCAAAAGTCATTGCTATTAGCTTAAAAACGATACTTCACGCCAACGGTTGCTGTTGTACCAAGGCCTTTAATGTTATAGCCACCGTACGTATAGGCTTGTGCGCGAGCTGGGAAGTAGTCTGAGTTAAATAGGTTCTCAATACCAACAAACGCTTGCCAACTTTGGTCGAATTGATATTGACCACTAAAGTTAACCACATTATAGCTGTCAATTGGACCCTGATCTCCAACATAGTTGCCTTTATCGTTCCGCTCGAAACGTTTACGGTCGCCGACATGTAACCAGCTTAATGTCATCGATAACGCATCAACTGGCTGCCAGTTTAGGTTTGCCGTAAGCTTTGGTGGACTAATTTGTCTAGAGCCAAGATAAGTATCGGCTTCAGTATCTTTACCCTCTACATAGCTATATGTGGCAATGAGCTTTAGCGTGTCGTTGATTTTGTAATCGACAAGTGCCTCATAACCCCATATTTTTTGTGGTGCTCGAACAGGCTCATAAACTCCAGTTACTTCATTGAATTTATTCGTTGTACCAAACTCAGACGTACTTCTATATGCCGCAAATTCAAATCGTAACGTCTCAAATTGAGAGTTAAAGCCGATTTCGTAGTTATCAACAATCGATGCTTCTGTTTGAATTTGACCAATGTCTTCTACCGTTGCACTGCGCAGCAGACGGCCAATATCCGAGATATCAGAGCCCTGCGAGTAACTGGCGAATGGGCTAAACTTTTCATTTGCGTTATATTTAATACCCACATTGTACGTTGTGGCGTCATAGTCAATGGTGTCGCCTTTCACGTTAAGTGGCACAGAGCACTGGTCCGCTGAACGGCAAAGTTTTAGTGTTTGGTAATCAGCTACCGCAAGATCAATACTTTCTTGTCTCACTCCCGCTTTTAACACTAGGTCATCGGCAACAATCCACTTGGTCTGTAGGTAACCTGCTATGCTTTCCATGTCCATTTCTGGCACCCAAATACGACCATCAACAAGTGGCTGTGAGGTCACATCATTCAACGCATCAATACCATAAATGAAGGTAGCTTGGACATTGTCAAAATCAACCAAGGTATTAAATGTCGCACGCGCGCCCTTTTTTTCAGAACGGATAATAGATTGACCGCCAGTGTATCCTTCATCAGGGTTTGCTAAGCTTGGAGAGAAGAAGAACACGTTCTCAATGTCTTGCATATACGCATCAAGCGTCATTTGTGTATTAGCAAAAACTTCTATATCGGTGTATTTCAACGTAATGTTTTCATTACCTTCTGGCCCTTGTGGCTTACCTTGTTTCTGCTGAGCTGGTGGCACGTGAATAGCGTAAGATTTTTCACCTAAATTGATGTTGCCAAACACATCACCTAGGTCCGTTTTTTGCTGTGAACTGTAGAAGTTATAGCTAAATTGCAGTTGCTTGTCTTCATCAAAGTCATAGCCAAGCTTAGTAAAGTAGTTTTCTGTCACAGTATCCGACAGACCATACTGTAAACCCAGAATATCGCCTTCAGCATCACGCTGAACACCATTTTCTTCATAACTTGCCGTGACTAAATAACTAAATTGGTCAACGCGGCCATTAATCGCGCCCGCAATTCGAGCACCAGCACTCTCTGCAAGCTTTACTGCGCTAAAGCGGCTAGATAGGCTAATTTCACCTTCTGGTTTGCCATCGCTTTTGGCCTGCTTAGTGATGTAGTTAATGATCCCACCTGAAGCACCATTACCATAAATTGAGGTTGCCCCTTTGATCACTTCTATGCGCGCGATGGCACTTGGATCGAGTGTTTTTACACCCAAAGAACCATTTCGCAGTGGCGTAGACTGAGGTACACCGTCAATCATCACCAGAGGCGCACGTCCACGCAATGATTGCCCTGTATTACTTGAACTACCCGTATCCGGAGCAAGACCAGGAACGATTTGAGATAACAAACTTTGTAGTTCTGGATTTACTTTTAAATGATCTTCAATTTGTTTTTGATTAATTATCGTAATGGAGGCAGGCACTTCATCAATGCTTTCAAACACACGACTGCCCGAGACCACGATATGCTCCATATCTGCTGCTTGAAGATCTTTAACATTGGTATCGTCTGCAATGGCTGCTGCGCTAACAGCCAACGCTACCATACTGAGAGTAGTTTTTAACATGGTTATCCTTGCTGGATTTAGAATAATAATGATGTAAAAAGCGGCAATATAATATTGGCAAACCTCAGTAAAAACAAGGCAAATGTGAATAATTTGCATTACCCTTTACTAAAAAATTATTCTACTCTACGCCACTTTTTGCAATTATATCTACATAACAGTAACTTAGAGTGAAGTTAATTACCTCTTCTTGCGATGACGTTGTAGCCAAAAATACAGGCCGGATATCGTGAGAAAGGTCGGAGCTAAGGCAAGTATTAACCAAACAAATTGCACGATGGGACCAGCAAAATCACCAATATGAAACTTGTACTTAAAGTTCCAAACTTGCGTAGCGATCCCCGCTTGTGACGCATCATATTGCGCTACCACCTCACTGTTATAAGGATTTACCCAAACCCAGCTGTAGGCATGACTTTCGCCTGGGTTTTGAACTCTGTAAGCGATGCTGTCGGACGCTTTGTCAGGCATATAGATACGGAACAGCTGACTGTCTGGGAAGATAGATTTCGCGCGTGTTGTAGCGCTATTTAAATCATAGGGTAAGCCGTGAAAATTAACCGCAATAGTGGGCGGTTTTGGTCTTGCTTCGACCTCGTCAAAGCTCAACCACTCAACCACAGCCTTAGTTTGCGGCTGCCAGTTAAACGCCATACCACTGAAGGCAATGAGCAGTATAGGTAAAAGCAAATATACCCCCAATACGGTGTGTAACTGATAAAGCAGGATCCTTAGCTTAGCTTTTGGTTTTATCACTAGCCGTTTCAAGCGATTTTTAGGCTTTACCCAAAGATAAAAGCCCAACACTAACTCAATAATGAGTACAAGTGCACAAATAGATACCCAGTCTCTAAGCGGCTTTTTGTTGTCAGCATCTTCAAACAACAGCCAACGGTGTAGCGCCATCGTAAAACCGTATAGCGTAGAGTAATACTGGTAGCGATGAAGGATCTTGCCACTGTAGGGGTTAACGCTAACATAATCACCGCTAGACAACTTCAGTTGCCATGCCAAATCCGGTTGCTGCTCAGGCATAAACAGTGAAACTTTTTCAGCGGTTGTAGATTCAACTGAGGTGACTATTTGCTCTACCCCAAGAGGCTCAGACTGTGGCTCAACTCGCCACAACTGAGGCTGAGTAAGATATTGAATATCTTTGGCATATATAAGCAGTGCCCCAGTTAAGCTTAAGCAAATAATAAACGCACCAGATACTAGCGCCATTACTAGGTGAGCACGGCGTAACCACAATTTTATCAAGGGAATTCTCAAACTTCTTTCGATATTTAGCAATAGTAAGTGATAATAACTCTTACTTGCAACAGCACAAAATTTCCCCTTTTACCGCTGCTGGTCTTCGCGTCGTTTATCTCCACTTCGACACCACCTTTAGTCCGTGGCAATCGACTAAAATAATTCCACTTTAGGTGCTGTGATTGCTGGCCAATTTCGGGTATGCTATCGAGCAATTTTCTATTAATTTTGCCAGATGTTTGGAAACCTAGATGCAAGAGCAATATAACCCGCAAGATATCGAAGCCAAAGTACAGTCGTACTGGGAAGAAAACAATACCTTCAAAGTTGTCGAAGACGAAAGTAAAGAGAAGTACTACTGTCTCTCAATGTTCCCATATCCAAGTGGTCGCCTCCACATGGGTCACGTACGTAACTACACCATTGGTGATGTGGTTTCTCGTTTCCAACGCCTACAAGGCAAAAACGTTATGCAACCTATGGGTTGGGATGCGTTTGGTCTTCCAGCTGAAAACGCGGCAATTAAAAATAATACCGCACCGGCGAAATGGACCTACGAAAATATCGACTACATGCGCAACCAGCTTAAATTACTTGGTTTTGGTTACGACTGGGATCGTGAAATCGCGACTTGTCACCCTGAATATTATAAGTGGGAACAGTGGTTCTTCACTAAGCTTTACGAAAAAGGCTTAGTATACAAAAAGATGTCAACGGTAAACTGGGATCCAGTTGACCAAACGGTACTTGCAAATGAGCAAGTTATTGACGGCCGAGGTTGGCGCTCTGGTGCCATTGTCGAGCAAAAAGAAATTCCACAATGGTTTATTAAGATCACCGATTATGCACAAGAGTTACTGGATGACTTAGACAAGCTTGACCACTGGCCTGAGCAAGTTAAAACCATGCAGCGTAACTGGATTGGTCGCTCAGAAGGCGTTGAAATCGACTTTAAACGTGCCGACAACGACGAAAGCTTCACCGTATACACCACCCGTCCTGATACCTTTATGGGCGTGACTTATGTGGCAGTTGCGGCAGGTCACCCAATCGCTCAAGAAGCGGCGAAAAACAGCGATGCGATCTCTCGTTTTGTTGAAGAGTGCAAGAACACCAAAGTTGCCGAAGCGGATATGGCAACAATGGAGAAAAAAGGTATCGCAACTGGCTTTACGGCTATCCACCCACTCACAGGGCAAGAAGTGCCAATTTGGGTAGCTAACTTTGTACTGATGGATTACGGCTCAGGTGCCGTGATGGCAGTACCGGGTCACGACCAACGTGATTATGAGTTTGCAACCGCTTATGGTCTTGAGATCAAACAAGTTATTCAGCCTCTAGCCGGCGCAGAAGTAGAAGCCAATCTGGCCGAAGCAGCGTTTACCGAAAAAGGCACGCTTATCAACTCTGGCGAGTTCGATGGCCTAGACTTTGAAGGCGCATTTAACGCCATCGCGACTAAACTAGAAGCACTTGGCGTGGGTAAACGTAAAGTAAACTTCCGTCTTCGCGATTGGGGTGTGAGCCGCCAGCGTTACTGGGGTTCGCCAATCCCAATGTTGAACAAAGAAGATGGTTCTGAGCTTGCGGCACCTGAAGACATGCTTCCTGTTCGTCTACCTGAAGACGTAGTCATGAATGGGGTAACTTCACCGATTAAAGCAGATCCTGAGTGGGCAAAAGCAACAATAAACGGTGAAGCGGTATTCCACGAAACCGATACATTCGACACCTTTATGGAATCATCTTGGTACTATGCACGTTACTGTAGCCCACGCTACGATGAAGGTATGCTTGAACCAGGTGCTGCAAACTACTGGCTACCAGTAAACCAATATATTGGTGGTATTGAGCACGCTATCTTGCACTTGTTGTACTCGCGCTTCTTCCACAAGTTGCTGCGTGATTTCGGTTTAGTGAATTCTGATGAGCCATTTGAGCGTCTACTATGTCAAGGCATGGTACTTGCGGACACTTACTACCGCAAAGACGAGAAAGGCGGCGACATTTGGATCGCACCAACTGACGTATTAACTGAGACTGACGACAAAGGCCGCATCACTAAAGCGTGGCATAAAGAAGACGGCGAGCCGGTATTCTCTGCAGGCATGAGCAAAATGTCTAAGTCGAAGAACAATGGTATTGACCCGCAAACGGTTATTAAGCAATACGGCGCTGACACAGTTCGCTTATTCATGATGTTTACGGCTCCACCAGAACAAACGCTTGAATGGTCTGACTCAGGCGTTGAAGGTGCGCACCGTTTCCTTCGTCGTATTTGGAAATACGCGGTTGACGTAAAGCAAGCAGGTACTGCCGAGCTTGATTTAAGCAAACTAAATGCAGCGCAAAAGACGCTACGTCGCGACATCCACAAAGCCATTGCAAAGGTGACAGACGATATCGAACGTCGCCAAACGTTCAACACGGCAATTGCGGCGGTGATGGAGCTTTCAAATAAGCTTATCAAAGCGCCACTGAGCGATGAGCAGGACATTGCACTAGCCAACGAAGCACTAGAAGCTATGGTGATCATGCTTGCGCCTATCACACCGCACATGTGTCACGAGCTATGGGCTGAGCTTGGCAAGGCTGGTGATATCTTGGATGCGGCATGGCCTATTGTCGACCAAAGCGCACTAGTTGAAGATGAAAAGCTTATCGTTGTACAAGTCAACGGCAAGCTGCGCTCTAAAATCACCGTGGCGGCAGATGCAACGCAAGAACAAGTTGAAGCGATTGCATTTAGCGAAGAAAACGTCACTAAGTTTACTGACGGCAAGACCATCCGTAAGGTGATCTATGTTCCTGGTAAGCTACTTAATGTGGTTGCAAACTAAGATGCGTAGCCTATTTTGGCACACCAGCAAGCTAGCAGTTTTGCTAGCTTGCTTCTTCGTGGCGAGCTGCGGTTTTCACCTCAAGCAAGCCTCTTACCTTCCTGACGATCTAAAAGAAATCACCTTAAGCGGTGACGACAAGCGCTCAGCCTTGTTTGAACAGCTACAGTCCGATCTTCAGCGCGCTCAGGTATCCCTTACACCAAAAAATACCAAACAGGCTGCTGAGTTGTACTTGTACAATGACTCACTTGAACGTCAAACACTCAGTTTGTTCAAAAATGGTCAGGTTGCTCAGTATGAACTGGCGTATCGCGTGTCGTACCGATTGAGTCGTCCGGGCCAAGAACCCGTTAAACAAATGTTCGAGCTGTATCGTAACTATCAGGACGACCCAGACAATGCGCTAGCAAAGGCAAAAGAGCTTGAGCTGATCCTAACCGAGATGCGCCGTCTTGCAAGCCAACGTATTATTCGAGAGTTGTCGCAACTGTAATGCGCTGTTATGCCAATCAACTCTCCAATTACCTAAGTAAAGGGCTTGCCCCTTTTTATCTGGTCTTTGGTGAAGAACCCTTTCAGCAAGGCGAATGTGCACTTGCCATACGAACCGCAGCCAAGCAGCAAGGTTTTGACGAAGTCATTAAATTTGCTCTACTTCCGGGATTTGACTGGCAAGAGCTCAGTGCGCAGTACAACAGCATGTCTTTGTTCAGTGCACGTACGCTCATCGAGTTCGACTTTAACGAGCAAAAAGTTCCTACCCAAGGTGTTACGGTTTTAAAGTCTTTGGCCGAACAGGTCAATCCAGATGTCGTTGTTATTTTTAAAGGGCTGGGCGCAGGTCAAGACATTCAACGCACCGCTTGGTTCAAAGCATTAGAGCCTAAAGGCCTGTTTGTCCCTTGCTATGCATTAACGGGCCGTCATCTTGAACGCTGGTTTGATGATGAATGTAAGCGGCTGAAGCTGTCTATGTCACCACAAGGCAAGCGTGCCCTGCTCGTCGCCACAGAAGGCAACTTGCTTGCAACGCATCAGGAGCTCGAAAAACTTTCCTTACTATTTGGTAAAAACCCGGTTGATGAACAGCAATTGCTGAGCGGCTTATTAAATCAATCTAAGTTCGATATCTTTGATTTAAATACCGGATTGCTAAGTGGCAACCCTAAACAAATCATCAAAGTATTGAATAAGCTCGCCAGTGATAATGTAGAGCCCGCGAGTATTCTCTGGACCTTGCAAAACCAAGCACGCACCCTGCTAGGTGTTAAAACCTTGTGGCAAACCGGCACTACGCTTGCGGATGCCTATAAAAAGCATAATGTCTGGAAAAATCAGCAAACCATCACGCAGCAAGCGTTAGACAGATTAACGCTAGAGCAGATGAAACAGTTGCTCTGTATGATGGCAGACTTTGATACCGCATATAAAGAAGCAAGACTCACTGCGCCATATCAAGCTCTAGCACACATCGCACTGGCCTTTGCTACACCTATAGCAATGCCGTTACCAATTAGCCAGAGTGAGCATGTATGATTGCTTTGTTTGGTGGTACTTTCGATCCTCCGCATTTGGGCCATTTAAATATGGCGATGCGCTGCGTCGACGAGCTAAGTCTGGCTGAGTTAAAATTTTTACCTTGTGCCATACCGGTTCATAAACAAAAGCCCAGCATCAGTGACGAGCATCGCCTAGCGATGCTTGCTAATTTGTTATCAGGGCAACAAAAACTGGTTATTGATAGACGTGAGCTTGACCGACAAGGACCCTCTTACAGCCTGCTAACACTGCAAGAGCTACGTAACGAATATCAGGACCAACCGATTTTATTTTTAATGGGTATGGACTCGTTTAATAGCCTGCACACTTGGTATCAATGGCAAGAAATCACAAAGTTGTGTCATCTGGTGGTGTATCAACGCCCAAATGAACATTGCTCACCAGATGCTAAAGTCTCGGCTTACTTGGTCAAAGCACGCACAAATAACTTAAATAAGCTCCAAACCAGCAATGCTGGACACTGCTATTTCCTTCACGGTGAGCAAAAAGACATTGCATCGAGTACAATAAGAGCTGCAATTGCACAGCATGACAAAGAATATTTGGAACATTGGCTGCCCGCTTCTGTCATAGATTATATAAATAGCCATGGCTTGTATGCTGATTAACCCCATAAAGCATGTTAAAATCGCCGATTATTTGAAATACAGAGACAAAAACTTGGATTCACAACAGTTATTAGATTTCGCGCTAGACAAAGTAGATGATATGAAAGCGCGTGATATTGTTAAGCTCGACGTTCGCGAAACTTCTTCAATCACCGATTACTTAGTGATCTGTACAGGCACTTCAAAACGCCATGTACAATCGATTGCCGATCATGTCGCAAAAGAAGCACGTCATGCTGGAGAAACACCAATTGGCCAAGAAGGTCAAGACGTTGGTGAGTGGGTATTGGTTGATTTGGGTGACGTTGTTGTTCACGTAATGCAAGACCAAACCCGTGATTTTTATGACCTAGAAAAGCTGTGGGGCTAATGTGAAGATCCAACTCATTGCAGTAGGTACCAAAATGCCGAAGTGGGTTGAAACTGGCTTCACCGAATATCAAAGACGCTTTCCCAAAGATATGCCACTGGAGTTAATTGAAATTAGCGCTGGCAAACGGGGGAAAAACGCAGATATTAAACGCATTTTGCAACAAGAAGGTGAAAAAACCTTAGCCGCTATTCCAAAAGGCAATCGGATCGTAACCTTAGAAGTGACTGGCAAGCCATGGGATACACACCAACTTGCGAGCAATATGGAAAAGTGGCAGTTGGACGGTCGCGATGTTAGCTTACTGATTGGCGGCCCTGAAGGGCTTGCTCCAGAATGTATTGCTGCAGCTGAACAAAAATGGTCATTATCAAACTTAACTCTACCCCACCCTTTGGTGCGTATAGTGGTTGCCGAGAGCTTGTATCGCGGCTGGAGTTTAAATAACAATCATCCTTACCACAGAGAATAATAATGATAAAAAAACGGCCGACGATTAGGGATCATTCTGCCGAGGCTAACCTCTTTGCGAGACGGGCCTTTGTCGGCTTTGTTTTTGTCGTTATTATTGTTGGGATCTTGTTTCACAATGTCTATAAGCTTCAGGTAACCGAGCACGAGACCTATCGCACCCGCTCCAACGATAACCGTATAAAAGTCATTCCGGTCGCCCCTAACCGTGGTCTGATTTACGACCGCAATGGTGTGTTGCTCGCCGAAAATCGCCCCGTTTACAACCTTGAAGTGATCCCTGAAGATGTCGAAGATCTCGAAGCATCATTAGCTTCTGTACGTCAACTCATCGAAATTTCTGAGCAAGAAGTAGAAGATTTCAAAAAGGAAATCAAGCATAACCGCCGCTTCAAAAGCCAAGTACTAAAGGGTCGTCTGAATGAAGAAGAAGTTGCGATCCTCTCGGTTAACCAACACCGCTTACCCGGCTTTAGCGTTGAAGCTCGATTGTCCCGTTATTATCCTTATGGCGATACCCTCACTCATGCCCTTGGCTATGTCGCAAAGCTCAATAAAGAGGAACTCTTTGACTTAGAACTAGCAGGCAAAGACACGAACTATCGTGCCACCCATGATATCGGTAAGCTCGGTGTCGAGAAGTTTTATGAAGAACAGCTACACGGTATTGTGGGCTCTCGCCGCGTCGAGGTGAATAATCGCGGCCGTATCATTCGCACATTAAGCATGGAAACGCCACAACCAGGTAAAGACTTGGTGCTAACGCTCGATATCGGCTTGCAACAAATCGTCCAACATGTGCTAAAAGACACCCGAGGCGCGATCATCGTTATGGATCCACGCGATGGTGGAATTTTAGCGCTCTATTCTAACCCAAGTTACGACCCGAATCTGTTCGTTCACGGGATCAGCGGCAAAGACTACCGAGCCTTGCTCAACCCAGACAGACCACTTATCAATCGTGCAACTCAAGGCCGTTATGCACCTGCTTCCACAGTGAAACCCCATCTCGCGGTGCTTGCGCTGGAAGAAGGTGTTGTCACCGAAACAACCAAAATTTGGGACCCCGGCTTTTTTCAAATTCCCAATGTAAAACATAAATGGCGTGACTGGCGTCCTTGGGGCCATGAGCATGTTGATGTGTATAAGGCTATTGAGCAGTCTTGCGACACCTATTTTTATGAAGCTGCATATAAACTCGGCATAACTAAAATTAGCGACTTTATGAACCAGTTTGGCTTTGGTGAGCTTTCGGGTATCGATATTCATGAAGAAACCTCCGCCATTTTGCCATCCGTTGAATGGAAAAGAGAACGTTTTAAAGAGTCGTGGTACCCGGGAGATACGATTTCTGTTGGGATAGGACAAGGCTACTGGACTGCCACTCCAATGCAAATAGCGAACTCGCTGAGCATTTTGGTCAATAAAGGCATACACCGCCAACCTCACTTAGTACAAATTTCTAAGCAAGACACTGAAGTAGAACAATTATTTACGGAAGAAAAACCGCCTGTTGTGTTGAAAAATCCTTATCACTGGGATATCGCGTTAAAAGCCATGCACAACACAGTAAAAATAGGTACCGCGAAAAGTGCATTTAAGGGCGTGACCTATGATCACGCTGGTAAAACAGGTACCGCGCAAGTTATCAGTATTGCTCAAGGCGAAAGGTACAATGCCGAGAAGCTGAAAGAAAAACACAGAGACAATGGTATCTACGTGGGTTTTGCACCTTTTGATGACCCTCAAATT
Organism: Pseudoalteromonas sp. A22; assembly: GCF_018141345.1. NCBI lineage: Bacteria > Pseudomonadati > Pseudomonadota > Gammaproteobacteria > Alteromonadales > Pseudoalteromonadaceae > Pseudoalteromonas > Pseudoalteromonas sp. A22. The sequence goes on from NZ_CP047238.1 coordinate 3,034,883, forward strand.
GTTATCACTGTGGTTGTAGAAAACCAAGGTGGTGGTAGTGCTATCGCAGCGCCAATGGCACGCCAAGTGATGGATTATTACTTTTCAGCCTACCCGCTTGAGAAGGAGCAACAGCAATGAGCCCGCTGAATAAGCCGCGTTCGCTATTTGAAAAAGTCCATATCGACCTACCGTTATTTGCAGCCTTGATCACTATGATGATTGGTAGTCTCGCAATTGTGTATAGTGCTAGTGGACAAGATATGGGCATGATGATGCGCCACGGCACACGAATGTTTGGTGCACTAGTCGCCATGCTATTTATGGCACAGTTTTCTCCCAATACACTTAAGCGTGTGGCAATTCCGGTTTACCTCTTGGGGCTTGGCATGCTCGTCGCCGTGCTGTTTTTTGGAGTCAGTAGTAAAGGGGCTCAGCGCTGGCTCGACTTAGGTGTTACCCGCTTTCAACCTTCTGAAATAATGAAGCTTGCAGTGCCCATGACGGTCGCTTGGTTTATTGGCCGCTCTCACTTACCTCCTAGTATTTTGAATTTAACAATCGGCTTTGTGATTGTGTTAGTGCCAACTATCCTGATCAAAGAGCAACCCGACTTGGGTACTTCAATTTTAATTGCCAGCTCTGGTATTTTTGCGCTCTTTTTAGCTGGGTTAAGTTGGCGTTTAATCGGCTCTGGTTTGTTACTCGCGGTTCCCGGCGGCTATGCGTTTTGGCATTACGGAATGCATGCCTATCAAAAGCAACGTGTTCTGACCTTTTTAGATCCAGAAAGCGACCCGCTGGGCTCTGGTTACCATATAATCCAATCGAAAATTGCGATAGGCTCCGGTGGCGTGGAAGGCAAAGGTTGGCTACATGGCACCCAATCTCAATTAGAGTTTTTACCCGAGCGCCATACCGACTTTATCTTCTCGGTGCTGAGCGAAGAATTTGGCTTGTTGGGTGTCACCATATTACTCAGTTTGTATCTTTTTATAATTGGTCGCGGATTATATATCGCAGTACAGGCACAAGACGCTTTCAGTAAGCTGCTTGCGGGAGCACTGACGTTGACCTTCTTCGTCTATGTCTTTGTAAATATCGGAATGGTTTCTGGTCTCTTGCCAGTAGTCGGTGTACCTCTGCCCCTAATTAGCTATGGTGGCACATCGATGGTGACCTTAATGGCCGGTTTTGGCATTATTATGGCAATCGCAACAGATAAGAGGATGTTGTTAAAATAATGACAGTTCGTATTACCCTAATTTCAAAACTGGTTTTAGTATTTGCCCTGTTAAGCGTGCTCAGCGCTTGTGGAAATCGCTATCATATTCGCCATGATAAAGCGCCACTGCGCGAGCCTACCGAACTGGAAATGCAGGATGCCATTGTCACCAACGAGAAAAAGAGCGTGAGTGCCAATCGCCCCTACACAGTTCTTGGAAAACGTTACACACCAATCTCGGACGAACATGGGTATCAACAACAAGGCATTGCCTCGTGGTACGGCCGTAAATTCCATGGCTACCACACCTCCAATGGTGAAATTTTTAATATGTTCGATATGACAGCGGCACATAAGACGCTGCCACTCCCTAGCTTTGCCAAAGTAACAAACTTAGACAATGGACGCTCTGCTATTGTTAGAATTAACGACCGAGGTCCATTTCACGACGATAGATTAATCGACCTATCTTACGCTGCCGCCTATAAGCTAGGCTATCACCTTCAGGGTACAGCGCGCGTTAAGGTCGAAGCCATTACTCTATCGCGCGAGTCTCCAAGGCTAACCTATGTACAAGTTGCTGCTGGCAGTAAACTTGAGAACATACAGTTATTAGCAGGTCAGTTAAAACAAGAACTGGGGTTAGGTACACCCATCACGTTTGAAAACAACCTGTACAAGCTTAGAGTCGGCCCAATTACCGACGACAATCAAGCACAATCTTTACTAAAAACCTTACAACAAGGTCAATTTAGTCGTGCTTTCTTGCTTTACAGTGAGCAGGAACTTTAGAATAACCGCAATGAATGCCGATAAACAAAAAAGCGAGCATAATGACTTCTATCAAACCAAAAATCGTTAAAAAAGTCCTTGGACTGGTGTGCACTTTCTCTATTATGAGTGCTAGTGCACAAATTATTCCTTCGCCGCCGCAGATTAATGCGAAAGGCTATTTCCTTGTTGATTTCACAACTGGAAAGGTGATTGCAGAAGGTGAAGCCGATACTAAGCTAGCGCCAGCAAGTTTAACCAAAATGATGACCAGTTATGTTATTGGTACTGAAATCGCGGCAGGTAACATTAGTCCATCTGATCAGGTCACCATTAGCGAAAAAGCGTGGGCTAAGAATTTTCCTGGTTCATCGGTGATGTTTATCGAAGTGGGTAAGCAGGTCAGTGTTGATGACTTAAACCACGGGATCATTATTCAATCAGGCAATGATGCTTGTGTTGCAATGGCCGAGCACATTGCTGGTAGTGAAAGTGCGTTTGCCGATCTGATGAATGCACATGCTGAAAAGCTAGGCATGACGAATAGTCACTTTATCAATAGCCATGGCCTAGACACCGATGAGCATTACACCACTCCAAGAGACATGGCGACACTCGGGGCGGCGCTTATTCGTGATGTACCTGATGAGTACGCTTTATACAAGAAAAAGTCTTTCTCATACAACGGCATAAAGCAATATAACCGTAACTCATTACTTTGGGATGCAAGCCTTGAAGTGGATGGCATAAAAACCGGCCACACCTCAGATGCAGGCTACAGTCTAGTTACTTCAGCGGTTAAAGATGATATGCGTCTTGTTGCAGTAGTCATGGGCACAGAGAGTGAGCGTGCACGTAAAGTTGAAAGCAAAAAATTGCTTAACTACGGCTTCCGTTTCTTTGAAACCATTACTCCTTACCAAGCTGGTGACGCTTTTGCCGATCAGCGCGTATGGATGGGTAACAAAGAAACCGTATCGCTTGGCATTATGGAAGACACACCAATCACTATCCCACGTGGTCAAAGCAAGAACTTAAAGGCTAACTTTGAGCTAGATAAGACGCTCGAAGCGCCGCTAGCAAAAGGCACTAAAGTTGGTACTTTGTTCCTACAACTTGAGGGTGAAGATGTAGCACAATACCCACTGGTTACGCTTGAAGAGATCCAAGAAGGTGGATTCTTTAGCAAGATCTACGACTATCTACGTTTACAGATCTCGCAATAACCCCATTTTATGTAAGTGAACGCCTCATCATGAGGCGTTTTTTTTTTGCGCCAAAAATGATAGAATGCGGCCAATAAATGACGACCTTGGCAACTCAAGGCTTGAAAGAGCCACTAAGTAACCAAATAAAGGCGTCAGCAAGTAGTTCGTTGTGAGGATACCGTCGTGGTAAAACCAGTTAAAAATACTAAGTTTGATGAATACTTAGAATTTCCTTGCCCATTTACATTCAAGATTATGGGCCTAGCAAATGTCAATTTGACGGATCAGATCCTAGCCAAACTGCAGGTTATTGCACCGGGGGATTATGCACCAAAGGTTAAACCGAGCAGCAAAGGCACCTATGAAGCCGTATCTCTTGTCGTTACCGTAACCAGCAAAGAGCATATCGAGCAGATTTATACCGAGATCGGTGGCATCGAAGACGTCCGTTACATCCTGTAGTTGGTAAGGACCCCTAGTTATGGAATCTCGCAAGTTAATTGTGCGCCAACTCGGCCTTTGTCGTTACGAGCCAATTTGGCACAAAATGCAATCTTTTACCGATGAGCGTGATGACACCACAGCGGATGAAATCTGGCTGGTGGAACATGAGCCTGTTTTTACACAAGGTCAAGCCGGTAAAGAAGAGCATGTCTTGGCGCCAGGTGACATTCCTGTCGTAAAAGTGGATCGCGGCGGTCAAGTTACCTACCACGGTCCTGGGCAACAAATGCTTTATGTACTGCTCAACTTACGACGATTGAAAATAGGGGTACGTGAACTTGTCACTTGGCTAGAGGAAAGCATTATCGACTCCCTAAAAGAATATGGGATAGAGGCTTATGCTAAAGCCGATGCACCAGGTGTATACGTCAACGATAGCAAGATAGCATCTCTTGGACTTAGAGTCCGCCGTGGCTGCTCGTTTCATGGACTCGCACTCAACGTCAATATGGACCTTGGTCCATTTTTACGAATAAACCCTTGTGGTTATGCGGGCATGAATATGGTGCAAAGTAGCGAAATTAATGGACCTCAAACCGTCGCTGATGCGGGGGCTGGTCTGGTAAAACACATGCTAAAACGCATTAATGCTGAGCATGTCGAATACACTGAAGGGTTTGAAAACGTATGAGTAAACCAGTCAAAATGGAGCCAGGGGTAAAGCTCCGCGATGCTGAAAAAATGGCATTGATCCCAGTTAAAGTCATGCCAACAGAACGCGAAGAAATGCTGAGAAAGCCTGAGTGGTTAAAGATCCGTTTGCCAAAATCAAGTGAACGTATCGATGGCATTAAACAAGCAATGCGAAAGCACGGCTTGCACTCTGTTTGTGAAGAAGCGTCTTGCCCTAACCTTTCTGAGTGCTTTAATCACGGTACTGCAACCTTTATGATTTTAGGTGCAATTTGTACTCGCCGCTGTCCGTTCTGCGATGTGGCCCACGGTCGTCCGCTAAAACCTGACGCCCAAGAGCCGGAAAAGCTTGCACTTACCATCAAAGACATGAAGTTGAGCTATGTTGTTATTACCTCTGTTGACCGTGACGATTTGCGCGACGGTGGTGCGCAGCACTTTGCTGACTGTATTCGTGAGATCCGTAAGCACAACCCAGGTATTACAATCGAAATTCTTGTGCCTGATTTCCGTGGTCGTATGGATAGAGCGCTTGAAATCTTGAGTGAAACACCACCAGATGTATTCAACCACAACCTTGAAACTGCACCGAGACTATACAAGCTAGCGCGTCCAGGCGCCGATTATAAGTGGTCGCTCGAATTACTACGCCGCTTTAAAGAAGCGCATCCAGAAGTAAGAACTAAATCAGGCCTGATGGTTGGACTAGGCGAAGAAATCTCTGAAATTGAAGAAGTCTTAAGAGACTTACGCGAGCATAACGTAGATATGCTTACCGTAGGCCAGTATCTGCAACCTTCAAAGCACCACTTGCCAGTCAAGCGCTACGTGCCACCGGTTGAGTTTGATGGGCTAAAAGAATATGCCGACGAAATAGGCTTTAGCCACGCAGCTTGCGGACCATTTGTACGCTCTAGCTACCATGCAGATCAGCAAGCCGCCGGTAAAGAAGTAAAATAGCTTCTGCTCCGAACTTAAGTTCAAGTAACACGGATATTGCTCCTAGTCGTAAATAGGAGCAATTTCCGCTCTCCCCTCTACGCATTCATGTAAATTCAATGTAAAATAGCCAAAATTCCCTTAATTTACACCCTTGTCTAGCCAGAGCGTTTTAGTGGTAACAAGGCTTTAATTATCCCCAGCTCAGGTTACTTAGAATAATAATATGGAATACGGACCAATCAGCTTTTACGCTATTTTTATTGCCGTTGTGGTACTTGGAGGCAGCTTAGGCGGGCTCTTACAAGCGATGCGCTCAACGTCGTCATATAAGTTTCGCAAACCTAAGTTTAAGAGTGCGAATAGCGCCGCCCCAGAGTATTGGGACTTAGGTGGATTCGGTGTCATTCTAGCCGGTGTGATCTCAGCATTTATGGCAATCGGTGTGCTCACCATGGCGGGCGCTGCTGACTTCAGCCCAGTCAGTAAGTATGCATTTAAATCATATCAAAATGGGGAGCACGACTCCCACCATCAAAACAATGACGAGATACTCATTCCCGTGGCGATGTTCTCATCTGCACATAACGATAACGCCGTTGAGATCAACCGTATCATCAAAGTGGTCGTTGAGCACAATTTGAAGCGGGAAAACGATTCAATTACCGGTTCTGATAAAGCATTTTGGACTTGGATTAAAATCTTTTCATTCTCTATTTTAAGCGGTTTTGGTGGTGTAGGACTCGTTTCTAGCGCCTACAAGCGCTACGTTGGCGAAGATGAATTCAATGACATCCAACAAAAGGTTAAAGAAGAGTATGAAATAGCACGTAAGAATACCGTAGAAATCGCACTCCAACGCGCTAGGGAATTGATTGCAAACACACAATACGATGAAGCAATTAAGGTTTGTGATGACATTCTTACCAACATTCATCCAAACCATGCAAGAGCAATTGGCATAAAAGCCAGAGCACTCAGCCGAGATGGTAAGCTCGCAGAAGCCATCAAGCTGCTAGAAAGCGCACTTTCCATCTCAGATATGAGTGAGTCCGTCAGAGCTCGTATGCATTGGAATATAGCCTGTTACCAGACTCGTATAGATTTTAGCGAAGGCTTACCTGAGGAGCTAGATTGTATGGTCCGGACGCTGGGTGAAATCCGCAGCCATTTGGAGCGTGCAATTGCGCTTGATGAGCATTTAAGATTGAAGCTACCTGACGGTGAGAGTGACCTTATTGTACTAAAGTCGCTCGGTTCGAGAGGTCAAGATTGGTTTGACAATTTAGTACGAGCGCAATAGACTCTTAGGTAAGTTAGCTTGATACGGTGCATTTTCATGAGAGATGAAGACTTTATATAAAAGTTAAAGGTACAAGCACAAACTCACTGGATGAAAATACCAGTGAGTAGAATAAGCCGCATATTGATATGCGGCTTATTTGTTTTTAACGCATAAATTTTATGCGCGAATTGGTATTAGCAGCAAAACGGTTTCATTTCCTCGCTATTCGTTATATCTTGCCTCACCAGATAATAATAATCAGGGGCAAAACGTGCTTAAGAATAAAACTTTGGGCAGCATGCTGATTGTAGCAGGTACTACAATTGGCGCGGGTATGCTCGCCCTCCCTATTGCATCAGCAGGACTCGGCTTTTCTACCGCTATCGCATTATTAGCAATCACATGGTTGTTAATGACCTATACCGCTTTGCTTATGTTGGAAGTACATCAATACGCAGATCAAGACGCAACGCTAAATACACTGGCGAAAAACTTGCTCGGTAAAACGGGCCAATATGTCGCTAACTTTTCTATGGTATTTTTATTCTATGCACTGTGCGCAGCTTACATCGCGGGAGGTGGTGCACAACTTCAAAGCAAACTGGTTAGTGTACTAGGTGACGGGATCACTCCCCAACTCGGTTCAGTATTGCTTGCTATTATCATAGCAACCATAGTGACATTAGGCACAAGTACTGTCGACAAGCTTAACCAGTTACTATTTACCATTAAAGTTATCGTGCTCGCGAGTTTGTTTTTTATCCTGACTCCCTATGTTCATGGCCAACATCTTATCGATATGCCAGTGGAGCAAGGACTTGTTATTGCGGCAATTCCTGTAATTTTCACTTCATTTGGGTTTCATGGCTCAATCCCATCAATCGTTAAGTACGTGGGCGTAGATATCCGCCAATTACGTAAAGTAATGATGTTTGGTGCTTCCCTCCCGCTTATCATCTATGTATTTTGGCAACTACTAAGCCAAGGTGTTATGGGGCAAGAGAGCTTAATGGCAAGTGAGGGGCTGCCGGGTTTTGTCACTAGTATTTCGTCTATCGCACACAACGACAACGTACAATTATTTGTGACGGTTTTTGCAGATCTTGCTCTCGCGACTTCATTCTTAGGTGTTAGTCTCGGCTTATTTGACTTTTTTGCAGATGCCTTTAAAAAGCAAGATACCAAGAAAGACCGTGTAAAAACGGCGTTCATTACCTTTTTACCACCGCTTGGCTTTGCCCTCTTTTATCCAAAGGGCTTTATCATGGCACTGGGATATGCAGCGATTGCGCTCGTGGTGTTAGCGGTATTTCTACCAGTTGCTATGGTATGGAAACAGAGAAAAGTTAGAGGTAATGATGGATATCAGGTTAAAGGTGGTACGCTTGGACTAGGACTTGCCGCCATTTTTGGTGTGATGATCATCACCTCTCAGCTCATGCAAATGGCTGGCCTTATTCCTAGTTTAGGGTAAGCAAAACAACTGCAAATTAACCTGAACCTTGGATAAGGCATTAATTATCCGAGGTTTAGGTTAACTAGTCGTTTCTGCTAATCTATTTTCCCTAGCCAGTCTCGCTTCTTTTCTATCTTGCATTAGTTTCCAAAAGGTAAAAACTGGCACAAATGCTAAACACAGAGTAGCCACATTAACCATAGGAATAATTGTAGGGTACAGGTAAGTTGAATAGGACAGATCCATAAAATGTCTGTCGACAAGTCTAAAAAACTGTAATAGCGGTGCTGGAATAATGATTATTTGGGCAAGAATACTTTGCCATAGATACATCTTATCTTTAACAGCCCAGTAAGCAATAATTGCCATGAAGACAATGTCTGAAAGGGCCCAATAGATATACCGATAAACTTTATCAGGATCAGCAGCCCTAATATAATCAGAATTCAGAATTCCCAAGACATAAAACAACGCAATTAGAGTTGCATATCTTAACGCTTTTATATCACGAACTGCGAGACATAAAATAACCGCGATAAAAGATACCCAAACGCTATGCTCAAAAAAGAAGAGCCTAACAGGCTCCCACGCGGACCACATAATTAATTACTTTGTTACACTTGGCTTTTTTTCAGCTTCATCATCGCCGCCAGAGCCGTTATCACCTGGTAATCTATAATTTTTAATGTTCATCATTTTATCCTTATCGAGAGTTTGTAGAGCAGCTAGAACTTTAGCGAATTCCCTGTAATTTGGCAATAAACTGTAATTAATTTTGCCTCACTTCAATAGGGTCTGACTCTTTAGGTTTACCCTGTAAAATCGAGATTTCAACACGCCTATTGCGGCGTCTATCAGCATCACTGTCATTGGGAACAAGCGGTCTGGTGTCGGCGTGACCAACCACGACCATTCTGTTCTTATCAAAACCACGAACGCGCTCCATCACGGTCGCAACAGCGACCGCTCTCGTCGCCGATAAATCCCAGTTATTGGAGTAAAGTTCGTTAGTGACTCTAAAATCGTCTGTGTGACCCGAGACAGTAATTTCACCGGGTACATCTTTGAGTAGTTCTGCAATTTCGGCAATCACTGGTTCAAATTTAGGTTGTAAAAACGCACTACCTGCGGGGAAAGAACCATTCTCTTGGATACGAATAATGATTTGCTGCCCTAGAGACTCAAGCTCAATCGCACCATCCATTATTTGCTTTTCTAGCTGCTGCGCAATCTTTTTAACAAGCTCATTAACTTGTTCTTGATCTGCGGATGCGATTGCTTGCGTTGACGCCATTTCTTGAGCTGTACTGGCTGACTCACCACCACGCTTATTGCCCCGCTGCTCTTGCCGACCACCCGCAGACGATTCATCACCAGCCTGAAACTCAAGCATCTGTTGCGTCATTTCTACGGTTTGCTGTTGGATAGTTTCAATTGGTGTTGGCTCTGGCTTACCAGGAGTAAATTCCATCGCGATAACACTGGTACCTTTTGGGATATCCTTTACTTCAATTTTGTTTTGCACACCAAAAGCAAATTTCATCGACCCGGCAATTTGCTTAAACTTCAGCACGTCCATTTCAGAAAATGCCAGTAGCAGTACAAAGAAGCACATCAGTAATGACATCAGATCAGCAAATGTCCCCATCCAGGCGGGAAGACCTGGAGGAGGACATTTACATTCTTTCTCATCTGACATGGTTATTCCTCAGCCTCAGCGCCACGTTTAGATTCAGGCAAATAATTTTTCAAAATGCCTTCAATAACTTTCGGGTTTTGGCCATCCTGAATGCCTAAGACAGCATCTAAGATGAGCCGCTGATTTCGCTCTTCTTCATCTTTACGAAGCTCAAGCTTAACCTGAATAGGGATCGCAACCACGTTAGCTAAAAACGCACCATACAAAGTTGTTAAAAGTGCAACAGCCATGGCTGGCCCGATTGCTTTTGGGTCGTCCATGTTAGACAACATAGCTACCAAGCCGATGAGCGTTCCGATCATCCCCATCGCAGGCGCAATATCCGCGAGGGATTTAAATAAACCCGCGCCTAGTTCATGTCTTGAAGACGTTAGGGAAATGTCTTTTTGCAGTGTGGCACGTACAACATCAGCGTCATGGCCGTCGACTAACATATCAACGCCTTTACGCATAAACTGGTTGGGAATTTCGGCTTCTTCTAACGCTAAGAAACCACCTTTACGCGCAGAATCAGCAAGCTCAACGGCTTTTTCAATCAGCTCTTCAGGGGTTTCAATCTTAAACATGAAGGCCTTGCCGGCCACTTTACCAATGCCGAAAAATTGTCCAAGCGTAAAGTTAGACAATACGATAAAAATTGAACCACCAAATACGATAACGACGGAAGGCGTGTTATAGAACATAGCGATCTGGCCATCACTACTTAGTACCATCGACATTACAATCAAACCTATGGCACCCAGGATCCCTATTACCGTTGCTAAATCCACATGTCCTCCGAGGGAAGTTATTTGTGATAAATCACGCAGTTATTATTGTTTGAGTTATCGGCAAGTTTCTCTACAACTTAACACTATTATATTAAAAAGTGTTTAAAATGCGAGTTTATAGCAGATCTTGTAATGCCGATACTCCGTCAGATCAAAAAGTCTCTGGTTTTTTTGACCTTGGCGCGCAATCCCCCTAAAATTGCCACACTTTTACTTTACGGGTCAGTGTGACATATGGCGGTAAAAAAACCTGATAACTTGAGCTTTGAAGAGGCCATGCAAGAATTAGAACAAATCGTTGCAGACATGGAAAATGGTAGCTTACCTCTGGATCAAGCACTTAAACAATTTGAGCGTGGGATAAAGCTCGCAAAAGCTTCAAACCAAAAACTTCAGCAAGCTGAGCAGCAGGTCGCTATTTTAATGGGCGAAGATGAGCACGCGCAATTACAGCCATTTGAAAACGAAGCCTAATGTCAGCAAAATTACAAGAAAAACTCCTGTCTGCTAAGACTCGTGTAGAAACCACCGTTTTACACTATTTTGATAATGTGCTTGATACTGAAGAAAATATCAAAGCCGCAACGCGCTACAGTATAGAAAATGGTGGTAAACGCTTGCGACCGTTTTTGGTGTACTGCACTGGTGAATTGTTTGGTGCGGCTCCAGAAGACTTAGACAAGGCCGCTGCAGCAATAGAGTGTGTTCATAGCTATTCGTTGGTGCACGATGATTTACCCGCGATGGATGATGATGAACTTAGGCGCGGCCGTCCAACCTGCCATATTCAATTCGATGAAGCGGCAGCTATCTTAGCTGGCGATGCCTTACAAACTCTGGCGTTTGAGCTGTTAAGTGAGCATCAATTCGCAGTAAGCCACCATGCGCAAATAAAAATGATTTCCGCGCTAGCTAAAGCATCGGGTCTACAAGGCATGGTTGGTGGCCAAGCACTTGATATAGCTGCTACTAATCGTTCAATTTCCATAGACGAACTAGAACGTATTCATAAGCTAAAAACAGGTGCACTGCTAAGCTGTGCTGTAGAGCTTGGGATCTTATGCGGCAACCCAGAGCTAGTTACCGAGCAAGCATGTAATGCAATACGCACTTATGGTCGTGCAATAGGCCTTGCATTCCAAGTCAGAGATGACATTCTTGATGTAGAAGGTGACACGGCAGTGCTTGGTAAGCCACAAGGCTCTGACATAGAACATAATAAGTCTACCTACCCTGCACTGTTAGGCTTAGAGCAAGCAAAAGAAAAAGCTGAACAGTTGATAGATGAAGCACTAGATGCGCTTACGAAAATAGATGGTGACACAGAAATACTTGCAGATTTAGCAAAATACATCATAGATCGAGAATATTAAGCTGACGTATAAAATAACTACGCCAAGCTAAGAAAATATTCACAAGTACTTTGTAAATACTGGCTAACATAATATTATGACCAGTTGGTGACGAATTTTAATAATTATGAAGTGAGCTGCGCGGGTAAATACTCAGCAAAGACTCACTAGGACTCTGATAAATACCATGAAACTTGATAGTAGCAAGTATCCTTTACTCGCGTTAATTGACGACCCAAGTCAACTTCGTCAATTACCCCAGCATAAGTTATCTGTGTTAAGTGATGAATTACGAGAGTATTTGCTAAACTCAGTCTCTCAAAGCAGCGGTCACTTAGCTTCAGGTCTTGGCACGGTCGAATTGACCGTTGCATTGCATTACGTCTACAACACGCCACAGGATAGATTGGTGTGGGACGTAGGTCATCAGGCTTATCCCCATAAGATCCTAACTGGCCGCCGTGACCAGATGCATACTATTCGCCAGAAAGATGGGCTTCACCCTTTCCCATATCGAGAGGAAAGTGAATACGATACCTTTAGTGTTGGTCACTCAAGCACCTCGATTTCTGCAGCGCTTGCAATGGCTATTGCCGCTGAAAGAGAAGCAATTGGCCGTAAAACTGTTGCTATTATTGGTGATGGCGCAATGACTGCTGGTATGGCGTTTGAAGCCATGAACCACGCGGGGGATGTTAATCCGGACATGCTAGTGATCTTGAACGACAACGAAATGTCTATCTCAGAAAACGTTGGCGCACTTACAAACCATTTCGCTAAGATCCTCTCTGGTAGCTTCTATACTAATATTCGTGAAGGCAGTAAAAAGCTGTTAGCTGGTGTACCGCCAGTTAAAGAACTTGCTGGCAGAATGGAAGAACACTTAAAAGGGATGATAATCCCAGGTACTTTCTTTGAAGAGCTTGGCTTTAACTATATTGGCCCAATCGATGGACATGATGTTGGCACCCTAGTTGATACGCTGCGCAATATGCGTAACCTTAAGGGGCCACAGTTATTGCATGTTAAAACGCAAAAAGGGAAAGGTTATAAGCCTGCAGAGGCGGATCCTATTGGCTACCATGGCGTACCAAAGTTTGATCCAACCGTGCACAGCTTACCCAAATCAAAACCCAGTGCACCGACCTTTTCAAAAGTATTTGGTGACTGGCTCTGTGATATGGCAGCACAAGATAATAAGCTGATGGCTATAACACCTGCAATGCGTGAAGGCTCTGGCATGGTGCGTTTCTCTAAAGAGTACCCAGCTCAGTATTTTGACGTTGCGATTGCTGAGCAACATGCTGTTACGCTTGGTGCAGGCTTTGCCTGTGAGGGCTTGAATCCTATTGTTGCTATTTATTCAAGCTTTTTACAACGTGCTTATGACCAATTAATTCATGATGTTGCACTACAAAATCTGCCGGTACTTTTTGCGATTGACCGCGCAGGTGTCGTTGGTGCCGATGGTGAAACACACCAAGGGGCTTATGATCTAAGCTTTTTGCGCTGCATTCCTAATATGGTGATAATGGCACCAAGCGACCTCAATGAGTGTCGCCAAATGCTCTATACCGGTCACCGCCTAGATAGGCCAGCCGCGGTAAGATACCCTAGGGGCAGTGCGGGAAGCGCAGAGATTAGTGCAGAAATGAGCGAACTGGAAATTGGTAAGGGCAAGGTAGTAAGAGAAGGTGAAAAGCTGGCTATTTTAAGCTTTGGTACATTGCTTGAAAACGCTCAAGCCGTTGCCGCAGAGCTAAATGCGACACTAGTTGATATGCGCTTTGTAAAACCTTTAGATACCGCACTTATCGAAGAGTTAGTGGTAACTCACGAGCGCTTTGTAACACTTGAAGACAATGCGATTGCTGGTGGTGCAGGTTCAGCTGTGAGCGAATATCTATTAGCCCAAGGCCATCTAAAGCCAATCAAATTACTCGGCCTGCCTGATGAGTTTATTAAGCATGGCTCACAAACCGAGATCCACGCCGAACTGGGTTTAAGCAGCGAAGGAATAAGTCAGCAAATTAAGGCTTGGCTAAATCCACAGTCTTGACTTTGAGCAGTTCTAAAAAAGGCTTCCATTTAGAAGCCTTTTTTATGCTCTGCCTCTCGTCCTGAAATACGTTGACAGTTTAAGAGCTAGTGATGAGCTTTACCTCATCCACACTCTTACTTCCGCAAGTCCATTGCTTTGCAAAAGTTGTAGCTGAGACTCTATGTTCGCGCTTTGCTCAAATTCGAATGCATCCAATTGATCGTCAAAGATGATTGTCGCAGCACCATCACCACCACGTTGTTTGACCTGATGTAATGCGATATCAGCTAGGTTCACAGATGATTCCCAACCAATGACCTTACCGCCTAGTAGTGGCAATGGATAATATGACCACCCCATCGACACCGTCAATTTAGTCGTTTTACCGTTCGGTAAGCGGTAATCCGTTTCAGCAATCGCCTTACATAAGTCGCTGACATACTCTTCGATATAGTCTCTGCTAAAGTCACGTAGTAGTAATAGGAATTCATCACCGCTCCAACGGACAACATAATCAGAACCTTGCGTTCGTGTATTAAGTAACGTCGCTAATTGCTGCAAACAACTATCACCGCCAATTGGACCATAAGAATCATTAATTTTGCTAAAATCATCAATGTTCATGATCATCAATACCAAACTCTTATTTTGAGCCTGTAATGATTGTGCATTGCGCTGATAATGCTCGACATCTTTTGGTAACTGATCAAAGAGGAAGCGACGACTACGTAGCCCCGTCAATTCATCTGAGTGACTTACAAGTTTAAGCTGAGTATTGACCTGATTAAGCTTTTCGTTGGCTTTTCTGAGCTCTGTCGTACGCTCTGCTATCAACGCTTCTAGCGCGGCTTGCTTTCTTCTTTCTTGTGCTCTAAATACCCAGAAAATGAGATAGAACATAAAGATAAACGCACAAGTGATAAACAGCCTAAAGTAAATAGTCTCGTCGAAACGGCGCGGTAACGTAATGGATAAGTTAAGCACCTTCGCCTGTTCCCAATCTTGCCCTTGACGCTTAACTTCTAAAACAAAGGTGAAGTTGCCTGGTGGTAAATTGGTATAAATTGCTTCGCGGCGTGACTGAGCATCACGCCATTGCGTATCGTGCCCTTCTAGCTTGTATCTAAATTCAATGCTATGCGGCGCGTAAAAATCGATTGCAGTATAATTAATGGTTAAATCACGCTCAGATGTATCAAGCTGGATCACTTGATTTAATGATTCTGTACTAAATACTCTATCGTGGGTAGACAATGACTCTAGCCTTGGTAATAAATCCCCACCACCAAAAAGCTGGACATTTTTAGGGATTTCAACAACGCCTTGTAAGCTGGGGTAAAAAATAGCTGACTCGGTTTCAACCACGGCATCATGCCCAAGTCCTGAACAACATTGGCTTGGTCTGCCATCAAGCTGCCTATCGAATGGGCTTATTACTTGTTCAACTTGCAAACTCTCTATAACGTGACCAAATTGTGCAACGGGCATGCGATATACCCCTTTCATTGTGCTCACCCAGATGAGCTGATTGCTCTTGTCATAATGCAAAGAAAATATCGATCCGTAAGGCAATCCATTTGAAGCATCAAGCTGATACCAATCACCGTCTGAGGTACGATAGAATAACCCATCGTTGAGAGAGCCAACTAAAGTCGTCACGGTATCCAAATGCAAAATACTGGTGATATAAGCGGTATCCAACGACGTTTGAGAACCAATTTTTTCGATCCCCTTATCATTGTAACGATAAGCACCTTTGTTTGTACCAATGAAGCCGTATCTAGGGAAGTCTTCAACAAAAGTGACGAATTGGCTACCGAGAAAGGCATTATAGGCAAATGGCGTTATCCCCTTGTAATCAAGACGATACAAGCCCCTACCAGTACCGAACCACATCCCCCCACGATTTGAAGGGCTGAGAGAAAATACCGGATTTTGCCTGAGCTCACGCTCACTTAACTTTTGCAGAGTGCCATCTTCATAGATAAGCGCACCACGGTCAGTACCAAGAATGAGCTTTTCACCGATAAATTCTAAGTCGTGTATTACAGAGCGATTTAACTGAGCACTTGTGAGCACGGGTTGATAACTATCATTTAGCCCAATAATTCCAAGACCTTCTCTGCTAGCCACCCACAATTGACCATTAGGGCCTTGAGTGATTGCTGAGATAGCTTGATTTGTCCGTTGACCGATATGATGACGCTCAACCTTACCTGAGTGAGCTAGCCAAAGTCCCTCATTTAAACTAGCGAGCCAGATATTATTATCGTTATCCATAAAAATATCGGCAAACCAGATGCTCTGATCTAATTGAATGGGCTCAACAGCTTGCCAAATACCATTATTTTGTCGGTATAACAATCGCCCATAAGTGGAAACCCACAGGCCACCTTCTTTATCGTTAAGAAACTTATATACCGCATTGTTACCCACTTCTTGGTAACGACGTAGTACTTCATCTATATCCAGAAAATAGGCGCCCAGCTCTGATGCTAAGAACAACTTACCATCGACCCAAGCTAAGTCATGTATGATGGTTTGCGCTAACTGTTCAGGTAATGACACTTTACTTGCCAATTCAAGCCGAACCCCATCGCCAGTGCGATTGCTGGATTCGCTGATTTTAAGTAAGTGACGCTCATTTACCAACCAAATGCCATCTGGCACCAACGCCATTTTAGTCACTGAACCTACAATTTGATTGATTTGGGTAACGTCTAACGTACTTTGTTCGATATTATTGGCGGCTAGCGTCAGCTTTTTCGCAGAAACATAATACAGGCCATTCGCAGCAATCCAGATCCCGCCGTCTTCATCTTGCAAGATATCTCGTACAGGCCCCTGCAGATCGAAACGTCGAGCTTCTAAGGTTTTGGGGTTGAGTCTTAACAGCCCTCGACGTGTGCCAACCCAGAGCATGCCAAATCGATCCACCACCAATTTATTAATGGCATTGCTATTTAAAAACTCGGTATTTTGGGTATTGAAGTTTTGGAATTGATGACCATCAAACCGACTTAGGCCAAACTGAGTTCCGAGCCAAATGTAGCCCTGATTGTCTTGAACGACACTCTTAACGCTTTGTGACGGTAATCCACTTTGGATATTCCACTGTTTAACTACGTAATCATCTATCGCCGCAAAACTCTTAATTGGTAGCAGCAAAGTGAAAATGAAAAACAATAGCCTTGTCATCTCGATTCCATCACATCCGCACAGTTAGACTAAAATGCCAGTTTTAAACAAAGCTTGCACGCAAATCAATGAAAAAATGCCTGCTAATACATCATCTAGCATAATCCCAGAGCCACCGTGCAAACGTTTATCGAGCCATCTTATCGGACCCGGTTTCAAAATATCGAAAAAGCGGAACAAAATAAAGCCAACGATTAATGACTGCCAGCTAAGTGCCGCCCCTATCATGGTAATATAAAAGCCTGCCACTTCATCCCAGACAATGGCTGGATGGTCATGAACATTAACATCGTCCGCTGTTTTACCACACACCCAAATCCCAAATAATGTCATGACAATCGCGACAAGACATTGCAGCCAAATTGGTGCACCTTGGGTTGCAAAAATAAACGGTAATGCGGCGAAGGTACCAAAAGTACCTGGTGCTTTTTTCGCTAAACCAAGACCAAACCCGAGTGCAAAGAATTGATGCGGCTTCTTTAAATTAAATACATACTGCTTAGCCAAACCAACTCCTAGCTAAAATGCTCAAAACCAAGCCCTGCGAGCTGGTAAGGTTGACCTTTTTTGAGCAATTGAATTTCGCCAATATTAGCCGTAATTTGGCCAATGCAAACTGGCTCAACACCATATTGCTTCAATCTGGTTTCCACGGCATTTTTGTTATTATCATTGACCGTGAAGAGTAATTCGTAGTCATCACCAAAACCGAGCGCGAGCCTCATGCGTGCATCTTCATCAAGACTTGAGCGCAGCGCATCAGACTGTGGGACTTTATCGGCATTTATCTTAGCGCCAACTAACGAGCTACGTAAAATATGCTTAAGATCCGCAAGTAGACCGTCTGAGATATCGATTGCTGAGGTAGCAAGCCCTCTAAGCACTTGACCAGCTGCAACCCGTGGCGCTGGGTAGTGAAACTTTTCAAGCGCCGCTTTGTAATGTTTTGGCTCAAGCGTCCAGCCCTGCTTTCGCGCTTCAATAGCAAGCCCTGCGTCACCAAGTGGACCTGTTACATAAATCCAATCACCCACTCGCGCTCCTGAGCGCTTGAGTGCTTTACCAGTTGGTACAATACCTTTTGCACATACAGTGATAGTCAATGGACCTTGCGTTGTATCGCCACCTATTACTTGTACGTTATAGTACTCGGCGATTTCATGCATGCCTTCGGTGAAGGCCTCTAACCACTCTAAGTCAGCGTTGGGTATGGTTAAACCAAGTGACAACCAAGTAGGTTCAGCGCCCATAGCAGCTAAGTCGCTAAGGTTTACCGCAATCACACGATGGCCAAGCGCCCGTGGTGGAATATCTTCAAAAAAGTGCACACCCGCAACTAGCGTATCCGTTGTTACCGCAAGCTGATTGCCAGCAGGAACTGAAACTAAGGCGCAGTCATCACCGATCCCAAGCTCTACATCTCGGCGAATAATGCCACGGCCTTTAAAATAGTGATTGATTAGCTCAAATTCTTTCATACACAAAAAAGCCGGCCAAGGCCGGCTATTCCTATAGTAAAGCTTATTTGCGAATAAACTTAACCGCTTTGTCCAGTACACCGTTAACGAATTTGTGGCTTTCTTCAGCGCCAAACATTTTCGCTAACTCAATACCTTCGTTGATAGCCACTTTGTATGGCACATCTTCACGGAATTTAAGTTCATAAGCACTAACACGTAACACGGCAAGCTCAACCATATCCAATTCTTCAAGTGGACGAGCTAAATGCGGACGAATTGCTTCGTCTAGCTGCTTTTGGTTAACAACAACACCACGCGCTAAGTCTTTGAAGTATTCTACATCGACTTTCGTTACGTCGTTTTCGATCAGCATTTGCTGTTCGATATCGGCAATTGGGTTACCACTTAGCTGCCAAGAATAAATAGCTTGTAAAGCAAGTACACGTGCTTTGCGTCTAGCTGCTGGTTTCACTGAGATTCCTCTTAAATTTGCTCTAGCACGTTCACCATTTCTAGAGCTCCAAGGGCGGCTTCTCCCCCTTTGTTGCCCATTTTAGTGCCCGCGCGCTCGATAGCTTGCTCAATGCTTTCGGTAGTAAGTACACCAAAAGCAACAGGGATGTCATAATCTAATGAAACGCTAGCTAAGCCTTTGTTAGACTCGTTAGCAACTAAATCGAAGTGTGGCGTACCACCACGAATAATCACACCTAGCGCAATAATCGCGTCGTGCTCTTTTTTCATCGCAACGCGTTTTGCTGCTAGTGGTAGTTCAACCGCTCCCGGTACATATACAACCGTGATGTCTTCATCGCTAACACCACCGGTACGTTTTAATTCATCTACAGCGCCTTCAAGTAAGCTGCTACCGATAAAATCGTTAAAACGTGAAATGACAATGGCAAATTTTTTGCCAGGAGCGTATTTATTACCTTCGATTACTTTCATTAGATGTTCCTAATCTGTATGAGCAATTGCCAAATTGAGGCGCATGATAGCACAGTAATGTGGCAATCGCCTACTATCTGAATATAGGCGATTGCGATCAATTTGGCATTTTGGAATTATTTTGGTTCGACGTATTCGACCACTTCTAAGTGGAAACCAGACAGTGCATGATATTTTTTAGGTAGACTCATTAGGCGCATTTTCTGAATGCCTAAATCAGCCAAAATTTGCGACCCCACACCTACGGTGCGCGAAGTACCTTGGAATTTACGGTAGTTCACCTGTTCACCCGCATCTTCCGCAGCAAATGCCTTAACCAGCGCTTCCATCTCTTCGCTGTGTTCTTGCTTACCAAGAATGACTAATACACCTTCGTTGTCGGCGATGTGCTTCATGGCGCTTTGCAGTGTCCAGCTTCTATCCGCGCTGCGATCTGAATGAAGAATGTCGTTAAACGTGCTTTGCAAATGCACACGTACTAAATTGGCTTCTTCCGATTTGATCTCGCCTTTTACCATCGCATAGTGAAGTTGATTATCAATGGTGTCTTTGTACGTCACTAGGTTAAACTCACCAAACTCAGTAGGCAGTTTACACTCTGCTACTTTTTCGATAGTGGTTTCGTTTAAGTTACGATACTCAATTAAATCAGCAATGGTGCCGATTTTAATATCGTGTTCTTTTGCAAATACTTCTAGTTGTGGGCGACGTGCCATAGTGCCGTCTGGATTTAGAATTTCAACAATCACAGATGCAGGTTCCAATCCCGCCAAACGTGCTAAATCACATCCAGCTTCAGTATGACCTGCACGCGTTAAAACGCCGCCTGGTTGCGCCATAATTGGGAAGATATGACCAGGTTGCACAATATCTTCAGGCACTGCACCTTTGGCAACTGCAGCTTGCACTGTACGAGCACGATCTGCCGCTGAAATCCCCGTCGTTACGCCTTTCGCAGCTTCAATAGACAAAGTAAAGTTGGTGGAGAACTGAGCGCCATTGGTTTTCACCATTAGTGGCAAGTTCAGCTGCTCACAGCGCTCCTGTGTCATGGTCAAACAGATTAACCCGCGACCATATGTTGCCATGAAATTAATTGCATCTGGTGTAATGTGCTCTGCTGCAATGATCAGATCACCTTCATTTTCTCGGTCTTCATCGTCCATCAAAATAACCATTTTACCGGCTTTAATGTCCGCGATGATTTCCTCAGCACTATTTAAACTCATAGTTTTCCCATTTTTACTTTGTCTATGGCTACTTTATAAAGCCAGCTTTCGCCAATAGACTGGTTGTGAGAGTGGACTCGCTGGCAGCGCTTGGCTCACCCTGAATTAGTCTTTCGAGGTAGCGGGCGATTTGGTCGACCTCTAGGTTTAGTTTTGACCCGACTTGAAAACCTGCAATCGTCGTTTCTTGCGCCGTGTGTGGCACTATGGTCAATTTAAAGCGGTTTTGTTCCACGGCATTGACCGTCAAACTGATACCATCAATAGCAACCGAACCTTTATACGGAATATACTTCATTAGCGATGATGGCGCAGCTAACCAATAGTCAGTCGCTCTGGCATTAGCGGTTATCTCAACCACTTCAGCAATACCATCCACATGGCCTGACACCAAATGACCGCCTAGACGTGAAATCGGCTGCAGTGCCTTTTCAAGATTGACCTTTTGGCCTTGTTGGTACTCGGCAAAACGCGTCAAACTTAAGGTTTCGTTAGAAACATCGGCTTTGAAGCCATCATGAAACTTCTCAGTTACGGTCAGGCAAACCCCGTTCGTGGCAATACTATCACCCAAGTTTACATCGCTCATATCAAGAGATGTCGTGGTCACACGAACAATTAAATCGCCGCCCTTGAGCTGCAATTGAGTTAATGTTCCTGTTGCTTCGATAATACCTGTAAACATTTTACTTCTCTTTAGTCGCGATAAGTTTGAGATCAGGCCCCACTTGGCAAACGTCGCCAAACACTAACTCAGGTATTTGCGACATGGCACTCAGTGGTGTGGTGTTAAACAGCCCTTTTCCAGCGCCAATTATTTTCGGTGCCAAATAGACGATATATTCATCAATTAGCCCTTGTTCATGCATTACCCCCGCAAGGGTGGCACCGGCTTCTAGCCAAACATAATTACAGTGCTTTTCAGCCAGCTTGTTGAGCACGGCTTTTAGGTCGAGCTTACCGTTGATTTCAGGCACGACAATTTGCTCTACGAAATGAGGCCATTGCGCTGAATTATCAATAGTACGGCGAAAAATAATCACTGGAGATGCAATTTTAAATAGCGCAAGATCTGGTGTCAGACGATTTTGTGAGTCAATAATCGCACGTATTGGCTGGCGTAGCTCAGATTGAGGATAATCGGTGTCTTGCAAAAATTCTTCACGAACATTGAGTCTGGCGTTGTCTACCATAACCGTATCAGCTCCGGTCAAGACCACACAGCTCTGCGCGCGGTGGCGCTGTACGTCTAAACGCGCCGCGGCTGAGGTAATCCACTTGCTCTGGCCATTGTTTAGTGCGGTTTTACCATCAACAGAAGCGGCAAGCTTACAAGTCACGAATGGCAATCCATGCTCCATTCGCTTCAAGAAACCGCTATTTAGCGCCCTTGCTTGTGGCTCTAGCAAACCAGAAGCCGTTGCAATTCCCGCGGCCTCTAACATTGCCAATCCGCGCCCTGCAACTTGTGGGTTGGGATCAACCATGGCTGCGACCACTCTGCTGACGCCTGCGTCAATCAGACCTTTAGCACACGGCGGCGTTCTGCCATAGTGACTACACGGCTCAAGCGTTACATAGGCAGTTGCACCAGCGGCTTTAGCTCCTGCTTGCTTAAGCGCATGCACTTCAGCATGGCCTTCACCTGCTTTTAAGTGCGCGCCTTCGCCGACGATTTCACCGTCTTTTACGATCACACAGCCGACGTTTGGATTGGGTGTTGTGGTGTATTTACCGCGCTTTGCAAGCGTGATGGCGCGGCTCATGAAATCATGGTCTTGCGATGTGAACTGGCTCAATCCCCCAACCTCGCAATTTCTTCACCAAACTCACGAATATCTTCGAAAGAGCGATATACCGAAGCAAATCGCACATAAGCCACTTTATCGAGTTTTTTGAGGGCTTCCATAATACATTCGCCAATCATGTCGCTTGGTACTTCGCGTTCACCAGTACCACGAATTTGAGATTTAATTTGGTGTACTACTTCTTCAATTTGTTCAGTGCTGACGGGACGTTTTTCCAGCGCTCGGTGCATGCCATTGAGTAACTTATCTTCATTGAAAGGCTCTCTGGTACCATCTTGCTTTATCACGCGCGGCATTAAGAGCTCAGCACCTTCAAAGGTAGTAAAGCGTTCGTGGCATAAAATACACTCACGACGGCGACGGACTTGGTGGCCGGAAGCAACCAAACGTGAATCTATCACTTTGGTATCTTTGGCTGTACAGAATGGACAATGCATAGACGCTCTCGTTGACTCAAAAACAAAAAAGGCCGCTTGAATGCGGCCTTAATCATAACAAAAAACTGCTTTTTTGTGAGCGAAATTATGCGTAAACAGGTAATTTAGCGCAAATTGCTTTTACTTTTTCTTTTACTTGTGCCTGTACAGACTCATCATTGATGTTGCCTAGTACGTCACAGATCCAGCCAGCAAGCTCTTTCGACTCAGCTTCTTTGAAGCCACGACGAGTGATTGCAGGAGAACCGATACGCAGACCAGAAGTAACGAACGGTGAACGTGGATCGTTTGGTACAGAGTTTTTGTTTACTGTGATGTTTGCACGGCCAAGCGCAGCATCTGCATCTTTACCTGTGATATCTTTATCAATCAGGTCAAGTAGGAACAGGTGGTTTTCAGTTTTGCCAGAAACCACTTTGTAACCACGCTCCTGAAGTACCGCAACCATAGCTTGTGCATTTTTAACCACTTGCTCCTGGTATGACTTGAACTCTGGCTGTAGTGCTTCTTTGAACGCAACCGCTTTTGCAGCGATAACGTGACATAGAGGACCACCTTGACCACCAGGGAATACCGCAGAGTTTAGCTTTTTGTAGATTTCTTCATCATCACAAGCAGAGATGATAAGACCACCACGAGGACCCGCTAGCGTTTTGTGCGTTGTTGTTGTTACAACGTGTGCATGAGGCACTGGGCTTGGGTAGATACCAGCGGCAACAAGACCTGCAACGTGCGCCATATCAACAAGTAGGTAAGCGCCTACTTTATCAGCGATTTCGCGGAACTTAGCCCAGTCAACGATACCTGAGTATGCAGAGAAACCGCCGATGATCATTTTTGGCTTGTGCTCAAGTGCTAACGCTTCAACTTGCGCGTAATCGATTTCACCAGTCTCTTCGTTTAGACCGTACTGAATAGCATTGTACGTTTTACCAGAGAAGTTTACGTGTGAACCGTGCGTTAAGTGACCACCGTGAGCAAGGCTCATACCTAGCACAGTGTCATGTGGCTGAAGTAGCGCTTGGAATACCGCTGAGTTTGCTTGTGAACCAGCGTGAGGCTGAACGTTTGCGTAAGTCGAACCAAATAGCGCATTGGCACGATCAATCGCAAGTTGCTCAACCACGTCTACGTGCTCACAACCGCCGTAGTAACGCTTACCTGGGTAACCTTCAGCATACTTGTTTGTTAGCTGAGAACCCTGCGCTTCAAGTACACGTGGGCTACAGTAGTTCTCAGAAGCGATAAGCTCGATGTGCTCTTCTTGACGTGAAGTTTCTGCTTCAATCGCTGCAAATAGTTCTGGGTCAAAATCTGCAATATTCATGTTACGTTCTAACATGGTTTCTCCTAGGTAAACGTAAGGGTATTTTTAAAGACAATCTAGCATCACAAGATAACCAGTTTGCCTATGAAATCAGCATGGGCATATTTAAGCAGGGATTGAATTTATTTCACACCCCTATCGCGATGATATTTTTTTATTTAAACATTAATATTTTAAATAAGACAACCTAAGTTGCATTTGAAAAGCTAATATAGTCTTGAAATTGACCTTATCTGAGTGGGCGTTCTACCCACTCAGACAGGCTCTCTGATTTAGTTGAGTTTTGCTAACATTGCCGCCTTCAAAGCATCATAATCTGCACTAAGCGGCTCTGCCAAACATGGTTTTTGCAATGCATCGACCAACGGTTTTGGCATATCAAGCTGCTGATTTAAAACACCTTCTACAGATTCCTTAAACTTCGCAGGATGCGCGGTGGCAAGGAAAATTCCGGTTTCATCCGCTTGAGAGTCCAGCGCTAATCCCTCGTAGGCTATCGCAGTGTGTGGCTCAGCCAAGTAACCTTTGTCATGTAATTCTTGCATTACCGCCTGAGTCCGTGCTTCCGATACCGAACGTGAATAAAAGTCATGTTTGTTAAAACCCCCTCTTTCTAACATGATTTCAACACGAGGCCAGTTATTAGGTTTACTCACGTCCATCGCATTAGAGAGTGACTCTAAAGTGTCGTTTGGTTGCCACTCACCCGAGGCAATGTAACGAGGCACAGTATCATTTTGGTTTGTCGTGGCACTTAACTTGGCAATAGGTAATCCAACCGCCGCTGCAATCATTGCTGCACAGACATTACCGAAGTTACCACTTGGCACTGAAACATGCACTTTATCACGCTGCGATTTAGGTAATTGCGCTAGCGCTTCAAAGTAATAACATACTTGCGCCACTAAACGACTGATGTTGATGGAGTTTGCCGAATTAAGACCAAGCTTTTGCTTTACTTCGTCATCAAGGAATGCAGACTTTACCATCGCTTGGCAGTCATCAAAGCTGCCATCTACAGCATAACAATGAATGTTCTTCCCAAGTGTTGTAAACAGCTTTTGTTGGGCAAGCGAAATTTTGCCATGAGGATAAAGGATCACCACATCGACATTTTCTTTTTCGTAAAACGCATGGGCAACGGCGGCGCCCGTGTCACCACTTGTTGCGGTGAGGATAGTCACGCGCTCACCTTGATTAAACATGCTAATGCATTCCGCCATAAAGCGGCCGCCAAAGTCCTTAAACGCCAGTGTTGGTCCATGAAAAAGCTCTAAACAATGCTGATTTTTAGCAACTTCGACTAACTTAGCTGGGAAATTAAAGGCGCGTTTTACCATCGCATCGAGCGTATCTTGTGGTAGTTCATCGCCAATAAGGTGATGTAGTACCTTGGCACTACGCTCTGCAAAAGGTAATTCAAGTAGTGCATCAACATCCGCAATACGCTCAAATGTAGGAGGGAAAAATACCCCTTGGTTACGACCTAAACCGATTTTTACCGCTTCAACAAATGAAACAACCTGATGTTCGTCTTTTAAATTCACTAATTTCATTACTTTTGATCCTTTAATTCTCTTGTGCCAAGCGTATCTAACCGGCAAATATGGCTAAAACCCGCTTCATTAATGTAATTTTGTTGCAACCATTGCTGCACTGCATTTGCCTGTTGCTCAGACTTACAAATAGCAAATAGTGTGGGCCCTGCCCCTGAAATACTCACCAGCTCGGCACCTAAAGCTGGTAGCGCGTCTTTTGCCTCACTAAAGCCAGCAATGAGTGGCGCTCTCGCTTCCTCGGCAATACTGTCTTTCATCATCGACAGTGCTTTATCAAATTGACCTGACTGCATCAATAAACAAAAGCCAGACAGTCGCTGGGAAAATTCCACCGTATGATGCAAAGAAAATTGCTGCGGTAGTGCTTGTCTTGCTTTCGCTGTATTCAATGCAAAGCCAGGATATGCAATAACATAAAACCAGCTTTCATCATGCGTAACGCTGATTGCTTTACTTGGAATGCAGTCCGCAGTCAGTTGTAGTCCACCAAGGTAGCATGGCGTGATGTTGTCGTAGTGACGACCGCCACTGACCTTTGCTTCAAAGTCGGCCATCAATTCAATGAGCGCCTCTTGGCTTAATTGCGTATTGGCAAAATCATTGAGTGCAGCGAAAGCGGCAACCACAGAGCAAGCGCTAGAGCCTAGACCTGAACCAACAGGAAGGCCTTTATACAAGGTCATGGCAACTGCCGGCATGCTGGGAGCTACATACTGTTTGAAGTGCTGTAAACACTGAAACGCCAAGTTGTCTTTAGGATCGGCGGAGAGCTTTTCGGCATATGGACCAATACAATTGAACGTATCACGCTCTGCGGCTTCAACGCTGACCTGATCACCCAGTAAACTGCCATCAATAGGCTGGAGTGCGGCGCCAAGGGCGTCAAAGCCAACACAAAAATTGCCCATTGACGCTGGTGCATAAAACGTTTTCATAACTCCTACCTCGACAGCGTTTTTAGGATATCAGCAAATACGCCTGCAGAGGTTACCTCTGCCCCCGCGCCATAACCTCTGATCACAAAAGGCTTTGGTTGATAATATTGGCTCAAAATAGCCAGTGCGTTTTCACCATCGCGAATATCGTACAGAGCATGTTCTTTATCTACCGCTTCAATGCCAACGCGGCATTTACCGTCAACGATTGAACCGACATAGCGTAGCACTTGACCTTGTGCTTTTGCCGCCGCAATACGCGCTGCGAAAGCATCATCTAATTGCGGTAATTGCGCCATAAATTCATCAACACTGGCGCCCTCAGCAAACCCTTCAGGTAATACTGATTCAACTTCAATATCACTGAGCTCCAACGGCAGTCCCGATTCACGGGCAATGATAAGCAGCTTACGCGCGACATCCGTACCAGATAAGTCATCGCGCGGATCTGGCTCTGTAAAACCGCTTTGTTTGGCTTTCTCTGTTGCTTCCGATAGCGATAAACCATCCGACAATACGCCAAAGATATACGATAGCGAGCCAGACAAAATACCACTGAATGAAAGCAATTCATCTCCTGCGCCAAACAGCAATTTAAGGTTGTCTAATACAGGGAGTCCGGCGCCAACGTTGGTTTCGTATAGAAAGTGACGGCGCTTGGCTAGCGCAGCCTGCTGCAGTGACTGATAATACTCATAGCTGCCAGTATTGGCTTTTTTGTTAGCCGCAACGACATGAAAGCCCGCATTAAGAAAGTCTAAATAGCCATCGGCAACAAACTGAGCCGCACTACAATCGACAATCACAGGGTTAATTAAATGATTTTGTCTAACAAACTGACTCACCTGTTGTAAATCAAAGCTCGACTCCGCTTTCTCAAGCGCCAGTTCCCAGTTATCAAACGGTACGCCTTCTGGGTCTAAGTAACACTTACTTGAATTTGCAATGCCATAGAGGTTCAAACGGATATTGCGTTTTTCAAGCCATGCTTGCTGCTTATGAAACTGCTTCATTAATTCTTGACCCACTAGACCGCAGCCAATCAAGAAAACATCGATGGATGGCACGTGCGTGAAGAAGTTTTCGTGACACACTTTTACTGCATCTTGGCAAAGTTCACCATCAACCACCGCCGAAATAGAACTCTCCGTTGAGTCCTGCGCGATGGCAACAATATTCACCTGAGCCTGTGCAAGTGAGGCAAAGAATTTGGCCGCAAGACCTTTGTGCGCTTTCATGTTGTCGCCAACCAAAGTAACGATGGCAAGGTTACGCTGCACTTCAATTGGGTCGATTAAACCTGCTTGCGTTTCAAGCTCAAATGCCTGCTCAAGCGCAGCCAGCGCAAGTGTTAAGTCTTGCTCATGGACACAGAAACTGATGCTGAATTCACAAGAAGATTGCGTAATAAGTACGATGGATACATTATCTGCTGCCAGTGCAGAAAAGACCCGAGCAGCCATGCCAACCTTGCCTTTCATCCCAGGTCCTGCCACGGTCAGCATAGCAAGTTTGTCGAGACTCGAAAGCGCTTTTACTGGAGCCTCGCCACCGCCCTGGGCACAAATCAGTGAACCCGGCACTTCTGGATCATGAGTATTTTTAATTTCACAAGGCACATCAGCTTTGGCGCAAGGTAAGATTGTTTTTGGGTGCAGCACTTTAGCGCCAAAATAAGATAGCTCCATGGCTTCTTTATAAGATAGCACGTCAACCTTAGTCGCTTTCTTTATCAGGCGAGGATCTGCACTGTAGACGCCATCAACGTCAGTCCAGATTTGGCAGATTTCGGCTTCTAGGCATGCAGCAGCGACAGCCGCAGAGTAGTCAGAACCATTGCGACCAAGTGTTGTCAGCTCGCCCGCTTCATTGCTTCCTGTAAATCCTGCCATGATATAAAAACGCGATGCTTGGGCACGCACTAATTCTGCAAAACATAACTTACTTAGCTTAAGGTCAACTTCGGCATCAAGATACCCGCCCTGCGTTTTTACACAAGCGTCAGCACTAAGCGCTACTGAATCTGATTGCAGCATAGTGTCCATCAGCGCAACGCTAATGCGTTCGCCAAAACTAATGACATAGGCTCTTGCTTGATCTGGGCAGTGTCCCAGTAACTTGGCTCCATCTAATTTATTCTTAAGTAATTCAAAGTCAGGCCAGCCTACAACACTACCGTACACCGCTTGTACTTCATCGTATAAGCCTTGGCTGCGGGAAGTAAATGACTGCCACTGGGAGTCAAACGCTTCTCCTCGTCCAGCCAAATCAGCAAGCTCAACGAGCTGATCTGTCATGCCACCGGGAGCCGACAGCACGATAAGCGCTTGTTGTTGGCCATGGTCTTTAACTAGCTCGCTGACTCTTTGTAAACAGGCAAAATCTTTGAGGGAAGACCCTCCAAACTTTAGTACTCGCATCATTTTTCCTCATTCCAAAAACAAAAAAGGCCTGTGTTCTTAGTGAACACAGGCCTTTTTCAAACTCGCACTGACCTATGCCACTATCCCGTTAGGATGGTGGTTGTAATAATGGTCGTAGTGATAATATTCGTTTTCATAATTTTAGAGTGCCTGAAGTTTAGCCGCGCTGTCAATACGAAAGAGCAAAATAGATTATGCAAATTTTTAATAGTGACATTTGTAATTTGCATAGATAAGTTATCGGATCCCAAACTGGTGCAGTAATCCTAATAACTGCTCTGCTTTAACCGGTTTTTCTAAAAACCCTAACGCCCCCAAATTTGCTACTCTTTCTTTCATCTTGGCCTGAACATCTGCCGAAATAACCACCACGAAACATTCAATTCGGTGTGCTTTTATTGCCTCTAACACAGCAATCCCATCAAGTATTGGCATGGTTAAATCCAGGCACAATAAATCTATTTGCTGAGTTTTCAGTAAATCAATCGCCTGCTGGCCATTCTGTGCTTGGTGCAAGGTCAGGTCTAATTTGCTCTGTAAGTTTTTAATGACTTGTTTACGGGCGACAGCCGAATCATCGCAAACTAAGACGGAATAACTCATAAAGTGGTCAGTCTTGTACTATCGTTAATAAAACGGTCACTGGATATCGCTATCTTATAACACATTAAACTTTCCTAGGTAAGGCGCTAAAAAGCATAATTAATGAAGATAATTATTTATTTTTAACCATTTATTGGCTAACTTTAAAAACAGATTATACAAAGGCGATGAACTTACCGTAGGAGCTCAGCTTAATTCATGCTGCAAAAAAGCCTCTCAAAAAAATTGCTCACCAATGTGCTGTCGGTTTACTTCCTTCTAACCTTTGTCGTCACATGTGGTCAAATCGTTGCCGAATACGTCAATACTAAAGACTATATTCGCAATGAACTTACTATGCTGCAAAAAACCTTTAGCCGCAGTTTGACCCGTGCCATATGGGAACTCAATACGAAGCAGACTGTTACTACGGCTGAGGGGCTACTTGCGATCCCCATGATCGAAGGAATTATTGTACGTGATGACAGCGGCGAAATTATTTCACAGCTTGGCCGCTCACTAGATATTCACGAGCTGTATAGCCAACAGCTTGTTCAAGAAGAAGCAATAATCGAAGATACGCCATCCGGTTTGTTTGGTTATACGTTTCCGTTGATTTTTGAATTCTCGGGACGCGCAACGCAAGTCGGCGACGTAACATTATTTTCTAGCCGAGAGGTGGTCTTTAGTCGCATCATGATCTCTATCTACTTTTTGATAGGTAATGCGATGATCAAGACAACATTCTTGATTATTCTGTTTTTAATTGCCTTCAGAAAGCTACTTACCGAGCCATTAAGCGACCTCACCGAGCAAATTGAAGACTTTGAGGTCGACAACGTTGATGGCCATAAAATAGATATCGGCGCAAAAGAGCGCAATGAACTAAAGATCATGGAAGAGGCATTCAATAAGCTAATTGATAAGGTCTCTGAATATCGTAAAAAACTCGACCAAACTCAAAAAGAGCTTTTGATCAGCAATGAAAAGCTCGATCAACATAATATTCAGTTGGAACAAGAAGTCGCACGTAAAACCTCAAACCTGAGCCAAGCGATGATGGATCTTCAGCAACAAAAATATGAATTAGAAAAGCAGAAGTTAACGCTCACAGAAGAGATTGATTTAAGAAAACAAACAGAAGAAGAACTACTAACGAAACAAAAAGAGCTTGAGAAATACGTAGATGAGCTGAATATGGCACAAGAGCGCCTAGTGGGCTCTGAAAAAATGGCGGCACTTGGTGGTCTCGTTGCCGGTATTACGCACGATATTAATACGCCCGTTGGTATCGGCGTGACTGCGACGTCGTTCTTACAGGAACGTTTAGATCAGCTTGAGGCGGCGTACAACGGAAAAACCTTATCACCAAAAGCGTTAGAAGAATTTATTAGTGAAGCAAAGCAAAGTGCTAGCCTACTTACCACCAATTTAGACCGCGCATCGGAGCTTGTCGCAAGCTTTAAACAAATTGCAGTCGATCAGGCCAGCGAAGCGGTTCGCACCATTAACCTGAAGCAATACCTCGGTGAAGTGATCCGCTCATTACATCCAAAATTGAAGAAAACTCATCATCAAGTGAATATTGAGTGCCCTGAAGACATGACGCTAAATTTACCAGCTGGGGCAATTAGCCAAATATTCACTAATCTTATCATGAACTCTTTGATCCATGGTTTTGAAAATCAAGACCAAGGACAAATAGATATTAAGATTAAAGAAGACAATGGTATGGTAAACATCGTCTACAAAGACAACGGTAAGGGCGTAAGTAAGGCCCAACTAGACCGTTTGTTTGACCCCTTCTTTACGACCAAACGCGATCAAGGTGGCAGTGGGCTTGGTACCCATATTACCTTAAACCTCGTAAAACAAACCTTGAATGGGGATATCGAAGTAAATAGTGAAGAAGGCAAAGGCCTCACCTACTACATCAGTTTCCCAAAAGACTTACAAAAACCAATGGCGATGTTTAGCTAACCAAGTTTAGAACAAAACAACCGTCCAATACGTCAGGCTGCAAAGTGGCGTATTGGCGCAAGATATCTCCCCCACCATCAAACATCATCTAGTGGAATACAAGCTGTGACCTTTTTGCTATGATGACCGCAATTTTATTCCAGACGGGCATATTTCTATGTGGTTCAGTAACTTAATCTGCTACAAATTCAAACAAGATGTAACTTACGCACAAGAAGATTTCGAAAAAGCACTCGAGCAGGATATTTTTCGTCCTTGTGGTAGCCAAGACATGACCACTTTTGGCTGGACAAAAGCCTTCGGTAAACATGGTCAGATGCTTTCACATTTTTCTCAAGACAGTATCTTAGTTTGTGCTAAGCGCGAAGAAAAGGTGCTTCCTGCAGCCGTAGTCAATGAAATGGTCGCCGAAAAAATTGAGCAAATAGAGCAACAAGAAAATCGTCCAGTAAAGAAAAAAGAAAAAGACGATATCAAGGAAAATATCCTAGCCACTTTATTGCCTCAAGCGTTTAAAAAATCGAGCCTGCAATTTGCTTTTATCGACCAAAAATCAGGTTGGGTGATTGTAAATAGTGCCAGCTTCAATAAAGCGGAAGAGCTACTTGCACTACTGCGTAAGTCTCTGGGCACGCTTCCTGTTGTACCTGCGTTTGCAAACTATGATTTAGACTTACAGCTAACACACTGGCTCACCGAGTTTAGTGCACCTGAAGGCTTTGCAATAGGCACCGACGCTGAGTTGCAAGAGCCAGACGACAACGGTGCTCAAGTAAAGTTAAAACAACATGACCTTTCATCAGACGAAATTAAAACGCACCTAGAAAACGGTAAACGTGTGACTAAACTCGCGTTAGATTGGCGTGAGCGCGTGAAGTTCGTTTTACAAAACGATGGCACATTAAAACGTTTAAGCTATGCAGAAGCACTTAAAGACCAAAATGCAGATATCCCTAAAGAAGATCTAGCCGTTAAACTTGATGCCGACTTTATTTTGGTATCGGAAGAAATCAAAGAGTTGTTAGAAGATCTAACCAAAGGTCTTGGTGACGACGAAGGCCTAGAGTCTTAATTTAGTATTAATCACTTAGGGCCTGTTGGCCTCTGGGTACGAAAAATTGATAGCGGGTATGGCTATCAATTTTTCTTTATCCAGCTCAATACGCTATCTTCACAAGGTCGCTTTGCGCCAATAACGAGCGGACTGCACGCACTCAAGTGCGAGCGTATAGTTACTGACTCGCCACTTTATTTGCCCTAACCAACGCATTTGTCGCGCTTTATTTACTCTTCAATGGCATGATAGGAATTCGGCTTTGGCAGTAACGCTTTGCTAACCTGAATTTCAGGCATCGAAGACAGTTTACGCCGGTAGTCCCGATACCCGAAAACGGTAACTCGTACAATTAAACGGAGTTTGACGCGCGTGAATGTAAAAAGCATTTCATTGGCTTTGATGGTAGTGATCATTTGGGGGCTTAACTTTTCGGTCATTAAATTTGGCCTAGCAGAGTTGCCTCCTATTTTATTCTCAGGCTTGCGTTTTTTGGTAGTCGCGATCCCTGCAGTATTCTTCATTCCTTTTCCTAACACATCGGTATGGAACGTGCTCGGGGTTGGGCTATTTTTAGGTGTGCTTAAGTTTAGCTTGCTGTTTATTGCGATGGAGTCAAACGCATCAGCCGGCATTGCTTCTTTGCTGCTACAAGCCCAAGTCATTTTCACGGTTTTGCTAAGTGTTTTGTTGTTAAAGGAAACCATGGATCGCTTTCAAGTGGTGGGGATTAGCATCGCAACGTTTGGCTTTAGTTTGTTTTTTATCAACTCCTCTGGGTCAACGACAATATTGGGCGCGGTGCTCATTCTATTCGCGGCATTATTTTGGTCGTTTTCAAATCTCATTATGAAGCGCCTGCAAGACGTTAATTTACTCCACTTTATTGTCTGGGTAAGCCTAGTGCCGCCATTGCCACTTTTTACACTGTCTTATTTTATTGAAACTGATGCCCCATTGACCTTACTACTAAACACTACAACACAGTCTTGGCTATCCATTGCCTATGTAGGTTATATCTCGACACTAATTGCATTCGCAATATGGGGTTGGCTACTTAAAAATCACAAGGCCGCGGCAGTGACGCCTTTTGCTTTATTAATCCCTATTGTCGGCATTGTAGGTTCAGCACTATTACTCAATGAGCAATTGATGCTAATGGAAGCCGTTGGGGGTGGTTTTATTTTATGTGGCTTAACGATTTCAGTTACAGGTGCTCGGATAAGCAGAATAGTTCGAAAGCCTCGGGCCGAGGCTATACCCTAAACGATAAAGACCTCAACAGAGGTCTTTATATTCACGGCAAACAAAAGCGCTGAAACCGCGTATTGAGTACAGGGATTAAGCAAACATTGTTTTAACGTCTTCGAGTACATTCAAATAAGTGTCATCAGCAAACATATTCACCTCTCTTATTACCCCTTTTTCTTCATACTGTTTTAGCGCTGCAGACTTATCCGACACCTGCAAAATACCTTCTACAATTGCACCAACACGAATAAAGTCGACATAACAAACATGTTCAGGCCGATAATTTGGATTTGCCCAGCTTTCTGCGACTTCAACAAACTCATCGGTGAATTCCCACTCTCGCATTATTGCCCCCCCAATTTTGCCGCCTAATTTCTGGATGGCATGAGCCAAAAAGCTTGGATTGGCAAACACTTCGGGGTGACGTTCAGCCTCTGTCAAAATCGGTAAAACACCGATATTAAACACCAAAGAAGCCAAAGTGATTGTATCTTTGTTAAGCGACGTATGCTTATTGACGCGAAGATAAAAATCCATCGTTGTTATCGCTTGGCAAGCAACTTTTAGTGTTTTCTGCCAAGCTTTGTCCATGTAAGTTTTAATAAGCTTGTTATTAGAAACAAATAGCTGCTCCATCGCCATTGCAGTCGCTATATTCTTGATTTGTCTGAGACCGATACGAGTTACAGCTTGGTTTAAGGTGTTTACCTTCACCGAACGGCCCATAAAAGCGCTGTTGGCAACTTTGATCATACGTGCTGCAAGGGCCGGGTCATGAGAAATTACGTCAGCCATCTGCATCAAGTTAATTTCAGGGTCATCTGCCGCTTGCCTAACCCGCACTGCAATCTCAGGTAATGTCGGCAATACCAAGGTGTCGTTATTAATTCTGTCAGTTAGAATCGTGAGCAAAGCATTTTCTGTAGACATGAAACCAAATCCCTTAATAACTGAATAATAGACCTGACTACAAGCGTATGCTTATGGTAAAAGTAAGTACTTGCTTGCTGGAGGTCACACTGCTGATTTTTAGTATCTATGACGTAAGTATTGTCTAACTTTCGGATAAAGTTAAGAAAATATAAAAAAATAATATTTTATTTATATACCCTCAATAATTAGCAAGTTAGAATTCATAGTATACGGTGTATTGTGGCAAACTTTGCCGCAAAAATACTGAAAATGACCCACAGCTGGACACAAATGATGACCTTTCACGTTAACAGCGACTTGCATACCACATGCTAATCTAAGTTAACTAAGTATTGAGATACAAAATCGTGTAAGGTGATCACCACAGAATTAAGACAACAAGGGAGCATTATGAAACACTCAATGATTTCGGTTGCAATCGCGCTTGCAACAGGCCTCACCCTAACAGGCTGCTCTGAGCCATCAACCTCTTCAGAGAAACCTAGTGCACAAACTGAGCAAGCACAAGCTGATACTAAACAATCAGGCTATAAGCTCGTTAATGCATCTCAAGACCGGCTAGATATTTATACCCCAGTAACACTAGAAACAGACTTAAGTCACTTAAACGATAACCAGAAAAAGATGTTAGCTTTACTCATCGACGCTTCGGTTATTATGGATGATTTATTTTGGCAGCAAGCGTTCGGCGAAGACAAAGCAACATTCCTAAGCAAAATCTCAGACGAAAAAGTACGCCAATTCGCGGACATTAACTATGGGCCTTGGGATCGTTTAAATGGCGACCAAGTTTTTCTTTCTGGCTTTGAAGAAAAAGCACTGGGTGCAGAATTTTACCCAAGCGACATCACCAAAGACGAGCTAAATAACGCCGATGTAAAAGATAAAACAGGACTGTACTCTGTCATCCGCCGCGATGAAAACGGCAAGCTATACAGCACTTCTTACTCATCCGCGTATAAAGCTGAATTGGATAAAGCCGCAGCGCTTTTACGTCAAGCAAGTAAACTGGCACAAGACAAAGAGTTTGCAAACTACTTAAACTTGCGCGCAGATGCATTAGTCAATAATAGCTACCAAGCGTCTGATTTCGCTTGGATGGACATGAAGAATAACCCGATTGATGTGGTGATTGGCCCAATTGAAACCTATGAAGACCAGCTATTTGGCTATCGCGCCGCTTTTGAATCTTACGTTCTGGTTAAAGACTTAGCGTGGAGTGAGCGTCTCGCTAAATTTGCCGCTTTTTTACCTGAGCTACAAACCGGCTTGCCAGTTGACGATAAATACAAGCAAGAAGTGCCTGGATCTGATGCTGACTTAAACGCATATGACGTCATTTATTATGCAGGCCATTCAAACGCGGGTAGTAAAACCATTGCGATTAACCTGCCAAATGACGAAGAAGTGCAACTCCAAAAAGGTACGCGTCGCCTACAGCTTAAAAACGCCATGCGCGCAAAATTCGATAAGATCTTAGTACCAATTGCTGACCAACTTATCGTCCCTGAGCAACGTAAGCACATCACCTTTGATGCTTTCTTTGCTAATACCATGTTCCATGAGGTGGCCCATGGTCTAGGCATTAAAAATACCATTACAGGTAAAGGTACTGTGCGCCAATCACTTCAAGAACACGCCAGTGCGCTTGAAGAAGGCAAAGCAGATATCTTAGGCCTATATATGGTTGAGCAATTGCTTAAAAAAGGCGAGATCACCGAAGGTACGCTTGAGGATTACTACATCACCTTTATGGCTGGTATCTTCCGCTCAGTACGTTTTGGCGCCTCCAGTGCGCACGGTAAAGCAAACATGATCCGCTTTAACTTCTTTAAAGAAGAAGGCGCGTTTTCTAAGAACACGGATGGTTTATATCAAGTGAATATGGAAAAGATGGGCGCAGCGATGGAGAAACTGTCTAACCTTATCCTAACGCTACAAGGTGACGGCGACTATCAAAAAGTAGACCAACTGATCGCAACACACGGCGATATCAAAGCGGAACTACAAAAAGATCTAGATAAGCTTTCCAAAGCGAACATTCCTGTTGACGTTACCTTTAAGCAAGGTAAGCAGGTGCTAGGACTGTAATTACCGAGCACACCATGGTAGTGCTTACTACCATGGTGTAATTAATCCTAGATACAAT
Source organism: Pseudoalteromonas sp. A22 (assembly GCF_018141345.1). Taxonomy (NCBI): domain Bacteria; kingdom Pseudomonadati; phylum Pseudomonadota; class Gammaproteobacteria; order Alteromonadales; family Pseudoalteromonadaceae; genus Pseudoalteromonas; species Pseudoalteromonas sp. A22. Next base: position 3,072,018 of record NZ_CP047238.1, read on the forward strand.
AATCTTTGATTTCTCTTTGGTGTTTTTTGATGGCTTTTGTAGCTTTGTCAGATTTAGCAATCGCTAAATTTACTTTCGCATCATCGCATTTGTCTTGTAGCTCTTTGCGCATCAGATAATTTTGATCTTGCTGTTGCTGCGCCAACCCTTCCACACCACTATATTCAGTTCTGGATTCTGGTTCACGATCTTTTTGATAAGGCTCTGGCACAGTCGCCTTACAGGCGGATAATAATGATACTGCCAAAATAACAACTAAACTTTTATTCATATCGCGTACTCCTTGATTTAAAACGGCAAAAGTCAATTTCAGTTATAACAGTTTCAGATATAAACACAAAACACGTAGAGCTTAAAAGTTTGTAAAGCGCTTGATGTGTTTACAGTCTAATGGCCTTTTTGAGGCTTTAAGCAAAACTCGCTTTTAGCTGCTCAACTTCCTCATCACTATAGGGTTTTGCTGGATAGAGTCCCCAAACCGGTTTTGGCCATGCAATATCGGTTTTAAATCGTGCAATGTGGTGCACATGTAGTTGTGGCACCATATTACCAAGCGCAGCCACGTTTAATTTATCTGGGGTAAAGGTGTCTTGTAACAAACGACTGAGCTTGGCCGATTCTTGCCAAAATTGAACTTGCTGCGACTCAGGTAAATCAATAATTTCTTTCGCGCCCACAACCCTAGGTACTAAGATAAACCAAGGGTACTGAACATCATTCATTAACAATACGCTACACAGCGGCCACTCGGTAATTAAGATACAGTCTCGTTGTAATTCTTTAGCTAATTCAAATGACATAGTGAACTTCTTTAAATCCGATTTACTCGGCACTCTATCCGAATTTGTTGCTATTGCAAAGTAGCTTCATTACCATCCAATCAGACTTTAAAAATATAACAAGGTGGCTACCGTGCACTCTCGCATTAAACACTACACCATCGCTCTTCCATTAGCACTTGCCTCTGTCACCGCTAGCGCAGAGCAACTAACGCTAGAGCGACTTTTTGACGACCCGTCTCTTTCAGGTAAAGCACCTGTAAAACTGCAATTTTCTCCTGACGGTTCTCGTGTTACTTATCTTCAAGGTAAAAAAGAAGACTATAACCGTTACGACCTTTGGGAATACAATCTAAAAGACAATACCAACCGCTTGTTGGTAGATTCTGCGGCGCTATTTTCTGGCCCAGAGAACCTCTCAGATGAAGAAAAAGCACGTCGTGAGCGTCAACGTATTTTTGGTCGTGGTATTTTAGAATACAAATGGTCAAAAGATGGCAAAGCGCTACTTTTCCCACTCAATGGCGACTTGTACTACTATGAAATCGCTTCAGGTAAGAGCAAGAAACTAACGGAAACGGAAGCATTCGAAACCGACGCTCGCTTCTCACCAAAAGGTAACTTTGTATCTTTTATTCGTGAGCAAAACCTCTATGCCATTGATCTTAAATCGGGTAAAGAAACGCAATTAACTAAAGACGGCGGTGGCGTAATTAAAAACGGCATGGCCGAGTTCGTTGCTCAAGAAGAGATGAGCCGCATGACGGGTTACTGGTGGTCGGGTGATGAGCAACAAATCGCCTTCACACGCATTGATGAAAGCCCAGTTCAAGAAGCCATTCGTAACGAAATCTATGCCGAAGAGGTCAAGCTATTCAACCAACGATACCCATACACCGGGACTGCTAACGTTGAGATTGAATTAGGTGTTGTAAAGATCAATGACCAAAAGGTGGATTGGATTGATCTAGGCGAAGATAAAGACATTTACATCGCCCGTGCAAACTGGTTGAAAGACAACAAAACATTGTCATATCAGTGGCAAAATCGCTCACAGCAAAAACTGGAACTGCGCTTTTACGATACCAAAAGCAAAAAACAGCAAGTCGCCCTAACCGAAACCAGTGATACTTGGATTAACCTACACTTTGACCTTGAATTCTTAAAGGATAAAAAGCATTTCGTTTGGGCATCTGAGCGCGATGGCTTTAAGCACCTTTACCTGTACAGAACCAATGGCCAACTTGTGCGCCAAATCACTAAAGGCGATTGGATTGTTGAAAGCCTTCAGGGCATTGATGAGAAAAAAGGTATCGTATACTTCTCCGGCCGCAAAGACACGCCGCTTGAAAGCCACCTATACAGCGTACCACTTTTTAAAGATGGCGATGCAAAACGTATTACCGAAAAAGGCAGCTATCACAGTGTTGTACTGGCGAAAGATAACCGTACCTTTATCGATAAAAGCTCTTCTGTAAACCGTCCACCAGCCGTTGCGCTACGCAAAGTGAATGGTGACTTTGTGACTTGGCTTGAAGAAAATGCGCTGAATAACGAACATCCGTTAACGCCTTATTTGAGCAATCTAGCCACGCCAGAATATGGCACGCTTAAAGCGGAAGATGGTCAAACCATGTATTACCGCTTATTTAAGCCAGCAAAGCTTGAAAACGGTAAGAAATATCCGGTTATTGTGAACGTGTATGGCGGACCTCATGCACAACGCGTGACCAACAGCTGGCGTAGCAAAAACCTGTATTTCCAGTATCTTGCCCAGCAAGGCTATGTGATTTTCCAATTAGATAACCGAGGTTCATACAACCGTGGTAAAAAGTTTGAAGATCCAATCTACAAGCACTTAGGTGTAGTGGAAGTGGCTGACCAAATTAAAGGCGTTGAGTTCTTACGTACGCTAGAGTACGTCGACCCTGAGCGTATTGGTATTTATGGTCACAGCTATGGTGGTTATATGGCGCTGATGACAATGTTTAAAGCAGGCGACTACTTTAAAGCTGGTGTCTCTGGTGCGCCAGTAACCGATTGGGCTCTATATGACACGCATTACACTGAGCGTTACCTAGGTCACCCAGATACAAATGCCAAGGGCTATGAGCAAAGCGCGGTGTTCCCTTATGCTGATGGACTAAAAGGCCCGCTGATGATTTATCACGGTATGGCGGACGATAACGTACTATTTACCCATGCAACGAAACTATTTAAGCAGTTGCAGGACGAGGTTAAGCCATTTGAAATGATGACTTATCCAGGCTCGAAGCACAGCTTACGTGGCAAAAAAGTACAAACCCACTTGCATCAAACCATTACTGACTTCTTTAATCGTCATTTTGACGTTGAAGCTAAGTAAACACTTAATAGCGCCTAGCTTCCTATGAGCTGGCGCTTCTTCTTTTCTCTACATTTAGTTCTAGTCCATTGGTCTAATTGTTTATTCTTCTAGACTAAGAAAAACTGAAATTATTGTTCTATCTCAAGTTATTACTACTAAGATTAATTAGTATGAATTGATGAGGCGTTCGCGCCTGCTTCTCTCAATAATAAAAACGACATAAGGATTGCGTTATGTCCAAACAGTTTTTTCGAAATCTCACCATTTTCCAGCGCCTCGCGTTACTTATCATTGTCGTTATTATCGGCGTTATCCTTCAAAGCGCAGTAAGCTTATCGCAACAGTATGATGCACTCGAAAAGCAGCAATATCATAAAACTCAAAACCTTGTTGAAAATGCCTATAGTTTGGTGGCTTACTTTCATCAACAATATGTATCTGGGAAACTCCCAGAGGCGCAAGCGAAATCCGCAGCCCTTGATGCCGTTGCCGCTTTACGATACGAAGGTAACAATTACTTCTGGATCAACGACTATCAACCTAAAATGGTGATGCACCCATTTAAAAGCGAGCTCAACGGCAAAGATCTCAGCCAATCAAAAGATCCCACCGGCAAGCGCTTATTCGTTGAAATGGTACAAGTGGCAGAAAAAAGTGGTGCGGGATTTGTTCCCTACCTTTGGCCAAAGCCCGGTAAAGAAGCTCCTGTCGAAAAAATATCTTACGTCAAAGCGTTTACACCTTGGGGCTGGATCATCGGCTCCGGTGTGTACCTCGACACTATCGAAGCTGAGTTTGCACACATTCGAAATTTGCTATTACTTGAGATGGCGGTGCTTATTATTTTGCTATTCCCATTTAGTGCAATCATAGGTAAGAGCATCATCACCCCCATTCAACAAGCCAAAGACATGATGAAAGATATCGCTCAAGGCGAAGGCGATTTGACTCGACAACTCGACGAAAGCGGTAAAGATGAGATAACCGCGCTTGCCAAATACTTTAACTTGTATACTGAGAAGATGCGTCATTCCATCGCGACAGTGGCCCATAACGCTAAAGAAGTTGAAACACTGGCTAATCAGGTAAAAGCGGCTGGCGAAGAAAACTTGGCATTTATTGAGTCGCAAAATGACAATAGCCGCCAAGTCGCCACGGCTGCCGAACAAATGACCATGCAAGTTCGTGAGATCAGTAGCAATGCAGACACTGCAGAGCATTCCGCCGCAGACGCACGCAATTACAGTGAAAAAGGCAAACAAACTATTTCTCAAACCATCGCCGCCATTAAAAAACTGTCGGAGCAAATTCAATCTGTGAGCGTGACCACAACGAGCCTTGCGCAAGAGAGTCAACATATAGGATCGGTGCTCGATGTTATTCGAGGTATTGCGGAGCAAACTAATTTACTTGCATTAAACGCGGCAATAGAAGCCGCTCGAGCAGGTGAACAAGGACGAGGCTTTGCTGTTGTTGCAGATGAAGTACGCACCCTTGCAAGTCGTACGGGCCAAAGCACAGATGAAATCCACAACATGATCGAGCGACTGCAAAAAGAAGCGCAGCAGGCCGTAGCAGCAGTTAAAATTAGCCAACAAATCTCGGAGCAAACGGTTGAACAAGTACAGCTTGCCGATAACGCATTAACCGAAATTGAGCGCCTTATTGACGCTATCTCGGATATGAGTACCCACATCGCCAAAGCCACCGACGAGCAGAGTCTTGCAGCACAAGAAGTTAATGAGCGAATAGCTCAGCTTTCTGACTCCACCCATCACTCTTTGGATACCACACATTCACTCAACAACACCAGTGAGCAACTAACACGAGCAAGTCACGAATTGAGTGACATAGTTAACCGCTTTAGAGTATGATATCCACCTTGCAGAGCACCTGTCAGTGCTCTGCTTCTTGCCCAATAGATGATTGATATTCCTTATCTTGTCGATAAAAATAATCCGTGAGCGTCTAAGCTATTTTACCGCTATATTGCCAATTTATTTGCTGAGCAAAAATAGCCCGTGAAAATCTGTTTTATTATGTACCCTTGGGAGCGTGTAGAAGCTGAAAACGACAGCACGCTAAGACTTATCCACGAAGCCGTATCGCGCGGTCACGTCGTTGCCATCACCACCGTAAACAACCTCACTATTCGCGAAAGTGTTGCTAGTGCCTTCTGTGATGTATTTGTTGCAGGCCAAAAAGTATCTGATAACTTCGTGAGCTTTTACAACAAAGCTGAGTTTAAAAAAGTACAGCTTCCTTTGGCAGGTTTTGACGCAATATTTATGCGCGCTAATCCGCCGCTTGATACCTTAGCGATGAACTTTTTAGACTCTGTTCGTGATGATACTTTCATCATCAACGACATTGATGGCCTGCGCATTGCTAATAACAAGCTATACACGGCATCTTTCCAAGGCATCGCGAGAGAGTTTATTCCAAATACGCATGTATCTAAAAACAAAGAGTATTTAGAGCGTATATTCTCTGAGTCAGAGCAAGAGAAAATGATCTTAAAGCCGCTTGATGGCTTTGGCGGTCGCGGTGTTATCGTCGTTGAGAAACGCGCGAAGCAAAGCTTTAGCTCACTCCTTGAGTTTTATATTGGTGGCGACGAGGCTGGTAAAGGCAGCAACTACGTCATTTTACAAGACTATGTTGAAGGTGCCGACGAGGGTGATGTTCGCATCCTAATGCTTAACGGCGAACCGATTGGTGCCATGAAACGTGTGCCTGCAGCAAATGAAGTGCGTGCCAACGTACATGCCGGTGGCAAGGTAGTGAAACACAAACTCACCAACCAAGAAAAAGCGTTATGTAAGCATATCGGTCCTAAGCTTGTGCGTGATGGTTTGTATTTTGTTGGCATTGACGTGATAGGCGGCAAGCTTATCGAAGTTAACGTACTCTCGCCTGGCGGGATAACCCGTATTAACCGTTTAAACCGCTGTAAGCTGCAAGTGCAAGTTATTGATTTTGTAGAGAGTGTGGTGCACGCCAAAGAGCTAGTAACGCATCGCAAAAACCAATTCCGTCAAGTAATAGAAGATGCTCATGCTATCTGAACAAGCCATCATTGCCGCGCTTGAAGCCGGCAAACCCATCAGTGGACAATTTGCTGAAGGTGCTTTTCACCTCGAAGTGAGGGAATACGTGCCTTATGTCGCCACTGCTGTACACGCAGGCCACCGCACCCGTGCTAGCCTAAAAGGCTTGTTCGCCATTAGCGATGCAGAGCGTTTACAAGAGGAAGATCCGTTTACCGACGGCATGATTGAATCATTACCCATCACGCTTATCGCGCGTGACTCACGTTACGAATACGATCTTAACCGTGCGCCAGAGCTTGCGATATACAAAGAAGCATGGGGAAAACAAGTGTGGAGCCAAGCGCTACCAAATGCAGATATAGATGTTAGCTTGTCAAAGCACGCAGCCTATTACCGTGTGCTCAGTGCGCTGTTAACCACGCTTGAGCGTAAGTTTGGTGCCTGCTTGCTATTTGATGTGCACAGCTATAACTATCAAATTCGCAGCTACCCTTATGCACCAACCTTTAATATTGGCACTGCACAACTTGATACCTTGCGTTTTCGCGCCGTATTAGATGAGCTGAAAAAGCAGCTGGGACTGAAAAAGCTGGCAGGCCAGCCGGTGGATTGTGCAGAAAATACCGTCTTTCAGGGCCATGGTTATCAAGCGCAATATATTACCAGCCACTTTGATAACACCTTAGTGGTGCCACTGGAAGTGAAAAAAGTCTTTATGGACGAAAACAGTGGCGAATTATTCCCTGTGGTGTTTGAAAAACTACAGCGCAACATGCATGTTGCTTTGACTAAAACGGCAAAAACATTTGCTAAAAATCACTGCTATAAACCACTTCGCAAAGCAAAATCAACGTCGCAGCTTGACCCTGCGCTGATCAACGTGGACTATGCGCTATACCGTATAGCCAGAAACCTTGAGACGCTGCATTACGTTAACCCAAGTAATATCGCCCAAGAGAAACGTCGCTTTTTCTCGAAACGTCATTATCAGCCTGCATTTAAATATCGCCCGCTGAAAATTGACCCGTATGAGTTTAAAGAGCAACTCTATCGCTTGCCCGTTGGAAAAATCCAAGATCCGATCGTAAAAGATTTATATCGTAAAGTGATCGACAGCTACGCCACAAAAATCGAACTGATCACCCAAATTGGTCGCGAAGCCTTTTTGTATAACTCGCTACGCTATTATGGTGAGCCGGATTACAACGATATAAATAATGCGACCTTCTTGCTGCACGCGCGCGAAACCGAAACCTTGCCAAAAAAAGACATTACCGCCGAGCAAGCCTTAGTACGTTTTAATCAAGCGATTGAGACCATGGGCTTACCTTGTAAGGTCGCTATATCAAGCAAGCTCGTTGCCAAAGCAATGGTCGACAATAGTAAGCGTCTTCTGCTTGTAAATAGCAGTGCGATGCTATCTGAGCTTGATATCAATGCCTTGATAGAGCATGAAATTGGCGTGCACTTGCTCACGACCTTAAATGCTGACGCTCAGCAACTTAAAGTGCTGCACTTAGGTCTACCCGGCAATACCTATACTCAAGAAGGCCTTGCCATCTATCGTGAGTATCAATCTGGGCAAATAAATCTGACACGATTAAAAGTATTAGCGCTTAGGGTGATTGCGGTTAACATGCTGCTTAAAGGCGATAAATTCTATCAAGTGTATGAGTTTTTAGCTGACTCGGGTGTATTAAACGTCAATGAAGCCTTTGCGCTAACCACGCGTATTTTCCGTGGTGGTGGCTTTACTAAAGATCATCTCTACTTAAAAGGCTTTAAAGACATAGTGCAGCTTGCCAATACTCGCAGCTTAGATAATTTATATCTCGGTAAAACGGGCATTGCGCACTTAGATGCGCTGGACGCGTTAGTAGAGCAAGGTATATTCACAAGGCCTAAATATCTGCCGGATACGAGCCGAGATCCTAAGCCTGATGCAATCCTAAGTTATTTAATTTCTTCAATTAAATAGGCCAAATTCGCCACTGTGGTTATACTAGTGCCATCTAGTATCTACCCAGTGGCTTTGTTTTGACACAACAGGAAATAGATTTACTCGCTTTTGAGCTGGCAAACCTTCGTCTCAAAGCCGATCTTACGCTTGCACCAAAGTACAGTTATTTTTCAGATAAACCCTACCCGCTTGGTCGCTGCCTAGAAATTCGCGATGAAATGTTTAAACTCGTCACCACAGAGCTCAAGCAAAATTCAGAACGTTTATCTGTGCTCAGAAATTACATGCTTAAAGAGAATGCCGAGCTCAAAAAAGTATGGGGTTCGCTACGCGATGAGTACTTTCAAAATGCGATGTTGGTGGGAGATTGGTATATAGATACCGCAAACGATACGGTGAATGCAAACAAACCCAGAGTTGAAATCAAACCCATCGCACAATCAGGCTTTTCAGCCATCACCAATTTCGAGCAGTTTGTGAAGATTGCTCGCGCTTACTGGCAAGTGGAGGTGTTTAAAAACACCGTCTTTCCAGCCATCGCGCCTTATTTACCGTTAATTTGTGTCAACGCAAAAGGCGCTACTTGGTTAGCTGCGGCCAATGACGATATGATCAAAGTCGCTACCAACAGTGAGTTTAGGCTATCTGAGCAAATCCTCTGTCAGCTGCCAGAGCCTGACTCTGTTATCGTATCTCGCTGGCAGCAGACCCTAACTGGCATCGATGCTTTAGATGACATCTTATTGCAAACAGGAAAGCCCGAGGGGTTTTGCCAGCTATACAGAGCTGCCGATAAAGCAGCGGATTTAGCATTTAGAGATAGAGTCGTACGCGCCTATATGAGCCTACCCAAAGGCGCGTAGCGTAGTGAATTAGAAGGAAGCGGGATAAGTCGGTTTTTCGTCCGTAATTTCCCATTTATCTTCTGTTGGTCTATCCACTCGACATTGGTTTTGCTGTTGGAAACACCTGTCCTCACAGTTTTGCACTTGCATCGGATCCGAGTAATCTCTACGACAGCTCATAGAACACGAACGTGAATCACCTTCGCAATCGACAGGCACATTGCTGACTCTAGTTGTAAAATGTCCACTACAGCCGCTAACAAACACAGCGGCGAACACTGCTGCTACCCATAATTTTGTTGTCATTGCTCTGCCCTCAAAAACACCGGTTCTTGGGCCTTTTGCGTTGCTTCTTCACTAAAGCGGTATCCTGCAATATCAAACGCTTTCAGGCTTTCCAAATCCGATACTTGGTTCTCAATGATATACCTTGCCATCATACCGCGCGCTTTTTTCGCGTAAAAACTGATGACTTTGTATTGACCATTTTTACAATCTTTAAAGATAGGAGTGATAATTTCGCCTTTCAGCGCTTTCTTATCTACCGCTTTAAAGTACTCATTTGAAGCTAAGTTCACCAAGTATTGTGTTTGTGCCCCTTCCATGACCTTATTCAGTTTTTCAGCGATAATCGTGCCCCAAAACTCATACAGGTTTTTGCCACGCGGGTTACTTAACTTTGTACCCATTTCTAAACGATAAGCCTGCATTAAGTCAAGTGGTTTTAGGATGCCATACAGCCCAGATAAGATACGTAAATGATTTTGCGCATAATTTAAATGAGCCTCAGTTAGGCTTTGCGCTTCTAAACCGACATACACATCGCCATTAAAAGCAAAAATAGCTTGTTTAGCATTGTCTTGTGTAAAAGGCTCTGACCACTCGGCAAACCTTGCCGCATTTAAGCCCGCGAGCTTGTCGCTTATCTTCATTAAGCTACCGATCTGCTGTGGTGATAAATCGCGACAAACTTGAATAAGTGACTCGCTATGCTCCAGCAGCTCTGGCTGTGTGTGCATCTTGGTTGGCGCAGGTGTTTCATAGTCTAGGTTTTTCGCTGGAGAGATAACTGTGATCATGGTTTGCCTATTGACTTAGCTAGTAATTAATGTCAATTTCAACACTATCCCCAAGTAACTTCAAGTGTTTGTCCGCTTTCACTTGGGCTTAAGCAATTCGCTGTTAAAGTACAGCTTCGCTTTACAACTCGACCTTATATAACAATAACCCTAAATAACGAGTGTGATATGTCGCCCGATACGGACATATGACCTATTCAGCTATTTAATGGTGTTGCAACATAAGGCGTCTAATATCACTTCGCTGTTATCAATATTGGAATGAGGAACACATGACTTCAGCATTAGATAGGCTAAAACAACATTCATCAATCGTCGCTGACACCGGTGACATTGAAGCCATCCGCAAGCTACAGCCTGAGGATGCAACAACTAATCCTTCTCTTTTACTTAAAGCGGCAGAGACGCCTGCTTATCAGCCTTATCTAACAGAAGCTTGGGATTATGCCAAAGCCAATGAAAGTGACGCTGACAAGCAATTAGCGCTTGCTTGTGACTATTTTGCCGTTGTGATTGGTAAAGAAATCGCAAACTCTGTGCCGGGATATATCTCAACAGAAGTAGACGCACGTTTATCTTTTGATACCGAAGCGACTATCGCAAAAGCAAAAACGCTATTAAATTTATATGAAGCGCAAGGCGTAAGCAAAGACAAAATCTTGATTAAGATTGCATCGACTTGGGAAGGTATTAAAGCCGCTGAAGCACTGGAAAAAGAAGGTGTTAAGTGTAACCTAACGCTGCTATTTAGCGAAGCGCAAGCACGTGCATGTGCCGATGCAAACGTATTTTTAATCTCACCATTTGTTGGGCGTATTCTAGATTGGCACGTTGCCAACGGCCTAGAAAAACCAACTGACCCACTACAAGATCCGGGTGTACAATCTGTTCGTAGTATTTTTGAATTCTATAAGCAGCACGGTTATAAAACCGTTGTAATGGGCGCCAGCTTCAGAAATACAGGTGAAATTCTAGCCCTAACGGGTTGCGATAAGCTCACGATTAGCCCTTCTCTATTAGAAGAGCTCGCTGCAATGCCTGCAAACGAAGATTACCTACTTGAGGCTGACTTTGCGCCTAAAGCAAAACCTGCTGCGCTTAGCGAAAGTGAGTTCCGTTGGTTACATAACCAAGACGCAATGGCCACAGAAAAGCTTGCTGAAGGTATTCGCTCATTTGCCGATGCACAAGAAACACTAGTCGCACGCTTTAAAGCACTGTAAGCGCCTTAAACATTCGATTTCGAAACGCCGCATATTGCGGCGTTTTTGTTATCGCTCTCAATACAAACCTTTCTGACACCTCCTAGATATCACCCGAATTGACCTTCATCAAACTGTCACTTGGTTTTAACTCAAAAGACACAATTGTGTTTTATTTTTATCCCGTCTGTGGTATATCAATATCACTTGAAGTGAAAATTGATGCCGCTACTTTCTGGTTTTGGTACAAAAAGCAAGCAACGCGGGGTTGTTTGTAGCGTACTTTAGCTATCAGACTTTTATCGGTTCCTCATGTTGAGGTTTGCCAAATAGTATGAAGAAATCAACGGTGTCATTGCAGTTGTAGTGCTAACAACAGCCGAAGCAAATGCCACTTTAGGTTGTTTTTATCAATAGGAGATTTTCATGGATACCCTAGACGAGTTATTAGAATTATTAGAAAGTCCGGATACTAGGAAAAAAACTTCATCTAAGGGCAAAAAAAGAAAATGGCGTGAAATTGAAGCGCTAAAAGATAAACAGCGACTACGCAAAGAACTACAGGAATTGGATATTTTCGCAGACAATGTTGATTTAGACGAATTTGATTTTAACTAAAAAGAGCGCCCTTCACGGCGCTCTTTTTGGTTTTTATCTGCTATAGCTCGGCCAATCGCCAGTCGATTGGCTGCTTACCCATTTGTGTGAGCAGCTGATTGGTTTTACTGAAATGGCCACTACCAAAAAAGCCGCGATGTGCTGAGAGCGGCGAAGGGTGTGGTGCGTGTAAAACATGGTGACGGCTTGTGTCTATGCTTTTACCCTTTTTCTGGGCGTGTGAGCCCCAAAGTAAGAAAATCACACCTTCGCTGTGGGCATTCAGCCTTTCAATCACTACATCTGTAAAGCGCTCCCAGCCTAAATGCTTATGTGAATGGGCTTGGCCTTGTTCTACTGTCAACACCGTATTTAACAGCAGTACGCCCTGTTTAGCCCAGTCAATTAGGTAGCCGTGATTAGGTATGCGAAAGCCGTCAATATCCTGCACCAACTCTTTATACATATTATTTAACGACGGCGGCGGCTTAATCCCAGGCAACACAGAGAAACATAAACCATGGGCTTGATTAGGACCGTGATAGGGGTCTTGCCCTAAAATCACCACTTTAACCTGATCGAAAGGCGTGACTTTGAACGCTTCAAATACTTGTTCATGGGGCGGAAATACATTTATACCTTGAGCGCGACGCTCTGCCACGTAATCCATGGTTTGCTTAAAGTAATCTTGTTGTTTTTCCTGACCTAACACGTCACTCCACGTTGTCATGCTTCACCTTTTTTCATCATATTATAATGGCTTCGAGAAGCGTCGAGTTTACCACATAAATCCGATATTCCCTCGAGCATACGATAGCTATAACGATGGAGCAGATCGGCATCTACCGAAATAGTTTGTTGGTACTTTACCGCAGGGATCGACGGCCATTGCTGCCATGCAATTGCTTTAACTTCTTGTTTGGTCTTTTCTTCAGGGATCACAATCACTTGTGGTGATTTCAACAGAACATTCTCAATGCTAATTTGCGGATAGTCCGTGGTGGCGTCGGCAAAAACATTTTTCACATTACACACAGTAAATACTTGCTGTAACCAACTTTCGCCTCCGACGGTCATCAGCGGAGATGGCCACAATTGATAAAATACAGCTAAGCTAGCGCTTTGCTTATACTGAGCTTTTAGCTCATTTAAGCGTTTAGCAAATAAATCCGCCTGTTGCTGAGCTTGGGCTCCAAAGCCAGTAATTTTACCTAGGCGTAGCAACTCATCGGGTAGTTTATCTAGATATTTCGCTTCACTATAAATCACGTCAACACCAAAGCTTTCGAGCTTTTCAAGCATAGGAACGTGACTTGCATTTTTCCACGCAATGATAAGATCAGGCTTAAGTGCCAAAATTTTCTCAACCGAAATACCTTGATAGTCACCAACTTGAGGCAGTTGCTTGGCTGATTCTGGATAATCTGCATAGGCTACCGTGCCTACAATCCGCTCCCCAGCTCCTATTGCATAAAGATTTTCGACAATATGAGGCGCAAGCGCGATGATCCGCTCTGCGGGCTTAGCACTAACGCTAAAGGCAAAACCTAGAACAATAAATAAGGCGAATTTTAGCATCAGTAGTCAAACCCTTTTTGCGCCTTAATGCCGGCCTCAAACGCATGCTTCACATTACGCACTTCGCTCACGGTATCTGCAAGCTCGGTCAGGCGTCGATGTGCACCGCGCCCAGTTACAATCACTGATTGCATGGTAGGACGGTTTTCTAGCGCCGTTATGACTTCGTCCAAATCTAGATAGTCATAGCTCAACATATACGTAATTTCGTCAAGCAATACCAAGTCGATGCTTTCATCTTGTAGCCATACTTTTGCTTGTTGCCACGTAGCCTGCGCGGCGGCAGTGTCGGTTTCACGGTTTTGCGTTTCCCATGTGAAGCCCGTTTTCATGACCGCAAATGGCACGCCAACTTTTTCGAGCAAATTGCGTTCACCGCAATCCCAGGTTCCTTTAATAAACTGTACAACCGCAGCGTTCATACCATGACCGACACAACGCGCAACGGTGCCGAAACCAGATGTTGACTTGCCTTTACCGTTACCTGTGATCACTTGCAAAATGCCCTGCTCTTGCTGCGCCGCGGCAATTTTTTCATCGACTTGTTGTTTTACTTTTTGCTGTCGTTGCTGATGTTTATCTTGTTGTTCGCTCATGTTATTCCTCAATTATTTTCATCAATTTTTGCCAATCTAAATGTGCTTCACAGCTATCGGCAAGACGCGTAATTTGTTGCTCTCTGTGCTTCGCTAAATCAATCGCGGCAGTGCCCGCTTGATTACTACCAGCCCAAGACAAGATAGCCTGTGTTGCGGCAACCGTATCAAATAAACCATGTAAATAGGTGCCTGCAATTTGATTATCTCGGGAGATAAAACCGTCCTGCACACTATTATTTGGATGTGTGTTAAATCGCAAGAATGGCACCTCTAGTGCCGCTCCATAAGAAATCCCTGCATGGATCTCGTAACCACAAATTTCAGCACTTTGCTCATCCAATTGGCAAATGCCAGATACTTGCGTCAGTACTTTTTGCTCTGAGAGTGTGGTCTCAAAGTCAGCCAGACCAAGCCCAGCAACTTCACCAAGTGTTGATTCCACCGCATTTGGATCTCTGATGAACTTACCTAACATTTGCAAACCGCCGCACACACCTAGTACCTTACCACCGTACCTCAGGTGCCGTTTGATTTCTTCTGCCCAACCCTGTTTGCGTAAGAAGGTTAAATCGCTCAACACATTTTTGCTGCCAGGCAGAATGATTAAGTCACAAGGACCGATAGATTCTTGATAGCGTACATAACGCAAATCCACTTCAAGGTTTAAGCGCAAGGTGTCAAAGTCGGTGTGATTGCTAATATGAGGAAATAGTAAAACCCTGACGCTTAACGATCCCCGTTCACAGATATTGTCCACCGTCACCGCATCTTCTGCATCGAGCGCTAAGCCATGCAAATAGGGCAATACCCCAAGTACAGGCTTACCCGTTTTTTGCTCGAGCCAGTCAAGTCCAGATTGCAATAACGCAATATCACCACGGAAGCGATTGATCACAAACCCTTTAACCAAGCTTTGTTCATAGTCACTTAATAGCGCAAGTGTGCCAACCAAGTGTGCGAACACCCCGCCTTTGTCGATATCAGCGATAATAATCACGGGGCATGCAACTTCACAGGCAAACCCCATATTGGCAATGTCATTTTCACGCAGATTGATCTCAGCAGGGCTCCCCGCCCCTTCCACTATGCACAGCTCAAATTGTTCGCTGAGGCGTTGATGTGAGGAAAGTACGGCCTCCATCGCTACCTTTTTGTAATCATGATAAGCGGCTGCTTCCATATTGCTAATGGCTTTGCCGTGAATGATCACTTGAGCGCCAGTGTCAGAGTTTGGCTTAAGCAAAATAGGATTAAAGTCTGTGGATAGCGGGACTTTTGCGGCCTCGGCTTGGAGTGCTTGTGCCCGACCAATTTCACCGCCGCACGGTGTGACGGCACTATTTAGTGCCATATTTTGCGGCTTAAAAGGCGCAACCGATAAGCCTCTTCGTTGCAGCACCCGGCAAAGTCCCGCAACCAGTGTACTTTTACCGGCATCCGACGTGGTGCCCTGCACCATTAAGGTTTTCATACGTCTTGACCTTTTAAACATTGTGGCAAGCCTGCAATAACAAAATCGACTCTATCGGCCACTTTGGCAATGTCTTGATGGAGCCAACCAGACTCATCAACAAACTCACGGCTTAGCTCGCCAAGCGGAATTATCCCATGTCCCACTTCGTTACTAACCAAAATAACAGTGGCAGCACAGCTTTCTAGTGCCACCAGCACATGTTCTTTTTTGTCTATGGTCGCGGCTTTGCCCATTTCGCATAAGCCAAAACTCAGCCATAAAGTCAAACAATCGATAAGTAACAGCGCATCTTCGCGTGCAGTAGCAATAAGCTTATCAATATGCCATGGCTCTTCCACTAGCTGCCAGCGGCTATCGCGCTGCATCTGGTGAGCAAACACTCGGCTTTTCATTTCTTCATCTTGGGCTTTTGCAGTTGCAACATAGTAAAGTTCGTTCACCGCACCTTGCTCTAACATTAGAATAGCGCGCTGCTCTGCCAAGCGACTCTTGCCTGAGCGAGCACCGCCCAGTATTAACTGTATTTGTGCCATTAGAGATGACCCACAATAAAAAGCAAAATAACAAGCTCAGCAAGTTGCTGCGCAGCCCCTAAACAGTCTCCGGTGTAACCACCGAGCTGCGCGTTAAACCATTTAATGCACACAAGTCTTAACACAAATAAGCAAGTACACAGCATCAGCAAGTCGAACAGTGAAAGCGCAAGCCATGGCCAACAGAAAATTAAAATCGCGATGGTAGTAAGCGTAAGACGAGTCGCTGCAGCACTCGATAGATATTTAGCTACAGGCTTAACTTTGCTCAGCTTATCAGCTTGTACATAGTCAAGTGCACCGATTAAAGACACCGCAAAGGCACGGCTTAGGCTATGGGCCAAAATAAGTGCAGCGAGTGTCACTGCAAAGTCATTAAAGAGCATGGTCAATAGCGAAGATTTGGCCAATAACAGCAATATCAGCGCACAACTACCGTATGTACCAAGACGGCTATCTTTCATGATCTCAAGCTTTTGTTCACGGCTCCAGCCACCGCCAAAACCGTCAAAAACATCGGCAAGACCATCTTCATGGAAAGCGCCGGTAAGTATAATACTCGCAGCCAGTGCAACGACGGCGCCGAACATTAGCGACACACTACTACTGGCAACATAGCCAAGTATGGCCGAGAAGCTACCAACAAATAAACCAACTAAAGCAAAGTAACCACTCACTTCGTTAAGTTCATCAGATGAAGGGGCAGGATCCAAACGAATTGGCACCCGCGTTAAAAACACCACGGCAAGCTTAAACAGTCGCCACTCTTGTTGCCACTGCATTATGCGTCTACCACTTGCGTAACATGGGCATCGGCAAAGCTTGCCATTTCGCAAAAAAAGCCTAGCGCAGCTTGTAATAATGGAAGCGCTAGAGCGGCGCCCGTTCCCTCACCCAAGCGCATATCTAAATGTAGTAATGGCTCAGCGTTTAACTGCTCTAACATTAACTTATGACCTTGCTCCATAGAGCCGTGAGCAAACACCATATATTGCTTACTATGCGGTGCTATTCTACTTGCCAACATAGCCGCTGCGGTGGAGATAAAGCCATCCACTATGATTACTTTTTGTGCCCGAGCAACCGCCAGCATGGCACCAACCATTTGCACAATTTCAAAGCCACCTAGGAGCTGCAAAATTTGCTCTGGTGTCGCAAGCTTATCTTGATGATATTCTAGAGCCTGTTTGATAAGTGCCCGTTTTTTGCAAAGCGTTTCATCGTCAATGCCTGTACCGCGCCCCACACACAATTCCACACTCGCCCCGCTGAGCGCCGCTAAAATTGCAGCTGCAGAACTGGTATTGCCAATCCCCATTTCACCAAAAGCAATCACGTTGCTACCCGCTTCAATAGCGGACATCACCACTTGCTCTCCATATTCAAGTCCTTGCTTGAGCTGCATTTCGCTCATCGCGGGTTGTTTATGGAAGGCATGAGTAATATCGCCAAGTCGCTGCGAGCGCAAATTCGGCGCAGGCTCGCATGGCACTAACGTGCCACAGTCTACTACGGTTAACTGCCAACCAAGTTGTCGACAAAAGACGTTGATCGCTGCACCGCCCTGCACAAAGTTTGCAACCATTTGCCCAGTCACTTCGCTTGGCGCAATAGAAACCCCTTGGCTTGCAATACCATGGTCACCCGCAAAAACAAACATTGCAGGGCGTGTTATTGCTAACTGCTCTATGTTTAATTGCGTCTGCCCTTGTGAGAAGATCTGTACTAGCTGCGCAGCCAAGACTTCAAGCTTACCAAGCGCACCTAGCGGTTTGGTTTTTAAATCAATGCGCTGTTGAATAAGCGTGTTTAAGCGAGTATCTAACGGTTTAACCATGGGTAACTCCGACGCCTCCAGAGCGGCGATTTTTGAAAATAAGCAATGCTAAGAAGAACACGCTGCCAATGGCGGCGGTGATCACCCCCACGGGAAGTTCCTGATTATCGATAAGCGTGCGCGACAATACATCCACCCATAGCATCAAAAGCGAACCGCAAAGCGCGGTGGCCACAAGCCCAATGACCTTTGCTTGCGAGATAAAAAAGCGCACGATATGCGGGATCATCAAGCCTACAAATCCAACTCCGCCGCACGCAGCCACAAGTACTGCGGTGAGTAAGGAGCTCAATAACAACATACCTATTCGCACTCGTCCTACATTCACGCCAAGCGTGGTGGCACTCTCATCTCCGAGCAACAAAGCGTTGAGTGGCCGACGCATCACTAAAAGCGTGATAAAACTCAGTAGCACGACCAAACAAGGAAGCCATAGCCATTGCCAGCTCGCCCTTGCAAATGAGCCTAGATTCCAAAACAAGATTGCACTGATGGCTTGAGGGTCACTCCAATAAAGCAACAAGCTGGTAAAGGCACTGAACAGAAAAGAAAGTGCAACGCCCGCCAAGAGCATAGTTTCCACCTGCTGTAGCGCATTGCGATTTGCCACAAATAAAAGTAGCAAGATAGACAGCAAACTTCCGACAAATGCAGCCCCAGACATCATTAGGCTAGACTGTGCACCAAATAGCGCGATAAGCACCACCACACCGAATGAAGCACCTGAAGAAATACCAAATAAATAAGGATCAGCTAGAGGGTTACGCGTCACGGTTTGTAAAATAAGACCCGCTATCGCCAGTCCTGCTCCCGCGCTCATCGCCAGTAACGTCCGTGGCAGACGAAGCTCAACTACCACTCGTTGTTGAAGTACGTTGGGATCGAAATTAATAATCGCTTGTATAACCGTATGCCAAGATAAATCAATCGCACCGATCTTAAGTGCCATCAGCATGCTAAAACAGCACAAGCTCAATAGCAGTATCGATATCAACGCGATCCGCTTTGCAGCAATCATAATTGATACCCGTAATGAAAGCGTATATGTGGGATCTCACTGTTATTTGGCGGATGGCGGACAGTAGAAACCTCTGCACATACCCCAAAAACTTGGCTTAATAGGCTTTCGGTAATGACTTCAAGTGGCGACCCATCTGCAACAAGCTCACCGTTATTTAATACTAATAAGCGGTCACACAAGGCGCTAGCCAAATTTAAGTCGTGAAAAGACGCAATGATAGTAACACCAAGCTGTTTGGCCAGCTCCATAATTTGGATTTGATATTTAATGTCCAAATGGCTGGTGGGCTCATCCATTATCAATACTTGAGGCGCTTGCACCATGGCACGTGCGATCATTGCCCTTTGCTTCTCCCCACCAGACAAGGAGCTAAAACATTGCTCCAATTTATGGCTCAATCCAACCTGCTCAATGGCATGTAAGATTGCCTGTTTTTCAGCAGCCGTTGTTGTCGCGAGCAGTGATTTATTCGGTGTTAGCCCCATCAATACCATATCAAATAATGGCAGAGTAAACTCAGCGGGGATCTCTTGTAGCACCACAGCAACATGTCTCGCGTAGGCTTTACGTCCATAACTAGCTAACGGCTTATCATTGAAAAGTAGCGCCCCAGAACTTGGTGCTGTGTATTGATATAAAGTGCGCAGCAAAGTCGACTTTCCAGCACCATTCGGTCCGAGCAAACCAATAAATTCACCCGAATTAATAGCAAAGCTGAGTGCCTTTAAGATGGCTTTACCACCAAGCTGTACGCTAAGTTTATCGACTTGAAATTGTGGAGTGACTGCCATAGCACCTCTGATTGGGCACGGCAAAGTAGTAGCTTATAGACAAGCGACAACTTTGACTTAAGTCTGCCCGCTTAAGTATATGGATAGGCCTTGGTATCTGACTTATGCAAGAGACAAGGCTCATACACTTACAGTTGCGGGGACAGTTGAGGACTCACACCTCATTCCCAATATCTGCCTATCACGAAATTTGCAATATTATGAAGTCTAGACGTCTAAAATACAACTTTTGGCCAAGCAGTTTGGCAGCTGTCGTAAAACACCTCAACTTTTACTATACCCGCATAAGGAATATCTATCTTCGATTGGTATGCGGTGAGCTCGGGCGATAGGTCGAGAATAAGTGTTACAAGCGCTTTTATTACTCCTGCATGCGCTACGACGGCGATACACTCTTCACTTGGCGACGCCAAAATGCTGTGCCACCACGTGGCGACCCGGTGATGAAAATCATACATGGACTCGCCCTCAGGAGGCGTGTGCAGCCAAGGGTTTTGCCAAAAGTCACCGATGCTTGGAAATTGGGTTTCGCGCCAAAGCGTATCATAAGGTTGTCCATCCCATAATCCAAAATCAAATTCGGCGAGATTTGCCTCCACCTCAACGGGGAGTTGATACTGCTTTGCAAAGGCTGTGGCTGTATTCAGGCAGCGCTTCCTTGGAGAGCTAATAATACGCTGCAGGCCACTTAGACTCGTTAACGATTGCAGCAATTGCTGAGCACCTATGGTACTGAGCTCGGGATCTGTCACTCCAAGTAAATGGCCTGATAGAGTCGTTTCACCATGACGAACAAAATATAGCTGCCGCTGCATTTTTACTTAACCTAAGGTTTGTTACCCAAAAAGCAAAAACGCAAGCTAAGCTTGCGTTTTCAATTAATATCATTCTACGGTTACAGGATCTGGTTTTCTTTCCACATCTCTTCTTTTGCTAACCGCTTTTTGCGTTTGTCGCATGGATCGTCGCAATCACAAATTTTGTCAATGCCCATTGAGCCCAAACCACCACAGCTACTTGCCATGGATTTCTTTTGTACGATAACGCCTACTGCCATCGCAACAGCGATAAGCATAAGTAAACCGAAAGTAAGGAGGAATAAAGACATTATCTAGCCCCTTTTATTGCTACATTGAATTGAGTGACGACGCGCAAATTATACGCTTTCATGGCGTCACTCACAATTAAATTATGGGGTGTTGTACAGCTTAATTCAAGTACGGCTGAAATGCTTCACTCGCGTAACTCTTGATCCCTTCAGGACTTTTATACATCAAATACACGGGGAGTTGATGCTCGGTGGCATACGCCTTTGCACGTTCAGTGCCCATCACAGTCAATGCTGTTGCTAGGCCATCAGCCGTCATCGCAGATGGATGTAGTACCGTTACCGATACCAGCTCATGTTTAACTGGGCGACCCGTTGTAGGGTCAATAAGGTGTGTAAAGGTTTCACCGTCCATTTCGTAAAAAATACGGTAGTCTCCTGAAGTTGCAATACCATTTTTGCCGGGCTCTATCACGCGGTGAATTTGGCGTTGACCAACAGGCGCATCGGGTTTCTCGATAGCAATACGCCACTCACCATCCGGCTTCTTGCCAGAAACGCGAAGCTCGCCACCGATTTCAACCATATAGTCATGAATATCATGACTCTCAATCACCTCAGCGACCTTATCTATGCCATAACCTTTAGCGGTTGCAGAGAATGATAATTCCAGCCCCGCAACTGTTTTCGCAAGGCCACGCTCATTTAAAATAAGCTTATCGACACCGATACGAGTGCGCATATCGTCTAACTCGGCCTGTGACGGACGCATTGTTGGTCTTTTGTCAGGACCAAATCCCCACAAATCGATAAGCGGCCCCATCGTAACATCAAGCGTTTTAGTCGACTTTCCAAGGCGGATAGATTCTGCAACTACCAAGCGAAAGTCTTCACTAATAGGCATGACGGTATTTGCGGCTAAACGGTTGAACTGGTTAATCTCAGAGTCAGGGATATAGGTGGACATAGATTGATTAACAACCTTTAATGCTTGCTCTACCTCCTCATGCAACTGCGCTTGTTCGAGCGGCTTTTCGCCGGGGAATACCTTGATGTTGTAAGTCGTGCCCATGGTTTTACCAGACAGCACGATTTCCTTGGCTTCAGGTTTGGCGTCTTGGCACCCTGTTAAAAAAACGAATAAAAACGAAATAATAAAAAATCTAGATAAAAAAGCGTAACTTGCTTGCATCAGAATTCCCTGAGTTTAGTACCAACGGGTATAAAAAAACCCTCGAGCAAAGCATTTTGCTGGAGGGCTTATATTCTAACTTAAGTTCATTGTTAGACCGAAACCTAATTAACCACCGAAGTCATCAAGTAGGATGTTTTCGTCTTCAACACCTAAGTCTTTAAGCATGTTAATAACTGCCGCGTTCATCATTGGAGGACCACACATGTAGAACTCACAATCTTCAGGTGCTTCATGATCTTTCAAGTAGTTTTCATAAAGTACGTTGTGGATGAAGCCAGTGTAACCTTCCCAGTTATCCTCTGGTTGAGGATCAGAAAGTGCAACATGCCATTCGAAGTTATCATTTTCTTCTGCTAGACCGTCAAAGTCTTCCACGTAGAACATTTCACGCTTAGAACGAGCACCGTACCAGAAAGACATCTTACGCTTAGAGTTTAGACGCTTAAGCTGATCGAAAATGTGTGAACGCATTGGCGCCATACCAGCACCACCACCAACGAATACCATTTCTGCATCAGTGTCTTTCGCGAAGAATTCACCGAATGGACCAGAAATAGTCACCTTATCACCTTCTTTAAGTGACCAAATGTACGATGACATCTTACCACAAGGCAATGTTAGGTTATTTGGCGGCGGAGTTGCGATACGTACGTTTAGCATGATGATGCCAAACTCTTCTGGATAGTTAGCCATTGAGTACGCACGGATCGTTTCATCGTCAACTTTAGACTCTAGCTTAAAGAAACCAAAACGTTCCCAGTCAGCACGATATTCTTCAGGAATATCATAGTCTGCATATTTAACATGGTGAGCTGGTGCTTCAATCTGAATGTAACCACCGGCACGGAAAGGTACAACTTCACCTTCAGGGATGCCTAGTTTTAGCTCCTTGATGAAAGTTGCTTTGTTATCGTTAGAGATAACAGTACATTCCCACTTTTTAACACCGAAGATTGATTCTTCAACTTCGATTTCCATGTCGTTTTTAACATTAACCTGACACGCTAGACGACAGCCTTCACGTGCTTCACCTTTAGAGATGTGGTCAAGTTCGGTTGGTAGAATATCACCACCACCCTCTTTAATATGTACGCGACACTGACCACATGAGCCACCGCCACCACATGCAGACGATACGAAAATACCCGCGTTTGCAAGTGCACCTAGTAGCTTACCGCCAGCAGGAGTCTTGATCGCTTTTTCAGGATCGCCGTTAATATCAATTGTAACGTCACCGCTTGCTACAAGCTTCGATTTCGCTGCAATGATGATAAGCACTAGCATCACAACGATAGCGATGAACATGCTTACGCCTAATACAATAGTTTCCATCGTATAGTTTCCTCGCTACCTTACAGTGAAATACCAGAGAATGACATGAAGCCAAAGCCCATTAGACCTACAGTAACAAAGGTAATACCTAAGCCACGTAAACCATCAGGAACGTCTGCATACTTCATCTTCTCACGAATACCTGCTAACAATACGATAGCAAGTGCCCAGCCCACACCTGAACCTAGACCATAAACTACAGATTCACCGAAGTTTAAGTTACGCTCAACCATGAATGATACCGCACCGAAAATCGCACAGTTAACTGTGATTAGCGGTAGGAAGATACCAAGTGCGTTATATAGCGCAGGGAAGAACTTATCTAACGTCATTTCTAGAATTTGAACTAGCGCTGCGATTACACCGATAAACGTCAAGAAGCGTAGGAAGCTAAGGTCTACTTCTGCAAAACCTAGCCACTCTAATGCACCCGGCGCTAGCACTGCGTGATAAACTAAGTTGTTCACTGGTACAGAGATACCAAGTACTACAACTACCGCAATACCTAGACCTAGCGACGTTGTTACTTTCTTAGATACCGCCAAGAAAGTACACATACCTAAGAAGAAAGATAAAGCTAAGTTTTCAATGAAAACCGCTTTAACGAATAAACTAATATACTGTTCCATCTCTCTCCCCTTATGCCTTCGCTTCTACTTGCTCTTTCTTCCAAGTACGAAGTACCCAAATGAAAGAACCAACAATAAAGAACGAGCTGAATGGCATAACTAGTAGACCCATAGGCTGATACCAACCACCTTCAGAAATAAGTGGAAGGATTTCAACGCCAAACAATGTACCTGCACCAAATAGTTCACGGATAAAGCCAACTGTTAGAAGTACAACAGAGTAACCTAAGCCGTTACCAATACCGTCAAGGAATGACATTGTTGGTGGCGACTTCATTGCGTATGCTTCTGCACGACCCATTACGATACAGTTAGTAATGATAAGGCCAATGAACGTTGATAGTTCTTTTGCTGTTGAGTAAACAACGGCTTGAAGCACTTGGTCTACAACGATTACTAAAGATGCAATAATCGTCATTTGGACAATGATACGCACACTTGAAGGAATGTGATTACGGATCATTGAGATAAATAAACTTGAAAACGCAGTAACCAATGTCAACGCGATTGACATGATAAGTGCATTTTTAAGGCTTGATGTTACCGCTAATGCAGAACAGATACCCAACACTTGTAGTGCAATCGGGTTGTTCGCAAAAACAGGACCAAACAAGACTTCCTTCATTTCTTTTGCATTAGCCATTAGTTCAATGCTCCTTTACGTACTTTCGCAAGGAATGGACCAAACGCTTTGTCGCTTGTCCAAAAATCAACTGTGTGATCAACACCATTAGAAGTAAGTGTCGCACCAGATAGACCATCTACCTTGTGTTCGTTACCGCCAGCACTACCTTTAACTACGTCGATAGGAAGCTCTTTACCATCCCAAAGTGCAGTCCACTTAGGATTTTGGATTTCACCACCAAGACCTGGAGTTTCGCTGTGCTTATAAAAGTTGATTGACTTAATCGTCTCACCATCAGCTTCTAGCGCAAGGAAGCCATACATCACACCCCAAAGGCCGTAACCTTGAATTGGTAGAATGATAGTAGACACTTTACCTTGGTCATCTTTTGCGAAATAAACTGGAGAGTTATTCGTGATACGTTGAATACCCGCTTTGTCTTCTGCTTTTGAAAGTTTGTAACTACGTTTGGCATCAAACTTAGTCGCTTCAAAGTCAAAAGATTCCGCTTTAACGTCTTCTACAAACTCACCTGTTTTAAGACTAACAACACGTGATTCGATATTTTGGTTAAAAACTTCAGACACGTTTTTAACTTTATCGTAGCCAGCAACGGCTAAAATGTTACGTTGAATATCTTCGTTTTTGTTTGCTTGCTGCATAGGGCGAAGCTGAACCGAAGCAAAAGATACTACGATTGCACACACTAAACATAAGCCAACAACTACGCCGAGCGTTTTGCCCATTGATTCATTCTTAGTTGACACGTGCCAATCTCCTCTTCACATTAGACTGCACTACGAAGTGGTCGAATAGTGGAGCAAAAAGGTTAGCGAATAGGATTGCCAACATCATGCCCTCTGGATATGCCGGGTTAACAACACGGATAAGCACAACCATTACACCGATTAGCGCACCGTATAACCACTTACCTTTGTCTGTGAAAGACGCAGATACAGGGTCTGTTGCCATAAAGAACATACCAAATGCGAAACCACCAAGTACTAAGTGCCAATGCCAAGGCATTGCAAACGCAGCATTAGTTTCAGAACCGATTGCATTTAGAACAAATGACATCACAACCATACCGATGAATGTGCCCAGTACAATGCGCCATGATGCAATACGAACATAAATGAGGAACAAACCACCCAATAAAATAGCTAAGGTCGACGTTTCACCAACAGAACCTTGGATAAAGCCATAAAACGCATTAAACCAAAGGTCCATATTGCTGTAATCTAAAGCGCCTGCGCTAGCTTGACCTAGATAAGTTGCACCAGAGAATGAGTCAACAGCAGTCCACACTGTGTCACCAGAGATATCAGCTGGGTATGCGAAGAATAAGAACGCACGACCTGCAAGCGCTGGGTTTAAGAAGTTACGACCTGTACCACCGAAGATCTCTTTCGCAACAACTACACCGAACGTAATACCTAAAGCAGCTTGCCATAACGGAATTGTCGCAGGCAGGATAAGCGCAAATAGAACCGAGGTTACAAAGAAGCCTTCGTTTACTTCGTGCTTACGAACTGACGCGAATAACACTTCCCAGAAGCCACCAACCGCAAACACGGTTGCATAGATAGGCAAGAAGAAGCACGCACCGTAGAACGTTTTGGCGCCCCACCCGGCATCAGCGGTTAATTCACCACCAAGTGCTTGGAAGATAGCTACCTGCCAAGTATTAGCAAGCTCAAAACCGTTACCTAGTGCAAGCGCAGCTTGGTGACCGATGTTGAACATACCAAAGAACATTGCAGGGAACGTCGCCATCCACACTAAAATCATAATACGTTTTAGGTCGATGTTATCGCGAACGTGCGTTGCACCTTTATTTACATAACCTGGAGTATAGAAGATAGTTGCTACGGCTTCGTAAAGCGCGTACCACTTCTCGTGTTTACCACCAGGTTCAAAGTGAGGTTCAATGTCTTCTAAAAATTTCTTTAAGGCCATTTTTAACCTTCCTTCTCGATAGTAGTCAGGCAATCGCGCAGGATTGAACCGTACTCATATTTGCCCGGACATACGTATGTACATAGTGCTAAATCTTCTTCATCTAGCTCTAGTGCACCCAACGAAATCGCAGAATCTAGATCACGTGAAATAAGATCACGTAATAATAGCGTTGGCAAAATATCGAGTGGCATAACACGCTCATAGTTACCGATTGGTACCATCGCACGCTTAGAACCACCAGTAGACGTTGTCATCTTGAACAAACGGCTAGGTGCTAAGTGTGAAATGAATGTACGTGTTACTGAGAATTTGTCACTACCCGGAGCGATCCAGCCAAATAGCTCTTTCTCGCGACCTTCAAGTAAAACTGATACTTGAGTATGGTAACGACCAAGGTAAGCGTGAGGGCCAGTTGCTGTTTTACCAGCTAACACAGAGCCAGAAATGACTCGGTTATCACCGTCTTCAAGCTCGCCTGCAACTAAATCTGTTAGCGACGCACCGACATGAGTTTTTACTAAGCGAGGGTTCTTAACTCGAGGACCTGCTAGAGCAATAACTCTGTCTGAGTAGATTTCACCTGTCAGGAACAACTTACCAAACGCGATGACATCTTGGTAACCAATGTGCCAAACTTGCTTGTTTGTACCTACAGAATCTAGGAAGTGAATGTGAGTACCCACGTTACCTGCTGGGTGCACACCTGCAAACTCATGAACTTCTACTTGTGAGATAGAAGAACTAGGTACGTTAGCACCCGCTTTCTTACACACAAATACTTTGCCTTCAGTCAAACGAGATACAACCGCTAGACCCGCTTCAAACGCTTCCACGTTTTCTGCGATGATAACAGCAGGATCTGCTGCTAACGGATTAGTATCTGTTGCTGTCACAAAGATTGAGCTAGGTGTTGCACTCGGCACAGCGACACGGCTGAATGGACGTGCACGAAGCGCTGGCCATTGACCAGACTCGATTAGCACTTCCTTCACTTTTTCAGAGTCTAAGTTGCTTAAATCAGCAGCTGAAAACTTCTCGAAAGTGATTTGCTCGTCGCCTTGAACTTCGATCACAACGGATTGAAGTACACGCTTAGCACCACGGTTAATTTCTTTAACTACACCAGAAGCTGGCGCAGTAAACTTGACGCCTGGGTTCTTTTTATCTTCAAAAAGAACTTGGCCTTTTTTGACTTGGTCATCCACACGAATATGCATGGTAGGACGCATACCGATGAATTCTTCACCTAGCACAGCTACTCGTTTGACAGCAGAACCATCATGAATAACTTGCTGAGGTGCGCCCTCTATTGGTAAGTCCAGACCTTTTTTTATGTTGATCATACGCACTTGCATTACATTAACGGAAAGAAACTGAAAATATCTTTAGTCACCACAGCGCCACCTCGTTTGTACTAAGTATTAGGTATAAAGAGCAGAAAGTTATGAGTCCGGATAGGGTTCCCAAACAAGCCCCTTTAAAATACCTCTCAACGCGCACAAAAAAGCAGCGTCGTGATAAAAGTCCTCACATATTTCTCTGATTTTAACATTAATCGTACTGAGTATGCGAGTGGAATTATGAAATTAATACGACTT
Source organism: Pseudoalteromonas sp. A22 (assembly GCF_018141345.1). Classification (NCBI taxonomy): domain Bacteria; kingdom Pseudomonadati; phylum Pseudomonadota; class Gammaproteobacteria; order Alteromonadales; family Pseudoalteromonadaceae; genus Pseudoalteromonas; species Pseudoalteromonas sp. A22. The sequence goes on from NZ_CP047238.1 coordinate 3,100,102, forward strand.
TAACGTGGATTTAGATTAGTTGAAAAATCCATCACTGGAAGGAGTATAGACCAAAGTTGCATAGATAAAATTTTTCTTACCCTAATCTGCAAAATAAGTAAAAATTCACGGTCAAACAAAAACGGGCAAAGTACCAAGTAGCACTTTGCCCGCAAAATCAAAAACAGTGAGATAAAAAACCGTGAAATTAAACGAGGTGACTAATTTCTACCGTTGCATCCACATCAGCTTCGTAATCTACGCCGTCAACCCCAAAGCCGAATAGCTTCAAGAATTCGTTGTGATAACCAACATAATCCGTCAATTCATCAATTGTATCGGTATCAACAGTATCCCAAATAGTTTGTACACGAGCTTGAACGCCGTCTTCTAGTTCCTTATAGTTTTGGAACAAGTGACCGCCATCATCAAAGCGTGGCGATTGACCATATAGATTTTCAGTAAACAATCCATGAATTTGCTCGATTGTCCCTTCATATGTACCATCACCTTTCATCACTTTAAATAGTGCAGAGATATAAAGAGGCATAATTGGAATAGCAGAGCTTGCCTGCGTTACTACTGCATTCAGTGAAGACACATAAGCTTCGCCATTAATATCAGCAGTGGTTTCGCGAATTGCCAGCGTCGCACGGTCCAAGTCTTCTTTTGCTTTACCAATCGTTGCGTGGCCGTATATTGGCCAAGTCAACTCTTTACCGATATAAGTGTATGCCGTTGTTTTGAAACCATCAGCCAGTACATCTGCTTGCTTAAGCGCATCAATCCAAAGTTCCCAGTCTTCACCACCCATCACTTTAACCGTATTGGCGATTTCGTCTTCGTTAGCAGCTTCAACTGTCATTTCATCAATAACGCGTTTAGAAGTATTTAGGTTTTTAGTTGTGATAGCTGAGCCAATTGGCTTAAGTGTTGAAGAATAAACTTCATCAGATTTAGGGTCTTTACGACGAGGAGACGCAAGGCTATATACCACTAAATCTACTTTACCCAGTTCAGCTTTGATGGTGTCGATGGTTTTTTGCTTCAACTCATCAGAAAACGCATCGCCATTGATATTTTTAGACCACAAACCCGCTTCTTCTGCAGCTTGCTGGAAAGCAGCCGTATTATACCAACCCGCTGATGCTGTTTTCTTCTCTGAGCCTTCTTTTTCAAAGAAGATACCTAGCGTTTTCGCACCGGCACCAAATGCAGCCGTGATACGCGATGCCAAGCCATAACCTGTCGATGCACCAATTACTAATACATTCTTGGGACCATTTTCGATTTGGCCTTGTTGTTTTACGTATTCAATCTGTTCTTGAACGTGTGCAGCACAGCCTACCGGATGCGCATTCGTACAAATAAATCCGCGAATTTTTGGTTTGATGACCATAAGAGATCCTATCCATTGATTTGATACAAAATAAAAGTGAGATTGGTCTCACTTTATTAAAATTACTGCGTAGTGTACTGGCAGATATGTAAAACACACATCTGATCAGCTATCGAACTTAGAACCACCCAAGCATTTTGGTGACTCTGGCGTTTGACCTTCTTTGTCTGAAAACTCTTCTGGTGTATAGGCATGAATGGCCAAAGCGTGAATATGGTTTTGTAATTCATCTTTTAGCACTTCATTGATCTTTCGGTGACGTTGCAGCAGCCTCTGGCCGACAAATTGTTCGCTTACAACAATGACTTTAAAGTGAGACTCTTCGCCACGGCTGTGCATATGGCTTTCATTGATAACGTTCAGATGCTTGCACGCAACGGCTTCAGCTATTTTGTCATAAATCTGTGATTGCATTGACATTATACTTTGTCTCCTAGAGCAATTCGTGACGCTACTATACGCCGTTCAGCGCGTATTTCCAACACTTCGAAAGGTGAGATTAATACGCCCCTGAGTCACCTTGGCCTGCTTTGGCAAAGCATGTTGATAGTCGCGCTGACTATCACCTTGCATTACCAATAAGCTGCCCGTTTCCAATAAAATGTCGGTTACAGAGAGGCTTACTTTGTGGCGTATTTTAAATTTGCGGGTCGCGCCAAGCGACAGTGAAGCAATTATGGGCGTCAAACCGAGTTCGGGTTCATCATCACTGTGCCAGCCCATACTGTCTTGACCATTACGATAATAATTGGCCAATACCGCATTAAAAGGAATATTAAATCTGCGTTCTAGCGTTTGTCTGATCCCAAGCAATACCGAAGGCCAAGGAGCATTTTCGAGTCGCTTTCCCGAATAACTATAATGCACGTCTGGGTCGGCAATAAAGCGTTCAAGTCGAGGCGTTTGATGGGTCTTACCAAATAAGGTGATGGTATTTTGCTGCCACGCAAGACTATTCAGTAGTACATTATATAGCGCTAGACTTTTGTCGAAGCTAATAGCCTGTGCTTGATAGCTAAAACCGCTCGGCAAGTTCCGTGCTTTGTCTACTGCTCTCATGTTAAACTACCCGCTGCTTTTATTTATAGAACATTCACATGACGACTGATGCAATTCTAGCCGGAAACCCTTTTACGCTACATAGGTTTCCACTCGATCAAAAAAATCGCAGCTTACAAGCTTGGGATTCAGCCGACGAATACCTGTTAGATTATGTCTTTGAACATCACCGCGATGCAAACCGTATTCTCATTCTCAACGATAGTTTTGGCGCATTATGCTGTGCACTTGCTGACAAGCACTGCACAGTAGTCACCGACTCTTATGTAAGTACCCTCGCCTATGAGTATAATTTAGAGGCCAACGAACTTGCGGACGCTCAGGTTGATGTACTCACTAGCATGGATGAGCTACCAAAAGATATCGATCTGATATTAATAAAAATTCCCAAAAATTCAGGGCTATTACAAGCGCAGCTTGCACGGTTAAGTAAACTGACTACGGACATTCCCGTAATTGCGGCTGGCAAAGCAAAAGAAATTCACACTTCAACTTTAAAAAGCTTTAGCCACTTTTTGACAGAGCCAACTACTAGCTTAGCGGTAAAAAAATCGCGCTTAGTGTTCAGCAAGACGTCAGCCAAAGCCATTGATAGTAAATTCCCTGTGTCTTGGCCGCTGGAAAAAACCGATTTTATCTTGTCGAATGAAGCAAATGTCTTCTCACGAGACTCTCTTGATATTGGCGCACGTTTTTTTATCAATTACCTTCCTATGGGTAAAAAACCATTGAAGGTCATTGATCTCGGCTGTGGTAATGGTGTCATCGGATTGATGACGCTCGCAAAAATGCCAAATGCCACCGTCACCTTTATCGACGAGTCCGCGATGGCGGTGCATAGCGCGGAGCAAAATATCGTGAATAACCTACCCGAGCGTGTTGCTGATTGTCAGTTCGTTCAAAACGACTGCCTTACGGGTTTTGAAAATTACGGTGCGGATCTGATACTGTGTAACCCACCATTCCATCAGGCCAACGCAATCACCGATCACATTGCTTGGCAGATGTTTTTACAAGCTAAGGCTGCGCTTCGCCAAGGGGGAGAGTTAAGAATTATCGGTAACCGCCACTTGGAATACGACGACAAACTCAAGCGTTTGTTCGGTAACAGCAAGACACTAGGCAACAACAAAAAATTCACGGTTTTAAGTGCAATAAAGAGGAGCTAACTTCATGCGTTTTTCATTGCTGATTATTTTGCTAACCTTGATACTCGTGGGCTGTGAAAGCTCACCACGCAGTGTCATTCTTCATCCGGAGTATCAAGGACCTTCGTCAAACGCGCTTGCCGCCAATGTGGCGGTCAAAGTAAATGACCTGCGGACTACAAAATACACCATTCGCGTGAAAAACCAAGAACCCGCACTTTACGTACCTGATGCTAATTTACCGGTTAACTTCTATCAGGTATTGACGCAAGCACTCACTGCACATGGCGCGCAAATAACACCGGTTGCAGCAACGCAAGTCACTGTGGATATCAATCGCTTTAAAGCCATTATTGAAGAGTCTTTCTCGACTCACCAAAGTGATGCTGAAGCTGACGTCACCGTACTAATAAAGCAAGGCGCTCGCAGTTTCGAAAAACAATATAAAGGTAGTGCTAATTTAAATGGCCCACTAAAACACGACCAAGCCAAAATCGAAGAGCAGCTCAACAATCTAGCTCAACAGGTTGTGACTCGAATCGTTCAAGATCCTGAATTTATTCAATTTGTGAGAGGAAGTTAATGAAAAAAATAATTCTAAGCTTAACCATCCTATTATTAAGTATGAATGTATTTGCCGAAATGAACGGTAAATTCGTACAAAAGAATAATCTATTCCCTCGAGTTCAAATCAATACCAGTAAAGGGCCGATTATTGTCGAACTAGACAGATCGAGAGCGCCAATTACAGTAAATAACTTTTTAACTTACGTTATCAACAAAGACTATAACGGCTCTGTCTTTCATCGAGTTGAGCGTGATGAAGCCAACGAAAAAGACTTTGTTATCCAAGGTGGAGGTTACGACAAAGAGTACGATGGTATGTTTGAGCGCGAAGCTATCTTCAATGAAAGCGGTAATGGTTTGAAAAATGATATGTATACCATTGCCATGGCCTACCAAGACAACAAACCACACTCAGGTACCAGACAGTTTTTCTTTAATATGGATGACAACGATCACTTGAACCCAGGTAGAGGCTGGGGTTTTGCCGTGTTCGGGAATGTGTCTGAAGGCTATGAAACACTGGACGCGATTATGAAGGTGGAAACCGGCTACAATGAAAAGCTTGGCTATACCTTTATACCTAAAGAGCCCGTCATTATTCTTTCAGTCGAAGTATTAAAGCAGCCAGAGTAATACCCTTTTATGTTGATATCATCTAGCTTTTCACAATATCTTGGTTATTACAAAGACAAACGTCTATTAACTGTCTTTGCTTTTGGAATAAGTAGCGGCTTTCCTTGGGTATTGATTGGTTCGGTGATGTCAGCTTGGCTTAAAGATGAAGGGTTAAGCCGGAGCACCATTGGCCTATTTGGCCTAGTATATGGCGCCTATACTATCAACTTTTTGTGGTCCCCACTCGTTGACCGAGTAAAAATCCCTCTACTGTATAATCGCTTAGGGCAAAGACGAAGCTGGATAGCAAGTTGCCAGTTTATTATTATTGTTGCCACCTTTGCATTAGCCACTATTTCAATTAAAGACCACCTTTCGCATGCTGCATTATTGTGCTTTATTATTGCGTTATTTTCAGCTACACAAGATATTGCAATAGATGCTTATCGCATCGACATTTTACCAGAAGATGAAAGTGAAAAGGCAACGGCAGCGGCAGCGATGGCGACTTCAGGTTGGTGGTCTGGCTATGCCTTACTTGGTGCAATTCCGTTCTTTATGGCCGATTTACCCGGCTTTAGTTGGCCCATTATCTATCAGATGCTAAGCGTCATCGTAGTGTGTTTGTTAGTGGTCACTTTGTTGGCAAAAGAGCCAAAATCTCATCGCGAGCAAGTACAGGAACTACTACAGAAGAGTTACGAGCAAAAACTTAACCACAGCGCTTCATCAAGTGCTTCTAAAAAGATCTATGCCTGGCTTGCTGTGACTCTGGTTGAGCCCTTTAAGCGATTTTTTGAAAAAAATGGGGTTAAAACGGCATGTGCCCTACTCGCCTTTATTTTCCTATTTAAGATAGGAGAGGCCTTTTTAGCCCGTATGTCCATCGTATTTTATAAAGAAGTGGGTTTTACAAACACCCAAATTGGGCAATATTCAAAGCTTGGTACCGGTGTGATCACTATCGTATTTGCTTTTCTTGGCAGTATCTTTAACCATAAATACGGTATCGTGAAAGGCTTATTTATTAGTGGTGTTGCTATGGCAGCATCAAATTTAATGTTTTCTTGGATTGCCATAGCAGGCCCTCAAGAACATCTGTACGCACTAGCAATTGTGGTGGACGGCTTTACCCAAGCTTGGTCATTGGTAGCGATGGTGGCGTTTATTTCTATGCTCTGTGATAGAGCGTTTAGCGCAACCCACTATGCCTTACTTGCATCACTTGGTAGCTTAGGCCGTACCGTGCTATCAGGCTATAGTGGTTTTGTGATAGATGATTTGCTTGGAGGTAATTGGGCACTCTTCTTCGCGCTAACTGCGCTTATGGTGCTTCCGTCATTATTGTTTTTATATTTAATTCGGCACAAGCTTTATGCTATTGAAAAGGCATATCATGCTAACAAAAGCTAGAGGTGCAGGTCCTTGCACCTTTTACGTTCTTGCTAACTAAACGCTTATTGATCTTCTTTGATTAGCTGTAAGCCTTCATAAGGATCAACTTCTAACGCTTCGCAGTAACGTAAAAACTCAATGACATCCAATCGACGCTCTTGGTTTTCAATTTTACCGATGAATGAATGAGGCGTACCTAACACTTGCGCAAGACTACGCATTGTGTGACCTTTCTCGTGGCGCTTTGATTTTAGCCACTTCGTTAGCTTGCCGTTTTCTTCAGAAGAAACCGTTTTACCCATCATAATTAAACATCTCCTACTAGATGAAAGACTAAATTATCTAAATGAAATATGCCCGTCTCATTTAGTTATTATCTAAATATTACAGTTGTAGCTTATCGAGGAACTCTACAATGCAAAATGTTAAGCCTGTATGAACTCAGCATTTTTGCCTTTAGAACTCGATCAAGCTTACAGTTTACCCTGAATGCGGTACAACTTACCAGCTAGCTGCGATAAGTTATGCCAAACCAGTAACACGTAGACAAAATGTTAACTTGTCCCTATGTACCCAATTAGGTATAGACTAAAACACGAGTAACACCTAATTAATTTTTTACTTTTTCTTAATTCATTAAGGGTTGTAATATCCAGTAACACTTTAACAAATTTTTTAAAAAATGTACCAGTATTTGAAATAAATTATTTTTCTTTAAAAAATAAAAACTTACAGCTAACATTTACTGAGTGGTTAAAAAAGAGGCTATTACTAGATGATTCGATTACTGTTTTTACTGCCAATTCTATTGTGCTTAGGCTGGATTTACTTCCTTCGTTCTAACGGCGTGCCGCTTAAGCAAGGGAAAAAAGGCTTTATCTACATCTTAGTATTTTCATCTTTTGTTTTGGGCTTTTTTGTCTTAATGATGTATTTAACAGGGAGTTTGTGACGAATAAAGCAAATTGAGTTGTGATGGGCAGAAACAAAAAGAGCCATGACAAACGCATGACTCTTTAGAGAAACGTAGTGCGAATAATGTCTAGACGCTGAAACTTGCACCACAGCCACAAGTGGTTGTTGCATTGGGGTTGTTCACAAAGAAACGTGCACCCTCAAGTCCTTCAGTATAATCTACGATTCCGTCTATTAGATACTGAATACTCATTGGGTCGACAACCATAGTGACACCGTTTTTTACGATTTCCAAATCACCCGGATTTACTTTTTCATCGAAAGTGAAACCATATTGAAAGCCTGAGCAACCGCCACCCGTTACATACACGCGTAGCTTAAGATTGGCATTCTCTTCTTCTTCAATAAGTTCCTTTACGCGGCTTGCGGCAGCGTCAGAAAACTGAATTGGTAATTGTTCAGACATAGATTTAGACCCCTAATCCTGTAATCTGCAAATTATCTAATACCTGAGTATTTTAATCAAGTATAGCGTTTGTACCAATTATCTTTGATAAATGATCCATTTTTGGAACAAAGAACTCGTTGTTCACCTGTCAAAACGGTTCTATTTATTTTTTGTCATTGAGAGATTTTTAACTCTGCACCTAACCTGCTATTGAATGTATATTGGTATCTATAATGCTTAACCAAAGAAAGTAAGACTATTGCCTCAGTTAAGTTGCGTTAGCACAAGGACTTAGTGTAAAAAATTTGATATTCTTAAACGGTTTACTATTGTGGAATGACGTTCATGTCGTTGGATACATTAAGACGAAGCCTTGCAAAACCTAAAACTTCAGCGCAACTGTGCCTACTTGGTGCTGGTGCTGGCCTGCTTGCGGCGATACTTATCATTGCTTTTCGTCTTACTATTGAATTAATCCAAGGCACATTTCTCGATAAACCTGATGACTTTACCGAGCTTTCTGAGCTACATCGGCTATTTTTGCCTGTGCTTGCTGCGCTACTCATCGCGGTCTTTGCCGCCTTAACCGGGTTTAAGCATTACCGTTTGGGCATTCCATATGTGATCAACCGGATCAAACACCACTACGGTCATATGCCAATTTGGAATTCTGCTAACCAGTTTTTTGGTGGTGCCGTTGCTTTGATCAGTGGCTTTTCTGTTGGTCGAGAAGGACCATCTGTGCACATGGGGGCAACAGCAGCGAGCATTCTATCAGAGCGTTTACATCTACCACTCAATGCTGCGCGAACTTTGGCTGGTTGCGGTGTAGCTGCAGGTATTGCTGCCTCATTTAACACTCCGCTCGCGGCGGTGATATTCGTTATGGAAGTCGTGCTCAGGGAGTATAAAATCCACATTTTCGTGCCCGTGATGTTGGCTTCAGTGATCGGTGCAATGAGCACGCAATATGTGTTTGGTAATAGTTCCGAGCTGGCGCTCATTCATATCACTCCGTTGAGTTTTTGGCATTACCCTTATTTAATTATTTGTGGTGCAGCATTAGGAGCTGTTGCTTTTGCCTTCAATCAAAATCTAATGCTGATCATCAAAACTTTTAAGCCCATCAGCATGTTTCCTCGCCTTTTATTAGCGGGTTTAATTGCGGGATTAATTGGCTACGCCGTACCGGGTGCCATGGGTTCAGGTATGAGCGCTATCACCCAAGCCGTTGAATCTCCACATAACTTACAGCTACTCACCACAATATTGATTGCTAAGCTGATGGCGACTTTATTTGCGATTGGACTTGGTATTCCCGGTGGCATTATTGGTCCAGTGATTGGGCTTGGGGTCATCATGGGCACCTTGATGTCTTTCTTTGCCCAGTTTATTGAACCCAGCGTCGATGTTGCGGGAACTTATGGTGTACTCGGTATGGCAGGCTTACTTGCGGCAACTTTGCACGCCCCGCTTGCTGCACTCACAGCGGTAATGGAGCTGACTTCCAATCCAAAAATAATCGTTCCAGCTATGCTGGTGATCACCACAGCTTACGTTACGGCTTTACAGGCGTTTGGCAACCGTTCCATTTTTATTCAACAACTGGACTTTCAAGGACTGCCTTACCAAGTATCCCCCGCAAAAGAGGCATTGCAAAAAGTGGGGATTGTGGCTGAGATGGATGAGAATTTTAAACTGCTCTATTCCGATGACAAAGAGCAGATAAAGGAAACTCTATCCGCGGTTGATAGCCAAACACCGCTCATTGTTTATGATGAACAAAGCGGCTACCGCTTAGCCGAATACGATTTAAACTTAATCTCCGAGGGCAGCGTATCGGTCTCTTATATCGAGCTACAAGGACTAAGCACACAAGCGACCTTAGCAGACGCCTTTGATGTGCTAAAAGATAAACGTTCAGGCGCAGTGTATATCTACAACCAAAAGGATGAAAAACAAATACTTGGGTTATTGCGATGGGACCAAATTCGTCACATACTCACCACCAGAAACAGTTTACTCTAATCTAAAAAGTGGAATTTATAATGAGCTTATTGCTAACGTATAAAGCCTTACATATCTTTTTTATGATTGCCTGGTTTGCAGGGATTTTTTATCTGCCACGTCTCTTTGTGTACCACGCAATGACTGAAGAAAAATCTTGTAGCTCAATGCTCAAAATCATGGAGCGCCGTCTGCTCTTTTTTGTAACCCCATTTGCTATTCTCACCGCTGTGTTTGGGGTCTTAACGATTACAGAATACGGACGTGAGTGGTTTAAGCACAGTATGTGGCTACACTATAAACTGACTTTAGTGATTTTACTCTATATGTATCATGGTTATTGCTTTAAATTACTTGCCGACTTCAAACATGATCGCAATCGTAAAAGCGACAAGTTCTATCGTTTTTTCAACGAATTTCCCGTACTAATTCTATTAGCCATTGTCTTTCTTGCCGTTTTAAAACCTGCACTGTAACCGTGCATTATTGGGGGTACTTGGGTATAATATGCGCCCAAGTAACCGCCCACAATCTGCGTGTTATCTGGTTGGGTGAGCGACCTTGCAACCCGGTAGTCAATTTGTCTTTAGGAATCGCCAAATGTTCAGTTTCCAAGGTGAAAACATTCTTTCTGTCAATCAATTAGACAGAGATTCTATTGAACACATCTTCTCCATTGCCAAAAAAATGGAACCCTATGCTAAAAAGCAAAAACGTACCCAAGTACTTAATGGGGCGATTTTGGCAAATCTATTTTTTGAACCAAGCACGAGAACACGCGTAAGTTTCGGCACCGCATTTAACCTGCTGGGCGGCCTAGTCCGTGAAACCACAGGTATGCAAAGCTCAGCACTGGCAAAAGGCGAATCTTTGTATGATACCGCTCGCGTGATTTCTGCCTATGCTGACGCCGTGGCAATGCGCCACCCAGACGCAGGCTCAGTTGCCGAGTTTGCAACCGGTTCCGACGTTCCTGTTATCAACGGTGGCGATGGCCCAAATGAGCACCCGACTCAAGCACTGCTGGATCTACTGACGATTGACCGAGAGCTTAGCCGCTTTGGTACTGGAATTGACGGCATGCACATCGCCCTAGTCGGTGATTTAAAATACGGCCGCACTGTGCATTCTTTATCAAAGTTACTGAGCCACTACAAAGATATCCGCTTTACAATGGTTGCACCGGATGGCTTACAAATGCCTCAGTCTATTTTAGATGTCGTAGACAATGCCGGTCATCGTATTGAAGTCGTGTCTAAGATGGAAGGCAATTTAGCTGCCGATATCGTTTACCAGACTCGTATTCAAGAAGAGCGTTTCCCTTCTCAAGAAGAAGCAAACAAATACCGTGGTGGTTTTAGGATCAGCCAAGCGATTTATGACACTCACTGTAAACCTAGCTCAGTATTAATGCACCCGTTACCTCGCGACAGCCGTAGCGATGCAAACGAGCTAGACAACGACCTAAATAACAACGACAACCTAGCTATCTTCCGCCAAGTTCAAAATGGTGTATTGATCCGTATGGCACTTTTTGCCCTAACGCTAGGTGTTGAAAACCAAGTGGAAAAACACGAGGTAGAAGTACCTTGGTTTAGCCGCAAACGTGAAAGCTAAAAAGGATCGACAATGACAATCAGTCAAGACTTATTCAAACGCGCCCAAGACTCAATCCCTGGAGGCGTTAACTCTCCTGTTCGCGCTTTTAATGGTGTAGGTGGTACGCCACTATTTATCACTAAAGCCGAAGGCGTTCACACCTTTGATGCCGACGGTAAACAGTACATTGATTATGTGGGTTCTTGGGGCCCGATGATCTTAGGTCATAACCATCCTGAGATTAAACAAGCAGTGCTTGAAGCGGTTGAAAATGGCCTATCGTACGGCGCGCCGACGGAAACTGAAATCCTAATGGCGGAAAAAGTAAAATCGCTAGTACCATCTATTGAAAAAGTGCGTATGGTAAGCTCTGGTACAGAAGCGACCATGAGCGCTATTCGCCTTGCTCGTGGTTACACCGGCCGCGATAAGATCTTAAAGTTTGAAGGCTGTTACCACGGTCACGCTGACTCCTTGCTTGTTAAAGCAGGTTCAGGTGCACTTACCATGGGCGTGCCTAACTCCCCTGGTATTCCTGCCGACTTTGCTAAGCATACGCTAACGGTTTCATTTAATAACCTTGATGAAGTAAAAGCGATTTTTGAGCAGTACAAAGATCAAATCGCCTGTGTGATCATCGAACCTGTTGCTGGAAACATGAACTGTATTCCACCGGTAGAAGGCTTTTTAGAAGGCCTGCGCGAAGTATGTACTGACAATCAAAGTGTGCTTATCTTTGATGAAGTCATGACGGGTTTCCGTGTTGCACTTGGTGGTGCTCAACAGTACTACAACATCACCCCAGACTTAACCTGTTTAGGTAAAGTGATTGGTGGCGGTATGCCAGTGGGTGCGTTTGGCGGTAAAAAAGAAATCATGGATTACATCGCCCCAGTTGGTCCTGTTTATCAAGCGGGCACGCTATCTGGTAACCCAATTGCCATGGCTGCTGGTTTAAAAGCGCTAGAGCTACTTTCAAAAGAAGGGCTGCACGCAGAGCTTGAAGCTAAGAGTAAAGCCCTGTGTGAAGGCTTCCAAGCGGCTGCTGATGAAGCAGGTATCGCGCTTACGACTAACTACGCAGGTGGTATGTTTGGCTTCTTCTTTACTGACGCTAAGAAAGTAACCAGCTATCAACAAGCAACTGAATGCGATCTAGAGCGCTTCAAAAAGTTTTTCCACTTGATGCTAGATGAAGGCGTTTATTTAGCCCCATCTGCATTCGAAGCGGGTTTCGTGAGCACAATGCATTCTGACGAAGAAATCGCTAACACTATCAATGCTGCAAAGCGTGCATTTGCCAAGTTGTAATCACAGATTACAACCCATATTAGTTTGTATTTAAAAAGCCCGCTCAGGGCTTTTTTTGTTTTTTCAGCTACGCTTTGAATAAGCTTTTCAAAAGCTTCGGTCTATTTAACCTAGACTCAAGTTATTTAGGCGCACTTAGGTAATAACGCTGTGCTAAGTTAAAACTATTATACAGAGGAAGTGATGGCTGGATTTAATACACTAATTAATCCTGCAACCCGTTTGATGGCGCGGTTGCGATACAAAACCAAAATGGCCGTTGTATTTGGTATTTTATTACTACCGCTAAGCCTCAGCTTGTTTTTTCTAAACAGTGTACTTAACCATTCTATTTCTGTCAGTGAGATGCAGAGGCAAGGGCTCACGCTTTACCCTAGTATGTTGGAAAACATTTTAGCGGGTAAAGCTTCCGATAATTCAATTTTATTGCAACGCGCTAAGTTACCTAAAGTGAGCGCCGCAGGCGCAAGCGCCCTTGAGCAGCTCTCTATTGCCTCTCAACTTGCCGTCGATGATGATCTTGGACGCAGTTACCTGAATCGCACGCTTGTTGAGTCTGCGCCAAGACTCATATCGCAAATCAATCAAATTGAGGCGCAGGCACGCGATATCATCAGTAGAGGCAGTTTTACTCCAGATAGTTTTATTGCACTGTCCAATTTAAACAAAGGATTACCTGGCGTCACGACACAATTTTCAGGCAAACTTAACATTGCTATCAATGATAACCAGCAACTCAAAAAGCAGCTTAGTCAGCCCTTAGCTGAGCTTGAGTCTAGCCTCTCTGATTACCAGCAAGCGGTGAAAACAGGCTTGTTAGACCCTGATGAACTAGCACTCTCACAAGCGCAATTTAACCGTTACTACCAAAGTGCAAGTGATGCTATCAAGCAGTTTGTTAATGTTGCAACACCCACGCTTGCCGCGCTTGTCGCTGAAAAACAAAACCAGCAACGGTGGATCAGAAACACCGTTGCCTTGGCTTCACTACTCGCACTGATCATCGCTATTTATCTTATGATTGGCTTTTACTCCTCGGTCATGGGCACCATCACAACTTTCTCACATGCCGCACAGAGCGCTTCTCGAGGGGATTTAAGTATCAAAGCGCAGACAACTGGCTCCGATGAGCTTAGCCAAATTATTGAACAATTTAATGCGGTACTACATGCCTTTATCTCTTTACTTGGTAACGTTCGATTAAGTAGTGACGAGCTACAGCAAGCAACAAGAACACTCAATAAGATAAGCCAAGATACTGAGAAGGACGTTGCCCAGCAGGAGAATAAAATCCAGTCTATCCACCATTCTCTCGAGAATATGGCACAATCCGCTCGCTCGGTTGAGGATGCCGCATTTAGCGCAACAGAGCTGGCCTCCGTAGCAGCCAAACAAGTAAAGCAAAGTAGCGTCAATACCACAGCCCTTGCAGAGCAAATGACCGAACTACAAGCTGAGTTTCAACAAAGTCGTGCTGCCTTAGATAAGCTCGCGGAAGACACGCAAAACATTAGTCAGGTGAGCTCCGCGATTAGAGAGATTGCCGAGCAAACCAATTTACTTGCGCTCAATGCCGCAATTGAGGCTGCTCGTGCTGGTGAACAAGGCCGAGGATTTGCGGTGGTAGCGGATGAGGTTAGAACGCTTGCGCAAAGAACGCAGCAACAAACGGAAGAAATACACAATATTATTCAATCTTTACAAGCTGCATCCAGAGACACGCAAGACAAAATGCGCAGCAGTGAAGACAATATGGCGCAAAGTGTTATCGCCGCGAATGATACTAATGAAGTCCTACAGCACGCAGAGCAAAGCATGCGAGACATAGACGAGCAAGGGAAATTGATCAGTCAGCTGGTACAGCAACAAACCCAAGCGACCGAACACGCATTGAATGAATCATCTGAGATCAGTAACTTAGCACAGCATACTCTGGGTTCCGCAAGAGCGACCCAAAGCGATGCACAAAAACTTGGCAAGCTCTCACAAACTTTAAATAAAGAAATCGATAAATTTAAAGCTTAGAGACTGTGCTAGGGTCAACAAACCCTAGTAGCCAAGACTTGGTTCAACATCCAGGTCTTGGTTCGAACATGCTCTCTCTAATAGGTAGCTGCAATACAGGACCACAACTCGGAGGCGACTGCTTACCCGTTTTCGGATTGATAAACGCCCAGCGAATGGACTTTGGACGCTCATCAACAATCGCTTGTGGATTTAGTGGTTTTAGGTAACGAATATAGAGCTCAAGCGCACCTTGGCTGCCCGTTAATCCCGTTGGCTTGTTATCATCGCGACCAATCCAAGCAACGGTGACCGTATTTTGGTCAAAACCTGCAAACCAGCTGTCTCTTAAATCATTACTCGTCCCCGTTTTCCCTGCAAGTTGAATTGAGGGGAAGTGAAGATTGAGACGCTTTGCTGTGCCTTTTTTGGTTACGCGTTTCATACCGTATTTCGTCATGTATACCGCGTCGCTGTCTAGCGTTTGGCTTTTTTGTACCGGATGTTCGTATACCAGCTTACCCAGTGAATCGGTGATAGCCATGACGCTGGTCAACTCGCTCTGCTTACCATCTGCAGCAAGCGTGGTGTACGCCTCTGCAATATCAAAACTAGATAGCTCTAACGCGCCCAATAATAAAGAAGGATAAAGTGGAATCGACTTAGAGACACCAAGGTCATTCAAAGTTTGTGCGACTCGATTAACCCCCACATCCAAACCAAGGTTTACTGCCGGAATATTGATGCTATTGCTGAACGCTTCAAACATTGGCACTTGGCCTCTGAATTTATGATCAAAGTTCTCTGGAGACCAGACCTTACCTGAACCGTCTGTCACTTCAAGGGGGCTGTCATCAAGCAGCATGCCCAAATGGTAGTTTGGATTCGACAAAGCACTCAAATAAATAGCGGGCTTGACCAGTGAACCTATATTACGCTCGGTGTCTAATACCCGATTAAAACCTGAAAACTTCAACTGACGACCAGCAACTAACGCCGATACACCCGCTTTTTCAACATTAACTGACAGCATGGCAGTTTCTAAATCTTCCGTTTTAAAGCGACGCTCTAAGTAAGGTAAGCCCTTTTTAACGGCATCTTCCATCGCCGTTTGCTTTTGTAAATCGAGATAGGTAAAAATCCGAATTCCAGAGTCGACAATGTCATCATCAGGCACCAGTTTCTTTAACTCGCGATTCACCAGCTCCAAATATCCAGGATAAGACTGCATACGGCTCGCTTTTAAAGGCTGTACATCAATCGGCCTTGCCAGCGCTGCGCGATATTCGGGCGTTGTGATAAGGCCATTTTCCACCATTAGCCTCAAGACTAAATCACGCCTTTCCATTACCCGCTCAGGATAGCGTCTTGGGTTATAAAAAGATGGCCCTTTAACCATCGCAACTAGCATAGCGACTTGGTCAAACTCAAGCTCGTCCACTGGCTTACCAAAATAAAAATCGGCCGCAAGCCCCATACCATGAACGCCTTGATTATAGGCTTGCCCCAAAAACACTTCGTTTAAATAGGCTTCGAGGATTTCATCTTTGCTGTAACGGAAATCTAAAATCAATGCGATGAACGCTTCATGCACCTTGCGGATTAAGGTGCGATCTCTGGTGAGATAAAAGTTCTTTGCGAGCTGTTGCGTAAGCGTACTGCCACCTTGCACAGTTCGCCCAGCTTTGATGTTGGCATACAGCGCACGTAAAATAGACAGCGCAGAAACACCATGATGTTGGTAAAAGTCTCTATCTTCTACCACCAGCAGCGTTTCTTTTAAAATATTAGGGAATTTATCGAACGGAACAAATTCTCTGTCTTGCCGCGATTCATTGCCGATCCGAGCAATTTGCACCGGTTCTAGGCGAGCCCCAGCTAAACGCCGACCTTGATTATCAACAATATTGGCAAGCTTCTTACCAGCAAAATTAAGCGTAAAAATACGCGCTGTTTCTGGGCCATCGTAGAATTCGAACGCGCGACGATGAATGGTGATTGTACGACCTTGAACGGTATACTGACCGGTACGGCTGATACGATTTACACGAGAATAGTTAAGCCGCTTCAGCTCCCACAGCACTTCATCCTCATTAAGGAACTGATCAGGAAAAAACTGCATCGATCTGGCATAAACTTGAACGGGAAGTTCCCACTTATTACCCTCAAACTGCCGGCTTATTTTAGCGTCTAAGTAGATGATATAGATTGCAACAAGGAATATCGCCGCAATAGTCCCCTTCCAAAAGAAAGACCACAACGTGCTCAGTACACGGCTTTTAATTCTTTGCATCTTAGAACCGTTTTGCTGGGTATTGTTTTTACGCGAAGTGTTCGCTTTGACGTTTGATTTGTTGGCAGGTGTTCTTTTCTTTTTATCCGTCATGACCCAAGTAAAACTAAAAAATGAATCGCAAGATGGTAGGGTAACCTAAATTAACAACTGCTGAAAGTAGAATAATATTTATAAAGAAAAGTGAGCCCTACTGGACCCACTTTGTTTAGACAACGAGAACTTTACAATATTGACCGAGAGCCAAATTGGTATTACTGTCCGCGAACTGTCACGAACTCAGGATAGGCATCTACGCCACAATCATGTTGATCCATACCGCTTAGCTCTTCTTCTTCGCCAACGCGGATCCCCATGCTCGCTTTCAATACACTCCAGACAATATAAGAAGCAATGAAAACAAAACCTAAAATAGTGATGAGTCCCACAGCCTGACCTTGGAAAGTAGCGTCTGAGTTTGAAAATGGCACCATCATCACACCCAGCGCACCGCATATACCGTGAACAGAGATAGCACCGACAGGATCATCAATTTTTGCCTTATCTAACGCAACGATACTAAACACCACCAATGCACCACCTATGGCACCGAGGATAAGCGCTAGTACAGGTGTTGGAGAGGCAGGCTCTGCGGTAATGGTCACCAGACCTGCTAGTGCACCATTAAGCACCATAGTTAAATCCGCCTTGCCCCACATTAATTTACACACCAACAGTGCAGCCACCGCACCTGCCGCCGCCGCCGCATTGGTATTTAACATGATTTGGCTGACCGCGATGGCATTTTCTTTGTCGGCAAGGAACAGCTGAGAGCCACCGTTAAAGCCAAACCACCCCATCCACAAAATAAAGGTGCCTAGTGTAGCCAGTGGCATGTTGGAACCAGGAATTGGGTAAATCTCACCATTTTTGCCATATTTTCCTTTGCGCGCACCAAGTAACAAAACACCCGCTAGTGCCGCAGCAGCACCGGCACCATGCACAATGGCAGAGCCGGCAAAGTCAACAAAGCCAAGCTCAGATAAGAAACCACCGCCCCACGTCCAATAGCCTTCTAATGGGTAGATAAAACCAGTTAACACCACACAAAATGCTAAAAACGCCCACAACTTCATACGCTCAGCAACAGCGCCCGAGACAATTGACATGGCCGTTGCAACAAATACCACTTGGAAGAAAAAGTCGGATTGCAGTGCATGGTCGGCATCCTTAGCAGCACTGCCAATGAGCGCACCAAGACTTGGTAAAACCCCACCTTCGGCATTATCGACATACATGATGTTGTAACCAATAAGCAAATACATAGTACAAGCAATAGCGTACAGTGCGACGTTCTTGGTAAGGATTTCAGTGGTATTTTTTGAGCGTACTAATCCCGCTTCAAGCATAGCGAATCCGGCTGCCATCCACATAACTAAGACGCCAGAGATCAAAAAGTAAAAGGTATTTAATGAAAATTTTAGTTCTATTATTGTATTTTCCATTGCTTGGCTCCCCTTAAATGGCTTCTTCATCAAGTTCGCCGGTACGGATCCGAACAACTTGGTCTAAGTCGTAAACAAAGATTTTTCCATCACCAATTTTTCCAGTGAACGCAGCCTTTGTAACCGTTTCCACAACACGCTCGGCGTTTTCGCTTAACGTCGCAATTTCTATTTTTATTTTTGGAATGAAATCGACTTGATATTCTGCACCGCGATACAGTTCGGTATGGCCGCGCTGACGCCCAAACCCTTTAACGTCAACAACCGTCATGCCTTCAATCCCCAGATCGGCTAACGCTTCACGTACCTCATCCAGTTTAAATGGTTTTATTATTGCACTTATCATTTTCATGCTGAGTCCCCTTAGGACAGTTGATCCTGTTGTATGTAGTAATCCAACCTTTATGCCAAATTTTTTATTCCTTAATTAACAATGAATTAAAGTGAGAAGTGGAATTTCACGCATAAAAAATGCACCATCTAGGTGCATTGATATTAAGTCTGAACTGAGTTGGTGCATAAGCACCCAAATAACGAAAAGCTAATGCGCGATAACGCAATTTCGTTGTTTGTCCTTCGCTTTGTAGAGCGCTTTATCCGCCTTGCGCATTACTTCGCTTAGACTCTTTGATTGGCAAGCCGCGAGGCCAATACTGATGGTGCAATAATGCTTACCCTCAGGAATTTTGAATGCTTGCTGCGCAAGGCGCTCTCTAAAGTCTTCTAGCATGTGCTTTGCCATCTTCATATCTGAGCTTGGAATAAGCAAAGCAAACTCTTCCCCACCAATACGTGCGACAATGTAGTGACCAAATGCACTACGCAGTAAATCAGCAACTTGTTTAAGTA
The DNA here is from genome assembly GCF_018141345.1 of Pseudoalteromonas sp. A22. Classification (NCBI taxonomy): domain Bacteria; kingdom Pseudomonadati; phylum Pseudomonadota; class Gammaproteobacteria; order Alteromonadales; family Pseudoalteromonadaceae; genus Pseudoalteromonas; species Pseudoalteromonas sp. A22. The sequence continues at coordinate 3,119,174 of NZ_CP047238.1, forward strand.
CATCATCACCGCTTTCATGACCATATTGATCATTAATAGATTTAAAATGATCGAGGTCTAACAATGCCAATATATGCTGACTCGGTTTGTTCTTGATTAAACGCTCTGCTTGCTGACAGAAATAACGGCGATTATAAAGTCCTGTTAAATAGTCTCGATGGGCATATTCTTTGATTTCTGCAATCAAATTGAGCTGCTCCATCGTCTGCATGATGCGGCAATGAAACTCTTCACTCATAAAAGGTTTTGCCAAAAAGTCATTGGCGCCGTATTTGATAAACTTTGCTGACAAACCATGACTTCCAGCGCCAGACAGACCAATAATCGCCAACTCATCTCGCCCACGACTATTACGAACGGATTTCACCAACTCAAAGCCATCCATCGTCGGCATCGCAAAGTCTGTCAGCAGCAATTTAATTTCATGGTCAGATAACAACATCTCCAATGCCTGTTCGCCATCTTGCGCCTCAAGCACTGTAAATAATTGCTTTTCAAGCATCTGCTTCATTACAGCTCGACTGATCACAGAATCATCGGCGATCAGCGCCTTGCAACCTTGGTTTCTCAACAGTCTAGATGCTAACTTGACCGCGTATAGGTATGAATCACGGTTGTCTTTAATCACATAATCCACCACGCCCATTTCAAGCATTTGCTGGCGGCTATATTCATCTATTTTTGAGGTCAGCACCACGGTAGGAATTTTGTGGCTGAGCGTGAGCTGCACGACCTCTGCGTCCATCGCATCGGGCAGCGTTAAATCTACCAGCGCCAATGTATATTGGTGCTGTGCTAAGAAGTCCTTACTTTCCTTGAGGGACCAAGCAAAATCGATTTCGACATCTAGATGCTGAGCAGCAAGGTGTCGCAATACCTGTTGTACGACTTTACTGTCTTCAACAATTAAAATTCTTTGCATGGATTGAGATCTCTTAAGTACAACGAGAAGCGCAGTGAAACAAGAATTTAACGGGGCTAAATACTTTATTACTACATAATAAAGTACTAAATATACGCGAATTTTGCACTAAAAAAAACCAAATCGGCTCAAATTCGTTACTTTTCGATAAACGAGGTTACAACAGCCTACTTTCAAACCTGCCGTTTTTTTTGTTGAGTTTGTCTCAATGGCTTTGAATTTCAGATGAAATACTTCTTTAATGCAGACATACCTACTGTAATACCGAGGAAGCAATGAAAAAACTACTACCACTATTGCTCGTGAGTTGTGCCCTACTCTCAGCGCCAAGCATAGCTGAAGAGCACAACCGCGCAATTGAGATAGATCATAAAATAACAACTGAGCATAGAGCCGAAATAAAAGGTGAACGTATTAACTACACCGCAACAACAGGCACACAGCCGGTGTGGAATGAAAACGGCGACGCAGTTGCAACGTTGCATTACACCTACTATAAGCGCACAAAAATCAAAGATATGAGCAAACGCCCGCTGTTGATCTCATTTAACGGTGGTCCGGGCTCTGCTTCCGTGTGGATGCATATTGCCTATACTGGCCCAAGAGTATTAAAAATTGATGACGAAGGGTATCCACTGCAACCTTACGGCTTGAAAGATAACCCATATTCAGTGCTAGATGTTGCCGATATTGTTTATGTAAACCCAGTCAACACAGGTTATTCTCGCGTACTCAAAAATGCTGAAGGTAAATATCCTAGTAAAGCCGAACAAACAAAGATGTTTTTTGGTGTCAACGCGGACGTGAAGTACTTAGCCGAATGGCTCAATACATTTATTCATCGCAATGAGCGTATGCTTTCCCCTAAGTACCTGATTGGTGAGAGCTACGGCACGACTCGAGTGTCAGGTCTTGCGCACGCGATGCAAAACAACCAGTGGCTTTACCTCAATGGCGTGGTGTTGGTATCTCCTACAGAAATCGGCATTAAACGAGAAGGTCCGGTTGAAGTGGCAAACCGTTTACCATATTACGCTGCTGCCGCTTGGTACCACAAGGCGCTGTCTTCTGAATTGCAAAATAAAGATTTACTCGAAGTACTTGCAGAGGTTGAACAATATACGGTTGATCAGTATCTTCCCGCACTCGCCAAAGGCGCATTTATCAGTGCCCAAGAAAAGCAAAGTGTGACACAGGCCGTTGCTAAATATAGTGGCTTAAGCGAGCGCTTTGTAGCTCAAAACAACCTAGATATTCCTACTGCGGCATTTTGGAAAGAACTGTTGCGTGAGCGTGGCTATACCCTAGGTCGTTTGGACTCACGCTACCTTGGTATTGATAAAAGAGACGCTGGTTCTCGCCCTGATTATTGGCCTGAGCTGACCTCTTGGTTGCACTCATTTACGCCAGCGATCAATCATTACTTCGCAACGGAGCTCAACTATAAAACCGATGTAAAATATAATATGTTTGGTTCAGTTTACCCTTGGGATAACAGCGATAATAATGTCGGTGAGCAATTACGATTAGCGATGGCACAAAACCCTTACCTAAACGTGATGATCCAGTCTGGCTACTACGATGGCGCAACGAATTACTTTGATGCCAAGTACAATATGTGGCAACTCGATCCGAGCGGAAAAATGCGTGATCGCTTAAGCTTTAAAGGCTACCGCTCCGGGCACATGATGTACCTGCGTCATGAAGATTTACAAAAATCGAACGAAGATCTCCGCGAGTTTATCTTAAAAACAACCCCCAAAGCGGATCAGTCAGCGCTTTACTAAATTCCCAACCCATTGTGGCCGCGCAAGCGGTCACTTATCTTAATACTCACCAGATTGTAAAAATTTCCTTTTATCCTTCTACAGTTACCTATAATCTAGATATACTCAATACTATCTCTCTACAACTTAGGCACGCACCATGAACGAGCAGTTTAAAGTCGTCTTCGTTGGCATGGCCGACGGTAAGGATCAACAAAGCGCCGCTATCGCAATGGCAGACAGGTTGAAAACCTCACCCTCAAAGATCCAGCAATTTTACGCTGGCAAAAACTTGTTTGCTCCTGCTGATAAAGCCAAAGCACTAAAACAGGTAAAATTACTTGCAAGTGCGGGGATCAATGCCAAGCTACAAAGCCAAACAGCCGCTACTCCAACTAACGCAGATCAAGAGCGCGTATTTGAAGCGCTGGATTACATCACAAGCAGTCTAATACGTATCGAAGAGCGATTAGAGGAGCTCGAGCAACGCGTAGCACCAACTCCCCATACTAAAATAGAAGATACAACAGACGAAGAATGGGAGACGAAGGAGCTATTTGATGAACTGGACTTTGAGCCTAGCCCTCCGGCTAAATCTAAGACTTGGCTATATTATCTGCTCGCTGTATTAATTATTTTATTTATTCTGCTTGGTGTAAGTTTGTTTTTCCCTGAGTGGCTCGCGTTAGAATGAGTAAAACTAATAACAACATAAATAAATCTCAAGTTACTCGTGCTAATTTGAGAAAAATGATTAGAAATGCAAGAAACTCGCTATCGGCAGAGCAACAGAAGACAGCCGCGGCACACCTCAACATTAATTTTTTTCAACAAATAAACCTCCCAGAAAATGCCAATGTAGGGGTCTATATTCAAAACGATGGCGAACTAGATACATCCCTTTTAATTCAATCGCTTTGGGACAAAAAACACCAGGTTTTCTTACCCGTAATTCACCCCTTCAACCCTGCAAATTTACTCTTCCAGAAGTATGAAAAAAACTCACCCATGAAGACAAATCGCTATGCTATCTTGGAACCTAAGTTAGATTGTTCAGCTGTGGCACCGCTTGCATCATTGGATTTACTGTTGATGCCTCTGGTTGCTTTTGATGAGCAAGGTAATCGCCTCGGTATGGGCGGTGGGTACTACGATAGAACATTAGCGTTACACTACGCTGAGCAGCGAGCTAAACCAGCACTTGTTGGCCTTGCTCATGATTGCCAGCAAGTTCCAAGCTTACCAACAGCAGCTTGGGATGTACCGCTCCCAACTATCCTCACTCCAACCCAACTATACACTTGGCCAAAAAATAATTGAGCAGGCAAACAGTTAAGCGCATTTTGAGGCGCTTTTGACCATGACGCTGACACTTTGATTGAGTTATACTCCATACAACTTCAATGACAACTAAGTGTAGCGTTATGACTCAAGATGAAATGAAAAAAGCCGCAGCATGGGCAGCTTTGAACTATGTAGAAGAAAACACCATTGTTGGGGTTGGTACAGGCTCGACGGTAAACCACTTTATTGATGCGCTTGGCAGTATCAAGGATCAAATCAAAGGGGCAGTATCAAGCTCTGAAGCTTCAACAGAGAAGCTAAAAGCACTTGGTATTGAAGTTTTCGAGTTAAACGATGTGTCAGAGCTTGCGGTATATGTTGATGGTGCAGATGAAATCAACAGCACCAACGAAATGATAAAAGGCGGTGGCGCAGCACTGACGCGCGAGAAAATCGTTGCAGCCGTTGCCAAGAAATTTGTTTGTATCGTTGATAATACAAAGCATGTTGAGACGCTAGGCGCATTTCCACTACCAGTTGAAGTGATCCCAATGGCGCGTAGTTACGTGGCAAGAGAGTTACTAAAATTAGGTGGCGATCCAGTTTACCGCCAAGGCGTTATCACTGATAACGGCAATGTCATTCTTGATGTGCATGGCCTAGAAATTAGCGCAGCAAAAGCGCTTGAAGAAAAAATTAACCAGATTGTTGGCGTCGTGACTAATGGCTTATTTGCCATGCGTGGCGCTGACGTTGTAATAACAGGCACTCCAGAAGGGCCTAAAATCAACTAGTGAGATTACAGATGAGCAAGGTTTCGTTATCAAAGGATAAAATTCGAATTTTGTTGTTAGAAGGCGTGCATCAAAGCGCCGTTGAGACGCTAAAGCGCAACGGTTATAGCAACATAGACTACGTTAAAACATCCTTACCGGAGCCTGAGCTGATCGAGCGGATCAAAGACGCTCACTTTGTCGGGATCCGCTCGCGTACCCACCTTACGGAAGCAGTATTAGACCAAGCTGAAAAGCTGGTCGCTGTTGGCTGTTTCTGCATCGGCACCAACCAAGTGGATTTGGATGCCGCTAAAAAACGTGGTATCGCCGTATTCAACGCGCCATTTTCTAACACTCGCTCTGTGGCTGAACTTGTACTGGGTGAAATTCTCTTGTTACTGCGCCGTGTTCCTGAGCGCAACGCAAAGGCGCATCGCGGTGAGTGGGATAAATCTGCCGACGGTTCATACGAAGCTCGTGGTAAAACGCTAGGTATTATTGGTTATGGTCACATTGGCACCCAGCTTGGCATTATGGCTGAGAATATCGGGATGAACGTCGAGTTTTATGACATCGAAGATAAGCTCACGCTCGGCAACGCAACGCAGTTACACACGCTTACGCAATTGTTACAAAGAGCGGACGTGGTCAGTTTGCATGTACCGGAGACATCGCAGACCAAAAACCTTATCGGCATGGCTGAAATTGAAGTGATGAAGCAAGGCGCAATCCTAATTAACGCATCACGTGGAACGGTTGTTGATATCGACGCTTTAGCTGAAGCATTGGCGGCCAAGAAGCTTTCCGGCGCTGCTATTGATGTATTCCCCGTTGAGCCAAAATCTAATCATGAAGAATTCGTCTCACCACTACGCGAGTTTGACAATGTGCTGCTAACACCACACGTCGGTGGTTCTACCCAAGAAGCACAAGAAAATATCGGTGTGGAAGTCGCGGGTAAGTTGGCGAAATATTCAGATAACGGTTCAACAGTCACGGCTGTGAACTTCCCTGAGGTTTCTCTACCTGAATTATCAAACCGAAGTCGTTTATTACACGTACACGTAAACCGCCCAGGCGTACTAACGCAAATCAACCAAGCGTTCGCTCAGCACGGTATCAATATTGCGGCGCAATACCTACAAACGGATGAATCTATTGGTTACGTGGTTATCGACGTCGATAGCGACCACTCTGAAGTGGCGTTGAAAGAGTTAAGTGCAGTTGAAGGAACTATTAGAGCACGTATTCTTCACTAAGAATAATCACACATAAAAAAACCAGTCACTGTGAAGCGACTGGTTTTTTTGTATCAATCTGGCTTACGCCATGAAATCAACACCTTCTTTGATGTCTTTTTCAAGTGTCGCTAGCATGTCGTCTTTTGCTTTTTGCTCAAACGCGCTTAGCTCACCGTAAGGAAGTAACTTCTCTACACCGTTTTTACCAAGGATAACTGGCTGTGCAAAGAATGTTGCATCGCCTGTGTTACCTTCAACGTATGCGTACTCAAGTACTTCTTCACCTTGTAGACCTTTCACTAGCGAGAAGCAGAAACGTGCTGCTGCTGCACCCATTGAAAGTGTAGCTGAACCGCCACCCGCTTTAGCTTCAACCACTTCAGTACCCGCGTTTTGGATACGAGTCGTTAGTGCAGCAACTTCTTCGTCAGTGAACTCAACACCTTCAACTTGAGAAAGTAGAGGTAGAATTGTAGTACCTGAGTGACCACCAATTACTGGGATCTTAACTTCAGCAACGTCTAGGCCCTTAAGCTCTGCGATGAAGGTCTCAGCGCGGATAACGTCAAGCGTTGTTACACCGAATACGCGAGCTGGATCATAAGTACCTGCTTTTTTGAACACTTCAGCAACGATTGGTACCGTGCCATTTACTGGGTTTGTGATGATACCAACAAGTGCTTTAGGGCAGCTTCTAACGATACCTTCAGCAAGTGTCTTGATGATACCTGCGTTAACGTTGAATAGGTCAGCACGGTCCATACCAGGCTTACGAGGCATACCAGCTGGGATAAGCACTACGTCAGCACCTGCAAGAGCTGGGTCTAGGTCGTCTTTACCATAACCCGCTACTTTTACCGCAGTTGGGATGTGAGATAAGTCAACTGCAACACCAGGTACAACAGGTGCAACGTCATAAAGCGCTAACTCAGAGCCAGCTGGAAGACCATTTTTAAGCAATAAAGATAGAGCTTGACCGATACCGCCAGCGGCACCTAATACAGCAACTTTCATTTGAATTCTCCATAATTTGAAGGTGGAATTGAGTGTGCAGTAAAGATAATGAAAAGCGCTGTTAAACACAAATTAATCACGGTTATTTTCGAGATTTTTTGACTAATGTCTTAAATAAAAGTGTAAAGATCGCGACACTTTGTACACTTATGCTTTACGACTGCCATTTTGGTCGCGCAAATTTGGGAATCTCGGCGGTTTTGTGTAGAATTTAAAGATTAGCCGTAAAAGAAGACAGACTATGCAGCCGCAAGAAAAACAAGAAGCACTGATCAAAACATTTAAAGCCATTTTAAAAGAAGAAAACTTTGGCTCTCAAGGTGAAATTGTTGATGCTCTAAAACAACAAGGGTTTGACAACGTCAGTCAGAGCAAAGTGTCGCGCATGCTGAGCAAGTTTGGTGCTGTGCGTACACGTAATGCTAAGCAAGAAATGGTTTACTGCTTACCCGCTGAAATGAGCGTGCCAACAGCAAAAAGCCCTTTGCGTCAGTTAGTCGTTGATATTATGCACAACGAAATGATGATTATTATTCGAACCAGTCCCGGTGCTGCACAGTTAATTGCGAGGCTACTTGACTCATTAGGTACCGCAGATGGCGTATTAGGTACCATCGCTGGCGATGACACGATTTTTATTGCCCCTGCCAAAGTATCTGAAATCGACGTTACTTTAGATAAAGTAAAAACCCTGTTCGATAACGTTTAGTCTATTATTTTTATCGGTGCTAACTCACAGGTTAGCACATACTCTGATACTCTAGCTTCTACGAACACGCTTCCCCACTATCACGATAAACAGAATAAATTGCTTATCTTTACAGCAAAAAACGTTTGACATAATATGTCTAATTGTGGCAACTTTAGAAACGCATGTGAGGTTTTCTCACTACGCATGGATGGTTTTTAAGCTGATTGATTAGCTTCTCGGATTTGTTTCCTACAGTGTCTCCGTCTTACCGGACACGAACGCTATTCGCTTCACTCAATCATCTCACATTCTATGATGCGGAACTCACCGCTTGATAAACACAAAGACACCTTGCGGCGCTGAGTGGACAATTCACTGACTTAACCGCTTAAAAGGAAATACAAGGAACTAGGATCAGCAATGGAATTTTTAAATACTGCATTTACGTTTCCCACTGTTATTTTTTCAACACTATTACTCATAGTGCTGTTGTTCTGGTTAATTGCTTTACTCGGTTTTGCTGATATCGATATCTTAGAAGGCGATGTTGATATTGAAGCCGAAGGCGCAAGCTCTGGTTCTTTTTGGGAAGTCGCTTTTGGCGGCGTCCCTGTGAGTATTTCATTGAGTTTAATCATCGCGCTGGGCTGGATTATCAGTATTTATGTGCAACAGTTTTTTGCTTACCTACTAGGCAATGGCATTTTTTACTACCTGATGGGCACGGTATTTATGCTTGCCAGCCTCATTGCAGCATTACCACTCACAGCCGTCATTGTAAGGCCATTACGACGCTTTTTCGAAAGCCAAGAAACCACTTCTAAGCAAGCGCTGGTTGGGCTCGAATGCGTTATTGCAACATCAAGGGTTAGCAACACGTTCGGTCAAGCCAGAGTATTTATTCAAGGAACGGAGCAACTTATCGAAGTGCGCTCGGATGAAGATAACACTTTCACACTAGGAGACAGTGCTTTACTTATCGAACATGACACCCTTACACATAGCTACACGATTGTGGCTAAACCTTGGTAATAGTACGAAAAATAACGGAATTTAGGAACGAGTTGGCATAGCTAATACCAACTCAAACAACATAGCGCAACGCAGGAAAAAACATGGAATTTCTAAACAACCTCGGACCGGTGCTCGCAATCGTGGGCATATCCATCGTCATTATTTTTGCCATTCTACTTCTGATTGGAAAGTTCTACCGCAAGGTTGAACAAGGTCAGGCATTGATCATCAACAAGATGAAAAACGAGCCGGATGTCACGACAACGGGCGGCATTGTGCTACCTGTGATCCATAAAATGGAAGTCATGGATATTTCAACTAACCGCATGGTATTGGAGCGTCGTGAAAATAGCGGCCTTATCTGTAAAGACAATATCCGTGCTGACATCGCCATCACTTTTTACATTCGCGTAAACGAAAACAAAGAAGATATCCTACGCGTTGCGAAACAAGTTGGCTGTGCTCGCGCATCGGCACCAGAAACCTTGCAAGCATTATTTGAGGCAAAATTCTCCGAAGCCTTGAAAACCGTTGGTAAGCGCATGAATTTTGAGGAACTATTTACACATCGTAATGAGTTCCGAGATTCTATTAAAGAAGTGATTGGACAAGATTTATCTGGCTATACGTTAGAGGATGTGGCAATTGATTATCTTGAACAAACCTCTATCGACAAGTTAGATCCAAATAACATTCTTGACGCTGAAGGTATTCGCCGTATTACCGAAAAAACCTCACGCCAAAACGTGGAAACTAACCAGCTTAAATGTGATGAAAAAGCGCAAATCGACAACCAAAACCAAGCAGCCTTTGAAAAAGCCGCAGAAGTCGAGCGTCAACGAGAAGATGCCAGCGCGAGACAACGCCGTGAAATCGAATCAGTGCGCGCCCGCGAAGCCGCAGAAGCTGAACGTGTTAAGCATGAAGAGCGCTTAAAAGCCGAAGAAGCACGCCTCAAAGCAGACGAAGCAATTGCAATTGCAGAACACAACAAACAACGCGAAATCGATGTTGCAGAGCAAAATCGTCTTCGCTTACTCGGTATAGAAGAAGAAAAAGTCACGCGTTCTCGCCAGATTGAAATTATCGAACGTGAGCGTGAAACCGAAATTTTACGTATCCAAAAAGCCAAAGCACTGGAAGTCGAGCAAAAAGAAATCGCCGATGTTCAGCGTGAACGGGTTGCCGTTGAGAAAACCGTTGCCGAGGAACAAGAGCGCATCAAAGACGTGCAATGTATTGCTGAAGCCGAGCGTGAAAAACAAGCAAAAATTATTCTTGCTCAAGCTGAGGCCGAAGAAGCGTTGGTTAAAGATATTGAAGCGGCTAAAGCTAAAGAGCAAGCTGCCGAATTTAAAGCCCGTGAAATGGAAAAAATGGCCGCAGCAGAATTACGTATTGCGAACCAAACCGCAGAGTCGAAGAAAATTCTTGCCGAGGCAGCCCAAGTTGAAGCAGCAGCGCCTGGTCTTGCAGAAGCCGATATCATCAAAGCAAAAGCAGCAGCTAGTGCGATACAGGGTGAAACAGACGCTAAAGTGCTACAGCAAAAACTAGAAGCGGAAGCACAAGGTAAACGTGATATTGGCCGCGCCGAAGCCGAAGTACAAGCAGCAATGGCAGAGGCAACCAAGAAGCAAAGTGAAGCCGAAGCGCAAGGCAAACGTGAAATTGGTTTGGCAGAAGCTGAGGTTCAATCAGCAATGGCTGAGGCAATTGAAAAACAAGGTGAAGCAGAAGCTATCAACCTTGAACGTAAGATGTCAGCAGAAGCCAAAGGTCTTACAGAGAAGCTGGAAGCACTGAATAAGATGGATAAAGACGCCCGTGAATACGAAGGCTTCACGCTACAGTTAAACCAACAGAAAGAGCTGACGCTTGCGAGTATCGAAGCGAACAAGCAGGTTTCTGCAAGTCAGGCTGAAGTATTAGGTAAAGCACTGAGCGGTGCTGATATCAACTTTATGGGTGGCGATGGCCAGTTCTTTAATCAGTTTATGAATGCCATCACAGTGGGCAAGTCAATTGACGGCTTAGTCGGCGAAAGTAAGACGGTACAAACCGTATTTAAAGATCACCTAAACGGTGAGCGTAATTTGATGGACGACCTAAAAGGGGTATTGGCTGGTGCTAATGCGTCGTCGGAAACGCTAAAAAACATCAACATGAGTAAGTTCTTCCAACAGCTAAGCAATAGCTCAGATGCGGACAAACAGCAGCTACTCAAGTTACTTGGCGGCTCGTTAAATGGCACTAAACAAAGCGAACCACTAGAGTAATTAACCCTGAGGAGTCAATCTGCTTGGCTCCTCTCCCCCATTTGCGACAGCGCACATAGGAAAGCATAGAATGACGGAAGCAACACAACAAGCGCCAGAGCGAACGCTCGAACAAGACTCTTATCAACTGATTAAACGCCGGCTTAGTAACTTTGGCAGTGAACTGAAAAGTCAGATAGATAAACTCAACCAACAGCGTGTTGACACTTTTGGCAGCACCGAGCTTAAAGTGAAAGGTCGAGCAAGAGTTCGTACTGAGCATAACTGCGTACCGCGCGACATTGTGCTGATCGGCGACAAGCTTATCTTTGCTTATAATGTCTTTATGGGGCTTAAACAAAATACCCAAGTCAGTGATGTATTCACCGTACAAAAGCTACACTTGCAAGAAGACCATTACGAAATAGAGCCTTACCCGCAAGAAACCAAATTCCTCACTGACCAACGTTTCTTACGGGACTTTGACGAACTATACACGTATTACAAAGACACCCGTCTACAACACCTATTTGTTAAATCAAACAAGCTTTTTGCACTATTTCAGATTGGCGAAAAGCTCTCTGATGTCCGTGTGTTTCGCTGGCAAATCGCCAAAGACGAAACCTTAGATTATATTGATAATCGAGGTGAGCGTGACCTAGGCGAAGTGGAAAACTTTGACTTTGAATGGCAAAAAACCGATCGCGCCGATCACGTCGAAGGCCGTCACCCACACATTAATGTAAACGACAAAGTGTTTATTGAAGTGTCGGGTGGCAAACTCACCGTAAAAATAGAAAACAATACCCAAAGCGGTGAAGGTATTTATCAAGAAGCCGTTGATGACGCCAGTCAATCACTCGCAGATTGCGATTTACGTTTTGCCGAAGTTGGCGAAATGGTGTTGTTAAAGTTACTTCCCTACCGTGAAAAACAGTGGCGTTATTTTATTTATAATTGCCGCACCCAGCAGGTATTGCGCCAAGATGCTTTGGGCGGTGCCTGTGTTCAATTACCTGAGAACCAAGGAATTATTTTTCCTGGTGGCTATTATTTACAATCTGGGCAAACACGCTATTTTGACGACCAACTGGACGATTTAATTTTCCATCGCCAGATCAAATCACCCAATGGTGAAGATGTACTGTATATCTTCTACGAACCAAACGAAGGTCGTTACGCACTTTTCTCTTACAATATTATTGAGAAAAACCTGCAAAACCCTATTTATTGTCATGGCTATGGTATTTACGATGATGGCTTAACGCTAACCTTTAAAGCAGAGCCTGAGCCTGAGCGCGTGCACCCTATTCAGATCTGGCAAAGCCCATTTTGTGGCAGCGAGTTTGCCGCACAAGCCCCTCGCGCAACAGGCTTATTTGGCCGGATCGGCAACCCGGATTTAGTACGCGCTATTTCTGATTTATACAGTGTGTTCAAGGCCATTAACGAACAAAGCCCCACGGTCTTTCATTATGAAGATTTAATTGCCCTCACCCGCAGTATTTTAGACCGCTATCATTGGCTTGCTGAAGCGGACTTTGCGGATGTCACAGCAAAACTACATGAAATTTTTGAAACCTCGGAGCAGGTACTAGACGAATTTGAAAAGGTAAGCCAAATTGAGGCCGACGCTCGGCGCGCAGAAACCGAAATAGAGCAAGCCATGCAAGATGTGCTTCGCGAGGTGAGACCAGATAGCTTTAAAACAGCGGAGCAGTTTGTCCAGAGCTTAGAATCTCTCAAACGCTTAAAAGGCAAAGTGATAAGCCTTGAAGAAGTGAAGTATATCAATCTTGACGCGCTATCTTCTATGCAGCAGCAGATTGATGAGCAAACCTTGAGTTTAAGCCATAAAACCGCGGAGTTTTTGCAGCAAGATAGTGCTTTGGCGCCCTACTACGAGCAGCTAGACTCCTTAGAGCAAGCCAGAGCACAAACAGAGAGTGTCACCGAGCTTAACCGCTTTTTGGCGACCTTGGAAACCTTGAGCGCTGAACTTGATCTGCTCAACCATACCATGCTGGATCTCGACATTGACGATAGCCGCATTCGCACTAAAATTTTGGAAGATGTCAGCGCCATTTATGGTCAAGTAAACCGCGCCAAAGCAGCGTTAGAAATTCAGAAAAAGAGCGTGGGCAGTGTTGAAGCAAAAGCCGAATTCGCGGCTCGTTTTAAGCTTTTCAGCCAAAGTATTACCAGCGGTCTAAGCGCTGCCAAAACCCCAGAGCAATGTGACGACCAGCTCTCTCGCTTACTTATCCAATTAGAAGAGCTCGAGTCTCAATTTAGTCAGTATGATGAGTTTTTAACGGAGATCTTGGCTAAACGTGATGACGTTTATGAAAGCTTTGAGGCGCACAAACAGCAGCTCATTGACGAAAGACAGCGCCGCGCGCTGAGCCTAGCAAACGCAGCCGAGCGTATTTTACAGGGGGTAACACGACGCTCGCAAAGTTTTAAAACCTTAGATGACATCAATAGCTATTTTGCCTCCGACCCTATGATTGGCAAGCTTCGCGATTTAACGCAAGAGCTAAAAAGCCTAAGCGATGAAGTGAAGGCGGATGATATTCAAGCCAAACTCAAGGCCTGCAAAGATCAAGCGATCCGCGCTTTGCGAGATAAGCAAGATATTTACATTGATGGTGGCAATACCGTTAAAGTCGGCAAACATGCGTTTAGTTTCAATAAACAAATCCTTGATTTGACTTTGCTACCTCGTGGTGAACAGCTGATGTTACACCTCACTGGCACTGAGTATTTTGATACCATCCCTGACGCCAAGGTCAATCAACAACTCAATGACGCAAGCACGTACTGGCAGCAAAACCTGATCTCAGAAAATCGTCACTTATATCGAGGCGAATACCTTGCAGCTCAAGTATTAGCAGCTGCAGAGCAAGACGGCAACGACTTTAGCCAAGCAGATCTAGAACTTGCCGTTGATGAGGGAAGTTTACTGCCTATCGTACAAAAATTTGCAGAACCCAGATATCAAGAAGGCTATGAAAAAGGCATTCATGATCAAGATGCCAGCCTGATCTTAGCAAATTTACTAAAACAAAAACGACAGCTTGAGTTACTCGTCTACCCTGCCAGCTGTCGAATTGCGGCACAGCTATTTTATACTCAACAAAGCAAGGCTGAGCTAGCTGAATTGGCGTTTCAGGCCACACAAGCAGAGCTGATGGCAACGAAGTTAGATGACCATAGTTTTAGCCAACAGCTAAGCAAAGAATTAAGTGAAAAAATCGCAGCATTTTGCCAACAAAATTTATCGAACTATTTAACCGAGCTACACCGCTTTTCAGGCGAGTTAAGCGCAACTTACTTAATTAAAGCCCTTGCCAAGCAAGTTAAGCCGAGACAATTTGACTTGGCTTCACCTGCAAAACACACCAGCGAGCAGTTTATCTCCATGGCAAAGGCCAAAGGCGTTTGGCAACAGCTTGAAGACTCATTAGCACATTTGACTAAACTTGCGGACAAATGCCGCCTGTTAAGCAGCTGGCTGCGCGCCTATGGCAGTAAGCAAAATGAAAGTGCTGAGACCTTGCTTGAGGCCGCTAACTGCATTTTGCTTTCCACCCAGTTAGATATCACCTACCAAGTCAAAGAAGCCGAAATAAAAACCGAAATTTCAGGTTTAATGGGCCAACACCCACGTATCGAGAACCAAGTGCTACACCTAGATTACGCAGACTTTTTTGCCCGTAGTAACGAGTATCTCACGGTTCATGTTCCGGCCTACAAACAGTATCAACAGTTAAAAGCACAAGTGCTTGAGGCACAAAAGCAGCGCTTGCAATTGGATGAATTTAAACCCAGACCGCTAAGCTCATTTGTACGTAACCAGCTGATTGACAAAGTCTACTTCCCTATTATTGGCGATAACTTAGCAAAACAAATAGGGGCTGCAGGAAACAATAAACGCACCGACTTAATGGGCATGTTGCTGCTTATCTCCCCACCGGGCTATGGTAAAACCACGTTAATCGAGTATGTGGCTAACCGCTTAGGGCTCACCTTTGTTAAGGTCAACTGTCCATCCATTGGTCACGACCAAGTCTCTTTGGATCCAGCTCAAGCTATCAACGCAACCGCCGCAAAAGAAATTGAGAAGATTAACCAAAGCTTTGAGATGGGCAATAATGTGATGCTGTACCTTGACGATATTCAGCATACCAACCCCGAGTTTTTACAAAAGTTCATCTCTTTATGTGACGGTTCAAGACGCATAGACGGGGTGTGGAATGGCCGTAGTAAAACCTATGATCTGAGAGGCAAAAAATTTGCCGTTGTGATGGCAGGAAACCCCTACACCGAATCCGGTGAATCTTTTAAGATCCCAGATATGCTTGCCAACCGTGCGGATATTTACAACCTCGGTGACACCCTCAGTGGCTGCGAGCAAGAATTTGCCATGAGCTTTATTGAAAATACGCTTACTTCCAATGCAGTGCTTGCGCCACTTGCCAATCGTGGTATGGAAGACTTATACAAGCTAGTACGCATTGCCGACGGAGAAGGCATCTCCATCAATGAATTGGAATTTAATTACTCTCAAGCGCAAGTGAATGAAATTGTCAGCGTACTGAAAAAGCTGCTCACCATTCGCAACACCGTGCTCAAAGTAAATGCCCAATATATAGCCTCAGCAGCGCAAGATGATAACTATCGAACCGAGCCGCCGTTTAAGCTACAAGGCAGTTACCGTAACATGAATAAGATGGCTGAAAAGGTGGTTGCTGCCATGAATGACAGTGAACTTGAAAATCTAATTCAAGATCACTATCGCGGTGAAGCACAAACACTTAGCAAAGGCAGCGAAGAAAACTTACTGAAACTGGCTGAATTACGCGATACCTTAACGGCTGAAGAAGCTACGCGCTGGCATGAAATCAAGGCCGAATATGCCCGCCTGCACCGCAATAGCGACGAAGGAAGCCCTGCGCAGCTGGCAGTTGAACAACTAAGCTTTGTCAATAAATCCCTTTCGCAAATCGCCGCTAAACTCGATAAAGAGCAGCTTAGCTTTGATTACAGTGCGCTGCTGCAACAATTGGCTCAAGTGCTTAACGAGCAAGAGTTTGCCACGCAGTTAACTGAGCTACGTGAGGCCTTAACGCAGCAACCTTACGCTACACCGCTAAAGCAATTGATAGCTTCACAGCAACAAGTCGCAGAGGAAATTACTGGACTGCAAAACGCCATCAAACACGCGGCGAACAATGAGCAGCTACTCACTAACCTTGGCAAACTTAATGACTTGCTCAGCACCCAAGCGCAAATACAACAAGCATTAGGTCAACAAGGTCAGCAGCAAAATACGCTATTTGAAAACCTGTCTGAGCGCTTAGAAGCGGTGGCACAACCGCATATTCAAGTCGACAATCACATTGATGATAGCAGTGCAAAAGCGCTTGAAGCCGTCACCACTTTGCTGACCAATACCCTAGCAAACTCAAGTGCTGAACAAGTCCAGCAGCAACAGCTAAAAGACATTTTACACAAGCTAGAGGATATTCAATCAAGACCTGTAGTTAGTAACGGATCACCTGCGAAAAACCCGTATATGTTGTAACGGCAAAAAAACGCTTGCGAAACAAATCAAAGCCCATGCATGGATGGGCTTTGGAGATGTAAAGTGGCAGATAACTTATTCTGGCATTTTTGCCATCACCGCCAAAAACTCTAGTGAGGGTGCAAAAAACGCAGAACCCATATCGGCACTGGAATAATCCAATATGGGATCGTATTCATCCCCTTCACCCAATCGGCTTCTAAGTACCTGCTCAAAAGCATCGCCCTTGGCACTGCAACTTAGCGACAAGCTTCCTTGTTCAAATACATCACCAAATGGCATGCTTTGGTTAAGCAGTAGCGCATTACCATTTAGGTCTTTCAATTCGGTTAATGCCGCATGATTACAGGGGTCGCAATCTTCAATTAGGTCATTGTCTAGACGTGTACGCCCCATCAATTGCTCTTGCTCAGCGAGCGGCAACGCCTGCCAGCGCAGTAAATCAAACTTCACCCGCTGTACGTGAATATAACTACCAAGGTGGTCGGCTGCATTCGGGTTGTGCACAAGTGCAACTTCCCGTTTGTTGCGCCCTCTAGGGGTGTCTGCGCCATAAATAAAGCCATTAAAATCACGACCATCTAAGAAACGAAATGCGCGTACATGTGCCACCATTTCGACTAGGCCATTTAGCATGTGTAGCACACTTTGAGCAAAGATATGATTAACGTCTTCTCGGTCGGAGCGGATCACGTAAAGCAAGTCAAAAGGCTGAGTATGCACGGTGTGCTCAGCCTCAACAATATGTGGAAAGCTTTTCAGCTCTTTAGGAATAAACTCAGGATAAATGTGCGGCCAGTATTGCGCACCAACCGCGACAAAGCTCGACAGCATAGACTCAGAGAATCTGTCTTCTAACTCCTCTTGCAAGCGTCCACAATTGGCGAGCGCCGCTCTTAGCGCCTCGTCTTGCCCTTCAAGCACATTGAAGAACAAGTGTAAGCCGTGCAAATTGGCTTCAGCACACACACCTGATTGGGCAAGCGCCATGCTCTACTCCCTGCGTTTATTCATTTGCTATTAAGAAAAGAAATTTACAGCATGTGCCTTAATTTTTAAAGAGATTGGTTGATTTAAGTCGAGCGGTTCATGCGCTGGATGCGGGACTTCGAGCTCTTGTCCCTCTAATGCAACACGGTAAATATACTCTGTTCCCATAAAGCGCTGATTGAGTATTTTAACGCTGCCAAGCTCGGCGTTTTCTAACGTAATGTGCTGTGGCCTCACATACATTTCGCCCTTCGCGTCGATATTACCGAGCTCAACGAGTGATTTTACGGCACCAAATTGGGTTTCTACCGAAGCGCCATTCACTCGCTGTGCAGGAATATAAATTCCCTGACCCAAAAACTCGGCAACCATTTTGCTCTTTGGTCGTTGGAATAACGTTCTCGGCTCGCCCACTTGTGCGATCTTCCCTTTATCCATAATTGCCAACCGATCGGCAAAAGCAAAAGCTTCTTCTTTCGAGTGACTAACAAAAATCGCGGAAACTTGCTGATCTTTGATTATACGGCGAATATCGTTAATTAACTGAAACCGCACTTGAGCATCTATATTTGAAAACGGCTCATCAAGCAGCAACAGATTTGGCTTGTATGCCAGTGCTCGCGCGATTGCGACACGTTGTTGTTGGCCACCTGAAAGCTCGTGTGGAAAGCGGTCGCTATAGTCTTGCAGCTGCACCAAATGGAGCATTTCAGCCACTCGGTCTTGACGTTCACGCTTGCTTTTTGAGGTTAAACCAAACGCCACATTTTGCGCCACAGTGAGGTGTGGGAATAGCGCATAGTCTTGAAACATCATGCCTATATTGCGTTTTTGTGGAGGTACAAAAGTGCCATGACCATTCATGGCTTTGCCTAAAATACTCACCGAGCCTTGAAATGGTTCAATCAAGCCCGCTATCGCCTTCAGCGTGGTCGTTTTACCGCAGCCACTGGCACCAAGCAAACAAACAATCTCGTTTTGTTCTACGGTCAGATTTAGGCTATCCACAACGGCTTCACCGTCATAGCGATAAGAGAGATTTTCAAGCACTAAACTATGCATTAACTTCGCTGCTCCATAGAACGGTTTACAACATAAAGCGGGATTAAACCAACCAACACAATAAATAACGCAGAGACAGAGGCCAGCTCCAGCTGCTCATCACTCACATATTGGAAAACATGTGTTGCCAGTGTTTCATAATTAAAGGGTCGTAATAACAATGCCGCTGGAAGTTCTTTCATACACTCAATAAAAACCAGCAGTGCTGCGGTTAAAATACCGCGACGCAGCAATGGTAGATGTATTGATAACATGGTTTTGAAACGATTGCGACCCAACGAAAAGCTTGCCATATCTAGACTCGGACTGATCCGCTGATAACTCGATTCGACCGCGCCTTGCGCAATTGCATAAAATCGTACTACGTAAGCAAAAACCAGCGCAAAAATCGTCCCGCTGAACAGCAAGCCTGGCTCAAATGAAGTACCTTCAAGCCAAGTATTTAGCTTGTCGTCTAATAAAGTGAGTGGAATAAGTACTGCAATTGCCAGCACCGTGCCTGGTAGCGCATATCCGGTACTTGCAAGCTTGCCCGGTAGCGTAACACGTTTACCACTGCTAACTCGCTGGTTAAACACCACCAGCATGCTCATGATAATTAATACCACGCTCACCCAAAGCGCTATTTTTAAACTTTGCCACGCATACAAGAAAAAGTCGTCATTCCAAGCTTGTTCAAAATAGTCAATGGCGTAATCTGCAAGCACCCATGTAGGCACGATAAAAGCCGCAATAAGAATAAGCCAACAAAAAGCGCTAGCGAGCCAAGCCTGCGCGCCTTTAAGATGATAAAGCGTGGTACTGTTAACACTCGACTGGCGCTCATGCACTACCTGAGTTGGGCGGCTTACTCGCTCCAGTGTTAGGGCTAAAAATAAAAACAGTAGCATAATGCCTGAAATTTTAGCCGCAGCAGTAAGTGAATAATAACCCAACCAAGTATCGTAAACGGCGGTGGTTAGTGTGCTCACAGCAAAGTAATGTACGGTTGCAAAATCTGCCATGCTTTCCATGGCGATCAGTGCCAGCCCCGCCACAATCGCCCCTCGCGACAAAGGTAAACTTACCTTAAAGAAGCTCTGTGAAGGCGACTTGCCCATCAATTGGCTGGCTTGCACCAGCTTAAACGACTGCTCTCTTAGCGCCGTTCTAAAAATCAAAAACAAATAAGGATAAAGCACCAGTGCAATCATCACGATAGCACCTGACAAAGTGCGAATATCAAAAAACCAATAATCATCTGGAGATTGCCAACCAAACCACTCTCGCAGCGCTATTTGTACAGGCCCTGCATAATCAAGCAAATCGGTATACACGTAAGCAATCAAATAGGTTGGCATCGCTAGGGGTAGCATCAACGACCATTCGAAAAAGCGCCGTCCAGGAAATTCACAATACGCGGTTAGCCAGCCAAGTGGTAACGCGATTAAAGCGCAAAGGATGCATACCCCCACAATCAGCAAAATCGTATTGCGGACATAATCCCACAGAACGGTATCCCAAAGGTGAGCAAAGACTTCAGAGTCAGGTTGTAGCGACTCAAAGATTAAGAACATCAGCGGGACTGATAGGCTAAGCCCTATCAGCCACGCAAAACTCTGCCATTTAGACAGTGAAAATGATAATTGCATTAAAGGTCAAATTTTACCTCATCGATTAGCTTAAGCGCTAACGGACGGTATTTACTGATCTCTGACAATGGTAGGCTGTCTTCCTTAAACTCACCCCAAGATGCCACAAGTTTCGATAACTCGACGCCAGGTTTAACCGGGTATTCCATATTCATCGACGCATACATATTTTGCGCCTTATTGTCGGTCATAAACTCAATGAGTTTCAAGGCATTTTCTGTATTTTTAGCGTGCTTGGTCAAGACAACACCAGAAACGTTGATATGTGAACCACGATCTTGTTGATTTGGGAAGTTGATATATACCGCTTCGGCCCAGGCTTTTTGTTTCTCATCTTCCATCATCTTACCGAAGTAATAGCTGTTTCCGATGGCCAAATCACACAGTCCTTCTTTTACTGCTTTGACTTGTGCACGGTCGTTACCTTGAGGCTTACGAGCTAAGTTTTTCTTCACGCTTTCAAGCCACTCTTTGGTTTTTGCTTCGCCATGATGGGCAATCATAGACGCCACTAAACCAAGGTTATAGGGGTGTTTACCTGAGCGTGTACATATTTTACCGCGGTATTGTTCATCCGCTAGCGCTTCATACGTAAGCGCATCTAATTTGCCTACACGGTCTTTTGCAGAATATACATTGCGCACACGCTTAGTAAGCGCAACCCACTGACCTTCGGGATCTCTGAAGTTCGCTGGGATATTCTTAGTGACGGTTTCGCTGTTAATTGCTTGTGTTAGGTTTTCGTCTTCAAGTTGAATTAGCGCACTGAAGTTTGAGGTGAGTACAAGATCGGCACGACTATGCTTGCCTTCACGCTTAACACGCTCGATTAAGCCTTTTTTTGCAAAAACCACATTGGTCTTGATACCGGTTTGCTTGGTGAAGTCATCCAAAATAGGTTGGATCAGAAAAGGTTGTCTAAACGAGTAGATATTAACTTCCTCTGCAGCCATTGCTGGTAGGCAAGTAAGCGTTGCCAGTATAGTAACAAGTGCTTTTTTCATAAAGACTCCATTAGGTAAACAATAATTATTATCAACTAATTCTACCTGTAATTGTGCCGTTTTACACCCTGAATATTTGAAATTACGCTCAAGATAAAATTAGCGTTGTAGAAAACGGGAGAATTACCTGTGAGATATATCTCACTTAACTACCAGAAATTGAGTAAAGACATGCTGAAATAACACTCAGAATTAAGGTAACCAATTAAAAAATATAAAGTTATTTATTGTTACTAGAAAAAGACGCAAAAAAGATTGAATTTCACTGCTCCCGATTTTTTTTAGTCTGCTTATACTTAACAACATCTCAGGAAGAGAGATAAAGGATACACAGGATACGCTCAGGGCAGGACTTGCTAATGGATAAGCACCCACTTAAAGGAATATAGGGAAAAGCGAGCGAGATTGTATGTCACATGGTGTGATTACATTAAAGGACAGGGATTAAAGGTTCATGATGAATCTAAGGATTGCTTCAGGGGAGAGGCTAAACGTTGAAGGATAACGTTACTGCATTGGATATGCAGGTGGTTAAGGATGAGGAAGGAAGGTACATCGGATGTACTGGTAAAATGTGGCTTAGGAGATGCCAATTGTTGCAATTAACAGTGCAACACCTAGCTTGAAGCAACACGTTCAGGCTACCAAGTGCCAAGGTAAAACAAGGTGATGATTGGCACTGCTATTTTGGAAAGTAGCAAATAGGGACAATTAGAACAAGGGCTTGTTCTTAGCAAGTGGATGGCAATGGATAAGACAGCGGACGTGTAAAAGGAAGATGGACACAGGGCAAGATGCCTTTATTCGCAAAACGAGAACACCAAGCGATGCCATGGAAGAGGAAAGATTCAGGACGTTGAACTACTCAACTTTGCAGGATGCATTTAGAAGATTCCGTAAGCGCGACTCAGCAATGGGTCGCGCGCTTCTTATTTTGTTCCTATCTATCGCGTGATATTACGTTTGTGTTGTCGAGATGTTTGTGTTGTCGAGATAAATCTCGACCTACCACCGTCTTGCTTGCCGTACAGCGTAAACAATTCAGCTTTTTGTCGAGATAAATCTCGACCTACCAACATCTTGCTCGCTGTACCGCGTGAACAATGGTTTTTTGTCGAAATAAATTTCGACCTACCGGCATCTTGCTTGCCGTATTTCGTAAACAACTCAGTTTTTTGTCGAAATAAATTTCAACCTACCATCATCTTGTTGGCCGTGCAGCGTAAACTATGCAGCTTTTTGTCGAGATAAATCTCGACCTACCAACATCTTGCTCGCTGTACTGCGTAAATAATTCAGCTTTTTGTCGAGGTAAACCTCGACCTACAGTTAAGGCTCGGCCTACAGTTTGCTGCGCTTACCCTTTAGGTAAGCGTCTCTGAAGTCGATAAAATGCGCGGTTAATTTATCTGCCGCATCCTGCTCGCCGCATTCGGCAAACAATACACACGCAACTTCTGCCGTACCAAGCTGATGTTCATGCGGCGCGACTCGTAGCTTGTAATCCGAGAGCTTTTCAGGGGCGATGGATAATACAGGTAAATTATCTAGGTAGGGGCTCTTTCTGAACATTTTCTTAGCTTCACGCCATGTGCCATCCAAAAAGATAAATAGTGGTGTTTTATTTTCAGTGCGGGTCACCTTAGTAATTACCCGTTCAGGCTCCACGCCCTGCTCTGGGAAAACAACTATTGGTGCATACTGCTCATCCGAAAGAAGCGCTAATAACGCAGCGTCAGGCTCAGTTCTGTCCCAACGAAAGGCATGATTATCTGGGATCACATCGGCAATCAAGCGTCCGGTGTTAGAGGGCTTAAAGCTTTCATTATGATACATAAGCAAACACACAGCACAGTCTGCTTTGGCCACTTCGACTTTATCACAAATACATAGAGTCGTGGCTAATAAGCAGCATTCACAACGCGCAAGCTTTGATCCCCTTGCCTTATATTCGCGTTGAGCCGCAGCGATTTGACGCTGTCTAAGCGCTAGTACTGAATTATTCACTCTGTTCTCCCTCTAAAAATGCCGGCGTATTTTAGTAAAGCGCTCGGCTGGCGTCTACGCAAACTTATGCAACATCTTTACTCATGACATAAGCTTTTGTACTCTAAAGTTTTATTGGGCTTCATTAGGAGTAAAAAATGCAAGTAAAGGATTCTGCAAGACTGAGTTATCGCCTACTCACCCCACAAGATGCACAGCTACTCGCCGATCTTGATAGCGACCCTGAAGTAATGAAATACATCACAGGCGGTCAGACTAACTCACTTGAAGAAGTAAAAGCCGTATATATTCCACGTTTAACCAAGTTTACCGATGAGGTCAAAGGTTGGGGGCTTTGGGGCTGTTTCGAGCTGCCAAACAAGGCATTTATTGGTTGGATTTTGGTTCGCCCTGCTAACTTCTTTTCAGAACAAAGAAACGATCAGGATTTAGAGCTCGGTTGGCGTTTTAAACAAGCCTCTTGGGGCAAAGGGTTTGCAACAGAGGCCGCACAACATCTTATTCCAGACCTAATAGCAGCAAATCCTACTTTGACACACTTGAGCGCTATCGCTGAAGAAGAGAACCTTGGCTCCATCAATATTATGAAAAAACTTGGGATGAGTTATGTGAAAAAAGGGCTTCACAAAGATATTTTAGGAGATATGGAAGTCGTTTATTATCATAAAGTTCTTAATTAACCGAACAAAAGCGCAACCACTTAACACCACGGTTGCGCATGCTCACTGCTATTAAATGCCTTTGCGACGCAGTGGTTCGGCATACATGCTCAACACCAATTGCTTCAGCTCTTCCGGTACAGACTCTAGTTTAGAGATAAAGTCCTCTTTATCTTCTGGACTCACTTGCGCATCATCGCCTGCTGCTAGATGATTGGTTGAATGCAGATAGTATAAATCTAAAATCTGTTTATCAATGACATTCGCCAGCTCATCTGGGTTTTCAACATCCGCAGTGATAGGGTCGCCAAATGCGATATGCACATGGCCTTTATCTGAACTAAAGCCCTCGACAATGCTAGCAATGTCTTCGCCTTGTGCTTTCACATATTGGCCAAATTGCTTTTTATGGTATAGCTCTTTAGCCTTAGCAACCGCGCATGGCTCATATTGATAGGAGATGGCAACGGGCACTATCCTGAGCTGCTTTACATAATCTGAAAAATCCAGCTTCTGTTTGCGACCATTGAGCTGTAGCATTTTTAACAGTGCCGGATCAGTTTGATCTACTCCATCCTTTGCACGCCCCTCTTTTTGCGCAATCCAAATGGAGTTACCTTCACTCAATGAGTCAGAAATGTAGGCTGAAAGCTGGGTTAATGCTTTTAGCATTTCTTTCGGCGCCTTTGCCGAACGTTTTACAATAAAACTCTTATTAAGACGCATAAGCTCAGTGATATAAGGTACTTGCAGTAAGTTATCACCAATAGCGATACGTACCGTACGCATATCTTGCTGATGCAAACCCCAGTTAACAAGTGCAGGGTCTAATACGATGTCACGGTGATTTGAAATAAATAAATACGAGGTATTCGAGTCTAATGTTTCAAGGCCAGAATAAGTCACTTTAGACGTCGTTTTATTGATTAAAATTTGCAGATAGTACGCCACTTCATCTTGTACTTGTTCAATCGTACAAAAATCTCCCCACTTCTTTTTTAGTTTCATTCTTACGAGTGGGCGTGCAATTGCTGGCCAAGCATTCAACCAAGCTGGCAGGTTATATTTGGCGATCACATCAATAAATTGATCATCACCTAGTAGACGTGCCAATGCTGGCACTACTTCATCATCATTATACGGTCTAATGTCAGCGTATTTATCCACTCTACTTCTCAAATTGTCGGATTAACGAATACTGGAACGCATTCTATCGTGTCAAATAAACAGACGCTAAGCATTTCATGTCTGACCACCAAGGCAATATACCAAGTTGGAACAATACATGCTTAAGCGTCATGCAATTGTAATACGATAAAAAGTACCACAATAGTTTATCTTCTAACAACTTTACCTAATTTGAGTATAGCTAATCTTAGTAACAGTGCTGCTAATAATGCGCCCATTGACACTGTTAACCAATGTGGTAGCACTTCGTGCTCTTCACCTATCATTGGCGTTACCACAAAACCGTAAGTATTAACTAAGTAATCAGTTAAATAGCCAAAGATAAGCGCAACCCCGATAACACCGCCCAAGTAGGCAAACACGGCACGACGCCCTAATTCTTTACCAACCACCCCAATTGTGGCGATGTTAGTTGCAGGGCCTGCGAGCATAAATACCAATACAGCACCGGGTGAAACACCAGCCATTAATAAACCCGCAGCGATTGGAGTTGAAGCGGTGGCGCAAATATACATTGGGATACTGATAAGAATAACCACTAGCATGGCAATAATACCGTCGCCCCACTGAGATAAGAAAGACTCAGGCACAAAGGTTTGCACTAGCGCTGCAAAGAATAAACCGATAAGTAGCCAAACTGCGGTGTCGGACAGTAATTGATTACAGCTGAACTTAACAGCTTCTACAATTTTACCAAAAACCCCTTGGTTTTCAGGTACAGGAGCAGGCTCACAACAACTTGTCGTGGCTGATGCAGAATCGCAACAACTGGTTACGGTAGGCTCCGTAGTATCACAACAAGACATATTCGCCCCTGCCATTGCTAATTGCGGGCCTGCAGGCGCACAGCAGCTTGAGCTTACTTTTACGGTTTCCACTTTAGTACTGGCGCAACAGCTATCATGGCTGTGATGCTTTTCAGCAGGCTTTGGCTCTGAGTGATGATTAGCGTCACAACAATCGCTAGTCGCGCTTGGTTCTTCTGAGGTATTTAGGTGCTTTAGCGCCACAGGCTTATCATCTTTCTCACTACCAACGAGCAACCCAGCCGCAATTGCGCTAACCACAGCCGCAATTGGCCTAATCACCGCCATAAAAGGACCAAGTAGCACATAAGAAACCGAGATAGAATCCACTCCAGTTTCAGGCGTTGAGACTAAAAATGCGGTTGTCGCACTTTTTGAGCCCCCCGCTCTTCTCAGTCCCACCGCAGCAGGAATAACGCCGCAAGAGCAAAGCGGCATAGGCGCCCCAATCAGCGCTGCCTTTATCGTCGTCCAAAAACCTTCTTTCCCTAAATGCTTTTGCAACAAATCTTTTGGAATAAATACATTAAGTAACCCGGCCAATATTAGGCCAAGCAGTAACCACGGGGCAGATACTAAAAATAGCTGCCAAAAATTTACTATTAGTTCATTCATCGATAGCCTCCAAGGCCGTTAAAATCGAGCAGCTCACTGCCGCTTCCTTACCGCCACAGCATTGCTCTGCTAGCGTCGATAACGATTGTTCAAATTTTTGTAACTCAGCGATCCGCGCTCTCACTAAATCCCGTTTAGTGATAGTCAGCGTTTTCACTTCTTCACAACTGTGCTGATGCTTTTCAAACTTTATCTTCAGCAAGTCTTGCACTTCTTTGAGGCTGAACCCCACTTCCTTCGCGCGAAGAATAAATCGCATTTGCTTTTCACTTTGCTCATCAAACAACCGATACCCACCCTCGCTCCTTGTGCAAGGGTGTAGGAGATCGTTTGCTTCATAATACCTTAACGTGTCAGTTGATACGTTAAGCCGCTTTGCCAGCTCACCAATCTTTACCACTTTACACTCCCAAGTCCTGAAGATTATCCTAGTCGACATCACAAGTATAAACCTTAGAGTTAACTCCAAAGTCAAGAAAAGGATAAAAATAATGCAAATCGTGGTATTAGACGCTAAAACCCTTGCAGGAACTGATCTTTCCCCCATTGCCAAACTAGGCACATTAACGTCTTACGGCACCACGCTCAGTGATGACATCATCACACGCTGTAAAGATGCAGCAGTCATCATCACCAATAAAGTACAGTTAACTGAACAAGCAATCGCGGCGTTACCACAATTACAATTGATTTGTGTTGCGGCCACAGGCGTCAACAACATCGACTTAGCAGCTGCAAAAGCCCATCAAATTGCGATAGCCAATGTGGCTGGTTACTCCACCCCTTCTGTAGTGCAGCACACCTTTACTATGCTTGGTAACTTAATGACAAATATTCATCGTTATCAGCAAGACTGCCATGCAGGGCTTTGGCAACAAAGTGACATGTTTTGTCGTTTGGATTACAGCATCAACGAAATTGCAGGCAAAAACTTTGTGATCGTAGGCCATGGAACGTTAGGAGAAGCCGTTGCAAAAGTCGCACAAGCATTTGGAGCTCAGGTAATTGTTGCCGAACGTAGGGGCGTAACTGAGGTTAGAGCAGGACGAATGGCTTTTGAAGAAGCACTGCAGATTGCGGATATTGTATCGATTCACTGCCCGCTTACCGCTGAAACAGAAAACCTGATTTCAAGTGCTGAGTTCGCCCTACTTCCAAATCATGCTTATCTTATCAACACCGCAAGAGGCGGAATAGTCAATGAGCAAGCGCTGGTGGATGCACTAACTAACGAGCAAATAGCTGGTGCTGCTGTGGATGTCCTGACACAAGAGCCGGCACAAGCAAGCAACCCTCTCGTTCAATACCAAGGGGAAAACTTGCTTTTGACACCGCATACGGCATGGGCAAGTAAAGAGGCCATCGAACGTTTAGTCGGCGAAATTGCCATTAATATTGAAAGTTTTGTGGCTGGGACAACGAGAAACCGAGTGGTCTAGATTATTGTTTTAGTGAGTGATATCGCTAAATGTTAGTGAAAATCATCAACTATAAACTGATTAAAAACCAACAACAAACTGATATTTATAAACTTTATTAATTGGCAAAGAGTTTGCAACTCTTGTGATAATTCAAGCAAAAACAAATGGCTGTTTGCATTATTTGCTCAGCAACAAAATTAAAAAGGAAAACAACAATGAAAAAATTAATGTTAGTGGCTGCGCTTAGCTCTACTCTATTATCAGGCTGTATCGTTGCTGTATCCGACGGTGAAGTAGAGCACGGTTGGGCTTCTGAATACAACTCGTCTAACTGGGAACATAAACAGCGTAAAAATCGTGAAAAGATTGCCAACCTTGAAATGGGCGCGTCTTACTCATCAGTAAAAGACATGTTTACAACCCCTGATTTTAGCGAGTTGGTGTCAAAAGACGGCGATAACTATCAAGTGCTGTACTATGCAACCAACAGTAAACACTCAGACGGCAAAGTAACAAAAGATGAGTGCACGCCATTGGTATTCAAAAACAACCAACTGGTTGGCTTTGGCGACAACGCATTAAAGCAAATTCAGTAAGACTTTATCTCACCAAGGATGGTGAATAATCTGAGTAAACTGACGCACAGTTGTGTGTCCAACTCCTTATTTTCTTGTCATCTTAATAAGTTAAAAACAAAACAGAGCCAAACTTTAATAACCCAGCCTATTAAGCTGAACTGTCCTCTGATACCAGCTCATACCTATACTTCCATTCGAAATAGGCAAGCATGATGACAAACATAGCTTCACAAACAATAAAAGCAATACCAATTAGACTTGCAACGTTAAAATACTGAACAACCACTCCAGCGCAGACTAGCGCCCAAAAAAGATTGCCGAACACTAAAAGCTGCAAATGTTTTATGTTCTTCGCTTTTTGAATGGCAAGGCTAAAAGAGTACGCGCCATACAACAGATTTGATAATGCGATAAAGATAATGGTTTGTTCAGGTATATGATAGATCGCACCAATCATTGAGTGGAAAAGCAATACGATTAATCCCACGGATATAGCCGCAATACAATCCACCCAAATTATTTTACGCCGTATATCCATAGAATAAACCTAACACCACACCAAAAGGCACAACATACTCGGTTAAAGATCTATAAAGCATGAGCATAGCCAAGCTTTATGCGGTGCACTTATTGTCTGAATGCAGATATGCTTTCGCTCCTGTATATGGCTTTAGATATTTATAGCGCTTTAATAAATACCGTGCTTTGCTGCTTTTGGGCAACGGCAAGGGCGCTATCGGCCATTTTTATCAGCTCACTAAGCTCACTACTACAGTGATTTTCAATATGAACTGCACCAATGCTAACGCTCACATGCGCACATATCGGTGAAGCAATATGGGGGATTTTTAACGCATTAACCGAGTCGTGCAGCGCTTCTGCTATCTCATTAATTACGTCGATATTATGCTGAGTTAGTACCAACGCAAAACGAGTACCATCAAAACGGCCAATAAATAAAGAACGTCGGGTTGCGCCTTCTTCTAGCGCTTTGGCGACTTTAAATAAACAATCATCACCGTGCATGTAGCCATAATGCTCATTAAACGTTTTAAAATAGTCCACCTCAACCAGCATAACGGTAAACGCACTGCCATCAGCTTTTGCGCTTTCTAATGCTGATTTCATCGCTTCATCTAGATATCTACGATTGGGCAACTCCGTTAAACCATCGATAGAGGCTAGCTTTTCTAGCAGATCATTTTTCTTTTTTATTGCTAAATGGTTTTTGATTCTGGCTTTTACAATCAAAGGGTTAAAGGGTTTAGTAATATAATCCACTGCCCCTAACTCCAAACCTCGTGCTTCATCTTTAAAGCTCACACTACCAGAGATCACGACAACGGGAATACCGTAAGTGCTCGCATCCTTTTTTAGGCACTCTAAAACAGAAAATCCAGCGCCGTCAGCCATTAACACATCTAAAATAATAAGGTCTGGTTTACTTGCTTTTAGTTCATCAATACATAACTTAGTATCAGTGCTATGGGATAACCGATGGCCGTCACCTAATGTATTACTTAGGACCATCTTATTTATTGGGTCATCATCAATAATAAAAATGTGCTCAGCTTGCTGCATCTTATGACGCTACCTTTTTAGCTCGATAAAGCACACCACCTGTGAAAGTGCATTTGTTAACACATCCAAGTCAGTGCGATTTGTTATTGTTGTGATCGTTTTGCTTTGTGTTTCAAGGTCTTTTGCAACTTTCGCTAGTCGCTTAAAGCCCAGACCTGCAGCAGCGCCCTTAATTCCGTGTGCTAACTCGAATAATGCTGAACCTTGCTCTATTTCAGCAACCTGTTCTAGGTAATCATGGCAAAGTTTAGCAAATTTATCTAACATTGTTTGCAAAAACGTTTCATTTTGCATCATTTGTGATAAAGCGAACTCATAATCAAAAAAAGTTTCTTCTGTTTTATCTGACTGGAAAATATTACTTGCCAATGCCTTGCACGCCTGTGTGCTATTAATGGGTTTTACCAAATAATCATTCATGCCAACGGCTGTGGCTTTCGCCCGCTCTTCTTTGCTTGCATTGGCGGTCAAGGCAATAACGGGCAGCTCAGTTTCAGACCACACGGCTCTGATCTGCTTGGTCGCTTGATAGCCATCAATGTTTGGCATATGGATATCCATCAGGATGATGTCGGGTTGCAGTGAGCGGCAAACTTCCTCAATATGTTCGGCGCTTTGTAGCCCTACGGTAGAAATACCATTCTGCTTCAACATATTTTCAGTAATATCTAAATTTAAGTTGTTATCGTCGACCACCAAGCAAAGCGCACCGGCAACCTGCATACACACGTTGTCGACGGTTTGCGTCATATGGGCAAATTCAGCAAGCCAAGTATAAGCTGATTGGTAAAACACACTTTGATTAAGCGCAATATGGTTACTTTGCTCAGGAAACTCCCCTTCACAATGCAGTAGTAATGCGGTATTTCCAGGTAGCGCATAAGCGGGGTCAAGCGCTGCATCTGGTGGAATAACAACAATAGACTTGTCGAGCTGAGCATGCATCCCGTGCAACCGCTCAACAGATAAAGGTTCCGCAAGACCTGCAAAATAGCTTGGTAAGCTATGTGCTTCGGTGATGAGACAGTAAACTTCTTTGTGACTATCCACAACTGGACAAGCGCCTTTATCTAGCTCCAATTCGAAGAAAAAGCAGCTTCCTTCGTTCGGAGTTGAGTTAACAGCAATATCGCCACCTAAGAGTGCAACTTCTTGCTTCACAATCGCAAGCCCCAAACCAATGCCTTCGTGACGACGTGTGAAGCTTTCATCACCTTGGGTAAATGCATCAAAAAGGTGTTCAATTTCTTGCGATTTGATCCCAACTCCAGTGTCCCAAACAGCAAACTTTATGGTTTGTTTTGCAGCTCTATCATTAGCTAACGTTACCTTCAAACCAACCTTACCATGATTGGTATACTTTACGGCGTTACCAAGTAGGTTTACTAAGATTTGCTTTACCTTATCTTCATCACTGTAAAGGTAAGGCCAAACTTGAGGGTCGACCTGTAACTCAAATTCCAAGCCTTTTTGTATACATAAAGGCTTAATCAGTGATTCTATCGTGGTAAATACATGGCAGGTCTGAAATGTCTCGTATTGAATTGTGCCTTGATGACTTTCGACTTTGGCAAACTCTAAAATACTGTTGAGCATGGTAAGCAGCTCGTTTGCAGCCCCAGAAAGCTGCTGCAACTTTTTATTCTGAACTCGAGTCAGCGCCTCACTTTTGATCATATCCGCCAAACCTAATATGGCATTAATTGGCGTTCTAATTTCATGGCTGATATTCGCAATAAAGCGGCTTTTGGCAAGCGTTGCGCGCTCGGCATCTTGCTTCGCTAACAGCAGACCAGTGATATTTTGAATATGGATCACGTAATATTTAGGGCGCTTATTTTTATCCCAAACTAAAGAAATACTCAATTGTAACCAGCGGTGCTTACCCGACTGTGAAATCATGTGTTCAACGACTTTCTTTTGCTCTTTTAATAGCCCAGCCAAGACAGGCTTCAGCTCTTGCCAGTTTTGTTCATCAAACAAGCGTTCCAGCTGCTTTTCTCCGGTATTCTTATCAAGTGATAAGTAACGTTTGGCAGCCTTGTTCATCTCCAAAATTTTACCGCTGATCGCAGCTAGAATAACGCCATTAGGTGCAAACTCAGTCGCTGCCCTAAAGTTTTCTTCAGAGTCTCTTAGGGCATTATATGCCTCTTGTGCGGCAGTAATATCTCTCGCAACCCCCAAACAACCGATGAGCTTTCCAGTTTCCGATTTTAATGGCGTGATAGTCAAAAAGTAGGTATTTGCTCCAAGGACAAAATTAGTTGCCACTTGTTCTTGCGAGCGCTCCATCGCCGCTTCTTGCTCAAGTAATATGGTTAACCCAGATGTCACTTCAGGTTGTGTTTTCGCAACTAAATCCGACTTATCAACCCCCATAAACTCTTCAAACGCGCGATTACAGCCTATGAATGAACCGTCTATATTTTTGAAATAGATAATATCGGGCACAGAGTCAAGCACTGCATTTAGTAAAGCCGCTTGACGCTCTTTTGCCTCAAAGCTTTGCTTTAATGCCTGTTGTTTACGCTTAATTTCGTCGTCTAGTTCTTGGTTATGTTGCTTAAGGGCATGCATTAAGCGAGATTTTTGCTCCACCACCTGTTTGATTTGTATAAACCAAGGTTGCCATTCTGAGGGGATGGGATAATTTAAAGTGGCTTGTGGTGTATGCTCTTGCAAAGATAGGTAATTCACAAAATGCTTTAAAGGTCGGACAAATATTTGTCCGCTTAACCACACAATAGTCACAAAGGTAAAAAGAATAAAAAACAGTAATAGCGCAAGTTCGAGCAAGATCTCCCGCTGTAGCGGAGCGGCAAATTGCTCATAGCTTTCATGATAGTTTAAGCTAATAGGCTCTTTGGCGGGTTTTGCAATAAAGTGCAGTCCGTACTGCCAAGGTGCTGATGAGTTTACAAGCCCATCGTGGTCGTGATCATAGCGTTCCCCCGCGATGATCTCATCACTTTGGTTTTTAAATTCCATCGTACCGTCTAAGGAGCCGATGTTTAACAACCATCTATCAATAATATCGCTATCATAGATCATCAATACATGAGCGTTATCCACCGTTGATAGTTTCTTACCGAGCGCAAACATTTGTCTATCGAAAAACTTCACGGGTGGGCCAACGACTATATTGCCCAAGCTAAAGTCGGGTTCGAACTTACCTTGAACTAGCCGCGTGATAAAATGGCTGCTTGAGGCTTCTCGACGCTTAACATACGCAAAGCCGTCATCTTCTATGTATGCGACCGCATACAATCCACCCTGCAACGCGAGCGCGGCATCAAAAGCGGTATTAAGCGACAATACGGTTTGCCATCGTTTAGTGGCAAAAAGCGCTTCACTGACTTGCCCACGACCAACAATCTCTCCACCATTGTTTGGTAACGCATGATAATAATGTTCAGGGTGTTGCTCTATATCTTCTAACCACTCTGGTGGCTTTTGAAAAGAAATGGGCTGCGCTAGGTTAACGGCGATACTATCAAGAACGACATGTGCAGCATAAAACTCTTGTTTCAGCTGCTGAGAAACATATTCATACTGACCAAAACGTACTTTGTACTGGCGTTCGAGTTTAATTTGATAGAGATGGTAAGCTAAGACGAGGACAAGTAGGATGGGTATTATTACCGCCACTAAAATTCCCTTTCGGTAACTTTTTAGTGGTAAAAATTCTTTTGTCGCATCCATCTACTGGCTCGTTCCCGTTTGCACACAATGTTAGCAAAAGAGTAACGAGCCAGTCGGCTCAAGGCAAGCTATAAATTTTCTTCCGCAAAACTTGCCAAGCGGCTTCGTACTACACCGTTTAAGTTAATGGTAGCGCTACCTTCAAAGTCTTTAAAGCGCTCGACAATATAGGTTAACCCTGATGTCACAGGGGTGAGATAATTACTATCAATTTGGGCGAGGTTTCCCGTACAAATCAATTTAGTCCCTTCACCGCAGCGAGTGATGATGGTTTTTAACTGTGATGCCGTTAAGTTTTGGCTCTCATCTAAAATAACGACCGCATTTTGAATACTACGGCCACGCATAAAATTCACCGATTTGAACTGAATGTTCGCCTTTTCCATAATATAGTTACGGCTAGTCACAGGGCTTTCATCGTGTTTGTGGAGCACTTCTAAGGTATCTGTGATTGCCGCAAGCCAAGGGGCCATTTTCTCTTCTTCCGTGCCAGGTAAAAAGCCGATGCTCTCTGCAATTTCAGGCGTA
Source organism: Pseudoalteromonas sp. A22 (assembly GCF_018141345.1). Classification (NCBI taxonomy): domain Bacteria; kingdom Pseudomonadati; phylum Pseudomonadota; class Gammaproteobacteria; order Alteromonadales; family Pseudoalteromonadaceae; genus Pseudoalteromonas; species Pseudoalteromonas sp. A22. Next base: position 3,153,505 of record NZ_CP047238.1, read on the forward strand.
TTTCGCGTCACAATTACCTTATCGTAAATCCCTTTTTCGATGATCATTTCAAGCGCACAGGCAAGCGCCAATAAGGTTTTTCCGCACCCTGCTGGCCCGGTTAGTATCACCAGTTCAATGTCAGTATCAAGTAATGCATCCAGTGCCATACCTTGGTTGATATTTTTCGGTTTTACTCCCCATGCTTGACGGTGCATCAAACGTTCAACGCCTAAGTCTTTTAATCGAATGTGTTCAGAGTCGTAACCCACAACCCGAGCTGCGAAGTGATTAGTATCATCTATCAGATATTCATTACAGAACACATCTGGTACGAGTGATTTTGGCACATCATGAACCGTGTAGCGCCCTTCCTGCTGCGTTTGACACTCACCAACATTTTGCCAAAAATCACCTTCAACCTTTTTAAAACCACTGGTTAACAGCGCAATGTCGTCAATTAGTTGATCGGTACGATAATCTTCAACATACTTGAGTCCAGCGCCCTTCGCTTTCAGTCGCATGTTGATGTCTTTGGTAACTAGCACCACTTTTTTGTCGCTGTACTGAGTTTGCAAATGTACCGCACAATTAATAATGCGGTGGTCATTTTCGTTGCCGGGTAGCCCGGAGATAGAATCAGGAAACAGGTGATCGTTTACAATAATCAATTTACCTGAACTGGGCGTTCGGTGACTTTCAATCCTTAATGTTGGTAGCGCTACCCCCTCTAGCATTTGCTCTGGTGTTGCATCGCGAAGCACATCATCTAACCCACGAATGGCAACTCTTGCATCTCGGCTCACGTCACTCTTTCGATCTTTAATGTGATCGAGTTCTTCAAGGACAGTCATGGGAATAACAACATCGTGTTCTTGGAAGGAAAGGTAAGCGAGCGGTTCATGGAGAAGTACGTTGGTGTCGAGCACGTACACTTTATGGTCTTTGTCTTGTTTTACCATAGCGCATTCCTGTTGTTTACAGATTATTATGCTATACCCAATACACAACGTAGTGACCGATTATGTTTTGGGTATAGTTCAAGTTTAGTCTATTTGTCACAAAAGTCGCTTTTATGACAGTAGAAAATCCAACTTGCATATTGATAAAAAACAACTAGTTGGCGATTGCCATGCCAACTAAATAGAAAAAGCGCCAGCGCTTGATAAATAAAGGCTTGAGTCACTGTTGTGTATTGAACAAACCGACATGAATAGGTAACATAGCCGCCTTTTTTCTGCATAGACGAGATAACCATGAATTTTTCCTTAGGTCAGCGCTGGATCAGTGATACGGAATCAGATTTGGGATTGGGTACAATAGTGGCACTTGAGGGGCGTCAAGTGACTATTTTATTTCCCGCTAGCGGAGAAAACCGTGTTTACTCAGTACAGGAAGCACCTGTAACTCGAGTTGTATTCAACCCAGGCGATGTGATCCGCCATGTTGAAGAATGGGAACTACGTGTTGACAGCGTGGAAGAGCAAAATGGACTATTTTGCTATCATGGTACTCGAGTTGACAATGAAGAAGAGACTTCATTCAAAGAGACCTTTCTTGATCACTTCCTCAAGTTCAACAAACCTCAAGATCGTCTATTTGCAGGCCAAATCGACCGTTTTGATCGCTACACACTGCGCTATCAAACTTGGCAACACCAGTTTGATAAAGAACAATCTCACCTTAAAGGGTTGATAGGTCAGCGCGCTAGCCTTATTCCGCACCAGCTTTATATTGCCGATGAAGTCGGTAAGCGCTTTGCACCTCGTGTACTTCTGTCTGATGAAGTAGGCCTAGGTAAAACCATTGAAGCGGGCATGATTTTACACCAGCAAATTCTCTCTGGTCGTGCCAACCGTGTGTTGATCGTGGTTCCTGAGAACTTACAACACCAATGGCTTGTAGAAATGCTACGCCGCTTTAACCTGCACTTTTCGATTTTTGACGAAGAGCGCTGTAGCGAAGCTTATGCAGATGCACCGAATGTATTCGAAACAGAGCAACTGGTACTGGTTAGCCTAGAGTTTATTACCAAAAAGCGCCGCTGGTTTGAACAAGCCACACTCGCTGATTGGGATCTACTGATTGTTGATGAAGCACACCACCTGACGGTCACAAAGGAAAAGCCAAGCACTGAATATCAACGTATTGCTGAGCTTTCTCAAGATATTCCTGGGCTTATCTTGTTGACTGCAACGCCTGACCAACTGGGTCACCGCAGTCACTTTGCGCGTTTACAGCTACTCGATCCAGACCGCTTCTACGACTACGACGTGTTTGTTGAAGAAGAAAGTCATTATAAAGAAGTCGCAGAAGCCGCGAACAACTTACTGCAAGACAAAAAGTTAGACGCAAAAGAAGAGCAAACACTTTGTACACTGCTAAAAGAAACCGATATTTCTGAGCTACTTGCAAAGGCACAAAGTGGCGATAGCGACGCCAAAGCTGAAATCTTGTCTATGTTACTAGACCGTCATGGTACTGGCCGTATTCTATTTAGAAATAGCCGCAGTGGCATTGATGGCTACCCAAGTCGTTTGTTACATCAATACCCAGTACCTTTACCGAAGCAATACAAAACAGCAATGTCGGTAATGGGCAACATTGGTGGTATTCAAAGTCCTGAATTTAACGCGATGCGTGCTTTGTTCCCTGAAAAAATCTTCCAAGAGTTCGAAGGTGAAGGAAGCAGCTGGGCGCAGTTTGACCCGCGCGTTGAGTGGTTGATTGCTAAATTAAAAGAGTTAAAGCACGAAAAAGTATTGCTTATTTGTGCCAAAGCGGAAACCGCAATTAGCCTTGAACAAGTATTACGTGAGCGCGAAGCGATTAAAGCGGCGGTGTTCCACGAAGGCATGTCTATCATTGAGCGCGACCGCGCGGCAGCGTTTTTTGCTGATGAATATGATAGCGCGCAAGTATTACTCTGCTCTGAAATTGGCTCTGAAGGTCGTAACTTCCAGTTCTCACATCACTTGGTGTTATTTGACTTACCGCTTAACCCTGACTTACTTGAGCAACGTATTGGTCGTCTTGACCGCATTGGTCAAAAGCACGACATCAATATTCACGTACCTTACTTTGAAAGTACCGCACAAGAAGTATTACTACGTTGGTATCACGAGGGCTTAGATGCATTCGAAACCACTAGCACTACGGGGCAAATGCTGTATAAGTCTTTTTCTGATGATTTGTTAGCGCTGATCGCTGAACACAACTGTGACGAAGACGAATTAGATCCTCTATTGGAGCAAGCCGCAAAAGAAAACGCACAGCTGCGCACAAAAATGGAGCAAGGTCGAGACCGCCTACTTGAGCTTCACTCAAGTGGTCAAGGTAAAACAGATAATATCGTTGCTGAACTTGAAGCGCTGGATAACGACGTAATTTTGCCTGCGTTTATGATTAATGTGTTTGATACTTTTGGTGTTAACCAAGAAGACAAAGGCGAGAATACGATTATTCTCAAACCAACCGAGCACATGCTAAATCCTTCTTTCCCTTGTTTGAAAGACGATGGCATCACAGTGACTTTTGACCGTAACACCTCACTGTCACAAGAAGACGCGCATTTCATCAGCTGGGATCACCCTATGGTCAGCGGCGTGATGGATATGATCTGTAACGATGACTTTGGGTGTGCATCAGTGGCACTGCTTAAAAACAACAAGTTACCTGTCGGTACTTTCTTTGTTGAAATGATCTTCGTTGCAGAAGCTTCTGCGCCTAAGTCTCTTCAGGTAGGCCGCTTTTTACCACCAACACCAATTCGCGTTCTAATGGATAAAGGTGGCAATGACTTAGCCCAAAACGTAGCGTTTGATGCATTCAATCAACAGCTTTCTGCCGTTGGCAGACAAACCGGCAGCAAGCTAGTTAATGCGCTACAAAGTGCTATTCACCCGCTTATTACTCAAGCTGGCGATATTGCACAAGCTCAACTTGAAAGCATTCAAGCCAGCGCGATGGATAAAATGCAAAAGCAATTAGGTGATGAGCAAGGTCGTTTGCAAGCGCTTAAGGCTATCAATCCGAACATCCGTGACGAAGAAGTTCAAGTATTTGATAAACAAAGGGCTGAGCTGAGCACACACATTGAAAAAGCGCAGCTTAAGTTGGATGCGATTCGTTTAATTGTGGTTGCCAACCAGTAAACCTCCCGTACCGAAAGAGAGCCTCGGCTCTCTTTCTCGCTACCGCTCACTTAGCAACTCATATATAATACGCGGTTTCGTTCTGTTCATGCTGAGGCAGCTGGTGTTACTAAATTACGCTCCCCCCCTTTCTCCCTATCTTGATATTTTGTACCAAGATGAAGATATGCTGGTGATCAATAAACCAAGCGGGTTACTCACCGTACCAGGTAAAGATCCAAAGCATTGGGACAGCGCTATCGCCAGAGTGAATTTTGTCTACCCTACGGCAAGAATTGTGCATCGCCTTGATATGGCAACATCCGGCGTACTGTGCCTTGCGATGAATAAAGCAGCACATCGCCATCTCAGTATTCAATTTCAAGACAGGTTAACCCACAAACACTACATCGCCCGGGTTCATGGCAAATTACAACAGCAAACGGGTTCTGTTGATTTACCGCTGGTGTGTGATTGGCCTAACCGCCCTAAGCAAATGGTTTGTCATAAGACCGGAAAACCTTCATTAACGCATTTTGAAGTCATGGAATATGAAGCACAAGCAACACGCGTAAAGCTAACCCCCATCACAGGACGTTCTCATCAACTCAGAGTACATATGCTTTCGCTTGGACACGTTATCCTAGGTGATAGGCTATACGCTACGGGAGAGGCATTAGCGGCGGCTTCACGTCTACAGTTGCATGCAGAAATGCTGCAAATTGCACATCCAACAACCACTGAGATGATGACCTTTACCGCACCGGTTCCTTTCTAAGTAACCTGTTTACTCTGTTAGTTAGAAACGGTTTAGAAACTGTGGCCTTCGAAAAATTAAGCAAATTTAGCGTTGCCAGCTAACGCTCAGATTAACGTTTGCTTAGTCACTAAACAAAACGAGTAAAAAGCACGCGGTTAACACATAAATTGTATTACTATGGTTTCGTGATCGGCAGATGTTTTATATACTATAATTGTTCCCTAGCTCGTAGGACAGCTGATTAAGTCCCTGAGCCGATAAATTTCGTTTAGGATAGCAGTTTGTTTACTATTGAGCATGCTCGGCATGTACCGAGAAGCCTACGGTAGGCTGTTGCTCTCCGCCTTGAACCTCAGGGTTCAAGGGCTGACATCGGCATCCGCGAAGCCGGGGAACAACCTTTCCCACTTGACGCATGTCATCGCCTCAAAGCTAACTCGCTTTTACATATACTCAATAAACCACATGTTCAACTCCATACTATAAAAGCGGCCACACAGTTAACGTCGCAAAGCAAAAGAGTCGCGAGACAACCCCTAAAAAAAGAGTCGCGAGATAACCCCTAAAAAAGAGTCGCGAGACAACCCCTAAAAAAAAGAGTCGCGAGACAACCCCTAAAAAAAAGAGTCGCGAGATAAACTCTAAAAAAGAGTCGCGAGATAAACTCGCTGCTACGAAAGATTATTAGCTATGCTCATATCTCGGTGTTTTTAATTACTATGAGTTAGTACCAACTCACCACAAGACATCTTTATATGAAAGGAAAAACCATTAAAAACTTTCATTTTTATTGATAACCTTTTGTTCTATTCCATAGTCAAAGAATATTTTAGCCCAATCAACAAAACCTCTATAGTAACGCGTTATTTTCATATATTTCGAAAGGTATTCTGATGTCTTTTGCTGTTATCGCCGCGCTGGCGGTTTTTATTGTCATACTTTTCGGTCTTTACCGCTTTCAACAGCGCTCCGAAACCCTGTCACGAACGGTATTATTAGGCTTAGTTGCGGGCAGCCTATTTGGACTCGCGCTGCAGTTTGTTTTCTCAGGTGACTTAACCACCAAACAGACTGTACTAGATTGGGTTGCGATTGTTGGTAGCGGCTATGTTAATCTTCTCAAAATGGTGATTATGCCATTGGTCTTGGTTTCTATGATCGCCGCGGTCGTAAAATTAGATAATCAAGGCTCTCTTGGAAAGATCTCGTTTGTCACTATCGCTATATTAGTGTTTACCACTGCCATTGCGGCACTCATTGGTATTTTTATCACTCAAGCATTTGGGTTAAGCGCTCAAGGCTTAGTTGAAGGTGCACGGGAAACGGCCAGAATAGCAGTACTAGAAGAACGTGCAACAACCGTTGCCGATTTAACCATTCCACAAATGCTGCTTAGCTTTGTACCAACTAATCCGTTTGCTGACTTAACTGGCGAGCGCTCAACCTCGATTATCGCCGTGGTGATTTTTGGCGTGTTAACTGGCATTGCTGCTCGTAGAGCCATCATGGAAGAGTCAGATTTAAGTAGCCCAATAAAAAATGCAGTTGAAGGCGCACAGGCTGTTGTGTTGAGATTAGTACGTATGATCATCGCCCTTACGCCTTATGGTGTAGCTGGCTTGATGGCCAAAGTGATCGCCACATCAAGCATGGCTGACATTATTAGCTTACTCGGTTTTATTATTGCCTCTTACGTTGCCATTTTACTGATGTTTGTGGTGCATGGTTTGTTAGTTACTTTAGTTGGTGAAAACCCAAAGCATTTCTTCCAAAAAATTTGGCCTGTTTTAACTTTTGCTTTCACCTCAAGAAGCTCTGCGGCAACCATCCCATTGAATGTTGAAGCGCAGATCCACAAGCTTAATGTTCCCCCTGCGATTGCAAATCTTTCTGCATCATTTGGTGCGACAATCGGACAAAATGGCTGCGCTGGCATTTATCCTGCTATGCTTGCTGTAATGGTTGCGCCAACGGTAGGAATTGACCCGTTCGCACTCGACTTTATTGTCTCTTTAGTCGCTATGGTTGCAATTAGCTCTTTTGGTATTGCGGGTGTTGGAGGTGGTGCCACTTTCGCAGCGTTGGTAGTACTGCCTGCGATGGGACTACCAGTGACAATTGCAGCGCTGCTTATTTCTATTGAGCCATTAATTGATATGGCAAGAACGGCACTCAATGTATCGGGCTCAATGACCGCAGGTACAGTGACAAGTCGCTTGCTAAAGCAAAAGCATACTAACGAAGCAATATAGTGCTATGACAGCTTAAGGGCCAGTTAGTTATTCTGGCCCTTCACTTTTAATCAATCACGAGCTTTGCAGTGCCAAGCCAAAAAGTCAGCAAGGACTTCATTGAATCCACCAGCTCATGATATTGAGAAGGTTTGGTCATATAAGAATTCGCCCCAAGTAAGTAACACTGCTTTATATCTAGCTCAGAGTCCGATGTACTGAACATAATAACTGGAATATGCTTAAGGTTTGCAGCCCCACGCATCTCAGCTAACACATCTTTACCGCTTTTTCGTGGCATATTTAAGTCAAGAATAATAAGGCTAGGTAATAGCTCGGTGCTATTAAGTTTTTCAATCAACTCAACGCCGTCACTGACAAATTGTAGCTTAGCCTCCATCACGCCGTTGTCTTCAAATGCATCACGGATTAATTCTTGGTCGTCGAAATCATCATCTGCAACCAAGATATAGTTTACAGAGTGAAGCTGTTTAATTAAATCATGATGATGGACCATACACACTCTCTCCTTAAACTCGCAATAAACCTCGAGTTTGTATGCTGATATCAGAACCGCATCAATGGTTCTACAGCTAAGTTAAATCGCTTGCGCTGAAATCGGCAAGCTAAAATAGAAAGTAGAACCTTGCCCTACTTCCGTTTCGACCCATATGCGACCATGATGTCTTTCGACGATTTTTTTACAAATAGCAAGCCCAAGCCCTGTACCGGCATATGCGCTACGACCATGTAATCTTTCAAAAAGATTGAAGATCTGCTCACTAAATTCGGGATCAAAACCAATCCCGTTATCCTTAACGGCAACAATCAGTTCATTTGCTTTACGTTCGCTGCTAATCGAGACTCGTGGTGCTCTTTCTGGCACACTAAATTTAATCCCATTATTGATTAAGTTTAGCAGCACGCGTTGCAACTGTCTGCGGTCTCCAAATACATCACCCAGCCCTGTGGTATCCACTTGTGCATTTGACTCTTTAATAACTAACTCAAGATCCTGTAAGGTTTCAGCTAACGCATTATCGCCATCAAATGATCTAAATGACTCACCTTTGCGATCAATCCGTGAAAAGCTTAATAATCCTTTTATCAACTTTTGCATTCGCTCAGCAGAATCCATCATGCGCTTAAGATAAGAGGCATGTCTATCATTTAGTCCCTCAGCTGAACACTGGATCCGATCGCCGAACATTTGGATTTTTCTGAGCGGCTCTTGCAGATCATGGGACGCTAAAAAGGCAAAACGCTCCAGCTCTTGATTCGACTCATGTGCTTTCTCAAGTGCTATCGTCAGTAATTGTTCAGCAGTACGACGCGAAGTGATCTCATTTTCCAACGCTTCGGTACGCTTGGTAACTTTTTGCTCTAGAATTGCGTTAAGCTTTTTATATCGCTCAGATTTAGCCAGCACATAATTAACCAAGGTATTACGAAACTTCAATGCACAACTTACTTCGGCTTCCGTCCAAGGGTGAGATTTGCACTTCACATTCTCGACCCACAACTTAAACGAACTACGTGGCATTAAACGGTGGCTACCATCATCCAAAAACTCAATGGATTTTTCAGGCTTCCCTCCCCAATTTTTGGTTTGAATAACTTCCTTTCTAAACCACATAATGAAGTGATTAGCATCCGCTGAAAGTGGCATCAATAGCAACCCACTCGCGGTTTTCGCAAAGGCTTTAAATGCTTCGTTAAGCTCACCTAAATTATGGCAATAAAAAATGGAGTCATCCCCAAGTTGATGCTCTGCAAGCCAACGATAAATACTCTCAATATCCGCCTTTGCGGGAGTTTGCCCGTAGCACTCCAAATCATTCTCAACGCGCCACGCGACACCTGTAGCTTTCATCATCTCTTGTAATGCCGCGGATTCGTAACGTAGCCCATCAACAAAAAAGATTTCTTTTGCCATGCGCTCTGTGACGGAAGAGCTCAATGTCAGTGCATTGGCTTCTGCCATTGCTTCTAAGGATGAGGTTTTGAGAGAGATCAGATAAGACAACATCAACCCCATATACTGGGCGACTTCACGAGTGTTAAATGGGACTATGTGCTTTTCGTAGTGGTGACAAGCAATCAGTCCCCATAATTTACCAGCAACAATAATACTGATAGACATGGTTGCCTGAACGCCCATATTGCGTAAATACTGGCAATGAATAGGTGATACACTACGTAAAATACAGGCGCTTAAATCAATCGCCCTGTCTTGCGGATAAAGCGGTGAATTTTCACCATCAACATCGGCAAGCAGGCGGATCGGATTTCTTAGATAAAGTGCTCTTGCTTGTTTTGGAATATCAGACTCGGGAAAGTGCTGGTTTAAAAACGAATTAAGGTCATTACGCTTCGATTCTGCAACCACCTCACCATTATATTCATGGTCAAATTTATACAGCATCACTCTGTCAAACCGTGTTAATTCTCTAATTTCTTCCACGGCCATCTCGTATGAAGCCTGTAACGACTGAGAATCCACCATACTAGACAACGAATGCTTCATAAGGTGTTGCATTGAATGATTGATTTCAACGCCATGCGCCGTGTTTTGCTCAAGTTCTAATATGAGCCCAGCTTCGTTTTGACTAGCGACTACGGAGAATTCAACGCATGTTAAATCCTTGGCTTTTATGCTGGCTGTCATCGGATTCAAACGATGGATATCAGAGGAGTTGCAGTTGCTGGCAAGCAACTCAGAAAATGGAGACGCAAAAATCGTTTCAGCATGAGTATTGACCAAAGCACTAGGCTCAAGTCCTACAAGCGCAGCAAAGTTTTCGCTAAAATAGCGTAGTGTTAATGTGTTGGTGTCGAATAGCAATAAATAGCCATGCGGCTGAATTGAACCAGGAATATGAATTGGCTCTTTATGACAGTTGTCTAATGTTGCTTCGAACTTCTCCACCTTTTGTACACCTTTTTCCTTAGTTTACCTCGCAATCTCATCCTATCATGGATCCCTACCTTGTATGCAAGCTGCTCGAAGTCGATAAGCACTCGGTTCACAAAGCAATTAAATGCGATTAGACTTATGCAATTAGGAAGTAAAAAGTAAGTGTATGATGACAACTACAGTAAAGTGTCCAACCTGCCAACAGGCTGTTGAATGGTCTGATAAAAGCCCATTTCGCCCGTTTTGCTCAAAACGCTGTCAATTAATTGATTTAGGTGATTGGTCTGACGAATCCAATACGATTTCAACACCGATGAAAAGCGGTGAACTCACGCCTCAAGATGCGGAAAGTTTGATTGAAGATATAGAAGCGATGCTGGCAAAAAACGACGACAGCTTTTTTAAAGAATAAACCTGTAGGCCGATTTCCTCGGCCTTTCCCTCTCATTAGCAACTTGTTTGGCAAGACAAACAATTCAAACTCGGCAGCTTGTGCTAGCGCTCTATTTCCGTTTGATCTTGTTCCGTCTTTTGCTCTGTGTTTCTCACCTCATTTTGATAGGTTTTAGCTATATGCCCCGCCCCTTCCAAAATATCACTTAATTGGATCCGGCAAATTTCCGACAATTTAATCAAGGTACCTAAGCGAAATGAGCTTGTTCCGTTAAGATAGTCGTCTAGTGTGGTGAGACCTATTCCGAGCTTTTGGCTAATGGTTTTTTTAGTATAGCCTTTACGCTTTTTGAGTTCTTTTAGCAGTTCTCGGATCCTAAGTGTCACCTCGTATTCTTCAGGTGTCTGCATGTCTCCCTCAGTGATACCTAGTAACAAACAGCCAACAACAAAGAATACCCTTAGTTACTCTGAAGAAAACAAAAGTTATTGGAAAGTTTGTGCGCGTAAATTAAGAATTTTTCAATTCAATACTATTTCAAAGAGTTGTCCGCAGACTTGCAAGATGTACTCTTAATCGAAAAATATCACAACGCAAACATGTTATCAACATGTAACTTAAACCAGTACAAGCAGTTGTAATATTTTGTACATTAATCGCAATTGGCCTGTACTCTTTGTCAATTTGGAGTACCAGCTCTCATTATTCAAAAGTAATTGGCAAGAAATGATAAAGCCCTTACCGGAAAGGTCAGGGCTAAGTTGGAGAGAAACATTGAGACTTAATCTGCTTTTTTATGGCCTTTGTGACTACGACGTGATTTAAGTGCTTGGAGCTTATCGCGCTGCTCTTCATTCAATACATGGAATACTTTGTGGCGAGTTTCCATTGAAAGTAGCGCCCACGCTTGCTTTTTATCTTGGCCTTTTTCCAGTAAAAGTTGCGCTTGAACCTTATCAAAGATTGGCGCTGCCATAAGTGCTTTCATTTCTTCACGATAAGCTGAATGTGCTTCTTTCCCGCTTTCTTTTAGCGCTTTTTTGGCAGTTTTGTAATCCGCATAAATTGTCTTTAGTTGGCCTTGCTGCGCTTCTGTCAACTCTAATAACTTCTGGCCTTTATCTGATAGTAGCAACCTTGCTGAGTGCTCAAGCTGCCCGCCCATCGGGCCCGCGTTTGCAGTGAAGCTGAAAGTCGATACGCCAAGTGCTGTAACTAATGCTAAAGTAGATAGTAATTTCATGGTATTGGCTCCTTGTTCGCCATTGCTTTGTCACTTCCAAATTTAGCAAGCACAAAGAAAAGGAACGTCAGACAGAGGTAAAGTTTTGTCAGTGCTTTGCAAAAAAAAGCAAAGGCAATTTACATAAGGCGTTGAAGTAAGGTGTAATATGCTAGAGCCGAACTATTCAGGCCAACGCCAATCAACAATGCTGGACTAAGTATGACAATGAAACATTCCATTTTACTTATTGATGACGACCAAGAACTTTGCAGCTTGTTAAAAGAATACTTTACTGCAGAAGGCTTTGAAGTGGCGATGGCCCACACAGGAACAGAAGGTCTACAGCTGGCATTAAAGCAAAATTTCGATCTGATATTATTAGACGTAATGCTTCCCGAAATGGATGGTTTTGAAGTACTAAAGGCGTTACGTGTCCAGAAGATGACACCCGTTATTATGCTAACGGCAAAAGGTGATGACTTTGACCGCATCTTTGGTTTGGAGCTAGGTGCTGACGATTATATTCCAAAACCGTTTAACCACCGCGAGCTACTCGCGCGCGTTAAAGCCATTACGCGTCGCGTCGATCATTATAAGCAACACAGCCCGGATGATACCTTTACTATCCACCAGCTGCGTTTAGATGTAGCTTCAAGAAGTGCTACTGTTAATGGCGAGGTGCTGTCACTGACGGGCACCGAATACGAGGTGCTACTCTTGCTGGTCAAAACCGCAGGAGAAGTGGTCGACAAGCAGACTATTTCACGACAAGTACTAGGCCGGCCACTTGTGCCTTATGATCGCTCTATCGATATGCATGTCTCTAACGTTCGCAAGAAAATTGCCGCATTAAGTGAACACACTTATATCAAAACGATCCGCGGCGCTGGCTATATATTTCTAAAGGCATAATGAATGAAGCGGTACTTACTTGTTAAGGTTTTTGCCTGGTTTTGGCTCACTATCATTGCCACTATGTTGTTGTTGCTTGGGATCAGCATGCTACAACCTGATGTTGTAGAAACTCACCGCATCTCAAAACCCATGCTGCAAAATCTAAAACAATTAGAGCAAGCGTTAATACGCGCAAACGAGCGCCCCAACTTTGAACTGAATAAGGTCGCCAAACTGCGTAAAAGAAAGGCGCGAAATATCTACTTGAGCCATCGCGATACCGAAAAAAGTGTTGCCGCCGATCCTAATATAAAAACGCTGAATTTAGAGTTACTCAGCTTTACCGAAGATGCTAAACCAGCCGCTATTTTTACTCCTGAGTACAAGGCTTTTGGCCCCCTAGAGCTCACACTTCAAGGTGAAAGTTATCGTCTTTATTTAATTTTTGAAAACCATACCCCAAGTGCGCTCATCAAATTAAGAACTCTGCCGCTTTGGGTAAAAATCGCGGTCGTGCTAGGCGCAAGCTTATTACTGTGTTTTTGGTTTACTCGAGATCTATTGTCGCCAATTAAAGAGCTACAAAAAGCCGCTGCAAAACTTTCTCGTGGAGAATTGTCGAGCAGAGCCGATATAAACACCAAACGCCAAGACGAGCTCGGCCAACTGGGTCATGATTTTAACTTGATGGCTGATAAGTTAGAGTCTCTGGTCAACAATCAAAAACGCTTACTTGCTGATATATCCCATGAACTACGCTCACCGCTCACCCGCTTGCAAATGGCCACGGGCCTCGCTGCTGGCCATGCCACAGCGCAAAGCCAAAGTTATATCGAGCGCATTGAGCGTGAAGCCCAGCTAGTTGAAAATATGCTCAGCGATATTTTGCATTTATCCAAGCTCGAAGCGGATCAAGTGCCAATCGATAAGCAAATAATTAAGCTCAATGAACTGCTCGACCCGATATTGGAAGATGCATTGTTTGAAGCACAACAATTAGGGAAAAACCTTGTCGTCACAGCACTACCCGAGGCAACACTTTATGGCGACCCAATGCTACTTAACCGCGCATTCGAAAACATTATTCGTAACGCGATTAAGTATGCGACTAGCCGTATTAATGTCGATATTGAGAGTGATGGTGATCTGTTGCTATGCACTATCAGTGATGATGGTAAAGGTGTAAGTGAAGACATGCTCGACAAGCTTTGTATTCCTTTTTTCAGAGTGTCGAGCGCACGCACGCCAAGCAAAAATCAAATGGGCGGGTTTGGACTGGGTCTTGCCATTGCGCAGCATGCGTTAAAAGTACATGATGCCCATATCGAATTTAGTAATAATATTGGTTTGCAAGTCAGTATTCGAATTCCATTACACAGGTAGCCATGTTTTATAGCCAAAGTCAGCAACTTGAATCACATCTTCCTGAAATTGATAAGCACTGGCAAGGCTGTCAAAAAGGCTTTTTTGATACCCCTCATGGTAGGCTATTTTACGCCTACCACATTCCAAAAAAGGCAACCTTCAGCCTAGTATTAGTTAATGGCCGTATTGAGTCTGCACATAAATACAGAGAATTGCTGTGGGAGTTTGCGCAAAACAACATAGCGGTATTTACCTATGACCATCCAGGACAAGGCTACTCGCCGCGATTACTTAAAGATAAGCAAATAGGCTATGTTAGGCGCTTTGAAGATTATGCCGCAACGCTGCACTGCTTTATGGATCAAATCGTTGCCAAGCAAAATACCTTGCCTCTTTTTATATTGGCGCATTCAATGGGTGGCGCCATTACCTGCGATTATTTAACATTATTTGCGCCTCACAACATAGAGGGAGTCTATTTATCAGCCCCGATGCTTGGGATCAATACGACTCCCTACCCGGCTTGGTTTGCCGAGGGATTGGCTGGCGCAGCTTGTTTATTTGGGCTAGGTAAGCATTATGCACTGGGACAGGTGCACTACCACAACAAACCTTTTCAAGATAATGACCTTACTGATTGCCCAATCAGATATGCGCTATTTAGAGGTTTGTACGATCAGTTTCCCGAACTACAACTCGGTGGTGTCAGCTTTGCTTGGTTATATACGGCGCTACATAAATGCCGCACGTTTCAAGATATTAAGCTAGATCTGCCAATCCGTATCGCGACAGCCAGTGAAGACAGCATTGTTGATAATCAGGCACAAAGTCAATTTGCTGCGCACAGAGACAATGTGACAGTTACAGAGTTTATCGGGAAACACGAACTACTTTGCGAGCAAGATAATACCCGCAAAGCCGTGCTAGATGATTTTTATGCGTTCACAGCCGAGCTACTTAGCGCTAAAGAAACTGGGTCTTGATGGATAAGTACGTCCATCTCACAATCAAACTCTTCTTTAATGCTAGCAACCACCTCATCCGCAACCTGATGCGCTCGCATCAGCGGCATATCATCATCAAGCTCTAGATGCAGTTGAATAAATTTGATTTTGCCACCTTGCCTGGTACGCAAATCATGTACTCCGTAAACGTCCTCATGACTCGACGCAATAAGTATGATCTGTGCTTTTTCTTCGTCTGGCAGCTCTTTATCCATTAAGTGCGCAGCACTTTCCTTGGCAATATCCCAACTGTTATAAAGTAAGTACATCGCCACCAAAATACCAAAAATCGGATCGGCGTAACCTACACCATAAAAGTTAAGCAATACCGCTAGGAGCACCGCGAGGTTTAATAAAATATCGCCCTTATAATGTAACGAGTCGGCCTTAATGGCGATGGACTGCGTGCGTTTAACGACTTGATACTGCACCGCAACCACCAACAAAGTACAAACTATCGCAAATAAACTCACCCACACACCAAACAATGAATGTGGAATGTGGGTTGGATTGATAATGCGCTCTACACCATGAAAAGCCAATAAACTCGCAGAACCCGCGATAAAGGCCGCTTGTCCAAGCCCAGCTAATGCTTCTGCTTTTCCATGACCAAATCGATGATCATCATCCGCAGGACGCAGTGCGTAGCTCAGCACGAAGAAATTCATTAAAGAGGCGCTAATATCAAGCAGTGAATCAGTTAAAGAGCCGAGCATAGCGGCACTACCTGAAGACAGCCAAGCCCAACACTTGGCAGCGATCATCAATCCCACCATTATGATGGTAAAGACACTCGAAAACCTAACCCAAAATTCATAGCTGCGATCCACTGGCACCTCATTTTTTCATGTTATTTAATCTGACGTTTGGATAACTGAAATGATTAGTCGTCAAACCACTCGCAAAATGCCACGGCATCGCGATGCTGTTATATTACAGGGTAATGCTTTGAAATGAAAAACAGATTACGGTTGTATAGTTTTTCACAACAGTCGTACTTTAAAAACTGGGTAATGGATTTCGCTCTATCAAGCGCAGCACATATAAATGTCGACAAGTATCAGCTATACTGCCGGGCAAAATTTAATTGAGGCCTATCATGTTAGATATCGTTTTATACCAACCCGAGATCCCGCCTAATACAGGCAATATTATTCGTTTGTGTGCCAATACAGGATATTCACTACACCTGATAGAGCCGCTAGGATTTGAGTGGGATGATAAACGGGTAAGACGTGCTGGCCTTGATTATCATGAATTTAGCGAAGTAGAGCGCCACCCAAACTTTGAAGCATACTTAGCAAAACGAAACCCAAAGCGAGTATTTGCTTGCACGACAAAAGGTACCAAGTACCATCATGAAGTTGCCTATGAAGCTGGTGACTGTCTACTGTTTGGCCCTGAAACTCGAGGTTTGCCAGAAGACATCATTTTTTCACTGCCGGAGCCGCAACGAGTTCGTATTCCAATGCGCCCTGATAGCCGCAGTATGAACCTATCTAATGCAGTTTCCGTTTTTGTTTATGAGTCTTGGCGACAACTTGGGTTTGCTGGCGCAAAGTAAAAATAGCTCCTATCCTCTACTGCATAGGAGCGAACTTGAGGCGCAAAAAAGGCGCCTTACGACGCCTTGCTAACTTTAATTTACATTAACTATAGGGATTCTTTTAAATTTCTGCGTGGTGCAATATCGTACCAACAATATCACTGAATTTATTTGCCGGTTTCATCGAGTTTACTGCACGTCCACAGGCTTTCATCATATCGATTAGGTCAAAATAGCCGACTGGATGCTGAGTCACTTCATCAATAACAAGTAAAAACTCAAAGCCACCTTCTTCCATTGTTTTTAGCACATTGCCAACCACTGTTTGGCTAGTTTGTTTTAAGGTGATTTGACGAAGATCTGATAGTGGGATCATGACATCATTGACGTTTAAATCACGTCTTGTACAGCCACGTCTTTCTGCAATGCTCAACACGTAGCGACTACCAATTCTTGCATTAGAGATCATACCAACAAGCTTTTCTTTGCTATCAACGACAAAGCTTGCTCTGCGGTGTGTTTTGTCTAGTACTAACGTAGCTTCATCTATGCTACTGTTTTCATCAATATGTTGCATTGGTGCCAAATGTAAATTGTGCATTAGGCAATGTGCTGGCGCTTGCTCTAGGTTGTCAGTGTTACAAGCTGGGAAGTTATTTTCAGCAAGTTCATAATTTGCAACAGGTTGAGTTTTCAATACTGTGTAAGTGTTCATAGATCACCTCTATCTTTAAAATTAATTAAGCACGGAAAAGGACTAAATTAATTTGCGACAGGTGGTGCTCTAATAGACTCGCATACTGAGTTTGAATAAGAATAGATGGGTTGTGATTGCGCTATGATAAAGCTACTAGCAACCACGAAACGATGAGTTGTTGATACAACGCAATCATCTAAGTCAGGGCTGGAGTTCGAATTGTCTAGGTCGACAACGATAGGCGCGATTGAAAGCGTGGTATCACATTTAGCAGCATCGGCCGTTGACACTGTCAACAGACTCAACATACAAAATGTAATCATCCAACGAACTAACCGCATAGTATTCTCACTTCTACTGCCTTACTTTGAGTGTATGGGCAGTTTCTTGCGTTTACAAGTATTATTTCTAATCTATTTACTAAGCTTCTAAATACACTAAGGTTAATTTTCATACGCACACTCGGGCACTGTGTGAGCTGAGATGAATCGTTACTAATCTCCTATTTGTAGCGCGTCGTTTAGCGTTATACTAACGCCAACATTTTGGTATGTGCCTTAAATCAAAAGAATTAAACCATACCAATTTTCTTAATTAAGTGGTCTTTTTGAGGCGAGAAAATCTTGTCGATAACCAGGCGAAATTTTGCTATTTAGTTGTTCTAAATGAGAATTTTTTAACGCAGTTAGCGTCAGATTTGCTCCTTCAAATTGAGCAAGTATTAAGACAAGTTGGTATTACAACACGAGGTGTACAGTGCAACTATCACGCGGTATCGAGTACTTTATTGCTGGTTTTTCTTTAATCACCCAAAAAGGATTAAAACGTTTTGTATTTATTCCTTTAACAATCAATGTACTGCTATTTGGTGCATCACTCTTTTTTCTTTATGACTGGCTGACTCAAGGATTTACTTATCTCAACGGATTATTACCAGATTGGCTCAGTTGGCTGGAATGGCTAATGTGGCCAATTGCTATCTTAGTGATACTTTTCAGTTATAGTATGATTTTCACGGTGATAACTAACTTTATTGCCGCGCCTTTCAATGGCTTACTCTCCGAAAAAGTGGAACTTTACCTAACCAACCAGCAAATCAATGATGATAAGCTAATTGATACCATAAAAGATGTGCCGCGAATGTTGGGTAGAGAATGGACCAAACTCTGTTATTACCTTCCACGTGCACTTGGCTTTTTCATCTTGCTTTGGATACTGCCTATCGTTGGGCAAATTTTATGGATTATGTTTACGTGTTGGATGTACAGCGTGCAATATAATGATTATCCGTTTGATAACCATAAAATTCATTTCAAGCAAATGAAAGACGATTTGAAGAGTAAACAAGGGCTGTCTTATGGCTTTGGCTTTGCGGTGTTTGTACTGACCTCAATCCCATTTGTTAACCTCATCGTGATGCCTGTTGCCGTTTGTGGCGCCACTAAATTGTGGGTAGAGAACTATCGTCAGCAATATCGCTAAGACGCTCGTATGACTGACATCTAGCTGTCAAAAACTCATGCTTTACTTACTTTTTTGCAAGTATTCAGCGGAGTCGCTATGCGCCTAACATTAGGCCTTATCTGGTTTACGGTATTTTTAACGGGGTGCCAGGCAACAAAACAGTTTGATGTCGGTACACGCCCTCAATTTTTAGTCTCGCAACTTCCAGATGGTGAGCTTAAAGAAAAGCTTGCAAGCTGTTTAGATAAACCAATCAAGCGCACACATTTTTCCATAGGACATCGTGGTGCGCCACTTTTATACCCTGAGCACACCAAAGAATCATATATAGCCGCCGCAAAAATGGGAGCTGGAACGCTCGAATGTGATGTTACTTTTACGAAAGACAAGACCTTAGTTTGCCGCCATGCGCAATGTGACCTTCATGCAACAACCGATATCTTGTTACAGCCTAAGCTTGCTAGCAAGTGTAGACAACCCTTCACCCCAGCGGATCCAGACTCCGGTAAACTTGCGTCTGCTCAATGCTGCACCTCAGACATTACCTTAGCAGAATTCAAGCAACTAAAAGGAAAAATGGATGGTGTGAATACTCAAGCAACCACAGTAGCAGAGTTTGTCAAAGGCACTCCCAATTGGCGTACAGATCTTTATGCCAGTTCTGGAACCTTAATGACCCACAGCGAAAGCATTACTTTATTTAAGCAGCTGGGTGTAAATATGGCACCTGAGTTAAAAACACCAGAAGTGACAATGCCATTTAATGGGTTAAGCCAAAACCAGCTCGCGCAAAAAATGTTGGGCGAATATACAGAGCACAATGTCCCCCCATCGCAAGTTTTTCCACAATCCTTTTCGTACCAAGATATTCAGTACTGGATAAAGCATGCACCAGAGTTTGCAAACCATGCCATATTTCTTGATGGTAGAGAAGCTGGCGAACATTTTGATATTAACAAACCAAGTACTTGGCAACCGTCAATGGAAGACTTAGTCAAAAATAAGGTAAAAATTATCGCCCCACCAATTTGGATGTTAATTAGCGAAGATAAAAACGGCGATATCATTCCATCGCAGTACGCCCTAGCCGCTAAACGCGCAGGATTAAAGATAGTTGCTTGGTCTTTAGAGCGCTCAGGCCCTTTAGCGAACGGCGGCGGTTGGTATTATCAATCTGTAAAAAACGCAGTTAATCATGATGGCGATATACTTAGGGTGTTGGACATATTGGCAAAACAAGTTGGCGTAGTTGCTGTATTTAGTGACTGGCCTGCGACTACCAGCTTTTACGCCAGCTGCATGGGAATTGAGTGATAGGCTAATAAGAGTTGTGGCTTAGTATGGGTAGAATCCCGTACTAAGTTATGATTTGCAAATGCCAGAAAGCAAAAAGCCTCGCAATTGCGAGGCTTTTTAAAGGATGGTGCCCAGAGGCGGAATCGAACCACCGACACGAGGATTTTCAATCCTCTGCTCTACCGACTGAGCTATCTGGGCAAATTTTTTCTAGTACCTAAATCCTTAAAAGGATTTTCAATACAACTCCAAACGGCTCTACCGACTGAGCTATTTGGGCAAATTTTTCAGTATCTAAATAACTAAGCTATCTAGAAAACACAGGCTAACGCCTAAATAAAGTGGTGCCGACTATCCGAGTCGAACGGATGACCTACTGATTACAAGTCAGTTGCTCTACCAACTGAGCTAAGTCGGCACACTAAATTATTGGTGCCCAGAGGCGGAATCGAACCACCGACACGAGGATTTTCAATCCTCTGCTCTACCGACTGAGCTATCTGGGCAAATCTTTTTTAATGTCTAGGAAACTCTTCTTACTGAGCTAACTAGAAATTATTGGCTGACGCCTAAATTAAATGGTGCCGACTATCCGAGTCGAACGGATGACCTACTGATTACAAGTCAGTTGCTCTACCAACTGAGCTAAGTCGGCACACTAATTCGTGTACCATGCAGTTTCTGCATGCACCACATTGCTAATGCAATGATTTTAATCTGGTGCCCAGAGGCGGAATCGAACCACCGACACGAGGATTTTCAATCCTCTGCTCTACCGACTGAGCTATCTGGGCGTGCGGCGTATTAAACGGGTTTTGCGGTTCTAAGTCAACCCTTTTTTTAAATACATTTATCGTTTGCACAGTTTTCAGACAAAGCGGTTAAAATACCGCTTTTCCGATGAAAAAACACCCGACTAGCCATGTTTTACTGTATTTATCGACTTATATCTATGAATACCGCAAACCGCTCTAGGCCAACAACAAAGAAAAAGGCGTCACTTAAGAGAAATATGTGCTTAAAGGAATAAAATAGAATGGAGATACATATTCTATCTCATTCCTAAAGCGAAGCTCGGCAACAAGGTTTATCAATCCTGTTTAAAGATTGTCTTTATGTTGCGCTTCAAATCTTTGTTGCATGACCAGTATCGCTTTTTCTACCGCTTGCTTGGCATTACTCGTATCGCCGTTTGTTACCGCTAATATCGCTATGTTCTTTTCTGGCAACACTAAGTTGTCTAAATAGAAGGTCCCAGTAAAGCCATTGTGATGAAAGCTATTGTTGTTTGGAGTAAGGATCCAGCCTAAGCCATATTCTGGGCTAACCGGTGTGAGCAGTCGCGTATATGAATTAGCACCAATCAAATTATCACCACCTCTGGCCCCGCGAGATAAGCACGTAAATAGTATGACAGATCGGTCAAGGTCGTACTGACTAACTCAGCAGGTCCAACAACGTTTGGTAGATCGACCCTATCGGCCGGTGTTATTGGATGCCACTGCCCTTCTCGCATCTGATGCCCACTCGGCTGTCCTTCTGGATCTCCATAGCTAGCAGGCCCAAATCCAATATTTTCCATTCCAAGAGGAATGAATACTTCTTGCTTCACTAACGCTTCCCATGATTGCCCCGTCACACGCTCCAACATATGGCCTGCAACAACATAACCTGCATTGCTATATAGATAGGTTCCGTGAGTCACTTCTGGTTGCGTCGTTAACATCTCTTGAGTCCAGGCATATCTTTGCTCGACCATGCCACGTTGATCTAAATGCCACTTACCAGAATACATGGAGTCAAGATCACGCTTTAAGCCCGAAGTCATCGAAAGCAGTGCAGTTAGGGCCTGTTGACCTTTGCTGTTTGATTTTTGTTCTTCTGAGTGTGTTTTGTTCGCGACGCTCGACTTGCCGCCTAGTAATCTAAGCAAAAGTTGAGTAACAATGAACAAAGCGCACTCAGGGGAACCCAAAGGGCAGCGCTTGATTGGCATTTCTACTGTGTTATCGCCTGACTCACATAGAATAACTATGCTACGCCGGCTCTGCCTTGTATAAATACCAATCAAACTGCTGCAAAAACAAACTTGAAAGATCAACAGGCCCTAGTGTAACAGACTCAAATTCAGGGTTAATTTTTTCCGATTAACTCAGGAAAAACATCACTCACCCGACTGTCAAATCGAATTAACCCCTGCTCAACCAAGCGAGCAGCGACGGTTGCTGTCATGGACTTACTGAACGAACCAATCGACCACTTATCAAGTTTGGTGACCAGAGCTTGCCCTGTGCTCACTCGCACACCAGCTACATCAAGCTCAATCAACTCATCGCCATAAACGATAAACCCGCCAAGTGCGGGCATAGCAAACTCAGCCCGGATTGCTTCCAGTTGTTCGTTGAGTAGCCCGTCTCCCACCTTGCCATAGCGCGGCGGAGTGACGGCTATGTCTTCGTTAGCACTCTTTTCAATAACAATAGAATTGTCACTGTTATTACAGCCAGTTAGTAAGGCGCAGCCCAACAGTGTAATAAACCAACCAAACGCCAGCCGACTTTGACGTAGAAACATGAGATATCCTTATAAGTATTAGGTTGAACGAATACTACTTTATAAAAACGTTACGTAAAATTTAATTTTTATTAAAGTTTAATGCTTTACACATCGCAGGCGTAGTTACAATTATCGAGATAACAACCTGATTATTTTAAGATTTAAAACAATCAGGTGTTCTCAGTGGATTGCCACTATTGATTGAAAAACGAGAGGTAAAAACTTGCCGAAGGTGGTAGGATTGCTACAACTAATAAGTATAAATAATTCTTTCGGGATTAAGCATGCCAAATAGCGCGAATACCAATGCAAATGGACGGATACTTTTTTTATTTATCGCAATACTGACTGTTGGATTATGTAGCGCCGCAGGTGCTTACCTACTGCCAAAGCAAGCTGACGTCCCTGACGCACCAACCGTAAACCTACAACAACAAGCAACAACAGTTGCAACTCCCCTTGCTAAGGTGGTCACACAACACGGTTTTGACAGTGCCAAACAGATTGTATCCGCATTATTAGCATCTAACGAACACTTGGGCGCCTATTTGTACGTCAATACGGGGATGGGGCAACCAAACCTAGTATTTCAACAAAGTGCAGGTGAGCAAATCATTGCTCTAAATCGCGAAGAGTCTTATAACAAAGACACAATGCAGGTTTACCACATGCCACTGCGACTAGATGAGCAAAACGTTGGTGAACTCATTTTGACTTATACACCACCCGTTGTAACTACATCATCAGGCGATCCATTCATTGCCTATATACTGCTCGCTGCCGCTATTATTAGCGCCTTGATGATTGTTGTGATTGCGGCTCGTCGGCTTTCTGGCGCATCAAGTAACGATACTGAAGAGCTTATCTCAGAAATCAATCATCTAACGATGGATAAAAACTACAAGTCGACGGTGGGTACTTATTATAGTGGCGGTCTGGCTGAGGTTGCTGAAGCGATAAATGCGCTGTTAAAGCAAGTACAATCATCCATAGAGTCCGATCAAGCAACGCAAAATGAGTTAAAGCAGCTTCAAGAAAGTCTCGAAACTGAAGTTCAAGCCCGCACGCTGGCGCTAGAAAAAGCGATTTTAAATGCGGAGCGTGCTAGTGATGCTAAAACCACTTTCTTAGCCACCATGAGCCATGAGATCCGCACGCCAATGAACGGCGTCATTGGTACTATTGATTTACTGCGTCAAACCGATCTTGATGGTGCTCAACATCGCCTCACCACGATTATTCGCGACTCGGCTTTCTCTTTACTTGGTATTCTCGATGATATTCTCGACTTTTCTAAAATTGAGGCTGGTAAATTACGCATAGACAATAGTGCTTTCTCGGTGGCTGAAACCACAGAGGAAGTCGCACGCGTGCTTTCATCAGTAGCAAAAAAACGTAAGTTAGACCTACAACTGTTTATTGCTCCTGACATTCCAACGAATTTAGTTGGTGACACCGTTCGCGTTAGGCAAGTACTTTATAACCTGTGCAGTAATGCCATTAAATTCACGACTACAGATGACTCAACCCAAGGTTATGTAAAAATCTCCGTTGAAGTTGCTCAAAACACCTCAGAGCATTACACCTTACGCTTTACCGTCACTGACAATGGTAAAGGCATGACAAAAGCTCAGTTGAGAGAAATTTTTAATCCGTTTATTCAAGCTGAGGGCTCTATCACCCGAGAATTTGGCGGTACAGGACTTGGCCTTTCTATTTGTAAAAGTTTAATCGAACTCATGCTAGGTAGTATCCATGTTAACTCGGATATTGGCATGGGAAGCGAGTTTGTCGTGGAATTGCCATTTAGTGTGGATGGCAAAGTCAATTACGCAAATAAGCAATTGTTAAACGGCCGCACAGTTGCCCTACTCACCCCAAATAATGAAAGACGCACTATTTTAAGTCGCTATCTTTCATTCATGGGCGCGAGCGTGATTGCTATCGATGAAAGCGAAATAACCGAGAACCAACACGAGGACAAGTTGATCTGGGTGCTAGACGGTTTAGACGGCATGGACAAGGTCAATGAAGAGCTAAGAACCGTAGTTTATTCGCTTGAGAAAAACGAACAGCAGGTTGTTGTCCTAAGTAAAATGGACGAAGCCGCCCTTAATCACAAAAATATTTTCTACCTCAATGCATCTCCGTTATGTAAGTCTAGCTTTATGACGGCTATCTTGGTTGCTGCTGGTTTGCATAAACCAAAGGAAATTAAACCGTCACGCACTATCAACGATTTTTTAAGCGTTGATGAAGCAAGAGCAACCAACAAACTGGTGTTGTTAGTTGAAGATAACGTATTAAATCAGCAAGTACTGACCGACCAATTACACCTGTTAGGCTATGGTGTCGAGGTTGCAGAAAATGGTGAGGAAGGCCTAGAGCTTTGGAAAAAAGAGCACTTCTCAATCGTACTGACTGATTTGCATATGCCCAAAATGTCAGGATACGACATGGTCAAACATATTAGAGACTATGTAGAAACCGCAACAGATACCATCGAACAACCATACATCATTGCCGTAACAGCCAATGCGCTCAAAGGTGAAAGAGAACGTTGTGAGGCTGGTGGTATGAATGACTATATCACCAAACCAGTAGAGTTAAATGTATTAGAGGCAACGCTTAATAAGTGTATAGAAAGCTTACCAAAAGCACAGCAACCGAGACCAAGTACTGAGCCATCAGCTGTTGGACCAGCAGCCGCTAGCCAAGTACAGCCGGGATCAGAGCAAGAAACAGAGCTAGAGCCTGAAGTTGATGAAGTTATGGTGGCTGAGCCTGAAGTTATTGCGACAGAAGCAAGCGAGCCCGCGCCAGCTATCAATATGGACATGCTCAACAAGTATGTAAATCATGATGAAGCGAAACGCAATCGCTTTTTCCGAATGTACTTAGAGCAAAGTAGCCAGTTAACACGTGATGTAAATGGTGCGGTGATCACGATGAGCCAAGAAGAAATCATTGAAGCTTGTCATCAACTTAAGTCCATTTCTAAAACTATCGGTGCCGAAAAAGTAGCTGAAACAGCCATAGAGTTTGAGACTTTATGTAAGGAAGGCACGCTTACCACCGATCAGCTGATCCAGATGCGTGATAAATTGGAGCAGGACTTTTTAGCCGCAACCGAGTTTATCCAACAATATTTGAGTCAAGAAGCCTAATGATGTGGGGGTCGCAGCCCCCACAAATCCTGTCACCACTAGGGGGCAGGCACTTTCTCAGTCAAGTAAAGATAAATGGATCGCAGGGCCGACTTGCTCCTACACCTGCAATGAGTGGTAAATATCAGCGATATTAATGCTCACGCCATTCGTTTAGATATAACCACCATCTAAAAGAATGATCCTTCCCTGAATCACTGACCGCATTTTATGCGCTTTCTGACTCCAAACACTTCCCCTATTAATTCTCACTGAGTATACTGACGCACTTTTTTAAATTAGTTAGTCGTTACATACAACAAACGCTAGTTGAAATAGGTACTGGTCACCCGTTCAAAAAAAGTACAGGCATGCCTGAGTTCATACAAGCAAATATCTGATTAAGATTTTTACTCGGTGACTCGATGAGCAATGCCAATCTGCATTGAAAAGTGTTCTATTTACCGCACGTCGTTTCAAACGTTGCACGCTAAGTACATGGCTCATTATTCAGTGTTGATTGAAAAACATTAGATGCAATAACGCATCCTTTATAAAAATGACCAGATACAACACATTGATTAGATTAGGAAGTACATATGAATTCAGTTCCGAAGGCCGGAGAATTTCTGGGTCACCCTAAAGGCCTCTTCTTATTATTTGGTACCGAAATGTGGGAGCGCTTTGGCTACTACGGTATGCGTGCCATCTTAGTTCTTTATCTTGTAGCACAAGTTCAAAATGGTGGCTTCGGTTGGAGTAATGCCGACGCACTAAGTCTTTACGGCACATTTACGATGGCCGTTTATCTCACCCCACTATTTGGTGGTTGGCTTGCAGATAACGTATTAGGTCAGCGCAAAGCCATCATTATTGGCGGTATTTTAATGGCTGCTGGCCATTTTATTATGGGTATTCCTCACAGCGTTGTGGCAGGACAAGAAGTAAACGTCTTCTACCTTGGCTTGGCATTGCTTTGTTTAGGTAATGGTCTATTCAAGCCAAATATCTCAACGATGGTTGGCGATTTATACCAAGAAGGTGACAAGCGCCGTGACGGTGCATTCACTATCTTCTATATGGGTATCAACTTAGGTGGTGCACTAGGTCCACTTGTTGCGGGTTATGTAGCAGCGGTCGTGAACTGGCAGGCAGGCTTTATCGCAGCAGGTATTGGTATGATCATTTCTGTGGTTATGCAGCTTATCTTAAGCCAGAAATACCTTGGCGATATCGGTAAAGTACCTTCAGCTAAACTTTCTCAACAGATGTCTGACTCACAGACTAAAGAACCGCTTACGAAGAAAGAAAAAGATCGTATCCGTGTTATTTTCACCATGAGTGTTTTCTCAATTATCTTCTGGATGGGTTTCGAACAGGCTGGTGGTTTGATGAACCTATTCGCAAACGACTATACCAACCGTATGTTTATGGGCTTTGAGATACCGGCTTCTTGGTTCCAGTCGCTTAACTCTATCTTCATCATTGTATTTGCGCCATTAGTAGCGATGATCTGGTTAAAGCTAGATAACAAAGAGCCGAACTCTCCAGTGAAGTTTGCAATTGGTCTAGTGTTCTTAGCACTTGGTTTCTTAACCATGATGCTTGCGCTTGCAACAGAAGGTGGTGAAGCCGGTGGCACACTTCAGATCAGCATGATTTGGTTAGTATTGTTCTACATGTTCCACACCCTTGGTGAACTATGTTTATCACCGATCGGTCTTTCTATGGTAAGTAAACTGGCGCCGCTGCGCTTAGCATCACTGCTAATGGGTATTTGGTTCCTATGTACAGCGGTTGCAAACAAGCTTGCTGGCCTTGTTGGCTCTTTCATCGGTGAAGGCCAAGAAGCAATGGAAAACGCGATGAGCATCTTCATTGGTTTAGGCGGCGTTGCCTTGCTATCTGCTATGTTAATGTATCTATTAAGCAACAAGCTTGTAGATTGGATGCACGGCGCTGAGGGCAAGCACGAACCTCATACGCAAGAACATTACCTTGCGGAAGAGCTAGAAGTATCCGCTGAGAAGCAATAATATTTGCTGTAAACCACGCTAATTTAGCGTGGTTTACCTCTCCCACAATAGCCATACGTAAAGATTTAAATACACTTAGCGCCATTTCCCCTCTCAATGTAGTCGTGTGATAAAAATCCCCTCTCTCATATAGTCCATCAACTAAAAACATAAAAACCAAATAAAATCATGGTAATATAAAAATAAAGTTACAAAATACCCCGCAAAGCACCTTGCTGTTTTTAGTCAAAATTTAAGCAAAAATAATTGTCGTCACGCCTGTGTCAATTTTGTGTCTTTTACATGGCAATTGTGCAACTAAATTTACAAAGTCTCCTACTGCTATTTACTGCCTCTAACTTCCCCTTTGCAGTAATTTGATTAATCATCCAGTCATAAATACTAACAAGTCACCCAGTGCTTAATACGGGAGTAAAACAATGAGTGAAGTAAATAATCCACTAGGCCTAGTCGGCATCGAGTTTACAGAATATGCAACACCAGACGCTGATTACATGGATAAAGTATTCACTGACTTTGGATTCTCAAAACTAAAGAAATTTAAAGACAAAGATATCGTTTACTACAACCAGCACGATATTCACTTCCTGTTGAATAACGAGCGTGAAGGCTTCTCAGCACAGTTTGCTAAAAGCCACGGCCCGGCAATTTGCTCTATGGGCTGGCGTGTAGAAAATGCGCAAAAGGCGTTTGATACTGCGGTTGAGCGTGGTGCAAAACCTGCGACTGACTCAACACACAAAGACTTACCATACCCAGCGATTTACGGTATCGGCGATAGCCTTATCTATTTCATCGAAAACTTTGGCGATAAAGGGTCAATCTTCGAGCAAGACTTCGTTGACCTAGAAGAGCAAAAGATTGTTGAAGACAAAGGCTTTAAGCGCATCGACCACCTAACGAACAATGTTTACAAAGGGACGATGGAAACTTGGGCTAACTTCTATAAAGACGTATTTGGCTTTACTGAAGTTCGTTACTTTGACATCAAAGGTCAAAAAACGGCGCTGCTTTCTTATGCACTTAAGTCACCATGTGGCACCTTCTCTATTCCAATCAACGAAGGCAAAGACGACAACAACAACCAGATCGATGAGTACTTAGATGAGTACAATGGTCCAGGTGTACAGCATTTAGCATTTTTGACTGACGACTTGGTTAGTTCACTAGATAAACTAGACAAGAGCACCATTGCCACCTTAGATATCGTAGATCACTACTACGACACTATCTTTGACCGTGTGCCTTGGGTTAAAGAAGATAAAGAAAAGATCAGACAGCACCAAATCCTAGTAGATAGCCAAAGCGAAGACTGCTACCTACTGCAGATCTTCACTAAAAACCTGTTTGGCCCAATCTTCATCGAAATGATCCAACGAGTTGACGATGGCGGCTTTGGTGAAGGTAACTTCCAAGCGTTATTCGAGTCAATTGAACGCGACCAAGAGCGCCGTGGTGTAATCTAAACACACATATCAAATTAATGAAAAAGCAGCTAGCGATAGCTGCTTTTTGTGGTTTATCAAATTGCTATTACGACTTGAGTTTTTCACTTTTGACCATAACTCAAGTTGAAAGCCAAAATTAAAGGAAAGGCAATGTCTCAAATTAATGAAACACACGACATCCAATTAACAAGTTGGGTAGCTAGTGCGAATGCGACTGGAACTGATTTCCCTATTCAAAACTTACCTTTTGCAGTATTTCGTCGTAAGAACAGTAACGAAGAGTTTCGTGGCGGTGTTGCGATTGGCGATCAAGTATTAGACCTTGGCGCAGTTGTTGACGCTAACCTATTTTCAGGCGACGCCGCAGAGGCCGCCGAAGCAGCAAATGCCCCTGCATTAAATGAATTTATGGGTATGGGCCAGCAGTACTGGTCAGCACTTCGACTTGCCCTGTCTCGTGCATTACGTGAAGGTTCTGAGCTGCAATCAAGCCTTGAAGGCGCATTGGTTGCACAAGATGATGTAGAGTACGCTCTACCTTGCCACATTGGCGATTACACCGACTTTTATACCTCTATCTATCACGCAACAGCGGTAGGTAGCCTGTTCCGTCCTGATAACCCGCTGCTACCAAACTACAAGTGGGTACCAATCGGTTATCATGGCCGTGCATCGTCTATTGGTGTATCAGGTCAAACCTTCCCTCGCCCGAAAGGCCAGACCAAAGCACCAGATGCAGATACGCCGTCATTCGGTCCTTGTAAGCGTCTAGACTATGAACTAGAACTAGGTATTTACCTAGGTAAAGGCAATGAACTTGGCGACTCTATCGCAATTAAAGACGCTGAAGATCACGTTTTTGGTTTCTGTTTATTCAATGACTGGTCTGCACGTGACTTACAAGCTTGGGAATATCAACCATTAGGTCCATTCCTTGCGAAAAACTTCGCTTCAACGGTTTCTCCTTGGGTTGTAACCACCGAAGCACTTGCACCATATCGTACTCAATGGCACCGTGATGAAAACGATCCACAACCGCTGGAATACTTAGAATCAACGCAAAACCGCGAGTCTGGTGCTATTGATATTCGCATGGATGTCTTACTAGAGACTGAAAAAATGCGTAGCGAAGGCGCTAAACCAAGCAAACTGTCTGAATCCAGCTTCAAGCACAGCTATTGGACAGTGGCGCAAATGGTTACACACCACACTGTGAATGGCTGTAACTTCTTACCGGGTGATATGCTAGGTTCAGGCACGCAATCAGGCCCTGAGCATGTAGAAGCGGGTTCATTACTCGAACTGTCGCGCGGCGGTAAAGAAACTATCACGCTTGCAAACGGCGAAGAGCGTAAGTTCCTAGAAGATGGCGATAAAGTAATTATGCGCGGTTGGTGTGAAGCCCAAGGCTACAACCGTATCGGCTTTGGCTGTGTTGAAGGCACTGTACTTCCAGCAAAATAATCGCAATTATTCGTGCGTTAATCGCAATTTTATTTACTTTTAAATCAAAGGCATGATGATTTCATGCCTTTTTTTAGTTCTAAAAACTGGAAATTTGACTAAAAATTGTTAGAGTGTAGCGCTGATTTAAATCCGAGGTTGAACGTTGCAAGTACTCAAGCGCCTATATCTAAAGCTGTTTAAGCCGACTCAATTAATTGTTCGTCAAGACGCAACTGTCAAGATGCTGAAACTGCCATCTTGGGTTCAAGCTTGCTCGATTTTGATTTTGCTTGCTGTCGCCATTTGGATAGCCAATGCCTCACTCAAATTACAAGAAAACGGTGACAAGCTTACTAAAGAGCAACAAAACTTAGCGCAGCTGCAAGCCAAGTGGCAAAAAGAAAAATCACAGCTTCAAGCACAATTAGCACAGCAAAAAGGCATGCTTGACCAACTGTCACAGCAGCACAGTGTGCTTGAATCATTGGTTGATTCGACTCAAACAACTGACGACAACGCAGTGGAAGGCGAGCTAGAAGAAACACCGACAGACCTTAACAGCTCACAACCAAGTACCACAACCGAATTTGCTCCCCAAGCCAGTCACCTACTTATCCAGCAACGACAGCTCAGCGAACAACTTGGGCAATCGTTCAGCGCTGAAATTGCAGCGATGCAAGAATCCATCGACAGTGCAGGATTACAACTATCATCTGACTTCTCAGAAGCACAAGGTGGTCCCTACTTCCAAGCCGACTTAGAATTGGTAGAAGCCAGCTTTATTAATGCCATTGACCAATACGCTGTTTATGCGCAGTTAGCGACGATGATTGGCCAACTGCCAGATACACTGCCTGTCGCTCAGGAGAAATATTATGTCTCCAGTGCTTTTGGTTTTCGTAAAGACCCGATCACTGGCCGCCGTGCCTATCATAAAGGTATCGATCTCGCAGGTTGGCACAAAACACAGATAGTAGCCCCAGCTTCTGGCACCGTTAAACGAGCGGGGAAAAATGGCGGCTATGGCAACTTTATCGAAATTGAACACGCTAATGATATCACCACACGCTATGGTCACCTTCACACCATCAAAGTGAAAGCGGGTCAACAAATCAATAAAGGTGATGTAATTGCATTAATGGGCAGCACAGGAAGAAGTACAGCGACACACTTGCACTATGAAGTGATTCAAGGTAAAAAACACCTAAACCCAATTAAAATCGCTCGCGCATTCAATAAGTAACATATAATTGCAATTGCGCTGCGGTAGCGAGGAATTCGTGTTTAACTCTTTTAAAAACCAACGAAACGACGTCCCGGCTATTATTGCTCAAAGCACTAAAGTCACGGGCGATATTGTCTGCGAAGGTGAACTGCAATTAGATGGTACCGTCCATGGTAACCTCGACATCGAAAAACTAATCATCGGCAATAAAGGTTTAGTACAAGGTAATATCCAAGCCAATGAACTGACGATATTAGGCAAAGTGGAAGGTGATATTCAGGCCAAACAAGTCACGCTGCTTCCTAGCGCTCAAGTATTTGGCAATATCGAACACGAAACCTTAACGATTGAAGCTGGTGCGCATGTCGATGGTAAATTGACACATCGTAACGAGCGAGCCAATAACGTCACGGCAATTGACTCTGCTGACGATCAAACCATAAACAATTAAGATCTTTTCGCGCTGATATACATGTTAATGTCGGCGTGAAATACTTTCTCTCCCGCAGTATTAAAAACTTCCACCGGTACAACTAGCTCTTCTTTATCTTGCCATGTTCGCGGATATTCTATTTGCGCCACAGCATGCAGATCGGTCTCAGCTTTCGCTAAATATTGCACTGACATCCCCTTTGGGATCCAGCGATGGGTTTTATGGTTGATGGTTGCGTCTGTCATGACTCCTGCACACAACTCCGCAAGATTACACTGAGCAATAGCGTGAACCGTACCTATGTGGTTATGAATGGCTTTACGGTTACGAATTGTGGCTCTACAAACGCCAGGCTTCAATTGTGTGATTTTAGGCTTAATGGTGCCAAAGTAAGGAGCCTTACGACATACCGCCTTACTGAACATCCATTTACCAAATGGCAACCAACTCATCCTTTTATAAATTTTTAAAAGTGGTGCAGACATAAGATTTTTCTAAAATGATTTTGCTTAAAATTAACACATCTGACCAGTTAATCAACCGTCTACAATTATCAGCGAATAAAATATCTTAAAAATTTGCTAAATCGGCGCTTTGTCCTGTCTTTTCTCATTCTCCACAATACAATAACGGCCAAAAGGAGACGCCATGACCCAATCAAATTCAAAAGCACTGATTTTTATTCTCGCTTTACTTGTTATCTTTTGCCCTTTAGGTATCGATCTCTATCTACCTGCGTTTGTGGACATGCAGTCCAGCCTTCAAGTATCTGAAAGCCAAATTCAGCAAACTGTGAGTATTTATATGTTAGCTGTGGGTCTTGGACAATTGATAGCAGGTCCGCTTGCGGATAAATATGGTCGTAAGCCAGTTGCACTGGTTGGAATAGTGTTGTTCGCGCTTGGCGCCGTGATGGCAAGCACAGTCTCCACTTGGCCACTTATGATGGTAGCTCGAGTGCTACAAGGCCTAGGCGCTTGCGCCACTTTTGTCAGCGCTTTTGCTATTGTTCGTGATAGCTTTGGACATAAAGGCAGTGGCCAAATGATTACTTACCTAAATGGTATTGTATGTTTTATCCCAGCGTTAGCGCCTATTTTAGGTGCATGGCTCACCGTCGAATTTGGCTGGCAGAGTAATTTTAGCTTTTTGTTTGGCTTTGCCGCTCTTGGCCTCATCTTGGTTTCTCTTATCTATAAAGAAACTCGCCCCGAAGATACGCATTACAGCGGTCATATTCTAGATTTGAGACGTTTTAAGCCGATGCTCAGTAGCACGACTTTCATTTACAATGCCGCCTTAGCAATGCTTGGTATGGCTGCAATGCTGGTATTTGTGATTTCGGCTCCGGGGTGGATAATGGCAAAAATGGGTGGCAGTGTTTCCGACTTCACGTTTTGGTTTACTGGCAATGCAGCGTTGAGTATTGTCGCAAGTTTTATTGCTCCCCACTTCATCAAGCGCAATAGCCAGAAATCGCTCACCTTTGGCCTCGCCGTTTTTAGCTTTAGCGGCCTGTTGTTACTGGCTTTGCCACAAACTGAAATCGCGCATTTTGTACTGCCGATGTATATGGCGTCAGTCGGCTTTGCGTTTACGATTGGAGCCGCGGCAGGTAAAGCGTTATCTGGGTTTGCTAAACAAGCTGGAACGGCCTCAGCGCTGATTGGGGTACTACAGATGAGTGGCGCAGGGGTGCTTGCAACCATGACGCAACCACTGGCATTGGATGCCCCAATTCAACTTGCGTTGCATTTGCTACTCGCACTACCTTTCCTGCTATTGCTGACTACGAAGCATCGTCACCAGCTTCACAGTGCAGCTTAATTAGAATTGATATAATAGCAATTATCAGTACAGTTCCTGTATTAATAACTACGATGTATGGTTAGACGTCCTGTCATAACCATACATTATATCAAAGTAATTAAATATTCTTATTAATTCCACAAAACTGTATAATTTACTCTTTACGAGTTCTTGTTATTGGTTATATGCTAACCACCGTTAAGAAGTTGTTAGTTTTTATTAACAACAATATTCACGCAATGTAACTGAGAAAATAACAATGAAATTAAACAAGTTAACTGGGGCACTACTCATCGCTGGCGCTTGCGCTATGGCACAAGCACAGGCATCTGACGATCGATACATCATTCAGGTCGACAATTCGAAAAAAGGCGTCGTAAAAGCACTTGCTAAAAAGCTTGGCGCTGAGCTGCACGTTGATGGCGATGGCTTCTTTGCTGCAACTTTTACTGGCAAAGATCTTAGTCAAGTAAAAGGCTTATTAAACAACCCACACATCAAACTCGTTGAAGCAGACCAAAAGCGTTACCCACTGGGGATTTATAACGACGACGCAGGTAACCCAATGCAGCAACAGGTTACGCCTTATGCTGTGTACCAATCACAAGCAAATCAACTTACTTTCGATGCGAACGCTGGCATGAAAGTATGTGTGATTGACTCAGGTCTTGACCAATCAAACCCTGATTTCATTTGGGGTAATATCACCGGTGATAATGACAGCGGCACAGGTAATTGGTATGAAAATGGTGGTCCACACGGCACACACGTAGCCGGTACTATCGGTGCTGCTGACAATAATATTGGTGTTATCGGCATGGCACCTGGCGTGCCAATGCACATTATTAAAGTATTTAACGCAGAAGGCTGGGGCTACTCTTCTGACCTTGCTCACGCGGCAAACCTATGCTCACAAGCAGGTGCAAACATCATCAATATGAGTTTGGGCGGTGGTGGCTCAAACAATACAGAGTCAAACGCATTTGAAAACTTCCGTAATGCTGGTGGCTTAGTGGTTGCGGCAGCTGGTAACGATGGCAACAATGTTCGTTCATATCCTGCAGGCTATCCTTCAGTAATGATGATCGGTGCAAACGATGCAGATAATCAAATTGCAGACTTTTCTCAGTATCCAAGCTGTACTTCTGGCCGTGGAAAACGCGCGACTAACGACGAGCATATTTGTGTAGAGGTAACTGCAGGCGGTGTTGATACACTTTCAACTTACCCAGCAGACATGGCGACTTCTTCAAGCATGACAGCTGACGGTGCGGCGTTTGCAAGTTCAGCAATGGAAAACAGTGGTAACGCGTCAGGCTCGCTTTACTTTATGGGCACCGCTGAAGCAACTGATGGTGCTGCAAACGGTAAGGTGTGCCTAATTGACCGTGGTAATATTTCATTCCACGATAAAGTAGCAAACTGTGAAGCATCTGGTGGTATCGGTGCGATTATCGTAAATAATGAAGCTGGCATGCTATACGGCACTTTAGGTGATACTAACAGCACATCAATCCCAGCGGTTGGCGCTGCATTTGAAGATCGCACTGCGTTGATGGCAGCTACAAACGCGAACATCAGCATTGGTACGAGTGATTATGGCTTAATGAGCGGCACGTCAATGGCAACTCCTGCTGTTGCAGGTCTTGCAGCACTGGTATGGTCTAACCACCCAGAGTGTACTGGTGAAGAAATCCGTAGTGCATTAAAAGCAACCGCAGCAGATGCTGGCGCTGCAGGTAAAGACGTGTACTTTGGTTACGGTATCGTTAAAGCAGCAGATGCGAGCGCTTACTTAACCGCTAACGGTTGTGCTGGTGGTGGTACAGGTTCAGGTGACGGTGATAACACGACAAGCGTTGAGCTTTCAGCTTCGGGTTATAAGCAAAAAGGTAACAGTTATGTTGACTTAAGCTGGAACGGTGCAAGCACGTCACAAGTCGATATTTATCGTAACGGTAGTAAAATTGTCACAACTAGCAATGATAATAGTCATACAGACAGCATCAGTGTTAAAGGCGGCGGTACATACGGCTACCAAGTGTGCGAACAAGGTAGCACTGCGGCCTGTTCAGCAACACAAACTGTTGTGTTTTAACTCCCAACCAATTCAAGAATGCCGGTCTTTTGATCGGCATTTTTTTATTCTACTACTCTCCCCATCTTTTGTTGATAGCTTGTTCATATCCCTCTCTTAAGATCTGGACACAACGAGTAAGCCTGTATCCACAAAGATTTGTTCATTTCCATTTCACTTCTACACTCTATAATGGATTTGGACAGTCACAGAAGGAGTTCATGAAATGAGTACATCGGGTTATACCCCACCTAAAGTTTGGCAGTGGCCATGGCAAAGTGGCGATGGTAGTAAATTCGCAAATATCAACCGCCCTACTGCAGGCGCACGATTCGAAAAGTCCCTACCGCAAGGCAAACACCCGTTACAACTCTACTCCCTCGCGACCCCAAACGGCGTGAAAGTGACTATCTTGCTAGAAGAGCTTTTGGCAGCCGGGGTAAAAGAAGCAGAATACGATGCCTTTTTAATTAATATCATGGAAGGTGAGCAATTTAGCTCAGGGTTTGTTGCACTTAATCCAAATTCTAAGATCCCCGCGTTATTAGATACCAGCACCAAGGAACCTACCAAAATCTTTGAATCTGGCTCCATTTTGCTTTATTTAGCTGAAAAATTCCAAAAGTTCATTCCTCAAGATCCCACAAAACGCACCGAGTGCCTCAACTGGTTATTTTGGCAAATGGGGGCTGCACCACTACTTGGTGGTGGATTTGGTCACTTCTATGCCTACGCACCCGAGCACTACGAGTATCCAATCAACCGCTACACGATGGAAGTGAAGCGCCAACTGGACTTACTAAATCAACACCTAGCCACAAGAGAATATATTTGTAGCGATGAATACACTATCGCTGATATGGCAATCTGGCCGTGGTATGGCGTGCTAGCTCAGGGACACCTATACGATGCGGCAGAGTTTTTAGACGTCAATGGCTATGAACACGTGATCCGCTGGGCTGGACTCATCGCTTCAAGAGAAGCGGTCAAACGCGGAAAAATGGTAAATAAAACATGGGGAGAACCTCATGAGCAACTTCATGAAAGACACGACGCCAGCGACTTTGATACCAACACCCAAGACAAACTAGAACCATAACCTTACCTTGGTTTAACAAGGGTTAGCCTTGTCTATCGGGTTTGATTAATCAGATTTAATCAAACCCGATTGTCTGTGTATCAGAAAAGAATAGTGTTAGCACCTTGCTAGAAGCGTAAAACGCTTTGGTGGTATTCTTCAACGGATTTGTAGCACTTTAGTCAGCACTTTCTTATTAGAGCGTCGAACACATCTGCATTAGTGTTTACCCAAAGATATGAAATCCACTTTGTAATCTTCCGACGATCGCGACTAAACCGCTTCCCATTATCACACCTATAAGAAGCGTTCCGAAAATAAGACATACATAGAGTAATGTCCAAGCACTGGAAGATTTTGCTCCCCCCAGCCCCTCTGAAGTATTGTCGGAACATCGGTAGATTCTACGCAAACTTCTTTCCACCCCAAAAACGGTGCCGCCGATCAAGCCAAAAAGCAGTGCGACCGCGAAAGTAATAACCCGATACTCTGGATTATCAAAACCATCCCATAAAAGAATAGCGCCGTTGATCCAAGCTAACCCGGTACAGCCCCATGAGGCAAGTAGATAGATTATCAGCATGCGTTTCATTGATTACCTACTTTCGGCAAAACGACTATTGAAAATAGTCTATCAGCGCTAATGATTGATGTTCAGTTTTATATGCTTCAATATCGTAAAACTTAACCACGTTTTCGTCGGAAAAATAGCTAACAAAGCAAGACTGTTATCTCTTGATAGCTAATTAAGAATTAACCGAGATGTTTCTAATTCTGGAAATTGCACTTAAATTCTCTTTGAATTAACGCCCGCAGAAGACGCGCCGTATTTTGGCGTCGCTCTTGCTGCGATTGTTATATGGTTTATTATTCAGGTCTAAGTGTCTCAAAAAACTGCGCATCCACCCAATATACATCGGAATCTTCTGAGCTAATCTTTCTATTAAAGAAAAAATATTTTCCGTCTGGCGATACGACTCCTCCAGTGTCCGGACCTTCTGTGTTTATCTTATCCCCTAAGTTAATGGCGGCCCCCCATGAACCATCTCGCTGTCGAAAACTTATATACAAATCCGAATCGCCGTACCCGCCTTCTCGTTCGCTGTCCCAAATTAAATAACTTTCATCTGGGGCAATGAAGGGGTGAGCTGTCCATTTTCCTGCGTTGATTTCTTTGCCAAATGCTTTTGGTGCTTCCCTATTTCCATCTATCAATCTGGAAT
This sequence comes from Pseudoalteromonas sp. A22, assembly GCF_018141345.1. NCBI lineage: Bacteria > Pseudomonadati > Pseudomonadota > Gammaproteobacteria > Alteromonadales > Pseudoalteromonadaceae > Pseudoalteromonas > Pseudoalteromonas sp. A22. Next base: position 3,191,887 of record NZ_CP047238.1, read on the forward strand.
ACCGAATGGTGCCAATCTCTGTTCGTTCATCAAAAACGTAGGTGCCATTAGCGGAAGCTGTAAGGACCATGATAGGGATGCCCTCAAACGGGGGACCAAGACTTTTTAACTCTGACCAACCTTTATCGGTGCGCTCCCTATACTTATTTCCAGAGTGCATCGTTTTACCATCAGGCGAGATAGATCCACCCATCCGGGGGCCCAATACTGTCTCGTGCCATTGATTATTCTCGAATTTAAAAACAAGCGTCGTACTTTTTCTACTTTTTTTATTGTTCCTAGTAAAATAATACTCTTTCATGTCGGGTGAGAAGCGCCCGGTCCAATCACGATGCTCTTTCGATACAATACCAGGGGCGAAAACTTCAGGCATTAAGCCAGGAGGATGTTGCCCAAGATAAGGGCCCTCTAACACTGAAAAGTCATCCTGAGCATGACTTCCACTACTCATTATCAACACAGGAAGTAGCAGAAATACGAAACGGTAATTAGATTTCATGATTTTTGTCCTTATTTTATAATCAGCAAATTATTTCACATCGATTAAATTTGATAAAATTAGCTGTCAAATTAACCAAACTGACTTTTAAATACTTGACGTCCTAATGACTTTTAAATGATTTTGTTCTGACGGCGATAATCAACTTATTGAGTTACATATAACGCCCCGCTTAGGGGCAAAAATACGTGGGCTATAATGACGAGCGAAGCGAGGACGGCCCACGTGTTTTTGTCCCAGCACGCCCCGCGTGCGTCTACAGCGGTTTGTTAGGTGCGTGGCAATTCATATCTCAATTTCATTTGTTTACTACACCTAAATGGTGGTGGACTAAACACGGTGCTACTGATTGTATGATGCGCAGCACGTGAAAACCATTTTGGTTTTGAGTCTAAAATAGCTATATCAGACGTTTTTCCGTCTAATTCAACAATAAACTCAATCTCAATAATTTCTAACAATCCGTTTTCATCAATGCCCCCAGCGGGGAGGCTTGGCCATACTAGTTCCACTGCATTTACCGGCATTACTAGCTCTGGACAAGTAGATATTGCATGTGTGCTAAATGATGTTGCCGACGATAAAAAAATAGCAAAGGTGAATGATTTCACTTGAAGCACCTAACAATTTAATAGTGCGCAAATCGCGCATATTTCTGATTTGCAATCGCGCACTTTTATGATTGATTTAGTTTTAACAAAATTGATAACTCATTGCCAACATTATTAAAAGTTCAAGTTACGGTTTTTTGAGAAAGATAAAAATGCGCAACTTGCGCATTTTCTTGAATATGGGGGAAATAGCTCTGCTTGTTAATTCTGGTTTTATCTCCTGAAGCAGCTAAGTAGCTTACAAGCACCAAAAAATCTCTCAGCACCGTTTTCCTCCCTCATCACACCCGAAAGTAAAGTGCCAATGAGTCATTTCACGCATGGATGCGTGAAAAGCGGTGACAGGGCCAAGGATGGCCCTTACACCGCGGTGACGTTCATATTGGCGATTTACTTGAGGAGTCAGTGTGATGTTGGGAGTGCCCTTTCTTTTGCATACTTGTTCTTTGGGCATCAAAGAAAAGTATGTCGTAGCCCATGGATGGGCGTCGAAACTAGTCAGGAGGACATATTAGCCTTACCCTCCTTGGCTTATATCAAAGCGCATCCATGCGCTCCTCGTTCATTCTTTTGAAACGACGCAAAAGAGCGAACCAAGAAAACGTCGCCCCAGCATCACACTCAATCCTCAAACCCTAAGCCGATATAGTGCAACCGTCTTGTAAGGCACGTCCTTGTGCCTGACAAGACTTGGCCGACATCCTGTCGGCACATTGCATATCGGCTTATGCTTTTCGGGTGTGATGGAGGGGGGGAATAAGTTGCTTGTGAGATCGTCTACAATTTTTACGGTGAAGCTGTTTGCAAGGGTTACAAAAACTATCAGCGTAGCCTCCTAACTCACAGTCTGAATCGTTTTGTGGGAGGCGGTTCACCCGCCGAGAAGTTACGCTTTTCGGGCGTGGTATTGACTGTTGTTTCTGGTTTTATCTCCTGAAGCAGCTAAGTAGCTTACAAGCACCAAAAAAGCTATCAGCACAGTTCTCCTCCCTCATCACACCCGAAAGTAAAGTGCCAATGAGTCATTTCAACGCATGGATGCGTGAAAAGCTGTGACAGGGACAGGGATGTCCCTTACACAGCGGTGACGTTCATATTGGCAATTTACTTGAGGAGTCAGTGTGATGTTGGGAGTGCCCTTTCTTTTGCTTACTTGTTCTTTGGGCATCAAAGAAAAGTAAGTCGTAGCCCATGGATGGGCGTCGAAACCAGTCAGGAGGACAGGCTGACTTCACGATAAATTTCGAGCTATCAGCCGTTAGCAACATAAACCTCCATGTTTAATATCAAAGCGCATCCATGCGCTTCTCGTTCATTCTTTTTAAACGACGCGATCGAGCGAACCAAGAAAACGTCGCCCCAGCATCACACTCAATCCTCAAACCCTAAGCCGATATATAATACCAATTGCACTAAGTCTCCAATCAATTTGAAGGGTGAAATACCATATTAACGTCGTTAAAAATTTCTCATTTAGAACAACTAAATAGCAAAATTTTTGCCTTGCCTATATGGATATAGGTACCTTGGCGGTAGCAGGACGCGAGAGCGGAGCTACTAAAGCTATTTCTCCGCTTCAAATTGCTCATTTACCTAATACAATTGGTATCGCAACCGCCTTGTAAGGCACGTCCGTGTGCCAGACAAGACTTGGCCGACATCCTGTCGGCACATTGCATATCGGCTTATGCTTTTCGGGTGTGATGGAGGGGGGAATAAGTTGCTTGTGAGATCGTCTACAATTTTTACGATAAAGCTGTTTGCAAGGGTTGCAAAAAACTATCAGCATAGCCTCCTAATTAGCAGTGCATATAGTTTTGTGGGAGGTGGTTTACCCGCCGAGCTGTTATGTTTTTCGGGTGTGATGAAGGGAAAATGCTGTAGTTTGTGAGCTCGGTTCTTACTTAAGCAGCTGAACTTTTAGGCTACGTTGAGCATAATGATTCAATATTACCCAAAACAAAATCTTAACAATTCAGTGATGTAGATTTCGCCAGAACCCTGTATTATAAGCCTGTTAAAAGCTTAGGAACGGGTGCACCTGTACGCTAAGCGAATGGATACTAAAATCAATAACTGTGCTTATGGAACTTTTTGCGCGAATGGAATGATATTATGATCAAGAAAACCGCCATCATCATTGCAATATTGGCTGCTATTAGCGGCTGTAAATCGCTAGTTTATAAAGGTAATAAACTTTACGAAGCGGGAATGTACCGCCAAGCTGCTGAATATTATTCACAAGCACTCGCGGAGGACCCAGAAGATCTTGAAGCGAAACAAGGCTTAACACTGGCGCGAGATAAGCTTATAGATAAAGGTCTTATCGATGTACGTATGCTGCGCTTAGCAAATAACTACACCGCTGCTGCAACTAGGCTAGAAGAAATCGTAGAGAACCAAGCACAATGGCAAATGAAGCCGACCGGCGCGATGGCAAATACCCAAAGAGAAGAACTAGATTATGCGAGGCAATGGCTACTCGACGAAGCCCGTTCACTCTCAAATACGCCCTACCCCGATAAGTTTAAGCTGTTTGAACATAACTATCGCCATCTGATCAGCAATGCACAGTTAGCAAGCGCCATGAGCACCCATTATGACACGTTAAGAACGCAAGCGCAGAAAAAGTGTGATGAACTTGCAGGACAGGTTAGCGGGCAGCGCTTCTATTTAAAAAGTTTCACGGAAAAATACTGTTTAGCGTGGCAAACTCCAAAACGTTTACGTGTAGATAACCAAGATAAAAGTCGTTATTTTGCGATGAACATACGAGATCGTGTCGATATTGGTTTGCGCTTTGGCAACTCAATCAGAGGACAATATGGCGCATTTATCTCAAGCCTAAATACGGCATTTAATAATAGCCTGTGGTTTGATAGTGATGGCAGTCAACAGCTTTCATTAGAGTTATATGCAGATGCAGACTATTACCGCACTAGCAATCAATATATCCAGCGTAAGCATTATCAACAGGAAGTTGAACGACCAGATCCAAATAATTCAGATAAGACGCACACCGTAGAAGTCACAAGAGAGTTCACTTACCCGGTGACCATCTACGATGAGAAATTTGATATCAACGTTAATTATGAGGCGAGTTTAGCCCATCGTTATATCAAAGGCAGTGCAAGCGATAGTAAGCATAATAAAACCCGTGCGCATCAGGCTGATTTTGAGCAACTTGATATCACCCCGCTGTCTCCAGACTTTCTTAATCTTTCTCAGATAACAGAAAAGACCTTTGACGAATTACTAAAAAAATTCTCTCAAGATCTTACGCTAACTTGGAAGCAAAATTACTGTGGGCAGGCACTTGGCACCAATAAAGGTGAAAATATTCTACGCTGTGCCAAGCTTGAGCCCGAGCATGACTATATCAACCGTTGGTTTGACCAGCACTTTGGGATCAAGTACTCAGAAATGACGACTTTATACGGTATTTGAGGCTCAGAGTGAGTTTTGAAACTCGCCAAAAAGCCGAAAAATGATTATATTGTGCCAACTTTATTTGTATTAGGAATTAAGCTATGCCAAAGGCAAGTGAAATAAAAAAACATGCCGCGATCGAGTATAACGGCCGCGTAATGATTGTTCGTGACATTGAGCGCTCAGTACCACAAGGTCGCGCTGGTGGTAGCCTATACCGTATGCGTATGTACGATGTAGTAGATAACTCTAAAGTAGATGAAACTTTTAAAGCGGAAGAAATGCTGACACTTGCAGATCTTAACCGCCGCCCTGCAATGCTTTCATATGTAGATGGTGATGAATATGTGTTTATGGATGATGAAGATTACACGCCATACCACCTAAATAAAGAGTCTATTGCTGAGCAATTGTTATTTATCGATGAATCAACGAAAGGTTTATCTATCGTAGTGGTTCAGGGCATGCCTGTTTCTATCGACTTGCCTTCAAGCGTAGAGCTTGTGATTGAAGATACTTCTCCTTCAATCAAGGGTGCATCAGCTAGTGCTAGAACAAAGCCTGCGACATTAACGACTGGTCTTGTTGTTCAAGTTCCTGAGCATATTTCAAGCGGTGACAAGATTAAGATCAACACTGCTGAATCTAAGTTCATGGGCCGTGCAGAATAAGTCCATTGCACTTTGATAGCGAGCCGTAGTGCTCGCTAGCGTATAAAAATCCCCAAGTTTTCTTTGCAGCAGTAGTGCCATTCTATAATTTTGGCCTTACTCTTAAAAATCGCGCGAAACGCGGTTTACCAAACTTAGTATATCCTTGATATCGATAGGTAATTTGACTACCAATCGGTGGTGGTGATGCGCGCTCTTCGTCGCTAAACCCCGACCCAACTTTAAACTCCATACCTTGTTCATCTCTCACCAATAGCGATCCCATCATCCCTTGGTACTTTCCCTTACCGGGTAAATGCTTAATCACGATGGCTTCGTCATCAAGGTACGGCTTGTATTTTAATACGTTGGTTGTTCTTCCATCTTCGTGTTTGGCATTTTTAGCATGCAACATAACCCCTTCACCGCCTCGCTTTAAGACACCATGATAATAGTCGTTTAGCTCATCAACGGAGCCAAATGATAACTGCTTGACGGGTTTAATATGTGATAACTCAATATGGCTTAGTAGACTTAAGTAACGCTCATGACGCTCAGAGAATATTTCTGTAGAATTTGGCGCATCAAATACATAATAAGTCACTTGACGCCAGTGCTCATTATTAGGCGAGTGGCGTCTTGCAATCGCGCTCACAAAAGCAAAGTTATTGTACCCAGCCCACAACTCGCCGTCTAGCCATGTATCAGGTAGCCCTTGCGTAAACCAGTCTGGCGCCTTAATTAAGTGACCACCACGCGTACGCAGTTGCGAGCCATCCCAAATGGCCCTAACACCATCGAACTTTTCACTAACAAGATAATTAGAAATATCTTCGTCGCCTTGATATACCGAAGCAAGCTGGATTTTTGTGTAGGTTTCATTTCCATAAAGGAGATTGGAAAAACCTAATAATAGACAGAATAAGAATGGTACATATCGCATAGCATAATCCTTTGCAGTGGATAGTTAATACCAGCGAATTGGTGCATTGTTTGCGTTCGCCGATATTAAAAATTAACAAAATTCACACTTAAAGATTACACAAGAATCGACGTTTGTAAAATCGAACAGCTTTGACTAAAAGTCCCTGTTTATACCAATTGCTATTACCTTTCAGGGCAAAGCCAGTCAAAAACCGCTTCTAGATCGGTAAATGAATGATCGGCAAGACTTAAATCTTGTTTATTAGAGTGCATATTTGGCACGACAACCGCAGTTAACCCGGCTTCCTTGGCTGAAGTTAATCCTGTGCAGGTGTCTTCTATTGCCACGGCTTCGTGTGGCGCAATATTTAGCGCAGCGAGCGCCTTGTGGTAAGGTTCTGGATGAGGCTTCGGCTGTTCGACATCGTCTTTGCACACAATGACAGAAAATAACTCTAATAACCGATAGTGTTGTAAAACAGGAAGCGCTTCTGCTTTGCTACTTCCTGTCACGAGTCCGATTGGACAACGCGTTGAGGTTAATTCAACGACTTGCTTTGCAAAATGCATCAATCTGGGGAGTACTTCCGCAGCGGTTGCGACAAAGACGACATTTTTCTCATCACATAAATCGCGGGCAGAAGGCGCAAGTTGGTGTCTTTCTTTGAGTATATGCGCGGCTTTAAGCGTTGGCACACCCGAAAACTCATCACAAAAGTCATGCTCCGTATAAGTAACCTGATACGGGGCTAACACCTTCATCCAACTTTGGTAATGGAGTGCTTCTGAATCAACTAATGTACCGTCAAAATCAAATAAAACTGCCTGAAAACGCATTTACACTCCTTAATTTGGTTGTATTAATTAACCGTTGATCCCTGCTGGTGGCTCAGCAGTGGCTTCTTCACCGCTATCAACTTCAACTAATGTATAGCCTCGTGGCTGTCTAATCACTTTTAGAATTGGCTTATCGAAAGCTGACTTCAGTCTATCTGCATCCGCTTGCAACTCTTCCATCGAACGGCCAAAAGGTGCAGCACCCGTTTCAGACCAATTCGTTACCTTACCATTTAAGTTATATTCCACTTCATGGATTTGATATAAAGCCGCTTCGTCTTTTGTTGCTTCACAATATATCACTCGATAATTCCAAAAACCTGACATATCCACTCCTAACATAAAAATTTCATTAAAAAGCCCGCTTAATGCGGGCTTTAGTTACTCTATTATAATCACTGTAGCGTGAATTAGAAGAATTTCACCTTGAATTCAGCACCAATGAAGCGCGCTTCATTTAGCATACCGGTGTTGTTATTGAAATCTACACCACCGATAACCACTTGCTCGTCAAATAGGTTACGAACAAAGGCTGACACTTCATATTCGTTATCGCCTTCAGACCACATATAACCAGTACGAAGACCTGTTTCAAATAACGCTTCGCCTTCAAATTCTACTGATTTGTATAAGAAGAAGTCTACTTCACTACGGTAAGACATATCACCATATACAAAGAACTCGCCGCCTTCTAACTCTTTCGTGTAGCGAAGTGTTGCGTTTGCGATCCACTCAGGAGCGTGAGGCAAGCTGTTACCGTCCAAAATTGCTCGAGCTTCTGGACCGTTCGCACCCTCAACCATATAGGTCGGATCCGTCACGGTACACTGCGCGCAAACCGCTACTGCTAAGTTTTTATCTTCCAACTCAGTTTTGTTATAGCTTAGGTTAAAGGTTGCATTTAACTCATCCGTTAACACCCATTCGGTATCAAGTTCGAAACCATAACCGGTTGTTTTATCAGCATTCACTAAGCGGTTGAAGTTTGAGCCGCCACCTACAGCCGTTAGCTGTTGGTCATCCATCTGATAGTAGAATACTGTCGCGTTTACACGACCTTGACCATCAAGTACGTCTGACTTAATACCTGCTTCAATTGAGTTGGTAGTTTCTGACTTAGCAACAGTCACTTCATCACCGAACAAAATACGGCCTTGAACACTTGGAGCACGGAAACCGTTAGCTACGCGACCAAACAAGTTTACGTCATCAGTTAGCTTATAAGTAGCACTTAAGTCCCAGCTGACGTGGCTATCGCTTGGGTTAGCGTTACCATCAAGTACGTCTGGAGAGCCGTTCCAAGGTGTTGGGTTTTTAGTACGCTTGGCGTAAAACTCTTTCTCATCGTCAGAATAACGCAAACCTGCTGTTACTTTTAAATCATCAGATACGGTGTAATCAAAAGAGCCGAATACCGCCCATGCTGATGTATCTTGATCTTGGTAAGCATAACCATTTTGTGCACCGTACTGACCAAGGCCAGCATCAAATGCAAATGTATCAAAGCTGTAGCTTTCAATCATGAGATCTTCTTCAAATAAGAAGATACCTACCTGATAGTTGTAATCGCCAGAGAAGTTGCTAGATAAACGAAGCTCTTGCGTGTACTGATTATGCTCAGGAATAACGTCAGCTGTTTCAGAAGCAAATGGAATGATACCTGGGCCTTGGAAACCAAGGAAGTCAGCACCGTAACCACCGTCAACGTCTGCACGAGAATAGATTTCAGCACTTTCCCAAGCAGTAATTGACGTTACAGTATGCTCAGGTAAGTCCCATTCAAGCTTTAGACTCAAACCTTGAGTTTCAACCTGTTGCGTCGAACGAGAGGCCGCATCGTGGTATACCACATCGTTGTCATACAATGGGTTAATGTTATTTGTGCCAGCTTCAATTAAATTTGCGCGAAATGCAATTGGGCGACCATCTAAATCACGGTAGTGGTAGTTAAGTAGGCCGTTAAAATCATCGCCTTCATATAGGAATTGAACACGAACGGCTTGCTCGCTGTAACCACCTAGAGAGTCTTCTTTCTCGAAGCCTGGCGCTTTTACATCGATATAGTCTTCTTGTTCCTGCCACAATGCAGAAATACGCGTTGATACACGCTCAGTTACTGAGCCGCCTACTGCGCCCTCAAAGTCTACCGCGCCGCGGCTACCATAAGAAACAGCAGCATAGCCATCAAACTCTTGGCTTGGTCTAACTGTGTCAAATTTAACAAGACCTGCTGGCGTGTTACGACCGAATAGCGTGCCCTGAGGACCACGTAATACTTCAATACGTGCAATATCGAATACAGGGAAGCCTTTTAGAATAGGGTTTTCTTGAACCACTTCATCAACAACCAAAGATACAGGTTGAGAAGCATTTAGATCGAAGTCTGTGTTACCTAATCCACGTACGTAAAAACGTGGGAAAGTACGACCAAACGAAGATTCTACCGATAAACTTGGGATCTTCGCATTCATAAAGCGAATGTCCATACCCGCTGAGCTGTAAGCATTCAAGTTATCACCTTGAAGCGCTGAAACAGACACAGGTACTTCCTGCGCGTTTTCAACACGTTTACGTGCGGTGATTTGAATAACTTCTAGTTGATTTTTTTTGGCTTGCTCTTCTTCAGCAAGTGCAGAAAATGAAGTACCTGCCACAGCAGAGAACAACGTAGCATTAATAAGGGTAGCTAACGTAGATCTTTTCATTGCTTTCATGTTGGTTTTCGACCTTTTAGTGCACTCTTTGTTCAACGGTTTAAAATTTGGGCGCCGTTTCACTTGGCGTGAACGTTCAATTTTTCGCGATTTGAATATAATAACGCGGACCTTACAGTCGAGAGTGCGATACAACTTTGTAAGGCTGAACGAGACGGCGGTAATTATAGCAGGTAATTTCTACTTTGCTTTATAAACCGAACTAAAAAATCAATTTTTTTGCAACTTTCAGCGACGTTAGCTGACAGTTCACAACATTTAGCAACAAAAAACACAAAAAAGCGGACAATTGTCCTTTAAACTTAATGGCATATAAGTTCCATAAAACCATATTTACCGATAACAGAACCATAACACAGTGGTCGAAACTGTGCAGGTTACCTAAACAATACAAATTTGCGCCCAAACAAACGTATTGGCCATATCGGAAACCATGATTGCAATGCCAATGATATGACACTGGTGTAATGATAAAGTTCAAACAAAATTAAAAAGAGGACATTAGACCGATTAAAGGGAAGTTTTAGCCTTTCTATACCAATTATGAATAAAAGGCTTAAGGTAACTGCATCGATGTGAATTCGGCGCGGCCAGTCTGTTCATTGTATTCAATTATAGCTACCGCGGCAGTCGAGAAGATAGGCATTGTATCCGGGCACAAACGGTCTACCAAGTAACTAACTATTGGCATATGTGCGACTAAAATCCAGGTTTGGTGTGTTGGATACATAGAGATAAGTGTTTCTAAATAATCAATAGCTGTGTGTGCTGATCCACTCGGTACTATGTCTGAACAGGTTTCAACAAATTTAGGAGTTTGAAGTGCAAGCACTTGCTCCGCGGTTTGTTGTGCTCTGATGAAGGGACTCACAAGTGCTGCGTCTATCTCAAAATATTGTTTCAACCATTCACCTACATCCTTGGCTTGTTGTAATCCTTGTTCGGTTAAATTTCTGCTTGCATCGTCGGCTTGCATGGGTTCAGCTTCACCATGACGCATTATCAAGATAGTCTTCATACTGTTCAGCACCTTCTGTTTATATCACCCTACATATATGCAGACTTATGCGTGATGAGATCCACGTTTAACCTACTGTCGCTAATGGCCTTTCCCTTCTACGCCACTCACACTCGGGATCTTATACTTGCTGACTACTCACATATGCAGCTTGGTATTATTTTCTTCTAAACCGGTAGCTATCTCACTGGTTTGTTCGCTATATTAAAACAAATGAAGGATTAACATGAAATGAAATTCTAATTACCTTCAGTTATCTTTTAACTAATTTATCGGCAGCAGCATATTGAAACTGAGTAATAATGATAGTCGGCAGTACCAATTACTAACACTGGACAATGGTCTTAGAGTCTTGTTGATCAATGACGATTCAACTGCTAAATGCGCCGTATCATTAACAGTTAATGTCGGCCACTTTGACGACCCCGAAACGCGTCAAGGGATGGCGCACTTTTTGGAGCATATGCTATTCCTTGGTACTGCAGAGCATCCTGATTCAGGTGGCTTTTCGCAATTTATTAGTCAGTATGGTGGCCAGAGCAATGCGTGGACCGGTACCGAGCACTCGAGCTATTACTTTGATTGCGACGCCGAACAACTAGACGAAGCGTTAGAACGCTTTAGCCAATTTTTTGTGTCTCCACTGCTGAGCGAGAGCGATACTGAAAAAGAGCGTGAAGCCATCGATGCCGAGTTTAAGATGAAAATCAAAGATGATGGCCGTCGCATCTATCAAGTTCATAAAGAAACCATCAATCCTCAGCATCCTTTTGCCAAGTTCTCTGTTGGTACCCGAGACACTCTCGCAGATCGTAATGGTAATATTGCCAGTGAATTACGAGCGTTTTTCAATCAATACTATCAGGCCCAATGGATGACTTTGGTGATAGCTGCACCACAACCGCTGGCTACACTTGCGACCTTTTGCTCACCTTTTACAAAAATTGTTGGCAGCAAAGCGCAAAAGCCAGCGATCCAAGCGCCTATGTACCGAGAGCAAGACCTACAGCTAGAACTGCAAATAAAGCCTAGAAAACATATGCAAAAACTTATTGTCAGTTTTGCTATGCCCAACCCTACAGATTTATACCGCCATAAAAGTGTGAGCTTTTTAGCCCATTTGTTAGGGTATGAAGGTAAAGGCTCTCTGTATTCTATCCTCAAGTCACAAGGTTGGATCAATGCCCTATCGGCTGGCGGTGGGATCACGGGTAGTAATTTCAGAGATTTTAATATCAGCTTTGCACTTACCGATGAAGGGATTGAATACTATGAAGACATAGTGGAAATGCTGTTCGAGTACATAGCATTAATTAAGCAAAATACTGCTGCACTACCACGCCTTTATCAAGACAAAAGCACTTTACTAGATATCGCGTTCGATAACCAAGAAGTCGGCCGCATGTTAGACTGGGTAAATTCAATCAGCGTGAATATGCACCACTATGAGGAAGAAGATTTTCTCTATGGTGATTATCGCATGGATGGCTTTTCTCAAGAGCAGCACGAAAAACTACTGATGCATTTGTGTCCTACCAATATGCGCCTTGTGCTTATCCACCCTCATGTGGAGGTTAATAAAAAGGCCAAGTGGTACAACACGCCATACAGTGTCTCGCCAATAGCCAAAGATTGGATTGAGTCGCTCTATAATGTGCATATGCCTTTGCCACAAATGTCGTTGCCACTAATTAATCCATATCTTAGCGCGAAGAATCCACTTCATGATGTAGAGAGTGAACAGGATACGCCGATCCGTCTAGCTGATCAGCCTGGATTTGAATTTTGGTTTAAGCAGGATTTGACTTTTAGAGTCACCAAAGGGCATTTTTATCTCGAAATAGATTCCGCCCCGTCCGTCACCTGTCACAAGCATATGGCACTCTCTCGCCTGTTTGCCGATCTCTTTATGGATGCGGTCGCTGAGCGTTTTTATAGCGCAGAATTAGCCGGCCTTAGTTATCATATTAATTCCCATCAAGGTGGCTTAACACTTCACACCGCAGGGCTTACTGGTAATCAAATCACCTTGGTTTTAGAGCTAGTCGAGGCGCTACTGAATCAACCAATCCATGCAGCTCGCTTTGCGGAATATAAAAAGCAACTTATCCGCCATTGGAAGAATCACAATAAGAATAAGCCTGTTAGCGAACTGTTTAGCCGACTTGGTGCCCATTTGATGCCCTGGAACCCAAGTCCTGAAGACTTAGCCGGCGCACTTAAAAGTGCCAGTTTTAACGAATTTCAACTATTTCGAAAGCAGTTTTTTTCAGCCATTCATGTCAAAGCTTTCATGCATGGCAACTGGCAACTAAAACATGCTGAAAAATTAAAAACATCAGTGCACGGGCTATTTTCAAGTAGCGAAATTTTAGAAGATTTGAAACGTCCCTTAAACGAGTTGACGAAACTAACGGAACAACATATCGAACGCGAAGGCAGTGATTATGCCTTCATTGAATATTTTCAATCACGTACCGATTCCGTTAAAGAAAAAGTCACCATGATGGCGATTAATAATCTCATTAATCAAGATTATTTTGAGCAATTAAGAACAAAGGAACAACTTGGTTATTTAGTTGGCGCAGGGTATGCACCATTCAATACACGTGCAGGTATCGCTTTTTATATTCAATCTCCCAACTTTGATAGTGAACACCTACTTGCACGGCACAATCAATTTCTTAAGCAGTTTGCCAAACAATTGCATCAGCTCGATGAAGTGAGTTGGCAACGTTCGAAAGAAAGCTTGTTACTACATATATCGGAGCAAGACAAAAATCTAAGGCTAAGGGCGCAGCGTTTGTGGATTTCAATTACCAATGACTTCCACCAGTTTGATATGCAACAAAGATTAATCCAAGCTTTGGCCGACTTGGAATTAGAAGACATCCTTACTTATATAGATAAGATGTTAGAGCCAAATGCTCCACGACTGATTTTAAAGTGTAATTAGTGTTTTAGTGTAAGCAAGGAGTGCTTATCAAACCTTTGAATGACTAATAAGACTTTTCTCACCTAGTCCATTAATTTGAGAGCTAATCAAAGTTCAAAAAATACGCAGCCATACTCGTTAGAACAATGAATTTCATCTGAAACTTTGTTTCGCTGTTGTGAAAAACCGCAATTAACCTGAATTTCCCCTTAATCAACGTTTTCCTTTTGACTACTACAATGGCTTGATTTAGATTAGAGATTGCAGTTATGAATTACGCATTATATGAGCCTAAAAATAAAAACAATAACAATCAATGCACTACTTTTATCACTGACTCCGCATGTAATTTACGCCAGTGACGCAAGTGTATTAACAGGTGCCCAGTTAGCTTGGCTCGTACCATGCGTGATTGCTCTGCTCAGCATTCCCTACTTAGTTTGGTCAAATCACCAACTCAAAAAGTCCACTCTTCAACTTAAGCATTCAGAACAACGATTTAAAAGTACCATTGAAGGCAGTGGCGATACACTATGGGACTGGAATATTCAATCAGGTGAGATTGTTCGGATCAACGATAAATACGGCATGAACTCTGCGAAGCCTGGCAGCGTCATCCCCAATCAGCATAGGATCCATCCACAAGACCTATTAATCGTTGAAAAGCTGATGAAACAGCACTTCGCAGAAAAGACACCATTCTTTGAAGCAAGCTATCGTATTAAAGATGAACTAGGCCAGTATCACTGGGTGTTAGACCGAGGCAAAATTATCGAGAAAGATGCCAACCTTAACCCCCTAAGAATGACAGGTACGGTTCGCGACATTAGTCACTTCAAGAGTACCGAGGAAAGGCTAAATCTGTTTGCAAAATGTGTTGAATCTCTTACTGACGCGATCGCAATTTATGACCGACACTATAATTTGGTCGATCTCAATCCGAGTTACCTTAAATTATTTGGTGGCCAACGAGAACATTATCTAAATAAACATTTTAGCTTACCAGGTTATGACAATAAGTTTGTTGCTCAGGTAAAGGCTCAGCTTAAACAAACAGAGCATTGGCAAGAAGAACTCAAACTTCGTAATGCGGCAGACGTACTCTTACCAATCGAAATTACGATTGATGAAATTAAAAATAACCACGGTCAGATCAGTAACTATGTGGTTGTTTATTCTGATTTAACTGAGCGTAAAAAGGCAGAGTCTCAACTCCACAATTTATCTAATCGCGATCGTACAACAGGTCTTCCCAATCGCAACTTGTTCTTTACCAACTTACAAAAGTTGTCATTACAAGGGACACACCATGCGCTACTTGTCTTTGACTTAGATAACTTTAAAAAGATCAACGATTCGCTAGGCCACCAGTTAGGTGATACGCTACTTGCGAAACTGGCAATGCGGCTAAATAAACTAGCTCGCCAACAAGATACCTTCTACCGACTAGGTGGTGACGAATTTGCGCTGGTGATTTCAGGCACCAATGATATTCACACTATTACACGTACAGCAAAACAATTTCTAGCGGCGATTGCGACTCCTTTTAAAATTGCTAATCACGAGTTAGTGATCACCTCTTCTGTTGGAATTGTACTGTGCCCTGAAGATGGTAAGTCTCCTGAAAGTCTGCTGAAAAATGCAGATACGGCTATGTATCATGCCAAGCAAAAGGGTAACCATTATTTATTCTTTAATGATTCCATGAACGAGCAAGCGGTTAAGCGTCTGCAAATTGAAAACTTAATGCGCTATGGCCTCAAAGAAGATCACTTTGTTGTCTACTATCAGCCAAAAATGAATATTAAAACCGGTGAACTGGTTGGCATGGAAGCGCTAGTCCGTTTCATTACCCCAAAAAAGGGGGTGATAAGTCCTGGTGTATTCATCCCTATCGCAGAAGAAACCGGACAGATCATCGAAATTGGTGAAGTCGTTTTAGACAAAGCATGCCGTGATGTAAAGCGCTGGATTGATAAAGGACTGTTCAATGGCAGAGTTGCGGTTAATTTATCAGCAAAACAGTTTAGCTTGCCGGATCTAACCACTCGTATCGACATTATCTTGCAAAAAAATCAACTTCCTTCTTATTTTCTTGAGTTAGAAATCACAGAAGGAACGGTGATGGACGATCCAAAAGAAGCAATTTCGATAATGCGCTCACTTAGTGCTAGAGGAATACACTTAGCCATGGATGACTTTGGTACTGGCTATTCGTCACTGGCTTATCTCAAGCAATTTCCGCTAAATACACTCAAGGTCGATAAAGCATTTATCGATGATATGGGTAACGAGCGCGGTAGAAACATGGTTGACTCTATTGTCACTATCGCGCATAACTTAGATCTTCACGTTGTTGCGGAAGGGGTTGAAAATGAAGAACAACTCAATATTTTAGAGCAGCTAAACTGCCAAACAGTTCAGGGCTACTACTATTCAAAACCGCTTTCAAGCAGTGAATTTGAACAATTTTTAAAGCAACACACCCCGAGTGAAAAGCCAAACCTACAGCTCGTGCAATAGCCTAGTTTCATTTGACCTAACCACTTTACGCTTTCCAACTAACTAAATTTGCGCAGCGACGCATCCACGCTCTACGATAGTGCACTCGAAACAGAATTAACGCCGCGGGGCCTGTTACTACGGCCAAACTTAACCAGCGTTTTCTTGGCATTCCAGTCCATAGAGTTTGAAGATACATTACCATCGCACATAAAGCTGAAATTATTCCAAAAGCCACTGATACTCCTCGGTTTTTTAATTCAATAAGAAAACTAAAACATTCTTTATTAGGAAAGAAACATCACATTTCGATGCTATTTACTAATGCGGCCGATGAGTCTACACAACGTTTAATATTTAATCAATGAAGAAATTATTGTTGCATATTTTTGTATTATTTAATTTAATAGCGGACTGTTTAGAGGTATAGCATTGCACAAGGGATGTTATGCCGTAACTTTTCCTAATTTGGGAAACAGAGACAAGTGGGAAATTTTTTACGGTCAACTGGCAATGATTTCCTAGCTTAGTCCACTTAGGTTATGAGTGTATTTTTAGCATAATTTGTGAAGCCAACTTAGTCCTTAACTGGAAATTAAAAGTTAGCTTTTCTAATATTGTAGACGACTGAAATTTTAGTGCTTTTACACACTGTACTTATTTTAATCGTCAACTGTGAGTTAAACCGATATAAAACGGTCAGTTATTCAATAATTGTCTGCGTTATAACGCCATAGTATAGACTTTCTGATAGTTTTTACTGATAGACGATTACAGTATTATCACAAGAGCTGCTAAACTTACTCTCATGTAGTATTAACTGTTACTTCAAGGACACGGGCTATGGATCAGAAAAGCGTACATGAATATTTGCAGGCCAAGCCTGCAACCTTTATCACTAAGCCTTTTGCGCAAGACGTAGATGTGTACAAAGTTCAGCATAAAATGTTTGCAACTCTAACTGAGGGGAAAGAGGGGCAAGTAGATGAAAATGGTGAACCTGTTTGGTGGTTAAATGTAAAATGCGACCCTGACGAAGCATTATTGCTTAGAGACAAGTATTCGTCTGTTGTGCCTGGTTATCACATGAATAAGCGTCTTTGGAACACAGTCATCTTAGATGGCACTATTCCAGAAGACGAAATAAAGAAAATGATCGATGATTCTTATCAAATCGTCGTAGATAACCTACCGACCGCACAACGTGAAGAACTTGCTAGCAAAGTCACGCAACGTTAATTAAAACGGCATTTAGGTAGACCTAAATGCCGTTTTACCTTTCTATATCCTCGCATTTAATCTCTACCTTTAATGTCGATCAACTTGTCTTCAAATCACTCTGGTAGTATACAAAAAGAATAACCTAGCAATAATAGAGTGGCGACATGACGAAAAGGATAGCAGTACTGACAAGTGGCGGCGATGCACCCGGTATGAACTCAGCGATTAGGGCTATCACGTTAAGTGCCTTGAGATCTGGATTTCAGTGCTTTGGCTTTTTTCATGGTTACAATGGTCTAATTAATCAAGAGTACACCGAGCTAAGTGCGGTTTCCGTCACCGATATCACCCAACTTGGTGGCACAATTCTAAAAAGTGCCCGCTGCCCTGCGATGCTAGAACCCTCTGGCGTGCTGCAAGCAGCAAATGCCCTGAGAAAGCTCCATATTGACGTACTTATTGTGATTGGTGGTGATGGCTCGTTTAGGGGAATGCAGGCGCTGGCAGCTCACTGGCAAGGTCAGCTAATTGGTATTCCCGGTACTATAGATAACGACCTTTCAGGGTGTGACAACACCATTGGTTTTTCCACAGCCATCAATACTGCCACTTCCGCAATAGATAAAATCCGCGATACCGCAAATGCCTTTGAGCGAGTTTTTATCACCGAGGTGATGGGTCGTCATAACGGACATATTGCTTACCATGTAGGTATTGCGACAGGTGCTGAGGCTATCATTTCATTTGAAAACTGCACGGCAGAGCATACCTCTCAGGTCTTAGCTCATGTCAAGAATGCCATCGAGCAGCAACATCAACACGGTAGCTTTTTGATAATACTGGCCGAGAATTTATGGCCAGGCGGCGCTCAAGCGCTTAAAACAGAGTTAAATAGCAATGCCGATATCAATTGCGCACTTTGCGTGTTAGGGCATATTCAACGAGGTGGGGCACCATCTGTTGAAGATAGAATGCTCGCCACGGAATTAGGGGTAGCGGCCGTGGAAGTGGTTAATGGCAGCATCAAAGCAAACACTGAAATTGCGACGCCTGTAATGGTAGGAAAAATACATGGTGCAATTGTAATTACTGAAGTCGAGAAAGTGCTGAGTATGGATAAACCAGTATCACAGGAATGGGTGCAACGATATCAGCACTACCTCGCCGAGCAATAAATACAGTGAGAGTGAAGCACATATTGATTATTCACTCTCACTACACTTTGGGTAAGCGCTAGCCAAACACGCTAAAAGCAGATTCGTTAAGCCACAGGTGACATAAAATACTTGCGATATAACCAAGCAAAATCACGGGTGCCCATTTTAAGTGCCCCATAAAAGTATAATAGCCTCTAGCTTGCCCCATGAGCGCAACACCTGCCGCCGAGCCAATAGAAAGTAAACTCCCCCCTACTCCAGCCGTAAGCGTGATCAACAACCAATGGCCATGTGACATTTCAGGTTGCATCGACAGCACCGCAAACATCACAGGAATATTATCGATGACCGCGGAAATAATCCCTAAGAATACGTTGGCATACGTTGCAGACCATTCACCATATAATATCTCTGACATTAAACTTAAATAACCGAGAAACCCAAGGCCACCAACACACATAACAATACCGTAGAAGAATAATAAGGTATCCCACTCAGCGCGTGAAACTTTGCTAAAGACATCAAATGGCACAACACTTCCTAACTTCTCAAGACGCTCTTGATCCCCTTCTCTTTCCGCCATCGCTCGCTTGCGTGCTAATGACCCCGGTAATGTCATTCTTAGAAAGTAACCAAAAAACTGTAGGTAACCGAGGCCCATCATCATGCCAAGGACCGGTGGTAAATGCAGCAAACTATGTGAGAGCACAGCGGTTGCGACAGTCAGTAGGAACAAAGTTAAAATTCTTAAAGCGCCGCGTTTAAGCTCTACTCTTTCGTAAACTGCACTGGGCTTTCTATCCGCCACAAAATAACTCATTACGAGTGCTGGTACGATGTAATTGACCAGTGAAGGAACAAATAGCGCTAAAAATTCACTGAAATGTACCATACCGGCTTGCCATACCATCAAAGTGGTAATGTCACCAAAGGGACTGAATGCACCGCCAGCATTGGCTGCTATCACGATATTGATACAGCTTAGATTGATAAACTCTTTGTCACCATCAGCCACCTTCATCACCACGGCACACATTAGTAAGGCTGTTGTTAGGTTGTCTGCGATTGGAGAGATAAAAAAGGATAAGAACCCAGTGATCCAAAATAGATTCTTATAGCTAAAACCCTTTTGGATCATCCACGCTCGTAGCGCATCAAAAAGGCGGCGCTCCTCTAGTGCGTTGATATAAGTCATCGCAACGAGCAAGAACAACATCAACTCCGCAAATTCTAACAAATTATGCCGAAATGCGTGCTCGGTAACATCGGGTTGCCCCTGATTGACATAATACGCGCCAATCATGAGCCAAATGATGCCTGCCGCCACAAGCACTGGCTTTGATTTTCGCATATGGAGTTTTTCTTCGAGCATTACAAGTGCGTATGCTAAAACGAAGACAACAATACAAACCAAGCCGAGTGTCGAGCTGGTAAGATCTAAGGTGCCTTGAGCCGCCAAGGCTGGTGATGGGATCACGGATATGACCCATGCGCAACAGAATAGCAGTAGTCCATTGATTTTCATTTTTTTGCCTATCGATGAGTGCAGAGGGATGGCATTTCAGCCAAACTCACTTTAGCATAGATAAAAAGTAATCAGCATTGGACTGAAGTCTAAGGCATCCTGTTTACAGTATTACAAACAGGCCCATACATCAGCAGTAGGTATATATGCTTCAACTTTCGCAGCAACAACAAATTGAATTACAGCAAAAATTGAGCAACGATGGCTTTGCACGGATTGAAAATATTCTAGACGATACAAACGCTCAACAACTACATGAGTGTCTCTGTAACTTAGACTACCAGCTCGCACTGTTTCATAACGGGGCAGCAAAATCAGTCAAAGACAGTGATATTCTTGCCTTAACACCGCAAGAGCAGCAAGCCTTGCTCGAAGATATACATAGCTATGCATCACGTGGGGTTGGTTTTATGTATGGCCGCCACTCCATAGAATCGACGAGCCCTGAGGCTCTGAAAAAACTCTACAATAACCTCAATAGTAGCGCTGTACAGTCCTGCTTTTCCGCTATCTCTGGACAGAACATAATCCGTACCTCTGCCCAAGCAACACGATTTATTGGTGGTCAGTATTTAACTCGACATAATGACATTGTTGAAGCTGAGGGCCGGGTTTATGCCTATGTACTCAGCCTAAGCAAAAGTTGGCACCCTGACTGGGGCGGGCTACTGCAGTTTTTTGAACGTGATGGCACACCCACTAAAAGTTATGCACCTAAGTTTAATTCATTGGTGGTTTTTGATGTAAGTAAAATTCATTCTGTGACTTACGTCGCACCATTCGCAAAAGCGCCGCGACTTTCTGTAACGGGGTGGTTTAGAACAATAGACACGTAAGCTCAACGCGTGTCTATTGTTCTAGGTGTCTATTTTATTAATATTTTTCGCTTATCTTTTCAATGGTTAAGATCAGCGCAAGGCCTGCGATGGCAAGCGCAATACATGCCAGCGTATTTGGATCTTGACCGTATAGCGTACTATATTGCGCTGGCAAAATATTGGCCTGACTCAATGGCTTTTCGATACCACTGGAATTCACGTAAGTCGTAAGCACTTGTTTCCAAGGCCACAATAAATTAAGCGAGCCAAGTAAAAAACCAGCTAGTAGCGAAAACGTTACTTGTTGATAGTGCGCCAATAGCCAGCTGAGTAGGCGCGAAAACGACATTAACCCCACAATACAACCTAGTAAGAATAAACTCACTAAGCCAAGTTCAAGCTGGTTCACCGCACTGAGCACATGGCCATACATACCCAATAACAGTAGGATAAAGCTCCCTGAGATCCCAGGTAAGATCATCGCGCAAATGGCGATAGCACCGGAGATAAAAAACATCCAATGAGATGCTTGCGCTTCAGCTGGTGAAAGAGAAGTAATAGCAAAGGCTACGATAGCTCCAACTGCGCAGGCAATAATATTTTGGCCGTTCCACTGAGAGACCTGTTTTGCAACATAGATAAAAGAAGCGACGATAAGACCAAAGAAAAATGACCATACCAGTGTTTGGTGTGCTTCCAATAAATAAGTGATCACCTTCGCCAAAGACGCTGCACTGATGAGCAAACCAGAAAATACCGCCAGTAAAAAGCTACCATCAATGTACTGCCAAGTTGCTTTTAGGCCGTCACGGCGCAATGTACTCAAAGCCTGTAAGTTCACACTTTTAATGGCATTTAAAAAACGTGCATAGATACCGGTAATAAAAGCAATGGTGCCGCCGGAAACGCCAGGGACAACATCCGCAGCCCCCATTCCGGCCCCTTTTAAAAACATAAAGAGATAGTCTCGTTTGCTATCTTTATACTGCACAAATTTCTCCTTTCATTTCCACTGCCGAGCAGTTTAACTTAAAACGCTAAAAAATAGCGACAGCTAAAGCTTTCGCTTAACTGGTCGATAACCAATTATGATATTTTACGCGCTTGTACCATGATCATCAGAACGCTTTTATTACTTGTTACCGCTTTACCCGCGACGACTTTTGCAGCAGAACATATTGATGCAGCACCACTTGGTTCTCTTTATCAGCAAGACGCTAATCGCTTCTACGAGCCATCGCAACTGATAAAGCTGGAAAGCGAAAACGAAAGCTTTTATGTATTTCATCAAGAATATATGGCAGCTGCTCGTGAAGGCATCGTGATCTTATTACCAGACATGCAAACTCCGCCCCTCAATAACAGCGGCATAAGCTTTCTTGCAAAACGCTTAAGCGATGATGGCTACGACACGTATACCCTTACTCCGCCGGACCTTTCTTATGCACCGAGTCTGCTAGAGCAAGACATCGCGCTCCCCGATGCTGAAAAACCGGCTCAGCAAACGCTTGCACCCATTTCAGAATCTAATCTCGACGAATATAAAATGGCCTTGATCAGCCGCTTTGAGGTGCTTTATAACACCCTGTCCATGACTCAAACAGAAAAGTTGGTGGTTGTCGCATTTGGTAATAGCGCAGGCTTATTCGGTGAGCACTTAGCCACCCTGCCCAATCTACGTATCGATGCCTTTGCCGTTGTTAGCCCACAACTACCTAATGCAACGCGGCAAAAGCACTTGGCATCCAACCTTTCTTTGATCAGCCCTGCTTTACTGGATGTTTACTACAGTTTTGACAATCCTATTGTGGTCGACAATACGCCGGACAGAGCCCGCTGGGCGAGAAAAAACAGTAAATTTGATTATCGCCAACGGGAGCTTTTTGGAGAAAAAACCGATCCACTCCAACATCAAAGGCTCAGAAAGGAATTACTCGGTTTTTTACGCGTCTTATAGTGTTTCAAGTTAGCTCTTTTTTAAATATTCATAGGCAGACTGAATATCTTGGCTTTTGCGCTTTGCCACTTCCATCATATGCTTAGGTAATCCCTGAGACACCAATTTGTCAGGGTGATGCTGCGACATCAGTTTGCGGTAAGCTTTTTTGATTTCACGCTCATTCGCCCCTTCACTCAATCCCAGTACAGCCAATGCTTTAGCACGGTTTAAACCGTTATCTTGTGGTGCTGGTTGACGGCCGCCCTGTTGCTGGTGCTGATGTTGCGATCTCCCCGACGCCTGAGAGCGACGAAACTCAAATTCTGCTTGGTAACGCTTTAGCAGGAACAAAAAGTGGGTTTCTGCGAAACCTAAATACTTGCTCACCTGTTTAAGTAAGGCCTTCTCCGCATCGGACACATGACCATCACAAAACGCCATTTGAATTTGAATTTCTAAAAACAGCTGCCTCAAGTCATAGCGTCTAGCAAAAGCTTCTTTAAAATCGGTAACCGCTTCTTTTATCGAAAAGTCGCTGCTTTTTCCCGCAGTAAATGCATGTTGCGCTTCTTTCCGCTCTTCACCCTGCAAGCCCATTTCGCTCATAAACGCAGACGCAGCTTGAATGTGGATTTCACTGACTCGACCATTAGACTTGGCGATATGTCCCATCACAGAAAAACAGCTGGAAAAGAACAAGGCTTGGCGCTCATGCAGATCTTCACCTTTCATGAAACCTTGAAAGCCACCGACTTTATCAAAATCCTGACGCAAACTTTTATCAAATAAATGGCCGAGATAAAAACCTAAAATAGCGCCTAACCAACGACCAAATAAAAAGCCGAAAATTGTGCCTAATAATTTACCCCACATCGCTATACCCTAACTTTTCGTTGATCATTTTTAGTCGCTCTGGCGTGCCAATGTCGTCCCACGCGCCCAAATATAGTTCAGTAGAAACTTTATGCTGCTCAAGCCCACTGCGCAGCAACGGCCCTAGTTTTATAAAGCCAGCCCCAAGCTCGGCAAAAAAACTTTGGTGATATTTGCCAATGCCAGACAAGGTATACTTTTGCTGATTGAGCGGCTGATGGGCAAGGCAAAAATCACCTTCAGGATTATGTTCGGGATTTTCTACCAACACAATGTGCGCCTCGCAATGACCCTCTGCTGTGCTACCGAGCTGTAACTGCATTAGACTGCTGACATCATAGTCAGTAAAAATATCGCCATTGAGTACAATAAAGCTATCATCCTGTTCACATAACATCGGCAATGCTTGAATGATTCCACCTGCAGTTTCTAATCCACCTTCAGGCTCATCGCTGTACTCAATATTGACACCGAAGTGAATGCCATTGCCGAAATAGTCTTTTATCACCTGACCTTGCCATGCAAGATTTATCACAATATCGCAGATCCCAGCCGCTTTTAAACGCTCGATATGATGCTCAAGTAGTGGTTTTCCTGCGACGTTAAGCATAGGTTTTGGTTGGTTCGCGGTCAGTGGCATCATGCGTTTACCACGACCAGCAGATAAAATTATCGCTTTCATTGTTACTTCTATTTAGTGCCTAATTTGGCCTGCGCTTGAGGCATTATGTCATTCTCCAGCCAGCTTGCAAGCCACTGAAATTCTTTATACTTATTCGCCACTTCAACAAGGTAGCGTAAGGTTGGCAAAATATTTTCTAAGTACCCGCCTTTGCCGTCTCGCTGCAATAGGCGAGTAAAAATCCCGGCAGCTTTAAGGTGCCTTTGCATCCCCGTTAAGTCAAAGTAATGTTGGTAGGTGCTAAAATCCATATCGCCTAATAAATTTGCCGCTTTTAAGCAATCAAAGCTATGTTGCTGAAGCTCGGTGAACTCATGTGCATCAAGGCGAGTATAACAATCTCGCAACAAAGAAACCGCATCATAAGTGACAGGTCCTTGTACCGCATCCTGATAATCAATGAGATACCACTGAGACTGATGACATATCAGGTTGCGACTATGAAAGTCTCGATGCATCGTAACCTGCGGCTGGCGAGTCATCGCATCGACGAGCTTCAACTTCACATTATGCCACTGCACTTGTTGATATTCGGTGGGTGTTAAACCAAGCCATTTTGTTACAAGCCACTCGTAAAAGATATTAAGTTCCATATCAACGAACTCAGCATCATAGGGCTTCATCCATTTACTCTTTGGTGTTTTGGCTATTTCTGGAATAAGCGCTATCAACGCACGATAATCCTCTAGCCGAGAAGGCAATGCTAACCTATCGGCCAAATGCTTAGAGCCTAAATCTTGTAACAGTAACAGCCCTTGTTCTTCATTACTCGCAAGGATTTGTGGCACATTAAGGCCTTGCTCTGCAAACACCGTATTTAAACCGATAAAAGGGGCATTATCGAGTTTATCGACTGGTGTTTCCATTAAGATCCACGACATCGTTTGTCGCTTGACGCGATAATAACGCCGGAAACTGGCATCCGAGGTGATAGCCTCACACGTAAAATCGTCGCTATGTATTGCTTGCTGTATAAACTCGACGCGCTGGTTTTGACTATTCATGGATTTACTATTACACCTTCTACTTGTAAATATTTAAATGCTACTGTATTTCCGACAGTTTTCATTTATCATGATGAGCTTATTATTAAATGCTCAGCTAATAGGTTATTAAATGCGCAAAATTTGGGGCTTGGCTGTATTATCCGCGATTCATTCTACAGCTTTTGCTAATACGAACATTGTCGCCGCACAATGTAAAGACTATATGCAGCCAGAAAACTGGAAGCCGTTAGCCTCGCTGCCCAAACATGCCATTGATATCGTTGCCGATGACTTAGAACTACAAGGTACTGATAGCGCTGAGTTTTCGGGTAACGTGGTGATTAACACTGAAACCATGAGCTTAGAAGCTAGACGTGCGCTAATCGATAAAAAAGAAGGCCTGCTCAGCGCTTCTGGACCACTACTCTATCGTGACCAATTTACCAAAGTTCACAGCAATGGGCTATTCGCGGATTTAAATGCTAACACCGTGAGCTTGCTTGGTGCTGAATATGAATTAACAGACCAGCAGGGCCGCGGTGGTGCAGAGAAATTGCATGCCTCTGGCAGCAAAATTTCACTCGACAACTCCAGCTTTACCACGTGTCCTGCTGATGACCCATTTTGGAGTATCGAGGCAAGCAGCATTGTACTTTCTCGAGAAGACGGTTGGGGTGAGACCTATAATACGGTGTTCAAAATTATGGACACGCCCATTATCTATTTACCCTATTTTACATTTCCAATCGACGATAGACGAAAATCTGGCCTGCTGACGCCGACAATTTCCAGCTCAAATAAATTTGGCTTGGAGCTGATCACCCCTTATTATCTCAATCTAGCCCCCAACTACGACGCGACCTTAACGCCAAGATATATGGCCAATAAAGGATTTCAGCTTATTACCGAGTTCAGGTATTTAACTGAACAACATCAAGGTAAAATTGGGGTGGAATATCTCAGTAAGGATGATTCAGAGCCACAGCTAGACGATCGCTATTTAGTACATTGGCAACAAAAGAGTTATTTAAGTGATAAATGGCGTGCGTTTGTTGATGTCACAAATGTCAGTGACGATAACTATCTCACTGACTTAACATCCGAATACGCCAATGAAACTGACACTCAGTTATATCGCACCGGCAGTCTAAGTTACCTTGGTGAAGACTGGTTAGTCGACTTAAAGTTGCAAGATTTTGAAGTGTTGGGCGATCACAGAGAATCCTACACTGCACTACCGCAAATTAGCTTCCGTACACGTGACAGTTATGAACTTGTCGGCCTTGATTGGGACTTTGAAGGTGAGTTTGCCTATTTTCAAAATGATGCTTTGCCAATCTCAGAGGCGTCGCGATTACACCTAGAACCTCGCGTGTCTTTTTCACGCAGCGACTACGCTTGGTCATTTACCTCAGAAGCACGCCTACTTCACACGCGTTATGAACAAAATATCGATGTGCCTGATACAGAGTATGAAGAGTCTGTCACGCGTACATTGCCAAGTTTACGGGTACATGGACAACTGAATTTTGAACGCAGTACCGAGTTCTTTTTTGAACAAGGTACACAAACGCTTGAGCCACAAATTCAGTACCTTTACACACCACACAGAGAGCAAAGCCAAATTGGCTGGTACGATACGGCTAAGTTACAAGATGACTTTATTGGTCTGTTTAGAGCACGCCGTTACTCAGGTTATGACCGTATTGCAGAAGCCAATCAATTCACCGTGGGTGCAACCACGCGTGTATTCGATAGCAGTAATGTCGAACGCTTTAACTTCAGTGCAGGTCAGATCATTTATCTTGAGTCATCTGTAAAGCCTTCTGAACAGCTATTTACTGATGATACCAACTATAATGCACTATTTGCCGCTGAATCCATGTTACATTGGCATAAGCGCTGGTACCTCTCAGGTGGGGTGCAATACGATGTGGATAGCAAAGAGTTAGTGCAGTCTCACTTTACCTTGGACTATAAAGGAGACGACAAGCAGTTAGTGCAATTGAACCATCGTTATGTTAATGATGTCTCAGACTATGAAATTGACCAAGTCGGTCTCTTTACAAGTTTACCAATTGACGATAACTGGCAATTTGTAGCAAGCTATCACCGAGATATGACGGCAAATAGAAGTGTTGAATCCTTTGTTGGTGTTCAATACCAGTCTTGTTGTTGGGCTATTCAGGTGACTGCGAATCGTCAAATTGAAACAAACTTAAACCAAACACTTACAAATGATGAAGCAGTGTTTGATTCTGGCTTCAGCCTGAAATTTGTCCTTACAGGGCTTGGAAGCCAAAGCAGTGGTGATGCGAGTAAACTCCTTCAACAGGGTATTTTTGGTTACCGTAGACCGTATTTTTTGAATAAATAGAATTTAGAAAGCCGTATGAATTTAAAAAAGTTGTTATTAGTGGCCTCATTAAGTGCAGGCCTGTTTACTCAAGCACATGCTGAGCGTGTAAAGCTAGATACTGTTGTTGCCACGGTTAATGATGGTGTAATTTTACAAAGCGAAGTCGATCAAATAATAAATCGTGTTAAAGAACAGGCTGAGCAGCAAGGTACAGAGCTTCCTAGCGATAAAACATTACGCTTACAAGCCATCGATAAACTCATTGAGCAATCTTTAATGTTGCAACTGGGTGATCGCATGGGTATGCAAATTTCCGATGCTCAATTAGACCAGACCATTGCAAATATTGCCCAAGATCAAGGCGGTACGATCGCAGACCTACGTCGCTCAGTTGAAGCGAGTGGCGAAAGCTTTCAGGCATATCGAGAAGAGATCCGTAAAGAAATAACCACAAGCCAAGTGCGCCGTGCCAGTGTTGACCGCCGTATTTATATTAGCCCTCAAGAGGTGACCAACCTGCAAAAAATCTTGAGTGAGCAAACGGGTAACTCGGAAGAGTATGATATCGGCCATATCTTGATTAAGATCCCAAACAAAGCAACTCCAGAAGAAATTGAAGACGCTCGTGAGCGCGCTGATAACGTGATTAAGTTTTTGAACGAAGGTAAAGAGTTCAAGCGCATAGCAATTGCCTCTTCGAGCGGCTCAAAAGCGCTAGATGGTGGTCAATTAGGCTGGATGGGCATTAACGAAATGCCAACCTTGTTCGCTGAGGCCATTAAAGGTGCGAAAAAAGACGACATAGTTGGTCCACTGCGCTCAGGCGCGGGTTTCCACATTCTAAAAGTACAAGATATTCGTGGTCGTGAAGTCGTTGAAACCGTTGAGGTGCGTTCACGTCATATCTTAATCAAACCGTCTATTATCCTAAGTGAAGAAAAAGCACGCTCAATGCTAACAGGTTTTGTAAAAGACTTGCGCGCAGGTACCGCTGACTTTGCTGCGCTGGCTAAAGAATATTCTGAAGATCCGGGCTCTGCACTTAAAGGCGGTGAGTACGATTGGACAGATCCAACTACATACGTACCAGCGTTTAGAGACACTCTGTTGTCGCTCGAAAAAGATCAGATCAGTGAGCCATTTAGAAGTACATTTGGCTGGCACATTGTACAACTGCTAGATAAACGCGTGGCCGATAAAACAGAACAAGCCAAGTTAAATCGCGCACACCGCCTGCTGTTTAACCGTAAATTTAAAGAAGAAAGCTTTAAATGGATTAAAGAAATGCGTGACCAAGCGCATATTGAAATTATCGAAGCGGAATAACGGCTATGACACTCAGAATCGCAATTACACCGGGTGAGCCTGCAGGTATTGGCCCAGATCTTGTTATCAAACTGGCTCAGCATGCATGGCCTGCTCAGTTAGTTGCGGTGGCTGATAAAAGTATTCTAGAAAAGCGCGCCAAAGAACTTGGTGAGCAAATCAAGTTATTGCCGTTTGACAGCGATGCTGCGCCTGAAGCGGCACCTGCTGGTGCTATTTACTACCTTCAAGTAGACAAAGGTGCTGAAGTGGTCGCTGGTCAATTAGATGAAGCTAATGGCCATTATGTGCTCGAAACCTTGCGCATTGCCTCTGAAAAGAATATGGATGGGACATTCGCAGCGGTAGTCACGGGTCCTGTTCATAAAGGCATTATTAACCAAGCTGGGATCTCGTTTAGCGGCCATACTGAGTATTTTGCACAGCAGTCTGATACCGCTGATGTCGTTATGCTACTCGCAACCGAAGGGCTGCGTGTAGCGTTAGTTACTACGCATATCCCACTGGCGTATGTATCAAAGGCGATTACGCCTGAGCGTCTCAGCAAAGTCATTCATATTTTACATCACGACTTACAAACCAAGTTTGGTATTGATCAACCCAGAGTATTAGTTTGTGGATTAAATCCACATGCTGGAGAAAGTGGCCACCTTGGTCGTGAAGAAATAGAAACCATTGAGCCAACACTGGAAATGCTGAATAAGCAAGGTATGAACTTGGTTGGACCGCTGCCAGCTGACACCCTTTTCCAAGCTAAATATTTAGATAATGCTGATGCTGTGCTCGCAATGTATCACGATCAGGGCTTACCTGTGTTAAAATATAAAGGTTTTGGAAACTCAGTAAACATCACCCTAGGATTACCCTTTGTTCGCACATCGGTTGATCACGGTACAGCGCTTGATTTAGCCGGCTCTGGTGATGTTGAAGTGGGTAGTTTTGAATTAGCGATCCGCGAAGCAATTAAGCTCGCAACCAAAAAAGCACAGAATGCATGACAGATAAAGTACATCTCGGACACAGAGCGCGTAAACGCTTTGGTCAAAACTTCTTAAATGACAACAATATTATCGACAAGATAGTAACTGCCATCGACCCAAAACCTGAAGACAATCTGGTTGAAATTGGTCCTGGTTTAGGTGCTATCACTGAGCCTGTTTGTGATTTAAGTGATCACCTAACCGTTGTAGAACTCGATAAAGATCTTGCCGAGCGCTTGATCCATCATCCATTCTTGGGACCTAAATTAACGGTTCACCAAGGTGACGCGATGAAGTTTGACTTCTCTTCTTTAATCAAAGAAGGGGAAAAACTGAAGATCTTTGGTAACTTACCTTACAACGTATCAACCCCTTTGCTATTTCACTTATTTGAATTTGCCGACCAGGTCGAGCATATGCACTTTATGCTGCAAAAAGAAGTGGTTAACCGTATGGTTGCAGGCCCTGGCAGCAAGGCCTTTGGTCGCTTAAGCGTAATGACGCAGTACTATTGTCACGCTATTCCTGTGATCGAAGTGCCACCACATTGCTTTAAACCAGCACCTAAAGTTGACTCGGCCGTTGTTCGATTGATCCCAAAAGATCCGTCGCAACGTACAGCTAAGAGCACTAAGCTTTTGAATACTGTTTGTTTAGAAGCGTTCAACCAACGTCGTAAGACACTAAGAAATAGCTTATCGAACCTGTTAACCGAAGAGCAGCTGCGAAACTTAGGTATCGACCCTACGCTTCGCGCTGAAAACCTGTCGCTTAACCAGTTTATTGAAATTGCAAATTGGATATATGACAACTCAAACTAATATTGGCTCACCGATCAAAGTATCGGTGGAGACCTTTTACGTTGAAGCGCAATCACAGCCTGAAAAGGATAAATATGTGTTTGCCTACACCATTACCATCAAAAACCATAGCTTATGCAACGCTAAGCTACATAGTCGTTATTGGCTCATTACCGATGCTAATGGCAAAGAGACCGAAGTAGAAGGTGATGGTGTTGTCGGTGAGCAGCCCACCATTCGTCCTGGCGAGAGCTATCAGTATACCAGCGGCGCGGTGCTCGATACCCCAGTTGGTACGATGGAAGGGTATTATTTAATGCGTAATGAGTTTGGCACTGAGTTTAAAGCGCCAATCAATGTATTTAGACTCTCCTGTCCAAATATTTTGCATTGATACCGTTTTTATTTTGCGGAAGCGGGCTTCCCCCGCGTTCCTCATACATGCTAGACATCAGAATAAAAACATTGAGTTATAAAAAACCACAGGTAATAAATGGCAAAATACGCAATTGGAGACTTGCAAGGCTGCTTCACTCCACTCATCGGGCTACTCGATCAAGTCGACTTTAACCCAAGCCAAGACCATCTATACTTTGTCGGTGACATCATCGCCAGAGGACCTGATTCACTTGCTTGCCTAGAGTTC
Source organism: Pseudoalteromonas sp. A22 (assembly GCF_018141345.1). NCBI lineage: Bacteria > Pseudomonadati > Pseudomonadota > Gammaproteobacteria > Alteromonadales > Pseudoalteromonadaceae > Pseudoalteromonas > Pseudoalteromonas sp. A22. The sequence goes on from NZ_CP047238.1 coordinate 3,223,318, forward strand.
CTCTATCAACACTCAGGCTCTATTAGCATTACACTCGGCAATCACGATCTCCACTTTTTAGCATGTCTTGCTTTGGGTGTCGCTCCGAACCCAAAAGATAAATTAGACGCGGTTTTTGCCAGCCCTAAATGCCAAAAATATGCTGACTTATTACGTTCACAGCCGCTGGCTATTTGGCTTGAAACACAGCAAACTTTTATTTCTCATGCAGGTATTCATCCAAGCTGGAATATTACGCAAGCGCTAGAATATGCACGCTTTGCCGAAACCATTTATCAATCAACAAAAGCCCCTGAGTTTTACGCCAATATGTACGGTGCTCACCCAGGACTTGAGCTCAACAAGCTCAGTGAACAAGATAAGTTTAAAGCCATTGTTAACGTCTTCACTCGAATGCGCTTTCTAAAACAAAATGGCGAACTGGATCTTAAGAACAAGTCTGGCCTAAAAGATGCGGCAGGTCTCACTCCGTGGTTTGAGCTCAGCCAAACATCAGCCGACACTACCCTACTTTTCGGCCACTGGGCTGCTTTGGAAGGCGAAACCAACAAGAAAAATATTATTGCCTTAGACACTGGCTGCGTGTGGGGAGGCCCTATGACGATGATAAATATCGACAGTGGTGAAAAATACCAGCATAGCTAACCTCTATAACAGCCCTAAATCAACGTTAGGGTAAGCACTTACTTTAACTTTTATTAAACTACACTCGAAGAAAAGAAGCTTATACTTTTTATCCGTTGAGCTGCTATTTTTTGTAATCCGACCTTTTTTACTGAAATTTTTTGTCACATCTGCTATAAAATACTTAACTTATCCGCAATAAATCCGATAAGTATCCGTATTGCTTTGTAAATTTTGTAGGACAGCTATGAATTTGACTGTTAGCCAACGTATTTGGGGTGGTTTTATTACCATCACCTTGTTGCTTCTTCTTATCGGGGGCAATTCTTTATTTAGAATTGCGAACATTGACAACTCAACTCAACAGGTTAATAACCTGTCTTTACCAGCTCTCTCTAAAAGCTCTGCTCTACAAGTAGAGTTCACTTTAATGAGCAAAATGGCTCAGGGAAGTTTTTATGCACGTTCAGAGACTGAGCTGGCGACGCTAAAACAGCAATTTGCAGAGCGCCAGAAGATCTTTGACAAAACCTATTCAGAGCTGCAGCAGGTCGTTGCTGCTAATAATAAATTGGCCTCAAGCAGTCGTGATGTTGGCAAAAGTTATGATGCGTTCGTAAAAGCCATGAACAGCTTGGTAAACGAGAAAACAACTGAGCTTTCGTTACGGGACAAATTAAAAGAGCAGTTATCAACTATCGACGTTGCCGCAGAAGATGCGACTATGGTGACGGTTGATATCATCGATTTGGATGGCTTAGAAGATGCTGACAAACGCGCTTTTCAAGCTGCAAATAACTTAGAAAATAACTTTTCTTCTGTTGTGACTAGCGCCAATGATATTGTTACTGTTGAAGACATCAATACACTGGAAATCGTAAGTAGAGATCAAAGCTACCTCGTTGAAGAGCTAGGTCGTAACATCGACTTAATGCGTGGCCCAGTTAGCGCGCTTGATAGCAGTTTGTTTGCTGATCTCGAAGGCTATTACACTAATTTGAAAGCTGCAGTTACTGGCAGCAACAGCATCGCGGACAATCAAAAACGTTTGATCAACGCATTAGCCGAAACACGTAAAGAGCTAGCCGATGCAGAAAAAACCACGCAAGCAGCCCTTTCTCAGTTAGATGATTTACTCTCTGAAGCAAGCCAAGTCGCCTTTAACTTACAGCAAGGCGTACGTGCCGATGTAGGCACAGCAAACCTATGGACTTGGATCGGGATGATAGTAGCAACGCTAATGGCCGTCGGCGTAGCTTACATTACCGTTAGCCGTATCACAAAACCACTATCGGAAGTAAACCGAGTTTTAAACATTGTCGCCAGTGGCGATATGACACAGCGCTTAGATGACACTGCAAAAGATGAGTTTGGTGAATTATCTAGAAGCTGTAACACCCTAATCTCTAGCTTACGTGAACTTATCACTGGCATTATTTCTCGTTCGACACAGCTTGCTGCAGCGTCCGAAGAAACATCGACTATCACTACAGAATCCAGCCAAGCAATTAAGAATCAGCAGGCACAAGTAGAGCAAGCAGCTACCGCTACCACCGAGATGAGTAGCACCTCTCACGGTGTTAGCAACAGCGCGCATCAAGCATTACAAGAAATTAAAAATGCTGATAAAGAAGCGGAGCGTGTTAAAGGTATTTCACATGAGAACAAACACACTATTGAGCAACTCGCAAGGGAAGTGGATGAAGCCTCTCGCGTGATTAACAAACTACACCAAGACAGCGCTTCGATAGGCAGTATTTTGGATGTTATCCGTGGTATTGCCGAGCAAACTAACCTCCTTGCGCTAAACGCTGCAATCGAAGCCGCGCGTGCTGGTGAACAGGGTCGTGGCTTCGCGGTAGTGGCAGACGAAGTGCGCTCACTTGCAAGTAAGACTCAAGAGTCAACTCAAGAAATTCAAGCAATGATTGAATCCTTACAAGCAGGAGCCGAAGAAGCGGTAGGCGCGATGTCGAAAGGCAAACAGCAGGCGGAGTCGTGCGTAACTCAGAGCGACCTTGCTAATGAAGCACTAAACTCCATCACTGCAGCCGTTTCTCAGGCCCATGATGTGAGTGAAGAGATTGCAAACGCGGCGAATGAGCAACAACAAGTAGCACAGGAAATTAGTGAACGCTTGGAATCGATTGTAACAATCGCAGAGCAAACAGCTGAAGGCGCAAGCCAAACCTCGATCTCTAGTTCTGAGGTTGCTAAACTCGCCGAAGAGTTACGCTTATCGGTAGAACAGTTTAAGGTTTAACTATCTAACCTGAGCTTTGAGCAGAAAACAGTCTCAAAGCTTTAGGTGGTTTAGCAAAACCGCTAAGCATAAAAAAACCCATGCATGGCATGGGTTTTTTGTTTCTTTTCTTTGATTATGCAAACAATGCGTTTGCCTTCTCAACGATATTTTCTACCGTAAAGCCGAATAGCTTGAATAGCTCATCAGCAGGTGCTGACTCACCAAACGTTGTCATACCAACGATAGCACCATTTAGGCCTACATATTTGTACCAGAAGTCCTCAATACCCGCTTCGATAGCGACGCGACGCGTTACTGAGCTTGGTAGTACGCTTTCTTTGTATGCTGCAGATTGCGCATCAAAAATGTCCGTTGAAGGCATAGACACAACACGCACCTTTTTACCTTCTGCACGAAGCTTATCCGCAGACTCAACCGCAAGTTGCACTTCAGAACCGGTTGCAATAAGGATGATTTCAGGTTCACCATCACAAGATAGTACATAACCACCTTGCTTAATCGCTGCAACTTGCTCAGCTGTACGTGGCTGCTGTGCAAGACCTTGACGGGTAAATACAAGTGCAGATGGACCATCAGCGCGTTCAACCGCTTGCTGCCAAGCAACTGCTGACTCAACTTGGTCACATGGACGCCAGCTCGCAAGGTTTGGCGTAGTGCGTAAGTTCGCCATTTGTTCTACAGGTTGGTGTGTTGGACCATCTTCACCAAGACCGATTGAATCATGAGTATACACAAAGATACTTCTTTGCTTCATCAATGCAGCCATACGTACGGCATTACGCGCGTATTCCATAAACATCAGGAATGTCGCACCGTAAGGGATAAAGCCTCTGTGCAGTGCAATACCATTCATGATGGCAGACATACCAAATTCACGCACACCGTAGAAAATGTAGTTACCCGCAGCATCTTCTGCCGTTAAGCCTTTAGATTGATCCCAAAGTGTTAAGTTAGAACCCGCAAGGTCAGCAGAGCCACCCATAAACTCAGGTAGAATTGGGCCATAGGCATTCAATGCATTTTGTGATGCTTTACGAGTTGCTGGGTTTGCAGGATTCGCTTGAAGCTCTGCGATATAGGTTTCTGTTTTCTCAGACCAGTCTGCTGGAAGCTCGCCTTTCATGCGACGCTCAAATTCAGCAGCAAGCTCAGGATAATGCATTTGGTATTCAGTAAACTTAATCAACCAGTCACTTTGTTGATTTTGACCACGTGCTGTTGCGTCCCATTTCGCGTACACATCTTCTGGTATTTCAAATGCACCGTGCTCCCAACCAAGGAATTCACGTGCCGCTTTGATTTCATCATCACCTAGCGGTGCACCGTGACAATCATGGCTACCAGACTTGTTTGGTGAACCATAACCGATAACCGTTTTACAACAGATAAGGGTTGGTTTGTCAGACTCTGCTTGCGCCGCTTCGATTGCCGCTTTAATCGCATCGCTATCGTGGCCATCAACACCGGCAATAACATGCCAGCCATAAGACTCAAAACGTTTTGGGGTATCGTCGCTAAACCAGCCTTCAACTTCACCGTCGATTGAAATACCGTTGTCATCCCAAAATGCAATCAGTTTGCCAAGACCAAGGGTACCCGCAAGTGAACAAGCTTCGTGTGAGATACCTTCCATCAAACAGCCATCACCTAAAAATGCATAGGTATAGTGATTAACGATGTCGTAATCTTCACGGTTAAACTGTGCAGCCAATGCTTTTTCAGCAATCGCCATACCTACCGCATTGGTAATACCCTGACCTAATGGGCCTGTAGTCGTTTCAATACCTGGCGCATAACCATATTCTGGGTGGCCTGGTGTTTTGGAGTGTAGCTGACGGAAATTTTTGATGTCGTCAATTGATAAGTCATAACCCGACAAATGCAACAATGAATAAATTAACATCGAGCCGTGACCGTTTGATAATACGAAGCGATCTCTGTCGAACCACTCAGGATTACTTGGGTTGTGCTTTAAAAAATCGCGCCAAAGTACTTCTGCGATGTCCGCCATGCCCATAGGGGCTCCTGGGTGGCCAGACTTGGCCTTTTGTACAGCGTCCATGGAAAGAACGCGAATTGCATTAGCAAGTTCTTTGCGAGATGGCATGAATTCTCCTACCTTTAAATGTGTTTCGCGGGGGTTTGAGCCCATTCTTACTTATTTATATGGCTAACTGCAACGGCAAAGGCCATAAAAAAACGGGTACAGACGGACTTTTTCCGACCATTAAAAAAGTTTGCACAATTTTGGACGTCTAGGCGTAAAATAACTAGTCAATGCCTAGGTTTTTTGGTTAGAATACGCTCCTTAATTTTTCGCGCTGTCCCTGATGTTTGTGAAGCGCAATATTTGTGAGCATAAATACAATGGCTAAACATTTATTTACTTCTGAATCTGTTTCTGAAGGCCATCCAGATAAAATTGCTGATCAGATCTCTGATGCGGTTCTAGATGCCATCCTTGAGCAAGATCCAAAAGCACGTGTTGCGTGTGAAACTTACGTTAAAACCGGTATGGTTATGGTTGGTGGTGAAATCACAACTAGCGCTTGGGTTGATATCGAGGAATTAACTCGTAAGACCGTGCGTGAAATTGGTTACACACACTCTGACATGGGCTTTGACGCTGATTCATGTGCAATCCTTAACACCATTGGTAAGCAATCACCTGATATTAACCAAGGTGTTGACCGTACTCGTCCAGAAGAGCAGGGTGCTGGTGACCAAGGCCTAATGTTTGGTTACGCGTGTAACGAAACTGACGTACTTATGCCTGCGCCTATCACATACTCACACCGTTTAGTTCAGCGCCAAGCGCAAGTTCGTAAAGACGGCACGCTACCTTGGTTACGTCCAGACGCTAAGTCTCAGGTAACATTCGCGTACGAAAACGGTAAAGCAGTAGGTATCGACGCAGTCGTATTATCTACACAGCACTGTGATTCTGTATCACAAGCTGACCTTGTAGAAGCTGTGATGGAAACTATCATCAAGCCTACATTACCTGCAGAGCTTATCACTGAAGCAACTAAGTTCTTCATCAACCCAACTGGCCGTTTCGTTATCGGTGGTCCTATGGGTGACTGTGGTCTAACTGGTCGTAAAATCATCGTAGATACATACGGCGGTATGGCTCGTCACGGTGGTGGTGCATTCTCTGGTAAAGATCCATCAAAAGTTGACCGTTCTGCAGCTTACGCAGCGCGTTACGTTGCAAAGAACATTGTTGCCGCTGGCCTTGCTGACAAGTGTGAGATCCAAGTGTCTTACGCAATCGGTGTTGCTGAACCTACTTCTATCAGTGTAGAAACTTTCGGTACAGCCAAGCTTGATGAGTCGCGTTTAATCGAACTTATCCGCGCGCACTTCGACTTACGTCCTTACGGTCTAATCACTATGCTAGACCTTGAGCGTCCAATTTATCAGCCTACTGCTGCTTACGGCCACTTTGGTCGTGAAGAGTTCCCTTGGGAAGCAACAGATAAAGCTGACGCACTACGTGCAGCTGCAGGCCTATAACCCCTGCTGCAAAAAGTAAAAAAGGCGCCAAGTGCGCCTTTTTTAATGCCCATAGATAACCCCTACCCGATAAATACCTCGTCGACATCATCTTTTAAGTTTTGATACTCATCATCATGAAGATTAAGCTCAATCATCACCTTGTCTTTAAATAAATACCAATCCGCTGCGCTTCTAAAATGTTTTGCTTCGAAACAGAGGTTTTCAGCCAGTTTAAGTGCCGCAAAGGTTTGCACATGTTGTGCATTTTTTTGCTCTTCAAGATAGCTAACGTCATGGTGGCGCAAAATCATCTGGCATATTTCTTTGGGTAAGTGCCAAGACGTCGCAAGAAAGTAACCTATCACAGTGTGAGGCACTGGATACTTTTGCTGCTCGTAGTAAATCAATGTTTGCTCAGGCCGCTCTATAGACTGTTTTATTACTTCAGCGTAGTCTGGATATTTTACGGCCATTGCTGGGATCCCGGCATCGTGAAAGAGTCCGAGCAGCTGCAAATTCTCTAGGGGTAATGATGCTTTTAAATGATGTCCAACCACCATTGCTGCTTTTGAGATATCCGCAGCATTATCCCAAAACTGCTGCAGTGAAATACAGCACTTTGACTGCTCAAACGCATTTTTAAGCAAATACCCAGTCACTAGCTGCGTAATACAGGTAACGCCCAAAAACATCACAGCTTGTTTTATATCTGTGATTGTACGGGCAAGACCATAAGCCGGTGAATTAATTACCTTTAATACCGCAGCTGATGCACCAACATCTGCCGCAATAATATCCGCCACGGTAAATAATTCAGGCTCCGGTTGTGATAGTTCATTTTGTAAGGCTTGTAATATTTCAGGCTTAGCAGGTAAGTTAAATCCGCCGCGCAAATCATTCAGCACTTTATCGTCTATATCGATCATTGGGCTACCTCAGAATTGATACACCCAAGTTTAGTTCATCGCCTGATATTTGCAGTATTGATTGTAATGAAGTGGTACAAAAAAGCGGGATAAAACCCCGCTTAATCTGGTTAGAACCAATATGGTTCGCTATGCATGGAAGATTGTCGACTTTGCTCCATAGCACTTATCAAAAAGTCTGATTTTTGCTTAAGCCATGCCTGCACTTCTTGCAGTTCGTCTGCGTTTTGGCTTTGGCAAAGCTGATATAAATACGCCAGTGTTTCTAGCTCATAAATACCATAAACGATATCAATCCAAGGCGTTCTAAACGCTTTGCGCGCTTCTTTATCGTAAAGCTTGCCCAGACAGTTACCGCTTAGTAGCGTATTTTCTAGCTTTATTCTGACGTGTAAATAATCTTTTTCAGAAAGCGATTTATCCTGTGGAAGCAAGTTTTTCAACTCTTGCCAGTCTTTATCAAATAATTGGCTTGCGATTTCTGTGACCGGTAGCTCTGCTGCACTCAGCGCTTTTTGATCCCAGTTTTTACGCCACGCTCTATCAACCAGCCAGCGAGTAAGTGAGAGGATCAAACGGTTATAGCGGGTACAATGAAATAAATCTTCAATGTCCGTCGGTGTCGGCTGAACATCTTGCAAATCGGTAATGACCTGCGCCAATTCAGGAAACTGATTAAGTTTCTTATGATAAGCATGGCGCTTTGAGGTATAGGTTTTCAAATGAATTGCATTTTCGACCCAAGCAAGTTCTGACAACAACCATTTTAACTCATTGCGAATACTCTCAGTCGAGCTTTTATCAACGATATCATCGAACAACCAAAACGCGTGACGGATAAGCGAAACTCCGTCAATAACTCGTTTTAATGTCTTGAGACTTGGTTTATTAAAATAACATTGCTCGTGCTTCTGGACGAACTGAATACCATAACTGACTGTCGCAATTAGCGCTTGTTCTTGCGTTACCTGAGATTTGAGCGGTACAAACCCTATAAACTTATTTGGTTTTAGAGGTTTATCATCGGCAATTCGATATCCTCTGGCGGCCTTTGAGTATAGTCCCAAACGCATACCAGCTTGTTTAATTAGGTGATCGGCTAATAAGAAAAGATCTTCTTTGCTTCCCTCAATCAGCTCTATTTCAAGCTCATTGATTGGCTCCATCTTCCCTTGGGCTGCTATTTCCCCTTTATCCAACACGACTTCGATTTTGGTTCCCGAATCCGTTTCGATTAACCAAGTACGACGAATGAAATTCGTACTGAAGATCGGGAATATGTTTTCTGCGATAGACTCAAGTTGCATGCCGTGAGGCCAAATATTCGCGTCAAACGCTAACAAGTCAGGACGTCCTGACTGAATAGGTAAATTGTACTCAGGTCGTTGATGTAACCCTCCTACAACTTCTCCCGCAAGCTTAATCGTTTGCTCGCATTCATCATTGCAACAACGCGTTCTTAGGCCGATATCTAGCGCACGCAATTCACGATTTGGCGTGTCAAAGTAGGCGTTAGTTAAGTTTTTAGCAGGCTTGTTAGTGACCGTTTTTGCAAACTGTGTGATGAGTGCAGGGATCAGCGGAACTTCATTATCTGAAACCAAAAATTTCAGTTCTATTTCAGTGTCCATTAGGGCAGTGTTTTACCTATTTGTCTAAGGGAGGATCAAAATATACAAAGGAGGCTAAGTTTGCAATCTTTTTATCCGATGAGAAGTGCACCAAATATGCGCTAAATCAATAGATAGTCAGGCTAATTTCGCTGAACATCTACGGATCAATAACATCGAATCATTGCGTTAAATGCTGCAATTTTCATTATGTAATCAATTATTTCGCGCCATTCAAAATAAACAAAGCCTTGCTATTAGGCCGCGAAATCCCTACTATTTTGTAAACTTTACGACCCAAAGAATAAAAGGCCCACGCATGTTCAACTTTAAGCAATTTATCATTGCGAGCCTGCTCTTCACCAGCTTTGTAAGCTTTGCCGAAGAGCCAGACGAAAATAGCACAGTAAACGCGGCAACACCAAACGGCTATATTAGTGACAATCTTTTTATTTTCATGCACACAGGTCCAAGTAAAAATTATCGAATTTTAGGCTCTGTTGATGCTGGTACGCCAATCACTATTTTGAGTGGCGCTAATGACGAGTTTGTCCAAATTAAAGACGACAAAGCAAGAGAAGGTTGGGTAGAAAGTAAATTTGTCACCACGGAGCCAGGTTTAAAGCAACAATTAGAAACGGTTAACCAAACCTTGGTGGAAACCCAAGAGGCGCTGAACGATGCCCAGCAGCAGCTTCCAATGCTGCAGCAAAACAATACCAATTTACTAGCTGAAAATGCTTCACTTCAAGACACTATTTCAGGGCTTGAAAAGCAGCTACAAGATGAACGTTTAGCACAACAGCAAAAAGTCCAAAAAGAACAACACCAGTTGCTCACTTACGGTGGCATCATTGGGATCAGTGGCATTATTATCGGTGTGATCCTGACGCTATTTTTATCTCGTAGAAAGCGTTACGACGGCTGGTAATTAGTTATCTACCTATTGAGTTTAGATAACTTCGTCACTGACGGTTCATCTAAACTCTATTGTCAAAATTGATGGGGTGACTTGCTCAATTCGCCCCATTCTAAATAAAGTCTTGAAAATAACCTTTCTCTACTCCGAATACCAGCGTATTAAAAAGCCCAACCAAGTAACACGGATACATCGTGTAGATTATGTTCATATTGAACTATGCCTGTGTAGTCATATTCTTTTGATTCTTTAATATTCAAAAGAGAGTATTCCAAACCAACATAAAGATTATCTGTTAGCCGATACTCAACACCTACCGAGGTATAAATATCATTACCGCTATCACCTGAGCTAATGTTGTCTGTCGGAACCAATTGCGCAGGGATCACATCTTTGTATTGCCAATGTGCCATTCCAACTCTTATATTTGCATTAATATTGTTAGACACCTCAATCTCTCCCTTAATCCCCAACCTCAGAGAGTCAATATCAATAGGAAGCCTGACTTTATATGAGTAGTCATATGGGTGTTGGTAGCTTCCGGGGAGTGTATTAGAAACGTAAACGGAATATTCAGCTAGCGACTCTCCATGAGAGTGCTGCGCGATTTCAAGTGCTAAATGGTCTGTAAGCCCGACACCGAGCCTCAGCCCCCATGAATCAGAATTAGCGGATGACACACGCTTATATCCTAAATCAGAATATTGTTCGGCATAAAATTCATTATTGGCTTTACCAAAAAGTACTTCTGAAAATATGGCAATATCAGCCTTCGCGTACATAGGCAACGATAGTACCGCCAGTCCAAATAATTGTTTTTTCATTATCACATCAGTGTTTAAAGATTAAAGAGGAAGCAATATTTAGTTTGAAATATTGAAGTAAAAAGCGGGCGGAAGTATACACAGAATATAAAAAATTTAAACAAGGTGTATGATTGAAAGTTTGGCGATACTTTTTAACTTAAAAAGTTAATGAATAAAGGCCGGAAAAATTCGGCCTTTATTTATTCCATCTAAAACATATTAGGCTGAATTCTTCGCATTAATATTACCCCAAATGCCAGACTCCGTAACTCCTTGCACTTTGACTTTATCGACTTCGAATACAGGTTCTTTCCCTTTTGCTCTTTGCTGATGATAATCAGCCGTAACCGCCAGGATAGTGGGAGTAAGACGCACGATGGCAATAACATTCACCACCGTCATTAAACCCAATGCGATGTCTGCAAGATCCCATACCTGTTTTAGCGTTGCCGAAGCGCCCCACAACATCATAGATAAGTAGCATGCAGTATAAATTGAACGGCCAACTTTATTATCCAGATGGAATAAGTGTAAATTACTTTCAGCATAGGCGTAATTAGCCACAACAGAGGTGAAAGCAAACAAAGTGATCGCCGCCGCGACAAAGTACACGCCCCCAGTTGCTAAATGCGCGGTCATCGCAGATTGCGTTAGCCGTATGCCTTCCATCTCTCTGCCAATATCTATATCTGCCAATAAAATGATCACGGCCGTACAACTACACAACACTATGGTATCAAAGAATACGCCTAGCATTTGGATATAACCTTGGGTTACGGGGTGATTAGGAATTGGCGACGCACTGGCCGATGCGTGCGGCACACTACCCGCTCCGGCCTCGTTAGAATAGAGCCCGCGCTGAATACCATTTTTGATAGCTGCGCCAAGTGCGCCAGCGCCCGCTTCTTGCAAGCCAAAAGCTGAAAGCAAAATATCTTTGATCATGGCAGGGACTTGCGAGTAATTCATCACGGTAATAGTAATGGCCGCAAGGACAAAGACTAATCCCATTACTGGCACTACCTTTTCAGCAAATCGTGCAATCGCTTTGAAGCCACCAAGAATAATAGAGCCAGCGAGGACTGTGATCACAATACCTGAATATAAGGTTGGAATATCAAACGCATTGTTGAGCGCATCGGTGATGGTATTGGTTTGCATCGCGCTAAAGGTAAATCCATATCCCAAAAACAAGCAAAAGGCGAAGCATACTGCAAACGCCCGACTTCCCAACCCCATGTGAATATAATAAGCAGGACCACCTCTAAACTCACCTTGGCTATCACGCACTTTATAGACTTGCCCAAGTACACTTTCTGCAAAGCCTGTTGCCATCCCCAAAATGGCTATCATCCACATCCAAAATATCGCACCACTGCCACCAAGAGAAATTGCAACCGCAACACCTGCTAGGTTACCGGTTCCAACTCGAGCTGATAACCCCGTGCATAACGCTTGAAATGAACTGATTGTATTGTCATCACCCTGACTGCTACCTCGTAACAGACTAAACATGTGGCGAAACTTTACAACTTGTATCCCTCGCAAAAGAATAGTGAACCAAAACCCTGCAAATAGCAGGATATAAATAAGTATCTGACCTTCTCCCCATAAGAGCCCATTGATACTCTTAACTGCACTTTCAAACATAGGCGGTTCCTGTTTTATTATTATTTGCCGTTTATCTAGGGCCTGTTGACCTTCTTGAAGGATAAACAGGCCCTAGTATTATTTAACGGTTGTTTAAATGAACTCCAGCAATCATACAACGCACCGAGCCACCTGCGGCTTCAATTGTCGGTATATCGATAGCAACTAGCTTAGCTGACTTTTCAATGACAGTAATTTGCTCAGGCAACAACGCCTGATAAGCCGTTGTGGAAAGCGCAAGTATGCGTCCCATACTGCCTTGTAGCTCAATCGCGTTGCCGCAAAAGTGTTGGATCTGCTGATAAGATAGCGCAATCAGGGTATGGCCGCTTTGCGTAAAACGATTAATAAGCTGTGCCCGCTGATATTCTGGCACCATATCTAGGCATATCATGGCGAAATCAGTGGCGACACACATTAAGACATTGGTGTGATAAACAGGCACTTCATTCTTATCATAGGCATTAAATATCTCCGCCTGTAGTCCCAACTGCTCGCAAACTTGATTAACTAACACGGCGTTAGTGCGCTTGGATTCTACCGCATAGGCCACTTTTTCTTTATGATCGATAACCATAGAGCCGGTGCCTTCAAGGAATATTTCTTCTGCGGTTAGATGACTATAATCATTGATGTTTGTCACCTGATAGTGAGCACTCAAAAAATCGATAATATCGCGACGGATCTCCAATCGTCGATTCAAGGCGTACATAGGATAAATCGTTAACTGACCATCGCTATGCGTCGAGAACCAGTTATTTGGAAAGACCGAGTCTGGCGTGTCTGTGGAGGTATCTTCAAATAAGTGCACTTTCACGCCCGCCAACTCTAACGCTTGCACGGCGTTGCTGACCTCAACATAGGCTCTGTTGTTAGGGTTGTTTTCACTGCAAGCTTGCTGAAACGCATTATCTTGCATGGTTTGCGGATTCGAAGTGAAATGGTGTGGGCGGATCATCACCACAGCTCTTGGTGCTTGGAATATCGTTGTCATACTGCACTCATCATTTGGGCGTTGTCATACTCAATATCAGTGTAACCACACCATAAGACAATTTAAATGCCAAAATCTTATACAATTCGTGCAATTTTCTATCACTTTGCTAAGTTAAATTATACAAATAGACTAATACAACAAAAAAACCACAAAGCTGTACTATGACTCCTTATCTATATGATGCGCTTGATAAAGCCTTGATTGCTGAATTGCGCAAAGATGGCCGAGCAGCCATTTCAACCTTAGCCACGACGCTCGATGTGTCTCGTGGCACCGTACAAAACCGTTTAGATAGACTCATTTCCAGTGGTGCAATTCAAGGCTTTACTGTACGGGTTCATGAACATATCGAGTCCGAGCTTGTGCGCGCTATCATGATGATAGAAGTGATTGGTAAATCCACCACGCAAGTGATTAATGCACTGCGAGGGATCCCCGAATTAAGTAAAATTCATACCACGAACGGGGCATGGGATTTAATCGCTGAAATACAAGCCGCTAACCTCAGTGAATTCGATGGTGTACTGAGACAAGTTCGAGAGATTGATGGCATTTTAAATAGTGAAACCAGTATTTTGCTATCGAGTACGTAAGGCTCGATAGCGTTTAGATTAGGGTAAGTGAATCGATTGTCCAAAATAAACTAAAGCTCAACAGGCCCTAATTTACCGCTAAATAATATTGTCCCCTTCTTCTGGGCTTCGAGCACGTTCGGCTTGTTCTCTGATCTCATCCACATCGCTACTCACATCGTCAATATCCGCATCTACTGCACTTGTAGTCGTTTTATTCTTTTGTTTCACAGGCGCTCCACTACTGCTACTCGAATTACTAGTCGCTTCTTTAGTTGCTCCTTGCGTTTCACTATTTGCAGCTATGATTATCCGCTCTCTGGCATCGTCAGGCATACTTATGCCGTGTTCTGTAAAGCAATTAACGGTTTCTCGCATGAGTTGAGACGCCACTTTTATCGGGCTATGTTGTTCGCTATTAACCCAAAAATAAATGGTAAGATTGATAGTCGCAGAGCCTAAGGCTTCAAGTAGAACCTGAGGTGGCGGGTCGTTTAAAACCGCGCTTTGTTCTTTAAGTAAGTCAATTGCAATTTGCTGCGTCAGGCGAATATCGTTGTCATAACCAATACCAATCTTAAAGTGTCCACGCGTTTTGGGATTGGCAGTAAAGTTTTTAATTACATTCTTGTAGACGGTAGCATTGGGTATTTGAATGTGATTGCCATCATAATCAACTAAGGTTGTTGCGCGGGCGGTGACCTTTTTAACGATCCCCAAACGGTTATCCACTTCAATAACGTCATCAATTCTAAACGGGCGTTGGACACTAAGTAACATACTCGAAATAAAGTTCTCGGCGATATCACGAAACGCAAACCCAAGAATAAGACCGACAAGCCCAGTGCCACTCATTACTGCGACGGCAAACTCACTTAACCCAGCCAAGCGCAAAAAGATATAAATGCCAAAAAATATGACTAACACGCTGATAAAACGGCGAGTGACGAGATGCAATAATCGACTTTTACTGACATAACCTATGGGTTTAATCAAAAGATAAGAGATTGGCCGTGCTAAATAATAACAAAGCACAATAACCACAACTCCCAGCGCCAGAGCAGGTAATAATTGCCATGCGGTTTGTAAAAAGTGCACAACTTGTGTGCTTAAACTTAGCGTATCTGATGTGCTCACGGCTTCAGTCGCTTCGCGAGAAGCTGCTGTCTGAATCATATTAATAATTTGATTTTTAATAAGATTATTGATTTCCATATTGCACTCTTTGGGTTTTTATTGACAAGTTCACGAGTTAACTAGTAGCAAATATAACGCCAAACGAGATTGGCAGACCTTTTGCTGTATATCACTTTAGAACCACAGGCCCAGAATTGATTTAGGAAAGACCAATGGCAGCTCATAAACATGGCTTTAATGCTGACAGGCCAAGTGATATTCCAGCACTCGGTTGGTGGGATGTTAGTAAACGGCTATATCACAGCTTATCCCAAGATAATTTATCCCTGGTTGCCGCTGGAGTGGCATTTTATGCTCTGCTAGCAATATTTCCCGCATTAGCAGCCGTCGTTTCTATCTACGCCTATTTTTCTTCTCCTACTGAAATGGTTGATCAGCTACTGCCGCTAATTGAGCTCTTACCACCATCCAGCCAAGAAATTATGTTGCAGCAACTCAAGGCGCTCACTCAAAAATCGCAGGCGAGCCTAAGTCTAGGTGCTATTTTTACCCTCTTTTTAACAATCTGGAGTAGCAGTAAAGGCTGCCAAGCGTTGATTACAGCCTGCAACATTACGTATCATGAGCACAATAAAAGGCAGTTTTTGCAAGCGCTAGTGGTGCGCTTTTTGTTTTCTGTGGGGGCGATTTTCGTCGCGATTGTGGCACTGTCTATTATCGGAATTTTACCGATTGTGCTTAACCTCGTAGGATTTACCACAGCACTCGATTCGATTATCCAACTAATCACTTGGTCTATTTTAGCAGCGCTATTTCACTTTTCTTTGGCGTTTGTTTATCGTTATGCACCTCATCGCAGAGCCGCAAAATGGCGCTGGATAACACTCGGCTCGTTTACCGCAACCGGTTTATGGATCTTGGCGTCATTGGGATTTTCATATTATGTCACGCAGTTCGCTTCTTACAATGAAACTTATGGCTCATTAGGTGGCGTTGTCATTATGATGATGTGGTTATACTTAAGCGCATACATCATTATTTTTGGTGCCGCACTAAATGCCAGTACTGAACTACAAACGTTAAAAGATAGTACCGTAGGTCCTGAGAAAGTGAGAGGACAACGAGGCGCATTTGTGGCTGATAATTTAACGACAAGACAACGTCAAGAAAAGCAATAACGATATGTGAGCTAGGTTATTGACATAAAAAAGGAAGCAAATTTGCTTCCCTTTTAAACGATTATCTCTTAGATGCAATACCTAGCAAACAAGCTTGCAACGGTTGCAGCGGTTGGTTTGCCATGCTGCCAGTCGCCACCTTCAACGCCGCTACCTGCAATATCCATATGTACATACGGAATTGGCAATTCTGCATTACAACCATGTTTGTCTAAGCCACCAACAATTGCCAAAAATGCCATTGGGAATTGGTGACCACGAGCGGTAACCGCCGATGGAGCGTTGTTGCTCGATAGCACATCATCCGCAAGGGTGCGTGGTTTTATAAAGTCATAGTCTTCGCGTCGGCTACGCGATACTTCTGCGCAATCAGCCCATAGGTCGCCCATATCTGCAATCTTGCGAGATACTTGTGCTGCTCGTGCAGGACCATTCTCAACATAGGCACTGTAAGGACCCATGGCGCGCGCCGCATGACCTGTCAGTGTTGCAACCGTAAAGATCTCAGGGTTTTTCTCACCCAGTGCTAAGTCTTTCGCTTCACTGAGTAAATCCCCCATCGCCAAGCGACCTTCCGCATCGGTGTTACCAATACGAACGCGAACGCCTTCTCTGCTCTCAATGATTTCATCCGGCACGAAACAGTCAGAACCAATCGAGTTACGAACCACGGCAAGGTAAGCAATTACCTTAATACCTTTTGGTTGGTACTTAGCAACCGCTTCCATAAAACCAACCACTGACGCCGCACCGCCTTTATCACGGCTCATGCCCGCCATAAAACCGCCCACTTTCAAGTCTGCACCGCCAGTATCGTACACAAGACCTTTGCCAACAAAGATAAGAGTACGTTCGACGTCACCTTCTGGCTCGTATGCCATTTTTACAACACGAGGATGGTGGCGCTCAACGGCGTAAGAGGCACGCGCTACCGTGCTTAGAAGTGGATATTGCTCATCCATAATTTTACGATCAGCGATAACTTCAACGTTTACCGCTGAACCTTGAAATAGCTCGACACAGTAGTCAGCAAAACGAGGGGGTGCCATGCGCTCAGGTTCTGTACCACACAGA
The DNA here is from genome assembly GCF_018141345.1 of Pseudoalteromonas sp. A22. NCBI lineage: Bacteria > Pseudomonadati > Pseudomonadota > Gammaproteobacteria > Alteromonadales > Pseudoalteromonadaceae > Pseudoalteromonas > Pseudoalteromonas sp. A22. Next base: position 3,240,578 of record NZ_CP047238.1, read on the forward strand.
TCGCGAGCAGCATATTGGCCTGCAGCGATTGCACTCAGTTGATCGCAGCATTGTGCTGACGCTTCAAAAACATAAATCGCTTCGATTGGTTCAATCGCTTCGCCACGGTACTCACGTGCTTCTAATGGCTGCCATAAGCCTTGGCAAGCACCTAAAAAGCTGACTGCACGCGCATTTTCGTAACGAGCATCGGCAGGCACATTTATAACAGCAAGCACAGGTTTTACCGCACCAGCCGCTTTCGCTTCTAAAATACCAGCTTTTGCCGCTTCAAAGTAACGGCGAACGTCATCGTAATCTCTGTCGAGTGGTCCGGTTGGCGCAATCACCAAACGCTTGCCAGGTACTTTGTCTGAAACAAGCAGGCTCGCCTTTTGCGCAATGCGCGCATCCACAGCTAAAAATGGTGCAGCAACTTCGTCAAGCTCTGCACTGCCAAGGTTTTGAATATCATGAGTAACAACAACGATAGCATCTGCATCGCTTTCAAATAGGGTGTTACAAGGTAATGCGATTGGAAAAGACATAAAAACGGCCCTTTTCTATATTAGAATTAGGGCCGACTATAGGTGATTTGTGGTCAAGTTCCAAGGGAACTACGATATATCACGGGCTTCATCTGGTTTCGCTTTGGTTTTGCTGATCACAGACCAAGCTTCTAACATCACCAAAATACTGACCACCAGCACGATAACGTCAAGCACAACCAACAGCCAATTGCCTTTTTGATAGTATTCACCTAGCTTGATCACTCCGGCAAAAAACGCCATCACCAGCACAAATACCATAGGGATCAGGGTGTACTTAGCGGGACGCCCTAGTTTGATAAGATATACTGAGATAACCAACAAGGTTAAGCTTGCCAAGATTTGGTTGGTTGAACCAAACAGCGGCCAAATCACCATACCACCACTACCCGATGCGCCACCAGCGCCAAAGGCGAGTAGCAAACAGCATGCAACGGCCAACAAAGTCGCGATGATACCGTTGTTCAGGAACTTGATGTTATAGATCTCGCCCCACTCTTGAATAATATAACGCTGAAGTCTAACGCCAGAATCCATAGTGGTGCCTGCAAAAAGTACAACCATAACAGCAAGTAGGGTTGATGCGATTTCGACTGGTAGTCCCCAACCTGTACTGATAAGATTTGAGCCACCGTTAATAAAGGCTGATACACTGCCTGCACCAAGATGACTATAAATTTCGTGCCACTCTTCAGGTGATACAGCAAGCATCACGCCACTCACGGCGACCAAAGTGATAAGTGCAAGTGAACCTTCACCAACAGCACCTAAGTAGCCGACAAAACGGCCGTCTTTTTCTTTGTCTAGTTGTTTTGAACTCGTTCCCGACGAAACAATACCGTGGAAACCAGATACCGCACCACAAGCGATAGTCACGAATAGCAGGGGTATGATACTTGGGGTATTTTCTACCGTTTGGGTGTTAAACGCAGGCGCGGTGATATCTGGCATCACCACAAATACTGCACCATAAAGCAGGATCAATCCCACTAACAGCTGCATGCCATTAATAAAGTCACGAGGTTGTAATAGCATCCAAACCGGTAACAATGACGCTACGGCGGCATAGATAAACAAAATGATGATCCAATTGGCTTTGTCGCTTAGACCAAACATTTCGGTTGGTAAGGTAATCGGCATACTACTGCCCATATAAATGGTCGCGTAGAGCACAATAACCCCGATAATACAGAGTGGTACTAGCGGCACTTTTCGTTTCAGCAATTGGCCGATGATAAGCGCCACGACGATAGCAGACCAAGCGGGGAATACCGCATTTGGGTTACCCACGAAGGAGTTTGCGATCACCACGCCAAACACGGCATTTACCATGAGCAGTACAAGGAAGACCACAATCATAAACAATGAACGCGTGCGCTTGCCAATCACGCTTTCAGACAACGCGCCCATCGACTTGCCTTTATGGCGAGCACTTGCCCACAGCGCGCCCATATCATGGACACCCGCAAAGAATATGGTACCGAATACAACCCAAAGCACTGCTGGCACCCAACCCCAATAAACAGCGATAGCTGGACCTACGATTGGCGCTGCGCCTGCGACTGAAGTAAAGTGATGTCCCCACAATACCACTTTGTTAGTGGGAACATAGTCCACGCCATCCTCAAGCTCATGAGCCGGCGTGACAAAATTGTCATCCATTTTAAATATTTTTTCAGCAATAAATTTGGAATAGACAAACCATCCAAATAACATCCCTATGATGCCGAAGAGTACGATCATTATGGATTGCATAATGCTTACCTCTTGTTGTTGTTTTAATTACACGCAGTTGGCGTGATTAGTTTGTTGCACGACAACTTCGAAGCTAGCACAAATTAAACTAATTGCAGTTATCTTTTAGTCTAGGTAGGTCAGAATTAGCCATCAAAAAGCCCTAGTTGAGCTTGTGTGTTAGAATTTTCATTTAGCCCCAAGTGCAAGCCCACGAGGCGCACGGGTTTAAACTTTTGTCGTGACATTGCTTCAATCAATAGCTCCTCGAAAACGGGCAAATCAATATGCTGGTATTGGCATTCTTTGGTGGTTTGGGTGAAATCGTAAAACTTCACTTTAACGCCAAGCTTATTAAAGCCGCGCTGTAAATAAGGCTGTGCTCGGCGAGTCAGTTCAGGTAACAACTTTTCTTTTATGACTTGTTTTAAAGTATCAAGGTCAAGCGTGTCTTCTGCAAATGTGGTTTCAACGCCTATCGATTTGCGCACTCTATCGGTCTCAACTCGGCGCTCATCAATACCTTGACAACGCCGCCATAATACAGCGCCAAACTTGCCAAATGACTGGCGTAACTGAGTTTCAGACAGTCCCTTAATATCTCGGCCATACTCAAGTCCCATGGCTAGCAAACGTTGTTGAGTCACTTTACCTACGCCCGGAATTTTTTTAAGGGGTAACGCATCAATAAAAGCGCTCACTTGGTGAGGCGGGATCACACACTGACCATTGGGCTTGTTTTCATCACTGGCAATTTTGGCTAAAAACTTGATTGGCGCAATTCCCGCCGAAGCCGTAAGGCCCGTTTCTGCAAATATATCCGCTCGGATCTGCTCGGCGATAAGCGTTGCACTGCCATTACATTGCTGGCACTCTGTGACATCTAGATAAGCTTCATCCAAGGACAGTGGCTCAATTAGCTCAGTATAGCGGGCAAAAATAGCGCGAATTTGTTGCGATATTGCCTTATAGACCTCCATTCTCCCAGGTACAATCACCAGCTGAGGGCAGAGTTTTTTCGCTTGATAATTCGACATGGCCGAGCGCACGCCATATTGCCGAGCAATATAGTTAGCCGTGGATAGTACCCCGCGATGGCTACGACCACCAATCGCCATAGGCACCTTTGCAAGCTCGGGGTTATCGCGCATTTCTACTGATGCATAGAACGCGTCCATATCAATATGAATAAATTTACGCACGTTAAAACACTGTCTAAATAAACAGTGTTTATTATGTGCTAATTTTCCAGCTGTTGCAATCTTGAACATAGGCGTTAGTGTTCTGGGCTATACTTGTGTGGATGTCTGTTGCAAGTTGCACTGCAAAACAGAGATAATGCTAACAATATCAATACAGTTCAAAGTACTAAATCCGTCACTTTGGCTATATTTAATCATTCAGCAATCAATCAGGAGCCTGCATGAAGTACTCACGACTTGGTAGTAGCCCATTAGAAGTTTCGCGCATTTGTTTAGGAAGCATGACTTGGGGCGTACAAAACAACCAGCATGATGCCGACGAGCAAATCAATTATGCACTAAGCCGTGGTATTAACTTCATTGATACCGCTGAAATGTACGCGGTCCCTCCCTCACCTGAAACCTATGGTAAAACCGAAGCCATCATTGGCAATTGGCTAAAGCGCCACCAAGAAAAGCGCGAAAAGCTCGTGCTTGCAACCAAGATTGCGGGAAGCGGTTTGCCTTGGATCCGTGAAGGCGGCCCTATTACGGGACAATCAGTGATCCAAGCAGTGGATGATTCTTTAGCGCGCCTGAATACCGACTATATCGACCTCTACCAACTACATTGGCCAAACCGTACTTCACCGCACTTTGGTAAACAATGGCCAGGCATGGTGCCTTTGAGCGCGCTTGACCGCGACGAAGAACGCGCTGGCATGCTAGATATTTTAGAAGGCTTAGCGAGCTGTATTCAAGCAGGTAAAATTCGCCATTGGGGTCTTTCTGACGATACGCCTTGGGGCATTCACACTTACCTTAATTTGGCGATGCAGCACAACCTACCGAAGCCGGTTTCAATTCAAAATGAGTTTAGCTTGCTACATGCCAAAGATTGGCCTTACTTAATTGAGAGCTGCGTAAACGAAGATATTGCCTATTTACCTTGGTCGCCACTGGCTGGTGGGATGCTGAGCGGTAAATATTTAGGGGGCGCAAGACCTGAAGGCAGCCGCTTTACCTTAGTGCAAAGACAAGGGCTATTTAGAGACACGCAACTAGCGCAAGAAGCCGTTGCAAAGTATCTAGAAATCGCCAAAGAATTTAATATGACTGCAGCACAACTGGCGCTAGCTTGGTGCAATCAAGTCGATGGCGTGACTTCAACCATCATCGGCGCGACAACCATGGCACAGCTTAAAGAAAATATTCAAGCGTTTGAACAGCCGCTATGTGCAGAATCTTTAGCCGAGATTGATACGGTATTTAAAGCGTACCCAGCTCCGTTTTAATGTCTTCATTCGTGATACGCCGCTTTTATGCTGGCGTATCACCTTGTAAACCCATCTTTGTTACCTAGATTGAAGTTAGAACCCCATGCAAAGCTTAAACAACACCCCAGTCATTCCGCTTCAAGGCAGCTGCTTTACCAGAAAGACCACTCGCGCCATTGTCCTTAGAGGCAACGACATCCTTATGCTTTACACCAAACGTTATGACGATTACACCTTGCCAGGTGGCGGCGTCGACGAGGGTGAAAGCTTAGAAGCAGCATTGGAACGCGAGCTAAAAGAAGAAACGGGTGCAGTATCCATCACAGGGTTGACGCCGTTTGGCCGCTATGAAGAGTACCGCCCTTGGTATAAACCCGATCATGACAATGTGCATATTATTTCTTATTGCTACGTTTGTGAGATCTGTGGCGAATTTAATGCGCCAGCTATGGAGGATTATGAACACGCCAATGGTATGAAGCCGGTGTGGATCAACATAAACCAAGCCATCGCGCATAACGAAGCAAAACTCAATGATGCGAATAACAAAGGGATGTCCGTTTTACGTGAACTCACTTTGCTAAAACACATTTCCGCGCAATTAGTCACAGATTAATTTGCCTATTGAGGGAACAATTAAGTCTTTATTAAGCTCTAACTCCGCATGACTCAAGGATTTAATAAGAATAATGCGGCTGCTCCAACACAACCTGATTAGTTTCACCATTATCGCCTCTATTGTGCTGCATCTACTGCTCGGCTGGTATCTGCAGCAAAGTATTTATATCCCCTCAAAGCCTGTAGAAATTAAGGCAATGAAAACCTATTTGGTTATTGAGCCTGCCAAGCCCAAGATGGAGCGTATTGAGACACCGACGATAACTGAAGATAAGCCAGTAGAGGAGTTAAAGCCGACGCTGCCGGACACTACAGTTGAAGTACCAAAAACTGCGCAAGCAGAACCAAAAAAGCCTACGGTTGAAAGTACAACCCAGCACATAACCAAAGCAGTGGTCGTCACGCAACCTAAAAAATTAGACCATCGCAAAGCAATCTCTCAATTTCGTCAGCAACTTTTAGAGCGCGCTCCGAGTGACGCTGTACTCAGCCAAAGCCAAGAAAAGCCACAGCGGCTCACCGTACCTAAAACGCATCAAACCAGTGCTGCGAGCAAGCCAAGAGAGCAACTCGAGTCTACGCCCCAATACACAGTCTACCGTGAAAATGGCCTGTGTTACGCTGAAGTTAGGCCCGATCCGAGTATTCCTACACCGGAAGGATTAAATAAGAATTGGCGTACTGCGCCTCGCCCTTGCGATGGCGGTGCCATCAAAAAAGCCTATGATGCCGCGATGAGTAAATGGCTAAACAAACGCTAATCTTGCTATCATAAAGCAAATCTATTGCGAAGAGTCCATTATGGAAAAAGTCACCATTTTAGTTGACGCCCAAAATGTTTATTACACTACCAAGCAAGCCTACCAAACAGGCTTTGACTATAATGCGTTTTGGCGCAAAGCAACGGCTAATCGCGAGATATATCAAGCTATTGCCTATTCCAGCGAACGGGGTGACGACAAACAAAGACAGTTCCAAAATATCTTGCGAGCGATTGGCTTTGAAGTGAAGCTAAAGCCTTATATTCAACGTGCCGATGGCTCCGCGAAATGTGATTGGGATGTTGGCATTACCATTGATGCCATGGAATGCGCGTCAGGATCCGATGTGATAATTCTAGTTACTGGCGATGGTGATTTTGATTTACTCGCGAATAAGCTCAGAGATAAATACCATACCCGAGTCGAAGTTTACGGCGTGCCGCAGCTTACCGCCGCTTCACTGATCCGTGCAGCCAGTGAGTTTATACCAATCGAAAACGAATTGTTGATTGGCAAGAAATAAAAAAAGCAAAGCACCTTGATAAAAACGGCTTTGCTTTTTGACGAATTCGTCACTTTCGATTGCTTGGTCGCATAATATACGTGTTTTAATCCGATAAGTAATATTCCACGCTCGTCACAACACGCACGATTTTTATCTGTGGCGTATTACTGTCTCTGTCGCGAATACTAAATTGTCCTTGCCTTGCCGATTTTATTTTGCCAAGCACAGAGTCGGAATCTTTAGCAAATTTGACCGCCACTTCTCGTGCCTTTTGTGTGGCTTCTTGCACCATTTCAGGCTTAATATCATTAAGACCAGTAAACAAATATTCAACCCGATTTTGATAGTCGTCTTTAGTGATAGCAATACCTTGCTTGGCCAGCTCACTTAACTGCCCTAGTGCTTGCGAGACTTTATCTGGATTATTGGAGTACACAGTCACACCGGCTTTTGCCACATAGCGGAATCCTTGATTGTTTTGACCGTACTCTTGGGCGTATTTATCCGTAATGGAAGGCGCTGATATCGAAAGCTCTGAAGCATCAAAGCCATGCAAGGTTAAGAACGCGCGGATCGCCGCATTTTTCTTTTCCGTGCGCTCCACCAAGGCTTCCAGATCGTTATCTGCATCACGATAAAATACGGGCCAAATCACCGTGTCTGCCGTTACTTCCTTTTCCGATAAGCCTTTTACACTTACCGTTCGCTCCATTCCTTTCACTTCTAGAATGGTCGATTTTACCATCCAACCGCTCACTACCACCGCTAGTGATAGCAAAGCTGCAGGAGCCAAATATTTACTCATAGTAGACATATCTCTGTCCTCAACGTTACGCCTCAGTCATGGTTTTCAAACAATTATTATGGAGATAGATCAAAGTCTACCTTAATTGCACTCGAAAACCGCGAGCAAAATGGTAGAGTGGTGCTTATGAGCTGCGGCTGAACTAGGAAACAGTATGAGCGTAAAGCGTATTAGCCAATTTTTTAACCCCCAATCCATCGCGGTGATTGGCGCTTCTAACAATCCTGATCGCGCCGGCTTTATTGTAATGCGTAACTTGCTGCAAGGCGGCTTTAAAGGGCCCATTATGCCCGTCAGCCCAAAGCATACCGCAGTGCATGGAGTGCTCGCCTACAGCGCCATCAAACAGCTCCCCAAAGTCCCTGATCTCGCTGTTATTTGTACTAACAAACAAACCCTAGTGCAAATCATCAATGAGCTTGGTGATATTGGCTGTCAACATGCAATCATCATTGCAGCGGGTCTTGATAATCAGCACAAACAACTATTAAAAGAAGCTGCCAAAATAGCGAAGGTCACTTTACTTGGTCCTAATTGTCTCGGTTTACTCATTCCTCACTTGGGTATTAACGCCAGTTTTTCTCATACCGTTGCAGCACCCGGTAAGCTTGCTTTTATTTCACAATCGGCGGCGGTATGTTCAACCATACTAGACTGGGCACAACATAAAAAAATCGGCTTTTCTTACTTTGTTTCCGTTGGGGATTGTCTTGATATCGATTTCGACGAACTACTTGATTTCCTTGGACGGGATCCAAAAACCCAAGCTATTTTGCTTTACATCGATAATATCGACGATGTTAGACGCTTTATTTCCGCAGCTCGAGCCGCTGCATTTAGTAAGCCCGTCATCGCCATAAAAACCGGAAAAACCAAGGCAGGCGCAATCGCTGCGCTGAATCACACCGGTGGCAATACCTCCGATGACGCGGTTTATGATGCCATGTTCCAACGTGCAGGTATGCTGAGGGTAAACGATCTTAGGGAGCTATTTGCTGCCACTCAAACGCTTGCTTTACACCCCAAATTGCTGCAAGTAGAACAGCTGACCATTTTAACCAATGGCGGCGGCCCTGGCATTATGGCGGTCGATACCTTACTGCAGAACTCAGGCAAACTGGCGGTGCTAAGCGAGCAGACCAAGCAAGCGCTCAGCGCCCTGATCCCACAAACAGATCATGCTTGTAACCCAATAGATATTTTTGGTGATTCCTCGCCAAAACGTTACCAACAAGCACTAGAGATTTTATTAAAGGCTGACGAAGTCAAAAACTTATTGATAATTCATACTCCTTCAGCGCTTGCGCCAAGTACCGCTTATGCCGAGATCATTGCACAGACCCTAGCCAAAATTCCAAAAATGGCACGCCCTTATGTGATGACAAACTTTATGGGTGAAGAAGCGGCCTACGCTGCAAGGCTTGTATGTGCAAACGCTAAGATCCCAACTTATCGCACCCCAGAAGGTGCCGTTGGCGCCTTTATGCACTTGGTGAGCTACCGTCGAAACCAAAAACACCTCACGCAAACACCAGAATCCTACAGTGATGAAGGCCAGCTGCAACACCTGCAAAGTAAACGTTTAATTAATGACTTTTTAAACTCGGGCGCCAATAAACTCGCGACCCATTTGGCTTCTCAAGTGCTGGCTAATTACGATATAGAATGTATAGAGACGCAAATCGCACTCACCCCCTCAGAAGCAAAAGAGCAAGCTCAGCAGCTTGGTTTCCCCGTTGCACTTAAACTGATAAGCCATGATATTCCCTCTAAATCTGAAGTGGGTGGGGTTGTACTCAACCTCAACGATGCCGAAGAAATAGAACAAACCGCATTTTCGATGTTACTACGGATCCGTGAGGCTGCCCCCGAAGCTGAAATAGAAGGCTTCTCTTTGCAACGCATGGCAAAACGCGCTGGTGGACAAGAGTTACGGATAGCGGTAAAAACCGAACCCGGTGTTGGCCCTGTTATTTTGCTGGGTGAAGCAGGCACCGGGCTTAATTTTTCGCAAGCTGCGGTGGCATTACCACCACTGAATATGAACCTTGCAAAGTACCTGATTGCAGCCGCCCATGATAAAGGCTTTATCAAAGAGCGAGCACTACCTGAAAAGGTCGATAAATACCGTCTGTGTGCCCTACTCACTCGAGTGTCTCAAATGGTAGTCGACCAACCCGATATCATTGATATGGAGCTCAATCCTATTTTGGCCTGCTCGGGTCAGTTCCAAGTGCTCGACGCCAGTATTACGCTCAGACGATACGAACCGATATCTGGCCGTAAACGCTTGGCCATCCGACCTTACCCTCGAGAACTGGTAAAAACCGTGACGTTAAAAGATGGCCGCCCTGCAACCTTGAGACCTATTCGTCCTGAGGATGAAAGAGCGCACCAAGAATTTGATCAGTCTTTAAGTAAAGAAGATAGATACCGCCGCTTCTTTGGTGAACTGCCGCAATTTAATCATGAACAGCTCGCCAAAATGACGCAAATTGACTACGACCGAGAAATGGCGTTTATCGTCACTGTGCCTAATAAATCTAGCTACCAAACGCTTGGAGTATCACGCGTGCTGATGGACCCTGATAACCAAGTGGCTGAATTTGCCGTAGTGGTACGCTCAGATTGCCAAGGACTTGGGCTTGGACGCATACTCATGGAAGCTGCTATAAAACACTGTCGTAAACAGGGCGTACAAAGCATTGAAGGGATCACCCTGCCAGAAAACAGCGGTATGATAGGCCTTGCCAAAAAGCTTGGATTTACCGTATCTCGAGATTTTGAGGAAGGCACTATTCAGATGGTGTTACACTTAAACTAAACACAAAAAAGATAAGGGATGCTGGCAACTTGATGCAACTTCACATCAGAGAAAAAACGGCCGCGGTGCTCGAGGCTACAGGTCAATATCGCCGACTCGGGCGCGCAGTTGATATCTTCCTCATCACCCTGATTTTAACCAATGTCGTTGCTATCGTGTTGGAATCTGAGCGCGACTTAGCAAGTGTGTACCATCACTACTTTCTAACCCTAGAGTTAGTCAGTGTGACCATCTTCGCCATCGAATACTTACTGAGATTTTGGTGCTGTGTCGATAAACTTGATTACCGCCATTTGGATATACCTAATTGGAAAAAGCGCCTAAAGTATCTGATCTCACCGCTGGCGGTGATTGATCTCATCGCTATTTTACCAACCATATTAATGGCCTTTATCACCTTTGATCTGCGCTTTTTACGTGTTATTCGATTACTCAGGATCTTTAAGCTGACGCGCTACTCTCGGGCTATGCAGTTGCTACTCGCAGCATTTAAAGAAGAGTCGAGCTCATTACTTGCTGCCTTTTTTATTATGAGTGTGGTGCTTATCATGGCATCTTGCGGGATTTATCTGATTGAGCACGATGTGCAACCGGATAAGTTTGGCTCCATTCCTAAAGCCATGTGGTGGGCGATGGCTACTCTAACCACCGTGGGTTACGGCGATGTAGTGCCTATCACCCCGCTCGGGCAATTTTTTGGGGGTCTTATCACTTTACTCAGTATGGGCATGGTCGCGATCCCTACCGGTCTCTTAGCTTCAAGCTTTGCGGACCAAATGCGCAAACGTCGAGATGCGTTCAATGAGGCTGTGCTGCATGCATTAGTCGATGGCGATGTCGACAAAAGTGAAAGGGCCCATTTAGAAGCCCTTCGTATTGAACTTGGCTTAAGTCAATTAGAAGCAAACCAAGCGATTAAACTAATGAGTAGTCAACGCGTCCATCATATGTACTGTCGCCACTGCGGTAAAAAGCTGTAGCCAAAGAGGCTACAGCGATGTTTCAGAGAGTAATTGCGCTACCTGCTCACCACTAATCGCCAAGCTGAAGCGATAGCCTTGATAATAATCAACTTGCTCAGCTTTAATTCGCTGATACTGTAGGTCGTTTTCCACCCCTTCTGCGACACATTTTAATCCCAGTCCATGCGCTAAATTTACACATGAGCGAATGATCAAATAGCTTTCAGGATCCTCAGCAATTTGTTGTACAAAGCTTTTATCTATCTTGATGACATCAATAGGCAATTGTTGCAGATAGGTCAAAGAGGCGTACCCCGTCCCAAAGTCATCCATATAGATACGACAGCCCAGTGCTTTAATTTCTTTCATCACTTTCACGGCGCTATCAACGTTAGAAAGCAAAGCTGTTTCCGTTATCTCAAAAGCCACTGAGTGACCAGACACTTTACTGCGACTTAGAGCTTGTTGAATATTATCGACTAAGCTCGAGGATTCAAAATCAATGGCAGATAGATTAATTGATATATACAAATCGCGCTCAATGGTTTGCCAGTGTCTCAATTCAACCAATGCCCGAGATAACGTTTGCAGGGTAAGCTCGGTAACTACGCCAGCATGTTCAGCTGCGAGCGCATACTCTTGAGCGCAAAACTCACTATTTTCAGGCCAACGTAATAGCGCTTCAAAGCCAAGTAAGGTATCGCTTTGTACATCGACAATTGGCTGATAATGATTACTAAATTCACCATTTTTGAGTGCTCGCATAAGCGCTTGTTCGACTTCACGAGAACGCCTAACCTTGCCATTCATCTCTTCGCGGAAAAACTGATAACTAGAAACTTGTTGTACATTGACATGCTCAAGGGCCGCCTTAGCCGCTTGATTGAGCTCAAAAGCGTCGGACGCATCATCCGGGTACATTGCAATTCCTATCGTAGGTTGCATCTGCACAGTATGTCCAGCAGCCTCCAAAGGTGTGCTAAATGAGTGAACTAAACACTCTACATATTGATGCACCTTTTCGGGGTTATCGAGATGCTCCATCAACACATAAAACGACTTATCATGCCCCGTTGCTAAACTGTCTAATTCTCGGAAGCAACAGCGTAGCTTCGTTGCAAGCAGTGGAAGCAGCTCGGCCACAAAGTCTGCACCATAAATATCGTATAGATTCTGTAAGCGATTGAATTTGATTACCAACAACGCAAAATGTGTCTCGTGAGCCTGCGACTGCTTGATTGCATGCTGCACTCTATCCATCAATAGCGCTTTATTTGGCAACTTCGTCTGTAAATCGTAGTTAGCGAGCTGATATAGCTCTTTTTCAGTACGCTTTTGTTGGCTAATATCGGTTAGCACCACAACATAACTGTATAGTTCGCCATCACCATTTGCTACGGCACTAATCTTAATCAATACGTCTCTTTCATCACCATTAGGCAGACTAACGACTTCCTCTGAACTCAAATGTTGATGTACTGCCAACGCCAACGTTTGGCGTAGATACATCATACGTTTTTGTCTCGACATCCCAAGCTTCACCGCAGTGCTTGATGATGGGATAGAGTCAAGGTTAAAGGCATTTTGCATCGCCCGATTACAAGCCTGAATACGCAGTCTTTTGTCTAAGATCATAACCCAATCACGGGTCTGCTCAAACGCAGCCCCAAATAATGCGGCACGCTCTTCAAATAAACGTTCACGCGTTAAATTGGTATAGGTGCCTGCCACCTGAGTTGGATTACCTTCATCCCACTCAAGTACCTTGCCAAAATCCTTATACCAACGCCACTGGCCTTTGCTGTCTCTTAATCGATAAGTACAGTCGATAAACCCTTTGTTCGTTGTGACGAACTCAAGCCACTGTAAGCGGAACATGGCTCTATCCGAGGGATGTATCTTTTGCAGGTAATCGTCCAAGCCGACACTCTCAAGTTCGTAGTCGAGTTCAGTAACTAATCGAGGCTGATAGATTAAGGTACTACCCGCATGCCACTCCCATACACCGGAGTTACTTCCCTCTAGCGCCATTTTCAACCTAGCTTCGCGGTCTTGTGTTTCCTTATGAGCGGCAAGAATAAGTTGCTCAACACGATACTTTCGATAGCTCCAAAGAGACAGTAGTAAGAGCGTGAGAAACACATATCCAGCAATCGCAACGGGTGAACGCCACGCGGGATAGTTCACATTAATGGTTAATTTTGCAGGCGGTGTATAATCTCCCGTTAATGGGTCTTTGGCCCACACTTTTAATGCATATTCACCGGGATTAAGTTTAGGAAATACCACACGATTTTGATTGCGGCTCAAGATCTTCTGACCACCGGATATTTGATACTCATAAATGATCCGATCCTGATAACTAAATGCCATCGCAGAGAATGACACTTCGAGTCCAATATCGTCATGTTCAAGTTCAATGTGATCAAATTGCTTTAATCCGGCTTTTTGATTTGGGCGAGAAATTAAATCCACGCTGGTGATATTTACATGATCAAGTAAAGGCTTTTTAGGCCGATTGTCATCAGGAGAAAACACCACAAACCCTTTTAACATACCATACGCAATGCGACCGTCTTCCAACATCACGGACGCGCCACCGTTAAATTCATTAGAAAGTATGCCATCCTCGGTGGTGAATTGTTGTAAGTGCAAATTATCCGGATCTAGACGCCAAATTCCCTTGTGAGATGACATCCAAATCATTCCTTCTTTGTCTTGGCGCATTTCATACATCAAAGTATCTATTTTATGGGCTTTTAAATCGATGTTATAAATCGGCTCATAACCGTCTAGCGTCAGACCAATCAAACCAAATGATGATAACGACAACCACAAGATATTATTTTTATCTATGGTATAGGTGGTGATATCAACCGCTAAATGCTTATTTGCCTTTGGCGCTTTATAGATCTCAGTTAGCGTTTCCAACTGCGGATCATATTGCAGCAATACGCCAGCATAGTAGTAAAGGGGTTTAAGCGGTTCGTTTGGAAGTGGTGGGTAGAAGCCATAAGTAAGAAACGGATCGACATTTTCAAATGACTTCGTCAGGTGTGTCAGCTCTGCTGTATTAATATCATAAACGAACATCCCCACGTCACTATTGACGAAATAAAACTTACCGTCAGCTAACAACTCCCCTCCTTTCACAAAAGATGTCAGTATCTCTTTATCTTCTGGGTTATTAGCCTTGGGTCTTGTCACTTCATGAGTAATAGGGTCAAAGACAAACAATCCTTTCACCGTTGTTAGCCAAAGCTTATTGTTATACTCCGCAATCTTCCAGATAATAAACTCTGAGAGAATTTCGTCACCCAAGTAACCCTTTAGAAACTGTTTGGTCTCTCTGGTTTTTGGATTATATCGTGTTAGGCCATCATTCGTTGCTAGCCACAAGAACTGATTAGATTCATGCATTGCCCAGACATTACTGTGAGAAAAACCTTCACCTTCAACGGTAAGATCGCTAACGTTATCAAACGCCAGCGTGCTGTCTGGTAAGTAAAATGCGCCATCTTCTTTGGTCGCAACCCAAAGCCCGCCATAGTTGTCTTTGACAATATCGATAACGCTGGTATTTGATGGTAAAAATACGCTTGTAGACAAGCGTTTATCACGAACCGCATTACCATCTTCAATCGTGTAATAAACAAGACCTTTGTCGGTACCAAGTAGCAAGGTGTGTTCATCATGTCTGAGCATTTTCCATATGTTTAGCTCAGGAAGCAGCGTTTTAAACGGTACCTCTGCGTCAAAATCTTTTAGGAATTGAGAAATATCTAGCTCGTACATCCCCTGAACCGCTCCCACGAGCAAGGTATCTTGGTCTAAAATAAATAGTGATTTAGTATTTGTTTGGTAGGGATGATCAATGGGAGCAAGGTGGTCAAGGGGTCTTAGTTTTTTCGTTGTTAAATGATATGCAAACAAGCGTTCTGAAGTGGCGATAAACAAGATGTCTTGATGTTGATAAACGGCGCGTATAAAACCGCTTTCTTCATCTAGCGGTAAAGTCACTTCACTCTCAAGTTTGCCTGTATGGATATTGAGGATAGCGACATCATTGGTGCGCACAACCCACATATGGTCATCATCTTTGGTCAAAACGATATTGACCAAATTGGAATAAAACTCGTCCTCTGTGGAGGGGGGCTCTATGTACTTTCTATACTCGTCTTTCATGGGGTCGTATCGCAATAATCCCGCGATCCCCGTGGTGATCCAAATGCCACCAAGGTTGTCCTGATAAATATAATTCACTTGCACTTTATCAAGCACACCATCTGGTCCATTCACGTCCAGCACTTGATAACCGTCGTAACGGTTAAGTCCTCCTTCGGTAGAAAGCCACAAATAGCCCTGCTCATCTATGAGCAACGTATTTACGTAACTTTGTGACAATCCTTCAGCGGGTGAAAGTCGAGAAATTTGTGCAGCATTTACCAATGCAGTAAATAGGCAAATGCAAAATATAAAACACAGGCGAAACATAAAAAGCCGAGGTTGTTAACTAGACGTAATACATTGCCACGAGTTGACGATTTTGTCCAAGATAACTAGATAAGCGAGAAGCAAGTTCAGGTGGTAGATCTCGTGAATTGCTTTGAAACCCAAGTGCACTATAAAAGTCATGAAGATGACAGTAAGCAAAAGTATAAATTATCTGCTGTGGCTGCTGACTACGAAACTGTGCAATCACAGTTTCAATTAGTTTCTTCGCAATGCCTTGTTTTCTATGTTGTGATGCAACATAAACGCCCACCAGCAACCAATATCCGCCTACCGGTTGCAAACGACAAGCCGCGATAATTTCATTGCTATTTTTTGCAACCCACACTTTGTCGTGTTTTGCTGCTCGCCCCCGTGCTTTGTTTGCTGCATAAAACTTATTAACAAGCGGCGTCATTACGGCTGGGAGCAATTCAATTGTTAGCATCAAGCAAGCATTAGACTCAGGTAATACTCAAACTTTTGCTTTAGCGTGTCCTGTTCAGACAACGGCCTTTGATTGATGGTGTCATAAATCGCTTCTCTACTTTTTTTGCCCCGTTTTATTTGGTAGGCCCAAAACGACGCCTCATACTCAAGTTGAATTTGGTATTTTTCTTGTCTAGGTAGTAAACACAGGTTATAGCTCATTACGCATCATTCAATTTTAAGCAAAAGAAAGCTCAAGTGTATCACAAGGCTGTCTGTCTATTGCAGCAAAATCTAGTTTTGATTAAAGCGCGATAGCGTGCCCTTTATTGTAAAAATTATGTATACTTAAATGCATAAAAATCGCTGAGTGACCCACCGAAGGAGTTGGATTGAAAACCGTATTACTGTGTTTACTAATGATTATTTCAACTGTTGCACACGCCGCGAATGAACTGCCAAAAGTTATGCGCTTCAATAAACCACCGCAAACTCCACAAGCGCTCTATGTGATAGAGCTGATGGAAATGGTTTATCAATCTCTCGGAATAGAGTTACGCCTTGAGGAGTTTAATCATAAAGGCTCTTTAATTGCAGCCAACGCAGGAAACTTAGACGGACAGCTAGCTCGAGTTGCCAGTGTGGAGAATGAGTATCCAAACCTGCGCCGCATTGACTATCCCTTATTTCAGTTTAATTTACAGTTATTCACCCTATGTGCTCACTGCGAGCTTAACGAAATCAAATCATTAACGGTCCGCAGCGGCTATCCCGTCGCAACGACTTATTTGGCTGAACACCATACCACAGCCTATATTATTGGCGTTAAAAGCGCGGTGGCACAGCTTAACTTAGTCATGCAGAAACAGGTTGAGGGCGCATTGATACTCGACTTTCACTTAAAGCCACATCTAAAGAACATAAATGAAGAAACATTGCAGATAAAAAATTTAGCCGTCGTTGAAAGTTTCCACTTTGTACATAAGCGTAACGAACAACTAGTTCCACTTATCAAAGCAAAGTTAGAGGAATTTGAGCGACAAGGAATAATAAAAATGCTCAAAGCTAAATATCAAATTTGAAGTTTTCCCCTTTTTGATCGTCCATATGCTCTGATTTTGACTTTCGTTGCAGGTACCTTTTATAACGTTGTTGACACAACGAGATAACTTTACGCTTTTGCTCGTTATTCAAATTATTCCACTCAAAGCGCTCCTCGCGACTGCGATAGCAACCTTTACAATAACCGCGATTATTTACCTGACAGATCCCCTTACACGGACTTGGGATCTCGAATATCTCAATTTGTTCCATGTATGCGCTACACCATTAACCCTAACCTAAGCATACTGGCTAGGGTAAACTCTGCCAAGGTGTAATTCTGATAAGCTTGCTTGCATTCAACAACAATCAAATAGCGTTTATGATCAAAATCAATCAACATTTGAAGGCGATTTTTGCAGCTTAATTAAGAATAAAGTTTGCGTGGGAATAAGCGAAATTGAAGCGGGAATTGACTTGTCTTGAAAAAGAGCGATAACCACTCTTTTTTTTCTCAAATTAAAAAGGCTAGTCACTCGCTAGCCTAGCCTTTTTAAGATGAAGTGTAGGAAACTAATTTAGTTTACCGTTACTTTCGCAAACTTACGCTTACCTACTTGGTAGATTTCGCAAGAACCTTTAGTAACTTCTAATTTAGTATCTGTTACTTTGTCTTCGCCGTTAAGTTTTACTGCGCCTTGCTTGATCATGCGCATCGCCTCTGAAGTACTTGCCACTAAACCCGCTTCTTTTAGCAAGTTAGTGATAAACGTGCTTTCACCCTCAATAGTTACGGTGACTTCAGGGATCTCATCAGGTAAGGCATTTTTTTGGAAACGCTTGATAAAATCTTGATGTGCCGCTTCAGCGTCAGCTTCACTGTGGAATCGAGCAATCATTTCTTTTGCAAATTCAATCTTAATGTCACGAGGGTTACGGCCGCCCGCAACTTCTTCTTTAAGTGCAGCGATATCATCCAGTGTTTTCGCGCTTAGTAATTCGTAGTAACGCCACATTAAATCATCAGAAATTGACATCACTTTACCGAACATGTCGTTTGGCGCGTCAGTAATACCGATGTAATTACCTAACGACTTAGACATTTTCTGTACGCCGTCGGTGCCTTCAAGTAGCGGCATCATCAGTACAGTTTGCGGCTTTTGCCCTTCGTCTTTTTGTAGCTCACGACCCATTAATAGGTTGAAGCGCTGATCGGTACCACCGAGCTCAACATCCGCCTCTAATGCAACCGAGTCCCAACCTTGAACCAGTGGATATAAGAATTCGTGGATTGCGATTGCTTGGCCATTTGCATAACGCTTTTTAAAGTCGTCGCGCTCAAGCATACGCGCCACAGTTTGACGTGCAGCAAGCTTGATCATACCGGCCGTGCCTAATTTTTCCATCCATTCTGAGTTGAATGCAACGGTGGTTTTGGCAGGATCAAGGATTTTGAAAACCTGTTCTTTGTATGTTTCTGCATTTGCCAGTACATCTTCACGAGTGAGTGGCTTACGAGTTACATTTTTGCCCGTTGGGTCGCCAATCATACCGGTGAAATCACCAATCAAGAAAATCACCTCATGGCCTAAGTCTTGAAAGGTTTTCATTTTATTGATTAGCACTGTGTGTCCTAAATGCAGATCAGGTGCTGTTGGATCGAAACCCGCTTTAATACGTAGTTTTTTACCTGACTTCAGCTTTTCTTTTAATTCATCTTGCAACAGAATTTCTTCTGCACCACGGCTAATCTCTGCAAATGCAGTTTCTAAATCCACTATTCTCACTCCAACAGCTATAACTTGTAATCGCTCGATTCTAGCCTATATTTATCCGAGTTTAAATGCACAAAACGCTGGTATTACGGGTTTATTACGTATATCCTGCAATATTATCTACAATAATTCTTGACAGCAGAAAAGGCGCATTATGGTTCATGTGGTTCATAAGCTCCCCAAAAAGCACAAAGTGCTCATCATCGGCTTCCTATCTGCGATGGTCGGAATTGCCCTGATCCCCTCTGAAAAAGCAACGGCTTCAAAAGATAATGACGGAAAAGCTTTAGAAGTTGGGAAACGTTACGAGTTGCCAGTAAAAATATCAGAAAAAACAGAGCAACTTACTGAATTAGATGCAGCGCCAGTCATCACGCCTGAGTCTGCCCCTAAGCAACCTGTATTTGAATTTAAAGACCACGAAGTTAAGTCTGGCGACAGCCTAGCCGTGATTTTTAAACGCGCAGGTTATTCTGCCAAAACGTTACACAATCTGGTCAATACCAACGCAGAAACCCGTAAGCTGACTAAAATCCACCCGGGAGAAGTGCTTAGCTTTGCTAGCAATGATGGTGGTGAATTAGCTCAATTAAAATACATCTTGTCAAAAACGGATACCTTATTGGTCACCCTAAATGACGAGGGTAGTTACGAAACCAAAATCGAAAGCAAAGAAATCGAAAGTCGCGAAAAATCAGCAGGTGGCGAGATCAGTTCCAGTTTCTGGAGCGCCGGTATTTCAGCGGGTCTTAGCGAACGTCAAATAATGAACTTCGCCGATATTTTTGGTTGGGATGTCGACTTTGCAAACGATATTCGTAAGGGCGACTCTTTCGCATTAGTGTTTGAAAAGCACTATGTAGACGGTGAAGAAATCGGTAATGGTAAAATTATTGCCGCAGAATTTATCAATCAAGGCGAGCGTTACAGCGCGGTTCGTCATACTGATGACGAGTTCTATACCCCTGAAGGCCGTAGCATGAAAAAAGCCTTCTTAAGAGCACCGGTTAACTTCAAATATATCAGCTCCAGCTTCAATCCGCGTCGCCTTCACCCTGTGACTGGCCGAGTATCTTCTCACAATGGTATAGACTATGCAGCACGCGTAGGCACACCGGTGGTTTCCTCTGGTAACGGTAAAGTACTCAAGTCAGGTTACAATAAACTCAATGGTAACTATGTGTTTATTCAGCACGGTAGCAAGTATGTGACTAAGTACTTACACTTGAATAAACGTGCAGTGAAGACAGGTCAAAAAGTGAAGCAAGGACAGAAAATTGGTACTGTCGGCTCAACTGGCCGCGTGACAGGTCCTCACCTTCATTACGAGTTTTTGGTGAACGGCGTACACCGAAATCCTAAAACGGTAAAACTGCCGAAGTCTGAGCCATTACCTCAGTCTGAGCTCGCTAAGTTCAAGCCCATTGCAGATGCGATGCTGGTAAAACTAGAGCGCAATAGAGAGTTAATGCTTGCTGCAGCAAATAAAGACTAAAAACTAAAAAGGTAGCCGAGGCTACCTTTTTACTATGTTAGATAAAAATGCTAGATAAAGCTTATTTTTGATTAAACAAAGCAAGTGCACTATTGCTCATCGCTCTTACTCCGGTTGCGATGGCAATAGGATAATCTGGTGCAAATTTACTAGAATGCAATGAAGGTAAAGGCTCTCCGCTTTTTTGTGCCGCATCGAATACCGCTTGATTAACACCACCTAGCCAAAAAATGGTAATTGGTACATTGTCATCAGTACGGCCATATAAGCCGAAGTCTTCACCAGCCATCACAGGCTGAGATTGTTCAACATTTTCTGCACCAATTTCCTGCTTAATAGCGCTAGTTACAAACTCAGCCAACTCCGGATTATTATACGTAGATGGAATGCTTTCGCTTTCATGAACGATAACCTCAGGCACAAGACTGTCCTCCAACCCTGCACTGTGTGCAATGCCTGCAGTCAGACGTTTGATCGCCGCAATTTGTTGCTCACGTACATCCGGATTATAAGAGCGTAGCGTCAATTGTAGTTTCACTTCGTTTGAAATAATGTTGTGCTTAGAGCCACCGTGAATAGAGCCTACTGTGATCACCGACGGCTCTAACGGAGAGATCTCTCGTGACGTAATGGTCTGTAGTCCTAGCACAATCCGCGAGGCCAGTACCACAGGGTCGATGGTAGTATGTGGATAGGCTCCATGCCCCCCTTTACCCTTGACAATGATGTCAACTGAATCAACATTAGCCAGTGCATAACCCGGTGCGATCGCCACTTTACCGGCAGGAACCGCAGCACTTACATGCAAACCAAGCACATGATCGGGTTTAGCAAACTGAGTATACAACCCTTCCTTTAACATGGCTTTTGCGCCGCCCCCCACTTCTTCAGCGGGTTGAGCAACTAACATCAATGTACCTTGCCACTTTTCCTTGTTAGCCATTAGCTGTTTTGCCGTGCCGATTAAACTGGTCATATGGATGTCGTGACCACAACCGTGCATCACACCAACCAAATTCCCCGCATCATCTTTCACTTTAACTTTTGATGCGTACGACTTTCCTGTTTCTTCAATAATTGGCAAACCATCGGTATCGGCTCGGATCATCACCGTTGGACCATCACCGTTTTTGAGCATGCCGACAACACCAAAACCACCCACATTTTCAGTCACGTCATAACCTAGTCTGCGCATTTCATCCGCCAAACGCCCGGCTGTTTTTTCTTCTTTATAAGAGAGCTCAGGGTTTTGATGTAAATGTAGGTACAAAGATTCAAGTTCAGGCATAGACTCTGCAACTTGTTGTTTCAAATTAGCATTCGCATGCCAAGACAAAGTGGCAATGAGACCTAATGCCAAGGGAGATAAGCGCATAAGATAGACTCCTTTTTGTTTCTTTCAGGATGCGGGTTTATTGGGGGAAAATCAATCATATTTATATTTTAATCCTTTCTATTTTACCAAGCTTTGCTACGCTTAAAGACACAACTAAAGGAATCCTCATGCCAGAGATTAATATTAATATCAGTGATTTAGAGCCGGGTATGTTTGTTGTCGGTGTGACAAAGCAGACAGGCTCAGTTGCGATTAAAACCAAGGGCTGGGTGAGAACGAAAACAAGCATTACAAAGCTACAAAAGAGTGGTGTTTTAGAGGTAACGGTCGATCCCAGTAAGCGCCTTTCAGAACACGACCCTCACGATGAACCTCCTCATGATGAAAATATAGAAGAGCCGCATAAACCAGAGCATGATCCTTGGCAAACCAAGTGTAGTGTTGACGCAGAAATGCAACACGCAGTGACACTTTACGACGAAGCAAAAGCAATTCAAAGCAAAGCGTTCGCGGATATTAAAGCGGGTAAAGCGATAGAAATAGAGGCTTTTAAAGCAACAGCAAGCGGCTTTATTGACTCCGTATTTCGCAATCAAGATGCACTTTCCTGCATTGCTCGGATCAGAGAAAAAGACGCCTATCTATTGGAGCACTCTATTAATGTTTCTATCTTAATGGCTATTTTCTGTAAGCACCTTGGTTACTCAAGAGAATTAACCGAGGAAATGACCACAGGCGCGCTACTCCACGACATTGGTAAGATAGAAATTCCTG
Organism: Pseudoalteromonas sp. A22; assembly: GCF_018141345.1. Taxonomy (NCBI): domain Bacteria; kingdom Pseudomonadati; phylum Pseudomonadota; class Gammaproteobacteria; order Alteromonadales; family Pseudoalteromonadaceae; genus Pseudoalteromonas; species Pseudoalteromonas sp. A22. Next base: position 3,263,113 of record NZ_CP047238.1, read on the forward strand.
ATGATATTTTACATAAACCAGGAAAATTAAGCCTTGATGAGTACCACATCATGAAGTCTCATGCTAAATATAGCTTTGATATTTTGCTCAATGCGGGTCTTGGACGAGTTGCTTGCGAAATAGCGGGTTACCACCACGAGCGCCTCGATGGGACAGGGTATCCTTATGGCAAAACTGCGGATGAATTACCACAGCATGTCAGAATGGCCGCTATTGTAGATGTGTATGACGCATTGACCGCCGAGCGCGTCTATAAAGAGGGCATGACACCAATTAAAGCCTTTAAGTTAATGCGTGAAGGCTGCCCTCACCATTTTGACGAACAACTACTAAGCCGGTTTATTGCTTGCATTGGCGTATACCCTGTGGGCACCCTAGTAAAACTCACTAGTGGTAAGGTCGGTGTTATTGCCCAAAGTAACCCCAAAACACCTTTAAAGCCCGTCGTGAAAGTGTTTTATCACGCTAAGCACATGCATTACATTGAAGTTCAGGATATAGATTTAAGTGCGAAAAAAGCAAATGATGAGCTAGAGTCGGCGGTCAAGCCTGAAGAATTCAAGCTTGACCTTATTCGGTTTTTTAAACACTCAATGCTGCCTTAATATGAAGGCAGCCAATCCTCCATTGCCTCAAGGCTGAATTCAATCCCGTCAAAATCAAAACGTGTTTGCTCTGGTGTAATTTCTACAACGGTCAAAGCCCCTAGACTATCACCCTCATATAAAGGTCTATTGTTTATTTTTATCCACCGCTCATGAGAGTCGGTAGCATAAATATGCGCTTGATAACGCAAGCTTGGAATACTATTTTGCAATTGAGCAGGCAACAACGCGATGGGCGTAGCTGAAGCAGAGTCCTTAGTCGTAGCAAGCACCTCAGGCTCTTCATGCGGTGCCGTTTCTTTTACCGCCTCAGCAAAGGCTTTTTTAAGTTCTTCTGATACGCCAGCAAGTTCATCATCTTGTGGTTTTGGCTTAGCACCAAATACGCGATAACCCGCATATTCACCAGCCGTTTGGATTTCTCCGGGAGATGAGTCTTGAGTAACCTGATTAGGTTGAATTGCACCCGATGTCGGGACAGTGGCAGGAACAACAGCTACAGCTTTAACAGAATCTACCGGTACCAATTGTTGTTGATATAAAGGCTTGCCTTGGTTATCAACACCAATTTGCACAGACACCCACTGGAAATGCTGCTCAGGCTCAGCAGTTTGCGCCGCTAGATTAGGATTAACAGTGTTGTTTGTCGCTGAAGTAGTCGCTGGTCTACTCACTTCTTGACTAGCAACTATGGCTTTTTGCGCCTGCTGATTATTCTCCACCGCAAGATCTGTAGAAAGCTCAGCTTGCTCATCTCTTTTCGGCTCCACTTTAGACGTTACTGCAGGTTGCACTTCCTCGGGGGTCGTTATCTTGCCAATATAATACCCCGCCCCAAGTGAAGACAAAGACAAGAGACCCGCACCGGCATAGGTAACAAGCTTTTTATAGAAAATGAGTTGGGCGTCTTGACGTTGACTCAAATAATCTTGCTCTGCATCTGCGCCTTGTTGCGACTGTTTCATTGCACTTGTTAAATACGACATGTTTCCCTCTACACCAACTTTGCCAAGCCAAAGCCTGCAACAAATAACACACCAAGCCAAGCCGTAAACAATAAAGGCACGCGATTTTTTTCTTGGCTTGCAACTGGCACTAAATTAGTGGGTAGCGCCTCTTTTGCAGCTTGAACAGCGATTGCTTTCGTTACCTGAGTTTGTGACGCCGAGTACGCACCTAATAAACACCTGTCGGCCAACAAGTTTATTAATCTTGGGATCCCAGCTGTCACTTGATGTACATAGGCTACCGCATCGTGGTGAAACAACGCTTGCTGACAACCTGCTTTTTGCAGTCGGTGCTGTATATAAGCAAACACTTGCGATTCGCTAAGTGGTAGCAAGTGATAACGCGCAGTGATCCTTTGTGCCAATTGACGTAGCTCGTTGCGCTGTAACAAATGCTGTAGCTCTGGCTGACCTACCAATACAATTTGTAGCAATTTTTTATGATCTGTTTCCAGATTAGTCAGCAGCCTAAGCTGTTCAAGCACCTCTGGTGCTAAATGCTGAGCTTCATCAATGATCAACATAGTATGACCACCACTATGATGGTTCTCTAACAATCTATGCTTAATCACATCGGTAAGCGATTTTAACGTGGCGTTGTTGCTGTCATAGTCAATTTCCAACTCATCACAAATCGTCGCAAGCAGTTCAAGCTCTGATAGTGATGGATTAAGTATAAAAGCAACCTTCGTTGATTCAGGTAATTGAGCCAACATGCTGCGTGTCACTGTGGTTTTCCCCGTTCCCACTTCACCTGTCAGTAGCACAAAACCGCCCGCGTCACCCAACCCATAGGTTAAGTGTGCAAGTGCTTCCTTGTGACGTTCGCTAAGGAATAAAAATTCAGGATTTGGAGCAATCGAGAAGGGTTTTTCAGTTAACCCAAAATAGCGTAAATACACGACTTGTCTCTTTATTGTTATGATGCGCTCTATAATGGCAAAATCCGGTTCAAGATAAAACCTCGAATCGCAGAAAATGGAACATAGAAAATGAAAATCTACCTCGTCGGCGGTGCAGTTAGAGACGAACTGCTAGGACGCCCAATAAAAGAAAGAGATTATGTCGTCGTTGGCAGCACACTCGAGCAAATGAGCAAACTGGGTTATCAGCAGGTTGGTAATGATTTTCCTGTGTTTTTACATCCAACGACCAAAGATGAGCACGCACTTGCGCGCACTGAGCGTAAAAGTGGTCAAGGATACACTGGGTTTATTTGTGATTTTGGCCCTGAAATCACACTGGAAGAAGATTTACTTCGCCGAGATCTTACCGTTAATGCAATTGCTAAAGATGATGATGGTTCACTTATCGACCCTTATGGCGGCCAAAAAGATTTAGAAAGCAGAATATTACGCCATGTGAGCAATGCTTTTAGTGAAGATCCACTTAGAGTGCTGCGAGTAGCGCGTTTTGCAGCTCGCTATAAAGAATACAACTTCACCATTGCCGCTGAAACTTGGCACCTTATGCAAACCATGGTTGCTAACGGTGAATTAAAAACCTTAACCAAAGAGCGTATTTGGCTAGAAATAGAAAAGACAATCCAAGATAAAGGTTTGGGGCACTTTCTACATACCATTTGGAGGCTCAGAGCGCTTGATGATGTCACTCCATATATCCCAACATGGGATGAAGCAGCCTATGACAAATTCCAAAGCGCACTCTCTAGACTTGAAAAGAATGATGAGCTGGATGGATTAGCACAATTCAGCCTTGCCTGTTACTTTTCGGGTGCTAGCTTGATTCAGTTAGCGCAAGCAAAACGATTCAAAGTACCTAATAGTTACATAGAAAGCAGCAAAGAGCTCATCACAAATCTCGATTTATTGAGCAAGGAAAATAAAACACCGGAGGATTGGCTTATTATATTACAAAATATTGACGCATGGCGCAGACCTGAGAAATTAGCGCGTTTTTGTTATATTTGTAGCAAGGTAAGTGATAATTTCCGCGTGCTTTGTGACAAACTTACACAGAACTTTTTAGCAACTCGCAACATAGACGTACAAGAGATCATTGCAAAAGGCTATCAGGGAAAGGTTATTCAAGAACAGCTCAAACTCAGACGCCTAAAAGCTATACAAAACTAGCCATCTACCGTGAAAAGATAGGTTGATTTTCAGCCTATCTTTAAAAGTTCCCACAAAAATGATCTCCAAAATATCAAACGCTCATTTTTAACACAGCAAATACTACATAAAAATTACAAATACAGCTACAAATACGCTCAAAATTACCGCTAAAACTTATACCATTCCTATCAAATATAAATTTATTGTTTTCAAAACAATAACAGAATTTGTAAACACTCACTAACCGTAAATAAAAAATGACACAAAGACTCAGCACAACCACATGATTAATAAGAATAAAATCAAAACAGGAACAGCAAAATCACATATTACACCTTTTATAAACATCATACACATTTAGACAAAAGCCATATTTAACAATTGTTTATGGTAAAAACGCTGCACCTATATTGCGATATCTCCTCTTTCAAATGTATGGAAAGAGTTGACCGTCGTTATAAACAAAGTAAATAAGGGTCAAAATGTTGAAGAAGTTAAATCTAGTTACCGCAGGTATCCAAGTTGCTTTAGTGGCTGGTGCCGTAAGTAGTTCAGTAGCTGTTGCAAACGAACAGACAGAAGCAAAATCAGTAGAGCGTATTCAAGTTACAGGTTCTCGAATTAAACGTGTAAACCTAACTTCGCCGACTCCAGTTACCGTTATCGGTGGTGTGGAGCTTGAAAACCAAGGCATCACAAACGTAAATGATCTTTTAGCTGAAATGCCTCAAGCAACAGTTGGCCTATCTCCAGAGAATACTACTAGCTATATCTATGCATCAGGCTTAAATACAACTGACCTACGTGGTTTAGGTTCAGAGCGTACATTGGTACTAGTTAATGGTCGTCGTTTTGTACCAGGCTCTGTTGGTGATACTGCTGTAGATTTAAACAACATCCCTACCTCTATTATTGAGCGCGTAGAAATCGCAACAGGTGGTGCAGCAGCAGTATACGGTGCTGACGCTGTGGCTGGTGTTGTAAACATCATCACGAAAAAGTCATTCGATGGTGTAGAAGTTGATGTGTCTACAGTAAAGCCTGAACAAAGCGGTGGTGAGGAATATTTCTTCTCTATTACAGGTGGCCAAGAACTAGAAAAGCTATCTTTCATTACCTCTTTAAACTACACCAAAAATGAAAGCTACGCGAAACTAGACCGTGACTTCTTCAAGCGCGGCATGAGATCTATCTCTAACCCTGCAAATACAGGAGGTAGTGACGGTATTCCTGCAGATATCGAGTTTAATCACCCAACAGCGCTTGGCTATTACTCAGAGCGTGGTGACTTCTTTGCTTGGACTGGTACAAAGACACGTGAAGCGTTTGAGAACCACCACTTCACTTTCGATGAAGACGGTACAATGCGTCCATTCGATTACGGTCTTGGTCTAATTGATGATCCTAACCCAGCTATTTCAAAGCGTGCTGCTGGCCGTTACACGTACGACGAAGCAAACCCTGGTGATGCTATCTTCAGACACGGTTATAAAGATTATTTCCGCACACCTCTTGAGCGAATGATCGGTACTCTTTACGGTACTTATGAGCTGAATGATGAACATGCACTAACATTTGATGCGACTTATTCTAAGACAGAAGCAACGACTGAAAGTAGCCCTGCATTCTTCTCACACACAATCCGTCGCGATAGCGCATTTGTAAACGATGCCATGGGTAAAGTGATGGATGACGCAGGTCTAGACTCTGTAACACTTTATCAAGCAAACGAAAACTTATGGGGTGACCGTAAGTACAACCAAGAGCGTGAAGTATTCCGTTCATCAATTGGTGCGGAAGGCATCATTAACGATGACTGGAGCTACAGCACATACTTCCAATTCGGTCGTATCGAACAAGACACGCTGTGGACTGGTGAAGTTTATAAAAACAACCTAGCTAATGCGATTGACTCTGTATTAATCGATGGTCAAGTTGTGTGTGCTACCCGTGATGCTGACGGTAACGTGACTGGTGCACGTGAAGGTTGTGTACCATTCAACCCAATGGGTGCAACAAGCGCAACTCAGGAACAACTAGGTTACATTTCAACGACTGCAACTCGTTTTGCAAGACACGACCAAGCAGTATTTGGTGCAACGGTTGATGGTGTATTATTTGAATTACCTGCAGGTTACGTAAGTGCAGCGTTTACAGCTGAGCACCGCCGTGAAGTTGCTAAGATCCGTCCATCTGAAAACATGGAGCAGGGCCTTATTAAAGGTAACTCAAGCCTACCTATGGATGGCGAAATCGAAGTTAAAGAATTCTCAGCAGAGGTTTCTGTACCGCTACTAATGGATGAGTTCCTAGCTACTGACCTTACTTTTGAAGGCGCATACCGTTACATGGATTACTCTGTAACAGGTGGTGACGATGCTTGGAAACTAGCACTAAACTGGGGTGTGACTGACGAACTACGTGTACGTGTAAACCGTTCTAAATCGGTACGTGCGCCAAACCTAGGTGACCTGTTTACTCCAAACTCTAAAACTTACAGCTCAGGCCGTGCAGACGTTTGTCGCGCAGATTCAATTGCAGAGTTAAGCAGTGACTACAAGTACAGAGATAACATCATCAACAACTGTCAAGCTGCTGGTCTAGCTGCTGGTTGGATGCCTTCTGATGAATGGTTATCTGGTGGTAGTTTACCTGGTTACATTCAAGGTAATACTGAGCTGAAAAACGAAGTATCTAATGACTACACTATCGGTGTAATTTACACGCCAGAGTTTGTTGAAGGCTTGGATCTTACTGTTGATTACTGGTCATTTGAAATCGACGGTGCAATTGAGTACTTTGGTCGCGACAGTGTTAAGCTATGCTACGAAGCGTCTTCTTTAGACAACCCTTTCTGTAGTAACTTTGTTCGTAACAAAGATACTGGTGAAATTGAGAACTACTATGCGCGTCCAATTAACGCTGCACAAATCACCAAAAAAGGCATGGACTTTGAATCTGCATACAAATTTGACGCATTAAACGGTGAGTTTGCACTTAAACTAACTGCGACTTATTTGATTGAAGATAACCAAAACTCAACTGGTCGTGCGGAAGACTTCCGTAACTACATGGGTGAAACGGATGACGCACCACGCTGGAAAGGTCGTTTCAGCGCACTGTACACGCATGATGATTCTGCATACGTAGTAACAGTAAACTATCGCCACAGCACTGTTGAAGATAACGAGTGGACACCTGAAGATAACAACTTCAATGAGGTTTCTTCTTACACTACTGTAGATTTCATGTATAAAACTAACTTGGTTGAAGATCTACAACTACGTGTTGGTGTAAATAACGTGTTTGATAAAGAGCCACCTCGTACACCGTATACATACGATGACGGTGAATTCTTCGATGTTAAAGGTCGTCGTCTATCACTAGGTATGAAGTATAACTTCTAATCTGCTGTAAAATTACGATCCGAAAGCCTCCTTTTTGGAGGCTTTTTTATTTAGCCCCCACCTTTTATCGTATTTTCGACGCAATTGGACAAACTTGAGTATTCACCTCTCCCCGCTTATGATTTAATACTCATGTTAATTTTTTTGTCATTAAGATTTCGTGTAGCAAGGCAGCTAGTTATCCATGAAAACAAGCAAGTTAAGTATTCGACTCCTTTGGTATATCACCCCGCTTGTGATATTACCCTTGCTGTTTCTTGGCGGATTTACGCTCACGAATGTAACTAGCTCAACACAAAAACAAGCCAAGCTCATTGTTAGTCGTTTCGTTGAACAACAACAGCAGAAGATGTTCAATTATATTGAGATCTACCAGTCAACAACAAAACTGCTCTCAACCTCTCCAGTACTTAGTGACTTTCTTAATTCGGCCAACCTTGAAAGGATGGAAAAAACCAAACGTTTAGGTGCACTGATGGATGTATTTGCCAGTTATAGTGAAGCCTACCCTGATATTATCAGCATCAATCTTTTATCTCCCAATGGCAGAAGCTCCGCATTTTATTCCAGTAACTTAGGCGAAGCGCCAAACCTCTACCCTTTCGCCAAACAAATCATGCAAAGTAACTTGCGCCAACATCAATTTATGGTTGCCTCAAGTGCAGGTACACAGCTGTATTTTGTCCAGCAAATCTACAGCGTAGATTACGAACTCAAGCAACCTAGACAACAAGGTTATATCGTCGTACAAGTCTCTCCTTCTCTTTTAAGTACCAGTATTCTCGAAGCACCGTACGACAATACGCTAAACCTATTAGTGAGTATTGATGGTGAAGTGTTATTCAGCTCAGATACGAACCTCATTGGCCACTACTTAAGCGCCAGTGAAATAGAAGAAATTGGCTATATTGCTGACCTTGGCCAATTAGACTCTACCGTTATTCATAGTATTGATAATGTGGAAAGGATGACCTACAGCGCGCAACTAAGCGGAGGCTACTTTTATATTTCAACGATCCCTAAATCACTACTTTATCGCTCAGGTAAAACCATTAGTCTGATCACAGCATTGATCGTTATTTTATCTGTCGTTACATTGCCAATTTTGATTTTTATCGTGGTCCGCAACCTGTTGCTCAACCCCATAGAATTACTGGGGGAAGCGAGCCATAGAGTCGGAGATGGTGACCTAATGGTGGCGCTACCGGAGCATAACAGTGACGAAGTTGGCATCCTTTTTCGAGATTTCAACCATATGATCGGCCAAATTCGTACCTTTCAGCGAGAGCTTGAGGATTACAAAGAGCACTTGGAAGAAAAAGTTGAAGACAGAACCAAAGAATTAGAAGAGACCAATAGCAAGCTAGAAGTTGCTATCGTAGAAGCCGAGCAAGCAAACCAGCTTAAAAGTCGCTTTTTAGCTAACATGAGTCATGAGATACGTACCCCGCTGACTGCTATTATGGGGTTTACCGAGCAGCTTATACAGCATCCTAATTCTCCGACCTCAAAACAGCACCTAGACACAATTTTAAGAAACTCTAAACACCTTTTAGAGCTTATCAATAATATCTTAGACCTTTCTAAAATTGAGGCTGAAAAGCTGGATGTGGAAGAATCAGAGGTCTTGGTAATGCCACTCATCAATGATATTGAATCCATCATTGAACCGATGACGAATGAAAAACTACTGAACTTTTCCACAGAATTTATTCTACCCTTGCCTGACAAGCTTTACACCGACATTACTCGCTTAAAACAAATCTTGCTTAACATCGCAACAAACGCGGTGAAATTTACTGAGTACGGTGGCGTTCATTTAAAGGTGGAATTTAAACCAGAATCTGAAAAGTTTATCTTTAGCATCAAAGACACCGGAATTGGCATGTCACAAAATGAGCTAGAGCGCGCATTTAAGCCTTTTGAGCAAGCCGACACAACAACAACTCGACGCTTCGGTGGCACAGGGCTTGGCCTTTGTATTTCAAAGAATTTAGCACAACTGCTTGGCGGTGACGTGCATGTTCAAAGCCAACAAGGCACAGGAAGCTTATTTTCTGTTGAGGTCTCTGGTAATTTCAAAGAGCGCTCGTACTCTTGGCTAAACGCACTTGAGCGACCAAAACAACCGGATAACGGTAAAACCCATATTGCGGCGGTAAAAGAGCTTGATGCCAAAGTGCTTGTTGCGGAAGACAACCCCGATAACCAAGAGCTTATTACGCTGCTACTGTCTAACTGGGGCATAGTTCCTGATATTGCTAATAACGGTGCTGAAGCGGTTGAGATGGCGCTGGTTGAAGACTATCAACTGATCTTAATGGATATGCAAATGCCAGTCATGGGTGGTGAAGAAGCAACGCAAATGCTCAGACATGCCGCCTACGATGGACCAATCATCGCGCTTACTGCTAACGTAATGAAACACGACATAGACAACCATATTAAAGCAGGGTGTGATGCCACTCTAGGCAAACCGATAGATAAAGAATTGCTAGGTAAATTGCTACTAGAGTACCTTGAACTTCAAAATGACAAGTCCTCTTCATGGGATGCCTTATTAAAAACCGAAAAGTTCTTACAAATAAGTCGTAATTATGTCGAAAAGCTACCGTCACAGCTAATTGAGCTGCAAAAGCTTTACGATAAACAAGAATGGGAGTCTTTAAGGGCACTGGCACATAGTATCAAAGGCAGCGCGGGTTGCTTTGGCTTTATGAATATTCATGAAGCCGCAGGGGAACTAGAAACAAGTTTGCAAAAAACACAAAACAGTAACCGCCATTACTATTTGCTTAAGCTCACTGAGGCTATGCGCTATACCCTATCAATAGACCAGCCAACGGATAATAGTCACTTAGGCTAATGGTAAAGCCATTAGCATTGCATCTTCACGACCATGAGTGCTCGGGTAGTAGTTTTTTCTCAAGCCCATTTCGACAAAACCATAGCGATGATATAACGCGATTGCTGTAGTGTTTGACGCTCTAACTTCAAGGAAGATATTTTCTGCCTGCAAAGCCTCTGCTTGCGCTAACAAATCTTCCATTAATGGCTTCGCGTAGCCCTTACCTTGATAATTAGGACGAATACAAATATCCATCAAGGTTAAGTCTGGGCCCGCACGCTCTGCAACGTAGAAGCCCACCAGAATATTACCATCGACAATAGCCGTATTAAAGTAACGACCATGAAGGCAAGACTGCATGGTTTTCTCACTCCAAGGAAAAGCATGACAGGCTTGTTCTACTTGCATAATCTCATTAAGTGGAAATTGTAGTAAACCACCTTGCTTAACTTGCATCTTGTTGACTCCAGATTAATTGCCACAACTCACGCTTTTGAGCCGTACTTAGTTGTGCACTTGGCAAACTTAATTGGTTATTCTCAAATGCAATCGTGTTGCCCATGACAACCTCAATTTTTCTACCCATGACCAATTCAAAATCCTGCAACAAAACAGTCGGTAAAGCTATTTGCTGAAGCTCATTCGCAGCAGTAGCAACGACAGCGTTAGGATCAAGATGTGCAAATGTAGAATTTAGCTTTAGCGGTACAATATCAAGAATATCTGCGTAAATCGGATTCATAGCTAAGCAGTTTAATTTTTTAAGGGAGTTTACTTTGAAAATATGCGAAGTGCAAAATAAGAAGTGGCAGGGGCGGCAGGACTCGAACCCGCAACCATCGGTTTTGGAGACCGCTGTTCTACCAATTGGAACTACGCCCCTGCAATGTCGACGCATTATAAAGCGCTTTTTTGAAAGGTAAAGTGAAAAAATCACTTTTTTGATTCAACTGCTTCTAAAACAAGCAAAATGGCGGATATTTATCATATTCGCCCTTTTCTTAAGCTGGGTGCTAACTCATTTTAGAGTCATTACTCCCACTCGAAGATCAACAGAAGAAAATATATCTACATAGCAGCTAGTTAGAAAGCTAGCTGCTCTCGATACCATCACCTATACCATCCGCAGAACTTTTTTGATTTTTTGCTGATCGTCGGCGCTTTAGTTCAGTTTTAACCTAGGCCGAAGATTCTTGTATATTACGACGAAGCTCTTGTATCTTTTCGGTAGTAAACATTCTCGGACCCGAGGTAATTCTATCCATCTTGTGCCTCCAACTTGTCGCAGCACATTTTAAAACGCATTAAAACATAAGTGGAGAAGCCAAAGACAGAAAACGTGACACAGATACCGCATTGGCCTTGTCAGCATTGTAAGGCAGGTATCTTGCGGCTAATTGGCGTATTCAAGTTAGATGCACCAACGACCAAAGTAGACCGAACGAATTAGCAGCTCGATAGCTGCTCAAAACCAATTAGTTAACCTGCTTAATTGCTCAGGCTAGCGGCCTCTGTGCGCGTAAAAAATATAATTGCTTATTAAGGCAAATTTAGGTGTAATGAAGACATAATAAGCGCTGAGCGATGCAGGGAAAGCTTACATAACACTAGCTAAACTGATTACACTAGCTAGGAAAGTGAGAGCCTCCAAAAAGCCTGTTTTTTCTAAGTAAGCCATAGCATAAACAACACCAACTCTGTCACACCGAGTAGGTAGCGGCTCAGTCCAACAAGCGATTATGCAACACAAACTGCGTGTCGCATAAATACTAAAATGTTAGCATTATCAATCTTACATTCGCAACATAAGGACAGTGATGAGCAAATTTAGACAATACTTAAAGAAATCTGTTGAAAATATCATTGCCCATGGGGACACTGATATTTTTCCTTTCCCTGTTGAAAATCTTTTATTTAATGATAAACAAACTGAAACTATAGATTTGTTAGAAAAGGTTCACTCCTCATTTGAAAACTATTTATCTGAATATCCAGTTTTACACGAAAAGGCTTTACAAGCAGTCGGTTATCATGGTTTCAGATATGGGACTCAAATAGACCCTCTTTGGAATGCATATTTTTTGGCTTTAGTTCTGTCCATTTCCGATGATATCGAAGCTGCGAGAATCCCCACCTCCAAAAAGAAGGTTTTCTCATATAGATTTAACTACGATAAAGACAAAAAATATCTCTTTGACCGTCAATACAACTGGTCTGAGTTTAACAAAAGAGCAGTAGAGTTAGCTAAGAGTAAACCTGTTGTTCTAAAATGCGATATTTCAAATTTTTATCCTAGTGTTTACCACCATAGAATTGAAAACGCTTTAAGAAAAGCTACAACAAACACAGAGTCAGTAAAACGTATAGTTAAGTTACTTTCAAAGATTTCTAAAGGTGTTTCTTACGGTCTTCCAGTAGGAGGTCCAGCGGCTAGAATATTAAGTGAGTTATTATTAAATCGAATAGATCGCTTGCTACTTTCTGAAGGAATTGAATTTTGCAGATATGCAGATGATTACATCATCTTCACTGATTCTGTTGAAGAAGCGTACGGAAATCTCATTTATTTATGTGAAAAGTTAACTGAGAATGAAGGCTTAGCAATCCAAAAGTCAAAAACTCAAATAATGACCTCAAGTGAGTTTTTATCACTATCAGAACTTGGAAATCAAAATGATTCCGATGAAGATAATATCCAAGCTGATAATTTCCTAAAGTTAAGACTATTTTATGATCCTTATTCTCCGACTGCGGATACTGACTACGAAGACTTGAAAAGTGAGTTAGAAAAGTTTGATGTTGTGGGAATGTTAGGAAAAGAAATCAGTAAAAGTCGTATTAATCAAGCTTTAACGAGGAGGCTTATAAACTCCATTAAATACCTTAGTCCTCAACAGAGAAAGGCTGCAATATTTTCCTTGTTTGGTCAACGAGATGAAGCTAAATCCAATCTAGATGTTTTATATCCTGTTTTTCCATCTGTAATGTTGCTTTGTCGCTCAATCATGAGCGACCTTGATAATGATTCAAGGGAACTAATCTTTGAAGATCTGAGAGGTCTAGTAATTAACGAATCATATATCACTAAAGTGCCGATAAACTTGATGTACGCTGTTAGGATTTTAGCACATGACAAATCTGAAGAAGCTGATTTTGCCCTTATTAAAGCGTATAAAAACCAAGTAAATCCTGTTATCACTGCGGAGATCGTTCTTGCTATGGCACAACATGACTCAGATTATTGGATTTCTGATAAACTAAAATCGTTTTCTTCGCTAAGTAGGTGGGAAAAACGTTCGCTTTTAATTTCATCCTATATTTTAGGGGACGAAGGACAACATTGGCGCGATAAAGTAAAAGGGGAGCTTTCTGATTTAGATACATTGTTGATTAAGTGGTTTGGTGAGCGTTTTAATATCAGCGGTTGGGGCACTCTTTTATGATTACTGTTACTCAGTTATCTAGAAATTACCCGTCTACATGGAAGAAAACCTTTCCATTTTTAAATAGGCTAGTTAGGAAATGTAACCTTCAGAAAGAAACATTTGATGATGGCATTTTTTCAGAATCGGAACCAACTAGGCGAGCTTTGATAAATGAAACGGGTTTCTATTTGTACAAAAAAATGGTAGAGAGCCAAATTGATAAAGTTAGTAAATTGACTCAAGAAGATGTATCAAAAGTTGCAAAATCTGCCTTTTCTTACATTAAGAATTTAGATTTTAATCCTGATCAATTAACCCCTTTGGAAGAAGATGAAATAAAAGAATCTAAACTCATAGCAAAAAACTTATTTTATTACTTCTTTTATTACGAGAAAGGAGAATTAATTACTATATCTCCACATTTTTCAGGTTGTGGTTTCGTATCAGACTGCTTTGGAGATGTTTTAGCAGGCACTACACTGTACGAAGTTAAGTCTGGTGAAAGAGATTTTAGGATTGCAGATTTAAAGCAAATACTTATTTATTTAACTTTAAATTACTCTTTACATCAAAATACTATTAACCAAATTGGGCTTGTTAATCCTAGACTAGGAAATTACATCGTTCTTTCAGTTAAAGATGCTATTGAATTAGCATCAGGTCAATCTACGGTTGACTGCTTCAATGAACTCATTAATTTTTTTGATTCACCTGACGATTTTAGGTAAAGCTAACAAAGCCTTAAAGTTGGATTCGTTACCGTTGGCTCGGTTCCGCTTCGCTTCACTTTTTAGCCAACTAATACTCACCGCTTAAGGCGGCGTTAACCCAAAGAAATTGTTATCCGAAGCTGACGTGTTAGAGTTAATGCTTTAACTCAGAAATGTCCAGAAACAAGTTACAGCTTCACCATAATCGGTTTGATATATATGAAAATGCGGTCAGGTACTATTGTAGCCACAGCCCAAAAAATAGCAGGTCAGCATCACTATAAACATCACTGCGAAGAAACCAAATACCTCCGCAAGGCTTTTTAAGAAAGTAAAAATTCATAAAAAAGGCCAGTCAGAAATACTGACTGGCCTTTTATTAATCTAACGAAAGTTAGGTTTTTACAACCAAGTCTATTCCCACTCGATTGTCGCAGGCGGCTTACCTGATACATCGTAAACCACACGAGAAATACCATCGATTTCATTGATGATACGATTTGAAACGTGGCCTAATAGCTCGTATGGTAAATGCGACCAACGTGCCGTCATAAAGTCGATAGTTTCAACACAACGTAGTGAGATCACCCAATCGTATTTACGTGCATCACCCATCACGCCAACAGAGCGTACCGGTAGGAACACGGCAAATGCCTGAGACACTTTGTGGTATAAATCCGCTTTATGTAGCTCTTCAATGAAGATAGCGTCAGCACGGCGCAGTAAGTCGCAGTATTCTTTCTTGATTTCGCCAAGTACACGAACACCTAGACCTGGACCTGGGAACGGGTGACGATAAAGCATGTCATAAGGCAGACCAAGCTCTAGACCAATCTTGCGAACTTCGTCTTTAAATAGTTCACGTAGTGGCTCAACCAGACCAAGCTCCATATCTTCAGGTAATCCACCCACGTTGTGGTGAGATTTGATCACATGCGCTTTACCGGTTTTTGATGCAGCCGATTCGATAACATCAGGGTAAATTGTACCTTGTGCTAGCCATTTCGCGTTTACGCGCTGGCTGGCTTGCTCATCGAATACTTCAATAAAGGTGTGACCAATTGCTTTACGTTTGTCTTCAGGGTCATTTAAACCATTAAGCGCGTTAAGGAAACGCTCTTCAGCTTCTACCTTGATGATGTTCAGACCAAACTTATCACCGAACATATCCATTACTTGCTGGCCTTCATTCAAGCGCAGCAGGCCATTATCAACAAATACACAGGTTAGCTTGTCGCCAATCGCACGGTGAATAAGCATTGCAACCACTGATGAATCAACACCACCAGATAGGCCAAGGATAACTTCGTCATCCCCTACTTTCTCTTTGATACGCTCAATTGCATCTTCAATGATTTGCTCAGGCGTCCATAGTTTTTCACAACCACAGATATCAATTGCAAAGCGCTCTAGTAAACGCAGACCTTGCTGAGTGTGCGTTACTTCTGGGTGGAACTGTACACCATAGAAACGCTTTTCTTCCCAAGACATTGCCGCATGAGGACAAGTATCCGTTTTCGCTGAAGTTTTGAACGTGTCTGGAATTTTAGCAACTTTGTCACCGTGACTCATCCACACGTCTAGGAAACCTGCACCATCTTCGATGTGATCTTCAATCGCTTCAAATAGCTTACAGTCACCTACTTTCTCTACTTTTGCGTAGCCGAATTCTTTTTTATCTGAGCTATGTACCTGACCACCAAGCTGCATTGCCATTGTCTGCATACCGTAACAGATACCCAGTACAGGCACACCGGCTTCGAATACGTAATCTGGTGCTTTTGGGCTACCTTCAAGCGTCGTTGACTCTGGGCCACCTGATAGAATGATACCTTGAGGGTTGAACTCACGGATTTGCTCTTCTGTCACATCCCAAGCCCAAAGTTCACAGTAAACACCAATTTCACGTACACGACGTGCAATTAGCTGAGTATATTGCGAACCAAAGTCTAAGATCAAAATTCGGGAATCGTGGATATCTTTGCTCATTGATAATCTCGTTAGTTAGGAACTAAACAGGATAAAGCCGCATTGCGTCTCTATCAAAAGTAATAAGGGCTAGCAACTTGCTAGCCCAGAAACACGCCTTGAGGCTTAACCCATACGGTAGTTAGGCGCCTCTTTGGTGATCTGCACGTCATGTACGTGAGACTCACCCATACCCGCAGAAGTCACACGTACAAACTGCGGCTTAGTATTTAATTCAGTGATGGTTGCACAACCAGTTAGACCCATTGCACTGCGAATACCACCGATTTGCTGATGGATAATCGTTGCGATTGGTCCTTTGTATGCTACACGACCTTCGATACCTTCAGGTACTAGTTTGTCAGCAGCATCACTCTTCTGGAAGTAACGGTCAGACGAACCTTCTTTTTGGTTCATCGCACCAAGTGAACCCATACCACGGTAAGACTTGTAGTAACGGCCTTGGTATAGTTCAACTTCACCAGGAGACTCTTCAGTACCCGCTAGCATTGAACCGACCATAACGCATGAAGCACCAGCAACTAGCGCTTTTACGATATCACCAGAGAAACGGATACCACCGTCAGCAATCACTGGAATATCACGACCTTTAAGGCCTTCTACTGCATCAGAGATAGCAGTAATTTGTGGTACACCACAACCAGTAACGATACGAGTAGTACAGATAGAACCTGGGCCGATCCCCACTTTAACGGCATCTGCACCAGCATCAGCCAATGCAATTGCACCTTCAGCTGTTGCTACGTTACCTGCAACGATTTGTAGTTCTGGATATACTTCACGTGTTGCTTTAACACGGTCAATAACACCTTGAGAATGGCCATGAGAAGTATCGATTAGTAGTACATCAACACCCGCTTCAACCAAAGCTGCAATACGCTCATCAGTACCAGCACCAACACCAACAGCAGCACCAACACGAAGACGGCCTTGCTCATCTTTACATGCGTTTGGTTTATCTTGCGCTTTTTGGTAATCCTTAACAGTGATCATGCCTTTTAGTGCAAATGCATCATCAACCACTAAGATTTTTTCGATACGGTGTTCGTGCATTAGGCCAAGGATCTCTTCACGAGATGCGCCTTCTTTTACTGTCACTAAGTCATCTTTCTTAGTCATGACCGTTGAAACTGCTTTTTCTAGCTTAGTTTCGAAACGCATATCACGGCTAGTCACGATCCCTTCCAGTTGGTTGTTTGCACCAACAACCGGGAAACCTGAGAACCCTTTGTCCTGTGCAAGTTCCATTGCTTCTGCAATCGTAAGATCAGAAGTAACCGTCACAGGGAAAGAGATAATACCCGCTTCATACGTCTTAACTTTACGTACGTTGCGAGCTTGTTCTTCGATAGTCATGTTTTTGTGGATAAAACCAATACCACCTTCTTGTGCCAGAGCGATCGCTAAGCGCGCTTCTGTCACTGTATCCATTGAAGCGGAAACAAGCGGTAAGTTTAATTCAATCCCACGAGTCAAACGCGTTTTCAGGTTTGCTGTGTGAGGAAGAACAGTTGAATGAGCTGGTACTAAAAGTACGTCGTCAAAGGTAAGGGCTTCTTTTGCAATTCTTAGCATGTTCGCGGCTTCTCTCAAGTGAACTGAGTATAAGGAATTGCGTGCGAATTTTATCAGCGTTCCTTATGGGAGTAAATAAAATTTAGCAAAAAATGTGATAAAGTGACTGTGAATTTTTTATGGAGGCCAACATGGGATACCCCAATAATAATAAAACCTATTCTGTATCAAGACTTAACAGAGAAATACGCGCGCTCTTAGAACAAGGTTTTGCCTCTGTACAACTCACCGGAGAAATTTCAAACTTTGTTGCTCCGGCCTCCGGGCATTGGTATTTTTCTCTAAAAGATGACAAAGCACAGATAAAAGCGGCCATGTGGCGAGGTAATAATCGTTACTGTAACCACCGCCCTGCCAATGGTCAGCAGGTAATGGTACAAGCTAGAGTGTCAGTGTATGAGCCACGAGGCGACTATCAATTGATAGTCGAGCAAATGGCCCCCGCCGGTGAAGGCTTGCTCAAGCAACAGTTTGACGCCCTTAAAATGCAGCTGGCAGCAGAAGGCCTGTTTTCGGCTAGTCACAAAAAACCTTTGCCAAGTGTCATTAATCGCGTGGGGGTCGTCACTTCAGCGACAGGCGCTGCCATCAAGGATATTTTGACTGTACTAAAACGCCGTGCCCCACAGTTACAAGTTGTAATTTACCCGGCTCTAGTGCAAGGCGATGAAGCCAAGCAGCAGATTTGCAAACAAATCGCTCAGGCGAATGCTAGACGCGAGGTAGACGTATTGATCGTTGGCAGAGGTGGCGGCTCATTAGAAGACTTATGGAGCTTTAACGAGGAATCAGTCGCGAGGGCCATTTTTGCCAGCTCAATTCCGGTGATAAGCGCTGTGGGCCATGAAATAGATACTACCATTTCCGACTATGTTGCAGATGTCAGAGCGCCAACCCCATCGGCGGCCGCAGAGCTAGTGAGCCCGGACTCAGAAGCGCTAAAATTGCGTACTTCACAGTTACTACAATATCTCAATCAAGCTTTTAAACGTCGCCTTGAAGGTGCATCACAGCGTTTGGCAAACTTTGAAGCCCGACTGCAGCTACAACACCCTAAGAATCAACTTATGCAGCAAACACAGAGAGTTGATGAGTTAGAACAGCGATTAATTCGGGCTCAAGCCCATCACTTACGTCAAAAGCAATCGCAATTCCATCTGCTGCAGCATAGATTTGATCGATTACATCCAGAACAAAGGATCGCTCAGTTCAAGCAATTGGTCGCACAACTCAGTGATAAGTTGCAGTATGCAATGGAGCAAAAGCTTAACACGCAAAGACACCAACTCGCGGTATCAAGCGCAAAGCTAGACAGCGTCAGTCCACTGGCGGTATTAGCTCGGGGCTATAGTATTGCCAAGCAGGAAGATAGAGTGATTAAGTCAGTGGCGGATGTCGACCCAGAAAAGCCGATAGTTACACAACTGGCTGATGGTGAGGTGGTGTCTATGGTAAAAGCAACCCAATAAGCAGATATAAAAATGGGGAAGTGATTTCCCCATTTTTAATCTAATAACCTTACAACATCGCTGAAGTGATAGACTCATTTTCGAGCCTATCATCGTCTTCTAGGAAGTTTTGGTTCATACTCTCTGCAGGACATGGGCACGATGGCTTACCAACCACCTTAGCTGGGATCCCCACTACCGTAGTGTGCGGTGCAACAGGGCTGAGTACCACGGAACCTGCGCCAATTCGAGCGCCCTCTCCTACTTCAATGTTGCCAAGTACTTTGGCACCAGCACCAATCAATACACCGGCGCGGATTTTCGGGTGACGGTCACCCTGCTCGTTACCCGTACCACCAAGTGTGACTGATTGCAGAATAGAAACATTATCTTCAATAACCGCGGTTTCACCAATGACTATACCAGTCGCATGGTCAAACATAATACCATGACCGACTTTACAAGCAGGATGGATGTCAACACCGAATACTTCAGAGGTTCTGCTCTGTATAAAGCGAGCCAGCTCTTTTCTGTCTTGACGCCATAAGCAGTATGCCAATCGATGTGCTTGGATTGCATGAAAACCTTTCAGATTTAAAATTACGTTGAGATAACTATCGGCAGCTGGGTCGCGATCTTTAACGGCTTTTATATCATGTGCAACATGAGTCAGCATGGTATCGCAGTGTACAAAGGCCTGATCAAACAGCTCGCGAATTGTAAATGCTGACACCACGGCATCCGCCAACTTATTTGCAACGATAAAGCTTAATGCAGCACCAAGACACTCGTGATTTAAAATACTCGAGTAAACGTGACTAGCAAGCAATGGCTCGCGAGCAACCAACTCATTGGCTTCTTCGCGTAACTTATTCCAAATCTCATGTCTCATGTGACGAACTTCCGATAATACTGATACTTCTCATAGTGTAACGCTTAGAGTCATTAAGTGTCATGTATTATAAAAAATCAGGCTTCAAACACTTGGTTATATCTAATAACCAACCAACATATTTTAGTCCGGTTTTAAACGCCTTCAGTTGGACCAAAGATTCTTACAATTTTGCACTGTCGAACTGAACAGATCTTCGTATAATAACGCTCCATTGAATACTACCAACGCGGGATCGCTAATATGTCGATAAAGATCAAGACAACGGATACCAACAAACCAAATGGCACAGGGCTTGCGCGGATAATCAAAGCAACGCATTGCTCAGCGAAAGGAATGAAAGCAGCCTATAAAGAAGAGTCGGCATTTAGACAAGAAACGTGGTTATTGGTGGCAAGTCTTCCTTTATCAATCATATTGGCGCAAAGTATTGCTCAGTGGGCCTTATTGGTCAGTAGTGTACTGTTGATATTGGTCATAGAACTTATCAACTCGGCAATCGAAGCGCTGACAGATAGAGTGAGTACCGAGCATCACTTACTATCTGGTCGTGCAAAAGATATGGCATCAGCGGCCGTTACGCTGACATTATTAATTAGCTCGTTAATTTGGATAGCTGCCGCAGTGGAGTGGTTCAACACCATAACCTAAAATTAAGCGTGGTTTTGACACAAAAAATGGCGGCTAAATTTCTAGCCGCCATTTTTTATTAAGCTGAATAATCGTTATTCAAACACTTTTTCTACATCCAACGTTTTAATATTCTTACTTGGAATATTGAGCGGGTATGTAGCAATTTCAGCATCTTCTGCCAGTAATACATCTGGCTTTTTCGTGTTATAAGTCATAGGAGATGACTGCTCAGCACTTAGGCGCTTCGCCATATCTTTTGCATCACCAG
Source organism: Pseudoalteromonas sp. A22 (assembly GCF_018141345.1). NCBI lineage: Bacteria > Pseudomonadati > Pseudomonadota > Gammaproteobacteria > Alteromonadales > Pseudoalteromonadaceae > Pseudoalteromonas > Pseudoalteromonas sp. A22. The sequence goes on from NZ_CP047238.1 coordinate 3,283,995, forward strand.
TGATAAACACATAGTGAATATCTTCGCTCTGCAAGTTCTCTTTGATAACACGATTGATGTCTTCAACAGACAGTGACGCTAGCTGCTTTGTCACATAAGCAACAAACTCATCGGTGTTGTAGAACTGGCTATCAAGTGCATAACCTAGCTGTCTATCTTGGCTCGCCACCATTTGCGGCACAAAGTTGATTAAGAAGTTACGTGTTGCTTCAAAGTCTGCTTTGCTCATCCCTTCTTTGATCAGCTTATCGAGTTCAAACAATGCGGTACGCGTTGCAAAATGGGCATCGTTATTAGAACGAAGTGGGCGTAACCACACCTGGAAAATTTGCTCACTACGGCCTAAGTTTGCATCCGGCTTAGTTTGGAACATACCACGAGGGAAGTATTCGATGTATGCATAATCACCATAGTTCATACCACGCACCTGACGGATACGCTGGTACAAGTGGCTGTTTGAACTGCGGTGCTCACCAAAGTATGAACGCACTAACCAAAGCGCAGCCCAGTCTTTGCTGCTACGAACCGTGTCGATTGGGAAACCAAAAGACACCGCTGTTGATTTTGCATTCTTTTCTACGATGGTTGCGTGATGGCCAGATAGCTTAGGTGCATCAGGCACTTGTAAACGTGCTTCTTCACCTTTAGGTAAAGCCGCAAGGTCGTTAAACATCGCTTCTTTTAGCTGTTTATCGAGTGCACCAGTAATACCCACGTTGAGTTTAGCTTGAGTAAATTGCTGAGCGTAAAAAGCCTTAACGTCATCTAAAGTGATTGCTTCTAAGTCTGATAAATCACCAAAGTTATAGCTTTCGTATGGGTGGCCTTTGTACAGCTCGTGATAAAGTACTTCTTTACCTAGCTCTTCATCATTTGACGCTTTCAAACCAGCCTTAATGCCATCGATTAGCTCTTTTTTCAGACGTTTAAAATCATCTTCTCTGAACCCTGGGCTCAAAAGCTGCTGACTCACAATGCCATACCATTGATCGGCATTGTCTTTATGAATACGACCACGTAAAGAAATCATTTCTTTATCGATTTGATAACCAAAGCTACCAGCAATCGGGTACAGTGCCTTTTGAATTTCTTTGTATGATTGCGACTCACTTCCACCATTGGCAATCATAGCCGCAGTAAGCGCAGCAAGACCTTTTTTACCTGCAGGATCGGCAGCAGCACCTGTGTAAAAAAGAAAGTTCACATCCACCAGTGGTGAGTTATTGGTCTTGTCTAATACGTTGAAATGACGCGTTACTGGCTTGTCCATTTTTGCCACTAACTTGTCTAAGTTAACTTCCTTATCAAAACCAGAGACAGACTCAAGTGCAGACATAGTCACCGTTGTGCGGCTGCTGTCCACAAAGTATTTATTGGCAATATCACGAATATCTTTTGCAGTGACTTTATCAGCACTTGCGTATAGTGCATTCACCACTTCAGGGTCACGCTCAAAATGCATGTAGCTTGCAAGTGTCGAAGCAATAGATTGTGATGAGTCAAGGCCGTTAATAAAGCTGTACTTTAGGTTTGATTTAAGTGCAGCAAGTTTATTTTCATCTACCAGCTCTGTGCGTGCTTTTGCGTAAGTGTTATTGATTGCATCACGCACTGTCGCCAAATCTTTTTCATCTTCTACTTTAACGAAAACATGTAGAAGACCAGGGTCTTTGGTTTCAGGGTTATAGGTAAACATTTGGCTTGCAAGCTGTTTGTCTACCACAAGCTCTTGATACAGCGCTGAGTTTTCAGAGAAATAAAGCTGCGAGATCAGATCAAGCGCCGCTCGGTCTTTTTTCTTCGGCTCCCACGCTGCCCCTTTATACGAAACTAGCAACCAGTGACCCGGTAAGCCATCATATTTTTCGTGAACGTAACGCGCTTTGTCTTGCTTTGGCTCAACAGGAATATCGGCTTGGTAGTCACCCTTTTTCCAATTACCCCAATGCTTCTTCACCATAGCCATAGTTGCTTTAGGATCTACATCACCTACGATCACAAGTGATACATACTCAGGCTTATAAAAACGCTCAAAGAAGGTTTTACCATAGGCCATTTGATCTGGCATTGCTTCGATGTCTTCAAAAAAGCCCATTGTCGTGTGTTTATAGGTATGCTTGTCAAATGCTTCTTTTCTTACCGCAGAAAGCAGTTTTCGAACTGGACTGGCATTATTTTTAAGGTATTCACCTTTCACAGTTAGTGCTTCAGTACGAAACTGCTCTTCACTGTAAGTCAGGTTTTGAAAGATATCTGCTTCGATTTCTAATACTTTATCTAAATGCTGCTTTGAGAAATTTAAATGGTAGTTCGTGTAGTCATTGGTGGTATAGGCACGATTATCAACACCTGAATTTTTCAAAATGTCCGAATAAACGTCTTGTGGATATTTTTCTGAGCCTTTGAACATCATATGCTCAAAGAAGTGAGCAAAGCCGGTTTTACCCGCTTCGACTTCATTGCGCGAACCAACAGAAACCGGAATTTGTAGCGATACCACATCAGGATAGTTAGTTTTAACTACCATGACGCGAAGGCCATTTTCTAGCTCTTCCAAAACATAATCTTGGGCGAATACTTTATTGGATTGGGCAGCTTGAGTACTTACAGCTGACTGTTGAGCTTGGTCTGAATTCGTCGCTGCGCAGCCACTAAGCGCTAAGCTTACGGCAAAGCTGGTTGCTAGTAATTTGAATTTCATGAATTTGGTCCTAATCATATTTTTTATTCTAAGTAAGTCGTGTTCACTTACGTTAGCAAACCTCCTGATTATGCCCCAAAGTCATACTAATTCGCTAATTTCCAAGGTGATTTACCATCCTAATGTGTAAACAAATATGAAATTTTGATTTGAGCGCTTGAGATAAATTCATAATTATTGAAATTCTTTCATTAAAAAAATCTATCTAGACGTCTAAATGGCTGCTATATTAGTAAAGAGATACAGAAATGCTTTTGTGGAATGAGGATTATGGCTTTAACGCTTCAAGAGAAAATCATTGACCCTAACCAAGGGGTATATTTAATTGGTACCACACCACCTAAGATTGGCACCGACCCAGAGCAGCTAAAATCAATTGCCGCTAAACTTTTGGGCCGTTTACATGAGATTGAATACGACGGCGTGATCATCTATGACATTCAAGATGAAAGCAGTCGTACTCAAGTACCACGCCCATTTCCTTTTAAGCACACCGTTGATCCGTGTGAATATAGCCAGTTGATCCGCGAATTGTCACACCTTGATGTAATTACGTATAAAAGTGTGGCACAGCGAGATAGTGAAGCTTTTGGCAATTGGTTAAGCAGCACTAAACAGCAATATGGGTTAAACAATCTAGTATTAGTGGGCAGTCCATCTTCACAAGGCGATATTAAGTTGCCGCTTTCTGAAGCCTATAAGGTACTGAAGCATCACCAAGATGACTTTTTCTTGGGTGGTGTAACCATCGCAGAGCGCCACGCCAGTAAGCGTAATGAACACGAAAGATTAATTGATAAAACAGAGCAAGGCTGCCAATTTTTTGTTTCCCAAGCAGTGTATGACGCTCAAGCAACCATAGATCTTATCACGAGCTATGCTCGCACCTGTAAACAGCAAGGGCAAACACCAAAACGCATTATTCTTACCTTTACTCCATGTGGTGGGGAAAAAACCTTGCAGTTTATGGAATGGCTGGGGATCTCAGTACCAGAAGCAACCAAATGGCGCATGTTAGATGCAGACAATACACTAAGTGAGTCAATTCGTATTTGTAGAGAAAATCTAGATCAAATCTTAAAAAGCTGCTCACATCTAGATATTTCTCTTGGCTTAAATATTGAGAGCTTAACAAACCGCAAAGAAGAAATTGACGCGTCGATAAACCTTTATAGACTATTGAAAGCGACCATGGAATTATGCCTTGCGGAAAAGCAAATTGCTTAATGCAGTCTAGGGCCTGTTGATCTTCCAAGTTTGTTTTTGCAGCAGTTTGATTGGTATTTATACAAGGCAGAGCCTGCGTAGCATAGTCATTCTATGTAAGTCTGGCGATAACATAGTAGAAATGCCAATCAAGCGCTGCCCTTTGGGTTCACCTGAGTGCGCTTTGTTCATTGTTGCTCAACTTTTGCCTAGATTACTAGGCGGCAAGTCGAGCGTCGCGACCAAAACACACTCAGAAGAACAAAAATCAAACAGCGAAGGCCAACAGGCCCTATAGCCAGCTTCATCAAGCTGGCTTTTCTGTTAACCTTGCTGGATTATTCAAAGCCTAGATTAACTTAGGCTCAAGAAAGCGATTAACCCCACCCCAAGTAACAAGCGGTAAATGACAAATGGCATCATACCCATGCGCTCTATGATTTTCAGGAAAAAGAAGATACAGGCATAAGCTGAGATAAACGACAGTACCGCACCACTTAATAACGCATTCCATTCGACCACTTCATCGCCCGTAGCAAGCTCTAAACTGTAATACAGTCCCATCATAGAAATGACCGGAATAGACATCAAAAACGAAAAGCGCGCCGCACTTTTCTTATCAAGTCCGAGTAATAAACCTGCGGTGATGGTAATGCCTGAACGCGATGTGCCAGGAATAACAGCGGTAATTTGTGCAAGCCCCAGTATCAACGCGCTTTTCCAGTTTAAAGCAAATTCGTCTTTAATTTGCTTCGCTTTCACGTCGGCATACCAAAGTAGTAAACCAAATACTATCGTCGATGTTGCAATCACCCAAGCACTACGTAAGTAAACTTCTACGATGTCTTTAAGTAGTGGGGCTAAGATCACGAATGGAATGGTGGCAACCACAATACACCAAGTCAGCCGGCTTTCTTTCGAGTGCGTACCTGAGAATGATTTGAACCATCCTGCCAGTAGGCTGACAATGTCTTGTCGAAAATAAATAACGACAGCCAGTAAAGTACCGACATGAACAGCAACATCAAAGGCAAGACCCTGATCTTGCCAACCTAGTACCTGAGAAGGTAGCAGTAAGTGGGCAGAACTCGAAATAGGTAAAAATTCAGTGAGACCTTGAATAATTGCAAGGACGACAATCTCAATAAAGCTCATTGCTTGGGAAACTCCACTTTCCATAATTTTTGAGTTGGGTTGTGATACTCCTGCCATAACTGAGCAATGGTTTTACCCTCAACAGGATGGATAAAATCAGGAGCTAGTTCAGCTAATGGCTGAAGCACGAAGGCATTTTTGGTTATTTCATCCCGAGGCAACTGAGCGGGTGATGAACAAATAAAGTGGTCATAAAAGAGAATATCGAGATCTAATGTGCGTGGACTAAACTTCTTTTCACTACAGCGACGACCATGATCGTATTCTATCGACTTGAGCAGTTTATACACTTCGTCTAAAGACAGCTGTGTTTGTGCAGCAAAGACCGAATTATAAAAGTTATTTCCTGCAAATCCGACGGCTTCACTCTCAAAAACACTCGAATGTTGAAAATCCGGAAAGTGTTCTATCAATACCCTCAAGCCACTCAGCAAATTTTTTTCTTTTTCTATGTTTGAGCCGAGACTGATAAAAATTTGTGCCATGATAATCTACTTCTTACGCACAATTTCTACACCAACCGTTTGTGCTTGTGGCACGGCAGCAGGTTTACTCACTTTTATAAGCACTTGTTGTACATTAAATTCATTTAGGATCATTGCAGCAAGCTGTTCAACTAAGGTTTCTAATAGCTCAACGGGTTTTGCTTGGGTATGCGCAATAATACGCTCACTCACTTTGGCATAATCAACCGCCAAATTAATATCGTCATGGCGAGCGGCAGCGCTAATATCGGTCAACATCTCAACATCAAAGTAAAGGCTTTGTTTACTTTCTTTTTCAAAGTCGTACACTCCTATTATGGCTTCGACGTGTAGCTGTGAGATATAGACTTTATCCATGTAAACTCCAAACATGTTTATCGCTGTAATTCACCCGCATTTTCTAATCGCAATTCGCGATCTGTGCAGGACTTAAGACCGCCGATCATAGCCCAAAACAACGCAATAAAAAATAAGGAAGACAGTGTTAATCAGTTTAATGTGCGTATGTGCTTATTTATTGGGATCGATTTCCTCAGCGATTCTGGTGTGTCGGTTATTCAACCTGCCAGATCCACGCTTTAATGGTTCTAATAATCCAGGCGCAACCAATGTATTAAGATTGGGAGGAAAGATCCCAGCTGCGCTAGTGCTCGTCTTCGATATTTTAAAGGGAACCATCCCGGTGTGGGGAGCTTACTTTCTGAAAATAGAGCCTGTATGGCTAGGTGCCATAGCCGTAAGCGCATGCCTAGGTCACATTTATCCTATTTTCTTCCACTTTAACGGTGGTAAAGCAGTAGCAACAGCATTTGGTGCGCTATTACCCATCGGCTTGTCATTGGGTGGGCTATTGATTAGTACGTGGCTCGTGGTGCTAGCGCTAACACGCTACTCTTCACTCGCAGCGATTGTCGCAGTCGCAGCTGCTCCACTTTACACATGGTGGATAAAACCGCTTTATACGGTGCCGGTAAGCTTTTTAACTGTGGTGATTATTATTCGTCATAGAGCAAATATTAAAAGGCTCTTGAGTGGTAAAGAGCCCAAGGTGGGGAAAAAGTCTAAAGACTAGGGCCTGTTTACCTTTCAAGTTTGTTTTTGCAGCAGTTTGATTGGTATTTGTACAAGGCAGAGCCTGCGTAGCATAGTTATTCTATGTGAGTCAGGCGAGAACACAGTAGAAATGCTAATCAAGCGCTGCCCTTTGGGTTCACCTGAGTGCGCTTTGTTCATTGTTGCTCAACTTTTGCCTAGATTACTAGGCGGCAAGTCGAGCGTCGCGACCAAAACACACTCAGGAGAACAAAAATCAAACAGCAAAGATCAACAGACCCTAGACTTTTTCTAGACTATCCAGCGGCCAACGCGGTTTAGTCTTCATATCAAGTGGCGCATGCTGACCTGCTTTTAGGCGCTGCATTCCTGCATAAGCTATCATCGCCCCATTGTCTGTACAAAATTCAGTGCGCGGGTAATAAACTCGCCCTTTCATACCAAGCATCATGCGCTCAAGCTTTTGCCTAAGTTCAGTATTGGCGCTGACGCCACCTGCAATCACCAGGCTTTTAATGCCTGTTTCTTTCAGTGCTCGCTTACACTTGATCGCTAGCGTTTCTACGACTGCGGTTTGAAAAGCATGAGCAATATCTGCTTTCGTTTGCTCGTCATCGCCTTCATTACGGATCGTGTTTGCCGCTGCGGTTTTTAATCCACTGAAACTAAAATCCAGACCAGGTCTGTCTGTCATCGGTTTTGGAAAAGTAAATCGCCCTGCTTTACCCTGTGTCGCCATTTTTGCAAGCATTGGGCCGCCAGGATAATCAAGACCGAGCAGCTTTGCGGTTTTATCAAATGCTTCACCAGCGGCATCATCTACTGACTCACCAAGTACCTCATACTCACCGATACCTGAGACTTTGACCATCATGGTATGGCCACCAGAGACTAGCAGCGCAACGAATGGGAACTCTGGTTTATCGTCTTCAAGCATAGGGGCAAGCAAATGGCCTTCCATATGATGTACGGCAACGGCAGGGATCCCCCAACCAAATGCTAACGAGCGACCAATTGAGGTGCCAACCAACAAAGCACCGACCAAACCCGGCCCTGCGGTGTAAGCAATGCCATCAAGATCTTCTGGACCACAACCCGCTTGCGCGAAAGCAGCTTCAATAAGAGGAATTGTTTTGCGTACATGATCACGAGAAGCAAGTTCAGGCACTACCCCACCATAATCGGCGTGTACTTTTACCTGAGAATATAATTGATGTGCCAACAGCCCTTGCTCATCATCATAAATAGCAATACCCGTCTCATCACATGAGGATTCTATACCCAAAATACGCAAGTTACTTTCTCCAAACTCTTTACTGCAGCCGCTGATTATACGAAATCAACTACTCAAGTTCCAAACCAATATTTGTTTGGCCGTCAGCTAGTGCCAAGGCCTTTAGCGACTTCACCGATTCGCTGCTAATACGCCCCATATTTTCCACATGCTCGATAAGCTCAGCGAGGATTTCAATTTCATACTGCATCTGCGGGTGTTCACGCACTAACTCATTCGTTGGAGATATATCTTCCGCCATCAACATAAATTCGATGTATTTGGCTACCGTTGCCTGAGAAATTTTGGCAACGCTTACAAACTCATGTTCATCTTTTGTCATCAGACCTTGCAACATGCCTAACAGCGCTGTCGCTACGTCGATTGCGGGATAGGTACCAAACATATCAAACTCACTGAGCTCAGGTACATTTGGTTCTACCTTTTCAACCAGCTTTTCTAAGCTAATTTTGCTCTTAGGCAGTAATATTTTCTCCCAAATTAAATTCAGCGCATTTCTGAGTACTTGCTCGTCGCCAAAACCCGTTGCCTCACTAAATAGTGAATAATTTGGCAACATACGTTCAATAATAGCAGCGCCTAAGACTGCTTTTTGAAGATAATTTAACTCTCTAATTCTTTGAAAGTTATTTGCTTTGCTCATGCTTATTTCCACATTGCCAGCAATATTCAAACGCTGGTCCATTTAATTCTGCACAGTGATTACATAGCCAATCCGACAGCTCGGCGGCACTGCGATGACGTGATTTGTTATAGTTTACCAATATTTCCTGAGCCTCGGGTAACTTTATTGCATAAACAAAGAGCTTGATGGCAGCTTGCTCTGCTGGAATTTCACCAATAGCCCCTGACAAATGCTCACCTTGTAAGCGAACCTGAATATTCGCTTGTTCTAGTTGACCTTTGAGCAAATGTGCTTCAACAAAGCCGCTGATAGCGCACAATTGCACCCAATGAAAAGACTGTTCACTCATTGCATTATCTTCACTATCGAATTAGCACTCAATGTGCTCATTTGTTTCTTGATAAAATCATTCATTATCATCACACTTAAACATCAAGCCATTCCATTAAAATACGACTATGACTCTAACAACACCGGGCCTATTATTCCCAGCAATTTCTTTATTGCTACTCGCTTACACCAATCGCTTTTTGGTACTCGCACAATTGATCCGTGAATTAAACGCCCGAGAAGGCGACACCATAAGATCCTTGGTTAAAGCACAAATAGAAAACTTAAGAAAACGAATTAGATTGATCAGACGAATGCAAGTATGGGGCGTCATCGCATTTTTACTCTGCACGTCTTCAATGTTTGCCCTGTTTCTTGAAATATCCTTACTTGGCGTCACATTGTTTGGTGCGAGTCTGTGTAGCCTAACCTTGTCATTGCTACTTTCTCTTTATGAAATCCACATTTCTTGCGATGCAATCGAACTAGAATTGCAAAATATCGAGAAAAAACCTCAACAAGATTAGCGGCCTTGTTACTGCCGACTATACTAACGTTGAGTCAGCATAAAAAGAGGAGCAATCTGTGAGCGGATTTTTGTTCTCAGATGAAGTGCTAGAAAGCCCTACAAATAAAATGGCCGAAACCTACTGGGATATTCTGGTTGTAGATGATGAAGAAGACATTCACCAAGTGACTAAACTGGTGTTGTCTGGCTTTAAATTTGAGAATAAAGCACTGAGATTTCATCACGCCTACTCTGCACAAGAAGCAAAAGCCATCTTGGACACGGAGCAGAATATTTCTGTAGGCCTCATTGATGTCGTAATGGAAAGTAATCATGCAGGGCTTGATTTAGTGCGATATATCCGCGATGACTTAGCAAACTTTGATATTCGCCTTGTCCTGCGCACTGGGCAGCCAGGAGAAGCCCCGGAAGAATCGGTCATTCGCGATTACGATATTAATGACTATAAGAACAAAACCGAGCTCACTGCCGTCAAGCTAAAAACACTACTCTATTCTGCTTTACGGGCTCACCGGGATATTCAAACCATCGAAAAGCACAAAATGGGACTTGAACGCATTATTGATGCATCCTCAAACTTTTTGAAGTGTAGCAATATTCAGGATTTCGCATCAACCATATTATCTCATGTATCCGCTGTAATGGGATTATCTGATTCGGAAATATATTGCGCAGCTGCGGTAAATCACCAAGCCAACGAACCGACAAAATTTAAACTACTTGCAGCCTCAGGGGCTGGCGTAGAACCTAGTAATGTTACCTTGCCCGAGAATGTACAAAATCTGTTTATAGAAACACATAATAAAAAAGCATCGCTCAAAACCCGTAATGAATATATTGGCTATTTCCCTTCTAGAGAAGGGAGTGAAACGATGATTTATGTGAGTAAGGACAGCGAACTTCATAGCATGGATTTCCAGCTACTTGAATTTTTTGCAAACAATATTGCACTAGCCTACGACAACTTGAAGTTGCGTGAAACCGTCAAAGATTCTCAAAAAGAGCTTTCTTATATTTTAGGTGAAGCCGTCGAAAAACGCTCGAAAGAAACAGGCTCGCACGTAAAACGCGTGGCACATTATAGTATGCTTTTAGCTCAGCTTTACGGACTCTCTCACTACCAAGCAGAAATCATCAAACTCGCCTCTCCACTCCATGACATTGGCAAAATCAGTATTCCAGATCAAATCTTAAATAAACCCGGAAAACTCACTGATGAAGAATGGATAATTATGCAGACGCATGCGCAGCAAGGGTTTGAAATCTTAAAAAATTCAACAAATGAGATTTTGCAGTGTGGCGCATTAATCGCACATCAACATCACGAAAAGTGGGATGGTTCAGGCTATCCTAGGGGTTTAAAGGGAGAGCAAATTAACATTGTCGGCAGGATCACTGCTCTGGCAGATGTCTTTGATGCACTAGGAAGTGAGCGGTGTTATAAGCCCGCTTGGCCACTAGATAAAGTAATAGATTTGCTAAATACTCAAAGTGGTAAACAATTTGAACCCAAATTGGTTGACCTTTTTCTAAAAAATCTGGAACAATTTATTGAGATACGTGACAGGTATCCTGACTAACTTTGTAATCAGAATGTAAAAACTTCACTTTCTTTTTCCCGATTGGTGTATTATTATTGGGAAAAGACGTAATAAATGTGTTTTAGTTGAAATTAAAAGGAATTTCACATGAGATTTGAACAACTCGAGCAGTTCGTAGCATTAGGTAATCTAAGACATTTTAGACAAGCCGCAGAACAAACCCAGATCAGTACTTCAGCGCTTACTCGAAGCATCCAAACCCTTGAAGATGAAATAGGTTGTGAACTCGTTAAACGCTCAACACGTTCAGTAAAACTGACTGAACAAGGTGAGCTGTTCTTAAAGTATTGCAAAACAACCTTATCAGAACTCGATCTAACCAAGAAAACCATTAAGCAAAGTTTGTTTGGCCGTGATAACCAAAAGTTAATTATTGGTTATACGACTCAAGCTAGCAGCATCGTGCCAGTTTCTTGCGGTCAGTTTTTAGCTCAGTACCCTAATGTGAAGATCGAAATGCAGTTGCAAGATGAGTTGGAGCTTACTCGTAAGCTACAACTTGGTGAGATTGATATCAGCGTGTATTTACAAAGTGCAAATAGCATAGTGAGTGATATTCACCTGCCTGATCAGTTAGTTTTATTTGTTTCGAGAAATCATCCTCTAGCAAATCAAGACAGCATCAGAAAAGCCGAATTAACGCAATACCCTATGTATGGCTGTTTCTCACAGTCGAAGCAAGTACAAAGTATGCTTAATGAAGCCGTTGACTCGTTAAACAAATCAACGAGCGTTAAGATTGGTAATATTGAACAAGTAATTGATGGTTTGAAGAATAGCAATAGCTTTGCAATTGCGAGTATCGAACATTCCAAAACTATCGCACAAGATCCTAACTTAGTTTTCTTAAAAACCAATAAGGCATTGGACAGAGAACAGTTGATTGTACAAACCAATCATCAAGTTGGCTCTAATGCGCATATCAATCACTTGCTTGAGCTAATTGAGGATGCAGCATCTTCATCTAGCAAGCAAACAGTAACTTATTAGTTGCTAAACAGACGGGCAAATAATCTGTATTACTTGCCCGTTTTTAATTACTCGCTTTAGAGCGGTAAAAAGCCCAGCACGACCCCGACAAAAATCGCCAAGCCCACATAGTTATTGTTTAAAAAAGCCCAAAAACATCTGTCTCTATCTCTGTAGCGTATGGCATATTGTTGCCTAATAAGCAGCACAGAAGCTGCTAGTAAGCCGCACCAAAAAGCGAGATTCAAGTCAAATGTTACACCAACTGCCGCCATCATCGCGATAAATGTGATATTGAGCAACGCAATAATATGGAGATCCCATTTGCCGAATAAAATCGCTGTAGACTTTACCCCTATCTTCAAATCATCATCCCTATCTACCATGGCGTACATAGTGTCATAAGCGACCGTCCATATTAAATTCGCAACAAACAATACCCAAGCAAGCACTGACACATTTTGATTTACAGCCATAAAAGCCATCGGTATTGCCCAGCTAAAGGCAGCCCCAAGTACGAGTTGAGGTAAGTTTGTATAACGTTTCATGAAAGGATAAACAGAGGCTAACGCAAGCGCGCCAAGCGATAATACAATGGTTTGCCAGTTTAAAAAAAGCACCAAAATAAAAGCCACCGCGACCAAAATAGCAAATAGACCTAGCGCTTCTTTACTCGTTACAGCGCCCCTTGCAAGCGGTCTTGTCGCCGTACGCTTTACAGCCCCATCAACCTTGCGATCAGCAAAATCATTGATAACACAGCCCGCACTGCGCATTACTAATACACCCAGAGCAAAGATAACAATAAACCAAATACTTGGAACACCTTCAGCTGCAAACCACAGTGACCAAAGCGTTGGCCACAATAAAAGTAAAGTCCCGATTGGCTTATCTAATCGCATAAGTTGGCTGTAAGCCTGCCATTTCTGGTGGTCAATCATAAAAGCTTTCCGATATAAAGACTTCACAAACTAAAATCTTTGCTTTGCCGTTTTTAAACCAGCTTCTTCTAGCAAATAAACGCTCTGGGGCGACGCCAGTAGTGGGTGTAATTAGTTCAATCAGCGCCGGATAGTCGGCAGTAGATAAGCGAAGAAACTCAAGGGTTCCGCGCTGCCAATTTGAATCAGTAAACAGTAACTCACCCAAAGGTGTCTCACCGATTGCATCCATGCCTACAGTACATGCGTCCTCATTGAGCCAACTTTGTCCAAATACAGCTGCTTTACCGTTACAATTTAACATTACTTCTCGGCACCAAACCTGTTCAGAAAGCTCTGTACGTAACGCATCTGGAGCGCTCCTGAACTCATTAGCAAGCACAGTCACAGAAAATTTATCACAAGTTTCTTTCAATTTTGCGGTTAGAGATTGGGTCTCTAGTAAATAAGGAGAAAGTGCAGGCTCAACATCCACCAACTGTGTGCTCTTCAGCCAAGGGAGCTCTAAGGGTAATTGCAAAGGCAACGTTCTATTTCCGTTTTAAAAATCCGCGGTCATAATAGCAGAGCAGAGGCTTTCTAAAAAGTTTATGTTTGTATTGAAGCTACCTGTAAAATCAACGCAATTATGTATAAACTAAGTAAAAAGTAATTTGTATTAGGATACCTAATTAAACATGAGACTGTTGGCTGTTGTACTCACATTATGCATTGCATTAACCACGGCTTCCCCTGTAAAAGCGGACTCAACTATTGGGTATTACGGATTTGAGCCAGATATCATCACAAACTACATAGGCCAGTCCAACAAAAAGCTCGGTTATGTCCGTGTTACCGTTGACCTAATGTTAAATGACGTTGCAAATATTGCCGTGGTTGAACACCATACTCCTTTACTAAGAGATGCAATCGTACAGATCCTGAGTAAAGAAAATGAAGAAACCATTAAGTCATTAACTGGCAGAGAAGAAATCAGAAAACGCTGTGCTGAAAAGCTAAAGACACTGCTAAAAGAAGAGACAGGGCAGGAAATTGTTCGAGATGTGCTTTTTACCAAATATTTATATCACTAAGCGAACCAACTCATACAAGAACTCGGAAGCGCTAGATCCCGAGTTCGAAGTAACTAGCTATTCTCTTTGAGTTGCCTGTTGATAGGCCAAAATACCGCAACCAACATACCTGATAGCAATCCGAACAAATGCGCCCAGTTAGCCATGTTGATGAAAAACATATCCGTAAATCCAAACAGCATCCAAAGCAGCATAAAACCAATAACAGGCTTAGAGACCAAAGCCGCTCCGGCAGGATTTCGATGACCAATTACCCAACAAAAGCCTAGTAATCCGTAGACCACACCACTTAGTCCACCAAAATTAGCGTCAACGAATAGGTACTGCATAAAATTACTGGTTAAGCCAGTTACAAAGTAGATGCAAACTAATGCCCAGAGCCCTAGTTTCTCTGAAATTTGCGCGCCAAGGTGCAACCACCAGCTTAAATTAAAAATCAAATGTATGGCGCTAAAATGTATGAGTGTAGGCGCTATCCAAGTCCAAGGTTTATCTAGGGAGAAACGTAGCGCAGAAAAGATGCCATTAGCGTCACCAAATAACATGGCGACAAAAATAATAATACTGACACCAAAAACGCCCTGTAATAACCAATTCAATCCCAAAAAGCGCTTTACTAGGTTTAAGTTTTGGCCTTGGTAGCTAAATAACCCTTGTGTACTTCCTGTTTGCCAAGAAGCCGCTTGATATAACTCTGCCTCAGGTTGCTCCAAAAACGTTTGCCAAAGACGCATAGCAAGCGCTTCATCACCACGCTCTAGCCAAACTTCAACTTGTTGCCCATCATGACTTTGCAAAACACAATAAACCCCTTGCGTCTTAAAATAATCGACCGCACCTTGAGCTAGTCGTGCATTGTGATAATGGGCTATTAACTTCACTTTTCAATCTCGTTTGGCAATTCACTTACCCACTGCGTAAAACCGCCATCCATACTGTAAACATCTTCAAAGCCTTGCTCAACTAGGTAGTTAGCTGCGCCTTGTGAGGAGATCCCGTGATAACACACCACAACAATGGGTTGGTCAAACTCTTTCTCCTGCATGAAATGTGCAAGATTAGCGTTAGATAAATGTTCGGCGCCAGGAATATGCCCTTGTGAAAAGGTATTTTCATCGCGAATGTCTGCTACCACAACATCATCTTTGCCTAAAAGCGCTTGTGTGTCTGCTACTGAAATATGTTTAAAAGACATGTGTTACCCATTAAAAACTAAAAAATAAAAGACGGCTCAAGCCTTATCGACCTAGCCGTCTTTCTATTATAACTACTCATACATGCACTAAGCAAAGTTGAGCATTAATCCCAATTCAGAATAACTTTACCTGATTGCCCTGAAATCATCGTATCAAAGCCAGTCTGGAAGTCATCAACATGGAACTGGTGTGTAATGATTGGGTCAAGGTTTAAGCCTGACTGGATCAAACTTGCCATTTTATACCAAGTTTCAAACATTTCACGGCCGTAAATCCCCTTGATCACTAGACCCTTGAAGATCACTTGGTTCCAATCCACCGCCATGTCAGAAGGTGGAATGCCCAGCATTGCAATCTTACCACCATGGTTCATGCTGTTTAACATGCCTTTAAATGCAGAAGGAACACCTGACATTTCAAGCCCAACATCGAACCCTTCTGTCATACCAAGATCTTTCATCACCGTTTCGAGGCTTTCACTGGCAACATTTACTGCTCGCGTAGCACCCATTTTAGTGGCAAGTTCAAGGCGATATTCGTTTACATCTGTGATAACCACATGACGCGCACCGACGTGTTTCGCCACTGCCGCAGCCATAATACCAATTGGGCCCGCACCAGTAATGAGGACGTCTTCACCAACCAAGTCAAACGACAATGCGGTGTGCACTGCATTACCGAATGGGTCGAAGATAGAAGCGAGTTCATCTGAAATGTTGTCAGGGATCTTAAACGCATTATAAGCAGGAATAACTAGGTATTCTGCAAATGAACCTTCGCGGTTAACGCCTACCCCAATGGTGTTACGACACAGGTGAACACGACCAGCACGACAATTACGACAATGACCACATGTGATATGACCTTCACCAGAGACTCGGTCGCCAATGCTAAAACCACGTACCTCTTGGCCCATATCGACCACTTCACCTACGTATTCGTGTCCCACAACCATTGGAGTTGGGATAGTGTTTTGTGCCCACTCATCCCATTTGTAGATGTGTACGTCGGTACCACAAATTGCTGTTTTACGGATTTTGATCAATAGATCGTTGTGCCCTACTTCCGGTTTTGGCACATCCGCCATCCAAATTCCTTCTTCAGCTTTCAACTTGGATAATGCTTTCATAGTATTCGCTCGTTAGCTGCACCGGCTTAAGCCGGTGGCAAAATTAAATGACGCCTAGGTCTTTACCAATACGGGTAAAGGCTTCGATTGCTTTGTCTAGCTGCTCAGTCGTATGCGCAGCTGAAATTTGTGTTCTGATCCTAGCTTGACCTTTTGGCACGACAGGATAAGAGAAACCGATCACATAGATCCCTTCAGCTAGCAATCTGTCAGCCATTTCTGAGGCCACTTTGGCATCGCCTAACATAACCGGAATAATCGCGTGATCTTTACCCGCACAAGTAAAGCCAACAGCTTCCATCTTAGTACGGAAGTAAGCTGCGTTATCCCATAGTTTAGCACGTAGGGCATCGCCTTCTTTCATCATGTCTAGTACTTTGATTGAAGCTGTAACAATTGAAGGCGCTAGCGAGTTTGAGAATAAATAAGGACGTGAACGCTGACGTAACCACTCTACGATTTCTTTCTTACCAGAGGTGTAACCGCCCGATGCACCGCCAAGTGCTTTACCAAGCGTTCCTGTAATAATATCCACTCTGTCTAATACACCACAGTATTCCGGTGTTCCGCGGCCATTTTCACCAACAAAACCCACCGCATGTGAATCATCAACCATCACTAATGCGTCGTACTTATCCGCTAAATCACAAACCGCTTTTAAGTTACAAATAACACCATCCATTGAGAATACGCCATCGGTGGCGATAAGCTTGGTTTTCACACCAGCTTCATCAGCAGCAATTAACTGCTGCTCTAGATCAGCCATATCGTTGTTAGCATAGCGGAAACGCTTAGCTTTACATAAACGCACACCATCAATGATAGAAGCATGATTTAAAGAGTCCGAGATAATTGCATCTTCAGGGCCTAAGATAGTTTCGAATAAACCAGCATTGGCATCAAAGCATGAAGAGTAAAGGATAGTATCTTCTGTTTCTAGAAATTCACTGATCTTTGCTTCAAGCGTTTTGTGAATATCTTGCGTACCACAGATAAAACGCACCGACGCGACACCAAAACCATGGTCATCAAGGCCACCCTGCGCCGCTTTAATGAGCTCTGGGTGGTTCGCCAAACCTAGATAGTTGTTTGCACAGAAGTTAATTACACTTTCACCAGTCGATACTGCAATTTCAGCTTGCTGCTGAGAAGTGATAATACGCTCTTTTTTATATAATCCTTCAGCTTTTACTTCTTCAATTTGTTGCTGAAGCTGGCTGTAGAAGGCCGATGCTCTCATCTGGGAGTCTCCATTTTTGCACGGTGATAGTAAGCTACGTATCGCCATAGGCGGTTGTCATTCTCACTATCAGAAGTTAACGCTTGTGCTAATTAGCTCAAGTTAATTGGAACGTACCAATTCAATCATACCTGGTACATTAAAAGATATCTTTATTTTAAAAGGTTCACACAATAAATGCACGATTTGCGACAACTGGCAGCAAACTTTATTTTACTCAGACAAACATAGTGCGGCTGGTACCTCCGCCAACGACGCACATACTTTATCCGCGAGTTGTTGTTGCTCTTGACTAAAACTCTGCCCAGACTCAACTAAAATGGCTGTTTTTACGCCAGCAGCGCGGGCAGCCTTGATATCTGAGACTTTATCACCAACCATAATACTTTGCGCAGGATCCAAGTCATGCTCGGCTATCGCTTGTAGCAGCATCCCGGGTTCTGGTTTACGACAGTCACACTCTACTTTATATAGGCCTTGTGCCTTTTCAGGGTGGTGAGGACAAAAATAAACACCAGCGATGTCAACACCATGCGCCTTAAACTGCGCGCACATCCACTCGCTTAACGCGTGAAATTGTGCTTCATTATAGTAACCTCGGCCAATGCCCGACTGATTCGTCACGACCACAATTTTATAACCGGCTTTGCTAAATGCTTGGCAGGCACTGAATACCCCGTCGATAAACTCAAAATCCGCGATTTTATGAACATAGGCATGATCTTTATTAACAACACCGTCTCTATCTAAAAATACAGCCTTATGCATTGGTCACAATCCCCTGCTCTTTTATTACCCGATCAAACATCGTAATTACTGCATCAACGGAAATTTGAGACATGAGTTCGCTACCCTTTACCCGTGTTCCCCACGGTAATTGTTCAGCAATTTTACCCTTTTGCGCAATGAGGTTTTGATGATAAACCTCAACCACATAGTCTTGATACAGGTATGGCCCTGTGCGAGTTGGGTTGGAGTGAGCATACAAACCGATCACCGGCGTTCCAACTGTCACAGCCATATGAGCAGGCCCGGTATCAGGTGCTAACACCAATTCGGCTTGCTCCAACACACAAAGTAGGGTTTTCAAGTCAGTTTTTCCCACTAAGTTTAATAACTCAGCTTGGCTGTGTTGTTGAATTTCGGCTGCTAAGTTTTGCTCAAGTTCCGTTGGGCCACCCGTTATCACCACCTGAAACCCCAATGCAGCAGCATGATCTGCAACCCTAGCATAACGCTCAGGAAGCCAATTGCGCTCGGCTTTACTTGCCGCAGGCGATATCACAAAAACCTTGCCTTCAGGTAATAGCGATTTTGCAGCAGCTTGATGAGCTGCCGTCACTGGCATCTGCCATGTTGGCTCACCGCACTCAGCACCAATTGCACGGGCAAAGTTTTGGAAACCTTCGAGCACATGTGGCGACTGTTGAGGTGCGATCCGCTTATTAATAAACAAACTGTGTAACTCTTTAGAGCGCCCTTTATCAAAGCCTATTTTTTGCTTTGCAGGAATAACTCGCGCAACAAGGTTGGCTCTTAACGCAACCTGCATATGTAGTAATACGTCAAACTTTTGCCCTTTGAACTTTGCCTTTAACGCCTTGAGCGCGGCTTTACCCTGCTTTTTGTCAAATACGACGAGCTCAACACCGGGTAGGTCAGCCAGCAACATGGCTTCCACTTTACCTATCACCCACGTTATTTTCGCTTGCGGATGTGCGCGTTGGATCGCCTGTACAGCACTCACTGCATGGCACACGTCGCCAATCGCAGAAAGTCGCAAAATACAAATAGAGGTCAAGGATTTGCTCAAAACAATAGTTCTCATGGAAAGTAACAAGCGCTTGATCTTAAATTAATCAAACAAGTTTGCAAGTTTCACTGAGGGTGAAAAATCGTTAGAATGTCACAATTGACTCTTAAGAATCCTATATTGTGCAAATCACCAAACAGCCGCATAGCTATTTACTAACGCCTTCAACCCTAGATTATGATGTTTCAGAAGAAATGTTTGACCCTGAATATTGGCAGAAAAATAATGCGATTGTCGGCTCGAAAGAAGGCCGAGCAACGGCGTGGTTCGTGCGGTTTAATCAAGGCATAGCGGTACTCAAGCACTATTATCGTGGTGGCTTAATCGGCAAGCTGTTGAGTGATCAATATATTTTTACCAAACTAGAAAATACTCGCGTATATCAAGAGTTTGCTTTGCTAGAGCAGTTACAACTACAAGGTTTACCAGTCCCAACACCACTTGGCGCAAGAATATCGCTTCATTTTGGTATTTATCGTGCAGATATTTTGACCGAAGCGGTGTCTGATGCCACCAGTGTTTGCGAAATTTTGCAAGCAAGAGCGCTTGGTACAAATGAACTAGAAAATATCGGCCACACCATTGCACAGTTTCATCAAGCCGGCGCCTATCATGATGATTTGAACATCAACAATATTTTGTTTGATGCCAACGGCAAAGTATTTCTAATTGATTTTGATAAGGGCAAAATCATGCAGCCAAACTCAAGTTGGCAGCACGCAAACATGGAGCGTTTGCAACGTTCATTTAAAAAAGAGGCCGGCAAATGGCCGACCTTTTATTTTGATGAAAATCAGTGGCAAGTATTAATACAAGCCTATCGCAGCGCACGTTAACTTTTTTGTAGCTGTGCCTTTTTAATCACATTGGAAGTCGAGCAGCCATCCAAAAATGCTAACACCTCGACTTTTCCACCTTGATTAAGCACATGCTCTGCACCTGCAATATCTTCTACTTTATAGTCACCACCTTTGACCAAAATGTCAGGGCTGACCATTTCTATCAGCTTAGCTGGTGTGTCATTTTCTTCAACACTGCCAAACGGAATAACCCAATCCACAGAAGCGAGTGCAGATAACACCATAGCCCGCTCTTTCAATGGATTGATTGGGCGTTCAGGTCCTTTGAGACGCGAGATCGATTCATCATTATTTAACCCAACGACAAGTCTGTCGCCCATCGCTTTAGCTTGCGCTAAATAACGAACATGGCCTGCATGGAGAATATCAAAGCAGCCGTTGGTAAACACAATGGTTTCGCCATTTTGCTTGGCAAAAGTAATATGCTTAAGCACTTCTTCAAATGGCGTTTGGTAGTGCTCGCCCGTTTCTCTAAGATATTGACCCAGTTTGCGACTCAACTCTTCCGGTGACACCGTTGCAGCACCTAACTTACTCACGGCAATACCTGCGGCAATATTTGCTACTTCTACCGCGTCTTTAGCTGACATTCCAGCCCCTAACATCGTCGTCAGTGTGGCGATCACGGTATCGCCAGCTCCCGTAACATCACTTACTTCCTGTACTTGAGCTGGGAAATCAAACTTTTCAGTATTGGTTATCAAAGACATGCCTTGCTCAGAGCGCGTCAGCAGCATAGCACCGATCCCTGACGTTTTCAGCAGTTCGCGCGCACTAGAGGTGAGTGCCTCTTCGCTGCTTGTATCACCACCAGCGAGTTTAAATTCGTTTAAGTTAGGCGTGATAAAATCAGCACCTTGATAAAGGCTCAAGTCACTATTTTTGGGATCAATAAGTACCGTTTTACCAGCAGCTTTAGCCACCGCAATCATATCTGAAATGGCGCATAAAGCGCCTTTGTTGTAGTCGCTAAACAACACAAAGTCATACTTATCAACTTCTTGCTTTAGACGCTCAAGCAGGAGTTGACTGTGAGATAACTGAAAGGGTTCTTCTAAATCGAGTCGGACTACTTGCTGATGACGGCTGATCACACGCATTTTTGCGATAGTCGGCAGCTCAACGACGTTAACTAGGCTAGATTCAATGTTTTCTTTAGTAAGAATAGCCTCAAGCGTTTTGCCATTGTCATCTTCGCCGATAAGCCCAAGCAAACCCACTTTACCATCTAGGTGAGCGATGTTTTTGGCAACGTTCGCCGCACCACCTGCTTTGTCTTCTAATGCACTGACTTTCACCACAGGTACTGGAGCCTCAGGAGAAATGCGCCCGGTATCTCCATGCCAGTATCTATCCAACATCACATCGCCAACCACCAATACCTTGGCTTGATTTAGCTGTTGAAGCGCCGCTAACTTCATGCCTTTTGCTCCGCCGCAACGAGCATATCGACCGCTTCACAGAGCCAGTGACCAATAAACATATGCGCTTCTTGAATACGCGCTGTCTCATCGTTTGCGATAATAATCGGTAATTTAGCAATGTCCTTCACTTTGCCACCAGTTCTACCTGTCAATGCCACGGTAAACGCGCCAATTTCATTTGCGGCTTGAAGTGCCAAATTGATATTAGGGCTCGTGCCTGATGTGGTTAACCCAATCACCATATCTTCCGGTTTACAAAGTGCCTGAACCTGACGTTCAAATACGGAATCAAAGTGATAGTCATTGCTGTGCGCGGTCAAAATTGAGGTGTCGGTAGTTAATGCAATCGAGGCCAAAGGACCGCGCTCTAATTTGTAACGCACCACAAATTCTGCAGCTAGGTGCTGCGCATCTGCCGCGCTGCCACCATTACCAAACCAAATGACCTTACCACCGGCTGCTAATGTGCTTTGGCATGCTTCAAGTAGTTCAACACATTCTTGGTGATAGTTTGCCATTGTTTCAAAAACATCAACATGGCGCTGTAAGCTTGCGAAGTAGCTTTGTGCTACTTGTTCATTCAATGACATATTTGTTCCTAAACTATTCTATGCTTGTCCCGCGTGATACCTACCAGTATACATGGACTGATAACCAAGTGTAATTCTCACCGAAGACATCTTTACCCAAGGTTAATTTCGTTTCGATTTGCTTGCTATAAGCTTCACCAATATGCGCCAGCTCAAACTCGTAGCCACGTTCGTACTCAGCGCCAAGCTCACCAAGTTCATTCAAATAATTACTTTCATTATCGATAACTGAAAGCTTAGCTCGCCATAATGAACGATAATCAGCTTGATAAGTACCTTCTAGTACATGGATCTGCGTCGGTGCGCCATCATCAAATCGGCGGTGGTTGGCAGCAAAGTGTCCCACACCAAACCCATCAATCGTATTGCCTTCCGTTTGATAAATCTCATTGACATACCAAAGGCTTTCCATGTCAGTAAATTCATAGCGTAATGAGGTGGTTGAACTTAAATTCGGTAGGAAAACGCCCACGCTAGTCGCGGTATTACCAAACAAATAGTTCTTATGGTTATTAGTATCTTCACCACCATACTCTAGATACCATTGTGCTCTGGTACCGTAATTGGTAGTGAAACTCGTGGTGATTGTTGCCCATTGGTCGCCAAGTTCATCATCTTGAGTCAGGTCGCCGATTTTATTGTCATTGCCAGCTGGGTCTATATAGGCCTTAATAAAGTCCTCAAAATCCACCTTTCTTGGGCCTCCACCAAATTGTAGCACACGATTTATACCTACTTTCCAACCATCGATTGGTTCAATACTAAAGTGTGTACCAGCAATTTTCGGTGTACCATCATGCAATGTATTTTGAAAACGAATTCCCTTTTCGACTTTATCTAACTCTGAATAAAACAATTCAACATCAAAATTCCACCAGTTTTTTAGTGGAACAACTAGTCCCAATGAAATAGAAGGCCGGTTTTTAGCGTTATTAGAGTAGACCTGAGCCGAATGCTTAAATGGCGAGAACCAATGTTCTTTATAACCTAGGTTAAGCTGTAAATTGCCATAAGATAGCCCGTAAAAAGTGTTATACGCCACCAGCTTGTCTGCTTCTACTCGATACTCAGCACCTATTTGTAGAATACTCGAGTCGCCTCCTCGCCATACTCCAGCAACTCCCAATTCGGCATATTCACCACTATAATTACCTCTGTCGTTGGCGATTTGTTTTTCCTCACCGCTATCAACACGCAGTGTTATCGATCTTTGTGTCAACGCATCGTCCTGCAGATAAGGTGCAATCCCCTGACTAATACTCTGCTGTAATGTGGCGTCAATATGCCTAAGCTTCATCAAATGCATCTTGATTTCACTGATACGGTAAGGCTTCGCCATTGGCGAGCCAGTGGTCAACGCAAACATTTTATCGATTTGATATTCCAACAATGGATCTTGTCCAATGGGTAAATAGGCTGTGGGGCTTGCAAAAGCGAGATTCGAAGCCAATAAACTACAGCAAGCTAGCACTCGAGCTACATTCATTTTTGTCATTCCATTACTAATAATGCGTTAGATACTATCAAACCAGAAGCCCCTAGGCATCTGTTGAACTGTGTAAAATTGTGTTGTTCATTCAATTTCGCCTTGGAACAAGGTAAAATACTGATTTTTGAGCTTAAGCGACTCCTATGGCGCGCCGACTATATTCCTTACTGTTGCTAGTATTAGCACCTATTTTATTGAGTTATCTGTATTTTATTCGAGGTAGGAAAAACCCTAGCTATCGAACTCATTTTACAGAGCGCTTAGGCTTTAACCCAAACAAGCTGCCGCAACATGCTGTTGTGATCCATTGCGCCTCTGTTGGGGAAGTGCTTGCAGCCACACCTCTCATAAAATCAGTACTTAAAGAACAAGCTGCAGTTCCAATCATTGTCACTTGTAACACCCCGACAGGTAGAGAAGAGATAACAAAAGCTTTTCACAGCAATGTACAAGTACATGTCTGTTATTTACCTATAGATTTTGCTTTTGCGGTCAGAAAATTTTTCAATACCTTGAAGCCCAAACTCCTTATTGTGATGGAAACTGAGCTGTGGCCTAATCTTTTTTATTACGCCAAACAAAACCAATGTAAAACCTTGGTAGTCAATGCCAGACTCTCTGAAAAGTCATACCAAGGTTATAAAAAGCATGCTTGGTTAACCAAAGGCTTAATGAGCAACATAGATCTGCTTGCAGCCCATAATGAGGAAGACGGCGAGCGTTTCATCAAGCTCGGGCTTGTTCAATCTAAGCTTCACATTACCGGCTCAATCAAGTTTGATATCTCAATCACCGAAGAAGAAATTGCAAAGGCAAGACAGTTTCAAGAAAATTACCCCGAGCGGTTAATTTGGCTTGCAGGATCTACACATCCTAAGGAGCATGAGCAAGTCATTGCTGCACATCAGCGAGTATTAAAACAGGTAAGTAATGCGTTACTCATTATCGCACCTCGCCATCCCGAGCAGTTTCAAGCGGTTGCTGACTACCTCAGTGAACAAGAGATCGCTTTTACCAAAAAGAGTAGTAACGGTATAAACGCAGAAGCTTCGGTCTTGTTAGCGGATACTTTAGGGGAATTAAAGTGGCTATTTGGCGGTGCCGATATCGCCTATATTGGTGGTAGCTTGATTGAACGCGGCGGTCATAACCCACTAGAAGCGGCGGCTCATGGTGTACCAATATTAACCGGCCCACATACCTATAATTTTGCGCATATATACCCTCAACTTATCGCGCAACAAGGTGCCATCGTAGTCGATGATGAAGACAAGCTTGCCGCTCAAATTATTACGCTATTTGAAGATAAATCGCTTCGAACGCAAATCGGTGCTAACGCTCAATCGGTACTACTTGAAAATACCGGGGCTATTGCTAAATCCATGAAACTAATCAATAAGAGCTTGGAATAATTCATGAATACAGTCATCTCTACAATGCAAAACTGGGTTAGCCAAGTCATTGTAAAATACAACTTTTGCCCGTTTGCTCGACAGGAAGTTGAAAGTAACAGCATTCATTATTTCGTGTCTCAAGCGATAAGCCACGACGATGCCGTGATGGATATGTTAGAGCAGTGCTCAGAGTTAAACCATGAGCCAGAGCGAGAAACAACACTAGTTATATTTGATAAAGGTTTTAGCAATTTTGACGACTTTTTGGATCTCGTCGACCTAGCAAACGCTTTATTAGTCGCGCAAGGGTTTGAAGGCACCTATCAAATTGCTACTTTTCACCCAGATTATGTTTTCGCTGATAGCGATGAGCATGACGCAGCAAACTACACTAACCGCGCGCCCTACCCGACACTCCACTTGATCCGCGAAGAAAGTATGGCTCAGGCATTAGTAGAGTATGACGATCCTGAACAGATCCCAGAAAATAATATTCGCCTCGCAAGGCGTAAAGGGGAAGCGTTTTGGCTGCATTTGCTTCAGCAATGCCACAAAGCTAAATAACCTAAGCTTCGGATAAATAGTCAAAAGGCTGGTTTAGCCAGCCTTTTCTTGTAAGATTTTGGAAGTATTACTTTTTCACCCAGCTGCCATTGACTTGAATATAATGGCCTGAATGCGTTTTGTTATACGCTTTTTTAGCAGCTAAGGCTTCCACTTGCTCAAGGGTAATACCGTTCTTTTTCGCTAATTGCTGGTATTTTTCTTTGCGCTTTTCATTCACTTCATCAACTAGCTGCTGCACACCTTGGCCATTTTTAACTACGCCAAGATAGCCCGATGTAGTTTCGCCAACTAAACCCTGTGATTTAGCATCGTCAATGGAAATTGCGAATGCGGCGAAACTCATACTGAGCCCAATAATTAGGGTAGAGATTGCTTTTAGCTTCATAAATCCTCCTTAGAATAGCTCGCTGTCTTCGCTGAATAAATTGTCGAGTTCTTTATCCACCTTCACGCGGATCTCATGATCTACTTTTACATTTAAGTTGATCGTAATAGGCTCTTTGGTTTCTACTTGCACCTTATGAGTACAAGCGCTCAATACCAATAAAGCTGATATCACTAGCATCCATTTCATTCACTAACGCTCCTCTTTATTTAACGCATTTTCCACTTCGCGCGTAATCTCGTCGCTTAAGCGTAGGGCTCGTAATAAGGTAAACACATTTTCTGAGTGTGTATAGTTAAAGTTTACTGGTTGTTGTTGGAGTTTGTTAATTCCTGTAATTTTAACATCTAAGTCCAACCAACCGTCTTCACTTAAATTTACGCCACTACTCAATTGCTCAATGGTCAACTCGTCAAGTACACCGATCACCGTTTGTAAGCTAGGTTGCTGCTCTTTTAGCGCATTAATTGATGCATTGTTTTCCACCTTTAACAGCCCCTCACCAACACTGTGTATTTTACCAGAGTCAATTCGCACACCCGATGAAGAGAGTTGCACTGGTAATGTCCCCGAGATTAGCCCTTTCAGCTCGACGCCCGCATCATGCCCTGAGGCGGCAATAAGATCCAAACTCAGTTTATCTAGCGATACCTGAACGACCTGCGGCGTTGGGACCAAACTAACTTCATCAACCCCCACGTTACCGGCAAAAACCTGTGCGTTAATATCTTTCAGTTTAGCCACGCCTGCTTCGCTGAGTAGTTGGCCTGTTATTGCTTGAACGATAACACCAGCTCTCAACTCTTCAACACTCAGTGTGGTTGGCTTGAGTTGAATATTAGCTGAACTTAATAGACCAAAGACATCAATCGTTGCATTTTGAATAAGCCGTTCATTAAATAACGCAGAGCCGTTTTGAACGCTCCCGTCTAAGGTAAATATGCGCGTGGATAAATCCCCTTCGAGTACTGCATAGAAGTTACCATGGGTAATTTTTAAGTTCGGTAAAAGCGCGTCAATATATGGCTGAAGTTGAGTGAGCTGCTGCGCGGGCACATGTATTTGTACTGGATGTTTTAAGCTTGAATATTGATGCTCAAGCAACGCCTTTACACCATCAATATTAATCACATGTGACGCCATCAATCCGCGGCTTTGCTGCCCTTTGCTGTCAATGCTCACGTTTTTCAAACTGAGATCAGCTAAGTTAACTTCTGCTACCTTAGTATTGCCCGACAAGGTTGAAAAGATTTCTCCGGTCGCGACTGAGCCTTGCCAGTGCAGTGTCTGCGCAAACTCATTCAGTTTATAACTCTGCTGTTGTATCTGTGCACTGGTTAAGGTGAGGTTGATATCAAAATCATGCGTAGGCTCAAGCACAACTCGCCCGCTCAACGCACTCTGTTTTGCTGTTACATTCTCAACACTCAGGTTTTGCAGTTTTGAATCAAGCGTTATCGCAAAACTCATTCCTTCAGGTAAGACTCTGTGTAGTAGATGTCCACTTTTGAATTTTGTCACATCTAGCTGCGCATGTAAGTCAAGCGTCAGAGATGGATTATCAATCACCAAATCTGATGTCGACAACTGGGTTGAGAATATGCTCGGCTGAGCCTCAATTGTAATTAGCTCGGTTGGATCACCCAATATTTTGAAGCGGCTATTGAGCTCAAGATTCTCAGCAATAACATCTTGCAGTGTAAGCTTTTGAATGTCACTTGTGATTTCCCCGCTCATATTAACAAAATTTGGTCGCGCACTCAGCGCTCCAGCCAGTGTATGCGCGCCCCACTTATCATCGGAAAATTCAAGGCGAATATCACCATTGACGAAAAGCTCAGTTAAGTCGACTGCCAACTCGTTAACTTCAAGTTGTAACGGTTTATCTTTACCTGTCACTTGAAGTAAACCTGTCGCAATTGAATCCGCAGAAATAGTAATTTCACTCGGTATACGAAGCTGCCAAGTGGTCGGTAACAGTTTGTTATATTCAGAAGTAAGACAATTAAGCGTTGATTTCGCTGAAATCGGCTCGGCAAGTGCTATCTTCCCCTGCTGTGTGGCTAAATCATAGCGCCCTGACACAGCGCCTATATACGCAACGGTACCTTTACACTCAGCCTGTTCAAGCGCCACTAAAGTTTCAAGTTCTAGCTCTGCGTCCATAGCTAGACCATCGAATTCAAGTTGGCTAGTTCCTGAAAGGGCTTGGATCTGAGGAGGTAACAAAGCGCTGAGGTACTCGCCACTAAGATCAATATTTGCAGCAATACGCTCTGGCTGCAACGTAACTTCTACAGCGATGTCACCTGAAACTACAAATTGATTCAGCTCGGACTCCGAAATCGACACAACTAATGGCTTTGGTAATGGCTCGCCAGATATAGAGAGCTTGGTTACATGCATTTTGGGTCTGGTGATGTCGAGTGGTAATGCGAGGCGCTGTGGCCGAGTTGCATCTGACTTTTTGGGCGGAAGAAGTTGCATGTCCGCTTTTTCAATATTAACTTGGCGCATGCTTAGTTGCGCATCATAAAGCTGGGCATTAAACGCATCTGTCTGCACACATGCTTTTGCAATATGGATACGATTGAAGCCCGACAAACGCCAGTCAAGACAACTGACCTGAAGTTCATTAACGGGTATAAAATGTTTAATGGCCCAGAGCGACAAAGGAACTCTGGCAAGGTAAACACCCACGAAAACACTGAGTATCAACACTAAGCTCCAAAGCCATTTTTTCATTCGTATCCCTAAAATATGATTGGTATTTCCCTTTCAGTGTACCCGATAGATAATTATCGAGCTATGAATAAAAAAGGCCACCGAAGTGACCTTTTTTAATTTCGTTAGCCTACTAGCTTACGCGCATTGCGGAACATACGCATCCAAGGGCTATCTTCTTGCCACTCATCTGGGTGCCAAGAGTTTGCTACTGCTCTGAATACACGCTCAGGGTGCGGCATCATCACAGTTGCACGACCGTCTGTTGAGGTCATGCCCGTAATACCAGCAGGAGAGCCATTCGGGTTAGCTGGGTACTGAGTGGTTGGATCACCGTAGTTATCAACAAACTTCACAGCAACTGAACCTGAATTCAGTGCCGTTTGTATCGCCGCTTCGCTTGCAAACTCAGCATGACCTTCACCATGTGATACCGCGATTGGCATGCGAGAGCCAGCCATACCATCAAAGAAGATTGACGGGCTTTGCTGTACTTCAACTAAGCTGAAACGCGCTTCAAAACGCTCTGACTTGTTGGTGACAAAACGCGGCCAGTTTTCCGTGCCAGGGATCAACTCTTTTAATGTAGAAAGCATCTGACAGCCATTACACACACCTAAGCTGAAAGTATCTTGGCGTTGGAAGAAGCCTTGGAATTGCTCGCGTGCTGAGTCATGGAATAGAATTGATTTAGCCCAGCCTTCACCAGCACCTAAAACGTCACCGTATGAGAAGCCACCACATGCCACTAGGCCTTTGAATTGCTCTAGTGTTAAGCGACCTTCAAGGATATCGCTCATGTGTACGTCGATTGCCGCAAAACCAGCACGGTTAAATGCTGCCGCCATTTCGATATGTGAGTTAACGCCTTGCTCACGCAAGATGGCAACTTGAGGCTTCACCCCTTTTGCAATGTAAGGCGCTGCGATATCTTCGTTTAGATCAAAGCTTAGTTTAACGTTAAGTCCCGGATCTTTGTCATCGAACTTAGCGTCAAACTCTTGCTTCGCGCAATCGGGGTTATCACGTAGTGCTTGCATCTGGTAAGTTGTCTCAGCCCAGATAGTGCGAAGCTCTGTGCGAGTATTTTCAAGTACTGCCTGACCGCCACGAGTAAAGATAACCTTGTCTTCACTGTTTAGCGTACCGATGCGATGTGCAATATCAGCAATACCGTGCTCAGCAAATACCGCTTCAACCGCAGCGATATCGTCATTGCGAACTTGCAATACTGCGCCAAGCTCTTCATTGAATAACACTTCTAAGTCTGTACCTTGCAGCGCATCTAATTCAATGCTCACACCTGTGTGGCCTGCGAACGCCATTTCCGCAGCAGTGGTGAATAGACCACCGTCAGAGCGGTCGTGGTAAGCGATAAGCTTGCCTGACTCAACTAATGCTTGTACCGCATTGTAGAAGCCTTTTAACAGCTCAGGGCTGTCAACATCAGGTGTCTTGTCGCCAAGTTGCTTGTACACTTGCGCTAAGCTTGACGCACCAAGACGGTTTTGACCAGCACCTAAGTCAAGTAGGAATAGGCTGGTTTCACCCTTATCAGTACGAAGCTCAGGCGTGACTGTTTTGCGAATATCCTCAACACGACCAAATGCAGTGATGATAAGTGATAATGGCGCAGTCACTGACTTTTCTTCGCCATTCTCATCCCACTGAGTCTTCATCGACATTGAATCTTTACCAACTGGGATTGTAAGGCCTAATGCAGGACATAATTCTTCACCAACCGCTTTAACCGCTTCGTAAAGACCCGCATCTTCGCCAGGGTGACCCGCAGCCGCCATCCAGTTTGCCGAAAGCTTAATGTTGTTTAGGCTACCGATATTAGCACCAGCGATATTGGTTAACGCTTCTGCTACTGCTAGACGCGCTGATGCACCATAGTTAAGTAGTGCTGCAGGGGTGCGTTCACCCATCGACATCGCTTCACCGTGGTAAGTATCGTAAGTTGCCGCCGTTACCGCACAGTTAGCGACTGGTACCTGCCAAGGGCCAACCATTTGGTCACGTGCAACCAAACCCGTTACGGTTCTGTCACCAATCGTGATAAGGAATGTTTTCTCAGCAATCGTTGGTAGGCGAAGCAAACGCTTAGCAGCATCTTCAAGCTCAATACCCGCAGTATCTAATGCTGTACCCACTACACGCTTTGACTCAACGTCACGATGCATTTTAGGTGGCTTGCCAAGTAATACGTCCAGTGGCAGGTCCACAGGATTATTATCAAAGTGGCTATCAGCGACTGTTAGATGACGCTCTTCTGTCGCTTCACCAATTACCGCATATTGTGCGCGCTCACGCTTACAAATTGCTTCAAAGCGAGCAAAGTCTTCTGCTGCAACGGCCAATACATAACGCTCTTGCGACTCGTTACACCAGATTTCGTGTGGTGCCATGCCAGGTTCATCGTTCGGGATGTTACGCAGTTGGAACTTACCACCACGGCCGCCGTCGTCGACAAGCTCAGGAAATGCATTTGATAAACCACCCGCGCCCACATCGTGAATAAACGCAATTGGGTTATCATCACCAAGCTGCCAACATTTGTCGATCACTTCCTGACAACGACGTTCCATCTCAGGGTTTTCGCGCTGAACAGAAGCAAAGTCTAAATCTTCGTTTGATTGGCCAGATGCCATTGATGAAGCAGCCCCGCCGCCAAGCCCGATGTTCATTGCAGGACCACCAAGTGCGATTAACTTAGCACCTACAGGGATTGAGCCTTTTTGCACGTGATCTTCACGGATGTTACCTAAACCACCAGCGATCATGATTGGCTTGTGGTAACCACGTACTTCAGCGCCATTGTGGCTTTCTACTTTTTCTTCGTAAGTACGGAAGTAACCCAATAGGTTTGGACGACCAAATTCGTTGTTAAATGCAGCGCCACCAAGTGGGCCATCAAGCATAATGTCTAATGCATTAACAATGCGTCCTGGTTTACCAAAGTTAGTTTCCCAAGGTTGCTCGAAACCTGGAATACGAAGGTTAGAAACCGTGAAGCCAACTAAACCTGCTTTTGGCTTAGAACCACGACCGGTTGCACCTTCATCGCGGATCTCACCACCTGAACCTGTTGATGCGCCAGAAAATGGGGCAATCGCCGTTGGGTGGTTGTGCGTTTCCACTTTCATCAGAATGTGGATATCTTCCTCGTGGTAAGCATATTCGCCGTCTGTATTTGGGAAGAAACGACCCGCTTTAGAGCCAACCATTACCGCAGCGTTATCTTTATACGCCGACAATACGTTGTCACTATTGGTTTCGTAGGTGTTTTTAATCATTTTAAACAGCGACTTAGGCTGTTCTACACCATCGATAGTCCAATCAGCATTGAAAATTTTGTGACGACAGTGCTCAGAGTTTGCTTGAGCGAACATGAACAGTTCGATGTCATTAGGGTTACGGCCAAGCTTTTCAAAGCTTTCTACCAAGTAGTCAATTTCGTCATCAGCAAGTGCAAAGCCTTGCTCAACGTTCGCAACCGCGAGTGCTTCACGGCCACCGCCAAGAATATCCACCGAAGACATTGGGCGAGGCGTTTCCGTGCGGAATAATTTAGCTGCATCATCAAGCTCTGCATGAACAGATTCGGTCATGCGGTCATGAAGTAACTGTGCAACTTCTTCGAACTGAGCTTGTGTTAGTTCACCCTCAACATAATAAGCAATACCACGCTCAACACGGTGTACTTGTGTAAGACCACAGTTGTTTGCAATATCTGTCGCTTTAGAAGCCCAAGGAGAGATAGTTCCGATCCTTGGTGTTACCAAGATCAGTTTGCCCTCTGGCGTGTGCTCCGTAATAGTCGGTCCATACTTTAACAGGCTGTTTAGCTTAGTTAACTCAGCCTCTGAAAGCTCAGCCGTTAGATCAGCAAAATGCATGAACTCGGCATAAACATTGGTAACTGGTAATTGAGCTGCAGCGCAGGTTTTAAGGATCTTTTGGACTTTGAAATCTGAAAGTGCAGGTGCACCACGTAGGATTAACATAGGTATTTTCATCCGGGGTTAAGGATTGAACGATATCTTTGGGCGCTCATTATAGTGGAAATAGCGCGCGGAATTAACACTAATTTGTCAAAACTAGAAAATATCATGCAAATCTATCATTACCTTAAGTTAATTCGGCTTTTGCAATTATGATTTTGCTGCGGTAAGTTGGGATTTCGAGCGCAAAAGAGAACCTAGGTCATGTTTAAATACGTCTTTATGTGCTTTGTTGTCATCTGTTTAGTTGGGTGCGACAAAGCCCCTCTTAATCAGTTGCAACATGTAAAACAAAATAAGGTATTACGTGTTGGCACGCTCGCGGGCCCGGGAAACTACTACCAAGGCACCACTGGAGAACAAGGGTTCGAATATGAACTGGCGAGTGAATTTGCCAATGAGCTTGGTGTTGAATTACACATTGTTCCTTACTTTAACTTAGATGAGTTGTTTGCAAGGCTAGATGCCGGAGACTTAGATATCGTCGCCTCCGCGGTGAGCTTTCACCCATCAAGAACAGCGCAATATCGTTTTGGCCCAACGTATAGAATGATCAGTCAAAAACTCGTGTACAAACAAGGGAGAGAGTGGCCAAGAGACTTTGATGATATTAAAGCGCCAATTACCGTACTTGCACACAGCAATCATGTTATTGCGCTTGAAGAGGCGAAAACAAGCCACCCTCATTTGAGTTGGGAGGTTGTTTCAGATAAAGGTGAGGAAGAGCTGCTTCAGGCCATCATTGATGGAGAGATTGACTACACCATTACAGACTCACATTCACTGGCCCTATTTAGACGCTACCACCCGACCGTCAGTATTGCGTTTTCAGTTACAAAAGATGAACATGTGGCGTGGATGATGCGTAACGAAAAAGACGATTCGTTATATGCATTGCTGCCTGCATTTTTCGCTCGAGTACAGCAAAACAACTTTTTGGCCACACTCGAAGAGAAGTATTTTGGTCATATCGAAGAGTTTAACTATGTAAACACCCTAGCTTTTGTCGAAGCTGTACATAGTACCTTACCCACCTATCTCAAGTGGTTCAAAAGTTATTCGAAACAGCACAATATCGATTGGCGTTTGCTGGCTGCAGTCAGCTATCAAGAATCAATGTGGGATCCCAGAGCTAAGTCTCCAACTGGGGTTCGTGGCATCATGATGCTAACACAACCCACGGCTAAAAAAGTTGGCGTGACAAACCGCCTCAATGCACAGCAAAATATTGAAGGTGGCGCCAAATACCTACGTATTTTATTCGACCGTATGCCTGAAGAAATACAGCAGCCCGATAGTACTTGGCTTGCCCTTGCTTCTTACAATGTGGGCTGGGGACATGTGCGAGATGCACGTAACATTACTGCGGATCAAGGAGGCGATCCGAATAACTGGGCTGACGTTAAAAAACGACTACCACTACTTACTAAAAAGCGCTACTATCGAAATACACAATATGGATATGCTCGTGGTGATGTCGCGGTAACGTATGTAGATAATATTCGCCGCTATTATGATGCACTAGTGTGGTTGGAAGACAACGGTGCACTCCTACCTGACAGCAGTAAAGCCTCTTCGCAAACGACTCCGGTTGATAATCCAGACAAAGCCAGTGAAGTCGAGAAGCAACAGTAATTTATATTTACTAAACTGGCTTGATAAATGCTTCAAAAGGTCATAAATCTGTCATAGGCATAGCGTATTTATACTAAATTAATATTTGGGGGCGTTACCCCCACCTAATCTCTCACATTCGGAGGTTCTATGTTGAGAAGACGTCGGAATCATCAATTTAAACGTAACACCAAATACACGTCGCCAAATCGCCGTCGTGTCATGATGAAAAATGCACACCGTAAAATGCTCTTGCGCCATCGTATTTTTGCGCTAATTCAAATGGAAGAGCAAAGGGACGCGAAAACAGCCACTGCGGTAGTACAACCCTAAGTACTACCGTTTTTCAACTTTTTTGCAGCTTTAATCTCTTGGCGTCTGCGCTTAAAAAATGCAGACAGCTTTTCGCCACATGTCTCACCCAGTACGCCCGATGTAACTTCTAGTTGGTGGTTGAGCTTTTCATGCTGTAACAAGTTCATTATCGAACCAGCAGCGCCCGTTTTTGCATCCGAGGCACCAAACACCACTCGGCTCAAGCGGCTATGGACCAGTAAACCAGCACACATAGGACATGGCTCAAGCGTCACATATAAAGTGCAATCAATCAGCCGATAATTTTCAACGACTTTGCCAGCTTCTCGAATAGCCATCATTTCAGCGTGAGCCGAAGGATCATGACAGGTAATTGAACGGTTCCAGCCCGCAGCTATCATTTCACCATCTTTCACTACAACAGCGCCGACAGGAATTTCGTTTTCGGCTTCAGCTTTGTCAGCAAATGCTAACGCCACTTTCATCCAATATTGATCATCTTTTACTTCTGACATGGTAATTTTATAGTCGTCCTCACCTAAAATGGAGTATATCACCTCCAGCAGAGCTCCGGTTAAGCTGCTATTCTTAAATAATCATAGTCACCAATACAGCTGTTTTTATAAGCAAACTCAGGATGTTACCAACATCTTTTTAATATTTTGCGGACATTATTGATAATTTTCGCAATTTTGCCGTGGCTCACAGGGTTGGATTTACGCTATAATTCGCCGCTTTTTTTATTTCGTAAGCTCAAAAACACACGGGTAGAATATGAAATTTCCGGGACGCCGTAGGCATAAACACTATTTTCCGGTGGAAGATAAAGATCCGCTTATTAACCAGTTACACGCTGATGATCGGCTAAAAAGGAGCTATATCTGTGGTATAGATCAAATCGTCGTTGATATCGAAGCGAAAGTGGATCAAGCTTTTCTTGATGAATTCCACTTACAGCGTGGTATGTCACAAGTGATAGACAATGATGTCACCAACGCCCTTTATGATAGGCTAAAACGTGATGACATGATCGACTATGAATTTGCTGGCGGTACCATAGGTAACACCATGCACAACTATTCAGTGCTAGCGGATGACCGCTCAGTTCTGCTTGGGGTGATGAGTGAAAACATAAAGATTGGCAGCTACGCCTATAAATTTTTATGTAACACCTCAAGCCGAGTTGATCTGGACTACTTGCAGCCAGTTGATGGCCCTATTGGTCGTTGTTTTACGCTTATCGATGACAGTGGTGAGCGAACTTTTGCTATCAGCGCAGGATTAATGAACCACCTACGTCCTGAGTCTATTTGCCAAACGCTTATCGAAGAATCATCGGCGTTAGTGATCAGCGCTTATTTGATGCGCACGAGTGGCGACGAAACCATGACACAAGCAACGATGCAGGCGGTTGAGTATGCCAATAATGCTGGCATACCCGTAGTATTGACGCTTGGCACTAAGTTCTTAATTGAACAAGACCCCAAGTGGTGGGCTGACTTCGTTGCTAAACATGTTGATATCCTTGCAATGAATGAAGAAGAAGGTGAGGCAATCACAGGCTTTAGCGATCCACTTCTCGCCGCAGATAAAGCACTGGACTGGGTTGATTTGGTCATTTGTACCGCAGGCCCTAAAGGGCTGTTTATGGCGGGTTATGTTGATGACAGCTGCAAGCGTGTGACTGAATACCCGTTGCTGCCTGGTGCTATTCCTGAATTTAATCGCTACGAATTCTCACGCGCGATGAAAAAAGCCCAATGTGAACAACCGATCAGAGCATACAGCCATACCGCTCCTTACATGGGTGGACCGGATATCATCAAGAATACGAATGGTGCCGGTGACTGTGCCCTTGCCGCTGTTCTGCATGATATTTGCGCCAATGAATATCATAAGCTAAATGTCCCAAACTCGGCGAAGCATGAACAAAGTGCTATTACCTATTCATCTTTGGCACAGATAAGCAAATATGCAAACCGTGCAAGCTATGAGGTACTCGTTCAGCATTCACCCAGATTATCTCGAGGCCTACCTGAGCGTGAAGACTCACTAGAGCAATCATACTGGGAACAATAACGATCCTTAGACTGTTTAGGATTGGTAAAATAGCGACTTCGGTCGCTATTTTTATATCATCTAGTGTGTATATTACTTGCTATCAAAAAATAGCAGTACCAAGTTCATTGGATAGATATTCTAATGCCGCGATCCCAGCCAAAGAGTTACCAACTTTATCAAGCCCAGGCGACCAGACCGAAATTGTAAAACGATTCGGCACAATAGCGATTATTGCCCCCCCGACACCTGACTTGCCAGGCATTCCTACTCGATAACCAAAGTCACCTGCTGCATCGTAAAGACCACTCGTAAACAACAGCGAGTTCATTTGCTTGGTTTGTTTTTTGGTTAGTATCCGCTGTTTTGATAAGTTGCAGTAACCCTGACTAGACAGATAGGAAAATGACTTCGCTAACTCAGTGGTATTCATTTCAATTGCACAAAAATTGAAATATGACCACAACACATCCTCGACTTCATTATTAAAATTGCCAAATGACTTCATCAAATAAGCCATCGCTGCATTTCTATACCTGTGATCATACTCAGACTGCGCCACAACCTTATTAATACACAGCTTGTCGTTACCAGACATCGCTCTGTAGCTTTCTAGCATGGTATGAATTGGAGCAGATAAACGAGAGTACAGCGCATCACAAGTTACAATGGCACCTGCATTTATAAAGGGATTTCTTGGAATACCATTTTCGAACTCAAGCTGGGTTAAGGAGTTAAAAGCAGTACCCGAAGGCTCTTTCCCTACCCGACTCCACAACTCGTCACCATAGCGCTGCAGTGCTAGCGTCAATGTCATTACTTTGGATACTGATTGAATTGTAAATCTGGCTTCAGTATCTCCAGCACTAAATGTTTCGCCATCTACCGTGTGCAGTGAAACAGAAAATTGTTCTAACGGCTGCTCAGCTAAAGCGGGAATATAGTTAGCAACTTTGCCTTGGCGTAACAACGGTTGAACTCGCTGTGCAGCCTGCTCTAAAATTTCTTGGTAATTTGGCATATGCTCGTAATTAAGGCTAGCTAGGATGATTGGAGAAGTGTATCAAAAAAGGCCCCGTAGGGCCTGATGTTTATCTGAAACTAAGGTTATTTCAGTTCCATTTCTTGAATAATCTCGTGCGCAATAGGTGGCGTTGTACTCACCGGCTTCTGATGTTTATTGGCTTTTAACTGACCTTTTCGGTGCTTCAAAGCTGCATCAAGCTTTTTAGACGCTTTAGCAATAGCAGGATACATCACTTCGTCTTCACCTTTTACTGATATTCGGCTACCTGCGTAGTTTGTACTTATCTCCGTATAAAATTGTTTGTGTTCTTTGCTGACGATGATGTCTAGGGATAACAACGACGGAAAATGGTTAGCGATCTTGGCAAACTTTTCATGAACGTGGTTTTTAACAGCATCGGTTACATCTACGTGATGGCCAGATAAATTAATCTTCATATGCAATCCTTCTTTTGCGTTTACCCTTAACAATAGTATTGGCACGATTGCTCGATTTCTCAAGAGCCTTAGCAGAAATTTATTACAAAATTTGGAAGGAAGCTGATTCTAATCAAAAAATAAATAAGGAGAATTAGTGAGGCCTTTGATCTCAAATGTATGTTTATTAGAACTCAGGCATAAAAAAAGCCCTAGCAAGGGCTCTTTTCATATTGCGTAAACTTTACAATTAAAGGCCTGCACGCTCTTTGATGACAGCAATCAATGCTGAATCACCGTGGTTTGACTCAGCCCATGCTAACTCTTTACCATCTTCTAGCGCGCTTTTTGGAATACTTTTAATAATGTACTCGCCCGAATCGACTGCGTTGCTAGCAATAGCATGTCTAAGTAAGTTATTACCGTTGCACTGGATTGCATCGTAAACATTACGCATTTTGAGGCGTGATGTTTTCAAAGCGTTACGAATGCGATTTTTATCGTCCGCTGCGATATATTCACATATAGAAAGCGCCAACTGATCGTTTGCACTTACTGGCTTGCTGAAAGAAAAAGCTGCAACAGCGATAGAAGCTGACAGTAGCACGGTAGTTAATTTCATTACACAGACCCTTTAATACTTTATTCGTAGCATATAACTGGCTATATTTTAGCAACCTAAACAATTGTTAGCAAGAAACTCATAGTTTTTTGTTCAGAGTTACGAATTTATAACTATGGTTATTTCTTTCATCAGGTTCGTTACACTCAGTTTCAAGCACTTCCCATTCAGCAACTTGCTCGTAGTCTGGAAATTGAGTATCTCCTTCAACTTCTAAATCGATGAAGGTCAAATAGAGCCGCTGAGCATAAGGCAGAAATATGTCATATATATGACCACCACCAATTATCATAATTTCGTCACAACCCCTAACAGCACTAAGTGCGGCTTCAGGCGAAGCGAGGACTTCAATACCTTCTTGAGTATAGTCAAGATTTCTGGATATCACTATGTTTCTACGACCAGGAAGAGGCCTACCAATAGACTCAAATGTCTTTCGGCCCATAATCACAGGTTTACCTAGCGTAACCTTTTTGAAATGTTGAAGATCTGCAGGCAAGTGCCACGGCATATCGTTATCTTTTCCGATAATACGGTTATTTGCCATCGCAGCTATCATTGAAATTACCACAACGCACCTTTATAGTATTTTAGTATTAGTTTATACACACAATTAGCATGCAAGATGTTTGATTAACCTGAACTCGAGATAAGAAGTAAGTTAATCCACTAAAATCACTAAGCTCAAAAGCGTAGTATCACTCTTGCCAGAAGTTATTTCTTAATACAAGGTAAATTTGTGCGTCAATAGCTGGCCTATTGCAAACAAATTTAACGCAGTAGTAAGGAATAACAGCTGCTAGAGAACAAGTTGTTATCCCGAGTTCAGGTTGATTAGTATATCATCTTCAACAGAATTGCGGCGAGAATACTGAGTTGAAGTAATATACTGTTCAAATAGGCATAAAAAAGGCCCATATATGGGCCTCTTAGAATAAATTCAATGTAACTTAACGCTCGTAAATAACTTCAACATCGTAGTCGTCGTCATCCCAGTCATCCCAGTCATCATCGTCGCTCTTATCATTTTTAGTTGCATGTCTGTGGTATGTGTCCCACTTAAATTCAACTTCTTCTTGCTGCTCTTCTTCGAATTTATCTTTTGGCATGCTTTCAAGAAGGTTCATGATATCAAAGCACAAAGGTTGCGTATTTAACTTGTTTGCAGCAGAGATCATATAAAAGTTTTCTGCGTCTAGCTCTTCAGCAATACGAGCGCATATTTCTTCTCTTTCTTCTTCAAGCAATAAATCCACTTTATTTAGCACTAACCAACGAGGCTTTTCCGCTAATTTAGGGCTGTACTGATGCAGTTCGTTAATAATAGCGAAGCCATTCTCTACAGGATCACTACCGTCAACCGGCATCACATCAATAATGTGTAATAACACCCGACAGCGTTCTAAATGCTTTAAGAAACGAATACCAAGGCCTGCACCGTCAGCGGCACCTTCAATTAAGCCTGGGATATCAGCAATTACAAATGACTTGCTCGCTTCAGGTCTTACAACACCTAAATTAGGCACTAGCGTGGTAAATGGATAGTCAGCGACTTTTGGTTTAGCGGCAGATACACTGCGGATAAACGTAGATTTACCGGCATTTGGCAAACCTAACAAACCAACGTCTGCAAGCAGCATTAATTCTAAGCGAAGGTTACGAACTTCACCTTGAGTACCCAGCGTTTTCTGTCTTGGTGCGCGATTAGTACTTGACTTAAAACGCGTATTACCAAGACCATGATACCCACCTTTCGCTACGATCAGCTTTTGTCCGTTTTTGGTCAAATCGCCTAAACACTCTTCAGTATCGACATCTGTAACTCTTGTACCAACTGGTACCTTAAGTACTAAGTCCTGACCTTTTTTACCGGTACAATTACGGCCTTGACCATTGGTACCACGCTCAGCCCTGTGAAAGCGTTCAAACTGATAGTCGATAAGCGTATTTAAATTTTCATCAGCCTGCAGGAATACACTACCGCCATCGCCACCATCACCACCGTCTGGGCCACCATCTGGCACAAACTTTTCGCGGCGGAATGAAACGACACCACTGCCCCCATCTCCGGCTTCCGCTCTAATCTCTACTTCATCGACAAACTTCATGGTTTAAACTCTTTAACTCTGTCTGAATTCACTACACCATTATAGCAGCAGCGACAAATCGCTCCTAATACCAATTGTATTAATACGCCTTGATATAGCTAATTTGGTAATTGATGTGCTGAAAACAAAAAACCCCGCCTAAGCGGGGTTTTTTAGTATTTAATACCGATTACTCAGCAACGATGCTAACGTATTTACGGTTTAAAGGACCTTTCTGCTCAAAAACAACTTTACCGTCTGCTTTTGCGAAGATTGTGTGGTCTTTACCGATACCTGCGTTAGAACCAGCGTGGAACTTAGTACCACGTTGACGAACGATGATGCTACCCGCTAGAACTGATTCGCCACCAAAACGTTTAACACCTAAGCGTTTACTTTCTGAATCGCGACCGTTACGAGTACTACCAGCTGCCTTCTTATGTGCCATCTTTCTGTACCTCTAAAAATTAAGCGCTAATGCCAGTGATTTTAACTTCAGTGAACCACTGACGGTGGCCCATCTGCTTACGAGAATGCTTACGACGTCTAAACTTAACAATCTTAATCTTCTCGCCACGACCGTGAGATACAACTTCAGCTGTAATTTTACCACCGTTAACAAACGGTGCACCGATCTCGATCTTTTCACCATCAGCAATTAGAAGTACTGAATCAAATTCAACTGCTGCACCAGTTTCAACGTTTAGCTTTTCTAAACGAATTGTTTGACCTTCAGTCACACGGTGCTGTTTACCACCACTTTGGAAAACCGCGTACATAATTAACTCCGTCTGTGCGCCCTCAAATCGACGCAACTTAATATTCTTCAATAGGGCGCGAAGTTTACGCTAATGCGTATCTTGGCGCAAGAGTAAATTTGAAGAAAGTGAATAAAATTTAGCTCGTATGAGGGCAATCAAATATTTTCCCCTATTCTAGTCAAAAAAATGTCAAAGCCAAGCTCTTTTTTCTCTCAATTCATCAGACAAAAGGCGAATCTATAGTTTACCTAATACAGTACCAAATGAGATTTTACTGTACCTATTTCACCCATTGCGCGACCATTAAAAGCATAAAAAGTAAGCATAAAAACGTTTTTTTATAAGCAACTACGACAATTTATCGAGTCGATGATTTTTTTGTAGTACAATCGCCGAGTTTATTCATTTTCGGTTAATAGATTGGCTCGGAGCGCAATGGATATAAAAACTATCCAAAATTTGGTTGAGCAAGATATGCTTGACGTCAACCAACTTATACATCAACAAATGCAATCTGATGTTGCACTTGTAAAACAGCTAGGTTTATACATTGTAAATAGCGGAGGAAAACGCATCCGCCCAATGTTAGCCCTTTTGGCTGCACGAGCATTAGGTTACGAAGGTGATAAACACATCACACTAGCGACAATTGTAGAGTTTATTCACACAGCAACCTTACTCCACGATGACGTGGTTGATGAGTCATTACTGCGCCGTGGAGAACCGACTGCAAATGCTGAATTTGGAAATGCGGCAAGCGTATTAGTTGGTGACTTTATCTACACTCGTTCATTCCAGTTGATGGTTGGTCTTGGTAATATGGAAGTCATGCAGATCCTAGCGGATGCAACCAATATTATCGCTGAGGGCGAAGTGTTACAGCTAATGAACTGTAATGACCCAGATACAACTGAAAAGAGTTATATGCAGGTTATCTACAGCAAAACGGCGAAGCTATTTGAAGCTGCAACTTTACTACCCGCTGTAGTGCTAGAGCAATCAGACGAAATTAAAACTGCGCTTAAGCTTTACGGTATGCATTTAGGCACAGCCTTCCAACTTGTAGACGATATTCTTGACTACAGTGCTAACGCAGAATTGCTGGGTAAGAATATTGGTGATGATCTCGCCGAGGGTAAACCTACGCTTCCGCTTATTTATGCAATGCAGCATGCAACTGCTCAGCAAACAGCTCAGATCAGAACAGCAATAGAAAGTGGTAATGGGCTTGATTATCTTGACGATATTTTAGCAACACTAGCCGAAACCAAAGCACTTGACTTCACGATGGCTAAAGCCCAAGAAGAAGCCCAAAAAGCGATTGCACAATTGAGCGTTTTACCTGACTCAGTGCATAAAGAAGCACTGATAGGACTTGCCAAGCTTTCTGTGGATAGAGAGTATTAATCGTCCCCTAGCCAGTTTATGAGCTATAAAAAGGTCGCTGATGCGACCTTTATTTTTCTGGTGGCCTGTAGCCTTCAATTTCGACTTCTTTATCTTCAAACAAAAAGCCGACCATCTGCTCTTCAAGCATTTGCCTGTGCTCAGGATCCATCATATTAAGATGCTTTTCGTTGATTAGCATAGTTTGCTTATGCTGCCATTGCTGCCAAGCTTCTTTGGAGATGTTATTAAATATACGTTCACCAACTTCTCCTGGATACAGTTGAAAATCCAGTCCAGGCGCTTCCTTTTGTAACTTTTGACAAAATACCGTACGTGCCATGAGTATCTACCTCTTCAATTTTAATCGTGCACTCAATGAGAGTCAGCACCAGTGATAGCGTCAGTTTACCCTATTGCGGTTAATACTTTAACCAACTTTTTAGTCGGCGCAGCGAGCCCAACCTCTGGCGGGTTATGAGTATCGAACCACAGCAATTGCTGATCATGCACACAATCTGGCATACTTTTTACTTCTACAACCACGGGGGTAATAGTTAACTCAAAAT
Organism: Pseudoalteromonas sp. A22; assembly: GCF_018141345.1. Taxonomy (NCBI): domain Bacteria; kingdom Pseudomonadati; phylum Pseudomonadota; class Gammaproteobacteria; order Alteromonadales; family Pseudoalteromonadaceae; genus Pseudoalteromonas; species Pseudoalteromonas sp. A22. Next base: position 3,327,630 of record NZ_CP047238.1, read on the forward strand.
GCGTAAAAATATGCACAAAGGGTTCAAGTGTATTTGTACATTCAAGTTTAAGTTCTTGCTGCTTAATAAACGCGTCTAACTCATCTTGCTCTGCAAACTCAAAAAAGCCGAATAACCCACCCCATATTCCACTCGAAGGGCGCTTCTCCATCAAAACTTTATCACCACATTTAATTATTAAGTGGTGAGTACGCTTTTTTGGTTTCTCTTTTTTGGGTTTAGGGTTTGGAAACTCTTTAACCCGATTATTTTTGAACGCCGAACATTCCTCAACAAGTGGGCAAACATCACAGTTTGGCTTACTTCTGGTACATACGCCTGAACCTAAATCCATCATAGCCTGATTAAACGCTCTTACATCACCGCTTGGCGTGACAGCATCACTCAAAGACCATAACTGATTTTCGACCTTTTTTACTCCGTACCAGCCCTCAACCATATAAAACCTAGCTAAGACCCGCTTAACATTACCATCGAGTATTGGATGATGCTGACCAAGCGCAAGAGAGAGTATCGCACCTGCGGTAGAGCGACCAATGCCCGGTAAGTCCATCACCGCTTCTAATGTTTGTGGGAATTCACCTTTATAGCTATCTCTGATCACTTTTGCAGCTTTATGAAGGTTTCTTGCTCTGGCGTAATAACCAAGCCCAGTCCAATGGTGTAACACTTCATCTTCCGGTGCATCGGCCAATGCAATTACTGTTGGGAAGCGCGCCATAAAGCGCTCAAAATAAGGAATAACTGTGGTTACTTGAGTCTGCTGTAACATCACCTCTGAAATCCATACTTTATACGGTGTTTTTCCGAGTTGCCACGGCAGTGTTTTTCTACCATGAAGGTGATACCAAGACACAACTTGCTCACCAAACCACTTAGCTTGTTGCTGGCTAACTTTCATAAACTTGACTAGTACTTGCTACAAAAGCCGCCAGTGTAATCACAATTGCTTTAATAGTCACCACGTAAAATTTCACTCTATACTTGTTTATTGCCAACTGAATGACGATAATGTGCGACCATTTTCACGAGCATAGAAATGACCATGAACGAATCAAGCAAAAGTGCGCTCGAACAGGCGCAGGAAGAAGGCAAGTACATCAGAAAAGTGCGTAGCTTTGTTAAGCGTGAAGGACGTCTTACTAAAGGCCAAGCAGCATCGCTAGAAAAATGCTGGCCAACAATGGGACTGGAGCACCAACAAGGTTTGCTAGACTTTACAGAAGTATTTGGTAACAGCAATGAAGTCGTTCTTGAGATTGGATTTGGGATGGGCAAGTCTCTCGTTGAGATGGCAAAAAATAACCCACAACAAAACTTTATTGGCATAGAAGTACACCGTCCAGGTGTAGGTGCTTGCTTGATGGATGCAGATGAACAAGGCATCACTAACTTACGTGTTTTTGAACACGATGCAGTTGAAATCTTAGCGGATTGTATCGCTGATGGCAGCCTTGCTAAATTACAGCTATTCTTCCCTGATCCATGGCATAAAAAGCGTCACCACAAACGTCGCATCGTACAACTTGAATTTGCTGAGAAAATACGCCAAAAGCTTAAAGTAGGTGGCGTGTTCCATATGGCAACTGACTGGGAAAACTATGCCGAGCATATGCTTGAAGTGATGAGTGCAGCACCTGGTTATAAAAACCAGTCGCAAAGCAATGATTATGTTCCTCGTCCAGACTTTAGACCGCTTACTAAGTTTGAGCAACGAGGCCATCGTTTAGGACATGGCGTTTGGGATTTAATGTTCGAGCGTACTAGCTAAACACCCACTCTTTATAATGGAGCGGCTCAACAGGCTGCTTCATCGCCCAGCTATTTGAGTACATTCACTAGGAGTTAGCGTTGCAGTTTACCAACCCAAGTTTATTACTACTTCGTAATGAAGAAGAGCTTATTGCCAACAATATTCTGGTTATTAACCATCAGCGCGATGGCTTCCTACGTGAATTAAAAGCGCTCAATCCAAGTTCGGCAATTCATGCGTTTAGTTTCGATTTTGCAGACCACCTTCACGCAGATAAAATCGCCGACGTTAAGAGCTATGTAGATCATCAATTACCGCAGTTACAAGATATTGATTTAGTTATTTATTATTACCCTAAATCAAAACCTGAAGCGCAAATGGTATTTGATAATATTCGTCACTTGAGCACGGCTGAAACTAGGTTACTCGTTGTTGGCGAAAACAAAAGTGGGGTGAAAAGTGCAGAAAAGCAACTTAAAGAGCACGCTGCACACTGTTATAAATTAGAAAGCGCAAAACACTGCATTTTGTATGAGTTTGATCAGCTTACTGCCAACCCAAATTTTGATTTAAGCCATTATGTACAGACATTTTCAGTGCGTATCGCCAAAACAGAGTTTACTGCCGCAAGTTTGCCAGGTGTATTTAATCATGGGAAGCTCGACGCTGGTACTCAATTATTGCTAGAAAATGTCACCCTTCCCTATAAAGGTAAAGTGTTAGATTTTGGCTGTGGTGCTGGACTTATAGCCTGCTACGCCTTATTGAACAGCCCAACTCTTAAGTTTACCTGTTTGGATGTCAATGCGCTTGCGCTGTTTGCCACGCAGCAGACTTTAGCTTTAAACAACCTCAGTGCAACTTTGCTACTTAGTGACGGTTTAAGTGAATTGAATGGTAAATTCAACCTTATTTTAAGCAATCCACCATTTCATACAGGCCTTTCAACAGACTATGATATCGCTGAGCAATTTCTACATAACATCAAGCGTCATATGGATACCAAGTCTAATATTCAGCTAGTTGCAAATAGCTTCTTAAAATACCCTCCTATTTTAGAAGCTCAGTTTGAACAGTTTGAAGTTGTCACTAAAAACACTAAATTCGCCATCTATAAAGCGCAGTAGTTTACTAACTCTAAGGTTTACTTGCTTATATCAAGTAAACCTTAACTCAAACCCACCTTTTATCTTTTCATTTTCAAAGATTTGCTCTACTTTATTATAATGAGTTATTGGATCTCAAAAGCTCTGTAGCCGCAGCTAAGGCTGATCATACAGCTGGAATAAGAATGAGTAAGCAATTAACCAAAACAAGCATAAGAAAAGTATTGATCAGCGCAGTGATGCTTGTAACCGCGCTGTGCCTCTCTTTATCCATATCTATTTCCACTTACCTTGATGTAAAAGAGCAAAAACAGCTGATCATCAATAAAATAGAGATGATAGCCGACATCGTTGCGTTCAATTCTCAGATCACAATTTTATTCGATGATCGAAAAACTGAAGATGCACGTCTAAAGTCTTTTCAACAAGTGGATATCATCAAAAACATCCATATCTATGCCATGGATGACGTAACCAACAGCCCTGTATTTTTTACCAGCTACAACGCCAGTCGAACACCACCAGTACCGCTAAAGGTTAATCAAATTGAAGAGTTAAAAACCCCCAAGGTCTCAGAAGACTACATTGAATTGATTAAACCTGTAATTTATGAGGGGAATATTGAAGGTTATGTTTATGTCCGCGGCGGTTTAGAAAGACTCTCAAACTATATAAATAAAAAAATCTTAGTAGATATCGCGCTCACCTTATTCGTACTCCTCCTCGTATTGCTAGTTTCAAGGGGGATCCAAAAGCGTATAGCGACGCCAATTGAAGGACTCTCTGCACTATTGCAGGACGTTTCAAAAAATCATAATTACAGTGCAAGAGCGCCTGGCAGCAATATTGCTGAACTAAACGTATTAGCAAATAACTTAAATATCATGTTAGCTCGCACCGAAAATCAACTTGAGCGTCATAAAGCGGATAAACAAGAGATAAAACAGCTCAACCAGAGCTTAGAAGAAAAAGTGAATCAACGCACAATTGCGCTGAGAGAGGCTAACCAAGAACTGCTGAACGCTTTAGAGCGTATGCATCAATACCAGAACCAAATCATCGAGAACGAGAAAATGGCTTCGCTGGGGCAAATGGTGGCAGGTGTTGCCCACGAGGTAAATACCCCTATCGGTTTGGGTATCACAGGCTCTACGTTGTTAAGAGATAAATTATCCGATATTCGCGAAGCGTTTCAAACAAAGTCTTTGACCTCCAAACAGTTAGAGCGCTTTGTTAACGATGGAATTGAAAATCTTGATCTCATCTACCGCAACCTAAACCGAGCGGCTGAGCTGGTTTCTAGCTTTAAGCGCCTTGCCGTAAGCCAGGATCTAGAAGTGAACTCACAAATAGATTTGTCAAACCTGCTTACTGAAGTCGTAGCATCTATGCGAGCTGAACTCTCCACAAAACAACCTGAAGTGACTATTGACTGTGACTCTGGACTTGCAATCGAAAGTAAAGCTGGACCACTACAACAAGTATTAGAACAGCTTATATCCAACTCCTTACTCCATGGTTTTAAAGATCAACAAAACAATAGCATTGCAATTACTGTGAAACCATCAATGGGACAACTTGCTATTGAATACGCAGACAACGGAATGGGTGTACCCAAAGCAATTAAAAAGCGCATCTTCGATCCGTTTGTCACAACGCGTAGAGGTGAAGGAGGAAGCGGCCTAGGTATGCATTTGGTTTATAATCTAGTAACCCAAGCACTTGGAGGCTCGATCACTTTAGATGAAGAATTTAGCCAAGGTGCTAAATTTATTATAACTCTTCCTCTGTCGGGTAATCTAAAATGAGGTTGATTAATCTAGTTATTTTGCTTTTATTTGTCTCCTTAAATACAACTGCAAAATCACCAGATCAGGTTCGTTCTGCTTTTCTCTATCAGATGGCAAAATTCGTCGAGTTTCCCGACGAAAACACAAAAACCAGTATTCAATTTTGCTTCTATTCACTTGAATCAGGGCCTGCTGCTGAACTAAAAAGTGCAACAAAGCTGAATGTGCGAGGCAAACCCATTGAGCTCGTAGAAGCAAAAAAAACGTGGAGTTATAGGGAACTTTCCAGCGCTTGCGATATCACATACATTGATGAAACTAGCGAAAATGATATACTGTCCGCTTGGACCGATACAATAGAGTCAAACATGTTGACCGTGGGCGAAAGTATTGAGTTTTTAGAAAGAGGCGGGATTGCTTCTTTGGTCCAAGAAGGGAGCAAAATTCGACTGTATATAAATAAGCAAGCACTAGAAAAACAGTACTTCATCGTGCGCTCAAGGCTGCTTGCCGTATCCAAGTTTCATCCCAACTGATTTTACTTGTTAACAATTGGATAAGCTCCTATAATCGTAAATATTCGGATTTATTATATAAGTCCGGACACATTGTAAATTATATATTCCGAAAAGGTTAATTAATAATGCAAACGCCAGTCATTCTAATTGTAGAGGATGAAGACGTAACTCGACTGAACCTCGTTAGTTTATTTGAAGCGGAAGGTTACAAAGTAATCGAAGCCATTGATGGCGATGACATGCATGACAAGTTGACATCAAATGATGATGTCAACCTTGTAATCATGGATATCAACCTTCCTGGTAAAAATGGTTTAATTTTGGCGCGTGAATTACGTCAGAAGAAAAACATCGGCCTTATTTTCCTAACAGGTCGTGACAATGATGTTGACCGCATTCTTGGTCTTGAGATTGGTGCTGATGATTACATCACAAAACCATTTAACCCGCGTGAACTAACGATTCGTGCTCGCAACCTAATCTCTCGTACTGGCACGTCTGCAGAAGAGTCAACAATTGATAGCAACGGCGTTATTACTTTTAATGGTTGGGAGTTAGATGAAAACAGTCGCTGTTTAACATCTCCAACAGGCGATTCAAAGCGTCTACCAAAAGGTGAATATCGTGCACTTCGTCTAATGCTAGATTCGCCGGGCCGCATTTTTAGCCGTGAGCAGCTTATCAAGCACATGACTGGTCGTGAACTTCGCGCAAACGACCGTACTGTTGACGTTACTATTCGTCGTATTCGTAAGCATTTCGAAACTGATAACAATACGCCTGAATTAATTAGTACAATTCACGGTGAAGGTTACCGTTTCATTGGTAAACTCGACGCTCAATAATCGTTTTTACTGATCTTCAGCGAGTTTTGCAATTAATGGATGAAGGGCTTCTTGCCCTTCTTCTATTTTTGCCTCTAACTCAGAAACCCAATTCAATAGTGTCTCATCCTCTTTGCCTTCTGATTCTAATTCCATTTTCTTCGCTTGTAATTGGGCAAGTTGCAGCCCTACCGAACCAGCAGCACCTTTAACTTTATGTGCAACCGCACTATATTCCTCGATATCATTCTGTGCAACAGCCTCTCTGAGCTCTTGACAGTACTTAGGACTGAGCTTAGTAAATAGGTCACAGCTTCTTTGGAATGCAGCAGCCCCCATAGACTCAACAAAGTCGCAAATGGTCTCTATATCTAAATCGGAGTACTCAGGTTGTGATAACGCTTCTCGAATATCGATACTTTGTTTGTTTTTCTGTGCCTCAATTCCAAATAACTCAGCGAGCATTTTGTCGAGCTTAGTAGTATTTATTGGTTTAGCCAAAGCTCCCTGAACATTAATCCCCTCAAGCTCTTGCTCGGCGCTTCTGACGTTTGCGGTTAAGGCAACTATTGGTAAGTGATCAAAGTGGCTGTCTTCTCTTATTTGACGCGCAACAACATCACCATTGATATCTGGTAGCTGCATATCCAGAAGAATGAGATCTAGGTCATCTTCAGTTTCAACAAACGAAAGAGCGTCCTCGCCAGTTTCAGCCCAAATAACTTCATGCCCCCGCTGTTCTAATAGATTTGTTGCAATTTCAGCGTTTAACGGCACATCCTCAACAAGTAAAATGTACAAGCTTCTACCAGCGTAACTTTGTTCTTTCGGTGCATTACATAGCTGTAACGGGATCTCAACATCAAAACGACTCCCCTTACCTTCTTGGCTAGTAACCGCTATCGTTCCTTTCATAGCCTGAACTAAAGCTTTAGTAACCGCAAGGCCAATGCCCGAGCCAATCGCATTGCTGCCCGATGCATCCGGAGCCTTGTAATACATCTCAAAGATCCGCTCAAGCTGATCTTCGGATATTCCCATACCTGTATCTATAACACTAATTGTCAGCCAAGGCCCATCATCTCGATTCTCGCGGCGGCATTCCAGCGTCACATTACCCTTGTGGGTAAACTTCACTGCATTATTAATTAGATTCCAGAGTACCTGACGTAGACGTGTCGGATCGAGTAACGCATAAACGTCTAAGATTCCGGAACGATTGATAGTAAATTCTAAGCCCTTTTGATCAGCAATTAGACCTGCAAAGTTGACTACATCGTTTATAAAATCAGAAACATTGATACTGTCTGTTGCTATATCTAGCTGCTCCCTATCAATTTTATCTAAATCAATGATGTCGTTAAAAATATTGCCAAGCGTCTCCGCACTTGAAAACACGGTATTACACCAGCTTTTTTGTTGCGCAGTCAGGTCGGTGTCTAACATCATGCGCGTCAGACCAACAATACCATTGAGCGGAGTTCTTAATTCATGACTTAGCGTAGCAATAAACTTACCTTTATCCTTATACGCAGTTTCTAACGCCTGCTCGGCTTCTTTACGACTAGTAATATCACGACCAAAGGCCAACAAGCCTATATATTCGCCTTTATCATTGATAAATGGCAGCTTGCGCATTTCAAACCAACGAGGTTCGCCTTCAACGGGATACTCTACGTCAAGTGTTAATGGTTGCTGTGTTTCTGATACCTGGCTATCTGTTTCAAGTACTTTTGGAAGATATTGCTCTGAATATATTTGTTCGACTGATTTACCAATTAGTTCTTCACTGCTTTTGCCCATCACTAATTCGAACATCTTGTTACAGCCTGCGAATACACCGTTTTCATCGCGGTAATAGAACAGATCAGGAGATGAATCAACAATGCTTCGCAGTAACATACCTTGCTGCGCAAGTTCTTGTTGGGTCTTTTTACGCTCTGCAATTTCTTTTCTTAATTCATCTATCGCGCGGTGTTTAGCATGCAAAGCAATTTTACGCTCGTCAATCTCACTATTTAAACGATTAATATTGTCCTTTAGCGTTTGGTTCAGCATCTTTTCTTGTTGTGTTGCCGACTCCAAGTAGGCCTTCGATGAATGTACCTCCCGCATTGCCGCGACGGACATCATGATAAGAGCGGGCGCAATGACAGCGGTTAAGAAAAAGAGTGCCGATATATCGACAATTTCAACTACACCTAATGCAACATAGTAAAACATGCAAGATAGAATAACTGCAACGAAGAGCGTAAAAGCATAAGCGATGGCAAACGCCCGCTTGTTACCGTATCTTTCTACCAAGTTTGATAAAATTCGAGCCCATGAGCCAAACGAATTTTCTGTCATATTATTACTTCACCATTGTTAAACACTTGTCAGGCAAGTTTATATTCTACCGCTTGAGCCTGACTGAATTGCTTTTCAAGCCCTCAAAGTAAATATTATACAAAAGCCCTAGTAATAAGCGAGTATAGAAATTGCAGGGCCAGATCATTCACTCATTTTCATACACACTAAGCAGAACGATAGATAACAGAAATGAGACTCTGTATCACTAAATGCACAATTCATCTAATTTAGTGCGGATAGATTTAAGCGCACCATCCCAACTTAATCTGATTTCGTGTAATATGCCCGTTTTTTAAGTCGTGAGAAAAGAGAGCGTCGATGCAAAATAACATGCCAGACATTGCACACAGTGCTAGTGCGTTACAAACAGGAACTTTAGACTGGGTAGGCATGGGTAACATAGAGTTGCCTTTAGTATTAGAAAGCAAAGGCCTAAATCAAGTTACTGTTACAGCCAAAGCCGATGCATTTGTTAATTTGCAAAAAGAAGACGCAAAAGGCATTCACATGTCACGCCTCTTTCTTGCCCTTGATACGCTTTCTTGTGAGCAAGTACTTACACCTAAAACTCTAAAGCAGTTGTTAGATAACTTTTTAAGTACGCATAGCGACTTAAGTACAGGTGCAAAAGTAACCCTGCAGTTTGAATTGCCTATCAGACGCCCTTCGCTTTTAAGTAAAAAAATGGGATGGAAATCATACCCAATTACCCTTGATGCGACGTTGATAAACGGTATTTACAAGCTAGAACTGGCGCTTGACGTTGCTTACTCATCGACTTGCCCCTGTTCGGCAGCATTGTCTCGTCAACTGATCCAAAACGCTTTCCAACAAGCTTTTGATGGCAAACAATTAGATTTCCATAGTGTGCATAACTGGCTAGGTAGCACAGAAGGGATCGTTGCAACACCCCACTCTCAGCGCTCGATTGCAAATATAAAAGTTAAGCTTACGAATAATAGTACTGAATTTGAGATTTTGGATCTAATTGAGTTGGTTGAAAATGAGTTGAAAACCCCCGTTCAAGCCGCAGTAAAACGAGAAGATGAACAAGAGTTTGCGCGCCTAAATGGCCAAAACCTAATGTTTTGTGAAGATGCAGCTAGAAAGTTAAAAGCATTGCTAAACCAGCAAGCTTATTTAGATTTCTATGTGAAGATAAACCATTACGAATCTCTTCATGCTCATGATGCAGTAGCCTATGCCGTGAAAGGAGTTGAAGACGGCTACAGTGTTTAATTAATGCAATTGGTATTAGGTCCGCTCCGTTTACTACTACTATTATTAATCAGAGCTAGATAGCTCTGATTAATCTCCCCCATACACAACTAGGTAAGTGCTGTATTACTTTAAGTTATCTATTCAACGGTGGGCACTGTTTAATTTTCGAATAAACTGCTCAACAAGCACCTCTTGATTTTCTAAAGCCTGTTCAGTGCTTCTCATCGTTTCATGAGTTTTACGCGCACTTTCCATAGACTCATCCGCAAGACCTGAAATTGTCACAGCATTAGCATTTAGCTCATTAGAAACACTCGACATCTCTTCTGTCGATGTCGCAATTTGATAGTTCAAACCTGATATTTCATTGACTATTGTGTTGATCGTTTCAAGGCTCACTTTAGTACCTTCTGCCTTTACTACACATTCAGAGGAGCGCTCTACTCCACTTTGAATGGCAGTAACCGCCCGTTCTGCTCGCTGCCTCAGATCGGCAATAATACCATTAATCTCGGCTGTCGAATCTTGTGTCCTTTGCGCAAGCGCTCTCACCTCATCAGCAACAACCGCAAATCCTCTACCTTGTTCACCTGCACGAGCAGCCTCTATAGCGGCATTTAAAGCAAGTAAGTTGGTTTGCTCGGAGATCCCACGGATCACGTCAACAACCCCTTCGATGTTAACTGTTTGCGCATTAAGATCTTCTATATCTTTTTGCGTGCGAGATAACTCTTCCGATAAGGCATAATTATTTTCCATATTGTCATCAACGGCTTTGTTGCCTTTCACAACGGATTCAAGCGCCGCTTCGGATTGCTGCGCTGCATTGTTAGTATTAGAGGCGATTTCACCAATCGACACCGACATCTGATTAATGGCTGTTGCTAAGGAGCCGGTTTGCGCTTGCTGTCGATTTAAAATATCAGAACTCGTTTTGCATTCTTGCATCGTTTTGGTTGCGTACTCTGAAACGGTGGCGCTAGCATCTTTAACACGCCCAAGCACAGCCCGAAGCTCGGATTCTCTAGCAAGTAAGGCAAGCTCTATAGATGCAACATCATTAACCTTATTAAGATACACTTTTTGCATCAGAGGGTTATCGTATACTTTTTTTGCCTTTTCGCTGAGCGACCGCACTGGAGCAAGGCGAGAATAAGTAATAAATAATACAGCAAGAGTAAGCAGAGTTTCAGCGAGGTAATTCCAAGGTGATGATAAAGTTGAGATCAACATGGTTAGGGCATAGAAAACAATGATTATTGCCATCATTTGAGCTGACAAAGACCAAGAGGCACGAGTAAATTTACTTAGTGACACACCATTATTTAAATCAGTGTAGATTTCCTCTGCACGGTTAACGACCTCCCGGCTCGGCTTTGTCCTCACTGATTGATATTCGACAGTCTTACCAGATGCATCTTTAATAGGAGTGACAAAAGCATTAACCCAATAGTAATCGCCATTCTTGCAGCGGTTTTTAACCATTCCCATCCAAGGTTTGCCCGCTTCGATATAATCCCATAGGTTCTTGAAAGCGGCTTTAGGCATTGTTGGATGCCTAACGATATTATGGGGCTTCCCCTCTAACTCACTAAGTGAAAACCCTGCAACTTCACAAAACTGCGAATTCGCATACTTTATCTGACCTTTTACGTTTGTCGTTGAAAGTAGATTGTAAGAACTTGGATAATCATTCTCTTTTCCTGTGTAATCAGCTCTACCTTTTGTCATAGCTCGTTCTCGATTAAAAAGGGCAATAGATAATAAATTATTACTTTCTTAAAAATCGTAAGAAATTTCACCGAAAGACTGATTGAGATCATAGTGAAATATAATTTGATACCAATTTACACAATTAAGTGTTCTATTTTGAAGGATCAAGTATTAAGAAAAATTGGTATGAATACTTAACGAACAACAGAAAGTTAATATAAAAACTAGCAGAGTTCTGAACTTAAACAACAATGAAAGGAAAATATGAACATTTTTATGATGAGAGTAGAATACAGAAAATAAGTGGCGTCCCCTAGGGGATTCGAACCCCTGTTACCGCCGTGAAAGGGCGGTGTCCTAGGCCTCTAGACGAAGGGGACACAGATGTGTCACTAGGACTTTATTTAGCTGTTTAATCTCTTGCTAACCGAGTTACTTACCAAAGTAAGTGGCGTCCCCTAGGGGATTCGAACCCCTGTTACCGCCGTGAAAGGGCGGTGTCCTAGGCCTCTAGACGAAGGGGACACAGATGTGTCACTAGGACTTTATTTAGCTGTTTATTCTCTTGCTAACCGAGTTACTTACCAAAGTAAGTGGCGTCCCCTAGGGGATTCGAACCCCTGTTACCGCCGTGAAAGGGCGGTGTCCTAGGCCTCTAGACGAAGGGGACGCAGAAATTGTTTTGCAAATCACCGATTTGCTATTTCTGTGTTAGATGAGACCGAGCCTGCGAGGCGAATGGCCCTATCAAAAACAGAAAGTTTTCTGTGTCACTAGGACTTTATTTAGCTGTTTATTCTCTTGCTAACCGAGTTACTTACCAAAGTAAGTGGCGTCCCCTAGGGGATTCGAACCCCTGTTACCGCCGTGAAAGGGCGGTGTCCTAGGCCTCTAGACGAAGGGGACGCAGAAATTGTTTTGCAAATCATCGTTTTGCTATTTCTGTGTTAGATGAGACCGAGCCTGCGAGGCGAATGGCCCTATCAAAAACAGAAAGTTTTCTGTGTCACTAGGACTTTATTTAGCTGTTTATTCTCTTGCTAATCGAGTTACTTACCAAAGTAAGTGGCGTCCCCTAGGGGATTCGAACCCCTGTTACCGCCGTGAAAGGGCGGTGTCCTAGGCCTCTAGACGAAGGGGACGCAGAAATTGTTTTGCAAATCACTGATTTGCAATTTCTGCGTTAGATGAGACCGAGCCTGCGAGGCGAATGGCCTTATCAAAAAACAGAAAGTTTTTCTGTGTCACTAGGACTTTATTTAGCTGTTTATTCTCTCGCCAACCGAGTTACCTACCGAAGTAAGTGGCGTCCCCTAGGGGATTCGAACCCCTGTTACCGCCGTGAAAGGGCGGTGTCCTAGGCCTCTAGACGAAGGGGACACAATAACAAACAACTTCGCACTCGAGGCGTTGCCATTTGAATTATGTACTAGGACATATGCACTAACGATAAATTGGTGGAGCTAGACGGGATCGAACCGTCGACCTCTTGCATGCCATGCAAGCGCTCTCCCAGCTGAGCTATAGCCCCATAATAGTCAGACTTGAACTGCTAGCCTGTATCGCTGAGTGCGGGGCGCATTCTATGCAGGAGCAAAAATAAAGTCAACAACTTTTATGAAAGTTTTTTCTAACTGATTCATTTTAAATCAAGAAGCATAGAATATAACCAAGCAGTTCCCCTTTGCAAGCCTAACACCTTGAATTGGATTATTTATTACACAATTTAAAACACATAGTTACCGCACCTCCGCCTTTTAGTTTTAAATCCAATTAGGCCAGAGTGATTTACGGCTCTTTTCTTTTTCCGCATGGTATCCAACCCAGCTTAATTTCGCGCTATAGCATGCAAAGCTCAGCAACTTATTTTCCCCAAGTTAAGATGATTCTTGGACCAAAAATATAAGACCCCTCACCTCTTCTATAATGAAGAGCTTAAAGCATTGAGCATAAAAACATCACACAGTATAGTTTTTTAAAGTTAAGTGTTGACTCTTTTCAAACTAAACCTATAATACCGCCCCACAACGGCAGACGTTGTAAAACAATTTGGGTTGTTAGCTCAGTTGGGAGAGCATCGCCCTTACAAGGCGAGGGTCACTGGTTCAAGTCCAGTACAACCCACCACTTTATTATTTAGATAGAGTGGCCGATGCAAAGCATCGCACTAAGCCTGAGCAAGGCAAGGGTCACTGGTTCAAGTCCAGTACAACCCACCATAAACTCTATTCAAGAGTATAAATTGAAACACAATTTGGGTTGTTAGCTCAGTTGGGAGAGCATCGCCCTTACAAGGCGAGGGTCACTGGTTCAAGTCCAGTACAACCCACCAATTCTACTCTTAGATTAGAATTGGACATAAAACTCTATTCAAGAGTATAAATTGAAACACAATTTGGGTTGTTAGCTCAGTTGGGAGAGCATCGCCCTTACAAGGCGAGGGTCACTGGTTCAAGTCCAGTACAACCCACCACTTTATTCTTTATTTAGATGGAGTGGTCGATGCAAAGCATCGCACTAAGCCTGATCAAGGCAAGGGTCACTGGTTAAGTCCAGTACAACCCACCATAACTCTATTCAAGAGTATAAATTGAAATACAAATTGGGTTGTTAGCTCAGTTGGGAGAGCATCGCCCTTACAAGGCGAGGGTCACTGGTTCAAGTCCAGTACAACCCACCACTTTATTCTTTATTTAGATGGAGTGGTCGATGCAAAGCATCGCACTAAGCCTGATGAAGGCAAGGGTCACTGGTTAAGTCCAGTACAACCCACCAATTCTACTCTTAGATTAGAATTGGACATAAAACTCTATTCAAGAGTATAAATTGAAACACAATTTGGGTTGTTAGCTCAGTTGGGAGAGCATCGCCCTTACAAGGCGAGGGTCACTGGTTCAAGTCCAGTACAACCCACCACTTCTACTCTTAGATTAGAATTGGACATTGAACTCGATTCAAGAGTATAAATTGAAACACAATTCGGGTTGTTAGCTCAGTTGGGAGAGCATCGCCCTTACAAGGCGAGGGTCACTGGTTCAAGTCCAGTACAACCCACCACTTTATTTTCTAGATAGAGTGGCCTATGCCTAAACAAGACTAAGAGCTCAGATTCAAATCCAGTATAAGAAACCACTTCACTTTCAGTACAATCGTTATTACTTTTTACATACTCAAAAATCACATCAAACTGAATAAACTTAAACCTGCCATAAAGTCCATAGAAACAACCTCGTTTTTCTCATTTATTAACTAATTAGTTACTCTACTCAGCCTCCCAAATTTTGGTTATACCCTTAACTATTTTGCCACTAACCTCAGTAAATAGTTGGGATAAGCTAAATAGACTAACCTACTAAAAATGAGTTAATTTTTGTTTTCAAAACTACACCTAAGTACTAGACTAGAAGCAAAGCCATTGTCTAAAAATTGTTTCTATGTCAGCTCCATCTATTCAAAATGCCAAAATGTTAATCGTTGAAGATCAACCATTAGCATTGAGCTATATGAAACAATCTTTAGAACAGTTAGATTTCAGAAATTTAAAATTTGCAGAGAGTGCAGACAGTGCAAAGGAGCTTTGTACCATCAATAAGTTTGATCTCATCGTATGCTCTTTTGGTTTAGCAAAAAAGCAAAATGGCTATCAATTTTACGAAGAGCTACGCTCCAAACAGTTAATTCGCTCAAGTACCGCTTTTATTTTTATTTCTTCTGAAACTAGCCCCGAGTTAGTCCATAGTATTATCGAACTTCAACCTGATGACTTTTTAGTTAAGCCCTTTTCAATAAAAGAACTACAAAACCGTATAGAACGAGTTTTAAAGCGTAAACAGGCTTTAAGGCATATAAACTTGCTTGTAGACGATAAGAACTACTCAAAGGCCTTAAAAGCGCTAGATCTAGAACTAGACAACAAAGATCATAACTACACTTCCCTACTCCTAAAGCTAAAAGGAGAACTTCTACTCAGACTCAATCAATTAGAAGAGGCAAAGTCTTTTTATAAGTCGGTTTTGGCTCTGCAAAAGTTTACATGGGCAAAGCTAGGCTTGGTCGAGGCGCTCATTACCAACAATGAAGATGTTATTGCTCAAAAGATGTTAAAAACCTTAATCGAGCGACCGGAAACTCGTCTTCCTGCGCTCGATTTATTGAGCAAACTCGAAATAAAGTTAAACCAATATGAGAATGCCCAACAATTGTTAGAGCAAGCAATTGAGATGGCACCCAGAAACATAAATAGGCAACAGTCACTTGGTCGAGTTGCGCAAATTAATCACGACTATGAAGCCAGCTATAAAGCACATAAAGATATCGCAAGTTTCGCGCGCTACTCGATCCATGACAAACCCGAAGTGTATTTGAATGCAGCACGAGCTGGAATAGACTTTGCCCTGAGTACCGATCAATCAGACCAAGTTACTCGTCTCACAAGGCAGACGCAACAATACCTGAGTGATTTAAAACAGCAATTTCCAAACGCACAAACCCAAGCGCAAATCGATGTCCTCAACGCCCGCGTCCATTATCTAAAAGATGAGCATAAAAAAGCGAAACAACTGCTAGAACAGTTAGAAGATG
Organism: Pseudoalteromonas sp. A22; assembly: GCF_018141345.1. Classification (NCBI taxonomy): domain Bacteria; kingdom Pseudomonadati; phylum Pseudomonadota; class Gammaproteobacteria; order Alteromonadales; family Pseudoalteromonadaceae; genus Pseudoalteromonas; species Pseudoalteromonas sp. A22. The sequence goes on from NZ_CP047238.1 coordinate 3,343,488, forward strand.
AACCCGTTATTCGCTCGGTAGATTCCACTTTAGACAAAGCAAAAGCACTACATGAGGTGGGGCTAAACCACAAAGCTCAGGAGCTATTTAGTCAAGTTATTGCACACTGTGAACGCCATAACTCAAGCGCAGATCCCATCACAATGCACTATCTATATCAGCAGCAGCAAGAGAAAAAAGAGATCACCATGGGCCCAAGAGAGCTCAATAACCATGCGGTCACACAGTTTAACAAAGGACAATATGAAACCGCTTTGGAGGCATTCACTCAAGCATTTAGAATTATGCCTAAAAACTCGGGAATAGCGCTGAATTTACTGCAATGTATGAGTGATAGTTGCGCTAAGTCAGGAAGTACTTTTAATTCCAATTTAGCAAAGCGTTGTACTACCTTGCTAAATCAGTCTGAGTTGGATAGTGAACAGCAGATCCGCTACGGTAAACTCAAAGCTAAACTAAATGAAATGAAACTCGACTTTGAGTAATCACTTGTTTTATCGCAATTGAGCTATTTCTTTTCCATTGCAAGGGCATTAACACAATAACGCAGTCCACTTGGTTCAGGGCCGTCGGGGAATACGTGACCTAAGTGGCTATCACACACGTTACAAGTGATTTCGACGCGCGTCATTCCATGGCTCTTATCGCCATGATACGCAACCGCTTCCACTGCTGCAGGCTGTGTAAACGAGGGCCAACCAGAGCCACTATCAAACTTTTCTTCGGCATCGAATAACAGCTCGCCACAGCATACACAGTAGTATTTACCAGGTTCAAAAAGCTGACAACTTTGTGAGCTAAACGGGCGTTCAGTCCCCTTTTTCCTAGTGATCATGTAGGTTTCTGGAGCAAGCTCTAATTGCCATTGCTGGTCCGATTTTTCAACTCTGCGAGGAGCAACAGGATTACCATTTCTGGCAAAGTTTAGTATATCTAACCACTTTAACATCTCAATTCTCTCTCTTGTTTACTTCTGTCTTTTGCTCTTCAACAGGAAGTGGCCAATCGCCAAAAAAGCAGCTTAGATAGCGACTTTTAATTAAATATAAAAGTACCCAACTCACCAACACAATTTGTACGGCAATATAAGGAGAAAAGCTATAATGGGTTTTCCCAGCTTGCAGGATCAACCACGCTAAATCGAGTACCGCTGTTAATATAAGTGGCAAACGCATATAACGCCAGACGGCTGCGAGCTTTGGAGAGCTTGTTGGCCGTCTAAGAGAAAACACAACGGTTGGTATGAGCGCGATACAAGCGATCCCTGTCGCGACAAAAAAGTGAAACTTAGACTCAAAAAATAGCGACATCAAATCCAAGTCTGGGCGTCTCGCAAGTGCAGAAAACACCCAAATAAGCAACGGGCGGAGCAACACAACCAGCGCTAAATTAAAAGCGATTGGCGTACGATAAACGCCATATTTATCCCAGTATTCAGGGCCGTATCGTGTTACTGATTTCATTTTACTACTCGTATTTGTTTAACAGTGCGATCAGCGCTTCTTCATCGAACACCTCAACACCTAGCTCTTGTGCCTTAGTGAGCTTAGAGCCTGCTTTTTCGCCGGCATAAACTGCATCCGTATTTTTCGACACACTACCCGCGACCTTAGCGCCAAGCGCTTGCAATCTCGCTTTAGCATCGTTGCGGTTCAATTGGCTCAAGGTTCCAGTCAATACATAAGTTAGCCCTGCTAAAGGTTGTGTATCCTCTGACGGTGCTGCAACATCTTGCCAAGTTACACCCACTTCGATCAATGCAGTTACCACTTCTTGATTATGCTGCTCGGCAAAAAAGCTATGAATGTGCTGCGCAACAACAACACCAACATCACTTACTTGCTGTAGAGTATCAATGGAGGCGGCCATCACTTTTTCAAGCGTCAGGAAGTGATTTGCCAAGTTTTGTGCTGTCGCTTCACCGACTTCTCTGATCCCAAGCGAATACAAAAATTTGGCTAACGTTGTTTGCTTTGCTTCTTCAAGCGCCGCAACCAAGTTTTTAGCAGACTTTGGCCCCATACGTTCAAGAGACTCAAAATGGCCCTGCTTTAAGATAAACAAATCAGCAGGCGTCTTGATAAGCTCTCGCTCAACTAACTGCTCAACTATTTTGTCGCCAAGCCCATCTATGTCGAGGGCCTTTCTCGATGCAAAGTGCTTAATTGCTTCTTTACGTTGTGCACGGCACACTAAACCGCCAGTACAACGCGCAACCGCTTCTCCTTCAACACGTTCAACATGAGAATCACACACCGGACAAGTATCTGGGAACTCAATCTCTTTGGCATCATCAGGACGCCTATCTAAAACGACCTGAGTTACCTGAGGGATCACATCCCCAGCTCGGCGTACAATAACGGTATCACCAATCTTTACACCTAACCGCGCAATTTCATCACCATTATGAAGCGTGGCATTCGATACCGTAACACCACCAACAAAAACAGGCTCTAAACGTGCAACGGGCGTGATTGCACCAGTACGACCGACCTGAAACTCAACATCAAGCAGCTGAGTGATCTCTTCTTGTGCAGGGAACTTAAATGCAATCGCCCAGCGCGGCGCGCGAGCAACAAAACCAAGCTGCTCTTGCTGCGCTTTATCATTCACTTTGATCACTACGCCATCAATTTCATAGGGAAGCTCAGCACGGCGCGTCATGATATCTTGATAATAAGCCAAAGCTTGCTGTGCATTATCGACAAGCTTTGTCTCAGGGCTCATTGGCAAGCCCCAACCTTGTAATTGCTGTAGCTGCGCATAATGCTCGTTTGCCAGCTCACCGCCTTCAACCAAGCCCATAGAATAAGCATAAAACATCAACGGACGCTTAGCGGTAATTTTTGAGTCTAATTGGCGCAGACTTCCCGCTGCCGCATTTCTTGGGTTTGCAAAGGTCTTATCACCTTTCGCTTGCGCCGTTTCATTTAGCTTAATGAAACCCGCAGTATCCATAAAAACTTCACCACGCACTTCTACTTCATGCGGAATATGTTCTCCACGCAGTTTCAGCGGAATATTGCGAATGGTTTTGACGTTCTCAGTGATGTTTTCCCCAACTTGACCGTCTCCCCTTGTCGCCGCTTGAACGAGCACACCATCACGATACAAAATAGACACCGCCAAGCCATCGAGCTTTGGTTCACAGCAAAAAGTAACATCTTTACTTGTCAGTAGGCGCTCTTTTAAACGGCGATTAAATGCCGTAAATTCACTCTCGTCGAAGGCATTATCAAGCGACAACATAGGTACTCTGTGTGTTACTTGCTCAAACTTGCTAAGCGCTTCACCACCCACTTTCTGCGATGGGGAATCAGGACTTTGTAACTCAGGATGCTGCTGCTCAAGCGCCATCAACTGGCGCATCACACGATCATATTCCGCATCAGGCACACTTGGGTTATCTAAAACATAATATTGGTAATTGTAATCTTCGAGTTGCTGCCTAAGAGCTGCAACTTGGCTTTCAATGTTGTCTGACATTTAAACCTCTAAACGTAAAAAGCCACCAGCGGATGCCAGTGGCTTAAAAATGATTCTAAGTAGCGATTAAGCGGCGAATTCACGCACTTTTTCAACATAACCTCGCACGGCTTCAACCGTTAACGGTTCGCGGTCTTTATCAAGTACGGTTGCGCCAAACTCTTCAGCTAATTTTTTCGATGCACTGTGAAGCATATTAAATGCAGCCAAGTTATCGCCTTCACAAGGTAAGGTCATAAATAGACTAATGCCAGCGGTGCTAAATTGTTCCATGTTATCGATATCAAACGTACCTGGGTTGTACATGTTTACCAATCTAAATAACACAGGACCATTTCCGGACGGCTCTAAATGGCGATTAAAGAAGCCCTCATCAGAATATTTAAACCCAAGGCTTAACACGGTTGGTAACAACCTAGAACCTGCCATTTTCAGGCCTTCAGGCATATGAACGTGAAGAATAATAAAGTCTTGTGGCTCTATTGCACTCTCTTCAGGCTCAGCCTCTTCAGAGCCACTGCTCTCGGTTTGCACCTCAGTTTCAGGCTCTTCCGTCGCTATAATACCCTCAGTCGCAGGCTCGTCATCCACCGCACTAAAGGTCATCTCTCCAATTTCAGGTTCGTCAGGCTCTTTATCATGATTCGGCGTTTGCTCTTTGAGTTCATTGGGCTCCTTTTTAGACACTTTATCGCTGCTCTTCTTACGAACAGACCAAAGTCCATGTATGAGTAACCCGCCTATGACCAACGCACTGATCACGATTAATGCCCATCTTAACTCTGTGGCCATTGCTCACCTTTTTTGTTGTTATGCCTGTGCCATTTGCACCGCTTGTTCTATATCTACGGCAACCATGCGCGACACCCCTGGTTCTGCCATGGTTACCCCCGTCAGTCTACCCGCCATTTCCATAGCGACCTTGTTATGACTGATATAAATAAATTGCACTGTTTGCGACATCTCTTCAACCAAACGACAAAATCGCCCTACGTTTGCGTCATCAAGCGGTGCATCTACTTCATCCAGCATACAGAATGGGGCTGGATTAAGCCTGAATATTGAAAACACCAATGATAATGCGGTCAGCGCTTTTTCTCCACCACTTAACAGATGAATTGTCGAGTTTTTCTTACCAGGCGGCCTTGCCATGATAGAAACACCACTTTCAAGCAGGTCATCGCTAGTCAATTCTAGATATGCATTCCCCCCACCAAACACTTTAGGAAACAACTCGGCTAAATCTTCATTCACTTGATTAAAGGTGGCACTAAAGCGGGTTTTGGTCTCTTTATCAATTTTTCTGATCACCGCTTCTAACGTTTCTAACGCATTAGTGAGATCATCCAGCTGTGTATCTAAATAGGTTTTACGTGCCTTCGCTTCTTCAAACTCTTCAATTGCGGCTAAGTTTACAGCCCCTAACTTGCCAAGATCATTACTGACTCGACTCAAATTGGCTTGATACTGGCCCAAGTTTGCGTCTTCAGGTAATTGCGCCAGTTCCGCTTTTAGCGTCCGACCAAGCTCCTGCAAGGGTTCAAGTGCCGCTTGCGCCTTTATCATCAAGCTTTGCTCTTCAAGTTTCACTTGTTGCAAAGACTCATTGAGTTTACTCACTTCGCCTTGTGCATCTTTTAATGCCGCTTGTTTTTGGGAGAGGTTTTCCTTAGCTTGGTTGAGCGTATCCAACACCGTTTGCTTTTGCGCTTTGGCTTCTAGATGTTGGGCGAGCAATAATTCAATGTCTTCATGCGCCTCCGCGAGCGGCTCTTCACAAAGCAAAATATCTGCTTGCGTTTGCTCGATGCGCTGGTTTATTTCATCGCGACGATGTTGCAAGTGTTCCAACTTAGAATTGCTGAGCTGTAGTTCACTTTCTGCCTGCTGCGATGCAAGTTTAGTGGTATGAACTAATTGCTGCGCGTCTTGTAATGCGGCGCGTCGAGATTGACTATGTTGTTTAAACTCAGTCAACTTAGCCTCGGCCAGTTGTTGTTTTTGTTGTGCTTGCGCTAGCAACTCATCACGTTGTAATTGCTGTTCCGTATAAAGTTCAAGTTGTTCGATGACCTCGCCTCGTTCTTGAGCAATGGCATCAAGCTGTTCTTGAATTTTTTGTCCTTGCTCACGCCAAGCGCTCAGATTCTCATCCAGCATTTCAACTTTGGTTTTATGGCTGGCGATCGCTTGGGCTTTTTCGTGAACGCATTGCTGTGTTTCTAATAAGCCAGCTTGCGTGTTCTCAAGAACAATGTGTTTTTGTGCTACAACCTGCTCAGCCTCTTCGGCGAGTTGTTGCAAATGAGGAAGCTGAGTATGGCATGACTGCAATTGGGCATAGCGTTTTAACGCGCCACTCTCTTCATTGCTTTTCACCTTGGCCTTAAAGTTATCCCCCACAATAACGCCACAGACCGTCACGCCGAGAAGGAATTGTTCACACGATTGAAAGTCTGTAGATTCAGCACATAATTTTATTTTCGTTAAAAAGCTGGGGAACAGTCCTGAGCTTATTTTTGTCGCGACGGAATCAACGGGAACTTCGAGTTCAATGGGCCATAGCGTATTCATTTCGCTTTGCTCAACGACTAAATGCGTCAACCCAAGCAGTGCCGCTTCCACGCATTCTTCATACCCAGACTCAACAACAAGTTGCGATAACATAGTCGCAGCTGAAGTCTCCGACGCTTCGTCTGCCCAGCGTGATAACGCTTTTATTTCAGATTGCACTTCTTGTAGCGCCTGAAGCGCTTTTTGAGCATGAGTCTGCGCCTGTAAGATTTCTTCTTTATTGGTTTGCTCTTGGCCTTGCAACTTACTAGCTTGGCTTTGTAATTTTGCCATCGCTTGAACTAGCTGATGATGTGCATCCTGAGCTTCAGCCAAGTCATTTTCCAACATAGATGCGTGATGCGTTTCGGCCTGTTCCAGCAGCTCAGCCTGACGCTTATCTACGTGCAGTTTAGCTTGCTGTTGTTGCGCTAATTGGCTTGCCCCTTGCTGTACCTGAGCATGTATTTGTTGGTACTGCTTCTGTGCGCCACTAAACTGCGCTTCTAACTGAGTTTGCTCTGTGTCACTTTGCTCATTTGCGAGTTGAATTTCTTCCAGTTGCAATAGCGCAATTTCAAGTCGTTCAGAAACTTCAGCGACTTTTTCAGCGCTGCTCGCCACATACTCGGCTTGCTCATCTTGCGCCTCAATCACTTCTTGCTGTTGTGATTTCAGTATTTGAGACTGCTCAATAAGCTGACGCTTTTTATCAGTTAGATTGACTTTCTGTTGCTCAAGCGTTGCCAACTGGGTTTCAATTCGGTGCACGCTATGTTGTGCTTGCTCATAGCCATCATTGAAATGCTTAATTTCATGTTCTAGCGTCGCCAAAATGCTGTCATGGCCACTGTGAGCTTCATTAAAAAATGCTAATTTTTCGTTGAGTTTGGCAATTTCTTTGGCTTTTATTGCCTGCTTTTGCTCAAGGCTTTGCCACTTTAAAATTGCTATCCACGACTTTAAGTCACGCTCTTGCGACTTTAAAGACTTATATTCGCTCGCCTGTTGCGCTTGAAGTGCCAGTTTATCTAGCTGACTCTGTAGCTCTTGCCTAACATCGAGCAAACGCTCCATGTTTTCGCGGGTACTCTTGATCCGGGTTTGGGTTTCTCGTCGACGCTCTTTATATTTTGAAATTCCGGCGGCTTCTTCTAAAAAAACTCTTAACTCTTGCGGCTTACTTTCGATCAAGCGAGAGATCATCCCTTGCTCAATGATTGCATAACTGCGAGGACCTAGGCCAGTACCTAAAAAGATATCTGTGATATCGCGCTTACGGCACTTACTACCATTTAGAAAATAAAGAGATTGGCCGTCTCGCGTCACTAAGCGCTTAATGGCAATTTGGTTACGATCTGCAAACGTGCCGGGCAACCGGCCTTGAGTATTATCAAAAATCAGTTCTACAGAAGCTTGCGAGATAGGTTTACGTTTGGTTGAACCGTTAAAAATAACGTCCGTCATGGCATCGCCACGGAGGTTTTTCGCAGAGCTTTCACCCAGTACCCAGCGAACCGCATCAATAACATTAGACTTACCACAGCCGTTTGGCCCAACCACACATGTCATCTGGTCAGGAAACGGGATCTTGGTTGGCTCTACGAAAGATTTAAAGCCGGCTAGTTTGATGCTACTCAGTCGCATAGCTTATTATTGTTGTTCGCGGTTACTTTTGAGAATAAGGCAATTCATTAGTAAGATCTATGAGTTAGCAATGACAGCGTTTGATATTATCCAAAATGATCCCGGTAGCCATCGCCACATTCAATGATTCAGCACCACCGAACGCAGGAATAGTCACCTTTTTATTGATGTGCGCCGCTATAGTATCGCTAATACCATGAGACTCGCTGCCCATGACCAACACGGCATTACGACTAAATTGGCACTGATGCACACTCTCACCACCAAGGAATGCACCATAGCACTCGCCTTGATATTGCTTTAAAAAGGCCTCGAGATCGGTTCTCACCACATTAACACGCACAAATGAGCCCATGGTGGCACTGATCACTTTAGGGTTAAATTGATCCGCGCAGTTTTCGCTCACCACAAGCTGCGTTAATCCATACCAATCAGCAAGACGAATAATGGTACCGAGATTACCCGGGTCTGAGACTCCATCTAATGCCAACACCAGCCCAGCAGTATTGATTTCTTCTGCTGGCGGCATTGCAACGACCGCTATCGCCGCATTATTTGATACCAAAGTACTCACCTTACTCAGCACATCTTCTTCTGCTTCTACACAGGCAATATTAACGAGTTTGGATTTATACTTTGTCATGAACTCACTGGTCGCGAACAGCTGTTCAACAGCCAACCCAGCATCAACTAACTCAATCACATTCTTCTCGCCTTGTACTAAATACAGGCCATGTTGCTTGCGATATTTTTTTTGCCCTAAAGCACGAAGTAGTTTTTGTTGATTCTTGGAGATCATGTGCACCTCAAAAGTTGGATTTACCATTATACCTGTTCAGTATCAGATAAAAAGCGTTTCAACGAGGCATTAAGCGAAGAAATTATGTTATCTTGTGCCGAATGACACACAAGGCATAGAGGTAATCATGTCACCTGAGCTAACGCTTATTTTACTCAACTTTATTCTCCTTTTTGTGGCCTACGTATTCGTTTACCCAAAGTTAAAAGAGAAAAGCCTCGCCAGTATCAGCAAACAAGATTTATTGGTTACTGCGGTTTCTTTAGTCGTGTCTGGAAGTTTGTACTATGGTAAGGATATCGAATTTTCGTTAGTGTTTTTTAAGAGTAATTGGGTGGTGTTTACGATTGTCGCATTTAGCGTGATTGAAATCCCATTTTTACTGTGGTTTAAACGTCGCTATAACATTAAGTTTGGAGAGTAATAGAGAGGTAGCTACGCCTCTCTATTCGATTATCACTCAGCTCGCTTTTCGCGACCAAGCAACGCCATTGCGGCTTCTTTCACATCTTTTTGCTCATAAAGCACTTGATAGATCTGCTCAGTGATAGGCATTTCAATACCAGTGCGTTTGGCAAGTAGATAAACTTCTTTGGTATTGCGATAGCCTTCGACCACCTGACCTATACTCGACATCGCCTCATCGACCGACTTTCCCGAGCCAAGCGCAAGACCAAAGCGGCGATTACGCGACTGGTTATCCGTACAAGTGAGAATCAGATCACCAAGCCCTGCCATACCCATAAAGGTTTCAGAGCGCGCGCCTAACGCACATCCTAAACGACAAAGTTCAGCGAGTCCTCGGGTGATAAGCGCCGTTCTAGCATTCGCACCAAAACCAAAGCCGTCAGACATGCCCGCGCCAATTGCGATAACATTTTTGACCGCGCCGCCGAGCTGAATACCAATAAAGTCTTCGTTGCTATACACCCTAAACGAGCGACCGCAATGCAACAGCTCAGCGAGCTCTTCACGAAACTTTGCACAAATCGAAGACACTGAAATAGCAGTAGGTAATCCTGCGGCCATTTCTTTTGCAAAAGTAGGTCCACTTAGCACCGCCAGCGGCACATCGTCACCTAACACATCCAGTGCCACCTCTTGCAATAGTCGCCCAGTATTTGGTTCGAGCCCCTTGGTTGCCCAAGCTACTTTTGCATTCTCAAGTAGCATAGGTTTAATCTTCTTCAAGGTGTCTGCAAACGCATGACTTGGCACAACCACCAAAATACGCTCGCTAGACTTAACAGCCGTTTCTAAATCGGCCTCAAGTTCAAGCGTGTTTGGAAACTGGATGTCAGGAAGATAACGTTGGTTTTTGCGCTCAGCTGCTAGCGCCTCAACGTGTTCGCTATTGCGGCCCCACAGTGTCACTTGGTGACCATTTCGGGCGAAACAAATAGCAAGGGCGGTGCCATAAGACCCCGCCCCCAATACAGTTACAGCTGATTTTGCTGTACTCATCAATTATGCGTCAGCAGTTTGCTCAGGCTGTGCTTGAGCCGCACGTTGCTGCATATACTGAGCGAATAATGCGTCAAAGTTAACTGGCGCAAGGTTTAACTGTGGGAAAGTACCACGGTTAACTAGGCTAGCTACCGCTTCACGCGCATATGGGAATAGAATGTTAGGGCAGAATGCGCCTAGCATGTGTGCCATTTGCATTTCTTCAAGATCTGCAATTGCAAAGATACCAGCTTGTTGGATTTCACATAGGAATGCAGTTTCTTCACCAATAGTTGCCGTTACCGTTAGTGCTAGAACAACTTCAAAAACGTTGTCATCAAGCTTTGCTGAACGTGTGTCCATGTCTAGCTTAACTTCTGGTGTCCACTCTTTTTGGAAGATACCTGGTGAGTTTGGCGTTTCAAACGATACATCTTTAGTATAGATACGTTGAATGTTGAACTGAGCGCCTTCTTGTTGTTGTTCTGCTGCTTGGTTTTGTTCTGCCATGATAATTTCCTAAATTCTGTTGTGATCCTGCTAATTCTTAGCAGTCATTATAAAAAGTAAGCTGAGCCAAAGCTCAATCAATCTTATGCTTGTAATAGCTTATCGAGTTCGCCTTGCGCTTCAAGCGCCATCATATCGTCGCAACCACCAATATGGCGCTCAGCGATAAAGATTTGTGGCACAGTATAACCACCGTTGGCTTTTTCGATCATCTCGTCACGAAGCTCAGGCTGTGCGCCAATATCATACTCAGTGTATGTGACACCTTTTGCATCTAATAGTGCTTTTGCACGATGACAAAAAGGACAATAGTCTTTGGTGTAAATTACGACTTGGCTCATCATAGACCTCAGTTATTTTCCGTTAGAGATTGGTAAACCCGCACTTTGCCATGCGCCAATACCACCTGATAATACGTACACTTGCTCGAATCCAGCTTTGTGCATGTTATCAGCAACAGCAGATGCCGTCATACCTGTGTTACAGACCAATATAATGGGCTTAGATTTATGTTTTTCAAGACCAGCAAAATCTTTTTGCTTGAGTTTTTCCGCATTCACCTGCTCAGAACCTGCAATGTGACCTTGGTTAAACTCTTTTGCTGCACGCATATCGAGTACCTGACCATCTTGGCGGTTAACAAGCATAGTCAACTGCTGGGGATTAATTTGTCTAATTTTAGAAAACTGACTCTTAAACCAACTACTCACTAACATCGCGGCTAACACAACCCAAATGATGCTAAGTACCGGATGGTTACCTAAAAACGCAACGTATTGTTCCATTAATTTATCAACCAAAAATTATTAAACGATAAAGTGGCAGCAAGTATACCTGCTTTATTCTCGACAAAACAGACTTGTTCAACATGAGCAAATATCAATCTCAAAGTTGATAATTCATCACTGCGGGGCTGAATATTCATACAAAAACAGGTATTCTACTTACCAGCAATCAGAGCAAGCTTATTGAAGCGCTGCAGCCCAAGTTAGTTAATCTAACCTTGTAGCGTTTGCTATAAGACATCAACATCGTGCCTAATTCAGGATTTCAGGAGCGCAAATGACAGCTAAGAAAAAGCCATTGGTATTAATGATTTTAGACGGTTGGGGCTATCGCGAAGAAAGCGAGAGCAATGCTATTTTAGCAGCCAATACCCCAGTATTAGATGAACTATGGCGCTCTGCTCCGCACACCTTGATTTCAGGTTCAGGCCTTGATGTTGGTCTACCGGATGGACAAATGGGGAATTCCGAAGTTGGCCACGTTAACCTTGGTGCGGGACGTGTGGTTTATCAAGACTTCACGCGGATCACTAAAGCGATTGACGATGGTGAGTTTGAGCACAATCCAGCTCTGGTTGAGAATATCGACAAAGCCGTGGCAAAGGGCAAAGCCGTTCACCTAATGGGATTATTGAGCCCAGGTGGCGTTCACAGCCATGAAGACCACATTGTTGCAGCAATTAAATTAGCAGCAGAGCGCGGTGCAACCGTTTATTTGCACGCATTTTTGGATGGCCGCGATACACCTCCTCGTAGTGCACAAGCGTCAATTGAGAAAATGGAAGCCTTGATGCAATCGCTCAATTGTGGCCGCCTAGCGTCTATTATTGGTCGCTACTATGCTATGGACCGTGATAATCGTTGGGACCGTGTCGAATCTGCTTATAACCTGATGGTAAATGGCGATGCTGATTTTACTTATAGTAATGGCGTTGAAGCGCTACAAGCAGCTTACGCACGTGATGAAAATGATGAGTTTGTTAAAGCCTCAGTGATCACCGGAGCTGGGCAACCAGCCGCAACTATCAATGATGGTGATACAGTTATCTTTATGAACTTCCGTGCAGACCGAGCGCGCCAGATGACCCGTACTTTTGTCGATGCTGACTTTAACGGCTTCGAAAAACGCAAAGCACCGGACCTAAGTGCGTTTGTTATGATGACTGAGTACGCTGCCGACATTAAAGCCCCTATCGCTTTCGCGCCTGAAGCACTTGTCAATGTGTTAGGTGAATGGCTCGCTAAGCACAATAAAACTCAGCTACGTATTTCGGAAACGGAAAAATATGCCCATGTCACTTTCTTCTTTAGCGGCGGTCGCGAAGATCTCTTTGAAGGTGAAAAACGTGAACTTATTCCTTCTCCACAAGTTGCCACTTACGACTTACAGCCAGAGATGAACTCAGAAATGCTAACGGATAAGTTAGTTGAAGCCATTCATAGCGGTGAATTTGACGTCATTATCTGTAACTACCCGAATGGTGATATGGTTGGACACTCTGGTGTATTTGAAGCCGCAGTAAAGGCATGTGAAGCCGTTGATAAGTGTATCGGTCGTGTGGTTGCAGCGTTAAAAGAAACCGGTGGTGAAGCTCTGATCACAGCAGACCACGGCAATGCTGAGCAAATGCAAAACCCGAAAACGGGCCAAGCTCACACAGCACACACTAGTGAGCCTGTACCATTTATTTATGTAGGTCGTGATGCAGAGCCACAAGCAGGAAGAGCCCTAAGCGATGTTGCACCAACAATGCTGCATTTACTTGGTATGGAGCAGCCTAGCGAGATGACTGGCACTCCAATTATGCGTTTAAAATAACGGCCTGCCTGTATGCCGTTAAAAACGACATTTCACTATGCCGCACTTCTCGGTGCGGCGTTACTCATGGCAACAGCGGGCGCTGTTGCCAACGAATCTAGAACCAAACAAGACTTAAGCGAAGTTCAGCAACAGCTTAAAGCTAGCCAACAAGCGTTAGAAAAGCAGCGCGGTGAAATTAACAGTCACGAAGCAAAGCTCAAAGCCTTCGAACTTGATATTGCCAAAAGTGCCAAAGCTATCTCACTCACAGAAATCGGGATCAAAGAAAACCAAACCGAACAGGCCGAACTTAAAAAGCAAGAAAGCACGCTGCTAAACGACAAGAAAAAATTTGAAAAGATCCTTGCGGCTCAGCTAAAAAGTGCCTATATGACGGGCTCTCATGATTATTCTAGAATGTTACTTAATCAAGAGCATGCCACTAAGCTCGAGCGCACCATTGCCTATTATGATTACCTAAATAAAGCACGTATTAAACAACTCGAACAACTCAAATCTATCGGCCAAGAGTTGGCACAGACTCAATCTGAGTTAGCAAGAACACAAGCACGCTTAGAAGCACTACAAAACCATCAGAATGAACGCTTGGCAGCGCTCAAGAAGGCGCAGCAAGAACGTCAAAACCAGCTTGCAAACCTAAATAACAAACTCAGTGAAACACGCTCTGCTATCGCTTATTTAAAAGAAAATGAGCAAACCTTAATCCAAACGTTAGAAGAGCTTGCCAAGGCGCAAAGAGAAGCCGAAGTACGCTTAGATGGATTAGCCAAACTCAAAGGCAAAATGAGTTTACCAACCAGAGGTCGAATTAAGCATAAATTCGGCCAAAGCAAGCATGCTGGCATGAATTGGAAGGGCGTTCTTATTGGCGCAAAAGAAGGGGCTGAAATTGCGAGTGTCGCCCCCGGTCAAGTTGTGTATGCAGATTGGTTAAATGGCTTTGGCTGGGTTATTGTGCTCGATCATGGTCATGGTTTTATGAGTCTATACGGCCACGCACAAACGCTGCTTCGCGATGTTGGCGATCAAGTTCGCAGTGGTGAAGTGATCGCTTTGGTAGGACAAAGCGGCGGACAAAGAGATCCTGGTCTATACTTTGAAATACGGCATAAGGGAAGCGCTGTAGATCCGATAAAATGGTGCAGATCCAGTTAACTGAATAACCCGTGCTGCACCTTGATGAGGAGCAGCACATGAATAGACAAACCCGTTTTTACGCGCTTGCAGCGCGCTATGTTGCATTATTAAGCTTCCTGCTTTTGTTAAGTTTTAGCGCTTTTAGTCACGCGTCTACACAAAAGTTCTCGGCTCAAGAAATCGATGAAATCCTGTATCATATTCACACCTATTATGTTGAAGACTTGCCTCTGAGTCGCTACAACGCGGGCAACTTGTCGAGCCTCTTTGATAATTTAGATCCCTACTCTAAATACCTCAACGAGGAAGACTTGGAATCCATCTTCAGTGCAGCAAATGGGCGCTACACGGGGCTTGGTATTGAAGTCGAAGAGCAAGATAATTACGTGATTATCTTGGATACCCTACCCAATTCACCAGCAGCCCAAGCAGGCATAGAGAGCGGTGATAAACTCCATGCAATCAATGGCGCTAATGTCGCGGGTAAATCGATAGAAGAAGTATCCGCCCTACTCAAAGCTGCAAATAAAAACCTCATCAATTTAGTGGTATTAAGACAAGACGAGTTAGTTGCACTTGAGCTTAAACGTCAAGAGATAGTTATTGAAAGTGTCGCTAGTAAACTCTTAAACGACGGTACCGGTTTTTTAAGCGTCAACAGTTTTAACCACCACACCTATCATGATGTTGCAAGACACATAAACCGACTACAAGTACAGTTAGGCAGTCCATTGAAAAAGCTGGTTATTGATTTACGTGACAACCCCGGCGGCACACTTAATAGTGCCGTGGCAATCTCAGATCTTTTTTTAGATAGTGGCACAATCGTCACGACCAAAGGCCGCTTCTATGACGCCAATCAAGCTTACATTGCAAAGCGGGGAGATATTTTAAATGGTGCGCCTATTTTGGTATTAATCAACAATAATTCCGCTTCAGCAGCCGAGATTTTAGCCGCCGCACTCAAGGATAATAAACGTGCCTTAGTCGTTGGCTTACGTTCCTATGGTAAAGGCTCAGTGCAATCCTTGATCCCGATTGGCAATGGTACTACTGCATTAAAGTTAACGACAGCGAGATACTACACACCAGCAGGTACATCAATTGAAGGTAAAGGCATAGAGCCCGATGTATATTTTACCAAACAAGCGCTTTCCCTGTTGGATAAAAGCGCTATAATCACTGGTGAAGAATCAATCAAAACGACAGGTATTGAGCAGCTTGCCTCGCATTGGCCTAAGGCACTGGCGTTAGTTCAATCACAGTAAATAAAAAACGGTCCTGTAGGGCTGTAAACTATAATAATAATTTGTGTGCTAAAAAAAATAATCGGGATAATACTGGTCTGCATGACTTTTGCAGTGCCAGCAAAACAGTTTGCCATTGTTATAGACGACATTGGCAACCACCAACGTGACTTAGAGTTGCTGTCTTTACCGAGTGGGATCACCTTTTCGATCCTGCCCCATACCCCTTTTTCTCAACAATTTGCCTTTGCAGCCAGCCGCCAACAACGCGAGCTTTTGTTACATGTGCCAATGCAGGCACAAGACACGGAAAAGGCCCTTGGCCCGGGCGCATTAACCACCGATATGGAAAAGTGGCAGTTGCAAATGACACTTGGCAATGCGCTATCGACACTACCTCAAGTTAAAGGCGTAAACAATCACATGGGCTCAGCATTAACCGAACAAATAGAGCCAATGAAATGGACAATGGAAATACTAAAAAAGCGCGGATTATACTTTTTAGATAGCCGCACCACTAGCCACAGCCAAGCCCAATATGCAGCCAACCTTTATGGCGTAAAAAACGTAGCTCGACAGGTCTTTCTAGACAATGATATATCCACCGAGGCGCTCAACAAGCAGTGGCAACATATGCTTAAGCTACTTGATAATCACGAGCATGTTATTATCATTGCACACCCATATAAGGAAACCGCCGCCTTTCTTGCAGCCAAGTTAGCTGAGCTTGAAAGTATTGATGCCAAACTTGTTCCCGTGTCTCAACTGGTTGAACAAAAATACGTACGACTTGCAGAGATTGCTGAGCAACACGCTATTTCCGGGCAATTAAGGCTCCAAGAATAAAGATTAACAATGATTATCATCAGACAATTTCAAAGCGGCGAAGAAGCCGTGTTACGCAAGCTTATGTTTGACACTATACGCTCAGTAAATATACAGCACTACTCCAATAACCAAGTTAATGCATGGGCACATAGCGACGTTGCCGATAAAGGCTGGCAAGACCGATTAAGGAGCAATCAGCCCCTTGTCGCCGTGCTAAATGGTAAAATTGTTGGCTTTGCCGATATCCAAGCCGACGGTCTTATTGATCACTTTTTTTGCCATGCGGAACATCAAGGCCAAGGCATAGGTAAAGCACTTATGCTCGCACTCTTAGAACACAGCAAAATAACCAACACAACGCGCTTATTTTCCCATGTTAGTAAAACGGCTAAACCTTTCTTTGAATATTTTGGTTTCCAAGTGATAAAGGAACAACAAGTGAAGGTTCGTGGCGAAGTGTTAACTAACTACCTGATGGAAAAGGATATGCCCGCCTGCTAGCAGGCATACGGACCTTCTTCCCTAGTCTATGGGCGCAAACTGGGTTGGTAAGGCACTAAATTGCAAGGATGGATTTTGCTTCATCCACTTTTTCTTATTAGGGATTTGGATCTTAAACTCATCATCCGTCACAAACTTTTGGGTTTTACCTTTTGCGTCCACAAACTGAATTGATGCAGGCTCGGTAAATGTGAACTCTAATTCATCAAAGCTTGGAGCAAGCCAAGACAAGCTACCTGCCATCAACTCAACAAAAGCGTCCATATCCTCTAAAAGGATAAACAAATCGCGATACATAACCCGCTGCTTAGTCAACGGCGCTATATCGGTATTGACCATAATCGCAACGGCATCTTTTTCTTGATTGATCACTAAATTAACTTGATCAGCACGTGACTGCGGGAGAATAGGTAAATCAATATTGCCGTCTTTGTCTATGATACCGTTGGCAATGATCTTGTCATCTTGCTCCAGCCAAAGTTTAACATCCTCTAGCGCGATATCAGGCTGCTTCACTTCCACAGTAAATTTAGACAAGATATATTGCGACTGCGCTTTGTTGGCGATTAAATCTAGAATTTGATTAATCTCACCATATTCAACACTTCGCTCAGCGGCGAAAACAGAGTTGCAAAGTAAGCTCGCAACAGCACCTAACATCAGTAACTTTTTCATTGGGTTATCCTTTCTTATTGTTGTCTTCATAAGAGCAGTTCTTCGAGAAATAGTTCAAAACTTGATCTCAATTCCATACATGCCAAATAGATCAGGCTAAACTCAACATAAGCATATGGAGTGAAAAGGAGTAGCAGATGACACAAACCGTAGCTGATTTAATGACCCCAGATCCGTTCGCAGTGATTGCTGAAAATACCTTGCAAGATGCGCACAATTTAATGAAAGAAAAAAATGTTCGTCACATTCCAGTGATTGACGAAGCAGGAGCCTTGGTTGGTATGCTCACGCAAAAGATTATGATCGCCAAGGTAATGGGAATAATGGCAACCTATGGCGCAAATGCGCTTGCAAGAAAAGAAAAGCAAACAAAAGTACAAGATATTATGGCGACCGATTTTGCGAGCGTGCGCCCAAGTCAATCACTACAAGATGTGGTGCGCTTTTTTGTCGATAATCGACATGGCTGTATGCCTGTGGTAGACGAGCAAAACAAATTGGTTGGAATACTGACTTCATCAGACTTTGTGCGACTCGCTGCTGCACTCTTGTCTTAAACGTGGTAACAAGCGAGTGTATTCCACTGTCTCGCGGAATACACTCAGCTAACTGCATGATTACGCTTTTTCTTGAAGCGTTCTCGCTACGGTTCTCATGCCTAAGGTCGTTGCACCTGCGGCCCATTGACCACTAGCGCTATTTTGGAAAGAAGCCGCAAGGTCGATATGCACCCAACCTTGACCTTCGTTTGGTACAAAGCGAGATAGGAAACCCGCTGCATTTGATGCACCACCAAAGCCACCACCTTTTTGCACCCGGCTGTTAGCTGTATCCGCATAAGGCGATGGACAGTTATTTTGGTGCCACTTTTCTAGAGGCAATGGCCATGCGGCTTCAAATTCGTCACTCGCGAACTGCTGCACATCGCCGACAAGTGTTTTGTCTAAACCAAATAACGCATTGTACTCTTGGCCTACAGCAACGAGCGCGGCGCCCGTTAATGTCGCGGCATCAATGATAAGCTCTGCGCCTGTTTCACCGGCAGCCATCAAGCCATCAGCAAGCACTAAGCGACCCTCTGCATCCGTATTTACGATTTCAACTGTGGTACCATTTTTGTAGGTAAGAATATCACCTAACTTATAGGCATGGCCTGAGATAAGATTCTCAGCACAACATAGGAACAACTTAACGCGACGGTCAAAACCACGTTGAATAGCCAGCGCTAAACCAGCCGTTACAGTTGCCGCACCGCCCATATCACACTTCATCGTAAGCATGCCTTCACTTGGCTTAATTGAGTAACCACCAGAGTCAAACGTGATCCCTTTACCCACAAGTGCCGCGCTAACTGGTGCGTCATCATTACCGGTTGGGTTATAGTCAAGCTCAAGCAACACAGGAGGACGCTCACTGCCGCGTCCTACTTCATGGATACCAATCCATTGCTGCTCTAACAGCGCATCGCCTTTAATGATTTGATAGCTAACATGCTCAGGTGCCAATGACTGAATAAACTCAGCCGCTTTTCCAGCAAGGCTTTCAGGATAAATGTCTTCGGCCGTCCCGTTGATCATCTGACGCATCCATGTTGCCGACGCTTTTAATGCATCAAGTTCGTTAAGATCTGACTGGTCGTTATCAACAAACACCACACCATCTAACGCTTTTGGCGACACAAACCCTTGATAAAAAGCCCATTGAGATTCAGTACACCACAAGTCACCTTCTAGATGAACTTGTTTAATCCCTTGTTGTGCGATGCTACGAGCCGCTTTTTGAATATTCTTCAGCGTTTCGTCTTGTTGTAAATGGATAAAAGCACCGTCCTTTTCAAACGACAATGCAGCCCCAGCAGATAAATACTCTGGTTTTGCGTCTTCACTCAGTCGTACAATAAATTTCTCTGACATTCTCTTTTCACTCTTGTGCTTGTAAGTGTGGTTAAGTGTACACTAGCCACTAAATACACCCAACCTAAAGCGACCAATGAAGTTTTCTAGGCAATTACAGCAAGCAACCTTGCTCAAACGATATAAACGCTTTCTTGTCGATTTACGCGCCCCAAGTGGTGACGAATTCACCGTACACTGCGCCAATACGGGTAGAATGACCAATTGTGCAGACCCGGGATTTACAGCCTATTATTCCACCAGCGATAACCCTAAACGAAAGTACATTCATTCGTTGGAGCTGACGCAAGATAATGATGGTCATTTTATTTGTGTAAATACAGCGGTGGCCAATAAAGTGTCTGTTGAGGCCATAGAGCAAGGAAGAATAACGCAACTGCAAGGCTACAAAACACTTCAAACTGAGGTGAAATACGGGGCTGAAAATAGCCGAATTGATATTTTGTTGAGCAACCTCGAAAATGGACAATCCTCGCAATTCTGCTACGTTGAAGTAAAGTCGGTGACTTTGCTTGAGCAACAGCAAGGTTTTTTCCCTGATGCAGAAACCTTAAGAGGTCAAAAACATCTTAGAGAATTAATCCACATTAAACAGCAAGGTCATCGTGCGGTGTTACTGTTTGCCGCGCTCCATACAGGGATCAATTGTGTCAAACCAGCCAGTCATATCGATCAAAAATATGCAGCGTTAGTAAAAGAAGCAATTTCTCATGGAGTAGAAATCATTGCTTATCGAGCGCATATTGACGACAACCAAGTACAATTAATTGAAGAAATTCCTTTTGATTACGCTTGACTTTTTTCATGCTGCCCACATATAGCCGTGATAGTTTTCTCCCCCAAATAGTTAAACATTGAAAAAAGTGGCTGACATTTGCAGTAAAAAAGTGTTTGCTAAGGGGTAAAGATTTTGCTATTTATACCCGCCGGCGAAAGCTGGGGTTATGTATTAAGGATTTAGGAGAATGGTATGCCAGACCAGAAAAAACTAGGGTTATTGGCTCAAGCCGGTGTAGAACCTTATCAAGAAAAGCCAGGCGAAGAATACATGAATGAAGCACAACGTGCTCATTTCAAAGCGATATTAGAAGCATGGCGTGCCGATCTACGTAATGAAGTAGACCGTACTAAGACACACATGCAAGACGAAGCGGCAAACTTTCCTGATCCTGTGGACCGTGCAGCGCAAGAAGAAGAGTTTTCTCTTGAACTGCGTACTCGCGACCGCGAGCGTAAGCTAATCAAGAAAATTGAGAAAACGCTTCAACTTATCGAAGATGATGATTTCGGCTATTGTGAGTCGTGCGGTATTGAAATCGGCATTCGCCGTTTAGAAGCGCGTCCAACAGCTGATCTTTGTGTTGATTGTAAATCTCTCGCAGAAATCAAAGAAAAACAACAAGGCAGAGGATAATCTCAGCCCTGTGTCCCCAAGCTTAAAGCAAACTGGGAGCTATCGCGGTCGATTTGCTCCCTCGCCTTCCGGACCGCTTCATTTCGGCTCTCTTGTGGCCGCCCTGAGTAGCTATCTAGATGCAAAAGTCAATCAAGGTAAATGGCTCGTTCGCATCGAAGATATAGACACACCGCGTGTAGTTGCGGGTGCTGCCGACAATATATTAACCACTCTTGAAGCATATGGCCTTTGCTGGGATGAAGACGTTGTCTATCAATCGCAGCGCCATGCCCTATACCAAGCCTATTTGACGACACTAAAATCAGACTCCCTTATGTATGCGTGTCAATGTACTAGAAAGCAAATTAAAGCAATGGGTGGGTTTTATAACAATCATTGCCGAGCTTTAGCGCTAAGTTGGCAAGATAATGCTTTGCGCCTACAGCAGCGCTGTCCAGTTACTGAATTTAATGATGCAATACAAGGCATGGTTGTCATTCCCCCTGCAATTGCGCATGAAGATTACATCGTTAAACGCCGCGACGGCTTATTTGCTTATCAATTGGTGGTGGTCGTTGACGACATAGAGCAAAAGATTAGTCATATCGTGCGTGGTGCCGACCTGCTAGAACCCACAGCAAGACAAATTAGTTTATTTCGACAACTCAATCAGCCATCACCTGAGTACGCTCACGTACCACTGGCTGTCGCAGAGCCCGGATTTAAGTTATCTAAGCAGAATCATGCTCCAGCTATTGATAACCATAACCCGTTACCAACCCTTTATGCCGCGCTGCGTTATTTGCATGTGCCGGTTGATTCTCTCCATAATTATCAAGATGTTGACGCATTACTGACTCACGCTAGTGATATTTTTAGTCTAGATAGCGTTCCTAAAGTACAGGAAATTCAACTAGACTCTCTAGAAAATGGCGATTTTGCTTTTCGCCCACTGTTTTCAAGTACTTCAATTTAGTCTCATTTGAGTATATGATAGCGAGCCTTAAATGCGACCTGTTTTAAGACAAAAGCAGTGGTTCACAACGACTAGAATAGAAAACTTGATTGCTCAGGAGACGAGTTATTATTTCCAAGCTTGTAAACTTTTGCCGCCAGTTTGTAACTGGAAAAGGCGATGAGACGGTGAAAATGGCCAGCCCGACACCTGCGATAATTCCTCGCAGCGAGCATGGTATATCTCGTAAACAATTTAGCCCTAACGCTATCAAAGTGCTCTATCGCTTAAAAGACGGTGGCTATGATGCCTACTTAGTTGGTGGTTGTATCCGCGATATCATGCTAGGAATAGAACCTAAAGACTTTGATGTCGTTACCAATGCAACACCTGAACAAATCAAAAAGCTCTTCCGTAACTGTCGCTTAATAGGTCGTCGCTTCCGTCTTGCGCACATTGTTTTTGGACGGGAAATTATTGAAGTTGCCACCATGCGTGGCCACCATCAAAGTGATGATTCTTGTGCCACGACAAGTCAAGCCAGCGAACACGGGCAGCTATTACGCGACAATGTCTACGGCAGTATTGAAGAAGACGCCGAGCGCCGCGACTTTACTATCAATGCGCTATATTATTCGATTAATGACTTTACTTTACGCGACTTTGCCGGTGGTGTTGCTGACATTAAAGCGCGTAAAATTGAGCTGATTGGCGACCCTGAAACTCGCTATCGTGAAGATCCGGTACGTATGCTGAGAGCTATCCGCTTTGCAACCAAACTGGATATGGAGATTGCTACCCCGACCCGCACTCCGATTAAAGCACTAGCGCCGTTACTTGGGCATATTCCAGCTGCACGCTTGTTCGAAGAAACGCTAAAGCTATTTTTAAATGGTAAAGCGGAAGAAAACTTTCTTCAGATGCGTGAATACGGCTTGTTTGCACAATTATTCCCGGCGTTAGATAAAATCCTAGCACAGCCTGATAATGACTTTGAACGTCGCTTTATTCAGCAAATGTTTGCCAATACGGATAGCCGTATCAACGCGGATAAAAAAGTAACCCCTGCCTTTATCTATGCAGCGCTTTTATGGTTCCCTATTTTAGCTAAAAGTGAAGCGCTCGCGGCCGAAGGTATGAATGAATATGATGCCTTTATGCAAGCCATTAATCACGTCCTTGCTGAAAATGCTAAACACGTTGCAGTGCCTAAACGCTTTACTTTAGGTGCCCGAGATATCTGGCATATTCAACAACGCCTAGATAAACGTTCAGGCCAGCGTGCATATCGCCTAAGCTTGCAGCCGAGATTCAAAGCCGCATATGATTTCCTATTATTGCGTGTTGAAAGTGGTGAGCAAGAGCAAGAAGAACTTGCAGCTTGGTGGACTGATTACCTCAAGAATGACGTCACCGGCCAAAAAGACATGGTGCGCAACTTAGGTAACCAAAGCAAACCTAAGCGTCGTTATAATAGACGTAAGCCAAAAAGAAAACCAAAAGAAGATTAAATGAATATTGCGTACATTGGATTGGGTGCAAACCTATCCGAACCGATGGCACAAATAAAGCGAGCACTCGATGTGCTCGCCGCCCATCCAGACCTCTCGCTTGTCCAGCACTCTAGCCTGTATGGCTCAAAACCTATGGGTCCTCAAGATCAACCTGATTATGTGAATGCCGTAGCAAAACTGGCGACATCATTAACAGCAGAGTCTTTACTCGATGTGTTGCAACAAATAGAGCTTGAACATGGTCGTGTACGCAAAGCTGAGCGCTGGGGACCGCGCACGCTCGATTTAGATATTCTGCTTTTTAATACCGACACCATTAACAGTGATAGACTTACGGTGCCACATTACGGCTTGAAAGTAAGAGAATTTGTCGTCTATCCACTATTAGAGATAGCGCCAGAGCTCAAATTACCTGATGGCACTGAGCTTAGTTCTTTAACACAAAAGTTACCACTTAACGGATTAGCAATCCTCAAATAAACCAATCCAAGGGGTTTACCATGGCAAAAATTTCCGTCTCAACACTTGCCAAAATGAAGCGTGAAGGAACAAAAATAACAGCCCTCACCGCATACGATGCAAGTTTTGCAAAGTTATTTCACGACAATGGCGTAGATGTCATCTTAGTGGGTGATTCTCTGGGTATGGTTTTACAAGGTGGTGAAGACACTTTAGCCGTTACCACGGATGACATTGCCTATCACACCCGTTGTGTCAGAGCTGGTAGTAAAGAGCTATTCGTTATCGCCGATATGCCTTTTATGAGCTATTCAGATCCGCAGTCAGCCTGTCAGAATGCAGCTACCTTGATGCGCTCTGGTGCTAATATGGTTAAGCTTGAAGGTGGTGAATGGCTTTACGACAGCATTGCACTGCTTACTCAGCAAGGGATCCCAGTTTGTGGTCATTTAGGTTTAACCCCACAATCAGTGCACGTGTTTGGCGGCTTTAAAATTCAAGGTCGTGAAGAAGCACAAGCGCAAAAGATGATAGCCGATGC
Source organism: Pseudoalteromonas sp. A22 (assembly GCF_018141345.1). Taxonomy (NCBI): domain Bacteria; kingdom Pseudomonadati; phylum Pseudomonadota; class Gammaproteobacteria; order Alteromonadales; family Pseudoalteromonadaceae; genus Pseudoalteromonas; species Pseudoalteromonas sp. A22. The sequence continues at coordinate 3,367,702 of NZ_CP047238.1, forward strand.
ACAAGCGTTAGAACGTGCTGGTGCTCAAATGATTGTGATTGAATGTGTGCCTTCAGCACTGGCTAAACGTATTACCGACGCCGTGGCAATTCCGGTCATTGGTATTGGCGCTGGTAAAGAGACCGATGGCCAAATTTTGGTTATGCATGACTTGGTCGGTATTTCTGCAGGCTATATTCCTAAGTTCTCGAAGAACTTCCTGCTCGAAACTGGCAACATGCCAGATGCGGTGAAAAAGTTTTGTGCAGACGTGCAATCAGGTGACTTCCCGGGGCCTGATCACGAATTTAATTAAATTTGCGATGAGCGATGCTTATCGCTGAGTCTGATCCAAGCGTTTTGTTTGGGTTGGTATTGTTATTATTGAGTTAGAGTACAACATGCAATCAGTTACTGAGATTAAATCGTTACGAAGCCAGATTAAAGCTTGGCGCCAACAAGGGTTGAGCATTGCCTTCGTACCAACGATGGGCAACCTTCACCGTGGTCATTTTTCCTTAGTAGAAAAAGCGAAAACCCTAGCGGATAAAGTCGTTGTCAGTATCTTTGTAAACCCAATGCAATTTGGTGCGAACGAAGACCTCGACAGCTACCCACGTACGCTTGAGCAAGACAAGCAAGGCCTTGCAGAACTAGAAACCGATATTGTATTTACGCCTACCGTTGAGACCATCTATCCTAACGGCCTAAATGCGCAGAGTTTTGTTGATGTGCCGGGAGTATCTGAAGGACACTGTGGTGGTACACGCCCTGGACACTTTCGTGGCGTTGCAACGGTTGTCACTAAACTGTTTAATCTAGTACAACCTGATTTTGCCTGCTTTGGGGAAAAAGACTTTCAACAGTTACAGGTCATCAAAACAATGGTGAAAGACTTGTCTATCCCTGTTGAAGTGATTGGTGTTGCGACTCAAAGAGAAGTTTCTGGACTGGCGATGAGCTCACGTAATGGTTACCTCTCTGAATCTGAAAAAGATACTGCTAAAGTACTTTTTCAAGCGCTAAAAGCAGCAGCTGACGCTATAGAGAATGGCGAAAAAGATTTTTCGAAGGTAACAAAAAATGCAACAGAAATGCTGCATAATGCGGGTTTAAAGTTGGATTATTTTAACATTTGCCAAAAAGATAGCTTGAAACCTGCTACACTCGCAGATAATCAACTCGTCATTCTTGCCGCAGCTTTTCTTGGCAAAGTCAGACTGATTGATAATATTCAAGTCACGGTCTAAGGAATAATAATGAAAATTGCGTTCGCCTTATTAGTATTTTCTACCACCCTATTGGGGTGCAGTAACTCTATCTCACCTGAGTTGAATCAGTGTGCACAGCAGAACTATCAATGCGAACGCAGCTGTGAGATGCAAAACACACCAGAGACAATGTCTTTACAGATATGCACTGATAAATGTATTGAGCAGTATAATGCCTGCAAAGTACAGGCTGAAAAAATTACCGAGAGCAAACGATAGTTTGCTCTTTTTGGCAAAAAAATTCCCTTAATATTCTTTTAAATACAAGCACTTTCTAATTCCCGCCGTTATTTTTTATTCACCTTTTTAGAATATTTTGCGATACAATAAACTGGTCTGATGAGATAGACATACAACACCAACTTAACTTAGCTCAAGACTTGGTTTCTTAAACAATGCAAGCAGTGAGCACTAACTTTTCTTAATAACTTGTTATTTCTGGTTTTTATTCTAATCTCTAAGACAAAAGTAACACTATTGTTGAGCTCAGTATCAGCGCTTTTAATGAGTGTTACAGACACGACTCTTTGCAAAGAAAATGGGAATCAATATGAAAAAGTCAGCAATTGCATTAGCGATAGCGCTTGGGACAGTGAGTTTTCACAGCGCCGCTGAAATCAGAATTAATGGTTTTGCTTCCATTATTGGTGGTCAAACGCTAGATAGTGACGACACACTATATGGCTATGACAATGATTTTGATATGGAGAATCGTAGCTTATTCGCCCTACAACTTTCCGCCGATCTACAAGAAAGTCTAACTGCCACAGCACAGATCGTAGGCCGTGGTCAGAATGACTTTGATGCCGAGTTTGAATGGGCATACTTAACTTATGCGATTTCAGACTCGTCACAGATAAGCGCAGGTAAAATGCGCATACCATTCTATCGCTATTCTGACTTTTTAGATGTGGGCTATGCATACCGCTGGGTTAAACCACCTCAATCTGTATATAACCTAAGCTTTAGCACCTATAACGGATTGAGTTATATCCATAATTCGACATTAGGGGAATGGGAAAGCACTGTACAGCTAGCTTTAGGCAGCGTAGATGACGACATTGTTGCTATTACCTACTCAGATGAAGCTGAGTTGAACAACACAGTAGGTATTAACTGGACACTAAGCAGAGATTGGTTCAGTGCGCGTGCGGCCTACTTTGCTACCGAAGCGAGCATTAGTGCAGCTAATAGCCCTGAACTATCGGGATTGTTGGCAGGGTTAACTGGCTATGGGCTAACTCAACAAGCGGATGATATTGCTGTCGATAAAGATGATGCTTACTTTGCCGCGATAGGTATTGCTATCGACTACAACGATATCTTGTTCGATGCAGAATACACTCAGTTTGAAGTGGATAACAGCATACTAGCTAAACAACAGCAGTATTACGCTTCCCTCGGTTACCGTATTGATGCATGGACAGTCCACCTAACCTACGAACACAATGAAGATAAGAATGAGAGTGACGAGTTTAACTCTGTCCCACTCACCATCACCGCTCCAAATGGTGTAACCATTCCTGTCACGACAGATCCAACTAATCCAAATGCACCTTATCTAAGAACACTTGTTAATGGTGCGCTTGCAGGTGCTCGTGCAGAATCAGAAACGTGGAGTATTGGTGCACGTTATGACTTCCATCCGTCAGCAGCATTCAAGATTGAACTAAACCAATTCGATAACACATTGACAGATCAAAAAGTTGAACTGTTGAGCTTCGGTATCGATTTAGTATTCTAACGGAGGCTAATATGATTAAAAAAATAATGACCTTAGGGCTACTGTTAGCCAGCCAAGCAGCTTTAGCAGATGTTGCCGTTATCGTGAACTCAGCAAATGCATCTACTGTGGATGACGGTACTATCAAAAAGTTATTCCTTGGCAAAAGCAAATCATTTGCCGATGGTAGTAGTGCGACCCCTGTGAATCAGGATGGTAATGCTGTATTCGATGAGTTTAACGACAAAGTGATTGGTAAATCGAGCTCTCAGCTAAATGCTCATTGGTCTAAATTAGTATTCACCGGTAAAGGAACACCTCCGAAGAAGCTAGATAGCGATCAAGCGGTAATCGATTTTGTTTCGAGCAATGCAGACGCAATTGGTTATATTGATGCAAGTAAAGTAACCGATACCGTCAAAGTGATAGGTAAATACTAGGGCCTGTTGACCTTTGCTGTTTGATTTTTGTTCTTCTGAGTGGGTTTTGATCGCGACGCTCGACTTGCCGCCTAGTGATCTAGGCAAAAGTTGAGCAACAATGAACAAAGCGAACTCAGGTGAACCCAAAGGGCAGCGCTTGATTGGCATTTCTACTGTGTTCTCGCCTGACTCACATAGAATGACTATGCTACGCAGGCTCTGCCTTGTATAAATACCAATCAAACTGCTGCAAAAGCAAACTTGAAAGATAAACAGGCCCTAATATTCCTTATCAAATAAAAACAGCCACTTAATGTGGCTGTTTTTATTTATCGTTTAAAAATTAAAGCATTAGACTCTAAATTTTGAGGTCGCATCTTTCAAGTTGTCGGACAGTACATGAAGATTCTCAGCAACGTCTTGTACTTCATTCAACGCTTGCATTGTGTCTTGGAAAGACTGGTGCATAGATGTCACATTATTTACCACCATAGCTGCTACCGAGGTCTGCTCTTCCGTTGCCGCAGCAATTTGACCATTCATGCTATTAATTGACAAGATTTGTGCTGCTATCTGCTCAATCGACTGCCCGGTTTGTGCTGCAGCTTCAGCGTTATTAATTGCCATACTGCTTGCACTTGTCATTGCTTTCACCGCTTGATTTGCCGCTTCTGTTAACACGTTTAAAAGTTCTCTTATCTCGTTGGTCGACTTTGCTGTTCTTGAGGCTAATTCGCGGACTTCATCAGCAACCACTGCAAAACCTCGACCTTGCTCACCAGCACGAGCCGCCTCAATCGCAGCATTTAAAGCAAGTAAATTGGTTTGCTCTGCGATTGATGTAATCACATTTAATATTTGCGTCACGTTCTGCGTATCATCAGCTAGCTTATTGATCGTCTCTGCTGCATGATTAATTTCTTCACTTAACGCTTGTGATTCGTTAACTGACACCTGAATTTGGCGCTTACTCTGCTCAACTTCTTGTTCGGCCAGCTGGGCAGCATCAGAAGCTTGTGACGCCGAGTGAGAGATATCACCAACACTTAACCGCATTTCTTCCATAGATTGACGTACCACTTCCGCGTCATGCGTTTGTTGATTCGTTGCTCCTTCAGCTTTTTCCATGCCCTGAACAAGACGACTTGAGTCTTTCATCAAAGGCTCGACGACACTCATCACCTCGACAACCGCCCCTTTTAGTAACGCAACAAATTCATTGAAGTTTATGGATACTTGGCCAATTTCATCGTGAGAGCGCACATTGAGCGTAGTAGACAAAGAACCCTGCCCCTGCGCTAATAGTTTCAGATTTTGCGCCGCATCCTTAGCAGAGTTACCAATACCTCTTGCAATCACAACCGCTAAGAAAACCAAAACAAGTAAAGAAATAACGGCCACAATCAACATTATCGTGAGCGCGTTTGCTGAACGCGCTTCGGTATTTTGAAGTAATTCAACAAAACGATCATTCGCGTTCGTTTTAGCCTTGGTAAAATCTGCGACTAGGCCTTCGTAGATTTCAGTTTTCTTTTTGGCATCTTCTTGGATGCGGGAAAAATCAGCTGTACCATCTATCATTCCCCCAGCAATTTGTTGCGCAATTTTGCCGTATTGTGCAAGTTCATCGCTATTATCTGAAGGCATAAAGCCGCTTTGTACCGACTCAATTTTTTGCAGGTTCGCTTGGATTTGCTGTTGATATTCTTTTGCTTTATCTAGTAATTCAGCATCCCCGAAGGTTACAGCTTGAGTGAATAGCTCATCTAAATTCTGCAGCTTATTTGCGTTTTCTGTGGCGAGGTTAAGAATTTTGTATGTCTGCTCCTCTAATTCATTTAATGCCCTTTGATTAGAGCTAATAGCGTTGTAATTAACAAACACGATAACCACAAAAGCGACAACCGCAACGAGCGTAATTGCGTGGATCTTTTTGGTGATACTAAGATCAGCAAAAGCAGTACCTAGACTCATATATACACCTTTTGAAGTAAGACGAGTTCATTATCGACTGATTTATTATAAATTTTAACTAAATATAGAATATTTCCAGCTTTTTTGCCGCTTGAGGATGAAGATTTAAACAAATTATTCAATCTGGGAACATGGAAGTGTGAAAATAAAAAATGCCGCTCAATGAGCGGCATTAATAACAACAAGTAATTAGCGGGTTGAGTAATTGACTAAAGTAAACCTAACTTTTTCAATTCACGTGTCGCCATTTCGCTAGAAAGAGGAACATAACCGTCTTTCTCAACAATTTTTTGACCTTCTTTAGACAATACCATCTTCAAGAATTCAGCCTCGATAGGTGCTAATTCTTTATTAGGGTGCTTGTTCACATATAGGTATAGGAAGCGAGACAGTGGGTATTTGCCCTGTGCCACATTTTCTAATGTTGCGTCAACGTAGTTCGTGCCTTTTTTCGCTAGTGGTACGGTACGTACGCCTGACGTTTTATAACCAATACCAGAGTAACCAATCGCATTCACTGAAGACGAGATAGACTGTACTACAGACGCAGAACCTGGCTGCTCGTTAACATTATTGCGGAAGTCACCTTTACACAGTGCTTTTTTCTTGAAGTAACCATAAGTACCAGATACTGAGTTACGACCATAAAGCTGAATATCTTTTGCTGCCCAATCACCCGTTAGACCAACATCACTCCAGCGATTTGCCTGTGCTGCCGAACCACACTTGCGCGTTGAAGAGAAGATTGAATCAACCTGTTCAATTGTTAAGCCTTCAATTGGGTTATCTTTGTGTACAAATACCGCTAGCGCATCAATTGCTACGCGGATTTCTGTTGGCTTATAACCATAACGCTTTTCAAAAGCTTCGATTTCTTTTGACTTCATCTTACGGCTCATTGGGCCAAAGTTTGCCGTTGCTTCCGTTAGTGCTGGTGGCGCAGTAGAAGAACCAGCCGCTTGGATTTGGATATTTACGTTAGGGTAAATTCTTTTATATTCTTCTGCCCAAAACGTCATCATGTTGGCAAGCGTATCAGAACCTACAGAAGAGAAGTTTCCTGAGATACCGCTGGTTTTATTATACTCTGGTAACTTTTCGTCTAAAGCAGATACTTGAGTAGAAACTAATGTAGTAATAGCCACACCCATTGCGGCAACTAAGCTTTTAAATTTCATTGGGGTCACTCCAGTTGTTGGTCCCAGTTATTTTACGCAGCTCATTGTGCAGCGATAAAATGACAATAAAATTACTCTTAAATTACACTTTTATGACTTTCATCATTTGTCATAAAAATTCGCTTTTGTTTGGGGAAAGCAAACCAAAAACGAGAGCCTTCACCCACTTTGCTTTCAATATGTAAAGCTGAGTCATGGCGAGACAACACATGTTTAGTAATTGCTAAACCAAGGCCCGAGCCGCCTGTTTTTCGGCTTCGTGCTTTATCCACTCGGTAAAATCGTTCAGTTAGTCGGTTAATGTGTTCAGGCGCGATACCATCACCATTATCGACAACACTAAACGTCGGCAAGTCGTTTTCTAAATACCAACGTACATGAATGTGCCCACCGGGTTTGGTGTAATGAATAGCATTAAAAATTAAATTTGAGTAAGCACTGCGTAACTCATCCCCAGCCCCTTTGATATCCAAAGTCGGATCAATATCAAAAACGAGCTCATGGCCCTTTTCCTGATTAAGTGACTTGGCTTCGGTATGAATAAGATCAAGCATCGCTGGAATATTCACGGCTTTGTCATTGTCTTGCTTTCTCGCCCCTTCGATTCGAGACAAGGAAAGAAGCTGATTTACCAGACTGTCCATCCGTTTACACTGATCTATCATAGTGCCATGTGCTTTAGCCCACATCGCGGGGGGTGGCATATTATCGCTATCCATCATCTCTAGATAGCCAGCCATGACGGTTAGCGGCGTCCTTAGCTCATGAGATACGTTTGCGACAAAGTCTTTGCGCATCTGCTCTAATTGCTTTAGTCGGCTAACATCACGCGCCACCAGCATAAGCTGCTCGGCATAAGGCATGACTCGTATTTCCAACACTTGCTCATGTGCAAGCCCGGTCTCAAGCTCTAATGCTTCATCAAAGCGATGTTCATGCATGTATTTTACAAATTTAGGATCTCGGATAAGGTTATCCAATCTTTGACCATGATCTGTAGGCCATTGCAGACCTAACACTTTCAAGGCTAATTGGTTACACCACACAATACTGAGATCTTGTTGCAGTACAACGACCGCGTCAGGGATAGCTTCAGCCCCTTCACGAAAGCGTCGGATCAGTTCTGCGAGTTCATTGCGCTTTTTGCGATTACGTTGCTGAAGCTGATAGATCCCTTCAAACACTTGTTCCCAAGCGCCCTTACCTTCAGGTGGATTAAAACTACGTTGGTTGAGCAGCCAGTCGCTCAAACGATAGAGTTGTTTGTAATGCCAAACTAATAAGACGAAAGCACCGATGAAAAGAAACAGAAAAGGTGCACTGACTAAATAGCCAATTAAGGCTAGTGGTAGGAAATACAAAAACAGGCGTCTTGTTAACGCCTGTTTATCAATCACTCGATACATAGACTAAATCCATTTAGGAACCAAATAATTCAGTTCCTCTTGGAATACTAATTACAGTTTACTCGAAAAGCGGTAACCTGCACCACGTACGGTTTGCACTAAGCGATCGTGACCAAGCGGTGCGATAGCTTTACGTAAGCGACGAATATGAACGTCTACAGTGCGATCTTCAACGTACACATTAGTACCCCATACGTGATCTAACAGCTGCTCACGGCTATAAACACGTTCAGGGTGTGTCATGAAGAAATGTAATAAACGAAACTCTGTTGGCCCCATATCTAACTCTGTGCCTGCAGATGTCACTCGGTGAGAAATAGGGTCTAAACGTAACCCGTGAACTTCTATCGCTTCTTCTAGCGACGTCGGCGAAACTCGGCGCATTACCGCTTTGATACGAGCCATTAGCTCTTTGGGAGAGAAAGGCTTTGTCACATAATCGTCCGCACCAACCTCTAATCCTTTAACTTTGTCTTCCTCTTCACCTCTTGCCGTTAGCATGATGATTGGGATCTGACGGGTATATTCACTTTGCTTAAACTTTTTAGCAATTTGAATACCACTGCCTCCTGGCAGCATCCAGTCTAGTAGCACCATATCTGGATAAGGTTCTACCATAGCAGCAACCGCTGAATCATAGTCTTCCGCTTCAATTGCTTGAAAACCATTTTGCTCTAGTACGAACACCAACATTTCTCTGATAGGTGCTTCATCATCAACTACAAGTACTTTACGTGACATTCCCAATGTTCTCTCGTTACCGACGTTGTTGATGTCATTATTATGACTAACTGTGACATTTTTATGAAAGTGTAACGTGTAAACGCAAAACAAGCCAAAAAAATCTCTTTTTTGGCTACAAAGGGAATACCTTATTTATTTATAGTTATATGATTTTAAACATATTTTATGCTAAATATTGGTTTCAAAATAGTGTTTTCGAAATATGGACTAAGACCTCCAAGCCATACAATAAAAGCGATACCGCAATTCACCGCAAAATCAGCACGCCTTTTGTAAATAGCCATACGCCTTTGTAAATTAAAAGTCATATCTCAATGTGACCGCCATCGTGTTGTGATCTTCGTTGTTATCCAAAGAAAACTTCGAATACCAAAGATACATACGAGCTTGTTTACTTAAACTTTTTTCCACACCCACAGAGGCTGCATTGCCAGAGTCCTTCAGCTTACCTGCTGCCCCATCCGAATCTTGATATTGAGCCAGTAAGGTATATGACTCAATTTGGTAGGCAGCACTCACCATAAAACTGTCTACTTCCTCGTCACTATCTATCGCTTCATTTTGTTGATACATACCGCCGAGTTTAAAGTCCCCTAGTTTTCCTTGTACCGTCACGCGATTAATGTCTTGCCCCGCAACTTTATTATCATGGGCAACAGCAACATATAGATTGGTTTTCTTGAGTTTGCTATCACCGTAACTTGCCGACAAAGATAAGCCATCTTCGCCGTTTTGTTTGCTGTTGTCTTCGGCAATATAACTCACCGTAAACTGCAAATGATTGATCGCTGGAGTCGTATATTGCACGGTGTCACCAAGGCGATTTTCACCAACAAAGAACGAATTAATATCACCAGAAAAGTCATTCATTAAGTCCACTTTGCCTTGCGACTTTTTCATCGGTGTATCATCACGGCCGATCAGGAGCTGACCATAGCTCCCTTTAACCCCAAGATACTGAGAGCGTGCTGTAAGGTTATCACCTGACTTACCATCTTTATCTTGATCCGTGATCTCAACTTGGAATTCATATTTATAAAAAATCTCAAGTCCTTCTTGCAGCTTTGCAGCTCCCTTTAATCCCATACGAGAGTTGTAGCTTTCAATTGAAGTATCGCTGTCACCATCTTTATCAGAATTCTGTACACCGACATGAGCTCTACCGTATAGAGATACAGCTTCGTTTGCATAACTACAAACACTCATAGAGCAAAGGCTTAGAGCAACAAATGGTAGGTATTTCATTTTCATCTTTGATCACCTTGGATAGTATTTGGGCGCAGTACAACAAGGTTTGAGATGCCGAAGCCAGACGGAGAGGACGCAGCGAACAGATCTCGTATTTTTAAAGTTAGACACTTTTAGCTGGAGATCAAGAAACTGACTCCGGGATCAGTATTTTATTAACTGCTAGGGATCACCCACTGTCAGGATCAGATTTTTACTAACAAGATCGTCCCCAAGATCATTTTCTTACTAACTTCTTACTACTTAACACTGGATCAAGTTGGTATAAAAATGATCTAAGCGAAGCTAACTTATTGATCTGAGGTTTTGAAATATATCCACTTAGTCAAACAATGATCTTTGTTAGTAAAGATCTGATCCCTATTTACCTCGCTAGTAAAATGGCGATCTAAGTATATTTTCACCTTGCAAGCCCTATTGAACATTGGCTTCCAATCAAGGATCAGATACAAAAAAGCCTCTATTTCAGAGGCTTTTTGAAGTATCAAAGTGCGATGCACAATTTTACTTAGTCAAATTTTGATCCGGTAAGTTATTTCACTTTAGGATCTAACTCACCCGTTAGATATCTCAAGTGCATATCATCAAGTGAAATTGGCTTGATCTTAGCTGCTTGACCTGCTGTACCGAACGCTTCGTAGCGCGCAATACAGATCTCAGTCATCGCTTTCGTCGCTTCAGCTAAGAATTTGCGTGGATCGAAATTGCTTGGGTTTTGCGCAAGGTGGCGACGAATAGCACCTGTTGATGCTAAACGTAGATCGGTATCGATATTAACTTTACGAACACCGAATTTAATCCCTTCAACAATTTGCTCAACCGGTACACCGTAAGTCTCAGGGATTTCACCACCAAACTCATTGATGATTGCTAACCAGTCCTGCGGAACTGAAGACGAACCATGCATTACTAAGTGAGTATCAGGAATACGAGCGTGGATTTCTTTGATGCGGTTAATTGCTAAGATATCGCCCGTTGGTGGACGAGTAAATTTATAAGCACCGTGTGATGTACCACATGCAATAGCAAGCGCATCTACATTGGTTTTCTTGACGAAGTCTGCAGCTTCTTCAGGATCTGTTAGTAGCTGATCTTCTGTTAATTTACCTTCAGCGCCAATACCGTCTTCTTCACCAGCTTCACCAGTCTCAAGAGAACCAAGTACACCTAGCTCGCCCTCAACAGACACGCCACAAGCGTGCGCCATTTCAACGGTACGACGAGTAACGTCCACATTATACTCGTAGCTTGAAGGCGTTTTACCGTCTTCCATTAGAGAGCCGTCCATCATGACTGATGAGAAACCAAGTTGAATTGAGCGCTGACATACAGCAGGTGAAGTACCATGATCTTGGTGCATTACAACTGGAATATGAGGCCATTCTTCTACAGCCGCTAAAATCATGTGGCGGATAAATGGTGCACCAGCATATTTGCGTGCACCAGCAGAACCTTGCACGATAACCGGACTATTTGTCTTGTCCGCAGCTTCCATGATCGCACGCATTTGCTCTTGGTTATTCACGTTAAATGCCGGAACGCCATAACCATGCTCAGCTGCATGATCGAGAAGTTGACGCATACTGATTAAAGCCATATTGCTTTTCTCCAATTGTTGATAGCCACCGCTATCGGTTTGAACGGATAATATGTTTACACCAGCCAATGCTGATAAGGTTAACCACTTTATTTGTTGGCTAACCGGACGCTACGCGTCGTCAAGCAAACATCAAGTATGTGAGAGAGTGATGTTTACCTGATATTAAGAGGCAGCTTAACGCTACCTCAATCAATTTTAGTCTCTAGCTCGCTGCTCAAGCATGGCGACCGCAGGAAGTGTTTTACCCTCAAGGAATTCAAGGAAAGCACCACCACCTGTAGAAATATAAGAGATATCTTGCTCAACACCATACTTATCGATAGCAGCTAACGTATCGCCACCACCAGCAATTGAGAATGCTGACGACTTAGCGATGGCATTGGCAATCGCTTCAGTACCATTACCAAATTGGTCAAATTCGAATACGCCCACAGGGCCATTCCAAACCACAGTGCCAGCATTTGCAATGATCTCAGCAAGTTGAGTTGCAGTATCAGGACCGATGTCGAAGATCATGTCTTCGTCTGACACTTCGCTTACATCTTTAATGGTAGCAACTGCAGATTCTGAAAACTCATTACCTACAACCACATCAGTCGGAACAGGAATATCGCCGTCATTCGCTCTGGCAGCAGCCACTAGCTTGTTCGCTTCAGGGATCAAATCCGCTTCGTACAACGACTTACCAACAGGGTTACCCGCTGCAGCAATGAAAGTATTCGCAATACCGCCACCAGTCACGAGTTGGTCAACAACCTTAGACAATGAATCAAGCACCGTTAGTTTGGTTGATACTTTAGAGCCGCCAACGATGGCCACCAAAGGACGAGCTGGGTTATCTAGTGCTTTGCCAAGTGCGTCTAGTTCAGCCGCAAGCAATGGACCTGCACAAGCCACCTCAGCATACAAGCCAACACCATGTGTTGAAGCCTGTGCGCGGTGCGCAGTACCAAAGGCATCCATCACGTAGACATCACAAAGCGCTGCTAGTTTTTTCGCGAGTACTTCATCGTCTTTCTTCTCGCCAACGTTAAAACGCGCATTTTCGAATACGATAACTTCATTGTCTTGTACATTCACGCCGTCAAGATAGTCAGTCACTAAACGTACATCTTGAGATAACGCATCATTAAGATAATCCACAACCGGCTGCATAGAGTATTGTGCATCATATTCTCCCTCGGTTGGACGACCAAGGTGAGACATCACCATCACCTTAGCGCCTTTTTCTAGCGCTAATTTGATACTAGGTAGTGCAGCACGGATCCGCGCGTCCGACGCGACTTTGCCATCTTTAATTGGCACATTTAGGTCTTCGCGGATCAACACACGCTTGCCGTTTAAATCTAAATCCGCCATCTTAATGACTGACATTGGACATCTCCTTAAAGAACGATACATTTTGTTATCTACAAGGCAGCAATCGTTTGCTGCCTCGGTTTGAATTATTGTTTTAATTTTGTGCAGACAATTTGATTATAACAGCGTCTGAAACAAATGATTAGCCACGCATCATCACGCAAGCGGTATCAAGCATACGATTAGCAAAACCCCACTCGTTATCACACCAAACTAGTAGCTTAACCAAGCGCTTGTGACTCACTCGAGTTTGCGTACCATCTATAATACAAGAATGTGGATCGTGATTAAAATCAACCGACACTAGCGGCTCTTCAGTGTAGCTCAGTACCCCTTCTAAACGACCACCAGCGGCCTGCTTTAGAACTGAGTTTACCGCATCAATTGTGACATTTTCATTGAGCGTAACGCTCAGATCCATCGCCGTAACATTGATTGTTGGCACCCGTACCGCGATCGCCTCAAAACGACCTTGGAACTTAGGTAAAATACGCTCAATACCGCGAGCCAGCTTAGTATCAACAGGAATGATGGATTGGCTTGCCGCACGCGTACGCCGCAAATCACTGTGATAAGCATCAATCACTTGTTGATCATGCATAGAGGCGTGAATAGTAGTAATAGCACCGGACTCAACACCAAACTTATCGTCTAGCACTTTAATTACCGGAACAATACAGTTTGTTGTACATGAGCCGTTAGACACAATGGTGTGCTCAGGTAACAGTATTTCTTCGTTGATACCGAAGATCACCGTCGCATCAACATCAGCATCAGCAGGATGTGAAAATAATACTTTCTTTGCCCCAGCCTGAATATGCGCAAGTGCGTGCTGACGAGAATGATAGACGCCTGTGCAATCAAGCACCACATCAACATCCAGCGCGCGCCAAGGCAGGTGACTTGGATCTGGCTCTGAAAATAACTGGATCTTATCCTCAGCGACTTCCAAAAAAGATTCTGTTAACGAAACTGGAAAAGCAAAACGCCCATGTGAGGTATCGTATTTTAGAAGATGCGCGATCCCTTTAGGATCCGCCAACTCATTGATGGCTACAATTTGTATTTCGTGGTGACGACCCGACTCATAGAGTGCTCTTACGATATTACGCCCTATTCGACCAAAGCCATTAATTGCAAGCTTGATTGTCATTAAATTGAAAATCCATGAAGTCGCAAGTACGAAAGTTCCCCTTCGTTTTGATGGCGCTATTGTAATCGACCTGAGTGAAATGTGTAAGGGGCTAGGGCAATTTTTTAACTCAAGTTAAATCCGCAATTTTACATTTACCGCCAGCACAAATGGCCTGAGATTGCGCCAACAGTAGCTCCGCTGTCGCTAAAGCATCGCTAAGCGCATCATGCAATTGATGAGGAGGTAAACCATAACGCATTCTACAAGCGTTTAGTGTTAATGCATCTTGCGCCAACGGATAGCCTTGCTTTAACACACGACGCTTATCTATCTGCATGGTATCTAACAACAAAGCAGGTCTTACGTTTAGCTCAAAGCGCTGAAATGCCGCCTTAAGAAACGCCCAATCCATCTGTACGTTATGACATACCAACACTTTACCGTGGAGCGCGCGCTGAAGCGCCAGCAACAAAGTTTGTAAGGACTCACCATCTGCCAATTGACTACTATCAATACCGTGAAAAACTGGACTTTGTGCAAGCGTTCGCACTTCACTGTTCAAATGATACTGTGCATCTTTCACCTGGATCCGCATATTTTTAATCGGCAACCAACCAGCCGACACAATTTCATGGCGCTTAGGGTCAAGCCCGGTGAGCTCAAGGTCTAGCACCACTAACTCGGCTTGCGCAAACGGCAGATGTTTATAGCGCCACTTAGCAACAGAGTGAGAAAACCAGTTCATTGCTTATAAACTCCCTCGAGCAAACTTAAACCCACTCGCCTGCTGTGCTTGTTTGACTAAATAAAATGCTTCTTTGAGTTGATGGCGCTCAAGAGAAGAGAGGTTTTCTGGGTTAATACAATTTCCTGGTAACCCTTCACGGTTGATTTGGGTCTTTAACCGCAATTGTGTTAAAAACCGCCAACAGTCTTTTAGATTGTCGATATCCGATTTAGCAAGTAATGGGCTTTTAGTCAGTGCCTCTAGGCGCTCTAAGGTGTTAGCTCTTGCAACCCCAACCTTTAGCGCATACAACCTAACCACGTCGTTGATAATGGCAACCCCACGTTTTTTCAAATCTAAATACTTATGTTTGCTCTTGTCTTTTTCCAGCTTAAATTGTTGAAAGATCCCGATCGGTACCGAGTTTGCGTTGATGTCTGTCGCCATTGCCGCATAAAACAACTCGTTTCGACTGATCTGCTCCAAAGATTGGCGCAGGGTCGCATAGAGATCGCTGGCGCCATCAATAAAACGCATATCAAAGTAGATCTTGCAATTAAGCATCGCTTTTGGCGTAGGAGACAAGATCCACTTGCTAAATTTGGCGGTCCACTGGGCAACTGTGCCACGGCAATCTGCATTACTAGCCATGATATTTCCCGGGCAAGATTGAATACCGCACTCGTTGAGTTGCTCACAAACAAACGCGCCTAAAGCAGCAAAGTAACGACGATCGTTTTCGCTGATATTGTCTGGTAGCAACAAACCATTGTCTTGATCTGAATGTAAGGTCTGCTCTTCTCGTGCCTGAGAGCCAAAACAGATCCACGCAAAACGGCATGGTGCAGCACCATGCTGCTGTTGATATAAATAGATTAATCTTGATGTTAGCGCATCAGTGAGGCCACTTAATAGCTTGCCAATCAGTGAAATATCTTCGATATGATAGGAAAATTGACGCAATAGATCTGGGATCTCCTGAGCGCAGTTTTTGATAGCCAGAAGATTTTGTGCTTTATAGATCCTGCCAATAAGTTGCACCGGATCACTTTTTTGCTGTCTCAGTAGATCGGTGCTGGTCAGCATGCCCAATGGTTTATATGCTTCATTTAACACAGGCAAGTGATGGATATTGTGCTTAAGCATTAAATGCAGGGCCGAAAACACACGGTTGTTTTCAAAAATATGTTTTGGCTTTTCCGTCATGATCTCAGCAAGTGGAGCACTGGGATCTTTGTCTTGCGCTAGAACTCGATTGCGCAGATCTCTATCCGTCACAACGCCAACCAAGCGCGCTTGCTCCGTGACCATAATTGATGAAACACGATGCTGGCTCATCAATTTGGCGGCCTCACGAATACTCGCTGTCGGCGCGATAGTAACCGCATCTTTAGTCATTAGTTCAGATATTTTCCGCTCTGACCAAGTTTCGCTTTGCTGTTTATAACGAGAAGAAAGTAGTCGGTTAGCGTGTGCTCTAACAAAGTATTGCTCAAAAGGTTTATATTCTCGGCGTAAAAAATCAAAGTTCTGCTCATTGAGAATATAAACCAAGCCATCTTTTTGAACTTCGATGCGATTTTGAATAGCATCACCGGTTAATAAAGAAGGATAACCAAAGTAGTCTCCCTCGCTCATACGACCAATGACTTCGTCTTTTGCTGAGATAAGATCAACCACACCTGAGCGCAGCAAATATAGATTTGGCTTGCCATCTTGAAGCCAATCTTGTTGATTCGTCTGGCTAAGATAAACAATTTCGATATGTTTTGAAAAGTAGCTGGTAGCCGCTTCGGGCAATTCAGAAAACGGGGCTTGTTTATAAACAAACTGAAAGACATCTTGAATTTCTGGCGTCATACCTAACTGTCCTTTTAATCGTCTACAATTTTGCACTATCAAAAACAAATTTGCCCAGCACACGGGCTGGGCAAATTCGATTAGCATTGCTTAGTGTGCGTGAGCAGCGCTAGACCCTTTAGGGTTACGGATCCCATCAACCATCACTTTGACTTCTTCAGGTGTATCCGCGGTTACCTTCATAACCAGTGCAGCTACAACGAAGTTCACTAGCATACCTACGATACCGATCCCTTCAGGAGAAATCCCAAACAACCAGTTTGCAGGGGCATTTAGCTCAGGGCTGACAAACTTAAAGTAAATAATATAAGCTGCAGTGAAGCCTATACCCGTAACCATGCCAGCAATCGCACCTTCTTTATTCATTCGCTTAGAGAATATCCCCATAATAATCGCAGGGAAGAAACTCGCCGCAGCCAAACCAAAGGCAAATGCAACCACCGAGGCGACAAACCCTGGCGGATTTATACCAAAGTATGCCGAGATTGCGATAGCGACCATCGCCGCTAAGCGCGCAGCCAGCAATTCTTGTTTATCGTTGATATCCGGCTTAATGGTACGCTTCAACAAGTCATGTGATACCGATGTTGAAATAACCAGTAGCAAACCAGCGGTTGTCGATAGCGCCGCAGCAATACCACCTGCAGCGACCAATGCAATCACCCACGCAGGTAGATTCGCAATTTCTGGATTTGCCAATACCATAATATCGCGGTCAATCTTCACTTCGTTTGCACTTGCAGGATCATCAATCTTGCCTGCAGAGTACTGCATTTTGCCGTCACCATTCTTATCATTGAATACAATAAGGCCCGTTCTTTCCCAGTTTTTCACCCACTGTGGTGCTTCTTCATATACCGTGCCACTACCATCTTTACCGTTGATAGTGTCGATCATGTTTACACGAGCGAACGACGCAACAGCGGGTGCAGTTGTATATACGATAGCGATAAACACTAAGGTCCAAGCAGCTGAAATACGAGTGTCTTTTACTCTAGGAACGGTAAAGAAGCGAACGATTACATGTGGCAGACCAGCAGTACCAACCATAAGTGCAGCGGTAATAGCGAATACGTCAACCATACTCTTAGAACCTTCAGTGTACTGCGCAAAACCGAGCTCGGTACTGAGTCCATCTAGCTTGTCGAGTAGATAGGTGCCCGAGCCATCAGCCAACGTTGCACCAAAGCCGGTTTGTGGTAGTAAATGGCCTGTCATCATCAGTGAGATGAAAATAGCGGGAACTAAATAAGCAAAGACAAGTACACAATACTGAGCGACCTGTGTATAAGTGATCCCCTTCATACCGCCAAGTACCGCGTAGAAGAATACAATCACCATACCGATGTAAACACCCGTTTCAATATCCACTTCAAGGAAACGAGAGAACACCACACCAACACCACGCATTTGACCGGCAATATAGGTAAAACAGATGAAGATAGCACACAGGATCGCAACCACACGTGCAACCTGAGAATAGTAACGATCACCGATAAAATCCGGTACCGTGAACTTACCAAATTTACGCAAATAAGGTGCTAAGCACAGGGCAAGTAATACATAACCGCCGGTCCACCCCATGAGGTAAACACCGCCGTCGTAACCAGCGAAGGAAATAATCCCCGCCATTGAAATAAAGGACGCTGCACTCATCCAATCTGCAGCAGTTGCCATACCGTTTGCAACAGGAGGTACACCGCCGCCAGCAACATAGAATTCATTCGTGGACCCAGCTCTCGCCCAGATAGCGATACCGATATAGAGCGCAAAACTAAGGCCGACGATAATAAAAGTTAAAATTTGAACATCCATCGATTAGCTCCTCACTCATCCACGCCGTATTTTTTATCTAACGCATTCATTTTTGAAACGTAGACAAAAATTAACGCAACAAAAGTATAAATTGCGCCTTGCTGAGAAAACCAAAATCCGAGTTTAAATCCAAAAAAACGAACTTCGTTGAGCACATCAACTAACAGGATGCCGAATCCAAATGAAACGACAAACCAGATAGCGAGTAGCTTAAACATCAAGGCGAGATTTTCTGACCAATATGCTTTCGCTTGTTCTTCACTTTTAAAAGCCATTTTAAATCTCCTATCACCCGCTCCAACATGGAGCAAGTTGTGTTAATAGACCTTAATGAGAGTAGCAACGGCTTGGTAAGTTGAAATTGAGACCTTAGTCGTAACGGCAAATTAACGTTTACGTAAACTGCAGATACGTGATATTCATTAAAATTAAAAAGTCTTTATAAACAAAAAGATAAGTCAAAACAGGTTGGATGAAGATGTATTTTCAATGAGTGGATACGACAGTAAGACATTAGTCTAACTTGAATGGTGAATGAACGTCTTTACTCACCAAGAAAAACTATAACACTTTGATTTTAAATAAGATATAAATCTCAAATAAAATTATAGAGTAAACTAGACTATGGGTGCCATTTGTTTGCTAAAGTATGACGATATTAATACCAAAAACTATAACAAACATTATGACTGCCATTTTACTCCTTGTTGCCGCTGCTTATATTGGTGTACTTTTTTGGCTCGCCAACTGGGGAGATAAAACCACCCCCCGCGCACTCAAAATTAGTCATCATCCGTTTGTTTATGCCTTTTCCTTAGGGATTTATTGTACCTCCTGGACTTATTACGGCTCGGTAGGTACTGCGGCCACCAGTAGTTGGCATTACTTCCCCATTCTTTTAGGGCCCATTTTACTGTTTTTGTTCGGTCAGGGTTTTTTGCGCAAACTCATATTGGTCAGTAAAAAGCAGAATATCACCACCATTGCCGACTTCATTTCGGCACGATACGGTAAACGCCAAACTACGGCCGTCATGGTAACGATGATAGCCCTATTGGCAACCATTCCGTATATTGCACTCCAGCTCAAAGCCTTGAGTAGTAGCTTTTTGTTATTACAGCAGGATGAGCAAGTATCTGGCACTGCGCTCGCATTAGCTGGCACCTTGATCATGGCATTATTTGCGATTTTCTTTGGCACTAGAAAGGTAGATGTGACTGAGTATCGCTCAGGGTTGATGTTGGCCGTTGCTTTTGAATCTATCGTTAAGTTACTCGCTCTCGGTATTGTTGCCGTGCTTGCATGGCAATCTTTAGCTCAAGTTCCAGACTCATTTGAAGCATTGAGCGAACATTGGCAATCTTTTGACTTCTTTAACTTCAACTTCGTTGGACAAACGCTTATGGCAGCGGCTGCCATCGTCTGTTTGCCCCGACAATTTCATGTTGTGGTGGTAGATAACCACAACACTTCACACTTAAAAACCGCACGCTGGGCATTTACGCTTTACTTGTTATTGATAGCAGCCATGATCATCCCAATCGCTACCGCCGCTATCCACCCCGATATTGGCTATGGTGCCGCACCGGATAGTTTCGTACTTGCTTTACCTATCATGATGGAGCATCCGATCCTCGCTACATTTGTCTTTATCGGCGGTTTATCAGCGGCAACGGCCATGATAGTCGTTGCGACTCTCACACTTAGCACCATGTTATCGAACGATGTAGTATTGCCTTTGTTGTTCAAGCGTAAATTTAAGAAGAACATTCTTAACAGCAGTTTTAAGAGTCAAATACTCTTAGTTCGACGCTTTGTTATCGCCGCAATCTTATTGCTTTCATATATGTACCAGCAATGGTTTGGTCATGGTGAAGCACTCGCAAATATGGGGTTAGTTGCCTTCTCATTGGTGACTCAGCTATTGCCTGCAATTGTCGGTGGACTTTATTGGCGCAAAGGCCATGCGTATGGCGTATATGCGGGGCTCATCGCTGGTTTTATCTGCTGGATGCTATTTCTTATGTTCCCAATTCTGGAAGCAGGTGGATTACTTGATTATGAAATGCGCCAGACCCTTATCACCCGAGGAACTTTACTTGCACTGCTCGCCAACATTAGCTGCTATATTAGCTTTTCTATCGGTGCACAGGAGCGCCTAATCGACCGTATTCAGGCCGCGGCATTCGTAAACCCTAAAGATCAGGCTGCTCTCTCTAAACGCTTGAATAAACAAGTTCGCGCTACCGTGTATGACTTTAAAGTGCTACTACAAACCTTCTTGGGCGTTCAGCGTAGTCAGCAACTGCTCGGGCACTATGCTCAAAATAATATTTTAGAAGATAATGACGCGTACCCAGCTCCTGAATTTATCTCATTCTGCGAGCGCGCACTCACGGGAGTGCTCGGTGCTTCATCTGCCCAAGCTCTGATCCGTACCGTGTCATCGGGTCGCCAAATGGCATTTGAAGAGGTGGTTAACTTTTTTGATGAAACCACACAAGCACTACAGTTCAACCAAAACCTACTTTATACCTCATTAGAAAACCTAAGCCATGGGATTTCGGTTGTTGATAAAGATCTAAAACTTGTTGCATGGAACAGGCGTTATCACGAGATGTTCGCCTACCCAGATGGTTTCTTAGAAGTCGGACAACCGATAGAGGAAGTGATCCGCTTTAACGCCGAGCGCGGTGAATGCGGTCCTGGTGAAATTGATAAACACGTCGATAAACGAGTTCAACATCTGAAAAATGGCACTCCTCACCACTTTATTCGCCACCGTCGTAATGGCCAAGTATTTGAGATGACGGGGAACCCGCTGCCTGAAGGCGGGTTTGTGACGAGTTTTTCAGATATCACTACGCATATTGCGACGCAAAACGCACTGGAAGAAATCAATATGGATCTAGAGAACCGTATTGAAGCCAGAACCCAAGAGATCCGCACTATTAATATGGATCTTAAAGCGGAAATAGCCAATCGTCACGAAACAGAGCAGGCGTTAATGGCAGCTAAAAAAGAAGCAGAACAAGCAAATGAGAGTAAAACCCGCTTCTTAGCGCTTGCCAGTCATGATATTTTGCAGCCACTCAATGCCGCACGCCTATACTTAGCGGCGATTGATACCCACAATCTAATAAGTAAAGATCAGGGTAACTTTGAAAAACTCACCGATAGCCTAGACTCCACCGTACATCTGATGAGTGCGCTTTTAGATATTGCAAAACTAGAGCAAGGTGCAATGAAACCAACCCCTAGGCATTTCAACATTGACGATATCTTACTACCACTGGCAAATGAGTATGCCATCATTTCAAAAGAAAAAGGTCTCGAGCTTAAGGTGAGAAGCTCCCACAGCATTGTGCACAGTGACACCACTTACCTGCGCCGGATCATTCAAAACCTGGTTTCCAATGCCGTTAAATATACCGACAGTGGCAAAGTGCTCATCGCCTGTCGACGCCGTAAACATAGTTTAAGGCTTGAAGTGTGGGATACCGGTCCTGGTATTTCAAACCATGAGCAGAATAAGATCTTTAACGATTTTTATCGTATTCAAGCAGGCGATAATAAAGGTATTGGGCTTGGGCTTGGTGTTGTAAAACGTCTATGCGATCTATTATCCATCACAATTTCTGTGAACTCGGTTGTCAATCAAGGCAGCCGCTTTGCCATAGACATACCCTATGGCAATGTGGATTTACTCCAAGTAAAAGAAGATATTAGCCAAAAACCGCAAAGCAAAACTCAACTTAATGTCATCGCGGTTGATGACGATCCGAAAAACCTAGAAGCCATGGCGAGCCTGCTAGATAAATGGCATTGCTACTATCAGCTGTTTTACAAAGTAGAAGACGCGCTTGCTTACGCAAAACATAATACCGCACCAGATGTTATTTTGATGGATTACCAACTTAACGATAACTGTGATGGGATCTCATTGATCAAATCGCTACGCACCATGTGGCAAGATACGGTTCCTGCGATTTTAATTACCGCCGTGAGGGATGAAGAAGTAAAAGTCGCTGCTAAAAGTGAGCAGATCCATTACCTGTCTAAGCCAGTAAAGCCAGCAAAACTCAAGGCTCTGCTCAACCATGGGCGGTGAGCGCACAGACAGCTGTTGAATACGATAGCAATCGCAAAGTTTTTTGTTGTTAAGCATTTATCTCACTGCCAATTCGCAGTATTCTGAAAGTTCGCTTAGACGAATTGGAATGAGGAAATGAGCTACGTACTAACGACAGAGTGCAAAGATGACATCGGACTGATCGCGAAGATCACTAGCCTTTGTCATGAGCACGACCTAAACATTACGCGCAATAATGAATTTGTAGATAAAGAAGGACAGCGCTTCTTTATGCGTACAGAACTAACAGGCACACCCAGTGATAACTTTCTGGAACAACTTCGTCAGTCATTACCAACTGGCGCCAAATTAAGCCTATACGGACAAGAACGAACAAAAGTGGTGCTACTTGCGACGAAGGAAGCGCACTGCTTAGGCGGCGTGTTGCTTAAACAATACGAACAAGCATTCAATATTGAAGTACAAGCAGTTATCGCAAACTATGATACGTTGGAACCCCTTGTTAAAGGCTTTGGTATTCCTTTTCATCTGGTATCACATGAAGGGTTGAGTAGAGCTGAACACGACAGTGCAATGGCCGATTTAATCGCACAATATGATCCTGATATTGTTGGCTTGGCAAAGTATATGCGGATCTTAACACCGGAGTTTGTCTCACGCTTTGACGGGAAAATTATCAATATTCACCACTCATTCTTGCCTGCCTTTATCGGTGCAAAACCTTACCATCAGGCATTTGAGCGTGGCGTGAAAATTATTGGCGCTACCGCTCACTTTGTTAATGATGAATTAGATGAAGGACCTATCATTGCCCAAAATGTCACGCAAGTTAGCCATGCTCAAAATGCTGAAGAGATGGCAAAAATCGGTAGAGACATTGAAAAAACAGTATTTTGTAACGCGTTACAATTAGCCTGCGAGCATAAGCTTTTCATTAACGGCAATAAAACCGTCGTCTTTTCATAATCAAGTCCAAAAACGCAGTTTAGCAACTCAGGAAATAAACGCATGGATGCGTGCACTCCCACAATGCTGTGTATTCGGTGGTAGGAGCGAGTTCCCTCGCGATGTGTTGATTGGCTTGTGAGGTTTTATATCTCAAATCTCTATACCCCAAACAGCAAAAAACCCGCAGCATTGCTGTAACGGGTTTTTATGTACATGGTTTTTGCCGGAACTTCATTGCAACCTATCGGCGGATAAACCACCTCCCCCCATGTTGCACTGTGCTGATACTGTGGTAGGAGCGAGTTTACCTCGCGAGGTTTTTAAATCTCAAATCTCTATACCTAAAACAGCAAAAAACCCGCTGCATTACTGTAACGGGTTTCTCTTATTTGGCCCTGGCTCGCTACGAAGTAGGATGTTCTCATTTTTTAAATAGAGAGTCACATGGGTAATCCACACTATCATTGACCGGGGCCGACCCTTCGGCTGTTTTGTTTCACTTCTGAGTTTGGGTGACGAGAAACCGAAGCACCGCTTCGCAGTTCGAGGAAGTGAGCGCAAGGACGCGCGAAGGGGAGATGCTACATTGAAGTACTTTACTTCAAACGCAAAAAACCCGTCGCATTGCTGCAACGGGTTTCTCTTATTTGGCCCTGGCGATGTTCTACTTTCACATGGGTAATCCACACTATCATCGACGCTGTTTTGTTTCACTTCTGAGTTCGGCATGGGGTCAGGTGGGTCCAAAACGCTATAGTCACCAGGAAATCTGGGTGCAAATGTCTAATTACATCGTGCCTCGAACGAGCATTCCATTTGCGCAAGGTGAACCGATTTCGCGATACCGCTGAGGTTGGTCACCTTGTTTAATTCTTAAATCTGGAAAAAGCTATTAAATTCTTTGTCTACTTTAGTCTATTAACTTCTGTCGCTTATAAACCACTTTGGCGTTGTATGGTTAAGCCTCACGGGTAATTAGTACGAGTTAGCTTAATGCCTCACAGCACTTCCACATCTCGCCTATCAACGTTGTAGTCTTCAACGGCCCTTCAGTTGACTCTAAGTCAAAGTGAGAACTCATCTCGAGGCCTGCTTCCCGCTTAGATGCTTTCAGCGGTTATCAGTTCCGAACGTAGCTACCGGGCAATGCAATTGGCATCACAACCCGAACACCAGCGGTTCGTCCACTCCGGTCCTCTCGTACTAGGAGCAGCCCCTCTCAATTCTCAAACGCCCACGGCAGATAGGGACCGAACTGTCTCACGACGTTCTAAACCCAGCTCGCGTACCACTTTAAATGGCGAACAGCCATACCCTTGGGACCGACTTCAGCCCCAGGATGTGATGAGCCGACATCGAGGTGCCAAACACCGCCGTCGATATGAACTCTTGGGCGGTATCAGCCTGTTATCCCCGGAGTACCTTTTATCCGTTGAGCGATGGCCCTTCCATTCAGAACCACCGGATCACTATGACCTACTTTCGTACCTGCTCGACGTGTCTGTCTCGCAGTTAAGCTTGCTTCTACCATTACACTAACCGTACGATGTCCGACCGTACTTAGCAAACCTTCGTGCTCCTCCGTTACTCTTTGGGAGGAGACCGCCCCAGTCAAACTACCCACCAGGCACTGTCCTCAACCCCGATTCAGGGGCCTAAGTTAGAACATCAACACTACAAGGGTGGTATTTCAAGGTCGGCTCCACAGAAACTAGCGTCTCTGCTTCAAAGCCTCCCACCTATCCTACACATGTAGGGTCAATGTTCAGTGCCAAGCTGTAGTAAAGGTTCACGGGGTCTTTCCGTCTAGCCGCGGGTACACAGCATCTTCACTGCGATTTCAATTTCACTGAGTCTCGGGTGGAGACAGCGTGGCCATGGTTACACCATTCGTGCAGGTCGGAACTTACCCGACAAGGAATTTCGCTACCTTAGGACCGTTATAGTTACGGCCGCCGTTTACCGGGGCTTCGATCAAGAGCTTCGCCTAAGCTAACCCCATCAATTAACCTTCCGGCACCGGGCAGGTGTCACACCGTATACGTCATCTTACGATTTTGCACAGTGCTGTGTTTTTAATAAACAGTCCCAGCCACCTGGTCACTGCGGCTCTCGTTTGCTTACAGAGCAAGTCTTTCACAAACAAGAGCGTACCTTCTCCCGAAGTTACGGTACAATTTTGCCTAGTTCCTTCACCCGAGTTCTCTCAAGCGCCTTAGTATTCTCTACCTGACCACCTGTGTCGGTTTAGGGTACGATTCAGTATGAACTGAAGCTTAGAGGCTTTTCCTGGAAGTAGGGCATCAACAACTTCACCACCTTGGTGGCTCGTCTCGACTCTCAGCCTTGGCAACCCGGATTTTCCTAAGTCACCAGCCTACAGCCTTTCACATGGACAACCAACGCCATGCTTGCCTAGCCTGCTCCGTCCCCCCATCGCATTCATACCGAGTACGGGAATATTAACCCGTTTCCCATCGACTACGCTCTTCAGCCTCGCCTTAGGGGTCGACTCACCCTACCCTGATTAACATGGGATAGGAACCCTTGGTCTTCCGGCGGAGGAGTTTTTCACTCCTCTTGTCGTTACTCATGTCAGCATTCGCACTTCTGATATGTCCAGCATGCCTCCCGGCACACCTTCAGCCACTTACAGAACGCTCCCCTACCCCGCAGACAAAGTCTGCAGCCGTAGCTTCGGTGGTATGTTTAGCCCCGTTACATCTTCCGCGCAGGCCGACTCGACTAGTGAGCTATTACGCTTTCTTTAAAGGGTGGCTGCTTCTAAGCCAACCTCCTAGCTGTTTTAGCCTTCCCACATCGTTTCCCACTTAACATACACTTTGGGACCTTAGCTGACGGTCTGGGTTGTTTCCCTCTCCACGACGGACGTTAGCACCCGCCGTGTGTCTCCCGGATATTACTTTACGGTATTCGGAGTTTGCAAAGGGTTGGTAAGTCGGGATGACCCCCTAGCCTTAACAGTGCTCTACCCCCGTAAGTATTCGTCCGAGGCTCTACCTAAATAGATTTCGGGGAGAACCAGCTATCTCCCGGTTTGATTAGCCTTTCACTCCTAGCCACAGGTCATCCCCTAACTTTTCAACGTTAGTGGGTTCGGTCCTCCAGTTGATGTTACTCAACCTTCAACCTGCCCATGGCTAGATCACCGGGTTTCGGGTCTATACCCTGCAACTTAAGCGCCCAGTTAAGACTCGCTTTCGCTACGGCTCCCCTAAATGGTTAACCTCGCTACAGAATATAAGTCGCTGACCCATTATACAAAAGGTACGCAGTCACCCAACAAGTAGGCTCCTACTGCTTGTACGTACACGGTTTCAGGTTCTATTTCACTCCCCTCACAGGGGTTCTTTTCGCCTTTCCCTCACGGTACTGGTTCACTATCGGTCAGTTGGGAGTATTTAGCCTTGGAGGATGGTCCCCCCATATTCAGTCAAAGTTTCACGTGCTCCGACCTACTCGATTTCACTTTAGATAAGTTTTTGTGTACGGGACTATCACCCTGTTTCGTCATGCTTTCCAACATGTTCCACTAACTACACTAAAGCTTAAGGGCTGGTCCGATTTCGCTCGCCGCTACTTTCGGAATCTCGGTTGATTTCTTTTCCTACGGGTACTTAGATGTTTCAGTTCTCCGCGTTCGCCTCGTTAACCTATGTATTCAGTTAACGATACCTGCAAGCAGGTGGGTTTCCCCATTCGGAAATCCTAGTCTCAAGCGCCTCTTACTGGCTTGACTAGGCTTATCGCAAGTTAGTACGTCCTTCATCGCCTCCAACTGCCAAGGCATCCACCG
>NZ_CP047238.1:3397500-3710000 GCF_018141345.1 Pseudoalteromonas sp. A22
TGCTTCATATTTTTAAAGAACGTTTCGAAACATTTCGTTGTTTCGAGGGATGTGCATTCTAAGCATTCCCGATTTTTTGTCAACACTTAATTTTGAATTTCTTGAGAAGAAGTTTCTAACTTAAGTTTTACTTGACGCTAACTCGTTGCTGCTTTGCTTTTCAGCGTAGCGCCCCGTGTCAGTGGGGTCGCATTATAGGGCGATCCGATTTTAGTGCAACCCTTTTTTTAAAGAAAATTGCGAAAAAACGTTTGTTCGAGCAAAAAGAAAACAATCCGAATATAGAACAAACAAAAACACCCGCATTAGGCGGGTGTTTTACTATATTTAAGCTCGGATAAAGTCTATAAATTAAAACTTATACTCGATACCTAAGCCTAGATAATCCTTTTCTACTTGGTTGTCTGCATCAAATGTTGAGTAGAAACCATAAACCTTCGCGTTTTTAGCAAGCTTGTAATCAACACCGACAGAAACACCATCTACTTTGTCACCGGCATCGAAGTCAATAACTTGATACTGCGCTTTCAATGTCGCATTGCCCAATTTGTACGCTGCATTCAGCAAGTACCCATCGGCCTCTGCACTTCCATCCACCTTTTCTTGTGTCTGGTACATTGCACCAAGTTTGAAGTCAGCTACCTTACCTTGAACAGTGAAACGAACCGTATCATAGCCATTTACTTCGCTATCTGCCGCAATCGCTGCATAGACAGCTGACTCTTTCAATCCAGCATCGCCGTATGTTAGCGCAGTAGAGAAACCGTTTTCACCTTCTTCGCTGTCTTCAGCAATAAAGCTTCCTAGTACTCTAAAGCCATTAAAGCTTGGCGACTTGTAGGAAATTGAATCACCTAAGCGGTTTTCGCCTTTAAAGAGTACCTTAATGTCACCCTCAAGGTCGTTGAACTGGTCTAACTTACCTTGAGACTGTTTTAATGCTGTGTCATTACGGCCGATAACCACTTCACCGAAGTTACCTTTTAAACCCACGTACTGATTACGTGCAGTAATATTGTCTTTATCACCTTTTGAATCAGCGTCAGAGACATCTACTTGGAACTCAAGCTTATAAATAACTTCTAAACCAGAGTCTAATTTCTCAGAACCTTTGAAACCAAAGCGAGAGGCGTTACTTTTAATTTCAGTAACTGAACCTGCACCATCGTCAGAAGATTGTACCGATACATTCGCTTTACCATAAACATCTACTTCAGCGTTTGCTTGAAAAGTGAATGCACTTAGTAATGATAGCGCTAAAGCAGTCTTAGTTAGTTTCATGTGTATTTCCTCAATATCGCAACACGTATTTTCAAAACACGCGCAGTTTGACACTGGTAAATGACAAAAATATTACACATAAAATATTTCTGAAAATAAAATGACACCCAACTTTAAGAAATGCGTCACAAAAGATTCATTATAAGAATTACTTCACCGCCCCCAGTAAATTTACGATGGTTTCTATTTGCTCTAGTTGGTCGTTGTCTTTGTGATATGCCACAAATATCTCTCTTGAGTTACTTTCTACTTCATCAACTTGAGTCAACCTTCCAGCCTCAATGGACTCTAACGCTAACGCTTCTGGCACAAATGCAGAGCCACCACACTGAAGAATAAGATCGAGTGCTATTCTGCCGGTGCTGGTTCTAAAATAAGGAGGGGTTGCGCCAGTGAACTGTTTTGCATGCCATAGAGAAAAAGCAGTTCCCCAATCAACATAAACATACTGGTTGTCAAAAAAGTCTTCCTTTGTTGCGTTATCAAAAGTGCTTACAGGAATAATAGCAAGATCGCTGATCGGCTTAACAACCAGTTCATCCACTTTTGGCGGATCGAATAGTACAGCAAGGTCCAGTGTTCGCTCTAATAATAGTCGCGTGCTTTCTTGCTGTGCTTTCACTTCAGCAACAAGCGATACTCCGGGCATAGCAGATACAATATGGTTAATCCCGAATTGTAAAAATGCGTCCCAAATATTAGCCGTGCCGCTCAATGACAATTGCTTGTGCATATTGTTTGCAAGCGCAACATCGACTTTGGCGCGCTGCATCCCAGTTAAGATCATTTTGGCGTGTGGTAACAACCTTTCACCTGGCGCAGTTAACTGAATATTGTTACGCTGGCGAATAAAAAGATTCACTCCTAAACTTTGCTCAAGCTGACGGATCCTAAAACTTACAGCTGACTGAGTGATGTATAAATTTTCTGCCGCTCGACCGAAGTGACGGGTTTTGACAACTTCGACAAAAGTTTTTAATAGATCTATGTCCATTTTTCTTCCTGACGATAAAAATTACTCGTTTAAAAAATTATAAAACTTGGTCCATACTCCAGCCAGATAATCTTAGAGGACTCAGTTATGGATCATAATTTAGCGACTTTGAAAAATGCATTTGCAAGCCCCAGAGCCTTTTATGATGACGCCAACTTCCCTAGAGGATTCGGACGCAGTGGTCACTTCACGCTACAAGAAGCCGAAATTCTTGAACGCTGTGGTGCCACATTAAGAAGCTTATACAGCAAAGCAGAAGAACCTCAAAACAGTTTCCAATCCCAGTTTGTTCAGGTAATGGAAGGGTTAATTCCTCCAACTAACGCTGTAGAAAAAGCCTGGACCAAATATTTGAAGCATACTACGTGTAAGACAAAGTTTCACACGCTATTTGGACGCTCTAAAGTTCAAAACGATGGTAGCGTGGTGATCCCGGTAGATATTGACGACGAGCTATAAGCGAAATCGTCTAAATCCTATCAAGCTTAGACGCCAACAGAGTAACCTTATTTCTGTCGTTGGTGTCTAAGCACTTCTATTATCAATCCCATTTCAATCTCGATTACCTCATCACCCCCTATCTTTCTCGTATTTTGTTCTTAGTCGTTATCTGTTTATTAGCACAAGCATTGCAATTAAGCGCAGTTAGGTTAAGAATTAGTAAAACAGGAAATGATTGGCGAAGGTTGTGTTACGGAAAATCTTAATCATTGAAGACACCCCCACCATTGCGAAGGTGCAAAAGCATATTGCAACCACTGTGGGATATCATGTAGATATTGCAGAGTCTTTGGCTGAAGCCAAAGCATTATTATCACAGCACGACTATTTTTGTGCCGTGGTAGATTTTGTGTTACCTGATGCGCCACTTGGAGAAGCTATTCCTTGCACGGTTGAAGCTGATATACCTACCATAGTGATGACTGGTAATCTTGAAAGTCAGACTCGCTCAATCGTTGAGCAATACCCCATCATCGACTATATCACCAAGGAAAATAAACAAGCCTATCATTATTTACGTCGCCAATTAGAACGCCTGCCAAGAAATGAAAATGTCAGAGTACTGGTTGTGGACGACTCTATTTCGTCGAGACACTATGTCTCAGCACTCCTCACTCGCCATAAATATCAGGTACTAGAAGCCTGTGATGGCATAGAGGCACTCGCGGTATTAAAAGACAATCCAGATATTTCAGTGATCATTACCGACAATGAAATGCCAAATATGCGAGGCGAAGAGTTATGTATCGAAATTAGGCGACTCTACACTGATGATGATAAAGCGATAATTGGTATATCTGGAGTTGAAACCGAAAATTTATCTACACGATTTTTGAAAAATGGTGCTAATGACTACCTCAGAAAACCCTTTAACGCTGAAGAGTTTTACTGCCGTCTTAGCCAGAACGTCGATATGCTAGAACATATTCAAACGATACGCCGACAAGCAAATACAGACTATCTAACCAGCTTGCCAAATCGACGCTACTTTTTCGATACCGTAAAGAAAAGCCTAAAAGCAAGACATAAAAAGGAGCTCTACGGGCTGATCGCTATGATAGATATAGATCATTTTAAGCAAGTAAATGACAAATATGGCCATGAAGGCGGCGATGCAGTGCTTGAGTCAATTGGCCAAGCGTTTGCTCAATACTTTCCCAATGATTTAGTCGCTCGATTAGGCGGCGAAGAGTTTGCGATATATTTTAAAGATACGGTGGCTGATCATTGCAAAGAAAGACTGGAGTGCTTTAGGGAATATTTAGAGCAAAGTAGTAACGAACTGACTGAACAGCAGATCTCATTTACCGTTTCAATGGGACTTGCCGCTCAGGTGACTACGGACATAGAAAGCCTGATAAAACGAGCCGATGAGCGTTTATATCAGGCGAAAGCTTCGGGAAGAAACCGCTTAGTTCACTAAGCGCTTTCTTTTATCTCGATAAGAATCAAAGCTAAACATCACCAGCGCTCCCCAAATAAAGGCAAACGTTATTGCTCGTTCTGCATCAAAGGCTTCCCCATAAAAGAGTACCGCCAATATGAACATTAAGCTCGGCCCGATATATTGAAAAAAGCCAAGTGTCGTGTAGGGTATCCGTTTTGCTGCTGCGGTAAAGCATAACAAAGGCAAAGTTGTCACCACACCCGCACTTATCAAAAGCGTGTTGGTGTACCAATCATTATTCCAAAGGTTGCTTGTGGCACTCGGCTCAACCCACCACCAATAAGCCAGTGCAATTGGGGTGAGAATAAGGGCTTCCACCAGCAATCCCGGAAGCGATTCAACCGCTAAAGTCTTACGTAACAATCCATATATCGCAAACGATCCCGCCAGTGAAAACGCAATGACAGGGAATGAGCCAAAACTAATTAACTGTAATACCACACCCACTATCGCTAATAGCACAGCAAACTTTTGCGCCGTTCTCAACCTTTCCGATAAGAACAGCATTCCCAATAGCACGTTAAGTAATGGGTTGATGTAATAACCCAAACTCGCGTCTAACATAAAGCCGTTATTCACTGACCAAATAAATAAACCCCAGTTAAAACCCAACAGCAACGCAGTGAGGGTCAACATCGCCAGCAACTTAGGATTAGCCAGTATGGCCTTAATTTTGGGCCATTGCTGTTTTGCCAGTACAATTAGTGCAATAAAAAATACAGACCACACAACGCGATGAATGAGTATCTCAATCGCGTCGACATGGACGAGTTGCTTAAAATAGATGGGTGCAAGTCCCCACATAAAAAAGGCGAGTACAGCGAGTAAGTGGCCTTTCTTTTGTTCTTCAATCACGGGCGTTTAACCTTTGGAGGGATCAACTAAGAGGTCAATCATTATACTCATTTTTACTAATCACGGCGATGAAAGTTCGATGAATTCACAATCACAAAGTTTAAAGCCTACAAGTGCTCAAAACTTATTCAAGTCTCTTAAGATTAGATAAAAAGCAAAGACAAGGTTCAAAAAAAGCTCTAAAATGACGCCGATGGATACCCTCGTAAGCACCCCAATTAACGACCCTCATTCAGTACTGAAAGATGTCTTTGGCTACAGTACGTTTAGAGATGGTCAGCTTGATATTATTCAGTCTAGCTTAGCTGGTCAGGATACGCTTGTACTACTGCCTACCGGCGGCGGTAAATCACTCTGTTACCAAGTCCCAGCAGCATTATTTGCAGGCGTGACAATTGTTATATCGCCACTTATCTCATTAATGCAAGATCAGGTCGCGCAGTTAAAAGCACAAGGCATAGCCGCTGAATATATCAACAACAGCGTCGCTTGGGAGCAGCAAAGAGATATCTATGACGCGCTTTTCCAAGGTCGTTTAAAGCTGCTTTACGTTGCACCAGAAAAGGCCTTACAACGAGACTTTATTGAACGCATATCCAACTGTAACATCAGTTTATTTGCCATTGATGAAGCTCACTGTGTATCCCACTGGGGACATGACTTTAGACCGCACTATTTTCGTTTAAAAGAATTGCGTCAACATTTTCCGTCTGTTCCGATGATGGCATTAACCGCAACGGCTGATTTAGCGACACGAAAAGATATTGTCCAGCAATTAGGTATGCAAGCACCATTTATCTATACCGGTAGCTTTGACAGACCCAATATTCGTTACACCATCGAAGAAAAGTTCAAACCCCTGTCGCAATTGATCCGCTATTTAAAAGAGCAAAAGGGGCAAAGTGGCATAATCTATTGTGGTAGCCGTAAACGTGTTGATGATATTGCCGAGAAGCTGATTGATGCCGGGTTCAATGCAGCTGGTTATCACGCAGGTCTAGATAATGATCAGCGCCAGTTTGTACAAAACCGCTTCGCCCGAGATGACATTCAAATCGTAGTTGCAACCGTTGCTTTTGGGATGGGGATCAATAAACCCAACGTGCGATTTGTGGTTCACTATGATATTCCTAAAAGTGTAGAAGCGTATTATCAAGAAACCGGCCGTGCAGGGCGAGATAGCTTAGCAGCTGAAGCCGTTATGTACTTTGATCCTGCAGATATTCCCCGCGTTAGACGCTTTTTTGAAGATATTCCAGACGAGCAACGTCGTAAGGTCGAAGAGCAGCGCTTTCAGGCGATGTCGAGTTTTGCTGAAGCGCAAACCTGTCGTCGTCAAATTTTGCTCAATTACTTCAGCGAATATCAACGTGAAGCATGCGGTAACTGTGATATTTGCCTTAATCCACCGAAACAATTTGATGGCACATTAGTTGCCCAACAAGCGTTATCGTGCGTATACCGCGCAGAACAACGCTTTGGCATTGGTTACATTGTGGATATTTTGCGTGGGGCAAATACCGCAAGGATCAGAGAACAAAATCACCATACCCTCTCAACCTATGGGATCGGGAAAGAGCACAGCAATGAATTTTGGCTGAGTATCTTACGTCAATTGATCCATCATGGTTTATTGAGTCAAGATATTACTCAAGGCGCAACGCTTAGATTAACAGAAGCCGCCCGCGCCGTACTTCGTGGCGAATATGTGCTACAACTCGCAGAACCAAGACTTGTAGCTAAGCATGTCTATCAAGATAAACTGGCTCAGTTTAATTACGATAAGAAACTATTTGCTAAGCTTCGTGCACTCAGAAAGCAGCTCGCAGATGAAGATGATGTACCGCCGTATGTTGTATTTAACGACCGAACGTTGGCTGAAATGGCACAAAGAACGCCAACAACTGATAGTGAGTTTTTGCAAGTATCTGGTGTCGGTTTTACTAAGCTCAGCAAGTACGGTGCCCCTTTCATGCAGCTCATTCGCAATTATTTGGAAAGAGAATAATGACTACACTCACTTTGGATAATTCACACGAGGTGATTATCGTCAGCTGTGAAATTACACCTCAAGACGATGAATTTGAACTTTGGGGGCAAATATTCTTACATCAAGATGAGATTCAATTAATTGAATTCTCTGCTGGCGCGGATAGACATCAGTGGCGTTTTTCATATAAAAGCTGTAATTTTAATTTAAATTTTGAACATTACAGTGAAAGTGTGTGGATAGCTCCTGATGGCGTTGATGCCTTAGAGCTCCTACCTTTCCTACGCCAACAACTTTCTCGTTAAGTCCACATAAAGCTCTTTAAGTCTATAAATATTATTACTTTTGTTGCAGAACTAAAGCAAGCTGCAACAATATAATCCATACTAAAGGAATATTAGACTTAAAGGCTCTGTGATGAATGTAAAGAGGATTTCGTGTAATAGTATTGTGCTAATGTGTAGCCTAAATGCAGCTGCGCAAGCTGAAAAAGTGCCTGCTGTTGATTTTGCTAATAGCTGTGGTAATAACCGAGTTGAAGCACAAAGCGACCAAAATCTTTCACGCCAGCTAGACAGCAAACAAGCCTATCCTGAGCCTGCAGAAGGTAAAAAGGTCGTCGCTATCACTCTAAAACAACTTAATGTTTTCGATACCGATAAACCTGAAGAAGACAATGCCCTATTCCGATTTGCCAACCGTTATCATATTCAAACCAAGCCCGAAGTATTAAAAAGCGTGCTCCTATTTCAGGAAGGGGATGCTTACAACCCAAGAAAACTCAGTGAATCCGAGCGACTCCTTCGCAATCAATCATACCTATATGATGCTCGTATCTATGCCGTGGAAAACTGTGATGGTGATATTTTAGTTACGGTTGTAACGCGGGATCTTTGGACACTATTGCCCGATTTAAGTTTTAGTCGTAGTGGTGGGGAAAATACTTCTCGAATTGGGTTTAGAGAAAGTAATTTATTTGGCTGGGGAAAGCGCCTTTCTTTTACCCACATACAAGAGGTCGACCGCTCTGGTTATCAGTTTGTCTATGATGACCCTAATATTTTAAACTCAAGATATCGTGGTCGCGTAGAATATTCAGATAATGACGATGGTGAACGCCACTATATTGATGTGAGCTATCCATTTTTTGCAACCGATACTCCATATAGTTATGGTTTTACAAGTTATTCAGACAAACGCGAAGAACCCATATATTCTGAAGGTGAAACAATCTCAGAGTTCAGTCAATCCACGGATGTCACGCAAGTCTACTTCGGACACTCAAAAGCGCTATCGGGCAGTTGGACTCGTCGTCTCATCGCAGGCGTTAGACATGAGCAACATACCTTCCGTGAGATAGCTGATACCACTTTACCCATTGCACAAGATAGAACGCTCACCTACCCTTATGTTCAAGCTCAGTGGTTTGAAGATTCCTATGTAAAGGTACGCAATTTCGACTCGATTTATCGTACAGAGGATCTTAATTTAGGTTGGAATATTAATGCTCTATTTGGCTATTCAGCCGAATCTTGGAGTGACGATACTGAGCGTCTTGTCTATTCATTTTCTGCCAATACAGCGCACTACACCTCAGATCACAGTTTATGGCGTTTTTATTTTGATGTTAGTGGCAACTGGAACAAAGACACAGATAAAACCGAAAACCTAATAGCGAAAACGACCTTTCAATACTATTTAAATACCAGCTTGTATGAGTCTTGGTTTATCAATGCAAGCTATACCTATGGAAATAACCTAACCTTTGATAATCAAATTACGTTAGGGGGGGAAACCGGGCTTCGCGGATACCCAATAAAATATCAACAAGGTAGTCGCAGTATGCTACTCAATATCGAAAAGCGCTATTACTGGGAATATGACTTACTGCGCTTATTCAAAATTGGCGGTGCGGCCTTTTTTGACGTGGGTCGCGCATACCACTCTCACCTACCGATTGAAGCTGATGAATCTGTCCTAAAAAATGTCGGCATTGGTTTACGTTTAGCACCTAGCCGAGCCAATTCAGATATCATGGTTCATATAGATTTGGCCGCGCCAATTAATGGCCCGGATAACGTCGATAGCGTAC
Source organism: Pseudoalteromonas sp. A22 (assembly GCF_018141345.1). NCBI lineage: Bacteria > Pseudomonadati > Pseudomonadota > Gammaproteobacteria > Alteromonadales > Pseudoalteromonadaceae > Pseudoalteromonas > Pseudoalteromonas sp. A22. Next base: position 3,406,661 of record NZ_CP047238.1, read on the forward strand.
AGTGGCTATTAACGGTAAAAAATCGCTTTTAACGGTGTCGCACAACAATAAACATGATATAAAGCAGAAAAAATTTCTTAGGATACGACTTTGCATTTGTTAGATTTCGCACTCAGTCAATACAAGCTAATTGTAACTTTGGTGGCGCTATTATCCTTCCCACTATTGATGAAAGCATGTTGCAAACTCTTAGAAAAAGTAACACGCGGAAAAATAGACTCTCATCGTAAACAACGTGCCGACTTACTCGTTCGTGTACTCGTTGCCTTTGTATTCGTCTGTTTTATGCTCGTATTCTGGGGCATAGAACTTCGTGGTTTACTGGTGCTTGGTTCATCGTTATTTGCGATGCTTGGTGTTGCCATGTTTGCCGGTTGGTCATTACTTTCCAATCTGACTTCGTTTTTACTTATGTTTATTCAAAACGATTATCGCGTTGGGAATTGGGTAAGAATTGTCGACGGTGCAAACTTTGTTGAAGGCTGCATTGTAGAGATGGGACTGATGAGTGTAGTACTGCGCCATGTTGACGGCCATAAGGTCGTATATCCTAACAACTTGTTTGTTACTCGACCCGTTATGGTGCTTAGTCAGGAACCAGCTAAACCTAAACAGGTTCCAACACCAAGAAGAACATTAGGCCCTAAGAAATAGGGCCTATATCGTCAATAAAAGTTTCTAGCTGTTGTTCAACAATGCTATTTGCATGTGCAAAGTAAGCCAAATGAAAAACTGCGTCTCCTTCATTCACCAAAGGTAGCATTTGTTGGCCAATCACTATCCCACTACGAGGCGCGATAATCGCTTCTTCGCTTTGACCTAATGGACTGTCTATATAAGCCAAGATTTGACCTTTTGATACGCGTTCCCCCAAGTTAACTTGTGCTCGAACAATACCATCAACGTCTGCACGCACCCAACTTGTTGCAGCCGCGATAACTGCGTCATGACGTTGCTTCCTGCGACGTCCACGCAACATTCTGAGTTTACGCATGACATTTTCAACCCCTTGCAATCCAGCAGCAATGGCCAATGAGTCAAACCGCAACGCTTCTCCCGCCTCATAGGTGATAACAGGAATGTCCAATCCCGCCGCTTCACTTCGCAACGAGCCGTTACGCAGTCGCGCATCTATCGCAACCGGCGTACCAAACGCCATCGCCATTTCTTTGGTCATTTCGCAGGACAAGTCACCACGGATCTGCGGTAAATTAGAGCGATGAATCGCGCCGGTATGTAAATCGATAATATGGGTGCATTTTTTTACCACCAAATCGAAAAACATAGATGCCATTCGAGCCCCTAACGAGCCTTGCTCAGAACCTGGAAAACAGCGGTTTAGGTCTCGTCTATCAGGTAAATAGCGAGACTTATGAATAAAGCCAAAGATATTTACGATAGGCACCGCTATCAAGGTGCCACGTAGCGTTGCCGCATCGACTTTACTTAATAGCTGGCGCACGACCTCGACGCCATTTAATTCATCACCATGAATTGCGGCACAGACCAAAAGTACCGGTCCGGCCTCTGCGCCATTAACGACTTCAATCGGAATAGTCATTGGTGTGTGGGTGTAGAGCTTGGCCACTTCCAACTGGACAGTCTGCCTTTCAGCAACACCCACTCGTGTATCTAATAACGTAAAGGGTTGGTTGATTTTAACCTTTGCCACGTGTAGCAGTCCTTTTCGCCGCTGCATTCTTCTCGATAAAGGAGATGATCAAGCTAGCAATGTCTTTACCTGTTGCCTTTTCAATGCCCTCAAGGCCCGGAGATGAGTTCACTTCCATCACCAAAGGACCACGCTCTGAACGCAATAAATCTACACCGGCAACATTTAGGCCCATGGCTTTTGCTGCAGCAATTGCAGTGCGGCGCTCTTCCGGAGTGATTTTTACCAATGTCGCAGAACCACCTCGATGCAGATTTGAACGGAATTCGCCCTCTTGCGCTTGACGCTTCATCGCGGCAATGACACGGTCGCCGATAACGAAACAGCGAATGTCCGCACCACCAGCTTCTTTAATATACTCTTGCACCATGATGTTGGCTTTTAAGCCCATAAATGCTTCGATAACGCTTTCCGCCGCTTTTCGTGTCTCAGCTAACACCACACCAATACCTTGTGTGCCTTCTAGTAGCTTGATCACAACCGGTGTGCCGCCAACCATTTCCAGTAAGTCTTTAACGTCATCAGGCTTACTGGCAAAGCCTGTGATTGGCATGCCTACGCCTTTTCTTGACAGTAACTGTAATGAACGTAACTTATCTCTTGAGCGAGTGATTGCAACAGACTCATTCAATGGGTAAACCCCCATCATTTCAAACTGTCTGAGTACCGCACAACCATAAAACGTCACAGAGGCACCAATTCGCGGAACAATCGCATCAAAGCCGCTCAACTGCTGACCCTTAAAGTGAATTTCAGGCTCACTACTATTGATATTCATATAACAACGTAGCGCGTCAATAACCTCAACTTCATGCCCACGCTGCTCTGCCGCTTCAATTAAACGACGTGTTGAATACAAAGATTGATTCCTTGAAAGAATGCCAATTTTCATGATTTATCCGTTTTATTACTTAAGTATGACTGTTCTGGATCAACAAGGATGCGGCCTCGCATCGCCGTGCGGCCCAGTAACATTCTAAATTTCATGGTTTCTCTATTGCTTAGCGTGATTTCAATTGGCCAAGCCTGATTGCCGATAGTTAAATTTGTTTCTATTACATAACGTAGTTCTTTATGACCGCCTGAATCGGTAACAACGCGCTCATCTACTACTTTTGCTTCACTACAGACTTCATAGTCGGTATTGTCTTGTTTGGGATGGATCCAAAACCTTACCCAAAGTTCATCTTGTTCTGTTTTGAAAGGCTCAACCTTAAAGGCATGCAGACATGATGTTCTTGCTCCAGTATCTACTTTCGCTTTGATTTTTTCGATACCTAAATCAGGTAAGGAAAGCCACTCTCTCCAACCAACTGTGATCATATTATGCTCTCGTACAAAATGAGTTCGGACTTATACGCTGATTCAAGTCACTTGAAAAACAAAATAAATTTATCCTAAAGATAAAAACGCTCTGTTAAGCCAAGCACCTTAACTTACAGTAACACCACTTACACATTTTTCAAGGTAAAGCCCTATACTGAGCTAAAGTAAAATAGAGTATTCAAACAATTTATTTCATCGCCAAGATTTTAGGACCTGTTGACCTTTCAAGTTTGTTTTTGCAGCAGTTTGATTGCCATTTATACTAGGCAGAGCCTGCGTAGCATAGTTATTCTATGTAAATCAGGCGATAACACAGTAGAAATGCCAATCAAGCGCTGCCCTTTGGGTTCACCTGAGTGCGCTTTGTTCATTGTTGCTCAACTTTTGCCTAGATTACTAGGCGGCAAGTCGAGCGTCGCGATCAAAACACACTCAGGAGAACAAAAATCAAACAGCAAAGATCAACAGGTCCTAAATGAATTTGAAAATTAAATTATCTATGTCAGTCTTGGGACGAACTTTTTAATAGGAATTAGCTATGACTGGATTACTCCATGCGTTTGTGCTCGACGGTCAAGGTGGCGGTCGGCTACTTTGCGATCTGAGTGAAGTAAAATCCGTAATTCACAAGGAGCCACTTTGGCTCCATTTTGACTACAGCTTCGACGAAACGACCGAATGGCTGAAGCAACAAACGTTTTTGGATGACTGGGAAAGAGAAGCGCTAACCGCAGATGAAACTCGTCCGAGAACGGCTAATGGCGATGAAGGTTTGCTAGTGTTCTTACGTGGCGTGAACCTTAACCCCAAGCAAAGCCCTGAAGACATGGTTTCTATTCGCTGTTTTGCAAACGATAAACTACTTATCACCTGTCGTAAGCGCCATATTATGTCCGCCCAAGATATGCTGGCATCGCTTAAAAAGGGTCAAGGCGCAAAAAGTATCGGTGAGTTACTGTCTACATTGGTGATGCGACTTTCTGTGCGAATGCAAGACATCATCTGGCAAATAGAAGAACAGCTTGATGAATTTGAAGACGCGATGGAAAGCAGTGAGCAGCTGCCAAACTATCAGCAACTTTCAACATTAAGAAGGCAAACCATTGGTTTAAAACGCTATCTTAAGCCACAAAAGCTTGCTATTAGCGAACTGCTATTGGCAAAGATTGCTTGGCTAGATGAAGATCATCGACACATGATTGAAGAGGCGAGCAATGCCTTAAGTCGATATATCGAAGAATTAGAGGCAGCGATTGAGCGTGCACAAGTGATCCAAAATGCGATCACCAACCATCAAAATGAACAATTAAACCAAAGAATGTACGTGATGTCCGTCGTTGCAGCGTTATTCTTACCACTTGGATTTTTAACAGGCTTGTTAGGGGTAAATATTGGCGGTATTCCTGGCACTGAATGGGGTGGCGCATTTGCCTTTTTTGTTATTATGTTGGTGGTACTAACTGGCGGTATTGGCGTGTACTTTAAACGCAAAGGCTGGTTGTAAGTAGGAGTAAGCATTGGCGCTCTCGCTAGGGATCGAACCTAGAACTCAGCCTCCGGAGGGCTACGTGATATCCATTTCACCACGAGAGCGTCGCCAACATAATAATGCTAAGTGCAGGCAATTGCCAGACAATGTTTGCTATATGACTAATTAGTAACCTATTTTTTAAAAAAAGCTGTACTTTGGGCAAAAAACCAGTTATTCAACTATGCTTTGAAAATAATAAAATAGACTGATATTGCTGCCCGTTCAGAAATATCGCGATACATCATTGAGGATCCCAAATATGACACCGATGACAACAGAGCAAGTTGCAGAGTTTCTTGACGTAAAGGTTGAGCGCGTAAGACGCCTCGCACGAGAAAACTTGCTAGTCGCCAAAGACACTGATGCCAATGGCGAACCTATCTTTGACAAAGCCGATGTTGAAAAATACAAAGAGCTAGCACAGCGACTGGGTGGGATTTAAACTACCCAATAGTGATGGCCAGTAATGTGATCAAGGAATATCACATACTACTGGCTCAGCTTGTAGCTACAGTATCCACTGCTTCAGTAACTGCCTAAGCTTTTCGGCTTCTATCATTACGCCGCGCTGCTCGTACCATTGGATGCTAACAATCAAATAAATTTGGCAAAATACCGTCAGTTTAGCTTGAGCGTATGAAGGCATTGCTTGCCGCTTTAGAGAAAAGTAAGACTCAACTATCGTAAGTGCTGCTTCAACACCACAGCTAAAACTACACACCAGCGCTGCTAAATCAAAAAAGATGTCACTATGACAAGCATACTCAAAGTCGATTAACCGAATCCCCTCTGGGCTTTGAATAATATTGCTCATGACTAAGTCATTATGGCAAAACGCCTGATCCACAGGTAAAGAAGCTAAGCTTTCGATAAGCCATTCGATATCAACTAAGTGACGCAATTTCTCATCAATAGCCTGAACATAACCGACTAGGTCCAGCACCTCGTATACTTCAAGCTCTAAGCTATGCACCTGAATAACTTGTGCTAACAACGCAGTATTTAACTTTGGCTCAGCACACACTTCTGGCATAAAGGTGAATAGTGCCATACGAGTGCGTAGGTCGTACTGCAGTACTTTAGAAGTAATGCCTTGCTGTGCTAACTCATTCTGTGCCTTTAATGCCTCAGTAGGAATACCATGGCTATAGCATTTTAATAGGTAGCTTTCGCCCTTACTCACCATCAGGTAATTATTGTTACTCACACCCTTAGTTAGCTTTTCTAATCGCTCAGCTGAAACCTTGAATACGGTATCCACCTTTAGTTTTAATTTTTCAAGCTCAGAGTGCTGCAAGCGTCTTTCCTTGCTTAGCTTCATATTCTTCGTACCAACGCTTGTAGCCCCAACACGCCATCAAGGTGTAGAAAATAAATAGTACCAGCGTAGGATAGAAACCTTTAAGGTAATAAAGGTAGATGGAGGCTGCATCAATCACGACCCAATATAACCAGTTTTCAAGAATTTTCTTAGCCACTAAATAGGTCGTCACCACCGCAAAGCACGTGGTAAAGCTATCTAAATAGGCGAGATCTGCTGCCATATAATGCTTGGTGAAATACCCGAGCACAACGGAAACCACTGAAGTGATAACAATGATTGAAAGATGTTTTGATAACGACCAAGAAACAATATCACTGGGCTTGTTTTTGTCACCCTGACGCCACATCCACCAGCCAACAACGGCCATGACCATATAGTAAAAGTGCAGTAGTGATTCCATCACTAGTGCTCCGTTCCAGTACAGCACGGTATAGATGAAGGTGTTAATAAAGGCCACTGGCCAACACCAAATATTCTCTCGAATTGCCAGCAGTAAATAAGCTACAGCCAGCACCACAGCGATATACTCCCAACTCGACATCGCTGTGAACCCTGCAAAGGTTTCAGTAAACCAGTCCATTAATCGTAGGCACTATCAGCTGGAGATAAATCGCCTGAGATAAACTTACAAACAAAAATACATTTTCCGTAAGCTTCAAATGAGTGTTTCATTTCTTGATTCAATACTGAGGTCACTAAATCAAATTCACCAAAGACCTGAGTTGACATCGTATTTGTGATCACTTTGATCCCTTCATGCTCATTCAGCCTATCAATAAAACCTTTAATAAAAGGGATATAGTCTTGGTGCAGTGGGTATTTGCTTATTTCAACAGAAACTTGCATGGGCGCTCCTTACAAATGGCAGCCGATTATTAATGTTGCTGGTTTAGATTTTCCCCACCGGTAAAATCCGATTTTGGGGTATAGTTAATCCAATCTTGCTGATAGATAATTTTACCTTTTTCGTCAAACTTTAGCACTATCAGAAATCGCCAAGGCCCTAACTCGCGTGACGTATAATTAAAGCGATTAAAAACGCCTCTAGCAACCACAGTTCTAGTCGTGCTATCGACTATCTTATCTTCTACCACTAAGACGGGTTGTTCATCCAGCACAGCAAAATTCCCAGCAGACCAATTTAAAAAAGCCGTAATCTGATCTTTACCTTGTGCCTTATGGCCAAAAACCATATCTTCCAGCACGGCATCTTCGGCATAGAACTCGATAAACTGAGTAAAGTTCTGCCTCTGAGCATAGGTATTAAAGTAAGCATCGGCATGGCTGATGAATGTATCTTTCTTACTGATATTAACCGAGTTACTACAACCACTCAGTATTAATATAAAGAATAACAAGAACCGATAGCGCATCATAGCCACTCCAAAAGCCGTATTAATCGAGTATAAAAAAAGCGCCAGTAGCGCTTAATTCGACGATGATAAAATGTGTATTTTTATACTGTCACTATACCCAATGGTTTAGCGGTTTTCCACGCTCCACGGGTAAAGTCTGGAATACTCAATGATTCACTGCGATTAGCCACTGACTGAGCCGATAACGGAGAAATTACCGACCAAGCTGCACCGTCGTATACGTCTTGATCTAGCGCTTCACCATTGCGCAGGCAATAGATCATGCGCCAGAACATTAAAAAGTCCATACCACCATGACCACCATTGCGCTGTGCTTCTTCACCCATTTTCGTCCAAAGCGGATGGTCGTATTGTTTATACCATGAATCCATTTCGTAATCCCATTCATGGAAACTCTTAGCACCGCCTTGCTCTAACGCGATACGGTTAGGGAAACCAGCAAAGACCCCATTAGTTCCTTGAATAAGATTGTGACGAGAATAAGGCCTAGGCGTGGTCGTATCATGTTGTACCATGATACTGCGTCCTTTGATGGTCTTAATCATCGTGGTATTCATATCACCCGCAATATAATGTAGTTGATTGCGTTCATGATCTGCCGGAAATTCGCGTTTTGCATAGGCTGCACGACCTAGGGCGGGAGAACTCATAGAAGTTAAGTAATCAAAACGATCACCTCGGTTAATATTCATGTACTGAGATACTGGCCCTAAACCATGAGTTGGATATAGGTTACCATCTCGCTTAGTATGCCAGTGTGTACGCCATGAGCCGGTCTTGTGCTCAATTTCCTTCATTTGCCAACGTAGCTCATGAATATATGCAGCTTCACCATGCAATAACTCACCGAATACACCTTGGCGAACCATATTCAGTACCATCAACTCATCGCGACCGTAATTGACATTTTCCATCATCATACAGTTCTTTTGCGTGCGCTCTGCGGTGTCGACTATCTGCCACATTTCTTCAACGGTCAACGCTAAAGGCACTTCAACAAACGCGTGCTTACCACTATTCATGGTATCAATTGCCATCGGCGCGTGCCATTTCCAAGGCGTTGAAATGATAACGATGTCAATATCGTCCCGATTTAGCATTTCTTGATAAGCTAAGTCACCACCACGATACAGCGCAGGTTTCGGCAAACCTCGCTCGCGCACAAGATAGTCAGCCGATTTTTCAAGCACTTCATCATGGGTATCACAAATCGCGACAATACGTGCACCATCGATGTGACTCATGCGCTTTACATGACCATAGCCACGTTGGCCAACCCCAATAAAACCTACCCGAACCACGTCCATTTTTGGTGCTACGAGCCCAATGACAGAGCGGCCTTGTTGCTTAGGTACAATGCTATTATTTTGATTCGAGCTTGCGCACCCAGCTACTACACTCGCAGCCGCTGCCGCTCCTGCGGCTTTTAAAAAGTCGCGGCGGTTTATATTTTTCATTCTTACTCCTAAACGATACTTCTTAACAGCACTAATACTGCTCGCTATCAAGCTAACCTATCCCAATCTTAGGTTCAAAACATTGCGATAAAGCCGCAAAAAAAGCGCTTGAAGCGCTTTTTCTTAAAATATACTAAATCGTTAAATTGCTCTGATAATATTATTCAGACAATCCTCTTTTTCTAGCACACTGGAATACAACGCAAACTGGTTCTTCGCACGGTCAAGATTATGATTGGCTCTGTGGGTTGCAAAATAATTATCTCCATCTAAGTGATCTGTTAAAAATCGCAGACCTATCATGAATGGCATCACTTTGGCGCCAAGAATAAAACTGTCTTTTTCTGCTTCAGTCACACTGTCTTGTAACGGTTCAATATACCCTTGTGCCAACGCAGCAAAGATATTTTCTCTTACCTGCACATTACTCAAGTTCGTAGAGTCTTCAGCTTCTGGTGAACAGAAGGTGCGCACCATATCGCCAAAATCAAACAACCAGTTACCCGGCATACAAGTATCTAAGTCGATAACGGCTCGTGCTGCATCACTCTGTGTTGAAAACAGCATGTTGTTGATTTTGGTATCGTTGTGGCAAGCTCTAAGTGGTACTTGTTTTTGTGCCTGCTGCAATTCTTCTGCAAGTGCAAATTGCTGCTGAAAAGCGGCGATAACATCACTGCACTTTTCCGCGCGACCATGCTCATCTTTCGCTAGTACTTGGTTAAATGCGTCAATACGCATCGCCAAGTTATGAAAGTTTGGAATGACATGATGTAACTGCGCCGCATCAAAGTCATTTAGCGCATGTGCAAACTGCCCGAAGGCATTTGCAGCCGTTAATGCTTGTTGTTCGTTTGCCACTACGTCTTCGCTATAACTGCGGCCAATAAATGCAAGCGCACGCCAAACTTCGTCATTAATATCGACTAAATATTGGCCTGAACTCGTCGCTAGATGCTTAATGATAGCGAGACTATATTCACCATTTAAGGCTTTTGCTGTTAAGTGCTGTTCAATCGCTCGCGCATTTTCAACAAGGTGTAAAGGGTTTGGAAACACCGTGGTATTTAGCTTTTGTACTACCATGGTTTTGTGGTTGTCCTGCAACAGCATAGTCGTGTTGATATGACCACTACCGATCGGCTTCATTTTAGCTTCTTCACTAATGAGACCGTACTCATCAGCAAGTTGTTGCGCAACGGCTTGATACTCCATATTCACCTCAAAAGGAGTTAAGTCGGATGTAATTGTGTGGAGATGATTATCTTCCCTGACGTGCTTCATAAATCTTTCTCGCGACAATGTCTAGTTCGCTCTTATAAGTTATACCGTACCAATGTGATTTAGCTTGGTAGACCGACACGGTTTGTAGGCCCTTATTGATACTATGTTGGATACAATCCGGCAGATAATACTCTTTTTTGACACCGTTGTCATAATTCCTTAAAAACGCGTTAAACCCGACTTCTAATGAATCAAAAAGTGACGGTGTCACCCCCCAGCAGGTCATCGAAGCCAGCGCAGAGCTTGCTATCTTACACCGCTTACCTGCAATATCACCTGACAACTCGCCGTTTTCAAAGCGAATATCTAATGCCTCTTCAACCGAGTGTAGTTGTTGCGCTTGTACCTGACAAACGCCACGGTTTACTCCACCTTGATCTGATAAGGTATTTATAATTGGGTATGCGACCATCGCCATATTGCTATGATGCTGAAAATGTTCAACAAGCTGCTCAAATGCATCAGGCCCGTAATAATCATCCGCCGTAATAACTATCGCAGGCTTATCAACGTATGGTTTTGCACACAACAGTGCATGTCCTGTGCCCCATGGTTTTTCTCGCCCTGCCAAACAGTCGATAAATTCATTCGGAATATCGCTAAGCCGCTGCTGCACTAAAGTAATGTTCAGCGCCTTTGGCAATCGTGGCAATATCACATTTTCGATTAGACTTCGCACTTTATCATTGATGATCAAAATAACATCGCGCACACCAGCATGATGCGCATCAATTATGCTCAATTCCATAATGCTTTTATCGATACTTGGCAGCTCAGCAACCTGCTTATTACCACCAAAGCGGCTTCCTAATCCACCTGCCAAAATGATCAGCTTAGGGGGGTGTTCGATTCCTATCATTGAAAAAATATCAAAACTCAAATAAGCGGGTAAGTGTACTGAGCTTTTGCACAGAATAAAAGCAATTGCGAGGAAAGGCGTCCTCGCAATTAGTGTGAACTAGCTAAACTTTTGGCATAAGTATTTTATTTCTTGGTATTCAAGCAGTCCTTCCTGTGCTCCTTCTCGGCCAAGACCTGAAAACTTCACACCACCGAAAGGCGCTACAGGATTGGATATGATCCCTTCATTAATCCCAACCATGCCATACTCAAGCGCATGACTTACTCGCCTTATTTGATTGCCATCATTCGAATAAAAATAAGCAGCAAGCCCTTCTGGCACAGAGTTTGCCATTCTTACCACATCATCTTCACTCTCAAAATCAATAATGCTGACAATCGGTGCAAAAATTTCTTCATGGAAGATCCGCATGGTGCTATTTACACCCGTGATAACTACTGGTGCCATAAATTGGCCGTTTTGTTTATCGCCTTGATAAGCGATGCTCGCACCTTTAGCTAACGCATCTTCCAACAACTGCTGTGCTTTTTGTTTGGCCTCAAGTGAAATGAGTGGACCAATATCAACACCTTGCTCTAAGCCATTTCCCAAGGTGAGCGTGCTTACCTGCTGAGTGAGCGTATTGAGTAGCTCTGCCGCGATACCTTTCGCAACAAACACACGATTTGCGGCCACACAAGTTTGTCCTGCATTTCTAAACTTCGCGGCCATCAAGCCACTTACCGCTTGCTCAACATCAGCGCTGTCGAAAACAATAAATGGTGCATTACCACCAAGCTCCATTGACGTTCTTTTCACCGTATCGGCACATTGCTTCAACAACGCACTCCCCACTTGTGTTGACCCCGTAAACGTGAGTTTTCGCACCTGTGGTGACTCAGTAAGATGTGCTACTAACCCTTTAGAATCGTTAGTCACTAACACCTGAAAAGCGCCAACTTCCATTCCAGCCTGAATAGCCAGCTTTGCAAGGGCGATGGCCGCAAGAGGGGTTTTCTCAGAAGGCTTTAAAATAAAACTACAGCCTGCGGCATAAGCTGGTGCTACTTTTCTGGTGATCATCGCCAGTGGAAAATTCCACGGTGTGATCCCAAGTACAACACCAACCCCTTGCCTAATAGTCGTTAGCTCATGAGATTGAGAATGACTAGGAATAACCTGACCATAGGCGCGCTTGGCTTCTTCGCTATACCACTCAATAAATCCTGCAGCATAATCCGCCTCGGCAAGTGCCTCCTTAAGCGGTTTGCCTTGTTCCTTAGTGACGATTTCAGCCAACACCTGACGATGCTCTATTACTAATTCATACCATTTTCTAAGTACTTGACTACGGGCATGTGCTGTCGTGCTAGCGAGTTTTTCGAAGGTTTCAGCCGCTGCTTGCAGCGCTTTATCAGTTGCCTGATTATCCGCCTCCGAAACCTGAGCAAGGTGCTCTCCAGTTGCAGGATTAACCACATCGACATGCGTTTTACTATGATGTGCTTGGCCATTGATAAGTGAAAATTCGGGATTACTGATGAGTGACATAGCGTTCCTCCTAGAAAAGCAAAAAGCCGTAGTATAAGACTACGGCTTTTATTAAATTTGTCAGTAACAACCTAGGTTGTTAGCAGCTCTTAATGGTCTTCATTAACGATATTGAGATTGTACTTTGGAATTTCAACCACTAAGTCTTCATCACTAATTATCGCTTGGCAACCCAAACGAGACTCAGCTTCAAGACCCCATGCTTTATCTAGCATGTCATCTTCTAACTCATCGCTTTCTTCCAGCGAGTCAAAACCTTCACGAACAACGATATGGCACGTAGTACATGCACATGACTTTTCACAGGCATGTGGAATACTGATTCCGTTTTTCAACGCCACATCGAGTACAGTTTCACCCGTTTTCGCTTCGATTGCAGCACCTTCCGGACATAACTCTTCATGGGGTAAAAAGATAATTTGTGGCATATTACACCTCGTCTACCGACTGCCCTTGCAGTGCCTTTTTAATTGATTCATCCATACGGCGTGAAGCAAAATCACTACTCGCCTGATCGACTTCTTCGATCGCCTTTTTAATCTGCTCTGGATTGTCTGCACTTTCGCGAATTTGTGCAAGTTCAGTCATTGCACCACGCAGTGTATTGAGCTCATCTTCTGCCAACAGATGACCATCCGTTGCAAGCGATGCCTCTAACGCTTCCAACACACGCAGTGCTTCAACCTGCTGCTCTTTAAGCATACGAGCGCTCATGTCTTCTTTGGCATTGCTCATCGAATCTTTTAGCATTTGTGCTACTTGGTCATCGCTCAAACCAAACGACGGTTTTACCTGGATCTCAGCCTGCACACCTGTCGACTTTTCTTCAGCCGAAACACTCAATAGACCATCCGCGTCAACTCTAAAAGTGACTCGAATATGCGCAGCGCCTGCCGCCATTGGTGGAATGCCTTTTAGACTAAATTTAGCCAAGCTACGACAATCATCAACGAGTTCACGCTCACCTTGCAATACATGCAATGACATAGCAGTTTGACCATCTTTAAAGGTGGTAAACTCTTGTGCGCGTGCAACAGGAATAGTGGTATTACGCGGAATGATTTTTTCAACCAATCCACCCATAGTTTCTAAGCCTAAAGACAATGGCAATACATCAAGCAGTAACATGTCAGAGTCAGGCTTGTTACCCACTAAAATATCAGCTTGGATAGCAGCACCTAATGCCACTACACGGTCTGGATCGATTGATGTTAGCGGCTCTTTGGCAAAGAAACGCCCGACTTCTTCACGCACCACCGGCATACGAGTCGAACCACCCACCATTACAACCTGTAAGACTTCTTCTGCTGTGACATCGGCGTCTTTTAACGCGCGGCGACAAGAGCGCAAAGTCTTTTTAATCAATGGCATTGCCATTTCAGCAAATGTTTGACGCGTGATCGAAACTACCAATTTTTGCTCGCGAACTGGTAGCTCTACGTTTACCGTTTCATAGCTTGAAAGCGCTTCTTTACAGGCTCTTGCCTTATTGATAAACAAGCGTAGCTCTTTTGGGTTTAAATCAAATAGCTGCGTTTGCTGTTTGAAGAAATCGACCAACAATGAATCAAAGTCATCACCACCGAGGCTTGAATCACCACCGGTTGATAATACCTCAAACACTCCTTGGTTTAAGCGTAAGATAGAAATATCAAACGTACCACCACCAAGGTCATAAACCGCAATCACACCTTCTTGACCAGAGTCTAGGCCGTAAGCTACTGCAGCTGCAGTCGGCTCATTGAGAAGTCTTAATACTTTTAGACCAGCAAGCTCAGCTGCGTCTTTTGTACTTTGCCTTTGTGCATCATCAAAATACGCAGGTACAGTGATCACTGCGCCCATTACATCTTCACCAGCAAAGCTATCAATAGCACGTTGGTGTAATGTTTTTAAAATTTCAGCGGAGGCTTGCACTGGGCTTACAGCGCCAGCTACGGTTTCAATAGCAAGCGAACCGTTATTATCGACAAAGTTATAAGGCAACTGACCATAGCTTTGTTCTATTTCAGACTGCGTTTTACCTAAAAAACGTTTTACAGAAATAAGCGTATTAGTCGGGTCTTCAGCAGAAGCGGCTTGGGCTTGTTCACCAACGATAACCTCTGAGTCGGTGTACCTTACTACCGACGGCAGCATAGGTTTACCCATTAAATCGCTAAGGGTCTTCGTTTCGCCACTTTGTACTGTTGCCACAAGAGAGTTCGTGGTACCTAAGTCAATACCAATCGCTAATTTATGCTCATGAGGTGCCGCGCTCTGCCCCGGCTCAGCAATTTGCAATAATGCCATAATGCTCTTTTCACTTTAACGTTTGTTGATGCTATACATCATCAATCGAATAATTCATCTTCGATACGTGCTAATTCGTCGCGTAACTTGTAGACAAACTTTAGCTTACGAATATTGTCTGCTGCGGCTTCTAATGTGCTCATGTCATCGCTTTGAAGCTGCTCGGCAAGGGAGGCGCTAAACTCTGTATCTAACGCTTTAATCTGTGTTTCGAACTCTGCAATCGCGCCGTCAGGATCCGCCGCATCAGGCAATTCTTCTAATGCTTCGCGCAGCTCCATCTGTTGCATTAAAAACATCGGATCTTGCAACGTTTGTTGCTCCGCACGTATGTCTACCCCCTTTTCGCTTAGCATATACTCGGCGCGTTTAACTGGGTGTTTAAGTACCGCTAGCGCGTCATTGATCTCTGCGGTTTTCTGTACCGCGAGCAACTTCTCACGCTCACTTCTACCAGCAAATCTATCTGGGTGAACTGCACGCTGTAGCTCTAAATAGCCTTGATTTAGTTTGTTTAAATCAACGTGATAATCAACAGGTAAATCAAATAATTCAAAATAACGCATACGCACCTAATACAGCAAAGCCCCACCAAGGCAGGGCTTTAAGCTATTCACTGTTGCAAACTATACGGTGAAGCTTTCGCCGCAGCCACATTCGTCTTTCTGATTTGGGTTATTGAATTTAAACCCTTCATTCAGACCTTCTTTTGTGTAATCAAGCTCTGTGCCGTCGATATAAACTAAACTTTTTGCATCAACGATGATTTTGACATCTTTGTCTTCAAATACTTCATCGCCTTCATCTAAATCGTCGACAAATTCGAGAACATAAGCAAGACCTGAACAGCCCGTGGTTTTAATACCAACGCGCAGCCCTATGCCTTTTCCACGGTTACTCAAAAAGGCTAATACGCGATTAGCGGCTGCATCTGTTAACGTCACTGCCATAATAGTCTCTTACTTCGCTTGTTTACTCTTATAATCTGCAATCGCAGCTTGAATCGCATCTTCTGCCAAAATTGAGCAGTGGATTTTCACTGGTGGCAACTCAAGCTCAGCGCTGATATCAGTGTTTTTGATAGTGGAAGCTTCTTCTAACGATTTACCTTTCACCCACTCAGTCACAAGGGATGATGATGCAATCGCGCTACCACAACCATATGTCTTGAATTTCGCATCTTCGATGATGCCTTCTTTTGACACTTTAATTTGTAGTTTCATTACGTCGCCACATGCAGGTGCCCCCACCATGCCCGTTGCTACGCTTGGATCGTTCTTGTCTAAAGAACCTACGTTACGTGGATTCTCAACGTGGTCGATAACTTTATCACTGTAAGCCATAACTATTTCCTCACTACCTGCTTGCGGCTGGATAGTATCCAGCCAGCGGCTAAAACTTGCTTAATGGTGTGCCCATTCAACGCTATCTAAATCGATGCCATCTTGGTGCATTTCCCAAAGCGGTGACATCTCACGTAAGCGACCAATAGAATTCTTAAGAAGATTGACGGTGTAATCGATCTCTTCTTCTGTCGTAAAACGACCAATACTGAAACGGATTGAGCTGTGTGCTAATTCATCATTACGACCTAGAGCACGCAGTACATAAGATGGCTCTAAGCTCGCCGATGTACATGCAGAACCTGAAGAAACCGCAATGTCTTTAACTGCCATTAGTAGACTTTCACCTTCAACAAAGTTGAAGCTAATGTTTACAATGCCAGGTACTGATTGGTCGATAGCACCATTAAAATAAACTTCGTCCATATCCATTAGACCGTCCAATAGACGCTGACGAAGCGCACTGATGTGTGCATGGTCTTTTTCAAAGTCTTGCTTAGCAATTCTAAATGCAGTGCCCATACCCACGATTTGGTGAGTAGCAAGAGTACCAGAACGCATACCGCGCTCATGACCACCACCGTGCATTTGTGCTTCTAAACGTGCACGTGGCTTACGGCGCACGTACAGCGCACCGATACCTTTAGGGCCATAAACTTTGTGGCCAGAAAATGACATAAAGTCTACTTTTAATGTTTGTAGGTCGATTAGTACCTTGCCAGCACTTTGCGCCGCATCAACATGGAACATGATCTTGCGCTCACGACACATCTCACCGATAGTCGCGATATCTTGAATAACACCTAGCTCGTTATTAACGTGCATTACGCTCACTAAAACAGTGTCTTCACGCATGGTTGCTTCAAGCTTTTTCAAGTCAAGTAAGCCGTTGTCTTCAACATCCATATACGTCACTTCAAAGCCTTGACGCTCAAGCTCACGACAGGTGTCTAGTACAGCTTTGTGCTCTGTACGAACGGTGATGATGTGCTTACCTTTCTTTTTATAGAACTGTGCAGCACCTTTGATTGCAAGGTTGTTTGACTCAGTTGCACCAGATGTGAAAACGATTTCACGCGGGTCAGCGTTGATTAAATCAGCGATATCATTACGCGCCTGATCAACCAGTTCTTCTGCTTGCCAACCGAAACGGTGTGAACGAGAAGCTGGATTACCAAAGTTACCATCCATTGTCAGGCACTGCATCATCTCGTCTGCAACACGCTGATCAACCGGAGCGGTTGCTGCATAATCTAGATATATCGGTAATTTCATTTATCTCTCCGCTTGACGTCAACCTAGAGTTGACAGCTCACTTGAATATTGTCTAATTGCTCGATAACACGTTTAACGTGCTTATCTTGCCGCGTTGCTACGGATTGAACATCCGCGTCGGCGACTAACTCGGCTAGGGAAATACTGTTTAAAAATTCTTCAATTCGCACACTTAAATCAGACCACAATGAATGAGTCAGACAGCGCATACCGCTTTGGCAACCGCCGCCTTCGCCGTGACAACGTGTTGCGTCAACGGACTCGTCAACGGCATTAATCACATCACCAACGGAAATTGTGTGTGCATCACGGCCTAATAAGTAGCCGCCGCCAGGACCACGTACAGAGCTAACTAAGCCATGTTTACGTAGACGGGCAAATAATTGTTCAAGGTAAGATAGCGAAATCTCTTGTCGTTCAGAGATATCGGCTAGTGGAACAGGGCCAATACTTGCGTGTAACGCAACATCTAACATTGCTGTCACGGCGTATCTGCCTTTTGATGTCAGTTTCATGCATAACCCCCGCTAATTTACCAAGCCGCAAATTTTAATTACTTGACTAAGATAGTCAAGTATTAACCAAGCATAATAACGGCTTTAAATCTGCAACCCTCGTATGCCTACCCGAAATACCTGAGTAATTTAATCAGGTATTATGGATATTGTAATTACCTGAGTATTTTAGTCAAGTATTAGTGATGAAGATTTATGCAAGATTTCACAAAAGGAATGGTTGATATTTAGACAATAGAAGTATAACAGTATTGGCGCGCTGAGTTGGCCAATACTGTTATCGTGTTTGGTTTACTTGTTAGTAGATTTATCTATCGAACTTAGGATCCCACGTAGAATATTAAGCTCTTGATCTTCCGGTCTAGCACGGTTGAACAAACGCTTTAGCTTAGTCATTACCATGCCCGGATGCTGTTTGATGATAAAGCCGGTGTCATTCAGGGTATTTTCAAGATGTTCGTAGAATAACTCCATCTGCTTTGATGATGGGTAAATCGTTTCATCTACTTCTTCTGGCTGCTTTTCTTGCGTGTCTAGATATGTCATACGCGTTTCGTAAGCCAAAGTTTGCACTGCCATCGCAAGATTAAGCGAGCTATACTCAGGATTAGCTGGAATACACACATGATAGTTGCACAATTGCAACTCTTCATTTGTGAGGCCGCTATTCTCACGACCGAATACAAGGGCGACAGGACCATTCACCGACTCAGCAACCAATTTTTGTGCACACTCACGCGGGTCTACCATTGGCCACGACAAAGTGCGTGAGCGCGCACTCGTGCCAATAGTTAAAGCGCAATCAGCAATCGCCTCTTGAAGTGTATCGACTTTAGTCGCTGCACCCAACACGTCGGTTGCGCCAGCCGCCAATGCACTTGCATGGCTGTCCACTTCACATGCAGGGTCAACTAAATAAAGCTTAGATAACCCCATCGTCTTCATCGCTCTCGCAACAGAGCCAATATTGCCAGAGTGTGAGGTGTTCACTAATACAATTCGAATATCTTCTAAAGCCATTTACACGAGTCTCAAACAAAAATAATGGCGCAGTGTAGCATATCTGATTTGCGTTTTTCCAAGCTCCACAACCAGAAATTAAAAATCTTTACGCAGCAACGAAGTACAAAAAACAACCAGAAAAATTCACAATTGGTTATTTACTTTAGAGAAAAAACCGCTAGAATACGCCGGCTCAAAATGATCCTGTTCTTTTACAACCTAAAGGTAATGCTATGCATCCAATGTTGAACATTGCGGTACGCGCTGCGCGTAACGCAGGTAAGATTATCCTACGTGCAAGTGAAGATTTATCGCGCGTTGAAGCCACTCAAAAAGGCACTAATGATTTAGTAACTAACATCGATAAAGATGCGGAATCAATCGTTCGTGACACAATTTTAAAATCTTACCCTGATCACTCTATTGTTGGTGAAGAATTTGGTCATCACGAAGGCAAAGATGCAGACTACCTTTGGGTTATCGATCCTCTAGACGGTACAACTAACTTCGTTAAAGGTATCCCTCATTATGCTGTTTCTATCGCGCTAAGAGTTAAAGGCCGCGTAGAGCAAGCTGTTGTATACGATCCAATCCGCGACGAATTATTTACCGCTTCTCGTGGCCAAGGCGCACAGCTAAACAACAAACGTATTCGTGTATCTAAGTCTATTGAATTACAAGGCACTGTGCTTGCCACAGGTTTCCCTTTCAAGCAAAAGCACCACATGGATGCCTACCTAGAAGCGTTCAAAGCATTATTCATTCATACAGCTGATATCCGCCGCGCGGGCTCTGCAGCTTTAGACATGGCATATGTTGCAGCAGGTCGTATGGATGGCTTCTTTGAAATTGGCCTTAAGCCTTGGGATACAGCGGCCGGTGAGCTGTTGGTAAAAGAAGCAGGCGGTATGGTCACTGATTTTGCTGGCGGTGCTAACTTTAACCGTAGCGGTAACATCATCTGTGGCGCACCTAAGCTTTGCCAAGCGATTGTAAAAGAAATTCGCCCAGTATTAACTGAGTCATTGTTAAAATAATAACTCTGGCTTAGATGAAAAAACCCAAGCACTGCTTGGGTTTTTTTGTGTCTGACTCGGTCTTTTAGTAATAATAGCAAGAGCTAACTGTTACTCCAAAATCAGGTATTTAAGCTGAGCGTCGGATGTCTACTTAATTTCCACACGGGCTGAGCGCATCACGATTTCATCGTTTAACTCAATACCAAGCCCCGGTTCTTCTGACACTCTAAAGATACCGTTCTTAGGCTGCGGGTCTTGCAAGCATAGCTCTCTGTTCCACTTTTTGATTGCGTAAGTATGGTGCTCATGGATCAGGAAGTTTGGGATCGCGGTTTCCAAGTGTAATGAAGCTGCGGTTGCTACCGGGCCGCCACAGACGTGCGCCTGAATACGGATATCAAAGATATCGGCGTAATCACATACCTTCTTAGTTTCCGTAAAGCCACCACAGAGGCCAATATCTGGCTGCAGTACATCAATACTTTGATCTTCAAAATAAGGGCGAACACCCCAGCGATTATACAAACGCTCACCACCAGCGATTGGTACAGAGGTCTTGTTGGCTACCTTTGCGTGTAAAGAGTGGTTAAGATAATTCACTGGCTCTTCATAATACATACAATCAAATTCTTCAGCGATGTCTGCAATTTGAATGGCTGATGTCGCGCCTGGTAAGCTATGGCACTCAAAAATAATGTCCACTTCATCACCTACCGCTTCACGTATTGCTTTCATTCTTGCACGGTATAATTTCATTTCCGCGCGCGAGATAAGCTTAGTTCTATCGTAATAGGTGTTGCCATCTTTGTCGTACTGAATTGGGTCAACTTTAACCGCATCGTACCCTTCAGCAATGGCTTTGTGAGCCGCTTCAGCATATTCGTGTGGTTGAACTAGTGCTTTAAACTCGCTATCCCAATCAAACTGTAATTGCGAGGCATAGGTGCGAAGCTCAGGGTTCACTTTACCACCAAGCAATTGATAAACAGGTAGGTTTAAGGCTTTACCTTTAATATCCCAAAGCGCGGTATCTATTGCTGACATTGCCGCATACACCACAGGTCCACCACCTAAACCCCAAAAGCTTTCTCTCAGCATACGTGACCAGAGCAGCTCGGTTTGAAAAGGGTCATGACCAATTAAAAAAGCTTCAGCCATTTCTTTGATCATACTGGCCGCAGCGCTGTGACCTAGGTCGTATGCAAGCCCTGCTTCACCAACCCCTGAAATGCCTTCATCGGTGTGAATACGAACAAAAACGGGTGTCCAAGCAGGTCTATCTGGACAATGAATATCGAAGACTTCGACGCGATTAACTTTCATGTTGACTCCTATTGAGCAAAGCTTGGGTCTAGGCGGTAAGCTTTACGAAGCATTGCGGGCCATGCTAATTGACCACCGGTGCTACCGCTATGCACGACATTCGCTTGGTTATAAATGTTATCAATAATGGGTTGTGGTACAGGTACCACTTGCTGTCCCGTCGCTTGAATCGCAACTTGAATTTCGCATGCACGCTGTAAGTCATAAAAACGCATAAAGGCATCACCTACCGTTGGTCCAACAGTTAAACCACCGTGGTTCACCAGCAGCATATGATTGGTTGTACCTAAGTCATCTTGCAAGCGCTTTTTCTCATCCATATTCACTGCTAAGCCTTCATAGCCATGATACGATAGTGATGGTAAGGAGAACATACTATGCTG
This sequence comes from Pseudoalteromonas sp. A22, assembly GCF_018141345.1. Taxonomy (NCBI): domain Bacteria; kingdom Pseudomonadati; phylum Pseudomonadota; class Gammaproteobacteria; order Alteromonadales; family Pseudoalteromonadaceae; genus Pseudoalteromonas; species Pseudoalteromonas sp. A22. The sequence goes on from NZ_CP047238.1 coordinate 3,428,175, forward strand.
ACTCAAAGGCAATAAACCACATTCTACACTCGCGACTGCGATCGTCTCTTTAGTATGAAGGTGGATAACGCAATGCGCATCTTCTCGCACCTCATGGATTGCACTGTGAATGGTGAAACCCGCGGGATTAATCTTAAATGGCGTATCATCAAGAATATTCCCTTCAAGATCGACTTTCACTAAATTAGAAGCGGTGACTTCATCAAAGGTCAGCCCAAAGGCGTTTACTAAATAATGATCCGTACCCGGCAAACGCGCCGACATATGCGTATAAATTAGATCTCCCCAACGAAAGTGCTCAACCAGTCGATAGCAAGCGGCAAGGTCAACACGCAGCTGCCATTCTTCTGCGCTTACTTTGTCTTTTAAATTTAACTGAGGTAATTCGAACATGGGGATCCCTTATTGACTCCACATTTGGATGTATAGAAGTCTAAATTAGCTTAATTATATCTTCAACTAAAAACCACCGCGAACGGTGGTTTTTTATCATCTTTGATATCTAACTTTGATGTTATTCAACTTTAGATAGATACTCTGCAATCGCATCGATTTCAGCGTCAGTGACATTAGCAACCATCGCCTTCATTGCTGCTGTCATACCGTTATTACGTTTACCTGATTTGATATCTTTCATTTGCGCCGCTAAATACTCTTTGCTTTGACCATTTAGCTTAGGATACAGAGGCATGATTGGTGCTTTACCATCTGCACCATGACAGGTTTGACACATCTTTGCTGTATATAATGCTTTACCATCTGCAGCCATTGAACTTGCTGAACCTAGTGCGCAAATTGCCACCGTAGTCCCTACTAGTAGTTTTTTCATCTTGCTCATATCATTACTCTTTTTATTGACGGTTAACGTTGTAAGTCAGTGTAGACTAAAGTTCGACCTAAAGCCTAATCACTACCACATCAAATCATCTGGGACTTCAAAGTCAGCGTAAGGGTCATCCTCATCACCTTGCTGATTGTCCTCAACATGGAAAACGATATATTTCTCGTCTACCTCTGCGATCTTTCTAGCTGGTTCATCTTGTAGTACGTAGAACTGCTCTTCTAACACACAAATCGCTAAACGCCCCTTTGATAGCGCTTTTTGTGTTTCGGAATTAACTTCTAACTCCTTCACCTTATTTTGGTATGTGAAGTTAAAGGTCACATTGCCGCGGATCTCATCTTGGTTATGATGTTCTAAGATCTGCTTCACACGAGCAATTTGTTCTTTATCTTTTAGCGTTTCTTGCTTCGCTTTATTTAGCTCTTCGGCACGCTTTTGCTGCTCAAGCTTCGTTTGCTCAATATGTTTTTGAAGATCTGTTTGGTCGCTCGTTGCGCCTTTTTTCTTTTTCTTCTGCTGTTTACGCTTTTGTGTTTTTGCAACTTTCGCCTTGTGCTCAGTTGTTAGACCTGCTTTTAGCAACTGATCTTGCAGTGAACCCATCATGCAACTCCGTAAAATAGACTTTTCACTATTTTAACTCAGCAATTTCGATTGACCAGAGAGGAATCGGTCAATCTAATGCAAAACTACCAAAATTATTGTTACGCATCGTGATTTAGCGCAAAAAATTGTCATATAGTTTGCTTTAATTTAAGCTAACTCATCGAAATAAAAAGCCTTATTGCTCAATGCCCGTCATTCATCTATTGCTTTGCTCTGTTACCATTTTTTTTGTGCTCTATGCACCGCAGCCGCTGCTGGCTGAGTTTGCAGAGCAATTTAGTGTGTCAGCGTCAGATGCGGGCATGCTGATGTCAGCAACTATGCTACCTTTGGCTATCGCGCCAATCTGCTACGGATTATTGCTGGCAAAGTCCAATCCGCTACGCATTTTAAAATGGACCATGCTGCTGTTGGCACTCAGCAGTTTAGCATTTGCTTCAATGACTTCGTTTTCAGGTCTATTGTTTACCCGGTTAATTCAAGGACTATTATTACCTGCTGCACTTACTGCGATGACAGGTTATATCGGCCAACAGTTTAGTGGCTCACAGTTGAAAAGAAACATGAGCTTGTACATCGGTAGTACCATAGCCGGAGGCTATTTTGGCCGTACGCTTGCAGCCAACTTTACTGTCTGGTTTGAGTGGCAAAGTTTCTATTACCTAAACGCATTGTTATTGATTGTGCTAGCATTTAGCATTCGGGCCAGCAAGAACAAACCACCAATAATTCACGCGACAAGGATCAGGGACTACCTGGCACCACTCAAGCAATCACGCCTAGTGAGATTATACAGCTCTGTATTTTGTATGTTTTTCTGCTTCGCGGGACTACTTAACTTTTTACCTTTTATACTCAAGTACGACTTTAATTTAACCGATCCCAGCAAAGTGGGCTGGGTCTATACAGGCTATTTAGTTGGTGCTTTAGGGTCTATCGTTACACCTTGGCTACAAAGTAAATTTCATTCTACCTGGCGATTTTTAGCTGTGATGTTCTTCATCTATGCTACAACCATTGCGCTATTACCCGTGGCGTCTGTGTTCTTTTTTGTGGTCTTATTTACGCTATTCTGCGCCTGTATGTTTGTGATCCATTCAACCGCTGCGCCATTAGCCAACAGTATTAGTCAGGCACCTGCAACCGTCACTAATGGCGCTTATGTTTCATTTTATTATTCCGGAGGCGTGCTGGGTTCTTATCTTCCGGGTTTGATTTATGAGCAAGCTGGTATCACTTGGTTTTGTGCGTCACTTTTTACCGTCTGTACAGTCGGCTTAGCTCTGAGTTTGAGAAACACAGTCAACCCAGTGAGGTGAGTGCCCAGTGACTTGCCAAAAGCGTTTCAAATCTTCGAGCGTTAACACCCAAGTTTTAGTATTCACTAGAGGGTGACACTGCCATAACTGCGCAGATTGCAGTTCACTATCAAGCCATAATTCGACTTGTTGCTCACTGTCGTTATGCAATGTGAGTGCTGATACACAGCCTTGTTCCACTCCTAAATACTTTGCTAGCCTGTCCGTCGATGCAAAGCCTAAACGCGACATCCCTTGAGATTTAGACAGCGCTTTTAGGTCGACTTGCTTATCTGCAGGAATAATAAAAAGAAAGTGTCGCTTTCCATAGTTATCTCGGAGGAAGAGATTTTTCAGTCGCGTCCCTTTTCTCTCTAACTTCAAGTTGTCAGCATCTAGACAAGTATGTAACGGTGGGTGCTCATAATTGAGATAGTTGATATCTAGCTGAGCGAGCCGCTCTGCAAGTGCACTTGGATTGTTTCTGATCACAAACACTTACCTCGTAACTGAACGCTACGCTGTCGCCAGTATACATCGGTAATTTTATGACCTGAATTACAGTAGTCCGCCTCAATCAAAGCCGGTTTTAACAAGGCGACGGCTTGCTCTTCTAACTTGAGTTTTAGAGAGGGGGAATCTTCAATACGCTCAAACTCGGCAAAACGTTTTAGCTCTCTTCTTGATATTGGCTTACTTGCATCCAGCTCCATTCGAGGTGTTGCTTGTACCGTTACAATGAAAGCAAATTCTTTATCACCAGTTGGCGAAAGACGCTTATGAAGAGATTGTTTTTCGATAATAAGTTCAGGCTCATCAGGCTGTGATGCACAACTCGCTAGCAGCCCAATAATGAGAATAGAAAAGATATGACGCAGAACCATAATTCGCTTAATTCGTTTTATTTTCAGTTCAGTGTAACAAAGACTATAAAAAAATAGCGAAATTTTTTGTCTGGGGTTGACGAGAATATAAAAAATGATTAAATTTCGCTTCGTCTACTGACGGAATGTGGGGCTATAGCTCAGCTGGGAGAGCGCCTGCCTTGCACGCAGGAGGTCAGCAGTTCGATCCTGCTTAGCTCCACCACTTTCCGCTCTTCTTACTTCTTACTTCTTACTTCTTACTTCTTACTTCTTACAAAATTAACCCTCTAAATCGAAAAGAAAAAAGCCCAAGTCTTTCGACCCGAGCTTTGCAGTTACTTATGTCATTCTGTGTATACCACTGAGTATAATTCTTCCACCTACTCAAGCAGCATCAGTTCATTATTCTCTGATTTGGCCTTCACCATTCACTAAAAACTTTTCGGTTGTTAGCGACTCTAAGCCCATAGGTCCGTAAGCGTGCAATTTGGTGGTAGCAATACCAATCTCGGCACCTAAACCTAACGCTGAACCATCACTAAAGCGTGAAGAGGCATTAACCATCACAACAGAAGCATCTACACCACGTTGAAACAAATCAGCAGCTGCTTTGTCTTCCGTACAGATAACTTCGGTATGGTGACTACCAAAGCGATCAATATGTGCAAGCGCTGCATTAAAATCAGCAACCTGACGAACCGCTATTTCAAGGCTCAAGTATTCTTCGCCAAATTCGTCATCACTTAATTCAACTGCATTATCAAAATAAGTTACGGTTTGCTTACACGCATTAATTTTCACACCCCTTTCTGCTAGTGCTGCAGCAACTTTCGGTAAAAAAGTCGGAGCGATATCTTGATGAACGATTAACCCTTCAAGCGCATTACACACACCAGTACGCTGCGTTTTACCGTTTAACAGAAGCGCCATTGCTTTATCGAGATCGGCCGCTTTGTCTATATATAAGTGACACACGCCTTTAAAATGCTGGATCACTGGCACCGTACTATTCTCAGTAACGAAATTGATTAGACCCTCACCGCCACGTGGGATGATAAGGTCAATATATTCTTTTTGCTGCATCAGCTCCATTAACAACGCGCGGTCTGGATCCGGAATAACAGAAACCAACGCGGCAGGTAGATTATGTTTTTCGAGCGCCTTATGCATCGCTTTTGCGATCTCCAAAGAACTTGCTAACGCTTCTTTACCACCACGCAAAATAACACCATTACCTGATTTAAAACACAGCGCACCGGCGTCAGCGGTGACATTGGGGCGCGCCTCATAAATCATGCAAACAACACCAAGTGGCACTCGCATCTTGCTGATTTTAATGCCATTTGGTCTTACACCCATGTCTCTACGTGCACCCACTGGATCGTCCAGTTGAATGATGGTCTCAATGCCCTCAGCCATGCTTTCAATCCGCGCTTGGTTAAGCGTTAATCTATCTATCATGGCGTCGCTAAGCTGGTTATCACGAGCAGCAGCTAAGTCAGCTTCATTGGCTTTAATAATGGCATCGCTGTTATCACGGATCCCTTTTGCCATATCTGCTAACACTGCATTTTTTTGCTCTGTAGATAATAGTGCTAACTGTTTCGCTGCTTTTGCAGCCTGTGATGAAATATCTGTGATTAAGCTCATGTCTTATGACTTCTCCAATAATGCAATATCTTGTTCTGAAATAACGGGTCCGATGCTATCTTGAATTCTTTCGCTGATCGGATTCTCTTCATGTTCAGTTAAAAAGTTCAGCAGGCAGCTACTGTAATTGGTGGTTGCTTTGGCTAAGCGCTTACCATCTTTACTCCTCACGAGTACGGTATCTCCAACAGAAAACTCACCTTTTACTTCAGTAATTTCATCGCCACTTAACTGACCCACCACTTGATTTTCGCCTGAGCCATAATCGCTATCTACGACCAGCTCACCTTGCTCTGATGCTGTGTGAGTCATCCAATGCACTGCTTCTTGCATCGGTTTATCATAGGCTGTAAATACCGTGCCTGGATTTTTTCCCGCTAACAATAATTCAAAGGTTGTTTCTTCGAAGCCGTTAACAATATAAGTATCTATACCGTGAGACGTCGCCTTTTCAGCAGCTTCAATTTTAGTCTTCATACCACCGGTGCCAACCTTACTCGTTGGACAGCCTGCCATATCGTAGATTTCTTCAGTGATCTCTGTCACTTCTGAAATCAGCTCTGCATCAGCATGTAAATTCGGGTTTTTGTTATATAAACCACTGACATCGGAGCAAATAATTAGCCCGTCGGCATCTGCAGCCCCCGCTACCATGGCAGACAAATTATCGTTATCACCCACCTTCAAATCGTCTGTGGTCACAGTGTCATTTTCATTGATAATAGGCAGTATTCCATGATCGAGTAAAGTGAATATTGTTTCACGAATACTGGTATATCGCTCCCTGTCACGTAGGTCACCGTGAGTCAGCAATATCTGCGCCGACGGGAAGTCGAAGAAACGGTCCCACGTAGCCATCATCTCGGTTTGGCCAGCTGCCGCCATCGCTTTTTTCACCGCAATGCTAGGCTGCTCTGAGTTTGGAAATAAGTGCGACCCTGCTGCGACTGAACCTGAAGAGACAAGGATCACTTCGATACCTCGGGCTCGACAACGCACGATGAATTGCGCGATGCTGAGTAAATAGCGGGATCGACACCCATCTTGCTCTGGCGCGATCAACGCACTCCCGATCTTGATTACTATACGTTTTGACTGTTTCATCGACATAAATTCCTGCATTAAATTAACCACCCACTCACGAGTTGGTACTCCAAATATCTCCTATTAGAAGACAACAGAAAGCGCAATGCATCGACCAAAAAGTCGGCAAATAGATAAAACAAACAGACGTGCGACGGCGAAGACCTTAGTCCCATCATGTCGCCACACATGCTAAACCCAGACGCAGTAACAATCGTTAACTGGCTGACATTTCACTAATAGAAGATTGATTGTGACATCAAGTACTTAACCTTTGATGTCGAGCCGTTTCCAACAGGGCCACCATGGTTTGGTGCGGCCGGAAAGGCTGTACCGCAATGAATAATTGCGTAATGAGTAGATTGTGAATGACGGCGCGATTTACCCCACGCCTTGAACGCTTATTACCTTAACGTAAGCAAGGGTAAGATTGCAACCCTATCCCATGTTAATTATTTATGACCACCATAAATCAATTTTATAATACCTTATTTTCAGTAATTTATTCACTTTACCCTCATTCGCGCTGTGTTATAACAGGATGCTAGCTATACTGATAAAAATGTTGGGATAATCCAACCGGGGAGAATCTATGTCAGCAATCTACATTGCAGGTATTGCAGTATGTTCTGTAATAGCACAATGGCTTGCTTGGGCCTTTAAGGTTCCTGCAATTTTGTTTTTACTTCTTATTGGTCTTGCTTTGGGGCCATTTAGTGGCACGCTGGATCCAGATGCCTTACTCGGGGATTTACTCTTTCCCGTCGTCTCACTTTCCGTTGCCGTTATCCTTTTTGAAGGTTCACTAACCCTGCATTTTAAAGAACTCAAAGGAATTGGTAAGGTCGTACGAAACCTTTGTTCTATCGGGATGTTAGCAACCTTTGCGGTGATAGCAACGACCGCAATTTTCGTGCTGGAGCTTAACTGGCAAGTTGCCGCCGTTTTGGGCGCAGTACTTGTCGTGACCGGTCCAACAGTTATTGCCCCGATGCTGAACGCCATGCGCCCAGACAAAGACATAGACCGTATTTTACGTTGGGAAGGTATAGTCATAGACCCTATTGGTGCACTCTTTGCGGTACTCGTATTTGAAGCCGTATCTTTAGTTGGTGGCGAAGGTATCTTCAGTCACACCTTGTGGGCGCTCGTATCAACGCTTGGTGTTGGGATAAGTATTGGTGTCGCATCAGGTTACCTAACCACATACCTAATAAGAAAAGAGTGGCTTCCCTTTGAGCTTCACAAATTCGCCATTTTAGCGCTGGTGTTGTTTAGCTTTACGCTATCTAATCATCTGAGCCATGAGTCGGGTTTACTGGCCGTGACTATCTTTGGTATTTGGCTCGCTAACCAAGATGACTTGGAAATAGACTCAGTGTTAGAGTTTAAAGAAGATCTCTCAATGATCCTGATTTCGAGCTTATTTATATTACTCGCGGCACGACTCAAGTTAGAAGATTTAATGCTGTTAGACACCGACGTCTTTATCTTTCTAGCTGTAGTATTATTTATTGCTCGACCACTGTCGATATTCTTATCGACGTTCAATACAGACTTACCGATAAAGTCTCGCATTCTGTTAAGTTGGATAGCTCCTCGAGGTATTGTTGCTGCAGCTGTAGGCTCAGTTTTTGCGTTGAGTATGACAAAATCACAAATAGCAGATGCGGATAAAATGGTGCCGCTTATTTTCACCGTCATCATTGTCACCGTGGTACTACAAAGCCTAACGGCAACGCCTTTCGCACGTCTTTTAGGAGTACGTCAACCAAAGCCCAATACCTTACTTATCATTGGTGCAAACCATGTAGCTAGAGCGGTGGCTAAAGGCTTAAAAGACCAAAATATTGATGTTTATCTCTCCGATCCCGCATGGGAAAACTGCAAGATGGCGAGAATGGACGGACTGCCTTGTTACTATGGTAACCCACAGTCGGAGCATGCAGAGCGTTACCTCCCGTTGACCAGCTTAAAGTCAGTGCTAGCGCTTTCACCTAACCGTCACCACAACGCTTTGGGTGTACAGTACTTTTCTCACTTACTTGGCGATCAATGTGTTTATTCGCTCAAATCATCCACTAACCACGCTAAGGCGAACAAAGATAGCGCCACTTTCCTTTCTCGCCAAATCTTGTTTGGCGACGAAGGTAATTACGCCAAGCTAAGTAGCATGATGGCTAAGGGCGGTAAAGTGAGCGTAACTCGGATCTCAGAAGAATTTAAATGGGAACAGTATAAAGAGGTTAACAGTGAAGCAATCCCGCTGTTTGTACTCACAGAGCAGACCAAAGATGAGGAACCCATCTTGATCCGCCCGTTTACCTCTGATATGAAGAAGCTTCCTGAAGAAGGCGACCGCGTATTGGCATTGCAGCCGCCTAAGTTAACGGTGCTTAAAGATCCAAATGCAAATAAAGAAGGCCAAATTGGTGCAAAGCTTAGCAGCCAGCAAATTACTTAACCTGAGATTTGGATAAGAAATAAGCTAGCTTTACCGGCTTTATTTAGGAACAAGCAAAGCGGCGTCACTTACGCCGCTTTTACTTTCCACTCATAATCTGCTGAAAGTAAAACCTATTGATCCAACGGAGTTAACCTAAACTTAGGTCATATAGGCAATCTCGCGCGCTTGACCACGCTATCAGGCATTTTGTTTGCCAATTGCCCTAGTGCTACCTGAATCCGCTTATGTAGCTTTTTATCTGCAACTGCGGAATGGAACAGCCATCGATAGGCGTCTTCATAATCTCTAGGACTACCATGACCTTGATTAAACACATCTACGAGCCTTAATTGAGCGTTTAAGTTGCCAAGTGCTGCGGCTTCTCTCAGATAGGTTACCGCCATCGCTTTATCTTCTTGCACTAACTGGCCAACATCATAGTAGCGACCTAATTGTTCAAGCGCCGCGGCAAGGCCCTGCTCTGCAGCCCTTTTCATATAATAAAGGCCGAGCTCAACATCTCTGTCTACACACACGGCATAAGCTAACATGTCACCATAAAGAAACTGATACGAAGGCAGCGCCATGATTTCAGCACGCGCTTCAATATCTTTAACCAGCTGGCACTCATCCGCTTTAACCCGAGCAAGGTGTTGATTTTTTTCAATGAGTGCTAGTAGCTCTTGCTGCGTATACAAAGGCACAGCTTCGATAGCCTCTTCGGCAGATACTTTGCTCTGTATACTGAGACTTAAGGAGACACTCAATGCTGAAGCTGCAAAATAACGAAGTAAGTAATTCATCGAAGACCCATCAAAGTAAAGCTGATTGTTTAACTATAGCAGGCTGCAAAGGCAAATTACTTGCTCTGCAGCAACATCGACACTCAAATTTGATTAAGCATTATTTACGCCAAAGCGAAGTCTAATTTCATCATCTGAGCAAACATTCGCTTAGTTATCGGCAGAAAGACAAAAACTTGTAGGGTAATAGACACAAAAAAAGCTGCCGTAGCAGCTTTTTCTTTATTAATCGACAGCAGAATTATTCAGCAAAAGGGTTGCGAACAATCATTGTCTCAACGCGGTCTGGGCCTGTTGAAATGATATCAATTGGCACGCCAGTGATTTCTTCTAGGCGCTTGATATAGTTGATAGCGGCTTCTGGAAGCTGCTCAACAGAAGTTGCACCAAAGGTGTTTTCGCTCCAACCAGGCATTTCTTCGTATACTGGAGTCACTTTCTCATAGCCTTCAGCAGCAAGAGGAGTCACATTAGTCACAGTGCCGTCTTCTAATTGGTAACCAGTACAGATTTTCACTTTTTCTAGACCATCAAGTACGTCTAGTTTAGTTAAGCAGAAACCACTGATGCTGTTGATTTGAACTGCACGGCGCATTGCCACTGCATCAAACCAACCGGTACGACGTAAACGACCAGTCGTTGCACCAAACTCGTTGCCTTTCTCACCTAAGTGTCTGCCAACTGGGTCTTGCTTATCTTGACCATCGTAAAGCTCTGTAGGGAAAGGACCTGAACCAACACGAGTTGTGTAAGCTTTAACAATACCTAAAACGTAATCTAAGTGAAGCGGACCAAAACCTGCACCAGTCGCAACACCACCAGCCGTCGTGTTTGATGAGGTTACGTACGGGTAAGTACCGTGGTCAATATCAAGTAATGTACCTTGCGCACCTTCAAATAGAATATGGTCGCCAGCATTACGCGCTTGATCAAGTAGTTCAGTAACGTCAACAATCATTGACTTAAGTACTTTTGCTACTTCCATTGCATCATCGTATGTCTTCTGGAAGTCTACTGGCTCTACTTTGTAGTAGTTAACCAAGGCGAAGTTGTGGAACTCTAATACTTCTTTAAGCTTCGCAGCAAATTGCTCTGGGTTGAAAAGATCGCCAACACGTAAACCACGACGTGCAACCTTATCTTCGTATGCAGGACCAATACCACGGCCAGTTGTACCAATGGCTTTTTCACCACGCGCTAGTTCACGCGCTTGGTCTAGTGCAACGTGGTAAGGCAAGATCAAAGGACATGCTTCGCTGATCAATAGACGCTCACGTACAGGAACGCCACGCGCTTCAAGCATGTGGATTTCTTTCATTAGTGCATCTGGTGCAAGTACTACACCATTACCAATTACACATTTAACGTCTTCGCGTAGTACACCTGATGGGATCAAGTGTAGTACCGTTTTCTCACCGTTAATTACTAGTGTATGGCCAGCATTGTGTCCGCCTTGATAGCGAACAACTAAAGAAGCCTTATCTGTAAGTAGGTCAACTACTTTACCTTTACCTTCGTCACCCCATTGGGTGCCTAATACAACGACGTTTTTACCCATTGCAAATTCACTTAGAAAAAATTAGGCGCAGATTTTACCAGAAAACCATAGTCGAAATCACCCCAATTTGCCTAATTTTTCTGCTTTCAATAAGATTGACGATGTAAAGCATCAAGGCAAGGTACATAACTTGTTGAAAAGGTGGATTAATAGCTGAAAATCAAACAACGCATTTTATTTTTATATCAAAATAGCTGTATTGTTCGGATTAATCGATAACTATCTCTTTGTTATCAAAAGTAAACTTTTATAAAACGTAAAAAGCCCAAAGGTTAACCTTTGGGCTTTTTAAAATATAGCTCAAGCTTGCTCGCGAGCAGTTAAGCTTGAGTGACTAGCCTATAGCTCTAAATCGTCTTCAACTTCAGCAAGACCTTTATCTTCTCCCTCTTCAGGCATAATAACCGCTTGCGCTAGGAGCATTTCTCTCAACTTGCCTTCAATTTCGTTGGCAATCTCAACATTTTCTTTTAAGAACTTAATCGAGTTTGCTTTACCCTGGCCAATCTTATTGCCGTTGTAGCTAAACCAAGCACCCGCTTTATCAACCAGTTTGTGTTTCACACCTAAATCTATCAACTCACCTTGTTTCGACGTACCTTCACCGTACATGATGATGAACTCAGCTTGCTTAAATGGTGGTGCTACTTTGTTTTTCACAACCTTAACGCGAGTTTCGTTACCAACAACCTCATCACCTTCTTTCACTGAACCGATACGACGAATATCAAGACGTACGGATGCATAGAATTTAAGTGCGTTACCACCAGTTGTGGTTTCAGGGTTGCCAAACATCACACCAATCTTCATACGAATTTGGTTGATGAAAATACATAATGTGTTCGAACGTTTGATATTAGCAGTAAGCTTACGCAATGCTTGTGACATGAGTCGAGCTTGCAAACCAACATGTGAGTCACCCATATCGCCTTCGATTTCAGCTTTAGGGGTAAGTGCTGCTACCGAGTCAATAACAACCAAATCAACCGCACCAGAACGAACTAACATGTCACAAATTTCGAGTGCTTGTTCACCGGTGTCTGGCTGTGATACTAATAGCTCATCAACATTAACGCCTAGCTTTTCAGCATAGATTGGGTCGAGTGCGTGTTCAGCATCAACGAACGCACATGTTTTACCAAGCTTCTGCGCTTCTGCAATCGCTTGTAATGTTAGCGTTGTTTTACCTGATGATTCTGGACCATAGATTTCAACAATACGACCAGTTGGTAAGCCGCCGATACCAAGTGCAATATCCAGACCTAGTGAACCAGTTGAGATGGCTTCAATATCTAGCGCCTTGTTCTCACCTAGTTTCATGATTGAGCCTTTACCAAACTGACGCTCAATTTGTGATAGTGCTGCGTCTAATGCCTTTTGCTTGTTATCGTTCATTTGCTTCTCCAATTCAGCGTAATGACACCTAGTATACTGTATGAAATTACAGTATCAAGTAGAATTTTATGATTTTACCATCGCTATAGTATTTTTTAATGCAAATTCAATAGCTTGAACTCTTATTTCAGCCCTATTTCCAGTAAATGCTTGGTGAAATGCCTGAACTTTGTCACTATTTGCAATAGCAAACCATACAGTACCTACTGGCTTATCAGCACTGCCCCCTGTTGGTCCTGCGATACCAGACACAGCAATGGCAACTTCGGCATGGGCTGCCCGCTGAGCGCCTTTGGCCATCTCCAAAACCGTTTGCTCGCTCACTGCACCAAATTGCGTTAGCGTTTGTTGTGATACTCCCAATAATTCATGCTTAGCTTGATTACTGTATGTCACAAAACAACGTTCTATATATGCAGAGCTCCCCGGCGTATCTGTTAACGCATAACTCACCCCACCACCCGTACATGACTCTGCGGTAGTGATTGTTACGCCGTTATTCGTTAGAATAGCGCCCAATTGTGCCGCATATTCGGCTATCTCTTTGTAGTGCTCCATAGGAAAACCTTTTAGGTATCAACAATGTCGTCAGATCTATATTCAGAACACACTATAAACCAACAAACCCCAATGATGCAGCAATACCTGCGAATTAAAGCTCAGCATCAAGAAATCTTGCTGTTCTATCGCATGGGCGACTTTTATGAACTCTTCTTTGACGATGCCATCAGAGCTGCGCAGCTTCTTGATATTTCTCAAACCTATCGGGGCAAAGCCGGTGGCAATCCGATTCCAATGGCAGGTGTTCCCTATCATGCAGTTGAAAACTACCTAGCTCGCTTGGTACAACTGGGTGAATCTGTTGCTATTTGTGAGCAAGTTGGCGACCCTGCGACCAGTAAAGGTCCTGTAGAACGTAAAGTTGTGCGTATTGTTACTCCAGGTACCGTCACCGACGAAGCACTATTGCAAGAACGCCAAGATAATTTACTTGCGGCGGTCTACCAACATCCAAAAAACTTAGGTTATGGCGTTGCCTATCTTGATATTAACTCGGGCCGATTTAATATCGTAGAGCTACAGACTGACGAAGCACTTAACTCTACGCTACAGCGCTTGCAACCCGCAGAATTGTTATATCCAGAATCATTTCAGAACCTTTTAGTGCTAGAAAGTATTAAGGGCAGTCGCCGCCGCCCGGACTGGGAGTTCGATTTAGACACAGCAAAGCATTTACTTTGTCAGCAGTTTGAAACCCGCGATTTAGTCGGTTTTGGTGTCGACAATGCCAATATGGGTTTAATCGCTGCGGGTTGTGTCATGCAATACGTGAAAGACACACAGCGCACGGCATTACCTCATATTCGTGCGATCACGCTCGAAAAGAATGAGCACGCGGTGATCTTAGATGCCGCGACGCGCAAAAACTTAGAGCTAACACTGAACCTCTCTGGCGGTGTTGAAAACACCTTAGCGCAGATTTTAGATAAGTCTTCAACGGCCATGGGTTCGCGCTTACTAAAACGCCGTATTCATACGCCCGTGCGCGAACGCAAAGAGCTCAATGCTCGACTCAATGCGATTGCGAGCCTTATCGAACAACAACTATGCATGGAAGTTTACGATGCACTAAAACACATTGGCGATATTGAACGAGTTGTAGCACGGTTAGCGTTGTTTACCGCTCGTCCGCGTGATCTAACGCGTTTAAGAAGTGCATTACAAGCGTTACCGCCATTGCATGATATTTTACAAGATGCGACGGATGCGAGACTTCAGTCTATCATTAGCCACTCACCGGCATTACCTAAGTTACAAGATTTGTTAGAACGAGCGGTTATCGACAATCCCCCTGTTCTCATTCGTGATGGTGGAGTGATAGCACAGGGTTACAATGCAGAGCTTGACCAGCTACGCGCATTAAGCGCAGGTGCCACGGATGTTTTAGAAAAACTTGAAGAAAGAGAGCGCGAACGCACAGGGATCTCGACATTAAAAATTGGCTATAACCGCGTTCACGGATTTTATATTGAGATCAGCCGCGCCAATTCGCACTTAGTGCCTGCAGAATACATTCGCAGACAAACACTGAAAAATAACGAACGCTATATTATTCCTGAGCTAAAAGAGCATGAAGACAAAGTGCTTGGAAGCCAATCGAAAGCACTAGCACTTGAAAAGCGCCTATATGAAGAGCTCTTTGAACTCATCGCTCCTTATATTGAACAATTGCAAGTCATGGCAGCGGCGCTTGCCGATTTGGACGTACTAAACACCTTAGCTGAACGTGCTCAGACACTAGACTATTGCAAGCCCACGCTTACCGAGGGCACTGAAATTGATTTAGTGGATGGTCGCCACCCAGTCGTAGAACAAGTAAGTAAAGAACCATTCATTGCCAACCCAGTAAAACTCAACGATGAACGTAAAATGCTCATTATTACTGGACCAAATATGGGTGGTAAATCGACCTATATGCGTCAAACCGCGTTAATCGTGTTGATGGCGCATATTGGCAGCTATGTACCGGCAAGCGCAGCTACCATCGGAATTGTCGATCGTATTTTTACTCGCATTGGTGCCAGTGATGATCTTGCCTCTGGGCGCTCAACCTTTATGGTTGAAATGACCGAAACTGCAACCATTTTAAACAATGCAACCGCCCAGTCGTTAGTGCTGATGGACGAAATTGGTCGCGGGACAAGCACCTATGACGGTTTATCACTCGCTTATGCGACAGCGGATTATCTCGCCAGCAAAATTGCAGCAAAAACACTGTTTGCAACTCATTATTTTGAGTTAACCGAATTGGCTGAGCAGCAAGCCGGCCTTGTTAATGTGCATTTGGATGCCGTTGAACATAACGATACCATTGCCTTCAAACACACCGTGATGGAAGGGGCTGCAAGTAAGAGTTTTGGTTTACAGGTAGCAAGTCTTGCCGGCGTGCCAAAAGCGGTGATTAAGTTGGCGAAACAGAAACTTGCTTTGTTAGAGCAACATCAGAGCGTCGTTGGCGATAAGCCTGTTCATGTTACAGCGCCTGTACAGCAGAGCTTAATGCTTGCCAATGAGCCTTCTGAGGTTGAAACGCTACTTGCAGATATGGATCCCGATGATTTGACACCAAAGCAAGCTCATGCTTTGCTATATCAACTTAAATCTATGCTATAGAAAGTAAAAAGCGGCTAAAAGCCGCTTTTTTAATGTTCTCTCACAATTAGAACTTGTGGTTATACTGAAGACCAAAGATCATCGCATGGCCTTTAGAGCGATAGCCCCACTCACTGAATCTGTCAGCTTCAGTGAAAGTTTGTGTTTTACCTCTTAAAACACTGATCCCGAAATCTACAGTTGCTTGGTTAGCAAGTGTATACTCCGCACCAAATGAGTACCAAGTACGGTCTGTATCAGGAATTGAGATAGACAAATGGTTTTCATCCGCTGGTGATTCATCATACGCCATACCTGCACGTAGCTTCACCGCATTACTAAGCTGATAGTCAGCACCAACTGCAAAACGTAATGAATTAGAGAAATTCTCTTCTTTAGTGAATACTGAACCTGCGTTACCAACTACAGCTTCAAGTTCATCAAAACTATTCCAGCCAGTCCAAAGTACGCTGTAGTGTAGTGAGGTTTCTTGGTTTAGTTTATGAGAACCTGAGATCTCAGCAATCGCAGGTAACGTTACATCTACTGAACCTGGTAGTGACGCGCCATTCAAGCCGCCAACCGCTGCTGGTAAGTCGTTGCTAAAGTGACCATCAAATGTGATATCTGTTTCACTACGGTAATGGAAGCCGATTAGGTTGTTTTCATCAATTTGATAAGCAACGCCTAGGTTCCAACCAAAGCCATAATCGTCACCTTCTAAATGTACTGCTTGAGTACTTGCTGGCAAACCTGTCGTTGTCGCGCCAAGGTTACGGACGATTTTAGCATCGGCATAAACTTCATTAATACCAAATGCTACGCTCCATTGCTCATCAATTTGGTAAGCAGCAGAGATACCTAAGTTAACGGTCTTAATTTCAGTTTCACCCGCGATTTGGCCAGCAACATAATCCTTATCGAATTCTGTAGATAGGCCAAACTGTGAATAGATACCTGCACCAATCGACCATTGGTCATTATATTTGTGTGTTGCATATATAGCAGGAATAATAGCACTTGGTGCGATGCTGTTGTCATTTAACGCAGATGCAGGGATACCATTGCTAGTACCTGTTCCCGTCAGGCTTACGTCCGGTTGAACATACATAGCTGCTACTGATAATTGCGTGCCTGATAGCTTACCCATCAATGCTGGGTTACGTGCAACCACTGACGCATCGTCGGCTGCAGATGCTTCACCCGCATAAGCACGACCAAGGCCAGATACGTTTTGTTCCGCAAGTTGGAAGGCGGCAGCTAGTGCTTGTGATGACGATAAAATCGCACCTGATGCGATAAGACCTAATAATACTTTGTTCATACTCTAATCCCCTGTGAACTAACCATTTCCTGAGTAATGGTTAAAAAAACCAATTCGAGTAACACTGCGTAGCCTCACTTTGACCTTGCTCACCTAGCCAATATCCAGCTATGCCACACACCCACCAAATTGGCAGAATAATAAATTCATGACACCCTACCTAAAAGTGGAGTAGAAATCTCCTTTTTTGCGACTTTTCGTTGATTAAGTGAACATATAACGAACAAATTACGCACTTTATAAACTCATCGGATGAGATAAATTATCAAATGATAATAATTACCAATATCATTGACGTACCTTCATCCCTTATATACACTCTTCAATCTGAGTATGAGTCATTCTGTGTGCTAATCGTGCCAAGGAGAACAACATGTCGATAGCATTAATCGTTTGCGCATTGGTATTTTGCGGTCTCAGCGTATATTGCCTGTGCAAAGCAAACTACTGTGCCTGTCGCCACGCAGGAGAGTGTGATAATCCGGTCAGTCAATACTGGCTAGGTGCAATTGTCGCAGCGCTGCTATCACTGCTGCTAAGCTGTGCGGCGTTACATTCGGAAAAGGGAACATTACTGTGGATATTAATGATGGCAAGCTGTATGACTGGCGCAATGCTCTCTGCTAGATGGCAAAATCTCAAAAGACGCTGTAAAAACGCTTTCTTCCCAGTCGCGCAATCCAAGCTTTAAATCAATAATTGATCTCTTAGCAATCGTGAGAGGTTAATTTGATAATCAAGCGGCCTGACACTTGCGATCACTTTGATGTCTGACTCGCTTAAATCCAAATCTTTTGCCGTAACATGGTGGAGATGTTTGGTATTGTAAAACACTCGTACAAGAGGCGCCGTGGGTGCATGTTTATTGCCTTCGAGTACCAATCCTAATCGCTCGTTGGTCAGTTTAACAATAGTTCCTACGGGGTGAACCCCCATACACTTAATAAAACGTTGCACTAAAATAGGGTCAAATTGCTTTTTACTCGACAGCAAAAAGCGTAACGCATTAATAGGCTCATCAGCCTCTTTGTGGTGCTGATCTGAGGTTATGGCGTCGTATACATCCACAATCGCCATCATTCTTGCCGCGGTGCTGAGTGCGTCGTCTTTAATCCCTCTGGGATAGCCTGTACCATCTAAGCGTTCATGATGGTTGATGATCATGTCCAGCATGATTGGCGTGATCCCAGACTCTCCTTTGCTCAACCCTAAAGACTGTGCCACATGTTTTTTGACCGCACGATACTCAAGATCGGTAAAATTGCCCGGCTTATTGATCAGCCCCTGCGGTAACTTAGCGTGACCAATGTCATGCAACATCGCCCCCATGGCTAACTGTTCAATAATGTGATGTTGCAAGCCAAGGTGTTTGGCAAATACGGTGATCAGAATGGCGCAGTTGGTCATATGACGCCAATTGTAGGCATCTTTGTCTTTGATCCGAGTTAAAATCGCCATCGCATTTGAATTACGCAGTACCGAATCGACGATGTCTTTACTCACCTCATTGATGAGGCTCATATCAACCTTCAAACCCGATGTTACATCTCCATATAGGCTTTGGATCTGACGGTTATTCTTTTCAAACTTTTGCATCGCAACCGCAAATTCTTGCTGCAAAGTTTGCTCTTTACTCACCGTTTTGGCTTTGGATTTTGGCTTGCTGCGAGCGGTGGAAAGACTGCCATCCATGCCATTTTTGGCGGCTGGTTCTTCAGGGGCTTGTGGTGCTTCAGTGACCGGTTCTGCTGGCTGCTGATATTTCTGTGGTACAGGAATATCGCTCTGCGTAAAGTCGATGGTGAGCTCCAGTACCCCTTTATCAATCAGTTTTTGAATGATAGCTTCATCTCTGACCATTCCCCGAGATTTGATCTTAATGCCCGCGTCAGACTTATGCTTGTGAACATTATCCACAAACATTCCTGGTCTAAGATCTTCAATGGGGAGGACAATCTGCATGAATCGCTTACACTACGTAGTTAGCCAATGAATATTAATACCATTGAATGAGATGAAACACCATCTATTCAGATTAAATTCACACAAAGGTATGGTGAAATTACAACCACTCAAAAACGCTTGTTATACCAATTTGCTTAATTAAGTGATCTAATTTGAGGTGTTTGTGAGGTGTTGCTGGAGGGGAAACCCAACACCGTATACATGCTGGGTTTTATACAGTTGCTATTCTTGGAAATAAGTTCCCCAGCCGTCGTATTCAACGCCAGCGTCTAGTGCAACCTTTTCTAACTTGTCTACGTCTTCCATGATAACGTCGGTATCCAGTTCGGCTTCTACTACAACATCAAAGCCCCAAATTTTACCGCCGTCTTCGAGCTCAAGCTCTGCTGGTTCTTCAACATCATAGCCCAATTTAAATGCCGCTAATGCCGCTGCTTCCAGCTTGTCAAAATCCTCGCTTACAAAGTGATGTTCTACTTCATAAAGTGTTTCAGGGTTTGAACCGTCTTCTAGCAATGAAGAAACGATGTCTTCACTTATCTCACGCCAGTTTTCCATTATTTTAATCTCGCTTTTGCATCTAGTTCAGCTATTCTTTGAGCCATTTTAGCATGGATCTGAGCAGCGTGATCCCTTGCTGGCACTTCTGGGTCTAAATATTCTGGCTCTAGTATATCGATATAGACCTTACCATTATTCCAACGATTGAGCTTTATCTGCTCATGTGTTGAACTCATACATACTGGGATAATAGGCACATTGGCGCTCATTGCAGTATGAAATGCCCCGGTTTTAAATGGCAACAAACCGCGACCATAGCTTCTGGTTCCTTCAGGGAACATCCAAACCGATAGTTTTGACTCGGTGATTTTTTTTGCTGATTTGGTCAGTGTACCTAAAGCTTTAGAGCGATTAGCTCTATCAATCAAAATGTTGCCAGATAGCCAATACATTTGCCCAAAGAACGGGATCCACTTTAAGCTTTTTTTCCCCATGCTGACGGTGTTTTTTGGCACCACGGCCGGCAGCGTAAAGAGATCATAATTATTTTGATGATTTGCAACATACATCGCAGGAACAACATGCTTGGCATTTTCATGCTGCGTGATCACCAACTCAACGCCTATCAACTTTGACATATAGCCATACCATTTGGCTATCGTGTGCACATTGTTGGCATGAAAAGGACGCACAATGCACAATAACAATCCGCAAATACCACTAACAATGATAAACACTGCTAATAAGAGAATTCGTATAATGGCAATCAATTTAACCACTCCAGAATTAAAATCTCGCGCATTATAGTAAAATAAGCGAACACTTGTAAGCTCAAAATGATGATAGTTTTGAGATTGCCAGAGGAGTCTGTAGGTATGATAGTTAAGATACTGATCTGTTTATAGAAAATAAAAATGCCGCTGAGTAGCGGCATTTGACACACGATTTATCATTTTTGCTAAATTTAGCTCATTGCGTTTTGCAGCTTTTTCATTGCTGACTTTTCTAGCTGGCGTACACGCTCTGCCGACACGCTATATTTCTCAGCTAAATCTTGTAGCGTTGCCTTTTCGTCAGCAAGCCAACGTGCACTTACGATATCTTGAGAACGCTCATCAAGCGTTTTCAGTGCTGCAAATAGGCGATTATGTGACTGCTCTTGCCACTGCTCTTGCTCAACTTCTTCAGCAAGGTCACTACTTGTGTCTGTTAAATACTGTACTGGAGAGAAGTTACCCGCTTGGCTTTCGTCATCATCAGCAGATAGGTCAAAGCCCATATCTTGGCCTGCCATACGCGATTCCATCTCGCGAACTTCTTTCTCACTTACACCAAGCTCGTTTGCAACCGTTGTCACTTCGTCTTGGTTAAACCAACCTAAACGCTTTTTATTTTTGCGCAGATTGAAGAATAATTTACGCTGCGCTTTTGTCGTCGCAACTTTAACAATACGCCAGTTCTTTAATACATATTCATGGATTTCTGCTTTAATCCAATGTACCGCAAAAGAAACAAGGCGCACACCCACGCTTGGATCAAAACGCTTTACTGCCTTCATCAATCCAATATTACCTTCTTGGATTAAGTCAGCCTGAGGTAGGCCATAGCCCGAATAACTTTTTGCGATGTGAGCAACAAATCTCAAATGAGACATAATGAGCTGCTTAGCCGCGTTAAGATCCCCTTCTTCCTGAAGACGTGTCGCAAGTTTTCTCTCTTCCTCAGCGCCAAGCATAGGTATTGTGCTTACAGATTGAAGGTAACCTTCAACACTTGCGCTCTGCTGCCCAGTTAGTGCTAATGCGTATAAATCTTTAGTCATGTTTCACCTCAGTGATAAACCGTTTCGTGTATATTTAGCACTCTAACATCTAGAGTGCTAAATGCAATCTACTTTATCTGATTTTTAAAATCAACCTTTTTAGAAGAACTTCAAAAATAAAATATAACCTACTGAATAATATTAAAAATATTGAATTAACTAGGCTTCTTTTTACGATATTATTTTTTTATGACAGTGCTAAATTTAATTAGTTCTGATTGTTTGAGTGCTAAAATTTGATAGTAATTGGCAATCGACTGCTACACTTTAGCAGTCGATTGGTGTTTGTAGCGTTAAATCATACCTTTTCAGGTTCAATCTCTTTGATATAACGGTGTACAGAAAGAAAAGAGCCTACAAACCCTAAAGTAATCGCAGTGCCAAGTAGTACTAAAAGTTCATTCCCTGCCATTCCCTGAAGCACAAAGTTGCTTTGATATACCCCAACAACTGTAGATACAGCTGACTCCAGCCACCACAACATAAGGCCAACACAGATAAAGGCAACCAAACCACCGACTATGCCATACCATACACCAGTCCAAAGAAACGGAGCCTGAATAAAGGTATTGGTCGCTCCCACCAGTTTTAGCACTTGGATTTCTTCTTTCTTGTCCATGATAGATAAGCGTATGGTATTTCCAATAATCAAGATAACGGCACTAAGCAATAGAAACCCCACGGTGATCACACTCTCTTTTAGTAACCCCAGTAGTGCATTTAGACGCTCTAGCCATTCAATATCCAGCTTACCAAACTCAACCTCTCGTTCTTTTTCGAGTTTAGTGAGAAGCTCTGTTGCGGCTTGTGGTTTTCTAAAACGACTAACAGGCGTTACCAACACAACATTAGGCAGCGGGTTTTCTTCTAAATAGTTAAGCGCCTGACCAAAGCCAGACATAGACTTAAATTCATCCAAAGCTTGGCTTTTATTAATCAGTACTACTTTTTCTATTTCTGGATAGAGTGCAAGTCGCTTCACCAGAGTTTGTGTCTGTGCCTCTGTCATTTCGTCTTTAACAAACAATGATATTTCAGATGCCTCTTTAAACCCGCTACTTACCTGCTGTACATTTTTCACTACCACATAAAGCGTCGCTGGCAATGTCAGGCTGAGTCCCAAAACTAGAATAGTCATTAAAGAGGCCATTGGCGTACGCCACATTTCCCCAAGGCTCTGTACACCTTGACGAATAATCATCAAACAAAAAAAGTAAAAATGATGAAATACCGACTTTTTACTCTGTTCAGCCTGATTTCCTCGTCCTTTAAACAGCAAACTCATAGCGTGTCCTCCGCCAGCGGATCTTGTAGCATGCGTCCTTGATTAAGCGTGAAGCTACGGTATTTCATACGTGCTATTAACCCCAAATCATGAGTAGCGATAAGAACGGATGTACCACGGCGATTAAATTCTTCAAATAGGTTCAGAATTTCCATCGATAGTTCTGGGTCTAAGTTCCCCGTAGGTTCGTCTGCAAGCAGCAAAGGCGGCGAGTTAACAATCGCTCTTGCTATGCCAACACGTTGCTGTTCACCTCCAGATAACACACTCGGATGGCACTTTGCTTTATCAAGCAAACCCACCTTGTCCAGAGCGGCATGTACTCTTTTGGTGATCTGTTTATGGTGAGTACCTTCAATAACTAAAGGTAGTGCGACGTTATCAAATACGCTGTAACGTTCGAGTAGGCGGTGGTTTTGAAAAATAATCCCAATATCTCGGCGAACGAAAGGAACCTGCCGGTTAGATACCGTATTGAGATCGACACCATTAATGTAGACACGGCCTGCTGATGGCCTTTCCATCACGCTAACCAACTTTAATAATGTACTTTTACCAGCGCCACTGTGGCCGGTTAAAAATGCGAGTTCTCCATTTGCAAGTTCAAAGCTCACTTTTTCCAGCGCTTTGTGCCCACCAGGATAAGTTTTGCTCACTTGCTCAAATTTAATCATGTTGGCCTCTTATACTTATTTTAACCATGACACTCAGTCCGTGGCATTGTAGCAATTCGGCAATCGAATAAAGCGGGCAAATTTGCCCGCTTTATTGCAACTGATGTCTCTATTTATTCTTGACTGAACAATGCCTCGATAAAGTCATCACTCTTAAAGGTGCGTAAGTCATCAATGCCTTCACCTACACCTATATATCGAATTGGTACCTTAAACTGATCCGCCACAGCAAAGATAACCCCACCTTTGGCTGTACCATCAAGCTTAGTTAACGTGATACCAGTTAAGCCAACCGCTTGATTAAACAGTTTTACCTGACTAATCGCATTCTGACCAGTTCCGGCATCAATCGTCAACATCACTTCATGTGGCGCATCAGGGTCTAACTTTTTCATTACTCGAGCTATCTTCTCAAGCTCTTGCATTAGGTTATCTTTATTTTGTAATCGACCCGCTGTATCCGCTATTAATACATCGATATTTCTCGCTTTAGCGGCTTGGAAGGCATCAAATACCACCGACGCAGAATCAGCTCCGGTGTGCTGGGCAACAACAGGGATACTGTTTCTTTCACCCCATACCTGCAACTGCTCTACCGCAGCCGCGCGGAAAGTATCGCCAGCCGCCAACATGACAGATTTACCTTCGCTTTGAAACTGTTTGGCAAGCTTACCGATTGTTGTCGTTTTACCAACGCCATTTACGCCAACCATTAAGATAACAAAAGGTTTCTTATCGGCAGGGAACTCAAGCGGTTGCTCTGCCGTATTTAAGATCTCTGACATTTCTTTTTTCATTAGATCATATAAAGCTTCACCGTCTTTTAACTGCTTTCTATCAGCAGCATCAGTCAGGTTATCTATCAGCTTCATCGTAGTTTCAACACCAATATCAGCTGTTAGCAATTGCGTTTCTAGATCTTCGAACAACTCATCATCGATTTTCTTGCCTTTGAATACCGAAGCAAAGCCTGAGCCGATATTAGCCTTGGTTTTCAACAAGCCTTTTTTAAGACGGGAGAAGAAACCTTCTTTTTTCGGCTTTTCTTGTTCTTGAGCTAATTGTGCCTGACGCTCTGCTTCTTCACGCTCGGCTTGCTCTTTAGCCAATTGTGCCTGACGTTCTGCTTCCTCACGCTCGGCTTGTTCTTGAGCTATTTTTGCTTGGCGTTCCGCTTCTTCACGCTCAGCTTGCTCTTTGGCTAACTGTTCTTGGCGTTCTGCTTCTTCACGCTCGGCTTGCTCTTTAGCCAATTGCGCCTGACGTTCCGCTTCCTCACGTTCAGCTTGTTCTTTCGCTAATTGTGCCTGACGCTCTGCCTCCTCACGCTCAGCTTGTTCTTTCGCAAGTTGTGCCTGACGTTCTGCTTCTTCACGCTCGGCTTGTTCTTTCGCTAATTGTGCCTGACGCTCTGCTTCTTCACGCTCAGCTTGTTCTTTCGCTAATTGCGCCTGACGTTCTGCTTCTTCACGCTCAGCTTGTTCTTTCGCTAGTTGTGCCTGACGTTCTGCTTCTTCACGCTCAGCTTGTTCTTTCGCAAGTTGTGCCTGATGTTCCGCTTCTTCACGCTCAGCTTGTTCTTTCGCTAATTGTGCCTGACGTTCTGCTTCTTCACGCTCAGCCTGTTCTTTCGCAAGTTGTGCCTGACGCTCAGCCTCTTCACGCTCAGCTTGTTCTTTCGCTAATTGTGCCTGACGTTCTACTTCCTCACGCTCGGCTTGTTCTTTTGCAAGTTGCGCCTGACGTTCTGCTTCCTCACGCTCGGCTTGTTCTTTCGCTAACTGTTCTTGGCGTTCTGCCTCTTCACGCTCAGCTTCTTCTTGAGCTAATTTTGCTTGGCGTTCTGCCTCTTCACGCTCAGCTTGTTCTTTCGCTAACTGTTCTTGGCGTGCTGCTTCTTCACGCTCAACTTGTTCTTTCGCTAATTGCGCCTGACGTTCTGCTTCCTCACGCTCAGCTTGTTCTTTTGCTTGTTGCGCCTGACGCTCAGCCTCTTCACGCTCAGCCTGTTCTTTAGCCAATTGTGCCTGACGTTCTGCTTCTTCACGCTCAGCTTGTTCTTTCGCTAGTTGTGCCTGACGTTCCGCTTCTTCACGCTCAGCTTGTTCTTGAGCTAATTTTTCTTGGCGTTCTGCTTCTTCACGCTCAGCTTGTTCTTTTGCAAGTTGTGCTTGACGTTCGGCTTCTTCACGCTCGGCTTGTTCTTTTGCTAACTGTTCTTGGCGTTCAGCTTCTTGTTGCTCTTTATCGGATTTACCAAAGCCCAACCAAGATAAAAATTTGTTTTTCTTTCCCATATTCACTTATGACCGTGTTAGATAAATTGCATAAACCCAAAGCAAAATGTTGATGATCTTGCTACCATACTCGAAAACGCCAATCCGCATCAGCTTATTGCTTTTACTTGGATTGATATCACACTTAATTTTGGGCTCGAAAGGCAAGCCGAGGATGGCAACCTTAGTGCTTAGACAAAATTGCGTGCAAGTGTACCATGTTCCGTAAGGATGAAAAATCCTGACACCAAGAACCTTTAATAAAGAAGCAAATTACGTCGCTATGAGAAAATCTAAGCCCAAGTCAAATACCAAACAATCTGGTTTCATCCGCCTGATCAGTGGTAAGCATAAAGGTCGCAAGTTACCTGTTCATGATGTTGTGGGATTAAGACCAACAACAGATAGAATGAAAGAAACCGTTTTTAATTGGCTCATGCAGGACGTAAGAGACGCAAAAGTACTCGATTGCTTTGCTGGTGCTGGCAGTCTAGGATTTGAGGCTATTTCGCGCTTCGCTGCAAGCGGGACCTTTATCGAACTGGATAAAACCGCGGCGACGCAGCTTAGCAATAATGCAACTTTACTCAAACTGGATAACGTTGAAATCATTAATACCGACGCGTTAACCATGCTGGCAAATAACCTTAAGCAACAGCAATATGACTTGGTTTTTATTGACCCCCCCTTTCGCAAAGGACTTGTGACTCCTTGTTGTGACTTACTTGAGTCACAATCTTGGCTCAGCGAAGACGCACTCATCTATGTTGAATTTGAACAAGAAGCACAACCTGAAACACCAGAAAATTGGCAAGTGATTAAAGAAAAGCATGCAGGACAAGTGATCTGCCGCCTTTATCAGCGCTGAAATTCCCTCACAAAGAATGAAAAAACAGCCGCTAGCGTATAACATGACAGGGCTGGTGTTTTTAGCTATAATTTAGGCTTTACATGCGGTCTTGCTTCAGATTACAATACCGCACCATTTTTGAACCAATTGGCTAGTTTTTAGCCAGATAGAGCTAAGCTCATTAATTAGGTAGGTGAATTTTTAATGCCAGTAATTAAAGTAAGAGAAAACGAGCCGTTTGACGTTGCACTACGTCGTTTCAAACGTTCATGTGAAAAAGCAGGTATCCTTTCTGAAGTTCGTCGTCGCGAGCACTACGAGAAGCCAACTGCTGAGCGTAAGCGCAAAAAAGCTGCAGCGGTTAAGCGTCACATGAAGAAGCTTTCTCGCGAAAACGCACGTCGCGTTAAATTATACTAATCAGTATTGGTCTTGTATCAATGAGCTTATTAGTTACGCTAAAAGACGCGCAAAAAGAAGCGATGAAAGCCAAAGAGAAACTTCGTCTTGGCGCGATTCGTGCGGTACTTGCTGAAATTAAACAGCGAGAAATCGACAACCAAACTACACTAGACGACGCAGGTATTACTGCGGTTTTAGTTAAGTTGGTTAAGCAGCGTCGCGATTCTTATACCCAGTATAAAGATGCAGGGCGTGAAGACTTAGCTGATATCGAAGCTAACGAAATTAGCGTACTTGAGACATTCCTTCCTAAGCCACTTAGCGAAGATGAAATTGTCGAGCTAATTGATGCCGTGATTGCACAAACTGGTGCGTCAGGCATGCAAGACATGGGCAAAGTAATGGGTGCGATTAAAGCAGAAGCTGAAGGTCGTGCTGATATGGGTAAAGTCTCTGGTTTAATTAAGCAAAGACTTACCGCTTAAGCCCACATACAATTGTATGATTGATAAGTGAACCGAGCCTAGTGCTCGGTTTCTTCGTTTTAGGCGTCATGCGCATCAATGCAGCGCTAATAAGATACCTTAATTGAATTAAGTTGATTTTTTCTCGTTGCTACTTGATATAATGCGCTCACTCACTAATACAACTTCGGAACATAAATGAAAGGCAAAATCCCTAGACAGTTTATTGATGACTTGCTCGCAAGAGCGGACATTGTCGAGCTCATAGACGGTCGTGTGGGATTAAAAAAAGCAGGAAAAGACTATCAAGCCTGCTGTCCATTTCACAATGAAAAAACGCCTTCATTTACCGTGTCACGTGATAAACAGTTTTATCATTGCTTCGGATGTGGTGCTAATGGCAACGCAATTTCCTTTTTAATGGAATACGACAAGCTTGAGTTTGTTGATGCCATTGAGGAACTAGCCGCCCTATTAAACTTAGAAGTACCACGCGAAAACGCCCCACAAGGGCCGCAGCGTTCAATGGAAGAAAAAAAGTCTGACTATGACTTAATGCTCCAAGCCGCTAAGTTTTACCAGCATCAGTTAAAACACCATAGCAATGCCACTCAAGTAATTGACTACGTAAAAGGCCGCGGCCTAAGTGGCGAAACTGTACAAAAGTTTATGATTGGTTATGCACCACCTGAGTGGGAGTCATTGTGTAATCAAATAGCCCGCAAGCCTGAGCACAAACAACAGCTACTTGATTTGAAATTAGCATCAGAAAAGTCAGCTGGCCGCCAATTTGACTTCTTCCGCGATCGCTTGATGTTCCCTATTCGTGATAAACGTGGTCGTGTCATCGCATTTGGCGGAAGGATAATGGGTGCAGATCAAGGCCCTAAATATCTAAACTCGCCTGAAACACGCATTTTCCATAAAAGTTTCGAACTTTATGGTTTTTATGAAGCTAAACAAGCACATAAGCAATTAGATAAAGTGTTGATTGTGGAAGGTTATATGGACGTCGTTGCCCTAGCAGAAAAAGGCATTGATTACGCCGTTGCCGCATTAGGCACTGCAACCACCGCTGAACACATGCAAACTTTGTTTCGTAATACCGACAGAGTGATCTGCTGCTACGACGGTGACAGAGCTGGCCGCGATGCTGCTTGGCGTGCGCTTGACCACGCTTTACCTAACTTAAAAGACGGTAAGTCTCTACAGTTTGTCTTTTTACCTGATGGTGAAGATCCAGACTCATTGGTACAGCAAGAAGGCAAAGATGCCTTTGAAGCACGGCTAGATACAGCAAGCGATTATACGCAAGTATTGTTTACCAAATTACGTGAGCAATGCGACCTTACAAATGATGCAGGCAAATCCAAGCTGCTTACCGATGCCATTCCACTGATCAGCAAAATACCCAGTGACTACTACCAAGAGAGTTTATTAACGACCTTGGCCAGGTTAATTGGTCGTACTCGTGAGCAACTTAGTGCTAAATTGGCAAGTAACAAACAGCAGAATAAAATTGAGCGCCAATTTAAAGTCACGCCGATGCGTCGAGCGATCGGTTTACTGCTCCAACATCCACAGCTTGCGCAAACGGTTGAGTATATGCCTGAACTCCGTGAAATGGCGATCCCAGGTATTCAACTGCTGCTGAGCTTACAAATGTTATGTCACGATAATCCGCAAATAAACACAGCACAGTTACTTGAACATTATCGCGATCAGGCTGAATTCGACGCCTTGAAAAAGCTTGCGGTGTGGCAACATGGCGTTGCTGAAGATAGGCTAGAAGACGAATTTAAAAATACTTTTCAATTTATTGAAGATCAGTGTTTAAATTATCGCCTAGAGACCCTATTAATAAAGGAGAAAACCGAAGGCCTAACAAATGATGAGCGGCTAGAATGCGCACTCCTTACCCAAGCGCTTAAACAGTAGAAGTTCTAGTCAATAGCAATTTTCGGTGCTATAATGTTCTATTCACTGCGTCATCAAAATTTAGCTGTTAAATAGCTGGCGCCTGTTGTATCAACTTTTCAGAGTGGAAGCAAATTTCTCTATGGATCAATCTCCTCAGTCACAACTCAAACTTCTGATTCAGAAAGGTAAAGAGCAAGGTTATTTAACTTTTGCAGAAGTTAACGATCATCTTCCACAAGACATCATAGACTCAGATCAGGTAGAAGATATCATCAGCATGATCAACGATATGGGTATTCAGGTCTCTGAAAATGCGCCTGATGCTGATGAGTTGATGATGCAAGAAACAACAACAGATGAGGATGCTGCGGAAGCAGCGGCTGCGGCTTTAGCAACAGTAGAAAAAGAAATTGGCCGCACAACTGACCCTGTTCGTATGTACATGCGTGAAATGGGTACGGTTGAACTTCTAACTCGTGAAGGCGAAATCCAAATCGCTAAGCGTATTGAAGAAGGGATCAACCAAGTACAGATTTCTGTTGCAGAATACCCTGAAGCTATTACTTACCTGCTAGAGCAATGGGACAAGTACGAAGCAGAAGAAATGCGCCTAAGCGACATTGTTTCTGGTTTCTTTGATCCTAATGCTATCGAGGAAGACGAAGCACCAATTTCAGCAACACACATCGGTTCTGAGCTAAGTGATGAAGACTTGGATGACGAAGATGATGATGAAGATGATGAAGATGATGACTCAGAAGAAGGCGATTCAGGTCCAGATCCTGAAGAAGCTCGTGAGCATTTTGAACAACTTCGTACGCTGTACAATAAAGCGCGAGAAATTTTTGAAAGTAAAGGTCGCTCGCACCCAGATGCGAAAGCTGCAATTCAGGAAATTGGCGATCACTTCCGTACTTTCAAGTTAGTTCCTAAGCAATTCGACCGCATGGTAAATAACATGCGCGACATGATGGATAAAGTGCGTGTTCAAGAACGCATCATCATGAAGCAAGCAGTTCAGATTGCTAAGGTTCCAAAAAAGGTTTTCGTTAAGCACTTTGCTAACAATGAAACCGATACCGCATGGATCGATGCTGAAATTGCATCAGGTGAAAAACACTCAGCAAAACTTGCTGAAGTAAAACCTGAAATCGAGCGTTGTGTTAACAAGCTTAAAGCGTTTGAAGATAGCACAGGTCTTAGCATTGAGCGTATTAAAGACATCAACCGTCGCATGAGTATTGGTGAAGCAAAAGCTCGCCGTGCGAAGAAAGAAATGGTTGAAGCGAACTTACGTCTTGTAATTTCAATCGCTAAAAAGTATACCAACCGTGGTCTGCAGTTCTTGGATCTGATCCAAGAAGGTAACATCGGTCTGATGAAAGCGGTTGATAAATTTGAATACCGTCGTGGTTATAAGTTTTCAACATACGCAACGTGGTGGATCCGTCAGGCGATCACGCGCTCAATTGCGGATCAGGCAAGAACTATCCGTATTCCAGTGCATATGATTGAAACAATCAATAAGCTGAATCGTATCTCTCGTCAAATGCTACAGGAAATGGGCCGTGAGCCAAGTCCTGAAGAATTGGCAGAACGTATGATGATGCCTGAAGATAAGATCCGCAAAGTGTTAAAAATCGCTAAAGAGCCAATCTCAATGGAGACGCCAATTGGTGATGATGAAGATTCACATCTTGGTGACTTTATCGAAGACACTACTATCGAGTCGCCGATTGATTCAGCAACGATGGAAAGTCTTCGTGGCGCAACCAACGAGGTACTTGCAGGTCTTACCGCTCGTGAAGCTAAAGTACTACGTATGCGTTTTGGTATCGATATGAATACAGACCACACGTTAGAAGAAGTGGGTAAACAGTTTGATGTAACACGTGAGCGTATTCGTCAGATTGAAGCTAAAGCGCTACGTAAGCTGCGCCACCCTTCTCGCTCAGATCTATTAAAGAGCTTTTTAGACGTTAAGGGCTAAAAAGTAGCAAATAAGATTAAGGCCGCTATTCAGCGGCCTTTTTTATAGTAATTGGATTAAATAGGTATACACACATGGCTTGGATCCAAATCCGAATTTATTCAGATAAAGCCGATGCCGATGCGTTAAGCGATATGCTTATGGATGTCGGTTGTCCGTCTGTCACATTCATGGATAGTAAAAACAATCCCGTTTACGAACCAAAACCTGGCGAAGTCATCTTATGGCCTGAGACAACGGTGATCGGTTTATTTGAAGCGAACCATGATATGCAAGCAGTCGTTGACTTTGTCCAGTCACAATATGACAAGCCGTTAAACTACAAGCTTGAACAGCTAGAAGACAAAGACTGGGAACGCGAGTGGATGGATAATTTCCACCCAATTAAGTTTGGCGAGAGATTATGGATTTGCCCAAGCTGGCGTGATGTGCCAGATCCCAATGCCGTCAATGTGCTACTGGATCCTGGTCTTGCATTTGGTACTGGTACTCATGCCACAACCGCACTTTGCCTGCAATGGTTAGAACAACAAGACCTCAGTGGCAAAACGGTCGTTGATTTTGGTTGTGGCTCTGGGATTTTAGGGATCGCAGCAATCAAATTAGGCGCTGAGCGTGTGATTGGTATTGATATCGATCCACAAGCGCTTATCGCAAGCCGCGATAATGCCGAGCGTAATGGCGTTGCAGATAAGCTAGAAGTGTATTTA
Source organism: Pseudoalteromonas sp. A22 (assembly GCF_018141345.1). Classification (NCBI taxonomy): domain Bacteria; kingdom Pseudomonadati; phylum Pseudomonadota; class Gammaproteobacteria; order Alteromonadales; family Pseudoalteromonadaceae; genus Pseudoalteromonas; species Pseudoalteromonas sp. A22. The sequence continues at coordinate 3,460,060 of NZ_CP047238.1, forward strand.
CCTGAAAATCAGCCGCAATTCAGTGCTGATATCGTTGTTGCTAATATTCTTGCACAGCCGCTGAGAGAGCTACACGAAATCATTCTCGGCTTCTTGGGCGACAAAGGTGCCATCGCCATGTCTGGTATTTTAGAAGAGCAAGCACAATCTGTTGCGGATGTTTATACACCATTTTTAAAGCTAGACAACATTGCTAAACAGGGTGAATGGACGCGCGTCAGCGGTGTGAAAAAATAAGGCTGCTAACGTAACGCTGACAAAAGTATCAGCGAGTCAATGAAAGTTAGTAAGTTTTAACTGGTAAAGCCTGTAATTAACAGGCTTTACGCATTTTTCACAGCTTAAATTTTCGGCTCAAATTGTACCTTTAAAATTGTTTTTGCATAAATTTCGTGCAAATTATCTGAGCTCTCAGGTTGTTATCAAATGTCAACCCATAAAGTTCAAAAAAAAAGCAATTATGTTCAATTTATAACCTTTGATTTTTGCGAAAAAAACCGTAAACTTAGCGCCCCTTGAGGTAAGGCGGATTAAACTGTAGTGCGTATTGGTCCATACCAACTTGAAAACAATCTTATCGTAGCACCAATGGCTGGGATCACCGACAGACCGTTTCGACAACTGTGTCGACGTCTAGGTGCTGGGCTTGCGGTATCAGAAATGTTGTCTTCAAATCCAAAAGTGTGGAAAACCGATAAGTCGCAAAATCGCATGGATCACAGCGGTGAATCGGGCATTCGCTCGGTACAAATCGCAGGAGCAGATCCTGAGTTGATGGCGCAAGCAGCACAATTTAATGTCGCAAACGGTGCGCAGATCATAGATATCAATATGGGCTGCCCCGCTAAGAAAGTGAACAAGAAGCTTGCAGGCTCAGCATTGTTGCAATATCCAGAGTTGGTTGACGAAATCGTAACCGCTGTGGTTGCTGCCGTTGACGTACCTGTGTCGTTAAAAATCCGTACAGGATGGGACACAGACAATCGTAATGGTGTTGAGATTGCTCGCATAGCTGAACGTCGAGGCATTGCTTCGCTAGCCGTGCATGGCCGTACAAGAGCATGTATGTATAAGGGCGAAGCTGAATACGCCACGATCAGAGAAATTAAACGTTCAGTATCTATTCCTGTGATAGCAAACGGTGACATTACGTCTCCTGAAAAAGCGAAACAGGTGCTGGAATACACGGGCGCAGATGCCATTATGATTGGTCGAGCCGCCCAAGGTCGTCCTTGGATTTTCCGAGAAATAGACCATTATTTGCAAACCGGTGAACATTTGCCAGAACCTGAAATAGCAGAGGTTCGAGCAATATTGATGGAGCACTTAGTAAATCTTCATCAATTCTATGGTGAGCCAATGGGAGCGCGCATCGCACGCAAGCATGTATCTTGGTATTTGCAGGCCCATGACCAAGAAGGTCAATTTAGGCGAGTATTCAATGCCTTGGAGACGCCAGAAGCGCAAATCGAGGCATTAGAAGACTATTTTGAAACATTAGGGTGAATGAATTTATTCATCCTTCAGGCTAACTAAGAAAGAGACATAACGATGTTCGAACAAAATGTGACTTCTCCATTTATTACTAACGCTCATGTTCAGTCACAAGAGAAACCGCAACCTTTGCGCGATGCAGTTAAAAAAGCTGTACATCACTACCTAAAGCAGCTTAATGGTCAAGACGTACAAGACGTTTATGAGTTAGTTCTTTCTGAGCTTGAAGCACCTCTACTTGAAGAGGTTATGACTTATACTCGTGGTAACCAAACTCGTGCAGCGATCCTTTTAGGCATTAACCGTGGCACACTTCGCAAGAAGCTAAAAAAATACGGCATGAACTAAGCACTGCTAGTAAAATTTAGTTGATAAAAAAGCACCTTCGGGTGCTTTTTTATTGTTTAAAATTCAGCATCTAGCGGACATTTATCCTTTTCATATCGCACTTTTCTCATGTTTATCTCGCCTTTTAACATCGTCATCTTAACAATAATGCGCTAAAATACCGGCTTTCTAAGCTAGCCCTTAACTAATCATTGAGGAAACCTGAACCATCATGGATATACATCGTCCAATTCGTCGCGCCCTACTAAGCGTGTCAGATAAAACCGGTATCGTTGAATTCGCCACAGCACTTGCAGCTCAAGGCGTAGAAATTTTATCAACTGGCGGTACTTGCAAACTACTTGCAGACAACGGCATTAAAGTAACAGAAGTATCTGATTACACTGGCCACCCAGAAATCATGGATGGTCGCGTTAAAACGCTTCACCCAAAAGTGCACGGCGGTATCTTAGGACGTCGCGGTCAAGACGAAGACGTCATGACTGAAAACAATATTTCTGCAATCGATATGGTAGTAGTCAACTTATACCCCTTTGCACAAACTGTTGCGAAAGCTGACTGTAGCCTAGAAGATGCAATCGAAAATATCGATATTGGTGGTCCAACTATGGTTCGTGCTGCGGCTAAGAACCACAAAGACGTGACCATTGTTGTAAATGCGAATGACTACAGCCGCGTCATTGAAGAAATGAAGTCGAACTCTGGCTCTACAACATACAAGACACGTTTCGACCTTGCTATTGCGGCCTACGAGCATACCGCTCAGTATGACGGCATGATTGCCAACTACTTCGGTAAAATGGTTCCGGATTATACGGAAGAAGCAGCAGAGGAAACCAAATTCCCTCGCACTATCAATATGCAATTCACCAAGAAGCAAGATATGCGCTACGGTGAAAACTCGCATCAAGACGCTGCTTTCTATATTGAGAACAACATTGAAGAAGCATCCGTCGCGACAGCTAAACAACTTCAAGGTAAGGCGCTGTCTTATAACAATATCGCTGATACCGATGCCGCACTTGAGTGTGTTAAAGAGTTTGATAAGCCGGCTTGTGTTATCGTAAAACACGCAAACCCTTGTGGTGTTGCGGTAGATGAAAACATTCTTGCCGCCTATGACCGCGCATTTAAGACCGACCCAACTTCTGCCTTCGGTGGTATCATCGCCTTTAACCGAGAGCTAGACGGCGACACGGCGGAAGCCATCGTAGCGCGTCAGTTTGTTGAAGTTATCATCGCACCTAGCGTATCAGAAGAAGCCGCACAAATCGTTGCTGCGAAGCAAAATGTACGTTTACTAGAATGTGGTCAGTGGTCAAACAAAACCACAGGTACTGATATTAAACGTGTTAATGGCGGTATCTTAGTACAAGATCGTGATCAAGGTATGGTTGGTTTGGACGACCTTAAGGTGGTTTCAAAACGTCAACCTACAGAGCAAGAACTAAAAGATCTACTGTTCTGCTGGAAAGTCGCTAAATTTGTTAAGTCCAACGCGATTGTTTACGCCCGTGATGGTATGACTATTGGTGTGGGCGCAGGCCAAATGAGCCGCGTATACTCTGCAAAAATCGCAGGGATCAAAGCCGCAGACGAGAACCTAGAAGTTCCGGGTTCTGTGATGGCTTCTGATGCGTTCTTCCCATTCCGTGATGGTATTGACGCCGCTGCAGCTGCGGGTATCACTGCGGTTATCCAGCCGGGTGGTTCAATGCGTGATGAAGAGGTGATTGCCGCCGCTGATGAAGCGGGAATGGCAATGGTGTTTACCGGCATGCGCCACTTCCGCCATTAATCAATAAAGCGCGAAACTTATGAGTTTCGCGCTTTTTGTTTCAGCTAATTTCCAGTATTCTGGCTACAGCATAATCATAACAGAATGAAGGAAGCTAACGATGAATCTAGGTATGAAATCTCTTATCGCTGCTGCAGTATTTACTACTTTAGTAGGCTGTAACGCGACAGAATCCAACTCCAGCCAAGCAGTACCAAGCGCGATTGCAAAAGCCGTTGCTAGCGACAATCGAGCCGAAAAAAATAGAGCCCGAGACCAATATCGCCACCCAAGTGAAACGCTTGCTTTTTTTGGCATTGAACCATCAATGACCGTGGTAGAAATTGCACCTGGTGGTGGTTGGTATAGCGAGATTTTAGCGCCGCTGGTTAAGGGTCAAGGCACCTATTATGCAGCGCACTTCCCTGCTGATTCAGATGTTGGCTACTATCAACGCTCATTAAAAGGCTACAAAGAAAAAGTAGCAACCAACCCAGACTATAGTGAAGTAAAGATCACGGAATTTGCACCAGTGACGCACAGTAATATTGCGCCACAAGGCAGTGCTGACGTGGTACTTACCTTCCGTAATGTGCATAACTGGTACATGGGTAAAGGGGATGAAGGTGTACTTAGCGCGTTCAACGCGTTTAATAAGGCACTGAAACCTGGTGGCATTTTAGGTGTGGTTGAACACCGTCTGCCTGAGCACCGCCAACTTGAGGATCAAAAGTCGTCAGGTTATATGAAGCAAAGTTATGTTATTGATATCGCTAAGCAAGCTGGGTTTGAATTAGTTGCAAGCAGCGACATTAACGCCAACCCGCTAGACAGCGCCAATCATCCAAAAGGCGTCTGGACTCTGCCACCTCGCTTAGCGCTAGGTGATGAAAAAGCAGCGCAATATAAAGCGATTGGGGAAAGCGACCGCATGACCTTAAAATTCAAAAAGCTTTAATAGGAAAATTTCGCCATGAATGTACTAGTCATTGGCAGCGGTGGACGTGAGCATGCGCTTGCGTTCAAAGCCGCACAAAACCCATCTGTAAAAACAGTTTTTGTAGCACCTGGTAACGCAGGTACTGCGCTTGAGCCTAAACTCGAAAACGTGGCTATCAGCGTTGAAGATATCGATGCCTTAGTCGTCTTTGCTAAAGAAAACAATGTGCAATTAACCATTGTTGGCCCTGAAGCGCCACTGGTTATCGGTGTAGTTGATCGTTTCCGTGAAGAAGGCTTAGCTATTTTTGGACCTACTCAAGCGGCTGCGCAGTTGGAAGGTTCAAAGTCGTTTACTAAAGACTTTTTAGCACGTCACGATATTCCAACAGCAGCTTATCAAACGTTTGAAGAGATTGAGCCTGCGCTTGCCTACTTGAAAGCACAAGGAGCACCTATCGTCGTTAAGGCTGATGGTCTTGCTGCTGGTAAAGGGGTTATCGTGGCAATGACCGAAGCGGAAGCGGAAGAAGCTATCCGCGATATGCTTGCGGGGAATGCTTTTGGCGAAGCGGGCAGCCGCGTGGTTATTGAAGAATTTTTAGAAGGTGAAGAAGCCTCTTTTATCGTCATGGTTGACGGCAAAAATGTACTTCCTTTTGCCACCAGCCAAGATCACAAACGTGCATACGATGGTGACAAAGGCCCAAATACAGGTGGTATGGGTGCATACTCTCCAGCTCCTGTAGTCACGCCAGATATTCATGACCGCATCATGGCCGAAGTGATCAATCCAACGGTTGAAGGTATGGCGAAAGAAGGTCACCCTTATACAGGTTTCCTATACGCTGGTTTGATGATCACAGCAGACGGCACACCAAAAGTTATCGAGTATAACTGCCGCTTTGGTGACCCAGAAACACAACCTATCATGTTACGCCTTCAGTCTGATTTAGTTGAGCTAATTGAAGCGGCAAACCGAGAAGAGCTTGATCAAACATCGATTGAATTCGATCCGCGAGCTGCTGTTGGTGTTGTGCTTGCAGCTAGTGGCTACCCAGGTAACTACCCTAAGGGTGATGCTATTTCAGGTCTTCAAGTGAACTACCCTGAAGGTGAAAAAGTGTTCCATGCTGGTACTAAGCAAGATGGCGAGCATGTAGTCACCGCTGGTGGTCGAGTATTATGTGCAACGGCCCTTGGCCACACGGTAACCGAAGCGCAAAAACGCGCCTACTCTCTAGTGAAAGACATTCACTGGGATGGTGTAGAGTACCGCACAGATATCGCATATCGTGCAATCGCACGCGAAAGCTAATTCACATTAAGCTTTGCAAGGCCAGCCCGACGCTGGCCTTTTTCATTTTTACACACTGCGTTTCTAAGTTTGTAATGGTATCCTACCCTTTTATGAGCATTTTTAGGGGCAAAGATGCAAGTACAAGGTACACTCAGCAAGTTAAAGTCAGCGCTTGTTGAACCTATTCAATATCAATTACCCGTGGGTGATAACTTAGTATCACTCAATGACTACTTTGGTAAATCTGTCACCCTTACCTTCACTGGCAATATATTTTGCAGTAGCTGTGGTAAAAAAACCAAAAAGAGCTATTCGCAAGGCCACTGTTTCGTGTGCATGAGAAAACTCGCGAGCTGCGACATGTGCATTATGAAGCCAGAGACCTGCCACTATGATCAAGGCACCTGTCGTGAACCCCAATGGGGCGAAGAGAACTGTATGATCCCGCACTATGTGTATTTGGCCAATACCTCAGGCCTTAAAGTTGGGATCACTCGTCATACGCAGATCCCAACACGTTGGATAGATCAAGGCGCAACGCAAGCACTGCCGATTTTTAAGGTGCAGACCCGTCACCAGTCAGGATTAGTGGAAGTGGCACTGGCTCAGTTTATTGCCGATAAGACTAACTGGCGCAATATGCTCAAAGGCATCAATCCTGAAATAGACCTCAAAGCAGAAGCTGCTAAGCTTATTCCCGAGATCCAAGCAAAGCTCGACGAACTTGCTGAACTCTTTGGTGCAACCGCCATTGAAGTGCTGGACGAAGAAGTGGTTGATCTCACTTTCCCTGTAGAGCAGCACCCGAGTAAAATCAGCTCGTTTAACTTTGATAAAGACCCTGTAGTATCAGGCGTGCTTGAAGGGATCAAAGGCCAATATCTTATTTTTGATAATGGCGTGATCAATATCCGTAAGTTTACTTCTTACGAAATTACCTTCTCTGACGAATAAAATGCATGCCAATCGTCTTCTGTAAGTGGCTTACAGAAGACGTAACCTTGGATTGTATGACAACCAAGCTTGCGCAGGTAACGTTTCTGTACAGGCTTTTCTACGCCCTCAGCTACAACTTGCAGGTTGAGCGCCTTAGCCATCGCCACAATTGCTGAAACAATTTCGCTGTTGCCATATTCATCGGGCACCTTAGCAATAAAACTAGCATCTATTTTTAGGATATCGATGGGCAGTTTAGCCAAGTAACTGAGCGCAGAATACCCTGTACCAAAGTCATCAATCGCCAGTTTTACACCCAGCTCCTTGAGTTTTTTCAAGGTGTACTTAGCCTCAAGCAGATTACCGATAAAGCTATTTTCAGTAAGCTCAAGCTCAAGATACTTGCCGTCGACGTTGTGCTTCTTTAATGCCTGCGCAACACATTGATACAGGTCACCTTGAGTGACATGTGACGCCGAGATATTAATCGCCAAGCGCCTAATCTCAACACCTGCGCGTTGCCATTTAGCCAAGTGCTGACAGGCTTTATCTATTACCCACTGATCTAAGCGAATAATAAGCCCAAGCTCCTCAGCAAGTGGAATAAATTGAGCCGGTGAGATCATCCCAAGATTTGGGTCACGCCAGCGCAGTAAACACTCAACACTGGAAATACGACTGCTGGTTAAGCACTGCAAGGGTTGAAAATGCAGTTCAAACTCATCATTTTCTAAGGCATTCTGAAAACGACTTAGCATGGATAAACGCTCAAATGAGCGTGCATTCATCGAAGCTTCGAATAACTGAAAGGAGTTGCGCCCTACTTCTTTGGAGCGATACATAGCAACATCGGCGTGTTTAAGCAATGTTTCCGTGTCATGACCATCTTCGGGATAAATAGCAGCCCCCATTGAGGCCGTTGCAGCCACCTGCATATCACCAAGTTGAAAGGGGCTCGATAGTGCCATCAACATTTGGTCAGCAAACTCAATGACCTCCGACATGCCATTCACTTCGCTCAGTAGCACAACAAATTCGTCGCCACCAAGTCGCGCTAAGGTGTCACCTTCGTTCAGAATAGACTTTATCCGCTCGCTAACCTGTACCAATAACTCATCTCCGGCGCTGTGGCCAAGAGAGTCATTCACTTCCTTAAAGCGGTCTAAATCTATAAACATCACACTGAGTTTTTGCTTGTAGCGGTGCGCTGATGCCAATGCCATAGAGAGTCTGTCGTAAAATAAGCGGCGATTAGGCAGCCCAGTCAATTCATCAAAATAGGCTAAGCGAGCAATTTTTTCTTCAGCATTTTTACGCTCCGTAATGTCACTAAAAATGGCTGCGTAGAGCATGTCGTCACTGTACGGCTCTCTGATCTCAATAATCGTAAGCCATTCAACATAAATCTCACCGCTCTTTTTACGATTGCAGATCTCGCCCTGCCACACACCTGTTTCTCTGAGCGTTTGCCACATGCTCTGATAATAGCATTCATCATGTAGCCCAGAGCTCAATATGCTTGGGTTTTTCCCTAGTACTTCGTAATCTTTGTAGCCGGTAAGCGCACTAAACGCTGGGTTGATCTGGATTATTTCACCTGAACTTTTGGTGATCATAATGCCATCGAGAGAAGCATCAATGATGCGGTTAGCTAGATAAAGATTCTTCTCCGATTTTTGCAGTGCAATATCACGTTGTACTAGGACTTTTTCCAGTTCGCTACAATACGCAGTTTCAATTTCAGTCAGAACATTTTTGAGCGCCAATAACCCTATCACTTGTTGCGAGTCTGGGGAAGTCACTACCAAATGACGAATGGAGTTTACCGTCATCAGCCGATAAGCATCGAATAGGCTGTCTTTTGGCGTCATGGAGAGCATCGGATAGCTGGCTAATTGCCAGCAAGGCTGACGCCAATCAGGATTGAGAATAATATACGCAATATCACGCTGAGTAATAATGCCATACTCATTTAATTCACGGTTATACACCAGCACAGCGGTAAGCTTAAGCTCACGCATATTATTGATAACATCAGAGACGCAGTCTTCACTGTCTAAAATCACAATGCTCGAGTCAAAGTGTTGCTCAATTGGTCTAAAATGCAAATAATGGTCGAGCCCTTGACTGCGCACAATATCGGATAAAGAGACCACACCACAAGGTAGATTATCCGAGTCCACCACGAGTAAGTGACGGATCCCTAGTTGGTGGAACTTGACCGTCGCCTCACTCAAGGTTTTATCAATTTGAATTTTTTGCACCGGTGTAGTCATCACTTCCCGGATCGACACCTGGGCAAAGTCAGGATCGTTAAAGTTGAGTTTAACGCAATCCGACTCAGTCCAGATACCAATAATGTCATCGGCACGGGTAATAAAGATCGAGCTCACTCTGCTCGCTCGCATTTGCGCAACCGCATCATATAGACTGGTTTGCTCATCGCAACATAACAAGCTATTGGTAAATACTTCTTTGATCTGTAACTGACGTGAATCACCAACCATAAGCACACTCTCGCAATATTATTCCAATTTGAAGTATACTGGGCGACACTTTTGATAACTTGACCAAGAACAAATTATGGCGATAAAAACCTATCCTTTATTGCTGGTATTAGACCAAAGTATAGAGTTTATCGAAGATGAAAAAGCACTTAGAGATGCAACACATCTGCTCGATGATGCGTCACTCAAGCGGTTAATTCTAGTATACCCAAACGATTGCTGCAGCAACGTACACGGTGCGCCCGTGCAGTGTATTGATTTGAAATATTTAACCGAATTAGTGCAACAATATCTCGTTGACGAAGGCCAGTGTTGCGTGAGCAAAATCCAACTGAGCACTACTCAGCAGGCTTTTGATTTATTAAGTCTAAGCTAACCGGCTTCAACCAACGCTTTGATATGTGTCACGGCGCTGCGGCCTAAAGAAGAAAGATCATAGCCCCCTTCTAAGTAGGAAATAATCCCCAAACAGTCCGATGAGTTTGCAAACTCAACCACTTGCTCAGTAAACCACTGGTAATCTTGTTCAACAAACTTGAGCCCACCCATATCATCCTCTAAATGACCATCAAACCCTGCACTGATAAAAATGAGCTGAGGTTTAAATGATTGCAGCTTAGGTAACCATTGCTGCTCCACCAAGGCTTTTAAGTCTGTACCGTCCGCTCCCGCACTCAAAGGGGAATTGATAAGTGTTTGATGATTCTCAATCGCGGTATTTGGATAAAAAGGGTGTTGGAATAAAGAGCAAAGTAACACGCTATGATCGTCTTTGAAAATATCTTGTGTGCCATTACCATGATGTACATCGATGTCCAATATAGCCACCCGCTCTACGCCCTTTGTCTTGGCATAAGCGGCGGCAATGGCAACATTATTAAAGACACAAAATCCCGATGAAGTACTTTGATTGGCGTGGTGCCCAGGAGGTCTAACAGAACAAAATGCAGCATCAAGTTTACCTGCAACCACTTCGTCCACCGCAAGTATTCCTGCGCCGACAGCGCGTTCAATCGCTTTCATAGAATCAGGACAAAGCCAAGTGTCGCCGTCTAACTCGGTTAACCCTTTATTAGGGATTTTATCCATTACTTCTTTGATCATGGCTTGATCATGAACCAATGCATAGTGTGAGGTATCGGCTTTCAGCGCCGTTTTGTGCTCAATGGCGATATCAAGTCCAGACGCTAGCAACCTGTCTGATATCGCATCTAACCTCGCAGGACACTCAGGATGTTCCTCGGTCATTTTATGCTTGCGGCAATATGGATGAGTAATAATTGCAGTACGCATAACGAATATACATCCTATGTTAGTTTGCGACGTGGTTGATTTAAGTAGCTATCCTTTCACTATATCAAAGCCACATAGTTGTGGCTTTGATACTTTGGTATATCCTAATGCTGGATTTCTTTCGCCTTTAAATCCAAGTTATGAAAATCGAAACTAAAGTCGGTTATTTCCGGATTAACAAATTCCATTGCAGCAGACTCAACCCGTTGTGATTTATCCATCACAAAATTGATGTAAGCATCTGCTTCAAGTAATGGCTCATCCCACCGTACCACAAAGGTGTTACCGGTTAGGTGCTCAAGCTTCCCTTTTAAGCGCTTCGTGTGCGTAAAATCAATGCGCAGTTCCTTATCGAGCTTTTCCACTACCACATCGCCATACCAAGCGCTATTTAGTGTTCCCGTGTAGTTGTTTAATGGTAAAGCGGGCTGTGGTTTTGCAACTTCGATTATCCCAGCTTTGGCATATTTTTCTTGTTGCGCCTTGAAGTAATCATCGGCGATGATCTGCACCCAGTCTTTATCTTCTAGGCCAAGCGCATCTTCAAACACTTCATTAATAATCGCGGAAAGTGCGGGGTATTTTTGTTGGTTTGATAAGACCACCACCCCCAATTTTTTCTCTGGGATCATCGCCACTTGCGACACCATACCTAAAATCCCACCGCCGTGACCTACCTTTTTATAACCAAAGTAGTCTTCTACCGCCCAGCCAAGGCCGTACCCTCTAAACTGCTGGTGGTATACTTCTGCGGCTTTTGCTGCGGGAATACGCGTAATGTGTGGATGCCACATTTGCACTTGTTGCTCTTGGCTAAATAGCTGCTCGCCAGAAGGTAAGCGACCACCTGCAAGCTGAGTTTGTAACCACTTGGTCATGTCATCCACGTTAGACGCAATAGCGCCAGCACCACGGAAATCTTCTAGGTAGTTAACAAAGAACGGTGTAAGTTTGCCATCCATCGGAATATGGCCAGTCGCCCAATTACTATTGTTAGCCGGGATCCGAGAGAATCCAGCCTTTGAGTCATCCATATCCAACTTGGTAAACATTTCCTGCTCAACAAAATCGCGCCAATCTTTACCACTAACTCGGCTTACGACTTCTCCTGCAACAACAAACATCAAATTGTTATAGGCGTAATGACTACGGAAACTTGAATCCGGTTTGAGATGTGAAATACCTGCCAGCAATTCAGTCATGGTTTTATCAGTATCAGGCCAGATCATAAGGTCACCCGCCCCAAGACCCAATCCGCTTCGATGACTTAATAAATCGCGGATCGTCATCTCTTGAGTAACATAACTATCGTAAAGCTTAAATTCTGGAATGTATTTGGTGACTTTGTCATCCCAACTCAGTTTGCCTTGATCTATCAACATCGCCAGCGCTGCTGCCGTAAATGCTTTGGTGTTAGATGCAATACCAAACAAGGTATCCGCATTGACCTTGGCTGGCTTATTTAAATGCGTCACTCCGAAGCCCTTGATCATCACAACCTTACCATCTTCTACGATACCAATTGCCAAACCTGGAATATTAAACTTTGTCATTGCACTTTTTACCGCAGCTTCAACATCCTGTTGATTTACTGCCGCGCTTGCCTGTGCACTAAGAAAACTCGCAGCAACTAGGCCTGAGGTTAATAGCCATTGTTTTATTTTCATTATTTTTCCTTGGTTTTTTGCCACAACCAATCATGATGTTACCAGTCAAGCTTTGAGATTTAACTTCGTAATATCACATTGATAGATGGCTAATTCTTGTTGTTGTCTGTCACTATTATTATCTGTAACGTGTGATTGCGCCGAAATTGCCTGTAAATAGCTGGTCGGAAACTGATGCTCCTTTGCCCCGGCCAACACATGATGTACGTACCAATCGAAAGGTAATTGATGTTCCACAAAGGTGTTAGCAATATAGCACCAGGCGTCCACCATACCGCCATCTAGCCTTTCAACTGGCAAGCAATGACAGCTGTAACGCTCCCCTTCAATGTCATCCAAACGCGCTTTTTCTTGCTCATCCAACGCATACAAAACGCCATAAACATGGCTATTTGCCTTAATGCTCGGCGTAATACTGCACTTGGCTGAACCATCGGTGCTCAACATATCAAAAGTCAGCCGATAGCCATGCAATTTTCCCACTCCAAGTAGCTTCGCTTGTGGTAAGCGAGCGAGCAGGCGTGCGGTCGACATATTTGAACCAAAACTAAAGTTAATAATGTTTTTGTCACACATTAGATCACCAATCTTACTGCAAGCAGTAACATGATCACACCGATCCCGCGATCAAACCAATGTCCTGCACGACGAAAAAATTGTCTTACCGTTGTTTTTGATAAAACTAAAGATAAAAACGAAAACCAAGCCCAGGTAGCCAACGCCATATAAACACCGTAAAACAACTGCACACTGCTTGGTGTGGTTGGCTCAATCACTAAGGTAAAAAGCGATAAGAAGAACAGCGTTGCTTTAGGATTTAAGGCATTGACCAAAAAACCTCGTTTTAATGCAGTCCAATTAGACTCAGTAACAGCGTGTTCAGTGATATTTTCTTGCTCTGAATTGGGTTTTGCATACCGCAACGCTTGGACACCAAGGTAAGTGAGGTAAAGCGCGGCTAAGTATTTTACTGCTGTGAACAAGGTTTCAGATTGAGATAGCAGTAACGCAACTCCCAATAAGCAATAACTGACATGTACTAAAATACCAAGGCCAACCCCAAAACTTGTCCAAAGGGCGTTTGCTCTACCCTGCTGTACACTTTGTTTAAGCACTATCGCAAAATCGGGACCGGGACTTGCGACAGCAAAAAAATGTGCCAGCGCAATTAAAATAAACTCATCAAGATAAACGAGCATGTGCATGCTCCTGTAAGGCCAGTAAATCACCACGCTCTGAGTTATCCATTAGAGTATTAATTTGCTTTTTCGCCTTTTTATACTGACTTACAAGATGTGACTTAAGATGCTTATGACCATCTTTCACCCCTTTAAAATGACATACTAGGGCATGCACAAAAACACTCTGCTGCTCCGTCAGTGCAGCTTTTCGGTTGGCATATTGGTTGTAGCAAGAACCACATCCTCCCCTAAAGTGATATACGGTATTAGACACCATGACCCCAAAACCAAAAAAGCTCGCCAGCACATCACAAGCCGCGTCTAATTGCGCTTCCCCACCTGGAGGTAACACGCCACGCTGTAAAATTAAAATTTTTGCCATAACACCTGCGTAACTGGCGATCAGATCTTGAGGCTGATTTATTTGATTGGGATTATAAGAAATCAAAATAGGCGCAGCCGCTTCAGCGATGACCGCTTGCTCACCGCGCCAACGCCCTGCAATGTTTAACTTAGTCATGCTGGTCGACGCGAGCATGCGTTCAGGCGCAACCAAAGTGATTGGCCACTGTTGTAATCCCGCATAGGACTTTACTCGGGAGAAAACCACTGCCGCCATCTCTTCAATACTGGATACCGGCTCAGGAAAACAACTGGGAGTCGGAGTAATGATCTGCGTTTCATTTAAAAAGTACTCGCCATCAAAATGCTCAAATGCCCAGACAAAGGTATCAATTAACCATTGGGTTTCTTCATCGCTAAGCAAAGGTGAGACTTTAAATAAGGACAGCATGCTAATAATTCACTCTTTTCTGGAATAACCCCTGATAAATAGCATAAACTCTGAGCCTAATGCAAAAACATGGAGTTTCACATGCCACACTTTATTCTCGAACACTCAGCTAATTTGCCAATTGACACCGAGGCATTAGTATCACAGGTGCAGCAATTTGCCTGTGCAAGTGGCTTGTTTGATCCAACTTCCGTCAAAACCCGTGCTGTTGCTTTTGAGCATTTTCAGTTAGGTGATGGCAAACAAGGATTTATTCACCTACAGATCCATATGATGGCTGGTAGAACATTAGAGCAAAAACAAATACTCACGGAAGGTGCTCTAAAGCTTTTGCTCGCAAAGGTCGGGGAGCATTTTGCTCTCAGTGTCCATTGCTATGATTTATTATCCGATATTTACCGCAAAAACTAATTTATTATTCGAGTTATTTAGCTATGAAATTTCCATGTAGATTGGAGAAATTTTTGAGCCACGTTGCAGAGATGCCGCGCAGCAAGGTCAAAATTAATATTAAAAAAGGTCTAGTTACCGTTAATGGCAATGTCGTCAAAAAAGGCGATATCCAAGTCACCCCAGCAGACCACATTACTTTCGATGGCAATCGCCTAGAGTATTTGGGTTTACGCTACTATATGCTAAACAAACCGCAAGGTTATGTATGTGCAAATAGTGATGAATTGCACCCTACAGTATTCGATTTAATCGAAGAACCTAACTTAAAAGATTTTCATGTTGCAGGTAGACTGGACATCGATACGACGGGTTTGGTTCTGCTCACTAACGATGGTGATTGGTCTCATCAAATCACCTCGCCGAAAAAACAAAAGTTTAAAACTTATGTACTAGAAAGTCGCGATGAACTCACTGAAGAAGCGCTAACACAGCTTGAGCAAGGCGTTGAGTTACACGGTGAAAGACAAGCAACCTTGCCAGCAAAAGCGGAGCTTATTGATAAATTTGCACTACGCTTATCTATTTGCGAGGGAAAATATCACCAAGTCAAGCGCATGCTTGCCGCAGTTGGCAACCAAGTAGTTGAACTCCATAGAGAAAACATTGCAGGAATCGAACTTGATCCAACCCTTGCTGAGGGGGAATATCGCCCGTTAACTGATGAAGAAATAAGCATAATTAATGCAAATTAGTCGTCACCCTTAGGTAGTATGAGTAAATATCATCTCAAAATAACCCGCATAGGGCATTAACCTACTTACAAACTCCCCCTAAACATGCTAAATCATGTAATGAGAGTATTTTTAGGGGGCGATCCTGTGTTTTCTAGTTTCACATTAAAAGCAAAAATAATTACCTTTGCCGCCGCAATATTTGTTTCATTACTTGCCGTTGCCTTTGTAGGTCTTCAAGCTCTACGCCATGCCAGTGAAAGCGATAATATTGCGCGTATCAACCAATTAATGAAAAGCACCGTTAATATTGTTAAACAGTTTGAGCACTTTGCAGAGCAAGGAAAACTGACTGAGCAACAAGCAAAAGAGATGGCAATTCAAGTTTTAAGAGAAAATAAATATCATGACTCTGAGTATGTGTATGTTGTTAATGATAAAATGGACTTCGTAGCAACACCTCATGACCCCCAACTACATAACACCAGCTTTAATGACTTTGAAGATGCTGACGGCAAAAGCATAGGCAGCATGGTAAAGCGTTTAGTCGGTAACCAATTTGATCGGATCATTACCTACAATTGGACCTCATTACGAAATGGAGAAGTTGTCGACCTGACCTCAGTGGTTCAAAAAACCCCAGGGTTTGGCTGGTATGTCGGCACTGGTATTAGTTATAAAGAAGTGAACGAGCGCTATTGGGACACCGCAATCTGGTTAGTTGCACTTTCTTTAGTGGTTGCCGTTGCATTAACCACCGCACTTGCGCGGTTTGGCCTGTCTTTGAATAACAAACTTGGTGCGGAAATCAATGATGTGCTCGAAATAGTAAAGCATGTTTCAAGAGGAAACCTGACTACACCAATCAATACTGCTGACTGTCAAGATTATAGTATTCTCGCAGCTATGGCCTATATGCAAGGCGGACTAAGAGGTGTAGTTGAAGGACTTAAGGAAGCAACCAAGGCGCTACAAAACCAAACATCAGACAGCGAGGTACGATCAGTAGAACTTGAGAATCTAACTCGTAGTTTAAATGCAGAAACTCAAATGGTGGCTTCAGCAATTACCGAGCTCACAGCATCAGCACAAACCGTAGTCGAACATGCCGAGCAAGCTGCAGATTCAGTTCAAGAGGCTGAAAAGCAAGGTAATGCAGCCGACAAACTGACAGCTCAAGCAGCGACTGAAATTGCATTATTAGAGCAACAAATTGACAGCGCTGGTAATAACATTCAAGTGCTAGATGAAGAAGTATCTAATATCGCCAATGTACTTACCGTAATCCAATCTATCGCCGAGCAAACCAATTTACTGGCTCTCAATGCTGCGATAGAGGCAGCACGAGCTGGAGAGCAAGGACGAGGCTTTGCTGTCGTAGCGGACGAGGTCAGACAGCTTGCTCAGCGCACTCAAAGCAGTACAGAAGAGATCCGTACCATGATCACTAAACTGCAAAGTGCGACTCAAGATGCGAAGGCTTCGGTAAGCTTGAGTATTGCAACAAGTGAAAAGACAGTAAGTATGTCGTCTAAAGCATCCCAAGCGCTTGTGCAAGTCGCCGATTCTTTAAAATCTATATCGCAAATGAGTCATCAAATAGCTCAAGCAGCCAAAGAACAGTTGGATGCAGGAGAAGATACAGCTAAACGCGTCGTTATTATTTCTGATACCGCTTCGCAAACGGCTAGCGTCTCAGAAAAAGCACATAAAGCAACCGATACGATTAAATCATTATCCGGAAATCTAGAGCTTGAGATGGCTAAATTCAAGGTGTGAAAAATTAATTTTATCTTTACTTTTCAGACCATTAGAATAGTGTAAATATATCTAAACTATTATTTTAAAATTTTCTTTAATTTTTCATTCACCTTGTGTTTATTTGGTGTTAAGTTTGTACCTGTCGGGAGTGTCGGTTGAGTAGTCTGGCACGGCTCTCCTGAAGTTGTGAGAATCACAATAAAAGATAAATCCAATACAATTTGATCACTTGGTATTCAAGTGTGTTCAATAAGGACTATGATAATGCAAAAGCTAAATTTGAAAGAATGCAAAAAAGTTTCTGGTGGCGGTATTTTTGAACCTGAATTTCCACAACAAAAAAGCCAAGAGTCTCAAAAGAAAGACTAAGTTTTAGATTGTCAAAAAAAATGAAAAAGAACTTTTCAATAAGAGATCTACTTCTTCCTTACGCTGTTATCGGAGTAGGTCTTTTTGTACTATATGATATTAGGTATCACTTCTTTTTAATTTACATTATGACGATCTCTGCAATTTTGGTGGTGGGGATTCGGCTGAAAGACATTAACATTTCCACTTTAGCTATTCTGGTTGCAATTCCTTTTTCTCTCGAAGTCATTGTTTTTTCATCCGGATTAATTAGCTTATCTTCAACCGAAAGCAGTCGCTTACTCCAAAATAGCATTATTTTTGGCGTACATTTTTTAATAAATTTATCAGTTGTCTTCCCTTTAACGCATCGAGTTGAATTAACTAAAAAGCTTTTTCCTAAGGCAAAAGTGAGATTTACCTTCGCAGATTCCATCTTACCTTGGTTGGCAATTTTAGGGGTATTTATGAGTTTTGCAGGACTTGTTGAAAACTATTTAAGACATGCTAAAGGTGTAAACAGTACTATCTTCTTCTACAGTTTTGACGTTAGTGGCTACATTATTTACGCTTCCAATTGTGGCGTCCTACTTGTTTTAACTGCCTTAACGTATAAAGAGGAATACGACTATGCGCTGCCAAGCTTACGCAAAAAGCGTTAATCTTCTGTAAAATACGGATTCACCAAGTTTATAGTTGCGCTTGTAAACTGTTTATCTAAACCATACTTTTGTTTTAAAGTTTGTAACTCTCCAGACTCTTGAAGTTTGGCAAGCCCTTCTTCCAAAGCCTTTGCCAGCGCTTGCTTGTCTTTATTTACAAAGAAGTAAAAGGCGGTTGAATACGATAGATGAAAATCAGGTACGATCATGAGGTTCTCGTTATTTTGTGCGATTAACTCTGAATTTGCCTCAATCACCGAGCGTGGAAAATAATCCGCTTTCTTATCCGCAATCAAATTAAACATAGTTTGATAATCAGAAATCGGTCTGACCTTAAGGCCGTTATAGCTTAGAATTTTGGTATCAGGCCAATCGTGCCCCTGAACTGCGGTAAAACGCTTTAATTCGTTAAGTGACCGAACTGCTTTTATGGCTGGATAAATATCTTTATGAACAATCAGCACACGTTTACCAATAAGTCCATCATACAAGGGGACCTTAATAGGAATAGCAATTTGCTCACGAGCAGGACTGGTCATCGACCAATGTAAATCAACCTTACCTCGGCTTAGTGCCATTAGCGTGCGCTGTTGATGAGGATGGATTTTGATGTGTTCAATTTGAGCTGAGTACTTAGCAGCCGCCAGCGCCTTTTCTAGTAATTCGTAAAGATAAAGATCGCGATCGTACAAGGTTCGCGCTTCTTTCGCGACATAGATTAAATCGGGGGTTTGCGCCGCTATGCAAGCACTTTGAAACACCAGAGCAGAGATAATTACACTCAACTTTAACTTCATCGCACAACCCTCTTTTAGGGGAAACAATACTACAATCAAGAGTATTTTTACGGATTGCTATTACTATTGCGTAATTAAAAATATAGTCAACCTGCATTTTCCAATCGTACAGTCGATACCGTAGGCTTGCGACGGTTACATACAAATAAATAGCTATTACGATAGCGCTTTGCTTCTTTCTTAGCATCCGTTGCTAAAGCTGCAACTTGGTGCGAATTGATACAGTGTTGTAAATCTGGTCTCACTAAACCAATCGATAAAGTGAGTAAAGGTACAAATTGCTTTTGCCCTTCACGATTTGTTGCCCAGTAACCGCCAGCACTAACATGCTCGGGAGTAAAAAAGGCTTTTGATTTAAGCTCAAACTGAGTGATGATCTCATGACACAACACTTCTGCATCATTATTATCGAACACCACCATAAAGTCGTCGCCCCCGATATGCCCAACAAAACTTGAGCTCTGTGCACATACATCAACTGTCACCTCGGCAAGTAGCTTAATCACGCTATCGCCACTGGCATATCCATATAAATCATTAAACTGCTTAAAATGATTAAGGTCGATATATGCAAGAGAAAAGTCATGATGTGAACGTAACCTTTGCTCTATTGCCTCATTTATCGCGACATTGCCCGGCAACATGGTTAATGGATTGGCATGTTGAGCATGACGAATTTTTTCTTCTGTGATGTGCTTGAGTATGTCTCTCAAGGGCGCTAAGCCAAGATAACGACCATCTCTAGTAATAATGATATGACGTCGAATATCAAATTCATGGTCGGTTATTTGCTTACTCACCGTATCAAGCTCTTGCTGCTCATCCACCACTAACGGCTGTTTATCCATCAACTTAATCACTGATTTCTTATCGAAGAGCGCATGGCCATATGGTGCCGCAAACACCTCAGTCAGTTGATCTCTGTGTAGCAGCCCAACAGGCTCTCTAGCATCATTAACCACTGCAAGGCTGGTTAGCTTGCGATCTTGTTCAAACAGCCTATGAGCATCGATACATTGCGTACATTCATGGATAGCATTGGCCTCTTTGGCAAGCCAACCGATTGCCATCGACTGCTCAAATTGATTGACACTGGAACGAACTTCCGAATGAAGGGATTTTAACAACGCCAGCTCTGTCGGTGGCTTTCGAGTTGGCTTCGCGAGCAGAAAGCCTTGAGCGTTTACAATACCGAGCTGCTCTATCAGCTTTAGCTCCTCCATCCGCTCAATTCCCTCGGCAATTACTTGAGTGCTAGTGGCTTTAGCAAGCTCGATAATAGACTTTAAAAACTCACGTTTCACCACACTTTGGTCACAATGGTCGATAAAATATCTGTCGACTTTAACGTAGTCAGGGCATAACTCCGACCACTTTCTGAGACCAGAATAACCCGCTCCCAAATCATCAATCGCAATTTGAAACCCAAGTTCTCGATAATGAGTAATTGTAGTTAGTAGCAGATTCGCGTCATCTACTTTGTCTTGCTCAGTCACTTCAATGACGACACGCTTGGGATCGAGCCCATACACTTCTGTAAGATGTCTGGTTTCGCCCTTTGGGTGGCTCGGATCAAGTAACGCTTTTGGACTAACGTTTAAAAATAACTTACCAGGAAGGTTGAGTGAGACGAACTGCTTAATAGCGGCTTCACGACAGATAATCTCGAGTTCTGACAAACGCTCCTGCTTACTCGCGATCGCAAAAAGCTTGTCTGGAGATTCCAACAATGAGCCGGACATGCCACGACTTAATGCTTCAAACCCTAAGATTTGCCGTTTCGCAAGATCGTAGATAGGCTGAAACAGAGTAAATACAGCTTTTTCTTTTATTATTGTATTAAGTACTAACGTGCGCGAAGGATCCACAGCATTAAACTCACTGTAAAAGTATAATCGCGCACGGTAGCAACAGAGTATGACAGATATATGTCAATCGGGTGAAATGTACCCAATTTGCAATTGAATGATTTTCAACCGCTTACTTCAGCGCTCGTTCTACCTGATCAAAGTGTGCAATCACTTCCACAATTTCCATCTCTGCGCTCTTATAGTCTTCAGCGCCACTAAACCCTTTCATCGCAATCGCTTGAACCGTTGCTGGATGCACTAATAAATCTTTTGCATGGTAGCAAACAGGGTCATCAAACTTGGGTAATTTGCCATCTGCGTGATAGCCAGTTTCGATCTCTTCAAGTGGTAAAGTAGGAATGATATCAGCGGCCTTATCCAAGGCATCTAGATAAGTCTGACACTGAGGATACTTGGCCACAAACTCATTAAGCAAAGTTCTAGAAAGCGTCACAAGATCGGCGGATTGTGCTTCAAGTGCAGCAGCATCTTTCTCGATACGAATATCCGCAAGTAAAGTCTCGGCTTGTGCTTTATATTGCGCCAAAGATGAGGTTGCTTCCGTGGGAGCGGACTCTGTGCGTTGTTCTAATTCAGGTTGCTTAGAACATGCGGTCATTAATGTTAATGCGCCAACCGCCATCACAAGTTTGTACATAAGTATCTCCTTTATTGATAACGATTATCATTATATACTACTGTCATTTTTTAGAAACAATAAAATGACGTTTTACAAACAACAAAAAAGCGGCCAAAAAGCCGCTTTCGATTATCACAACAACTTCTGTGATTAAGGCATAGCGTCTAGGTCTGCACCTTCTTTTTCAACTTCTACTGGGATCAAATCTTCTTTGCTAACGCCCATTGCTACTGCAACTGAACTCGCTACATAAACAGAAGAATAGGTACCGATAAATACACCGAACAGTAAGGCCGTCGCAAAACCATGAATGGTTTGACCACCCCATACAAATAGCGCGATCAACACAAGGATAGTCGTGATTGAGGTCACTAATGTACGATTAAGCGTTTGTGTCAGTGAAATGTTGATGATCTCTAAGGTGTCATCAATGCGTACTTTACGGAAATTTTCACGAATACGGTCAGACACAACGATAGTATCGTTAAGTGAGTAACCAATTACCGCCAATATTGCCGCCAAAATCGTTAAGTCAAATTCCAGACCTAAGATAGAGAACAGACCCATTGTCAGTACAACATCGTGGAAGAGTGCAAATACAGCACCTACCGCAAAGCGCCATTCAAAACGAAAAGCAACATAAATCAAGATACAGATAAGCGCGGTTAGCATCGCCAAGCCACCCTGCTCTTTGAGATCTTCACCAACACTTGGACCTACGAATTCAATGCGGCGCATCACCACACTTTCGTCTGCTTGCTTAAGTGCTGCAATAAGCTGGTTACCTAATACCTCAGCTTTCACGTCGTCCCCACGAGGGGCGAGTCGCACTAATACCTCTTGGCTTGAACCAAAAAGTTGCACAGACGCATCGGCAAAACCATTTTCGGCTAATACACTACGTACCTTTGCTAAGTCTGCTGGCTGTGAAAATCCAACTTCAACTGCCGTACCACCGGTAAAGTCCAAACCAAAGTTTAGTCCTTTCACCATAAACGAGCCGATTGAAGCCAAGATCAACAAAGCAGAGAAAGCCATGGAAAGCTTTCTTGCCGACATAAAACGGATAGTGCCTTTTAAGTTTAATAATTGCATGTCCGTCTCCTAGATTGATAGCTTAGTGATACGTCTGCCACCGATGATGGCATTAATAACTGCACGCGTACCAACGATCGCTGTAAACATCGAGGTTATGATACCGATAGCTAAGGTTACCGCGAAGCCTGCAATTGGACCTGTACCAACAGAGAATAGGATCACCGCAGCAATTAAAGTCGTGATGTTGGCATCAAAAATCGTACTAAATGCACTATCGTAACCATGGTGAACGGCTTGCTGCGGACTGCGGCCTTCCGCAATTTCTTCACGAATACGTTCAAAGATAAGTACGTTAGCGTCAACGGCCATACCGACGGTCAATACGATACCGGCAATACCTGGCAACGTCAGCGTCGCGCCTGGGATCATCGACATCACACCCACAATCATGATGAGGTTAGCCGCAAGCGCTAAGTTTGCTACCAGACCAAAGCCTTTGTAGTACAGCAGCATAAAGGCAAGAACAAAAGCAAAACCAAGGACAACCGCAGTCATACCCGCTTCGATATTCTCCTGACCAAGGCTTGGACCTACAGTACGCTCTTCAACGATTTGAATTGGCGCAACCAGTGCTCCTGCACGTAGTAGCAAGCTTAAGTTATGTGCTTCTGCTGGGCTATCAATACCAGTAATACGGAAAGAGCTATTTAAACGCGCTTGAATCGTAGCAACGTTAATCACTTCTTCCACTTTGATTGGTGGTAACGCTTTGCCGTTTTCATCTTTCTTGCCAGATGGTTTGTACTCGATAAAAACCGTCGCCATACGTTTGCCGATAGCACGTTTAGTAAAGGCATTCATTTTTGCCCCACCTTTGCTATCAAGCTTGATATTCACCTGAGGGCGCTGATATTCATCCATACCAGATTGCGCACCTGTGATATGCGTACCTTCAAGAATAACGCGTTTTTTAAGCACAACAGGATAGCCATCTTTATGTGGGATCACTTCAGTGCCAGGAGGAATGCGACCTTGTGCTGCTGCACGCACGTCGGCATTTTCGTCTACTTCACGGAACTCAAGCGTTGCAGTAGCACCGAGGATCTCTTTCGCACGAGCCGTGTCCTGAACACCTGGAAGTTGAACAATTATGCGCTCACCACCTTGACGTTGAACATTTGGTTCAGCAACACCCAGTTGGTTAATACGATTACGAATAATAGTTTCGTTTTGCTTGATAGCGTATTCACGCAGCTCTTTATATTTAAGGTCGCTAAGGCTTGAGAAGAAAGCAAGGCTATCGCTGCTATCATTGATAAAGTCGTTACCCGGGTAACGTTTTCTCAAGAAGCTCATTGCCGCGTCTTTATCTTCTTCCGAACGCATCGTTACTTGTACACGTTCACTATTAGAAACACGACGCACCGAGCGATAACGCAATTTCTCTTCACGTAAATCACTCTTGAAATCTTGCTCCATTTGCTCAAGTGCATTGTCCATCGCCGTGACCATATCCACTTCCATAGTGAAGTGAACACCACCACTTAAATCTAGACCGAGCTTCATTGGGTTTGCACCTAAGTCTTTTAACCACTCAGGTTGTGCCGGAGACATATTGATTGCTGAAATGTAATCGTCGCTTAAGCTATTACGCAAAATATCTTGTGCTTTAAGCTGATCTTCAACATTTTTGAAGCGAACAAGGATTTGACCGTCTTCTAACACAGAAGATTTTACGGCAAGGTTGTTCTTTTGTAGGGTTTCGTTAACTTGATCTAATACACTGAGCGTCGCATCAGCACCTTTTGTGCCAGACACTTGTATAGCCGGATCGCGACCATACAAGTTAGGTGTGGCATAAAGAATACCGATAGCCAACACAGCGAGAACAAGTAAGTACTTCCACATTGGATACTTGTTTAACACTGGGCTATCCCTTTATTGTTATTCTTATAGTGATTTCATTGTACCTTTAGGTAACACAGCTGAAACCGCTGACTTTTGCACTGTCACTTCAGTTTGGTCGTTTAGTGCGATTACAACAAAGTCTTTGTCATCAGCAACTTTTGTGATTTTACCCACTAGTCCACCTTGAGTTAGTACTTCATCACCCTTGCCTAATGCACCCATTAGGTCTTTGTGTTCTTTAACACGCTTGGCTTGTGGACGGTAAATTAAAAAATAAAATACCAAACCAAAAATACCTAACATGATTAGCATTTCCATGCCACCACCAGCAGGTGCTGCCGCAGCAGTGCTAGCATGCGCGTTTGAGATAAAAAAGCTCATTTCACTTCCTCGTTTATAAATTAATTATTTTCTGTCAAACCAACGTCAGCCAACTCTGGCACCGCAATGCCACGGCGCGCATAAAAGTCTTCGACAAATTCATCAAATGTGCCTTCAGATAAGGCATTTCTCATTCCTTCCATCAAACGTTGATAATAACGTAAGTTATGGATGGTATTGAGTCGAGCGCCTAGAATTTCATTACACTTATCTAGGTGATGCAAGTACGCTCGAGAGTAATTCTTACAAGTGTGGCAATCACACTCCGCATCTAGTGGACTGGTATCTGTTTTGTGTGCTGCATTACGGATTTTCACCACGCCACCGGTTACAAATAAGTGACCATTACGAGCGTTACGCGTTGGCATTACACAGTCAAACATGTCGATACCACGACGCACCGCTTCAACCAAATCTTCTGGTTTACCAACACCCATTAAATAGCGTGGCTTGTTTTCTGGCATTTTATAGGCACATTGGTCAAGAATATTGATCATGTCTTCTTTAGGCTCACCAACTGATAAACCACCAAGTGCATAACCGTCAAAGCCGATTTCTTCTAAACCCTTTTGTGACTCGGCACGAAGCTCTGGGTACATCCCCCCCTGAATAATACCGAATAGTGCAGAAGGATTGTCAGCATGTGCATCTTTGGAGCGCTTAGCCCAACGTAAGCTTAGCTCCATCGAGTCTTTTGCTTCTTTTTCTGTCGCTGGATACGGCGTACATTCGTCAAAAATCATGACGATATCTGACCCTAAGTCGCGCTGTACTTCCATCGCTTTTTCTGGAGACAACATGATTTTCTCACCATTAACTGGTGACTTGAACAACACACCTTCTTCCGAAATTTTACGCATTGCACCAAGACTAAATACTTGGAAGCCGCCTGAATCGGTCAAAATCGGTTTATCCCAGTTCATAAAGTCATGCAGATCACCGTGCTGCTTGATGATCTCAGTGCCAGGTCTTAGCATCAAGTGGAAGGTATTTCCTAGACAGATATGTGCGCCCGTTTCTTTGAGCTCATCAGGGGTCATGCCTTTTACTGTGCCGTAAGTACCAACAGGCATAAATGCAGGCGTTTCTACCACACCACGGTCAAAAATCAAGCGACCTCGGCGAGCCTTACCCTGTTTGCTATCTAATTCAAATTTCATTGTTACCTCGTTGTCGGAAAAACAGTCCAACTTTGACTAAAAAACGTGCTAAGCCAATGCTTAGGGCAGTGATCTTTCGATTCTACCAAGATTACTAGCGCAATTCTAATATTGGGATAAAAAACACAAAGTCCATATCGAGCTTGCAACTTTACAGCTATAAAACGCAAAATGCCCAGTAACACTGGGCATTTAAATAGTTGTATGGCGTGAGTTACTTATCTTGCTTTTGCAAGAACATCGCATCACCGTAACTAAAGAAGCGGTATTTCTGTTCAATGGCGGTTTGGTAGGCCTTCATAATATGTTGTTGCCCTGCAAACGCACTCACTAACATGATGAGCGTTGATTCTGGTAAGTGAAAGTTAGTCACCATTGCATCTACCACGTTAAAACGGTAGCCCGGATAAATAAAAATATCGGTATCGCCGTAAAGTGGAGCAATTTCACCGCCGTTTGCTTTAGCCGCAGACTCAAGTGAGCGCACCGACGTAGTACCTACCGCGATGACGCGTCCTCCTCTGGCTTTTGCCGCTTTGATTGCCTCCACGACTTCTGCTGAGACCTCGATATATTCTGAGTGCATAACATGCTCTTCCACCGAATCGACTCTCACTGGCTGGAACGTACCTGCGCCCACGTGCAAAGTAACAAAGGCCATCTCAACACCTTTGTCTTTTAGCTTGGCCATCAATTCATCATCAAAGTGCAGTCCAGCGGTAGGTGCGGCAACTGCGCCTGGTTTCTCACCATACACAGTCTGATAACGCTCTTTATCTTCTTCATCATCCGGTCTGTCGATATAAGGAGGCAAAGGCATATGGCCAATTTTATCTAAAATAGCCAATACACTTTCTTCGCCCTCAAATCTCAACTCAAATAATTCACCATGGCGCTGAACCATCTCTGCGTTTGCTTGGCCTTCAAGCTCAATCTTAGTACCAGGTTTTGGCGACTTGCTCGCCCTTACGTGAGCAAGCACAGTACGCTCATCTACAACGCGCTCAACCAGTACTTCGAGTTTTCCACCACTGGCTTTTTGACCAAACATACGAGCAGGAATAACTTTAGTGTTATTAAAGATGATTAAGTCTTCTGGATTAATAAGTGCCAAAATATCTCTAAATACTTTGTGTTCTATTTCACCACTATTGCCATTTAAGGTAAGAAGACGACTGCTAGAGCGTTCCTTCATTGGGTGTCTGGCAATCAACTCATCAGGAAGATCAAAACTAAAGTCTGCTACGCGCATGGAAAGGCCTCATTTCTAAAAGTGCGCCAAGTCTAGTGCGGTGTTTTGGCGAAATCAAGTGCTTGTAACCTTGCGTAAATACCTTTAACCTAGCGAGTCTAAAACGGTAATCACCATGTAAAGTTTTGTACGGTGTGCACCTTTGTTTAGTACGTTCTTTATTCTTTACGTTTAAACAATAACTTATCGCTATCGGCTATAATTTCCGAGCAAAGTTCGCGTCACTGTTTGATTATTATCAAGCGGCGGTTAAGTACGATTTGCTAACTTTAAGACAAGCCCAATGATTGTGTCGCAGTATCTGGTGAGGTTTTTTTATTGTGTCTAGACAACTAACGTTGCTCATTGTTAACGCCAGTGCTCACGAGCGTCAAACCTTGACTAAAACTCTTAGTGCATTAGATGTCTTTACTATCATTGCCAAGTCCGACTCTCAAGATGCCCTAAGCTTATTGAAGACGCAAGCTGTCGATTTAGTGATCACCGGCTTGGATGTTGGCAAAATTGACGGCTGGCGATTCTCTCGCATGATCCGCTCAGGTCTGCTGGCAACGCCCAAAAATACCCCCATTGTACTTATTCCGCCAACTTATTGTGAACGAATAGCCGAAACCACCGCCCGTAGCTACAGTATTGATGCCGTGCTGCCATTTGAGCGTCAAGACATGTTGCCGCAAATTCTGGCCAATGTGTTGTCAACGCATTTAGATAAAAGCAGCCGCCTCAACTTGCTGTTGTTAGAGCCCAACCAACAACGTGCGCAAAAAATATGTGAGCACTTATCGCACAATTTCGTTTGCACACATGTAAGCTCGGCGGCCAGCGCTTTATCACTATTTCTACAAGATCACTACGCCATTGTTTTAATGGACACTACGTCTAACTTGTCAGGTTCCGCAGAAAGCTTAGTCGAAAGTATTCTCAAACATCGTCCAAGCCAAGCCATTGTAACCATTATTGACAAACGCGATGCCGACCATGCTGAACAACTACTATTATTAGGTGTTACCGACTTTGTTCGAGCGCCATACGACATGCCCTTTTTAAGCAAGGTATGCGACCATGCGGCGCGGCGAGAAGATTTTATGGTGAGCTATGCTGAGTTTGCTAATAAAGTTGAGCAACTCAGTCGCAGTGAAAGTCGCTACAAAGATTTATTTTCTGCGCACCAAAGGATCTTACTGCACCTCAGAACTGTAGTCGTCGAGTTGGATTTGGAAGGCGCGATCCGCTTTATAAATCCAGCATGGGAATACCTCTCGGGCTTTGGTATTAAGTCGAGCCTCAATACCCAACTCAGCAACTACATTGCCAAAGATGAACTTGCAAGTTTCAACAAAGTCATTCGAGAAATTCAAAGTGGGGTAAGGCAACATGCCCAAGTCGAGCTGCAGCTCTGCCATAAAGCTGGACATCTAGTGTGGGTCGAGTGCCGCCTGCAACTTATCAAGAATACCTCAAGTTCGGTCGCAATAACTGCAACTCTCGATAACATTCACGAGCGCAAGCAAGCTGAACTACAACTCAGACACTTAGCACTGCATGATACGCTTACCGGCTTACACAACCGCTATTATTTTGACCAGCAATTAAATCAGCTGTGCAATGAAGTAAAGTCTGCAGAAGAGATAGAACACGCGCTAATTTACATCGACTTAGATCACTTTAAGATCATCAACGACAGTAAAGGCCATCAGCAAGGAGATATCGTACTCAAAGAAGTATCTGAGTTGTTTGGCGACAAAATAGGTGAAGAGCATCTCACTTTCCGTATTGGGGGAGACGAATTTGCTGTACTGCTTAAACACACCAATTTACTCGATGCTCATATGTGCGCTGAAAGCATTTGCATGGCTATCGAAGAACATAAATTTCACTTTGAAGACAATGCATACTCTCTCAGTTGTTCTATCGGATTAACGCAAATTACCAATGAAAATGCGGATCCCAGTGAGTGTTTGAAACAAGCTGACATAGCCCTTTATATTGCCAAGAATCTCGGCCGCAACTTAGTTCATTGTTATAACAAAGAAGATGAACAAAACCAGACACTGCAAACCGGTTTAGAATGGGGCCATAGTGTTAGGCAAGCGCTTCAGAACGACAGCATAGAACTCCACTATCAACCGATCTGGGATTTCAAAAAACAACAAATAGCCTATTACGAAGCACTGCTTAGATTAAAGATCAACGGTGAGACAATATACCCAAATCAGTTTATTCCTGCATTAGAGCTACTTAATGATACATTTTTGATGGATCAATGCGTGATCAGAACAGCCATTAAAGCACTGGCTGAACATGAGATCCTGAGCCAAGTGGCAATTAACTTATCCGCTCATTCATTTTTAGATGAACGACTGCAGCCACACATTCAAGCCTGCTTAAAAGAGCATCAAGTTTCAGCTAATCGCGTTATTTTTGAGATCACTGAATCTGCCAGTATTAACAATCTTAACGCAACCCAGACGATGATCAAAAACCTGAACGATCTTGGCTGCCATTTCGCTATTGATGATTTCGGGACAGGCTTCAGCACTTTTAGCTACCTAAAACAGCTACCCGCGCAGCATGTTAAGATAGATGGCTCCTTTGTTCGAGACATGCTCAACGACCCAATTGACCTGGCGCTGGTCAAAGCTGTAAACGATATTAGTCACTCATTAGATAAGTGTTCAGTTGCCGAATATGTCGAAAACAAAGAAATATTTCAACAACTTAAGGAAATAGGTGTGGACTATGGACAGGGTTACTTTATCTCAAGGCCACTCCCTATTGAACAACTAGCGAGCAGTGCAAAAACTATTTTATCTCTAAAAACAGCGTAGTAACATTTTTATACTAAAGGTTACTTTTACTTCTTGCAAAGTTCACTATAATTAAAGATACCAGTTTAAAATGTCACCAAATTTTAAGGTAACACCTTAATTTTATAGACATTCAAAGGATTGAGTTACATCTTGCTATGGACTTCAAGGGGTAAATTATGCTGTCATTATCACTATTTTTACTACTCGCAAACTTGCTCATTGCGTATCAATGTTACCGCTATGCCAACACTAAAGGATATCCGGTAAAATTGTTCACAGGGCTCGGTTTGCTACCCTACTTTAATCTAGTGGTTTGGGTTTACTTACTCTTTTTACCAAATTTAACTACTGCAAAAAATATAGAGCAGGCTTAATACAAGCAAGTGTAGTTCCTTTACAAGTGTAAGTTCCTTTATAAATAAAACAGCATGTAATCATGCTGTTTTTTGTGTCATCACTTTGCGCCCCTAACCTCAAAGAAACACTTTCACCCCAAGCTTAGATTAACTAAAAGCGATAGCTAGTTACTGTCTCGGCTAGCTCTTTAGCCGTTTTCTCACCTTTAACACATTGCTGCACTAAGGATTTTGGATAAACAAATACCTGTTTATTGTTTGGATTACTAAGCTCACTGTAAATAAAGCTTACATGCTCATTTTTAGGCAAACTTCTTAAACCCGCACCATAGTCGCATAAACTTCGGGCTAAGCTGGTTACTAGCATTTTTTCAAGCGCCTGCTGCTTTTCCGCTTTCTCTTTCGCGCGTTTGACCCGAGAGGCCTCAAGGCTCGCTTTCAGCTTATCTTTCAGGTCTTTTAATTCCGAATCCTTAAGTGAAAGCTTTTCTATGCGCTTCTCAACTTCTCTCAATGACTCCGTAAATTCTTTTACTTGATCATCACTTTCGTGCCTTTTCGCAAACTCCAGCTCCGCTTTTTGGCGTTCAAGCTCCCTCAATTGAATTCTATTCTCTCTTTCTTGCTCTACGGCTTCGCGGACCTTCTCGGCTCCTGCTCTCACTTTCTCAGCAGCATCCGAATAAGCTTGAGAGAAAGCCTCAGCTATCGGCTGTGAAATCTCGATCTCCGCGATGTCCATATCAAATTCCGGCAGTTCAAACTCCCCTATTGCAGCCACATCATCGAGATTGTCGATATGAGAGATCCACTCTAAACGGTGCCGACGTTTTAATGCCAGTTCAAATACAACTCCCTGATCTTTTAAATAATAGCCAGAAACACTACGAACTTGATCTTGTGTGTCATGCTGTAATGCACTCATTAATACCCGCTCAAAAATAGCAACCTCACGCTTTAGCGCTTCATCAACAACTTGGGCCTGAGCAAAGCTTGTAGTAATGGCTGCAACAGCGCCAAAACAAAGTGGAATTAACTTCATGGTTTACCTCGATACTGTGCTAAATTTTGTGTCGGTGTTTGCTCTACTTGCTCTGCCAATTCATTCAATTGCAGCCTAAGTAGGGCTTGATCTTGCGCTCTTTGTGCTTGGATCAGATCAACGAGATTATTCATTGCCAAACTGCGCTCTTTACGATTTTGTTCAACCACTTGCGTTGCTAACTTGGCAAGCGTCGCTTGATCTATTGGCTTAGTCTCATCAAGTTTTGCAAGCATGGCCTGCATAGCGCTTTGCTGCTGTGCCAGTTGTGTTTGTTGAACACTCAACTGCTGATGTAAGCCTAAGTTCTGTAGCCAAAGTCCTGACACACCGAGCCCAACAACCAGCCAAGCAGCAACGGCAGCCACTGGCCAAGCGCGAGTGTGGTGCTGCAAAGTGAGCGGTGAGGGTGGCGCTTGCTCTTCGAAGCTAGCAGCACGCTGTTGCCAAGTAGTGGCAGCACTCATCATTTCTCGATATTCACTATCTGCCTGAAGTTCGGCCAACTCTGCCTCAGACAGCACTTTGCCATCTAACCACTGCTCAAATAAGTGGGCTAATTTAGCCATGATTTTGCACCTCTAGTTGCCCTTTCATCTTACCTAACGCACTGTATAACCTAGCCTTCACCGTATTACTTGATAACTCAAGCTGCAGCGCAATTTCATCAAAGGTGTAATGCTGGAAAAACTTTAGCTCCACGACAATGCGCTGCTCAAATGGTAGTTGTTTCAGCGCGATATATATCTCTTCATTACTTTGTTGTTGCGCTATTTTGCTGTCAGGTCCGTGTTGCGGCGTCTCAGGTTCTTTACCTTCAATCGATTCAAACTTATGTTTTCGCATGTGATCCACTATCCTTGCATGGGTGATTTTAAATACCCAAGTCGAGAACTTAGCATCACCATTAAAGGTATGCAGATTTCGATACATACTTAAAAATACATCTTGAGCAATATCTAGCGCGTCGTGCGGATTACCAACCAGCCTCAAACATTGGTTATACACACGGCTATGATGCTGGGCGCAAAGCTTTGACCATGCTCCTTGATTACCTTGCAGTGCTCTTTTTATTAATTGTTTTTCGCTATTAAAAAACACGCAGTTCACTCATCCAATCTACTCACTAACTATTAATCGTAGCGGGCGCAAAAAAAGTTGTTCAGACAGGAAAATTTTTTGAAAAAAAAGCACCGTTAAGGTGCTTCTTTCATCATCAGTACTGCGACTGACACTGGCCACTGATGTAGCCACCAACAAAGTCGCTAAACAGTCTAAAATCTCTGATCCGCCCGGTAGTACGACGCCAGATCAAGCCAATCTCACGATATGCATGATCTTGTGGTGGCATAGCCACTAAAGGCTTACCTTCTAAAATCCCTGCATTGATCGCCATTTGAGGTAAAAAGGTTACGCCATTTTTATATTCCACCATACTTAATAGAGTATGTAGGTTTGCCGCCTCGAATGGATTGATGCACGTGCTACGGTTCAGGTGACAAGCACTAAGAGCATGCCCCGTCATACAATGCTCTTTTTCGAGTAAAAATACACTTTGCTCAGGTAACAGGTTAAAGTCCTCTATCGGCTCTGGTACGCTGTACTCCGTATGGCGAACCAAACTAAAATGATCTTTTGCAAGTACCTGTGTATGAAACTTATCGGTTCTATATGGCAGCGCTAGCATGGCCATATCAATATGCCCATGCTCTAACTTATCCAGTAAGTTATCACTGGTATCCTCAACCAGTACCAAATTAAGCGCTGCAAATTCTTTTTTGCACGCCTGATAAAGTGGCGCAGCAATAAAACTCGCAATAGTGGGAATGATCCCTAACGTCAACTTGCCAGATAATGGATTTTTATAGCTTTTAGTCAGCTCTTTAACGCTCATGGTGTCGTCGATAATTTTCCGCGCTCGTTCAACCACTTCCTCACCAATATCGGTAAACATTAGGCTGCGATTTTCGCGTTCAATTAGCTGACATCCTAATGTCTCTTCAAGGTTTTGTATCGCGCTACTTAGCGTCGATTGACCAATAAAGCATGCTTCCGCTGCACGACCAAAATGTTGGTGCTGATGCACCGCAAGCAGGTATTGTAGTTGTTTGATACTAGGTAAATTCGTCACAAGCTTTACTCTTAATTTTCAACAGCACAAATAAAAAGACCCCAACACCAAAGGTGTTGAGATCTTTTCAAGCTAAAAGTCTGTCTTTTTGAAAAGTGCGGTTTATTTTTATACGCCGAACACTAATCTCAAAATATAGAATATAACAATAGCAAGGGCAGCACCAACTGGCAATGTAATTACCCAAGAAACTACGATGTTACGAATAACACCCATGTTTAATGCCGCAATACCACGTGCCATACCCACACCCAATACCGCACCAACTAAGGTTTGAGTTGTAGAGATTGGTAGGCCTGTGCCTGATGCGATTACTACTGTTGAAGCAGCAGCAAGTTCAGCTGCGAAACCACGGCTAGGAGTAAGATGCGTGATGCCTTCACCGATAGTCTTGATAACTTTCTTACCAAGGATCGCAAGACCCGCAACAATACCTAAACCACCTAGTGGTAAGATCCACCAAGCTAGAGCCGCTTTCTTAGCAATTTCACCGTCGTTTTCAACAATGTTTACCACAGCAGCTAATGGACCAATTGCGTTAGCAACGTCATTCGAACCATGCGCGAATGCCATACAACATGCCGTTAGTACCATAAGGATAGCGAATACTTTTTCAACATTGTTGAACTGCATTTGCTTGTCTGCGTTGGGATCCATTTTCAGCTTAGAAATCGCAATCTTACCGATAATAGCTATGATAATAGCGATACCGATAGCTAGCGCAAAACCTTCGAATGTGCCGAGCTTGATGCCAATATGCTTAAGACCTTTTTTGATCGTAACCAAAGACATAACAAAGCCCGCTAGACCCATGTAAATAGGCACAAAGCGTTTGGCATTTTCTAATGGCTTGTTGGTATCAAATATGAGCTTCTGGGCGCTCATAAAGATGAGATAAGCAATAAAGCCAGAGATGGCCGGGGTGACAATCCAGCTACCAACTATGCCTGCAACTTTACCCCATTGGATTGCTTCGCTGCCTACAGCAACTAGCGCAAAACCTATGATTGCACCAATGATTGAGTGCGTCGTAGATACAGGCCAACCTAACATTGAGGCCATCAATAACCAGCTACCTGCAGCAAAAAGTGCAGAGATCATTCCCAGTATCATCAGTTCAGGAATATCGATGAAAGGAGTAGAATCTATAATCCCTTTTCGGATCGTTGATGTTACCTCACCACCAGCAAGATAAGCACCAGCGAATTCGAAGATCATAGCAATGATAATTGCTTGTTTGATGGTAAGTGCTTTTGAACCTACCGAAGTACCCATAGCATTCGCAACATCGTTTGCGCCAATACCATAAGCCATAAAGAAACCAACTGCTGCGGCAATTAAAACCAATACTGTGCCGTAGGATGCAATGATATCCATAAGAAACCTTACTTTATTTTAAAAGATCGATTTTTATTAACGAGCTAACATCAGCTCAAGACGTGAACCAACGCGCTCTGCGATATCTGCAAGCCCACCGACCCATTCGATGATCTTGTATAAGAACATCGCATCAATTGGGTTAAGCTCGCTTTCAACAGCGCGTAACTCTCGACGAATTTTAATTTGCATATCGTCGGTATCTTGCTCGATGGCATCAAGCTCAACTAGCATTTTTTCAACTAAAGTGACTTCACGGCCTCTAAAGCCGGTCTCAAGCAGTTCATCAAACTCATTAATCGCTTCTGATGCTTGTTTAGTTGCGTCCACACAACGAGTGACGTAAGCAAGAAAGTCTTTTTGAATGGATTCAGGGATGACCATTTCACGACCGATAACGCGACCTGCGATATCTTTCGCTTTGTTGGCTATCTTATCTTGGTGGGTGATAAGTTCCAGTAAGTCAGTCCGTTCTACTGGCATGAATAAACCACGAGGCAAATGTAAGCGCACTTCACGCTTTAGTTCATCTGCTTCACGCTCTAGGTTGCGGATTTCAATGCGAATTGCATCCGCTTCTGTCCACTCCCCTTTGAAGACATGGTTAAAAAATGGGATCAAAGCCGCACTGGCTTGATGGACTATTTTTATATGCTCTTCAATTGGCTTAATAGGAGATTTAGCAAATACTCCTAAAAACGCGTTACTAGGCATAACTGACCCTTAAATCATATTTGTATGCATGTGCAAAGTGTAATTTTACAGCATTGAGCGCTGTTGTGAACGGTTTAATTGCAAGTTTAGATGAACTTACTATGAAATTGCGCGCCGAAAGCGCGCAACTAATTGATAAGCATCACAAGGTTTTTGCGATATCTTCTTGAGATGTATGACGAATATCTTTGCCATTTACGAAATAAATCACATATTCCGCAATATTTTGACAACGATCGCCGATACGTTCTAATGAGCGCACAGACCAAATTAAATCCATAATTTTTGGAATCGAGCGTGGGTCTTCCATCATATAGGTCATAATTTGACGTGTTACTGCTTCGTATTCACGGTCCACTTTGGCATCAGCTTTATGCACTTCAAAGGCCTTTTGCGCGTCCATCCGGGCAAACGCATCGAGCACATCATGTAGCATTTGTGACACTTGGCGACCCATATTGTCAATATTCACCAATAGATCTTGCTGATCTTTGGTAAACGAATCCAAGGCAACTTTAGCAATACGCTCTGCTTCGTCTCCGATACGTTCAAGATCTGCAATCGTTTTTGCGATAGCAACCACCAAACGTAAGTCACTGGCTGCAGGCTGTCTTTTGGCGATGATACGTGTACATTCTTCGTCAATATTCACTTCCATCGCATTGACTTTGTAATCGTTCTGACTGACCTTTTTCGCTTTTTCAGCATCATTGTGGTTAACCGCATCAAGCGCAGTGTTTAGTTGCTGCTCTACCAGTCCACCCATACTGAGTACGTGATTTCTCACGTTTTCTAGCTCTTCATTAAAGCGGCCAGAAATGTGCTTATTAATATTGTGTTCCATTATATTCTCCTCGCAAGCTCGCCTTAACCGTAACGACCTGTAATATAGTCTTCTGTTTTCTTCTTAGACGGCGTGGTGAATAAGGTATTGGTATCTGCATACTCAATTAACTCACCCATATACATAAACGCAGTTTGATCAGATACACGCGCAGCTTGTTGCATGTTATGTGTAACGATAACCACAGTATACTTGTTTTTCAGGTCATTAATGAGCTCTTCGATAACCAATGTTGAAATCGGATCGAGTGCTGATGTTGGTTCATCAAGTAACAACACTTCTGGTTCAATCGCGATAGAGCGAGCAATCACCAAACGCTGCTGCTGACCACCAGATAAACCAAATGCACTGTCGTGAAGTCGGTCTTTTACTTCATCCCAAAGTGCGGCGCCGCGGAGTGACTTTTCAACCACTTCATCTAACTTGCGCTTATCCTTGATACCTTGCAGACGCAGACCATAAACCACATTCTCATAAATAGATTTAGGGAAAGGGTTTGGTCTTTGGAATACCATGCCTACGTTACGGCGCAGTGCCGCAACATCTACGCTCTTGTCATAAATGTTCTGTCCTTGAAGGTTGATTTCTCCTTCAATACGACAGCTATCAACCAAGTCGTTCATGCGGTTAATACAACGTAGTAACGTTGATTTACCACAACCTGATGGACCGATAAACGCGGTTACCTGCCCTTTTGGGATCAACATATTGACGTTACTAAGGGCTTGTTTATCACCATAGTAAAGATCTAGGTTTTTGATCTCTAGTGCGGTGAGTTCTGGACTTAAGTTTGCTAAATCAAGCTTGTTATTGCCGTTTGCTTGATTGACTTCTGGCGCTACTGTAATCATGTTTTTACCTATTAAAAATCTTTACTATTAATGCTCTAACGATCTGAATTTTTCGCGTAAGTGGTTACGAATACCAATCGCTGTGATATTCAGTGCAATAATCACCGTAACCAGTAGGAACGCGGTTGCATAGACCAAAGGTCTAGCAGCTTCAACATTCGGGCTTTGGAAGCCAACATCATAAATATGGAATCCTAAGTGCATAAACTTACGATCCAAGTGAATATAGGGGAAGTTTCCGTCTAGCGGTAGGGTTGGTGCCATTTTTACTACACCAACCAGCATCAGAGGAGCTACCTCACCCGCGGCACGCGCAACAGCAAGAATAAGACCCGTCATAATTGCCGGACTTGCCATTGGTACAATGATCCGCCATAGGGTTTCTGCTTGAGTCGCACCGAGCGCAAGTGAACCATGACGCACTGAGCTTGGGATCCGAGACAGACCTTCTTCAGTGGATACGATAACCACAGGCAAAGTAAGGATAGCAAGTGTAAGTGCAGACCAAATCACACCTGGTGTACCAAATACAGGACTTGGCGCAGCCTCAGGGTAGAAAAGTTCGTCAATTGACCCACCTAGCATATAAACGAAGAACCCTAAACCAAACACCCCATATACAATGGATGGAACACCTGCAAGGTTGATCACCGCGATACGGATCATCTTAGTCACAGCGTTCTTTGCTGCATATTCATGGAGATAAATCGCGGCAATAACACCGAATGGTGTCACGATCACCGCCATCAGCATAACCATAAATACCGTACCAAAGATTGCAGGGAATACCCCACCTTCGGTGTTTGCTTCACGCGGGTCATCACTCACAAACTTGCTGATTTGCACTAAGTAGTGACCTACTTTGGCAAAAAAGCCCATGTCATTTGGAAACCAAACGTCCAACACTTGGTACAGAGGCAAAGTCACTTCTTCACCACGCATATCACGCACCACAACTTGGTCACGCTTCGCCTGCTTCCTTAGCTCAAATAAACGCTTTTCGAAGACTTTGTAATCTTCACGTAACTCAGCACGGCGTGCATTTAACTCTGCTAACTTTTCCTCTGTCAGGTCATTATCAAGTTGATACGACTTTTCTTTTAAACGTAGACGTTCAAGCTCATAGTTAATGTGCCCGATTTCGCTATTTTGTAGATCAAGCGCTTCGTCATTAAGGTCAACGGCGCGTTCAACAAGCTCATGTAGCCTTTCAATCGGCTGATCAGTTACTACTTTACCGTCTTCTAAAACGCGGGCAACATAGCCATAGAAATTACCATTTTTACTACGCTCAAATACCGCTAATTCCGCTGGTGTAGACTGGCTTTTGATATCTGTTGATAATACCCAACGGAAATCAAGTTCTACATATTCACGGTTACCCGTTTTAACGAGCAAACGCTCGATTTGCTCGCTGTTGTAACCTGAAAGGTCGAATCCAGCCGCTTCAAGGCGAGATTTTGGTACCATCTCGCGGTCGTATATTTCACCAATAACGGTCTGCTTGGCAACTGAACCGTCGAGATGCATCTCAACAACTTGAGATGGCCAAAAGAAGCTCAGTCCTTTCCACGCTATCATCGCAAGTAGTCCAATTACTGAAATCAAACTAATACTGACCGCGCCACCTGTCATCCAGATCCACGGAGAACCTGACTTAAACCACTGTTTTACCATGTCATGTCACTCCAATTACATTGAGCTGTACTTTTCACGCAGCTGCTGGCGAACAAACTCAGCAACGGTGTTAAATACAAAAGTAAAAATAAACAATACAAAGGCAGCTAGGAACAGGATGCGATAGTGAGAGCTGCCAACTTCAGATTCCGGCATTTCCACCGCAATGTTTGCAGCAAGCGTACGCATACCCTGGAAGATACTCCAGTCCATGATTGGCGTGTTACCAGTTGCCATTAATACAATCATGGTTTCCCCTACGGCGCGGCCAAGACCCATCATTACCGCAGAGAAGATACCTGGACTTGCTGTTAGTAATACTACACGAACCAAAGTCTGCCACTGCGTGGCACCGAGTGCTAATGAGCCATTAGAAAGGTGCTTAGGTACGCTAAATACCGCATCTTCGGCAATAGAGAAGATAGTAGGAATAACCGCAAAGCCCATCGCGATGCCCACTACTAGTGAGTTACGCTGGTCGAATGTTAGACCTAACTCATTAGTTAGATACTGACGCACATTACCGCCAAACAGCCAAGACTCAATTCCAGCGCTCATGGCAAATGAAATCCAGCCTACGATAAGCACAACAGGGATCAGTAAGATTGAATGCCAGCCTTCAGGCACAACGTGTCTCACTTTTGCAGGTAGCTTAGTCCAGCCAAATGCCGTTGCTATCATCGCAATTGGTAATAGCACCAATAAAGCAACCACAGCGGGTAGATGCGTTTCAATTAAAGGAGCTAGCCAAAGACCCGCCAAGAAGCCCAAGATAACCGTTGGTAGTGCTTCCATTATCTCGACCGTTGGTTTCACCACGCGTCGTAATTCACTCGACATAAAATAGGCAGTGTAGATTGCTGACGCTAATGCAATAGGAACAGCAAACAACATAGCGTAAAGCGCCGCTTTAATGGTACCAAATGAAATAGGCACTAATGAAAATTTCGACTCAAAGTCATCACTCGCAGAGGTTGACTGCCAAGTATAAGCAGGCTCTGGATACCCTTCGTACCACACCTCTTGCCACAAAGCAGACCAAGTTACTTCAGGGTGCTCATTGTGAAGCTCTACTACCGTTAACGTATCATCGGCAAGTAACAAGGCGGCATTAGCACGCGGCGCTACCGCAAACTTCTGAACTGCCTTATCTGTAATTTTACCTTGCCATAAGTGCGCTTCACTGGTGGTGTAATATAGGCCTAATTGACCATTTTCGTTGGTCGTGAAGAAAGTACGACGATAATATTCACTAAATAGTTTGACCTGTTTGCTCTTTGGCGTCTCAAAAGAGCGGATTTTAGCAAACTGGCGTCCATCATCGGTATTGACTTCAAACCACTGTGAAACCTCACCATTGTCGTTAGCAAGCATTAATGAGTTGGCGCCCGCTAGCAGATTCATGTCGACCAAGTTGGCATTCTCTTCGTTTGCAGCAAGCAATTGGAATAACTCAACTTCAGAAGCATAGCGAGAATCAAAGACGTAAACTTGATTTGCTGAGCGAACAAATGTGCGCGATGTGTCTGGAGAAATAAGTAACTCATCAACACGACCATCAATATCTAGCTCGGTACGCTCAACCGCCCATTCAATCTCTCCAGTAAACATGTTTTCTTCTGCAACAAAAGAGGCAAAAATCACACGTTTATCCGCAGTCTGTGCAACAACAGCGGTTTTGTCTTCGAAGTGACTAAAGGCGAATTTACGAATTGCTTGCCCTTGTTCATCAACAATCAGTTGCTTCGCATTAAGTGGATAACTTAAGCGAGGGGTTAAAACACGTTGATTTCCCGGAAAGCTTACCGTGAACATCGGCTTCACGAGTTGTACCTGACCATTATCCAGACCAAATGCATATTGCCCTAAGAAAGGCGCACTTTCTGCAAATGCTGTGACATTACCGTCAAGTTCAACATCCAATGTATCTAGTAATTTACCGGCGCTTTCACCTTTGATCTGGTAATAATCTACCGAACCTCTGCTGCCGAGTAAGTACGCAATTTCCGTTTGTTCTTCTACCCCTACACCTAAATATGCTTTGTCTTGTGTAAGCTGAATATCCATACGCTTTTCAACCTTTGCTGATTCAAAGATTGGTTGAACGACATATAGTAAGTAGAAGAAGATAAGTAAAAGCGCGACTAATACCATTACTCCACCAGAAGTAATGCCAAATTGTGCAAACCTGTCTTTAAAGAGACGGCTTCTATCCGTTTTAAAGGATGGCTTTTGCGGATTTGAAGTCATCAATATACCCTTTGGTTTAAAAATTGGGGGCATTATATTTCATCAAGATGACAGTTGTGTTACACCTGAGACACAATTGAACTTTCTTCAATTGGCATTTACCCTCAAATTCATTATAAAAATAATGGAACTAATCGGCTCAAAAAACGCTCTGATTGTTAGCCTAGAGTAAATACATAAATTTCGTTGCATTTCTTTACATTAAGTGTATATGGGCACTGGACAAAGTAAGTTTTTAGACTAGTCTAAATCATGCGCCGAATTCGTTTTTTCGCCTACGGGCGCCACAAAAAAAGAGACATGATATGAAGCAGTTAATATTAACACTTATAGGTAAGGACCGACCGGGTCTCGTTGAGGAAATCTCTTCCACTATTCTTTCCCACCATGGCAATTGGTTAACCAGTAATTTAAGCCACCTTGCTGGACAATTCGCAGGCATAGTGCAGGTTGAGGTTGCTGAAGAACATTTGCAAGAAATACAAGATGCATTGCATAAATTGCCAGGTTTAGACGTGAGAGTTGAATCAGGCGAAAACTTGCAAGCGCAAGAAGAGCCGGACACATTAAATTTAATCATTACAGGCAACGATAGACCGGGAATTGTGCAAGAACTTGCTACGGTTATTCGCCACAAAGGCGCAAACATCACGCACCTAACTTCAAAACAACGTAGTGCTCCAAACTGGGGACTGCCTATTTTCAGCGCTTTCGCAACCGTGACTCTACCTGCTGGCACGGTCAAAGAAAACGTGATTGATGCACTCGAGTCAATCACCAGTGATTTGATCGTGGACATAGAAGAAAGCTAAAACCTACACTATACTCATGATGGTTGAATGACAAACACGACAGGCGCGTTGTGTTTGTCATAATTATGTCACACACCCTGCTTAAGCTGTAAAAATAAGCTGTACCTATGGAAAGCACCATGCAGGCCGTATCTCCAGAGCATAAAACTATCACGTACTTTGCCAAAGAATTAAGCTGGCTCTCTTTTAACGAACGCGTTTTACAAGAAGCCAAAGACCCAACCAACCCGATCATCGAGCGGATCCGCTTTCTTGGTATATTTTCCAATAATTTAGACGAGTTTTTCCAAGTTCGTGTTGCGGATGTAAAGCGCCGTATCTTATTAAATAATTTGCCTGATACCAATTTCGATGAAGATGAAGTGCTACTCGCCGACATTCAAAAGAAAGTATTGGAACTAGGTAAAAAATTTAGTGTTATTTATGACCAGATCCTCATCGATTTAAATGAGCATCATATCCATATTAAGCAACCTGATGCGCTGTCGGACTTCCACAAGAATTGGTTGGCTAACTACTTTAAAGACCAAGTGCTGCCTCACCTATTACCAATGATGATTAACGAAAGTAAGGACTATTCGGACAACATCAACGACACTATGACTCACCTATTTGTGGAGTTAAATGGCGAAAAACAGCATCATGCCTTTTTGGAAGTCCCGACTGATCGTCTAAACCGCTTTGTCCAGCTGCCACCAGAAAAAACCCGAAGGCATAAAACGATTGTATTGCTCGATGACGTTATTCGATTTTTTATTGCCGATGTGTTTAAAAGTTTCTTCAAATTTGAGCGCATTGAAGCCTATTCGATGAAGCTCACTCGAGACGCTGAGTACAACTTAGATGATGAGCTAGAAGAAGGCGTGTTAGATACCATGTCTAAAGGCCTCAAACAGCGTTTATATGCCGAGCCTGTACGTTTAGTCTACGAAGAATCTATGCCTGAAGAAATGCTCAAGTTGATGAAAAAGCGTTTAGGGGTGACAGGTCAAGATGCCATGATCCCAGGCGGGAGATATCGCAATTTCAGAGATTTTATTTCTTTTCCAAATGTTGGTCGCGGCTATCTAGAAAACAAACCATTGCCGCCGCTTAAAAGTGCGGCCTTTTCAAAGTATAGCAGCGTCTTTCGCGCGATTTCAGTTCAAGATATCTTGCTATATTACCCCTACCACACCTTTAATCACATGCTGGAATATATCCGCCAAGCGGCGTTTGATCCCAGAGTGACACAAATAAAGGTCAACATTTATCGCGTGGCAAAGCAATCTAGATTGATCGCTTCATTGATTAATGCTGCAAAGAATGGCAAAAAAGTCACCGTGATGGTTGAATTGAAAGCCCGTTTCGATGAGCAAAACAATATTGAGTGGGCAAAACTCATGAGTGAATACGGTATTAAGGTCATGATTGGCATACCAGCCCTTAAGGTCCATAGTAAGCTTTGTGTGGTTCATCGTAGAGAAAAAGGCAAAATCGTCAAATATGCACACATAGGTACGGGTAACTTTCACGAAAAAACGGCTAGGATTTATACTGATTTCAGTTTGTTTACCAAACACCCCGATATTACGGAAGAATGCGATAGCGTGTTTCGCTTTATCGAGAGTAGTTACCTGCCGTTTAAATTCGAACACCTGATGATTTCTCCCATCAATGCACGTAGTCGAATTGTAGAGTTGATCGATGAAGAGATAACTCATGCAGAGCAAGGGAGAACAGGAAAAGTAACAATTAAGATCAACAACTTAGTTGATAAGCAGCTCGTTGACAAGCTTTACGAAGCATCGCGAAAAGGCGTCAAGATCCGCCTCATTGTGCGAGGTATGTGTGCCCTTGTCCCGGGCCTTGCACAGTTTAGCGATAATATAAAAATCATTAGTATCGTCGATCGTTTCTTAGAACACCCGCGAGTGATGATTTTCGACAACAACGGCGACCCCAAGGTCTATATTTCTTCAGCTGACTGGATGACCCGTAACCTTGACCACCGTGTTGAAGTCGGCACACCTATTTATGCAGAGCATTTGAAGAAACTAATTATCGATATCATTGAACTGCAGTTTAAAGATCGCACCAAAGCCAGAGTTATTGACGCCGAACAGAAGAATCTGTACGTTCGCCGAGGTAACCGTAAAAAAATTCGCTCTCAGATCGCGATTTATGACCATTTAAAGAAATGGGAGTTACACCAATTAAATGAAGCGAAAGAATAACCGTTGAGGAAGAATATATGCGCGACTACCCTTCTATTGCCGCAGTGGACTTAGGTTCAAACAGTTTTCACCTTGTTGTAGCAAGAGAAGTAGATGGTCGCCTTCAACTCCTCCATAAAGAAAAGCAGCGTGTGTACTTGGCCGCGGGCCTTGATGATGATTTTAATTTAAGTGACGACGCGATCGCCCGAGCATTAGATACCCTCTCGCAATTTGCGACGACACTACATGATTTTCCGAGAGAGTCCGTGCAAGTAGTAGCAACCTATACGCTGCGAAACTGCAAA
This sequence comes from Pseudoalteromonas sp. A22, assembly GCF_018141345.1. Taxonomy (NCBI): domain Bacteria; kingdom Pseudomonadati; phylum Pseudomonadota; class Gammaproteobacteria; order Alteromonadales; family Pseudoalteromonadaceae; genus Pseudoalteromonas; species Pseudoalteromonas sp. A22. The sequence continues at coordinate 3,504,583 of NZ_CP047238.1, forward strand.
AACCTTAATTATTTTCTCGCGAAGGCAAAACAAGTTTTTCCATATCCAATCAATGTGATTTCAGGCCAAGAAGAAGCTCGTCTTATTTACCAAGGTGTCGCCAACCATGAACATGATAGTCATAACCGTTTGGTTATCGACATCGGTGGAGGCAGCACAGAGTTGGTTATTGGTCAGCACCTTACACACAAGCTGTTAAGTAGTCGCAATGTGGGCTGCGTGACCATGCAAAAAGCCTACTTTGCTGATGGTAAGCTATCTGCAAAGCGATTCAAAAAAGCCGAAATAAAAGCAGAACAACAAATTGAGAGTATTACCGCGAGCTACTTAAGGCTCGGCTGGAATACCGTTATCGGTACTTCTGGTACTATTAAGGCGATTGCGGCTATGGCTCACGAACTCACTCAAGCCGATGAAATTACCCTGCCTATTTTGGAGCAAATTAAGCAGTTATTTATTGATGCTGGACACATAGACAACGTCTCCTTAAAAGCACTACCTGAGGAGCGAAAAACCAGTATTGCTGGCGGCCTTGCTGTATTGATAGCACTGTTTAGACAATTAGGACTTGAGCGCATGCGCCTTAGTGAATATGCATTGCGAGAAGGCTTATTGTTTGAAATGCATCAAACCGACGAGTTTGATATTCGTACCCGCACAATTAACACGTTCAGCGATCACTATAATATTGATAAGCAACACGCCGACAATATTTGTGAAACCATTAAGCTTTTTACCACTCAACTAAAAGAGCAATGGCAACTATCCTCTTATGATGTCGAAATGTTATGTTGGGCAGCAAAACTCCACGAAGTTGGGCTCGCCATTAATTCTTCCGGCATGCATAAACACGGTGCTTATATTGTCAGGCATAGTCAACTTCCAGGCTTTACTCAAGCCCAGCAATTAAGGCTAAGTGCACTTGTACGCTTCTATCGAAAAAAGATAAAAGTGCCAGAGTTAACAGAGTTAATTGACGAAGAGCTAACCCACTTTAACCGTGTTTTGGCTGTGTTTCGTCTCAGCGTTTTAGTGAACCAAAAACGCCAACAAGACCAACTTCCCGAATTAAGTATTACAGCCGTTGATAACGCTTTGATACTTCACATTGCAACTGAGTGGCTCGAATCACACTCGCTATTTCAAGCAGATTTAGAGCAAGAACAAAACTATTTAAAAACCATAGGTATTCAATTTAACCTGAGCTTTGGGTAAGTAATACCAATAGTTGGCTATTGGACGGGAATTCAACGTCGTTAGCGCTTAAATGAGCTGTAAGAAACGCGCTAACTATCCGCAACTCCGATTACTTACCGTTTCATGTTGTCAGATGAGAACTACTGTTCATCACCTGCAACAATAGAGAGGATTTCATCGGCGTAGGCTCGACTAGAAAGCGCCATATCATAAAGATAATTGGTCGGTGTTGCCGGTCGAATGGCTTGTAAAATGAGCTCTGCTTCGCGCCAATCATTGCGCTCAATTTCAAATGCTAAACGTAGCGCTCCACCAAGCAATCCTTGATAACTTAGTAGCGCACTAGAAAGCGAATCATCGAGAGAAAATTCTGCTGCAATTACAGCAAGATCGACATCAAGGATCACGTCAAGGATAGACATGAGACCAAGCAAATAGCCAGTTTCTGCCATTTCTTCGCCTCCAGGCATCAAAAATGTTTCCACAAACTTGGCACGGGTTAACCCCATTCTCGTCAGCTCACTGGGTTTATCTGAACCCAATTCGCTCAATGCGAGTACTTTAACAAACTGCCTAATTGCGTCTTCACCTAAATACACAACGGCCTGAGAGATAGACTTAATTTCTAACCTGTCTTCACCAGCTTTCGCGTTCGCCAGTTTTAGCAATCGTGCGGTTAAACTCAGATCTTTGCTTACTCTAGTTTGTATTTCTTTGAAGCATAAAGACTTTCTGGCAGTGGCTTGTAGCAGCTGAAAGACCACCATTTTCGATGGTTCCACGTTGCCATGATTGAGCATTTCAGGTTTGGCGAAAAAGAAACCTTGGAAAAAATCAGCTCCAGAGGATTTGATGATCTCGAATTCTTCTTTTGTTTCGATACGCTCAACAATAACCTTAATATCTGGATACTGACGCTTGAGCTTTTTTACCGTCATATTGGTTTTTATAATTGGCTGCTCAACCTCAATTTTGACGAATTCCATGAGTGGTAACAACGGATCCCACTTTGACGTGCCGTCGTAGTCATCTAGCGCAAATCGATAGCCTTTCTCTGTTAACTTAGTCACTGTATTCACCAGTGAAGGGATATTTTTAGAGCGCTCAACGATTTCCACCACAATTTTCTGTGGTGCTAATAAGCTAGGTAATTCCTGCAGCAAGGATTCGTCGGATAGGTTGATAAAGGCAAGCTGTCCCGCAGCCAAACGGTCTACACCGATAAACATTAAGGAGTTAAAAAACATTCGCCCAGTCGCTTGCCCATCGCTCACCCCAATTGGGAAAGCATTGTTGTCTGAGTCTCTGTAAAGCAACTCATAGGCAAAGACTTCTTGATCTGGCCGCAAAATGGCCTGTCGTGCAATATACTGCACTGCTGATTTACGTACTTCAGTCACCGGACCACTCATTAACATTCGTATCCTTTATTAGGTAAAAGGAAACCACGTATCTCGGAGCGTATAATATGGTAACGCCCCGAGCAATAAAAAAGTTTCGCTATTTTACAACACTTATAACTAAAAGTTACCAACTTATTAAACTAAGTCCTTATAAAGAGTAGGCTTTTAATTCACAGAACGCCAGTGGCTTGCCTGTCTAAGAAAAGTTAAGCTAAGATGAGTGCATGAAGCAAGTTTTGATCGTCTGGTTATTCGCCTTTGCCGGTTTGACTAAGGCAGAACAAGTCCCCTACTTAAAGTACAGTTTAAGTGGCTCGGGAAGTTTTTACCCTTATTTTACTCACAGCGAAGATGCGCCCGGGATCCTGCCCGAAATGGTAGAAGCCATTTTGGTTAAGGCAAAGATCAGAGGCGAAAATCTGCTTCTCCCAGCGAAACGCACAAACTTTTATCTAGAAAAGCAGCACATTGATTTTGATATCATCAGTCCAGATTGGCTGAACGAACAGCAAAAGCAAGACGATAGATTTATCTATTCAGATCCTATCCTTCCAATCAAAGAGTACGTTGTTACTCTTCAGTCTCAACCACCAATACTAACCCTAGCGGGTATCGAAGTTGGCACAGTGAGAGGCTACTACTACCATGATGACCAACTATTCGAGCGGGTTGATTTCGCGTCTGAAAAGGAGCTACTGCAAGCCCTAAACTTACGTCGAATTGAGCATATTATCATTGGTGATTTACCCGCATTATATTGGTCAGAACAACTTGGTATTGCATTTAGCTTCAACCAACTACATTCAGAAGGGATGTTGCAGCTACGCCTGTTAGCAAAGCATCAAGGATTACTTAAGCGGATAAATCAAGCTATCGCACAACTTAAACTCTCTGGTGAAATCGAAAAAATAGAACAGCAGTATATTTCCCAACTACCTATACACGCAAAAGGCGGCAGATAACCTCTGCTCTGGACATAGATCAAGTTATACGCATAAATTCTTCCCATAAATTGAGCATCAATTGACGCATTTGGTATAATGGCGCTTTTACAGCTTGGGAAATCATTATGACTATCGCTGCCGCGCTTGCTGAGCGCAGTAACAATCAATGTGAGCTATGTACCTCAACGGATGGTCTCGAAGTATACGAAGTACCACCAGTCGCCGAGGCGCATTCTGACAAATGTGTTTATCTTTGTAGCCAGTGCAAACCACAGGTTGAAGGTCAACAGGATTTAGAAGCCAACCATTGGCACTGTTTAAACGATAGTATGTGGAGCCAAGTTCCTGCCGTTCAGGTTGTTGCCTACCGTATGCTTAAACGCCTCGCGCCAGATAATGGTTGGGCTCAAGATGCATTAGACATGCTGTATCTAGAAGATGAGACTCGAGCATGGGCAGATCAAGCACTTGCAGAGGATGACGACCTTGTTCACCTAGACAGTAACGGGGTGAAACTGAGCGCTGGTGACACAGTAACTTTGATTAAAGACTTGGATGTTAAAGGTAGTAGCCTAGTTGCAAAACGCGGCACTGCGGTACGTAACATTCGCCTCTCGCCTTCAAACCCAGAGCATATTGAAGGTCGTGTAGAAGGTCAAAACATCGTTATTTTAACGAAGTTTGTTAAGAAATAACTAGGCCCCAAGATAAACTGCTAAGTATCTTCAATACCTTATCGACTAGGGCCTGTTGATCTTTGCTGTTTGATTTTTGTTCTCCTGAGTGTGTTTTGGTCGCGACGCTCGACTTGCCGCCTAGTAATCTAGGCAAAAGTTGAGCAACAATGAACAAAGCGCACTCAGGTGAACCCAAAGGGCAGCACTTGATTAGCATTTCTACTGTGTTCTCGCCTGACTCACATAGAATAACTATGCTACGCAGGCTCTGCCTTGTACAAATACCAATCAAACTGCTGCAAAAACAAACTTGAAAGGTAAACAGGCCCTAGATAGCTTAGCAGTTTATTTTTACTATTCTTCTACTAATTGAATGCTGCGATAAAACGCACCATCATCTTCTGCCAATAACGAAACCAGCTCAGGCAACACTTGATCCATGGTTTTCTTTAAGGTCCAAGGCGGATTGATCACCATCATACCAGAAGCCGTCATGCCTCGTTCTTGGGTATCTGCTTGGGTGGCAAGTTCAAACACTTGGATATTACGCACTCCAGATTCAATCAGGCTCGACTCCATGGCATCAATGCGTTCACGGTCAACGACGGGATACCAGATCATATACACGCCAGAATCAAACTTCTTGTGCGCTTTTATGATGCTTTTAACCGCAACATCATAATCGGATTTGATCTCATATGGAGGATCCATCAGCACGCAGGCTCTACGTGAAGCTGGTGGTACCAATCCTAACAGCCCTTTAAAACCATCACTCCCAGTGACTCGTAGTGACTTTTTATGTGCCGTATTTTGCTTTAACAGCTCTAGATCTTTTGGATGTAGCTCAAAAAACCAGCCGTTATCCTGACGACGTAAGAAATGCTCCGCCACCTTAGGAGAGCCGGGATAATGACTTAATTTATCGCCTTCGTTAAAAGACTTGATCAGTGCCACATAATCGCTAATTGCCGACACGGATCCTGAATAATTCCACAGCTTAGCGATGCCTTGCAGATACTCCTGAGTTTTTTGTGCATCACTGCTCGCCAGCTCAAAAAATCCGGCGCCAGAGTGCGTATCCACGTAATCGTACGGCTTATCTTTTTTAGCCATGTATGACAGAGCTTCTGCCAATACTAAATGTTTGATCACATCGGCAGGGTTTCCTGCATGAAAAGAATGTCGGTAACTGAGCATAACCCCGCCTTGATAAAAATAATAACAACACAGGTGAAATAAACCTGAGCTAAATTTGAGCAATGATTCATCAATTTTTAACTTTAGACTGAATCACTTCTGAACAAAATATTCCAATATCGGCATTATCTCTTAAAAGTTGAGAAAAATCAGCAGAAAGTCGCGTAAACACTAGCATCCTTAGCCGCTTTGTTTTACATTTGCATGACAAATCACAGTCATATGAGCGCATTTATGAATAACCAAGATCTCCAAAAACTCGACCAGTTGATTGACCAACTTTTGAGCCAAAATAACCAGTTAAAATCGGAAGTTTCGGCACTAAAAGAACAAAATCAAAAACTCATCGATGAAAATGAAACCCTACAGCTTGAAATGCTAGAAAGCGAAGAAAAGCAAAAAGAATTTAGTTCATCTTTATCTGGCCTACTTGATAAGTTGCAAACTCAACAGGCTAGCTAATGTCTGAGCAGAATAACCAAGTAACAGTGACGTTACTTGGCAAGTCACATCAATTTGCATGTGCGCCAGATCAAGAAGAAGCGCTGCGTAACGCCGTAGCGCTTTTAGACCGACGTGTAGAAGAAATGCGTAAACGCTCAACCGTTCGCAATGATCACAATGCGTTATTACTCGCAGCCCTACACCTTTGTCATGATTTACAAGCATTGGAAGCAAAACAACAGCAAGACGCAGAGTTCGTTTCCACGCTCATCGACAAGTTAGTGCTGCCAGCAGGCGAATAATGCCGACATACTGGAGCAACCCTATCTTACGTAGCATCTCTCTAATTTGGGCTATCATTCTATTGGCGGCGAGTTTTAAAAGTACCGCCGCCAATGCTAATCAGTTCCATAAAGTCAATGACGCGGTTTATTTTATCCAAGGAAAAGATAGCGCTTTACAGCCCAATCAAGCTTTAGTTATCGGCAAACAGTGTGCACTGTTGGCATCCATACATGGCGATCTTGTCACCACAGAGGCCTTGATCCACGAATTAGAAAAACGCCTCACCGTTCCGCTTTGTTACGTAATCTCTTTGCATGCCGATATCAAACAAGACACCAGCATAGTGCTACTCAAGCATGCTTATCCAAATTTACAATGGCTAAGTCCAACGGCAATATCAGCCAACGCATTGACGAGGGCCTTTCACGCACAGCTTGAGCTTTTTAACCAAAGCGTCATGCTTAGTGAAAATCGTATCGCGTCTCTTGAACCGAGTGAACGGCCGAAATGGCAAGCCAAACTTGCACTGGCAAAAAGTAGAATTGCAACGTGGTCCAAGCTCGCCACACAAGCGCCATCGAGTAAAGCCATTGATCACGCGCCTAAAACCGTGGAGCTAGGAGGTATAGTGGTTGAGCTTACTCAAGTCACGGGCTTTAGCGGTCATGACATCAGTGTTTATCTGCCAAAATATCAAGGCTTGATAGCAGGTTATAGCGTCGATCAGATCCCACTTGCGCATTTACCGCATACTACACAGTGGCAACAAGCGATTATTCACTTTAATCGCTATGCACTCGATTGGATATTACCAGCAACAGGAAAACCCTACCGTCCTGAAATGCTGACCACTCCAGCACAATTTTTGGCTTTATTAGCGTTACAAGATACTCAGCAAGTGGTTGATAAAATAAGTGTTTTATATCCAGATAAACACATGCAGCAACGCGCGTTATTGCAGTGGCAGCACTTTCAGCAGCAAAGAAATTTTGAATAAAACTTAACCTCTCGGTATAGTTAAAGGATGAACAGAGTATTAATACAGCTGAGCGGGTTAATAATATTAACCATGCTTTCTGGGTGTAAAAGCAGTAGCAGTCCACAGGTGAGCAGGCAAGCCATTTTGTCGGCTCTCACTCAAGTGCCCGTAGAAAAGCCAGTCACGTCTCCTGCTATCGTTGAAGAACCTCCCAAAATCACTACCGTTAAAGCCCCCCTCAGAGACGATGATTTATGGCAACACATACGCCAAAAGCTCAGTTTTAATACTGCATCTCACCCAAGGCTTGATAAGCGCATAAAATGGTATTTATCACAGCCTAATTATCTCAATGTGGTAAATAAGCGCGCCGCCCCCTACTTTTATCACGTAGTAAAAAAGGTAGAGCGCAAAGGTCTTCCTATTGAAATCGCATTACTCCCTTTTGTCGAAAGTGACTTTAGACCAAAGGCCAAATCGCAACAAAATGCTGTTGGAGTTTGGCAACTAGTGGATGCCACTGCCTACCATTTCGGCATCAAGAAAGACGAATGGTATGACGGTCGACAGGATGTGTTAGCATCGACTGACGCCGCGCTTGATTATTTGCTGTATTTGCATGAACGCTTTGATGGCGACTGGCTACACGCGCTTGCAGCCTACAATAGTGGTGAAGGGCGCGTCAAAAAGGCCATCGCAAAAAATAGAAAAGCAGGAAAGTCGACCCACTTTTGGCACTTAACATTACCAAAAGAAACCGCAGACTACGTGCCCAAACTCTTAGCGCTCAGCCACTTACTAAAAACCTCACCCAAGGGTTTTAAGATACCAAGTTTGCCCAACAAGGCCACTACGTCGATACTTGATATTGGACAGCAATTTGACGTCAATCAACTGGCTAAACTCAGCGGTATCAAAAAGCGTCAACTATACGCACTCAATCAAGGGATCTTAAAACATAGAAGCTCTCCAAACGGTCCGCACAAAGTGTTATTACCATTATCCGAGCAAGCATTATTGAAAAGTGCATTTTTCAGGGAAAACTTCAGCCAAGGCTACACTGTCAAAGCCAACGACACACTCTACCGCATCGCATTAAATGCGGGGATGAGTGTTAGTGCACTAAAAGCGCTAAACAATAAGCGCTCTGATTTGATCCGAGTTGGCGAAAAGCTATTAGTTTCCGAGAGTAATGAGCAGTTAGACTTACTCATCGACTATGACGTAAGCCCTTATATTAAAGAAATAAAAGCCAAGCCCATACCTCAAGTGGAACATCACCACACCATAAAATCAGGCGAGTCTTTGTGGACTATCAGCCGCCACTACAAGGTCGCGGTAAAAGATCTATTAAATTGGAATTCACTCACGGCACAGAGTCTATTAAAACCTGGCAAAGTGTTAATGGTGTTTTTACCAGCTCCTGCTGCACCAAAAAGCAATAAGACTCAACCAGCTAGCTCCTCAATCTCTAGCATTGAAGCGCTCCAATCAATACTGCGCCATGGCAAGCCAAAGCAAAGTGAGAGCCCAAATTAAAGGGATAGACTTGCGTCCAAGAAGCGCACTCACGTAAACTACACGCTTTACAGGTGGATGCTAAATGGCGTCACCGAACACTATTTATTTAAGGTTTACTTATGCAAATTGCAAAGAACACAGTGGTAGAGTTTCACTACACACTTCACGAAGGTGACAGCCAAATCGAATCAAGCAAAGAAGGCGAGCCACTAAACTACCTGCACGGTACTGAAGGCATGCTACCTGGTCTTGAAAGTGAACTTGAAGGTAAAACCGGTGGCGATAGCTTTACGGTAACCTTAACGCCAGAGCAAGCTTATGGCGAATATCAAGAAGGTCTAGTGCAGCGCATTCCTATTAAGCACCTTCAAGGTCTTGGTGACAGCAAAGTTTGGAAGCCAGGCATGACTGCTATTGTCGATTCAAACCAAGGTCGTCATCAGGTTAAGGTAGTAAAAGTAGGACGCTTTAATGCGGATTGCGACTTAAACCACCCATTCGCAGGCAAAACACTAACGTTTGATGTTGAGATCCTATCTGTACGCGAAGCAACTGCAGAAGAAATTTCACATGGTCACGTACACGCTGCTGGCGGCTGCGGACACTAATGATGAACCAAGTTGCCATCGTTACCGGTGGCAGCTTTGGCATTGGCGCCGCCATTGTCAACAAGCTGCTATCGCAACAATACACCGTTTATAACCTCGATATTCAGCCCAGTGAACAAGGGATTTTTCGCCATTGTGACGTCAGTAAAGTCGCCGATGTAAAAGCAACAATTGCAGATATAGTCGCAGAAACAGGGAAAATAGATGCACTCGTTTCAAACGCGGGGAAACATCTGAGTGCTACAATCGAAGATACCGACGAAGCCACACTTGACGCCCTTTTTGCATTGAATGTGAAAGGCGCTTACGCTGCCATTCAAGCCGTATTACCAAGCATGAAATCACAAGGTAGCGGTAGCATCGTATTGATGTCTTCGGATCAGGCAGTTATTGGTAAACCTAACTCCTTCGCTTACAACCTGTCTAAATGTGCGCTTGCTTCGATGGCGAAAACCACAGCATTGGATTACGCCAAATTTAACATTCGCGCGAATGCAGTGTGCCCTGGCACAATTGAAACTCCGTTATTCCATCATGCCATTGATAGTTACTGCGCGCGCAGCGGCGCTGATAAAGCAGAAATCGTTGCAGAAGAAGCCCAGTTGCAACCATTGGGTAGATTAGGGCAACCGCAAGAGGTTGCTGCGCTGGTCGCTTTCTTGCTAAGTGAGGATGCGAGTTTTATCACAGGTAGCCTACAAAGCATTGATGGCGGTTATACCACACAGTAAAAAAGGAATGCGTGATGAGTCTGAGAATTATTGATAGCCACCTACACTTTTTCGATTTAGCGTTGGGACAATATTCTTGGCTCAAACACAACCCGCCCGCTTGGCCTAATCTGGAAAAAATAAGGCAGAACCATACCCTGACAAGTCTCCCCCACCATCCACAGTTTACACTCGAAGCCTTAGTGCATGTGGAAGCCGGTTTTGATAATCACAATCCCATCAACGAATTACATTGGTTAACTCAAGAACTAGGCAGCTTTCCTTTTAAAGCCGTCGGTTACGCACCTATAAACGCGACGCCTGAGCAATTTAGCGCAGCTATAGCGCATTTAGCACATCCTCACCTCGTGGCGATAAGAGACATCACCGAAGGCAGTGACAGCCAACGTTTATCTGCGCCTTTCGTGCTCGAAAACCTCACCTGTCTTGCCGAGCATGGACTACATTTTGAAGCGCAATTAGAATTTAAACAAAGCGAAAAAGTAGACCTTTTATTACAACTTGCAGAACAAAAAGCTGATCTTAAAATCGTATTTAACCATGCTGGTTTTATTGACGCCACCAGCCCTTGTACAGATATATTAAGGCGCATTGGAGCGCTTAATAATGTCATGATCAAGTGCTCTGGCCACGAAATGTTAGTAAACCCACTCACACTCTCTGAGTGGCTTACTCACTTAATCACACATGCAGGAGAAGAGAGCCTAATGCTAGGTTCGAATTATCCGGTTTCTCTTATGCAAAAAAGCTATTGGCAAATATGGCAGGATTATTTAGACGTGATAGGCATATCGTCAACTTGGCATAAACTCAGCCGAGACAATGCCAAAAGTTGCTATGGATTATGAGCGGATCTGGACGAGATCGTAAGCAACCAGTTCAGGTACTATACGCTGTAGTTTTTCTTCCGTTTGATCTAAGGTGTTTAAGCACTCGCAATATTCTGCCGCTTTTTCTTCTAATTGATGGGCCTTTTTCTGCAGCGATTTATCTATCTCTTTCGAAATAATCTCCATGCGTTGTCCCATATCGTTAATGCGATCTTCGATATTCCCTTCGCGAGATTTAAACGCATCTCCCAAAGAGACTAAAATAGAGCCCAACGAACCATGAACAGCAGAGTGAATTTTTTGGCTGATCTCTTTAGTAAAGAAATCATCAATTTTAGAAAGTGACTGTGGTGCGATAAAAAAGAAATCATCTCCACGCTTAAACTTATCCATCAGCGCACGTTCAACGTATTGCAACTGCGTTTTGAGCACTTCAGGTTCTTTGTCGGACATCCCCTCAACCACCTGCTCAATCGCACTCAATCCGAGGTTGACGCCATCGGTCGCCAGATTAACCAGCTCAGGAACGGTATCCCGTATTCCTAGAGAGTACTCGCGCACAACTTTCTCCCCTTCCTGATCTAACTCAATCCAGCGGCCTAGAATAAAAAGCTGACTATCATTGTTGATTTGAATTCGGGTCTGACCATCATCAACGATACGAATTTCGTTGTCAGTGATGATAAGACCATGCCCAAGTTCAACATCGCACTTATTGTTAGCATGGGCAGAAGACGTCAATACGGCACAAGACAAGGCTATCGCGTTGAGTAATCGATTCATATGGCCTCCTGTGTGCAGAATGTAAGACGGGAAAGGGGTGCTTCAGGAGAGTACCAAAAGATCAAACAATCCCAAAGCCATTTTAGACGGATGAAAGTAACAAGCTATGTCTGACTGGCAATATTAGAGATCCATATCCGTTAGCATCAAAGGCAGTAGCAATACCACTAATAAGGGCTATTGATAGTATCTTACTAACCTGACAAAGGCATCCGCAGTTTTAATGGTTGGATTATTTTTACCATCAGCAAACTGATACACCCAAGCAAACTGAGGTTGGTTCGTTTGGGTCGTTGCCGACCAATAATTATTACTTTTGGTCGTTGGAAATACCGTTATGTTTATTGCTGGAGTCACACACTCGTGATACACAATACTGGCTAGTTCTTTAACGTTAGGCACTTGCCAATCTGTAAACCCTGCAAACTTGTCTTCGTCGGCAACCACCAATGCTTGCTGCCAAGTAAGTTGCTGAGCATTGTCTTCACAGCTTTGAGCAGTTGCGTTGTAGCTTTGCCCAAAGTTGCAGCGCTGCCACATTAATCCCGTTTGGCTATCAAGCACAGTACCATTGCTGTTTATCGTATAGCGACTGGTATTGGAGCCGGTACCAACGCAAGTTTGCGCTTGGCAAACAGCCGTTAATGACAAAGTAAATAGTATAGTTGCAATAATTTTCATACCACGCTCCCTAAGGATTCCTTACCAACCTAACAAATGCGCTGCTAGACTTTTCTACTGCAAAATCATTGCCCGTATCCATGTCGACAACATAAGCTCTTCTCAGCGTGCCACCGGTACCATCTAAACTCGACTGCAAGGTCCAGTAATAGCGATGACCAAGCGTGGTTGTACTAGGTAAATTAGGGAAAAGCGCTTCATCTATCACCGCAGTACTTGTACTGCCGTAATCTAGTAGTCCAAGTAGTTCCATATAAGTTGGTAAGCGCCAATTGTTACCACCACAGTAACTTTGCTCTCCAACGGCTGGATTATTCACTTCATCAATCAAAGCTTGAATACCACAATGACTATCCTGCGGGCAGGTTGTATTTGCTGCAGCCTGAACACTTCCCTCGGCAATTGCTCCGTCTACCTCAACATACCAGGTATAACTATTTTGTGCGTTGCGAGAAGAAGTGTTTGGTAATGTACCCGAACTTGCTTCTTTCACTTCCCAAATCAGTCCTGTGACGTTATCACGAACGCAAGCAAAGTCCGTAGCGTCATCAGGCAATTCATCCGCAAAGCGATTTAATTTGGTAAAATCAAAACCTGCTCGACCACTGCCTTCTTTCGCCACCTGAGAGGCAAAATTATCACGCCCACGCTGCGCATCTTGAGCCGTAAACTGCGTCATACTACAAGTGATCGCATCCGTATTGTTATAACACGCGGTTTGGCCACTATCGTTTAGTTTACCTAATGGCTTTTTCTCGATATCAATGCGCACGGTGTCGGTAGCAGAGCGGTTTTGCGAGTCAGTAACGGTCAGCTCAAATTCCACTTGCGACAAAATATTTTGATCTGGTGCGTTAAAAGTTGTTGAACACCCGGTAACAGAACTTAATGCTATCTGAGTGCCAGACGTCACTTGCCGCCATACACACTGTTTCTGACCAGATACAGTATCACTGTTTGAGCCATCAAGCGTGACCTCATCAAACTCTTGCACTTGCTGGTCGCTCCCAGCATCTGCCACTACCACATCCGAATTCGCAAGTAGCCCGAGGGTAAACTGGGTACTGGCTTGTCCGCCTTCATCATCGGTAACCGTCAACTGCCAGATTGACGCCTGAGAGCTCGCCAATAATGGATGGACAAAAGATAAAGTAGCTGTATTCAAGCCCGTTGCCTGTATTGTTGTGGGACCACTTACTTGCTGCCACTGATAAGCAACCACTTGGCCATTTTCATCTGGATCGGAAGAGCCTGCGCCACTTAGGACAATAGTATCTTTATATTTGGCTGGTAATGTTTCCGGTGCTGTTTGGCTGATACTAGGTATAGGTAATTGATTGTTAGATTTGATAGCAACCGTCACTTGGTCGCTTGCAAGACTGCCATCAGGCGCAACATAATCAACCTGAATAAGTAAATTAACATCGGCTTTGATATCCGGCGCAACAAAAGCGGCTTGTTGCTCCGTGATTGGAAATTCACTGACGTTTGCACCAGAGATTACTTGCCAGTTAAAAGTACCACCTGCAGGTGATGCTTGTGCATTCAAGGTGACTTCTGTTTTTTCAGTTACTTGGACATCAGCACCCGCGTTAACCGATGCGCTGACTTGACTCGGTTCATCACTTCCAGAACCTCCGCCACAACCCGTTAATATTAGCGCAAGTACAACCCAACTTCCCTTGAATGCATTCATATTATTCCTTATGAATTATAGATAACTCTCTTGATGTATTCGCACGAACAACTTAGTGCCAACTTTACTGTAATCTATTTTGTATTCTCGGCCGTCTAAAGCCTGAATAAACAACAACCGCTTTACTTCACCAAATACATCAATACTTGAAACGTGGACGACCTCTAAATAACGCTCTTTAGCTTCTCTTCGGTTTCTAGGTAAGTCTTCCTTAAAAGGCACCAAACCATTTGCAGTCACCTTGATTTTTGGGTGTGCTTCACCATTCACAATCACAAGATCTAACTTCTTCTCTTTGTGAATAATGGTATTACGCCCACTTTTAATATAGGCCGTTTCTAAGCTCATATTGGTGTATCCTGTTACATCTTCAGTAGGTGGTTTGTTCTTCTAACAATGCTTTTACCACCTCTTTAGGGTTAAGTTTCCAGCGGTTTAACATGACTGAAAATTGCCAAATATCCCTGTCTAAGGCAGTCGCGGGGATCAATAAATCATATCCCGTCACTGTCTTTAAATTATCCATCCGGTTTGCAAACATTGCCATTAAACCAGTATATTCTTTTCCCGCCTTGGAGCGAAAAACGGTTTCTTCTATCAACCATTCAGATGGGCAGTTGCCATTTTCGCAATGCATTTTAACAGCTTGTAAAAAAATATGCCGCTGCTCGATCAATAATTTACCCGCAAGTCGAGGTGTTAAATTTAATAAAAACGCATCAATATCATTAAGTTTAATACCAACTGCATTTAACTCAAGTGTTTCAACACCTTGTTGAACTTTGGGAATGCCGCTGGAGTGGAAGTTTACAATGGATAGCGGCCAAGCTCCATATTTATGCACATATCTAAACTCTTGTTCTGTAAAGTATAAACTAAAATATGGTTGCTGACTTTTAAGAAAGCCAACAAAAATAGCCACTAACATGGCGCTGGCAAGAAATATTTCTACAATAGTAATAGCTGTACCACGCAAGTTGACAAAAAGCATGATAACAACCAATCCAATTGCACCAACCAGCATAAATTCAACGCCATTGCGGTCAGCGGTTGCACGTAGTTTTGCTTCAAGCATGGATATACCAGACATAAAAGATATACATGATGATCGCCCATGCGACTAATTTACGTATTGTGATGCATCGTTTACATGAATGACTGTGTTTCATAATATTTAATTTAGGTACAAACACTTAAATTGAATTACATTTTCGTTTAATGCACAAATTTACAGGATATGCCGTAGACTTTGTTAGCCTTTAATTTTGTAAACTAGAGACAAATTATAATCTGGGTCACTTTTATGCGTCATCAATCAGGAAAAGCACTGTTTCCTTTTATCATTGTAGTGCTAGTCGTTATCAGCGGCTATTTATATTTACCAGCCTCGGAAGGCAAAATGAGTGGCAACTCGGCACCCGTAACCTCCGTTCAAGCTCATACTGTAGCCAAAGAAGAACGTATTATTGCTGTTCACTCTATTGGTTCCGCTAGAGCAAATCAAGCAATCAACGTGAGTAGCGCCCAAAGCGACTACGTGGCAGCCCTATATTTCGATGACGGAGACGTAGTAAAACAAGGCGATAAGCTAGTCCAGTTGCGTGATGCCGAAGAGAAACTCGATATCGAAGCGCTGAAAGTGACGCTAAAAGAAGAAATTAGACAACTAAACCGCCTTAAAGACCTCGCGAAAACTCAATCGGCGGCTCGCTCTCAACTAGAAGCACAATCAGCAAAGGTAGACACCTTAACGGCACAATTGGAAGCCACTAAAACAAAACTCGCCGAGATGACCATTTATGCGCCATTCGATGGATTATTGGGTACTCGAAATGTCTCTATCGGTAGCTTCGTAAACAACAATACTGTGATCACCACACTCGATGACATTAGCATCATCAAAGTGGATTTTCAGGTACCTGAAAAATACCTAGCGCAACTGCAGCTTGGTATGCAAGTGAATGCACAAAGTGAAGCTTACCCAGAGCAACTATTTACCGGTAAGGTTTCCCATATTGACCCGCGCATTAATGAACAAACGCGCTCGGTACGAGTGACAGCGAGCTTCACCAACCTAGACCATAAACTTCGCCCAGGTATGCTGCTACATATGGGGCTTGAACTGGCTCGATTACAAGCCCTTGTAGTGCCAGAAAAAAGCATCATTCCAAGACAAGATAAGCATTTTGTATTTGTCATTGACGACCAAGGTAAAGCGCAACAACGCGAAGTACACCTGCAAACTCGCTTTAGCGGCTGGGTGGCTATCGACGAAGGGCTTAAAGAGGGGCAACAAGTGATCACGGAAGGCACCTTGAAGATCCGCTCAGGCTCAAAAGTTGAAGTAAAGGGGTAAGGCGACGTGAGAATCACTGATACGGCGGTAAAGCGCCCGATCTTCGCGATCGTCATTAACTTACTGCTGCTGACCTTTGGCTTAGTGGCATTTACTATGTTACCGCTGCGCGAATACCCTGATATTGAAACTCCAATAGTCAGTGTAAGCACTAACTACACAGGCGCATCAGCAGAAGTTGTAGAAACCAAGATCACCCAAGTACTAGAAAACCGGATTTCGGGGATCGAAGGGATCAAAAGCATAAATTCTAGTAGCCGCAACGGTAGCTCCAATATCACTATCGAATTTAATATCGATCGTGATATCGACGCTGCTGCAAATGATGTGCGTGAGCGCGTTTCTCGAGCGCTGGATAGGTTGCCAGAGCAAGTGAGGCCGCCTGAAGTATCGAAATCAAACAGCGATGAAAGCCCTATCGCTTGGTTTGTACTCAATAGCGAAACCATGGATACCTTGCAGCTTTCAGACTACGCCCAGCGCTTTATCGTTGACCGTCTGGCGGTTGTTGATGGCGTATCGAATGTACGCATTGGCGGTGAGCGTCAATACGCCATGAAGATTTGGCTAGACCGAAAGGCGATGGCTGCTCGTGGAGTCACAAGCAGTGATATTGAACAAGTGCTACGCAGAGAAAACGTAGAATTACCCGCTGGTGAAATTGAATCCGTTGACCGTGATTTTTCTGTTCGTATTGCCAGAAGCTATAAGACTCAAGAAGACTTTGACAATCTGGTGATTAAGCGTGGTGAACAAGGCTATTTGGTGCGACTTGGTGAAGTCGCGCAGGTGGTACTTGAAGCCGCTGACGACGAAAGTACCTTCCGTGGTAATGGTAAAAATATGATTGGCCTTGGCGTTGTCAAGCAAGCCAAAGCCAATACGCTAGAAGTGGTCGACAACGCCCGTAAAGAGCTTGAAAAAATAAAACGCAACCTGCCTCAAGGCACCACCATAGAAGACAGCTACGATTCTTCTATTTTTATCCGTGAGTCCATTGCTGAAGTATACAGCACACTTGCGATTGCCATGGCGTTGGTAGTACTCGTTATCTACATCTTCCTTGGCAATATCCGCGCTACGCTGATCCCTGCTGTTACCGTGCCGGTAGCCTTAGTTGCAACCTTTATGTTCTTACTGACCATGGGGTATTCTATCAACTTGCTGACGCTGCTTGCACTTGTGCTTGCCATCGGCCTTGTGGTCGATGACGCCATTGTAATGCTAGAAAATATCTACCGCCGCATCGAGCTTGGCGAACCCAAGTTACTGGCGGCATACCGTGGCGCGCGAGAAGTAGGCTTCGCCATCATTGCAACAACGCTGGTTTTGGTTGCCGTGTTTATTCCCTTAGTCTTTATGGATGGTCGTATTGGTGCCCTATTTACCGAGTTTGCCTTTGCAGTAAGTGCTGCGGTGCTGTTTTCCAGTATTACTGCGTTGACCTTGTCTCCTGCCCTTTGCTCCAAAGTATTAAAGCCCAGCAATAAAGAAAACCGCTTTAGTCAGTGGATGGACCGTCAATTTACTCGACTAGAACAAGGATATCGCCGTGTTTTACAAGACAACTTATCGCGCAAATACAGCCTGATTGTGATGTTGGCACTAGCGGGTTTTACCAGCTACAGCCTGTTTAAACAGATCCCGTCTGAACTGACACCAAAAGAAGACCGTGGTACTTTCTTCGTTATGATGAATGGCCCAGAAGGGGCAAGCTACGAAAACAACTCGCAAAATATGGCAAAAATTGAAGAGCGCCTACTTCCTTATGTAGACTCAGAGGAACTTAGCCGCGTGCTTATTCGGGTGCCTGGTTGGGGTGGTCAAGGCGGTGTTGCTATTATCGGCATGCCAGACTGGGATGAGCGAAAACGCTCTACTTGGGAAGTCATGGATGAGATCAGCGGTAAAATGCAAGACGTTACAGATATTCGCGCCTTTGCTATTATGCGCCGTGGTATTGGCGGCGGCGGTAACTCACGTCCCATTGAGTTTGTACTGCAAGGTAACGACTACGATGAGTTAGCTGCATGGCGCGATCGCATTCTAGAACGCGCACGAGAAAATAAAGGACTGGTTCGTCTCGATCACGATTACAAAGAAACCTTCCCACAGTTTTTAATAAGCATTGATAAAACCAAAGCCGCAGATTTAGGCGTGTCGGTAAGTGCCATCGGCCAAACGCTAGAAACCATGCTGGGACAACGTCGTGTTACCACCTTTATTGACCGCGGTGAAGAATACGATGTGATCTTAAAAGGCACCAAAGCCGACTTCTCTGCCCCAGATAATATTTCTGATATTTATGTGAAATCTCGTAGCGATGAGCTCGTGCCATTAGACAGTTTGATCACCATAAAAGAAGAAGCCACAGCTTCTCGATTAAACCGCTACAACCGTATGCGCGCAATCACTATCACGGCAAACCTCGCTGGCGACTATACACTGGAGCAAGCCCTCGACTTTTTAAATAAAGTTGCCGCCGAAGAGAATGATATCGACGGCGCCATCGACTACAAAGGCGAATCACAGCTGTTTTATGAAGGTGCATCAGCAATGACCTATGTGTTTATTCTGGCGCTCACCGTTACGTTCTTGGTATTAGCCGCACAGTTTGAAAGCTTTGTCCATCCACTGGTTATCATGCTCACCGTACCACTGGGCTTAGTCGGTGCGATGTATGGATTATTTATCACCGACAGCACGCTCAATATTTATAGCCAAATTGGTATTGTCATGTTGATTGGCCTTAGCGCCAAAAACGGTATCTTAATCGTGGAATTTGCTAACCAATTGCGTGACAAAGGCATTGCCTTCGAACAAGCCATTGTTGATGCTGCAGCGCAGCGATTAAGACCGATTATCATGACCTCGCTAACAACCGTGATGAGCTCTATCCCGCTTGTGTTTGCAACAGGCCCTGGGTTCGAAAGCCGCATGGTGATCGGTGTCGTGATTTTTGCCGGTGTCAGTGTTGCCACCATTTTAACCTTGTTTGTTATCCCAACCGCCTATACTTTACTAGCTAAGAAGACGCAATCTCCAGAAGAGACGGCAAAACGTCTTGAGGAGCAGTCGCAACAACATCCTGAGCAGGAGGTATAATGGCAAATTTACAAACCGCAACTTTTGGTGGTGGTTGTTTTTGGTGTATTGATGCGGCATTTCGCCGCGTCAATGGCGTTGAGTCAGTGCAGTCAGGTTACGCAGGTGGCCACACAGATAATCCCACCTATCAAATGATATGTCGGGGAGACAGTGGCCACGCTGAGGTAGTCCAACTGCAATTTGATGCCGATATTGTCAGCTTTGATACTTTGCTTACTATGTTTTTTACCCTGCATGACCCAGCACAGTTGAATCGCCAAGGTAACGACATTGGTACTCAGTACCGCAGTGTGGTGTTTTATCATGACCAGCAGCAACAGCAGCAAACTCAAGATTGTATTGCGCAGCTTCAAAGCCAATTGAGTGAAAAAATAGTGACAGAGGTTAGCCCAGCGCCCGAATTTTATCCTGCTGAGCACTATCACCAAGATTATTACACTGAAAACCCAAACCAAGGCTATTGCAGTGTGATGATTGCCCCTAAACTTGCAAAGTTTGAAAGTCATTTTGCGGCAAATTTAAAGCACTAAACTTGTGTGCCGAACGCAATAGATTGCGTTCGGCTTACGCCTTACGGCAACATAGGTATAGCAAATATATAAAAGCTAGTGCGGCCATCTTTAATCCGCAAATGCCCACGCGTTACTTCCATTTCTAAATTCGCAGTATCACCAGGTCTTAAGGTATCTAAGCCTTTAAGCGGAACGACACCTGAATTGATTAACTGGGCGTTGTGTTTAATGACCTGCGGAATATCTTCGCTCATATCCACACCCAAGAATTCAAACACATCAATCACAATACGGCTAAATTCTGTATAAAGCTTGTCAAAAATCCCCGGAGTCAAGGTATCTATCAAATCGAGGATCCACGGCAGCTCTACTTTTGTCGTCACCACAGGCTTAAAGCTAGAAATTAAAGGGTCTAACTCAAGCTGCTGGGTACGTACATCATACTTACCTTTGATGGTGACATTTTCGTTGTTAATATAGACATGGATATAAATATTCATTCCAAGCTGCTTCTTACGAAACTTAGCGTGAGACTTCAAATCGAAGCCATCGATCAACACCGGTACTTTATTTTGCGCATCGACTCTACCTGCGATTTTCATATGCATCGTGCCGTAGAGACTAGTCGTGTGGCTCACTTTATTTGAACTAGATTGCGCGGCAATATTGTTGACGATATCGGTCGTCAACTCTTTGTAGTTATGTTCCACATTCGAAAATTGCTGATGAATGATATCTGAAACCTGCGTATACATTTCCTTTGGACCTTGGCTAGATGTTGTCCTGCCAGTAGACCAACACTCTCCACCGGTATAAATCACAGGCACAGATATAGGCGTTAGGTGATCGTTGCCAGGATGACGATAGTACATCATGCTTCGGATCCGACTACAGGTTTGCGATGGCGCGTTAAACCAAGCGAAATCGCCCGTCATTGATTGTGTTGAAAATTGAGGTTCAAGCTGGCTTTCAGGCTGTGAGGCTTGTGCTGATGTGACAATCCCAAGCGTGAGTAACCCAAATAATAGTGACTTCATGTTCTTTTCCTTAAGGTAGTAATAATACAAATCAAAGCTATTATCAACCACACATAAAGCAGAACACCAGTTACAAATGTAATGCAACTAAATGATAAATAAGAAAAGTGATCCATTACTCATGATGGATCACTCTGGGTATAGAAAAGCAGTTAACGCATTAGAAGCTGTAGCTCACACCAACGTAGGCTTGTCTACCTAGTGGCTTATAGCCCAGTAAAGAACCATCTTTTGCTTCGCCCGCTGTGGCATTGAAATAACGCTTATCGGTTAAGTTTTCAATTCGGCCATTTAACTTGAATCCGTCGAAAAACGTATAGTTAGCAGCTAAGTTAAACAGCGTATATGACGGTAAAGTTACTGTATATGCACCTTCAGCTCCCCATACTTTATCGTCGCGATTACCTCTATGGACTAAGGTCAGTGTTGCGTCGACATTTTCCCACTCTTTACTGACTGAATAAGTTAAGGTGCGTCTCGCTCTGCGCTGTAATTGCTTATCGGTATCAGCGTCTTTAGCACTCACATAGCTCGCATTTACCGTATGCTCGATACCAAAGTTGTCTTCAATTTCGATAGAAAGATCAGCACCTTCAAAGTCAGCGCGCTGAACATTGTAAGGGACGTATTTCCATTTATCATTTTGCTGATAAACGATTTTATCGGTAATACGGTTATCGTATACCGCAGCTTCCACACGGAAGTTCTCGCCGCTCCATGTGACAATAATTTCATTATTAGTGGCTTCTTCCGGCTTAATATTTGGGTTAGGCAGATAGTAAGGACTATCAATCACAAACGCCTGTGATAAAGAAGGTGCTCTAAAGGCAGTACCATGATTCAACTTAACACTCAGGCCATCCATGAGTTGCTTGCCTACAGCAACTGTGTAGGTGTTTGCACGACCATGAAAATCATAATCATCCGTTCTCAGTACAACCTCTGCCAGCCAATTTTCATCGTTGTAAAACCCACCTAGTGCTAAAGATAAGTTATCACGCTCAGGCTCTGAAAAAGAGGCAGTAGAATCACCAACATCTTCATTTAGAAAGGTAAAGTTACCCGTGAAGATCAAAGCTTCAGTTAAACTATATTGCGACTGATATTCAAATTGGCTGCGTTTGGTGACATAAGCGTTATCGTCAGCACTATTACCGATTTGAACGTTTTGTTCCTTACCTAAGCTGTATGACGCACTTTGGCTAAACTTGTCAGTACGTCTTTTCCACGCCAACTTATTGGTGTAGTTATGGAAACGGTAAGCATCACTACCAAAAGAGTCATACTCCCCCTCACCTTCACTGTACTGTGAACGTAAGCTAAAAATGCCACTTTCTTCATCACCATACTGCACATTTAAACCGGCATTACCGTTATAATATCCATCACGGTCATGGTTTTTTGTGATTGCAGCTTCAGGGTCTTTCTCTATCACATCATAGCCATCGGTATGAGTGTAACCCGCATTAGCTGCAATACTAAACTTGTCTTTTTTGTAATTTACCGTTGCTTCGGTCTTGGAGTAATTGTTACTCCCAGTCGTAAGCGCGATAGTATTGTTATTCCCTTCGCGACTAATAATATTAATCACGCCAGCAATGGCATCTGAACCATAAATCGCAGCTTTGGCACCACGAATGATCTCAATCCTTTCGATGCTATTAAGTGGTAAATTAGTGAGCGAATTGTCACCGGAGTTTGCATCCGTCACTCGAACCCCATCGATTAACACTAGCGTATGCTTAGCATCATTACCGCGTAGGAATAAACTCACACTTTGGCCGAAGCCACCGTTTCTAACCGCTTGAATACCTGCGACATTATCGAGTAGCAATACGACATCTTGAACATTGCTTTTTTCAATATCAGCACGACCTATAACCGTAATGGCAGACAGTGCGCTTTCTAGAGATTGTTCAAATTTATTGGCAGTAACAGTGATATGTTCAACATTTTGATCAGCAAACGCTGAAAAAGAGAGCGCCGTCGCTATCGCCGCGCTTAGAGCAGTTTTATTTAACATGGTTTCCCCTAACTTGTACCCACCGTACAAGAACACAAAGTGACTGTTTCAAGGCCGGTCTCCGGGCTCAGTAAACCTGCAAATTAGCAGTTCACTCTACCGTTGCGGGGGCAGCGCTGGCATAGAACCGATCCAAGCTAATCACGTGCAATAAACTGTCTTATTCAATTTATTGTTGATTAACGCAATTAGATGTTCCCTTGTGTTCGCACCAGTTTCCCGATTATCTATACACTTAGCAACCACACTAGGTTGTGTACAGCACCTTGAAAATGCGAGGCTATTGTCTTGGGTTTCGGAATGATTGTCAATGGACGTCTAGAAATCCAAAAGTGCAATCTATGCACTTTTGGAATGAAGTAAAGCGTAATTAGTCGCGGAAGTTTTTGAATTGAAATGGTTGGCCAAGCTCACCGGTACGAACCAGTTGCATCGTTTCTTGCAAATCGTCACGTTTTTTACCCGTTACACGTACCGTATCGCCTTGAATTGATGCTTGAACTTTAACTTTTGAGTCTTTAATAAGCTTAACCAGTTTTTTCGCCATCTCTTTGTCGATGCCTTGCTTTAACGCCACCTTACGTGAAACGTATTTGCCAGAGCGCTCAATGTCTTTTAACTCGAAGCTTGCCACATCAAGGCCACGCTTTGCCGCTTTACCCACTAACATATCGAACAATTGCATAACTTGCTGTTCTGCTTCCGCTTTGAGGTTAATCATTTCACCGCTTAGCTCGATTGACGCATCTACGCCACGAAAATCAAAACGTGTATCAAGCTCACGAACCGCGTTGTCTACGGTATTTTTTGCTTCTGTCATATCAATTTCAGATACAATATCAAATGAAGGCATGCTTCTCTCCTAAAGTCATTTTGGCTCGATTATAGCAGTTTATGCCTAATTTGAGTTACTTTAAGTTTTTAAACAGCGTATTAGGATGTTCACCCAATGGACAGTTTTCGATGGTATACTGCTCGCTTAGTCATACAGAAGTAGGATGTATTGTGACACGGCGCGTTTATAAAGCTCTTTTGATTATCTCTTTAATTATATGTACGGTGCTATTCGCAAAGGAAATTAGCTTGTCTCCAAAGCTGTTCCCAAATATCGATAAAGTGGCACATTTTGGTGTATTTTTTGTTCTTGCGTTTATCTCTCACCATGCTTTTAAAGTAAAGGTATGGACACACATAGTGCTACTGTCCTTGTACGGTGCAGGAATTGAGTGGATGCAACATTCATTACCGTATCGCCAAGCATCTACCGCTGATTTTTTAGCTGATTTAGCCGGTGCGGTCAGTTATTTTGCTCTATTTTATATTTGGGCAAGTTGGCGCAACAGAAAACATGGCTAACATACATATTTTAGGTGAAGGGGCGATAGGATTATTGCTCGCCCAGCACCTTAGTCAATCTCATCAAATTACGCTGATCACTCGAAATAAACGCGCGGCGACTTATCGCTATCAAACAGCAAGTATTCAACAAACCATCCCATGCAGCACCAAAACACTTGCAGAACTCCCTGCCAACAGTATAGATACGCTAATCATTCCCGTTAAAGCATATCAGGTCATCGAAGCACTCCAAGCGCTTCGCCCTGCACTTTCAAAAAATGGCACGCTAATACTTAGTCATAATGGCATGGTGGATTGGTCTTGTGAGTTAGCAATGCTTGATAAAACACAATCTGCCTACTTCTTAAGCACATCCATTGCGGGCTATAAAGTCGCTGACACTGTGCACCATACAGGACAAGGTGCAACTTGGTTTGGGCCGTTAAATTCGCCAGCAGAATACCACTACCAGCGCGTATTCTCGCAACTGTTTAGCACATTTGAAAATGCCCAAACCACGTTTGATATCATGCCAACACTTTGGAAAAAGCTGGCGGTTAATATTGCCATTAACCCGTTAAGTGCATTGGAACAAGTCGCAAATGGTCGGCTAAGACAGCCCAAATATGCAGCCCAAATTCTTAATTTAATGAATGAAGTACAGCTTGTGGCCACGAGTACAGGTGTAACCTTAGTGCTTAGCGAGCTAGTCACACTTGCTTACACCGTAATGGCGCAAACCGCAAACAATCGCTCTTCAATGAATCAGGATATCGCAAATAACAGGCGCACAGAAATTGACGCTATGTGCGGCTATATTTGCGAGCTAGCAGCAAAACAAAATATTGATGTACCGTTTAATCAACAGTTACTTGAGGAAGTGAATAAGCGCTGGCAGCTAGCGCGACAATAGCGCGAATATTATTCTTTGTTCTGAACATGAGTGCGCTTTGATATAGACATGGAGGGTAAACCAGACATTCTTCCCAGAAAGCGCCTTGAGTGTCCACAAGACACACACTTCAACAACTTAAGCTAAGATCGACAAATCGAAAATCTGGTGCTAGCTTTATGACTTTATTGGTAATGTATATATGTAGATCTAGCTAATTAGTGATTGACTCTTTAACTTCTTTCTATATGTCCGCTAAAAATACTACTACGTTTCGAGTTAGTATATGATGTTAAATGAATTTCAGAATAAAGTTTTAGATGTATCCTCCAAAACCAAGGGGCATGCAGGCTATTCCGCTAAGTCGAGTATTCAACATCTTAATCGAGCCTTTGTATTGGCTAAAACAATGCCAGAGGTGTCTGCGTTTTTAGCTATTACAGCCGAAGAGGAGGCTTCTACAGCTCTCTTTCTAGCCCTAAAAAGCAAAAGGTACTCGTCATCTAAAAAACTAAAGCAACGTGACCATAAACACAAAGGGGGAGTGTATCCGTTCCTTTCTTTAATGGGCGAAACTCTCAATATCCTAAAGCATGAGCTGCCTATCGAGGTCACATTTAGGATCCCTCACGACGCAGACAATGAATTATTGAAAACTTGTATGCTTATTTCCAAGTCAGATGGAAACAATACTTACCTTTATCCAGATCCACCATTGAACTTAGTATGTGTAGACCCGTCAGGTAAAGCTAAAAATTATCTAAGAGGTGTTAAGGACGTAGCGCAGGAAAAAGGAATAACATCAATTTTTGAACACATTAAAGAAGTTGCTAACATTAGAAATCGAATGCTTTATGCTTCTGACAATGCAATTCCTCGTGTTGAGAATATCGATGAACTATTACATAGGCACGTAGGAGCCGCCTTATTGATACACATGATATATTTGTTTGTTATTCAGAATCCTAAGCAAAACCTCGTTCAAGAATGTTTAAATGTATATATGAAAATCCAAGATAAGCTTGAACATATAGAAACATAACAATCGTTTCAAACAATGCGTTTATTGCAAAGTTGGCTAAGGAACAACTTTATGAAATTAAATATTATTTTAGGGGTCATTTTACTTCTCATAGGTTGCGGTAAATCAGAGCCTGCAAAGCCAGATAAATACGGTGCTTATTTTACGTGTCAAGATGGCGTAAAACGCAAGCTAAAAACTCCTTCCACTGCAAGTTTTTCATCTATTAGTGAATCGAACGTCACTCAATTACGGATCGGCAGACGCGGTGGTAAAGATGAAATTCAATTTTTAGTTGTTGGTTATGTTGACGCTCAAAATAGTTTTGGAGCAAAACTCAGAAATAACTTTACATGTAAAGCTACAGGCCAAACAGGTGACCTTTGGCGCATCGATAGTCTTTATATCCAGTAAATATCAACTAAACGAGAAAGAAAAAGGTTTACTCATTAACCTGAGCTTCGGATAATTAATGCCTTTCTAGCAGCCAGTTTTAGCGCTACCTGCGTTGAATTCACTTCCAATAGCCAGCTATTGGTGCGTAAATTCGCCTAGCTATCCCCAAAACTCTCTGGCTAGATAAGGAAATAATTTAATATGATTTTAAAAATAATGAGTTAGCTCATTTCTTATCCAAACCGCAGGTTCATTAAAAAGTGCTACCAGTAAATCATGGCTAATGAATTTAAAGGAATATTACTGCTTTTAAAATCGAGTTTATAGGTCATTAATATTTAATGAGATACTTTCTTCAGATTCACGCTCTTTAGTAATAGCGAGTAGCTCAAGATCCTCGAGTCTGTCCATCATCATCTCGTATGCTTCTGCAGGCACACAATAAAAAGCAGGTTCATTTCGATTAAGCACAGCGACAGGCTCTCCGTCAGCACTTGTTGCAACTTCCATAGGATTTGCTTTTAGTTCGGTAATACTCGCAGCAACATCTGCTAATATTCTAGTGGTCATAAAGTAAGTCTCTTAACTGGTCTTTATGTCGACTATATTTAGTCGTATAAATAAGCGATATAACCTCCCCACAAAAAACGTACGTTGGGTAAACCCTAAAGTCTCACCCAACGCTTGTTAACATGCTTTATTCTAAGGGCGGTACACCTTGACGTTAGCATAGCCATTTTCATGCAGAATAAGTGCTTGTAACTGGCTCATTACGCCTTTCGAACAGTACAAGTAATATTCTTTGTCCTGTGGTAAGTCGCCAAACTTAGTGGCTAATCTAAAGAAAGGTAAGTGGATAACTTGTGCACCATCTAGCTCTAGAGGGTTGGCATCTTCCTCTTCTGGAGAACGAATATCTAGTACCACCGCGTTGTCTGGTAATTCACTTACCGATTCCGCTTCTTTCACTTCTTCTTTTGCTTCAGCTTCAATGTCACGAATATCTTTTACCGTCGCGTTAGCTACAACAGTATTCAATACATCAAAGTCAAACTTTTCTTCTTCAGCTAATATCTTGTGAAGCTGTGCTTTTACCGTTGGTTTTTGAGAGATCACACCACAATATTCAGGCATTGCTTCTGCCATTTCATTGGTGCCAATCGCTCTGGCAATACGAATGATCTCTTCTTTATCGTGTTGAATAAGCGGTCGTAAGATCAGCATCTCTGTAACACGGTCAATCACGTTAAGGTTAGCCAAGGTTTGGCTTGATACCTGACCAATACTTTCACCAGTTACCAGTGCTGGGATCCCCAAACGCTCTGCGACCACAGCACCTGCACGCATCATCATGCGTTTTAGTACCACGCCCATTTGTCCGCTTTCGATATTCTCAAGAATTTCAGCGACAACTGGCTCAAAGTCAATCGTAATAAATTTAACTTTGTGGGTAGAGCTAAATTGTTTCCACAAGTAGTGGCTCACTTGCTTAACGCCAATTTCGTGGGCTGCACCACCTAAGTTAAAGAACAAAAAGTGCGTACGCGCCCCTTTTCTCATCATTTGATAAGTCGCAACACCCGAGTCGAATCCGCCAGAAACCAAAGACAGCACGTCTTCTTGCGTTGGTAGTGGGAAGCCACCTAGACCAAAGTGCTGGTGACGAACGATGTAGGCTTTATTGTCTTTGACTTCGATTTTAACCGTCACATCAGGTTTTTTCAGCCTTACACTGGCACCCTCTACATTTTGGTTTAAACCGCCACCAACATAACGCTCCACGTCGCTTGAAGTAAACTCATGCTTACCTTGGCGCTTTACGCGTACACAAAACGTTTTGCCCTTGATCAATGGCTCAACCAAAGCAATCGTTTGTTGGTAGATATCATCAAGCGTATCGAACTGTGTTTCTTGCACCTCAATAAACTGCACAATACCTGGCGTGCGTTTAAGGTGGTCAATTAGACCAAGGCGGGTTTTCTCGTCACTTAGCTCGCTCGTTACTGAGATATTGTCCCAGTTATTTTTAACTTTTACGTTTTCGTCAACGCGAACCAACAGCATTTTGATGTTTTTCTCTAATACTTTGGTAAAACGCTTACGGACGGATTTGCTCTTAATAGCAATTTCGGGATGTAATTTGACGATAAATTTAAGCATAAAAGTCACTCTACTACAGATCGATTATCGGTTGCGATGACGCACTGATTTGACCTAAGCGGACTTTATCGTGGCGCACACTGACCGAGGACAGTTCGGGCGCGCGAGTATATCAAACTCAGAGCCGATTAGGAAATAAACAAACCTTTTCCCTTTGTGCTCTACAAAGCCTTTTGCCCGTGCTCACCCTGGCAGAAGGCCCGCTTAATTATTTAAGGCTAAGCAATACTCGGTAAGCTCGCCTCTGCTAGTGCTTGATAATGCTGCTGAAGTTGTGCCACTTTCGGTACGCTCATGGGCGTCGCGTAAGGTTTAAAAATCATCAGTACTTTAACAATGCCATTGTATATATCTTGTTGCTCAAGGACGCCTGTCATTCTTCTGGCTTTAACATAAGGAGTCCAGAAGCTAACGGTCATTTTCAACATATGCGCGAGCTCTTTAGCATCGTCATCATCTATGGTGATCACACCCGTATCTCTTAGGCCAATTACTACCGCTTTTACTTGCTCAAGTAAGCGTGACTGAAAAGCAATGTAGTTTTTTTTCAATTCATCATCACGAGCCAAGATGTCTGTCAGGTTGTCGTAGAAAAAGTGATAACGCCACATCAGGTCGAACAAGGAGTCTAAATATTGAGTTAGCTGCTCAAGTGGTTCGTTGTGCTGCTCCAGTGGCTTAAAATGCGTATTTAAATGCTCGCTATAAAGGGCGAATATCTGCCGAATGATGTCTTCTTTATTTTTAAAATGATAGTACAAATTGCCAGGACTAATCCCCAAACTGGATGCTATATGGTTTGTCGTAATCGCGCGCTCTCCATGCAAATTAAATAACGCGATGCTGGTACGTATTATTTTTTCCTTGGTATTCATTACGATTCTCTATCTTTGTTGATAACGTGGTCGCGCTATTGCTAGGGTTACTAGGCTATTGCGCGCTCCATGTGAAAAAATAGCACTAATTTTACCTCTAGATAAGCTTAGATCCGACAAAGCTGACCAGTGTTTTTTCAAAAAAACCTTGTTACCATACAAAAAAATTCAACATAGTTACGCTTATGAAAGTCATCGCCCTCTACCCTGGCACATTTGATCCCCTCACTAATGGACATGAAGACTTAATCAAACGTGCAGCAAAAATGTTTGATACCGTGATCTTGGCAATTGCCCATAACCCAAATAAACAGCCTTGTTTCTCACTAGAGCAACGTGTTGCTTTGGCTGAAGAAATTTTAAAGTCACATAAAAATGTAAAGGTAATTGGGTTTTCAGGATTACTCGTTGATTTAGCGAAAGAGCAAAAAGCCAACGTGCTGATCCGCGGTATTCGCGCAGTGTCTGACTTTGACTATGAGTTCCAGCTGGCCAATATGAATCGCCGTTTACATCCCGATTTGGAAAGCGTATTTTTAACGCCATCTGAAAAGAATTCATTTATCTCGTCAACTTTAGTAAAAGAAGTTGCGCTTCATAAAGGCAATGTCAGTGAATTTGTTCACCCGCTGGTTGCCAAAGCTTTAGAGGAAAAACTACACGGATGAAAAAGTGCCTATTATCCCTAGCCGTATTGGTTGGTACTTATGCGCACGCTTCACCTTGGATAGAGGTGTCGCAAAGTGAGCTTAAACACAGCATAGATTTACTGGTTGCAGAAGGCGTGATAAATCGTCCGGTTAATCAATATCCTCTGCTATGGAGCGGCATTGTTAATGACCTCGCCGCTATTGATGACAGAAATCTCTCTGAAACCGCAGGCTTTGCATTGGCACATTTACGCCATGCGCTAAAACAAGCAAAAAGAGAAAGATACAGTAGTGTAAAAGCACATTTTAACGGTGCTGAAGAGCGCTCCACTGGCTTTGGTGAACGTCAAAATGAACGTTCAGGCTTGCGTACTTATGGCGTTATTACAGGTGGTGCTGTTAGCGCTAAAGTTGCGGTTAACTACGCAGATGAAGGCCAAGATGGAAAATATGTTAATCACCACGGCAGCCATCTTGCAGTGCTGTTTGGTAATTGGTCTCTCAGCGCTGAGCGACTCAGTTACTGGTGGGGACCGAGCAACGAAAATGCGCTGATGCTTTCAAACAACGCAGCCCCAATGAAAGCGGTTCGCTTGAGTCGTGCCAATAATAACTATATTGGACCGAGCTTTTTCTCTTTCGTTGGTCCTTGGCAAGTGACGGCCATTATGGCAAAACAACGCCCGAATATAGCCAGTAAAAAGGATGGCGATTTTTGGGGGTTTAGAGCGGCCGCTTTTCCAATTCAAGGGCTAGAGCTTGGCTTTAGTACAACATCCAGCGACTTTGTTTATCAACAACAAAACCTTGAAAGCGAAAAACAAACGCAGCGCCTCACCAGCGTTGACTTCAAATACTCCACTCGGATAGCAAGTCAACCACTCGCTTTATACGGTGAGCTTGCAGGCAATAACGACAGTGGTGCATTACCAAGCAATCCAATGTACACCCTAGGTATTGAAAGTTATTGGGGTGGTAAAGACTATCGCCTTAAAAGCTTTATTGAATATTCAGATACAAGCATTGATTGTAAAGACGAGCTAAAGCTCGCGCTTTGCCCAAGAGACAATACCGTGGATTCAGCGAACTACCGTGAACGCGACCTCTGGCTTGGAGCAAGCTCGGGATTGGACGCTCAAAACCTCACTTTCGCGTTAGATTACTTCAGCACGGACGGCATTGGTGCTTATGCCAAACTGAAACGAGTTGAATTTGACACACTAGACGTTGAGCGAAACCAGCTGGAACTCGGTTACCAACAAGGTGTGTTTGGCGCGCTTGCTAAAATAGGCGTAAAAGCATGGCAAGATAAGTCTCAGGAAGAAGACGAAAGCCACGCAGCACTTACGTTGAGCGTGGAATATCAGTTTTAACGAGCGGCCATCGCCGCTCTTTTATTGTGGCGTATAATCCAAAGAAATCTTTAGGAATACGCAAAACGACAATTAAAAACCAATCGGTTATATACATTTCGACAATGTATAACCAGCAAGCACGAAAAAGTGGTACAAACACAAAACTCTGATAAATAAGTAAAAATTACAATTTAAATCGACTAAAGTTTCAAGCTACCTTAGCTCTCACTCTACTCATAGCCCATTTAATACCTAACCAATCTTTATTAACTAATAGAGAAGTAACCATAATAAAGTCTACAAAAAACACTGTATATGAGTATAAATACCATAAGAACCAGCGCGTTATGTTCTCATAAATATATGTATCAATATACATAGAGAAGAACATAACCGTATTAATAGCCAAACCTATCATAGTATATAAAACGCCAACTTCGAGCTTTTCATCTTTAAAAAAAGTATACGCGACTAGAAAAAGAACTAATAAGGTAAAGAGATCAAACAAGGCGAATATTCCGTGAATAGCCGTATTGTAGCTATCAGAAGCAATGATAAAATCGCTTACAAAGTAGGAGATAAATAACAGAGTAGAAGCAAGGAGTAGCTGTAAATTTTTCTGGACTTTTAGTATATAAAAAAATAGATGTAGCAGTGAGGCCATCAAGAAGCCCCATATTACAAGGGCTCCTATACTCATACCAAAAAAGTCATAAATTAACATTAATCATTAGTACGGTTCTTTAGACCCAGGCGGAGTAATTGAGCTTCCACGTGCGCCAGATACCATCTCAAGTTTACTTCCAGATTGAATTACCTTATCAGAAAGTGGCTTTGCTTGACCAGTTGTTTTAGCTTGATTTTTTCTCGCTAGGATTGTTTTTATCATGAAATTTCCCTCAAAATTTACACTTGGAACCAGGTTCCCAAAAATGAACCACCTAAAAATTATCGGGATTAATTAAGCACAGGGTATGCCAATATTTATTAAGATAAATTCAATCGGTTGATTTACATACAGAAAGAGCGCTTGTTAGCGCTCTTTTTGATTCTATAAAAGCTTGGTGTTAAGCCACAAATTTACATGGAATACTTAAGCTAGATGTTTGTTTTATAATGAAATCCATCGCAATTTCATCACAGTTATCTTTGCGTAAACACAACTCGCAATCTTTCATCACTTTTTCAGGCAAGCTATCTTTGGTACAGTTGTTAAAACCTTGTTTCATAAAGAAGCCAGGCACTCTAGTTAGCACAATAATACGATTGAGTGCCAATTTTTTGGCTTTCACTAGCAAATGCTCGACTAAAAGTTGCCCCTGCCCCTTTATTTCGCTTTCGGGATTTACGCCCAAAGAGCGAATTTCCGCAAGCCCAGTGTCGTAAATATACAAAGATGCACATCCGGTCACTTTGCCATCGACCTCTGTCACCGCAAACTCATTGATACTATGGATCATGTCACTTTTCGCTCGCGGTAGGTTCTCACCTACTTTAGCCCAGTATTGGATCAGTCCAGCAATGGCTTCAACATCATCTAAATTGGCATCACGTACTAGGATTTTTTGCTTTTTTTTTGCCGTTTTAATGGCACTGGTTACTTGTGGCAATGAGGTGCCGCCTAATGCTTTACGAGCGGCAATACAAGCGTCAATTTCGAGTACCGGGTAGACATCCTCTGCAATTACTGCGCTGACTTGCTGGAATTCTTCTAAGCTCAGATCCTCGAGGTTTTGCCCCTTACTAATTGCTAACTGCACTAATTCACCGACAATGTGATGGCCTTCCCTAAACGGTATTCCCTTAGCAACAAGGTAATCAGCAAGCTCTGTCGCATTAGCGTGACCACCTTTTGCCGCCGCTAACGTCTTATCACCATTAACCTTAATGCCTTTAACGCATGCTTCAGCCATATGAATACACGCAAGCCAAGTTGGCATGGCATCAAATAGGCCTTCTTTGTCTTCCTGCATGTCTTTGTTGTAGGCCAAAGGCAAAGCTTTAAGCGTCATCATCATACCGCTAAAGGCGCCAAAAACTCGACCTGTTTTGCCACGGATCAACTCTAAGGCGTCAGGGTTCTTTTTCTGTGGCATTAAGGATGAGCCGGACGTCACGCTGTCGGCCAAATCAATAAATCCAGATTCACCAGAATTATAAAAGATCAAATCTTCAGCAAAACGAGATAAATGCATCATAGAAATAGACGCACAACTGAGTAGCTCAACCACAAAGTCACGATCAGAGACCGCATCTAAACTATTACGAGAGGCCTCTCTAAAGCCAAGGTTAACGGCCAACACTTCACGGTCGATAGGATAAGCAGTCCCCGCTAGCGCACCTGAGCCAAGTGGACATACATTTAACCTTTCAAGCGCATCATTTAAGCGCGACTCATCACGCTCAATCATCTCAACGTAAGCCATACACCAATGACTAAAGAGTACTGGCTGAGCACGCTGTAAATGGGTGTAGCCTGGTAAAATAGTACCAAGCTCCTGCTCTGCAAGTGTCACTAGAGCTTGCTTTAGTGAGCTCAGTGCCACAAGCAGTTGCTGCGCCGTTTTCCGACTCCACAGTCTAAAATCAGTGGCTACTTGGTCGTTACGGCTTCGACCTGTGTGCAGCTTTTTACCTAAGTCACCCACTTTGTCGATAAGTTTAGCTTCAACATAAGAGTGAATATCCTCATGTCCCGCGGTTGCTACACTACGCGGATCTGCAATCACTTCATCCAAAAGCTGTTTCAGCGCTGAAATGATCTGCTGATGTTCGCTTTCAGTTAATACATCTACTTGCTTTAGCGCACCCGCCCAAGCGATAGAGCCAACAATATCTTGCTCTGCCAATTGATAATCAAATGGCAGAGAATCATTAAATTGCTTAAATGCCTCATCAGGACCTGATGAAAAACGGCCGCCCCATAATGCCATCTCGCTCTCCTACCTTAAGACTGCTTTTGCTTGTTTAACGCCGCTATCCGGCTAGATAGTGAGAATAGACGAATGAATCCCTCCGCATGAGATTGGTCATATACGTCATCTTCACCAAATGTGGCAAAATCTTCGCTATATAAGCTATTGATTGATTGCTTTTGCACTGCATGTACATAGCCTTTATAAAGCTTAAGTACCACCTCACCAGTTGCCTGCTGTGCGAAAGACTCTGCGGCAGCTAGAATTGAATCTTTCAGTGGGGTAAACCAGCGACCGTCATAAACTAAGTGTGCAAACTCTTCGCTAAGCGCGGTTTTCCATTTACGACAAGATTTGTCTAAGATCAGCTCATCAATCGCTTGTAACGCAGCCATCATCACAGTACCTCCCGGTGTTTCATAACAGCCACGAGATTTCATGCCGACTAGACGGTTTTCAACGATATCCACACGACCAACACCGTGCGGTGCTGCAATCTCGTTTAACTTAACTAGACACTGATAAGGACTGTAACGCTCACCGTTAACACCAGTGATTTCACCCTTTTCGATTAATACCGACACATATTCAGGCTGGTCCGGTGCGGCTTCTGGAGAATTAGTCATGGTCCAAACCTGATCGCTTGGCTCATTCCATGGATCTTCCAATTCACCACCTTCGTGAGAAATATGCCAAGCATTGGCATCACGACTGTAAATTTTGGTAGCAGAGGCTGCACAAGGGATATTACGCTCGGCCAAATAGTCAAGCAGCGATTCACGACTTGATAACGACCATTCACGCCATGGTGCAATCACTTTAAGATCAGGCGCAAGCGCTGAGAAGCAAGATTCAAAACGAACCTGATCGTTCCCCTTGCCAGTACAACCATGAGAAAGTGCATCCGCGCCAACTTTACGAGCGATTTCAACTTGTGCTTTGGCGATAATGGGACGCGCCATTGAAGTACCCAGTAAATATGTCCCTTCATAGATAGCGCCAGTTTTTAGGGTTGGATAAATATAGTCGCTAACCATTTCTTCTTTTAAGTCGACGATATAGCACTCAGAGGCACCCGATGCGATTGCCTTTTCTTCAACCCCAACCAGTTCTTCTTCACCCTGACCTACATCGGCAACAAAGGCGACAACTTCACAACCGTAGTTCTCTTTTAACCATGGCACAATCGCTGATGTGTCTAATCCACCAGAGTAAGCCAGTACCACTTTTTTAATCTTGCTCATGTTCTTTAACCTCAAACGTAATCTTTGTTTAACAGCGATACCAGCAATGCGTTTTGGGCATGCATGCGGTTTTCAGCTTGTTGAATAATTTTTGACTTTGGCCCGTCCATCACTTCGGAAGTAATTTCAAACTCACGATGTGCTGGCTGGCAATGCAAAATGGTTTGTGCGCCACACGCTTCAACCAATTGTTGGTTGATTTGATATGGCATAAAGGTGTCTTTCACCTGTTCAAGTGGCGTTTTATTCCCCATCGAAACCCAAGTATCAGCGTAGAGCACATTAGCGCCAGCCGCCGCTTCCACCCGATCACTGACCAAAACCGAGGCACCATTTACCGCCGCAATTTGTTCAGCCTGCTTTACAATTTGTGCATCTGGAGAATGGCCTTTAGGACAAACCGCCACAAAATCAGTGCCTAATGTTGCCGCAAGCAACATTAATGAATGTGTTACGTTATTGCCTTCACCGAGGTAAGCGATTTTGATCTGGCTGACATCGTCGTAAGTTTCAAATAAGGTGAGAAAATCAGCCAACGCTTGGCAAGGGTGATATAAATCACATAGGCTATTCACAACAGGCACCGACGAAAACTCAGCGAGCGTCTCAAGCGTGCTATGGTGATTTACGCGAGCCACAAGGCCATCGGCCCAAGTCGAAATATTAAGTGCGAAATCTTTGACGGATTCACGCGCACCCATTGCGCCATTTTGCTGATCTAAATACACAGCATGACCGCCCAGTTTATGAATACCGATATCGAACGACAGCCGCGTTCTCAAGCTCGGCTTTTCAAATAGCGTGACTATCGACTTGCCAGCTAAGGCTTGGTTATATTCTTGCGGTTGATTTTTAATATTTTTTGCAAGCTTTAATAAGTTCAAAACGTTAGTTTGGTCTAATTCCAAACCTGTTAAAAAATGCTTAGTCATGATGTTTTCCTACGGCAGAATTTGTGTACCTACGTGCTCACCATTGAGCAACGCAATTAAATTTTCTGGCTTTTGCCAGCTAGAGATGTACACCCCTCGTCGTAAGTGTTGGGCAGCGTGAAGACTGGTCTTAACTTTGACCTCCATCCCGCCCACAATGACCTTTTGCGCGATTAACGTTGAAATCTGTTCCGCGTTAAGTTGATTTAATGGCTGTTTATCGCCATCAAGTACCGCCTCAACGTCAGTCATAAAAATAAGTTCTGCACCAAGTTTACTGGCGATAGCAGCTGCTGCTTCATCCGCATTCACATTGTATAAATGGCCGTCAGCGCCAATACCAACTGAACTAACAACAGGCAACCTATCAAACTCCAACACTGCTTCAAGCATGCCACCTTCACTCGCTTCACAGCTACCTACACGGCCAAGCGCTTTAAGCTTTTGAGTTGTGGAAAATCCAGCATCATATAAGCACAATCCAACGGGCTTGAGCGTGGCGGTAATGGCGTCCGCCATCAGTTGCTTGTTAGCACAGCCTGCAAGTGCACCAACAATATAGGGCATTTGCTCTTGTGGACTGATCCGCAGTCCTTGATGTTTTGCAGTAGCAAAACCGGCATCGGTCAGCCACTTATCAACCAGCGCCCCGCCACCATGAACAATCACAAACTGCTTGTGTGGTGCATCCTGTTGAATTTGCTTGATAGCTGAAAACAATGCTTGCGCTGCCCCCTCTTGATTCAACACCGCACCACCTAGTTTTATCACCCAAGTTTGTTTGCTCATGCTGATACTCCTAAACCTTGATAATGCTCAAGTCCCGCCGCCAAGTTCATACACTGTAATGCTTGGCCTGCAGCCCCTTTAAGCAAGTTATCAATCGCGACCACTACAATCAGTTGATTGCCCTTTTGCTGCCAACCAATATCCACAAAAGGCTGATTTTCAACGGCTTTGATTGATGGAAGTTGACTCCCCTTTAATCTGATCAGCGGCTCATCGGCAAGCACCTGGTAAGCGGCATCAACTTGATTTGGTGTGATATTTTCTTTCAGAGTGACGTAGATCGTTTCCAAGATACCACGCTTAAAATTCCCTAAATGCGGCGTAAACAACACTGGGTGTTCGAGGTATTTTTCTATTTCTGGACTATGTCTGTGCGTAAACAAACCGTATGGTGCAAGAGATACTTCGCAAAAGTGTGTGGTGACATTCGCTTTTCTACCCGCGCCAGTAACACCAGAAACAGCATTAATGATAACTGGCTGCTCTGTTATCAGATCAGCTTGTTGTAATGGCTTAAGTGCATTGAGTGCCGCAGTCGGATAGCAACCCGCGACCGCCACTAACTTTGCCGTTTTAATAGCATCGCCGTACCATTCAGCTAGTCCGTATTGTGCTTGCGCTAACCAGTCTTGATGTGGGTGAGAAAAACCGTAGTAAGTTTCGTAGTCTTCATTGCTAGATAAACGGTAACCTCCAGATAGGTCAAAAACCCGTTTGCCCATCTGTAAAAATACCGGTGCAAGTTCTACGCTAACCTTGTGATCCGTGCATAAACACACATAGTCCGATGATTGCTCTATCAACGAAAAAGCTTGCTCATTTAAGGGTTGCAGCTCAATATCTAGCAAGCCCGAATATTCTGGATATAAATCGCTGATGAATTTATTTTTGTCTAAGCTTTGCTCAGATACAAAGCAATGCGCAAGTGTGAAGGCAGGATGCTTGGCAACCAGCTTAGCAAGCTCAGCGCCACTGTAGCCGCTCGCTCCGATTATAGATACTTTCAACATAGTGTTCTCAAGATTAAAAAAGTTTGATTAGGATTGGTTCTGCTAATTGTTGAAGTCAAATCGTCGCATTGCTGCCCCAAAAATATATTTATGCTAAAAAAGTGAATTGATATTCACTCTAAACATCTTTATATTTTTATGCAAGAACTTTGAATAAGTATTTTAGGAATTTTTATGAAATTGCCCGCTTTTATGGAAATGTATCAGCAACTGATCGCCGCGCCATCTATCAGTGCATTAGAAGACAGTCTCAACATGAGTAATCAGAATGTGATCCACCTACTCGCACAGTGGTGCGAAACGTTAGGATTTACTGTCGAAGTAACAGAGCTTGAACATGCAAAAGGAAAATATAATCTAATTGCAAGACGAGGTAATGGCGATGGTGGATTAATGTTGGCCGGCCACACGGATACCGTGCCGTTCGACGATAGCCGCTGGCAATTTGATCCTTTTAAATTAAGCGAGCAAGATAATAAATTATATGGTCTTGGAAGTATTGATATGAAAGGTTTTTTTGCTTTCGTATTGAATGCAATCTCAGAGCTTGATGAATTACAGCAAAATGCACCTATCATGATTTTAGCCACCGCCGATGAAGAAACCACTATGGCTGGTGCTCAGGAAATCGCAAAACATCCAAGCTTGAAGCCGGCGCGCTGCATTATTGGTGAACCCACTGATATGGTGCCGGTATTTACCCACAAAGGCCATATGACGACCGCCATCCGCATCGTTGGTCGTTCAGGCCATAGCTCAGATCCAGAGCGCGGCTTAAATGCCATTGAAATCATGCATCAGGTGATTGCAAATTTATTAAAGTTAAGAGAAGAATTAAAGAATAAATATTCAACTCCACATTTTGCTATTCCTTACCCAACTCTAAACCTTGGACACATTCATGGCGGCGACAACGCCAACCGTATTTGTGGCTGTTGTGAACTGCATATTGATATGCGCCCTTTGCCTGGTTTGAGCATCAAAGAACTACAAGCCATGCTCACGGCAGCAATGGCACCCATCAATACACAGTATCCGAATAGTGTCTCGGTTATAGATATGCACGAACCCATTCCGGCTTTTACCGGCTCGACAGATTCTGCTTTGGTGAAAATGGCTGAGCGCCTGTCAGGACAACAAGCAATTGCTGTAAACTATTGTACCGAAGCACCCTTTCTACAACAGCTAGGCTGCGAAACTATCGTTATGGGACCGGGTTCAATTAATCAAGCACACCAACCCAACGAGTTTTTAGCAATGGAAAAAATCCAGCCAAGTCAGGATATTATTAAGCAGCTAATAAGAGAAAGTTGCTTTGCCTAGCGGATTGGCGAGTTCATCACTTCACACTCAGGTAATGAAATCTCTGTAATGATATGTAATTGCCATATCCACAGTCTGCACTATACCTAACTGCATTGCAGTGATGGTTGAAGATCCCGTCATCGCTGAGCGGTCATGACAGGGATCATAGTGCGGGCGCCAAATCAAAAGTATCTAGAATTAGTCGAGGTGCTCGCAAGCAATTTAGCGAGGATATAACCGTGACTGAAACAACACCACCAGACCTATCGCAACCATTACTTATTGATCCAGTCCAGAGTAGCCCAGCCGCTCCAACCACCAGCTTAGGTCCACTGCAACACTTGGTCGGCACTTGGACTAACCAACCCTTGGCCAACTCAGGATTAGGTGGCCCCGACAAACCATTTTCTTACTGCTTAATGCCACTACCTCAAGAAGCCAGCTATATTCTTAAAAATTTCTCCTATTATGAAGAGCTTACTTTCTCAGCCATCCATGGCACCGCACCAAATCGAGGAGGATTTGGTACACAGGTCGCTAATACCTTATTTTACGAACAAAGAGTTTATTTTGCAGAAGGTCCAGCGAAAGATCAGCTAGTCCATGCGGAAAATGGTTCGTTGTTGTATTTATCAGATGCAAAGCAATTACTTGGTCCGTATGGCAATGGTGAAAATCCAGGGCTTGGCAATGAAACCGTACCAAACAGTGTGGCGCCAACTCAAACTTATGACTTTATAAAACAAATGTCAGTTCCCCATGGTAATTCCATTTTAGCCAGTGGGCATTTTCAATCAGGTACTGGTGTCCCGACGATCCCAATGCTGAGCCAAAGTGATATTTTACCTATGGGATTACCCCATGGGATCAGTACGGCTCAATACACCACCAAAAGTGTTGGTAACTTAAATCCTGACTTTACACTCAATCCAAATCAGCCTTTAAATAATGCCTTAGAAGTTTCTCCTCCCAAGAAGTTTATTCTACTTGAGGTCGATACCGCGCATTCAGGGATCCCTGTCACGAATATTGGCTTTGAACAACAACATGCAAAAGTTAGCCGCTACGCGATTAGCTATTGGCTTGAGTCACTTGACGGTAGTGATAACTTCACGCAACTGCAGTATTCGCAAAATATCACAATGGAAATTCCGATCGCTGGTCAACTCGTAACTTTCCCTCACATTACGACCAATACTATGGTCAAGAAGGCATAAAAATAGGGGCGCTGCTGAGCCCCTATTTCCGAAGTGCACGTTTGATTAAATTGGTGAGCCTGGCGGCATTTCAAGCGCTTTAAAGCTTTCAGGCCACTCTCCTGAATCTAGATAGTGATTAATTTGCTGCGCGAGCATATGTTTAAATGCTTGCTCAAAAGCAACATCACTAAATACCGACGACTGATTAAAGTCTTTCGCAACTTTTGCTAAATAAAACTTTAACTGCGCCTGCACTTCAGGTGCGACTTTATCGTTGTTACTCAGTTTTACAAGCTGAGTTGCACTTAGGTATTGCACTCGTTGCTGTAGCTTTTGAGCCATGCCGTTGCTACCTGACTGGGCAAATACCTGCTGATATAAAGCCTCTAAAAGTGCCTGTGTACCAAAATATTGAGTATCACGTGCGTGCTGCTGTGCAAGACGATTTAATCGCTGTGGATTAAGCAGCAAGTCAAGGCTATGCTGTGCGGCGACTTCTGGTAATGCCATCGCATCTAGGGTTAGCCCAGTTCGCCCTTTAATACTTTCGCGAGTTTTGTACTCACCGTAAGCCTTAGGAGGTATTAACGCCAAAATAGAGTCAGGAATAGTCAACACCGCAGGTGAGAGCGTACTCAAAAGCGCATTGGCCGCATTTTGCTGCGCCTCTTTAGCCACAACTTTCGCCCCTTTTATTACCTCGTCACCGCGAACTTCATAGTCGTAATCCACGCCGCCAATCAATTTTACTGCGGCTTCAACCTGATAACGATGGAAAAGATACAGCGGTACTAGTTTCTCCTCTAGCTGCGACAGAGCAACTCCTTTTTGAATGCTGTGAATACCAAAGGTATTCAACGCCTGCTTGCGAACATCCAGCACTCGTAGTAATTCGGCAGCAGGATCTGCACCGTTATCCCAAAGGTGCGCCGTTGGATGTGCTCCGCCCTGCGCTCTGGCGTCAGAGTCAGAGATAAATTCAAGCCCTTGCGCCTTATTTTCAGCAAGAATAGCCGCAAGCTCAGTGGCTTCATCAGCGCCAGCGAAATCACTATAACCATATTTAATCACTTGTGTATCCCACGTGCCCATACCTTTTGCGTAGCCCTTAGTGATATCCAGTTGGCCATTTTCAAATCCCACCAGCGGATGAGGATAGTCCATGACTGACCCGCGATCCTTTACCGACGCTGAGAAGTTGTGTGCAATGCCCAACGTGTGGCCAATTTCATGTGCACTCAACTGACGAATACGGTCTAGCGCCATAGCATGAAGTCGCTCAGTCACCTCATTCCCCTCAACAAATGGCGCAGAAAGTGCTTCGGCGATAAGAATATCTTGACGGACACGCAGCGAGCCTAGCGTAACGTGACCTTTTAAAATTTCACCGGTACGTGGGTCTATCACCGACGCGCCGTATGACCACCCACGAGTAGCTCGATGCACCCACTGGATCACGTTATAGCGAATATCCATAGGATCGGCATTTTCAGGAAGTACTTTGACTTGAAATGCATTTTTGTAGCCAGCAGCTTCAAATGCTTGATCCCACCATTTAGCACCATCAAGTAATGCAGTTTTGACCGGCTCAGGCACGCCAGGATCAAGATAGTAAATGATTGGCTCTACGGCCTCCGAAATTTGTGCAGTTGGGTCTTTTTTCTGTAAACGGTGGCGTGGGATATAACGCACAAACATTGACTGTCCAAGCGGTGCTGAATAATCCTTATGCTCGATACTCCAATAACCCGATTGCGGATGAAATGCACGTGGCTGGTAGTTATCATCAGGCAGCTCAATTAAAGAATGGTGCTGATGTACCGTAAGCGCATAAGGATCTGCACTCACCTGGCGTACATATTCACCAGGCTTTGTCCCTTTGAAAGTCAATACGGCTTCAAGTTCTGTGTTTTTAACAAATGCCTTTGAACGCGACATAAACACAGCGCTGCGGCTTGAGTCTAAGCTAAAACTACCTTGATTACGATTTGCTAACGTGCGAGAAACACCATGCACATCGCTGAGTAGATAAGGCGTGTAGTCAACCAAAACACTGTCTTTATCTTCTGCAACCACGTTGAACCCGTGTAGAATGCTTGAAGCAAAAGCCTCTTTAACGCTTTGCTTTTCGGCCATATTATTCGCACTTGCACGATAATACGTGTTGATAGCACGCAGCATTACCTTATCACCAAAACGTTCAAACTGAACTAAGTGCGTCCCACCTAACTGCCCGCGGTCTAAACCTATATCATTCGAACCTACACCATAAGGTAAACTATGCTGTAACAAGAAAGGGGCGTCTAGTTTGTCGATGTCTAAGTACAGTTTGCCGCTCGAATCATCGCTATAGAAGGCGTAAAAACCGGGATGATGATTAAAACTGGCAGTAAATTCATCAATAGACTTAATTGCTGCGTGTGCTTGGGTTATCATACACAGTAGCAAAGCGGATACAGTTTGAGTGAAGCACGTTATTTTTCTCATGGCTGCTCTTTGTTATTTATGGTTTTGAGGCTTAACCCCAGTTGTATATGAAATCGTATACAATTTACAGTCTTTCAAGACGAATTACAGCGCTGTTTATGGCACCTCTCACACTATTTATTGCCATAAACACAAGGTGATCAGGATTTAAAAAATGCGTAGACTCCCTCCGGTGTTAATTGAAGATGGTTGTTCTCGTGAGTTGGTTTCTCTAATCCGAACCATTCTCGCGGCATGTAAAGAAATATCGTTCCGTGTTGGCCAAGGTGCACTTTCAGGTGTATTAGGTTCAACCTTAGATGAGAACATTCAAGGTGAAACGCAAAAGAAGCTCGATGTACTTTCAAACCAGCTATTGAAAGATATTTTGCTTGAATCTGGCTATGTCAAAGCCATCGCTTCTGAAGAAGAAGATTACACCGTCGCCGGCAATCCAAAAGCGAACTATATTGTCGCTTTCGATCCGTTGGATGGTTCATCCAATACCGACATTAATTCACTCGTTGGTACTATTTTCTCTATTATGGAAGCCCCTGAAGGTTCAGATCCTAGCGATCCTGCGATCTTTATGCAGCCAGGTCATAAACAAGTAGCAGCGGGCTATGTGTTATATGGCCCATCAACCATGTTAGCGCTATCAACAGGCAAGGGAACTCGGTTGTTTACCCTGGACAAAACACACGGTAGCTTCCTACTCACGCAAGACTTTGCAGCCATTCCTGAAGACACCAAAGAGTTTGCCATCAACGCTTCAAACCAACGCCACTGGACCCCAGCAATGCAAAATTACATTGCCGATTTACTTGAAGGTGAAACCGGGCCGCGTGGTAAAAACTTCAATATGCGCTGGATTGCGGCAATGGTTGGCGATGTTCACCGCGTATTATGCCGTGGCGGACTATTCACTTATCCAGAAGATCGTAAAGATCCAAACAAGCCATTTAAACTTCGCCTACTTTACGAAGCCAATCCAATGGCGATGCTTATCGAGCAAGCAGGCGGTATTGCCCACACTGGTCGTGAACGCATTTTGGATATTCAACC
This sequence comes from Pseudoalteromonas sp. A22, assembly GCF_018141345.1. NCBI lineage: Bacteria > Pseudomonadati > Pseudomonadota > Gammaproteobacteria > Alteromonadales > Pseudoalteromonadaceae > Pseudoalteromonas > Pseudoalteromonas sp. A22. Next base: position 3,549,207 of record NZ_CP047238.1, read on the forward strand.
TGAGGAAATACATCAACGCGTTGGTGTTATCTTAGGCTCAAAGCACGAAGTTGAAGCGTGCCTTGCTTATCATAAGTGATCTATTTTGAAGCGAGAAAATAGCTCGCTTCACACATGAAAAAGGTGCCATTGGCACCTTTTTCACATTAAATAGTGGTATAACTCGTCTCAACGGGCACATCGGGATCAGCGCCCCATTCACTCCACGAGCCGTCATATACCGTCAACTGTTCATAACCTAGCTCGTCAGCCACCAGCGCTAAAATACAAGCTGTAACACCTGAGCCACAAGAGAATATCAGAGGCTTAGTTTTGTCCTTTGATAAGTCGCTATACAGCACTTCAAGCTCAGTGAGTGGTTTAAAGCAGCCATCGGCGTTTAACAAACTCATATATGGAAGGTTTTTACTTTTAGGCACATGGCCGCTGCGCATATCTGCACGAGGCTCTTGCTCTTCACCAGTAAAGCGCTTTGCACCTCTCGCATCAAATAGATAACTCAGTTCAGCGCCAATATTACTAAGCACAGCTGCTTTATCGACAAATGCTGTTTCGTCATATGCAGCGACAAAGTTTCCTGCTTGTTGGACTTGCGCGTATGCTTGACTCAAAGGATATTGTTTTTCACACCAAGCAGGTAATCCGCCATCCAGTACATACACTTGTTTATGACCCATCCTTTTGAGCATATACCAAGCTCTGGCAGCGCTAAACATGCCCTTATCATCGTAAGCGACTAACACATCATTTTGGTTGATACCAAGCTGTCGCATTTCTGCTTGAAATTGAACTGGACTGCAGCACATATTGGGTGATGTAGCACGGGGATTAGCTAGCGCACCACTAATATCAAAACGCAGCGCGCCTTGAATGATTGCTGGGGCGTTATAAGGGCCTGACTGCCCCGGTTTCACAATGCCAGCATCCAATACTTTCACTTTGCCAAGATTTGCAAAAAGCCAATCCCTATCGACCACATGCTTCATGCTATTATTTTCCTTCGGGTCTGCGTACGACCTCTATTATTTCCGTTGTTGAAATTGATGGGGTGCGCTCTAAATAAACCACATCACAGATATCTTTATATATATCGAACTTGTCTTTCCAATCATCACCCATCACCAAAATATCGGCATCAAAGCCTTTGATATATTGCGCTTTTAGCTCCAGAGATTCTTCCACAAACACCTCATCTACAAATCGCAATGAACTAATGATTTTTAGGCGATCTGCTATTGAGTATATTGGATTTCTACCTTTTTTCGAAAAGTTAAGTTCATCCGATGAGATCCCCACAATGAGATAATCACCCAGTGCTTTCGCTCGCTCTAAAATATTGACATGACCAACGTGGAATACATCAAAGGTTCCAAATGTGATAACTTTTTTCAACTTGGCTCTCTTTCTAATCAGCACGGTTTGAGCTGTAACCCACTATGGCATTTGTTTGTTGCTAAAACCGTGACGAACTTTACGACAATTTGGCTATTAGATTACAGAATTAAGCATCAAAATTCAGCTTATACTTTACTCTTTTGGATTAAGAACAGTAATTCCAATAAACAACACAATTTATCTGCAAGGACAAGTTTACTAACAAAATACAAACAAACCTCTGTGCAACCTTTTTGCTATCGAGTCTACAACTTGATAACTTCACTTCGCATCGGTGCTAGGCGGGCCAGAACTTGATTTTGTACAGAGTGAGCAATCCCAACCTCATTCATTGCGTTGATCAAGAGATCAACCACCCGATTAAAGTCAGACTCACTAATAGCCATGCCGGTGTGGATCTGCACCATGCTATCACCTTCATAATCACAAGGGCCATCTAAGGTATTGCACAGATGAGTGATAAACCCTTCACGAAAGTGCCTAACATTGGACTCTCTAAAATACGGTAAAATAACGTCATCATTGCCAATCTGTTTAATAAACGCGTCTACTAGCTTTTCTGCGCCGGCGTTACCCCCTATTTGCTCATATAGGGAGGTGTGTGGAGTTGAAGCACTACACGCCACGAGGAAAAGCAAGATTGCCGTTAGTGATAGCCATTTCATTTAAAAGTACCCCGTAACAGATAGATACCAACCCGTTTGAGAAGGCTGCCCTGCGATTTTTCCAAGGTCTAGCCATGCCGCCGTCACACTCACTGACTTATTCGGGATCCAAGCGACAAAAACATCTTTCCAATCTGATTCACCAAGTCCAAGGTTGTTGGATTTTTGGCGGTATTCTGCACCGACAGCCCAATGCCTCGATAAAAATACTGCGCTGCTGGCTTCTAGTTGCCAAGGCGCACTATCGTTAGCACCACCATAACCTAGTATGCCAAGTTGATTAGCTCTAGAGTGTCTCATCGTAATATTCCAGAACCAGTTATAACCGCCTACAGCACCCAAATGCAGTTTGCTTGCAGCTAAGTAATAATCCGTTCCTGAGTCATCTTCAGCGCCGAGCAAATTGGCAACCGTAGCATCATCCAAGGACTTATGCTGAATACCAAAGCTCAATTGTGGATATTTACTATAGACGATATCGCCATATAGCCGCACCTTGGCACCGACAATATCTTGCTCAATATCAAGATTAAGCGCATCCACATCGAAGTTTTGTCGAGCGAAACTTAACTCTACGCGATTGAATAAGTTGGCTTGAACGCCACACACATCGAGCTGGTAGTCTTTCAGGCTAGCTCGGCTACAAAACCCGCTGGCGGACCATTCATCTTCCGATGCATATCCAGCAAGCTGCGCCCACGGCACAATGCCACCACCTGCACTTCCCTCAACCTGTGACACCCCGGGAGTCGCTAGTAACTTTCCTGTTGCGGCGTAAGTTGGTCCGCACACTATTAAGCACACAGCAAAAACATTAGCCCACTTCATTATATCTCCCCAGCCACAGGTCAAAGTCTGCGGCTTTGAGCGGCTTACTTAGATAGTAACCTTGTGCATAATCACACTGCATTGACTCAAGTAGTTCAAGCGATGCTTTGTCTTCAACCCCTTCCGCGACCACGCTAAAACCAAGTTGGTGACCAAGCGTGATGGTGGAGCGCACAATAAACTGGTCTTTTTCCGATTGTGCGAGCTTTAAAATAAATACCTTGTCGAGTTTCAGCTCATCAATAGGCAACATTTTTAATCGACCAAGGGAGGTTTGACCCACACCATAATCATCAAGCGAGACCTGCACGCCAAGCTGTTTGAGCGCTTGGAGAACCGCAATGCCTTTTTCCTCATTCTCAATCATGTCTCGCTCAGTAAGCTCTATGGTGATCAACTCAGGTTTGACGTTATATGTGTCTAGTAGCGTCTTAAGATGAGACAAGAAGTTTTTATCTGCGATGTCTTGTGCCGATACATTAATAGCCGCCTTGATGCGTTCACCTTGACGTACCCAATTAGCAACTTGAGACACCACAGTTTTTACTACCCACTGAGTTAACTCAACAATCAAACCTGATTGCTCGGCAAGATCGATAAATAGTTCGGGCGACACCCATTCGCCATTTTTACGTTGCCAACGAATAAGAGACTCAACCTTATCAATACGATTGGTTTTCATATTTAGCTTTGGTTGGTAGGTCATAAAAAGCTGACCATCGTCGTTGGCAATAGCGTGTTTTAGTTCATCAATAATTTGCAGGCGCTCTAGGTGGGCTTCATCTTCACCAGATTGGTAGTAGTAAACATCATGACCATCGTGCGCTGCAGTATCAACTGCGATCAAAGCCCGGCGAACAACATCCTCGGGAGTATGCGCTTGTTTGGGGTAATGCACTACGCCGATACTAAAGTGAAGCGAAATATCTAACCCCTGCACAGTGTAGGGCTTGCTCAGACCTTGATTTAGCATCTCAGCGCATTCAACAATACCAAGCACAGCACTTTGCGGATCGGCACACGCACTCGCTGGATGTGCAACTAAAAACTCATCACCACCAAGCCTAACATTCAATCCGCCTTCTGCCGTATTGATCTCCGCTATCCGTTTCGCCACTGCTTTAATGCAATCATCTCCTACCCGAGGGCCTAGCTTGTCATTGATATGGCGCAATCCCTTTATGTCTATGGCAATAAAGTAATACTCTGCACCACTGCTGAGCATACTATGTAGTTTATCCAAAGCCGCATTACGATTAAAAAAACCAGTTAAATGGTCATGACTGGCTTGAAAGCGGATCTGCTCTTCACGCTCTTGAATGTCTTCGCCCATATCATTAAAAGCGTCAACGAGTTGGCAAATTTCTTGGGTCGGTCGAGCCTCTTCCAGCTTGGCTGAGTAATCCCCTTTAGCAAAGCGTTTTGCCAACTCAGTAAGCTTACTGAGCGGTGTCGTAAGATTCTTGGCAACAATACCACTGGTGATAAAACCAATAAGGATAGTACCGAGGGAGAGTAAAATAATGGTCAACACCATTTTATCGAATTCTTGATACTGAGTAGTTAAATCCGCACTGAGTACCAAACTCACCGGGTTACTTGCAAGAGAAGGTAAGCTCACCTCTGCACTTTCATATACCGGATACTGACTAAGCCACCGTGTCGTTTTTTGCGCCGCTAGGAAAGTAAATAAATCACCACCAAGTGCAAGAGTAGTCAGCGAACTTGCTTTTAGGTTATCAGCGGCACCAACAAAGCTCGTTTCCATTCCTGTCAGCTCTTTGAGCTCTAGCGCCACAGCAGATCCAACCTCAAAGCCAATAATTGAGTATGCAATCGTCCTAGGTGCTCGCACAGGCAAAATAATCACTTGATACAACTGCTCACTAAGCACCACAAAAGCTGAGTGGTCGGTGTGGCTTTGCAACGCTTGCATCCAAGTTCTGGTGTCGCTCGGGAAGTCGAGTCCTTCCCTGTTAGCGGAGATCAGGTCGCCTTTCACATCCAGCAACAGCATTAAGTCGGCATCAATACGGCGGGAGTGATTAAGCAACACACTACTGATGGTTTGTGCGTCTCTCGTCGCGACTGCCTGTTTAAAGCCAAAGTCAGCGGTAAGTACAGTCGCCGCGGTAACCAATAGCTGCTCTCGCGCTTTTAAATATTGTTGATAAACATTTTGTGCCACTTGAATTTTTCTTTGCACTTGCGCTTCATTGAATTTACTTGTGGACCACCAAAAACTTGCCAAGCTCATCCCCGCCGTGACAAGGATAAGCAAAATACAGAGACTAATGATTTTATTTTTAAAGCTGTTATTCATTCATGTTGTCCAAAGCGCTCGCCAAAGGTATTACGCGGCGCTGGATAAGTTGTTTTTATTGTTACGGACATCGGCGCCGTTGTGTTCACTATTTGCACGGTTTGCCGACTATCTATGTCATTAGCTTGATAAGGATGCCATACCGTTACTTGTTTCGTAGAATTCGGCAAAGTTACTAATCCATTCGCATCAGATACCAATACTTGCTTGTCATCTGCAATGTAAATATAGCCCACCATAGAGTCGTGAATGTTACAACCTAACACCACTACACCAGCGTTTTCAAACTTAAGCGGTTGATTTGGCGTGCCAGCGTATAGCTTTAGCTCAAAAGGTTTTACCGCAGAAAACGAATAAACGTGATGACGGATATCATCGCTATTGGGAAAATCAACCAATTGTCCTTTTTGGATGGTAAGGATGAAAGGAACAAACTGTTTATTGATTTGATCCATAACCGCCACTGCTTTTGCTGCTGACTCGACAGGCTCGTCCGTCAATTCAACAACGGCGTGCTGCAAGGGCTTGCCGCTGCCATCTAGCACTGTTAATTGCCCAGCATTTGCGCAGCTTGAATCTAAAAGGAATAAAAAACAAAAACTTAGTAGGAGTAGAACAGACGTTCGCATATCTGACTCTATTTTTTGCAACAATTACGTTAAGTAAAAGAGACCTTGCAATGAAAAGCAAGTGAATTGAGGAAATTGCCCTAATAAACTTGTCTATCAGGGCAACTGAAAAGAATTAATCTATTAAACCGTACTGCTTATCAAGAATATCAATAACTTCTTGGCGAGGATCCGCAGGGATCGTTAGTTCACGACCAACGATTTTACTTGCGATCCCAACGTAAGTTTCGCTTACCGACATCATCACAGCTTCTGGCAAAAGATAATCGCGAGCAAGCGCTTCTCGCTCAGGCATGCGGTCTTTATTCAGCAGCACATCGCTATCTGGTACGTTGTTTATCAATAGCTGACGGAAGCCTTCTTTTGAGTTTTCAACGATCTTACCATCGCGATAAGCAGGGCCATCCCAAATACGTGACGAGTCAGGCGTACCCACTTCATCAATGTAAATTAGGCGCTCTTGGCCATCTTTATCTTCAACGTAACCAAACTCAAATTTAGTATCAACAAAGATCTGATCAAGCTTCTCAAGCTCTTTACTGATCAGGGCAAAGCCCTCGGTTAGCAACTGCTCGTACTTATCCACATCTGCCGCAGATTTAAAGTTGAACGCTGCAAGGTTATCTTCGATGTTTTTACGAGAGATGTTTACGTCATCCACTTCTGGTATGTCTGCTAAACCTTTGATGATCCCTTTGGTTGATGGCGTGATTAAGACATTATCTAGCTTTTGATTGGCCTCTAAACCTGCTGGTAATTGCAAGCCACAAAACTCCCTTACGCCCTTTGCGTAATCGCGCCACATGCTGCCGGTAATATATTGACGCGCAATCGCTTCAACTCTTACCGTACTGGCTTTACGCACAATCCAAACATAAGGATGTGGAATATCAACAATGTGATTACCTGCAAGACCAGCTGTATCAAAAAGTGAAAACCAATGGGAAGCAACGCTGTTAAGCGCAATACCCTTACCCGGTACACCGTTAAGACCATTTTCACCTTGCCAAATACAATCAAACGCTGAAATACGGTCTGAAATGACCATAATTGCCAGTTCTGTACCAACCGGGACTTGATAGCCTTTTTCTTCAATTAAACGTGCACTGTCGGCGTCGGTTAACCAATAAACTGAACGTACTTTACCACTGTGAACCGCACCTTTAGTGCGAATTGGAAGATCGTCATTAACGTCTAAAACTTTGTAGCTACTCATTGTTACTCCAATGACAGGATGCGCCTTGCTAAAGGGCACAAAATAATGAGGGGGTTAGGGTCGCTATAATAGTCGAGCTGAACAAAAATCACAATTTAACTTACACGCTTGTTGTTGAGCTTAACTTGGTTTTGCTTTAGTCATTCTTGTTATACCATCACAACATTATTTGCCAGCGTTGAGGCGTTATGCTTACGATATCTCAATTACAGTTTACATGGCCTAAGTCGAGCATCCCGGTGCTAACCATACCTAAGCTACATATCGCCCGAGGTGAACACGTGTTTTTACATGGTCCAAGCGGCAGCGGTAAATCGACTTTGCTAGGACTTATTGCCGGCACCTTGGATTGCCAGCAGGGAGAAATTGAAATTGCAGGCACAAACGCGAGCGCACTGAGCCGTGGCCAACGAGATAAGTTTAGAGCCGACCATATAGGTACTATTTTTCAGAACTTTAATTTATTGCCCTATTTGTCGCCTATTGAAAACGTTACCCTTGGCTGCGAATTTTCCAAAAAGCGCAGACAAAACATCTCCTCACAGAATAAATCTCTTGAGCAGGAAGCCAAACTTCTGCTCTCTGATCTTGGTATAGACGAGCACACTCAGCAGCGCAGTGTCGCGGAGTTAAGTATTGGCCAACAGCAGCGCGTAGCCGCCGCTCGCGCATTTATTGGCAGGCCCGAAATCATTATTGCCGATGAGCCAACCTCAGCCCTCGATGCCGACAGCCGTGATGGTTTTATTAAATTACTATTTAGCCAAGCCGCGGTTTACAGTGCATCTATTCTCTTTGTCAGTCACGATAAAAGCTTAGCGCCGTTATTTGATAGGCAAGTAAGCTTGCCTGATTTACAACAAGGAGCGCCGCTATGCTAATCAAACTTGCGTGGAAAAGTACGCTAAACCGAAAAGCCAGCGTCGCCCTAACTCTAGTGACCATTGCAATTAGTGTCATGTTGCTGCTGTCGGTTGAGCGTGTACGCCAAGACGCAAAATCCAGCTTCGCGAACACTATTTCTGGCACAGACCTGATTGTCGGCGCACGTACTGGTGATATTCAGCTTTTGCTTTCAAGCGTATTTAGAATTGGTCACGCCAATAATGCCGTACAATGGCAAAGTTACGAGTACATCAAGGCACAACGCGGTGTTGCGTGGAGTATTCCCATTAGCTTAGGCGATAGCCATAAAGGCTTTGCTGTGCTGGGTACAGATGCAAGTTACTTCAGTCATTATCAATACGCTAAAAAACAACACCTCACCTTTGCCACTGGTCGACCATTTCACAATGGCCAAGAAGTCGTGCTTGGGGCTATGGTCGCAAAAAAGCTGGGTTATCAGCTGGGACAAAAAATCGTCATTTCTCACGGTATGGGCAATACCAGTTTCCATCATCATGATGATAATCCGCTGGTTATTTCTGGTATTTTGGCAGCCACGGGAACGCCGGTGGATAAAACACTACATGTGCCGTTAAGTGCCATAGAGAGCATGCATAGCACAGAGCACAACAAGCCATCTCGAATGGTTGCACGAGAACAAGATGCAACGCAGCATGAACATGAACATGAACATGAACATGAACATGAGCATGAACATGACAGTAAAAACAATAGTGCCCTACTTCACAACCTCGACGCTAAGCCCGGTGATTTAATCGGTTCAACAACACAAATCACTGCATTTTTACTTGGTTTTGAGTCACCACTTTATACCCTACAGGTGCGCAGAAATATTAATCAGTATAAAGGTGAACCTTTACTGGCAATTATGCCGGGGGTGACATTGAGGGAATTGTGGGAAATGCTAGATATTGTCGAAAAAATCTTGCTTCTCATTACCCTTGCTGTGGTGTTGATAAGCTTGCTTGGCATGCTAACCTCATTGCTCGCCACGTTGAATCAAAGGCGCCGAGAACTTGCTATCCTACGCTCAGTTGGCGCGCGGCCTTGGCATATTTTTACACTTCTCATTAGCGAAGCAATTTTTATCACCGTGTTAGGGTGTGCTTTCGGTGTAGCGCTTTTTTATGCCTTGCTCATTGCTGCCCAATCCGGCCTACAAAGTCAATTTGGCGTAGTCCTAAGTATCTCAGCGCTCTCAACCTATGAACTCACGCTACTAAGCGTTATTATAGGCGCAGGTACTTTGATCGGCGCCATTCCTGCCGCCCGTGCTTATTTTTACTCGCTTGCCGATGGCATGCAAATTAAAACCTAAGAGGATCAAGATGCAGTTAACCGCACGAACTCACGTTTTTTACTTCATTGCATTCATCACTGCGATGGTATTCAGTGGTATCGCAAACGCGGCACCACCTAAAGAGATATTCTGGGAAGATTTAATTCCAAAAGGGCATGTCCAGATCAGCAATCAAGACGCAGCAAGCCATGATGGCGCCGAGCAAACTTGGGTGCAACCTGATTTAGACGCCCCAGTCGTCAAAGAGTTAGACGGCCAATTAGTCAGCTTACCCGGCTTTGTTGTACCACTTGAAGGTGACAGTGAAGTGATCACCGAATTTTTGTTGGTTCCCTACTTTGGCGCTTGTATTCACGTGCCGCCGCCGCCACCGAACCAAATTGTTCATGTCAAAATCAAAGGCGGTGTTCCGATTGAGAGCCTGTATGATGCAATCACAGTCAGTGGCACGATTAAGGTTTCTACTTGGAAGGGCGACATCGCGCAAACAGGTTATATGATGGAAGCCAAAGGCGTCGCGCCATTTGAGCTCTAAAAGCCATGTAAATCAATAAAAAAGAGTGCCAATACTTAATCGAGCTTGATTGGCACTCTTACCACTGCAAAACATACAATTTTATTTCTGCTATTTGCCCTACTCAGTGGTAGGAACACTGGCATACACCAGTTCGATGAGATTATTCATGGTTCGCGACTTTTGCATATACGCCTTTTCCATATACGCCAGCTCCTGGAGCTCAAATAAGGTACTCTCTACAAGAGAAAACCACTTAGCAGTCGTCTCAGCTATCTCAACCTCTCCACAACTCGATTTTTTATGTGCTTCATAGAGAATATTTAAGTCGTTATATTGACGTAGATAATCCATATCACCCTCAGTAAGTTGTTACCCTTATTTTCATTTCACACTACAGTAACAAAAGCCTCGCTAAAAAATCTTGTCGAACCCATTTTTCTATTAAAATGATGAAAATAAAGTGAAAAGTACACGTAGGTTCTGAAGCGATATATCCATAATTGACTAATTTAATTTCCTCTTGCAGAAACATTTTTATTGATTACAATTACAAGTTAACAAAGATTACACATAAAAATAACTTAGATAGAGTGAACATACTCTCCCATACAAGAAAGGATTAAATTGGTGGGCAATCCCAATTTTAAATATAACGGTGATGACCTTAGAAGAATGCGCCTTGCAGCCCAAAAAACCACGCAGCAAATGGCCGACCTTGTTGGTATTACTCGCCAAACATACGAAAACTATGAAAATGGTGTAAGCCGTATACCTTGGGATCACTTTCAAGTTTGGTGTAACTACTGTGATATTGACCTTTCTCCCATCATTAAACAGTTTCAAGCGCTACGGAGCTTAATTAGTGATACCCAATTAAGACGCAAAAGCCCGACCTCTCCTGATGCAAAGAAAGTGGAAGAGTAAGTATCCTAATTTGTAGATGAAACTGTTACTAAAAGGAAAAATACTGATGACGACAAGCCAAAGAAATATGAAAAAAGCAGGGATAACAAATATAACAACAATCACTAATAATATTGCTCACAAATATTTGCACCACAGCGAAGTAAAACGAGCAGAAGGTGAAAGTCGTGGCAAAGCATTAAAATGCCACAGACTAGAACTTAACACTCAACCAGCGCAGCCCTCGCAAATATTTAACCTTCAGCAGTTACGCGCTATAGCTGGAGGAAGTGATGGTCTTCTAAAAAAAGATCCTAAAACCAAATAATTACAGTTACTTTCAATGATTGATTTTACAGGTACCGTATTAATAATTTAGCCATCGAAAAAGCTTATGAAGGATATGGATATGATGTTATCTATAACACCGAAAAGAATAGATTTTAAGAAATTTGGTTACCTTAAATCAAAACATGGAGTAAGGGGCAGTCACATTTTAGGCAATTTGGTATTTTACTAATAAAAATAAATCCGAAACCAAGTGGGTAGACCACATTTGGCTTTACAAGTTGTTCTCAATATGTGCTTTCCAGAGTACAGTATTAACAACTTTAACCACTGCAAAGCCTATAAGGAATAAGAATGACAACCCGGAATAAAATCCAATTAAAAGCAATAACTGTTAACTTATCACTGCCCATTTATCAACTAAATAGGGTGAAAGGAGGGAGTGGTGGTTTAACAAAAGATGACCCTAGAGGAACGGGAAGTAGCGCTATAAGCTCCACCCCTACAGTACTCCAATATCGAAAAGGCGAGTAAATGAATAAATCATTTAGCTTTCTGCTACTTTTAACTTTCATAGCAACAGGCCTAGCTTATATACTTACAGTACTAAATCAGGAAATCTATCTGCCAATGCTTGTTAGTGTTCTGTTAATCGCATTGTGTGTGAAAAACCAGTTGAATATCATCCACCTCTCGACTCTTCTATCTATTTTAATTTTTTTAGAAATTATTACGATATTTTTCTTGGATCTTTACGCGTCGGACTTCCCTGCATATAAAGCTAATGCGTACATTTATACAGTACATTTTTCCTTTGATTTAGCGTCATTTTACGCAATAAAACATAGAGTAAAAATCTCCTTATTAATAGTAAAACGCTTTCAACCGAGTAAAAGGGAATATGTCTATATGACCCATGCAGATATCCTTCTAGTCGGTATATTCTTCCTTTTCATGATCGTAGATATTAGCGCATTCATTGAAAACTTAATTCGCAATATGGACTATATATTTGGTATTGCAGAGGAAACTGCTAAGCCATTTTGGAGTTGGAATTGGGTATATCAAAGTTATCCGTACGCTAAAGCAATTTTGCTTGCAGCAGTTGTTACAGTACTCCTAGCAACAGTTTACGTTGAACGTTTTCGTCCTGCGCCAATTAATGAAAGTGAAGAAGACTCAACGCTTAAAAAATCCGAGCCACAGCATAGGTCATAGTGATCTGTGCTGCTTTTACCCTAAATCAATTGAAGGAATAAACGATGGATTTAAAACTGAACAAAAAGCAATTGAAGTCATTAGCTGGTAGTAAGCTAATTTTGGATAACAACAAGACCCGTGAAATTGGCGGTGGTTGTTCCTACTATTGTAGTCGCGACTTAAACTGTGACACCGATGGCCCAACGATGGTCTGCCCATCTAAGGCGTTAGCGTGTGTTCCTGAGCCAAATACATTACATTGTGATTGCCCAACTAATATGTGCTAGTCACTAACCTGTCGCGACGCTATGTCGCGACAACAACCCTGTAATTCTCCGTTCAACTTATACCAATCGTATTAAGCATAGACCTCTGCTTGATACTGCTGAAAACGCATAAAGGCCTGACGAGCGCCGGTGATCAATGCATCTTCTTGCGTACTAGTTAACTCAACCGTATCGATAAATTGAATTAAGTGACGCCACGCACTGCCGCGCCCGGCACCTGGGCCTGCTAAGTAACGCGCGCCATATTCACCTGTGACGGGCAAACGCGCCTGCACTTGACGCCCAAGCATCGCGGCCCCGACCTTAGAGCCTTCAACGACATAAAGCGCTCCCAAAGCAGTTGTAAACTCAGTTGAAGTTGTGATAAACGGCGACAAAGACGGCACAGGTAATGTGTGCTGTAAGTCAGCAAAGTCCTGCTCCAACAACCCAAGTCGTCGACGCGATTTGAGATCGTCAATATGCATAGAGAGTTCACGGTGATCATATAATGCAGCGACATCTTTAAGAAACAGGTACTGAAGAGTCAAAAACTGGAGATAACGCTCAATGCTGGCGAACGGGTCTTTTGCCATAATGCTGCTATCTATACTGTCATGAAGATCAGCAGTACTTGCTTTTAATTTCAATGCACGGCTAGTAAGTGCGCTGGCTGCGGTCATGGGACTTCCTGTAATGTAAAGCGAGGGGGAAATGAGTGGACTGTGTTGGCTTTTTGAAAAGCCGCTCCAGCGATTGACACTGGAGCGAAGAAATATATCTAACTATTAGTTAACCTGAGGTTAGTTAGTTGAAGGTAACTCCATAATGCCATCAATCTCAACTTGTGCGCCTTTTGGTAGTTCTTTTACACCAATTGCAGCACGAGCTGGATATGGCTTTCTAAAATACTGAGCCATGATCTCGTTGACCGTTGCAAAGTTACTCAAATCAGTTAGGAAGATATTAACCTTAACCATATCTTGTAACTCGCCACCAGCCTCTTCACATACTGCGATAAGGTTTTTGAACACTTGGTGCGTTTGCTCTGCAAAATCTTCAGAAATAAATTCCATTGTCTCTGGTACCAATGGAATTTGGCCAGATAAATAGACCGCAGTACCAACTTTTACCGCTTGGTTGTAAGTGCCAATTGCTGCTGGCGCTTTATCTGTTGAAATAATAGCTTTGTTCATTAATGTTCCTTTATTTTTTACGATACACGCGTTGTACATCTGGCATCACTCGAATTCGGCGCATAATATCAGCGACATGAATTCGGTTTTTCACGGTAATACCTAAATCAATCACGTATAAATTACTTTCTTTTTCGTCCGTTGCGATTTCGACAATGTTAGCTTGAGTCGTCGCAACCACATTGGTTAATTTAGCCAATGCACCTTGGTGGTTAATAATTTCCACACGCAGCGCTGCTATATATTCTTTCTCAGGGTTGTCTTCCCACTTCACGACAAAGTACTTCGAACGCTCGTTGCGCCAACCCTTAATATTTTTACACTCTTGGCGGTGAACCATTAGGCCTTTGCCTTGGCTCATATATGCTGTGATAGCATCACCCGGCACAGGACGACAACATTTAGCATAGGTTACCAACATGCCTTCTGTTCCGATTATCGCGGCTTTAGCACGTTTAGCAATATCTTCTACCGCATTATCATCTTGCAGTAAACGCTTCGCTATCAATACGCTCATAATATTGCCACAGCCAATCTCAACCAGCAGCTCCAACAAGGTATTGAGGTTATGCTCTTCAAGTACGTTGTCGATTTGCTCTTGAGCAATATCATCTAGCTTATACTCACCCAGTGCCGAGTCGAGCAAACGACGGCCTAGCTGGATCGCCTCTTCTTCTTGTTGGCTCTTGAGGTAATTGCGGATCCCAAGGCGTGCTTTACCCGTTACCACAAAGTTCAGCCAAGTAGCGTTAGGGTGCGCACCTGAGCTGGTAATAACCTCGACCGTTTGGCCGGTATCCAGTGCTTTACTCAAAGGATAAGGCTTACGGTTTACACGAGCACCCACACAGGTATTACCCACATCGGTATGCACGGCATAAGCAAAATCTACCGCAGTTGCGCCCATTGGTAACTCAACAATGCGGCCATCTGGCGTAAAGACGTAAATTTCTTCTGGGAATAATTCGGTTTTAACGTTTTCCACAAATTCAAAAGACGAGCCTGCACTTTGCTGTAGCTCAAGCAAGCTTTGCATCCACTGACGCGCACGCTGCTGCGCGGTATGGCCGGCATTATCACCTGACTTTTTATACATCCAGTGCGCTGCTACCCCTTTATCCGCCATATGATCCATATCATGAGTACGAATTTGGATTTCTACCGGAATACCGTGCGGGCCGACCAGCGACGTATGAAGCGACTGGTAACCGTTGGTTTTCGGTACGGCAATATAGTCTTTAAAGCGAGTTTCAATTGGCTTATATAAATTATGTGCAACGCCTAGCACACGGTAGCAAGTATCCAGGTTGTCGACATTGATCCTAAAGGCGTAAATGTCCATTACCTCGTTAAACATTAACTCTTTATTCAACATCTTGCGGTAAATACTGTATAAGTGCTTTTCACGGCCTTTTACAGAGCCTTGAATACCCGCTTCTTCCAGTCTAGATTCAATTTCAGACTGAATATTGCTGATCACTTCTTTACGATTACCACGTGCTTTGGCGACTTCTGAACGTAACGCACGATAGCGCATTGGATATAACGCCTGAAACCCGAGATCTTCTAACTCATTTTTAATATCATGAATACCAAGACGGTTTGCAATTGGCGCATAAATCTCTAATGTTTCGCGGGCAATTCGACGGCGCTTGTCTGGACGCAAAGCGCCTAGCGTTCGCATATTGTGCGTTCTGTCTGCAAGCTTAATAAGGATGACACGAATATCCTGCGTCATCGCCATGATCATCTTACGATAGTTTTCAGCTTGGAACTCTTTTTTATCTTTGAAGCTCAGTTTATCGAGCTTTGACACCCCTTCCACCAACTCAGCGACCGTATCACCAAAGATCTCCGCTAAGTCGTCTTGGCTAAAGTCAGTGTCTTCAATAACATCGTGCATAAGCGCAGCCATGAGTGTTTCATGATCAAGCCTCATGCTCGCAAGGATCTGGGTTACTTCTACTGGGTGAGTGATATAGGGCTCACCGCTAGAGCGCGTCTGTCCCTCGTGTGCCTCACGGGCCACGACATAGGCTTTTTGCACCAAATCGACGTCTTCTGGTGACAAATATTCTGAGATTTTCTTTTTGAGGCCTTCAAACAGATACATTCACACTCCAATGTTTCAGAGAAGCTATACTCGGCGAGTATAAAACGGGTTACAAGCTAGTTACTTAAGAATATACGATGAAACACCAGCAATGCCAATGAACAATTTATGCTACTTGTTAGGAAATTAAAGGCGTTACGCGTTGTTTAATGTGCTGGCGATTTATACCAATTTGCTTAATTTCAATTGCTATAAAACAATAATGCCAGCAAAAAAGCTGGCATTATTGAATCTAGACAGTGGTTGGATTAGCGATTGCCACCAACGATTGCAGCTACTGCAGCAAGCTCTGCAGCTTCTTGGTGTTGCTGCTCTTCACGGTCGATAATATCAAGCGAGTCAGTGGTTACAAAACCTTGCTCAATTTCACGTAGCGCGATTACGGTTGGCTTGTCGTTTTCAGCATCAACCATAGGATCTTTACCGCCTACAGAAATTTGGCGAGCGCGACGCGCTGCTACTAAAATCAAGTCAAAGCGGTTACCAATTTTATCTACTGCATCTTCTACAGTTACGCGAGCCATCGAAGCACTCCAAATTCAGTTCATTATGCAAAAGGCTAGTTTACTGTATGTCTAGCCTTTCGCCAAGTATTGATGGTTAAAAAACCTCAGGTTTAAAAGTAATTATTTTAGCAAGTCGGCAATAAGTGCTTGATGACGGATAGACTGTGCTTTTTGCTCAAGTCTTGCGGCAATAACAATATGTTCAAGTTCACCGCGTGTTTGCTCAAAGTCATCATTGACAAGAATATAGTCAAACTCGTTATAGTGTGAGCTTTCTGATTTCGCTTCAGCCATGCGACCTGCAATTACTTCTTGAGAGTCTTGGCCACGACCATTTAAGCGCTTTTCTAGCTCCGCAGTTGAAGGAGGTAAAATAAAGATGGTCTTTACTTCAGGCATCAACTCACGCACCTGACGCGCACCCTGCCAGTCGATATCTAAAAACACATCAATACCAGCGGCAAGCTGATCTTCTATCGCTTGTTTTGAAGTGCCGTAGTAATTTTCGAATACTTGTGCCCACTCAAAGAAATCGCCTTTATCGATCAGCTGCTTAAATTCATCAACCGAGACAAAATGGTAATGTACGCCGTTTTCTTCGCCTGGACGAGGAGCACGCGTAGTGTGAGACACCGACACT
Source organism: Pseudoalteromonas sp. A22 (assembly GCF_018141345.1). NCBI lineage: Bacteria > Pseudomonadati > Pseudomonadota > Gammaproteobacteria > Alteromonadales > Pseudoalteromonadaceae > Pseudoalteromonas > Pseudoalteromonas sp. A22. Next base: position 3,566,098 of record NZ_CP047238.1, read on the forward strand.
TTAATATCGTCGTGCTTTTCCAATAACGCTTTGATTAAACTTGATTTACCCGCACCAGAAGGCGCAGAAAGGATAAACAGATTACCGCGTGTAGGTGATGTCATAGTCATTCTCAACAATAAGTACCGGCCGAGTGGTATTGGTTTACTCAAGTCTGCCGCAGAGCTAAAAGCGGGCATTATACCGAGTAACGTATAAGAATACACTAGGGATGAGAATAAGGAAAAGTCGAGGAATAAATTCAGCGTTGTGAGTAACCCAGAAACCTATCACTGTGCTAAATTTATTCCTCTAAAACAGAATGTTATTTTGCCGTGTACAGCGACGCCTACCAAAGTATTCACCTCGTAGGAACGAATTCACCTCGCGCTCTCTTAATAGCTCGCCGCGTAAAGCATCTCCTACCAAAGTATTCACCCAGTAGGAACGAGTTCACCTCGCGCTCTCTTAATAGCTCGCCGCGTAAAGCATCTCCTACCAAAGTATTCACCCAGTAGGAGCGAGTTCATCTCGCGATCTTTTAACTGCTCGCCGCGTGAAGCATCTCCTACCAAAGTATTCACCACGTAGGAACGAGTTCACCTCGTGATCTGTTTAAAGCAAATCAGCTACGCTGCTACGTACTTCTTCAGGCCATACCCCAACTTGTACCTGACCAATGTGCAGCTTTTGCAACAGCAACATCACTAAACGCGATTGGCCAATACCACCTCCTATGGTTTGTGGTAATTCACCCGCTACTAACTGTTGGTGCCAATCTAAGCTCAAGCGTGCTTCGTCATCGGTTAATTTAAGCTGTCTTGCAAGTGAATCAGGACAAACACGAATGCCCATTGACGAGATCTCAAATGCGTCTTCTAGCACCGGGTTCCACACCAAAATATCACCGTTAAGCCCTTGGTATTTGTCACATGTTGGCGTTGACCAATCGTCATAATCCGGCGCACGAACATCGTGAATTTTACCATCACCAAGCTCACCACCAATGCCAATTAAAAATACCGCGCCATATTCTTGGGCAATCGCTTTTTCACGTTGCTTGGCAGTAAAATCTGGATACATAGTGCGTAATTCTTCGCTGTGCACAAAGGTAATTTTCTCAGGAAGGAATGCCGCAATGCCAAACTCATCCTCAACCACTTTTTCCGTTGCTTTAATTGAGCGATAAAGGGTTTCAACCGTTTCTTTTAGTTTTGCCAGCGAACGCTCACTGTTTTCGCAAATCACCTTTTCCCAATCCCACTGATCCACATAGACAGAATGGATTGGCGATAGCTTATCTTCGTCAGGGCGTAGCGCTTTCATGTGCGTATAGAGGCCTTCACCTTTAGCAAAACCATAATCGCCTAGTGTTTTGCGCTTCCACTTAGCAAGTGAATGCACTACCTCAAACTGCGCATCTGGTAGCGTTTTCACTTTTACCTGTACCGCCTGCTCGTGGCCACTTAGGTTGTCTTGAATACCGTCGCCCAAACGCGCCAAAATAGGCGCTTGTACTTCAACTAAACCCAATTGCTCGGTTAGCTGTGCTGAAAATACTTGTTTTACTCGTGCTATCTGTTTTTGTGTCTCTTGATACTTGCTCAACATGGTTAGGTCCTCATTCCCGAATTTGTCGTTTTGTTGAGTCTATATTTAAAGAAACCGACACAAACATCAATAACCCGCAACAAAAACACCTTTACATAATTATTTTCATCAAAAATATGCTATAAATTTTATATAAACGACAATTACTAATGGATATTTACATGGAAAATTATGAGATCGACAATCTGGATAGATCCATCCTTCACGCTTTAAAAGAAAATGCACGAACGCCCTACGCGGAATTAGCAAAAAGATTTGCTGTTAGCGCCGGTACCATCCATGTTCGGGTCGAAAAAATGAAGCAAGCGGGGATCATTGAGGGGACTCAAGTAAGCATTAATGCTAAACGGCTTGGTTATGATGTCTGCTGTTTTATCGGAATAAACTTAAAACACGCCGGCGACTACCCGGGAGCCATTGCACGTTTAAAAGAATTTGAAGAAGTTGTTGAAGCTTACTACACCACGGGCAATTACAGCATTTTTATCAAAGTGATGGCGCGCTCCATCGACCACCTTCAGGATGTGCTTATTAATAAAGTGCAAACCATTGAGTCGATCCAGTCAACCGAAACGCTGATCTCACTGCAAAACCCAATTCAGCGCACCGTTATGCCCTAGCTTCTTTTTTGTTATAATCGCGGGAATTTTTTGATTAGAGTAGTAAGTAGATGGCTGAGAATAGATTCCATCGTGTAAAAAGCGTATTAGATAGACGCCAAACCGACCTCACAGTGTGCCTAGATGAAGTGCATAAGCACCATAATCTGTCAGCGATTGTGCGCACTGCAGACGCGGTTGGCTGTCACCACGTACACGCAGTATGGCCACAAGATCAAAGACGGTTAACAAATAATACCTCAGGCGGCAGCAAAAATTGGGTTGAAACCCATATGCATGAGGATATCGACCAAGCTGTTGCGACAATTCGTGAACAAAACCCAGGTGTACAATTATTAGCTACAAATCTTAGCGATAGCGCCGTTGATTTTCGTGAAATTGATTACACCAAACCTACCGCTATTATTGTCGGTCAAGAGCGTTTAGGGATCTCAGAACGCGCACTTGAGCATGCGGATCAGCACATCGTGATCCCAATGCAAGGTATGGTGCAATCACTCAATGTGTCTGTTGCTGCAGCGCTTATTTTATACGAAGCGCAGCGCCAAAGAGATGCAGCAGGACTGTACAAACGTACAGATATGATGGATCCTGTGGTAAAACATAAGTTACTATTTGAAGGATGTCATCCAATCATTGCAACCCGCTGTCGCGAAAAAGGGCTACCTTACCCGGCACTTGATGAGCATGGTGAAATCGTTGCTGACGACGCTTTTTGGGACATTCTTAAGTTTACGCAGAAGAAATAAATAACGCGGATCGCGCTAGAGGATTAGCATGTCGACACCAAATTTGGCCACTTATCCAATCACCGAATTAAAAGGCGTAGGCCCAAAAGCGGCCGAGCGTTTGGCCAAACTTGGCATTCAATCGGTGCAAGACATGTTATTTCACCTTCCGCTGCGCTATGAAGACCGTGCGCGCACCTATCCTATCTGCGAGCTGCAAGCGCATAGCCATGTCAGTATTGAAGCCGAGATTGAACGCAGCGAAATCACGCAAGGTAAACGCCGCATGTTGGTGTGTTATGTTAATGATGGAACGGGGCGGATCGCGCTGCGCTTTTTCAACTTTAATGCGGCACAAAAAAATGCCATGCAAGCGGGCAAAATAATCCGCTGCTTTGGTGAGGTTCGTCGTGGTCATTATGGCTTTGAAATGGCACACCCAGAATACAGCATCAAAGAGACACGCTCAGCACCGAGCGATCCGAGTCTTGCGACGCTTACCCCAGTTTATCCTACCACCGAAGGATTAAAGCAACTGAGCATTCGAGCAATTGCCGATCAAGCCGTTGAGTTACTACGCAAATATGATGTACCAGACTATTTACCAGCTCAATATCGACCATCGCAGCAAAGCCTAAAAGAAGCGCTGTTATTACTGCACCGTCCACCACAGGAAGTGGATTTAGCACAATTAGAGCTCGGGCAACACCCCGCGCAAGCACGCTTAGCGTTTGAAGAGTTATTGGCGCAAAACCTCAGCTTGCTTAAGCTAAGACAAAAAGGTCAAGCGGTAAAAGCGGTTGCACTACCGCCCACCAACCCACTTGAAGCTCAGTTTTTGTCATCCTTGCCATTTGCCCCCACCAATGCCCAAAGTCGAGTAGTGGCAGAGATCAAAGGCGACTTACAACATCCCTACCCCATGATGCGATTGGTGCAAGGGGATGTTGGCTCAGGAAAAACCCTTGTGGCAGCGCTTAGTGCGTTAACGGCTATCGCGCAGGGTTACCAAGTAGCACTGATGGCACCCACTGAGATCCTATCCGAGCAACACGGCATCAACTTCCTTAATTGGTTTGAACCTATGGGTATAGAAACCGTATGGCTGGGTGGTAAAACCAAAGGTAAGGAACGCACTCATGCGCTTGAGCGTATTGCTTCAGGACAAGCACAGGTGGTGGTCGGCACTCATGCGTTATTCCAAGAGCAAGTACAGTTTTCTAACCTTGCGCTTATCATCATCGACGAGCAACATCGTTTTGGTGTGCATCAGCGCCTAGCGCTGAGAGAAAAGGGTAAGTTTGGCGATTGCTATCCGCATCAGTTAGTCATGACCGCAACCCCAATCCCGAGAACCTTGGCAATGACGGCCTATGCAGATCTTGAAACCTCAATTATTGATGAGCTACCACCGGGCAGAACACCAATCACGACCGTCGCCGTGCCAGACACCAGACGCAATGAAGTGATAAAAAAAGTACAAAAGGCCTGTGTTGAAGATAAACGTCAAGTTTACTGGGTATGTACGCTGATAGATGAGTCGGAGGCGTTACAATGCCAAGCCGCAGAAGACACCGCCAAAGCACTTGCCGAAGCCTTGCCTGAACTTAATATTGCGCTGGTACATGGCCGTATGAAAGCCCAAGAAAAACAGGCCATCATGGACGAGTTTAAACAAGGTCATACCCATGTGCTGGTTGCCACAACCGTGATTGAAGTTGGCGTGGATGTACCCAATGCTAGCCTTATCATCATTGAAAACCCTGAGCGTTTGGGTCTGGCGCAGCTTCACCAATTACGCGGCCGTGTTGGTCGCGGACAAATCGCATCACATTGTTTACTGCTTTACCATGCGCCACTGTCGGTCACTGCGCAAAAGCGTTTGGGGGTGCTTAGAGAAAGTAACGACGGATTTGTCATCGCTGAGCGCGACCTTGAGATCCGCGGCCCGGGTGAAGTGCTTGGTACAAAACAAACTGGATTGGCAGAGTTAAAAATTGCCGATCTTAGTCGTGATAAACATTTATTACCACAAGTGAGAAGCCTCGCTTTTACCGTGCTTAAAAACCACAGCGATATTGTTGACCCGATTATCTGGCGCTGGATGGGTGATAAGAGCGAACTGGCAATGGCGTAAGCCTGAAACGTCAAATGATATAGAGATCGCGGATAAACTCGCTCCCACTAGTGTGTTTTGTAGGTCGAGATTTATCTCGACAGCATAAGCTGAAACGTCGGAGCCGCTTTATGCGGCGAGCAGTTAAGAGATCGCGAGGTGAACTCGCTCCCACTAGCGCGTTTTGTAGGTCGAGATTTATCTCGACAGCATAAGCTGAAACGTCGGAGCCGCTTTATGCGGCGAGCAGTTAAGAGATCGCGAGGTGAACTCGCTCCCACTAGCGCGTTTTGTAGGTCGAGATTTATCTCGACAGCATAAGCTGAAACGTCGGAGCCGCTTCATGCGGCGAGCTGTAAAAAGATCGCGAGGTGAACTCACTCCCACAACATGAGCCAGCTCCCACAAAATGAGTCGGATCTCACAAAATAAACTCGTTCTCACAACTCTCTCATACAAAATAACCCGTCGCGCTACGCTTGCTTCTTTTATCAAAGCTTGGCTACCATCTCTCTACATCAACTAAAAAGACTCAAAAATGAATCCTTTACTACGCGCTGTATGCGCCTCCTTTGCCGCTTGCGTGGCATCAATCGCCTCTGCAAAAGCAGTTTACCCAGATGTACCAGAGCAGATTAATCCATCTGCCAAATACGTTTTTTACTCTCATGGCTATATCGTTGAAGGTGATAATGAAACGCCCATTCATAAGCGCTGGGGTAAATATGACTTTCCAGCCATCAAACAAGCATTAAGCGACGATACTTATACGCTAATTGCTGAGCACCGCCCTAAAGGCGTCGCACCAGAAGCGTATACAAAAACCTTGGTTAGCAAGGTTCACAACTTACTGGACGCAGGCGTCAGCGCCAGCAACATTACACTCGTGGGGTTTTCTCGCGGTGGCGCATTAACGATAATGGCAAGTGATGCATTAAAAAATGATGCCATTCACTACGTGGTACTAGCTGGCTGCGCTGGGCTTATCAAAAGTAAAACCGAAATTCAGCTCTACGGCAAGGTGTTGTCCGTTTACGAAACCTCAGATCAAGTAGGTTCTTGCGACTTTGTGAAAGCACGCTCTGCAAACCTCAAAAGCTTTACTGAGCTTTCGATTTCAACCGGTAAGGAACACGGCGCTTTTTATCTCCCGAGAGACGAGTGGTTAAAGCCCGTTAAAAGCTGGATTTTAAACCACTAAACCATTAGCACGTCGCTATAACAATGACGCGCCGTGCTGAGCTTTCCTTCAGAACCTATCTACACATAAAATTCCTATTTTGAAAACAAAACTCTGTTTACTTATTGCACTTTTAAAAATGCTCTCTATAATTGAACCTTATTCGAATAACATTCGAATAAGGTTCAAACCCTAAGGAGAAACGATGGCACCGGCACCTAAATATGATAAAGAAACTCAGCAACGCATGATTTTAAACGCTGCGGAACAATGCATTAATGAGTCTTCAGTCACTGACTTTACAATGGCAAAAGTCTCTTTGCTTGCAGGATTGTCTATGGGCTCAATCTATAAATTTGTGCAGACCAAAGAAGACCTAGTAATGGCGCTGGCCTACGAGTCTTTTACCCATACATCCAGTGTTTTTAAGCAAGTGTTGTCCTTACCACTTAGCACGCCAGAACGCATGCTCGCGGTGTGTCTTATCTCGCCACAAAAGCTTAAACGCTTCTCTTTTGATTATGAATTACAGTCCTACTCCACCAATGAGGCGGTGATCAAAAGGGCTTCTGAGTTTTGGACCAATAAAATTATCGAATCCTGTGGTGGTTGTGAAAACGTGTTTAAACAGGCGCTGATTGATGGCATTGAAGCAGGTGAGTTGCAAGCTACACCAGATCTACACGACATGGTGGAAGAAATTATCATCACCGGATGGGCGCTTACCGTAGGATATGAACAAGTATTGCGCGTACAACAAACTAAACAAATTGTAGAGGGCACGGCTTCATTGCTCACACCACTTGAGCTTAATGATCCTGTTATTCGCAGCACGGTAAGGCTACTTAACAGTTATCCATGGCAACAGCCTATCACTCAAGATTCTCTGGTACGCATAGAGAAAGAATTGCAAGCGCTCGAGCTTCGTTAACTTAAGGAAATCACAATGAACATCAAACGTTGGCTTATGGCCGTTGTCCTCATTCTCATCGTTATTACCAGCCTTGGTTTTGTGAAGTTTACACAAATCCAAGCGGCAATCGCCTTTGGGGAATCTTTCCCAGAACCCTCGGCTTCGGTCAAAAGCACGTATGTATCAACCACTGAGCATATTAAATCGGTTAAGGTTGTAGGTCAGCTCCATGCCAAGCGCACCGTGACCATTAGTAATGAGTATCCCGGTCTTATCACTTACGTCGGTTTTAAGCCCGGTGAGCAAGTAGCAGCGAACCAAGTATTATTGCGCTTAGATAGCAGCATTGATGAGGCAAATCTATTAGCGGCTAAAGCTCGAGTAAAGCTCGCTAAATCAACCTATCAACGGGTTGCCAAATTACTAGAACAAAAGCGGATCAGCCCAGATGAGGTAGACAAAGCCGAAGCCGAGGTGGCAATTAATCAGGCAGACGTAAAACGACTAACCACATTAATCGAGAAAAAAACCATTCGTGCACCTTACCCGGGTCAAACGGGGTTAGAACAATATCAGGTTGGTCAATTACTTGATGCCAATAGCGAAATCACTTTCTTGGTTGGGTTAGACGACAGCATTTGGGTAGATTTCAAAATTCCACAAACCTTACCACAACCTAATATAGGCGAAGACGTTAGCGTGGCAATTTCTAATGCTAGCAGCCAAATGCCTGCTCGCGTATCAGCCAAAATGCCAATGGTCGATGTCGCATCGCGTCAACAAAGTTATCGTGCTGAGCTACAAAACAGCGATGGCACACTCAGCCACAACCAAATGGTGTTAGTCAATGTACCAACCGAGGTCGTGAGCGCGGCAGTTGTGCCAACCAATGCGATTACTCGTAATCACTTTGGTGAATTTGTTTATGTACTTGAAAAGGACGACAGCCAAAATTGGCGGGCAAAACCGGTAAAAATCACATTAGGTGATAAGGTCAACGATCAGCAACTTGTGCTATCTGGCCTGCGTGGTGGTGAATTTATTGCTGCTGAAGGCGCATTTAAGCTACAAGAAAACTTACTGGTTTATACCGATCAAGTTGCCGCTGTTGATGGCAATAACGGAGGCCAGTAATGAGCGCATTACACGAAAATAAGCCGTCTATCATGGATATTTTTGTTAACCGGCCGGTACTAGCGATCGTGGTGTCATTGCTTATTGTACTAGCGGGTTTTAATGCCGCCCGAGATATATCGGTGCAGCAATATCCAAAAATAGAAAGTGCCTCACTGGTGATCAACACTGTTTATACGGGCGCTGCGGCGGACGTTGTAAAAGGCTATGTTACCGAGCCCATTGAGCGAGTGGCCTCTACCGTTCCGGGTGTCGACTATGTAGACTCAATAACTACCTCTGGACTTAGCAAAGTCACCGCTTGGCTTGAACTTAATCACAGTACCACCGACGCCTTGGCTGAGCTGACTACCCGATTAAACCAGATTAAGTTTGAGTTACCCAGCGGAGCGGAAGATCCAGCCATTCAAATCGTGCGTGCCGACAGCCCATATGCGGTATTCTATCTCGATGTAGAATCTCAAGGTCTGCCACGTAATAACGTTAGCGATTATTTGATCCGAAATGTTGTCCCTTCTATGTCTGATATTCCCGGTGTACAAAAAGTGACACTGGAAGGTGGCCGCGATCCAGCAATGCGAATTTGGCTCGATACCGAAAAGCTCGCTATTTATGGCGTAAGTGCTAGCGATGTATTTGCCGCGCTACAAACAAACAATACCATTGCCACCTTAGGTTACAGTGAAAATAACAGACAGCGCATCGATCTGATGGCCAATACCTCGTTAAAAACGGTAGCAGATTTTAACAACCTAGTGGTAAAAGAAATCGATGGCACACAACTCAAGCTTGGTAACATCGCCACGGTAGAACTTGGTGAGGCCGAAGGCATGGTAACCGCACGCCTTGATGACCACGATACGGTATTCTTAGCGGTGTGGGCATTACCAGGTGCCAATGAAATCGATATTGGTGATGCCCTGTATAAAAAGATTGATGAGATAAATACCATCTTACCCGACGGCATGCATTTAAGAATTGGCTACGATGGTACGCTTTATATGCGTGATTCCATAAAAGAAATCTTCACCACGCTGGGAGAAACCGTCCTACTCGTAGGGATTGTTGTACTCGCCATGATGGGCTCGTTTAGAACCGCCATGGTGCCGCTGGTTACCATACCTATCTCGATTTTAGGCGCAATCGCGGTGATCTCAGCAATGGGCTTTTCACTCAACCTACTGACTATTTTGGCTATCGTGCTTTCTGTTGGATTAGTGGTGGATGATGCCATCGTGGTAGTTGAAAACGTTGCGCGCCATATGCGCGAAGGCAAACCCAGATTACAAGCGGCGCTTATCAGTTCACGTCAATTACTCGTCCCAATAATTGCCATGACGCTGACCCTTGCAGCGGTCTACGCGCCAATCGGATTTTTAACAGGTTTAACGGGTTTCTTATTCAGAGAGTTCGCGTTCACCCTAGCCATTGCGGTATTAATTTCTGGACTGGTTGCTATTACCTTATCACCCATTATGAGTGCTTACGTTAATCCCGAAGGCGGTAAAGAAGGTAAATTAACGCAAAAGGTCAATGGCTATTTTGATCGATTACAAGCGTTCTACTTTCGAGCGCTAGATACCTTGTTTAAGTGGCGCCCACAGGTCTTTTTTGTCGCTATCGTGTTCTCTTTATTGTCGGTGCCGTTTTACCTGTTATCACAAAAAGAGCTAGCCCCTATCGAAGATCAAAGCAGTATCCAAGTCGTAGTGGAAGCACCACCTGAGTCTTCTCAAGCTTATACGTCAGCGAAAATGAATGACACTGCCGAGGTCATGAATGCCACTGAAGGCGCTGAGTTTACTTGGCAGATTATTACGGCGGCAGCAGGTTTTGGTGGTGTAGAGCTTGCACCATTTGATGAGCGAGAAAACTCAGTACACGACTTACTATACGATCTATACGGCCGGTTAGGCAGCGTGACTGGGCTAAGTTTATTCCCTATTTTACCGGCATCGCTTCCTACCGCAGGGCAGTTTGACGTTGAAGTAGTATTCCGTGCCAGTGACGATCCAACCGCGATGAAGCAGTACGCCGATGAGATTATTCAACGGGCAACCGCCAGTGGCAACTTTATGTTCGTCAATACCGACCTAAAAATCGACCTGCCGCAAGCCGAGCTCGAAATCGACCGAGAGCTAGTTGCAGACTTAGGTCTCAGTTTGTCGTCGGTAAACGAGCAACTTAGTATTTATATGTCGAATAATTTTGCCAACTACTTCAACAAAGAAGGTAAAGCCTACCGCGTCATTCCCATTGTGGGCGATGGCGAAAGGTACAATCCTGAGAACATTCTTAATATGCAAGTAAGAACGGATGCTGGCGATCTTATTCCTATTTCAGCGTTTGCTACCTTGCGCACCTTTACAAGCCCTAGAGTGCTTGGCTCATTCAACCAGCAAAACTCGTTTAGAATATTGGCAGGCACACTACCACACATAACCAAAGAGCAAGCGCTCACACAGGTAGAGGAAATTGCAGCAGACGTCTTACCTAGTCACTACTCAATTGACTACGCTGGCGAATCAAGACAGTTAAGAAAAGAAGGCAACACCATGGTTGGCGTACTTTTGTTTGCCATGATAGTGGTGTTTTTCTTACTGACGATCCAGTTCAACAGCTTTAGAGATCCGCTCGTGGTACTACTCGGCTGCGCACCACTGGCACTTGCAGGCGCATTGATGCTACCGTTTTTATCACTCACGACAGTCAACATTTACAGCCAAATCGGCCTAATCACGCTTATCGGCTTAATAGCCAAAAATGGCATCTTGATTGTTGAATTTGCGAATCATTTACAGCTTGAAGGTAAATCGAAATTTGAGGCGGTAAAAGGGGCTGCGGCCACACGTCTAAGACCTATACTGATGACTACAGGTGCAACCGTGCTTGGTCACTTCCCGTTGGTCTTGGTAACCGGCGCAGGCGCAGAAGCGCGCAACAGCATAGGTATTATCTTAGTCGCAGGCATGCTCATCGGTACTTTCTTCACTTTGATTGTCTTACCGCTGCTTTATGAAAAGCTAGCCAGCGATCACCGTGGCGAAGCCGAAACTATTGAAACCTATCCTGAAGCACCGTTAGTAGGCAAAGTCAGTATGACGTGATAACTGGCTAACAACCAAAAGGACACTAAGGGCCATGCTTAGTGTCGTTTTTAATTGGTAAAACCTTTCTTTTGATAAGCTACAATGAATATCAATTTATCGCCGCTTTTGAGTGTGATTTGGGCTAACAAGCCTGTCCGCATGCCCAGCCGGAGCTCCATGCATATTGGAAGTTATAGCCCCCGAGCCATCCGGTAACATCGGTGACTTCGCCGATAAAGTACAGGCCTTTTTGTTTTTTAGCTTCGAAGGTTTTTGAGCTTAATTCGTCGGTATCTACACCACCTAACGTAACCTCTGCGGTACGATAACCCTCTGTGCCATTTGGTTTTATTTTCCAGCTGGTGAGGGTTTCTGTCAGTTTTTCAATCTCAGTGTGGCTGAGTTGGTTGGCGTTTTTATCTGGAATGCTGCCGTCGCTGATTAGGGCTTCAATAAAACGCTTTGGTAAGGTGGTCGAAAGCAAGTTCTTCAGGCTCTTTTGCCCTTGCTCACTGCGCCAATCATGGAGTTGTGCTTGCACATCTAAGTCAGGTAGTAAATTGATGCTAACAAACTCGCCTGCTTTCCAAAATGAGCTGATCTGCAAAATTGCAGGGCCAGATAAGCCCCTGTGCGTAAAGAGAATATTTTCTCTAAATTGGATACCGCTTTCGCTAGTCACTAGGCTATCTACGCTAATACCAGACAAACCATCAAAGCGTGCTTTGTCGTGATCATGAAGTGTAAATGGCACAAGCGCTGCCGTGGTTGGTAACACCGTTAAACCGAATTGCTCCGCTATTTTGTAGCCGATTGGCGTAGCGCCAAGTTTTGGCATAGTTAGGCCACCAGCGGCGATCACCACTGACTCGCAGTTAAAGGTTTGAGTTGTGGTTTTGACTAAGTAGCGACCATCCGCTTGGTTTTCAACCGCAAGGACTTCTTGACGTAAGTGAAGTGACACGCCCGCCCAGTCACATTCTGTAAGAAGAATATCTACAATGTCTTGCGCGCTATTGTCACAAAACAACTGCCCAAGTGTTTTGTGGTGGTATGCAAGACCGTGGCGGTCTACCAGTTCAATAAAATCATGTTGGGTATAGCGGCTCAAGCACGACTTTACAAAGTGTGGGTTTTTACATAGATAGTTAGCAGGTGAAGCATTTTCGTTGGTAAAATTACAGCGGCCACCGCCACTGATCAAAATTTTACGACCAGGCTTTTTTCCCATATCAACCACTGCAACTTGTCGCCCTCGGTATCCAGCCTGTGCAGCACACATCAACCCTGCAGCACCTGCGCCGATAACGACTACCTCTATTTGTTGCATAAACTCACTCAACTTTTTATCTAAGATTTCTACACTTACCGTTTTGCCAACAGTTTAGCTTTAAGCGGCAAAATCGCGACCAAGCGAAAATTATACCTAGATTCTTTATCTAATCACAGCTGCGAATATCAATAGCCACTCGCATACCTTTTAAACACTTGTAAACATTATGTCAGCGCTATCATTTCTCACACCTTCAAAAACAAGAAAATACAACTAGCACACCCCAACAAACCCACCCTTTAATACTAAAAAAGTATCCACTCTATTGGCTACAAAAGCTTCACAAAGTTAAAAACACTATTTTGTTTACAGTCATTTACAATGTAACTGAAATTTATTCGCTCTCTCACAAAAGTGAAAAATATCGATTAAAAACAATACAGTAAGAATTTTTTATAGCCATTTATCCATCCACATATAACTAAAAAATTAGTGCAAATAACAAAACAGCGCTTTCTTTTTTTTAACTAGGAGTTTACTTTCACTGACCATCAGCTTTTTATTAACAGCTGAACAACAAGTTAGAAACTAGGGAAACATTATGACAATCAATAAAAACTTTAAGCGCGCTGCACTAAGCGTCGCAGTGAGCGCATTATTCACTGCAACGGCAGTTACAGCCGCACCAGCACAATCAATCGGCCAAGATGCAGCGCTTGCAGCAACGGCACAAAAACTATCATCACAAAGCACGCTTGGTACACAGTTCATCATCAAGTACAAAGATGCTGGTTCGCAAATGATGGGCCTTTCAGCTGCGGATCTTGCTCCTGCTAAAATGCAACAACGTGCAGAAAACTTTGTACAAGGCTTTAAAAGCAGCAAAGCGAGTGCTCGCGCTCAATACGTACGCCCAATGGCACTTAGCAATCACCACGTTATGCGTGCTGACAAAAAACTTTCAGCAAAAGAAGCACAAGCATTCATGAATGAAGTGATGGCTTCTGGTAATGTTGAGTACATCGAAATTGACCAAATGCTAAAGCCATTCGCAACGCCTAACGATCCTCGTTATAACGATCAATGGCATTACTACGAAGCTGCAGCTGGTATTAATGCCCCAGCTGCGTGGGATAAAGCGACAGGTCAAGGTGTGGTAGTTGCGGTACTAGATACAGGTTATCGCCCACATTTAGACTTAGATGCCAACATTCTGCCTGGCTATGACATGATCTCTAATACCTTTGTTGCTAACGATGGTGGCGCACGTGACAACGATGCTCGTGACCCTGGTGATGCAGTCACTCGCGGTGAATGTGGAACTGACTCTTCAGGTCAACCTGTACCACGCGCGGATCAAGACTCAAGCTGGCATGGTACACACGTAGCGGGAACAGTTGCTGCGGTAACAAATAATGGTGAAGGTGTAGCTGGTGTTGCTTACGACGCTAAGGTAGTGCCTGTACGTGTTCTTGGTAAATGTGGTGGTTTAACGTCTGACATCGCTGACGGCATCATTTGGGCATCTGGCGGCTCTGTATCTGGTGTGCCTGCAAATGCTAACCCTGCTGATGTTATCAACATGAGTTTAGGTGGCGGCGGTGCATGTAGCGCAACCACACAAAATGCAATCAACCAAGCACGTAACAACGGTACAGTCATTGTTATTGCGGCAGGTAACGATAACGATAACTCAGCAAACTACAACCCAGGTAACTGTAATGGCGTAGTAAACGTAGCATCTGTAGGTCGTGATGGTAGCCGTGCTTACTACTCAAACTATGGTGCCAACATCGACGTTGCCGCTCCGGGTGGCGCGCAAAGTTTTGCGAATGATCCAGAAGGTATCTTGTCTACGCATAACTCAGGCTCTGGTGCACCTTCAAATGATAGCTACCATTACTCACAAGGTACGTCTATGGCGGCACCTCACGTTGCGGGTGTTGCTGCGCTAATCAAGCAAGCTAAACCATCTGCTACGCCTGACGAAGTAGAAACTATCTTGAAAAACACTACACGTAGCTTCGCTGGTAGCTGTTCAAACTGTGGTACGGGTGTTGTTGATGCAGCCGCTGCGGTAAATGAAGCTTTAGGCGATGTTGTCACGCCACCTACAGGTAATACGCTTGAAGATGGTGTAGCGAAAACAGGCTTAAGTGGTGCAGCTGGTAGTGATCAGTTCTTCACTTTTGATGTACCTGCAGGTAAAACCAATGTTACCTTCACCATGAGCGGTGGTACTGGTGATGCTGACCTTTATGTAAAACTTGGCAGTCAACCAACTTCAAGCAGCTATGATTGTCGTCCTTATGAAGGCGGTAATGCCGAAGTTTGTAGCTTTGACGCACCTCAAGCTGGTACATACCATGTAATGATTAACGGTTATAAAGCTTATTCAGGCGTAAGCTTAGTTGCTGCAACTTCGGGCTCTAGCACAGGTGGTCCACAAGCAGGTGGCGGTACAATTGAAGATATTTCAGCTTCAAGCGGTCAGTGGGTTCACTACACAATCGAAGTGCCAGAGGGTATGAGCGACTTCACCGTGAAAACATTTGGTGGCTCAGGTGACGCTGACTTATTCGTTAAGTTTGGCTCTCAACCTACGGCAAGCAGCTATGACTGTCGTCCATATGAAAATGGTAATACCGAGACTTGTGTAATCACTAATCCGCAAGCGGGTACATGGCACCTAAGCGTTAATGCTTACCGTACGTTCTCGGGTCTAACGTTAGACGCGCAGTACAAGCCATAAGCAAAATTTAGTAGGCTCAGATTGAGTCTTCTTTCCCCAACGAGAGGCCGCATTTGCGGCCTTTTTTAATTATTTTTTAGAGCGGTTCAGCTTACAGTAGTCGAGATAAATCTCGACCTACAATACGCGTTGGTGGGAACGAGTTTACCTCGTGATCTTTTAACAGCTCGCCGCGTGAAGCGGCTCCGACGTTTTAGCTTATGCTGTCGAGATAAATCTCGACCTACAGGTGGGAACGAGTTTACCTCGCGAGCTTTTAACTGCTCTCCGCGTGAAGCGGCTCCGACGTTTTAGCTTATGCTGTCGAGATAAATCTCGACCTACAACACTCACTGGTGGGAACGAGTTTACCTCGCGAGATTTTAACTGCTCGCCACGTGAAGCGGCTCCGACGTTTCAGCTTATGCTGTCGAGATAAATCTCGATCTACAATACTCACAGGTAGAACAAGTTTACCTCGCGAGCTTTTAGCTGCTCGCCGCGTGAAGCGGCTCCTGCGTTTTGGCTTATGCTGTCGAGATAAATCTCGACCTACGGTACAATCCTGATTACCGCAGGCCTAACGTGCTTCTAATCTCCCGCATTTTCTCTTTAAGGCTTTGCTGGATTTGTTGCACTTGCTCATGTGAGCTATTAACCTGACCTTTCATACTATCCATAGCATGGCCAAAGGTGTCTAGTAGGTCTGATTGCTGATTGGCAAGATCCATTGCATGGGCGGCAACTTGGTTGGCGCTCTGTGCGCTCTCTGCCACACCTTCTGAGTTGCGTTTCAACTCTTGTGCATGGCCTGTTTGCTGCTGTGCCTCGTCTGCCAAAGCCGAGATTTGTGTCGATACTTTGTTTGAATTATCACTCAAAACATTTAATTGCTGGTGGATATCTGTCAGTGAGGCTTGTGTTTGCTGTGCAAGCTTTCGTACTTCGTCCGCAACGACCGCAAACCCGCGACCATGTTCACCTGCGCGCGCCGACTCAATCGCAGCGTTGAGCGCGAGTAGGTTCGTTTGTTCTGCGATGGAGCTGATCATATCAATCACTTTACTTACATCTGAAACACCATTAAGTAATTCATTTAAGCTCTCTAATCCCTGCTCTACCCGCTTTTGCGTGGTAGATGAAGCGCTCAACATAGCATCCGCATAGGACACACTTTGTGTCATTGCTTCAAAGGTGTTATTTGCATTGTCGGCAACTTGCGCGTTGATTTGATTGGCATCCGCCCCAAGCGCCCTAAGTGAGTCAAGCTGTGCTTGGTTTTGCTCCACCTGCTCAAACGTGCCTCCAGCTTGTGCAGAGATCTGCGCCAAGTTAGTGTTCATCTCCTCCATAAAGGTGTTGATCACACTCAGCATTTCTGAGCGTTCGTCCGCTTCTGCTCGCTGCCTATCGATTAACTGGTTAAAGTAACTCGCAATTTCGCCAATTTCAGTGTCTTGGTTTTTACTTTCAATATTGCGTAACTCATTGCTTTCGATAAGCTGAGCAAAGCCATCGCGTAGTTGTCTTAGCGGAGTTAATACTTGATTGAACTGTACAAAATACACACCACCCGCAAGCAGTACGAGTAACCCAATCGCCACACCAAACAGCATAAATACATTAGTTTTTACGTCAGCCTGCTCTGTTTTTAAGTTGGTTTCTGCTTGTAGGATATTCTCTGAGATTGCTTTAATGTCACCTCGCAGTGCCAGCATGCCAGCTTGACGTTGTTTGGACTGCTGCAAGGTGTTTTCTAAGTCGCGGGCATAACGTTTAGGCCAGCTCACAAGCTCTGCTTTTATTTCTAACGCTAAGTCTTCGGCTTCGGCACCTAAAAATAGCTCGTCTTCGTCTACCTCACTCATTACCCCTAAGTTTTCGAGTCGGTCTATTCTCGCGGCAATATCCTGCAAACGGCTTAAGCTCGACATCAAACTCTGCTCGGTTTGCTGTTCGTAAGCCATAACTAATTGGTAGGTATATAAGCTCAAATTCGAGACTTCGCTAAAGTAGTCTGAAGCGAGATTAAAGTAGGATTCTTTGGCGGCACTATCTTGTGCTTTAATTGCGTACTTAACGAGGCTCGATGCTGAACCTGACATTTGCCTAAGTGCATTATCCAACAGCGCAAGTTCATTACCTGAGAGCTTGCCAAGTGCTCGATATTTACCTGCAATATCCTGTTGTAGTTGTGTGAGTTTAGTTTTAAGTTGCTCAGCAAGCGCTGGTGGCAACTGTTCCACACTTTGCTGTAATGCTTTGATTTGTTCATCAGCCTTACTTAAATACTGACTGTCGCCCGCACTCAAGTAATCTTCTACTGTACCCTCAAGCTCGATGATCACCGCATTTTTAACTTGATTGTAAGCGGCGTCTTGCACATCAAGCTCTGTTAATACTTGGCTCGCCCAAAACAGACTCGCCCCAAGTAGAATACTCGCAGTGGTCAATAATATTGCCAATAGCCGAGTAAATGTAGACACGCGCATAGAATCACAACCCCTTTATCAAAATGCTCCGCAAGAGTATTAAGGATTTATGACAACTTGATTAAATCTGGTTACCTTTTCTGTGCAATAGTACAAAATCATACTTTTTACGTATATCCATCTAGATATCTACTGCACAAAATTAAATCAGGTAGTGGTGTGCTATTTCATTGCGGCATTAACATAAACGTCAAAGCGGTTTTTCTTGGTTTTTATTTGCATACTTGGCGTTTTATCATTTAAGAAACCAGCGTAGTCTGGACGTTTTACCACCACCCTTTTAGCGGCTAACTGCAAAGCAAAAGGTAATAGTGCGTCCGCATCCAAATCATTGCCAACTAAGTCTTGGAATACACGCATTTCTTTTTTCACTTGCGCCGATTTTTCACGATGTGGAAACATAGGATCAAGATACACTACGTCTGGACGCCAACCCGCTTGCCCTAGCAAGTCATGGCTGGAGCCAAACTCCAGCCGCATAGTTGACTGCACCCATTCGCCAATTTCAGCATCTTGATAGGCGCGTTGCAAGCCGTCATATAGCAGCGCTGCGACTACCGGGTTACGCTCGTGTAGCACAACTTTGCAACCCATAGACGCAAGCACAAAGGCATCGCGTCCAAGTCCTGCAGTTGCATCCAATACTGTAGGCACAGCACCTTTATTTAGGCCAACCGCTTTTGCAATTGCTTGCCCTTTACCACCACCAAATTTGCGTCGATGAGCAACTGCGCCAGTCACAAAGTCAACTCGGATAGCACCGAGTTTTGGCTCATCTTTTTTGAATAATTGTAAGCCTAGCTCATCATAAACCAATTGAAACTCCGCCTCGTTAATATTAAGCGCGGATAAATTAAACAGCTTAGTTAGCGTATCTAGGTAGGATCTGTTTTCTTCAAAAGGGGTGTGAATGTACAAGCTAAGCTCCCAAGGGTTACCAACCGTGGCAGTATACCCCTTTCCCTTTCTAGTGTCTTTGATTATCCAATGGCTTAAAACAGTTCAATATCTGCTTGCGACGCCACTTCATCCTCACCCCAAGGTTTCGCTATTTTGTTTAAACTCTCTATAAGCTGCTGGCGTACCTCGGTCACTTCCCCTAACTTATATTTAATTATGGTTAGCTCATCGCTTAAATAAGTGAAATGCTCATAGAGTTCTTGCAACCGTTCTCTTTCACTTGACTCTAAGACTGCAAGCTTGTCGCTTTCTAGCACCGTTTGAAACTCAGCAACTTTGCCACTGTAATGATCGCCAACGCCGCTTAAATGATCGCTCAGCTCAGCAAATACCTGTCCGATATGTTCCACTTTATTGAGCGCATCTTCACTGACTTCCATGTCTCTGATTTTGGCATCAGTGGCTTCCAGTATGTGCGGAAACAAATCTTTATAGCGACCATAAACCGCAACATCGTCCACTGGCATGTTTTTAATCAGTAAAGAGACTTTAGGATAGTTAATGATAGTTCTGCGACCAAAATCAACAAAGCGACTGCCATCTTTGTTTTTCTCAAATAACTCTTGCTCTATCGGTTGAATAGCTCCCTCGCTGGAGTAAAACATCGCGTCTTGGTGGTACCAAAAAGCCACCGCAACATCGAGCTCCATCGGCATAAAAAACTCTAAAAAATGAGCGCTCAAAGTATTGAGATCATGCGCGTGATACGATTGCCCAACGTAGCGCATTATACGACCCATATCACCAGAGTCGGTCATGGCTATTTCCGCTGTGGTTTGGGCGCGCTGTATGTCTTGTTTGAGCTGCGACGAGGTTTTTCTATAGTCATCAAGAACATTAATACGCGCTAACAACTCTTCGGCGTTAAAGGGTTTGACTATGTAGTCCGCAGCGCCGGCATTATAGCCCCGCATCCGCTCTGAAATATCGGCACGAGAAGACAAAAACATAACTGGGATCTCAGTGGTGTCCTCTAGTTTTTTGAGTTGCTCACATACCTCAAAGCCCGACAGTCCAGGCATCTCGACATCAAGCAAAATAATATCCGGACGATATTTTTTAGCTAACCGTAAGCCTTCCTCACCATTTTTCGCATGTAATATTTTGCAAGTGCGCGATAGCGCCTCGTCAACAATGTGATGGACGAGTTTGTCATCATCAATGGCAAGAACCAGTTTCGTCATGTGGCTTTCCCTATTAATTCATATCTTTATAGAATAGTCAGAGATATTGAATTTGCTAACAAAAAGCCACACTTTCTAAGACAAAAAAAACGCCTTCAGAAGAAGGCGCTTGGAGTGGAAATATAACTAGGCGGCAATCCCGCTGTGGCGCAGCAACGCATCCACTTTTGGCTCTCGACCACGGAAGCGAGTAAACAGCACCATTGGCGCTTCTGAACCACCCTTTTCAAGAATGTGATGCATAAATTCACGTCCGGTTTGCGGATTGAATATCCCTTCTTCTTCAAACTTAGAAAACGCATCCGCAGACAGCACTTCTGCCCACTTATAAGAGTAATAGCCTGCACTATAGCCACCAGCAAAAATATGGCTAAAGCTATGCTGGAAGCGATTAAATTCGGGAGCTTTAACAACCGCTGTGCGTTCACGCACCGCATTGAGCATAGCTTGAATTTGGCAATCTGTGTTTGGCTCAAAGTCAGCGTGAATATGAAAATCAAACAACGAAAACTCCAACTGACGTAGCATTTGCATGGCTGATTGGAAGTTCTTTGCTGCCAGTAACTTGTCTAACATTTCTTTTGGTAACGGCTCGCCCGTTTCATAGTGCCCTGAAATAAAGTTCAGCGCTTCTTCTTCATAGCACCAGTTCTCTAAAAACTGACTTGGCAGCTCAACCGCATCCCATGCCACACCATTAATACCAGCAACTGGCGCTGCATCCACTTGCGTTAGCATGTGATGAATACCGTGACCAAACTCATGGAATAAAGTAGTTACTTCATTATGGGTAAATAGCGCAGGCTTATTGCCAACGGCTTTATTAAAGTTACACACTAAATAAGCGACAGGAGTCTGCAACTCACCATTTGCGCGTACTTTTCGGCCCATGCAGTCATCCATCCAAGCACCACCACGCTTATGTTCACGGGCATATAGGTCGAGATAGAAATGACCACGCAACTCACCTTTATCATCGTGAATAGCAAAAAAGCGTACGTCTGGATGATAAGTATCAACGTCTTTAACTTCACTCACACGGATCCCAAACAGGCGATTTACGGTTTCAAACAAACCGGCAAGTACCTTATGCTCAGGGAAGTAAGGGCGTAGCGCTTCGTCAGAAATCGCATACTTAGCTTGTTTTAACTTTTCGCCATAATATGCGTAATCCCAAGGTTTTAACTCACTTACACCGTGTTCTTTATTCGCAAAGTCTCGTAGTTCAGCCACTTCTTGCTCGGCTTGTGGTTTTGACTTAGCGGCAAGGTCGTTTAAAAACTTAAACACTTGCTCTGGTGTCTCAGCCATTTTAGTTGCCAGTGATTTCTCTGCAAAACTAGAAAAGCCAAGCAGCTGAGCCAGTTCGTGTCTAAGCGTAAGTGCTTCATGCATAATCGCTGAGTTATCAAACTCGCCAGCATTAGGCCCTTGATCAGAAGCACGGGTTACAAACGCACGATAAGCCTCTTCACGGAGCGTTTGGCTATCTGCGTAGGTCATTACAGGAAGGTAAGAAGGAATATCTAGCGTAAATACCCAGCCTTCTAATCCTTTGGATTCGGCAGTATGAGCGGCAAGTGCCAAGGCAGATTCCGGTAGCCCAGTTAAATCAGACTCATCAGTAATATGTTTTTGCCATGCCTGAGTGGCATCCATTACGTTGTTGCCAAACTTTGATGCCAGCTCCGACAGTCGTGCCACAATTTCGCCATAGCGCTTTTGCTTCGCAGCTTCCAGCGCAATACCAGAAAGTTGAAAATCACGCAGTGCATTATCCACCGACGTTTGCTGAGCAATCGTTAAGTTACCAAACTCAGCTGACTCTTTTACTGCTTTATAGGCTTCATATAGTCCTTGATGTTGGCCACAATAAGTCGAATATTCAGAGATTAATGGCAAACACTCATCATACGCTTTGCGCAGCGCCTCTGAATTGACCACTGAGTGCATATGCGATACCGGCGACCACATGCGGCTAAGTTTATCGTCCGCTTCTTCTAGCGGTAGTACAAAGTTGTCCCAGGTATAATTCGATTGCGCTAAAACAGTGTCGATAGTTTCACGACAGTGCGCGATGGCAGATTTTAATGCTTCAACAATATGTTCAGGCTTAATTTTCGAAAAAGGAGGCAATCCTTCTAGCCCGATTAATGGGTTACTCATGGGCACGCTCTTTATTTTCTAATCTAATATTGAGGTTGAAATAAGGGTGAATGACCGCATTTACAAGTATCTGAACAGATTTTTGCTTAATATCGGTCTTCGGTTGTGCACTTTTGCTATTTACTTAATATAAAGTAGTAGGGTTTAAGCAAAACAAATAATTGGCGAGGAATTTTTATGGCTCAACATTTTGACTATATCGCAATCGGTGGCGGTAGCGGCGGGATCGCATCTGCAAACCGAGCGGCGATGCGAGGTGCCAAGGTGGCATTAATAGAAGCAAAGCACTTAGGCGGTACTTGTGTAAACGTGGGCTGCGTTCCAAAAAAAGCCATGTGGCACGGCGCTCAAGTTGCTGAAGCCATTAAACTATACGCACCAGATTATGGTTTTGATGTTGAACTAAAGAACTTCGATTGGGGTAAGCTGGTAGAAAGCCGCGAAGCCTACATTGGCCGTATTCACCAAGGTTACAACGGCTACCTAGCAAAAAATGGCGTCACCGTGATCAACGGCTTTGCTAAGTTTGTTGATAACAACACCATTGAGGTCAACGGCGAGCACTACACTGCCGATCATATCAATATTACCGTAGGTGGTCGCCCAACGATCCCTAATATTCCAGGCGCTGAGCATGGTATCGATTCAAACGGTTTCTTTGAGCTTAAAGAACAACCTCGCCGCGTAGCGGTTGTAGGCGCGGGTTATATCGCGGTAGAACTTGCGGGTGTATTGCACAGCTTGGGCACAGAAACCCACCTATTTGTTCGTAAGCACGCTCCACTTCGTAATTTTGATCCTATCTTGGTTGAAACCTTAACTGAGGTAATGGAAAAAGAAGGCCCAACGCTGCACACTCACGCAGTACCACAGTCAGTGACCAAAGAAGAGGATGGCTCAGTCACCTTACATCTTGAAAATGGCGAGTCGTACACCGTAGACAAACTGATCTGGGCAATTGGCCGTGAACCTATGACAGATCTTATCAACCTCGCTGCGACAGATGTAGAAACCACGCCTAGCGGCCATATTAAAGTCGACGAGTGGCAAAACACCACAGCCAAAGGTATCTACGCGCTCGGTGATATTATGGATGGTGGCATAGAGCTTACTCCTGTTGCCGTGAAAGCAGGTCGAATGCTAGCCGAGCGCCTATTCAATCCGGAATTGCCAAACGCAAAAATGGATTACGACTTAGTCCCTACCGTCGTCTTTAGCCACCCACCAATTGGCACCATTGGTCTAACAGAGCCGGAAGCGGAAGAAAAGTACGGTAAAGACAACATCAAGGTCTATACCTCTACCTTTGCTGCAATGTACACCGCGGTCACTCAGCACCGCCAACCATGTCGTATGAAACTTGTATGCGCAGGCCCAGAAGAAACCGTAGTGGGCCTACACGGCATCGGCTTTGCAGTAGATGAGATGATCCAAGGCTTCGCCGTCGCAATGAAGATGGGCGCAACCAAAGCAGACTTTGACTCGGTAGTCGCGATACACCCAACCGGCTCCGAGGAGTTTGTTACTATGAGGTAATAGACTGATTTAATTCATTAGGTTTTAAAAATAAAAAACGCGAGTCGCACCCAAGCTCGCGTTTTTTATTCTCTATCTTACATGAGTTCAGGCATTCACTCAGTAGGTTAGATAGGATGCGAAGCAGCGCCATCCAACACTTTCTAAAAGACACGATATCAATAGGATTAGCAAAGATTAGAAATCAATATGACACAACCTAATCTATCTAGTATCGAGACTACTAGTACCTGTAATACTGAAATAATGCGATATGATTGTGCGCACGTCACTTTTAAACAATCGATTTGTATACAAGACTGATCCGTGGAAAGCTAGGAAAATACCGCGATGAAGTAGCTAACTTCAAAGAACAGATGTCACTAATGGCAGCTACTCACAACGCTCTTGCACTATCGAGCCATCAGTTTCTTAAAAGAATTCCTGATTTAGAGTGTGAACTAGATTTGTTGAAGAAATAAACCTAGATGAAATAACTTCGAATTTGATAATATGAAAAATCAAAGGGATATTTCATGACTAAGGCTTTGACTTGTTGTACTTAATACGGTTTGCATCTGAATTTCATTCTATAATTGGCCATACTTATACAATAATTGCTGGCTTTGTAGCTATTGGTATCCCACTTTCAATTCAGTTTTCAGCCCAATATTCAGATAAACATGACAATGCTTTACTATCCACTCGATTGACAAGAGGGAAATATGTAAATCCAAAATCTATACTAAGTCTATCTTTTCTATACATGGTTTTAAGCTTATATTACTTAACTTTCGCATCTAGCAAGCACTCTTTTTTATCACTCAGCGCCACGCATCTAGATATTCTAAAGTTCAGCTTACCAATGCTATTCGCTGTACTAATTTTATGCACATTTTATTTCTACTGGCGACTTTTTAAAAAAATAACTGTCAAATCGAGCCTACAGATTCAAGACTACTTACAACTAGATGTTAAGAAAAACTCGAAGACTAACCTTTTTATAAAGTTTTCCAAATCTCAGTTAGCGCATTTAAACCGCCGTTTCCCTTGGTTAACCAAATGCCTCGAAAGCCTCATAACAGAAGCGCCGATTCAAAAACAACCTTCAGCTGATATAGATAGCATCAATGCTGGGCTAGAATTACTGATATATAACATTGAAAAACGAAGCTGGAGTTTTGAATTTGAAGAAACCCTAAATCAATTTCATAAAGCTATTCACTTACGCTACTTTAGTCATGACTCTGAAAAAAAACATAAGCTTTCTGAAACAGGTTTAGTTGTAGTAAAAAGTTACTGGAATACACTCTTAAGATTAGTAAAACACGCAAGAAAAAATGAAGATATTCCAATGTCTTTCCAAACACAGCGTTTAATTGCAAGCCTCATGTATAACATTGTTTATCATCCAATGAGAAGTTCAATCATAGCTGAGTCATTCTTAGAGCAGAGTAATTCCAAAATAAGTTTGGTTCAAGATATTTATGAGTTAGCTCGATGGCAAGACTATCAGTTAAATAAGGGTATAGATCTTATTTTAGAATGTGAATGGTTTGATGGAATATTCTACGCCCCAGATAATATAGAGCTTAAAAATATTAAAAGTAGCCTAGAAGGTTTAAGCTATCTCCATAACTTAGCTGTAGATGTATTTGATATAATCGCAAAACATCAGCCAAATACAGCAATAAAATTTGTAAAAAACATCTCGAGAGCAGCCAGCCATGGACAAGAACAGCAATTCATTTCCTACTATCTAGGTGCTCAGGAAACAGAGTGGCTGGCAGATTACTGGAGTGATTTTAATAAGATAACGTTCTGTGTCGAAAATATAGATAAATTAGTTGAAAAAATTGAGTCTTTATATAATGGCGAAGCATTTGAACAGTATAGAAATGGCATTTCCTCTAAGCCTCTGAGTAAACACTCACTAAAGTGCGCTTTATCCGTGATAAAACTTGATGAAATTTTTGAATGTATTCATCTAAAATTAGTAAAACGCATGGGTTGGAGCATTTCGGCCAGACTAGCTTATTATGAGAGATGGGTTGAATTTTACGAATGCCTTTATTGGAAGCAACCAAAAGAAGCCAATGCACACCACCTAGGCGAGACGCTTTTGGCCCACAGTACAAAAGAATTAGCTGACCTTATTTACTATGACCACCAACAAATAGAGCGCTACTGGAGGTTTCATGAAAGGCATGCAATCAAAGTTTATGTCTTCAGAGCATTTTTGTTTCAACTATGCTTTTTCGCTGAGCAAGGTGAGGAACCTAGCCTAATCTATACCTCTGGTGGCTTCGATGATATCCAAACTCAAATGAGTATTATCGAGTCACTGTTGGAGCAAGAACGGTACGTTAGAAATGTAAGACAGTGGAATGCAGTTGTCACGAAAGCATGTAAAAACCTTAGACACTCTATTGAGGCTTTAAATGATCGAAAAGTAAAGCTCATAAAAACTCAAAAAATAAACGAAATAAATTGGCAATCAGCACAGAAGTTGTTGGAAAATAACTGGGCTACAACGTTTGAATTAAAAGATGTAATGGACGTTAGTTATGTTAACACCGTTAACAGAAACAAATGCAAGTTACTGAAGTATAAAGTCCCAAGATCTGAACTCATCACAGAAAAAAGCAGCAATTCTGATATTTCTAGTATGATAAGACAAATGGAACGCAATTTCTTAAGCCAACTTTATAATAAATGTATTGATAGCGCGGAGCAGTGCGCATTTGAACTTCAAGAACAAGACCATGCATTATATTTCGCCCCTTTAAAAACCTTGCAGAAACTCAGGTTTAAGCGCTCAGGCTCTATGTACTGGAAAAGCTCAAGCTATAAAAGTGTACTAGCCATTCGTTCTGAGCATACCCAGGTACTAATCGACTGCACTAAAACCAAGATATCAATCACCAAGAACCTCTGCTCTAACAATAACTCCCCTTTGTTCATTTCTCTCGAGGATAAAAATGAGGATAAAGTACAAGTTAATGCAGAGATATACTTTGAGCTAGAGTTGTTGGAAGAGGGAGCGATTACTTTTTGTTGAATCACATAGTTGTGCTTGTGGACAAAGTGAGTGACTTAAATTTACTTAGAAACAACCCGACCTCCAGCGTTGACAGTCATGAGTGGACCTTAATAACATCAAACTCAACTGTGCGGCGCACTTCCCAAATTTACCTTTTTAGGGTACATTTTAACCTATTGGCAAGCATCTGTTTGCTGTGCCCCAAAAGCTGCTTGAGCTTTTGTGTAAGCATCTCCAGCGCTAGAAGAAAGCTGTTCAATCAGACCCGCGCATGAGAAGCCTGAAAAGCTGAGGTAATCCATGGCAGATCTCACCGCTTGCTTGTTCCAATCAATGTCTAGGCTATCCACAGCTACAGTAGCATCAGCAACTTTGTAACCATCTCCAGCATCCGAAGAGAGTTGGCGGATAAGCCCCTTCCGTGAGAAGCCAGAAAAGCTGAGGTAATGTTTTGCAGACCTCACCGCCTGCTTGTTCCAATCAATGTCTAGGCTATCTACAGCTATAGTAGCATCATCAATTTTATAACCATCACCAGCATCCGATGATAGTTGGTGGATAAGCCCCTTCCGTGAGAAGCCCGAAAAGCTGAGATACTGCTTCGCAGACCTAACGGCGTTCTTTTGAGGCCCTGTTAGACTTTTCGCCCATGTGGGCTCGGCGATGGAGACAATAGAACCAATTAGCACAATGTAGATCCAGCTCAATACTTTCTTCATATATTACCCCTTTGGTACGTAGTCTTCGACAGGGTTGTGTAGCCTGACAATTTCTTAGTTCGGTCTTTCCGATAATTTCCAGTATTTACAGTCGAAGGTATCATGTGACCAGACCTTACGTCGTGCATCTTAGACACAAGTAGCAATATTCACAGTTCACCCGTTTCTGATTGCCATACTTACAGTTCCTAAACTAATAGAAGTATACTACGCACACACGAAATCACACATCTTGGAATAAGGACAAACTAATCGGTCAACGTAAGTCACTTAATGTTTCTCATATATTTGGGGGATTAGAGTTCGTCTTGAATTACAAGGAAAGACCAGAGAATTAGCGCTTTTTAATTTGGCTTTATTTAGATAGTAAGTTACGCGTACGCGGTTGTGATCTAGTTTAACTCAAAGTTTCTGATGTTGCCTACGGTATAAATGTAATATCCTGAGCACATATAGTGCAACAGAAGACAAATACGCCTGTGCAGTTCAAGAGTACCAAAAGCACTAGAAAGTCTATTCAAGAATGGATTACTGAAGCAAAGTTAAAGCCTAATAACTTTTTCTTTAAATCAAGAATTCATGTTTCAGAGCACATCTCTACTAGTCAGTACAGTAGGGTTTTTCGTGGTTGAATTGAATATCCCTTGCACTCAATGAGAAGAACTAAAGCCTATTTAACTTATCAGAAAACCAAGAACTTGAGAGTAGTACAGTTACTTCTGGGACATCAAAGCACTGTTAGGTATCTTGGGGTTGAAGTGGATAATGCACTGGAAGTTTCCGAGTCAATCGAACTATGACGTAAGTATTAGAGGCTGCTATTCTGCCTCACGCCATGAGCTTGAGCAGACATTAAGACATAACTTTATGATTAATAAGTTCACATAATACGCCAACTGGTTCTCGATTAATTCAAGTCTGTGTTCTAAATTAAGCTGTGATGCATCCCGTTAACTCAACAACCATAAGGAAATATTTTGAACAATTATCAACTTACCACAGAACAACTATTAAATCTTTTGAATCTACACTTGAAACAACATCCAGATTTTGTAGAAGGTATGTCTTTTGACGATCTAAGTGTATTATCAAATGGCACTTATGATGTCAGAGCGAATTTTAATTTTGGAGGTAAAACAATTGCTGAAAATTACAACTCTCATGGGTACATTTACAATGAAGTTTTTAACGACTTTTTAGTTTAATAAGTAAAAGAAGATATTTACCCTATAATGGCTTATTTTTACTTTAAACTTTTGTAGAGATAGGGTTCATTAACCCAGAAAAATATAGCCTCTTTTTCTGGAAAAGTCTTCTAGACTAGATGACGCGAAGGTTTCCAGAGAGTTCCAGATTTGGATGTACATAGTAAACAAATGCTATGAGGTAACAGACTGATTTAAATATCAAATTATCTATTAAAAATAAAACGCGAGCGGCAGAAAAGCTCGCGTTTTTTATATGTTAACTCAACGCTTCAAGCGTTCATCGAGCAAATTGGATAGACGTCATTGGTTCGCAAGCTCAGTCAATGCCTGCTTGATAAGCTCAGGATGGGTAAATGGGATCAGATGCTCAGTTGATGATATTGGTAAATACTGCCCACCACTGGTTTCAGCAACTTCTTGCGACCATTTTCTCCCCTCTGCCTCCCATTTAATGAGATTGGCTTTCGCTTCTTCAGAGTCTGCATTGGCGATATCTAGTTTTTCAAACTCACTGTCTATCACTGAAATTGGAATGCTGCTGTCTGGCTGCCAATTTTTTACCAGCTCTAAGTCATCGTGGTAATTCATCATCTCGCGCACCCGAGTAAGTTGAGCTTCAACACTATGGCGGGTTTGCATAATAAGATTAAAATATTGCCAATCCATATAAGCTGAAAACTCGCTTCCTTCAAGTAGTGTTTCAATATGCGCCTGTTCTTCAGCTATTTTTCCATCCATTTTTTCTTGCCAATTACCTGCAGCAACATGATCAATCAAATCTTGTCCGTATTGACGATAAACATCAACTGGGTAACCTTGATACTGAGCAATAGAATGTGGCAGTAAAATATCAGGGTCTAACCACAACATGCTTGCTATCTTTTGTTGAAACTCCTGTGATTTTTGCATCGCAATTAGCGGCACCGAGTTACTATTTGCGTAACTCAACAAATGCACATCATTGAGATTGAGCTTTTCAAATAGTACAGGGAGGTCGTGTGCAAATTTATTCATGGAAGGCGCGTCATCAACACTACTTAATCCCTGCCCTAGCCTATCAATGACGTAAACATTAAAACTCTCTGCCAAGTAAGGCTGTAGTAACGCGAACCAAGCACTGTCACTATGAAAATGCATATTCGCGCCCGAGAGCATGACCACAGTTGGTTTATCAGCGTGCTGTTTTAATTGTCGAACATGGTAATAATCGTTGTTTACTGCGATAAGATCAGAACCTTGGGGCAGTGCATAACGACTTGTCGATTCAAAAAATGTCATTATCGATTCGGTGGTTTGGACAGGTGGTAAATTCCAGCTATGATGAGCCCCGCCTACACTAATTAGCTGCGTTTGAATATTGCGATTAGGATAGTGAGTTAACGTCACGCCTTCCGCTATTTCTTCATCAACAGATAAAGCAGCCTCATAGTTTAGATTAGCAATAATTTTAATCGCTTGAGGTGACGAGAGTAGCCCAAAATTTGCGTGACTTTTGCCATTATAAGGCAATACTGAGTCTGCTTTACCGTGCATAATTCGGTAGTTTGTAGGTGTCGAAAAATTACAGCTATCACCTAATTGGTAGGACATAGGTGCGGCAACCGTTACTATCGCATTAAACGTCTCCGAACGGTTACATAATAGGTTTTGTACAAATAACCCGCCTTGAGAAAAGCCAGTCGCGTAAATTTCACCGTCAATGACATCATATTTGGCTTTTATTTCTGCAATCATCTTATCAACAAAGCCTAAGTCATCTACACCTAAACGATGTGCCTTGTTACAACCACAGCCTTCATTCCATTCTTCGTTTTTTGATTTGGGATAAACAACAATATAATCATCGCTTTGCTCATGTAGCTTGGTTAAACCTGCCATACCGTAAGCAGTCCCTCCAGAACCATGAAAGGCCAACATCAACTTGTACGCTTTATGTGGCTTTTCAATCGGCTTCATATAATAGTAACGTTCATTGAGTTGATGAACCTCAAAACCGTTTACGGGTTTTAACACTCCATCGTCATTGCTTAACGCCTTTTTGCTGTCGCTACTGCTGCCACAACCCGCGACTAAAGCTGCGAGTGTTAAACCTAACGCCTGTTTTAAAAACATTCGACTTGTCATGTTGGCCATTCCTATTTTATTGTTTTCATGTACTCTAAACACTTTGAAAAAGGGCGCGACGAATTTACATGAAATCGTTGTGAGGAATTCCTTACCAATAAATATAAACAATATAATCAAAGGAATAATAAATGCGCTATGAGATTGCAGCCATTCGGTTTGATACGGTTAATCGAACGCTGACGAGTAGCACAGACTCCATCAGACTTGAGCCTAAGCCTTACTTATTGCTACAAACCTTAATTGCAGCAAATGGTAATGTTGTTTCGCGCGATAAGCTCATTGCAGAAGTGTGGCAAGGTCGCGTAGTCACAGAAAGCGCAATCAATAAAGCCGTGTCGACGTTGCGCCAGTATATGAATAAATTAGATGGTAAAACTGAGTATATAGAGACTATCCCTACCCTTGGATACCGACTGATTCCAGCAGTCACAAGTCATACTCCGGCAACAATAAATAAGACCAGCTCCCGGATCGTGCCACTTTTAGGTGCTTCACTACTTATTACCAGCGTATGTGCATTTGTTGCCTATCAGCTCATGCAGCCTGCGCAAAATAACAAACCTCTCGCGCCCCAAAAATTAACGAGCCAGAGCGGTATCGAGCTGCAGTTAAGTAGCGCACCTCAATATAAAAGCTTTAGCTACCTGCATCCTACGAACACTCAGCAATCGGAGCTATGGCTCAATCACAGCAAGCAACATAGAAAGCTGTTTTCTGGCAACATCAGCGCACAAGCCTTAAGCTCAGACGCCAAACACATTGCCTATATCGACGATGATAATGGCTGTACCGTAAAACAGTTTGATATCACGCAGGTACAGCACATGACGCTATTTCCTTGCCAGCCTATCGAAAACATTAAACTAATATGGGGCGCAAATCCGCACGACATCATTTATCGAAAACGCACAAATATACATAGTGGATACGGCCTTTACCGTTTCGACTTGAATACAAAACAACATATCCAGCTAACGCTTCCTCCAACCTCAGGAAACCTCAGAGGCGATCATCTATTTAGTTTATCCACAACTAAAGACCAGCTCGCCGCCGCACGCTACCTTGGAGAAGATAAACACGAACTGACGGTGTACGATTACCCAAGCATGTCAGTAAAGAGCACCGTTAAGTTACCTTATAATCTCACGGCACTAACTTGGTCTGCTAGCGGGCAATCTATTTACTTTAGCGCAGGCAGCAGCATTTATCGCGCCGATATAAAATCGAGCAAAGCAGAATTGCTTCACAAGCTCACTGCACCAATCGAAAGCTTAGTATTACAAGATAGCAATGAAACCCTGCTCTTTAACCAATATAAGTTAACTAGCCTAATTCACCTTTTCGACGTATCGGAGCAAACCTTTGTACCACTTGTTGATAATCAGGCATTGAATCGCTTACCTCGCGCAAATCAAATGCCGCGAGTTTGGTATATTTCGGATCACGGCGCGCATTCCGCTTTATGGTCTATGGACACTGAAACACAACAACACACTCAAGTTGACTTGCCTCACATTTTTAACTTTCAACGTTATCAACTCAACAATGACGCTTCTAAAATACTTTTTGAATATCAAGACGCCATTTACCAGTTTGCTATCAACAGCCAAAAAACAATACAACTTATAGGCTCTGAGCTTAAGCCTTACGTTGCCAATTACAGCCAAGATAACAATGAAATCATTTACAGCAGTGAACGCTCTGGTAGTTGGCAGTTATGGTCTCTAAATCTAATAACAAACCAACATCAGCAACTTACAACACAAGGTGGCTACAGCGGCTACAAGCTTAATAATGTGTTGTATTTTACCAAGTTTACACAGCCCGGAATTTGGCAACTGGAAGACGGGCTAGAGTCTGTAGTTGTGACGGATGTGCCGGTGAGAAATTGGCTGAATTGGCGGCTCAGAGATAATGCGCTTTACTATGAAAAAGACAAAAGTATCTGGCGATTTGACCTGAAGACTAAACAAGAAAAGCTGTATTTCACCCCGCCACAACGATTTATTGGACAGTTTGATATATTGCAAAATGGCGATGTGGTTTTCAGTGAGCTGAAGCAATCAAGTGGTGAGCTTTGGCAATTAACCGTAAAAAATTAAAGTACAAAAACAAAAAACCCAGCCGAGGCTGGGTTTTTATTGATTCTTGAAACGAATTACTTGATTTTCGCTTCTTTGAAGATCACGTGTTTACGAACCTTAGGGTCGAACTTTTTGATCTCCATTTTTTCAGGCATGTTACGCTTGTTCTTGTCGGTAGTGTAGAAATAACCAGTACCAGCAGTTGAAACTAAACGGATCTTATCACGCATGATTCAGCTCCTTAAACTTTTTCGCCGCGAGCACGGATATCTACTAATACCGCGTCGATGCCTTTTTTATCGATAATACGCATACCTTTAGTAGTAGTGCGTAGAGAAACGAAACGCTTTTCGCTTTCAACCCAAAAACGGTGTGTTTGTAGGTTAGGTAGGAAGCGACGCTTAGTAGCGTTGCGCGCGTGCGAACGGTGGTTACCAACCACTGGGCGCTTACCTGTAACTTGACAGACTTTAGACATGTCTATGTATCTCCAATAACTTCGCTCGAGCTTAATTTTCCCTTAAAGGCCTTTTAACTGCGTGCCCTAGGTAAAATCAAAGGGCGCTCTTTATACAGTATCTACAGGCAGAGATCAAGGATCTGATCCTACTGAAATCAGCTCATGGGTAAATTTGATAGCGGCCAATTATAATGATCCGAAGCCCACTAGGAAAGTAAAAACTGCATTTAAATTGAACTAATTTATAAAATTTATACAAATATGCTGATTTAACGAGCAAATTTCTTTTTTGGCCCTTTCTACATCGTAATTTTCACTGTTTAATTTTCGTGCTTATACGTATATTTGGGCAGCAACACTCCACCAGCTACCTCACACTTCGAGTAAAAGCTGAGTGATCAAGCTCCATTCTATTTTGCTCAGTTCAAAAGGACAGCTTGAGAAAGCGAAACCCACCCGATAAAACAGCAACTCAGCTTAAATCAGTCCTCGTTCGGCAAACGAAATACAATGACTTCCGGCGACGATTAAATGGTCAAGTACATTAATATCAACCAGTGCCAAACCTTGCTGCAATTTTTTCGTGATGAGTTTATCCGCTTCGCTGGGCTCTGCCACACCCGATGGGTGGTTATGGGCAAAAATCACGGCTGCACAGTGGTATTTTAGTGCCGCCTTTACTACTTCTCTTGGATAAACCGAAGCCGCGTTAATTGTACCGTGAAACAACACTTCATCTTTTATCAGGCGATTTTGGTTGTCTAGATACAGCACCATAAACACTTCATGCCCAAGCCCCCGTAGTTGAGCACTCAAATAGTCACGTACCGCTGTCGGGTTTTGAAATACCGTTTCTCTTAAGCACTCTTCTTTTAGATAACGCCGACTTAGCTCCAAAACGGCCTGTAACTGCGTGTATTTGGCAACGCCTAAGCCTTTTAACGCTGAAAACTCTTCTAACGAGGCATTGAATAAACGCTGTAACGTTTGTTGTTCTTGTAACAAGGATTCGGCAAGCTCTATGGCATTGAACCCTTTGATCCCAGTGCGTAAAAAGATAGCCAATAATTCGGCATTGGATAACGCCTCAGGGCCTTGCTCAATTAACTTTTCTCTTGGTCGTGCGGATTTGGGTAAGGCTGATATTTGCATAATTTTTCCTTTTATGTGTTTGCCTCCATGGCATCCAAAGTGTAGCTACCAAAAAGTGAGAATTCAAAAATTATCACCGACTGTGATATCTTTAGTTTATTGATACTGTGATCGTATAAAACAAACATGCAAAGAAATAAACGCCTCTTACTTGGGATCAGCGGTGGTATCGCTGCTTACAAATGCGCAGAACTCGTTCGCCGCCTAAAAGAACAGCAAATAGATGTCAAAGTGGTGATGACTGAGTCTGCTAAGCACTTTATCACGCCACTGACAATGCAGGCGGTCTCTGGTGAAATCGTTTCTGACTCTTTGCTTGACCCACAAGCAGAAGCATCAATGGGCCATATCGAATTTGCAAAATGGGCAGACCTAGTGCTGGTTGCTCCAGCGACCTCGAATATCCTCGCCAAAATGGCGGCGGGTATTGCGGATGATTTACTGACCACATTACTGCTCGCGACGCCCGCGCCTGTTGCCATAGCGCCGGCAATGAATCAACAGATGTATGCGCACCTATCGACTCAAGCAAACCTCAATACCTTAGCTTCACGCCATGTCCAAATCTGGGGACCCGGTAAAGGCGAGCAAGCCTGCGGAGATGTAGGCGCAGGACGCATGCTTGAACCCCATGAGTTGGTGCAACTGTGTTTAGCTGCACTTCGCCCTACTGAGCAAGTATTAGCAGGAAAAACGGTAACTATCACTGCAGGACCGACGCGCGAAGCATTAGATCCGGTGCGGTTTATTACCAATCACAGTTCAGGAAAAATGGGCTTTAGCCTTGCTGAGGCGGCAAAGGCTTTGGGTGCAAGCGTAAATCTGATAGCAGGGCCGGTTTCACTGAATACCCCCACTGGAATTACTCGAATTGATGTAGAAAGTGCTGAGCAGATGCAACAAGCCGCACTCGAGTATGCCGTACAATCGGATATCTTTATCGGCTGCGCGGCGGTCGCTGATTACCGTGCAGCCACCGTTGCCGAGCAAAAAATTAAAAAGCAAGGCGATGAAATCACACTTACACTGGTCAAAAACCCCGATATTATCGCCACTGTCGCAGCACTAAAACAGTCTCGTCCTTATACCGTTGGCTTTGCCGCTGAGACACAGAATGTCGCCGAATATGCGCAAGGAAAATTGGTCAATAAAGGGTTGGATATGATCTGTGCGAATGATGTGTCGGATAGCACAGGTGGTTTTAATTCTGATAACAACACATTGACCCTATATTGGAAAAAAGACCGACTTGAACTCCCTCACTCTAGCAAAAAAGAGTTAGCACTTACTGTCATGCAAGCTATTGCCGAAAAGATAAAATAACCTTCATGTAAAAGACTGGAAAGAAACTGAATAAAACATTAACATGATACCCCGATAACGTGTAAACGAGTCGGGGTTTGCACTTCTGCGCATCACTCTCTGTGCTTAATAAACCCGGCAAAAACAATATAACAATTAGAAAAATAAGGGAAATTTCATGCCAGCGACAAAACGTAGTAATCGCAAAGAGCAAATTCTTCAATCACTCGCACAAATGCTGGAAACCAGCCCGGGACAGCGTATTACCACAGCTAAACTCGCTGCTGAAGTCGGGGTTTCAGAAGCTGCGCTTTATCGCCACTTTCCAAGTAAAGCGAGAATGTTTGAGGGGCTTATTGAGTTCATCGAAGATACGTTACTGTCACGCATTAATTTAATCCTAGAAAACGAAAAAGAAACCCGTAACCGGATCTACAACATTCTTACTCTACTCCTAGCCTTTGCAGAGAAAAACCCTGGGATCACACGTATTTTAACGGGTGATGCACTACAAGGTGAGCAAGAACGCTTACGTGAACGAGTACAAAGCTTATTTGAAAAGCTTGAGACACAATTCAAACAAGTATTAAGAGAGCGTAAACTACGAGAAGGTAAGGCATTCACGAGCGAAGAAAGTGTACTAGCTAACCTATTCTTAGCTTTTGTTGAGGGTAAGATGAATCAGTTTGTCAGAAGTGACTTTAAAGCAAAACCAACCGCGCAATTCGATAAACAGTGGGTTGAGCTTGAGAAAATCTGGCTTTAAGCACCTGCGGCTAGCCGCTTAAATACATCCGCACACCGCAGAGCATTTTAGTTTCACCGTTAAAAGTGATAAAAACATCATAAATACATACTAAAATGCTCTAAATATGACTCTAAAACTCTCTCTCTTAAGCGCAGCACTTTTTAGTGTAAGCAGCTTAGCAGCTAAACCCAGCCTTGAATTTAAAGATGTTTTTGATTTTCGTTACCCTCAGGGTACGGTGATCTCCGAACAAGGCACATTCCTCGGCCTAAGTGCCAAGCCTTACCGTGGTGACAGCGAAGGCCAAGTGTATTCTCTCAATAATAAAGCACTGATTGCATCGGTTCCCCGTGGCACGAATCCAGTTATCAATAAAGGCGGTCAATGGGTTGGCTTTACCCAGCGCCCTACCCTACTTGAAAAAGAAACGGCAGATAAAAAGAAGAAAAAAACACTAAAAAACAACTTAGTGTTGGTGAATACCACAACTAAGGCCCAGCAAACCTTTAGCTCGGTTAAAGATTATCAACTTTCAGATGATGGCCTATGGCTGGTGTATCGTGAGGATGCAAAAAAAGGCGACAACAAATCAGACGCAAAAGCGAATACAGACGAGCAAACTAATGAACTCAAAATCAGTGCAGATAAAGGCGACGAAACCTTAACGCTTGTAGTGCTGAATCTTTCTAACAATGAGAGCACTCGCTATGACGACATCGCAGCATACAAAGTAGCACCAAATAGTAACGCGATACTGGTCAATCAGCGCAGTGAATACGGCAGTAAAAACCGTGTGGCCGTTATTGACTTAGCAAGCAATCAAATCACAAGTCTTATTGATGAGCCCGGTGTGACTTTAGGAGACATTGCTTGGCAACCCAATTCTCAACATGTCGCTTTTTATTTAGGTAATTATGTCAACGATGACAAGCGCCGCCGCGACTACCAACTCAAATTATGGTCTCCAACAAGCAATAAAATAACCGACATCCACAACCCAAGCGGTTGGTTTTCAGGTAAGACAGCATCAATCAAATGGTCTGAAGATGGCTCACGACTGTTTTTTGAAAATCGTCCACAGCTTGAAGAAAAAGCCAAAGTGCTTAAATACACAGATGAAAGCTCACTTTTTGATTACGATACCATTCGCCAGCAAAAAGGCTTAAAGGTTTGGCACAATGCCGATCCTGAAATCAAAACTCGAGAAATAAAAACATGGAATGAAAGCCGTCGAGATCAACATTATCAAGCGGTTTATCATATTAATGGCGAGCGTGTAGTACAGCTTGAAAACCTTCAAGTGCCTGCTATTTCACTGCGCACAAACGCAAATTTTGTGCTGGGCAGCGACGATACTCCCTACCTAAAGCAGATTATGTACAAAGGCTTTTATCGCGACTACTACAGCGTTGATATCAGCAGTGGTGATAAACAACTCATTGTTAGAGAAAGTTCAAATCGCCCTACCGTCGCACCTGACGGTAAACATGCGGCCTATTTCGACGGTGAACAAGTCTGGTTGAAATCGCTATCCACACAGCAGCTTACCCCGGTCAGCAAAGCGGTTAAAAACGCACTGTTTGCTGATGATAAACATGATAAACCAGAACCAAACGAAGGGTTTGGATTTGCTGGTTGGCAGCTCGATGGTTCGACGCTCTACGCCTACAGTAAATATGATATTTGGGCATTTGATACCAAAACGGCAAAAGCAACTCGACTAACTGACGGCTATAAGACCCAAACACAATACCGCATTGAGTATAAAGATAAGGACAAACTAGGCTTTAACCCAGACGATACCTTACTGTTAAGTGCGTACAATCTTGAAAATAAACAAACGCATATTGCAACGCTTTCCCTACAAGATAATAAGTTGCAAACTGTTTTGTCTGGCGAAGCTAAATACGGTGTAGTGAGAAAAGCCAAAGAGGCGGACACTTATATTTTCACAAGACAGTCTTATCAAGAATTTCCTGATTATTGGGTCTCAGATAGCGGCTTTAATAACCCGACAAAACTCACAGATTTAAATCCACAGCAGCAGACATTTGCTTGGGGCCAAAAACCTGAACTTGTGAAGTACAAAGGCTACGATGGCGAAGATCTTCAAGGCGTGTTAATCAAACCTGCTAATTATAAAGCCGGTGATAAAGTGCCAGTGGTGATTTACTTCTACCGCTATATGAGTCAGCGCATGTATGACTTCCCGAAAATGGAGTTAAATCACA
Organism: Pseudoalteromonas sp. A22; assembly: GCF_018141345.1. Taxonomy (NCBI): domain Bacteria; kingdom Pseudomonadati; phylum Pseudomonadota; class Gammaproteobacteria; order Alteromonadales; family Pseudoalteromonadaceae; genus Pseudoalteromonas; species Pseudoalteromonas sp. A22. Next base: position 3,604,863 of record NZ_CP047238.1, read on the forward strand.
GACCAAACCTGCCAATGTATACCTCAAACGGTTATGCGATATTCTTGCCTGATATTCGTTTTGAAATCGGCCACCCAGGGCGCTCTTCAACACAAACCATGATCAATGCAGCACAAGCGCTGATTGATACAGGTGTTGCGGATCCGGATAAAATTGGCTTACAAGGCCACTCTTGGGCTGGTTACCAAAGTGCATTTATGATCACACAGACAGATATGTTTAAAGCGGTTGTGTCTGGCGCGCCAGTATCTAATATGACCTCTGCGTTCAGTGGGATCCGTTTAGAATCGGGTCTTGCAAGACAGTTCCAGTACGAAACAGGCCAAAGCCGTATCGGTAAACCGCTAACAGAAGCGCCTGAATTATATATAGAAAACTCTCCAGTGTTTTACGCAGATAAAGTAAACACGCCAATTTTGATCATGTTTGGTGATAACGACGGCGCAGTGCCTTGGCAAGAAGGAATTCAATACTATTTAGCCTTAAGAAGACATGATAAAGACGCTATTTTCTTGCAATACGAAGGTGAACCGCACCATCTGAAAAAGCTGCCAAATCAGCTAGATTATTCAATTCGTATGAAAGAATACTTTGATTATCACCTGAAAGGATTGCCACCAGCAGAGTGGATTCAATCCGGTGAAGCATTTATCACTGAAGAGTAAGCAACTCCACAGGTATTCATCGTCAAGGACACCATCACGGTGTCCTTTTTTTTTGGCAACAAGTTACTCATTCCTTTGTTTTACTTTTATCTAGAAATGTTTTGTTTCAACTTTCATCCGTATAATTTCGTTATAAAAAAGCTCATATCTCCATTACATTTGACGGTTTTACAAACGAACCATTGAACTTTCAGTAGATGCGTTGTAAGTTCTATGTTGCAGGAACATTTTCCTACTCTGCTAATAAATAAATAAATAAGGAAATAAGATGAAACTTTCTAACCTATCAGCAACGATCAGGCTATCTCTACTGGCTTGTTCAACGCTGACTGCAGGCGTATCAGGTATCGCCCACGCTGAAGAAACAGATGCCAACGCTACTAATAGCGTAGAACGAATTGAGGTTACTGGTACTCGTATCAAGCGAGCTGCCATGACCGGTGCGAGCCCTGTAACAAGTGTTACGGCCGAAGACATTAAAGTTGCAGGTATTACTAGGGTAGAAGATCTACTCAACGATATGCCTGCAATCTTTGCTGACCAAACTTCAGGCCAAGCAAATGGAGCTACAGGTACCGCAACAGTAAACCTTCGTAACTTAGGCACAGAACGTACATTGGTACTCGTTAATGGACGTCGCTTGCCTTCTGGTTCTCCTGTTGCTGGTGGTATCGGTGCTGACCTTAACCAAATCCCAGCAGCTTTAGTTGATCGTGTCGATGTGTTAACTGGTGGTTCGTCAGCAACATACGGCTCAGACGCTGTTGCTGGTGTTGTAAACTTTATCATGAAAGACGACTTTGAAGGCTTCCAAGTTGAGTATCAAGGTAGTGTTTATCAACATGATAACGACCACAAAGACATGCAACGAGCACTAAAAGATAGAGGCTTCCCGGTACCTGACGGAAGTCAATGGGATGGCGACACCCATGATATCTCTCTGACTTTTGGTGCAAACTCTGCAGATGGCCGTGCTAACATCACAGGTTACGCGACTTGGCGTGATATCGAAGAGGTGACACAGGATAACCGTGACTACAGTGCCTGTGCTATGAATATAAACGCGACAGGTACACGTATTTGTGGTGGTTCAGGAACAATTCCAGATGGCCGTATTACCGATTTCGATACCTATGACTACAAAGTATCTGGTACCGATCTCGTTCCTACAGCTGGCACAGTGTACAACTACGGCCCACTAAACTATTTCCAACGTCCAGACAAACGTAAAACATTTGGTTTACTAGGTCACTATGATTTTAACGACAGCCATACGTTTTATGCTGAGTTTAACTACATGGACAACCGCACAGTGGCTCAGATCGCACCTTCTGGTTCATTCCTGAATCAAGTTGATATTAGCTGTGATAACCCACTACTTTCAGCTTCACAAAGAAATACGCTTTGCGGACCTGATGGTGTTGCAACAGATGGTGTTGTTAAGGGTGCTTTCATCGGTAAACGTAATGTTGAAGGTGGCCCTCGTCAAGACGATATTCGCCATACCTCAACTCGTTTTGTACTAGGTGTTCGCGGTGAAATCGATGACAACTGGAGTTATGATGCGTATATGAACTTTGGTAACGTATCATATGCTCAGACTTACCAAAACGACATGTCTACAACCAGAATCATTCGTTCATTACAAGCAACAACAGATGATGACGGTAACGTGGTATGTAAGTCAGTTGTAGATGGTAGCGATCCAACCTGTATTCCTTGGAATATTTTCGATCCAGCGAACATCACTCAAGAGCAAATTGACTATCTAACTATGCCTCTATTTGCTCGTGGTGACACGAGAACAAAACAAATTAGTGGTTATGTTACTGGTGACCTTACTGAGTACGGTGTTGTAGTACCTGGGACTTCCACTGGTGTGGGCGTGGTATTTGGTCTTGAGCACAGAAAAGAGTCGCTAGACTTCAATCCGGATCAAGGCTTCCAGTCGGGTGACGGTGCAGGTCAAGGTGGTCCAGTTCTTGGCGTAAGTGGTGAATTTGACGTCAATGAATTCTTTACTGAATTCAACGTACCTTTAGTTGAAGACTCTGAATTTGCTGATTATATTACTTTAGAGTTAGCTTACCGCTACTCTGATTATTCAACGGATAAAACAACTAACACCTATAAAGGTGCGTTTGATATCCGCGTTAATGACCAACTTGGTTTGAGAACAAGCTTCCAACGCGCAGTGCGTGCAGGTAACGTACGTGACCTATTCAGATCTGCTGGTTTAGGTTTGTTTAACTGGGAAGATCCATGTGGTGGCGCGAATCCAACTTTAACTGTTGAGCAGTGTGCCAGAACAGGTCTTGATCCATCTAAATATGGTTCTAACGCACTAATCAACCCAGCAGGTCAATACAATAGTATCACTGGTGGTAACCCAGACCTAGAGCCTGAGAAATCAGATACTATCTCGTTTGGTATTCTATTATCTCCTGAAGCCATTGAAGGTTTAGACATTGCGATTGACTACTTCGACATTACTGTTGAAGACGCAATTCAAGAAATCCCTGAAGCAACAATCTTCAATCAGTGTGCGATTAATGGTAACGACGAGTTCTGTGGACTTATTAACCGTGGTCCAACAGGCTCATTGTGGCTAGGCCAGGATGCGATCACTGCGATTGATACCAACATTGGTAGCGTAGAAACAAGCGGTATCGATTTTGATGCATCTTACCGTTATAACCTACCTGATGATATGGGTCTTTTACGCTTCAAGCTAATCGGTACATGGCTAGATAAGTTTGCAACGCAAAACTTACCAGGTGGTGATATTGACGATTGTGCTGGTCGTTGGGATAGAGCGGTATGTGAATACCCAGTTCCTGACTTTAAGTCAAACTTCTCAACAACTTGGGTAACACCTTGGGATGCAAACGTTACAGCAACCTACCGTTATGTAAGTGAAGTGAAGGAATTCGCACGAAATGACGACGGTCAAGTAATCGATGGACCAGTTCCAATGACTGCGCGTGACTACGTTGATATTGCAGTAACATGGAATGCTTCGGATAACCTGCAATTCCGCGGTGGTGTAAATAATATCTTTGATAATACTGCTCCACTAGTACCAAATGGTCCTGCAGGCCCAGCAAATGGTAACACTTACCCTGGTTTCTATGATTCTTTGGGTCGCTATATCTTCGCAGGTTTCACATTTAGACTGTAGTCTAAAGCCCGCAAGATTTAGTCGTAACTATGAGCCCCCGCAAGTTTAAAGCTGCGGGGGCTTTTTTTAGTTTAACGTCACTCTCACACCACTGCTTAATCATGATGCCTAGAGGGCAAATATCTATTAACTACTCATCTGACATCAAAGCTTTTTAATAAGGTGAGCTATTTTTGAGGTTAGAAAGTCTTGTCGCTTGCTCCGCATCCAGCTAGCAGCAAGGCACCTAGTTGTTCTAAAAAAGAAGTTTTTAACGCAGTTAGCGTCAGATTTTTCTCTCACATCGAGTGGGTATTAAGACTATTTGGTATTAAAACATGAGATACCATGCACACAATAATATCTATCACCACTAACGTTCATACATCGTAATCACAATTAAATAACCTGAGCTTCGGATAATTAATGCCTTTCTAGCAGCCAGTTTTAGCGCTAACTGCGTTGAATTCACTTCCAATAGCCAGCTATTGGTACATAAATTCGCCTTGTTATCCCTAAAACTGTCTGGCTAGATAAGGGGATAATTTAATGTGTTATTAAAAACAATGAGTTAGCTCATTCCTTATCCAAACCTCAGGTTAAATAAGTGGAGATAGTCAGGAAAGATAAAGCGTAATTTAAATTTGAGAGAAAGAAAGGTAATTGCTCTAAAAGAGGAGTTTTCAGCGCAATTCGCAACCGTTTCCTCAATTAGAGCAAATAATTAGACTGCTCGTGCTAGCCTAACAAAGCGAAATTTACTGACCGCCCTGAACGCCAACAGTACTCTGCTGTCGGTTAAGCATGTCTTTCGCCGCACGTCGATCATGCTCGATCTGGTCTTTAGTACGACATCTTCGTTTTGTAAACTTACTACCAGTGATGATATCTTGCTTACAGTATAAATCATCTTGATTCTTAGCTATCGTGCTCTCATTATTGTTTTTTGCCGACTCGGTCGTTGAATTACAACCCGTCAGAAGCACCAATAGGACAACACAAACTCCTGCGATTTTCATAGCAAATCCTTTATTATTGATAATACAAAGTACCTAAGTACATTTAAGAACGGAGTGTTCAAACTTTAGTCTAATCAACATTACAAAGAAAAGCAATTGCACCGATTTTCACAACACAATTGACTAATTTGATTCTAAAAATTCAAGTAAGTCTTGCTCAGGCATTGGCTTTGCTAATAAAAATCCCTGTACCTCATCGCAGCCAAGCTTTTGTAGCACAGTCATTTGCTCTTCTGTCTCAACACCTTCCGCAATGGTTTTTAGGCCAAGGTGCTGACCTAAAGAGATGACAAGATCGGCAATTGCACCGCTGTCATCATGCGGGATGTCTTTGACAAAAGCACGGTCAATTTTAAGCCGTGCTAAAGGAAGCTTTTGCAAATAACTCAAAGAAGAAAATCCAGTACCAAAGTCATCAATGGCCACCTCAACACCAAATTCTTGTAACTCTTGGAGTGTATTGATCACCGAGTTTACCTCATCCATGACTACACTTTCTGTCACTTCAAGCTCAATATGCTTAGGCTCCACATTAAACGACAAGATAGTGTCCTTAACCTGCTGTGCATAGTTTGGCACCTTAAACTGCGGCACAGAGACGTTAACAGCAATGCTAAGCTCACCGAATCCCTGTTGCTGCAACGTTGCCTGCAACTGACAGGCTTGTTCTAATACCCATTGGCCAATTTCGACAATAAGCCCTGCATTTTCTGCAAGCGGAACAAAAATCGCAGGGGAAATATAATTCCCGTTTCCAGAAGGCCAACGCAACAAAGCCTCACAGCCAATCACCTTGCGATCAGCAATAGAAAACTGAGGCTGATACCAGACCTCGAGTTTTTTCATCTCAAAATCTTGCCTGAGCTGTCTTATTAACCCCAGCTTCCAAGCCATTTTTTCTTCTAAATCTGGGGTATACCAATCCAGTGGAATACTCGACTGTTTTGCTTGGTTAAGCGCAATATACGCAAGTTTTAAGGTCTCTATTCCTTGCGGTTGAAAGTCTTCTTGACGGCACACTCCAATATGAAAGTGCATAGTCAACAAATGCTCCCCGACATGGTAGGGCACGCACAAGTTATCAATAAAAGACTCTTCATCAAACTGCGACTCTGGCATTAAAAAGCCAAACACATCCGCACCTATACGTGAAATTAACTGGGCCTCAGGAAACTCAATACTAATTCGCTCAGCAACTCCTAATAACAACAAGTTCCCAACTTCTTGGCCTAAACCGTTATTGATGTCAGAAAATTGAGCAATATCAACAAGAATAAAAACGAGCGACTGTTGTTGGTTAAAGTAAGACTCTATTTTCTCGATAAAATTAGCGCGATTAGGCAGTTTGGTGAGATTATCTTTGTAAGCAACCTCACGTAATTCGTTGAATAGCTTAATATTATCAAGACCAACACCAACGTTAGTCAGGAATATCTCAGCAAACTTCAATTGCGCTTCCGATGGCTCAGCCTCTAGTTCTAAATAAATGGCTGCTTTTTTGTTTTTGCTTTCAAGTAAGAAGGTAATGTCATGTGCGGTAGATTGGTGGGATTCGGTATCAATACAGTTTTGTACTTGCATGATGACACGACCATTATCAAGCTGTTCTATACCATGACCAAAGAATTCACGGTACTGCTCACTACCGCCAAACACCCTTAAATGCATATCATCATCTAGGTAGCCACTCACTAAGCCTTCGCCTGACGCATCTAAAATATTTGCCAATTGGGCAACGACCGCTGCTGCAAAGGAGCCCATATCGGTATGGCCGAGTATGGCGCGAGAAGCTGAAAGGATCTGCTCTAGTGCGTGGCTTTGCGCTTCGAGCTCACAAATTTGTTGATAAGAACGGATAGCAGTAAGTAAAGAAGTAACCAGTTTGCTGCGGGTGAGTTCTGTCTTCATTTTATAATCGTTAATGTCGAACTCACGAATGATCTTTTCTTCCGGTGCATAACCCGGTTGACCTGTACGCATAATAATACGTACTGCCATATTTTTGATCTCTTCGCGCACTCGACGCACAACATTAAGACCTGCGTCGTCGGTTTCCATCACCACATCGAGTAAAAGGATACTGATATTATTTTGTTCTTTTAAAATCTCAATGGCTTCTTTGCCAGAATAGGCGTGAAAAAACCTGAGCTTTTTGCCCCAAAACTCTAAATTAGACAGCGCAAGTTTAGTAACAGAATGGATCTCTGGGTCATCATCAACGACTAACACATCCCAAAAAGCACTTGTCGTTTCTTCTTCTTGAGTAACTTCTTCGTGCTCTGCAAACAAATAATCTTCTTGCTCAGGTGCCATGTTTTACCCTTTAAATCCGCACTACTCTTTAATTATAGGCACTGATTCACTCCAGTGTTTACCATCTTACAAAATATGGTACATTTTTACTATTACAGTTCTGTTTGATTAACATACATGAAATATTATAGTCGAGCATAGAACAAAATAGATGATTTAGCATACTTTTTACCAAAGAGGATTCTGTATCAAACGTTTATCTACTCCTATTAGAATGCTGATGATTTTGGCACTTATCATTGTGATTGCTGGTTTAGCGATGCCACACCATTATAAAGTGGCAAAAAGCACCGATATTTCTGCAAATAACACAACACTCTCTCCATTGGTATTACCCCATTGGCCAGCATTATTTAATTGGCAAGCAACCGAAGACATCCACTTTCGTATTTTGCCAAAAAAGCAACGAGTGGGTGGTTCAGCAGTGTTAGTGCATCCTTGGGGAGAAGCAGAAATGACCATCACCAAAATCAACGAACAGAGTTTAGAGCTGTCATTACATTTGGACGATGAACATTTAGCCAAAATCAGCCTTAATTTGTTGACCGTTCAGGCCGATAAAAAACTGACCATCACGATTGAAGGAAGAGCTAATACGCCGTTTATTGGCAGTTTTATCGCACTTTTTATGCAGCAGTATTTACAGCAACTAACTAACTCTGCAGTGAACCATATGCACACACTGTATAAACTACGAGCTTGATATGGCAGTCAAAAATGCACAAGTAAAGTCAGCTTTAGCGCTTTCGATTGAAGAAAAGCTCGGCTACCCTATGGTGAAACGGATCACACCGCTTGTCACTCAAAATGACCGTTATCAGTCTGATAAAAATAAAGATAACCAATACACGGTGCGAACTGAGCACGGCACGCTAAAACGTGCTCTAAAGCGCCAACAATTAATCAAAATCCAGCGCCAGCAAAATCTTGAGGCCATTATGGGCATGGCACTGACTTTATGCCCCGAGGTTACCGCCCGAGGTCGCCCCGACCCCGATTGGTTGGAGCACTTCATCACCCTTGCAGAAGACATTGCCAATCACTCTATGCAAAAGTTGTGGGCAAAGATATTAGTGGGTGAAAGTATTACACCCGGCACTTTTTCAATTAAAAGTCTGCAAACCCTAAAGATGATGACCCAGCGTGAAGCAACCGCGTTACAAAGATGTGCACCATTGTGTGGCTACTTAGAAAAAGAAGACAGCTACCTTATTCTTCATGGCTACTATAAAAAGCCGTCTATTTTTGATTTGCTACGCAAAGGCAGCACCGAATCCATCAACTTAAGTCAAGCTGGGCTGAACTTCCCAAATATACTTACGCTGATGGATATTAATATCCTTTACCGGCAAGAAATTGAGTCCGCATCGCTACAAAAAGGACAGTCAATGCAGCTGGTTTATTTACGTAAAAAAATGACCTTAACGGCCAAATCCAATGACTTGGTACTGAGCTATTACAAGCTGACGCAAACCGGGGACGAGCTAAAAAAACTACTCCAAAGCCCAATCAATAAACAATACAAGCAACTTGTAGAAAAGGCCTTTGAAAGCGAATTTTCTCTCGAGTGGGAAGATAGATAAGGAAGTTGTTCTATTTACCAAACAAAAGCGGCTTGGTCGAACACTCGTACCAAGCCGCTAAAGGAGTAAACTACACTATCTTAGAAGTGTAGTTGGATCCCTGCAAATGGACCTGAGACATCTAAGTCAGTATAAATATCGTCAATATCATCTAGCTCAAGTACCATAGAGCGGTAACCCACTTTTACCGCAACATCAACAGCCATATTGTCGATAAACTCATAAGCGATACCAATTTGATAATCTTGGATTTTGCTGTCATCAATTGCAAGCATGCTGCCTTCGGCAAAAACACTTAGCCCTGTAAGTGGTAAACCCACTTCACCGCGCAAATAACCTAGAGGAACAAAGCCTGAGAATTCAACTTCTTCTGTGCGAGTTTGACCATTTGCAGTACCAGTTACCATGATAGAACCGTCAAACTGCTTAAAGTTCACACCAAAGTCTAACGTCAACAAGTCATTGTCTAGCACTTCGTAATACAATGTGTAGTCGATGTGGTTTAGATCTGCGTTTGTTGTCGCATCAGTACCTACCGTATAAACTTGGCCACCAAAGTCAAAAGACTCTGTTAACGTCGTTTGACCATTTAGCTCAAGCTCGGTATAGCGTAACTTGATATTTGGTACCAGCGGTACTGGGTGCTCAAGTGCAGCATAGAAACTCGTAAAAGTTTCATCGTCAAAGTTAAAGGTTTGCATATTGCCTTTTTCAGCAAAGCTACCTTCGGTTTCGGTATCCCACCCTTCTGCACCGACATAAAGCCCGAGTACCGTGTCTGCGTGTGCAACAGGTGCTAAGCAAGCGAGAGATAATGCCGCTGCTAAAAAGTGTTTTTTCATGATGTTATCCTTGCGCTAAAAGTTCACTAAGTTCGATGAGAGCCGCATTAGCTCGCGAAATATAATTTGCCATGACCAGAGAATGGTTCGCTACCAAGCCAAAGCCACTGCCGTTTAACACCATAGGGCTCCACACCGTCTCTTGAGTCGCCTCTAACTCTCTGATGATCTGCTGTAGACTGACAAGTGCATTTTTCTTTTCAAGCACAGGTCTAAAGTCATGCTCTACCGCTTTCATATAGTGTAGTAACGCCCACGTGGCGCCTCTGGCTTCATAAAATACATCATCAATCAGCCACCAAGAGGTTTTCACCATATTATGGCTTGGCGTCATGGTTGCTTGATCGGCTGCCGAATCTCCAGCTAAATCGGTATTTAATCTGTCTTGACCTACGCTTGCACTTAATCTTTGACTTAGGCTGCCCATGCGCTTTTCAGCTTCTTTTAGCCAAGCTCTCAAGTTATCAGCACGCGCATAAAACTGGCTGTCGCGGTTACTGTTATCAGAAATTTGAGTCAAATACTGACGCAGTAAGTCATTGCCTTTTTGATATTCACCTTCAGCACTTGGCCACATCCACGCTGTTGAACTGATATTAAACTGTGGTTGTGCTAGCTTTAAACTTGGGTGTTCAGTCGATTGAGATTGTGAACGACTAAAATCTTTACGCATCGAAAGTGTAAGATCTCGTGTCATCTCAAGCACGCCGTATTCCCAAGCAGGCATGTTATCCATCATTACGCTTGGTGGCATCATGTCATTCGACAAGTAACCACCTGGCTTATTTAAAAGCGTATCCGTCACTTTAATCAAGGTATGTGTCGTTACATATCCAGTGACTAATGTATTGCCATTTGTCTGCGCATCCGCTTTTGCTGCCGCGACGACGTCAAATTGCTCTGGTTCCACACTCCAATACACAGCTATAACATAACCCAGAAGTATGACAGCGATAATGCCAGAGATGATTTTTCCCGTATGATTTCCCATTTAATACCTCACTGTTTTTAGTGATGAGAGTGATGTCCGGCGTTTGATTTTTCTTTGCCACCAAACATGTCTGCAAGTGCGACGACTTCCGCCATGGTGAAGATCCTATCGCCATCAGCAAAATATAGCGTAAGCTTACGCTTCTCACCGACTTTTAATGTTTCTACTGGTTCAAACACCATTAAGTGATAACCACCTGGCTGGAATGTCACTGATTTACCCGCAGGAATAGCGAGCTCGTCGACACGTTGCATTTTCATCATGTCTTCTTTATGAACATGCTCGTGAATTTCAACACGCTTAACGCCTTCAAGCGAAGCCTTAATCAACGTTTTATTTTGCTGCGTTGGGTTTTCAATAACGAGATAACCCGCAGTAGATGGCGCTGCCGGTAAAAATGCACGCACGGTTGCATTGTGAACAGAAAGTTGCTCCGAACCATGATGATGTTCACCATGTTCATGCCCTTGATGAGCTGAAGCGTTAAAGCCGATAAAAGTTGATAAAGCAAAAATTAAGGTTTTGATTACACTTGATTTCATGTTGGCTTTCCTTGGATTTATAACTGCAAATAACTATATCACAGATCCCAAATTAGCGTGTTTTTTATCTCCTATCGCCAACAAAAACCCACTGCTCAAACTTTTGCTTGAGCAGATTTGTCTACCACTAACCACACAATTGCAATAATACAGATGAGTGGAAATAGCACTATCAGCGAATTAAATAGCAATGTCATTACTAGCCCAATGAACACAATAAGGAGCAACCCTAAAACACCTGCGCTCAAGAGTGCTCCTAGCACCACCAGCGCTACAATTGCAAATAGCAACGTGAGTATTTCAAAGCCAAACCAACCTAGGTCAAATCCCATATCGAGTTGCAGATCGCTGATGTCTAACCATATTAGTGGCAGCGACACCCAAGATAGCGCCAATAAAAATACCAGCGCTAATAATATACCGGCCACGACTTTCATAGTGCCTACCTCGTCGCCGTTACTTAGTTTTCGTATTGCGCTTTTGGCATTGCAAACCAAGCGACGCCATACGCCAATAACACTAACATTGGAAACTTAAAAAACAGCAATACCGTTAGTAAACGCGTTAACCAAATTGGCATATCAAAACGTTGTGCTAGTTGCGCACATACGCCACCAATTTTCTTTGAACTATTCATTTGAGACAGTGTTGATTGATATCTATTTTTCATCTTTATCTCCTTTCGCTTTGATTGCTCAGTTCGTTGCAGTGGGCGAGCCTAGCTCGCCATTTTTTGCTTCAGTTGGGCTAATTCATCGTCAATTTGTTGTTGCTTTTGCTCATCTTCAAAGCGCTGCCATACATCAGGCTGCCCTAAGTCATAGGATTCGACTTCAGCTTCAAGGCGCGCCACCTTACGTTCTAACTCGTCGAACTTGCGCGTTGCAGAGTGCATATCGTCACTATTCAGCGTTTGTTTGATGGTTAACGTTGCCTTACCAGCTTCCAAGCGGCGCAACATGGCCTTTTCTTTTGCCTTTAATTGCTGAATTTTGCTTTGCAACTTGTCCGCATCTGCGCTGAGCTTTTCAAGGGCAGGCGTTAGGTCATCAATTTTTTGCTGTGCTTCTTGTACTTTTTCGGTTTCTCGCTGCTTTTGTTCAAGGGCTGAGCGGGCAAGATCTTCACGACCTTTTTCAAGAGCATGTTCGGCTTTGCTTTGCCACGTTGCCGCAGCTTTATTTGCTTGCTCAGCTTGACGCTGCGCTACTTTTTGTTGGCAAATAAGCTCAGCTGCCGTTGCACGACAATCGGATAGCGCTTCTTCTAAATCACGCACTAACTGAGTTGCCATTTTTTGTGGGTCTTCTGCTTTGTCTAGTAACGCGTTAAGTTCTGCTTTGATAAGATCTTCAATTCTGTTGATGATGGTCATTGTTCGGCTCCTTTTATAATATAGTTAGACTATTCCAAGAGCCGTGCCAAAAATAAAAACAAAATTAAATCATTGAGTTAAAGTTTTTTGAAAAGAAAAATAGATTTATTGAGATACATTAAATAGTGAAAAAGACGATAAAATCGTCTTTTTCACACACAGGATTGGAGCAATATATTTTACGCTTCAGGTACAAAAGACAGCGCCTTTTCCATCACCTCAATGCCAGCCTCTTTTTTGTGACCGTTTTCTGATAAGTGACGACGGAAACCACGGGCACCTGGCTGATTTTGAAAAATTCCCAACATATGACGCGCAATATGCCAAAAGTTTGCGCCATTCGACATTTCGCTTTCGAAATAGTCATACATGCTTCTTACCACCTGGTGGCGAGTTTGCGTAAACGCAGCTTCACCATAGAGCAGTTCATCAACCTGCGACAACATAAACGGATTGCTGTAGGCTTCACGGCCAACCATTACGCCGTCAAGGTGAGCCAAATGATGCTGACATTCCTCAAGGGTTTTTACCCCACCGTTAATACTAATATGTAGATCGGGATAATCTTTTTTCAATTGATATACACGAGGATAATCAAGCGGTGGAACCTCACGGTTTTCCTTCGGGCTTAAACCTTGCAGCCACGCTTTACGAGCATGAATGATAAAGTCATCACAGCCCACCGCCTGCGAGGCTTCAATCAACGCCGTAAGAAACTCATAAGAATCTTGTTCATCAATACCAATACGCGTTTTTACCGTTACCGGAATATTCACTTCTGCCTTCATCGCCGCCACACAATCAGCAACGAGCTGAGGCTCAGCCATTAAACATGCACCAAAGCGACCATTTTGTACACGGTCTGACGGACAGCCCACATTCAGGTTTACCTCACTGTAGCCATATTCCTCAGCGCGCTTAGCACACTCAGCCAACGCTTTAGGATCAGAACCACCCAATTGCAACGCCACCGGCAACTCATGCGCACCAAACGCCAAATAGTCCCCTTTGCCAAAAATAATCGCACCTGTAGTGATCATTTCAGTATAAAGCACCGCATGTTTAGTCAGCTTGCGGTGAAAGGTTCTACAATGGCGATCCGTCCAATCCAGCATGGGTGCAACGCTAAAGCGGCGAAAGGCATCAACGCAGTGGTTCGGTGTTTGTGGCTCTAAGGGTGGAGTAGGTTGTTGGCTCATGGTATGACTTTCTCAATCAGGTTTACTATCAATGACCTGTACTAGTTATGTCCATAGCAGTACATAGCTCAAATAGGTGATTGCGTAGTATACCGCAGCTTCTAATACTTCGTTAAGTATAGACAGCAATTTATTGCCAATAGTAAATAACCTGAGCTTCGGATAATCAGTGCCTTTCTAGCAGCCAGTTTTTGCGCTAACTGCGTTGAATTCACTTCCAATAGCTAGCTATTGGTGCGTAAATTCGCCTTGCCTACAAGGATGTAGGTACCTAGGCGGTAGCAGAACGCGAGAGCGGAGTTATCCCCAAAACTTTCTGGCTAGACAAGGAGGTAATTTAATGTAATTTTAAAAACAATAAGTTAGCTCATTCCTTATCCAAACCTCAGATTAAATACCAAAAAGCCGCAAGTAATTGAACTTGCGGCTTTCAATTTGTTTAGGCTGCCGTCACAGTCTTATGGTGAGTTAAAGATATTCCTTCACTTCCGCTACTTTATTTTTTGCGAACTGACTGTTTGGGTTTATCGCAAGTAACTGCTGATAATGCTCAAGTGCTTGTGCATACTGCTTATTTAACTCATACGCTTGCGCGATGCTGTTATGGTAATATGGCTGCTCGTTATTTTGTGTCAGCGCAAATTTAAAGATTTCGATACCATTATTAACTTGGCCATCTTCAACAAGCTTATTGCCCCACTCCACCAAGATCTCTAAATCATACATTACACCGGTATCTTGCTGCGCTTTTGCAAACGTAGTCGCGAAGTCGGCAAAGCCATGTTTATCTGTAAGCTGCTTTAAGTATGCCATTGGCTGATAAGCCTTTTGCTTACTAGCGTCGTTAAAGTTGGGAATATAGTAAGCGGCAATATCATCAACAAACTCAATGGGTAATCCACCCAGCAGGTTAGTAAGCACAATCACCGAAACCTTGTCTTCAGGGTAGGTGATCACTGTAGTCGCATTTCCACCGCTTGCGCTGATTGCAGGGTGATATTTACGCTGAATCACTTGCCAGCCCATTGCATAGCCGTTTTCTTTGGTGTTAAAGGCTTCTGTACGCCCGTTGTTCAGCTTAACTGGCGTCCATAGCATATCTAACTCTTTAACCAGCTCGCCTTGTTGTAGTGATACAACATAGTTAGCCAGCTCCGTTGCGGTTGAACTCATTCCCGCTGCGGTTCTCAACATATAAGGGAATTCACCGTAAAAGTTTTTGTAATTTCCCTCACCTAAATGAATATATTGGCGAGCCTGATTTGGCACCATAAGTTCAAGATAATCAAAACCTGCCTGCGCGGTTTGCGGCATATTGGCACGTGCTAACTGCATCTTGGTGATAAAAGCAGGAAACCCTTCAGGTGCATATTTATCAATGACTTTACCCAAAATCACATAGCCGGTTTGGTTATAACTAAAACGCGAGTTAGGTGTAAATTGAAGAGGCTGCTTTTGCACAGCTTGCCATGAGGCTTCCGCATCATTCGGTACAATGGTTTCTAGGGCATAATTTGATGCTAGGATCGGTGGCAAGCCTGTGGTGTGACCCATTAATTGGTTAATTTTAAGTTGCTGCCAAGCCTTTGGTAAATCGGGTAAGTGCTTACCAATTTCATCGTCAATGTTTAGATAACCTTGTTCAGCAAGCTGTACAATCGCAACACCGGTAAACGCCTTTGTCATCGAATTAATCGGAAATACCGTCTGCTCAGTCACAGGCACTTGATGCTGTAAGTCTGCAAAACCATAACTTCCTTGCTTAATGATTTTATCGTCTTTAACCACGGCTAACTGTAATCCGGGAATATGCCTTTCTTTCATGAGGGTTTTGATCAGCTTGTCTACCGACTCAGCCTTCACCAAGGATGAAAATAATGCCGACCATAAAAGCGTGCCAAACCATAACACGGTTGATAGTAAAACTTTGTTGTTCTTGTACATGATTGTTCCATCGTTCATTTACATTATGAGATGGTTAGTTAGTTTCAAGTCTTATGCCAAAACTAAATTTGTTTTATTTTCAATAGTTTAATTAAAAATCATTGCTTCCAGTTAAGCCTACATAAAAACAAAATAGTGAAAAAGATAAAGAAATAGTGAATTTGACGAACACATCAGGGGATTTCGGTGAACAGTTGAATAATGAGGCATACAGCACGATCATTCTCTTTCAACGGCAAGGTATTGTTGCTGTATTTGTTTAAACGCTGCTGTTTGTTTAAAAGAGAGCATCGCGGCATCAAACTCATTTGCTCGTTCGGCCAAACGCCCAAACTTGGGTAACGTGATATAGGGCTTTTAACTCCATAATTGCAGTTAAATCATTTTCAAATACAGCATCAACCCGCCCTAATAGCAACATTTGCAAACTACTTTGGGACGTATTGGTTAATTGGATATGCTTCGCTAAGTGTTGACGCAAAAACATGGCTTTGTTTCCGTCAAATGTGATGGTGCTATCTTTTCTGACTATGATCACGTTTTTTTTGATTTAGGATGGGCTGATTTTGAAAAACCATATAACTTGCGTAATCTTGCCGCATAAGTACCGTCAAGACAATATTACACAGCCCTTTTTGCGCCATATATGACACTCTGGGCCACAGAAAATATTCAATCTTTATCGGCCAATCAAGTCGCTGAAGTTATGTTTGCAACACCTTTACCGCATAGCCATCCGGCTCACCGTCAGTATTAAGCATTGTTTTAGGGGCCAGTGTTAGACTCCTGATAAGGTGCTAATGGCTTATCTGACGCGCGCGCTTTTGCACTACCAAGAGTACAAGCTAAAACACTGAATAAATATAAGATAAAGCAAAGTCTCAAACTCAAAATCTCATTAGTTGGCACTGCAATGACACATACTACTATTTGCTATCACTTATTATTGTGTCGTTAGTTATATAACTATTTTTAGCAGATAGTCGCTAAAACTCTATTGTTTCCCCCAATACGGGAATTTCAGCCTGAATGTTATGTTGCAGCTTAAGCGCTTCTGCTAGTCCTTCCAATGCGTCGGGTTCACCGTGAACAAGTATCACTTTAGGACAACTTTTAAAATGGCTAACCCATTCAATCAATGCCGCTTGCCCGGCATGTGCTGAAAAGCCGTTTAGTGTTTCGATATTTGCTTTCACTATAATATCATCGCCAAATAATTTGATGTGTTGGGCGCCGTCAACCAATATCCTTCCTAAGGTGCCTTTAGCCTGATATCCGACAAAGATGATGGTATTGCGACTATCCCAAATGCGATGTTTAAAATGATGCGTGATCCGCCCACCTGTGCACATTCCACTACCCGCGATGATTAATGCCCCGCCGCTTATTTTGTTGATTGCCATTGAGTCTTCGGCATCTACCATCAAATGCAATGTAGATAAGAAATTCTTGAGTAAGCTTTGCTCTCCGGTATGAAGTTTTTTAACGCCTTCACAATCCAAAGTCGGGAGCCACTGGTCGTATACTTCAGTGACCTCAATAGCCATTGGACTATCGAGAAAAACTTGCCAATTATCAAGCTCACCGGCGTGCTGTAACTTACCTAGATAAAGCAATAGTTCCTGCGCTCTGCCCACTGCAAACGCGGGGATCATCACATTACCACCGCGTGCAAACGCATCGTCCAAAATGCCTTTTAGTTGGGTTTGTGTATCACCTAAAGACTTATGTTCACGGTCCCCATAGGTACCTTCCATTAATACAATATCAGCTTGTTCTAGCAACGTAGGATCATTCATCAACAGTGTATCTTTATTACCAAGATCACCCGAAAAAACCACCTTTTTCTGTTTCCCTTGCTCATCAAAGGTTAGCTCTGTGATTGCCGAGCCAAGAATGTGCCCAGCATCGTGAAAGCGCACACTCGCGACTTTTGCAATTTTTACTTCTTGATGATAAGCAATAGGCTTGAGACAGTCCAATACATCCAGTACATCTTCTTTCGTGTACTGTGCGGGAATATCATCGAGCCCCTTACGTGCACGCTTTCTGTTTTCTCTACGCAAATCATTTTCGTATAAACTTAACGCATCAAATAGCATAATGGGCAACAATTGCGACGTCGCCTCTGTGCAATAGATTGGGCCTGTAAAGCCATCATGTAATAAGCAAGGCAGCCTACCCGAATGGTCCAAGTGCGCATGGGAGAGAATAACCATATCAATACTATTTGGATTAAATTCAAATTGCTCACGCGAGATAAGATGCTTTGCTCTCATCCCTTGATGCATACCGCAATCAAGTAGTACATCACCTAATGAAGGCGAGCTAATAAGGTGGCAAGACCCTGTAACTTCTTGCGCAGCCCCATGGAAGGTAATTGTTGCCATCGCTTTTACTCATTTCTTCGCTCGGGGTAGTTCCCCTTGGGTTTATGTAAGTTTAGTTACAAAAATCCGAGTTGCTTATGTGCTGCATCAAAAGAGTTACAGATGTGAGTTTTATAGTTTTAGCTGGTATAACCAATTAAAGTAGATACTCAATGTCATTGTCATTAGCTATCACGGTTAGCTTTGGCATTTTCCCTTCTAAAGCCTGTAGACGAGATATGTTTTGCTGAGGGTGACCATAACTATTGTCGCCAACAGATATAGGGCACTCAATATTTGGAAAAGCAGTTTGCCACCTAGAGACACTTAAATAACCCGCTTCACCACCATGGTGAGGGGTCACTAGGATCACTCCCCTATCACTAAATGAGGAGGTGCTTACCGCGTCCAATATCTTCGGATAATGATGATCCCCTGTAAGCAGAGCCACTTTATTTTTACCTTTAATCGCTAACATGATACCAGTTTGATTTCTTGAGCTGCCGGCGCTAGCTCTGTAGACATCTATCGTTGCTGAAGAGTAAATCGAGCTGAGCGTGATTTCTCTTCCTTTTCGCGAAATTGTTGAACGTAAACATACAATAGCAACATTATTACTCTCTAAGTGCTCTATGGTATCTCTGTAAACTAAAGTATCGGGAATATTATCTGGACCAAATACAGCGTCACAATCAGCGAGCTGTGTGGGGCTGCAAAACTTTAACGCTTGAAAATGATCCATATCCCAGTGACTGATGATAACGGTATAGCGACGACCATTCATTGCACGCATTCTTCTAGAAATGAGATCTTTCACTTGCCTGTCACTATATCGTTGAGATGCTCCAAAATCATAAACTAAGACATACTCGGAGCTGTGCACTTCATTCCAATTACCTTGGCCACAATTAACAACGGTCAAACTATTCCACTGATGCCCTAACTTAATAAACGGGAGAGTAGGAGTAGAGGGAGAAATAAATTGCGTATCGGTGAGATACTGACTGAATGAAAAATGAGAGCGTGTGCGTAGTGAGTATGCGACAAAAGCACTTCCCTCACCGTCTTCTAATTCAAACTCCTCATTTTCTAATTCAAACTCCTCAAAAAAGGTATACGGCATGCTATAGAAAGAACCAGCAGCTAGACGGCTATGTCTCATATGTGGAGTAGTCAGCCGGTAAAACCTTGCCACTTCAGGTATCAACTCTTGCCCAAACAACCGAGCTACCGCCTGAGCATCTTGATAGCAACAAAAGTCGATAATATACTCTACTTTGTCACCTTCACCCGGCCTGCTATAGCTCTCTATATAAATCACAATATTTCGGGCTGATTGTTTAGTTTGGTTGCTGCTCACAACTTCTCTCTTATTCCATTTTATTGAGCAAGCCTACTTTATAAAATTGAGCTAACTTACTCGACTCAATAGCCTATGCAAAATCTAACGCTGCTATTACTATGATTACATACTAGCAAAATAGTGCATTGACGCAAAAATCAAAAAGTTAGATGAAAGTGATTAAGTTTAAAGATACAAAGTCAGTTAGGAAGTTAATACTAAAAGTTGGTAGTTTGAGAGAACCGCTCGATTTACTTCAGCAAATCAAGCGGTTCTCTTGAATAGGGTGAGTCAGCCTATAAGTTAACTGAAGCGTTCAATATTTGCACGGAATAAGTCCAAGTGCAGAAGTCTTGAATTAATAAGTTAATGTGTGCCAACATAGAATATGTTGCTACTTTAAAAGTTCTGCGAGATCGCTTTACTTAATTCACAACAGTTTTCGCTAGAACTATTCAGAAGACCACACGAGTCACAGTATACTGCTTTAGTTCCACATTTAAGGCAAGTCCCAAGAGAAAATAGATACAGCTTGCCAACATATTTAATGGCTAATCCATGTTCCCAACAAAGCAATCCAGGAACTTCTCTTCCGCTCCTTCGACCGCTAAAACATGAACTGCAAATATCAGATATTCGACCATAAGATATTTCCTCAAATGAGTTAATAAATGCCGATTCCCAATCCAAATGCTCTAAAGTAACACGATGACCAAATTCTCTAATTCTTTTTGTAGCTGATTTGGTAAAGCCACTCGAAGAAACCATGACTCCATATTGCGCTTTAACATCAGAATACATACTTAAAAATGATTCAACCTCTTTGAGATCTACTGGTCTAGAATAGTGCTTACATTCAACAAGCGTAAGCTCATTTTCTGCTTTCACTAAAATATCTATTTCCCTAGAACGCTCTGAGTACTCACCGATTAGTCTAGTATTCTTTAAAACGGTTGTTTCAATTGACGAATATTTGTCATGATAAATTTTTGAAATTAACCATTCATATTGCCTCCATTCAGGAACTTCCTTGCTTTGACCCATTAAGCGTACACTCTAGACTCATACTTATAAGTTTGCTCCTCAATGGAGTTCATCAATCGTATAACAGATCTTCCGAGTGAATAAGCCAAGTTTACGGGTACCGCATTTCCAATTTGTTTATACTTGGCCGTTATCGGTCCAGAAAATTCCCATGTGTCTGGAAAGGTTTGAATTCTTGCATATTCACGTACGGTGAGAGGCCTTGTTTCTTCAGGATGGCATCGCTCAGTTTGTTTTTGTGCAGGTGAACATGTCAAGGTTAGACTAGGTTCATCCCATGCTAATCTGCGAGCCATTCCTGTTTTACCGCCCCCAAGGAAATAGCTCTTTTTCATGTATTCCCGTTGAAGGTCGTCGGGTAAGTCTCTCCAATAACCACCTTCAGGTACTTTAGATAAAATCTCAGCTTTCCTAGCTGGGTAACTTTGTCCTTCAGAAACCGGAACATCAGTTTCAAAAAGCTCACCAGATTTTAACGCATCCCTCATTGTCATAATGCGCGAATAAGGAGAAGGCCAGTTAAACTCGACACCGTCAGCTAAATCCTTTCTTATACCAATTAAAAAAAGACGCTCTCTTTTTTGAGGTACTTGATAAAAAATAGCTTTCAAGACTCTTGGCTCAACCAATTCATAACCAAGTTCTTCTGTAATAATGTCTTTGATAGTATTTAAAGTTTTACCATCCTCATGGTTTAGAAGTCCTCGAACATTTTCAGCAACTATAACTTTTGGGTTTACTTCTTTAACAGCTCTAGCAAACTCAAAAAACAATGTACCTCTTGTATCTTCAAAGCCGAGTTTTTTACCCGCGTATGAAAATGCCTGACAGGGAAATCCCCCCGTCAATACGTCAACTTTATCTCTGTAGTTAGTAAAATCAATCCCAGATACATCGCCTTCAACTACGTTCCAATTAGGCCTATTCAACCGTAATGTGTTGCAAGCATGTTTATCAAGTTCATTTAAAAGTACAGAACGAAAACCTGCTTTTTCCATTCCAAGAGCTAATCCTCCAGCTCCAGCAAATAACTCAAGCATAGAAAATTGTCGAATTGGGGTTACATTTAGTTCATTCTCCCAATTACTTTTGAACAATAATTGGGCTTGCTCAAACTGCTCTAACTGTGATTTATGATATAGACGGTAGTTATTGCCGTCATCTCTTTGCGGTTTTAACGTGCCATTGTTGTCCCAACGTCTTAAAGTCTCTTTAGAGACGCTGAGTATGTCTGCTACTTGGGAAATAGTATAAAAATCTGGGGACATAATATTAAAGAATTAAAAACCTTGTGCATGGTTACTACTGTATATCTAATCATATGTTTTTGTCAAACATTGATCATGGTTACTATTTACCCAAATAATAAGGGGCATAATGCCCCCTTTTGAAATAATCAAAGCTAAGATATGGATTCTTTGAGCAATCTAAATATAAAATTCATATCATAATCTCTTGGTAATAGCTGATTCTCAACCAATACACTTGCAATCAAAAAAATCCCTTGCAGATAAACCAGCGGTCCACCACACTCAGTTAAGAATTGCTGAAATCCCTGTCTTGTAATGAAATCTGAGTCTGTGGTTTTCATTCCTCTATCAGGATCTGATGGACTGAAAAAGCCTTTAACACCATCAGACTTAGGAATTCGTTCGACCAACCTTGCCTGATAACCTTTGAATACAGAATTATTGTCGAAAACGATTGACTCCATATTCTTTCTCGTTTTAATTGCTGAAGCTGCATTCATCGTATTAAATCTGTTTTTCATTTCAGCAATGATTTCACGATCTGTAACTTGAAGATCTAGCCTTCCACTTTCAGATTTAATTATGTTTGGCAACATACATGCCATCAATTCATTTAGCTTACCAATCTTATTGCCACGCCACTTGTCAGCCAATCGAGAACGTTCAAATAGGTTGTATGCTTCCTCATCTATTGGCTCATTGCCAGTATTTAAGTCAGCATTCATAAGTAAAGCTGCAATTGGATCTGGTTTAGTTTTACTTCTGATACTTCTTGAACCGATGATTATATTCTGGACTTCATCCTTAAACTCATTTACACCGTCAGGATCCAAATTAGTCAATGGACAATTGATGTCTGACAGTCTAATAACAGCATCTTTAGAAACACCACCAGCGGAATCAACTCCATCTATAAAAACAGCTTTTAGATCAATTAACTCGATCATTGCACTTCTCCTTCTATTGAATTCCCATAGTGCTCATACCCTAACTCAAGTAATACGTCTTCTGAATCCACAATAGCCATTTGATTTAAGTTTAATCTGCCTTCTGTATCAGCAAAAGCCACGACCCAACATGATGTATCATGTTCAATAAATACATCTAAAAGTATCCAATTATCAGGTGTAAAGTCACTTGAAGGAAGGTACTGGCTAAGAGATTGATCATACTCAAGATCAAATGGAAATGGATGTGAGGAAGTAAGTACAACTCTTACAAATTTTACGGACTGCGCCATAAAACCAAGATTGCAGTCAAAACCACAATCAATTCTATTTTCAATAATCATATTGTCACCGTTAAATTGTCTTGGGACAAAGTTGTCCAAGTTCTTTTAAGCAATGGTATTGGTGCTTCCGAGAAGAACCTTATAACCACTACCTATATTGGTGTTGATTAAAGAAAATTTCAAGCCATACCTATAAACTTTTCAATTATCAGGTACCGTAAAAGAGTGTGTATTACTTATACACTAGAAAACTAGGTGGTTATCTATTATCAGCCTGAGTGTAAACAGTCAGTATAAAATCATTGTCAGTTTTCAAAATGGATCGAGATATGTTTACTGGAAATATTAGCGGTGCTCATTTTAAGTACACTCGAAAATCACGGCTTCAGCTAATCCGCTAGCAATCAGCGCATTATTGTTTTCAGTGTTTAAAAATGGATAGTGAAATGCTGCTGGTTAGATCATCAGTGTTCATTTTTAGTGTACTCAAAATAGCCGTTCACTTCATTGCCTACAAACGGATGTTATAGCCCTTCAAAATTCTAAACTAGCCATTTAAGATCAAAGCCTTAGACTTAAAACAGGCACTTCTATTATGACTAAACAAATCGGATACATTCGTGTTAGCTCAGTTGATCAAAACACAGCTCGCCAATTAGTCGACATCAAGCTTGATAAAACCTTCGTTGACAAGTGCAGCGGCAAAGATACTAACAGGCCAGCCCTCAAGCAGTTAATTGAATATGCTCGCGAAGGCGATGTAGTTCATTGCCATGACATAAGCCGTATGGCACGTAATACTGAAGATCTTCTGAGATTAGTCCGCCTATTCACCGAGCAAGGTATTAGTTTGAAGTTCTATAAGGAACACCTTGATTTTGCAGGCACCAATAACCCAACTCAAGAATTGATGCTTACACTATTGGGCGCAATCTACCAATTCGAGCGGTCTATGATACTTGAGCGTCAGCGTGAAGGCATAGCTATTGCTAAAGCTAACGGTAAGTACAAAGGTAAAGGCATTAACAAGGAACTACACGAGCGTATCAGACAGATGCATGCTGAAGGCATGAATAAAATGCAGATAGCAAAAGCCCTAGGCTGTGCTAGAGCTACTGTTTATAAAGCTCTAGCAAAAAGTTAATATTTTCCACCCTCCAAAGGGATTTTTATGTAGAGGTGATCTTTATCTTCGTATTGACCGGGTTCAATAGTGTTTCCATCAAACTCACAGCATGGATTTAAAAACTTAGATTCAATGAAACCAATCTCGCTCAAAACAAATAGGTTGTCGAACACCGTACTTTTGGGCACTCCTATTATATCTACAAAAGTAGAAAAATATTCTGAGAAGTCTTGATATGATTCAACAAGAAATTCAGCCTGACCTTCTTCAAACTGCTCTTTGGTTAACTGAAAGATCAAGTAAAGACCGATTTGATAAGCAAGTAACGGCATATTTACGTGTGACGATAAAGAATTTAACTTAAACACCAAAGGAAGATAATACTCATCAAACAACCTACGGTGAGCTTGACTGCATTGAACCAAATTACCATCATACTCATCACGCAGTGACTTCAAATCAATGTACATTGTCAGGTAAGGCTTCTTCTTCAACTCTAAAACTTCTAACTCCTCTTCATTTGGACGAACAGACTGATGCATCACTACTGCCGCTTTTTCCAACTGATTTAACGCAGACTTTAAAGATGTTCTTGAGCGCACAGATTGCTTGCAATCAAACTGTTTGAAGGCATTCAAAAAGTCAGTAGAAGACTCATATTCGACCAAAAGTTCAGGTTTACTATGTAAGTATTGGGGTAGTGTTTCCAGTAGGAGAAACAAAGCTATCTTATATGCCAGCAGACTTTCTACATCCATCACAGTGAATCGATGGTTTATGTGCCTAATCAATATTTCTCTAATATCTTCCATCTTGCCTCCCAGCTTTTTCGAGACTAAAGCTACCAGAATTCGGTGAATCCATTCAACCAGAATAAATGGTACGAACATTCGGACAAGCCCTCTCCCTCTTGGTCATCCATTAGACAATTGCTTTATCGAATCTAAGCAGCCAGATGCGGTTTCACAGGTTCGTATACCAAGATTACGGGGTGATCAGATAAACGAAAAACGATTCCGCGTATCTGTCTAAAGCCATTTTTAAAATATGAGGATTTATCCCATGAAAAAGAAAGAAAAAGCCAAGAAACTACAGCAAGCGATATTCCGAGCAACTAAAGCAACCCAAAAGCCAGTTTATGAGTTGTGGAAATGCGAGGGGTTTAAGGCATTAGGTTATAACAGCTTCAAGGACTGGGCCAAAGCTAATCAGGATAAGTTCAATCGAAGCTATGACAGTATCAATAATGATCTTCATACAGCCATTATTACAGTAGATATGTGTGGAGAAGAAAGTATTGGAAAGTTCAACACGTACGCTTTGCTTCCTATGAAAAACTTGAGTAAACAAGATCGCAGAGCCCTATATGAGCATGCATTGTCCAAGTTAGAAGTGTCCAAACTAAAAGGCTGTCAGTTGACTCGTAAACGGGTTGAGAAGTATTTGAAAGAACTAAATTTATCAACAAAAAAGGAACAGGAGGATAATGAGCAAACCAACACTAATGCACAAACACCTAAATGCCCGTTGAATTCGGGAGAGCTAAAACTTAGGAAACAGTTCAACGAAGCTCTCAACAACAAAGAAAACCGTCACTTTGCAAAACGTGTTTGTTTAGCTATTTCTGACGCAATTCCTAAAAAGTCTACGTTGTTGATATGCCGTGTTCTCTTAAAAAAACATGACTGTAAAGATGCTGTTCAAGAAGTAAAAAAAGCCCTCAAACAGCTTGAAAGCAAATAGCCAACAAGGCGCATTTGCGCCTTCTACCCACTTTTAGGAGATCATTACTATGAATAAATTTATCAAATCATGCAAAGTTGATTACATGCGTTTATCACTGGACATAACAGATGAAGAGCATCAAGAACTAATAAAGCTAAATATAGAAGATTTGGCCTGCCGCATAGCGAATAAAACAACCGCAGGATTAAAACAGATTATACATCCAAGGTTGGGTTATGCACGTTATACCCGAGTACCATTGTTTGATCCACAATTTAGCTACTCTGCTAGTAACAGAGAAATACCACACCTAGCAATAATGTGCGATCCTTATTCACCTTGCCGAAAGTTTCTGGCTATAGAACTTAAAGGGCACAAGTACACCAAATCACAATGGTATTGTGCGAGGCTCTTTTTAGAGCACATCCTGACGCCAGAACTTTATCTTGATTACTGGCAAGAACTTACGGTTACAAAAGTAGATATAGCATTGGGTAGTGATATACCACTCTCTGAATTGCTTTTTGATAAGCTCCACGCACGCAAGGCCGGTATCTATTTTAATAGTGACGGCGATAATGAGCTTTTCTACTTTCAGCCTAAAAACAGAAGGCAAGAAATCGCTGTATACGATAGAAAGGCTAAGGAAAAGAACTTTGGTTATAAGTTTCAAGCCAATGAATCTACCAGAACCGAATTAAGGCTTGGTAAGCTCAAAATACCGCTGAATAAGTTTCTTACCGAGCATGACTACTTGAAAAAGTTTAATAGTATTAAGTCATATGACTTAAACAAAATAAAGGATACTGGCTGCTTAGGTCGCTACGAATTAATGGCCATTCAAGTAATGGGAATGACACCATTTTTGCGAAAACACAACAAGTATGAGAGAACCAAGTTCAGAAAAGCAATTAAACCGTACCTAGTACCAGTAATTAACATGGATGCAATAAAATCTAAGTGGTTAAAGCAGGTAGATAGCATCTCTACAATGGATCCCTTTACTAACCTAAGTACTAGCCAAAAAACCAAGTACAAGGAGAAGTTTAACCGTACATATATGTAAGTGGTGTAGTTAATAGCTATGTAGCAGTGTAGTAGTTGTTTACCAGTTACCCATCATACTAGCTCAAACCGAAGAGTTGAGACTCTCAACTCTTTCTTTTCACTGTTTCTCACACCAAAAGCCGTTAAAACAGTCAATTTAGCTGCCTACACACGGCCAAGGCTCACCCTAAAACCGTTTAAGCGTTCCTGATACCTTGAATTAAAAGAAACAGGGTATCAACTATGCTAATCATACACTTACAGCAATGCTGTCTTCAGTTGATGGAGGCAGTATGACACGAACATACAACAAACTACTGCCCTCAAATATGTATCAGTCGTACGCCACAGGCTATACATATCGGGCGATGACCTCTGGCTTTATCGATTCTACTGACTTAATGGCGGTCAAAGGTGCCACCATTAAAAGTATCTGTGGTACTTCCTTTAAGTTCACGGGGCAAAATGAAGACTTCGATAACCTAGTCCACCACCTACACCAAAGATTATCTGTGACCAAAGGCTGCGACCTAGGCCATAACTGCCGTGTGTTTGAACATGGCTTGCAGCTACCCGCCAACAGCTGGAAGGTGATTAAGTTAATGGTGGTGCTTAAGGTAAACGGTGGCTTTTATGAGTGGATACACTGCTGTCTTCCTTCGGACATTCATATCAACTCGATGCTTTCTCATATGATTGGTATCACTGAAGAGGCGCTAATTAACATCAACCTTGCCTTGGTGGAAACTGGCCTAGTACAGGGGTCACACTACCTTCAGCTAGACCAATCAGGTATCCCTCATGCCTTGGTGGAAAAGTTAGTAGGTGAAAAGGTTGCAAGTTATACCGAGTTAATTGAACCATTAGTACAGATGCAACCACCATCCACCTTGAAGTTAAGTGACTTTAAGCACCTTGAATTGGAGGACTTAATCGCCTTCCTTGATGTGGCGTTAAATAATTCCATCCAAGGTTGTAACGTGCTTTTGTGGGGCGAGCCTGGCACGGGCAAAACTCAACTAAGTCGCTTTTTGGCTGATATCTTAGGCGCCTCGCTTATTGCCATTAAAGCCTTTGGCTCTGATGTCCACCAGCGGGAGGTGGATTATGACCAAGAGAGATTAAGTTCAAACCTTAGGCTTCAGCACCACCATTTGGTACAGCGAATAGTTAGCCATGACGAGAAGTCTTTTCTTATGTTAGACGAGGCCGAGGATATATTAGTCCAACAGGTGTTTAACCACCGTGCTTCAGGTGGCAAAGATAACCTACATGCCACACTTGAAGCCAACACCGTACCGTGTATTTGGGTGGTTAATTCGGTAGAAAATATTCCTGCCAGTGTCCTAAGGCGGTTCAATTTCGTTAAGCACATTTTCGTACCAGACAACCGTGTTATGGAAGGCATTATCGCCAAAACCACCAAAGGCCTGAGGCTGAGTAAACCATTTAAGGTGCAGCTCGCCACCAAGGACAATGTTACCCCAGCCAATATCGCCAATGCCGCCTTCGTATGCCATACCATAGGCCACCAAGGTAAGCAGGCTGAAGCCTTGGTAGACAGCCTAATTACCGAAGTCCACCAAGCTTGTGGCTTTAAAACGACTACAGCCACCTACAAACCACAAATGGCGTTTTCACTCGATAACCTAAATATCAAAGGTGGCAATAAAGCTTTGGCGGATATTGAGCGCGCTATGAAGAAGCATGGTGGTATACGCGCCCTATTTACGGGGCCAAGTGGCACGGGGAAATCAGCATTAGCCAACCACCTAGCCAAAACAACCAATCAAGAACTTATCACCATCCGTTGCAGTGACGTCCTCGATAAGTATGTGGGTGGCTCTGAGAAGAATATAGCCAACCTGTTTGCCAATGCCACTGAGCAAGGGGCTGCCCTGTTCATTGATGAAGTGGATAGCCTGTTGGCCGATAGGTCTGGGGCATCCCAAAATTTTGAAATACAGCAAGTTAATGAGCTGCTTACTCAGATTGATTGTTTCGAATATCCACTGTTCTTTGCAACAAACTTCGAGAAGCACTTAGATTCAGCTCTAATGAGACGCACAGACTATAAATTAGCTTTTGAGTATCTGACATCAGAACAGCTAAAACGGCTCTTCAAAGAAGCGTGTGGACGCTCTCAGATAACAGATTCCCAGCTTCAGCAGCTCGCAAATCTTAAAAACATAGCTGTCGGCGATTTTGCGATTATCAAACGCAGACAACAATTTTCGACGACTAAGCTATCCGCCCAAGACTGCTTAGACATTCTCATTACTGAATCCAATCACAAGCAAACCACAAGGCCCATCGGCTTTGTAAAGTAACCACAAACCAAAAGGTAAATACCATGACTAAATCAATATTGAGTACGCTCAAGGCCGTTTCACGCCCAGAGAAAAGCACCACACCTGAGGCTAAACGCCGTGACAAGCTAATCAACCGCCTTCAAATCCAATTGGAAATGGCAACAGCATTGATTAACGGTGAATCCTACACCTGTTACAAAGAAAAGTGGCAGAAGAGTGAAGAGACAGGACAACAGGAGAAAGTGAAGGTAGCCAAGAAAGTGAGCCCTTGGTTCTACGCAAAAGACGGCAAGTATTACCTTGAAGTTCGATATGCTAATAAGCCATTGGAGTTGTCCAAAGGACATCATGCTATTGAGGTGGGTGATAAAGAACACCTACCGAAGGTGATTCAGACCGTGATTGATGCCACCACCATTGGTGAACTGGATAAGTCTATAGAGTTGGTTTCCAACAACTTACCAATTAACAAAGCCTAACCCAACTCTCTACGCCAAGGTCGCTTATGACCTTGGCAGCATTGAAGCTCAACCTTACAGAAATAGGGATTGCCCATTTTCACTTCGCCACCATTAGTAATGGTTAAAATAAAGCAAAACCATGTCGTCTAGATACGTGACGCAGATATTAGTAATCTAAATCATTCACGTTGCAGGCACCAATCATTCCTTCTAGTTGGAACTCTCGATTTTATAACGTACAGGGCGATTCAGTTTTTTCACAACCCCTTCATCTTCAGCTCGCTTCAACCAAGCTGTAAGTTGTGACTTATGAAGCTGTGTTTGCTCGATCAAATCTTCTAGCTTAATTGGTTCTTGAGCCAACCTATTAAGCTCTTCAATGAATAATTGATAAAAATCAGTAGGACCAGATTTGGACTCTGAACTACCAGAAACCGTTTCGTTTGAAGAATTGCATTGCTCTTCTACTGCGAGCACTTTTTCTTCTGAAGCATGCTCAGCTTCGAGTTGAACTTGAGCTATTGGAGCCTTGATTTCTGGTTCATCTAGCAACCCAGGCTGCTCAGGCATAGAAAAGAGATCCGCCTGTTCTACTGAGGATTGATCTACATGCTTACTTACAATGTTAAATAAATCTGCGACGGCAAAGTTAGGATATTCCTCTAACCAACGGCCACCTTTACCAACCAAATCAGCATTTGCAGCATCTTTGTCGTTAGTTTGTTTTACCCAAAGTGGCACCCATGCTTTTTTTAAATTTTCTTCAGCCCCATTTAGTGTGCCACCTTTTTTTCCTGAGTGTATAACCAAGGAACTATCAGCCAAGCAATAGATATATTTGTTTCTTGCCATGGCATTGCCAGCACTAAATCCGGCTTCAGGGTAAAAGGGTGATACCAAAACAGCATGACCATCCATCAAACCTCTTCGCCATTTGCTACTTGTGGCTGCTTTTAGAAGGCTATCCGCCATAACGCCAATAACAGCTCCACCAATTCGAATTGCGCCCAACATAGCAGTTTCATCAACACCACGAGCCCCTCCTGATACAATTGCAATATTCTCAAAGGCTGCTTTTGCACCAACTTCATCGGTGAATGCTAACTCACTTTCACTCGCATTACGCGAACCGATAACGGCCAAGCCACCCGCATTTAATAAATCTTTATTACCGCAACCAAATAGGACTGGGGGAGAATCAGTCTTCAAACGTTGTTTAAGCCGTCTTGGGTATTCCGGATCAGAGCGTGTAACCACCCATAAACCTGCACGCTGCCACTTTTCCATTGCAAGAGCTAAGCTGTGGCCTCGATTCAGCAGCTCAATTATGCGCTCCGCACTAATTCGAGAGTCAAACCAACCTTGCAATAAAGGTGCTGGGTCTTGCACCAACAAATCCGCTGGAGTAATGGACTTTTCTTTAAGCCATAAAGCAAATCTACCCCACTCTGCATTTGTCAGCGGTTTAGTTTTTTCACTGCTCGCTTTCGAGAAGTAGCTGGTCAATAACAGCGTTGCTTGCGCTGTTGATGACAACGTTGTGGAAATATTCATGAATCTTTTACCGATGATGAAGCTAAAGCAATCGGATAAACCAAACCACTACCAGCTTGTTGTAATAATGCAGCTACCACTGTTAATGTCCACCCTGAGTCAACTATGTCATCCACTAATAACACAGGTTGACCTTTATAAAGTTGTGTCACTTGAAACGCACCATCTAAGTTACGACACTGGTGAAACCGGTTTTGCTGCCCTTTTTGTTGTTGATTATCTTTAACTTTGCTAACCGCATCTACAAAAGGTAAACCTAATCTTGCGGCTAGCCGTTGAGCAAAGTCTGGAACCAATTCAGGATGGTTCCTAGAAGGTACGCAGCATACCCATTGAGGTGCAGGGTTAGGTTGCCAGCGTTGTTGGATCATTTCAGCCATTGCCGCAACTAACTCATCGCAGAATCGACCTTCATGCTTGTTATCTGCAACCGTTCGCCCCCATCCTGCGTCGCCCCAGCGAGATAAAACACGCCCTTCTTGTGCTCTAATTTGCTGTGGAAGATTTCCTCTGAACCCATATTCTTCAAACGCATTTGCCGCGACCTGAACGTTTGGCTTAATGACCATTTCAGCATGTTTTAAAAATGTACCAGCTCGATGCACTAGAGCTGGTTCAACCGCAACATCGATAACAGCTTGTTCAAGACAAGTAGCACACTTACCGCAAGGAGTAGGATCAAGATCATCTAATGCACGGCGTAAAAATGTCATCTTACAACCAGCATCTTGAATATACGATTGCACTTCTTGCCACTCTTGAACTCTTTGTCCGGTTAAATGAGCAATTCTGGCATGATCCATTTGGTAGCGAATAGGTGTTCTGAACCAGCGACTACCTTCTTTAATTACTGGCGCGGGGTTTTCGACACTAAGCAACTTGAGCACTTTTTCAATCTGGCCATGGCGCAAATTAGTTTGCTCTTCAATATTACGAAGTGAAAGTCCATCACTCTGTTCAAGTACGTTTAATATTTCGTCAACCTGATGGCCTGTAGGGAAGGCTGAATCTCTAAAGAATGCATGAATATCTTGGTCTTCAACTCCCGACATAAGCACGCCTAACGCGTGTTCTATACCACGACCAGCACGCCCAACTTGTTGATAATAAGCAACAATGGAGCCCGGTGCTTGATAATGAATAACGAAGCTTAAATCTGGTTTGTCATAACCCATACCCAAAGCCGTCGTTGCAACAAGTACCTTCAAATCGTTATGTAAGAGTAACTCCTCAAGGTGCTGCCGGTACAAGTTACTATTTTCAAACCCTTCAGCTTCAACGCTACCATGATAAGCTTTTGCATCTATACCATTTTCACACAGCCAATTCGCAACTTGCTCTGCGTCTCGCACCGTTAGGGTATAAACAATACCAGTGCCAGGTAAAGTAGGAATCACTTGTGCAAGCCATGCTAAACGAGATGCTTGATCAGGAAGTGTCATTGCTTGTAACGCTAAACTTTCTCGTATTAACGTGCCTCGGTGGATTTGAATATCACCAAGCTGCGTTTGTATATCTTCAACGACTCTATCATTTGCTGTAGCAGTAGTACCTAACACAGGGGTGTTGGCCGGTAGCTGGCGTAAGATATTAACAATGCGCCTATAATCCGGACGGAAATCGTGACCCCAATCCGATATACAGTGGGCTTCATCAATCACCATCAAGGCGATACGGTCAGCAATCGGTTGCAAAACTGTTTCAATAAAGTTGTCGTTCGCTAATCGCTCTGGTGATATTAATAAACAATCAATCTGATTATTCAGGATACGCTGGGTTACCGCCTGCCAGTCGTTTTGATTGGTAGAGTTCATGGTTTCAGCGACAATACCCAATCGCTGCGCCGACTCAATCTGGTTGCGCATTAAAGCCAGTAAGGGCGAGACAATAATCGTTGGCCCCATACCGCGATCACGAAAGATTTTAGTGCTGATAAAATAAACCGAACTTTTACCCCAACCTGTTCGCTGGACTACTAAGAGTTTCTGACGATAGTTTACGAGTGCGTCAATGGCTTCCCATTGCCCATTACGAAATTCAGCCGTTGGATTTGCTAAAGCTGTTTGCAGTAATTGTTGTGCTTGTGCTCGGTTCATTTTCATTCCCTGATTTATATAGTTAATTGCCGCTCAATGATTTAGAAAACTGTAAACCCCACGTCCTAACAAGCTTATCGTTGTAATACTGCAATTTTTTGCTCTTGTGTAGGTTCATCCTTAGATAAAAATTTCTGGAGATTTTTGCTTTCTGGGTTAAGGATTTATCAGCTACACGCTGCACCTTAGTTTAACCCTTTAAATAGGGTGCCAACTTGCATTTTGCATGTTGGTAGAGATTTTATCAACACCACCCTCCCGCTCTTACCGTATGATACAGGACTCTATTCGGGTCAACGGGCTACTTATTGCCAATTTTATACATATCAACCACCTCAACTAAATTCTTAATACTCGTTGCCTTATGGGTGTAGTTACTAGTGATACCAAACGAGCTAATCTCATGCCCCACAACCTGTTGTAGGTTGTTCACTGGTACGCCGTCATTCATCAACTTGGTAATGAAGGTGTGGCGGAAACTGTGGAACGAGCGTTTATGACCTAGTTCGTTGAAGGTTGGTACACCAATGGATTCCATTAACCTAGGCATCCAACCTGTTACGCGTACCGACTTATCTAATTCATTAAATAGCTTTTCATCACATATGGCTACAAAATCGAGAAAGCCACCAGCAACCAAGGCTGTGTGCATTGGGATCTTGCGCTTGGCATTTTCGGTTTTTAACTTCTGATCTTTGTGTTCGTCGGTGATTAGGATGTAATGACGTTTGGTTTCCTCATCAAAACGAATATCCGACTTTCTCAACTGCACCAACTCACCTAGGCGTGCACCTGTATATATGCCAAGTCGAATAATCCACTGTTTCCACAAGGTACTTTCACCTTTGGCCGCATTAAGAAATTGCACGAGTTCCAGATCAGAAAATGCGCCTCGGGTGTTTGAGGTAAAGTCGCGCTTGATGGAACATGGACTTGAGCTAATGTAGTCCACCGTATCTTTCTTAGCGTAAGCAAAGATGCTTTGCAGCCACTTATAATAGCCTTGAACCGACTTAGGTGAAGTCACATCTTCCTCAGGTACTTCACAATCCAATCGTTCCTGCCATGTCATTTTGTTGTAAGGTGCAATGTTCATGCGTGGGAGTTCAAAACACCTATCAATAAACCGCCCTATGTCCTTAGGCTTGTATTGGTCGATAGGCTTATCATCCATCAATAGCTGCCATATGGTGTAGAACCGTTCATAGTCAGCTTGAATTTTCTCGGTGAGTTTTTCCTTCTTGATTTTAAATTCAAGGAATTCGGAATAGACCTCAGAAAACAGTGGGCTTGTGGGCTCATTATCCACATCGGCAATCGGTGTGTGAAACACAGGTTCAGAAGCACTCACTAATAAGCCTTGGACTTCTCGCTCTCCTAGGAAGTCTTCATTGAAAATGGACGCTAATAACTCATCCCTAACGGCATTACTGGTCTTGAGCTTACTCAGTAGGACTCGGTAAGGCAGGCTTTTTGGCTCAATAGCATAACCATGTTCTGCCAGTAGTTCATTTGCCTGTTGTGGTAGCCCTTCACCTTCTGCCTGATTGATCTCAATTCTTGTAAACAGCTTTATCACCGAGGACATGGATTCTAGGAAAGACCACCTTTCACCTTCAGGCAAACCTTTAATAATCTCAGCAAATCGGTTTATCCGCTCTTCATTTGAGTCTGTATCCGCCATGTGAGTGAACAATTCTTTGAATCGGCTATCCAGTTCCAATATCGATTTATCACCCAAGGCATTAACAGCATGGCCACCATCGCTAAAGCCTTGCTCTAGTTTGGCTATCAATGGATCTATGTCGGCTATGGTTAATTGCTTTTGCATGGCGTTTTTTATCTGCTTTAGCTGTTGGCTTATTAAGCTAGTGTCTAATGTCCTTGAATGAATGACAAGCCCCTTTAGCTGTATTATTAATGGCTTAAGACGCTGCAATATCACCAAGGCGACTTCTAATACTTCCGTTCTTAAACACAACCTGACTTCCCTTACGCCAAGGCGTTTGGGTATTTTAACCCGAAGGTAATACGTGGCCTTACGGCGGTATAAATATTGGCAACCAACTACGGCTCGCATATTCACCTCATTAACCATTGAAGATTCAAGCACCGTGTACCAAAGCCATGTACCACAAAAATTGCGCTTATGAATTGTAAAATCAAACTGTTAGTGAAAAGTGTATCAGGCGAAAAGAAGCACCTAAATCAATATCTTAGGAATTTTTAGCAAGTTGAAATTTGTATTGTGATTTGAGTTTTGAGGCAAAAACTGTGTACCAAACGATACATGGAAATGTGATTTGATGGTGGACAATTTTAGTGTACCGCTTGATCTACATAAGCAAATCAAGCGGTTACTAAAATTAATGAGACAGCCTATAAGCCGGGTTCTGTTCACTCCCGAAGGAGATCGATAATCATTCGTCTAGGCCTAGGATCGCTCCTAGGCTCGAGCAACCTACCCGGTTCCGATGCGGGCCACACCATAAGGAACCCTATTTGGTCTTGCTCCGGGTGGAGTTTACCTTGCAACCAACTGTTACCAGTGGCCCGGTGCGCTCTTACCGCACCCTTTCACCCTTACCGGTCCCGAAGGACTTAGGCGGTCTTCTCTCTGCTGCACTTGTCGTAGGCTCACGCCCCCCAGCCGTTAGCTGGCACCCTGCCCATTGGAGCCCGGACTTTCCTCCCCCTGATCATTTTCGTCACAGGCAGCGATTATCCGGCTGACTCAGGCGGGCGATTATACGCACTTTAATGCAATAACGCACGCGATAAATTGCGTGTATTACGCTTCTCGCTCAGCAATGATAGCCTTATACAAGGCGTTCTTTTTTAGCCCTAAATATTCAGCTGCCACGCCGCAGGCCTTTTTCAATGGCATTTCTGGCTCTAGTAACTCAATCAGCTTTTTCGCTTCTGGCGTTAATGCTTGCTCATCTCTTTGTTCACCGGGTAGCATCAGCACCAGTTCACCTTTTTGCTTTTCAGGTGTTGCGGTTAAAAACTCAATAAGCTCTGTAACCGTGCCACTGAAAAAGGTTTCGTAGGTTTTGGTCAGTTCTTTAGCAAAAACAACTTGTTGTGTTTCGCCCAGCGCGATTTTCATATCTTCTAGACTTGCCATAATGCGGTGGGTGCTTTCGTACAAGATACTGGTGATACCAGAGGCAACTGCATCTTTAAAAAACTGCTGACGTGCTTGGCTTTTTGCAGGTGAAAATCCCACGAATTGGAATTTATCTGTCGGTAAGCCTGAACAACTCACCGCAGCAATGGCGGCACACGCGCCAGGAACGGGAGTCACTGTGGCACCTGCTTCACGGCACAGGTTTACCACGGCATAGCCTGGATCGCTGATAAGCGGCGTACCCGCATCAGACACTAACGCGATGTCTTTACCTTCGTTTAAGCAATCTAAAATTTGCTGCGCTTTTTGCTTCTCGTTGTGATCATGCAGTGCAAAAGTTTTTGCTTTAATGCTAAAGTGGCTCAATAATTTGCCAGTGTGGCGCGTATCTTCGGCAGCGATTAAATCGACCTGACTTAACACTTTCAGTGCACGTTCACTGATGTCATCTAAATTACCTATTGGTGTCGCTACAATATGTAGGGTGCCGATTTTGTTTTCGTTGTGAAGATTAGCCATTGAGCTCTCCAATATCAGTCAGTAAGATATCCACTCAGTCGTGAAAAAGAAGGTTTGCCTGTGCAGTTTAAAAAGATAGCGCTTTTAGTTGCCATATTGTCGGGGTTATCCGCTTGTAGTACAAGCACAAATGTCACCAAATCCGCCCAAGAAACTAAAACAACTAAAGCCTTTAGCCAATCGGATGACAATGCCGCGTCGTTATTTGCAAAGGCGCAGACTAAAGAAGGCGTTGCCAAAATCCAATTGCTATATGCAGCCAGAGACGCTGCTATCTTAGAAAAAGACTGGCAAATATTAGAGCAAATTGGTTTAGCGATGGAAGCTAAAGCCAGTGTTGATCATATTCAAAACAAATTATACATCGCACTTGCTCGCAAAGAATTATCGCAGTATGCCAATGCGTTAGCCATACTAAACACGCTAGAGGGCCGACTCAACACCCCTGAACACCAAGCTTGGTATGAGTATTTACTGGGTAGTATTTATGCCTCTCAGCAACTACCAAAAAAAGCATTGGTTGAATACTTTAAAGCGGCCGATATTGCCAATGAACATAACTTAGCGGTGGCGGGGCTAAACGAAGAGATTTGGCTCGCGCTACAGCAGCTATCAAGTTACGCCCTAGAGCGCTTTGATTCTGGCTCTGTTTTACAGCGTGGTTGGGTGACACTAGCTAAATATCAACAAATTTATTTGGGTTCGAGCGTCCAGCTCGACCAAGCCATGAATAATTGGCGTCGTCGTTTTACTAATCACCCTGCGGTTGCTTTGCTGCCTAAAGATTTGCAAGGCGCTGTTGCGCTTGAACCTTACCAAGTTAAAAGACTTGCGGTGTTATTACCACAATCTGGTGCGAGCGAGCGACTCGGCACAGCCTTGAAAAATGGTTTCTTGGCTGCTACTGACGAAGGGGCGATTGAAAAGGTCTTCTTCATTGATGAAATGGCATCCGAATCTGAAATCGTAACGCAACTTGCTGAGGCAAATGTCGATTTTGTCATTGGTCCATTATTAAAATCCAACGTTGAAAAACTACTCGCAGATAAAGGTTTTGCGGCTTACCCCACCTTATTTTTAAATGCTCGCGAAACCCTTACGCCTAGCAGCAGTGAACAGTACTTTTTTGCGCTTAACCCTGAGCATGAAGTCGAGCAAGCAATGAAGCACTTTCTTGCTAAAGGCTATAAAAAACCCATGTTACTGGCTCCAGCGAACGCCTCTGGTAAGCGTTTAATTGAGTATTTTGATCAAGGTTGGAAACGCTACAGTGAGACCGCACCAGAAGTGGGTTATTATACCAATAGTACCAACATGGCGGATGTCATCACGGATATTTTAGAGGTCGATGCATCCAAAGCACGCACTAGCGTCATCAAAAGTCTATTTCGCAAAGAGGTCAAAAGCGAAACACGCTCTAGACGCGACATTGATGCCATCTATATTTTAGGTGATGCAATGGAAACTAGACTGCTCAAACCTTATTTAGACGTCAATGTCAGTACATTTGCCGATAGGATCCCTTTATATGCAAGCTCTCGCAGTTATAGTAAACAAATTGATGTCACTGATAAGGGCGATTTAGAAGGGCTTTATTTTACCGAGCAGCCCTGGATGCTACCGGGTGCTGTTGAAAAAGCACCGCTTCGAGATGCCTATCAATCTTTATGGCCTGAGCAGGCCGACTTGGAGCAGCGCCTGTTTGCAATGGCATATGACGCCACGAATTTAGTCCCCGAGCTGCGCCAATTGGCTTGGCTCTCGGGGAAAAGTTTTGATGGCTTAACCGGCCAGCTCAGCATCCGCGGTGGCAGTGATGTTGTGCGAAAGCTCAGTTGGGCACAGTATCATAATAAACAAATTCGTTTGGTGAGCTTAGATGAACAGCCTCCACTACCATTATTTATGCAACAAGAGAAACCTGCGGGAGACTCTTTGATCAGATAGGATATCTGGATGTTTAAAGGACTATTTAGCAACACACGGAGTAAAGGCGAGCATTTTGAGGTGATTGCGGAGCAATTCTTGGTAAAACAAGGATTAACCCCCGTTACCAGAAACTATCTCTGTAAATACGGAGAGATAGATCTCATTATGCGAGAGTCGCAAACCTTAGTGTTTATTGAAGTAAAGTATCGCGATAGCAGCCACTTTGGTGGCGCAATTAACGCACTATCAAAAACTAAGCTTCAAAGATTAAAGCGTAGTATTTATAATTATTTAGCACAGCAAAATTTGCATAACACGCAACTTAGAGTCGACTTTGTTGCCATTCAAGGGGCCGATCCCCCTGAAATAAACTGGATTAGAAATATTTTTTAGCATGCAAGAATCTATAAAGTCTATATTTACAGAGTCAATTCAAGCGCAGATAGCGGCAGGCGAAGTATTGCCTAAAGCGCTAGAAACCGCAGCGATGACCATGGCTCAGAGCCTGATCA
Source organism: Pseudoalteromonas sp. A22 (assembly GCF_018141345.1). Lineage (NCBI taxonomy): Bacteria > Pseudomonadati > Pseudomonadota > Gammaproteobacteria > Alteromonadales > Pseudoalteromonadaceae > Pseudoalteromonas > Pseudoalteromonas sp. A22. Next base: position 3,644,146 of record NZ_CP047238.1, read on the forward strand.
ATGGCAATAAAATCATCTGCTGCGGCGCGCCAAGTAATCATATGTTGGCGCACCACTTCGCAACCATCTTAAGCAACTTTTACGAAACCGAACGCCCGTGTCTGCCGGCGATTGCACTAACGAATGAGCAATATAATTTGGCATCACCAGAAAATGGCAAAGCCAGAGAGCGCTTTGCCAAGCAAATACGCGCATTTGCGCAGCAAGGAGATTTGCTGGTGGCGTATGCCATAAACGGGCAAGAAAAGGCGGTTATTGGCGCAGTGGAAGCAGCCCTTACTAGAGATATGAAAGTCATCGCATTAGTTGGTGATGATGGTGGTGAAATTACCGGTCTGTTGGGCCCACAGGATGTAGAGATCCGGATCCCAAGTAAACGCCCAAGCCGGATAATCGAGTCACAACTATTCAATACTCACTGTTTAAGTGAGCTAATCGACGCAATTTTATTCCCTCAGGACGAAGTATGATGATGAGAATAACCTCTTTACTTGCCGCCATCTTGTTACTACAAGGGTGCGCTGCTGCGGTAGTTGCTGGTACAGCCGGTGCGGTGTCAGCAGCAAATGATAGACGCACTATCGGTGCACAAATTGACGATAACAATATCGAGATCAAAGGCACGCTTGCCATCAAAGAGATTAAGCGCCTTGCTGATCATGCCAATATCACGCTGGTGAGTGTTAATGGCGTAGTATTAATGATTGGTCAGGTCACTAATCAAGAAATGAAAACGGAAGCTGAGCGTGCGCTACAGAACGTTGCAGGGATTAAGCAAGTACATAATCAGTTGAGAATAAGCTCAAACATCGGCATCACGACGCAAACACATGATACGTGGCTGACCTCCAAAGTTAAAACCAAACTGCTGACGGCCGACGAAGTCAATGGCGCAAATATTAAGGTAGTTACCGAGAATGCCGAAGTGTTCTTGATGGGCTTAGTCTCTAAGCAAGAAGCAAACTCAGCGGTAGAAATCGCCAGAAATATTAATGGTGTAAAACGTGTGATCAAAGCCTTTGAGTACATATAAACAATAACGTATAGCCATAAAAAAACCTGCATTCGCAGGTTTTTTTATTTTATCACTCGAAGGTGAGAACCTTTTTTCTTTTCAGGTTCTGGCTTAGTCTCTGGAGATTGTGGGACTTCCGTCTCTTCTACCAAATCAAACTCTTCATCTTCAAAGATTTCTTCTTCAGGTGTAAATACCGTGCCTTCACCATTTTCTCTTGCATAGATAGCCAATACTGCACCATTAGGCACATATACCTGCATCGGTTGGCCACCAAACCGGGCGTTAAAGCTCAGCGCTTGATTATCCATTGAGAAATTCGTCACAGCAGACGGGCTTACGTTCAACACAATTTGCCCTTCTTGCACAAATTGTGTTGGAACCTGTACCGAGGGAAAGTCTGCGTTCACCACTAAATGCGGTGTACATTCGTTATCGACAATCCACTCGTAAAACGCGCGTAGTAAGTAAGGACGATTAGACGTCATTACGATCTGATCTCACGCTCTGCATCCGTTAGCGATGCTTGGAATGAGTCACGCTCAAATAAACGCAGCATGTATTCTTTTAGCTCTTTGCTACCAGCACCATTCAGCTCAATACCAAGCTGTGGTAAACGCCAAAGTAGTGGAGCTAAATAACAATCAACTAAGCTGAACTCTTCACTCATGAAGTAAGGTGCTTCATTAAAGATAGGTGCTACAGCTAGCAGCGCTTCAGTTAACTCTTTACGAGCTTGAGCCGCTTCATCACCACCCGCAGTGATCTTTTCAGCAAGTGAGTACCAGTCAGTTTCAATGCGGTGCATCATTAAACGACTACGACCACGCATTACTGGATATACAGGCATCAGAGGAGGATGCGGGAAGCGCTCGTCTAGATACTCCATAATGATATTCGCTTGGTACAAGCCAAGCTCACGATCGATTAGCGTAGGAACAGTGCCATACGGGTTAATCTCGTGTAGAGCTTCTGGTAAGTTGTCCTTTTCAGCCTGATGAATATCAACACTTACACCTTTCTCAGCAAGTACAATACGTACCTGGTGACTGTACATACAGTTTGACCCAGAAAAAAGTGTCATTACAGGGCGCTTATTGGCAGCAACGGCCATGCCTACCTCCATTAAAAAACTAAAAGTAATTAAATCACTTTAAACAGCAAAAGGGGCGAACGCCCCTATTGCAAAAATTACCTTTGAATATTCAAATTAATGAACATCTCTCCAGTATTCTTTCTTCAAGAAGAATGCCAGGATGAAGAAGATAACTAAGAAACCAATAACCTTAATACCAATAGCTTCTGATTCTAGGCGAGAAGGCTCACCTACATAAGCTAAGAAGTTTGTCAGGTCACGTGCTGCTTGGTCATATTCATCAACACTCATCTCACCGGTACCATCTGTTTCAGTGCCGACAACTTTAGTCACTGTGTGACCATGTTCTTCCACTTCTTCAGTGATCGGTGTTGGCAAGCCTTGTAACTCTTGTAGTACGTGAGGCATACCCACCAATGGGAAAACAACGTTGTTCACACCAAATGGGCGAGACTCATCTTTATAGAATGACTTCAAGTAAGTATAGATGTAGTCCGGAGACTTAACACGAGAGATAAGTGTTAAGTCCGGTGGCGCAGCACCAAACCATTTTGCAGCATCATCTTTAGCCATAGAATTTTTAATATGGCTACCTACTTTTGAACCATCGAAAATAAGCGTTTCTTGACCAATTTCAGTTGGAATACCGATGTCACGGAAAGTACGCTCATAACGCTGATATTGCATTTGGTGACAGCCAAGGCAGTAGTTCATAAATAACTTAGCGCCACGCTGTAGAGATGCTTTATCAGTTAAGTCATTGTTTGCTTCCATCAAAGGCACTGATGGGCCCGCTGCCATCGATAACGTTGGCAACAATGCGAATAAACCGATTACTAGCTTTTTCATCATTTCGTCAACCTCGTTGGTAGTGGCTTCGTCTTCTCGTTTTTACTGTAGAAGAATAGCAACACGAAGAACATAAAATAAGTTACTGTCGTGATTTGCGACAATAGCGTTTTAAAGTCAGTTTGCGGTGTTGCACCAATCCAGCCAAGGATAACGAATGTGACAACAAACTGAGCAATGTTCAACTTATGGAAACCACAACGGTAGCGAATTGAACGAACCGAACCACGGTCAATCCAAGGCAGTAGTGCCAATGCTACGATTGAAGCGCCCATTGCAATTACACCAATTAACTTATCAGGGATAGCACGAAGGATCGCGTAGAATGGCGTAAAGTACCAAACTGGGAAAATGTGCTCTGGTGTTTTAAGCGGGTTTGCCGCTTCAAAGTTTGGTGCTTCAAGGAAGAAACCATTCATTTCCGGTGCAAAGAACACAATGGCACAGAAGAAAATTAAGAAGCCAGCAACACCTAAGACATCTTTTACTGTGTAGTAAGGGTGGAATGGAATTGCATCCACAATATCTTTTTTATCAGTGTAGTATTCATGGAATTTAAACTTAGGTTTGTCTTCCTCAGCTACAGAGCCTTTCTTGCGCTTGATCTCAACACCGTCAGGGTTGTTTGAGCCTACTTCGTGCAGTGCAACGATATGAAGGAATACTAAGATAACCAGTACTAATGGTAGGGCAATAACGTGTAGTGCAAAGAAGCGGTTAAGCGTTGCACCAGAAATAACGTAGTCACCACGGATCCAAAGTGTTAAGTCATCACCAATTACAGGGATTGCACCGAATAATGAAATGATTACCTGAGCACCCCAGAAAGACATCTGACCCCATGGTAATAAGTAACCCATGAAAGCTTCAGCCATTAGCGCTAAGAAGATAAACATACCGAATAACCACAGTAATTCACGTGGCTTTTGATAAGAACCGTAGATCATACCGCGGAACATGTGAAGATAGACCACGATAAAGAATGCGGATGCGCCGGTAGAGTGCAGGTATCGCAATAACCAACCGTATTCAACATCACGCATGATGTATTCAACTGATGCAAATGCACCTTCAGCAGAAGGTACAAAGTTCATAGTCAGCCAGATACCCGTTACAATCTGGTTTACCAGTACTAGAATGGCGAGTGAACCAAACAAGTACCAGAAGTTAAAGTTTTTTGGCGCTGGGTATTGAGCAATGTGCATATTCCAGACGCGAGTCATCGGAATACGAGCATCGATCCAATCAACAACTTTGCCCACAACGCCCGTATTTGCTGCTTTATCTACATTAACAGACATTATGCAACCCCTTCTTCTTCACCTACCAAAATGGTAGTGTCGTCAATAAAGGTATACGGAGGGATCTCTAAGTTTAGAGGTGCAGGTACGTTTTGGAATACGCGCCCCGCCATATCAAACTTCGAACCGTGACAAGGACAGAAGAAACCACTATCAGTGCCTTCTACTTTTTCACCAAAGCTTCCGTTAAGGAAAGATGGTGAACACCCTAAGTGAGTACAAATCCCAACCGCGACGAAAAGCTCAGGTCGCTTAGAACGGTAACCGTTCTGCGCTGATGCCAACTGCTGTGGCTCTTCAGAGTTAGGATCACGAAGTTTGTCTTCGTGTTGCTTCATTTGTTCTAGCATTTTTGGTGTACGATTAACAATCCAAACTGGTTTGCCTCGCCACTCAACACGAATAAGTTGTCCAGACTCAAGCTTGCTGATATCTACTTCTACAGGCGCACCTGCAGATTTAGCTCGCTCACTTGGATTCCAGGACGCAATAAAAGGAACAGCAGCTCCAACCGCACCAACGCCACCTACAACAGAGGTAGCGATAGTTAAAAAGCGACGTCGGCTGTTGTCTACAGGCGCATTGCTCATCCACTTATCTCCACTTGATTCCCAACACTTGCTATATTGAGAACATCAGTTACAGCAGGTTAATTTAAGAAATTACAAAATAGACGCGATCATAAATAAATACCTTGATTAAAACAAGGTTATTCCAGATCCATGCCCGAATAAACCCGCAGAAAATCATCTATGATTACTTCGAGCATGAAACCGAGTATTTATGATATCGCATCTGACACAACAATATACTGACTAAGATCAACCCCCGACTAAGGATACGCACCAAATCGCGTGACTGGATCTCAGGTCTTTCTACTTGCTTCGCCAATTGTAGCAAAAAAAACCGCCAAGTTACCGCTCGAATTGCACTAATTATTATATTTATTGAACTTTTTTAACTCGACGCGATATTTTTGAGCAAATAAGTAGGACAAAACGAATGAGATACCTCGTAAATACGAGAGATTGATGTGCATAGGAGATGCTAAAAACAAAAAACCCAGCATAAGCTGGGTTTTTGAATTCTTGAAACGTAATAAATTAACGCTTAGAGAACTGTGTCTTCTTACGTGCTTTCTTAAGACCAACTTTCTTACGCTCAACTTTACGAGCATCGCGAGTAACAAAGCCAGCTTTACGTAGAGCTGGACGTAGAGACTCGTCAAACTCCATTAGTGCACGTGTGATACCGTGACGGATAGCACCCGCTTGACCAGTTGTACCACCACCTGCAACAGTGATGTATAGGTCAAACTTTTCTGTCATTTCAACTAGCTCTAAAGGCTGACGAACAACCATGCGAGAAGTTTCACGACCGAAGAACTCTTCTAAAGAGCGCTTATTGATTACGATGTTGCCAGTGCCTGGGCGTAGGAATACGCGAGCACTTGAACTTTTACGACGACCTGTACCGTAGTATTGATTTGCCATGATAGTGCTCCTTAAATGTCTAGAACCTGAGGCTGCTGTGCAGCGTGGTTGTGCTCGTTACCAGCGTAAACTTTAAGTTTACGGAACATTTCACGACCTAGAGGACCGCGAGGTAACATGCCTTTAACCGCTTTCTCGATGATCATTTCAGGCTTTTTAGCTTGAAGTTTCTCAAAGTTGATAGACTTAAGGCCACCTGGGTAACCAGAGTGAGCATAGTACATTTTGTCCTGAGTTTTGTTACCAGTTACAGTAACTTTCTCAGCGTTGATTACGATGATGTAGTCACCAGTGTCAACGTGTGGAGTATACTCAGCTTTGTGCTTACCGCGAAGGCGACGAGCGATTTCAGTAGCGATGCGACCTAAAGTTTTACCTTCAGCGTCAACTACGTACCAGTCACGTTTTACAGTTTCTGGTTTAGCAACAAACGTTTTCATTATAAAAATCCAAAGTTTTCAATTTTAAAACCACAGGCAGTCCTTGGACTACCGCTCTACTTGTATTTGCTTTAACCCCTTCGAGTTTAAGACTTTTATGCCGCTCAAGTCAGTGGCTAAGCCGACGAGGGCAATAGAACGCAACGTGGCAGGCCGCGGATTATAGCAAGCCTTCTGGGTGAAAACCAGCGCTTGGTGCTTTTTTCTACAAGAAAATCTGAAGAATTTCGAAAAAAATAGAAAAGGCAAAAAATCCAACGAAATGACGACGTGTGCGTGACAAGGACTCGTTCAAATAGGATATTTACAAACACCCACACCGAACAAGTCCTCTTAACAAAAAAGTAATTGCCGTTAGGCTAAATGCTCTCTTGCTAAATATTCATGGGATTGCATTTCTTGCAAGCGGCTAATGCAGCGTTTGAACTCAAAATTCAATGTACCTTCGGTATAAAGTTCAGTAATAGGCGCTGCAGCCGAGATGATAAGCGTCACATTGCGCTCATAAAACTCATCGACGAGCGCAATAAAGCGCCTTGCCGCATCATCGTTTTGCTGACCCATTTGCTTCACATTAGATAGGATCACTGTGTTATATAAGCGACTGATCTCCATGTAATCCACTTGCGAACGAGCGGTTTCACATAGCGCTGGGAAATCAAACATAACAATACAATCAGACACCATTCGAGTTTGGATCATCCGACCTTCAATCTCAATCGCCTGTTCGGCTTTACCTGGCTCCGGAGAGAGTTTGTTAAAGTAGTCGAATAAGTTTTCATCCGCTTGTTTATCAAGTGGGCTGTGAAAAATTTCCGCTTGTTCCAGCGTGCGCAAGCGATAGTCAATGCCCGAGTCCACATTAACGACCTCAGTATTGGCTTTTACCAATTCAATAGCAGGTAAGAATCGCGCACGCTGCAAGCCATTTTTATACAAATCATCAGGCACAATATTCGATGTGGCCACTAACACGATACCGCGCGCAAACAGCGCCTGCATTAATCCACCCAGTAACATGGCATCAGTGATATCTTGAACGAAAAATTCATCGAAGCAAATAATGTCAGTTTCAGATTTGAAGGTATCAGCGATGCTTTCCAGAGGATTTTTCACTTCATTAAGCTTTTTTAGCTCTGCGTGAACACGATGCATAAAGCGGTGAAAATGCACCCGCATTTTGCGCTCCGTCGGCAACGCATCGAAAAAGGTATCAACCAGATAAGTTTTACCGCGCCCTACTCCTCCCCAAAAGTACAACCCTTTCACTTTTGGCGGCTCAGCTTTACCAAACAAGCGCGAGAGAAAGTTTTGTTTGACCGGGGGCTGATTGATAAGGTCGTCATACAATCGCTGTAAATGCTTTACGGCATTTTCTTGCGCGCTGTCATATTGAAAATCATCACGTTGTAGATCTTGCTGATATTTTTCCCAAGGCGTCATCGACTTAAATATTTTTTTACGATTTGTTTGTAGGTTATATTAACACGACTGTATTCACAGCGTATATTTAACTCTAACAGAGTTTTAATTTTATTTGCCGTTGAGGCACACAGGGAGAAACCTATGACTACCGTTACTTGGCTTGGATTACTGATCATTGTTGCCATTGCTGCATTCTTTTTAGGTGGCTTTGTAACGAAAAAGCAGTTCAAACACGATGAACTGGAAGTGCAAGCACAACAAGCTAAACACGACCTTGAGCAATATCGCCAAGACGTATCAGATCATCTTGCTAGCACCAAAAAACTAGTAAATAAAATGCAGGATAGCTATCAGCAACTGCTTACCCATGTGGAAGAAACCAACCAACTACTGACACAGGATCGTCCATCTCATCCTGCGGATCCTTTTTTCTCGAAAGAAACCACAGAACAACTACAAGCTTCTCTTCAAGCACGCCCAGAGAGAAGACGTAAACAAGATCCAAGTTTTGAGGCTCCACCTAGTGACTATGCCGAAGGTGAAACTGGGTTATTTTCTGGTCAAAAAAAAGAAAGTGAGCAAATTAAAGCCTCTTGATGAAACTTTTTGTTGACCCCATAGTCTTTAAAAGAAGTTATTGATTCTAGGGCCTATTGATCTTTCGAATTTGCTTTTGCAGCAGTTTGATTGGTATTTATACAAGGCAGAGCCTGTGTAGCATAGTTTGTCTATGTAAGTCAGGCGATAACACAGTAGAAATGCCAATCAAACGCTGCCCTTTGGGTTCCCCTGAGTGCGCTTTGTTCATTGTTGCTCAACTTTTGCTTAGATTACTAGGCGGCAAGTCGAGCGCCGCGACCAAAACCCTCTCAGGGGAACAAAAGTCAAACAGCAAAGGTCAACAGGCCCTAATAAGAGGCTAGTTATCAGCCCCTTATGACTTATATTAACGCTAATAGCGGAGTACTTCACGACTATGAAATTTAAACTATCTTTGTTATCGGCCGCTTTACTTTCTTCTAGCTTATTGCTGTTACCGCAGCAAAGCATGGCCAAACTTCCTGTTGCCGTAGACGGCCAACAACTACCAACGCTAGCACCTATGCTCGAAAAGGTAGCCCCGGGCGTTGTTAGTATCCAAGTAAAAGGTGCTAAAGAAGTGCGTCGCCGTGTCGACCCTTTCGACTTTTTCTTTGGACAACCGCAGCCTCGCAGCCAAAAGCGCCCTTTTAGTGGCCTCGGCTCAGGTGTCATCATCGATGCAGATAAAGGCTATGTCGTTACAAACAATCACGTTATTGATGATGCAGACGAGATGCTGGTCACTTTAAAGGATGGCAGAGAGTTTGAGGCCAAATTAATCGGTAGCGACGCCGAATCTGATATCGCATTGCTACAAATCGACGGCGAAGACCTAACAGAAATCAAACTCGCTAATTCAGACAAGTTGAGAGTGGGTGATTTTTCCGTTGCTATTGGTAATCCATTTGGATTAAGTCATACCGTCACCTCAGGCATCATCAGTGCACTAGGCCGTAGCGGCTTAAATATCGAAGGCTATGAAGACTTTATCCAAACAGATGCGGCAATCAACCAAGGTAATTCAGGTGGTGCGCTAGTTAACTTAAACGGCGAACTTATTGGTATCAACACTGCTATTTTAGGCGCGTCTGGCGGTAATGTCGGGATCGGCTTTGCTATTCCGTCAAACATGATGAAAAACCTAGTAGATCAAATTGTTGAGTACGGAGAAGTTCGTCGCGGTTCATTGGGTATATTGGGTCGTACCTTAGATGCTGGTCTTGCTAAAGCACAAGGCTTTGATGTTAAACGTGGTGCTTATGTCATGCGCGTAGTGGAAGATTCTGCAGCGGACAAAGCCGGGCTGAAAGCCAATGATGTTATTGTCAGCCTAAACGGCGACGACATTGAAAGCTTTAATGAACTCCACGGTAAAGTGGCTACCATGGGTGAAGGTCGTGAGGTACGACTTGGTGTCTACCGTGATGGCAAAACCAAGTTTATCGACGTAGAGCTTGGTGGTAAGCAAGAAGAACAGGCGAATGCAGAGGATGTACATCCAAACCTACGAGGCGCAGTACTAGAGAGTGGCGAGCGCAATGGCAATGAAGGTGTCGTCATTACCTCAGTAGAACCTCGCTCACCAGCTGCACGTGTTGGCCTTGAAGAAGGCGATGTGATCATGCAAGTGAATCGCCAACGTGTCACGAGTGTTAAAGATATGTCTAAACTAATTAATGGTATTAAAGGTAATATCGTACTTGGGATTAAACGCGATCGCGAGACGGTTTTCTACCTCATTCAGTAACGAAATAGACAAATATTAAAAATGAAACACAGCGAAACTTGTCGCTGTGTTTTTTTTTGTGTCATTATTAGCAGTATTAGATAACGATAAATATAAGCTCTTGTGTTCAAATTAATTAAATTCATTTTTCCACCGCTGCTTGCCGGACTTGGGATCGCTTTTATCATCATTTGGTTTAATCCTGAGCTAAGGGATAACTTGCCAAAACTTGAGGCCCCACATATTCAGGCCCATCATATGAGTTTTGCTGATGCTGTAGAAAAAACAGCTCCAGCGGTCGTGACGATTTTTTCCGAGGGCTTTAGCAATCAGCCAAGATATCAGCGCCAAAGCACGGTTAGAGAACTTGGCTCTGGCGTAATCATGAGCCGAGATGGCTACATACTGACAAACTATCATGTGGTGAACAATGCCGACCAAATCATTGTCCTTCTTCCTGATGGCCGCCAGTATAGCGATACGCAACTGATAGGCTTTGACACGATTACGGACTTAGCTTTATTAAAAATTCCAGCTGAGAATTTGCCTGTCATTCCTATCGATCATGACTACTCACCACGTGTTGGGGATGTGGTGCTCGCAATTGGTAACCCATTGAACATTGGACAAACCATTACGCAAGGCATTATCAGTGCAACAGGCAAACAGACTCTCACAGAAAGCCAGTTCAACAATTTGCTGCAAATGGATGCCGCGATTAATGTTGGTAATTCAGGTGGTGCCGTTGTCAATTCTAATGGCGCGCTAGTTGGCATTACCTCTGCGCAATTTCGCACGCGTTTGAATATTGATATCCAAGGTATCTCTTTTGCGATCCCTTATGATCTTGCAATGGACGTCATGCATAAACTCATTATGGATGGCAGAGTGATCCGAGGCTACCTCGGCTTTAGAGGCACGCCAGTTGACAATACAGGTAAAAGCGTAACGGATCTCTACACACCAATTGTCGGCCTTGCTGTGAGCGAATTAGACCCGCTAGGTCCCGCCTGGCAAGCTGGCATGAAAGAGCATGATATTGTGGTTAAAGTAGGTGGAGAGCCTGTGACTAATCCGCAAAGGACACTGAAGACGATTGGCAATACCGCGCCTGGTACTAAACTCGAGTTTGAAGTACTCAGAGGTGGTCAGCGCCTCACTATTACGGTGGAAGTCGCTGAACTCGAAACAGGACTGTATTAAGCAAAGCAAAAAGCGTCCAGAGGGACGCTTTTTTGTTTTTTACCAATTCGCTTAATTAAGCTCAGGTTTTACGGCGTTTTATATTTGCACCTAACCGACTTAGCTTATCTTCTATCTTCTGATAGCCCCTATCAACGTGATAGATGCGATCGACTATGGTTTCGCCTGTTGCCACAATACCCGTTAGGATAAGACTCGCTGAAGCGCGTAAATCGGTTGCCATTACCTGCGCACCAGATAACGACTCAGTCTCACCACAGATTGCAGTGTTGCCTTCTAAACGAATATTCGCGCCCATACGCTGTAGCTCTGGTACGTGCATAAAACGGTTTTCAAAGATAGTCTCTGTGATTGTCGCGCTCCCTTCAGCCACCACATTTAATGCGGTAAACTGAGCTTGCATGTCTGTTGGAAAACCAGGATGTGGCATAGTTTTGATATTAACGGCTTTCAAAGCGCGTTGACGCATATCCACGTAAATACTGTCTTCACTTACCTCCACAATCGCATTGGCGGCGCGTAGCTTTTCAAGCACAGGTTCAAGGCTATGATAATCCGTGTTTTTACACAGCACTTCGCCTTTTGCCATTGCCGCAGCAACCAAAAAGGTCCCTGTTTCGATGCGATCAGGAAGGATTTTATGCTCACAACCATTAAGACGCTCAACGCCTTCTATCTCAATTCGGCTCGAACCTGCACCGCTGATCTTGGCACCCATGGCAACTAAGCATTCCGCTAAGTTAATAATCTCTGGCTCTCGCGCAGCATTATCTATCACAGTTTTACCATCGGCGAGGGTTGCAGCCATCAGTAAGTTTTCAGTAGCACCAACGCTGACGGTTTCCATAAAGATCTCGGCGCCACGAAGACGACCCTCGGTTACCGCATGGATATAACCATTCTCAACTTTGATCTTAGCGCCCATTTTCTCAAGGCCTGAAATATGCAGATCGACTGGACGAGCACCAATAGCACAGCCTCCCGGTAGGGATACTTGCGCTTGACCAAATCTTGCAACTAATGGGCCTAACGCCAGTACCGACGCACGCATTTGCTTAACGAGCTCATAAGGTGCAAGCACGCTATTTACCGTTGCACCATTGATTTCTAAGATATCGCCATCCCACTCAACTTCAGCGCCCAGTGTTTTTAATAAGGCTTCAGTGGTACCTATATCGCGTAAGTGCGGTACATTAGAAAAACGACTTTTACCATCGCCAAGCAGAGCGGCGAATAAAATAGGTAGGGCTGCATTTTTAGCCCCTGAAATAGTGACTTCACCGGCTAAAGTGGTGCCACCTTGGATAACAAACTGATCCATTGCGGCACTCCGTTATTGTGGAAGAATAAATTTGCGCTCTTTTTGCCATTCATCAGGTGTGAATGCACGAATACTAACAGCATGGATGGTGCCGTCTTTAATAGTATCCATCAGTGGGCCGTAGATCAGCTGTTCTCTTTTCAGCCTTCTTAATCCGTCAAAACACGTTCCAACAGCAATGACTTCGTAGTGACTACCATTAGCTTTGACGATGATCTCGTCAAGCGATAGTGCATCTCTCAATAAAGTTTCGACTTGATTTGTTTCCATTAGACTCACTCAAATAGGGTTGTCACCTGCCCCAACTCCATTAAATTTTGCAGTTGCTCAGGCGTATTTTTCAGCTCGAGACGAATGTCGCGCTGTTTCAATTGACCTAAAGAGTGAATTAACCAAGCTAAGCCCGCGGTGTCAACCCTTGTCACCTCAGAAAGGTTAAAATAGACGGTTGATTGTGCATTTTTCAGCACTTGAACGATGGTCGACTGTTTCAGTGCGCTTGGTAAACTCGCTCTCGTAAGTTCACCAGTTAACACGATTTCACCTTTACTTTCGGTGAATGAAATACTAGGCGTCACCATCATCCCCTCTAAATTGCACCGGAAGCTTGCTCTTCTTATCTAACAGTTGGATCACATGTTCAATACCCTGCTGGCGTAAAATACCATGTAGCTCCGATTGTTTGGCATCGAGTAAACTAATGCCTTCCGCCATCATGTCAAAAGCACGCCAGTCACCGTCTTGACCGCGTCTAACTTTGAAATCAATTTTGATATCAGGCTTACCAGGCTCTACAATTTTGGTCTTAACAACCACCACACCTTCATTTTCAAATGGGCGATGCTCACCAAACTCTACCTTTTGGTCTTTATATTGAGTAAATACACCAGCATAAGTCGCTACCAAGTAATTTTTGAATACCTCAATAAACTCTCTAATATGCTCGACAGCAGCAGCTTTCTCCTCTTTACTTTCGATGTTGCGAACCTTTTGAATATAAGAACCTAATACACGATACGCAGCATATTTGTAATCAATGTAAGGCAAGAGCTCTTCTTCTACGATAACGCGTAAGTGTTCTTTGTCTTCTTCAATGATGTTTTGCTCTTTCGTAACACGCTGAAAAGTTTGCGCCGCAACTTGCTCAACCATTTTATAAGGATCACTTGAGTCCACTTCTTTCGCCTGAACCAATGCGGTAGCCATCAATGCTACAAGCAAAGTCAGACATTTTGCATAGATGTTTTTTAACATATTTACTCGCTCCCTTGATTAAATAGGAACTGACCAATTAGCTCTTCTAATACCAGTGCCGATTTTGTATCTGTGATCATGTCACCGTCTTTTAGCGCTTTTGTTTCCACACCAAAAAGAGACTCAAGATCAACGCTATCTTCACTCGTTACCTCCTGACCAAGACATTTTTGCTTCGCAGATTCAGCAGCAATAACGGGAGAAATACCTAAGTATTGCTCTCCCAAAATGCCCGAAGTCAAAATCGAAACCGACGACGTATCGGAAAACTGACACTCGTAGTTTTTATCTAAACTCATTGAAACTACCGGCACGAACTCTTGTGGATGGATGTGAATTCCATCAACACGACCAATCACAACCCCACCCACCTTAATTGGGGCGCGGGTTTTCAACGAGCCTATATTTTCGAACTTAGCATGCAAAGTGTAAGTTTCACCATTGCCGCTTAAGCCTGAATTAGCTACCTTTAGCGCCAACATAACAAATGCAGCAATGCCCAATGCCACGAACAACCCAACTAAAATTTCTATTTTCCGTGTATTCATTTTTAAAACCTTTTAACTTGAGAACATAACCGCTGTTAATACAAAGTCAAAGCCAAGTACAGCCAGTGAAGAATGTACTACCGTCTCTGTCGTCGCTTTACTTATTCCTTCAGAAGTGGGAATACAGTCATAGCCTTTGTATAGCGCGATCCAAGTTACTAATAGTGCAAATACGAAACTCTTAATAAGACCATTTAAGATGTCTTGTTGAAACGACACTTGCGATTGCATAATTGACCAGAAGCTACCTGAATCTACGCCTAACCAATCAACCCCCACCAAGTGTGCGCCTAAAATAGCGATCGCAGAGAATATCAATGCGAGTAACGGCATACTAATAAAACCGGCCCAGAAACGAGGAGCAACCACGCGTTTAAGCGGGTCTATCGCCATCATTTCTAAACTAGATAATTGTTCCGTAGCCTTCATCAAACCGATTTCAGCAGTTAACGCACTGCCTGCACGTCCTGCAAATAAGAGTGCGGTTACCACAGGGCCCAGCTCTCTAAGTAAACTCAAAGCAACCAAAGGTCCAAGGCTATCTTCAGCGCCATACCCAACTAACACGGTATAGCCTTGTAATGCCAATACCATGCCGATAAATAAACCAGACACCATGATAATCAACAATGATTGATGGCCAACCATGTAAAGTTGCTTAATCAACAGCGGCGTGCCTTTTCGGAAATTAGGTAAGCTACATAGCGCACCAAAAAGCATTGTTGTGGCACGGCCAAGTGCAGCAAAACGGCTGAGGGTTTTGTGGCCTAGTTTTTGTAAAAAGTCGACCATACTCACTCTCCTTGCAACAGCGCTTGCTGATAATCAGGCGCTTTAAAGTGGAATGGCACAGGCCCATCCGCAAGGCCCTGTAAGAACTGCTGCACTAATGGCGATTCATGTTCAAGCATCTGCTCAGGGGTTCCTGTACCAATCACACCTTGCTCAGCAATAATAACGACGTGATCGGCAATGCTCAGCACTTCAGTAACGTCATGAGTGACTATCAGCGACGATAATCCCAACACTTCATTAAGGGACTTAATCAAGCGAACTAGAACACCCATGGAGATAGGGTCCTGACCTGCAAACGGTTCATCGTACATAATTAATTCAGGATCAAGTGCGATAGAACGCGCTAAAGCCGCGCGTCTTGCCATACCGCCAGAGAGCTCTGCCGGCATTAAATCTTTTGCACCACGAAGACCAACCGCTTGAAGCTTCATTAGCACCACTAAACGGATTAGTTCTTCAGATAATTCGGTATGCTCGCGTAGAGGAAATGCCACATTGTCGAACACGCTCATATCGGTAAACAAAGCACCGCTTTGAAATAACATACTCATGCGCGTTCGAGCTTGATACAAAGCTGCTCGTGACATGTTAGGGATACTGTTTCCAGCAAAAAGAATATCACCGCTATCAGGCTTAAGCTGACCACCGATTAAACGCAGCATGGTGGTTTTACCAATACCACTCGGTCCCATTATTGCGGTAATTTTGCCCTTTGGTACAGAAAAGCTCATGTTTTTGTAGATGATCCTTTCACCCCGAGAGAAGGTTACATCCTTGATTTCTACAATTGACTGCGACAAGTCGCTCTCCAGATCCAGACTATATTCATCCAAGTATGATACTTTTTTTTCAAACAAGATGGAAAATCGTTTTGGTAAAATTTTGTAAGTAGTGAAATGTAACGGTTTGCTTATACTTTCCAGAGCGCTTTTGGTAGTATCTATCGAAATTTTAATCCTATTGGCTAGAGGTTCATGGTTTTATCGTTTGTTATTCTCATTCTTGGCTTTATTGCACTGGTTTGGAGTGCTGACCGCTTTGTTTTTGGTGCGGCCGCTCTTGCACGAAACTTTGGTGTGCCAACATTAATTGTTGGTTTAACTATCGTGGCCATGGGTTCTTCAGCACCAGAAATGATGGTTGCTGCGCAAGCCGCTCTTGCAGATAAAACAGACACCGCCGTAGGCAATGCCATAGGTTCTAACATCGCTAATATCTTACTCGTTTTGGGTCTCACTGCGTTATTAAGGCCACTCTCCGTAGGCTCTGGTATTTTGCGCCGCGAAATGCCGCTGTTAGTCATCGTTTCATTGGCTGCTTGGTATATCGTTAGTGATAACCACTTTAGTTTCGTAGAAGGTGTTTTGTTATTAGTCGGTTTCGCCGCTTTTCTTCTTGCACTTATCATTATCACCAAGCGTGGTGGTGGAGATAATGATGACCCATTTGTCAGTGAAGCCTGTGAAGAAGTGCCAAATAATATTCCAACTCAAAAAGCCGTTTTCTGGTTAATCGTGGGTATGATTTTACTGCCTATTAGCGCGGACTATCTCGTTGGCGCTGCGGTTGACATCGCCAAATATTTTGGCATGAGTGACCTGCTAATAGGATTAACCATTATCGCCGTTGGTACTAGTTTACCCGAGCTTGCGGCATGTGTTGCTGGCGTACTTAAAAAAGAAGACGATCTAGCGCTTGGCAATATTATTGGCTCGAACATCTTTAATATATTGGCAGTGCTATCTATTGCTGGGATTATCAACCCATCTGTCCTCGACGCCAATATTGCGTCACGTGATATCTTTATTATGCTTGGCGCGACACTGCTGCTTATCCTAATGAGCCTCAGCCTAACAGGTCAGCGCCGCATCAACCGCTTGGAAGGTGGCATACTTGTCGCTAGCTTCGTCGGTTATATTTACTACATCATTTAAGGAAGCCTTGTGACAACGAACCCATTTATTGATTCTGCAAATCAAGTTTTTGCTACCGAACTTGCAGCAATAGAAGAAGTGCAACAGTTTGTTGATCAACAATTTGTAAAAGCCTGTGAAATTATGTTTGGCTGCCAAGGTCGCATCATCGTGATTGGCATGGGTAAATCAGGCCACATTGGTAACAAAATCGCAGCGACACTCGCAAGTACTGGCAGCCCCGCATTTTTTGTTCATCCAGGTGAAGCAAGTCACGGCGACTTGGGTATGATCACCAAAGATGATGTGGTTTTGATGATCTCCAACTCAGGGGAAACCCAAGAGGTGATCTCAATCCTGCCTGTGATAAAGCGTTTAGGAGCCCCCGTTATTTCCATGACAGGCAACCCGAGCTCTACAATGGCTCGTAATGCGACGGTTCACCTTTGTGTTAAAGTATCAAAAGAAGCCTGCCCATTAGGACTTGCACCCACGGCTAGCACCACAGCTACACTAGTGATGGGTGATGCGCTCGCGGTTGCGCTACTTGAAGCCAGAGGCTTTACGGCTGATGATTTTGCGCTTTCTCATCCTGGCGGTAGTTTAGGAAGGCGTCTACTACTAACCGTTGCTGATGTCATGCATCAAGGGGATGCAATCCCTATGGTCAATAGTCATTGCACAGTTAAAGAAGCTTTATTTGAAATGTCAGCTAAAAGTTTAGGTATGACGGCAATCGTAGATGAAAGCTCGCAATTACAAGGTATTTTTACCGATGGTGACTTGCGGCGTATTATCGAACAAAAGGTCGATATTCATACCACCCCAATCACGCAAGTAATGACGGCTAAAAGTACGACGGCACGCGCCGATATGCTCGCAGCTGAGGTACTCAATATCATGGAAACCAAACGAATTAATGGCTTGATTGTGGTAAACGAAAACAACATACCGGTTGGCGCCTTGAATACGCAAGATTTACTTAGAGCGGGGGTGCTGTAATGCAATTTGAAGATTTATATCAGACGATTTCACCTGAAGCTTGGGAAAAAGCAAAACAAATCAAATTATTGATTTGCGATATTGATGGCGTATTCTCAGATGGACGTATATACCTTGGTAATAATGGAGAAGAACTGAAAGCATTTAATACCAAAGATGGGTTTGGTATTAAGGCCTTGATTGATAGTGGTATCGAAGTCGCCGTTATCACAGGTAGGCATTCACAAATAGTTCAGCAACGCATGACTAGTTTAAATGTAACTTATATTTACCAAGGCCAAGAAAACAAGTTAGTGGCATATGATGAACTGAAGACTAAGCTCAACCTTAGTGATGACGAAATTGCGTATATTGGTGATGATGGCCCAGATCTACCCGTAATGGAGCGAGTCGGTTTTGCCGTTGCCGTCAATGATGCACATCCTCTTGTTAAACATATCGCCCATTACACGACCTTGATGCCTGGTGGTTTTGGTGCCGTGAGAGAGTTGACTGATCTTCTAATGCTCAGCCAAAATCACTTATTGACTTCCAAAGGATCAAGTACATGACCGTATTACGTGTCATCTTACTCATTGTTTTCGCTTCTTTAATGGTATGGATGTGGTCGCCCATGTTTAATCCATCAGAGGCGGACTCAGCAAAAGAAGATGAACCGTTAGCTAAGCCCGATTATGTTGCAACCACGCTTCAGCAAACGACCTATAGTGAAAATGGCTTATTAAACTATCAGGTAACTGCTGATAAGATGGAGTTGTATCAAGATCTTGGCTTTAGTCACTTTGAAAAGCCTATTTTCACCTTATATAACGGTGAGCAGAATTGGCAAATAAGTGCATTAGAAGCAACACTGTACGAAAACAATACCTTGATATTAGAAGGCAATGTACTGGCAAAGAATTTAACGCCTAACGCCATGATCACCAATATCAATGCCGATAATGTAAGAGTTGAAATTAAGCAAAAATTGATGAAATCGGAACACCCTGTCGTTATCACCGGTCCTAGTCTTAGGATCACGGGTAAAGGGCTGCATGCGGATCTACAAAAGCAAGTGATCGAACTCATCAACCACACAAAGACAATTTATTATGACCAGTAAAATCATTAACAAACTAGTTTTCATCGGCTTGCTTGCAAGTTCTACTTTAGCAAATGCTGCAGAACAAAATGAAGTCATTATTGATGCTGGCCGTCAGCAAGCTCAACTGCAAAGCAACATCGGTATTTTTGAACAGAATGTTGTTATTATTCATGGCAACAGAAAAATAAATGCCGATCGCCTAGAAGTCCACCGCCGCGCGGAGCTTGGTACTAACAAGCAACTGCTTGTTGCAACTGGCAGCCCAGCTATTTTCAGCGAACGTCAACCTGATGGTAATTTGCTAGAAGCCAAAGCAAACGAAATTCGTTACGACGTTGCGAAAGGCACCTTAGTCATTTCTGGCGATGCGGAAATCAATCAAACTGGGCAAAAAATCAATGCGCAAGTCATCACCTATGACATTGAAAAGCAATTGATCAGTGCTGAGCGCTCAGACCAAGAAGATTCTCGGGTAAGAACCATCCTTGTTCCTGTTGATGACAAAAAAAACGCAAAAGATAAAAAAGCGCAGGAAGAAGGTAACAATTAATGAGCGAGCTCAAAGCAACTGGTCTAGCAAAGAGTTATAAAGGTCGTGAAGTCGTCAAAAATGTTGGCTTAAGTGTTAAGGCTGGCAGCATTGTAGGCTTATTAGGACCAAATGGTGCAGGTAAAACCACTACGTTCTACATGATTGTAGGGTTAGTACCAAGCGACAAAGGTTTTATTCAGATTGATGATGAAGATATCACTTTGCTACCGATGCACAGCCGCGCGCGACTTGGTATTGGCTATCTACCGCAAGAGTCTTCAATCTTTAGAAAACTCACGGTCTATCAAAATTTGATGGCGATTTTAGAAACTCGAAAAGACTTATCTAAAGTTGAGAGAGAAGCTGAACTCAATGAGTTACTGGATGAGTTTAATATTCAACACATCCGTGACTCACAGGGCATGGCATTATCGGGAGGCGAAAGAAGACGCGTAGAGATTGCTCGCGCTTTAGCCGCTAATCCTAAGTTTATCCTGTTAGATGAACCTTTTGCTGGTGTTGATCCTATTTCGGTGTTAGATATAAAGACAATCATAGAGCACCTAAAAAACCGCGGTATCGGTGTGCTAATCACCGATCATAACGTTAGAGAAACACTGGACGTATGTGAAAAAGCCTACATCGTTTCACATGGTGAGTTAATCGCTGCAGGCACGCCAGAACATGTTTTGGCAGATCAAACCGTAAGAGATGTCTACCTAGGCGAACAATTCAAGCTATAGTTAAGACGTAGTATTAATAACTGTTAAAAAGGATTGTTAGAGATACATGAGGCAATCATTACAGCTGCGCATGGGGCAGCAACTTACAATGACTCCACAACTGCAACAAGCCATTCGCTTGCTGCAGCTTAGTACATTGGATCTGCAACAAGAAATACAAGAAGCATTAGACAGCAATCCATTGTTGGAAGTGGAAGAAGGTGATAATACTGACGGCGAAAACGCTGACCAACACAGCCAAGAAAAAAGTAGTGCTGACGACAATCAAGATTCAAGCGATGAAGCGCAGGTTAGTGACTATGAAATAGACTCAGATACCGCCATGAGCAAAGACACTGTCAGTGATGACCTTGCCATGGATGTCACTTGGGATGAATATATGAGCGCAGCACCCGCTGCAAGTTCAGGCCCACTTCCTGATGACGATAATGTTTATCAAGGGGAAACCTCTGAATCTCTCCACGACTATCTCATGTGGCAACTTGAGCTGACACCATTTAGTCCAACAGATAGAGCGATTGCGATTGCGATTATTGAAGCGGTCGACCTGTCAGGCATTTTAACACTGTCTTGCGAAGACATTTTAGAAAGCATTAATGACGAGAGTAGCGAAGAGCCTATTGAGCTGGATGAAGTCGAAGCCGTGCTCAAACGTATTCAACTTTTCGATCCTGTCGGTATCGCAGCGCGTAGTTTACAAGAATGCTTGTGTATTCAGCTAAATCAGTTCGCTCCGGATACGCCATGGATTGCCGAAACAAAAATGATTCTGACAGAGCATATCGACTTGCTTGCCAGCCGTGACTATCGAACTTTGGCAAAGAAAACGCGCCTTAAAGAAGCCGATCTCAAAGAGGTCATGACGTTAATTCATAGCCTTAACCCAAAACCAGCGGCAAGCATTATTCATGAAGAGCCTGAATATGTGATCCCTGACGTATCGGTGAAAAAAGTAAAAGGTCGTTGGGTCGTAGAGCTAAATCCTGATGCTATGCCTAAAATAAGAGTAAACGACCATTACGCTGCGATGTCTAGAACAGCGAAATCCAGTACGGATAGTCAGTTTATTCGCTCACATTTACAAGAAGCAAAGTGGTTTATTAAAAGCTTAGAAAGCCGAAATGATACATTATTAAAAGTTACCAATTGCATTGTGCAACAACAACAGGCATTCTTTGAACATGGCCCCGAAGCAATGCGCCCTATGGTGCTAAATGATGTTGCTGAAATGGTTGAGATGCATGAGTCCACAATTTCCCGTGTGACAACACAAAAATACATGCATACACCTCGGGGAATATTTGAGCTGAAGTATTTCTTCTCTAGCCATGTAAGTACAGAAAATGGAGGTGAGTGCTCCTCTACAGCAATTAGAGCACTTATCAAAAAGCTGATAGCTGCAGAAAATACCGCTAAGCCATTGAGTGACAGCAAAATTGCAGATATTTTAGCTGAGCAAGGAATTAAGGTAGCGAGACGCACGATTGCAAAATATCGTGAATCCCTAGCCATTCCACCGTCAAATCAGCGTAAAAGCTTGATATAAGACGTAAAACCCAAGAAGGAAAAATGCTTATGCAACTAAATCTAACTGGTCGCCATGTAGAAATTACTGACTCATTAAGAGACTATGTCACCAACAAGTTTGCGAAGCTAGAAAGGCACTTTGATCATATCAATAACGTGCATGTGATCCTTGATGTCGAGAAACTAGTACAAAAAGCAGAAGCAACATTACACGTAAACGGCGGCGAGCTATTTGCATCAACAGAGCATCAAGATATGTATGCCGCAATTGATGGCCTTATCGACAAGCTAGATCGTCAAGTTATTAAACACAAAGAGAAGCTCACTCGACACTAAGATGAAATTAAGTGAATTAGTGAACAAGGACTGCAGTAAAGCTGCGGTCCTTTTTAATAGCAAAAAACGTATTTTAGAATACATCAGCGAACTGGCTCATAGCCAAATTCCAAATACCAGTCAGCATGCTATCTTGGACGCTTTAATGGCGCGAGAGAAATTAGGCAGCACAGGGATCGGTAAAGGCATTGCCATTCCCCATGGTCGACTTGAAGGTTTGGATAAAATCCTTGCAATGGTGCTTGTCAGCGAGCAAGGGATCCAGTTTGAAGCCATAGATAAGCAGCCTGTCGATATTTTTGTCGCGTTCATCGTACCCGAAGGTGATAATCAACAGCACCTGAAGACCTTAGCGGCGATTGCTGATACACTCAAAGACAAGTCTTTTTGCAAAATGCTTAGACAAGCAAAAAGTGACGATGAGTTATATGCAGTGATCCAAGGTGAACTTGATGAGTGATGAAGAAAAAGGACTCGAGCTTATCATTATCAGTGGCCGCTCAGGCTCTGGTAAATCTGTAGCGCTTCGAGTATTGGAAGACTTAGGCTACTATTGTGTAGATAACATTCCGGTCAATTTGCTGCCGTCTTTAGTCCGCAGCGTTTCGGACAATTATAATAAAATAGCAGTCAGTATTGATGTCAGAAACTTACCTAAAGAACAGGACGAGTTTAATGACATTCTTGAATACTTACCAGGCTTTGCCAAACCTACCCTGTTTTATTTAGACAGTGACGATCAAACCCTGATAAAACGCTTCTCAGAAACACGCCGTTTGCACCCTCTTTCACTGCATAATCTTCCACTAGATGTTGCAATAAAGAAAGAACGGGAATTGTTAGACGTATTGATCACTCGCGCCGATTTTCTCATTGATACTACAGGCCTGAGCGTTCATCAACTTGCAGAAGATATCCGCGAAAAAATCTTAGGTAAAAAAGACAAACAACTCATTATTACCTTTGAATCTTTCGGCTTTAAACACGGTATCCCAAAACAAGCGGATTACGTTTTTGATGCGCGCTTTTTGCCCAACCCACATTGGGAGCCTGAGCTTAAGCCGCTAACTGGCCTAGATCAGCCAGTCAAAGACTATTTGTCGAGTCACAGCATCGTGCAAAAGTTTACTTGGCAGATCCAAACCTTTGTACAAACTTGGTTACCACACTTAGAGCGTAACAATCGCAGTTATCTAACGATTGCAATAGGATGTACAGGTGGGCAACATCGCT
Organism: Pseudoalteromonas sp. A22; assembly: GCF_018141345.1. Classification (NCBI taxonomy): domain Bacteria; kingdom Pseudomonadati; phylum Pseudomonadota; class Gammaproteobacteria; order Alteromonadales; family Pseudoalteromonadaceae; genus Pseudoalteromonas; species Pseudoalteromonas sp. A22. The sequence continues at coordinate 3,667,564 of NZ_CP047238.1, forward strand.
CGGTATATTTAGCGCAAACCATTGGTGAGCGTTTTGCTAAAACCCATCCCAACGTCAAAATTCGCCACCGTGAGCAAGAGGGTTAAATGTTAGAAGATACGTTTTTAATCCAGAACAAGCTTGGTCTGCACGCTAGAGCAGCGACGGTTCTTGCACAATTAGCAACCCAATTTGATGCCGAAGTGACCTTATATCAAGGAGACAAAAGTGCAGCTGCTGACAGCGTACTAGCGCTGTTGTTACTTGAAAGCAGCCAAGGGAAAGAAGTCCGAGTGGTTTGTGAAGGTCCTGATGCTCAGTATGCACTAGACGCCATTGGCGGACTAATAGAAAATAAATTTAATGAATCCGAGTAACTTGGGCTACTAGCACCAAAATAGCACTAAGGTCTGATTCATTTAGTCCCTGCTAATCTCCCCCTCCGTAACCAGACTGGTCTAATACCAATTAGTCTTAATACTTACTCAATTTGAAGGAGCAAACCTGACGCTAACTGTGTTAAAAATTTCTCATTTAGAACAACTAAATAGCAAAATTTTCGCCGTGTTATCGACAAGGTTTTCTCGCTTAAAAATAGATCACTTAATTAATCGAATTGGTATAATAAGTCTCTCATAATTAAGCGTAAACCTTGGTAGTTCCCAATAAACTGAGTTACACTGTAATACCAATTTAGGTTTCTCTCGTGCAGTAAAGCGAGTTGCCGAGAAAATCCTACTTTATCGTTGCGTACACCTTTAACGTGTATTAACGATAACAACCCACCAGCAGAAACAACACGAATAAAATTCAAATTAAGAAATTGATTTCTGCGATAAAATAAATGAATAGGGTTAACTTAATCACGTTAGCCAACACTATTATCAAAAAGGATGCCTATGCCTGAAGTATTTGAACAAGACTACACACTGGAACAACTCCAAAAGGTAACTAAAGCCTTAAACAGTGGTCAGTTTGTTCAAGTTAGGCGTATGCTCGCAGAAACAGCTCCTTGTGATACAGCACTGCTTTTAGAATCATCCCCTCATAAAGTTCGCTCTATGCTGTGGCAGCTCGTTGACCCAGATATCCAAGGGGATGTCTTAGAGGAACTGTCAGAGGACGTAAGACTTGGGATCATCGCCCAGATGGAGCCGGAGCTAATTGCTGCCGCTACAGAAGACATGGACGACGATGACCTTGGTGATGTCCTAAGAAGCCTGCCTGATACCGTCTACCAAGACGTTATCGGTGCGATGGATAGCCAAGATAGAGAACGTGCGACACAAGCATTGTCCTACAAGGAACACTCGGCCGGTGCGCTAATGAGCACCGACACGGTCACTATTCGACCCGATGTTACCTTAGAAGTTGTATTTAGATATCTACGTCTTAAAGGCGAATTGCCAGACGGTACGGACGAGTTGTATGTAGTTGATAAAGACAACTGCTTTTTAGGCACGCTGCCTGTCAATACCTTATTAACTAAGTCTCCTGACAGTATGGTTCGAGACTTGATGGATGAAGATAAGGAAACGATCCCTATCTCCATGGATGAGTCTGAAGTGGCGCAGCTTTTTGAGCGTCACAACTGGATCTCGGCTCCTGTAGTTGACGATAACGCCCATTTGCTTGGTCGTGTCACCATTGATGACGTTGTTGACGTCATCCGTGAAGATGCTGAGCACAGCTTGTTAAGTATGGCAGGTCTTGAAGATGAAGAAGACACCTTTGCGCCAGTTCTAAAAAGTAGCCAGCGCCGCTCTATTTGGCTTGGAATTAACCTGTTAACCGCCTTAATGGCAGCGTTTGTTGCAAGCTTCTTCGAAGGTACTCTGGATATTTTACCTATTCTCGCGGTGTTAAATGGCATAGTACCAAGTATGGGCGGCGTTGCCGGTAGCCAAACGCTAACCCTAGTGATTCGTGGTATTGCCCTTGGCCATATTAACCAGACTAACCAAAAGTTTTTAATGGGTAAAGAGCTGGCGATCGGCGCCTTAAACGGCGTGCTGTGGTCAGTATTGATCGCTGGGGTTATTGCTGTATGGCAATGGGACTTCACACTCGGTGCAGTTATTGCCTTCGCAATGTTTATGAACTTAGTCGCAGCAGGTATCGCGGGTGCCAGTATTCCAATTATGCTAAAGAGAATGAATATCGACCCAGCACTAGCTGGTAGTGTGGTACTAACAACGGTTACCGATATTGTCGGGATCTTTGCATTCCTTGGCACCGCAACTTGGTTATTAGTGTAACAGTAAGAGTGTCGAAATGGCGGGAAATGCTGGTCAAAACCAGCATTTCTTGAGCTGATGAAGGGAGTTATTCGCCCGCTATTTGCATATTATTGAGTAGTATAGAGCCGGTTTGTACTGCGCCTCGGCATTCAATATCACCGCCAACGCCTTCAATCCCCATAAACATATCTTTTAAATTACCAGCGATAGTAATTTCACTTACAGGATATTGAAGTTCTCCATTTTCGACCCAAAAACCAGCAGCTCCTCTTGAGTAGTCACCAGTTACCGTATTAACACCTTGCCCCATAAGTTCAGTGACTAATAAGCCAGTGCCCATCGACGCAAGTAGGCTGGTTAAATCGTCGTGTGTTGGTTTTACTAACCAGTTATGGATCCCACCTGCGTGACCTGTCGCTTGCATATTCATTCTGCGTGCGGCATAGCTTGCCAATAAGTAAGTATTAAGCACGCCATCTGTGATAATTTCACGGTCGATGGTTTTTACACCTTCGCTATCGAAAGGACTCGAAGCAAGCCCTCTTAGTAAGTGTGGCTTCTCTTCAATGTTTACGCAGCGATTAAAAATTTGTGTGTCTAAAGAGTCCAACAAGAAGCTAGACTTACGATATAGCGCGCCGCCGCCAATACCTGACACTAAGTGCCCAAATAAGCTGTTCGCGATATCCGCTCGAAAAATAACAGGCACTTTACGCGTCGATAATTTGCGACTGCCTAATTTTGCTAGCGTAGATTGCGCTGCTTCTAAACCAACTTCTTCAGGGGATTTTAGCTCTGTGTGTACGCGAGATAAGGCATATGCTGAGTCCCGCTGCATTTGCTCACCTTCTTTACCAATCACCATGGTGCTTAGGCTGTGTCTGGTACGTGGGAACCCTGCAATTAAGCCATGGCTATTGCCATATACACGGATCCCTTGGTGGCTCGATAAGCTCGCGCCATCAGAATTGACGATTCGAGGGTCGAATTCTAACGCGGCCTTTTCAGCAGCAATACATTGCTCAATGGCTTCATCGGGAGAAACTTGCCAAGGGTGGAAAAGATCTAAATCTGTTGGTGACATCTCTAGCAAGGCTTTATCAGCCACACCATTACAGGGGTCATCCGAGGTAAATCGAGCAATATCTACGGCCTTTTCAACCACAGAGCGTAAGGCGTCAGGACTCAGATCCGCGGTTGATGCTGAGCCTTTATGATTACCCACATACACGCTGATACCAAGACCACCGTCTTGATTAAACTCAATGGTTTCAACCTCTCCCATTCGTGTACTTACAGACAGACCTGAGGTGCTAGACATCGCCGCTTCTGCCGAGGTTGCACCTAGTTTTTTAGCATGCGCTAACACATCGGCAACTGCATTTTTCACATCATCAATTTGATTATATATAGGGTGTTGTTGAGGTTGAGTCATAGATACCTTATCCGCTCGCTCGTCTAACTAAAACATATTAGTTAATATGCTATCACAGCTACTAACTATTGTAGTGATCAATTGTGGTATACTCTAATGTTAGAGACCTTAATATTTACTAGTATAGACAAGAGCAATGGCTAAACACGAGCAAACGACCGAAGAAGAGATTATTTACGTTTCAAAAAGCGAGCTTAAGCGCGAGGCGCTAGAGTTGCATGAACTAGGCTGTGAAATTGCAGGGCTTGCCAAGAAGCAGCGTGAGAAGTTACCTCTAACGGACGAGCTTAAAGAGGCCATGACTGTTGCGGATAGGATCCGTGCTAAAACAGATGCTTACCGTCGTCATATGAACTACATTGCCAAGACATTGCGTAGTACTCCAAATGTCGAAGAGATTCAGGCTGCGATGGATTTGATGCTAAATAAGAACAATAAAGCAGACGTATTGCTGAACAAGATTGAGCTTATTCGCGATGAAGTGATTGCCAAAGGAGATAGCAAGATTAATGAGCTATTGGATAAGTATCCTGAACTTGAGCGTCAAAAAATGCGCCAGATGGCGCGCCAAGCAAGTAAAGAAGTAAAAGCTGAGAAGCCAGGCAAAGCCTACAAAGAGCTGTTCCAGTATTTAAAAGAAGCAATTATGCCGTAACGCTATATTGTGCTCTGATACAATACAAAAAGGCGCTGATGCGCCTTTTTGCTTATGAATAGTTATCGCAGGTAGTATTACGCTGTACCACCGACAGTAATTTCGTCAATCTTCAAACTCGGTTGACCGACTCCCACAGGGACGCTTTGACCATCTTTACCACATACTCCAACGCCTTTATCAAGCGCAAGGTCATTACCTACCATAGAGACCTTTTTCATCACCTCTGGACCATTGCCAATAAGCGTTGCGCCTTTAATTGGTTGGGTTATCTTACCATTCTCTATTAGGTATGCTTCAGATGCTGAGAATACAAATTTGCCGGAGGTAATATCCACTTGACCACCGCCAAAGTTACTAGCAAAAATGCCTTTATCTACGCTACGAATGATCTCTTCTTGACTGTGCTCACCCGCAAGCATGTAGGTATTTGTCATTCTCGGCATCGGTAAATGGGCATAAGACTCACGACGCGCATTACCTGTAGGCGCCAAACCCATTAAGCTCGCGTTTTGCTTGTCTTGCATATAGCCTTTCAAAATACCGTTTTCAATCAGTACATTGTATGCCGCTGGCGTACCTTCATCGTCCACATTCAAAGAGCCGCGACGGTCGGCTATCGTGCCATCATCCACCACAGTACAAAGACTCGAAGCGACTTGTTCACCTATTTTGCCACTGAATGCAGAGGCTCCTTTACGATTAAAATCACCTTCTAGGCCATGTCCAACAGCTTCGTGTAACAAAACGCCCGGCCAACCAGAACCAAGCACCACAGGCATCGCACCTGCTGGTGCATCGATGGCTTCAAGATTCACACGTGCTTGGCGCACAGCTTCTTTGGCAAACTGCATCCATCTCGGTGCACCGTCTACTAATTCTTTAAAGTAACCATAGTCTAAACGCGCACCACCACCGGCACTGCCACGCTCTCTGCGACCATTTTTCTCAAGCAGTACCGAGCAATTTAAACGTATTAACGGGCGAATGTCGGTTGCAAATGTGCCGTCGCTTGCGGCAATTAACACTTCTTCATATACCGCAGACAGCGAACTGACTACTTGCTGCGCCTCAGGTGCTAAATCGCGAATGCACTGTTCAATCTCTCTTAGTAAAGCCACTTTATCCGCATCACTCATGCTGGTAATTGGCTGTGCTGGTTGAAATTGAATGGGTGCTTTTACATCGCTAAATACTTGGACTTTACTGCTTTCGCCAGCTTGCGCGATGCTACGCGCAGCTTCTGCTGCTTTGGTTAACGCTTCAATATTGATGGCATCAGAATAACTAAAGCCAGTCTTCTCACCACTCACTGCACGCACACCAACACCACGTTCGATGTTGTAGCTGCCATCTTTGACTATGCCGTCTTCCAGCACCCAAGTTTCATGGTAGCTTGATTGAAAGTACAGATCGGCATAATTTACTTTGTGCTGATGAATATACTCGAGAGCTTGTGATAATTGCTCACGTGTCAGCTGGCTATTGGTCAGTAAATTCTGCTCTACATTACTCATAAAAACTCACTTTTAAATCGGTTATGATCCGCAACCGGCATTTTTTGCCGGATCGAATCAAGAAACGCGCTATCTAGCTGCTGTGAAATGGGTTCTAAACTCTCACCAGAGTCAATTAAGACTTCACCCCAAGGCGATACAATTAAACTGTGTCCATAGGTTTCTCGGCCATTTTCATGACGACCTACTTGCGCGGCTGCAACTACATAGCATTGGTTTTCTATCGCCCTCGCCTGTAATAATGGCTGCCAGTGTGCCTTGCCCGTTGCACAGGTAAAAGCACTTGGGACTAAAAATAGCTCAGCTCCCTTCGCTCTCATCATTTGGAACAAACCAGGAAAGCGCAGATCATAACACACGCTTAATCCAATTCTGCCAAATGGACTATCCACTACCACGACATCCTGTCCACGCTCTGTTCGCTCAGACTCTCGATATTGTTTAGTTTTGTCACTCACATCGGCGTCAAACAGGTGGATCTTATTATAGCGTGCTACGATTTCGCCACTCGAATTAAATAAGTAACTCGCAGCCAAATATTTATCGTTCTGACTTGGTATCGCGATGGTACCTGCCGCCAACCAAATGTTATGTTGTTGACAAAGCGCTGAGAGCTCTCCAAGCAGCGCTTCATTATACTGCGCGTATTCCCAACTCTGTTGCGCATTGTCGCAAAATGCCAGCCAAGTTTCAGGTAAACAAACTAAGGTTGGCTCTTCAACCACTAACTTAGCCAGCTGGTTTTTAAGGTACTCTATATTTGTTTGGGGTGCTTTAGCCGAGCACATTGGCAATGCAATCACCTTAGCCATTACCACTTTCCTTATTTTGCGACACAAGAGGTTGCTCACTTTGCTTAAGTGTAGCACTTGGATGTGATTCTGAATTCAATGCTGGTGCTTCTTTACTTGTATTCTTATCAGCTCCATCTGGCGTCGCTTCATCACTAGGAGGCACAACCGGTTTAGGTAACTCAATTTCTTTACTCTTACGATCAACCTCGGTAACCACTGGCTCTTGCATCGTTCCGGTGATTTTAAAATTAATCTCAGAGATCACTCGCGCGGAGTGGATAACCTTATCTAATGCTAGTGCAGCTAATCCCGTCACAGGGTTCACCGCCCATGCCATAATCACAGGTAAACTCGACGTGACTTGTGGTGCTACGGCCAAATCATAATTAATTTCGTGAGTATTGAGGTCAGCATAGCCACGTATCGTTAGATCTGCAGGCACGCCATCGAGCTTTGAATCTTCAGTGATCGCAATACCATTCGTTAGTTGTACCGAACCACTCATACTGTTATAGAAAAAGCCTTTAGAAAACACATCTCTAAAGTCCAAGCGTAGCTTTCTGATCAAAGAGTCCAAACTCAGTAGAGAAAAGACGCGTGCCCCTTTATCACTTATTTCTGCCAAATGACCTTCACCTAAGCGCCAAGTCAACTCGCCTCCTAGGCTAGGTAAATCCATTTCGTATGGCGCACCTTGCCAATTGAGGGAAAAATCAATGTTGGCGCGGGAATCTTTGATAGTCGAAGTAATATCAAACTCATCCGTTAGTTCACCAAAATCATCGCTGTTTAACGCGCCACTTAGCGTCGTTTTACCTTGCTCAAAGCGGCCACTGGCATTGAGTTTATGATCTTTTTTGTCAATCACTAACTCTGAGATATTGAGTCTATTACCATCTCCAAACAACGACATATTGACCTGATCTAACTGATATTCACCGACTTTACAGTCACTGCATACAAATTCGGTTGCAGGTAAGCTCAACAACCAATCTAATGAGTGAACGTCTTTTTCCACTGTCTCTTGCGCTTGCGGCTCTGTCTTAGGTAAATTTAGACGTAAATAATCACTATTAATGTGAATAGGCCGGCTTGAGTTTGACGCTGGAATAGCCACTTGTGAGCGCATTTCTTTACTATTGATTTTAAGCTGCATCGCGCCGTCAATCGCGGCCATAGTAAAGTCAACATCATGGAAAGGGATCTCTGAGAACGTTACTTTTGAGAAAGAGCCATTTACCTGATTCAGTGCTGGTAGAAATGTAGGGTCGGAACCTGAACTTGGCGCTTTGATAATGCGGTTGATCAGTGGTAACCAAGGCAGCAGCTCGACTTCTTGTTGTTTGATTGTGATATCAAAACCGGATGTATTTAAGCCTTCATCTTTACTGCCAATTATCAGGTGTGCATTACGCATCGCACCGGATCCATTATCAATGATGCCATTAAAATACAATTGATTATCTAGGCTTGCCGTAACAAGATTCGAAATATCATCCCCTAATACAGTGCCACTTAGCAGTTTAGCTTGATCAGCGGGTTTAGCGAATTGATCGGGTAAGTGACTTGCAATCCCCCGTAAATCACTCGCAAATTTGGCTTTATAGTTAAATCCGGCATCGGAAAAATTAAGGATAAGCTCAGTGCTCAGCACGCTATTGCCTTCAAAGTAGCCGTCAATAATTCCATTTGCGTGCGGTTGCAGTTGCTCAATCCCTGCTTCAAGACTGACCTTGGTCGTTACTTGATAATTTTGCTTATTTCCGCTCCCTGATAAGTCTAACGAAAGGGGCATGTCCAGCCACTTAGCAGACAAATTATTCACTTTGATAGTGTCATCATCGAAGCTAACCACACCTTTCACTTGCTGTAATTGCATCCCAGGCTTTGCCAAAAAAACAGGATTGTTGTCTAGGTAGATGTCACCTTTAGCATGTACGGCACCTGAGTGCAGGTCGACGGCCAATTGCACATCCCCTTTTGCATCACCTTTACCTTGAACAATATCTAATATATTCGCGAGCGGATCTGCGAGCGGTGTTGCCGCAAAGAAAGGCTGTAACGTGCTCGCTTCTGTGGTGTGCTTAATATCAACAATCAGCACATCAGCGTGATTTAAATCCGCAATACTCACAATGACACCCTCATCAATACTTTGATTAACAAGTTCCCCACGGTGTGCGTAGATATCCATTCTTTCGTTTTCGAAGTGTAGTGTGACATCACCTGAAGTAACGCTAGGCCAATCCGGCGCAAAACCAAAAGTAACCTCATTCAAACGTGATTTAACTTCAAACTGACCTTGCTTATCAGCGAATGGAAATTGTGAAAGCGCTCCACTCAGTAAGACTTGAGTCTGCAAGTGCTGACCACCTTGGATCCCTGCTTCTAAATAATCGACTAAGCTTTTACGCATAATACTGACAGGAAAGTACTGTGAAGCGATTTCACCACGCCCACCGAGTAGCTCCGCATATAAATCAAGCCGAGGGTCATCTGATAACTGCAAGGAAAATTCTGTGGCTAACGCTACGTCTTGATTACTAAGCCAAAAGTTGGGACTGGAAACTTGCCAGCCTTGCGTTTGTTGATTGCGAATATAGACATCACCACTGAGCTGCTGGAGCTTAATATTATCTTTGAAAGTCTCTTTTGATAGCAATTCAGTTTGTTCAGCACTTAAATTGAGCCTAACTTGCTCATCAGTCGCACTCACCTCTAATCGAGTACCATAAATTCCAGGGATCCCATGAAATGGCTCAAAAGCTATCTCCTCAATGACCCCCCATGCCGCAAAAGCATTATTAGTACCTAGACTGAATTTCGCTGCGCTCAGTTGACCATTGGGATTCATACCATACAACAAATCTCGTCCAGGGAATTTAGCAAGTTGTGCTAACTCAGCTAAAAAGTTGGCGTTAATATCCTTTAGCCAAAAGGTCTTGTTATCTTTATGCCATTTCGCTTCAAATAAAATAGGAGCAAGCGCTTCTTGATTGCGACTAAACTGGATACCACTACTTTGCACCCACCAACCTTGCTGATCTGGCTTTAACAGAAATTGCGCATCATCTAATGCTAACGTGCGCTGATTTTCATCTTCTTGCCAAGTCAACGTACTGGGTTTGATATCCACGGTGATATCTTGCAATGTACCTTGATCAAAGCCTAACCATAGCTGAGCATTGATGTCTGCTTTTAGGTCTGGATGCGCTAAGGTGATAAGCTCTTCTAGCCAATCAACCGGATTAACCTTATCCGCAGATACATAGATATTCCCCGCCAATTCACGTAGCTTTCGCCCTGATAAAGAAAGACGAGCGTTAAACTGACCTTGAGAAAACCCGGGTAATGCGATTTCTCCCGCCCCCTCATGTAATGCGCTAGAATTTTGCCACACTAAATCTTTCAATAGTAAACTGTGGGTCTTACCACTAGAAAAGGTGATATTTAGACGACTGTTTTGCACCGCAAAATGCCCAACATCGCCTAAGAAAAGGCTTTCAATTAATGCTTGCTGCTCAAAAGCACCTTGATCTTGAGCCGCGTTTAACTTGCTCAGATCTATATCGGCTTCAAACCCTTCCAGTACAAAATAGTTAGATGCGATCTGCATTTGCCGTACAGACTCAAATACATTGAGCTGCAACGAGGTTTTGGCAATATTAATGGAAATTGGCGAGTCTTTATTATCTTTAAAAGAGAGCGATTCCAACACCAGAGCAGGCCCATTGCCCTCCCAACTCGCACTGATCTGGCCAATACTAATATCAACATTCAGTTGCTTTTGGATCAGCGCTTCGATGTTACTTCTATAATCATTTGCATAGGGCAAGGCGTACTTCAGCGCAGACACCAGCACCGCGAGTGTCACTAAAGTGATCGCAAAGATTTGCCACGCTTTACGCAGGCAGAAAAAACAGACGGCCTTAGCCTGCATGTACAGCTACCCTTTACATCATTACTACGTCAAACTGCTCTTGGCTATATAAGCTCTCAGTTTGAATGCTAACCTGCTTACCAATAAATAATTCAAGCTCAGCTAAATTATGATACTCATCGTTGATCAAGGCTTCGCTCACCGCTGGCGAGGCATAAACCATAAACTTGTCGGCATCATAAGCACGATTCACACGCACGATCTCCCGTAGGATCTCATAGCAAACGGTTTCGACCGTTTTTAGTGAACCACGACCGGAGCAAGATGGACACACATCACAAAGAATATGTTCTAGGCTCTCGCGCGTGCGCTTACGGGTCATTTCTACAAGCCCAAGTGCAGAGAGTCCATTGATATTGGCTTTCGCTCGGTCTTTAGACAACGCGGTTTCTAAAGAGTGCAATACTCGGCGTTTATGCTCGTCAGATACCATGTCAATAAAGTCGATAATAATGATACCACCAAGGTTTCGTAACCTTAGTTGCCTCGCAATTGCTGACGTCGCTTCAACATTGGTATTAAAAATCGTCTCTTCGAGATTACGATGGCCAACAAACGCGCCGGTATTAACATCAACCGTTGTCATTGCTTCCGTTTGGTCAATGATAAGGTAGCCACCAGACTTTAACTCAACCTTGCGATGTAGTGCTTTTTGGATCTCAGTTTCAACATCAAACAAGTCAAAAATAGGGCGTTCACCGGGGTAATACTCAAGTGCACTTGCGAGTTGGGGAACAAACTCTTCAGTGAAAAGCTTTAGCTCTTGGTAAGTTAACTTTGAGTCAACACGGATACGTTCCATGTCCTCACCAACATAATCACGCAAGGTGCGAAATGCTAAGGTAAGATCCTCGTGCAAAATTTTTGCTTTGCTCGTTTTACGGCGGCGAGTCACAATTTTTTGCCAAAGCTTTTTCAAAAACTCCGCATCATGCTGTAACTCTGCTTCCGAAGCGCCTTCAGCAGCGGTACGAACGATAAAACCACCGTTTTCGTCATTATATTGTGCGACAATTTCTTTTAATCGGTCGCGCTCTTGTTCGGTTTCAATACGCTGACTCACACCCACATGCGTCGCGTCAGGCATAAACACCAAATAACGTGAAGGAATAGTGATGTCCGTTGTCAGTCTAGCGCCTTTTGTGCCAAGCGGATCTTTGACCACTTGTACCATAATGAACTGGCCTTGTTTAACCAGCTCACGAATATCCTGCACTTTCTTAACTGGGGACTCGGCCACCCCCTCTTCGATGGAAGCACTGTTCACGATATCTGACGCATGTAGAAACGCCGCTTTTTCCAAGCCGATATCCACAAAAGCAGCCTGCATACCAGGAAGAACTCGGCTTACTTTGCCAAGATAAATATTACCAACGATGCCGAGGTTACCGATCCGTTCAACTTGAACTTCTTGCAGCACCCCATTTTCGATTAAGGCTACGCGACTTTCACTTGGGGTGACATTGATTAGTAGTTCGCTACTCATATTTTATTTTAAAAACCGTTGAATTAATTCGTCTGTCTCATATAAAGGTAAGCCGACAACTGCAAAATAGCTACCTTGGATCTCAGTTACAAAGCGTCCACCTACCCCTTGGATCCCGTAACCACCCGCTTTATCTTGCGGCTCGTTGGTGTCCCAGTAGGCATCAATTTCGGTTTCGCTGAGCGTTTTAAAAGTCACATTGGTCACAATCACATCGCTCAGTACTTTGCTTGTATCTGCAAGTGCAATCGCCGTCATCACCTGATGCGTATGACCAGAAAGGCGCTGCATCATCGCTTTGAAATCCGCTTTATCACGAGGCTTACCAAGCGCTTCTCCGTCAATGACAACCACAGTGTCACTGCCAAGAACCGGCTTATCGGTATACCCTAGCGCCACACCTGATTGCGCTTTTAAACACGCTAAACGCTCCACAAGCTGTAATGCGCTTTCATCGTCTAGCGGACTTTCATCAGCATCAACACTAAATTGCTCGAACGAATAGCCAAGCTGAGAAAGCAGCGCTTTGCGACGCGGAGAAGCCGAAGCTAAATATAAAGAAATAGACATTATCTGATCCTAAACTGTCTACGATATTTTCTCAGCAGTGGGAATATCCACAGCCAGCACACCATGCCCGTAACTGCAGGCCAGAGATAATGCGGGTTAAAGTAGATATCAAGCAAGAAATGATTAAGCCAAAATTGTAACAAATGATAGAGCGCGAGAAATAGCCCGATCAGCACTGCTTGCTGCCAGATGGAGAAATTACGAATTTTCTGAAAGTTACTGGCGGTAATATAAATACAAATGGAATAGGTCAACGAGTTCACCCCGAGCGGCGCGCCCATCGCTAAATCAATTATTAGGCCAGTCATCCAAGCCCAACCAATATTCACACGGTGAGGAACGGCCAAAGACCAGTACATCAACACCAACAATACCCAGTCAGGACGAAATGGTTCAAGTGAAAAAGGCAATGGCATAAGTGCCATGATTAACGCAACAAAGACACTTAATGCAATCAATAAGTTGCTATGTTTACTCATGATTAATTGCCTCTTGGCTACGTTTACCTAACACCACGAGTAAGCGAATGCGATCTAGTTGTGCAATCGGCTCTGCCTGTACTTGTGCAAACGGTAGGCCTTCGTCTCTATCTATTTCAGTAACTACAGCCACCGGATAGCCTTCAGGGAAAGTACCACCAAGCCCGGAAGTGACCAACACATCACCAATGCGAATATCCATGCTATGCGGTACATGAGCAAGGCGAACATTATTGATTTTACCCGTCCCCTCTACCACAGTGCGAACGTCATTACGCAATATTCTGACCGGTGTCGCATGGGTGGTATCAGTCATAAGCAGCACTCTTGAGGTCGTTGTACCGACTTGAGTGAGCTGCCCAACAATGCCCATTTCGTCAATAACAGCCTGCCCTTCGCTGATCCCATCAATAGTACCGCGATTAATCACCACCTGATGGCTATAAGGGTTAGAATGAACAGACAACACTTGAGATATTAAACGTTGATTGGTTTCCCTAGCTGAAGCACCTAATAAAGCGCGCAACTCTTGATTTTCTTTTTGCAAAAACTGAAGTTGCTGTAATTGCTCACTCTGTATTAATTGTTTTTCTCTGAGTGCTTGGTTTTCTTGTTGTAGCTTTTCTCTGGTATTAAGGCTTTTCAGGCCCAAGTTGAACGCTTCATAGGGAATATTAGCGACGTACAGTAGCGGACTGACCAAAGTGTTTAAACTGGTTCGCACCATAGTCCCACCAACCGTGTAGCGGTCACCAATGATCAGAATAATACTAAGCACAACTGCGACAGTAAGTCGCAGTTGTAAAGGAACGGTTCGGCCAAATAATAAATTCATCAGTCGTAACTAAATACGTCACCACCGTGCATGTCTATCATCTCTAACGCTTTACCACCACCTCTTGCCACACAAGTTAATGGGTCATCGGCAACCACCACTGGAATACCAGTTTCTTCCATCAACAAACGGTCTAAGTCTTTGAGTAATGCGCCACCACCTGTTAATACCATGCCATGGGCAGAAATATCAGAGGCAAGCTCTGGTGGCGACTGCTCTAGCGCAACCATTACTGCACTTACAATCCCCATCAAAGGTTCTTGTAACGCTTCTAAGATTTCATGTGAGTTGAGTGTGAAAGAGCGCGGCACCCCTTCAGCTAAGTTACGGCCGCGAACCTCAATCTCAATCGGTGTTTCACTCTTAAACGCTGAGCCAATTTCATGTTTGATATGCTCAGCCGTCGCTTCACCAATCAGGCTTCCGAAGTTGCGACGTACATAGTTAATAATCGCTTCATCAAACTTATCACCACCGATACGTACTGAAGACGAATAAACAACACCATTTAGTGAGATAATCGCCACTTCCGTCGTACCACCACCTATATCAACAACCATTGAACCCGTTGCTTCAGATACTGGTAAGCCAGCACCAATTGCAGCAGCCATTGGCTCTTCAATTAAGTACACTTCACGTGCACCAGCACCCATTGCGGATTCACGGATAGCACGCTTTTCAACTTGCGTTGCACCACAAGGTACGCAAATAAGTACACGAGGGCTTGGACGCATGAAGTTATTATTGTGCACCTGTTTGATAAAGTGCTGTAACATTTTTTCTGTTACATAGAAGTCTGCAATCACCCCGTCTTTCATCGGGCGAATAGCTTTGATGTTACCCGGCGTTCGACCTAGCATTTGCTTAGCCGCAGTACCTACTGATGCAACGCTTTTTGGGCCACCAGCTCGCTCCTGACGAATTGCCACCACCGATGGCTCATTCAGTACGATGCCTTCTTCTTTTACATAAATAAGTGTGTTTGCCGTCCCTAAATCGATAGAGAGATCGTTAGAAAATAATCCGCGTAATTTTTTAAACATGAGGCTGGGTGACCTTTCAGAATTCTGTCAAACAAAGCAGCATCACCTGCTGCTCTTAATTTACTACTTATCGCTCTCGAACAAGTCGAAAACCTATATAATTCGCTCTAAAATCTGGCGCTAACGCTAAGCGAGTTGACACTCGAGCCAAACTCGGCGCGAAGTTCCATGCACCGCCACGCACTGTAACATCGCTCTGAGAAGCACGCTTTTGCGTCCACTCCCAGACGTTTCCTACAGTATCATATAAGCCATAGCTATTCGGTGAAAATTGGGCAACTGGTGAAGGACTTTTATTAGACCACTCACTGCCACACCAACCACAATTAGCTAGGTTTCTTCCGATTTCATTACCCCATGGGTACTCAGATGCAGTGCCTGCACGCGCCGCATATTCCCATTCAACTTCATTGGGTAATCTAAATTGTTGTCCTTTTTCGCCAGATAACCAGTTGGCATACGCTTTGGCATCATCATAAGCAACACACACAACGGGAAAATTATCTGATTGCTCGTAACCGGGGTTTTCCCAATTATATTCAAGCTCCCAAACCGGTTCGCCATTTTTATAGTACGCGCAGCCTTTACCTTGTTCGGCTAAGGTTTTATATCCAGTGCTTTGTGCAAAACGGCGAAAAGCCGCCACTGTAACCTCAGTGCTCTGCATGGCATATGAATGACTCAACACTTTTTCAACAATGGGACGCTCATTTGGTAAGCCATTACCCGTCAGGTCGCCCATTTTAAAAGTGCCTGCAGGGATAATAGCTAGCTCATTTTCGGTGGTTGCTACGGCGACCACTTGTGCTTGTTGCGCTTCAGGCTCAGGCTTTTTCGTTACAACAGACGTTACCGATTGGCGTTTCTTCACCAATTTCGCATTAATAGTTTGTGCCGCTCGTAGGTTAATGCGCGCTTTATAAGGTTCATAACCTAATTTTCGGATCTCAACATCATAAAATCCGGCAGGAATTGCTACTGTCGTTTTTGTCGCGCCGTAGCTGACTCCATTAATAAATACTTCGTCGTCGTAAACATTTGATCTTAAAGTTAACTCGACTGTTTTATCAGCCGTTTGTGACTTTTTTACAAGAGGGGTCTCCACGACTGGCTGCTTTGTAATAGTCGCAACTTCAACCGGATCACTTTGCTCGTCCGAAAAAGTCAGTTGATTATCACTGTAGACTGTCGAGTAGTTCGACTGGTAATTTACGGCAAGCGGAGTGCCATACTCAGCACAATAACGATTGTCTAAGCTCAGCAGGTTACATAAGCGGCTGCTATTTACATCACCACGCATCGTCACGCTGAGATTAACGTTGTAGTTGCCTTGTCCACTAAATCCACTATTTACAACATGGCTGCTCACCACTTGAACCTGCGCGCCAGCCATATTGCGTTTTGGCTCGACAACACGGCTCTCGGTTAGGTTAGCAAAAATCTGATCAATAAAGCGCTTAGTTGCTTTTTGAAGCCCCATTTGCTGACCACGCTGTTCGCAAGCCGCCAAGGTTTCTGTGCGCTTACAGTTAATCGTGTGGTCTACCTCTAGCGTACCTTCACGAGTAAACTCATTACGTAGTCGCTCTACTCGCGCTGTGCCAAGCTGATCTTTTAAGTTTTCAAGCGTATTTACTAAGGTGTGCTTAGTTACACGGACCTGCTCAATATCTTTACGCTGTGATGCAATCGCCGCAATCTGCATCGCAATGTCTTCTTTATTCTGCTTGTGATCTGCCACTGCTTGCTGATAACGCGTTTGCGCAGAAGAAATATCAATGGAAGGATCATCAATTAGCCGACGATACAACTCATTCATTGCATCTAAGGCCTGATTTTTTTCTTTGTCTAACTCACCTGAACGTTTTCTCAATAACTCAAGTTGAGACTGCAGACGCGTTTCCTCAGCTAGGTGTTTTTCTAAAACGACCGAGTATCTGTCTAATTCGCTTTGCTTATTAGACAATTCAGACTCGATGGCAGTGACCGTCGCAGTATCTTGCGCCATAGCGCTTTGAGCAACAGTACCCATGGCCAGGATCGAGGCCGAGACAATAAAAGTTAAAGGAGCAATTCGCATATGTTCCATTCCCAACAGCGGCAATTGTTTGGTCTTGTTATTTCTTATAGTTAGGGCTCTATGCTATGTACTTACAAAGTAAAACACAAGCTTTGCACAATTAATATCTGAGTTTACAACTATTAACCAGCGTCTTGCCAGTTTTTAGCTGAGATTTTGTCTATTTTTCTCTAACATCGCGATGTGTTACTAATTCGAGTCCAAAATAGAAGATAGGTAATCAAGGATGTATGATAACCTCTGGAGTGAAACGCTCGGGTTATTTATTATAGTGTGCAAAATATCAGACTGATTTCATCATGCAAACCATCACCAATATCGCCGAGTCACCAATCCAAACTATCCACCACCCGACATTGGATAAATACGGTTTAACGTTGCAGGTTAAGCGTGATGATTTGCTCCATCCTGTGATCCAAGGAAACAAATGGCGTAAGCTAAAATACAACATACTCCACCTAAAGCAAGCTGGCCTTGAAGAGTTAGTCACTTTTGGCGGGGCGTTTTCCAATCACTTATATGCTACTAGCATGGCGTGCAAACTTTTCGCAATCAAAGGTCACTTAATTGTTAGAGGCCCAGAGATTGACCGGCACAACCCAACGCTAAAAATGGCAAGCGCTTGCGGGCTAACACTTCATCCAGTGAGTCGAGTCGAATATCGACAAAGAAATCAACCTGAATACATTCAAACTCTGCAAGCCAAGTTTATTAATGCTTATCTCATACCAGAAGGCGGCACTAATGCACTTGCACTGCAAGGCGTTGAAGAGCTAGCGCATTCCTTGCCTCAAAGTGATTATGTCATGACTGCAGTGGGTAGTGGCGGCACAGTGGCAGGACTAATCTCGGGATTGCCTAACCACACGCAGGTTTTAGGTGTTACGGTACTAAAAGGTGCTGAATACCTAGCACAGGAAATACATGAATTAATCACAATTCAGCGCCGTGCGCCATGGCAGCTACTCCATGATTTTCACCACGGAGGTTACGCCAATACTACACCTGAATTGCTGAGTTTTTGTCATGAAATGAAGGTAA
The DNA here is from genome assembly GCF_018141345.1 of Pseudoalteromonas sp. A22. Taxonomy (NCBI): domain Bacteria; kingdom Pseudomonadati; phylum Pseudomonadota; class Gammaproteobacteria; order Alteromonadales; family Pseudoalteromonadaceae; genus Pseudoalteromonas; species Pseudoalteromonas sp. A22. The sequence continues at coordinate 3,685,658 of NZ_CP047238.1, forward strand.
AATATCGTTTGCCTCTTGAGCCTATTTACACTGGTAAACTGTTTTACGCCATTTTCACTTTGGCTCAACAAGGATACTTCAAAAGAGGCAGTGTGATCACCGCAATCCATACCGGCGGCTTACAAGGATTAGATGGTTTGAGATATCTGGCAAATAAAAAGTAGACCTAATCAGCTCATGCGGTTAGCGTTTTAGTGAATATCAGCGAGCTGTTGTAACGGTGCGGAGAAATAATGACCTTGGGCCCCTTTCACTCCAAGCCCTTTGATGCAACTCAGTTCAGCAACGGTTTCAATCCCCACTGCATACACGGGAATACCCAAGCTTCTTGCTTGAGCGACTATTTGCTTTACTGTGCGTTTACGATACGCAGACTTTTCAATGCCGTGTACCAGCTCATAGCTAAGCTTGACAGCTTTTACCAACTCGGCAAGCGGTGAGCGCCCTAGCGTCAGAGCCTGCGTAACATTATCCAAATAAATATCGCACCCAAGTCGGTTCAACCTATCAAAAGCTGCTAGCAATCGCTCTCCATGTTGATAGACCTCTTCTATGCTAAGTTCAAACCCAATTGCCGCACCACTATGAGACGCAATGAGCTGCCCCTCTAGCCAATCAATAAACTGGCTATCCACCCAACTCGAAATATGTAAGTTAATACTTACCTTTCCAAAATTCCTTTCCTGCTCATAAACAGACAACACCTGTTTAACTATCGCTCTATCCAGAAACTGAAATTGCTCTGGGGTATAGAGGTGTTGCATCACCTGCTTGGCCGAAATTCGCCCCATTTCTTTGTGAGTCACTCTTAGTAGCGCTTCGCTTACAATTACGTCTTCGGCTAAAAAGTCGAACAACGGCTGGAAGAATAAGGAAAACTGTCCGGCTTTCAGATAACTCAGCAAAGCCTCACCATCTTCGTTAAGGCGTTTTGCCAATAACTCTGTGAGATGAACTAAATGAGTATGTTGCCACACTTGATTTTGCGCGATCGAAAGCGCTGATTTTGCGCTCTGATAAACCTGTGTCTGTTGTTTATTTTCCTGATAAAAACAAGCGCCAAGTTTCACTTTGCTGCGAGATAAATCCCCCCGAAACTCTAACAGCACTCGATAAACGATTTCGTGCATTTGCTTTACCAAATCCATACCTTTAGTCGCCCCAATCTGCTTTACTGTCACGGCTAATGCCCCAGAAGCTAGATATTTAACTGCCACCGTCCCAAACTCTCCAACGCCTTTAACCAGCGCAAGCTGAAAATGTAACTGCAGATCAACTTCTTTAGGCGTACTGCACTGCCAATGGATTAACGCAAATAGTGCGTACTGCCCTTCAGGAGCGGGGGCTGGTAAAGCCACAGGCTTTTGCGCATGTGAGGTAGACTCAGCCTTACCGTATAAAAACCACCACCGGTGTACGAATAACACCAGCCCAATTGACAACAAATTGAAAAATATCAATATATATCCATGACTTATCCATATAGATTCATGGTACAAGGTAACGGTTTGATCATCGGCAACAAATTGATGTTCTTCTGCATTCGCAATAGGTAACGACGAAAAACCATACTTCGTAGCTATTTCACTTACTCCCATAGCAAAAGCTTCAGCTGATAGCTGCGAAATTTCAGCCGCGGCTTCTTCTCCTTGTGTGTGAACTTGAAGGTGCAATAAATGATTAAGAAGGAAATTTAGACACAACAACACCGCCAAACTTACCGCGACTAGCTTTTTTTGATACTGACGACTAAATCCATCTAACAGCTGAATTGGCATAATGTTTTTATTGGGTGGAAAGATAACTGAAGTGTTGTTCAAAATAGTGCAAAACTCAAGCGAGATGCGGCTTTTAATTGTACAGAAAGGATAAGCAACTGAGCCAAAACTAGAAATGCGTTAAGTTTATTAATCGTACAAGATGGTAAGCTCTATCTAAGCTTACTTGTCACCATTTTCTTAGAGATATTTATACCAGTAAAAAACAAAAACCCCAGCATGATGCTAGGGTTTTCGTAGATGCTACACCAGAAATTAGAACGGAATATCATCATCAAAGTCAATTGGTGGCTCCATAGGATTTGAGCTACCACCTGATTGACCATTGTTTTGGTTCTGTTGTGGTGCAAAACCACCTTGAGACTGGCCACCGAATCCAGAAGACTGCTGAGAATTCTGTTGCGATTGCTGTGGTGCGAATCCACCTTGCTGTTGGTTTGACTGGCTTTGCTGTGGCTGCGAATATTGCTGCTGAGGCGCTTGATTATAGCTTTGCTGGCCATAATTATTTTGCTGCTGTTGACCACCTTGGTACTGGCCGCCACCTTGACCCTGCTGCTCGCCACGGCCACCTAGCATTTGCATTTGGCCACCCATGTCCACCACGATTTCCGTTGTGTACTTTTCTTGGCCGCTTTGATCTGTCCACTTACGAGTCTGTAGACGACCTTCAATGTAAACCTGCGAGCCTTTTCTTAAATACTCACCCGCAACTTCCGCAAGTTTGCCAAACAACACCACACGGTGCCATTCTGTACGCTCTTGCAATTGACCGGTGTTTTTATCTTTCCAGCTATCCGTAGTTGCAATGCTGATGTTAGCCACGCCGTTACCGTTTGGCATATAGCGAACTTCAGGATCTTGGCCCAGATTACCTACCAAAATTACTTTATTAACACCACGTGCCATGGCATTGTCTCCTCACACTATGACAAGCCCAGCACTTGCTTGGCTTGCTTCAAATCAAAAATTTTATCATCTACTTTTAGGTAGCTACGATTCTCATCTCTCACTACCGTGGCCTCAAGTACCCCAGGTAATGAAACCAATTGGTCTGCCAATTCCGTCGCTTGTTGCTCATTTTCTACAGCAGAAACTAAGCTGATCGCTTTGCTCTTAGGTGGCACTTGCATGCCCCATGCGATAACAAACCATATTACCCCAATAATGGCCGTTGCGGCAAATATCGTATCGACCGCAAAATTTTGTGCCAAGATACCACCCAAAGCTCCACCTATAAATGCGCCAAGAAACTGGCCAGATGAAAATACTCCCATCGCCGATCCCTTTTGGTTGGCTGGAGCTATGCGAGAAACCAACGCAGGCATAGTTGCTTCGAGAAAATTAAAGGCAATAAAATAGACCAGCATTGCACCTGCGATCACCCAAAGTGAATCTACAAAGCAATACAAAGTAACCGAGCTTACTACTAGCATTGCAATAGACAACAAGAATGTCTGCTTTTCTTTTTGTTTGCGGATCGCCACTATCATCATCGGTGCCATCAAAATGAAGGCGAGTAAAAATACCGGAATGTAGAGTTGCCAATGCCTATCTGCTGCAAGGCCGTCACGGATCAACTGACCTGGCAAGGCTACAAAAATTGTAGTCAGCGTCAAATGCAATAGCAATACCCCAAGATCAAGCCTCAGTAACTGTGGGTTTTGCACCAAGCGACGAGTATCTGCAAAGCTTGCAATTGTGTCGCCTTTTGGGGCTTTATTTACCGCATTTGGCACCATAAAGGTAATGATAGCGATACCTACAATTGCCAATACCGCCGTCAGCCAGAAGATCCCTGCGATACCAAAAGACGCTGCAATCATTGGTCCTAATAACATGGCTACAGCAAAGCTCATACCAATGCACATGCCGATGACCGCCATAACCTTGGGACGCTGCTCGTCACGGCTCAAATCCGCAGCAAGCGCAAGTAAAGCACTTGCAATCGCGCCCATCCCCTGCAGGGCTCTACCAAATGTCACCCAATAGATTGAATCCGCTAATGCCGCGATAACGGATCCTAATGCAAATACCAACAACCCACCAATGATGATTGGCTTGCGGCCGAACTTATCAGACAACCAACCCATGGGTATCTGGAGTACAGCTTGAGTCAAACCATAAGCACCAATAGCCAAACCAATCCACAGTGGCGAGACATCCTGTAAAGACTGGCCGTAAACAGCTAACACAGGCATCAGCATGAACAAACCAAGCATGCGGAAAGCGAAAACGCCAGCAAGAGAAATCGCGGCGCGCTTTTCAGTTGGATTTAAAGAGTCATTAGACATAAGGCGGTATTCATCACTATCGAAAATCACGCGCAAGTTTAACAAACTCTTTTCTTAACTTACACTAGCGCGAACGGATCTTTGCAATGCGATTGTTACCATCGTGAATTTGAGTGGCTTACTTCGAGAGAGAAAAGCGCTAGTTGACGCCGTACTTGGCCGTGATCTGATCTAATTTTCCGCTACGTTTAACCCGTTCAAATGCTTGACTCAAACGCTGCAAACGCTCGCTCGAGGTGCGTGCCTTGCTAAAGGCAAAATATACTGGGTTTTCGTTAATAACCAACGGGCTAATCGCAAACTTTTCAAAATCAGGGTTATTTTTACTTTGATACAGGATGTTGAATTTTTCTTCTAAAAACCCTGCGATCCGTCCTTTTTTGAGCAAATTCAATTTTACCTGATTGTCGGGTACATAAATAAATTGTGTTTCACTGTCGGTACGACGCGCAAGGCGAGCTGTAAACGCCTCACCGTAATAAGCATTACGCTGAATAGCGATGGGCTTTGACAGATGAAATAACGACTCAAGTGAGTCAAGCTGATGAGGCTCCCCTGAGTTCATAGCAAAAACAATGGTTTCCATGCGTTGGGGACCAATAAAATACGCAAATTGTTCACGTACTGGTGTTTTTGTGACGCTCAAAATAAGATCGATATCACCCTCCTCTAAAAGCTTCAGCGCCCGACCCCAAGGAATACTCACGAAACGATAGCTACACCCAGCTTCATCTAACAAGGCTTTAGCGAAATCAACGTCCATACCGTGCCAAACAAGGTCGTCATTTAACTTAGACTGCGCCGCATAATTCTCAAACCGCACCACCAGCTCACAGGCGAAGACATTTTGGCAAAGCAGCGCCAAAAGCAATAAAAGTCGATACAAAATCAATATCCCAAGTTGATCGGTTTAATAAGTTTAGTTCGTTTAGCAGAGATAACTTAATTTTGTATTCGGGATGCGGTAATCTGTTCACTTCACATCATGCTTTGACTGATCCAGGTTTCAATTTAGTGGATTAGTATCGCGTACTCAGTACAGCGCACGAAAAAACACAAGGGTCGTATGGATAAAATAGAAGTTAGGGGTGCCCGCACCCACAATTTAAAAGACATTTCACTCACTATTCCAAGAGACAAGTTGATAGTGATCACGGGTCTTTCTGGCTCAGGGAAGTCGTCTTTAGCATTTGACACCTTATACGCAGAAGGCCAGCGTCGTTATGTTGAGTCTTTGTCTGCGTACGCGAGGCAGTTTTTATCGCTGATGGAAAAACCAGATGTGGATCACATTGAGGGCTTGTCTCCCGCGATTTCCATTGAGCAGAAGTCGACTTCTCACAACCCTCGCTCAACCGTGGGAACCATTACCGAAATATACGACTATTTAAGGTTACTCTTTGCTCGAGTGGGTGAACCGAGATGCCCTACGCATGATTTACCGTTAGCCGCACAAACTATCAGCCAAATGGTTGATACTGTATTGGCACTCCCAGAGGGTAGCAAACTCATGCTACTTGCACCGGTGGTGAAAAACCGTAAAGGTGAGCACGTAAAACTGTTAGAAGAGCTTGCGAGCCAAGGTTTTATTCGTGCGCGTATTGATGGCGAGGTATGCGATCTCTCAGATCCACCCACGCTAGAGTTACAGAAAAAACATACCATAGAAGTCGTGGTGGATCGTTTCAAAGTCAAAGCAGGGCTTGAGCAGCGGTTAGCCGAATCTTTTGAAACCGCGCTTGATTTGGCTGATGGCATTGCGCAAATCGCCTATATGGATGATAGCGAGGCAGACGAACTGATCTTCTCAGCCAACTTTGCCTGTCCAACTTGTGGCTATGCCATGAGCGAACTTGAACCACGATTGTTTTCTTTCAATAACCCCGCAGGTGCGTGCCAAAGCTGTGATGGTTTGGGGGTAAAGCAGTATTTTGATCCCAAACGTGTGGTGCAAAACCCAGAACTAAGCTTGTCTGGCGGTGCAATCAAAGGGTGGGATAAACGCAGTTTTTACTATTTTCAGATGTTAAGCTCGGTTGCTGAGCAATATGGATTTGACTTAGAAACGCCATTTCAGGATCTGCCGAGTAAGTTTCAAAAAGTGGTATTAGAAGGCTCAGGCAAAACTAAAATCGCGTTTAAGTATCGTAATGACAGAGGCGATCTTATCACTCGCAATCACGAGTTCGAAGGCGTGTTAAACAATATGAATCGCCGTTATCGGGAAACGGAGTCAAGTTCAGTAAGAGAAGAGCTCGCCAAATATCAAACCAGCCAAGCGTGTCCAAGTTGCCATGGCTCACGCCTGCGCGAGGAAGCTCGCCATGTGTTTATCGGCTCGACCAACCTGCCAACCGTAACAACGATGAGTATCGGCGAAGCCAGTCAATTTTTTATCGACTTAGCACTCACAGGCCAAAAAGCACAAATTGCGGACAAAATACTCAAAGAGATCCGCGACCGTTTATCTTTCTTGATCAATGTAGGCCTAAACTACCTCTCTTTGGAGCGTAGTGCTGATACTTTATCTGGCGGTGAAGCTCAGCGGATCCGTCTTGCAAGCCAAATTGGCGCCGGCCTCGTGGGGGTAATGTACGTACTGGATGAGCCTTCAATTGGTCTACATCAGCGCGATAACGACCGTTTACTTAAAACACTCACGCACCTAAGAGATCTTGGCAACACCGTGATTGTGGTAGAGCACGACGAAGATGCCATTCGTGCAGCCGATCACATCATCGATATCGGTCCAGGCGCAGGCGTACACGGCGGCTATGTCGTCGCTGAGGGAACTCGCGATGAGATAATGCAAAGTAAAGACTCATTAACGGGTCAATATCTCAGTGGCGAGAAATGCATTGAAGTTCCAGCGCAACGTCATCAATGTGATGACAAGTGGCTTGAACTTAAAGGTGCAACGGGCAACAACCTAAAAAGTGTCGACTTAAAAGTGCCTGTTGGTCTCATGACCTGCGTAACTGGAGTATCTGGTTCGGGTAAATCTACCCTCATTAATGACACCCTATTCAAGCTTGCCCATCAGGAATTAAACGGTGCAACAACGCAAGAAGCTGCACCATATGAATCAGTTCATGGGCTAGATCACTTTGATAAAGTTATCGATATTGATCAAAGTCCTATCGGTCGCACACCACGTTCAAACCCAGCAACTTATACCGGGATCTTTACTGCTATCCGTGAACTATTTGCGGGGACACAAGAGTCGCGTTCACGCGGTTATAAGGTTGGCCGCTTTAGTTTTAATGTTAAAGGCGGTCGCTGTGAGGCCTGTCAAGGCGATGGGGTTATCAAGGTTGAGATGCACTTCCTACCGGATGTCTATGTTCCTTGCGATGTCTGTACTGGTAAGCGCTATAACCGTGAAACACTGGAAGTGCTGTATAAAGGTAAAAATATCCACGAAGTGTTGGAAATGACCGTTGAGGACGCTCGAGAATTTTTTGATAAAATTCCCGCAATCAATCGCAAACTACAAACCTTAATGGACGTTGGCCTCTCCTACATTCGCTTGGGGCAAGCCGCCACGACCTTGTCCGGTGGTGAAGCGCAGCGTGTTAAGCTCGCTCGTGAACTATCAAAACGAGATACCGGTAAAACACTCTACATTCTCGATGAGCCAACCACAGGTCTACACTTCCATGATATTCAGCAGCTACTCGCGGTATTACACCGTCTACGCGATCATGGTAATACGGTGCTGGTTATCGAGCATAATCTAGATGTCATCAAAACCGCGGACTGGATTGTAGACTTAGGTCCAGAGGGAGGAGCAGGAGGTGGTCAAATACTCGTCTCAGGTACGCCTGAAACGGTGGCTGACTTTGCGGCTTCGCATACGGGTAAGTACCTTAAGCCCTTATTGTCTTAATTTCTAAAAGTCTCTATTATTGGTGCATAATAATTACAAATTCATTTATTATGCACCAACTTCTCGCGCCAAAAAACTTAACCGCATACCTAGCAAGGTTGCGCTTTTCCATCGGCCAATTTTGGCAAAGCCTAACGCTGGCTCAACGCTATTATTTGGTCAGTTTTATCATTTTTATGTTCAGCTTGAGTGAAACTGAAGATAATAACTTCACTGCTTTTTTGATCTTAATAACCACAGTAACGGCGCTATGTTATGAATTCTGGCCAAGGATCATGACCTTTTGGGAAAGTGTGCCTGGTAAAGCACTAATACTGTTATTTTATGCCTTTATCGCCAACTTTGTGTTAGTGCAAGCTGATGGCCGTATCAATGATTTAACTGGGGTCAACACAGATAATTTCCCTTACACACATAATTTGAGTGTGTTGCTGTCGTTACCTACTTGGTTTTTTATTACCAGTACCTTCTTGTTAATTCTCGCGCAACTCTTTATGACCTGCTATGTCGTTGTGCTTTTCCTACTTAAACCATTACGAATAAAGCCTTTTTGGCATCAGAATCACTATCGTTATCCGGCAACAACAGCAATCATCAGGTTGATCATGTGTTTTGTTTTATTGGCTTTTTTGGTGCTTGGCATTGCTAAATCAGGTGCTTCAACCGCATTTACTGAGTTTTCTTCTGATTTCAAAATAGATGAGGACGGAATTTCTTTCCAAGCCAACGCGAAAGAATCGCGCTCTGCAGACTCCACAGAAGAAAACGAAGGAGCATCGGAAACTCAGCCACAAGTGGCCGACATGAGTGGCGATACTCCACAACAAGATGAAGCAAAGTCCACAGCAGATGAGCCGGAGTCGTTAACGGTATCTATTAATAACGATCCCAACCCCGATTTGCACGAGCAAGGCAAAAACTATAACGATGTGCTTAACCAAATACTGGCTTACTTTATCTTTCGCTTTGAGTCTGACGGAAACTCACGTTGTGAACATAGCGAAGGCAGTAATATTGTTGAATTAAACGATTATGAGATCTTAGAGATCATGCCGGATAACGCCGCAGAATACGGCTACACCTATACAGTAAAGCCTTGTATTTCAGCGGCAATTGGTCATCAGTTTAAGCCGCAGCAACCATAAAGGTGCCTAGCGCATCGCGCTCTTGCTGACTCAGCGGTTGAGATTGCTTAACCGCAAAGTCATATCGCACCATAATGGTTTTACCTTCAGCACAGCATTCTCCATGCTGCCAAGCCTGCTGCAAAATGACAAATGAGCTGTTGCCGATATGTTCAACAGCCGTTTTTATTTCGACCTCTTGACCATAAAATAGCTCCCCTTTAAAAGTGACTTCGACTTTAGCAACAATCAATTTCCACTCTTTTGGATTTAAATCTGGTGTAAATATTTTGAAAATAGGTGTGCGCGCGGCTTCAAACCATACAGGGAGTACGGTATTGTTGATATGTCCAAGCACATCTGTGTCGCAAAAACGCGGCATAAGCTTTTCAGACAGCATAATAACTCCAATAAAAACTAGGGAAAAACATGAGTGATTTTATTCGCGTTTACGATAACGCACTCAGTTCAGACTTTTGCGATGAATTCGTAAAGACCTTCGATCAAAGCCCACATTTAAAACAGGGGACTACATCTGGTGGTGTCGACTTGAGTAAAAAAGTCAGTCACGACCTTTATCTAAATTCCTATCCTGACTATGCCAAACAGTTACAACACATTCAACAGGTTACGGCAAAGCACTTATTTGAATATCTTGAAGAACATTTCTTTATGATCATCGGTGCATTTGGGCTTAAAGTGTATCACCCCAAAACTGGTGAGCCTGTCGACCTCACTGTGGATAACTTTGAAGAAGTCGGCAAGCCACAACTCCCGGTCCTTGCTCAGCAGCTATTTCGTTTAGGTGCTATCCAAGCCCAGCGCTATCAAATAAATAAAGGCGGCTACCCCTACTGGCACAGCGAAGTCTACCCTCAACATGACCATAATGAAGCCTTACACCGAGTGCTGTTATTTATGTTCTACCTTAATGATGTCGAGGAAGGTGGCGAGACCGAGTTTTATTATCAGCAGCGTAAAATTGCCCCAGTAAAAGGTTCTATGGTGATAGCACCAGGGTATTTTACACATACACATAGAGGCAATATTCCGGTTTCTAATGATAAGTATATACTCACTTCGTGGGTGTTATTTAATAGAGCAGAGCAACTCTATGGTACGCCCAAATAAGCTATCTCTATACTTCAGGGGCTGTTGAACTCAAGCATGCAAGATCAGCAGACCCCACAGAACTTATTTAGCTTTGGTAAATTCGGCCCACTCTACCAGCATGGGTAAAAAATCTTCATAGCCACACACCGCCATCATACCCGATTCATCTAAAGCCAGCGCGTCTTCTTGATATTGTGCTATGTCATCACTTTCATGAAACAGAGCGTGGCTTTCAAATAATGCTTCTTGCGGCGTGAACGTGGCGCGGATCTCTTTTCCAGCCAACACAAGCTCTTCTTTTTGATTTGGCAGGTTTTCAAGCTGTGTCAGCAGGCTGACAATACACTCATGTGCAAGCTCTTCGCTCAGCCACCGACCTATCAACGCATGCTCGTCATTTAAGCGAGCTCGAAACCCAGAAAGTGGGTCACGAATAAACTGGTATTCCATCTTTACTTCTTAACTAAATCACCTTCTTTTATTATACCTAAGTGGCGTCCGCTAAGCATTCATTGATAGAATTACCTTTTAACCACTCGATTATTGGTCAACGCATGTCGCCTGTTGAGATCTTATTTCCTCTCATCTTTATCGTTATTGCTGGGTTTTTGAGTGCAAAGATAAGCTTTATTGCCATCAATCAGCTTGATGGCTTGCGTACTTTTATCTTTAATTTATGTATTCCTGTGCTGTTATTTAGCAGTATGGTGCAAGCAGATCTGGAAAGCCTTGCGACGGGTCCCTTGTTATTATCCTTTTATCTCCCAGTCGCTCTGACTTATGCAGGCTTATACCTATTTCTCTTTAAAGCGCAACATCGCTCAAAAGCAGACAGTGCAGCATTAGCATTAAGTGGCACCTACTCTAATACCGTGTTAGTCGGATTACCGATTATCCTAATGGCACTCGGTGAGCAAGCCGCTGCCATGGTATTTATGATTATTACATTCCACAGTGCGATGCTGTTTTTTATGACTTTTTTACTGGCAGCAAGACACAAAAATAAGGTAGATATTGTCAAACCCCTGCTGTTAAACCCAATAGTGATAAGTATTACGAGTGGTTTGATATTAAACGTTGTTGGGTTAAAGCTACCAAGCTTAATACTTGAAAGCTTTAGCTGGTTGGCAAAACCTGCCATTCCAGGGGCGCTATTTATTCTGGGTGCGAGCTTGGTACAGTACGGCGTGCGAGGAAAGTTACACGGTGCAATATGGCTAAGTGCAGTAAAACTGACGCTACTACCAGGATTGGTTTATCTCTTTGCCACTTATTTAGGATTGGCAACTCAGCAAGTTCAGGTGGTGACTTTAATGAGTGCCTCTCCTTTAGGAGTCAATGCTTATCTTGTTGCTAGACAGCTCGACAGCCAACAAGCAACGCTTGCGGCTACCGTTGTGCTGTCTACTGTGCTGAGTATGGTCAGCCTGACTGGGTGGTTATACTTTTTGGTATAACCGTTAATACCTAGGCGGCGTATACTTAGCAGCATCAATAATAGCCCACAAATGGAAAACGGCTGCAATCACAGGTGGAACCAATAAAAACCACAGTGCATACCCACCTACAACAACAATTGCGAAGATTAAAGCCGCCAATATACGACCTTGAACCAACTGACCAAGGCCAGGGAAAAAGACGTTACAAATCGCTGCAATTACATTACCACCAGAACCTTGTCCAGACATAGTTACCTCTCTTAGTTACTTAAAGTCTTTCTTTTTAATATATCAGATTTCATGCCAACCCTAATACTTTGATTTTAAAGGAAACCAATGAAACTCATTATTTTCTGTTCACTATAAGTTAGCCTAAACCACTAACTTTTAGCTTAAAGTTTAGCTATATTATGATGCGTAATTCAATCACTTTGATTTGCATAAAATAATAATGAAAACAGGATGTCTTATGCTTGGCAAGTTTACTACCCCGCTAACAAAATTAGTCGACAAGTATCTACCCGATCCATTTGTGATTGTGCTTTTACTCACTTTTTTGGTGATGGTACTCGCTACATTGTTTACTCCAGCAACACCTGTCATGGTGCTTGAGGCATGGGGTAATGGCTTTTGGAAGCTGCTTACTTTTGCGATGCAAATGTTGTTAGTTTTATTATGTGGTCACATGCTTGCTGTTACCCCTCCAATAGCGAAAGCGCTAGACCGTATCGCAGGCCTAGCTAAAACTCCTTCTCAAGCAATTATACTCACCACCTGTGTTGCGATGAGCGCCAGCTGGATAAATTGGGGGTTTGGCTTAGTAGTCGGAGCTTTGTTCGCAAAGGCCATCGCTCGAAAAGTGAAAGTTGATTATCGCCTGTTAGTGGCAAGTGCTTACTCTGGTTTTGTTGTTTGGCACGCAGGCCTATCAGGCTCAGTCCCCCTGACTATCGCAACTCCGGGGCACTTTAGTGAAAAGAACATAGGTATTATTACCACTTCAGAGACAATCTTTGCACCATTTAACCTACTCATCGTACTTAGTATTTTTATCGTTTTACCACTTATAAATAAACTAATGCTTCCCAAAGATGATGACGCAGTTATTGTTGATAAAGAAAAGCTCATTGAACAAAGTAATGATATCAGTACCCGCAATACTCCGGCTGCAAAATTAGAAAATGCCTCATGGCTTGGTATGTTAGGAGGAGCAATCGGTCTTAGCTACTTGGGCTTTTACTTTATATTTAATGCAGGCACATTGACATTGAATATCGTCATAGCCCTGTTTTTGTTCTTAGCCATGCTGCTACACAAAACCCCTGCAAATATTCTCAATAGCCTACAACAAGCAATTCAAGGTGGTGCCGGTATCGTGATCCAGTTTCCTTTTTATGCTGGGATCATGGCTATGATGGTTGAAACAGGACTAGCACAACAAATATCTCAAGGATTTGTTTCTATTAGCAGTCAATGGACATTACCGCTGTGGAGCTTTTTAAGTGCAGGCCTTGTAAATATATTCGTGCCTTCAGGCGGCGGTCAGTGGGCGGTACAAGCACCAATTATTATTCCCGCAGCAGAAACGCTTAATGCGGACATAGCCAGAGTCGCGATGGCAGTTGCATGGGGTGATGCTTGGACTAACCTGATCCAGCCATTTTGGGCACTCCCGGTACTTGCAATTGCAGGTCTTAAAGCCAAAGATATTATGGGATTTTGCCTAGTACAATTGCTGGTAACGGGTGTAATTATCGCAACTTTATTGTTGCTGCCTCTGTAAGAAGGTGCGTAACGCACCTTCTTACACAGATTAACTTGATAAAATTTTCATTGGTAAGCTTAGGATTGGATTCTCTGAATCAGCAAAATGCATCATTACCGCAACATGACCTGTAATAACAACTATATACATAATGGCGCTGACCACTTGCCCATATCGGTCAAGGGGTAATAAGTGACTGTAATTACGGCCACGCCACTCAATCAGGATTTCAAAACTACCAATCAATATGAATATCACCAATAGGATTAAGCCAAAGGTGTAACTTATCCAAAGGCCGAATAATACTCCTGCCATACACGCTAATAACCCCACCCAAGAGCGCATTGAAAAGCTTATACTTTTTAGAACATGCCCACCATCTAACGGCAAAATGGGTAGTAAATTGAATAAGTTCAACAGCGCACTTAATACTGCAACACCAGCAAAGATTTCCATCTCTGTCGCGTAATACAACACCACTCCAAGGATTGAGGTTATCAAACCAAAGGCCGGTCCCATCAACGAAATAACTACATCTTGCCAGCGGGTCGTGATCTTATCGTCACTTACAGCCAGGCCACCAACGAAAGGGATCAAATAGATGCCTTTTGTTTTAATTCCAAAATAGCGCATCGCGCGGACGTGGCCATATTCATGAACGACTAAGCAAGCCACAAGCATAAGCGCAAACTGCCAAGAAAATAGCCATGCGTACCCTGCCACGGATGCGCCAGCCAACGCAGCTTTGACCACCTTGGCACTTTTAAATAACTTTAAGCCCAATGCTGCCAAACCAAATAAGCTGCGTTTTTCTTTAGGTGTCTCGGTGCTCACTTCGAGCCACCGAAGCTCAGATCCATTTACTGCAATACCAAGTAACCCCTGAGGTAACTGCTCTGTATTTACCGCCAGTGCTTGTCCATCAATGGTCGCGAAAATGCCATTATGTTGCTCTTCAAAGGTAATCGCTTGTTGCTCGACAAAAAGCTGTACTACTTGTTGTTGGTTAAAAAAGATAGATACCGCTTTGTCCGCTAGCGAAAGCTCGACTCTATTCATATTCAGATCCAAAGGTCATTTAGGGCATTATCGCTAAAAGCGCCCGCTTCATAAAGTGCTGCCGAAATCTGAATTAGAAAAATGCAGGCAAAGTGTCATTATTGCGCTTCAAATTGAGTAAAAATCACCTTTTAAAGCGTTTTGAGATTTGAGCACTTTAAATTATTTGTACTAGACTTTAAGGAGGTAAGGTATACGAAGGAATTGTTAATGTCATTAGCAAAACATCGGATAATGGTAGTAGATGATTCACCCGCGATCCTCGTCGTAATGCAAGCTATTATGACTGAGCTTGGTATTGAGCATGTCACAACCTGCTCAAGTGCGGTGAATGCTGTAGAAAAAATACGGCAGACTCCTCATCAATTTGACGCCATTTTTACAGATCTCAATATGCCCGAAATGGATGGCATGGAGTTTATTCGCCAACTAGGAGAGCTAAGGTTCTCTGGCGGCATTATTATTATTTCCGAAATGGACGAAAAGATTATTGATCTAGCAACCAACCTTGCCAGACAGTCCAATGCACATCTTATCGGCAATATTTCCAAGCCCGTACAATTGGTTGATGTCGAGCGCATGCTCAAAAAAATGGAGACGTATACCACTGTTAAACGTAGCCGTATTGAAAAGGTGACCGAAAGCGATCTTTTGCACGCCATTAGTCACAATGAAATTACGCCTTACTATCAGCCAAAGGTTCACCGTGGTGACAAAAAGATAAAAAGTGTCGAAGTGCTTGCCCGTATTGTGTCTAAAAATACCGAGCAGGTCATTTTACCAGACCATTTCATTGGCGTGGCCGAAGATACCGATCTAATCAACATCATTACTTTCCAGCTTTTTGAAAAGGCAACGGACGAGTTTAAAGCAATCAAATCTGAACTCAATTATCCGATTAAACTGGCTTTTAATTTATCACCTGTGCAATTAAATGATTTAAGCTGTCCAGATAAATTGGCACTGATTCTAGAAATAAACCGTTTAAAGCCTAGTGATATCATTTTAGAAATTACCGAAAACCAACCGATGAATCAGTCTATTCAACTGGAAACAATGAACCGGTTACGGATCCGGGGGTTTGATATTTCGTTAGACGACTTTGGTACTGGATTTACCAATATTCAGCAATTAAAGTCTTTGCCGTTTACCGAGATCAAAATCGACCGCTCTTTAATAACCCATGTGGAATCCGATCGCTTTTCACAGGTACTTATCGACAGCTTAATCGACATCGCACAAAATCAACAGTTAGACATAGTAGCTGAAGGTATAGAGCGGATTGAAGAGCTACAATACCTTGACCGCTACAAGCATAGCCTGTTAATGCAGGGCTTTTTAATCAGTAAACCTAAACCACTAACAGACCTAGTCGGGTGGATACACTCTTGGCAGCGTATGATTAATTCGAACCCTTAACCTCTGGAGAGGCAGTTTCCTCTCCATCGCTTTGCGTTTCAGACGCTTCTTCAGCTTCGTCGCTGTCTTCAATCAAATTATCATGATTATCAACGCGCTCTCGCCACTTTTGCTTAGCAGCAGCTTGCATATTGGTAGTTTGCTCTCGCTCATCAACAATATCCATTCCCATTAATGATTCAAGCAAATCTTCTAATGTCACTATGCCTTGTACATCGCCATATTCGTCAATGACAAGCGCAATGTGTAGACGCTTTGCCAGTAACGCTTTGAATAGCTCTGGCGCAGCTAGCGTCTCTGGTACGGTATAAAGAGGGCGAGATAGCTTACCAATTTTATATTCTTCTCCAAGTCTATGATAAGCCAGCATAATGTCATTCTTGTGTACAAAGCCGATGATGTCATCTGTGTTTTTATCGAATACCAACACCCGAGAAAAGGCAACTGAACCATGCTCAGACAAATACTCGTGTACTGTCATATCTTTATGCACTTTAAATAGCACCGTTCTTGGTGTCATGATGCTTTCGAGTTTGGCGTGGCGAAAGCGCAACAAGCTGCGAATAGTTTCAGTTTCATCTTGGTGCAACGCGCCTGCTTCAGAGCCTATCTCCGCCATTGCTTCGATTTCTTGACGAATATAGTGAGCCTCATCTTCTTTACGACCTATCACTTTTGTAAGTTGGTCAGACATCCACACAAATGGCTTCAATATTCGAACTAGCCATACCAACACACTGGAAACGATAGGCGTTAATCCGCGCCAATAAGTCGCCCCTAAGGTCTTCGGAATGATTTCTGATAGCACCAAAACCAGTAGCGTCATCACCGCTGACGCAATACCGACAGCTGCATCTGAAAATACCACAGCAGCTTGCGCGCCAACCCCTGCAGCACCGGCGGTATGCGCAACGGTGTTTAACGTTAGAATGGCAGATAAAGGCTGATCAATATTATCTTTAAGGCGTTGAACTCGCGATGCTAGTGCATCATTGTCTTGCTTTAAGATCCCTATATGACTTGGCGTAATACTAAGTAGCACCGCTTCCATCACCGAACAGATAAAAGAGATAGCTATTGCCAAAAACATGTAGGTTAATAATAAAACCAAGTAAGTTCTCCTCTTTATTCAACGCTAAGTGTTTGCTCAACCACATACGTTATGTTGCTCATCAACACAGACTATTAAATTTAGGACGTCTATCGCAGCAATACAACCGGTTCAAAATACTATGATATAGTTTTATCGTATAATTACCTACAATAGGCGCACATAAATGAAACTACGTACAGCTGTCACTCTACTATTTACGGCAGTCTCAACACAACTTTCAGCAAGCCCATTAGACGAATCAAAAATACAATTTTTGGGTCCCATCGCAGGCGAATCAACAATAAAGCCAGTGGATACAGCTCATCGTGATGCAATTATTGAAAACCTGCTACCATCATTACAACAAGACGCTAAACAGGTAACGCTATTCAATAATGAAAGCAAATGGCAGCCTCTAAACAAAACAACACAATTAACAATACCTGGACTGCAGGCTCTAAAGTTTAATTTCACTACTGAACGTTTTGTTTCAGGTAAACTCAAGCTTGAGGGCGTCGAGAAAGCCAAAGTATTTCTAAATGGAGAGCCAGTCGCCGGTGTTAAAGAAGTTCAGCTTGATGTAGTCAAGGGCGATCATCAAATCCTCGTAATCGCTGAGCAGGTAAATGACTGGAATAAAGTTGATCTTAGCTTTGAAGGTGAAGCAGCGCATGACGTTATCACGCTAACAGAAAAACAAACCAAAGCGCTGTCTGCAAAGCAATTGTTTGATGCTCCAACAGTGAGTGCTATCTCACTTGCACCTAACGGCGAATATTACA
This sequence comes from Pseudoalteromonas sp. A22, assembly GCF_018141345.1. Lineage (NCBI taxonomy): Bacteria > Pseudomonadati > Pseudomonadota > Gammaproteobacteria > Alteromonadales > Pseudoalteromonadaceae > Pseudoalteromonas > Pseudoalteromonas sp. A22. Next base: position 3,703,413 of record NZ_CP047238.1, read on the forward strand.
TTTCTACCGTACGCCACTATGATGATGAAAAAGGCAACGCAGCAATCACCGAAACAGCTTTATACAATGAAGATGGTGACATGCTTTACAGTTTCGATGGCATGACTGCAACTGGCTTTGCATGGCGTGATGACAGCAGCAAACTCACCTATTTAGAAGACAATAAAGCTTACGTCCTAGATGTAAAAACCTTTAAACGTACTCAAGTTGCTACTAAGCTCAATGGCGCGAATAGTATAGAGTTTTTTGATAATGACACGCTTATTTTTACTTGGACCAACAGCGGCAAAGAAGAAGGCAAACTGACTAAACATTATCAAGGTTTAGAAGATAGATGGTCATATGCTCGCACCCAATCGCAAATCTTCTTACTCGATATCAAAAGTGGGCTACTTAATCCTGTGACCGTTGGCGCACAAAGCCACAGCTTGGCCGACTTTGACGCACAAGCAAACACGGTTTTAGCAACGCGTAATAAGCAAGACTACGCGCAACCTCCTCACATGTTGACAGAGCTAATAGAAATCGATCTAACAAACAATCAGCAAAGTGTCATTGGCCAGTATCGTACATTTAGTGGCGCGCAATACACTAAAAATGGTATTTATGTAACTGCAGGTCCTGATTTTGCCGAAGGTGCGGGGCGCAACTTACCTGAAGGTATGCTCGCGAATAACTATGATGGCCAACTTTATTGGATAGATCGCAAAGGCCACAATGTAAAAGCACTGAGTAAAAACTTTGATCCAGCCATAAGCAGCTTTACCGTACTCAGTAATGGCGATGTGGTACTGAAAGCGACTGACCAAGATCGTCAACAGCTTTTCTTCTTCGACGAAAGTAAGTCCACTTTCAAACGCTTAAATACCGGACTGGATGTTGTCACGAATTATTCAGTGTCTAGTGAACGTAATCCAGAGATCTTATTCACAGGAACTACTGCGTCAACTCCACAGCAGTTAAAAACCATGTCTGCCTCAGATAAGCGAGCTGACACGCTCTGGGACTCAACAAATATCGCATACCAGAATGCGGAAATTGCCAACCTAGAAGAGTTTAATTTTACTAATACTGAAGGCGTGGAGATTAAAGGCCGCGTGTATCTACCACACGATTTAGACAAAGCTAAAAAATACCCAGCTCTCGTTTATTACTACGGTGGCACTTCTCCAGTGACTCGTGGCTTTACAGGGCGTTACCCATTTAACTTATGGGCAGCAAAAGGCTATGTTGTTTATGTCTTGCAACCAACTGGTGCGACAGGTTTCGGTCAGAAATTCTCAGCAGAACACGTTAATGCTTGGGGTGAACACACCGCTAACGATATCATCATGGGTACCAAAGAGTTTGTGAAAGCCTACCCTTTCGTTGATGACAAGCGTTTAGGTAATTTAGGTGCTTCTTACGGCGGCTTCATGACTATGCTGCTGACAACAAAAACTGATTTATTCTCAGCTTCTATCTCACATGCTGGTATTTCTAATATTACTTCATACTGGGGCCAAGGCTGGTGGGGTTATTTGTATTCTGGCGAGGCCTCAAAAGGAAGTTTCCCCTGGAACAATCCAACGCTTTACTCACAACATAGCCCGGTATTTAATGCAGACAAAGTAACAACGCCATTATTGTTAATTCACGGTGACGCGGATACCAATGTGCCGCCAGGTGAAAGTCACAATATGTATACCGCATTGAAGATCCTTGGCCAAGATGTTGAATTGGTCGAATACAAAGGCGCAGATCATCAAATTTTGGCTCGCGACCAGCGTTTCCATTGGTGGAACACCATGCTGGCTTATTTCGACAAACATTTAAAGCAAGAGCCACAATGGTGGGAACATCTATACGGTAAGTAATCAACGCTAGGCGGCACTCTGTGTCGCCTTTTTGTTTAGCGAAGCAGCAATCAAACACATCATTGTATATAATTTAATAATAAAGCTTGATTTCCCCTTGATCGAACTAGGTTGTCAGGTTAACGTGCCAGATACAGAGTTGTAAGAATTCGTTTCATGCACTTCCAAGCAGCGATCTCTCAGTGTTATATTAACGACAATTAAACAACAATTAACAGTGAAAACATGAGCATAAAGGTTTTATTAGTTGAAGATGATGAACTCTTAGCAAAGCGACTGTGTAGTCACTTTGAAAATACCGAGTTCAGTATCACTGTAGACAATACGGGTGCTACTGCGCTTGAGCTTATTCAAGCTCAAACCCAAAACCCATTTGCACTTGCTATTGTTGATGTTGTTTTACCCGCCACTGATGGCCTGCAACTTGCGAAAGAAATTAATACCTTATCAGACCTTGGTGTCATCATGCTTTCCAGTCGAGACTCTCAAGCCGACAGAATCGCAGGTCTTGCGCAAGGTGCTGATGACTACGTCTGTAAGCCTGTTGATACGCTTGAGCTTGAACTGCGTATGCGTGCCTTATACAAACGTTTAGTTGGTAATAAAGACGATGAATCGGAAGAGTTTATCGAATATGCTGACTTTAAACTACACCCTGATAACCGTACCTTAATCAATCAACATGGTATTGAGTCTCGACTTACCGAAGCAGAGCATAAAGTATTGATTTGTCTTATTTCCAATGCTGGAAGGGCAACATCCAGAGAGCGTATTTCAGAAGACATTGGGCAACCTGATTGGAGCCCAAGTGACAGAACGGTTGATGTATTAGTTGGCCGACTACGCAAAAAACTCGGCGATGAAAAAGAGCAAAAACGCATTGTGACGGTTCGTGGTAAAGGTTATATGTTGTCAGCTTAATCTTTACCAATAATACGCCCCCTCTCTATTGAAATGCCGCTGGCTACTACTGTGTTAACTGAGCTAACAGCCTCTCCAACGCGCGATAACTAAGCGCTTCCTTTAAATGTGATAAGCCAATATTAGGTGTAGAGCTCAGATCTGCAATGGTACGTGCAACCTTGATTATTCGATGATATGAACGTGGTGATAGCTTTAGTTTTTCTGCAGCCTTTGCTAGAAATAAACGTTCAGCATCAGCAAGATAGCAGATATGATTTAGCTCTTTTACACTCAATTGGTCATTACACTTTCCCTGACGTGCTAAAGCTGTTTTATAGGCCTGCTCCACTCTAGCCCTTATTGTCGCGCTAGACTCTCCATCACTCTGGGATTGTAGCTCTTCCGTTTTTAGACGAGGTAATTCTACTTGTAGATCTATTCGGTCTAAAAATGGACCTGAAATCTTAGCCAAATAGCGCAATACTTGATCTGGAGACGCTCTTTTGTCAGTGTAGCAACCTGTTGGACTGGGATTTAATGCTGCGATCAGTTGAAAGTTTGCAGGGTAATCAACTTGCCGAGCTGCGCGCGAAATCGTTACCATGCCCGTTTCCATCGGCTCACGTAATGAGTCCAGTACCTTCCTATCAAATTCTGGCAACTCGTCCAAAAATAGAACGCCATTATTTGACAATGATATCTCCCCAGGCTTTGGGTTCGACGAGCCTCCAACCAAGGCTACCGCAGAGCAAGTATGATGTGGAGCTCTAAAAGGCCTTGTTTTCCAGTTTGATTGGCTGATTGTTTTTCCCAGTATGGAATAGATAGAAGCTGTTTCTAATGCCTGATTATCAGTCATTAATGGCATTATCGTGGGTAGGCGCTGAGCAAGCATCGATTTTCCAGTGCCAGGAGGACCAAGAAATAAAACGTTATGCCCACCTGCCGCGGCTATTTCTAGTACTCGCTTCGCCCCCTCTTGCCCTTTCACCTCAGCCATATCCAGCAAGCTCCCACCTGAAGCTTCAATATTTAAATTATCTGGGTAGAGTTGATTAAACCTGAGTGATTGCTGGCCGCTTAAGCCTAACCAAGCTGTACGCAAGCAGCTTATGGCAACACGATTGGCATCAGCGGCGAGGCTCGCAACTGCATCGTTACCAATTGGTAGGTAAGCAGTTCGCCCCTCCTTCGCTGCTGCAATAACAGATGGCAAAATCGCTGTGACCGTCCTCAGCTCACCATTTAACGCAAGCTCACCATAAAACTCTTTATCAGCAATAGCATGGCTATCTAACTGCCCTGATGCGACGAGAACACCGAGTGCGATTGCAAAGTCAAAGCGGCCACCGTCTTTGGGTAGATCTGCTGGTGCTAAGTTTACTGTAATACGCTGTTCTGGAAATAAAAAGCCAGCATTCACAAGCGCACTACGAACGCGTTCTTTGGCTTCTTTAACTGAGGTTTCGGGTAATCCAACAATACTAAAGGCAGGTAAACCATTGCTAAGGTGTACCTCAACAATTACCTCGGGTGCGGTAATACCAACTTGTGCTCGAGTGAAGACTCTTGCTAAAGACATCCATGTCTCCTGCTTACTTAATATTTATAGTTAAATACGTGTAACACCAAGTGGTATCGCATAGCCGCTAATCTCAATAACAAGGTTGCCGCCATGGACAATACCATTACGTATTCTGTTGCCATGCCCAATTTAATTGCTTGAGTATAGACTACCCCGCCAAAAATGCAGGTGATCGCGTATAACTCTCCTTTTAGAAGAAGTGGGATTTCTCGGGCCAATACGTCTCTGATGACTCCACCAAAACACCCAGTCAATACGCCCATGATCACAGCTGTAGTGTCAGGCATCCCAATACTTAAAGCCTTTTGTACTCCCATTACAGCGAAAAAAGCAAGCCCAATAGCATCAGCAACCTGCAGTACAGTTCTTGGAATATTTTGATGCTGATTTAGCCACCATATACTCACAGCGACAGCAAATAAAATAGCGTAAATATAGCTAGTATCATGAAGCCAAAAAACGGGTTGATCTAAAATCAAATCTCGTAATGTTCCCCCTCCGATACCAGTCACCGTCGCAAGGACAATCACACCAAAGCCATCCATATGTTTACTATGCGCAATTAAGGTTCCCGAGATTGCAAAAACCATAACACCCAAGAGATCAAACCAATGATAGAGTTCTGACATTTCGTAATTAGTTGTGAAACAAAAGCAAAATCATAACGAAGATCTCACACAAAAGGTAGTAGCATCGCCGATATTTACAGCTATCAATGTGGTGAGAAAATTGACTTTATGAAATGTTTAGGATGAATGCTTGCGGATAAACGATCTACCATGTTGCACTATGATTATACTATGGTGGGAGCGAGTTCACCTCGCGATGTGTTGATTGGCTTGCGAGGGTTTTATATCTTATACCAATTGCACTAAGTCTCCAATCAATTTGAAGGGTGAAATACCATATTAGCGTCGTTAAAAATTTCTCATTTAGAACAACTAAATAGCAAAATTTTTGCCTAGCTACTAAAGCTATTTCTCCGCTTCAAATAGCTCATTTACCTAATACAATTGGTATTAAATCTCTATACCCCAAACAGCAAAAAACTATCACATTGCTGAAACAGATTTTGATGTACATGGTTTTTTTGCCGAAACTTACATTGCAACCTATCGGCGGGTAAACCAGCTCCTACCATGTTGCACTGTGCTGATACTGTGGTGGGAGTAGGAGCGAGTTTACCTCGCGAGGTTTTCAAATCACACATAGCAAAAAACCCGCTGCATTACTGCAACGGGTTTCTCTTATTTGTCCCTGGCGATGTTCTACTTTCACATGGGTAATCCACACTATCATCGACGCTGTTTTGTTTCACTTCTGAGTTCGGCATGGGGTCAGGTGGGTCCAAAACGCTATAGTCACCAGGAAATTCTGTTCATCAATGAAGTCTCCCTCATCAATGTAAATCCGGAAAAAGCTATTAAATTCTTTGTCTACTTTAGTCTATTAACTTCTGTCGCTTATAAACCACTTTGGCGTTGTATGGTTAAGCCTCACGGGTAATTAGTACGAGTTAGCTTAATGCCTCACAGCACTTCCACATCTCGCCTATCAACGTTGTAGTCTTCAACGGCCCTTCAGTTGACTCTAAGTCAAAGTGAGAACTCATCTCGAGGCCTGCTTCCCGCTTAGATGCTTTCAGCGGTTATCAGTTCCGAACGTAGCTACCGGGCAATGCAATTGGCATCACAACCCGAACACCAGCGGTTCGTCCACTCCGGTCCTCTCGTACTAGGAGCAGCCCCTCTCAATTCTCAAACGCCCACGGCAGATAGGGACCGAACTGTCTCACGACGTTCTAAACCCAGCTCGCGTACCACTTTAAATGGCGAACAGCCATACCCTTGGGACCGACTTCAGCCCCAGGATGTGATGAGCCGACATCGAGGTGCCAAACACCGCCGTCGATATGAACTCTTGGGCGGTATCAGCCTGTTATCCCCGGAGTACCTTTTATCCGTTGAGCGATGGCCCTTCCATTCAGAACCACCGGATCACTATGACCTACTTTCGTACCTGCTCGACGTGTCTGTCTCGCAGTTAAGCTTGCTTCTACCATTACACTAACCGTACGATGTCCGACCGTACTTAGCAAACCTTCGTGCTCCTCCGTTACTCTTTGGGAGGAGACCGCCCCAGTCAAACTACCCACCAGGCACTGTCCTCAACCCCGATTCAGGGGCCTAAGTTAGAACATCAACACTACAAGGGTGGTATTTCAAGGTCGGCTCCACAGAAACT
>NZ_CP047238.1:3715000-3775000 GCF_018141345.1 Pseudoalteromonas sp. A22
GACGCTGCTCTTATGCTTGCCGTAGGTATTATCATCGGTAGTGTAGTAAGCCAGTTTTTAAAAAGTGATACACAACAAGAAAAACAATCAAACTTATCAACTACTACATTATATGTAGGCAATCTACCATATCGAGCCAACGAACATGTTGTCCGCGAACTTTTCGAAGAGCAAGGGCAAGTATTTTCAGTTCGTCTACTTAAGGATAAAAACACAGGCAAACGACGTGGTTTTGGTTTTGTTGAGATGTCTAAGCAAGATGCAGAAAAGGCGATCACTCAACTCAATGAGCGTGAATTTCAACAGCGTACATTAAAAGTAAGAGAAGCAAAGCAAAAACCTGAAGGTGAGATGGATCACTCACCCGCTTAATTAATCTTTATTTAAATTAATTATAGAGATTACTTCTTTACTATCCATTACTGGTGCCGTTGCATAGAAACACACTTCCGATGCACTCGGCACCTTTTCTCCTACTACTATTTGACTTCCCAACAATGACACTGCACGGTTGGCTATTGCTTTGCCTGAATCAACCAGCTCAACATGCTTCTGTAAGCAATTCTTGATATCGTGAGCTATCAAAGGAAAATGTGTACACCCCAACACTAGCCTATCAACAGTGGCTGGAATGTTAAGCCGAGCTATTTCCGCGCACAGTGCCTCTTTATCCAACTCATTATGCCAATAAAAGTGCTCAGCGATCCTTACAAGCTCCGTTGAATGCAAAGTTTCAACTTTACAACCTGAGGTAAAATCCATGATGAGCTTATGCGTATATGCATTATTTGACGTTGCCGGTGTTGCTAATAGTGCGATGTGCTTGGTCTTTGAACTAGATGCAGCAGGCTTAACAGCAGGAACCACACCTATAATTGGTATCTGGGTATGTTTTCTGGCTTCTTCTAATGCGTATGTTGAAGCGGTATTACATGCAATGACGATGAGATCAACATTGTCCAAGTATTGCTGTTGCCAACGAATAAGTCCCTTGATACGTGATTTGATTAGCTCTTGAGGCTGAAGGCCATATGGGAGAAAAGCATTGTCCATAACATAACTAAATGAAACCCCCTGCAAACATGCCTTTAAGTGCGACAGCACACTGGTGCCACCGATCCCCGAATCGAAAACCAAAATATGCGACAAACTTCATACCTCAAATCAATGAAGTATGAAGTTTGCCATGAGTCCTCGCGAAAATAAACTGGCTTAGTTTGTTTGTTTTTGCTCTACTTGCTCTTTATTTAGTTCATTCAGTTTACTAAAAAAGCTACTAGCATAATCCAAAAACTCATTTAGTCTCGACTGACCTTCATTCATCCAAGCAAGCAGGTTTGGCAACTCATTATCGGCATTGAGTCCCTTAGCTTGCTCTTGCACATCTGCTAACTGCTTATTGAGTGGCATAAATGCCTTCTCTAACTCTTTCATTGGATTGCCTTGCTGATATTGAGCAATCGCAGCTGACGTTTTACTTTGTCTTAGATCCATCGTGAAATTAGTGATCTGATCGGAATTTAAACTAAGCGACTTTGCCAAATCGAAAGCTTCATCGTATTCACCACCGAAAAACGAGTCACTGACATTACGGATATCTTCCATCATATCGTTAATTGCTTGCTGCTCCTCTTCGTTCAACTCACCATTAACCTTAATTGAGAAACTGACTTCGTGAGAGGACTTAGTGCCATATGCCATGCCATAATCATTACCTTTTTGCGCGACACTCGCAGCGGCCCCCTGAGCATACGCATCGGAGAATGAAATAACGACTTCATCCCCTTCAGCTGTAGTAAATGCATATTCAGCCTGATTAGAGAGGCTTGCAAACTGTGCGGCACTGATCGCTAATGCCTTTGGCGACTTTTCTTCAAACAATTCTTTTTCAAAATCATCTAAACCTTTAAAAATCCCTTCTCGTGATTTTTCAATACCATCTTCGATGTCGGAATTGAAAGCGCCCATGCCTTTTAACTCTTCGCTGGCTTCATCAATACCCTGTAGCACGCCCTTACGTGCCCCATCTAGCATGGATTTCAATTCGTCATCATTTTTGCCGTCGACTTTGGCTTTCTTCACTGCACCCTGAACAAAATCGAGTACATTTTTGACAATAGATTCAAAATCAAATAGTGGCTTGTCTTTTTTATCTTGTGTCGGCTTCTCAATCCCCAACGCTTCTGCAAGCTTATCATCAAGAATTTTAGCTGCTAGCTTAGATTTATTCCCCGCATAGCTGTCTGAATTAATTTGGATATTTGGTCCTATCCCTTTGCTCTTTCCAGGCTTATGCTGCATCGCTGGATTGAGCAACTGATTTAATTGCCCGATTTTCATGGTATGCCCTCCAATATATTAGTTAGATTATCGGCATATTTGCGCAAAGCTAAAGTATAATGATTAAAAAAACAGCAAACCAGACGCACCAGTGATGCTAGACTGGACAAATTAGCAACGCTCCCTAAAATAGCGCCTCTTAATTCAACATAGATGGTTTTAGCATGGCAGTAATAAAAATTGATGATTCAGCATACGAGCAACAGTTAGCAGATAAAGCTGAGCGTATCACAACACAATTTGCACAGTTTGATGCACCTGCACTTGAAGTGTATGAATCTGCAACTCGCCATTACCGCCAGCGCTGTGAATTTAGAGTATGGCATGAGGGTGAAGATCTGTTTCACATCATGTTTGACCAGCAAACAAAAGAAAAGATCCGTGTTGATAGCTTTGATCCTGGTGCGCCGCTTGTCAATGAAATGATGCAGGTGATGATACATCAGCTGAAAGGCAACGAGATATTGCGTCGTAAACTGTTTCAGATCGACTATCTCACGACGCTGAGCGGTGAAGTACTGATCAGCTTACTTTATCACAAGCAGTTAGATGAAGCGTGGCAAACTGCCATGCAGACATTAAGAGCCGAATTGCAACAAACCTATAAAGTTGATTTTATCGGTCGTGCTAGAAAACAAAAGGTTGTGTTTGGCAACGACTATGTCACTGAAAAACTTAGCGTTAACGGTAAAGAGTATATTTATCAGCAGGTTGAGAACAGCTTTACGCAACCGAATGCGGAAGTGAATCAGAAAATGCTAGCTTGGGCGCAGTCCATTAGTGAACCGCTAAGCAACGACCTACTAGAGCTTTATTGTGGTAACGGTAACTTTTCAATCGCATTGGCAGGCTCATTCAATAAAGTGCTGGCTACGGAGATCTCTAAATCATCAGTAAAGTCTGCACAATTTAATATTGCAGCAAATAAAGTCGATAACTTAGATATTATTCGCATGTCGAGTGAAGAGTTTACACAAGCCATGAAAGGGCAGAAGTTTTCTCGATTAGATGGTATTGATTTACAGTCCTATGATTGCCAAACGATCCTTGTAGACCCGCCCCGTGCTGGCATGGATGAATTGACCTGTCGCTTAGTCGGCAACTACGACAACATTATTTATATCTCATGTAATCCAGACACGTTAGAGCGTGACTTAGCCTTGTTATGTGAAACACATAAAATCGCACGTATGGCGATTTTCGATCAGTTCCCTTATACCCATCATATTGAATCTGGCGTTTACTTAGTGAGAAAGTGATCTCTAACGATTAACGACTGGCTGCCATCGCTGTGATAAGTGCTGGCAGCTGAGTTTCGCTAAAAACCTGAATACCGGATTGCTGTAATAAAGACGCCGTCAGCCCCTGCCCTACTATTTTTTTACCGGTATGACTACCATCGTAAATCAGATTGCTGCCGCAAGACGGACTGGACTCTTTTAACAAGGCAAACTTTATATCGTGCTGAAGGCAAGCCGCTAGCGCTTTTTTAGCACCGAGTTCAAACGCGGTGGTAAAATCATCCCCTTGTTTACTCAAAACTTTACCATCTGTTATTTCAGCCGATGGGCGAGGTGTTGGTAAACCACCAGATACTTCGGGGCATAGCGGTAAGACCCAATTTTTTTGCCGCCAATACTGTAATGTATTGTCTTGCAGGCTTTGTGAAGAGGCGTCATACCTCACCGGATAACCTAATAAACAGCTAGAAACTAAAATTTTAAACATAAAAAAGCCCCGCAATAATTGCAGGGCTAGTCTAATACAAATTAGATTTTATTTCTTTGCTAAATAATTCACCAAAGCAGCAATTTGCTCAGGCTTAGTCGTACCAGACTCACGAAGTAATAGCTTGTATTTACCGTTTACCACGAACATTGGTACTCCTGTTAGCGCGCCTTTATCAGAAAGAGTCTTCTGCATACGTTGCATTTTTGAAGCTTTAGTACGAACAGAGAAACTGGCATAAAGTTTATCAAACTTCTCTTCTTCAACACCTTGTGCAATAAAGATATCTTTTACATCAGCAAGTTCATTGATTTTTGCACGCTTGCCATGGATATGATTAAACATGGCTGCAACTATCTTGTCTTTTTGTGGCAGCACTTCAGCAGTTGCAAGTGCTTGTGCCAACACCTGTTGGATCTCAGGCTCTCTTGGACCAACAAAATCTATATGGCTTTTTTTAAACTTAACGCCCTCGTCCAACTTTGGTTTAACGTCAACGATTAAATTTTCCATTGCGTTACAGGCTGGACAATAAAAAGAAAAATACTCCATTACCTCAGGCTTTTTCGTGCCACGCTCAGCAATAACTTCATAATGTACACCTTCTTCAAATGGCGCAGCCTGAGCAAGAAGAGGAAGCATTAGTGCAACCGCTAAGCCTTTTAATACTTTCAACATACTAACTTTCTCCAGTCGTTATTTTTTTAATAGATATGCGATCAATTCATCAAGCTGCTCTTGACTCTTGATACCTTTCATTTCGATTCTGTATTTGTCGTTTACGATAAAAGTTGGAACGCCTGTAAGCGCACCCGCTTCAGAAAACTTTTCTTGTGCTTTAAGCATGTTATTTTCCGCACTCACGACTGGCATGCTCGTTACAGCCTGATCAAAATTTTCAGCAGAAATCCCATTTAACTCCATTAGCGTTTTCAAATCTTTAATGTCTAACAGTTTGTTTCTTTCAACATGAATAGCATTAAAAATCTTCTCAGCAATCACATCCGCTTTGCCTGCTTGATCAGCAATAATATAGGCATAGCTTAGGTTGCTCTGCGTTTCTGTAGGAACACCTCGCAGGAAGTTCACATGGCTTTTTTCAAAGTACGCCCCCTCAGGTAAGTTCTTTTCAATCGCTTTTGCAATTGGCTCAAAGCGGAAACAGTGAGGACAGTAAAAAGAGAAAAACTCAGTAACTTTCTCTGATTTACTCTGTTCGGTTGTTAAGGTCGTGTAGTGTTCACCTTCGGTAAAGTCTGAAGCCATCGCAGCAATAGGCAAAAGTAATGCAATAAGTGCGATTTTTAATTTTTTTAGCATGTTACTCTCTCTAATTTTAAGGAAATAGGCTCAAACTTGGTTCATCTAATGCAGCAAATTGCTCTTTTAACGCTAGGATCTGTTGTTCCCAGTATTTGTCTGTCGCAAACCAAGAAAAGTTCCGTTCGAATGCAGGATCCTGCCAGCGCTGTGCCAACCAAGCCATATAATTCACCATTCTCATGGCACGTAGCGGCTCAATTAACGCAAGCTCTTTTGAATCAAACGGCATAAATTCTTCGTAACCCATAAGCAGGGTGTCTAACTGTACCAATTGCTCGTTGCGGTCGCCATTTAACATCATCCACAAGTCTTGTATTGCAGGGCCTTGCTGACAATCGTCAAGATCCACCAACATTAATTGATCTCTAGACCACAATAAATTTCCAGCATGACAATCCCCATGAAGCCGAAGTGTTTTGGCAACTTGATACTTTGAGGTTGCTTTGTTAATAACTTGCTCAAGAATAGTAACAAATGGAGTATGTAGATGACTAGGCACTAACTGGCTTTTTAGCAGTGTTTGTTGCGCATCAACCAAAAAACGCTGGGTATTGAGCTGTGGTCTATGCTCGAATGCTCGCTCAGCCGACAGACAATGCAAGCGCCCTAGGTAGCGACCTAAAATTTCTAAGTGATCTAGATTATCGAGCTCAAACTGACGTCCACCAACGCTTGGAAACAACGTATAGCGATAACCTTCATAAAAATGCAGACTACGCCCAGTAATAAGTAAAGGCGCGACAACAGGCACTTCAGCTTCTTTCGCTGCCAGTGCGAATTCATGCTCTTCTAGAATTTGTTCATCCGTCCAACGCGCTGGGCGGTAAAACTTCACCACATAACGTTTGCCGTCCTCAGCACCAAATTGATAAACACGGTTTTCATAGCTGTTTAAGGCCAATAATCCCGTTGTCGGATATATCTCAAGTGCCTCAATCGCATCTAAAATTAGATCCGGTGTCAACGCGTTAAAACTAAAATCGTTCATAATGTTTATAAAAAAGCGAGGTTTTATACCTCGCTTTTACCTTGTTATCTTCCTTTGAAGAAATTGGTCGGCTGCGCCAGCCGTTCTTCAGGATCGTCTTGGTTAATAAGCACAAACTCAAATTCAGTGACTGGCTTTTTCAAATCATATGGATCAATCACAACAGAGAGTGGCACATCTAATGTCGTGCCTGCTGCTAAGTGCACCTCTTGCTTACCGATCACCTGATAATTACTTAGACCTGTTATTGCAATAGAAAATTTCTGCTCAACTTGCGCTTTGTTTATCACTTTCAAGGTATAGGTATTTTCTACCAATCCCTCAATATTGACACGATAAAGCTGATTTCTATCCCGAATAATATCAAGATCCATCGGCTTACGCATCGCAATGTTCGCAACTAATGCACCAGTGATAACGACCAGAATCATTAAATAACCGATTAATTTACCACGTACTGGTTTGGTCTTTTCGCTGGATGATTCTAAATTGCGCTCTGTAGTGTAAGCAATCAATCCACGCGGGTAGTTCATCTTATCCATAACACCATCGCAGGCATCAATACACGCACCACAGTTGATGCATTCATATTGCAAGCCATTACGAATATCGATACCGGTAGGACACACCTGAACGCACAGGTTGCAATCGATACAATCTCCAAGCCCTAGCGCTTTTGGATCTTGCTTGCGTCCTCGAGGACCTCGACTTTCACCTCGTTCGCTATCATAGGCGACGGTAAATGTGTCCTTATCAAACATGGCTGATTGGAAACGAGAGTAAGGACAGATGTGTAAACACATGATTTCCCTCATCCAACCGGCATTACCATAAGTACAAATGGTAAACACGATAATGCTAATGACGGAATAAAATCCTGCAGAAAAAGTAAGTAAATCAGGGATCAACGAGCGGATTGGGGTAAAGTAACCAACAAAAGTGATTGCGGTATACAGTGAAAAGAGTATCCAGCTACCATGTTTTGCCGTTTTTCGCCAAAACTTGTCAAAATCCATCGCTCTCTGATCTAGCTTTTTCCGTTGGTTTGCCGTTCCTTCAAACTTTTCTTCAAACCAAATAAAGATAAACGTCCAAACGGTTTGCGGGCAGGTGTAGCCGCACCATACTCGGCCATAGAAGGTGGTCACCAAGAACAGAGCAAATGCCGCTATCATCAGAATAAAAGCAAAGATAGTCAGATCTTGTGGCCATAGTGTCATACCAAAAATATTAAACTTCTGCTCAAAAATATCGAACAACACCGCTTGATGGCCGTGAAAGTTTAACCAAGGTAAGGCCATAAATGCCAACATACCAATAAAGCCGATACGCCTTCTTAGCAGTTGATGTAGTCCTGACACCGCCCGGACATATATGCGATTGCGAGGATTAAAACGATCGGGCGTAGAGCTATTGAGCGATTTCCCTTCAGTGCCACCTATTGGCTTTTGAATTTTTACTTCAGACGGTATGTTTTTAACCTTGATTCTTTCGTTCTCCATGGAAGCTCCTTAGTGCTTTGGAACGAGATGCACTTGCTACAGTGACCTTGAAAAATACAGGCTAAACTATTGCAATGTGCCCCATGACATAGTTTAGCGCTTACTATTATACGCTTTGAAACTCTATGATTAATAGTAAGTTGAGCTAAAACCCACCATAAATGATGAGAGACTTGTTGCGACCTGACAGACAAGTTTATTACACTAGGAACAAGATTTTTGTTAGCTAGATCAAATCAGCGTCAGATTATGAAAAAATTCTTAGTATTAGCCATTATAGTCGTTGCTCTGTTTACTGTGGATCATCCATTGATTAAAGAGCCAAGAGATAGATTACTCGGTCAAGGCGTTGAAGTGCTAAGCGAGTCCAGCAAAGTACAACGCAGTACGGCCGCAAGGATCGCCAGAGCCAACGTCGTAAAAGCAATTACCATGACAGATGACGAAAAGCGCTATATTGACGAAGCCTTGGCAACAGATGAAAAAGTAAGGCTTTTCCACCTCAAGTATTGTAAAGAAAACGACTATAACTTGTATTTTTACGGCCCCGATCTCGTCAAAATCTGTGAAATTGCAGAGCAAGCCATTCATGAAGCGAAGGGATTATAATGGACTTTAGTCAATTAAATAAAAAGTCGGCAAAATCCTTTAATGATCAAAAGGCACTCATCAAAAAGCTTAGCCAGGGACGTGTTGTCAATTGCCCAAGCTGTCAGCAACCCATTGCACTCAGTTTAAGTCAATCGACGTCAAATAGAGCTGTGGCACAATGCCAACAGGGTTGCACATTTATCGAATTAGATCTCGCGTAAAGCATTTTCGATTAATCAAATAGTCCGCTATTCACTGCGGCAACTTCGACTAACTCAGCGTAGGAAGCAGCAAACTCGTCAGCCAATTGCGCTTGAGTTAGTTGAAACTCTGTCAGTGACTGTCCTACTTTGTCACAGTAAATCGTTAACTGTTGCTCACCAAGTGCAAAAAGCCCCAATTGTTCTGTGCTCACTTGCAAAGCTTGTTTAATATCGTCGGCGAGCGGACTGGACATCAATTGCTCATAAAAGGGCGTCGCCGCCATTAAAAACCCTTCGGCCCAATTAATTTTTTGCTCAAGTGGTGTTTCACCATTCCAAGGCAATTGAAATTCAGTTTCGTATACCTGCTCAGAAATTTCATGATGTAAAGCCATCAATGCAAATGCAATACTCTCATCTAGTTCGGGATCTGCGTTGGTTAAAGTCTTAAGCCACTTATCTACCTCGATACCGTTTGGGTCTATACAGGTAGCAAATAAATATCCTTGTAAAAAAGCAATATCAATAGAAAGTTTGCGCGCAGAAAAGTAGTTTTCTAAATTCAGCTGATCAGCTGCAGTAAAAGAGAAGTCGTGCATAGTGTTGCCTTGAACTTAGGCGCCGTCTCAGCGCCTACAAAAATGCTTTTATATTAATAACTAACCTGAGATTAGATTAACTAAAGTCTGATATGACAGAAGTATATTATAAATTTACTGGGTAGCGACCTTCGCCATCCGGTCTCCCCAAAAACTTAACCGCATCGTGTACTTCTTTCGGTAGACTTGCATCTGGCTTGATATTACCAGATACGCGAAACTGGAAGTTGGCAGCAAGTGTCGCATCAGCCTGTAAGCCCAAGCGATTTTCAGGGTCAACAACCACGGCAATATCTCCTGATTTACAATCGAGCTGGCCACTAAGATCACCGATACTAAACCAACCATTCATGCCTTTAACATCAATATTTGGACTACTTATCTCACCATTTAGTCCTTCGCAATACGGTGCACCACTTTGGTACTCCTTCACATTAACAATAACGCGCCCTTTGGCATCAACCGGCAATGGCAGAGTTACTTGGTCCATAGCCTGTTCAACACTGAAACGAAGTGAGGCATTATTTACCGTCATGGATTTACTTACTAAATTCGATGAGAAATTAGCTTTTCCTGAGATCTCATTTTTATCTCTCGCATTACCAAACTGTACATTGCCTGCCAACTCACCGAGTAGTAATGACGACGGTTCAAGCTCCCACTTAACCTGATTCAATTGAATGTTATTGAATCTCACACCGCTCACTTGACCATGCCAAACAGAACCATTTACTGCACCTAGCTGCAAATTAGCTGGCAATTGGCCTTTAAAAACTTGCAGCAACACCGCAGCTGGCATAGTAAAAGCACTAAAAATAATAAATGCGAGTAAAAATATAATGAGTAGAGATAGTGTTTTCTTCATAATTATTTCTCTAAAACCAAGCGACTAACACGCACAAAGCCAGGTAAATTCCCTTGTGTAAGGTCTAGGTTTTCTACTTTTACTCCATGCTTATTTGTCAGTTCATCTATCCAAGCAACAAGTTTATTAAATTCCACATCATCGATGGTTAAACGCAAGCTTTCGCCACTAGGTTGCATTTTGCTGATATCAATTTGAAAACGGCCACGGGTATTATTAACTATCTGACTGATATTGCCGCCGCTGATCACCTGTGTGGGACTGCTAGATTTCAGCTTACTCACGCTTTGACCAACCCAATTTACGAGTTCGTGGTTACGTTTTAGCTTAGTTTCGGCATCGCTGACAGCTTGATTCAAAGGTTTGAATATACCCATTACTAGAACAAAGACGATAAAAATAACGCCAGCAACAATCAACAGCTTTTGTTCTTGCTCTTTTAAACCACGCCAATAGCTCACTACTTGCTGCTTCATGCTGCACCTCGAATGCGAATTTCACCCACCACAAAGTCACCATCATTGTTCAGGGCGCCCTGTTCAACGCTTACACCGCGTTGCTCTAAAATTGCTTTGACCTGACCAAATACCTGGAACTCTTTTGCGCGTGCTCTAATTCTGAGTTCATTTCTACGTTTGTCGTAACGCAGCGTCTCAGGAGCGAAAGCATCAACCTCTTCATAAATTGCCACAAAGTGATTAGTTAATTCGAGCAAACCGCCTTGTTCCGTGCCAGATAACGCATCAAGCTCATTTTGGATCTGTTTTTTCAATAAGTGCGGACGCACTACTTTATTTGGAAATGCCTGTTGATACATAGCGACCGCTTGGGTTTCTAGCTGATTAGCTTGATGACTTATCACATACAGCTGAGTACCTTTAATTGCGATAAAGCTCACTACTGCCACGCTCGCCGCTATTAGGCCACTGCGCCAGTCACGCCACCACTGCGGCTGCTTTTTCTTCGCAGCGAACCGACCTTGACGCAAATTAAAATCAATATTTGATAGTGATTTAGCGAAGATGGCTAAAGGTAAATCGTAATCTTGTTGTTGCGCCGTAAGCATTATCGTTTCTGAGAAATCGCTTGCCGGGCTAAAATGCGCCAGCTGCTTAACACCCGCAATGGTGAGGTACTCGTTAACCCAGCTAAGTTCTGCTGTGCCAACTTGCCAAGCATTGTGTTTGAATAGCCATTGCTGGCCTAACTGCACGGCACTAGTCATCTCTTCATGAAGCGGCAAACATAAAGCATCCGGTAGCGCTTTATTTACACTGATCCCTGCATCATCGAAGGCACTAAACCAGCTTTGTAGCCAACTGCTATCACAAATCGCAACATCGATAGTATGTGTGTCGGCTTTCATGCCCGGCTTACCAATTGCGATAAATAGCGCATCGATGTCGGTCGCGACATGTTCCTCAAGCATAAACGGTAAGGCTTGCTCAAGTTTCCTATTCCATTTTGCTGGTAATTCTAGCGTGCGTAATTGCACCGCAGTCGCTGGTAGTAACAAAACAACCGGTCTCGTTTGCGCTTTTTCGGCAAGGCTACTAAGCTGTTCACTCCCTTCTAGTTCACCACTGGCAATAATTTGTTGTTGTTCTGTTGACCACACTAACCAGTGTATTGTCGCCTGGTGTGACTGATCCACACGGACCAATAATTGTTCTGTCACTCTACGCCTCCAAATTTACGAGCAAGCACGTACGCTTTACCATCTTTTGTTTCTATAATTGATGTGAGAGAAAAGCGTCGCTCATCAAACACAGCTGTTGCTCGCAACTGAAAATAATTGCTGTTAATCGTAAAAGTTTTGGAAGTCTTGTTAGGGTCTTTGACCCCTTGATTCGCGACTTCCGTGTAAAATTCATTAATATCGGTAAAACCTTTTTTTGGTCTTGCTGAAATAATAGCTTCAGCACCTGACTTCGATAAACCAGGTATAAGCGCACTGAGTAGAAGCGCTTGTTCTGGCAATATCGTATTGACGTTTACCGCGAGTTCCTCACTTCCGGGGATCACGCAAACATAAGGCTTAATCTTTTCCATCACCAGCGGGTTAAAGCCCTTAATCACGCGTAGCTCACTGACAGACGCCATCAAATTATTAGCCGTTAAATAAGGCATCTGATTAGACATATACTCGTCTTCTTCTGCCCCTGAGCGGTAAGTAATGCTATCTTCATCAAGCCAATCGTAGACACTATCAGCAAGAGCTTCCTCGCTTTCGTTACTCGGCAAATCCTCGATATTCTTCAAAAGTTCCAATAGCGCAGCATGGGCTGGGTTTGTATTCTTTCCACCAATCTGCCGACCACCTTGGTCATTTCCATTTGTTTGTGACTTTGCTCTCAAGGCATTCAGGTTTAGGCATGCCTGTAAGTCTGTCACTTTACCGCTCAACGTACCATGATCGACAGGGTAAGGCACTTCTTCACGAGCCCAAGGCTGGTCTAGATTAACGCTATCAGGATCATCTTTTTTCGCTTGTATCAACGCTCTTTTGACTAATTCCTCAGCGCCATAGCTATACCACTTGGCTTGTTGCTGAGTTTGAATATTCGAGGCCTTTTGTACCTGCACCATTAAACTACTCGCCATTTCAGCGGCAATTGTCGCTGCCAACGCAACGATGAAAAGTACGATAACAAGCGCCGCACCTTGCTGCTTCATGGCTATTGCCCCTTATCATCAGCGACACCACTGCCTGGCGTCAAAAATAAACGGCTTATTGGATCCGAGTCTTTTCTTTGCAACGTCACTTTGACCGCTTTAGGTAACGATTTCGATTTCCAATCAGCTTGCCATTTTAGTTTGTCGTCCAAAAATTCAAACTTTAACTCTTCTACATCTTCCAAGATGACCTGCGCTCGGGGCTCTGTTCCATCAAGCTGGTCAACATATACTCGATAAATACGCTCCAGCTTGTCATCGATAACTCGATAGCCCACAGCCTGTAGTTCAGAACGTGGCAATAAACTAATAGGGTTAGTCCAACCATCACGAACAAAAGCGATACCATCATATTGGCTTTCAAGCTCATAACGGCCATGGATAATATAAGTTGGGCTAAAATCCCCAGCTTCATTTCTGACTTCTCGCTTAGTGATCTGATTAAAATCCTGATCCATCAAGCGGAAAGTCGTTTGTAGACCTTCAATTTCGGCAATTTTTTCCGCTGAAGCCGCTTGGGCCTTCAACGTTGAATCTAAAATTTGATGAGTCGCCGTCACCACCACCGCTAAAATAGCCAGTGCCAACAATACTTCTATTAGCGTGAAACCACGCTGAGGTGTATGCACTGTCACTACTTACTCCGGTACATAAAAGTGGTGATGTCATACACTGAGTTTTTGAGTTCAGGTTCGCGGAAAACGTGTACGGTGAGCTTTACAAAGCTAGGATCTGCGGTTTGTTGGATATGCTGTTGCCAATACCAAGTGACCCCGGCCATTTCCTCTTCGCCTTTGTTACCATTCTTCCCATGCCAGTCATCGCCTTGCGCGCGCAAAAATACCAAGCGATTTTCTGCCACCCACGACGCATAGGTCTGCTCTTCAAGCGAGCTGATATGATTTATATGTTCGCTTGTTGCTTGCATTGCAGCAATACCAGCGACAGCACAAATACTTAGCGCAACCATGACTTCAAGTAAGGTAAAGCCTACGCTTTTTCTAGCGTTCATTCTTCAGGTTCCCGCTTCAGCCCTACCGGCGCCATAAATTCGCCTTCGACAAAATATATTGGCTCTTGCAGTTCTTTATTTTCCACACTTAATCTAAATGCGCTGACTTCACCGGAAGATAAAATAAGTACTTGCGGGATCTTGAGCTTTTTAAGTTCAAGTAAATTGTCGTCGTCGCCGCCACTCATCAACTCTCGCCAATTTGCTTGCTCAAGTAAGTTATCTTGAGACCACGGCAGATCTTCTAAGATCAATTCCACTTTGTACTGCTCAGGCAGCTCAATAGGTTTGTAGATATCGTCGGCTTCGAAAGTTCGCCACTTCTCACCGTCAAAAACCAAAAACTCAATCACACCTTTATCTAAGTGAAAACCAAGTTCAACCTGATTTAGTACTGCAAATTCTGACGCAAGATTAATCGTCCCCTGCACACGCATAGCCATGGTTTCGAGCTCTTCTTCATCACTATCACTGACGGTATAAGTAATGAGGTTTACTGAAAAAGCAATGATCACCAAGACAATAAGGACTTCAAGTAAACTGAAGCCCTTTACCTTAGCTAATGCCGGTTTATGCAGAGGTGCTAACATAGATTAACGTTCGTCTTCCGTATCCCAGTTACCGATATCATCATCAGTGCCAACTTCGCCATCCGGACCCATTGAAAAGATATCGATTTGGCTCATTTCGCCAGGGCTTACTAATTGGTAAGGATTACCCCATGGATCTTCTGGAAGCTTAGAAATAAAGCCACCTTCAGGGAAACGTTTTGGTACCGGGTCAATATTGGTTTGCGTTACCAAAGCTTCCAAGCCTTGCTCTGTGGTTGGATAGCGTTTGTTTTTTAGCTTGTACATCTTCATTGCGTCTTCAATCTGACGAATATCTAGACGTGCCTTTTCTTTTGCTGCTTCTTCTTGTTGACCCATCACGTTAGGCGCAACGATAGATAAGATCATACCGATGATAACAAGTACCACCATCACTTCTAGTAGTGAGAAACCTGATTGTTTTTTCACAATGTTTACCTCAATGCTGTTATTGATGACCATGCAAAAACATGCGATGGCCTTTCCTTTTTGACTACAATCCTACGGCTTTGTTCATCGCCATAATTGGCTGAAGAATCGCCATAACTATAAACAGTACAATAATTGCCATCGTCGCTATCATCGCAGGTTCTAGCAACTTCAGCGAGACATTTACCATACTTTCAAATTCTCTTTCTTGGTTATTCGCTGCACGTTCAAGCATCTGTTCTAATTCACCCGACTTTTCACCGCTGGCAATCATGTGCAGCATCATAGGTGGGAACATTTTAGTCTGTTGCAACGACGCTCTAAGGCTTGCACCTTCACTCACCCGAGTCGCGGCTTCTGCAACGGAGGCTTTGATTTTTTCGTTCTCAAGTACTTGACCTGAGATTTTCATGCCCTCAAGTAGCGGAACAGAACTCGATGAGAGAATACTTAAGGTACGCGCAAATCGTGCAGTATTCACGCTACGAGTTACCTTTCCAAGACCCGGTAAACTCAGCAGCTTGCTATCATACCAAAAACGGATCTTAGGTTTTTGTAATGCTTTTTTAATCGCGTAGGTGCCAATGACAACCACTGCCAACGTGATCATCCAGTAGTTTTGTACAAAATTACTGGCAGCCATAACCCACTCGGTTGTCCAAGGCAGTGCTTGCTTAGACTTCTCAAAGGTCTTCAAGATCTTTGGTACTACCGTTCCCAATAGAATGGAAACAATCGCGATAGCAAAGATAACCAAAATAATGGGATACACCATCGCTTGTGTAATTTGACTACGCATATGTTGGCGCTGTTCAGTGTAATCGGCCAAGCGATTTAGTACTTCATCTAAGTGCCCTGACTTTTCTCCAGCGGCAACCATTGAACGGTACAAGTGATCAAATACGTGAGGAAACTCCGACATACCATCTGCAAGCGTATAACCTTCAACGACTTTTGATCTTACCGCCATCAGCATACGCTTTAATCTTGGCTTTTCACATTGCTCAGCCACAGCCATCACCGCAGCTTCAACAGGTAAAGAAGATTGGATCAAGGTCGCCAACTGGCGCGTGATCAAGGCAAGGTCTGATACCGAGGGACGGTAGCCTTTAAAAAGCGTAAAACCACCACTACTTTGGTTTTTATCTTTCTCAGCAGCAGGCAAAACTTCAAGTGGCATCATGGCTTTTTCTCTCAGCATCTGCCTAACTTGCTTTGCCGTGTCTGCTTCTAAAATTCCTTTCTTCTCTTTGCCTTTACCATCTAAGGCGCGGTATTCAAACGCAGCCATTAGCCTTCCTCACGCGTTACACGCATTACTTCTTCTAAGGTTGTTTGACCAGCAAGTACTCGCGAACAGCCATCTTGTCGGATGCTTGGCGTACGCTTACGAATATACTTCTCTACCGCTTGCTCACCTTTACCGTTATGAATAAGTTCACGGATAGGCTCATCAACGATGAGAAGCTCATGAATACCTGTACGGCCTTTGTAACCATTGAAATTACACTCTTCACAGCCGACAGCACGGAAGATTTGCGTGCCACTGTCTTTAGCCACACCCAGTAGTTCACATTCTCGTTCATCCGCCAAATGCGCTTCTTTACAGTTAGGGCAAAGCGTTCTTACCAGTCGCTGTGACAACACGCCTAGCAGTGATGAACTCAAAAGAAACGGCTCAACCCCCATATCTTCCATACGCGTGATAGCACCGGCGGCCGTATTCGTGTGTAGTGTGGATAATACCAAGTGGCCGGTCAAAGATGCTTGAACACCAATTTGCGCGGTTTCTAAATCTCGGATCTCACCGACCATCACTACATCGGGATCTTGACGTAGGATCGCACGTAAACCTCGAGCGAATGTCATATCCACTTTTGGATTTACTTGTGTTTGGCCAATGCCTGGGATCTCATATTCAATCGGATCTTCAACCGTTAAAATATTACGATCCCTAGAATTGATTTGTGTCATGCCGGCGTACAAGGTCGTACTCTTACCTGAACCCGTTGGACCGGTAACCAGTATAATACCGTGCGGTTTAGCAATTATCTCTGCAAACGCGTCGCGGTTTGCTTGGGTCATGCCCAAATCTTCAAGATCTAATCGCGCATTATTTTTGTCTAGTAGACGCAGCACCACGCGCTCACCAAAGCTTGATGGCATCGTCGATACACGCACATCCACGGCTCGCCCCGCAATCCGCAGACTAATACGGCCATCTTGCGGTACACGTTTTTCTGCGATGTCGAGCTTAGCCATTACTTTGATACGAGACACTAATAATGAAGACAACTTACGATTTGGCTTCAATACTTCTTTCAGTACGCCATCAACCCTAAAGCGAATAACCAGTTCTTGCTCAAAGGTTTCGATATGAATATCCGACGCACCTTCTTTTATCGCTTCACTCAACATGGCGTTAATGAGCTTGATAATAGGCGCATCATCATCCGCAGCAAGCAGATCTTCTGTTTGTGGCAATTCTTCAGCAAGCGAGAACAAGTCCATCTCGTTGCCGATGTCTTCCATCATCTGTTGTGTTTCAGAGCTGTCTCTTTGATAAGACGCTTCAAGCATATGTTCAAAGCGGTCTTCATCTAGCGCTTCAAGATGTAATGTTTTGCCTGCAACGCGGCGTACTTCCATCAGCGTTTCAAGGTCAAGTGTGCCTTTGTGAAAGAGCTTAGCCTGATCGCCATCTGGGCTGAGTAACACCCCTTTTCGACGTGCAAACGAAAATGGTAAACGCAATGAAATCGTTGGTACGACAGGCATGTCAGCCACTTCGCCTAGTATTGGCTCAGCGCTTTGTAGCTGCGCTGCCATCTCTTCAGCTTCAGCTCCTAAATCTGGCGTGACTTTTTCATCAATCATTTTCACGCTCTTTTCTGTTTTGTTCTTTCAAGAACTCTTCATACGTCGGTGGCAAAGTAAGCTTGTCGTCCCACTTAGGAAGGATTGGCGTATCTTCAAATGGCATTAACTCGATACCATCTTCTCTTTGTTTATGCTGCTCACCACGGATAAAGTTGTATTTTGAATGGCTAATCTCGTTCATACTGCGGCTATCACGTACAATAGTCGGACGGATAAAGACGAGTAAGTTACGCTTTTCCTTCTTAGTCCCTGTTGATCTAAATAGGTGACCTAACACTGGAATATCACCTAATAGTGGTACTTTAGAAACACTTTCTTGAACGGTTTCGTCAATCAGACCACCTAAGATAACCATGCCGCCATCATCAGCGATAACCGTGGTATTGATAGCACGTTTAGCCACTCGAATATCCACCGACGTCGCACCTTTCACGCTTGATACTTCTTGTTCTATCGTCAGTTGAACCGCTGTGCCATCGTTAATCTGAGGGGTTACTTTTAATTTAATACCCACTTCTTGGCGGTCCACCGTTTGGAATGGGTTTGAGTTATTGTCGTTTGCAGTAGAACCAGTCACGATCGGTACTTCTTCACCGACGATCATGGAGGCTTCTTCGTTATCCATAGTAGTAACAGACGGTGTAGCTAGAATATTTGAGTTGGTATCCGTAGTTACCGCTTGAATGATTGCCCCCCAATCATTCTTCACAATACCAGCCGCCAGACCATTTATATTTTTCAGTAGGCCTGCCAAACCGCTATAATCTCCGCGCTCGGTAGTGGTGGTATTAGATACATCATTATCGTCTGTTCCAACGATAGTTCCTTTAATCTCTCTATCACGTGCTTGTTCAGCAGCAACAGCTAGTGAACCGATCGGAACAGTGTTGCCATCATTAAACTGCAGCATACCGCCTTTTTCAGAGATCCATTGTAAGCCAAGGTTAATACCATCAGCTTCAGAAACCTCAACAACGATCGCTTCAACCAGTACTTGAGCTCGACGAATATCTAACTTTTTAATCACCTGAGTTAATGAGCGCATTGTATCTGGCTGTGCGGTAATCACCAGCGAGTTTGAGTCTTCATGCGCCTCAATACTGGTTTCATTTTTGCTACTACTGCGAGTTCTTGCTTGCTGACCTGCGGCTTGCTCTTCTTCAATTGATTTACTCACGCCTTGAAGAACCTTAACCAAATCTTCCGCTTTTGCGTAATTCAGATAGAAAACCTGAGTATTGCCTTGAGATTGTAGTTCATCATCTAAACGCTTGATGAGTTCAGCCGCCCGGCTACGGGCCTGTGATTCGCCACTAACAATGACGCTGTTGGTACGGGTATCTGACACAATTTTCGGGATAAGGAAGTCTGGTACACCGCCTTTCCCTGAGTCTTGGAAAATCTTTTCAACGACTTTAACAACATCTTCAGCAGTGGCATGCTTCAGCTTAACGATATCAACACGCTTATCGCCCGCTTGGTCAACCGTTTTGATAATATCAACAAGGCGATTAACCGAGGACGCATGTCCGGTTAGCATCATCACGTTTGCTGAATTTAGATTGGTTACGTGACCACCATCTTTTTGGTCACTGAATTGACGAATAAGTGGACCAAGCTCTTGCACACTAACGTTCTTCACGCGAACAACGCGTGTTACCATTACGTCACCATTCCCTAGCTCTTCACCAGATACCAAAGGCACGTTCGACTTTTTACCATCAGAACTACGAACTACCTTAAGCACACCGCTATCCATTTCAATAACTGAATAACCATATACTTCAAGCACGTTTAAAAAGAACTGATAATAAAGTTTTTCATCCATCAGCTCATAACTGCGAACATTGATATTTCCGCGCACGTTAGGGTCTATGATGATAGTTTTATTCAGCTTATCACTAACGATATTAATGAATTCATTAATATCGGTACCTTTGAAGTTCGCGGCATATTCAACCGCAGAAACAGAAAGTGAAATACCAGCAGCAATCAAGAGCGTTGCATACTTAGCTAACCCTTTTTTGGTTTTTGTGAGGTGTAGCTTTTTACCCATTATTCTAAAACTCCAAAATTAGTAACTTTACAGGCTAAACTGCACATCCATCACCTGACCGTCTCGCTCGATCGTGATGTTTGCATCTGTGCTCGTTCTAAGTTCATTTATAGCTGACATAGCCTGTTTCATATCCGTGAGCTGAAACCCATTAATTGCGATCGCTAAATCATTCGCTTTAAGCCCCACCTGTTCGAACAATTCAGGATCCTTTCCAGGTGAGAGGCGATAGCCAATAACTTCGCCGTTACGCTGTTCCGGAGCAATCTTAATATAATCAAATAATTTACCTGGATCGCTGAGCAATTCCTGGCGACGATTAGCTAATTCATTTCGAGGTGGGGTAGGTGAAGTTGTGCTGTTGACGATTTTCTTTGGCTTAGTTGGCATCGCCACAGTGCGACTAAACTCTATGCCATCTAACATCAGCGTTTCAAAACGCCCACTAACATCTAAAATCACACGATCAGGTAATACCCGAGCAAGCTTTGCGCGAGTGCCTGTGATTGGCGCGTCAACAGAATAGGTCTCTTGCCGCCCCTGAGATTCAATAATAGCAAGGCCTGCACCATCATCTTGGCTAACAGCCACGATGCCAGTTAGCCTAACGTTAAGCGTTGTTTCCGGTGCATCAGAAACCACGGGCTGTGGTTTGGTATCAGGCTTAGCATTTGCTTCACCAAACAAATTTTGAGCGACAATTCCTTGGCTTGTGATACCGCTACTTGATTGACTATACAGTTGTGATGCAGGGAGCAAGGGTTGAGTTTGTGGCACAGGCCATAACAACCAAAATAATTGCGAAAAGAGAAACGCAACGTAAACAACCGACAGGACAACAATGATACGACTCAATTTTGCATGAGGCAAACCAAGCCAAAACTTCTGAAGCTGTTGTAACTGTAATTCCATATAATACTTTTCTTATTCTCTTGAACGCCCCAGTGTACCGCCTCGAAATTTTTTCAACAAGCGTGCATTTGTTAAACTTTTAATTAAATAGGTACACCGTAGGCCAATTAACTGAATCTAAACTTAACCTTGGAACATAGACACACATATTAGTTCATTTTTTAGGTAAAGTGCGATTAACTCACAAGTTTAGTGCCTGTCATCTACTTTGTTTGCATAACGAAATATGCTAAATTTGTTAGGTTAAATTTCACACTAGCAAATAGTTAACGAATTGTGACAAAACTCCAACAGGAAAACAACCAATCTGAACAGAAAGTTCGTATTGATAAGTGGTTATGGGCAGCTCGCTTTTACAAAACACGAGCGCTTGCTCGCGATATGGTCCAAGGTGGCAAAGTACATTACAACGGTCAACGCTGTAAACCAAGTAAAACGGTTGAAGTCGGCGCGGTAGTGAAATTAGCCCAAGGATATGAAGAGAAAGAAGTAACCATACTCAAAATCATGGAAAAGCGACAAGCGGCTCCAATTGCTCAAACTCTTTATGAAGAGTCTGAAGCAAGTATTGAAAAACGAACGCAAAACGCGTTGGCGCGCCAAAACAATAGTTTGTTTGCGCCTCGTCCTGCCACTAAGCCGGACAAGAAACAACGCCGTGAATTACTTAAATTGAAATCAAACTAGGATTTTCATTGATGCAGACTGATTTACTTCATCGTTATATTTTCGACAAGTTAGATGTACGTGGTGAGCTTGTACAAATAGAACAAACTTTTACTGACATCATTAGCGGTCACAACTACCCAGAGCCTGTGCAACAGCTATTAGGCGAGTTATTGGTTGCGACGAGTTTGCTTACCGCTACGTTAAAATTTGAAGGTGACATTGCGGTTCAGCTTCAAGGTGATGGTCCAGTAAAATATGCGGTGATCAATGGTAATCACAAACAACAGATGCGCGGCGTGGCAAGGCTGCAATCTGAGGTTTCAGGATCATCTGTACCTGAGCTCATGGGCAAAGGGTATATGGTTATCACCATTACGCCGACAAAAGGCGAACGCTATCAAGGCATAGTTCCTCTTTCTAAAGCATCACTTGCCGAATGTTTAGAAGAGTACTTCGAGCAATCAGAGCAATTGAAAACCCGTTTATGGTTCGCAACAAGCCTAGTTGGCGATAAAGTGAAAGCGGCAGGTCTGTTTTTACAAGTACTGCCTGTCAATAAAGAAAAGTCTGTTGCCGATTTCCAACATCTTGAAGCACTAAGCGACACGATTAAAGATAGAGAGCTACTAGATTTAGACGCCAATACCGTACTAACAAGACTGTATCACGAAGACAATCCTCAACTTTTTGAACCACAAGCTATCTCGTTTGTATGTGGATGTAGCCGTGAAAAAACCGAGAATGCGCTGGCCAATGTCGGACTAGAAGCCTTAATGGAAGACTTGCAAAAACACGGCGAAGTCAATATTAGCTGTCATTACTGCTTGAAAAACTACGTTTTTAACGAGCAAGATATTAAATCGTTATTTAATTAAGTTGCGCTTTAGCCCTTAATTGCAAAATGAAACCGCCATTTTTGGCGGTTTTTTAATGTCTATTGGGTGATACCGGTGTCATAAAACATACAAAAGTTATGACACCGGTATCATTGAAATTATTCAAGTTTTTTGACGTTTTTATGTAATTTTAAGCACTCTAAAGGCTCGAATATCTCAATTTCATCTGTTACTATAAATTTAGCTAAGGGCAAGAGTACCCCAGAGCTATCCCGTTCAACTCTCACTTTTTAGGTATAAACATGACTTCAAGCGCTACTCGTTTTGTCGATTTAACCGCAGCTGAACTTGTCGAACACGCTATCCGTCGTGGCGAGGGCACTTTAGCCGCAAATGGAGCTTTTGTTGCAAAAACTGGTCGTCGTACTGGACGTTCACCAAACGACCGTTTCATCGTAAAAGAATCAAGCACAGAAAATGACATCCAATGGGGTAACGTAAACCGCCCATTCGAAGGTGCTAAGTTTGATGCTTTATGGGCTCGCGTAGAAGCGCACGTTCTTGAAAATGACCACTTCGTCTCTCACTTAGAAGTCGGTGCGGATCCAGAGCACTATTTACCAGTCGTTGTAACGACTGAAACTGCTTGGCACCACATTTTCGCTAAAAACATGTTTATCGAACCTAACTCTTATAACAAAACTGATTTACCTGAATGGCAGGTGATGAACGTACCTTCTTTTGTTTGTGATCCTGAGCGTGATGGCACAAACAGCGATGGTACCGTTATCATCAACTTTGCACAGCGCAAAGTGCTAATCGCAGGTATGCATTACGCCGGTGAAATGAAGAAGTCGATGTTCTCTGTACAAAACTTCTTACTACCAGCAAAAGGCGTGCTACCTATGCACTGTAGTGCAAACGTAGGTGAAGCTGGCGACACAACGTTATTCTTTGGTCTATCAGGAACAGGTAAAACTACGCTTTCTGCGGATCCTAAGCGTTTTCTTATCGGTGATGATGAGCACGGTTGGGCGCCAGGTAGCGTATTCAACATTGAAGGCGGTTGTTATGCGAAATGTATCGACCTGTCACAAAAGAACGAGCCAGTTATTTGGGATGCAATCCGTTTTGGTACTATTTTAGAAAACGTCGTGCTAGATGAAACGCGTACTCCTGACTATACCGATTCAAGCTTAACGCAAAATACGCGTGCAGCTTACCCTCTTGAGCATGTTGAAAAGCGTAAAGTTGAAAACCGCGCGGGCGAGCCTCGTGCAGTTGTATTCTTAACTTGTGACGTGAGCGGCGTATTACCTCCAGTTTCAATCCTAAGCGAAGAAGCTGCGGCTTATCACTTCCTTAGTGGTTACACGGCGAAAGTAGGCTCAACTGAGATTGGTTCAACCTCTGATATCGAATCAACTTTCTCAACTTGTTTTGGTGCTCCTTTCTTCCCGCGTCCAGCAGGCGTGTACGCTGAGCTACTAATGAAACGCGTGCGTGAGTTTGGCGCTAAAGTTTACCTAGTAAACACAGGTTGGACTGGTGGTCCTTATGGCATTGGTAAGCGTTTTGACATTCCAACAACTCGCGCCGTGATTGATGCAATCGTAAACGACACATTAGAGGGCGTTGAGACACAGCACATTGAGGCACTAAATTTAGATGTACCAGTGGCAGTAGAAGGTGTTGATAGCAAGCTACTTAATCCGGTAAATACATGGCAAGATCAGGCTAAGTATGCGGAATATGCAGCTAAACTTGCGGCTGACTTCAAAGAAAACTTCGCTAAATACGATGTTTCTGAAGCAATCAAAGCAGCAGGTCCTCGCGGCTAAACCTAAGAAAGATTCCTTTATCAAAAGCGCCCCTTGTTTGGGCGTTTTTTTGATCTAAAAACCCACTTGAAGTGGGTTTATTGTATTACGCTAAGGCTTTTTAATCAATTACATAGCCGTTGCTCAGAAGCAAAGCGTCCTCTTTGGCCTTTATAGGTTTTATAAAGCTTAGTCTTTGAGTATGCCTCAATTCGAAACTCAACAGGGTATATATAATTAAAATCAATATCATGGTATATGTAAGTCAAGATACGACATTGTGAAGTGATATTAGCGACTTCGTCCGTATCTATAATATACCGAAAGTACTGCTTAAACTCTGGAATAGACATAGATGCAGTGCCAATATCTCCATTAGCACTAATTTCGCCAAACTCACCAACTGTCACATTTTTTTCATTGGCATGTGCTTGATTGCTCATAGTTAAAGTTGCCACAAGTAAAGCAACTGCGGGTAATAGCTTATTCATACAATTTTCCTTTTATATTAAGTTAACTATCACCCAAAAGACTTACATAAATAAAACATTAAATCAGCACATTGAAAACAATAAAACGTTGCTTGGGAAATCGAACTTACTCTTCACTAGTGCACAATAGGAACTGAATTCAGCTTAGTAAATATTAAGGAAAAAGGAGATATATCATAAAGTTAAACCAGCTTAATCGGCTAAGACCTTTTGATAGACTTAGAAGCAATAACACATATCTAGCGACGGTACTTATCCTCGCCCTAACACACCAGATACTCTACTCGATAATATTTTCTTTAGTGTTAAGATGAATTGTGTAAGCGAAATAGGAATGATAACAACAAGCGCAATTCCCTTATCAAAGTCAGGATTAACACTGCAGTAAAGTGCAATCTCAGTTTTGCTGCTTTCTCTAAAGCGTGCGATTTCAGCCTCGCTGTAATTGGTTTTGCGTCCAACAGCCTTCAAACACCTTAGGCCATTATGAGGGCTTACCAAGCCACTCGGGTTAATGGTGTCATAGAGCGTTGCTATCGCACTATTTTGAGGTAAGTTATTTGGATAAACTTCGGCGATATTTTTTGCCATGGCCCTGAACATAGCAGGGCTGAGCATAGTATCTGCATATAAAAGTTTTCTACGAGGGTTACGTATATAACGTTTTAATACTTCTATAAGAGAAAACCTAAAGGTGCTGTTTTTCCCTCTAAAGTCAGGTAAAAAAGCAGCTGAAGCGCCAACAATACATACATCCTTGTTGCTATCATCAAAGGTCAATAAGCAATAGCCGACAATGTCACCACCTGATAAAAACAAACGGAGTCTACGCTTTGTGCTTTCACCTCTTTCAAAGTACAGAGCAAAGTAATGCTCAACCTCTACATTGGAAAAGCTCGTTGCAATGATGCACTTTAATTGAGCCAACTGAGCATTTGTTAAAACATTTTGGGTATAGGTCAAATCACGATATGACACCTTCTTCGATATGCTTCGCATCAATTATCCACACCCTGCGCAACTATCTGAATACTCGCGATGTTATCTCTCGATAGGATCACTGAACGATTTTTAGATTTTTCATAGAGAAAAACATAGCGTTCAGACTCCAGTATGATTTGCATATCTTGAAAGTGACGCCTTTTTTGTTGATCAAGACTAATCGAGTTAATTAAATCAAAATTGTAAAGCTTACCATTACCTTCTTTTATGCTCTCAGCGTTCCAAGAGCCCAGTAGTCCAGCGTATGCATTTGGATAAATAAGCATAGCTACAACAACTAAACTATAGAAAGGATTGAGTCGATATAAAATACGGTGGCTCAAGAGCCAACTTTTCCACCCCTTAAGCTCTTTAATCTGAGCACGCTTTCTATCGAATTTACTCACTACATAAGCCACTCCTCCTCCCACTGCAATTGCGCAAGATGTTGCAAAAAGAATATCTGGCTCTGCCAAGAATGACATCAATAAGTCGCTAAGTTCCATATATTTGATGATCTCGATAGAAAAAGCATTGAATAAAGAAGTAAGATACACGAAGCCTGCCAAATTTAGTGTCAGATATCCCAAAGTAATAAGAACACCAGGTTGTTCATAAATAAATTTTGCGGTCTTTTTACTTACTTCATCGAACCAAGCGTAATATTCAGCGTCATTGGTAATTTTTTTCATTTCCCTCCCCCTGAAGCCGAGAGTGTAGTAATGCTACCTAAATTCGCATCGGGAATGGCCACCGCCTTTTTTGTTTCAGGGTGATATATAAAAGTATATCGTGAAGTCGACAGCACAATTACAACTGAAGGAATTGTCATTACTTGTTCGCCAAACCAATCTATCGGATAACTTAAATAAATATCAGTGTTTCCACGCTGTAAAGCCTTTACGTCTCTTACAGCACTTTTTGCTGCGAAATCAGCCGCATATGTAGACAAAATAAGCGTAGTAATAATCGTTGTGGAAAGTGGAAAATTATAGAGTGGCTGGTTAACTATATAGTTCAACTTATCAACGCCAAGAAACTTAACCTGAACAAGCTTTTTATCTTGCCTGATTATCGTGAGTAAGCTGAAGACAACGAAAGTAAATGCCGGTAGAAATAAAAAATTAGTCATGATCACGGTTAAAAAGTCACTTATCCCTATGTGCTTCAGTGCAGAAAACCCAAACGAATTAAGCAAACGAGCAACATAAAACAGAGCGATACCACTGACGGCCAGATAGAGCATAAAGGGAATGAGCGTTGGGTGGAGTTTGGCAAACTTTTTGACAGCGACAATACGCCTCAAAACAGGGATCAATCGTGCGCTGGATACTTCTATAGCCACAATAGCATTCCTTACTATTACTTAACGGCCCGGAAAAACCAGTGTTATACCTCAAGCCGTTAAAGTTTATTAATTGTTATTTTCCTCAAGTTTACCACGGTAAGCTGGCAAAGAAACCTCCGCGATCAGACCACCGCCATCTCGATTTCGTAGTCTTACTTTACCGCCGTGTGTGGTCACGATACGTTTGATAATGGCAAGCCCTAAGCCACTTCCCTCACTCCCTCTAGCCTGATCTCCCTGTTTAAATGGCTCGAATACAGACTCCAACTCTGACTCAGGAATACCTGGCCCTCTGTCCATTACTTTTACGATAACAGCACGGTGCTTGGGGCTGTATTCTGTCGTCACCTCAATATCTTGTTCAGAATAGCGGATCGCATTTTCAATCATATTAGTAAACACTCGCTTTAACGCGACGGCGTTCATCATCACCGTTGGTAAGTATTCCTCTGCTTGCAGGTGAATTGGTCGCTGATGTTGCTGCTCTGCATGAACGACTTCTTCAATAACCGTGTTAACGTCATCTGCCGACATTTCTGCACCGTTGTGATGACGGAGATATTCGATGAATTGGTCAATAATCGCATTCATATCTTCAATATCGTCGATAATTCCCTCGCGCAGATAGTCTTCTTCATCCGACATCATTTCAGTTGCTAGACGAATTCGGGTTAAGGGTGTACGTAAATCGTGTGAAACACCAGCCATTAACAGTCGCCTATCACTTTCTAGGTCTGCGATCCCCTTAGACATTTTATTAAATGCCCGAGTCACCTCTATGACTTCAGTAGAACCTTCTTCGACAAGACGTGTTGAAAAGTCCCCGACGCCTACTCGACTAGCTGCAATTTGTAGCGATTTTAGCGGTTTGTTTAGGTGCCTAGCAAAAAGCCACCCCCCTAATACACTTAAGAAACCAATACTGGAGAGGTAAAAAACTAAAAACTCCATTTTTGTTTCACTGAGTCCGCTAAGCGGTACTCTTACCCAATACCCAGGCGCTTGCGGTGCTTCGACCCAATAAACAACCGGATCTCCTTGGCTTATCCTGACTCGCGCAGAACCATTAAGTTGCTCCGACATACTACGAGACAGCAATGTATATTCTTTGGCCTGCCCCAGCCCATTTACATAGGCCTCTCTTTGTGTCATCACCTCAATACCCGTTATCTCGAAGAATTTGCGAGATACACTGTTATCAACTTCAACACCATTCTCCCAATCAATGAAAACCGTTTTAACCTGCTTAGCAAGCATCAGGTTCACTTGTTCAAAAGTTGGTTTGAAGACGTATAAGGTAACGGTAATGTAAGACACGACTTGATTTATCAATAGTAACGCGCCGACAAAGAAGACGGTTTGCCCGAATGCACTACGAGGTAACATGCTGGCTACTTCACGCCGTCAGGCACAAATACGTACCCAAGACCCCAAACCGTTTGTATATAGCGAGGATTAGAGGCGTCATCTTCAATCATACGACGCAAGCGCGAAACCTGAACGTCAATGCTACGCTCAAGTGCGCTATAATCACGCCCTCTAGCAAGGTTCATTAACTTATC
This sequence comes from Pseudoalteromonas sp. A22, assembly GCF_018141345.1. Taxonomy (NCBI): domain Bacteria; kingdom Pseudomonadati; phylum Pseudomonadota; class Gammaproteobacteria; order Alteromonadales; family Pseudoalteromonadaceae; genus Pseudoalteromonas; species Pseudoalteromonas sp. A22. Next base: position 3,743,402 of record NZ_CP047238.1, read on the forward strand.
TCGACTAAGCGGCTCTCGAGGGTGACTCACCAGTGCTTTAAGTACCGCAAACTCACCTGAGGTCAGTGAAATTGTCGCTTCCCCATGTTGCATCTCTCGCGTCGCTAAATTAAGGGTAAAGTTACCAAAGCTCACTTCATTTTCTTCTGCCGCAGGCGCACCTGGTACTTCTTTGGCACGACGACGAAGAATGGCTTTTATTCGCGCCAACAGTTCTCTTGGGTTGAAGGGTTTTGGAATGTAATCATCCGCGCCAAGCTCAAGACCAATAATACGGTCAACTTCGTCACCTTTCGCCGTCAACATGACAATTGGGATCTCATTCTCTTTTTGTCTTAAACGACGACAGATGGAAAGGCCATCTTCTCCAGGAAGCATCAAGTCTAACACCATCAAGTGAAAGTTTTCGCGTTCAAGTAGTCTATCCATTTGTTCAGAATTGGCTGCGCTGCGGACGATAAATCCCTGCTCTACGAGATAACGCTCTAAAAGACTGCGCAAACGCATATCGTCGTCAACTACGAGCACTTTGGTGGTTTCATTTCCCATTTATATTTCTTCTATTTATTAATTTACTAAAGCTTGCTGATCTGCGACATTTCGTGCACAAATCATCATCCTGTTCATTTAACGCTCATGGCGATAATGGACCATGATATTATTATGCTTAAATATAATTGAATTTGGTGCTTTTCGACACCATACATTGATACTAGATTGTTACCGAACATTACAAGGGTTTAACCCAAAATACCTGAGAAACATGAAAACGAATTTGATCACGCCCGAAGGATACCGCCAACTGCAGCAAGAACATGATCACCTGTGGTTTGAAAAGCGCCCAGAGATCACCAAAATTGTGAATTGGGCAGCGAGTTTAGGCGATCGCTCCGAAAATGCCGACTACACCTTCAATAAACGTTTATTAAGGCAAATAGATAGACGGGTACGCTTTTTGCGAAAGCGTATGCCCGAACTGAAAGTCGTGGAATATAGTCCCGAACAAGAAGGTAAAGTATTTTTTGGCGCTTGGGTAGAAGTAGAAAGCGAAGAAGGCGAGGTTCGTGCATTTCGAATTGTTGGACCTGATGAAATATACGAACGCAATGACTACATCTCCATCGATGCGCCAATGGCTAGGGCTTTACTAAGCAAACAAGTCGATGATGAAATTACAGTCACCACACCGCATGGCCGAAGACTTTGGTATATCAACCAAATCGAATATCGCAGAAACACCGAACAATGATAACATTGAGCTAAATTTTGTTTGCCAAAGATGAGTATTGTCTAGGCAACACAGACCGATTAAGAAGAGTATAAGGATTTTGCATGAGCAATATCACACAACGTTTAGCAACGGAGCTTAACGCCAGAGAACAGCAAGTTAATGCTGCTATTAGTTTGCTAGACGAAGGGGCAACCGTTCCATTTATTGCACGTTACCGTAAAGAGGTAACGGGTGGCTTAGATGACACTCAACTACGTTTGCTTGAGCAAAGGTTAGGTTACTTACGAGAGCTTGATGAACGTCGCGAGTTTATTTTAAAAACCATCGATGAACAGGGTAAACTCACTGCCGAGTTAAATGCAGAAATACAAGCCGCTGACAGCAAAACCGTACTCGAAGATTTATATCTCCCATACAAACCAAAGCGCAGAACAAAAGGCCAAATCGCGATAGAAGCAGGTTTGGAACCCCTAGCGGACGCTTTATTTGCAGATCCAACGTTAGACCCAGAACAACAAGCGACTCCTTTCATTAATGAGAGCAAAGGCGTTGCAGACAGCAAAGCGGCTTTAGATGGCGCTAAATTTATTCTCATGGAGCGTTTTGCAGAAGACGCAAAGCTACTTGCTAAACTCCGTGCACACCTTAAAGACAACGCGCAAATCGAAGCAAGAGTCATTGCGGGTAAAGAAGAAGCAGGAAGCAAATACCGTGACTACTTTGAACATAATGAGCTGCTAAATAAAATTCCATCACACCGCGCGCTGGCGATGCTAAGAGCACGTAACGAAGGCTTTTTGCAGTTATCTATCAACCCAGAACCAAGCGCAGAGGACCCTGCTCAATTTTGTGCACAGATCATTGCTGATCATTACCGCCTAGCCGTCTCTGGTAAAGCTGCCAGTGATTGGTTAATGGGTGTGGTCCAGTGGGCATGGAAGATTAAAATCGCCCTGCACTTGGAAAACGAATTCTTAGGGTCAATGCGTGAAAAGTCAGAGCTAGACGCTATCGAAGTTTTCGCGAAAAACCTAAAAGATCTGCTGATGGCTGCGCCTGCTGGTGCAAAAGTGACAATGGGTATCGATCCGGGGTTACGTACCGGGTGTAAAGTCGCCATTGTCGATGCCACAGGCAAACTGATTGCAACCAGTACTATCCACCCTCATGCCCCTCAAAACCAGTGGGATAAGTCGCTGAAGACACTAGAGCAAATGTGCCGCCAATACAAAGTTGAGCTTATTGCTATCGGTAACGGAACCGCGTCTCGCGAAACCGACAAACTGGCCGCAGAACTGCTAAAAAGCGCTACCGAATTAAAGCTCAATAAAATCATGGTGAGTGAAGCTGGCGCATCGGTGTACTCAGCCTCTGAATTTGCCGCAAACGAATTTCCAGATCTTGATGTATCTCTACGTGGTGCAGTTTCTATCGCAAGAAGATTACAAGATCCGTTAGCAGAACTTGTGAAAATCGAACCTAAATCAATCGGTGTTGGCCAATATCAGCATGATGTTTCTCAAAGCCAGTTAGGACAAACACTAACGGCTGTGGTCGAAGACTGCGTAAACTCAGTAGGTGTCGATGTGAACACGGCATCGATACCATTATTAACGCGCGTCTCGGGTTTGAATAAAACATTAGCCAGCAATATCGTAAAATACCGCGACGAAAATGGCTCTTTTACGGATCGCAAGGCGCTTAAAAAAGTTGAGCGATTAGGACCTAAAGCATTTGAACAAGCAGCTGGTTTCTTACGTATCGCCAATGGCGACGATCCACTGGATGCATCAGCAGTGCACCCTGAAGCTTACCCTGTTGTCAAAGCGATTTGTAAAAAGCAAAATCTAGAAGTGAATACCCTTATCGGTAATCGCGAAGTCTTGAATGGCCTTGTGGCAAACGACTATGTAGATGATAAGTTTGGGGTACCAACGGTCACTGATATTATCAAAGAGTTAGATAAGCCAGGCCGAGATCCTCGCCCAGAATTTAAAACAGCGCAGTTTAAAGCTGGTGTTGAGACAATCACAGATCTTAAAGTCGGTATGATTTTAGAAGGTGTGGTCTCTAATGTTGCCAATTTTGGGGCTTTTGTGGATGTAGGTGTACATCAAGATGGACTTGTTCACATTTCAGCACTCACGGATAAGTTTATTTCCGATCCGCGTGAAGTCGTTAAAGCGGGAGATATCGTTAAGGTCAAAGTGATTGAGGTTGATGTGCCTCGTAAACGCATTAGCTTTACCATGCGCCTAAACGATGAAATATCTCAAGCTCCAGCGCAAAAACAAAACGCGAAGCCGCACAAAGGGAAAGCGGCGCCTAAGTCTTCTAAGCCAAAGTCACGAGATGCAGGTAACGCCGCGATGGGTAATGCGTTTGCTGAAGCCTTCGCAAAGCTGAAGAAGTAATTTCAACAGTGCAACGAACAAAGAAAAGCGCGGCCTTGGTCGCGCTTTTCGTTTGTCGGGGGTTTTAACTCGTTTTCACTGCAATGACCCGCGGAGGAGAAGGCCAATATCTACGGTTAAATTTGCACTGATAGCGATGCGGGTTGATTAGGCATCGCTACATGTTGATAAAAATTTGAGATCCTGAGCGATCTTGCTTGGATTTCAGGGTCGGCTTCAATTGGCATCGCAACAGCATAAGGATCTGCATCCTGCTTAAGCTTGGCTTGCTCTTCTTCACTCTCTGCTTTTGCCTGCTCACCACTCAAGCGGCGAGTTTGAATGTTTTGCACCCGCTTGCTATCACTTTGTTCTTCACCACTGATAGAAGCTTTTGCCAACTCAGCCTGCGCCGCCGAGAGTTTTTGAGTCGCATCTGCTGCGATGGCTCTGTCAGCGCCAGATGGTTCTGCTGGTGCTAACGCTGCCGCTCTCACCGTTTGCATTTTTTCAATCGTGCCCTGCGGATCACCTTCAAGCGGCGCAACGTCGATCATCACCTCACCGCCAATAGCGTAGTTATTACCATCAGGACCGCGCTGATATTCATAACTCGGTGATCCGGCATATTGCCCGCCTACTCTGGCATGAGCCTGCTCATGTAATCTTACTTCTCTATCTCGAGATTTTAATTCTTGAACGACCTGCTCATCTTGCTCTGTTTGTTGCTGCTCTTGTTCATTATTTTCTTTTTCTTGGCCTTCGCCTTTTTCACCTTGCTCTTTGCCTTGAATGGTTTTGCTTTGCTCTGTTTTACCATCAGAACCGTAAACTTTTGCATCGTCTACGTTAGAAGAGCGGCCTTTTTCAGAATCGGAAAGGTTGCGGTTTTCGGTAAATGAGGGATTAGTTGGTGCAGGTTTTGGGATCGCTTCACGCAGCTGATTATCGCGTACAACCGTTTCGGTGTACACGTTGGCAGTGTTTAAATTCATCGCCGGTGGTGGCGTTACTATGTTCATTACACTTTAATATCAATCAACGTACCTAGCACTTCATCTGCAGTGCGAATAGTTTGCACATTGGCTTTCGCGTTAAACTCTTCAACTTTTAAGGCTACCACTGATTCGGTCAAGCTTGGGGTTTCGCTCACAGGAGCCGTCACAGCTTCACCGGCACTAGCACCTTGCAACTGCCGCCCAGATGCACGTTCAGAATCACTTTGTTGATCGATGGCAGCGCGGTTAATATCAGCACTTGCTTGGGCAATCCCCTGAGCAGCGCGGTTATAACCGTCAATTCCATTATTTAACACATCACCTATTGGCATATTCGCACCTAGATAAACCTTTTCTTACTGACTAATTATTGCGCAAAATATCAACAAAGAAAAGTAAAAGCGGCAATTTTTTGCCGCTTTATTATTCCAAATATCTAAATAATTGATTTAAGGAGTGATAAAAAGGCTTCTTTATGAGAGATAAAAGGCGCATGAGAGGCCTTTGCAAGCGTATGAGCCTTAAAATTTGGATTGAGTACCTGCATTTTCTCTACAGCCACTTGTGGCACAAGAGAGTCTAAACGGCCGAATATGCCTATTGTGGGGAGCTGCAGCCGTGAAAATTCATCACGTAAGTCCTGCGATTTCAATATCTCCAGTCCACCAGCTAGTGCTTTCGCCTCCGCTTCCGGCAGTGTGCCTAGTAGCGCTTTAAGTTGTTTGATGTCTTCTCTGGCGTGTTCACTGCCCATCGCTTGAATAGCTAAAAACCTTTCTATCGTCTTTGCGCTATTGGTTTGCAGTTGAGTCTCAAAGTTGTTTAGCACCTTAGGGGCTATTCCGGGCCAATCAGCTTGCTCACAAAAAAATGGCGTTGAAGCGACCAAAATAACCTTGCTAACTTTGTCTGGAAAATGAGCAGCTAAATACAATGCAAATAAGCCCCCCAAAGACCAGCCTATCAACACGCTTTGTGGCATCAGCTGCTCAGCAATAAGTAAAGCATTACGCTCAAGAGAATAATCACCCTCGGCGCTTGGTGTGCCACCAAATCCAGGAAGATTGACCGCTTTAATTGCTGTTGTAGGTGCTAAGGCTTCCTCGCATAACTGCCACACCGCTTTGTTCATCCCCCAACCATGGAGCAGCACAACTTCATTTTGCATTTATCTGTTCTCTATACCAAACTTGACGCCATGATAGCTAACCCGGGATGGAAAGCAATGATCCAACTTAATCGGTTATTACCTAAAAAGTGGTGTCAGCCTTGTGTATGCTGTGAACAACGCACAACAGAAGCCTTGCTTTGTCCACACTGCTTACAAGCGTGCTTAGACTTTATGGATCAAGAGATTAATCTACTTAATTACCCCAATATCCAACGTATGGTTAGCCTTGAAGACTGCGATGGGTTAACCGTGGCGAGTTGGTACCGTACGCCTATAAACACATGGTTGCAAGGAGTAAAGTTTAACCATAGCAAAGCGTATCAATGTGCCTTGAACCTGCTGGCTCAAACACTATGGCAGCGCTTCAGTGAAGAGGATGCTTTCCCCGTAGACCTTGTTTGTTGTATGCCACTACACCGAAGACGGTTAATCCGACGAGGTTACAATCAAGTTGAGCAAGTTTGGCAAGGGCTACCACTCACCCAGACAATACTGAAAAGAACAAAGCACACCAAGCCGCAATCTGAGCTGACCAAGGCTAAACGAAAACGTAACTTAAACAATGCCTTTGCGCTCAACCAATCTGTTGAGGGGAAAAATATCGTATTACTTGAGGATGTGATCACAACGGGCGCGACCATGAATGCAGCGGCAAAAGTGTGTAAACAAAACGGGGCGAAAATGGTGTGGGCGATGGCTATCAGCCTCACACCATTCGACGCTTAAAAGCGTATTATTTGCTTGATATCACGACAATAGATATCAATCAAATCGCTAAAAGTCTCACTGCACAGATAAGCTGTTCTGGACCTTATATGCCGTGTGCAAAGAACAGCGCGTTATTTAGCAGTCGGCTAGAACCGAACCAAAAGCCACGAAATACCGGGTTGTCAGTCATTCCTACAGCCACTCCACGTCCAGACTTTGACGCAATCAAGACAGAAGAACCTGCGATCTGTTCAACGTTAATATTATCAGCATACCCTGCCAATAAAGGCTTTTTAGTATACGTCAACGACTCGATAAATGGCTTATTAATACGATGCATCACCCAAGTGCTATTTTTAAAGACAGGTAATTCCCGGTTCTCAAAGCCAAAAGATAAAGGATGGCTTAAATCCAAACGCGCATCAAAAATTGCGCCGGCAATCCGCTGTTTTGCCGAAAGGCTATCTTGATCTGCAAAGGTGAGATTTTTGCTGTCAAACTGGGCTCGCATTTCTTTGCTTGAAACCATTTCAGCGTCTAGTAGCTGCTGTTCGATTAGCCACTGCGCACCACGCTTTTGCCCCCAAATCACACCGCCTTTAGCAACCCAACTCAAGAGCTTGGCTTTGCTCTTGTCACTTAAATCTCCATATTTACCATCAGCCAATAAAATGTGGGTATAGCGCGTAAGATCGAGTTTCTCGATATGCTGCTTTTCCACAATTGACGGGGCAAGTTTTAAATGCCTATCCAAATGATACCAAAGCTCACCCGCTTCATATTGACTTACACCCGCACCACCTATGATGAGGACTTCTGGCTTTTGCAGCTGCAGCATTTGTCTTGACCCAAAATCGACGCCACTTTGGGTCATGCCTGTAGTCACACTATATACTGGAAGTGAAAGCTCTCTGGCGATTGTTTCAAGCTGAGTAAACCAGTCCGCTTGCTGCTGAATACCACTTGCTATCACCAGTGTCCCGGCCTGAAAGTCATGAGAGCCTGAGGTGGTTGATGCTGAAAATGGTGACATTGCAGCTGCTACTTTCACTCCAGCCTGTAAGAGGCGATTTGCTAATTGTGGCGCTAGGTAATGATGCCACTCTATGGTGTAGGCATAACTTCCTGCAACGGGAGCCAATAGATTTGAGTCAGTGCTCGATTCACCTTGAAGCTTTAAACCCCAGCCACTTTTTACTGCGGCAAAATCTAAATCATAAGCATACGGCATCGTCCAACCTGAAACATCGTAGAACGTGTTGTCCTTAAAATGCGTCTGTGTGCTAAATAGTGCTTTTATCAAGCGATATTGCGGCTGGGCCAGTGGAATGTATAAATCCCCTTGCTGATATTCGGTGTTATCAACTTCTTTGGCTTTTGAGAGGTATTTCACCTCTATCTGATGCTGCTTCAATAAATCCACAAACGCTTGAAAACGGTAGTTATCTTTGCCGCGAGCAACAACGTAACCGTTGATTTCATCTTTACTCGCAAGCTCGTTCACTTGTTGATAAAACTGCTGCTGATAATCAAGTAAAGCGCGTCGATGCGTCGTGCTGGCTTGAAATGTCGAGAGACTCGTCGTGACCTGATTTTTAATCGTTTCAGGAAAACTCAACACGCCATACTGAGTTTCTTGTGCATGCCCTCTACTACTCGCTTGTTCGAATAAAATGCCAACCGCACCATTTACGTCGGGGTACGTAGAACCTTTGCCATAATAAAAGTCATCAAAACTCTCTTGAGTAAAATATAACTCCCCTTGCGCATCAAGAGCTTTGGCATGAAACTTACCAATCTCGTTGGTTAGCGCTACGTTTTGTAATGGGGTAATTGGGTGAGTCCTTGATGGGATCCCTGGTTGGAAAAAATACGTACTATTTGGTCCCATTTCATGAAAATCGGTCAGTACGTTAGGTTTCCAACGATGGAACGCTTTGATACGTGCTTTTGACTCAGGATGCTGTAGTAGTAACCAATCACGATTGAGGTCAAACCAATAATGGTTAGTGCGACTAGAAGGCCAAGACTCATTATGCTCACGATGTGCAGGGTCGGTTGATAGAGACATGCTCTTATTGGCGTTTGCCCATGTAGCAAAACGTGATAAGCCATCAGGGTTCAAAGCTGGATCTAACAATATCACCGCATTATCAAGGAGCTGCGTAACTGACTCGCCCTGCGCCGCAGCTAAATAATATGCCATGAGTACCGCGGCATTGCTTCCTGAAGACTCATTACCGTGCACGCTATAGCCCATCCACATCACAACAGGCTGGTCTGAACGGTTTTGGCTACTGCTCAATGCAGCAATATGATCTTGCTGAATACGTGCCAAGTTTTGTTGGTTTTGTGGCGAGCTCGCTTTTAGGAGTAACAAAGGACGTCGCTCATGGCTAAACCCGATTGTTTCGACACTCAACCTTGGGCTTTCACTTGCAAGGGTATGTAGATAATTAACGATTTGATCGTGGCGCAAATGCCACTGCCCAACTTCATATCCAAATGCTTGTTTTGGCGTAGTTATTGTGGGATCAAATTTTACTTCATCGCCAAAATAATAGGCAATGGGCTTGGCCTGCAAGCTAAAGCTCAACAGCACGATAATACAGCTTATTAACCGCATGATAATGTCCTTTAATTCCGATTACTTTTCAAGCTAACAAGCGCACCGCCGATTGCCAAATTTTTACGCCGAACACTAGCGACAACACGACGAGGAGAGTATGATACGTATTAACCGAGTAATTTAGTCAAGTATAGAGCGAATTATGATCCATATTTCAGATTCTGCCCAAAGCCATTTCGCGAAACTATTAGCCGATCAGGCTGAAGGCACTAATATTAGAGTTTTCGTGGTTAATCCAGGCACCTCTCAAGCTGAGTGTGGCGTGTCATATTGCCCAGCAGATGCCGTTGAACAAAGCGATATCCGCTTACCGTTTAATGGTTTTGAAGCCATCGTTGATGAAGAAAGCGCACCATTTTTAGAAGAAGCCGATATCGACTTCGTTACCGATAAAATGGGGAGTCAGTTGACGCTTAAGGCACCAAATGCCAAAGCTAAACGATTACGTGACGATGCGAGCCTAGCTGAGCGCGTAGAGCACATGCTTGTGACAGAAGTAAATCCACAACTGGCCAATCACGGTGGTCAAGTTAGCCTAGTAGAAATTACCGCAGATGGTATTGCTGTACTTCAATTCGGCGGTGGTTGTAACGGCTGCTCAATGATTGATGTCACATTAAAAGAAGGCATCGAAAAAGAGATGATCGCTAAGTTTGAAGAAATCAACGGCGTACGTGACATCACGGAGCACGCTCGCGGCGAACACTCTTACTATTAATGAGCAAAACCCTCATTTATCGCTTAGGGTCTCACCCTAGGCGAAGCCTCAAGTTCTTCCTTTTTGGCCTTGTTATTGTGTTACTCGCTGGTGCTTTTATCGCACTGGGTTACTATCAAGATCATCGCTTTCAAATCGCAGGTTTGGTGCTTTTACTTCCTGGTTTGTGCTGTGCCTTTTACGGTTATATTGGTATTTTTGCTAATCGCTTTTCTCAAGTGATAGAAGCCAGAGAAAAACGCCGCCAAACTCTAAAAGATAACGACCCATTTGCTTAACATAGGCCCATTATTCGAGTAAGGCGACCTCTCGAGTGAGCTGGTGATATTTATATGCTAAGGTTAATCCACGCAACCCCATAAAACAACTCATCGCAAGCCAGAGTGCATGGTTACCGAGTGGCAATGCAATCAAAAACGGCAAGAAGAAACCGAATACCGCAGAAACTAACATGCTGTTTCGCATTTCTTTAGCACGAGTAAGCCCAACAAAGATGCCGTCAAACAAAAAGCAACTCATGGCAATCAAAGGTAATAGCACCAACCAAGGTAAGTAAGTACCTGCCAATGTTATCACTTCGGGGATATTGGTTAATAAGCTGATGATCCAGCCACCAGCTAGATAAAAAATAGCGCTGTATAAAAGCGCAAATGCAGCCCCCCAAAACAGGCTTACTTTTACCCATAATTGCAATTGCCCCAACGAGCCTTGTCCTTTTGCTCTGCCGACCTTAGCCTCCGCAGCGTAAGCGATGCCGTCCATCGCAAAACTAACTAACATCAAAAAATTAAGTAATACGGCGTTAGCCGCTAGCGTGATCTCACCAAGCCTTGCGCCATAAAAAGTCATGAAACTAAAGCAGAGTTGTAAGATCAAGGAGCGAATAAAAATATCACGATTCAAGGTGAGTAAACTGAGCCACTCGGCGCGCTTTGGTAGAGTGAATTTCAACGCAATACCGTGACGCCTTGCGACCAATACGCTCAAAAACAAGGATAAGCCTAATGCCGAATAGTCTGCAATCAGTGAAGCCCAAGCTGCGCCTGCTACTCCCCACTCAAATCCGACAACAAATAAAATGTCCAAAGCTATATTCACTATGTTTGTGAACAACACCAGATAGAATGGCCCTCGCCCGTAATGCATCCCAAGCATAAAGCCCAGCAGCACAAGATTTAACATTGCTCCAGGCGCACTAAATACACGGATTTGAAAATATAATTTTGCTTGCTCAAATACTTCACTAGAAGCATTTGAAAGCTGAGCAATAACTTGGATCAGCAGAGGAGATAACACAATCAAACTCACGGCAAAGAGCAGCGCAATGAGCATACTGGTATATAGTGAACGTGTTAGCTTGTCATGGTCTTGCTGGCCGCTTGATTGAGCTATCACTCCTGTTGTACTCATTCGCAGAAAACTTGCAAGCCAAAATAGTACCGAGATAGCGCTAGAGCCAAGCGCAATCCCAGCCAAAAAATGCGCATCCCCCATATGACCAATTACTGCCGTATCGACTAATCCTAACAGTGGCACCGTAATATTTGATAGTATCATCGGACCTGCAAGTAGTAAGAGGCTCAGATGTTGCGCTTTATGGCATTTAAGAAATTGATACAACATATTATTTTTGGTTTGGCCCTATTCTCAGCAAATAGTTGGAGTGCGGTTATCTTACAGTATCATCACGTGAGTGAGAAACTCCCAGCGGTCACCAGCGTGAGTGAAGAAACCTTTAAATCTCATCTTAACCACATTAAAGAACATGGTTTTTCGGTGATACCTTTACCACAGTTGTTAGATAGCCTGAAGTCCGGTAAGTCTCTACCAGAAAAAACGTTAGCTATCACCTTTGATGATGGCTATGAAAACAATATCACTGCGGCGGCCCCGATCCTGGAATCTTTTGGCTTTCCCTATACTATTTTCGTCAACCCTCAACTTATTGACGAAAAGAAAAGCTATGTCATGACGTGGGATGAACTGAGAGCATTAGCAAAACGTGGAGCTATTATCGCAAATCATAGTGCTAAGCACGATTACCTCCACCTCAAACTAAAAGATGAAACAGCGGCGCAGTGGCGTGCGCGTGTTGAGCACGATATCAGATGGTCACAGCAGCGAATTAAAGAAGAGATTGGCCACGATTACCCCTACCTCGCATACCCGTACGGCGAATTTAATCATGAATTACAAAAGCTAGTAGCAGAGCTTGGACTTATTGGTATTGGGCAACACTCTGGTGCGGTTGGTATTTCTTCAGATTTTACACGTATCGCTCGCTTTCCCGCATCGGGAAACTACAGCAACTTAGAAACATTAAAAACTAAGCTCGAGACCAAAGCCTTCTCTCTACAAAAATTAGAGTACCTTGATAGCGTCACGAACAATAAAACCCCAGCAATCACGTTGCATTTTAACAATAAGGATTTTCATCAGAGTCAATTTGCATGCTACGTTTCAGGTGTTGGGCAAGCTGAGCTGACGTGGCTATCAGAAACCAGCGTACGTATCCAAACCCCGAAAGCGCTATCCATAGGACGGTCACGATATAACTGTACTGCACCTTCAATCAAAGACACAGGACGATATTATTGGTTTTCACAACCTTGGGTTATTGAAAAATAACAGCTTTGGGTAGGAGCAAATTAGCTCCTATCCTTACTTTTTAACCGCGCTCAGCATGGTTTCAGTCACTTTACTCAAAGGTACTAGGCTTTGCACTGCACCAAGCTCGTACGCAGCTCTAGGCATTCCCCATACCACACAGCTAAGTTCATCTTGTGCAAATGTTTTAGCACCTGCAGCTTTCAAAGCTAGCATTGCTTTTGCTCCATCACTGCCCATTCCCGTGAGCATAGCAGCACAAACATGCTTACCCATTGGCACAAGGGAGTTAAATAACACTTCAACGGAAGGTTTATGACGATTAACAGGCTCAGTATCATCTAATCGGCAGACATATCCGGTTGCTGTGTGTGCCACCTTAAGATGTTTGTCTCCCGGTGCTATGAATACATGACCTGGTAATAAAACATCTCCCTCTTCCGCTTCTTTGACTGATACCGCACAGGTGCGATCCATTCTTTGTGCGAATGAGGTACTGAAAACTGGTGGGATATGTTGCGTGATAACAACAGGAGGCGCGTGTGTTGGTAATCGCATAAGCACCTCTCTGATAGCTTCAGTTCCCCCTGTTGAGGCGCCTATGGCTAAAATAGTATTACGCGAAAATGTATAATTACGGCCAATTTCTAATTCGCTTTCCTGTTTTGGTGCTTTAAAAGCCCTCACTCGTGCACCGGCCGCTACTCTAATCTTCTTAACCAGTAAATCGGAATAAGACATTAAGGTATCAGCAACATTGCTGGTGGGCTTAGAAATAAAATCAACGGCACCTAATTCTAGTGCTTCTATCGTGGCGGGAGATCCCTCTTGGGTCAACGTAGAGATCATCACAACAGGCATAGGCCTTAAACGCATTAAATTTTTAAGAAAATTAATGCCATTCATTTTTGGCATTTCTATATCCAAAGTTAATACGTCAGGTGAAGTAGACTTAATGAGCTCTCTAGCTTCATAAGGGTCTTCCGCGGTGCCAACGACTTTAATACCATCCGCCTGACCTAAAATTTCTTTTAACAACCCACGAATTAACGGCGAGTCGTCAACAATCAGAACCTTGATCATATTTCACACCTAAAATAGCTCAATATCCGTTTTATTGTCTTGAGCCTCAATGTCATGTAAGTAACGCACTTCACGTTGTTCAATTGTGTTATTGTGCATGGTTCGTAACTTTTTCACTTGCGCTTTGCCACTTTGAGGATGAAAGATAACTTTTCTTGGCCAGGGGCCGCCTACATCTTGTGAAATTAAATTCAAACTTTCCTCTTCCACATAGGCTTGAGCAAACCTGATGTTCCCTTCCCCAATATCAGTCATTGCGCTAATAATTTTTCCACCGCCAAAAAGTTTGATTTTTAAATTGCTTCTAGACGCCCCATTTTTGAGTACTTCATTTATCAGATACTCCATCGCCCAGTTACCATAACGACAATTTAGGTCATCCGCATGTACTTCTTTTAGTGCCTTCGCTCCGGGTAACATAAAGTGATTCATGCCACCAATCCCCAGCTTCTCGTCATATACACAGGCGGCAATACAGGAACCTAGTACAGTCGAAATCAATTCGTCCTGCTTGGATACATAAAATTCCCCCGGAAGTACTTTTGCGACGACTTTGGCACGCCCTGAATCCCAAAAGCGTTTTACATGCTCGAAGCCTCTGAGAACGGGTCTAAACTCTCTCATTCAACTGGCCTTTTTGATAAATGGTTTTACCTAGATTTTTAAATTCTAGGTGCTCTTTTCCCATCGTTTCGGAGTGCCCGATAAGTAAGTAACCATTGGGAACTAACATGTCATGATATTGCTCAAAGAGTTTATCTTTAGTTTCTTTATCAAAATAAATCAAAACATTACGACAGAAAATAACATCAAAGGGTCCTTTCATTGGCCATGGTTCTAGAAGATTAAGTCGTTTAAAATGGATGAAAGATTGCAATTTAGGCTTCACTTTATACATTGCTCCATCTGCACTTCTAAGAAACCATTTTTTGAGCTTATCTTCATCTAAACCCGTGACGTTATTTGCCGTATATTCTCCGAGACTCGCTTTGCCCAAGACGTTGGAATCTAGATCTGTTGCTAGCACTTTGACGTCCCAACCACTTGGAAAAGCATTCGCAATGGTCATCGCGATGCTATAAGGCTCTTCACCTGTAGAGCATCCAGCAGACCAGATCCGAACTCTTCTGTCGTGTTTATGTCGGGCAATAATTTCAGGAACTATTCTTTTCGTTAAGAACTCGAAGTGATGATTTTCTCGAAAGAAAGAAGTTAAGTTAGTTGTTATTGCATTAATAAAATGGCTAAACTCAACATCTTGATTTTCTTCCAAAAAAGATAAATACGCCTCAAATGAATTTAGCCCGTTGGCTCTTATGCGTCTTGCCAACCTGGAATAAACCATTTCCCTTTTATGCGGCCCGAGTACTATGCCGCATGTGTCATAGACCCGGGCCGAAATTTCGGAAAAATCCTTATCGGTCAACAGAAACTCTCGCATCGTCGTATTCCTTCAGCCAACCCCCACTAAGGAATTGATCTATTACCTAACCCTAAAACTCTTCCCACTCTTCCGAGTCATCTGCAAACTGATTACTTCTCGTGTTTTGCTGGGGAGGCTTATTGGAGTTCATTGTCCGTTTTGGTAATTGTTTTTCTGATGCCTTATAATTCTTCGGTGACTCAGATATTTCTAAACTACGATGTGAGGGTTCATCAAGTGTGAAGAAGTTTAATAATCTTCTCATATCATTTGCTTGCTCAGCCATCGACTCCCCAGCGGCCGATGCTTCTTCAACTAAGGCAGCATTTTGCTGCGTCATTTCATCCATTTGTGACACTGCTTTATTAACCTGCTCAATACCTGAACTCTGCTCAATAGAAGCTTCGGCAATGTCGGAAATCATGTTCGTTACTCGCTTAACTGACTCAACTATTTCTTTTAGTGTTTCACCAGATTCATTAACCAGTAACGTGCCATCTTCGACTTTACTTACACTATCTCTGATTAGATCTTTAATCTCTTTCGCTGCTGCTGCAGAACGCTGAGCGAGATTGCGCACTTCACCAGCAACCACAGCAAAGCCTCGACCTTGCTCTCCGGCCCGAGCAGCTTCAACGGCTGCGTTTAATGCCAAAAGGTTTGTCTGGAAAGCGATTTCATCAATAACACCTATAATGTCAGCAATTTTCTTACTTGAATCATTAATTTCAGACATGCTTTCAACTGCGCGTGTGACTACTTCGCCGCCTTTGGTCGCCTTGTCACAAGTATCTTCGGCCAACTCATTAGCTACTTTCGCGTTATCTGCATTTTGTCTAACTGTGCTCGTCATTTCTTCCATGCTAGAAGCAGTTTCTTCTAGTGAGGAGGCTTGCTCTTCGGTTCGCTGACTCAAATCCGCGTTACCCTGGGAAATTTCATCAGCACCACTGGCAACTAAATTTGCAGAAGTACGGATCCGACCTAACACCTCAGTTAACTTCTCAGCTGTAGTATTTGCGTCTTTTTTCAGCTTTTCATAAGCCCCACGATAATCGCCTTCAATACGTCTGGTTAAATTACCAGTTGCTAAGGCGTCTAACATGTCCCCCATATCTGTAACCGTTTCATCAACTGTAGACACTAAACTATTTAACCCTTTGGTTAGTCGTAAGTAGAAGCCATCTTTCCCATCTTCTGATAAACGAACACTAAGATTACCGGCATTAGCCGACTGAACTAGGCCATTCACCTCTTTCTCGATCGTGACTTCTTTGGTTCTATCTTCCCATTCGACAACAGTGCCCACGCGTTCGTTATTACCATCAAATATCGGATTCGCGACTAGGCCAAAGGTTCTTCCGCCGACAACAATTTCCGTTTTATACTCGGTTTCAAGCCGAGAGAGCATACTGCGTTGGTGACTTGGGTTACGGTGGAATACATCAATATTCGCCCCCAAAAGATGGTTACTATCAAAATTAGGCAGGTCACGCCTTAAATCACTCTCAGCATTTCTCATCATATCTTTCACTGCACGATTCAAGTAAACGATCTCAAACTGCTCATTTGCTATCATCGTATTCGTTGAAACGTTGTCTAATGCTCTTCGGACGCGCAAGTTTTCAGCTGCGGCAGTTTTTTCTTCCTCTTCACGAACTAAACGCTCTGTTTTGTCGTCCCACTCAACGACAGTACCAATCCGCTTTTTCTCATCATCAAACACAGGGGTCGCAATTAAACCAAAGGTGAAGCCAGCGACTTTGATATCTGTGCTGTATACATCGCTCAGTTTCTCAAGCAGGTTTCTTTGATGGCTGGGGTTTGCATGAAATACATCAATACATTGCCCTACAAGTGTATCCACATCAAAGTTCGGTAATGATTTTCTAAGCTGCGTTTGATTGTCTCTCAGCATTCGCACAACCGAATCATTAACATAAATAATATTCAACCCTTCGTCCGCTAGCATTACGTTTGCCTGACAAACGTCCAGCGCGCTCGATATACGAGCATTGTGGCTCGCCAAATCCGCCTGCTTTTTCTCTAACGCTAATTCTCTTGTAAGGTCTTTCCACTCAACTAAAGTCGCGATCCTTTGTCCTTCATCATCGAAAACAGGCGTGGCAATAAGATCAAAGGTCAAACCTGCCACTTTGATTTGTGTGACATATGGACGGGTCAAATTAGCGAGTATGCCTCTCTGATGGCTAGGGTTTTTATGGAACGTATCAATGTTGGCACCAATCAAGCTATCAACATTAAAACCAGGTAACTCTTGCTGTAACTTAGCCTGATTTTTACGCAGCATACTGGTTACTGAATCGTTCAAATACACAATGTTGAGAGAGGCATCTGCAAGCATAACATTGGCCTGACAGACCTTTAAAGCTAGCAACAAACTATGGCTATGGTCTTGACCATCTACTGCGTCACCATTTAATAAATTAGCAACCGCTTTGTATAAAGATGATTGGCGTGATGCATTACTCGCATTGAGTAAGCTAACATCTTTACTCTCTATCGCGGGAACAATTTCCTCAACATCCTGTAACTTAGAAAGCAGAATGTTTGCGCTTTGCTTAAGTAGTAAAATTGCCAGCACCACACTGACAGCTGCTATAACCATCGCCACATAGGCTTGTGTAGACATATTAATATTCAACATTTGAACACTAATTGCCAAGCCCACAAATATTATGGCACCCGCAATCAGAACTCTATTGTTGAGTTGACTTGCTAATGCTTGATCGCTCATGTTATCCCCCGACAACCAATTGCTCATTCTGCTTTACTTCAAGATCTAATATCTTCTTCAAATTTAAAAGTACGACCATTTTTTCACCAACATTTACAAGTCCTTGTACAAATTGACTATTTTCCGAGTCTTGAAAATCTGGAACATCCTTCGCTGTTTCTTCGTTGATGCTGTATACGTCAGACACCGCATCAACAACTAACCCCATAATTTTTGTTGCCTCTTTTATTACAACGGAGACAACGATAACCACGGTTAGCGCTCCATATTCGATTTGTGGTAAGCCGAATCGAACCCTTAAATCTATGATTGGCACTATCGTGCCACGTAAATTAATCGCACCGTTTACATACATAGGAGCATTTGGAATTGCAGTGACTTCTTCCCACCCTCTTATTTCCTGTACGGCCAGAATATCCATGCCATACTCTTCGCCCGCCATCATAAAGGTGAGAAATTGTGTATCGTCATCTCTGTCTGCAAGCATGACTTGTTCATTAATCGAGGCTTTTTCAGTGATCATGACACCACCTCATCTAACTCTTGTTCTACTAATAACTCTTGAGTTCCTGGACGCTTTAAGCCACTCAGTTTGATAAGACCACTAATATCGACAATTAAAGAGACTCTGCCATCACCTAAAATTGTCGCCC
Source organism: Pseudoalteromonas sp. A22 (assembly GCF_018141345.1). Lineage (NCBI taxonomy): Bacteria > Pseudomonadati > Pseudomonadota > Gammaproteobacteria > Alteromonadales > Pseudoalteromonadaceae > Pseudoalteromonas > Pseudoalteromonas sp. A22. The sequence goes on from NZ_CP047238.1 coordinate 3,761,774, forward strand.
CTGAGATCCCATTTACTTTCTGATAATTCGCTTCAAGACTTTTAATAACGACCTGTTGTTGCGCCAGTAAATCATCCACCAACAATCCCACTTTGTGATTATCACTCTCTACAACTACTAACAGTGTTTTATCCAACTCTTCTATTGCACCACCATGGTTAAATAGTTGATATAGCCTTAGTATTGGTATGTATTCATCTCGTAACCGAAGCACCTCTAAGCCATTACCTACTTTGCTCACTTTTTTAATATCTATTTGTAAAGACTCAACAATAGAAATAAGTGGAATGATGTAGGTATGCTTTGCAACTTTAACCAGTTGACCATCAAGAATGGCCAGCGTTAATGGCAACCTAATTGTAAACGTTGAGCCAACCCCTTTTGCAGAAGTCACTTCAACGCTGCCGTTTAATGCTTGAATATTTCGTCGAACAACATCCATACCCACGCCGCGACCAGAGATATCACTCACTTCATCGGCTGTTGAAAATCCAGGCCTAAAAATAAGTTCATTAACCTCTTCAATAGTCAGCTCATCAGTTGCTTGAATAAGGCCATTGGCAATCGCTTTACTTTTTATTTTTTCGGTATTCAAGCCTCTGCCATCATCCATGATTTCAATCACAATATTTCCACCTTGGTGGAAAGCATTCAGTGTCACCGTACCCACGGGATCTTTTCCGGCTTTAATTCTGTCTTCCGGTGTTTCTAAGCCATGATCCAAAGAGTTTCTTACTAAATGAACCATAGGATCGGAAATCTTTTCCATCACGGTTTTATCTAATTCTGTTTGCTCTCCTAGCAGCTTTAGTTCAACCTGTTTATTCAACTTCTGTGACGTATCTCTTACTAAGCGAGGAAATCGGCTGAAGACAAAACTAATAGGTAACATCCTGATTCGCATTACATTTTCTTGCAAATCTCGCGTATTATGGGCTAATTGAGCGAGGCCTTCTTGCATCGCAGCAAGTGTATTTTCGGTCGGTTCTTGCTCGCCTAATTGAGTCAACATAGCTTGGGTAATAACCAACTCCCCTACCATATTGATAAGCGAATCTACTTTATCAATCCCAACACGGATCGAAGTCGACTCTGCTGATTTCTTACTAGCCTCAGGCTTAGCCTTTGTCGCTGTCGCTGAGGGTGTTTTTGGTACATCAATATTTTGAGTGTCGTTGCTCGACGTTTCTTTCTTCTCACTCTCTGGTTCTGGCGTTGTGGAGACACTCACATCATCTTCAAATAAACCACCACATAAGGTAATAGAAATTTCAGCATCATCCTCAACCCACTCAAATACTTCTTTAATCGCCGACTCTGGATGACTGGTTGTTAAGTATAACCGCCAACTGAGGTAGCAATCCTCTGGATTGAAGTCATCAATTTCAGGTATTGCATCACAAAACGCATGAGTTTCTAAATCCCCCAATTCCGATAGCTCACTTAACATATAGAGCGGTTCGTTACCGGTTTTAAACAAGTGGGGGAGCGGTTTAAAGTCTATTTGATAGGTTTGAGATTCTTGCCCTTGAGGTATGCTATCGGCAGTATCTGAGCTAACACTCTCTTTACCACCTAAAATCTCTTCAAATTTAACTTTCAACTCATTCGCATTGGAAAGATCTGGCTCTTCTTCGGCTTGTAATGCGGTTAGTAAGGCCCTTAAACAATCAACAGATTGGAGCAGCAAATTGACATGTTCAGCGGTCAACTGTCGACGCCCATCCCTGATCTGATCGAGTAAGGTTTCCAACACATGCGTGAAGTTAGCGACAGAAGTAAAACCAAATGTTCCACTGCCACCTTTGATGCTGTGTGCTGCGCGAAATATAGTATTGATCGTTTCTGAGTCTTCATGGCCTGGCTGTAAATTCAGCAGCTCAGCTTCCATGATGTCTAGACCTTCAAAGCTCTCTTCAAAAAAGACATCAAAAAATTGGCTTAAATCAATACTCATATCGACGCCTCTCTGTATCTATCTTATGACTTTTTTCAATACCGCTAGCAATTGTTCAGGGTTGAATGGTTTCACTATCCAACCAGTTGCTCCCGCCGCTTTACCTTCTGTTTTTTTATCCAATCCAGACTCGGTGGTCAGCATTAGTAAAGGGGTGAACTTATAGTTGGGTAGGCTACGCAGCTCCTTAATAAGTGTGATCCCATCCATTACAGGCATGTTTACATCAGAGATCACGGCATCGAACCCTTGTTGCTTGGCAATAGATAGTGCTTCACTGCCATCTTTGGCTTCCGTGACATCAAAACCTGCTTTTTTCAAAGTAAAGCCAACCATTTGGCGCATTGACGCCGAATCATCCACAGCTAAAATCTTTTTCATATTCACCTCTTAATTTTCAATACTATGGAATAAATAATGGGTTAATCCCAACTCATTTACCGCCTGCGCTAAAGCGTCACTTTCACCATGCCATACAATTTTATGTTCTAACGAGAGCAAGTGTTTTTGCACGGCACAGAGCAGTTGTATAGATGCTGTGTCGGCTCTTTGCACTTCACTAATATCAATCGTGATGTCTGATGTTTCCATAGAGTCCTGGAAAATCTGATGGTACAGGCTTTCCACATGGTTAATCGCCATTTCAGGTGGAAGTTTCAACATGAGCTGAAGACTATCCTTGTAAAAATGAGTAATAAAATTAGCTTAGACCGTGATGGTAAAAATGCCACAAAGATTGATTAAAAATCCGCAAATAATTAAAGCGTTAGAGGTAAGATAGTACAACGACACTGGGGTCGACCAGTGTCGATATAAGACTAATTGATGATCTTCTCTAGGTCAGCGAGAAGTAGTTTGTCATCGATTGTAGGGACAGCTCCAGCTGTATGTGTAGGTTTGAAAATAGCCTCAAGCTGACCTTTTGGGTTAATTAATGCTACAGACGCACTATGATCAACATAATACTCTTCTGTCTGTTCCTGATTTATTGCGTAGATTAAACCGAGATCTCTCACAAAAGGAAATAAAGCCGAATGCTCGGCAGATACCGCTTTAAAATCAGGATCAAAGTGCTTGATGTAGGCCAAACGCTTCTCTTCAGTATCTCGGTTAGGATCGACCGATACAAACCATACTTGTAAGTCACCTTTGCTTTTTACGGATTGATATACGTGAGTTAATTTCAACAACGTCATTGGACACACGTCGGGACAGCTGGTGTAACCCAAAAACAGCAAATTCCATTTACCGGTAAAGTCTTGGTTTGAGACAACCTCACCGTATTGATCCCTTAATTCAAACGCATTCACGTCCTTAGGCTTTGGATACCAAACCACTTTTTCAGAGACATCTGGTGCAGGCCCACAACCAAACAGAATTAACATAGAGATAATTAAGATAAATTTTTTCATATAAATGCTTTATCCACAAAGAGTGCAATGAACACTATCAAAAGATGCCAGATAGAGAAATAAAATACCCTCATAGCATACTCTAAACTATTTGTTCTCATAAGCTTGGTGGCTTTGTAAATAAAAGCGACATTTGCCATGCCAGAGACCAACAAATAGATCCAACCAGACATTCCCACTAGGTAAGGTAGCAAACAGACTAAAGTTAAAATGATGGTATAAAATAGCACACAGAGTTTTGTAAATTCGTTTCCATGCGTTACTGGTAACATGGGGACTTCGGCTTTTTCGTAGTCTCGTTTACGAGCAATAGCTAATGCCCAAAAGTGGGGAGGTGTCCAAGCAAAAATGATCATTACTAACAACCAAGGTCCTGCACCAAGCTGACCAGTCTCACTGACCCAACCTAGCAAGGGTGGCATCGCTCCTGCTAACCCCCCAATTACTATGTTTTGAGGTGTTGCGCGCTTTAACAATAACGTATAAACCACGGCATAACCGAATAGCGCGGCTAAGGTAAGTAGCGCACATAACTGATTGGCGAAAATAGTTAATAGAGCATACCCAGAAATAGCGAGGCCCGTCGCAAAGATTAACGCTGATGATACAGAAACAGAGTCTGTCGCTAACGGTCGGTTTCGTGTTCGCGCCATCTTTTTATCTATTTCTCTATCCACGATATGATTTACAGCTGCTGCACTACTTGAAAGTAAACCAATGCCAAACAAACTCATTAATTGTGCCAATAATGTTTTATCACTTTGTGGTGCTAACATCATCCCGACCCAAGCAGTAATAACCAACATACATACCACTTTGAACTTACACATGCCAAAGTAGGCTTTGAATAAAGTAGTTGCTTTTTGAAGCTCTGAAAAACTAGTTAATTGAAGCATATTTTACTCCTACTTTTTGCGTCAGGCTGATAAAGAAACACAATTTCACCATTGCTAATAACACCATTGCTGCCATGAAGTTATGGAATAAGGTTAACAACAGAGGAAATTGGAAGTGTACGATTGCCCCCCCACCAAAACCTGTATCGCAACCAAAGTTAACACAACAAGTGCTGAGCGTCGGAGTAAGCGGTTTTGACCAGCTCTAAGGAGTGGCCAACATGCAGCAAGTAGCGTTAAAACGGTAATAACTGCCCATATCCGATGGATAAAGTGAATAGATACTCTAGATTCGAATGGCAAAACACCAAACTCATAAGTCGCTGAAGCTTCAGGAAGTGTGAATAAACTCTGCCAAGAGAAAAGTTGAAGATTGTCACATAGCGGCAACCCTGTACAATGTGGAGCAGCATAATTGGCTGCAAGCCATCCACCTAGCGCAATTTGTATAATCAACACACCAAGAGCCACATAACATAAACGACAGGTAAGGCTAGTTACACTAGCAGTAATAGTGGTGTATTTCAGCCTTAAAACCAATAACACCAGCAATGCAAGAATACTAAACCCACCTAGTAAATGACCCATCACAATGACTGGCTGTAAATTCATCGTCACGGTCCACATCCCAAGTGCCCCTTGAAATAACACAAGCAATAGCAGTAAGTAGTAGTGACGATTAGGGCTTTTTGTTTTTTGCTTCTTGAACAGCCTTATGCATGCAAGTGCCAAAATAAGTAACCCGAGGAAACTGGCAAAATAGCGATGGATCATTTCAATCCATGCTTTTTCTGCTTCTATTTCTAAATGTGGAAAACTGTCTTTAGCCGCAGATAGTTCATGAGTCTCATTTGGTACTGTTAAAAAGCCGTAACACCCAGGCCAATCTGGACATCCAAGTCCCGCATCACTTAAACGTGTGAAGGCGCCAAGTGTCACTACCGTTATTGCGACGAAACAGGCAAATATTGCGATTTTTATTCTTACCTTGGACATATTTACCTCCTAACTTGAACGAGAGTAGTTCAATAATTTCTTCAGATCACTCAGTAGCCCTTTTTGTACATTTCGCATTTCTTCTAAGCTTGCTACTGGTGCATACTTAAGTACAAATAACCCCTTTTTATCAACCAGGTAGAGATAGTTGTCATCTAACTGGTTGAGGTATATCGGCAAAGAAGTAGCGTACTCAATACCTTTTTCATTTCGCTCTTGTAATACCACGAGCGATACTTTCTGCTGGTTTTTCCCCAGCGCTAAATACAAATTAGGTAAGCTATCTAGTAGTAAAGAACATTGCTTATTACACTGCTTTGGTCGCTGATAAACGATACTCCACTCAGTATCTAAAACCAGCTCTGATTGGCGAACCTCCTGACTTAAAAATTCACCGTGATTAGTCGTGCTATGTGGTATCCAGCCGACCTTCAAGGCAACAAATGCCAATAGTAAGGGGAATATAAACAGCCCTATAAACCATGCCGCGCTTTTAGACATCTTTATTCTCCTTTTTTGAAAGTTTCCAGCCAATCACTACCGCGGCCAAGGCAATAAGCAACCACTGTAAAGCATAAGCTTCATGTTTTTGCGGTGACATTACGACCGGTTGATAATGGGGCTCAGTCCCTGCAAATCTGTTTTTAGTCATGTAGGCAATTAGAGGTAAAAGAGGTTTACCTGACTCCGCAGATAAGTAATCAACATCAATATACTGAATCACAGATTGTTTTGTTGCCTCCTCAGCCGCAGACTTAGCTAAGGTGAACCGCTTACTAGCACTAGATTTGATATAGACAGGTAGAGAAACGGTGTCACTTGGAAGAGAAAAAACGGTAGGCACGCGACTAGCCTGCTGTGGCACAAAACCTAAATTAACAGCTAGATACTCATCAGTTTCGGAAATTTTTATAATACCAATTACATCAAAACCGACTCGGCCTTTCACGACTTGATTATCTAGATACCAAACCGCATCGCCTACAAAATTCCCTGTAATCGACACTTCAGCATTAACATATTGCGTGAGCGGCTGGGATGTTGCTGGCTGCTCATTAGCTAAGCCTAGCGATTTTTCAATCTCAACTTTATGCTGCAACACATGTTTTTGCTGCGCTCTTTGCCACTGCCAATAAGAGAGCGAGCCACATAAAAGAACAACGATTAATGCTGCCAATATGGGGGGTTTTGATCTACCTTTAAAAAGTGCACCTAAATCCATCGGACACCCCTTATGATTAAAATTATTATTGTTGTACTGCTACTACTCGTTTTTCTAAATCTATTTAGAGCTATGCTAGTCATGCTCAAGTCAGAGCAACAAGAGTCGATGGCGAGGCTATTGCAACAAAGAGTTTATGCATCAATAGCTGTCGTACTTCTAATCTGTCTTGCTGCTCAATTTGGCTTTATAAAACTACACTCTTCACCCGTTGTTACAACACATAAACAAATACAAACAGGCACAACCAAACAACATCAACAAAATGCCAATACCAAGCCCCAGCTTGAAAAGCAAAGTGATTCTTAGCGGTAAAGTGACCCTTCAACACCCTGATCCATATAACGAAAAGAATAACCGCACCAAGTGTGACATGGAAGCCATGAAATCCTGTCAGTAAAAAGAATGTATTACCGTAAACCCCCGACTGGAGAGTTAGCCCCAGATCTTGATAAGCGTGAATATACTCTTCCACTTGCAAGGTTAAGAATGCGACGCCAAGTAGTACTGTTAATCCTAAGAATGCCTTCACTTTCGCCCTTTGCTCTTTTTCTAAAGCTACGTGGGCAAAGCTAAGCGTTACTGATGATGCTAATAGAATAATCGTATTGATCAGCGGAAGTCCCTGCCAACCCATAGCTTGAGTGACAGTTCCATCTGGAGTTGTGAGCAATGGCCATACAGCTTCAAATTGAGGCCATAAAACCTCGTTGGTGCTGGCGTTATTACTTGCACCGCCTAACCACGGCACAGCTATCATTCGTGCATAAAAAAGTGCACCAAAAAAAGCAGCAAAAAACATAACTTCGGAAAAGATAAACCATCCCATTCCTTGCTTGAACGAACGATCCATTTGGGCAGAATATAATCCAGTTTGAGATTCTTGGATCACATTCCTGAACCAACCAAAAATCATATAGATCAGCACAGCAATACCCACGAGCAGTAGCATTACTCCACTATTACTGGTTGATTTAAGTTGAATAATCGTTAAGCCAGCGCCAACAGCGATAAAGAAAAGTGCAAAAGCCCCGACGATTGGCCATGGACTTTGCTCAGGCACATAATATTTTTCTTGTTCATGGTTCATATTTGAACTCCTCTCGAGCGGCTAGCATATTCAGTCCATCACTGTTTTGTTTGCTAACTCGCTCTGTAATATCAAACAACGTATATGAAAGCGTGAGTTCCTCAACATCACTTGGGAGCTCCGTATCTACATAGAACCTCAAGACAAACTCAACTTCTTCTTTGCCTTTCATTGGTTGCTGATCAAAACAAAAGCAGGCCATTTTGTGTAAATACTTTGCCGCTTTCCCTGGAGACACTGAAGGGATCGCTTGCAACACACGCTCACTATCACTCAAGTTTTTTGCAATGAATTTGACATCGGTTAGCTTACCGGGTTGAACTCTAACCGAGTGCTCGACTGCATCGACCTTAAATGGCGCCTGGCTTTGACTGTGCGTTGTGAAGCTCACATCTACTTGTCGACTTTGCGCAATTGACTCGCTCTGCTTTGCGATTTCCATGGATGGCTTACCATTTAGGCCTGTGACATCACAAAAAACGTCATATAGAGGAACCAGTGCAAAGGCAAAAGCAAACATACCTAGCGTCAACAAAATAAGCTTCTTAAGCAGGCGTCCATGTTGCATTACTTAATCTCCGGTGGCGTTGAAAAGGTATGATAAGGAGCCGGAGATGGTACTTGCCACTCTAATCCCTCTGCCCCATCCCATACTTTCCCAGAGGCCTGCTCTCCACCTTTTATACATTTATAAACCACTGCAACAAACAACAGTTGAGAAAGACCGAATGCAAACCCTCCGATACTAATGATCGCGTTGAAATCAGCGAACTGTAGAGCATAATCAGGGATCCGCCTTGGCATGCCAGCAAGACCAACAAAGTGCATTGGGAAGAACAGTACGTTCACACTAACCAAGGAGAGCCAAAAGTGAAATTTAGCCAATTTGATATCAAACATGTACCCTGTCCACTTTGGTAACCAATAATATGCGGCGGCCATTATTGAGAATATAGCTCCCGTAACTAACACGTAATGGAAATGCGCGACAACGAAGTAGGTATCGTGATATTGGAAATCTGCAGGCGTAATTGCTAACATCAAACCGGAAAATCCGCCAATTGTGAAAAGTACGATAAACGCAATGGCAAAAAGCATGGGCACCTCAAAACTAATAGCACCTCGCCACATTGTAGCTACCCAATTAAAAACCTTAACGCCAGTAGGCACTGATATGAGCATAGTTGCATACATAAAAAACAACTCACCAGCTAAAGGCATGCCCGTAGTAAACATATGATGAGCCCAAACGACGAACGACAACAGAGCAATTGAAGCGGTTGCATAAACCATTGATGCATAGCCAAACAGTTTCTTTCTTGAAAATGTCGGTACTATCGTAGAGATTATGCCGAAGGCAGGTAATATCATGATGTACACTTCAGGATGACCAAAGAACCAGAATATATGCTGGAACATAACAGGATCACCACCACCTGCTGCATCAAAAAAGCTCGTTCCAAAGAACTTATCAGTCAATACCATAGTCACAGCGCCAGCGAGTACGGGCATAACAGCAATCAGAAGAAATGCAGTTATCAGCCAAGTCCAGACAAATAAAGGCAACTTCATCCATGTCATACCTGGAGCTCTAAGATTGACGATGGTCACGATAACGTTGATAGCACCCATAATAGAGCTAATGCCCATTATATGGATCGCAAAAACAAAAAATGCAGTATTGTCATTGCTGTACGTTGTAGATAGTGGCGCATAAAAAGTCCAACCGAAAGCAGGCCCGCCGCCTTCCAAAAATAACGACATCAGTAAAATTGCAAATGCAAAGGGGAGTATCCAAAAACTCCAGTTATTCATTCTCGGTAACGCCATATCAGGAGCACCAATCATCATTGGGATCATCCAGTTGGCAAGACCAGTAAATGCGGGCATTACTGCGCCAAATACCATTATTAGTCCATGTACTGTCGTCATTTGATTAAAAAAATGCGGATCTACAAGCTGTAACCCAGGTTGGAAAAGCTCGGCTCGGATCACCATAGCCATAGCACCACCAATTAAAAACATGGTTAGTGAGAACAATAAATACAGAGTTCCAATGTCTTTATGATTAGTGGTAAACAGCCAGCGCTTTAAGCCTTTTGGAGCTGTATGGTGTGAATGTTCTTCTACGATGGCACTCATTACTTACCCTCCTCTAATGCATCTATCTCACGCTGTATTTGGCTTGGCTGAATAACATCGCCGGTGTCATTACCCCAACTATTTCTTTTATAGGTGATAACCCCCGCTATCTGCTTGATTGTTAATTGCTTTGCGAAAGATTGCATCGCAGTTCCTGGGCGACCTAAAAGTAGAATATCTATATGAGCTTTAATATCTCCAGTGACGACTTTACTCCCTTTCATTGCAGGGAAGACACCTGGTAGCCCAAGCCCGGTTGGTTGATGGCAAGCTGCGCAATAAGCCATGTAAGTTTGTTCACCAACCTCCATTAACTCTTCTTTCGAAAGGGTTTGTTGGGCAACTGCTTGTGACTCAGCCTCTGCTTTTGCTTTTTCAGCTTTAGCATCGTTGAGCCAACTATCAAATTTATCGGGACTTACGGCCTCGACAACGACAGGCATAAAGCCATGATCTTTGCCACATAATTCAGCACATTGGCCTCTGTAAATTCCTTCATCGTTTACCTTTGTCCATGCCTCATTTATAAAGCCTGGATTGGCATCCTTCTTCACCGCAAAATCGGGCACCCACCAAGAATGGATGACATCATCTGAGGTCATCAAAAAGCGAACTTTCCTATCGGTGGGAATAACTAAATGCTTATCAACTTCAAGCAGGTAATTTTCATTTTTTTCTTTGAGATCACTAATTTCATCTTTCGGAGTAGAGAGCAAAGAATAGAATTCAACATCATGCCCCATATACTCATAGTGCCATTTCCACTGAGAGCCTGTGACCTTAATGGTCAGATCAGCTTTACTCGTGTCTTCCATAGCAATAAGCGTTTTTGTGGCTGGTATTGCCATACCAATGAGTATCAGGAAAGGAATTGCTGTCCAAAGTATTTCCACTTTGGTGCTTTCATGAAATTGCGCTGCAACAACGCCTTTTGACTTTCTGTGTTTTATAAGCGCCCAAAACATAATCCCGAATACAATAACCCCAATGACGCAACATATTAGAAATATGGTCATGTGAAGCTCATACACTTGATGACTAATGTCTGTAACACCTTGCCTCATATTGTAAGCGCTGTTAGCAAGTGAGGGCATGGCGATTAGCACTGCGATGAATGCTACAACTAATCGACAAATTTTCATTTGACGTCTCCTTCAAGACAACTCGTGGTTGTCTTTTGTTATTATTGGATGACTGTCATATTGTCTATTTGTACATAGACTTACTGCACGACTATTAACCAATTAGTCAAAAAACAAACAAATTGCAAGATTTTCGAGAAGACCGACTTTAGAATCAAAACTGGGAACTATAGGGGGTAAAACAAAGAATGATGAAAAATAGTGTATAAAGATCAGAAAACTAAAAATATTACTAAATGATTAAAGTCACTATAATCATCCTACTTTCACATAGTTAGAAAAGTTAATTATCACTTTTTAAACAAAATATAGTTAAAGCAAGCGCAACTTTATATTTAACGCTACACTCGCTCTCATAAACTACATCCAGTCAGCACTTCGGATAACGCCGACAGCTAACCCTTCAATGGAGAAATTTTGATGCTCTAGATCCACTTCAATCGCTTTAAATTCTTCATTCTCAGCATGCAATAAAACTTTCTTCCCTTTCTTTTCAAAGCGTTTAACTGTCACGTCCTCTTCTACGCGAGCCACTATCACTTGGCCATTTTCAGCCACCTGAGTGCTGTGAACAGCTAGTAGATCACCATCCATAATGCCAATATCCTTCATGCTCATACCATTAACTCTTAAAAGGTAATCAGCATTAGGTTTAAAAAAACTCGCATCTACATTACAGTGGCTCTCTACATGTTGCTCTGCCAGAATAGGCTCACCAGCAGCAACACGGCCAATAATAGGTAAACCAAGTTGTTCGGATTCATCCTCTACAAGTCGAATCCCTCGGCTTGCGCCTGGGACCATTTCGATAACTCCCTTTTTCGCAAGCGCCTTAAGATGCTCTTCCGCTGCATTTGCACTCTTAAAACCCAAAGCATCAGCTATTTCAGCACGAGTTGGAGGCATGCCAGTATCTTTTATGAATACTTTTATTAATTCAAAGATTTGTTCTTGTCGTTTTGTTAGAGGACGCATTAACTGGTGTTCCATACAGTGGTTTATTTACTGTAAGTATATACAGCTCAAAAAAAATCGCAAATGTTTCTTTATTCGACATATTTTAAGTGTATTTGCTAATAGCATTAATTAGAGCACCATTAAACAAGAAGTGAAGTCTGTGCCTCAGAGCATAACCTACGACTCTACGCAATAAGAAATAGATTATTAAGATTTAGGGCTGATTAACCACCACCTACCATGTTGCACTATGCTGATACTGTGGTGGGAGTGGGAGCGAGTTCATCTCGCGAGGTTTTCAAATCACACATAGCAAAAAACCCGTCACATTGCTGCAACGGGTTTCTCTTATTTGGCCCTGGCGATGTTCTACTTTCACATGGGTAATCCACACTATCATCGACGCTGTTTTGTTTCACTTCTGAGTTCGGCATGGGGTCAGGTGGGTCCAAAACGCTATAGTCACCAGGAAATTCTGTTCATCAATGAAGTCTCCCTCATCAATGTAAATCCGGAAAAAGCTATTAAATTCTTTTGTCTACTTTAGTCTATTAACTTCTGTCGCTTATAAACCACTTTGGCGTTGTATGGTTAAGCCTCACGGGTAATTAGTACGAGTTAGCTTAATGCCTCACAGCACTTCCACATCTCGCCTATCAACGTTGTAGTCTTCAACGGCCCTTCAGTTGACTCTAAGTCAAAGTGAGAACTCATCTCGAGGCCTGCTTCCCGCTTAGATGCTTTCAGCGGTTATCAGTTCCGAACGTAGCTACCGGGCAATGCAATTGGCATCACAACCCGAACACCAGCGGTTCGTCCACTCCGGTCCTCTCGTACTAGGAGCAGCCCCTCTCAATTCTCAAACGCCCACGGCAGATAGGGACCGAACTGTCTCACGACGTTCTAAACCCAGCTCGCGTACCACTTTAAATGGCGAACAGCCATACCCTTGGGACCGACTTCAGCCCCAGGATGTGATGAGCCGACATCGAGGTGCCAAACACCGCCGTCGATATGAACTCTTGGGCGGTATCAGCCTGTTATCCCCGGAGTACCTTTTATCCGTTGAGCGATGGCCCTTCCATTCAGAACCACCGGATCACTATGACCTACTTTCGTACCTGCTCGACGTGTCTGTCTCGCAGTTAAGCTTGCTTCTACCATTACACTAACCGTACGATGTCCGACCGTACTTAGCAAACCTTCGTGCTCCTCCGTTACTCTTTGGGAGGAGACCGCCCCAGTCAAACTACCCACCAGGCACTGTCCTCAACCCCGATTCAGGGGCCTAAGTTAGAACATCAACACTACAAGGGTGGTATTTCAAGGTCGGCTCCACAGAAACTAGCGTCTCTGCTTCAAAGCCTCCCACCTATCCTACACATGTAGGGTCAATGTTCAGTGCCAAGCTGT
>NZ_CP047238.1:3780000-4095939 GCF_018141345.1 Pseudoalteromonas sp. A22
ACGCTAAACGACGGTTTGCTACGCTGTCAGTCTTAGCCAGTGTGATTAAAGGTTCAATTACACGGCGCAGCTCTTTTGCTTTAGGCAAAGTAGTTTTGATGATTTCGTGCTTCACCAAAGAACCAGCCATGTTGCTAAACATCGCTTTGCGATGGCTGCTGTTACGGTTTAATTGACGACCACTCTTACGATGGCGCATGACCCTATCCTTCTAACTAAACTAATATAGTAACTTAGATTACTCAGCTAGACTTGCAGGTGGCCAGTTTTCTAGGCGCATACCTAGAGATAGACCACGTGAAGCTAGCACGTCTTTAATTTCAGTTAGAGACTTCTTACCAAGGTTTGGTGTTTTCAGAAGCTCAACTTCAGTACGCTGTACTAAGTCACCGATATATTGAATTTGCTCGGCTTTCAGACAGTTTGCAGAACGTACAGTTAGTTCTAAGTCATCAACTGGACGAAGTAGAATCGGATCGAACTCCGGCTTCTCTTCTTTCTCTTCTGGCTCAGAAACATCACGTAGGTCTACGAATGCATCTAATTGCTCAGCAAGGATAGTTGACGCACGGCGGATCGCTTCTTCAGGATCTAAAGTGCCGTTCGTTTCCATATCGATGATTAGTTTATCTAAGTCTGTACGCTGCTCAACACGAGCTGACTCAACCGAGTACGCAATACGCTCAACCGGACTGAATGATGCATCTAGCAACAAACGGCCGATTGGGCGCTCATCGTCATCAGAGGATAAACGACTAGACGCCGGTACATAACCGCGACCACGCTCAACACGAATGCGCATGCTGATTTCGCTATTGTCAGCAGTTAAGTGACAAATGACATGCTCAGGGTTGGCGATAGTCACATCTCCGTCGTGCTGGATATCAGCCGCAGTCACAGGGCCTACACCAGACTTAGTCAGGGTAAGGAAAACTTCATCTTTACCTTCTAGAGATACCGCTAGACCTTTAAGGTTTAACAGAATTTCAATGATGTCTTCTTGTACGCCTTCTTTCGCGCTGTACTCGTGCAATACGCCGTCAATTTCAACTTCTGTCACAGCACAACCAGGCATAGATGAAAGAAGTATACGACGTAGAGCATTACCTAGTGTGTGGCCAAAACCACGCTCTAGAGGCTCTAAAACTACTTTAGAACGCGTTGAGCTTACAGCGTCGATATCGACTAATCTTGGTTTTAGGAATTCGGTTACAGAACCCTGCATTTTATCCTCTCTTAACTCTTAACTTTACTTCGAGTAAAGTTCGACGATTAGTTGTTCGTTAATGTCCGCAGACAGATCAGAACGCTCTGGTAGACGCTTGAAAGTGCCTTCCATTTTCTTACCGTCAACTTCAATCCAAGTTGGCTTTTCACGTTGCTCAGCCAACTCTAGAGCAGCGATGATACGCGCTTGCTTTTTAGACTTCTCGCGAATTACTACTACATCTTCAGGAGTAACTACGAAAGAAGGGATATTAACAACACGACCATTAACCATAACCGCTTTGTGGCTTACTAGCTGACGTGCTTCAGCACGTGTGCTTGCAAAACCCATGCGATATACAACATTGTCTAGACGTTGCTCTAGAAGCTGTAACAAGTTTTCACCTGTGTTACCTTTAAGGCGAGCAGCTTCTTTGTAGTAGTTACGGAATTGCTTTTCTAGTACACCGTAGATACGACGAACTTTCTGCTTTTCACGTAGCTGTAAACCGTAATCAGATAGACGACCTTTACGTGCGCCGTGCTGACCAGGTGCTGTTTCTAGTTTACACTTAGAGTCAATTGCTCTTACGCCGCTTTTAAGGAACAGGTCAGTACCTTCACGACGACTCAGCTTGAGCTTAGGGCCCAAATATCTTGCCATGTTCTTTCTCCTAACCTATTGTTATACGCGACGTTTCTTCGGTGGACGACAACCATTGTGTGGAATTGGCGTCACGTCAGTGATGTTAGTGATACGGTAACCAGCAGCATTCAATGCACGAACAGCAGACTCACGGCCTGGACCTGGACCTTTGATGAATACTTCTAGGTTCTTAAGACCGTACTCTTGTGCAGCAACACCTGCACGCTCCGCAGCAACCTGTGCAGCGAATGGAGTAGACTTACGAGAACCACGGAAACCTGAACCACCCGCAGTCGCCCAAGAAAGAGCATTGCCTTGACGGTCAGTGATGGTCACAATCGTGTTGTTGAAAGATGCATGAACGTGAGCCATGCCGTCAACAACCTGCTTTTTGACCTTTTTACGACGAATTGGTGCTTTTGCCATAACTTACCCCACCTTATTTCTTGATAGGCTTGCGAGGACCCTTACGAGTACGCGCGTTAGTCTTAGTACGCTGACCACGTAGTGGTAGCGAACGACGGTGACGTAAGCCACGGAAACAACCAAGGTCCATAAGACGCTTGATGTTTAGTGTAACTTCACGACGAAGATCACCTTCAACAGTGTACTTGCCAACTTCTTCACGAAGGATGTCAAGTGTTTCGTCATTTAACTCGCCGATTTTAGTAGTTTCAGCGATACCTGTCGCAGCTAAGATCGCCTTAGCGCGAGTTTTACCTACACCATAGATGCTTGTTAAACCGATAACAGCATGCTTATGATCAGGAACGTTAATGCCTGCGATACGGGCCACTAACATATCTCCTATAAATAAACTTGATTATCATCTTGCTGGAAAGCCCGTATAGGATACCCAACCGACATTCAAGTTTTACCAAAGAAACAGGCTAAGTAAAGTTACTCAGCCTGCACGACTTAATTTGCTTAGCCTTGCCTTTGCTTGTGCTTTGGCTCACTGCAGATCACACGTACAACACCTGCACGCTTGATTACTTTGCAGTTACGGCAAATTTTCTTAACGGAAGCACGTACTTTCATTACTCAACTCCGTAAACTGACCTTAACGGCCGTAGCCTTTAAGGTTCGCTTTTTTCAGCACAGAATCATATTGATGTGACATCATATGAGTCTGTACTTGTGCCATAAAGTCCATGATGACAACAACGATAATCAGAATCGATGTACCGCCGAAGTAGAATGGCGTTTGCCATGCCATAGTCATAAACTCGGGCACCAGACAGATAAAGGTTATATACAAAGCACCTGCCAATGTCAGGCGTGTCATCACTTTATCAATGTATTTAGATGTCTGCTCACCTGGACGAATGCCTGGAATAAAAGCGCCAGATTTTTTCAGGTTATCTGCTGTCTCACGCGGGTTAAACACCAACGCAGTGTAGAAGAAGCAGAAGAAGATAATAGCCGCAGCTAATACCATCGCATACAGTGGTTGACCTGGAGTCAATACTGCTGAGATAGCTTGTAGCACATCAGCGACCGGACCTTCACCTTGGCCAAACCAGCTTGCTATTGTACCAGGGAACAAAATGATACTGCTAGCAAAGATTGGTGGAATAACACCCGCCATGTTAACTTTTAGTGGTAAGTGCGTGCTTTGAGCAGCAAATACCTGACGACCTTGTTGACGCTTCGCATAGTTTACAACGATACGACGTTGACCACGTTCGAAGAACACAACTAGGTAAGTTACGGCGAATACGATTACCGCAATCAATAACAATGCTAAAATATGCAGATCACCTTGGCGCGCCATTTCTGCTGTCGAACCAATTGCAGACGGCAGGTTAGCTACAATACCAACAAATATTAGAACTGAGATACCGTTACCGATACCACGCTCAGTGATTTGTTCGCCCAACCACATAAGGAACATAGTTCCTGTGACTAAGCTCACTACAGCTGTGAAATAAAAGCCGAAGCCTGGATTCACAACTAGGCCTTCCATCATGTTAGGTAGACCAGTAGCGATACCTATCGATTGGAATGTAGCAAGCACAAGCGTACCATAACGCGTATACTGGCTGATTTTCTTACGCCCTTGCTCACCTTCTTTCTTAAGCTCTATCATCGCAGGATGTATGTGCGTTAATAGCTGCATAATAATCGAAGCCGAGATGTACGGCATAATACCTAGCGCCAATACCGATGCACGCTCAAGCGCACCACCGCTGAACATGTTGAACATCTCAACAATGGTGCCCTTTTGTTGCTCGAAGAATTCGGCAAGTACAGCGGCGTCAATCCCAGGGATTGGCACAAAAGAGCCCAGACGGTAAATAATGATAGCACCCAATACGAATAGTAATCGGCGCTTCAGTTCCGCAAGCCCACTTTGTGCACTTTGCATATCTTGACCTGGTTTAGCCATAGCGTACTTCCTTAGTCTTCTACCTTGCCTCCGGCAGCTTCGATAGCTTCGCGTGCACCTTTAGACACTTTCATGCCTTTAACAGTAACAGCGCGTGAAACTTCGCCAGATTTTACAACTTTTACGAACTGGATGTTCTTTTTAACGATACCAGCTGCCTGTAACGCGTTTAGATCTACCACATCGCCTTCAACTTTAGCGATTTCGAATAGATTCACTTCTTTAGACACAAGAGACTTGCGTGAAGTGAAACCAAACTTAGGTAGACGACGTTGCATAGGCATTTGACCGCCTTCGAAACCAACGCGTACTTTACCGCCAGAGCGTGACTTTTGACCTTTGTGACCACGGCCACCAGTCTTACCAAGACCAGAACCGATACCACGGCCAAGACGCTTACCAGCTGTTTTTGAACCTGCAGCAGGTGAAAGTGTATTCAAGTTCATCGAATTACCCCTCAACCTTAACCATGTAAGAAACTTGGTTGATCATACCGCGAACTGCTGGCGTATCTTCTAGCTCAACAGTGTGGTTGATACGACGTAAACCAAGGCCACGTAATGTAGCTTTATGCTTCGGTAAACGACCGATTGAGCTACGTACTTGAGTTACTTTTACTGTGTTTGCCATGGTGTCTTACCCCAAGATTTCGTCAACGCTAAGACCACGCTTCGCAGCAATACCTTCTGGAGAATTCATATTCTCTAGCGCTGCGATAGTTGCGCGAACGATGTTGATCGGGTTAGTTGAACCGTATGCTTTAGATAGTACGTTCTGTACGCCAGTTACTTCTAGTACTGCACGCATCGCACCACCTGCAATGATACCTGTACCTTCAGATGCAGGCTGCATGTAAACTTTAGAACCCGCATGGCGACCCTTGATTGGGTGCTGTAGCGTGTTACCTTTAAGTTCAACAGTGATCATGTTACGACGTGCTTTTTCCATTGCTTTTTGAATAGCAGCAGGAACTTCACGTGCTTTACCATAACCAAAACCTACTTTACCAGCGCCATCACCAACTACTGTTAGTGCAGTGAAGCTAAAGATACGACCACCTTTAACCACTTTAGACACACGGTTTACCGCGATTAGCTTTTCAGCCAATTCAGGCTGTTGTGCTTTTGCTTCTACGTTAGCCATTGTCTACTCCTAGAATTGCAGACCGGCTTCGCGCGCAGCATCAGCTAGCGCCTTCACACGGCCGTGATATTTAAAGCCACTGCGATCAAAAGCGATTTTTTCAACGCCTTTGTCAGCTACGCGCTCAGCGATTGCTTTACCAACTGCTTGAGCCGCTTCGATGTTGCCTGTGCCTTTAACTGTTTCAACAATTGCTTTTTCAACAGTAGAAGCAGCAGCCAGTACATTACCCTCAGCATTGATTACTTGAGCGTAAATGTGACGTGGCGTGCGGTGGATAACAAGACGTGTTGTGCCTTGTTCGATAATATTTCTACGAGTGCGCTTAGCACGACGTAGACGAGCTGTTTTCTTATCCATCGTCTTACCTTACTTCTTCTTAGCCTCTTTACGACGCACGTGCTCATCAGCGTAACGTACACCTTTACCTTTATAAGGCTCTGGTTCACGGTATGAGCGGATGTTAGCAGCTGTTTGACCAACTAACTGCTTGTCTGCGCCTTTAACAACAATTTCAGTCTGGCTTGGAGCTTCGATAGTGATACCTGTTGGGATCTCGAAGTTCACTGGGTGAGAAAAGCCAAGGGTTAAATCTAATGAATTGCCCTTAACTGCCGCACGGTAACCAACACCTACTAGCTGTAGTTTCTTCTCATAACCATCGTTAACACCAACAATCATGTTGTTGATTAGCGCACGTGCAGTACCAGCTTGAGCCCAAGCATTAGCAACTTCACGAGGAGCTGTAGTGATAACGTTGTCGTTTAGTGAAACTTCAACCGCATCGTTGATTGTGCGAGTTAATTCACCGTTCTTGCCTTTAACTTTGATGTCCTGGCCGTTAATTGTAACTTCAACACCGGCAGGAACATTGATTGGAGCCTTCGCTATACGAGACATAGTTCCCCTCCGATTAAGCTACAAAGCCAATGATTTCACCACCAACGCCAGCGGTACGCGCAGCGCGGTCTGTCATCAGGCCTTTAGAAGTTGATACGATAGCGATACCTAGACCACCCATTACCTTAGGTAATTCGTCACGTCTCTTATAGATACGTAGACCAGGGCGACTAACACGCTGGATGTTTTCGATTACAGCTTTGCCTTCGAAGTACTTAAGTTCGATAGTCAATTCTGCTTTTACGTCACCAGATACTGCGAAGTCAGTGATATAACCTTCGTCTTTAAGTACCTTAGCTACAGCTACTTTCAGCTTTGAAGTTGGCATTGAAACAGATACCTTCTTCGCAGACTGACCGTTACGGATACGTGTGAACAAATCCGCAATTGGATCTTGCAAGCTCATGTCTTACTCCCGTGATTCTATTACCAGCTAGCCTTTTTAAGGCCAGGAATTTCACCGCGCATCGCTGCTTCGCGAACTTTAATACGGCTTAAGCCGAACTTGCGAAGGTAACCATGAGGGCGGCCCGTGATGTTACAACGATTACGTTGACGTGAAGGGCTAGAATCGCGTGGTAAAGACTGTAGCTTTAACACTGCATCCCAACGCTCATCATCAGATGCATTAACATCGCTGATGATAGCTTTTAACGCAGCACGCTTTTCAGCATACTGAGTAACTAATTTAGCACGTTTTACGTCACGTGCTTTCATTGAATTCTTTGCCATAACCCTACCCTTACTTTTTGAATGGGAAGTTGAACGCTTCTAACAACGCACGGCCTTCGTCATCTGTTTTCGCAGAAGTAGTGATTGTGATATCCATACCGCGAACGCGGTCTACTTTATCATAATCGATTTCTGGGAAGATGATTTGTTCACGTACGCCCATAGAGTAGTTACCGCGACCGTCAAAAGACTTTGCGCTAACACCGCGGAAGTCACGAATACGTGGCATCGCGATAGAGACTAAACGCTCTAGGAAATCCCACATACGCTCGCCGCGTAGGGTTACTTTACAGCCAATTGGGTAACCTTCACGGATCTTAAAGCCAGCAACTGATTTGCGTGCTTTAGTCACTAGAGGCTTCTGACCAGAGATTGATTCTAGGTCTGCTACTGCGTTTTCTAGAATTTTCTTGTCAGCTAGGGCTTCGCCCACACCCATGTTAAGTGTGATCTTTTCGATCTGAGGGACTTGCATGACAGAGCTGTAACCGAACTTCTCTTGAAGCTCTTTTACCACTTTGTCTTTGTACACTTCATGCAGTTTCGCCATCGTCTACTCCAACTATTAAATAGTTTTACCGGTAGACTTGAAGAAACGGACTTTTTTACCGTCTTCAAATCTAAAACCTACACGATCCGCTTTGCCAGTTTCGGCATTGAAAATCGCTACGTTTGATACGTCGACTGACGCTTCTTTCTCAACAACACCGCCAGCTTGCTGTAGTTGTGGTACAGGCTTCTGGTGTTTCTTGATGATGTTAACGCCTTCAACAAATACTCGGCCAGTTTCAGTAACAACTGAAAGCACTTTACCGCGCTTACCTTTGTCTTTACCGGCTAGTACGATTACTTCGTCATCACGACGGATTTTTGCTGCCATGATCGACTCCTTATAGTACTTCTGGTGCTAGTGAAACGATCTTCATGAACTTTTCAGTACGAAGTTCACGAGTCACAGGGCCGAAGATACGAGTACCAATAGGCTGTAAGTTATCATTTAAGATAACAGCCGCATTGCTATCGAAACGGATTAAAGAGCCGTCTGGACGACGTACGCCTTTTTTAGTACGCACTACTACTGCGTTTTTAACATCACCTTTCTTCACTTTGCCGCGAGGAATCGCTTCTTTAACAGAAACTTTAATGATGTCGCCAACCGCTGCGTAGCGACGGTGCGAACCACCAAGGACTTTTATACACTGCACTTTGCGAGCGCCGCTGTTATCAGCAACGTCCAGCTGAGTTTGCATTTGGATCATCTTAATGACCTCCGGTGTAGTTACAACTCGCCTAGATTTCGTTCAAAATCAAGGCATTTAGGTTAAATTCCACTCAAAAAACTGTGATTATGTCTTTCAAGGGCGGGCAATTGTACCAGCAATGTCGCATCAAAGATAGTTCAATTTTTAATTAATTTAACGCGTTAACATGACGTACCAATTACAGTTTGGGGATATAGCGACAAGCAATCGAGAATTCAACCACTTGCGCATATATTGAACAAATTTTACAGCGGAAATTTTGTTTCGATTATTATTTACTCAGATGCTTTGAGCAAAAACATCTCGAATTTTAAATCTGAGAAACTCAAAATTTAATCAAAAACGATATTTAAAGAAAATAGTCGAGATAAATCTCGACCTACGGCTCTCTTTTACTTTTGATGTAATCACCCACATTGCTTACGGTGTCTAACCAATAACTGTTTTTAGGGTCCTGTAAGTAAGGAATAAGCTGGTCTAACATTTTGGTATCGACGGTGTACATGCCTTTTTCGCCCACTTCATGTCCAGCAAGAATTATCCAACTGTTATTTGCCCTAAGGTGCTCCAGTAACCCTTTTAGCTCTTCAAAACTAACACCGTCCATCCTAATTCCTGTGAGCTGCGCAAAGTCAGTATAAGTTGGGTGGTTAGCGGTTTCATCTAACCACGTGCGGCCACTGTCAAAATGCTTCGCAATCATCGGCACATAACTTTTTACTTCAGCGCCGCGACCAACAAAGGTATTACCGCAAGGATATGCAAAACTTCTGGGGGTTACGCCTAAATGCTTTTCAATATATTTTGTAGTGCTTACTACATCGCGTTCTATGTAGGCCAAATCAACCTGTTCGAGTCCTTTGTCCTTTTCCCTCAGCCAAGCAAAGTTGCCCGTACATAAGTGTTCACTGGTGTGATTACCTATTTCATGCCCCTGCTTCACAGCGGCTTGCCACAATGCGAGCTTTTCCTTCACCTGTGGTGGCATAACATAAAATGTGCCTTTCACCTTATGGCGATTGAGTAGCGGCACTCCCACATCAACTTGGCTTGGCCTTGCATCATCAAACGTAAGGCTTATTGCGTTACGAGCATTATTGGGGTAACTAAAGGTTTGTTTGTTATCTGCCGCTATACTAGACGTATTTACGAGCAGAGCGCTTGCCATCATGGCGGCCAAACTGAAGTGAGAAACTAAATTAGAAGATAACTTTGCCATTTGCTTGTCCTTATAGTTGTTTATCCTTATAACCTACATGCGGCTGTGAGTATGACAAAGTGTTAAATTTTCAACTTGTT
The DNA here is from genome assembly GCF_018141345.1 of Pseudoalteromonas sp. A22. Taxonomy (NCBI): domain Bacteria; kingdom Pseudomonadati; phylum Pseudomonadota; class Gammaproteobacteria; order Alteromonadales; family Pseudoalteromonadaceae; genus Pseudoalteromonas; species Pseudoalteromonas sp. A22. The sequence goes on from NZ_CP047238.1 coordinate 3,789,581, forward strand.
ATTTGCGACTAAGCCCAACGCAAATGGTACTAATTTAGTATTTTTAGCGATACACTAACCCCAATAATAAAAGAGAAAGACAGCGCTGTGTTGAAGTTAGAAGAATACTATCAGGACGTGATCTTGCTCGCCGAAGGCGGAATGAGCAAAGTGTACCTTGCTACCGACAAAAAATTAGGCCGCCGAGTGGCGGTAAAGGTGATGTCACTAACTCAGCACACGCAATCAGATGCACTCAACGAAGCCCGCCTGTTAGCGCGTTTTAACCATCCAAACATAGTACAAATTTATGATGTCTTTGAAAGCGATGGGCAAATGGCTTTGGAAATGGAATATGTGCAAGGTGCAACTTTACAGCACTACACAAAAACACACGTATTAACTACCGAGCAAAAAGTAGAGCTACTAAGCCATGTCGCCGATGGCCTGGCCTCAGCTCATGGCCAGAACATTCTTCATTTAGACTTAAAACCTGGCAATATACTAGTTAATGAACAGAGCATAGCCAAAATTGCCGATTTTGGTATTTCACAATTAGAAGACAACCAAGCCTCTCGTCCACATACCAGTTACGGTAGTCTCACAGCAATGTCACCAGAGCAACTTCGTGATGAAACGCTAGACAGTCGCAGTGACTTATTCTCATTTGGGCTAATAGCTTATCAACTGTTAGCAGGACATCATCCTTATTTCGAACAAGCTGACGATGGCAGTGACAAGTCTATTGCTGAACAGATCAAGTTCCAGCCGTTAAAAGCCAGTGCTAAACGTATTTTAGATATTCCCCCTGCACTGGCACAGCTCATTGATCGCTTATTGCAATATGACAAAAGCGCTCGTCCAAGCAGCGCTAATGAAGTCAGTCAGCAGCTAAAGCAAATTTTACACGCCTTTAGCTACGATAACAGCGAAGCGACAGTGTCACTTGAACAAATAGAGCTACGAGATAGAGCCAGAGAGAAAGCCAAAGCACGTAAAAAGCAATTAGGTATTGCAGCACTTTTCACCTTTTTAGTGTGCTTAGCCGTTGGTGGGTACTGGTATTGGCAGGAAACCAAACCCAAGATCTATATTGCAGCGCTACCAGTAGAATTCAGTGAAAGCACGCAAATATTGAATGCTCACAAACAAATTATTGAATTGGCTATCCAAGATGCAATAAAGCAGTACTTTCTCGACGATTCCAGTTACGTATTGATTGCTAATAGCGAAATAAGCCAAACACAAAAGCTACTTGGTGATACCGCGCCTTTAAAAGAAATCGGCGCAGCTTTGAATGCTGATATTCTAATATCATCCCAGTTAGTCTGTGATGTGAACAGCTGTGACATTGAATTAAGCACCATCAATGGAGCCAATGCAGCGTTAACTAATAGTGTTCGAAATGTCACTTCTAGTGAAAGTTACGGCGATGTTTTTAATGTCACATTATCCTCCTTATACTCATTAGCAAAAGAAAAGTCTGCACCTGAATTGAATGACAGAAACTTTTTGAATCAATACGCAGAGCTCTATCGTGAAGCACAGTCTGTTAATATTGAAAATCGTACAACGATTAAAAAAATAGAGTCATTAATCCGAATCTCCCCCGACTTTCTTCCTCTTTATTCGATATATACAAAGACTGCCATCAACGCGTTCAAAAATAGCTCAGACAATTTAATCTTACATTCGCTGAGTGAAGTGCTTGAATCAGCCCCTGAAAAGCTCAAAAATACGCCACTTTACCAAACACATCTTTTGCAACTTTATCAATACTCTCAAAATAATCGAGAAGCCAGAAAAGTATTAGAAGCCATCCACCGCTCCTCATTAGATGAGTTCGAAAAGCAAGGACTTATCAGCTTTTACTTGGATTTAAAAGGTGACTACGAAGCGGCATTAATACATACCACTAATGCATTCAAGCTAAGACCGACTTTGAGTATCACAAGAAATGCCGCTTTTCTAAACATACGCTTGGGTCGCTACGAACAAGCACTTAGCTATCTCGAAAAAGCACAACAATATGCACCCAATGATTTTAAAACACTCAAAACAATTGCGGATATTTATTCATTCTTGGGCAAACTCGACGAGGCAAGTGCAGCGTATAAAAAGCTAATAGAAAAAGAAAAAATCAATACGGCTACCCTGAACAATTACTCCGTTGTTTTAATGCTAAAAGGAGAGCTTATCTCCGCATTAGAATATACATCACAAGCCGTTGAACATGCGCCTAGCAAAGCTGAGTTTTTGATAAATCATGCTGATTTACTAACTTTAACTAACCAACAGCAAAAAGCGGAAGAGGTTTATTTACGGGTGCTTACTCTAGACGACTCAAAAGTCACAAAATTGGTAAAAGCACAAGCACTGGCACATTTGGGGAATTTTCAAGAAGCATTATTACTGGTAGAACAGCAAATTGCGTTAGAGCCAAATTCAGCGGAAGCCTACTATGTTAAGGCGTTGATACAAACTTTATTGCACGAAACCTATTCTGCTATTTCTTCATTACAACGTAGTTTAAATTTAGGCTGGAGTGCCGTATTTTATAGACTAGCGTGGTTCAAACCACTTTGTAACCAACCAGATTTAGCAGCACAGATAGGTCAGCTAAACTATTCCTATCTATGCCAAAAAACTTAAATCAAGAAGGTGGATCAACGTCTTCGATTACAATAACTGGATCTTGAGAAAAATAACGCATTTGTGAATCATTCTTATGTTTTGCTATGAGTCGATAAGCAACCTTAAAGTTATTGTTAGGCTGCAGGGGGATTGCAAACCCAGAGTCTAGGTGACCCGCCATTTCCTGAGCAGCGCCCTCAAGAATCGTTTTAGACGACTCAATGCTACTGATACTTACAATCATACTACGACCATCGTTAGCAACAATGCTGCTCACTTGATAGTTAAAGTTGTCTTGTGCATTAACAAATAGCGTACCGTTATCAGCGAATTGCCAACCGCTATCAAAGCTTCCAGAGTCAAGTTCATAATATAAGTTGACCGACTTTCCTGATAACTCAGAAATGTCTATAACAACTTCTTCTACATCCTCGTGTTGAAGGTTAGTGATTTTCCAAGGGGCAGTTTTCGCCGCCTCTTCAGAGTGTTCTACAGGTGGTAAAAAACCAGGAGTAACTATATAACTGAGCGACTGTTGCGTCATCTTTAATATCCTTCGTTTGTTTGCAGAGCTATTCGCACTTAATATAAGCACATCAGCTGCACCAATGCCATTACAATAGGTTACAGCAAGCAAAGCGACTACAGTGATTCACCAAAGCCGAAACCATAATCAGCAGGCTCAACTCGATGAGAAGTACTATAAAAGTCATCCGCAATACAGCCTTGCCCAATATGAAGCAAACAAACTCTACTAAGCTCTAGTTAATCGCTCATATACAAGTACGGCTACCTTTAATAATTATGCCATTGTATTGATGCTCTTAGGTGATTTAGAACGGGCACTCGCATTTGCTGAAAGAGCCACTCAGTTGGCGCCCAGCAATGTAGAAATCTTACTTAACTATGCAGACATTTACTCCCTAATGGGTGAGAAGGCGAAAGCCAGTGAAGTGTATCTGCAAATTTTAGCCAGTGCTCCAGCAAGCCAAGTTGAAGTCGTGCGCATTCAAGCTTTGGCACACCTAGGTCGGAACCAAGAGGCATTAATAGCAATTGATGAATATTTGGCAGAGTATCCCGATTCAGCTGAGGCTTTTTACGTAAAATCGCTAATTCAAACGCTGATAGAAGAAAAGTATTCCGCGATGGCTTCACTGAAAAAAAGCATTGATTTAGGCTGGAGCCCGTCTTTTTATCGCTTGTCATGGTTCAGGACACTATGTCACTCGCCATCACTTGAATTAAGAATTGGCACAGAACACTTTACCTATCTGTGCCAAGTGCAAATTACGAATTAGACTGGAGCATCTGGCTCGTCAATTATCACCCTTGGATCTTGAGAGAAATAGCGCACGGCACCATTTGCAGAATCATTTTGAGCAACAAGTCTGAACTCAATATTTGAGCTGTTATTCCTCACTAGTGTAACAACCCTCGCACCGGGGTTAGCTGAAAGCCCTTCGATATCATTTTCACTTAGCGTATTCGCAACATTCAATGCCTCAATCTTAACCTCAACCGTTAACTCATCTTTTAATGTGCTTGTAAGGTTATAATTGAAGTTATCTTGCGCCTCGATAAAGTAAGTACCGTTTTCAGCAAAGCTCCAGCCAGCTTCATCGGTAACGAGCTTATAGGTTAGAACAGCGCTTTCACCCTGAGCTAATTTAAGTTTAACTGGCTTATCGTCATATATCCAGTTGCCCTCAGCTTTTGGGGTCACCATGTATTCGAGTAAATAAGTAGGTGTACTCATTATTTTATCCTTCCTTTGTTTGTAGAGCTATCCGCATCCATTTAAGCACATGAATAGCAGTAATCCTATTGCTGTAGATTACAACTTATAGGCATAAGCCAGTCATAAGCTCACTATAACCGCATATAGATAATTAACTCGCGATGAATATAGAACAAGGGCTACCATCGGCAAGCCCTTGTTAAGCTGAAATTGATTTAAAACAAACAGATGAGCTGTTTATTGAAGCGTCATAAAGATCTATCCACCAAACAAACCTTTAAGTTTGTCTTTTACCTTATCCTTAACCTTGTCTTTGGCTTTGTCTTTTGCCGCTTCTTTTAGGTCTAGGTTAGTTTCAACTTTGTGGAATGGACCTTTGATCCGCACTGGAATTTTAAAACCAGTACTGTCATCGCTACTGGCTTGCCCCTCAATGGTATCAACAATTCCAGTCACCACACGGTAATCAACTAAAGTTTGTGGTAAATCAACGGTGCCCTTGCCTGTCACTCGAAGTAACGGGCTTGCCAATGAGAAGTCATCGTTTTGACCTACGCCTTTGGTAAAGATAAAGGTGCCAGTCATGGCTGAGAAGTCGGTTTTTTGATCTGGGTCGAAATTGGCATTGAGCCCTTGCGATACCGAAGAGAAATCGCCTTTGAGCATCTCTTTGCCCTTACGGATCATCTCAGCAAGGTTTGCGCCTTTTACGCCACCATCTTTGAACTCAAAACCTAATTTACCACCTAGAGCATTCACAAATTGCTTTTGACTAACGCCTTGTGTGTTTAACGTCCAATTAAGACTACCTTTACCCAATACTTTGTCAAAGCCAATGGCATCAGTCAGTAGTGGCTCGGCATTAATTGCCGTTAACGCAAAGTCAGTACTGATGGCATAAGGTTTTGTTGCCGCATTTACAACAACCTTACCTTTACCCTGACCTTCATAGGCTTGGAATTTATCTAGGCTCAGTGTCGCCTTACCTGAGTTAAGTACTAGACTGATTTGGTTTTCGCCAAGCTTAATTTCTCTCGCACGTAGCCCTGTAGAGGTGATCTTCACATTCGCATTGAGGCTATTAAATGCTGACAAATCAATTGCAGTGTCATCCCACACGATAGGCTGTGCTGGTGCGCCTTCTGACTCAGGTTGCGTTTGTGGTTTTTCCACAGGTTCTGGCAAATAAGGGTTAAGATCTAACATGCCAAGGTCAACACTCGCGGTAATATCAGGCTTACCTGAGAGGGTGACTTTACTTTGACCTTTTATTACCAATTCGTCCAAGGTTGCCTCTAAGGCATTGAGAGTAAAGACTTGCCCTTGCATCGTCATTTTGGCGTTTAGGCCAAAGTCGTTGAACGCATTTTCTTTGGCTTTTAGGTCAACGCCCTGCCACTTAGCTAGCGCTTTTACCGAGTCGCCAGTCAAGGCTAATTGACCGCGAATGGTTTTACCTTGCTCTGCAATTTCACCTTTATAGTCAAGGTTGAACAGCGCTGATTTTACTTGTTGTTCAACATTAAAGGTTTCACCTTCGATCGCCTTTGCGGGGTTATCGAGTGTAGTAACTAGGTTAAAAGTTTGACCTTGAAAAGTCAGCTTGCCGTCGACTTCTAATGGTTGATACAGTGACGATAACATCACGCTAATGTCTAAATCAGTTACCTGATATTCAGCGCCTGTCACACCATCAAGGTAAGTCACCGAACCACCATAAATCGCCACTTCGCCAAGGCTAACATCTAAGCCTTCCGGTAACTGCATATTACCTTGTGAACTGGTTTGCGCCGTTGGCGCGCTTTCTGCACTGGTGGGTAGCAACTGCCAGTTAGCATTACCTTGTTTGTCGGTTTCTAGAATAATTTTAGGATTATTGATCACAAAGCGCTCAAGCTTAGCTTCACCAGACAGCGCACTTAACCACGGAATATGCACGGCAAGTTGCTCCATGGCAAACATATCTGGGCGACTGCCCGTTGCCATGTTGGCAAATCGCACTTGGTTTAGCTCAATGTGCAGCGTTGGGAAAATACCGATGTCAGAGTCGCCATCGATCGACAGTTTTCTACTTGTCACTGACTCAACCTGTGACGTGACTTGGTCAATAATTGCCTGTTTGGGGATTAAAAACGGGGCTGCGATAACAAGAATAATAATAAGCGCGACAATGGCGCCTACGATTTTAACTAGCCGGTTCATTGCTTTTCCTTCGTAAGGCTTGGTTCTCTTTATGATAACGGCTGTAGTCGAATATACCATGAATAAAGGCAAATAATTTGTACTGAGCGATTGCAACCTTTTGACTAATCGGTATGATCCTCGCCCTTGCCAGTTTTTAGCGTCATTAGCTATATTTTACTGGTTGGTTTATTAATCAAACTTGGAGTATCTAACCCGCATGAAGAAACTGCTCATATCACCGTCAAACATGGCCTTGGGCGAACAAGAAAGTCAGATCTATCAAAATATCCTCAAACAGGCCACGGAGATCAGCCTTAATCTGATGGCGGTTAAGGTGGAAAATCACCCTGAAGATTTTCTTGGTTGGTGTTATGAACTGCTTGATGTGGCGAAAAATCGTATCAATTTTGATTTACTGGATGACCATCAATTACCCACAGTGAAAAAGCTACAAGATCTGCTCATCGCAGCGATTAGCTTTTTACAACTCAAAACGTTACGCATTGCGCCTTGGCCTATGGTGGCTGCATTTATTACCAGTCACAAAGAAGTGATTGCACTAGATGAGCAATTAAAACTGATTGAATACCTTAAACCAATGCGCAGCACCCCACTTAAAGACATGATCAAAGAAGATCGCCTTGCCTTTAGCGGTAAGCATGCTGCAAATTTAGATACCAGCGTGTATCAATTTGACGTAGAGTGGTTTGCCTCCACCAAAAGTGCAAAAGGCTTTCACCAGTTATTAGACGACCTTCCGGGTGCTTTTGATGAAGCGCTAGCCGCAATCCCGGCAGAAGGTGACGTGACGCTCGAGCATTACCAATCATTTATGGTCGGGTATTTAAGTGCCTTTGCTGGCAGCGAGGAAAAGCCAACGCTTGCACCAGCTACTCGCCTATTAGCAATGCGTCGCCCAGATGTGTTCACACCAATAACCTCGAGCAAGCTTGACGCTTTATGCCAAGCGCTTGGTGTTGCTAAGCTAAACAATCGCGATTTTGAGCGTTACTGGACCGATGTCGTCAGCACCATTAAAGCAATGCCATGGTATACGATGGCCGCTCCTGTGGATGAGTTTGAAACGCAACTTGCTGAAATTAAAGCGCTGCTACCATGCCTGTTTTATTACGCGGATAAAGACACCGCCACTAACTCCAATTACTTTAAGCTACTGCATAAACCTCAGCGCAGCGGCACCAGTGGTGGCAAAAAAACACTACGCCGCGGTAAAGAGTCAGCAGAAGTGTTAGTCGACCGCGCACTCGCGGATGAGTCTATTCCAGAGCATATTCGCACCAAACGTGACTCGATAGTCGCTGAAGTGGAAAAAGGCCGCAGTGTTGATGAAACCATCAGCTTAATGCGCACCATCTTTGGATAACGACTGACTCCAAACACAGCTTGCATTATTACTGTGCAGGCTGTGGTACTTTGCACCAGCCATGTGCAACACTTATGCAAATCATTATGTCCTACTTTCGAAACTCAGAAATTAAATTCCAATATTTTTAACAACATAGAATAAATTCTCCGCCATTTCCTGACATTGGCCTCCCTCTTGCACTTACTCTTTGCAGAAAATGCAATGACAACAACCGAATAATAACTCTGTGTTCAATGGGGAAAACAGAATGAAAAACAAACCTTTGCTTATGCTACTCGGCGGCCTGACTGCGTGCTTTTGTGTCTCTGCTCAGGCGGAAGTGACCGCGAATATTGCGGCAAGCTCAAATTATTACTGGCGTGGTATCACCCAGACTGATGACGGCGCAGCGGTGTCTGGCGGCTTGGATTATAGTAATGAGTCTGGGTTTTATGCAGGCACTTGGGTCTCTAACATCGACTTTGGCGACTCCGCCAGTTACGAAATGGATCTGTACGCGGGTTACGCTGGCGAAATCAAGGGCATGAGTTTTGATTTCGGTTATATCCACTACGCCTATCCCGATGCCAGTGGAGATATTGATTTTGGCGAGATTTACGCCGCGCTTGGCTGGCAATACTTTACGTTTAAACTCAGCCACCTAGCTACAGCGCAAAGCGACTCAACCACAGAAGAAGACATGCTATATGCCGAAGTGTCGGCCAGCTTCCCCATTTTTAAAGACAGTGAATTAACTCTACATATTGGTCGCTCCAGCGGAGACACAGTGCTTGAGTGGACAGGTGAAGACGATGCTTATATGGATTACGGGGTGAGTTTATCTACGCAAGGCTTTACCTTTGGATTAGTAAAAACCGACCTAGACAGTAATGACGATATCAAAGCATACGTAAGTTATGGATTAGATTTTAATCTGTGATGACCAAAGGTGAGCGGTCCTGTGACAGCCGCATCACCTTATTTTTACTTGCTGCAACACGTAGGGCCGAAAGGCCCTTTTTTTGTGGCTGAATTTATAAGGCTGTCGCGTAAATTGGCTTTAATCCACGCAGATAACACTTTATGGTACGCTATGCCCAGTAGACGCTGTCCAAATGCGATACCACTGCTCGCGACTCATGCTAAGTGACTGTGAAGCAAACGCGCTGGCAACTCGAGTAATGTTTCCCGTTCCAAGCACAGTGGCGGGTTTCGATGGATGCATGGCAAGCCATGCGTAGATCACTTGATCAATTTCAGTGCAACCAATCTCTTCACCCACTTGCTGTAGCACCGCACGCAGGCGTTTGGCTTTTTCATCTTCACTGGAGAATATTCTGCCCCCTGCTAGCGGCGACCACAGCATAGGGTTCATGCCTAGTTGTTGGCACTGATCAAGCGTGCCATCGTCAAGCGCTTTCATCTCATAAGGTGAAAACTCAATTTGGTTAGTCACTAAAGCGAAATCGAGTCTCGATTGTAATAAGGCAAGCTGGCTGGGTGTAAAGTTCGAGACCCCAAAATGCAGCACATCGCCGTTTTGTTTGAGGGTATGAAACGCATCGGCAACTTCATCAGCATCCATCAGATAATCCGGGCGATGGATCAACAGCACATCTAGCCTATCCGTGCCGAAATGCTTTAGTGATTGCTGCGCTTGGGCAATGATATGCGTCTTACTCGAATCGTAGAGGTTCGCCTTTCCCGCTAATCCCAAGCTCGGAAATGCGGGCTTAATGCCACATTTAGTGATGATCCGAATGTGCTCTCGAATACTAGGCTCAAGCGCTAAGGCTTTGCCAAACTCCGCCTCACACCGATACTCACCGTAAATATCAGCATGATCAGTATCGCGTATTCCAAGCTCAATCGCTTGCTTTAAAAAGCGTAAATTTTCTTGCGGCGTAATTTGCCAATCTAATAGCCGCCAAAACCCCAATACTAATGGGTCAAGTACGCGGGTATTTGCGTTCATAACGTAATTCCTACTTGTGCAACCACTTGCTTTGCTTTCTCGACAGCACTTTCAGCCGAGTCTGAGCGCGCTAACGCCACACCCATTCTGCGCTTGCCACTCACCTCTGGTTTACCAAATAAACGAATATCCGTTAGTGGCTCTGCAAGCGCTTGTGCAAGATTGTTGAACTGTAATTGTGTTGACTCCCCTTCGACAAGGATCACGCTAGATGCTGATGGCCCATTGAAGTGAATGGTAGGAATAGGCAAACCTAAAATTGCCCGAGCATGCAGCGCAAACTCACTTAAGTCTTGCGAGATAAGCGTGACCATGCCGGTATCATGTGGCCTTGGTGAGACTTCGCTGAAGTAAACTTCATCACCCTTAATAAAGAGTTCAACGCCAAACAGACCCCGACCGCCCAGCGCTGCCGTGACTTTTTCAGCCATCGCTTTGCTGCGCTCTAGCGCGAGTGCTGACATCTGCTGCGGCTGCCAGCTTTGCTGATAATCACCGTCTTGTTGCACATGTCCAATTGGCTCACAAAAACTCGTACCATCGATATGGCGTACGGTTAGCAGCGTAATTTCGTAGTCAAAATCAACAAAACCTTCCACAATCACTCTGCCCTGACCTGCACGCCCACCTTCTTGAGCATAGTGCCAAGCCGCTTCGATATCCGCGGCACTTTTAATCACACTTTGCCCTTTACCTGACGAGCTCATGATAGGCTTAACCACACACGGCATGCCGATACGCGCGACAGCAGCATTAAAGTCTGCCAAGGTGTCAACGAATTGATAGGGTGAAGTCGCAAGCCCAAGCGTTTCAGCGGCAAGACGGCGGATCCCTTCTCGGTTCATGGTCAGTTGAGTCGCTTTGGCGGTTGGCACAACCGTGTAACCTTCAGTCTCTAATTCCACCAGCTTATCCGTCGCAATGGCTTCGATTTCCGGCACGATATAATCAGGTTGTTCTTGTTCAATAATCGCTTTGAGTTTTTCACCATCCAACATAGACAAGGTATAGCTGCGATCTGCCACTTGCATCGCTGGCGCATTGTCGTAGCGATCTAAGACAATCACTTCTGCACCCAAGCGCTTAAATTCGATAACGACTTCTTTTCCTAACTCGCCACCACCGCAGAGTAATACTTTGCAAGCAGTTGCCGAAAAGGGCGTGCCCAGAGGTTTGATTTTCATGATGATTCCTTGGTTGGTTTGATGCCCCATGGTAGCGACTTTTTGTCATATGCAAAAGCTGAGAAGACGGCAATCCAACTCAAAATCACAAAATACACATTTCAAACACATTCTTTACATATTGTACACAAAGAGCATTTTTATATTTAAAGGATTACTTCAATGACCGCCCAGTCTCCTATTGATTACAGCACTCAGCCGCAGATCTTATTAACGCAAGCATTCAGCCAATACGCCAATAAAGTTGCACTGGTATTTAACGGTACGCAAGTCACCTATAAAGCACTTGAAGAGCAGGTAACACGAGTCTCCGCGAATATTCAGCAACAAGCGAACCTGAGCCAATCTCAATCGCCTTATGTGGCACTATATCTCGAGCGCGGCATTGATATGGTCGTGGGGATCTTAGCGGCAATCAAATCAGGATTGGGTTATATCCCTATCTCCACTGAGGCACCCAAAGCTCGCTGCGAGTTTATTCTTGAAGATAGCCAACCGGCGCTTATCGTCACCCATGGGCATTATCAAGCGCTGCCACAATTTGGCAACACACCTCAAGTGTTGATCGAATCTCCTGCAACGCAAGCCTTTGTTACTCCTGATTATAAAATGAGTGATATTGCCTATGTGATCTACACCTCGGGCACCACTGGCACGCCAAAAGGCGTAGAAGTACCTTACCAAAACTTACTTTATTTAGCCGAGTCACAAATTGGCCGCTTTGAACTAGAGCAACTTGACCGCGTTATGATGTTTGCCTCTTATATTTTCGATGCCAGTGTATTTGAGCTGCTCGTGCATATCATGTTGGGCCAAACTGTATTTGTAACGACAGAAACCGAGCGACGCGATGCCAAAGCGCTAAGCCAATTGATCTCAAAAAATGCGATTCAATTTGGCGCTATCCCTCCTGCATTGCTGGCTTTGATGGATCCCCGAGATTTGCGCTCTATGCGCAAATTAATCGTCGCAGGAGAAACCCCAAACCTAGAAATGCTTTCTCGACTTTCAGAAGTCACGCGAGTGTTTAACGGTTATGGTCCTACCGAATATACCGTGTGCACCTGCGCCAATGAATATACCAATGCCGACTCCGAATTTAATATTGGTCAACCTTTTGTGAATACCAGACTTTATGTGCTAGATGAGCAATTGCAACAAGTAGCCAATGGCGCTATCGGTGAGCTCTATATTAGTGGTGCAGGTTTGGCTAAAGGATACTTGAACCGTCCTGAACTCACAAAATCTCGATTTATCGCCAACCCCTATTATCAAGCAGAAGTCGACCCTGCGCACTTCGCTAGACTTTATAAAACTGGCGACTTAGTAAGTTTTGACGGTGATAATTATCATTTTGTTGGTCGTAATGACAACCAAATTAAACTACGCGGATTTCGTATTGAGTTAGGTGAAATAGAAAAAGTAGTTGCCCAACATGAGGCGGTAAAACTTGCAAGCTGCCAAGTAGTACAACGAGGTAATGCTAAGTTCTTGGTAGCATTTATCGTTCCTCATAGTGAACCTACAGCAGACCTTGGACAACACATCAGCCAGTTAGCAGAAAAGCTACTGCCAGACTATATGCTGCCTGATCACTATCAATGTTTAGACGCATTACCCATGACCGAAAACGGGAAGGTAGATAGCCGCGCACTCGCTAATTACGAATTAAGTAGCCAACAAGACCAACCGCAAGATCAGCTTAGCCAAGAACAGCAAGCTTTTTTAGCGCAGTTTCAAGGTTTCTGTTTGCCTGGCCTTGGCTGGCAACAAGATTTTTTCCAACAAGGTGGAGACTCCATCTCCGCAATCAACCTTAGCAACCAGTTATTTCAGCAGCTCGGCTTAAGCGTGCCAACACATCTAATCTATCGCTATCGTAGTGCTGGACAAGTATGGCAGGCAATGCAAACTCAACACTTTGAAACCATTGCGATTCCAAAGCGCGGTGCTGATTTTGAGGAAGTCGCCCCGCTATCACTGCAACAACGCGCGATTTGGTTTTTAGCCAAAGCCGATCCAAGCGATAAAGCCTATCATGCAAAGTGTACAATCACCTTCAGTGGCGATTTAAATGTACCTGCACTACAAGGTGCATTACAAGATATCGTTGATAACCATGCGATTTTCCGTACTAGCTACGACTTACATGAGCCGCTGCAGTATATTGCAAAGCACTACCAGCAAGACGTGCCTTACTTTGACTTTAGTGAGTATCAAGAAGCACAAGCATTAGCTGAGGTCGATAAACTCGTTAATGGTCATATGAATGATATTTTTGCGATTGACCAATTACCGCTGGCACGCTGGGCAATTGTAAAAATTAGCGAATGTAAACATGTACTTATTCATATTGAACATCACTTAGTACATGATGGTTGGTCTTCTAACATCTTCCTTGATCACCTATTTAGTTGTTATAAACAGCGCTTGAATGGCGCAAGCCAAGGTACTTTGCCAAAAATCACACAATACGCCGATTACGCAGCCTATCAGCATCAATGGTTGGGAACAGAGCAAGCCGAGTTGCAACGTCAATTTTGGAAGGCACAACTTCAAGACGCACCGAGCCGTATTAACTTGCCTGTTTCTCGTCTCAGCGAAACCGCAACCGAACGTGGTCGCGCACACCGAGTTAAACTGCCTCGTTCGCTATGGAACAATTTAAAAGCCTACAGCCAAACGCATCAGATCACGCCATTCGCCGTTGCCCTTGCGGCATTAAATATTGTCCTTTCGCGCTTTAGTGGCGATCAGGATATTTGTATTGGTTCTGGCGTTGCAAACCGAGGCTACACCAATGTGGATGATACCATTGGTATGCTCGTCAGCACCGTAGTGGCGCGAGTTCAGCAAACACCAGAAATGTCTGTTGAACAACTGGTACAGCATTGTTTTGAAGTCAGTAACGATATGCTGGCCAATCAAACCCTACCATTTACTGAAGTCGTTGCGGACGTAAACCCTGAGCGCATCAAAGGCGTCAACCCGTTATTCCAGATCTGTTTTAGCTTCCATGATTCACCACTCCCAGAGCTCACGCTTCCGGGATTAGGTGATATTGAGTATTTCGAGGCGATCAGCAGTCAAGCGGCTAAGTTTGAGATAAATATCGTGGTGCTTACCCGTATGGGGCAAGATCAGGATGATTCGGTCACTATGTTATGGGAGTTTGACTTAAATCGCTACGATCCTTGGTTTATCGATGCCTTAAGTGACAACTTTAGTCATATTCTCGCGCAACTTATCAGCGTTGATGGGCAATTACCACTTGAGCAGTTGAGTTTACAAAGCCATGTTGAGCGCGATGTTCAAATAGCGCAGCACCAAAGCCAAGATTTACTGTCACTATTTACGCATCACGCGCAGTCTCGCAACCAGCAAACTGCACTTATCACCAGTCAAACGGAGTTAAGCTATCAGGAGTTAAGTACTCGATCAGACAGCCTTGCTGCACATATTCTTAAGCAGTATGGCACGCTTGAGTATATCGGCCTATATCTGCAGCCCGGCATTGACACTGTGGTTGCAATGCTCGCCATCATGAAAGCTGGCACCGCTTATGTGCCGCTATCGCCAAGAGCGCCAGCTGCCCGCAATGCTTTTATTATTGACGATGCTCAGCTCAAGTTAGTATTAACTAACACCATAAGTCAGCAAAGCTTGAGCGAAAATGAGCAATCAAATTGGCCACTGTTAAACTTGGATAATACATTCGCGCCTTGCGATATTGCACTTTGCCAACCGTCGCCTGATTCTGCAGCCTACATAATTTACACCTCAGGTACGACGGGCCAACCTAAAGGCGTTATTCAAAGCCATAAAAATGTTGCGCGCTTGCTATCTGCCAGTCAACCGCTTTACCACTTTAATAGCGAAGATACTTGGGTGCTTTATCACGATACGATTTTTGACTTTAGTGTTTGGGAAATATGGGGAGCACTGTGTCATGGCGGTCGGTTGTTTATTCCAAGCTACGAAGAAGCAAGAGACAGTTTTGGTTTTGTAAAGCAGTGTGAGCAATTTGCTGTCACCGTGCTTAACCAAACTCCCAGTGCATTCTATAATTTTAGTGACGTTGCCATTTCTGCGGCGGCGTCGCTCGATAGCCTTAGCACTGTGATCTTTGGTGGTGAGCAGCTCAACTACGATAAACTGAGTCCTTGGTGGCAACGCTTTGGTCAGCGTATTCAATTGGTCAATATGTACGGTATTACTGAAACCACGGTACATGTCACCTATCAACCTTTACACCCTAACATGAATACCCAGATTGCTGACATTGGCGTGCCGCTCAATGATATGCAGGCTTGGGTGCTGGATAGTCAGTTACGTCCCGTACCTGTGGGTTGTCCTGGAGAGCTGTTTATCTCTGGTGCAGGTTTGGCGATTGGGTATTTGAACCAACCAGAGCTGAGCGCCACTCGCTTTTTCGAGCTAACGCTCAATGGCAAACTCACCCGCGTTTACAAAACCGGTGATAACGCCAGATTATTACCAAGCGGTCATTTAGAATACCTAGGTCGTTTGGATAACCAAGTGAAGATCAGGGGTCATCGTATCGAGCTTGGTGAAGTCGAATCCCAATTGCTCAGCTGTAGCGGTGTTAAAGAAGCAGCAGTGATCACCTATACACGCCAAAATCAAACGGCGCTAAGTGGCTATGCTGTGATGGAAAACCATGCTTATTTTGACGCCGAGCTATTACTTAACCATCTACGAACGCAGCTGCCAGCATATATGGTACCGGATAGCATCATCCAACTCACGGCGATGCCACTCACCGTAAACGGAAAGCTAGATAGCAAAGCACTACCGCTACCGCAGATGTCATCATCAAACCAATACGCCGCGCCGCGCACAGCACTTGAACAGACGCTTTGCCAAATTTGGCAAACCACATTAGAACTGGAACAAGTCGGTATCCATGATAATTTCTATCGTCTAGGTGGTAACTCCATCTTAGCAGTGCAGCTCGTGCGCAATGCCCAGAAATGGCACCAGATTGCGATCCCGTTATCAGCGATCATTGCCAACCCATCGATTGCGGCTCTGGCGCAATACCTAGACACCATAGAGCTGGGTGATATCACCCAATCTCAAGACGCACCTGCCACCACCTCTTCGCAGGTGATGGAGCTATAGTCATGGAGTTAACATCTTTACTGAACGACCTTCACGCGCAGCAGTTGCGCGTGTGGGTGTCTGAGCAAAATACCTTGGCACTGGGATATGAGGGTAACGTAGCGCCAACTTTGCTCACGACACTCAAAGCGCATAAAGCTGAACTATTGGCGCTACTAAGCGCCCACCAGATCTGCTCCGAAGCCGCCTTTTTAAGTTGGCCATTATTAAAGCCAGTGCCGCTTTCCAATGCCCAGGCAAGGTTGCTGTATGTAGACAAACATGCACCAAAGTCCTGTGCTTATCATATTCCAATGCTGGTTGAGCTGAATGATCCAGCGCAGCAACAAGGCATAATCTCGGCACTAGCACAGCTGCTTGTCCATCACCCTATCCTAACGAGTGTGATTGAAACCGATGCTGAGCATTTTAACTGCCGAGCAACCTTACAACCTCTTGCGGTCGAGTACCACCGAGCAACCACTTTGGCTCATGTACAAACACTGGTAAGAGAGCACATTCACACGCCGTTTGATCTCCATACTCAAGCTCCCTTTAGAGTCTGTATTATTGAGCTTGAGCAAAGGCGTTTTATGCTTTTCCTTTGGCATCATATCGTCTTTGATGCTTGGTCAATGCGAGTCATGTTGCGCGATCTAGTTAGCTTGCTACGAGGAGAAAGCATTAAGCCATTAAGCTATTTTGACTTTGCCAAGTGGCAACAAAGGCAAGAGCAAAGCGCTGCACACAATTATTGGCAAACGCAACTTGCAGGCGCTCATGCCACACAAATTGCACCACTGTTCGCTACACAAACACACGAAACCGAATCGCTCACGCACTATTTTGCACTTTCACCACAGCAAAGTCAGGCATTGCGTGCCCTAGCAAAATCATTAAATACCACAGTGTACAGCGTGTTGCTTGCCCATTACTGTTATATTTTGGCACTTCATAGCGGTGAAACAGACATTGTGATTGGTGCGCCATCGGATAATCGAGATCACCCGCAAACGCAAGAAATGATTGGCTTTTTTGTCAACACCTTAGTGCTTAGAGTGAAGCTAGATTATCGCCAAAGTTTTGCCAGCCTCGTGCAGCAAGTTCATGAGACCGTGCGCGCCGCAAAACAATACCAAAGTTATCCTTATGATCAACAAGTTGCCTGTTTGAGTGAGGGAAAACACTCACCTCAGCCAAGCCTGATGTTTAGTGTACAGAGATTTGCCAGCGAGCTTATGGACGAGTTTGCGTTACCTTTTTCAGCGGTTGATGCTTTTACTAACGAGTCTTTATATAACCCGATTAAATGTGATTTCCGTCTGGCATTTGATGATAGCAATACAAATTTGCAAGGACAGATAAGTCTTGATCCCAATAAGTTTGATGATGCGTTTGCACAGCAATTTGCCCACACCTATCAGCAATTATTGGTACAGCAGGTAGAACACAGCGACGTCGCCCTTGAGCAATTATCAACGTCTCACCCAAGTACAAAGCCACCAGCGACCACCGTTAAGCAAACTTCAACCCTATCACTATATCAACAATTTTTGGCCTGCGCCTCAGCAACTCCAGATGCACCAGCATTACAAATCAACGATGAGGTCATTACTTACCAAACACTCGCTGCGCGTGTTCAGCACCTGGTTTTGCAACTCCAAGCACAGTTAACCCACGAGCAAAATCCAGTTGTCGCGCTGATGTTTGAGCGCAGTCCAGAGATGATAGTCACCATATTAGCAACGCTTGGAGCGGGTGCTGGATATCTACCGCTCAACCCAGAGCAAGGCCAAGCACGTAGTGAGTTTATGTTGCAAGACAGTGGTGCCAACCTGCTACTTTGTCATCAAGCAACCTTGAATACGGCTATGTGTTTTAGCGCAATCACAGAGGTGCAAAACATTGACGAGTTAGCGCAACAACCAGCTCCTGTTTTCAATTCAGATCAAGCACACTCACTGTGTCATTCATCACTTGCATATATTATTTATACTTCTGGAAGTACCGGCAAACCAAAAGGCGTTATGGTAGAGCAGCGGCAAGTTCAGGCTTTGATTCAAAGCGCAACTGCGGCTTACAATTTTAACTCAAGTGAAAAAACACTGAGTCTGGCTCCGTACTTTTTCGACGCGTCCGTAGAGCCACTCTTTTTAACACTGCTC
Source organism: Pseudoalteromonas sp. A22 (assembly GCF_018141345.1). Classification (NCBI taxonomy): domain Bacteria; kingdom Pseudomonadati; phylum Pseudomonadota; class Gammaproteobacteria; order Alteromonadales; family Pseudoalteromonadaceae; genus Pseudoalteromonas; species Pseudoalteromonas sp. A22. The sequence continues at coordinate 3,807,933 of NZ_CP047238.1, forward strand.
AACGGCGCTTGCTGGGTGATCATGAATGAGGCAAGTGCAAAGTCGCCAGCTATGATAAGCGATACGCTCGTTAGCCAAAAGATCAGTCACTTAGTCTCAGTTCCGGCATTTTTAAGTGCCATCGGTACGCCGCCTGACCACCATGCCCTACGGCGTGTTATCACGGGTGGCGAGCCTTGTGACCGCAATCTCATGGAGGCATGGACGCCTCTTCTTCATATTGAATATGGTCCAACCGAAACCACAGTAACCGCAACAGCAAACCACCAGCCGCTACATTCACGCTATTTCAATAATATTGGCGCACCGCTGGCTCATGTTGATATTCAGATCGTTGATGCCAACCTCAAGGCGCTGCCACCCTTTTGTCAAGGAGAGATCCTTATTGGTGGCGCGAGTGTCGCACGAGGCTATGTTAACCTTGCAGAGCAGACGGCGTCGCGCTTTATTAACTGGCACGGAACACGTATGTATCGCACGGGCGATCAGGCGCGGTATCTGGCAAACGGCGAGATCCAATTTTTAGGACGTGCCGATGAGCAGGTAAAAATTCGTGGCTATCGCATCGAGCTACAAGAAATAGAACACCTACTTAACCTGCACCCGCAAATCAACCAAGCTTGCGTCAAAGTACAGCAAAACAACCATCTCATTGCTTATTTTACTGGTGAGCAAACCCTCTCTCACACCGAGATTGTGAAGTGGCTACAACCGCAATTACCAGATTATATGCTGCCAAATGCCATTTGTTGGCTCGAACAATTGCCTGTGCTCGCCTCTGGTAAAGTGGACAGCCGCAGCTTACCGAGCGTCGCACTAGTATCACAGACACCATACCGAGCACCGCGCACGCCATTAGAGCAGCAGCTTTGTGCTTTATGGCAGGCACAGCTTGAAGTTGAGCTCGTAGGCATTGATGATGACTTTTTTGCCCTGGGCGGCCACTCTTTAAGTGCAATGACATTGGTGGCTAAAATGCACTCTAGCTGTAACGTTGACATCAGTTTGAGTCAATTTTTGCAAAGCAAAACGATAGCGCAACTGGTATCACAACAAGCTAGCAACACCAACGAGCCTTTACCGGTCGCATCAACATCACAATCACTTGATGAAATCATCGTGCCCGCGCAGCAGCAAGCGATGCTCACCAGCGAGCAATTAGCAACACAATCTGGCGCTTTTCATATCCCCCTACAGCTAAAATGCCAAAGTGGGCTACAACAGCAAACGTTACAACACGCAATCTATCAGCTGGTTGAGCGTCATGCTATTTTGCGCACCCGCTATACTCAACAGCAACAAGGTCGCTGGGCATATAAAGATGAGCAAGGCATGCCAACATGCGAAACTCTAATAAACACGCCGCATAGTGAATTTATCGCTCAGACATTTGACCTTGAAAATGATGCGCCGCTGCGGCTCGGACTGTATCACCAAGATGATGAATTTGGCGTGTTACTGGTATTTCATCACATAGCCTTCGACGGCTGGTCTACACAAGTATTGTTGGATGAGCTGAACACGCTGCTATCGGGACACACGCTTGCCCCAACCTCACTGCAATTTCGCGACTATGCATATTGGCAATCAACACAACAATACGATGAAGCCGCTGCATTTTGGCAGCAACACTTGATTGATATTGATGTCACCCCATGGCCAACCGATGAGCCAAGACAGGCTTTGTTTGATCACCAAGGTGAAGCATTTCCCTTTACCCTCTCAGCAACACTAACAGCTGAGTTAAGGGAGCTGGCAAAATCACATCAGGTATCTATGTACAACTTACTACTGTGCGCTTTTCAGCTCGCATTATGTGCATGGGATAGTCGCGAAAGTATTGTCGTTGGCTCCCCCACTGATAACCGCGATTCGGCATTTAAAGATACGCTAGGTTACTTTGTTAATACCTTACCGATGCCGCTGCATGTCGACTTAAATAAGAGTTTTTCTGACTATCTAAGACAAAGCCAAACGCTGTTACTTGCGGCAAAATCTCACCAACAGTTACCATTAGAGTCAATTGCAGCACAGCTTGGGTTGATCCGAGAAGTGGGTGTATCCCCATTGTTCCAAGTGTTTTTTACCTTTGATCAGTTCTCACTACCAACAGCGCAATATCAACATTTTGAAGTCGCCAGCGACACCGCCCAGCAAAATCAATATCACCCAGCCAAGTTTGACTGGAATTTGGTGATTAAAGATATGCCAGACCAACTGATTGGTCAGCTTATTGTTGCTCGCAGTCGTTATCAGTCTTCCCGCTGCCAACAATTTGTGCACTTTTTCTGCCGTTATCTTGAAAATCTCTGTCAGTACAACGAGAAACCTTTACTACAATGCCCTTTAGTTAGTACTGAGTATCTACAGCAAGTCATCTCAGAAACTCGATTATCACAACCAAATGACGCTTTTTTAGTGCAATTTGCGAAGACAGTAGCAGCGTATCCAGAACGCACTGCATTAAGCTTCACCGAGCAAACCGTGAGTTACCGCGAGCTAGACTTGTTTTCTGATCACTTAGCAGCACAGTTGAGTGCAACCAATGACGAAGGCTCGCCAGTTGCACTTTATTTTGATAAAGGTATAGAAGCCCCCATTGCGATGCTAGCGGCGCTAAAGGCGGGCATGCCCTTTGTCTCGCTCTCAGCCAATCATCCAGTTGCTCGGCGCCAAGAGATTATGGCAAAAGCGCAGGCAAAACTGCTCCTTAGCCGCACACCACTCAGCTGGAATACGTTGCCAACACTGACCTTTGATGTACAGACACTACAGCAAACTACTCAACTACAGCCATACTCAGTCAACAATCATGCGACAGACAAACTGGCTTACCTCATTTTTACTTCGGGGACGACGGGAGAACCAAAAGGGGCGATGCTGTCTTACCAAGGTCTTGCTAACCTCTGCACTGAGAAGCGCAACACCCATAAATTAGAGGGAAATACTCAGGTAGTCACCAGTCAATATGCTGAATATGTTTTTGATGCCTGTATTTGCGAGATATTTCCTGCCCTAGCAGCCGGCGCCAAACTGGAAATCATTCCAGAGCCAATACGCAAAGATCCACAACAGCTGTGCCGCTATCTCAAAGCTAAACAGGTCAACGTCGCGTTTATTCCTACGGTATTTATCAATCAGTTTCCAAATTGGATAGCGGATATTAATTTAACCGTATTGTATGCCGGTGGTTCTCGTTTAGACCCTGTCAGCCACAAGTTGGCAGAGCATCATTTCAATGAATATGGGTTAAGTGAAACAAGTGTTACCGCAACACTTAGTGAAGTGTATCCCAATACACCTATCACTATTGGTAAGCCTATTCGTAACACTCGCTGCTATGTGTTGGACTCTTTTATGCGGATTTTACCGGACGGTGCGTTGGGTGAGCTATACATCGCCGGTGATTGCGTCGGTTTGGGCTATTGGCAGTCACCAAAGCAAACGGCAAAACACTATATTGACTATCGCCTTCGCTGTGACAACAACCACTTTTCTGATGAAAAGCTCTACCGCAGCGGAGACTTAGTGCGAAAAAATCAGCAAGGTGAATTCGAGTTTGTTGCCAGAGCTGACAAACAGTGGGATTTACATGGTCACCGCGTCGAGCCAGGCGAAATCGAGTATAAACTCAAAGCGCATCCAGATGTTGAGCATGCCGTTGCACACTTACATTTAAGTGAAACAGGCAAAGTGCTGTTGGGCTATGTAGTACTTAACGCTAATACTGAGTGTGATGTGAACGACCTTCGCCAATGGTTGAATCAACAACTCCCAAGCTATATGCAGCTTGCTGCGATATCACAGATTGACACACTTCCAATGACAGTAAATGGCAAACTTGATACCGCTCAGCTCATCATTCCAACGCTGCAAGATAGTATTACCTATATCGCGCCAGAGACGGAACTACAACAACAACTCGCCAATGCTTGGCAGCAAGTACTTGAAGTCTCAGAGATTGGCCTACAACACGACTTTTTTGCTTTGGGTGGCTCATCCATACAGGCAGCACAAGTTACCGCTCTGTGTAGTCAAGCGCTCGGCAACGAAATTGCCGTTGCGACCTTACTGACTTACCCACAACTTGACGCATTTGCCACGCAAGTAGAACAACAGCTAAACGCGCTCGCCAGTAGCGAAGACTGCGAATTTGAAATGGAGTTATAACGCATGATCGAATCATTTATTTATGAACTAAAACAAAGTGGGATAAGCGTTTGGCAGCAAGAGGATAAATTAAAAATTGCTAGCAACGTGAATTTACAAGGCCAAGCTATTGTCGAGCAGTTAAAACAGAATAAGCCACAATTGTTACGCTACCTCACAAGGCAAGGCATAGATAGCAAAGCTCGTTTTGATGAACTGTCTATCTTGCCGTTGGAAACGCGATGTGCTCCACTTACACTTGGGCAGCAACAACTTCTGTTTACGCAAGAAGTGAGTAACGCGGCAAGTACTTATCATATTCCATGCCTACTCAAAATCGCCAAGCACTGCGATATTGAAAAACTCACAGCAGCAATAGAACAGCTGGTGATCCGTCACAGTGCGCTAGATATGGTTGTGGCCTATGATCACCAAGGAAAGACGATACAGCAGCCTGCCAATGAGACGTTTGTCGTGACGCATCATGAGCTTGGTAATCTAAACTTGCATGAGCAGTGCGAGCATTTCTTTAACGAGCCGTTTAGCTTACAGCATTCTCGACCAATTCGTGCCTATGTCATCACCTCAAAGGAGCAGCAACATGTGTTTTTTGTCTGGCATCATATCGCCTTTGACGGATGGTCTTTGGGACTGTTTTTACAAGAATTAACGTCACTCTATGAGGGGGAAAATCGACCTCTGAGTCTACAATTTAGTGATTATGCTTATTACATGGCAACACCCGGCCAACGTGAGCGACAAGCAACAAGTCAACGTTATTGGCAAACTCAATTGGCTGATTACGAACCATTAAAACTTGCGCAAACTCAGTCGCGCCCAGCCACCTTTGATCATCGCGGCGCGATACAGAGCATTGTGCTAGATGAAAGTACGACGCTAAAGTTACAACAAACAGCGAAAACGCACCGCATTAGTATTAATACACTTGGGCTTGCGGCTTGGTATCACACCCTTGCGCTACTCAGTCATCAACGTCAATTTGTTGTTGGTATTCCAAGCGAGAACCGTCCAACGGCACTGCAGCAAAACATACTTGGATATTTTGTTAACTCATTGCCGATTAAAGCGGATATCGACATGACGATGTTACTTGAGCGCTGGTTCACTCAAGTTAATCAAGTCGTTAATCAAGCCAAGCAACATCAGGCCTTACCGTTTGAGGCCATTAAGAATAGCTTAGACGTGCCGCTCGACACGAGCATGCACCCGATATTTCAAACGTTGTTTAGCAGTAGTCAGTTTGCTCCTGAGCAACATCATACCTTATGGCAAAGCGTTGACCTTGATCTTAGCCAGCAGTGCCAAGCGAAGTTTGATTTAACATTACACTTGAGTGCAGGGAAAACCACTGAGTTAGGGTTAACTTATGCCACGGCACTTTTTTCCAGCTCATACGCGCAGCAGATCCTCGAGTTATATCAAACGGTTTTACAGGCATATCTAACAGCTGAAAACGCCCAACAGCCTCTCTATAGCCTACCTTTATTGAGTAACACGGCGCAGCAAAAACAATATCAATTAAGTGGAATGCAACACGCCTATCCGAGCGTGGCAAGTATCACCGACCAGTTTGCTGAAATAGTAGCGCGTTATCCAGATAAAGCCGCTATCAGTAATCGCCATAAAACCTTGAGCTACCAAGAGCTTGATAACCAAGCCAAGCAACTTGCCAATGCAATCTTGACAGTCTGCCCTGAACCCAAAGTCGTCGCACTCTACATGCGAAACGACATTGAGTTTGTGATTGCCATGTTGGCGGTACTAAAAACCGGCGCGGCATACACAACACTATCGCTCAAAGACCCAGTGGCGCGTCATCAATATCAACTGAGTGATAGTAATGCCGATGTAATTGTCACCTTGCGTGAACATAGCCAAACATTGGCAACTCTCAACCACAACAATATCGCTGAAGTTTTCTGTGATACCAGTCTGGCAGATACTGATATCACGGTGGATTTTGAGCCTATGTGCATCGCACCTAGCGAAGTCGCGACGATTATTTATACCTCAGGTACGACAGGAAACCCTAAAGGCACATTGCTCTCTCACGCCGCAATTAGCTCTTTGGCACTCGATAATCATAGCTACCAGCATCAGCCCCAAGATAGCTTTATTCAACTCGCAAACCCAGCTTTTGATGCCACTCTATTTGAGATATGGAGCGCATTACTCAACGGTGCCGAGGTGCACTTAGGCTATCAGGACAGCCTTAATTCTGCAGCGCAGCTCAGTGCAACATTGCAGACGCTGAATATCACTTCGATGTTTCTAACCCGTTCACTGTTCGACACTTTATTGCTGCAAGACGAGCATATTTTCGCTTCTCTGACTCATTTACTCGTGGGTGGTGAAGCATTAACAGAGTCGATGGTAAATAAATTGCTGGCGTCCACATCTTGTCCAAAACACTTTATCAATGGTTATGGTCCGACTGAGTGCACCACGTTTACCACAGTGCAAACGATGTCTAAACAGCAGTCTGAGATAGCAATCGGCAAGCCAATCCCAGGGCGAGCAGTGGCTGTAGTCGGTCGCAATAACGAATTACTGCCACTTGGCTGTCCCGGCGAGTTAGTGGTTTGTGGACATGGCGTGGCTGCACGTTACCTCAATAACCCAACACTCAACAGCGCAAAGTTTGTATCCCTAAATCTGTTTGGCTCAATGCAAAAGTACTATCGCACGGGCGACTTAGTGTATTGGAATGCACAACAGCAACTGTGTTATATCAACCGTGGCGATCAACAAGTCAAAGTGCGAGGCTTTAGAATTGAATTGGCAGAGATTGAGCATCATCTTAATCAGCTGGCGGATATAGATAGTTGTGCGGTTATTGCTAAAAAGCAGCAGGCTCAGACCTTGCTGCATGCTTATTTGGTCATCAAACCCGCAGCCGATCAAGCTGCGGCACTCAGCCACTGTAAAACTCAGCTTACCAAGTTACTTCCCAGTTATATGATGCCACATAGCTTCACTGTCCTTTCGGCGTTACCGTTAACGCTCAACGGCAAACTCGACAAAACTAAGTTGCCAGAACCTGAGCTAAAGCAGCACCAACTCGTTGTGCCACAAACCAACACAGAGAAGGAAGTGCAAGCCATTTGGCAGGATGTTTTAGGCCAGAGTCCACTTTGTTGTGCGACGGCAGTGACTGAGCAAGGTGCCGACTCCATTAGTTTATTAAGCTTTTGTGGTGCAGCAAGCAAGCGTAATTGGCAGCTAACTCCACAACTTATCCTTGAACACCTATCAGTGCAGCAACTGGCAAGATTTATTGATAATCAGACCCGACTTGATTTTGCCACCATGAGTGAAGATCAAGCAATTGACGCTGCGCTTGCCCATGAGCATTTCGCTCCTTCACGTTTTTTCAATGCCCCACAGAGTGAGTTTCTGCTTCACCTCATGCCCGCAGCAGCAACCGCTGATAGCTTTGCACCTCTGTGTGAAAAACTTGCGCCCGACCTGCGCATTCACGCATTAGAAAATATCAAACTGTTCACAGGCAAACATATCAGCTTGCATACTATGGTGCGCTATTATGCTCAGCGTATCACAGAGGTATCGCCAACTGGCCCACTTTACTTGGGCGGCTTTTGTGAAGGTGCGGCATTGTCACTGGAAGTGGCGCGTTACTTGGCCGAAATGGGTAGAGAAATTGTCCACTGCTTTTTGATTGACCCCGTCTTACCAAGACTTACTTCAGCAGCGCGTCAGGCCGCCGAAGAAGAGTATATCCGTTCGCAAGACGATGACGCTAAACCTATCGCCCGAGCATTTTTAGACTTTACTCAATACTTTCAAACCGCGACGGCGTTTACCTTCCCTGTGAGCTTCTTTATCGCCGATCATGTCAGTGATGAGGCCATTCCACTTCCGGCACTGAGGTTGATCCATCAAGTGGAAGACATACCTGCGCTGTATAAGCGGACGTTTGCAAGTGACAGAAATGGTTTTGAAAATTTACTTGCCAATGCAGACTATATTACGCTTGAAAGTGCACACGATGAAATCATGACCGACGCTAAAGACTTATCCATCATCGCGTCACATATTAATGCGTTAATGCGGCAAACGAATAGTGCCGCAACCACTGTGGAGCAACGCGCATGACTCGTTCACAATTTGCTACACGATACGGCATCCACCTTGGGTTAACTATGTTTGCCAGTATGCTGGTGCTCCCTATTTTTACACCTTACATGCTGAACTTAGGCCTAGCATTGCAAGATGTGGCCTTGGCTATGGTGGTCATGGCTATCACTATCGTGGTGTTTGAAGTACCAAGTGGTATTGCGGCAGATGCCATTGGTCGCCGCAAAGTATTTTTAGCTTCTTTGGTGTTTGCCGCTGTATGCAACTTACTTTTATTGTTGAGTGAAGACTTTTGGCACGTCAGCTTAGCCATGGCATGTTGGGGATTAAGTCAGGCATCGTTAACTGGCACGCTCAACGCATGGTTTGTTGAAACTTATCAAAAGCTTGAAGGAGACGAACCACTGAATAAAGGGTTCGGTAAAGTGTATGGTATTGGCTATCTTATCGGCGCCAGCGCCGCTTTATTTGCCGCCCTCTTTTTGGCGTTTGCGACTAGCCCGACACAACAGCTCAACCACTTGTATCAAGCCTTAATCTTGGTTTCGATAGTGGTATTGTGTGTGGTATTTGCATGTACTTTTGTCGTGGTGAAAGAGTCAACGAGACCTCAGCAAGAGGTGGTTGAGAAAGGCCTGATTAGCCAAGCTAAGACCATGCTGGCAACTTGTAAGCAAAGTGGTATGCAAAGGCTGCTGTTGGTGATTGTTTTTGCAATTCCTGTTGCCAGTAGCATAGAGAAGTTTTGGCCTGCTCTAGCAGAGCGCTATAGTAGTGCACCAGTTGACTCTATTGCGTGGATATTCCCAGCAATGATGGCAGCTGGATTTGTATTAAATGGCGTCGCTGCTGCGATCAGCGCTCCGATCTGTTCTCTATTTGGTCAACGCTTAGGGTATGTTATGGCGTTCGCTCATTTCGCCAAATTAGCCTTTGTGCTGTTACTTGCTTGGGTTACGTCACTACCATTACTGATTGTAGTCCTGCTGTGCTTTTATCTTTGTATGGGACTAGCGCAACCGGCACAACTGCAACTACAACATCAACTGAGTAGCGATAACGTGCGAGCCAGTGTGGAGTCAATTATGTCACTGACCACTCGCTTTGGCGGCTTGCTCGGCTCTGCGTTAACCGCTTTACTGTTGGGCTACGTCAGCCTGGCTATCAGCTGGATAATATTAGGCGCAATTTCACTCGTTGCTATCATGCTGTGCTGCTCGAGCACAATCAATCAACCGGAAGCTGAGCTCATTGCTGCGCAGTCGTAACAGACTACGCAGCGATGTACATAAAAGCGAGAATCTAATCTATCGCAACTTTGCCATGCCAAGGAGTATGGCTTTTCAGCTGTAGCGTAAGTTCATCGCCATGCGCTAGGCTCCCCACCCCTTTTGGTGTTCCTGTTAAGACAATATCTCCTGGCTGAAGCGTAAAGTAGCGAGCAATGTCCTTTAGCAACTCAGTGATTGGAAAAATCATTAAGCTAGAATCGCCATGCTGTTTAAGCTCTCCATTTTGCCAAAAACGATATTCAATACACTCAGCAAAGGTGTTTTCATCACATGGTACAAAAGGCGTCATTGGGCAACTATTATCATAGGCCTTTGCCCGCTCCCATGGGTGCCCTTGTGCTTTTAGCTCACTTTGCAAGTCTCGTAATGTCAAATCGAGTGCCAGCCCAATTCCAGCGATATGCTTGAGAGGCGCAGGGGTTTTTGCATCAATTTTGGTGCCTACTAATAGTGCAAGCTCGGCCTCATAATGATGTTCGCCAAGTGCGGCGTCCAACATCATTTTATTATTAAATGGTGCTAAGCTCGTTGCTGGTTTGATAAACAACAGCGGACTGCTTGGAATGGGATTATCTAGCTCTTTGGCATGCGCTACGTAGTTTCTACCAACACAAACGATTTTTCCCGCTGGTAGACTTATTTTATTGTTTTCATTATCAATATGTTGATACATTTTACCCTCTCTGTACTGCCATAAGCTCCGGTTATGGAGCGTACCATAACCAAAGCGTTGTGCTAGCAAGTTATCATATAAACTGTATTATTCCGGTTTACAGACCCAGCGCACCATATCCTTAATTGAGGGTTCCTTGCCATACATCACCATACCCGCTTTAAACAATCGTCCCGCAGCGACACGGATAAGGTAGCAACCAAGTAATGCGCTGACCAACGCACATAACACTTGCCAAATGGGTACTTCAATTAACGCCATTTTTACTGGCATCACCACAAATGCGGTAAGCGGGAAAAGACTCAAAATATCCACGGCAAGGCTGCTTGGACTATCAACAATCATAAACGCGATAACAATTGGCAATATAGGGATCATCATAAATCCTGTCTTGCCACTATGGTTAGGATCGTCAATAGCTGCGGCTATTGCTGCCATAAAGGCTGTTGCCATATAAAGACCTACTATCGCAAACAGGGTAAACCAAGGCAACATTGCAAAGTCTATCATCGTAAAGTCCAAGGCTTCGTTTTTTACAACGACTTGTATAAAAGCCATCGCCAACAAAAATGAAAATAACGTACTTAACATAGCCTTTAGACAATGGAGCATTTGACCAAATATTTTGCCGTCAATCCAAGTTTGCGCACTCATACAAGAATATAATTGCTCGGTAACACGCTGCTGCTTTTCTCCGGTGATAGACACGAAGATCTGTCCAAATGACGTAAAAATACCGATGAACATCAATAGCATCACGCCAAATGCGGTCATCGAAGACTGGTTGTGCGCCTCCTTAACCGCATCCTTTGTGTATTGATTGGAAACGCTCACAGGTTGCTGTAACAAGGCAAGCTGAGCCGCAGATAAATTAAAGCTCTGTGCGAGTTCGTTGCTGTAAAACTGCGTAAGCGCTACCTCAACTTCATTCTGCCAAGACATCTTACCTGTGGTAATCAGTTCAAACTGTAACGCCTCACCCGCTTGGGCTTGAAGTATCAAAATACCGTCAATTTCCTCTTGTTCTAACTGAGTCAGAAGTTCAGCTTTTGAAGCATCAACTCGCTTTAGAAGCAAAGGCTCAGGTAACTGAGTTAAGTTCATGGCGGACGGTGTTGCGATAACATATTGCTCAGGTTCAAAAAACGAAGTGCTTTGCCAAAAATAGATAAGCAAGCCTATCGCCAGCATAATTGCTTTACCGATCAGCTCCTGCTTGAGTTTAAAAAAGTACATAAACTCCCATTTGGTCACTTGCAGTATCTGTTGCAGCTTATGAGACATGGGCATGCTCCTGAGATTGCACTTTGCCTTGATGAGACTCGATTGCTTTAAGATAGAGTTGATGCAAGTCCATCGTTTTGGTTTCTATTCCTTGCAAAGTCGTTGATTTAGACAAATCGGCGAGCAGTAAATTAAGCTCTGAGGAGTCACTCAACTCAAACTTAATTTTACTCTGACTTAATTGAGTACACGCGACCTTGTAGTTACCAAAATTGAGCGCTGCGTAGTTCGTTGCCTCACTGAAACTCACTGTGATATCGATGCCAACACCAACGTCCTGTTTTATTTCGGCTAATGTGCCATAAAGCACAGCTTGCCCGTGATTCATTAACAGCATTCGATCGGCAAGCTTTTCTACCATCGCCATCTGATGTGCGCTTAAAATAACGGTCATGCCTTGCGCTTTTAACGCTTCTAAAAACACCACCACCTTTTCTTGGTTGATGGGGTCAAGACCAGAGAAAGGCTCATCAAGCAATACAACCTTGGGTTTGTGCAACACTGCCGATATTAACTGTACTTTTTGCTGATTGCCTTTTGACAACGATTTCAACCGCTCATGCGCTCTATCACTTAAGTCAAACTGCGTTAGCCAAGACTCAATCTGTGCTAGCGCTGCGTTTTTCTCAACACCGCGTAGCTTGGCAAAATAGAGCAAATTCTGCTGCACAGTTTTTTCAGCGTACAGCCCTCGATCTTCAGGGAGATAACCTAAACTTTGATGGGGGATTGATTGATATGCTTGCCCATCAATATTCACAGCGATTGTGCCGCTATCTGGATAGGTAAATCCAACCAACATTCTCACAAGGGATGATTTACCCGCACCATTGGGACCCAGTAATGCAAAGATCTCACCTTGTTTAACGCTAAGACTTAGATTGTCTACTGCTTTTACCGAAACATATTGCTTCGACACTCCTGTTACTTGCAATAAATCTGGCATAACTTTCCTTTAAAAACAAATGAGGGCTTTCGAAAAAGCCCTCTCCTACCATGTATCGATTAGAGTGCCTTGATGTTATCGGCGGTTTTCTTATCAATCAGTTTTACAAACGGATCAACTCCCGCAAATTTCGGTAACTCTGTTACTTTCAACTCAATCTTATTTTCACCCGATGTGATCGCGTGCTTTTGTAGATATAACAGCGTTTCGTCACTTTGAATGTTGTTAGGATCAGCAGAGAATAAAGCTATATCAATCTCTTGATTAAGCGGGATTTCTTCTTCGTTACCTTCACCATCTGCATGCTTTTTCGCCGCCTCAACCGTTAAGGTCACCGTATGTAGCTCTCCCGCTTGCGTCGCTTCTTGCACTTCAACACCCGCAAGCTTAAGCTCATACAACGTAATCGCATTGAATTGATCTTCGATAAATACCTGTTCTTGCTCTGAAGCCCCCGCTTTCAAGTAAGTCAAAAAGTCGAGTGTCGTTGGGTAGATATCTGTTCTAAAACGATAGTCATTTAAGAAGCTTCTTAATGCGCTATTGAGTCGCGTTTCTCCAAGTAAATCGTGCAGCGCTAACATCACAACAGAGCCTTTATTGTAGTGAATATATTGCTGACCGATTGTTCTGGATAACGCCCGCTCTTCATACGGATCAGAACCTCGTCCACTTAAATAGGTGTCTAGTTCATACTTCAAGAATTTACGGAGATTATGCTCGCCGTACTTTTCTTTCATCACCATAATGGCAGAATACTGCGACAACATTTCCGACAGGATATTTGACCCCTCCACATTAGCACCAATCACCTGATGCGCCCACCACTGGTGTGCCAGCTCATGTGACGTCACATAGTAAGGTACATTGATATTGTCAGTATTACGGGTGTCCGTTAAAAATCCAATATTTTCCGAGTACGGCACTGTATTGGCAAAACTTTGCGCAAAGTCTCGGTAACGAGGAAACTCAATTATACGCATTTGCTTATGTTGGTAAGGCCCAAACTCTCGAGTGAAATAATCAATAGAGTCTTTAGTCGACTGCAGCATGGTGTCTACATTCCAAGCATGATCTTTATGGTAGTAAACCTCGAGCGCAATGCCTTTGTATTCTTCCTGTTTCACCTCAAGATCCATCGACAAGATGTTATAGAAGTGCAGCATTGGAGCATCCATTTCATAGACATAGGTCGTGCGGCCGTCCTTGCTGTGTTTCGATTGCAAATAGCCTGGCACCATCGCAACTTGCGATTCATCCGTCGTCACCGTTGCGGCGAATGTGACGAAATTTTCCGCAAATAATGGTTCATGATGATAGTGTGTTTCTTCAATCTTATTACCACGTTTTAGTGGTTCAAGGCCGCGCTGACGACGCTCACTTTTGTCTTGAATTTGCTTATAGATGCTATAACCAAATGTCGGGAACAAGGTCGTGTTATCGATGAAGGTACCATTATTCACTAAGGTTTCATCATTGCCTCTATCTACAAAGCCAAGCGTTTGCCGTACAACTGACATCGTAATTTCACGCTGCTCACCCGGTGTCATTGGTTGTGAAAGCTCAAGCCAAGCGTGCTTAAAGGTTTTATCCTCTTCACCAAGCGTAGCGCCAGCCATTTCCACTTGCCACGCTAAAGTATGATCAGGTTTATTGACCAAGAAGCGAGTAATCTCTTTATCTGAGCGGTTTTCAACCAACAGCTTTACTTGCGCTTCAATACGACGTGTCTTTGGAAATATCTCAGCATTGAGCTGTACATCTAACGTGACTGGTACAGGGTCATCTCGATACTGGGCAAATTGTTGCTCATATTGCTCTGCGATATCTTCAGCTTCATCTTGCGTAATAAACTCATTGACCACTTGCGTGTTGTAGTAAATGTAGCTGCCACTACCCACGAATATTAAAGCACCACAAGCTAATAATGCTTTACCTGCATTACCTAACTGATAGCCCATCAGTGCAATGCGTGCTTTCAGCGTTTGCCCCGCACCACGAGGCCAAAGTGCATAGCTTAGTGTCGCTAACATCATGCTAAAACCAAACCAGTACAAATTGTACCAATGTGCCGCACTAAGGAAATGACCATAACCATTAATATCTGAGTACGGCACTGAGGAAGTTTCACCTAAGTGGTACATATTGTGCTCAAAGCCAAAGTTGCTCAGGACTATCGAAATAATGAAGTAAACGACATATATTCCCATACCCATATATTTGCTTGGACTCATCACCTGTATCAAAAATGCTAAGGTGGTTTGGAAGGCAAAACCTAACACATATAAATATCCCAAGCGCACAATATACTGGGCGAGATCTATCTGTGTCACACCCGACAATAATTGATAGCTAATGGTTATCAAGCTACCAAATACACATAGCAGCGTCATCACCGCAACTAGAGCGATATATTTAGAGCCCCAAAATACCCAGTTTGCAACAGGATAAGAGTCAACAATATCTCCCATTCGCGAATCACGGTCATGCCATACCAGCTCAGCGCTGTAATACACCAACACAATGACCAACAATTGCCAGAAGCTGCCGTGGATAAGCTCCACCATTCTAAAGGTCACTGGCCATACTTCTGTGCCATACCAATTAAATGAGCCAACCAATGCAGGTATTAAGGTTGCCACCGCCAAAATTAATAACACTAAGAATGGATAGCTTTTAAGCACTTGCTTTACTTCAAAAGTGGTTCTGGTGCAAAAGTGCACCCAACTACTACCTACGCTCGCTTTAAAATCAAAACGATTCAGCAATGCCGACGCCTGGCTACCATCTTCTTTGGCTTTACTCTTGGTTTTTTGTTTTTGCGGTAAATAATGAGAAGTATTTAAGGCTAAAGCACCTAAACTGAGCAGTGCAACTGACATCCAAATTAAGCGGTTATAGAGCAGTTCATCAACCAGGCTTATGACTGACGTATTGCGATCTGCAATGGTCCAATATTCTGATTGCGCCGAAATAGCTGATAGGCCAAACATGTCTACATACGCAGCAATAGTACGGTATTCAATATCTGAAAAAATACTATTTGCCACAAGATAAGTCACAAACAAACCCACAGCAACTAAGTACATTGCTATCATGGTTCTAAATTTTTGCGCCACCAGCGCAAATAGGCTCGCCATAAAAAACAGTGACGGGGCCGCGATGACAAATAGTGGCGTTAGGTAATAGTTGAGTTTATTAGGCCCAATCAGTTCGGTATCCAACCAACCGACTAATCCGCCGATACCAGAACCTACCCAGATCCCCACTAAACACATTGAAAATACTAACAAGGTGACAAGATATGCACCGAGAAAACGACCCAATCGATATTGCGCTAAGTGCAAGGGCTTACTCAAAATAAGTTCACTGAACTTACTTTGATCGTCTCTTATCACCGCACTACCAACAAAGTTAACCACCAAAAAGATGGAAAAAATGGTCATGATGGCAACGGTTTGTAAGATGGCAAAGGGCGAGTTTACATTGACGTTACTGCCACCACCAATCTGTACCGAGTCCGAAACTGAGGCAAAAAAGGTGAGCAAAAATAGAATCAGAGAAGTCACATAAAAGGAAGGCTGACGGACAAAATACCGCAGCTCAAAACGCATCATTTTAAATAGCATCTGCCTACTCCTTACGCTGCTTGATTATTTCGATGAGTATGCAGAGTAGAAAAATAGACGTCCTCTAAATCGGCAGGTACCGCTTCAAAACCTTCAGGTGCTTGATCTGCAAATACGTTAAGTAAGGTCTGTCCCGCAAATAATCGCTTAGAAATAACCGGTAAGTTTTGCTCTACTTCTTTCGCTTCTGCAAGTGTGACCGACTTACGCCAGATTTTCCCCTGTAGCTGCTCGGTGAGCGCAATTGGATTACCTTCAAGTAAAATTTGTCCGCTCGCCAGTACGGCCATATTCGGACATAGCTCAGATACATCCTCCACGATATGCGTCGATAAGATAACTACTTTACTCTCACCTAAGCCAACGAGTAGGTTGTGAAAACGATTACGTTCTTCTGGGTCTAGTCCCGCCGTCGGTTCATCCACAATGAGTAAATCAGGGTCGCCAAGCAGTGCCTGTGCAATACCAAAGCGTTGACGCATACCTCCAGAAAATCCGCTTACCGCATTTTTACGGTGATCATATAAGTTAGTTTGTGCGAGCAATCCGTCCACGGCTTCTTTACGTTCTTTTTTATTATTCAACCCTTTTAAAATTGCCATATGATCCAATAAATCATACGCACTAACACGTTGGTAAACACCGAAATCTTGCGGCAGATAGCCTAGACGAGCACGGAGAGCTTTGGGCTCTTTTAAGACATTCACACCATCGAACTGTATGGTGCCAGCATCCGCCGACTGTAATGTAGCAATCGTGCGCATCAACGATGATTTTCCAGCGCCATTGGGTCCGAGTAACCCAAACATTCCCTTTGGAATAGTCAGGTTTACACCTCTCAAAGCATGAACACCATTATCATAGGTTTTTGAAAGTCCTGATATTTCGAGCATTTTTATTTCCTTTCCGGATTTTTATTATTGTCCTTTTTATAACATTTACCTAGGTTAGTGACAATTAACATAAACATATCAATTGCAAATAAAAGTAAACACTGAAACACTAAGAAACGTTCTTAGTTTACAAAACCCAAGGAAAACTAACATGCAAGATCACGCCAACCACCCACTGACGGATTTTATTGAATACCCTCACGAAGAAATGCTAAGTCGCGCGGAAGCATTCTTGGAAAACAGTAAGAGACGTCATAGCATCCGTGCTTTTAGCGACCGCTCAGTACCGCAAGAAATCATCGAAACCTGTATCAAAGCAGCGGGCACAGCCCCCAGTGGTGCAAATCATCAGCCATGGCATTTCGTAGCGATTGGCAGCGCAGAAAAGAAAAAGCAGATCCGAGCTGCAGCCGAAGACCTCGAGCGCTCGTTTTACCAAGGCCGTGCCGGAGATGAGTGGTTGGACGCGTTAAAACCTTTGGGCACAGATGCACAAAAGCCCTACTTAGAACATGCACCCTGGCTTATCGCTATTTTTAGTCAGAAAAAAGGTGGGATCCACGCGGAAGACAAAAATACCAACTACTATGTCCATGAATCGGTTGGGATAGCTACTGGGTTTCTTATCCAAGCCCTGCATAATGCAGGACTAGCCACACTGACCCATACTCCTAAACCTATGAGCTTTTTAAGCGAGTTGTGCGGCAGAGATAAAGATAACGAACGTCCTTATATGTTATTGATTGCGGGCTATCCAAGTGAAGATGCAACTATTCCAGAGCACGCAACAGTGAAAAAATCACTCGCCGAAATCGCTTCGTTTATTTAAAAGTTTGGATCAGCTAACTATCGCTGTACAGCTAGCTGATCGCCTTCGTTTAGGCCACTGATAACAATCGTTTTATTACCAGTCTCTTCGCCCAACCTGAGATAGCGTTTGTGAAGCTGGCCACTTTCTATTACTTCAACCATCGCCAATTGACCATACTTGCTGATCATATTCGTTGGAATTTGGATAACCGCCTGCTCGCCAAGCACAAGCTCAACCAGCGCGTACATGCCAGGCACCACATTTTTCAGCAAAGGCATATCCAATTTAATAATAAAGCTGCGCGCTTGGCTGTCGGCAATTGGCACCATTTCCGACACACGTGCGGTTTGGCTTATGTCTAGCGCAGGTATGCGCACCTTAATCTCGCTTCCTAACTGAATATACTTAACTTGGCTCTCGCGAATTGGCGCTTCAATCTGCAATTGTAACGGATTGAATAGCGAAATAATGGCGCCACCGGGGCTAACCATGCTGCCCGGCTCTTGTAAGCGCGCTACCACTTTACCCGAAATAGGGGCTGTGATTTGCGTGTAACCCAGCGCGACTTCTGCACTGCGATACGCCTCTTGCAATGCCTTATCTTGCGCTTGTAACTCGTTCACTGTGGCTTGCCACTCATCCACTTGGTTAATCGCAATAAGCCCTTTTCCATTAAGAGATTTATTGCGTACTAACTGCTTAGTTGCTTGATCTAGCTTGGCTGAATTCGCCGCTTGCTGCGCCGCCACTCTTTGCAGCTCTGCTTTAAGCTCGGCATCATCGAGTGTTGCTATCAGCTGTCCCGCAGTGACTTTATCACCAGCTCTGACGTTAAGCGTTTTAAGCTCCGCCAATAACCGACTGGACACTAACGTATTTTCTTTTGCGACTACGCTCGCAGGCACTTGTTCAATCATCGCAATCAGCGACTTTTGCACGGTATAACGTGCGCCTTGATAGGCTGGAAGTTCAGACTTATTACCAGGAGCTAGCTTATTTTGGAATCCACCAGCAAGCCATACGACCATCAATAATAGGCAAAAAATAGCAAGAACAGGAATAGCGATTTTATTACGAGACATGAGAAGACTCCTGAACTGATAAGGCATTAAGAGATTGATTAGGTGTCGATGATGATTTGAATACTAAGTAGTAAACGATAGGCACGACCAGCAGTGAAAATAACGTTGAAGCAATGATCCCGAAGATAATAGCAAGGGCGAGGCCACTAAAAACGGGATCTAAGATAATCACCAAGTTGCCTAATAACGTCGTGCCTGCAGTAAGTAATACCGGTCGCATTCTTACACTTCCCGCCGCAATCAATGCGTCGATAAGTGCCATACCAGCCGCACGAGACTGATTAATAAACTCCACCAAAATCAGGGAATTTCTCACCACGATTCCGGCCAGCGCTATCATCCCTATCATCGCGGTCGCTGTAAATAACACAGGCTCTGGCGCACCTGCAATCACACGCTCACCAAATTGATTGAGCAACCAAAAGCCCGGCATAATCCCTATCATAGTGAGTGGAATAGCCGACATAATGATAAGTGATAAGCTACTAGATGCCGTTTGTATCCGCAGGATGATAAATATCGCCACCAGTGCAAATGCAAATGCGATCCCCATATCCCTAAATACATCTATGGTAATGCGCCACTCACCTTCGCCTTTAAAGGTATAGTGGGTTCCTTCTAACATCGACCAAGTGACTCCACCGCCACTGTGTAAAAAGGTACGAGACGTCCAATTGCTCGGCGTTACCTGTTGGTTTTCATCCGCAACCACATCGGCAATCACCTCAGCTGGGGTACGGCCATTTAGCTCCGCAAACACATAAATCACTTCTTGTAGGTCTTTTCGAAGGATCACGGGAGCCGTAGGGATAGATGTTAATTCGCCCAGTTCACCAATCGCTACAAGGGGCCTCGCAGCCTGCTCTAAACCATATTCTTGAGTGGTTTTAGCCAACTCCTGACGACCACGAACTTGCATCGCCAATACGTTTTGCCATTGATTACGCTGCGCGTAACTCACACCTAACTCGATGGGCACCGTTGCGACCTCACCTTGAGTATATAAAAAGCCTGCTGACATGCCGCTGCTTGCAACCACTAAAGATTGATTAATATCCTCTGTGGCCACACCTGATAACGCGGCCTTTTGTTTATCAACTACAAACCGCTTTAACCATGTTGGCGAAACCATTGAGGTGTCAACCTCAACCACATGTGGCTCCTGCCTTAAACGATGCGCTAACCTCTGGGCTGCTTGCTCTTGCGTATCACGAGCAACAAACGGATCTGCATAAACCTCAGCAACGAGTGTACTTAATACCGGAGGTCCCGGTGGCACTTCCACCACTTTTACTTGCGTCAAAGTTTGGTTAAAAGGCTGAAGCTTTTCACGCAGTCGCATGACGATGGCGTGAGATTGATGTTCGCGTTCACGCTTATCCACCAGTAAAACTCTAAGTTCGGCAAGATGCGTACCACTACGACGATAATAGCCTCGCACCATACCATTAAAATCCATACTGGAAGGCTTACCGACAAAAGCGGCGATGTCGGTCACTTCAGCTTCTGACCAAACGATTTGCTGTACTTGCCTCGTCATTGCGGCCGTTTGCTCAAGGCTGGTTCCCTCGGGCATATCTATCAGTACTTGGATTTCACTTTTATTGTCAAACGGCAGCAATTTCAGTGGTACGGCTCTAAAAATAGGGAGGCTCACACTCGCAACAAATAACCCTAACACGCCCCATAATAACCACTTGGCTTTGCGGGGGTTTTGTAAAATTGGCAGCATGATTTTGCTGTAGTACGAGTCTTGAGGCGCGACTTCACTTGTTTTTGTATCCGCTTTGAGTAACTTTTTAGACAGCCAAGGCGTCACTAAAAAAGCCACTAACGTCGAGGCAATGACACTAATGGGGACGTTAAATGCCATGGGTGCCATATATGGGCCCATCATGCCAGTAATAAATGCCAATGGAATAAACGCCATGATGATAGTTAACGTTGACATCAAAAGCGCAGATTTGATCTCGACCATAGCAGCGACAATGTTATGATCTGTGTCAGCTGCCGCGCCGCGATGAATAAAGCGGCTAATATTATCGATCCCAGTGATTGGGTCATCGACTAACAATCCCAGCGACAAAATAAGCGCAAACAAGGTGACCCGATTAATGGTGTAACCAAACGCAAAGTCCAACCCAAGTGTAATGCCATAGCAAATTGGCACTGCAAGACCAACAACGATGGCAGGCCGCCAACCTAAAAATACACCGACAAATATCACAACGGTAAATACCGCAAAGGCCAAGCTAGAGGTAAGATTATTGACTTTGTCATTGGCCGTCTCGCCATAGTTTCTTAGTACTTTTACCGATACCTCAGCGGGAAGGATCTCCTGTTGTAGCTGGGTTACAAGCGCTAAACTTTGCTCTGCAACCGTTACCGCATTACTTCCCTTTTGCTTCGCCACGCCAATCGTCACTAATGGTGCATCAGCCTGACTGTCGCTGCTTGCTAACCACTGATAGCTATCGGGTTCACTAGGACCATCAATAACCTGAGCAACTTCTTTTAAAACAATGGCACGGCCATTGATTACATTCACCGTGAGACCTTCAAGTACCGACTTATTACGAAGGACATCACCAGATTCAAAGGCAATCGTGTTACTGCCTGCCGTCACTTGCCCGACTCGTGTCACTAGATTACTACTTTGGATAGCACCTAAAACATCCATTGGTGTTGTTTGATGTGCAGCAAGCGCAGCTAAGTTCAACTCAACCCTAAGTGCTCTCGTGCGCCCGGTAATAACTGAAACCTCGCTGGTGTCTGCGATGCTCTGTAACTGGATAGCTAGCTCTTGTGCAAAGCGCGTTAGCGCGTAGTCATCATATAGTTGCGGCTTGGAACTTGTCAGTCCAAGCATCAAAATTGGAACGTCATCGACTTCTATTGGACGGATCTGCCACTGAGTGACAATTCCCGGCATAGTATGCTGGTTGGCATACAGTTTAGTGTAGGTGTTGAGAATGGCTTTCTCTCTGTCTTCACCCACATGAAATCTTAAAGTAACAACCGTGCCGCCGGTTTGGGTCGTAGAATAGACGTGTTCAACGCCTGGAATTTGCAGCAGTAACTTTTCAAGTGGAGTGGTGACCAATCGTGCTACTTCTGGTGAGGCAGTATTTGGTACCGACACATGAATATCCAACATAGGCACCACTATTTGTGGTTCTTCCTCTCGTGGTGTCATTTGCAATGCAAATAATCCAAGTACCACAGCGCACAAGAAGATAATCGTTGGCAAGCTGCCTTGTAGAGCATACCGAATGACACCATCTAACTTTTGCATCTCATTCGTTCCTAGTTACTCTGCACTTGAGGCGCAGAACAGCTGATATAAACTATCGAGTAGTACAGCGACTCGGCTATCTTTAACATGATAATAAATCGTCGCCCCCTCACGCCTAGTCGCCACGATTTGTGCCTTTCTCATGCTGGCTAAATGTTGTGATAAGGCAGACTGCGCTAACGGCACCATTTCATTAAGCTGGCTAACACTGAGCTCTTGCTTTTGCAATGCACACAAAATCATCAAGCGATTTTTATTCGCCATAAGCTTTAACAAGGCTTCTGCCTGTTCGGCATTTTGCGCCATTTGCTGCAGTTCCATGTTGACTCCCAAAAAATAAATGCGCTTAAAGTATAGACACAAACATTAGCAATGTCTAATATTAGAAATATCTAATATTAAAGGTGACACTCATTATGACCTTACATCCTCTACTTAGATTAATCGCTGGTGTTATGTTTGCCATTTCTTTACTGCTCACACATTTTGTCAACCCACATTGGGTTTGGTTTAGCGTGTTTATTTGTGTCAATTTAGTGCAGTCTGCTTTTACTAACTGGTGCCCTATGATCGTTATATTGAAGAAACTTGGCATTCAGGAAAGGTGAGTCATAATGAAACCGATAACCCAATAAGGAGCTATATATGCTGATATCTGCCCAAGATGTATTAAAGACAGTAAAGCCTAATCAACGCTGCATTGACGCGGTACAAGCAAAATCAGAGATTGCACAAAACAATGGTCTGGTTATCGACGTGAGAGAGCCGGCTGAACATAGTCAAAAGGCAGCCAACGGCGCGGTAAATATCCCAAGAGGATTGCTAGAGTTTAAGCTTCCAGAGCTGGAAAAAGACGCAGACAGGCCAATTTATTTACACTGTGCTGCTGGTGGCCGTGCTATTTTTGCCGCAGAGCAACTAACACGTATCGGTTACACCAATGTCAGCGTAATTACCTGCAAAGCTGAAGTGGTGTGTGACACTTTATAAAAAAGGAGTGCTGTGCAGAGCACTCCTTGCACTTTTCTTATGCGCGGTTTGGAATAATTTTTATTTCTACTCGGCGGTTTTGTGCCTTACCTTGCTCAGTATCATTGCTCGCGATTGGCTGAGACTCACCCATGCCCTCTGCGTATAATCGCGCAGGAAGTACCTGCTGTGATAATAAATACTGCTTTACGCTATTCGCGCGCTGTTCAGACAAAGTCTGATTGAAGCTCGCTGAACCAGTAGAGTCTGTATGCCCGACAATCGTTAAGAATGTCTTATCGTACTGCTGCATCACACGTGCAATGCCTTGAAGCGTATTGTAAAAACCAGGGCTGATAGCTGACTTACCTGTCGCAAAGGTTATGTTTGATGGCAACACTAAGCGCATTTGATCGCCTTCACGAACCACCTCAACCCCCGTGCCCGCGAGCTCTTGGT
This sequence comes from Pseudoalteromonas sp. A22, assembly GCF_018141345.1. Lineage (NCBI taxonomy): Bacteria > Pseudomonadati > Pseudomonadota > Gammaproteobacteria > Alteromonadales > Pseudoalteromonadaceae > Pseudoalteromonas > Pseudoalteromonas sp. A22. The sequence goes on from NZ_CP047238.1 coordinate 3,831,534, forward strand.
TAAAAGCGGCTTCCTGCTTGTCCATATAGTTACCAATTGCGGCACCTGCAATTGCCCCAACCGCAGCACCAATGGCAAGACGCTTATCTTTGTGGTTACCAGTAGCCTTACCTAACACCGCACCAGTTGCAGCACCAATCGCCGCACCTTTACCTGTGTTATTCATTTCACATCCAGACAAAGCAACCACAACGGCTGCACCAATTAACATATTTCTTGCAATCATCTTCCCACCTGAGTTCGTTTCAACTTGATTGTCTATATTGTTGCAATAAATAATTAACTCTGGCTGAAGCCTTGTTGGTTTTTTTAAGGATGAGCAGGGACTAAGTCGCTTATATGCTCAGAAACTGGTGGCAGTTTATATTTTGCAACCACAGCATCAAGCTGCTTTCTCTCAGCCAATTGCTTCATCGTTAAACGAATGGTTTGCGCAAGCTCGGTGCCGCTGAAGCGTTTGCTCATTGCCATATGGCCATAAATCGGCTGAGCGTGGTGATAGGAGACTTTTTTCAACTTTTCAATGGGCTGACCAAGCACTTCCATCGCCACCTCAGCGGTGTCTTCAACTGCGATCACAAGGTCAACACGTCCTTTAAGCAATAAATCAAACGCCACTTGCTCACTAAACACAGGGACTTTATTGAGTTGACGGTCTTCATCAAAGCGAGGGTAAAAAACGCCGCCACGCATCACCGCAATCCGCTTGGTATAAAGATCCGTATATTGTTCCACCCGAATATCGCTGTCTTGCTTAGCATAGAACACAAACGAAGATGTCAGCGCCATGTAGGCGGGTTCGACAAAGTTGATTAACTTTTCTCGTTGAGGCGTACGGATCAAGCCACCCATGACGTCTACCTCACCTTGCGCTATCATCCGCATACAGCGAGAGAAAGGACAGGGAACGGCATTTATTTGATAATCAACACTAGCCTGAGCCTGCACCGTTGCCAATATATCTAAGATTAAACCTTGCACTTCACCATTGTCTTCAATAATGCTATACGGTGGCGCGTGATCAACAGCGACATTAATTTGCTGAGCAAAACAAGAGAAGTTCGCCAACAAAAAAAGTAAACACGGCGATAAAAAAGTCATTCGCATAATACTTATCCAACTGAGGCGCACTCGCGCCAAAAGTCATAAATATGTCATATAAAATTGTGAAGATATAAGGTTAACAATATCACAAGGTACACTATGTTTCTGAAAATATTTTACCAGTTTTTGTTATTAGGATGTACGAGCTTTGGAGGACCTGCAGCCCACCTTGGGTTCTTTAAAAAACACTTTGTCGATAACTTAAAATGGCTGAGTAACGAGCGCTATGCCAGTATGATCAGTCTGTCACAAATACTGCCAGGACCGGGGTCTAGTCAAGTTGGATTCGCGATTGGTTTAGAAAAAGCTGGAATACTAGGAGGGATCGCCGCCTTCTTAGGGTTTACGCTACCGTCTTTTTTGCTCATGATCATGCTGGCATTAACCACTGAGCAGCTTTCGGGCACTGCGTTGAATGTCATCGATGGGTTGAAATTGTTTGCCGTTGTCATCGTTGCCGATGCGGTAATGAGTATGGCGAAAAGCTTTTGTAAAACCACAGCACTCAAATTCGTCGCATTTTTCGCCACATTCACGCTGTTGATGCTGCCGAATTTAAGCGCGCAATTGGGTGTACTTATGACGCTTGTCATCGCGGGTTACTTTTACTCATTCAGCAATGCGCCAAGTAAACCGAGTCAATCAAAAAGTCAAATCAACTGGTCTGTATTTGCGCTCTTTATTGGCCTATTTGCGTTAACCTTTGCCGCGCTACCAAATCAACTATTTGCCGAGTTTTATCAGGCAGGTGCTTTAGTTTTTGGCGGCGGTCACGTCGTGCTGCCGCTACTACAAACTAGTGTTGAGGGAGTCGCGCAAGAAACCTTCTTAACAGCTTATGCTGCCGCGCAAGCCATTCCAGGGCCGATGTTTACCATCGCAAGCTTTTTAGGCGCCGTTGTCGATAATACCCATCCCATTTTGGGCGCAGCAATTGCAACGCTCGCTATTTTCTTGCCGGGCCTACTGTTAATGTGGGCGTTTAACCAACAGTGGCAATCACTTATTGCATTGCCAAGGTTTGCAAGCATCAGCGCGGCCTTAAATGCCGGTGTTGTGGGAATTTTAGCCGCTGCGTTTTATCAACCAATTTGGCTTTCTGCGGTGCATAGTTTGCTCGATATCATCGCGGTGATATTAGGTTTTGCAGCACTTAAATGGCTAAAGCCCGCGATATGGCAATTGCTTATTGCCTTTATGGTGTTTGGGGTTATCGCTGGAAGTGTGTAGGCCACCTTTCTGTGGCCTTGGTGATTATTCTACAGTTGCGTCAGGTTTACTACCGGCGCGCACTTTCACGCGGTGTGCGCCAAAGTAGTCACTCACACTTTGGTATGGACGTAACCCAAATGCTGGCATTACGCTTAGCATGTAGTCCAAAATATCGGCTTGTAGATGCTCATAAAACACCCAGCGTTTATCGCGACTAAAACAGTAAAACTCCAGAGGCAAACCATGCTGCGTGGGGGCAAGCTCCCTGACCATACATAAACAATCTTGATTAATGGCATCATGCTGCTTCAAGTAGGCCTCTGCATAGCGTCTAAATAAGCCTAAATTGGTGATATCGCTTGGTACATCGTCAAGCTTTTCCAGTAGTGGATATTGCTCGGTTAGCAACGCTCGCTTTTGCTCAGCCAACGACTCAATGCTAGTAAAATCAATATGAATGGCGCGTTTTATGCGACGTCCTGCTGACTCTTGCATGGCACGCCAGTTTTTAAATGAATCAGAGATCAACATATAAGTTGGTATGGTGGTGACGGTGTTATCCCAGTTACGTACCCTAACGGTATTTAAACCCAGATCTATCACCTCGCCGTCTGCACCAAATGCGTCAACTTGGATCCAGTCACCAGTGGTTACCAGTCGATTGGCTGCTATTTGAATACTCGCAACCAATCCCAAAATCGTATCTTTAAATACCAAAATAATGACTGCCGCGATAGCACCAAAACCAGAAAGAATATAAGTCGGTGATTTATCCACCAAGATACTGACCACCAATATAGAACAAACTATAAATATCAGTAACTTAATTACTTGAATAATCCCTTGGATCGGCACTTCTTTGGCGAATGGAAAGAGGTTATAAACGCCATTACCTAAATTGACTAAACTGCTAAATAAAAACCCAGATGCCACCACCAACATAACGTACACCAGTGTTTCCATCACGATAAACACCCAAGCTGGCGCGACAAATAGACGCTCGTGGTAGGCGGAAAAGACCAGTAAACACAATACAAAGGCAAAGCGGCCGCTAAATTTACTTAACTGAGGGGCAAGGTGACCAATTTTACGCGGTGAAATATGGCGCGCGAGGTTTTCTACATTGGGTAGCACTAAACGGCGGATCACCCAATATAAAAACAATAACCCAACAACCGCGACACCGTTGGTGAATAACGCACTGATCACAGTGCCTTGCGGTAACTCTTTTAACCACGGTTGAACGACATCATGAAGGTGATCAAACTTCATAGCTGTTTTAGCTCCTCATTGAGCGTGTCATTTGGCTCAGTCGAATGCAGCCAATGCGTTTCGAGTTGGCTATCTTTGCGTTGCCAAACTTCATTCATAAAAGATTGAAACTGTACACGATAAGCTTTATCGGCTTGATAGTTACCAAGTGGCACTTTCTCCATCGCAATGTAGTCTATTTTTACATCAATTGCATCCAAGCGTCCAAGCGTAAATGCACGGCAAATATGCTCACCCTCTAACTCATAAGCCAAAGTCGCGTTGAGCATGCCGTCAAGTTGCTCAGATAACACTTCTAGGGCAAACGCTACACCACCCGCCTTTGGTTTGAGCAGATGCTTGAACGGGCTATTTTGATGCGCATGTTTGGCTTTAGTATGACGAGTACCTTCCACAAAATTAATTACCGTTGTGGGATGATCACGAAAATTGCGACAACTGGCTTTGGTACGCTCTACATCCATCCCTTTAAGCTTAGGGTTTTTGGCGATCTGCGCTTTACTCGCACGTTTCATAAATGGCATGCCCATCGCCCATGCACCAGTACCAATGAAAGGCACGTACTTTAATTCATCTTTTAGGAAAAATTTAGGTGCAGGTAGTACCTCCATGGCACTAAGCACAACGATATCAAGCCAGCTAAGATGATTGGAAATTAACAAATACCACCCTTGAGCGTGTAATTCTTTTGGCAAGCTCACTTGTATTTTGTCGCACGCGATGCGCAAACCTAGATAGTTGCCTTTACACCACATACCGTAAAAAAAGTGCAGTGCTGTAGAGATAAACTTAACTGGCACAAGCAATTTTATGATGCCAAACAATAGCACCAATAAACCACACACAAAGGTATTCACCAGCAGCCACACACTGGCCGATAGCCCGAGAAACCACTTAGGTAGTATTTGTTTTAACATCACAACATCCTTCTACTACTTTTTATCGGCAAGCTCCACAAGTTGTGCATCTTTGGCTTGCCACAAGGCGTTTAATTCGGATTGGAAACGCACTCTAAATTCGGGATCATTCGTGTAGTCGCCGACCAAGTTTGCACTGACCGGCATTACTTCCACCTGAACATCTACTGACTTCACTTTACCAGCGATAAAGTCTGCAAAAGTTGGTACACCACCGGGATAATGGATGGTGACATTCACCACTTTGCTGATTTGCTCACCCATGGCCTGCATCACAAATGCGATGCCTCCCGCTTTTGGTTTAAGCAGGTGTGTGAATGGGCTTTTCTGCTTACTATGCTTGGATTCGGTGTAACGCGTACCCTCAACGAAGTTTACAATACTCACTGGCATTGTTTTAAACTTTTCGCATGCTTTTCGCGTCGTTTCTATGTCTTTACCACGCAATTTAGGGTTTTTCTTTAATTGCGACTTGCTGGTTCGCGTCATAAAAGGAAAATCGAGCGCCCACCAAGCAAGGCCTAGCACGGGTACGTACAGCAGCTCTTTTTTCAAAAAGAAATTCAAAAACGGGATTTTGCCATGAAGCACTCGCTGCAACACTAAGATATCCACCCAACTTTGGTGATTAGCGATAACCAAGTACCAGTCTTTGCGTTTTAGCTCATCCAATCCGCTAACATTGAGCGTATACGGCGCAATGAGGTTTTGGCTCACTGAATTACACGCGACCCAGTTACTCGCGCACGCTTTAGCAATATAGCTCATGGCTTTTTGCAATGGTGGGATGGGCAGGAGCTTAATCAAGCCACAAATAAAGATCGGTATAAACCAAAATATAGTGTTAACGGCATACAGCAAGATGCTGATCACTTTACGAATAAACGACATTCATTCCCTCATCGTGTTTTACGGCAGAGCTGTATCATACCTTGAAAATCACACACAATTAAGCCGACCAGTTGGTCGGCTATAATTTATTCCATTTCACTATTTGAAAATCAATCTTCGAAGTAAGTATAACCTTCAAGTCCAGCGTTTAACTCTTGTAGATACTGAGCTTTAATTGACTCTGGCAACGACAAGGCCGCGACTTGCTGTGCGTAGTTCTCAGATAGCACCACTTTGTCATAATGAACAAAGCGCAGTACATCTTCAACACTGTCGCCCTTGATTGCATTAGTGAGTTTATAACCCTCATCACAAAGCTCAACGTGTACTGAGTCTGTGTCACCAAATAAGTTATGTAAATCACCCAATATTTCTTGATAGGCCCCCACCAAGAACATCGCAACGTGATATTGCTCTCCCGGCACATACTCTGGAATGGGTAGACTTGACTCAATACCCGCACCCTCAACATAACTGTTGATTTGACCATCAGAATCACAGGTAATGTCCTGAATAATCGCCCTTTGCGTCAACGGTTGATTGAGCTTGTCGATAGGCATCACCGGAAATAGCTGGTCAATACCCCACACATCCGGCAGTGATTGGAACAACGAGAAGTTCACAAACAGTTTATCAGCCAGCTTTTCATTGAGGTCGTCTAATACTTCTCGGTGTGCTCTCGCATTCTCATTTAAGCACTCACGCACTTTATGAAGTGTCGTGAAGTAAAGCTGTTCAAGCTGCGCCCACTCTTGCATGCTGATCAAACCATGCACGTATTGGTCGTGTGCATCGCTGAACAAGTGCATAGCGTCATGATAAGTTTCTAAGGCCATGCGAGGGGTTAATTGTGACAACGAATGCCATAACTCTTGTAATACTAGTGGGCTGGTATCTTGTGGTTGCACCGGTTCGACTTGATTTGGCGCTTTTTCTACGTCGATCACATCCGTGATCAGCATCGCGTGATGGGCAGTTAATGCTCGGCCAGATTCAGTAATAATATCCGGATGCGGAATGCTATTGAGCTCCGCAATATCATGAAAAGCATGCACCACATTTTTCGCGTATTCCGCCACTGTATAATTCATAGAGCATGAACTACGAGAACCTGAGCCTTCGTAGTCCACTCCTAGGCCACCGCCAACATCAACGATACGCAGCGGAACACCTAGTTGGTATAGCTCAGCATAGTGACGCGCACATTCTTTAAGCGCACGTTGAATATCGCGAATATTGGCAACTTGCGAGCCGATATGGAAGTGTACCAACTGCATTAAGTGCAAACGATTATGCGACTTAAGTAGCTCAACCGCTTGCAGCACTTGGCTAGCAGTAAGACCAAACTTGCCTTTTTCACCACCAGTATTTTGCCATTTGCCTTTACCAACTGAATTAAGACGAATACGAATACCAATCGACGGTTCAATGCCTAAATCGTCGATTTCCTGTAATAAGGTATCCAGTTCAGAGAGCTTTTCAACGACTATGTTTACTTGATGGCCCATCGCTTGACCGATGCAAGCTAAACGCAAGAACTCACTGTCTTTGTAACCGTTACAGACAATGGTAATAGGTTGGTGTGCCACACCCAAAATTGCCATCAACTCAGGCTTAGAACCGGCTTCAAGGCCAACAAGACCGCTTGGATGAGCCAATAACTTGCTGACAACCGAGCGCTGCTGATTCACTTTTATTGGATAAACACAAGTGTACTGGCCTTGGTAATCACGTTGAGTTCGTGCAGCAGTAAATGCTTGAGTCAAGGTATCGACACGATGTTTTAAAATGTCGGTAAAACGCACCAAAACCGGCAAAGTTAGCCCCTGCGCTTTAAATTGCTCAGTTAACTCTGGAAGAAGAATTGGTGGCTTAGTGCGATCACCATCAGGAAACGCCACTAACTGGCCCTGTTCATTGATATCAAAATAGCCGTCACTCCAGTGAGTAACGTTATAGATAGAACGTGCTGTTTGCAGACCCCAAGTCATTGCTGCTCTCAATTAATTCTTTATAAAGCTTCATTCTAATACGCGAGGCTAGTCAATGCGACCTAAAGTTGCGTTTTCATTAGCTTACAAACCTGATAAATAGCCCATGCTTGATTAGGACTAATATGAGGCAAAGTACAAAATGTTGACTAAAATTGATTGAGCAAAGGCGCAAGCACTGGCAAAATTGCCTTAATTTTTATCAAGTGTGAACACAATCATGGCAAACTTAGAAGCAAACCGTTGGTTTACAGAAATTAGCGACCGCGATGGCAGCGCTTTTTCACTTAGAGTCAACAAAAAATTAGACGAAATCCAATCACCATTTCAAAAAGTAGAAATGTTTGAAACGACGGATTTTGGTAACCTGATGATCATTGACGGTTGCACTATGGTGAGCACGCGTGAAAACTTTTTCTATCACGAAATGATGAGTCACCCAGCGCTATTCTCACACCCTGCACCTAAAAATGTTGTGATCATTGGCGGCGGCGACTGTGGCACATTGCGTGAAGTATTAAAGCACCCTGGCGTTGAAAAAGTAACTCAGATTGATATCGACGAAGTTGTGACGCAAATGTCTTTGAAATACTTCCCTGAGCTTTGTGAGTCTAATAACGATCCTCGCGCAACTGTGATGTTTGATGATGGCATCAAATATATGCGTGAAGCCGAAGCAGAGTCTATCGACGTTATCATCGTTGATGGCACCGATCCTGTTGGCCCTGGTGAAGGTTTATTCAACCACGCATTCTACAAGAGCTGCTTAGCAGCGCTTCGCACTGGTGGTATCATGATCCAGCAAAGTGAATCACCTCTGATGCACATGCCATTGCTACTAGAAATGCGCGATGCAATGTTGGAAGTAGGCTTTGTTGATCTGCAAACCCTGCCTTTCCCACAACCAATCTACCCAAGCGGCCTGTGGTCAGCAACAATGGCGCGTAAAGATCAAAAGTTTGCCGGATTCCGCGAGCAAGACGTCGATAACGCAACATTTGACACTGAGTACTACAACACAGGTATTCATAAGGGTGCATTAGCAACACCTAACTTTATGAAGCGTGCTTTCGAAAAGTAGGCCGAATCAAAATATAAACTTAATTGTTAAAGTGTAGTGGCTCATATCTGACTCTACAGCCTTGATGATTAGGTTAATACTTCACCTGACCTGCAGTTATGAGCGAACAATAGACGTTCGCTCTAGCTCGTTTTTGGATAAAAACGTTTTAGGTCCTTGGTTTAATGGCTTTGTTAGGCTAATTTTTCTCATTGTTTAGGATAGCAATTGCAGCATTTAAACGAATTGTTTCGTTTTCACTAGCTAATAGCTCATAGAGAACATTCAACGCTTCTGCTTTATTTCCTGAACACGTGACTTCAGGAGCCGACTCTGCTTCAAAGCCAGACACGATGTAATCGTCTAACAAATCATAGTGCTGAGATATCTGAGATAAGGTCTTTCGAGCACCAGATAAAGAACGTATTACCGCTGGCGGTAAATCTGCGCGAGAAACTGTTTTCAATAACTCGACAGTTACATAGTGTGGATTACCAACATCTTCTCGGTCAGCATCAGAGTCATATTGATACACACTCGTTGTTTTAAAAATATGTATCAGTGCTTTATTTGAAATTGAAGGTGTTAATACAATTGAGTTTGCAGGCATATCTACAAACAAATTCACCATAGAAACCGAAATTTCTGATAAGTCTGCATATCTTCCAGCCAGAGTTTTAGCAACTTCTTCACGAGATTTGTTAGCTAAAGAAGTGCCACAAGGCCAGCCTATGCTGATGCGCCCATCAAGAAATTCTTGTTCACGGTTAAAGCCGTGTGGTTTACAACGTAATATATATGCGTTCATAGGAGTTCTCTTTTGGTTCATTGAAGTACAAGAGAACTATAGATGAAGCCTTTCGCCCTGTAAAGCACTTAGAAGTTCTATTTTTAAATTTTGAAGTTCTATGAACGCTTATATCAGATGTATTGCCTATTAGCCTAAAACGCCCGCGTAATAAGCGCGAGCTAGCGAGCGTCCTGATTGACGCGTTTGTTAGCTTGTGTTGCACGAATAAAATCAAGATCACTAGTAATAACTCCAATACCCGATGCGACAACGTCATCGTAGGATTGGGTGATCGATTCATGTCGAGACCATAGATAAACATCCGAACCATAGCTTTGTAATCTTGATGCTAGGCGTTCAGGATAGCCCCAAAAATACTTTGTCATCGAGGGAGGTATAAAAAGAATGGTGTTCCTACAGGACTCAGGAACTAATCCCGCCCATCCAACTAAAAGATAATTTATTCCGCAACTCTTTACACTACCAACACTTGCTAACCGTAAAGATGAATCCTTGTTTCGAAACCACTCCATACCTTTTGAAGAGGTAATTACAATATGGCTAGATTTTTTTCCAGATAGATACTCATATAAAGTTTCGAATGAACGTATGTCGTTATCCTTTAGGTTTAACCAAAACTCATGCTTTGGATACCGTTTATAAAACGCCTCTAACTTAGAGATCCCAAAACCTTTTCCTCTAAATGGAAAAGTCGCACCATCATCGAACGTATATCCATATCCTGCATCAATACTTTTCAACTGCTCAAATGATGCTTTATGTACCGGCCCAGACCCGTTTGTAGCACAATCTAACGTCCAGTCATGAAAAACAACCAGTTGATCATCACGAGTTCTGTGAACATTTAGATGAATTACGTTCGCTCCGGCTGCAACGGAAGAAGCCACTGCTTCTAGTGTGTTCTCAACAGAATTGATGTTTGATGCTTTTATTGAAAGGGCGGTACAGCCAGTTTTCTTTAATTTTTCATAATTAACTGCGCTTCCCCCTCCTCGATAGGCCACGATCTCGCCATGTCGCTGAAGGTCAGGAACGAACACATAAGCGTTAACAACTCCTAGTGTGATTATGCAAAACAGTGCGATCAAAAACGTCTTAACTATTTTTATAAACATTTATTACCTGAATCCTTGATAGATGGTCGATGAAAGCTAACGCCCGCAACACCGGACAATTTGGAGCGCAGCGGAAAATCAGTCTGGCAACATGCGCTTGTTAGATGTTTTTAAATCAAATTTTTTGTTGCAAAAACAATTAGCATGATGATGCCCATGATAAATGATCCACCAGCTACTAAATAGGAATTCTGAGCATAAGTCTTAGTATTTTCATTCATCTCAACTTTTTGAATAGCATCACTAATATAAAGCATGGAAAATAGACTGGAGACGATTGAAATAAGGAATGACACCATCACTACTGGAATTAGATATACCCATTCTGGCTGCGAAAACACTTTAGTTAAAAAGGAAACTAATATCACTAGCGTACCCGTGCTTATAGTTGTCAGGTGCTTCATAACATCATAAAGCAGCCTGTAACCTTCCTCTTCTTGCTTACGTTCTAAAGGTAATTCGTTGTCTGACATAAATCGTTACCTACTATTCATCTAACGAGCCTGTAGAATAACTCGTTTCAAATTTGCTTTTGTAATCAACAAACGATAACTGAGTTCCTATTTTGATTCAATCGTTTAGTTGGGTGTGAGTTGTTATTTTAGGGCGTTTTTTAAGCTGGTTTGTTGTGGTTTGAGAGGCGTTTCGGAGCTGTTAGGTCAGGTTGTTCTTAGCTTACGACACCCTTTCTCGTAACTTTTCGATATTGTGAACAAGGCAGTATAGCTGCCATTGAGCATTGACTTTTACTTGGCCGCGTAATGTGAGCTTATTTATCCCTTTATTCACCGTGATGTTGCCGAATACTGGTTCGATACAACCAAGTCGTTTGCTGTATTGTCGTCGTCCTATTGGGCTGTCTATTTTTACTTTCATTTTGTCGATGTAACTGATTTTTTTGCGAGACTCATCACTCTTAAACTGTACTTGTCGGCCTGTTTTTATCGGTGGCTTTCGCATGCACTGCTGTTGTAGTGGGCATACTTTGCAATCTTTTAAGTAACCACAGAATCGCGTGTATTCTTGGTTGTAGCTTTTTACATTGATACCGCTTCGCCACATCTCGTTCCCTGCGGGGCAGTGGCAGGTTTGTGTTGCTTCATCATAATGGAAGTCGTCTGAGGTAAATAAGCGTGGCTTGCATTTACTGCGTTTTAATCGGCGCTTTTCTTGCTCTGTTTCGTAGGTTTCGCTCTCTTTAAACAGTGGGTTGCGTTTTCTAAATTGGTTATCAGCTATGTAAGTATCAAAGCCACTTTGCGCCATGAATTCAAGGTTCGCTTCACTATTAAATCCACTGTCTGCGGTAAATTTAATGGCCTGTTTGTGAGAGAATTTATCACTGTTCAGTTTTTCAAGTTGTCGTTTTAATTGCTCAACGGCTGGCTGCAGTGTTTGTTGCTCGCCCACCGAGCCCCATGCCTGTGCTTGTAGTATAATTTGATGTTTCTCATCGTTTATCGCTATCCCGTTATAGCCTTGAATTGTGCCTTTTGACGTGGTCATTTTCGCGCTGTCTGGGTCGGTAATATTACTTTTAACCGGCTTACCTTTACTGCCTGTTTTCTCTTCGTGAGTAGCTAAGAACGCGGTGATTTTATCTGCACTTTTATCTAGCTTTTCTTTTTGCTTTAAGTCTTGAGTGACCAGCTCTTCACTTAAGCCATCTTGCGCTTGATGGCGCTCAATTATGCGTTTGCTTGCGCGTTCTAATTTGGCTTTTTTACGGCCTAGCTCATCGAATGTACCGCTCCACTCTTTACTTGCGTTGGACTTCAATTTGCACCCATCAATGGCAAACATGTTGCGTCCTATCAAGCCTTCTTCATCACATATCATCAGCACTTGCGTAAATAGCGGTTCAATCTGTTCGTGCATTTTAGCCACAAAACCCGCTATTGATGTGTAATGCGGCTGAATATCACCCGACACACTCATAAATAAAATGTTTGTTTCACACGCTTTAGCAATTCGCCGACTACTGATTAAACCATGTGCATAGCCCAGTAAAATAACCTTTAACATCACCGCGGGCGGATACGCCGCAGCGCCTGTTTTGTCGTTGTTATACCAAGCGTCAAAGCCCGACAAGTCAAGCTTATTTTCGACTATATAACAAAGCGCATATTCAAAGGTTCCCGGCAAAATTTGCTCAGCGAAATTGATTGGAATGAATTTATTTTGGCGGGATAAGTCTGGCTTATAGTTGGCCATAACAGATTACCGTGGGTGAATAATAGCTATTAGATCACAGTAACCAACTCGATTCAAGGTTAAGAAATAGTCAATCCAAAACCAACACTCCAGTACCTGAAAAGAGTAATTCTACAGCCTCAACGTCGCCATCACAGGTGTCAAAAAGTGTAGTGAGTGAAACGAACATAGCTTTTTGACATCCTGTGCATGGCCTTGTTAGGTTGCTGCGGTAGCCGCTATTTGCTTTCGATACTTGAGAGAAATTCATCAAGTGCCTTGTTAAACTCATTTGGTCTTTCCCAAAACATCATATGCTTGCCCATGTAAACAGCTGTAGCAGAGGGAGTGTTAGATTTTATCCATTTTTCCGCAACTTTCTTCTTTTCTTCGCGGACGATGTATAACAACGGCATTTTCCCGTCTAGGGCGAGAAGGTCGGCGCTATAATCAAGATAGAATCCAGTCGCGTTTTGAATCGACGCGACACTACTGGATGTGTTGCTGGCGATTTTAGATAGCCAAGCAACATTCTCTGGTGATGGATTCTCTAACATCCATTTAACGAATTCTCTTATTACGTTTTCACGATCCTCGATAATACCTTCAGTGAATGACCTCGAATAACCATCTGAATCATCGTTAAGGTACCAGACCCATTCGTCATATGTTGCGCCGGCTATATCTGGGCCAGTATCGATCATAATCATGGCTTTGATTTTATCGGCACCAAACTGATTCAGATACGCCAATTGCTCTGTTACCCCGTAAGACCATCCCGCCAAAATTACATTTTTCAAATCTAGTTTCTTGATGAATTGAGCAAGGTCGCGAGCATGCTGTTGATAAGTATGGCCTTCAACGGGTTTTGATGATTTTCCTTGCCCCCGAGGATCAAACGCCACCGCTGTATATTTGGTCGATTCTTTGAAGTGGGCCAATTGATGCTCGAAAACCTCCGATGACATCATCCAGCCTGGGATGAAAATTATTGTGGTGTCACCGCTTCCTGACTGCTCATAATGAATGGTGAGATTGTCATCAATTTGAACTTCTTTCGCAGAAGTATTTACGGTAAATATACTGAGGCACATCATGGTTATGACTAGACTTGAAATTTTCATGGCTTCCCTATGTTGACCGAGTTGTTTACGTAGGCAGAATGAAAGCAACCTAACGCTTGCCGTGAACGGCACAAAATAGCAGGCTAAAATTGGCGACAAAGGAGCACAAGCCTGCAGTTTTGTGTCCTTGGTTTAACGGCTTTGTTAGCTGTACTTCACTAGAACTTCTTTAGCAAACCTATAAAAACAAACTGCCGTTAATAGTGTGAAAATAGAGGGGATAAGAAATACGAAAACCTCAATTAAGCCAAGCTCTTCAGAACTCTCTGCAATTGAACTTGCTACAAACGAAGAGAAAATTGTAGCAACAATAGAGATTTTAACTCCTTTGGCATGCTTACTTTTTGTAACTTTATCAAGCTTAACAAATGCGAAAAGTACTATGAAAAGAGCAATTAGATAAGTAAAAGTATCTACTATCATCACAGCGAATTCAGCCAGTGATATCCCATACATATTTTTGATAATTTCTGCGAACATTTCCACTACTCAGGTTTTCCTTGTACAGCTAACGCCGCAAATAAACGGCAAAAAATAGTTGGCTATAATTTTGTGAGGTACGAACAAAGCCAACTGTTTTTTGTCCGCACTTTTTAATTTGCCTTGTTATATGCCTATTTTCCTAGGCTTTTGAAATTAGATATTTCATAAAGTTTATTGCCTAAGTTAACAAAATTCTCTAAGTTTCTTTCCTGTGTCGAAGCTCTAGGTTCCCACAGGCATGCTTTTGAATACCCAGCACCATTTTTAGGCTTAAAACACCAAGTTGAACCATCCAATCCTCTTGTATTGTCTTCCCTTAAGGTAGCTTGAACTATTCGATACAAGTCTTTCAAGTAGATGACTGTGCCGGAATCTAACTTTGCTGTTGATTCATGCTTTATAGTTGTTTTCAATGGCCCGTTGGTTGAAACAGGTTCAATGTATTCTGACAATAAATAACTCTCTTCACCCGAGCAGAATTTGAAGAAATAACTCCCATGAAAAGAAGTGGTAATTTCAAACTCAAATAACTTTCCCCCAAGCACGTCTGTTTCTGAGCAATTAGGGAGATCGTTAGAAAATGCTTTGAAGCTAAATACTATTAATAAAGCTAAGGTTTTGTTCATAACTTAAAAGGCACATAACGCCGCCATATGGGGCACACAAATGCTTGGCTAAAATTAGCGACGAAGGAGCGCAAGCCAAGCATTTTGCGTCCAACTACCATAATGGCCTTGTTATAAGCCCTTTTTACAATGCATTGCTACTTTATGAGCCACTTTACTACCAGTTAGCATATTGATGGCAATAATCATCGATGGCGTATATAGAAATAATGCAGCTCCCGCAAAAGCATTTTTTGCCTCTGGAGCAAAAGTCATGATTACCATCGATGTGTTAACTAGAACAAATGACCAAATGAACCTTTTAATAAAACCATCAGCTTTAACAAAAAATTTATAGTATTTATTAAAGAGATAAATACCCGCTAATAATATTAAGCTGAACACAAAAACCTTTTCATAATAGCCGTGAACTGAGGTGTAAAAGATAAACCCTGGCACCACTACTGGAGATAAACTCGCAAATGCTAATTTTTGCCTAAGCATTTTATTTGTCACCGAACCTCCGAGGGCTTATAACGCCGTTGTAACTGGCTAAAAATAGTTGGCTAAAATTTGTGAGGCACGAACAAAGCCAACTAATTTTTGTCCGCGTTAACAACTTTGTTATGAACCGCATCCAGTTGGTTTAACTTCTTTAACCTCAATTGCGATTGGTAAGTCATTCTCCAATTTATATACTGAAACCTTACAAGATTGAAAAGCGACGCCTGTCCATAATGCAGAAATTCCTTTACCACCGATCCGCTCATTTACTACAACATAATTACCACCAAGCTCAGGAGTAAAGCTTACAAAAGGCCAGCATGATTTTTCCCAGCCTGAATTGTGCCACTTTATGATTGAAGTCAATGTAATAGGCTCATTAGCTGCTACTTTAATTATTGTATTTCGTTCAGTTTCGTTGAAGGTTGTTTTTAGCCCTGAATTCGTGCAGACAATAGGCTCACCGTTAAAAGGAACACCTTCCTCAGTCTCATATTTTTTATCCGCGCTAAATTCTATAGTCGCAAAATTTTGGTTTGTAGTATTCTTATATTTCGGAAGCTTTGTGCCAAAAGATTGTTCTGATAATGAAGTGGCAGCACACCCTGTTAGTGCAAGAAACGAGAATATAACTACCAATGCCTTAAATTTCACACTTATCTCCTGATAGGTTCATAACGCTTGCCGTAAACGGCACAAAATAGCAGGCTAAAATTGGCGACGAAGGAGCACAAGCCTGCTGTTTTGTGTCCTTGGTTTAACGGCCTTGTTAGTTACCATTTTCACGGAACTTGGCAATTTTTTGTTTTGCTATCTCGACCGAGTTACCTTCCCAGATATCTATTTTGCTACCTTCAGCAAAATAGTTTTCAAGAAAATTCTGAGCAAAATGCCATGGGTGGTATTCCCAACCGTTATTTTTAGCATTGGCGGAATTACGAATCCATAGATCCCAAATTGCCACGTCAATTGTATTTGATAAGTGAAGTTGCTGTTTAACGTAAACCCTCCAATCTCCATTAGTTGATTCGAAAAAGCTTGGGTGTTTCCGATTAAACTCTTGAAGGGCAGCTTCAGTTTCATTTGGCAATTTTTCCAACACGCTAATGATATAGAGTTCAAAGAAGTAATCTAATGGTTGCTCTGCCTGATAATGAGGAGCCAAAGTGATCATTACATCATCATATGACTTAGGGTATTCAGGCATTTTAGGTGGAACATATTGCTCTTGATTCAATTGATTATCCTTTTCAATGGCTTCAACACTAAAGCCAGTCAGTGCAAAGGCTAAAAATAATACTCGCAGATTTAGCATATGCTTCCTTTGGTAACTAACAATTTAATATCGACCCAATGGGTCGTTTTTCTAACGAGTCATGGGTCATTATTCTCATTGTACCAGCTTTATCACAATAACTAACTTGTTGCTACAGATATATTTTTAATCATTATAGAAGCTATAAAAAGGATAAAAACGACCCAATGAGTCGTTTTCTTGACTATAGGAGAAACACAACAATACTGTATATAAACACAGCCAAATTAGGGCTAGCTCAATGAGAACTCGTTCACCATTTTTAAACCACATCGCAGAGTTTATGCTGACTAAGCAATATTCGCTCAGAACCGTTGATACATATCTTAAGTGGATTTCTTCCTATATTCATTTTCATGATAAGCGTCACCCAGCTTCAATGGGCGATAACGAGGTTGTCGAATATCTCGACTGCCTTGTATTTAAACGTAATGTGTCGCCTAAAACACAAGCGACAGCGTTAAATGCATTATCTTTTCTGTATAAGCAAGTAATTAAACAGAATTTGTGTCCTAATTTAACGTTTGTCAGAAGCAAGCGCCAATCTAAGTTGCCAATTGTTATGACCCCCGATGAGGTTAAACGCCTCATGTCGTTTTAAGTAAACGATATTATTTAATTTCAGGTTTAATGTATGGTAGCGGCTTACGTGTAATGGAAGCCGTTCAACTACGAGTTCAGGACATTGACTTTGACTACAAGTGCATTCGGATCTGGAATGGAAAAGGGAATAAACATCGGGTAGTTACACTTGCCACTGAACTTATACCTTTGCTAAGAAATCAAATTGCTCAGGTTAATGAATACTTAAAATTAGATTCCCAGAACGAATATTATGCTGGTGTTTGGATGCCAAACGCACTAGCAAGAAAATATCCTAGCGCTAATAAGTCAATTGCTTGGCAGTATCTATTTCCCTCATATAAGTTAAGTGCTGATCCTGAAACTGGCGAGATCCGCCGACATCATTTTCATCAAACAGGAGTACGTAAAGCGGTTAAAGAGGCAGCCAAAAAAGCACAAATAACAAAACCTATAACGCCCCACACTTTTAGACATTCATTTACTACAAAGTGGTGCAGATATCAGAACCGTGCAAGCTCAACTTGGTCATTCCGATGTGAAGACAACGCAAATATATACTCATGTTTTACAGCAAGGCGCAAACTGTGTTGTTAGCCCTTTGAGCAAAATTTTCTAGCTTTTTTTGGGCCAGAAACGAGTTACGCCTGCGGGTTCGTTTCCGGCACATACACAACGGTCCAATTTGATTGAGCTCCGTTAATAAAGACTAACAGATCACATTAAGACGTATTCAGATAAAGGGCTTAATTACCCTTTATTTTTTCCAAAAACAACCGTTTTTGTTCTGGGGTTGCTTGTTGCCACCAATAGTCCAACATGCCAACCACATCTGGGTGTGCTGACTTAGGCGCCGCTGGCGTTACGGCTCGTGTGGTAGTACTTGGCGTTGAATAACGTGGTGCAGTGGGTGTTGAAGGCTCACTTGCTATCGTTGTCGTTACTCTTGGTCTTTCTTGCGTCACCACCAGTGTTGTCGCTAACGATTCATTGGGTGCTTGCAACATAATCAACGGCTGATCTGCAAATGCCTTTGCCGCAACCACATTGTCAGGTCGGTTAAATTCAACCTGATACTCGCCGTCTTGATCGATACTTACTTTCGCCCAGAATGGCTTCGACTCTATGGTTTCGTGGTCGTCATAGCCCACTTCATACAAATCGGTGTAACGCATTTTGACCGCATACTCTCCTTTTGCTAAGTCCAACTCTCGCACTTTGGAGAAGAATGAGTGTTCAATGGTTTTATCATCAACTTGCAAGGGAATAATTTCTTCAGGAAAACTTAGCAACGCGGCCTGTGAAAGCGGTGACAACAGTAAAACAGCGGTCGCAAGCGTATATTTTAAGCGCATCTATTCACTCCTTCGTGAGTACCAAATCATTATACCTTGATGAGATTACTGCATACCTGCTTATATCTCTACCCTTTTAATTGATGCGCAGCGGGATAACGCATCAAATCTATTGAGTCTCCTTGAGAGTTAGCTATGCTAGAGCAATTCAATATACAGATAAGGAAGGACCATGAGTTCAGAAACTATTTTTACCAAAATTATTAATCGAGAGATCCCAGCAGACATCGTTTACGAAGATGAACAAGCACTCGCGTTTAGAGACATTAATCCACAAGCGCCATTTCACGTCTTAGTTATTCCTAAAACAGCAATTGCGACTATCAATGACGTGACGGAAGAAAATGCTCATCTTGTTGGTCATTTGTATGTTGTTGCAGCCAAACTAGCGAAAGAGCACGGCTTTGCAGAAGATGGTTATCGTGTAGTGATGAACTGTAATGATCACGGTGGTCAAACCGTATATCACCTTCATCTACATGTATTAGCTGGAAAAGAAATGGGCTGGCCGCCTTATCAAAATACGAAAAAAGTACCAGTTTAGATTATTCTCTGTTAAGCAATGTAAATAAGTAAGTTATTAACAGAAAATGCTAAAAGCTTACTTATTTCAACAAATTACATTTCAATACATATTCTGTACATAATTTCGATTTATTATTTCACTTTGTTATATAGCGGATTTCTCTATCTTGTACTAAAAATTCTAATACAAAAGGTCTGAATCCCATGTTAGCATTGAGAAATCGGAAAAATTAGAGTGTGTCCTAAAATGAGCAGTAGTGCTTTTTTGTTATTAGATAAAGAACCGGTTAACACCATTGGTATCAATGTGTTACAACCTTTGTTAAAAACCCAAGGGTTGGATGTTACGACTGGAACTGATATCTCAGATGTGCCTGAAGGCACTCGATTACTTTTCATCGAAACCGCAGTGAACGATTCTTGGGGTAAATTAAAAGAACAACTAGTCAACCTCAAAGTCAAATGCGATATCGTACTATTCAACTTAGATGAAAACCCAGAGCTGGCCAATCGTGCGCTGCTAAGCGGGATTCGTGGTGTCTTCTACACGACAGATAATGCCGACGTGCTAATGAAAGGGATCCGTTTGTTGCTTGAAGATCAACTGTGGTATCGCCGTGACGTGATGTGTAATGTGTTAAATCGCATGCTGCAATTTAATAAAGATGCATTACATAAACTAACCGAAGGTGATATCGAACCTGTGAAACTCACTAAGCGAGAAAAAGCAATTATCGCGCTGATGAGTAAGGGTGCGAAAAACAAAGAGATCGCTGAAGAGCTAAATATCAGTCCACATACGGTGAAAACGCATTTGTACAGTGCATTTCGTAAAACCAAATGTCGTAACCGTATCGAACTCCTTTCGTGGGCTCAGCAGAATATTCCTGACGAGATCCGCTAAGCTTCATCTGTCTTTAACCTGCTGACGCAAGTCAGTGGGGGAAAGACAGCGCTGACATCGCGATATCGAGGCTTCTGCGTCATACAGGCTTTACTGCCTTGGCGAATACCTCTATGCTAAGTTTTTCGCAACTGAAAGCAGCCTTAGGTACATGCTCGACCCAAAAACCCTCTACCTAACTAGTCTCGTCATGACAGCAATGATGGCGCTCCTTACCTTTTTAACGTGGCGAGCAAATAAAAGCACACCCGGAACGCTGCTCTATATTTTTTACCCTCTGGTTTTGCTCTGTGCGATTTCTTCCTTTGCATTACACGGCTATTTTGACAACTGGGAAACTATTCCCATTGCTAATACCTTGCTGTTTGCGGCTTCCATTATCCACTGCATGGCGATAAGGCAATTTTTAGGGGTTAAAGGCCCATCTTTTAAAGTGTTTCTCGGCGTTACTGCTGGGCTCTTCATTTTGTTGATGTACAGCAGTATTTTCTCTCCAAACTTGAGAGATAGGATCCTTATCTCGGACTTACAACACTTAGCTGAAGCGACACTCCTGCTCTATTTCTTTAGCCGCTTTGCACGAAATAAATACCCTAACGGCAGCATAGTCTATATCACCATTTTACTTATTATATTGGTGATATTTACCGGCAGAACCCTATTAATGGGAGAAGTAACGCATTTCACGCTGTTCAAAGAGAACTGGTTTACCATCACTATTTTCTTCAATGGCGTTCTTGCACCTATTTTTTATGCAACAGGTATGGCGCTGTTATGTAACGAGCAAAGAGAACAAAACCTTAATAAATTAGCATTGAAGGCTCAACAAGACCTTGAGCTACGCGGTATGTTTTTATCAACGATCAGTCATGAGATACGGACTCCGCTTAACGGCATCTTAGGCAGCGCCCAACTCGTACTGGGACGCACCAGAGATAGTCGCAACAAGGCCTACTGTGAGGCCATCGTAAACTCTGCTGAATCGCTAAACTTACTGATTGATAAAGTACTAGACTACGCCAGTTTGGAGCAAAGTGATGAAGCCTTGTACGAAGAGGACGTTGAGCTTAGAAGTTGGCTACAAAACCTTTGCTTATTGTTAAGCCCGCTTGCGGAGCAAAAGAAGCTGCACTTTGAATTGGTGTACGAGCTGCCCGATCAGGTGTGCTATTACTTTGACCAACAAAAGCTGAGACAAATTCTTATCAACCTCGTTGGTAATGCTATTAAGTTCACTGATAAAGGGGAAGTAAAGCTCAAAGTTGAGATTTTAAAAGACCAACAAATTGAGCATAAAGTGCGCTTTAGTATCACGGACTCAGGGCCAGGTATTGATAGTGAAGATATTAATAAACTGACCGAGCCATACGTGCAAAGTAGTGCGGGTAAAGTTAAGGGTGGCACAGGCTTGGGGCTTGCCATTACCAGTCGCCTACTCAACCGTCTGAATTCACAGCTAGATATTCAAAGTGAGCTTAACAAAGGCAGTACATTCAGTTTTGATTTACTGCTAAACATTGGTGAACTGAGCTTAGTGGAGCAGCGCCCGCAGCACGATAATTGTATCACTGGTCTGAAAGTACTGTTGGTAGAAGACCTGGATCTCAACCAAAAAATCGCTATTGAGTTTATGGCAGAAGATGAGCATAAGGTTAAATTGGCAACCAATGGTAAAAGCGCCATCGAGATGCTAATACAGCACCATTTCGATGTGGTGTTGTTAGACATGAACTTACCCGATCTTTCCGGGCAAGAAGTATTAAAGCAGCTACAAAATTGTGAGCATAAAAACAAACGAACCCCTTTTCTAGCCTTTACTGCCAGCCTCAGTCCAGATGAGGTAAAAGAATACTTGGCACTCGGCATTCGCGATATTGTTGGCAAACCGATAAAGCAAGAGAAATTACGCCAAGCGCTTAGTGAGTCGCAGTCTCCGAAAAAGGCCAATGTCAGCGTAGAATTGCCCGATATCCTATACGATGAAACGGCTGTAAACGCCCTAAAATCTGGATTTAGTGAAGATGAAGTCTCTTCGATTTACAACGAGTTTGTGTTGTCGGCTCGTAATAAACTCATCCATATTCAGCAGCTATTAGAGCAGGACGAAGATCAATGCATCAGACAGCTTCATCGTCAAGCCAGCACCGCCTTACAACTCGGATTTAATCGCTATGGCTCAAACTTGAAAAAAGCAGAGCGCCGTTTATTGGATGGTAAATCTTGCCATGATGAGCTCACAGAAGCCATGACGCTATGGCAAGACAGTCTCGCGGCATATCTCCACTTCGTTCGTAAAGAGGCAATGGGTTAAGCGTCATTAAACGCATGTTGTTCGACATCATAATAAAACTTGTTCATGCTTAGTGAGCATTTACATTAACGCTAATTTAACCGAGGCAAACCGCTCGCCTTGGGCAATAACTATAAAATTAAGGGAACATCTATGTCATTTTTTAAATCACCATTAGCCATTGCTATTGGTGCTGCTGTGATCGGTTTGGCTCAGCCAGCCAGCGCTGATGATGCCGTTACAGCCACGCAAACAGAAGAGAAGTCAACCAAAGGCTGGGATGTGCTCAACCCTCCAGGTGAAAAGCAAACCATCACCATCGATACCAACGAAACCACATGGAGTAACTTAGATGTTAGCCCTGATGGTAAAAGCATCGTCTTTGATATGCTTGGCGACCTTTACATCATGCCAATTGGCGGTGGTAAAGCAACTGCCTTAACATCCGACATGGGCTGGAACATTCAACCTAAGTTTTCGCCTGATGGTAAACACATCGCATTTATCTCCGATCGCGCAGGTGGCGATAACCTGTGGGTGATGGACGTAGATGGCCAAAACCTGCGTCAGGTGTCAAAAGAAGTGAATAATATTGTTCACAACCCCGCATGGTCGCCGGATGGTCAATACATTGCAGTTAAGCAAGGTCAAGTAACGGGGCGTACCATCCCAGGTGGCTCTATTCGTATGTATCACATCAGCGGTGGTAAAGGCGTGTTGGTCCGTGAGCGTCTACATGGTGCAAAATCGCAAAAGAACGTTGCAGAACCCGCTTTTTCTCACGATGGCAAGAAAATCTATTACTCAGTTGATGCGACCTCTGGCGTGCGCTGGGAATATAACAAAAACTCGCTCGACGCTGTTTTCGAAATTCGTAGTTGGGATTTAGCAACCGGTGAAGAAGAGACCGTGATCCGTGGTGCTGGGGGTGCTATTCGTCCAACTGTCAGTCCTGATGGTAAATCTATTGCGTTTGTTAAACGCGAAGATAACGGCAATGAAATGATCGGTGCTTTGTATATTAAAGATCTACACTCTGGGGTCGAAACTCGTGTTTATGCTGGCCTTGATCGCGATTTACAAGAAGCCAATGGCGCACATGGCAACACGCCTTCTTTTGCTTACACGCCGGATGGTAAATCCCTCGTTTTTTGGGCGAAAGGGGTATTCAACCGCGTCAATATTGCATCGCACGAGGTCAACGTCATCCCTACTCGCGTTGTCGCTGAAAAACAAATCACACCGGCACTACGCTTTGCGGTAGATGTCGCACCTGACACCTTTAAAGTCAAACTTGCACGCTGGTCTCAAATTTCTCCTGATGGTGAAACTGCACTATTCCAAGCGCTTGGCTACCTTTACGTAAAAGACATTGCGTCAGGCAAAGTAAAACGCCTCACTAAGCAAACTGACCACTTTGAGTTCTACCCAAGCTATTCTCGCGATGGCAAGTCTATTGTTTACACAACTTGGAGTGATAAAGACTTAGGCGCAATACGTGTTGTATCTGCAAACGGTGGTAAAGGTAAAGTGATCACCCAAGAACCCGGTCACTATATATCACCTAGCTTTTCACCAAATGGCAAAAACGTGCTATTTAAAAAGGTAACTGGTGGCTACTTGCTAAGCGGTGACTGGTCAATGCATCCAGGGATTTATCTAGTTAATGCCAACGGCGGTGAAGCAAAACGCATTATTAAAAGCGGTGACAACCCGCACTTTGGAGCCGACTCTGAGCGCATTTACTTCTCCACCATGAGTGATGAAACACATCGCGAACTAAAAAGTGTTAACCTCAATGGTCAAGAAGAACGTAGCCACTTCAAAGGTGATTATGTCTTTGACTTTAAAGTCTCTCCAAATGGTCAATACGTTGCATTTATCGAGCATTTCAATACGTTTGTTGCACCTTTTACCAGTACAGGTAAAACCTTATCCATTAACAAGGGTGAGAAAGCTTTCCCAGTTAAGCAAGTGTCAAAGTACTCTGGTGATTTCCTAAATTGGAAAGCAGACAGCAGCGCGCTAACTTGGGCATTTGGTCCCACACTTTATCAGCGCAAACTGACTGACACTTTCGCTTTCGTCGATGGTGCATCTGACAACACCGACGAGCTAACCGCTGAAGGCATCGACTTGAGTTTTGAGCAAAAAGCAGATAAACCTGAAGGTATGATTGCGCTAGTTGGCGGTAAAGTAGTGACCATGCGTAACGCTGAGAACGAACAAGAAATCATCGACAATGGTGTGATCCTAATCAAAGAGAATCGCATCGTTGCAGTCGGTAAGCAAGGTGAGCTAGACGTTCCTAGCACAGCTAAAGTAATGGATATTAGCGGTAAAACCGTGATCCCAGGCCTTATCGATGCCCACGCGCATGGTAGTTACGGTAGCTATAACCTACAGCCACAGCAAAACTGGAATCAGTATTCTAACCTTAGCTTTGGTGTGACGACTATCCATGATCCATCAAATAACTCTGCCGAGGTATTTTCTATGGCAGAACTACAAAGAACGGGTTTAACGGTCGCGCCACGCACCTATTCTGTTGGACGTATTTTATATGCTGGCCACGCGCCGGGTTATAAAACACCAATCAGTAACCTTGAAGACGCAGAGTTCCACGTTAAACGCCTAAAAGACGCTGGCGCTATTTCAGTGAAGAGTTACAACCACCCTCGCCGTGAGACACGTCAGCAAGTATTGGAAGCGGCGAAGAACATGGAAATCATGGTTGTGCCTGAAGGTGGTTCAAAATTCCAACACAACATGAACATGATAGTCGATGGTCATACCGGTGTTGAACATGCCCTGCCGATCCCGAATATTTACTCTGATATCGAACAAATGTGGGGACAAACAAACGTTGGTTTTACGCCAACTTTTGTTGTGGCCTATGGCGGTATCTCTGGCGAAGAATACTGGTATCAACACACAAATGTATGGGAAAACGAGCGCTTAATGAGCTTCGTTCCTGAGTATGTGGTAAAGCCAAGATCAATTCGTCCAAGCAAAGCACCTGAACGTCACTATAACCATATCAATGTCGCCAAAACCGCAAAACAGCTTCGCGATAAGGGTGTGACTGTACACATTGGTGCTCACGGCCAGCGTGAAGGTCTAGCTGCACATTGGGAATTATGGTCTATGGCACAAGGCGGGTTTACACCTTGGCAGGCGCTTCGCAGCGGTACAATCGACGGTGCAAGATATCTAGGTATGGACCGTGACCTTGGTACGATTGAACAAGGAAAACTCGCCGATCTTGCCATCATAGATGGTGATGTGCTGTCTAACATCCGTGATTCGGAGAAAGTTGCCTACACCGTGATCAATGGCCGTGTCTACGATGCGGCAACCATGAATGAAATCGGCAACTATGACAATAAACGTCAGCCTTTCTTCTTCGAAAATGGCGCGCAAACCCAAATGCATCCAGCAACTGCTGAGTATATGGAAGAAAAGGCCCATACCTACCATTGGAAACACTAATACGTAGCACGATTGAAGCGTGAAACGTTAAGTTTACAAGCCCGGCTATCTAGATAGCCGGGTTTTTTATTTTTTGTCTAGATCTTAATCAATACTGTTCTATGCTGTTATAGGTACTTCCATAGCAACAGGGAATTAGGTTATGTCTGGGTTTTCGCAATTTTTTAACTCTCTTAATTTAACTAAAAAGCTGATTTTTGCATTTCTAATCGTCGCGCTCGTGCCGTTAATAGTAATTATTTCCATCGCACTTAATACCGCATCGAATGCCATGACAGCGCAAGTATATTCACAACTTGGTGCCGTTAGTGAGATCAAAAAAAGCGCGGTTAATCGCTACTTTAAGACCGTTGAGGATAAACTCGATGCCTTTACAGCAAACCCATTGCTTCCTGTGATTGCACAAGAGTTTATTACTAGCTTTCCTAGCGCTCAGGCCGATATTAACTATGCCAAATTATCTCGATTTTATGATGAAGTGTTCGTACCTAAATTCAATCAAGAAAACCCCGAAGATACGAGCACAGCAAGGCTCATTGGTAACATTTCAGAGTCTGGGCTTGCGCTGCAAGCACGTTACTTAGCAAGCAACCCCTACCCAGTTGGTGAAAAATACAAATTTATTGAAACCGGTCACTTAGATAGTTATGACCTTGCTCACCGCAGTTACCATCCATATATGCTTAATATCGCCGACATTTATGAGTTTTACGATATCTTTATCATTGACCCAAGTAATGGAAATATTGTCTATTCTGTATTTAAAGAGGTTGATTTTGCTACGTCACTAGAATCGGGTCCTTATGCCAATAGTAATCTAGCTTCTCTTTATCGAGAACTGAAGGACTCAACGGATCCGACAATCAGCGCTTTCGCAGACTACAAACAATACCTCCCCTCCTATAATGCACCCGCTAGTTTTATTGCCAAACCTATCGTGGTGAATGGCCAAACCGTTGCAATTGTAGCTGCACAGCTATCTATTGATGCCATCAATGCCATTATGACCGAGCGAGAAGGCTTGGGAGAAAGTGGTGAAACCTACCTAGTCGGCCCTGAGGGCCTGATGCGTTCAGACTCATTCTTAGATCCACAACATCATTCCGTGGTGAATTCATTTCGATACCCTGAACGCGGCAAGGTAGCCACGCTTGCAGTCTCTCAAGCATTAAATAATCAATCTGGACAACAGGTTATTGAAGACTACAACGGCGAAGCCGTGTTGTCTGCCTATACACCAGTGGAAGTCTTTAATACCCGTTGGGCACTGCTTGCCGAAATTGACGAAGCGGAAGCATTTGCTTCTATCACCTCGCTCTCTCAATACCTGATGATTATTTTAGCGGTCACTATAGTGTTAGTACTGATAGTCGCCTACTGGTTCTCAAAAACGCTTACCAAACCTGTTCACGAGTTGGTAGAAACCATGAAATCAGTTGAACAAGAAGGCAACTTTTCATTGCGAGCGCCCATTCGTAGCCACGATGAAATAGGCAACAGTGCACAGGCATTTAATTCACTACTGGATGCCTTACAGCTTTCTATCACTGAGGCTAATCGAGTCATGAATCAAATGGCCTCGGGTAAGTTTGACGACCGCATAAAAGTACCGTGTCGGGGCGAGCTTGAAACCCTAAAAGAAGCCACTAACCACTGTGCCAATACGTTAAGTCGAGCGATTTCTGAGCTCAACGAAATTTCCATTGATATGGCAAATGGTCGCTTCGATACCAAACTTAATGCCCCCATGTCTGGCGATTTAGAAAAGCTCAAAAATAATATTAACGATTCTTTGGCATCGATTAATTCGACTATGAACGGTATTGTTCATGTGATGACCAATATTGAGCAAGGTAACTTTAAGGAACAAGTCACCGTGCCCGCTAAAGGAAAATTAGCGCAACTTAAAGATTCGGTAAATAATTCCGTACGCAGCCTTAGCAGTGCGATTGACGGTATCAGCACGATTATGTCTGCACTACGCCAAGGCGACTTTTCTGCGCAACTCGATGCCCCTCTCGCAGGCCAATTAGATACCTTAAAACAAGATATCAACTCCAGCATGGCAAACCTAGACAGAGTAATGAAAGAAATAGGCACTGTGATGGCTGGCGTCAGCAACGGCGACTTTAAACAACAAGTGGACGTAGCAGCAACGGGTCAGCTCGCGCAACTTAAAGATAATATCAATGCTTCTGTGACCGCCGTTGATGTTGCTATCTCGGAAATCTCTACGGTGATGATGGCTATTAGCCATGGTCGATTTGACCGCACCATTCAATCTGCGATGTCTGGTCAGCTCGATAATCTCAAAGGTGATATTAACCGTTCGGTCGAGAACCTCAATCAAGTCATTGAAGAACTCGGCAGCGTAATGGGCGCAATGTCCGAAGGAGACTTTAGTCAAAAAATAGAGTTGCCACTACAAGGTCAACTGCAACAACTTAAAGAGAATGTAAATGACTCGACTTTACAGGTCTCTGGGGCTATCTCCGAAGTCAGCAGTGTGTTGGCTAACGTTGCTCAAGGTGACTTAAGTAATCAAGTAAAGGGTGAATATTTTGGCGTGTTTAAGTCTCTTCAGAATGACACCAATACCACAATTAAAAAACTCACCAGTGTAATCGAAGGGATCCAAGCCGCAGCAAATTATGTTGCTCAAAGTGCCGGTGAAATAGCGGCAAGTAACACCGAAATCAGCCAACGCACAGAAGAGCAAGCAGCAAACTTAGAAGAAGCCAGTGCCAGCACCGGCAATATGTTAGATGAACTCACTAAGGTTTCAAACCAATCTGGTGATGCCGTAGGACTAGCAACAAACGCAGAAAACATAGCCAAAGAAGGAGGCAGTTTATCTGCCCAAACCGTAGCTGCAATAATTGAAGTGAACAAAGCCAGTAAAGACATTAATGAGATTGTATCGGTGATTGATGGACTTGCGTTTCAAACCAACCTGCTGGCACTAAATGCTGCCGTTGAAGCGGCACGAGCGGGAGAAAATGGCCGTGGCTTTGCTGTCGTTGCAAACGAAGTACGAGAGCTGGCAGGGCGTAGCGCCGCTTCAGCAAAGCAAATTAAAGAAATTATCTCTAACAGTAATCAGAAGGTAGAGCAAGGTACTGAGCTTGCCAATAGTTCCGGTGAAAAGCTGCAACAAATCGTTGGTGCCGTGAGTGATGTAAATAACAACATCATTAAAATCAATGAGTCGACTTCAATGCAGCAACAAGCCATTAAAGAAGTGGACTTGGTGGTGCAAAGGCTAACGGATCTTATTCAAGAAAACTCTGCAATTACCGAAGAAACGATGGCAGCGGCGAGGCAAATGGCTGAGCAAGCCCATGAAATGCGTACCCAGTTGAGCTATTTCCGTTTATCAAAGAATGATTACAGTGCCACTGGCAGAGAAGGTGAATTGCTTGTGCATCAATATAATGCATCTTAGAACCTGTTGATCTTTGATAGTTAAATCATGCCCAACTAAGCCTTTTAGTTGGGCATGTTATGCATGTACCAATGTGTATTATGCCAGCGTAAATTTATCCGCATCGAGATGGGCTGGAAATTTAGCTTTATACTGCTGCAAGTCGCTCAGTTTTAGCTTTACGGTAATAACTTCTGCTTGGTCATCTGCTGCCGAAACAAGACTATTACCATTGAAGTCAATCGCTTTTGTACCACCATTATGCGCGGTGCCATACCCATCTTCACCTACGCGATTTACCGCAAGCACAAAGCACTGATTCTCGATTGCACGAGCAGCCAGTAGAGTATCCCAATGATTTCGGCGTGCCGCTGGCCAGTTTGCAATATTAATCATAACCTCATAATCGTTCTGATTACGCTGGAATACTGGAAAACGTAAGTCATAGCAGATCTGCGGTAAGAATTTAATGCCTTTTAATTCGAACACTTCACGGTGCTCACCAGCAACCACAAAATCACCCTCATTACCCAAACAGAATAAGTGTCTTTTGTCATAATGAAGTATCTTTCCATCCGGCAGGCACCACACCATACGGTTGGCCTTTTTATCTCCTTGCGGAACCAGTACGCTGCCTGCTACAACAGCCTGAAAGCGCTGAGCACATTGCTGTAAAAACTCGATGGCTGCATCAGCATAGCGCTCAACATCCGGCTCTTTTACGGCGAAGCCGGTAGCAAATGTTTCTGGTAGCAAAATTAAATCGCTTGGCTCGACAT
This sequence comes from Pseudoalteromonas sp. A22, assembly GCF_018141345.1. Lineage (NCBI taxonomy): Bacteria > Pseudomonadati > Pseudomonadota > Gammaproteobacteria > Alteromonadales > Pseudoalteromonadaceae > Pseudoalteromonas > Pseudoalteromonas sp. A22. The sequence continues at coordinate 3,861,482 of NZ_CP047238.1, forward strand.
TTTCTAGCAAACGTTCAATATGGGTAAAGTTGGCCTCAGGTGAAAGCCACTGAATATCTGTTTGAACAAGGGTAACGGTTAAAGTTGACATAAGCGTTTTGCAGCCTCTTCTAATGTCTGGTTTTCCTTAGCAAAGCACAATCGTATGACCTTGTCTTCAGGTGCTTGTTGGTAAAAAACGCTGAGTGGCACTGCCGCAACCCCAACCTCTTCCACCAGATAGCGACAAAAGGCAACATCATCAAGATCAGAAATTTCACTGTAATCCAAAAGCAAAAAATAAGTCCCTTCACTTGGTAATAGCGTAAATCGACTTGACGCTAACGCCTTAACCAGAACATCGCGTTTTTGTTGATAAAATACACTCAGCTCATCAACGTGCTCAGGGTGTTCAGCAAGCATATCAGCCAATGCAAGTTGTGCCGGAGTGAAGCTTGAGAACGTTACATACTGATGGATCTTTCTAAACTCAACAGTCATTTGCTTTGGCGCCACACAGTAACCCATTTTCCACCCTGTACTATGAAAGGTTTTACCAAAGCTAGAGATCACAAACGCACGCTCAAACAATGCAGGATCAGTTAATGCGCTCAGATGAGGCAAACCATCAAAGGTAATATGCTCGTATACTTCATCACTGATCAATAACAAGTCATGTTGATTTAGCAGCTGTTTTAGTTGCTCTAAATCTGACGGCTTTAGCGTTTTAGCTGACGGGTTATGCGGTGTATTGATGATAATAGCACGGGTATTTGGGTTGATACTCGCTGCGACTTGTTGCCAATCGATATGGTAGTGCGGCGCAGTCAATGCAACATGCACGGCTTTCCCGCCAGCGAGTTCAATTGCAGGCTCATAAGAGTCGTAAGCTGGGTCGAATACAATAACTTCGTCCCCTTCAGATACTATTGCCTGAATTGCCACGAAGAGTGCTTCCGTTGCACCCGAGGTCACCGTGATCTGTTCTTGTCCTGAAACACTCACCTGATAGCGACGTTCAATTAATGCCGCAACTTGTGCTTGCAAGCTCGGTACGCCGGCAGAAGGCGAATACTGGTTTTGACCTTCGCTAACATAGTGGCTCAGTTGCGATTTTAGGTAATCAGGCGCATCAAACTCCGGAAAGCCTTGCGATAAGTTGATCGCACCATGCTCGTTCGCTAATGCCGTCATTTGGCTAAATATACTAATTCCAACCTGAGGTAACTTACTTTTCACTGCAACACTCTCTTTCTTATGGTGCTAATCGTGAGTGGATGCTATCATTGCTCAAAATAGATGTATAGCCGTCCAAACGCATTTAATTTATAGGTGTTAACTATGCACACACAAGCCGCAAAACTCGCGCTTATCGACGCAGGAGCTTGGGTTGCTCAGCAAGGCTGGGTTCCCGCGACTGGTGGTAATTTCTCTATCAAAACAGACTCTGGCTTTGTTGTCACGGCCAGCGGCTTTGATAAAGGTAAATTAACACCAGAACAATTTCTGGAATTAGACGCCACAGGCACCATCATTGCCGGTAGTGGCAAGCCTTCAGCCGAAACTGCATTGCACCTAAAATTATATGAATTATGCGTGGGTGCACAGTGTATATTACACACTCATTCCGTTGCTGCGACTGTGTTGTCGCGATTTATTCAAGGCGAGCAATTTCAGATCTGTGGTTATGAAATGCAAAAGTCACTGTCTGGCATTCAATCGCATGAAGAAACCTTATCCATTGCTATTTTTGATAACGATCAGGATATAGAGCGGCTAGCACAGCGCGTGGCGCAATCTCATCAAACTACACCGGTTATACACGGTGTATTGATCCGAGGTCACGGGTTATACGCAGTGGGCCGTACAGTGCAAGAAACGCGTCGTCATATTGAGGGCTTAGAGTTTTTATTTGCCTGCGAATTAGAACGCATTAAATTGGAGGGGCGCCAATGATCAAAGCCATTTTAACAGATATTGAAGGGACAATTACCCGTATCTCATTTGTTAAAGAGATACTATTCCCGTATGCCGCTGCGCATTTACCGCAATTTATTCGCGACCATCAACATGACGCCGCCGTTGCCGAGCAAATTGGTGCCGTCAGAGCAGAATTGGATAATGCCAACGCTGATATTGATACCGTGATTGCCGCACTACTTGAGTGGATCGCCGCAGATAAAAAAATCACGCCATTAAAACAGCTACAGGGTCTCGTTTGGCAGTTTGGCTATACAAACGGCGATTTTACCGGACATTTATATGAAGATGCCTACCAGTTTTTAACACAGCAAAAAGCGAACGGCCGCGACCTCTACGTGTATTCGTCGGGTTCAGTGAAAGCGCAGCAGCTACTTTTTGCGCACTCAGACTATGGTGATATTCGCCCGCTATTTAGCGACTACTTTGATACTAAAGTGGGTGCCAAGCAGGAAGCCTCGGCGTATCAGAATATTATTGCAGCCCTACCGTACCAAGCAGAGCAAATCCTCTTTTTAAGCGATATCGTTGCCGAGCTAGACGCAGCAAAAGCCGCCGGCATGCACACATTACAGCTGTTTAGAGATGCACAAGCAACCTCACCTGAACATCCAGTTATATCAAGCTTTGACCATTTTGATGAAGGGGCATTTTCATGAGTCAACTGACTATATATCAGGTACAGAATCCAAGCCAAGCTTTACAACAAGAACAAGACGCAAATATCATCGCATCTTTGCTCGCTGAGCAAGGCGTACGCTTTGAACAATGGCAGGCTAACACCGATATCACAGCTGAAATGTCACAAGACGACATTATTAATGCCTACCAGAGCGATATTGAAAGAATAAAGACGCAAGGTGGTTATCAAACTGTCGACGTGATTTCACTCGCAAAGGGCAACCCTAGTGCCTCGGAGTTGCGACAAAAATTTCTTTTTGAACATACTCATAGCGAAGATGAAGTACGTTTTTTTGTTAAAGGACAAGGGCTATTCTGCTTACACTTAAACGATAAGGTTTACCAAGTTTTATGTCAGCAAGGTGACCTAATCTCAGTACCAGAAAATACGCCTCATTGGTTCGATATGGGTAGCGATCCAGAATTTACCGCCATTCGCCTATTCAATAATCAAGAGGGTTGGGTTGCAAAAAGCACGAACTCCGAAATTGCAAAGCAGTTTCCATTACTTGATTAATACAAGTCTAAATACTCACAGTGCTAACGAAGCGCTGTGAGTACTTGCTTACTCATGTTAGGCTCGCAACCTTCAACAAAATACACACCGATATGGTTATCACGATAAGCGTGATTATATTTACCGAAAAAATCTGCTTGAAACTTAAATCCAGCGTTATCCAACTCAATCAAAAGTTTATCCACCACATCCCACGACATTGTTAGCGGTGAAAAAAGCAAAGTATTTGTGTGCATGCCGGTAGGAATTTCAGCCTCAGAGGGCGATATAACTAAGCTATCTGTCGTATCGATAAACAATTGTTCAAACACCTGAGGGGGGCAACTTGCAACTATATGGATGTAGGTTTTTTGCGGCTGAATAGAGTGGCAACTGCATAAGGCCAGTACAACCACACCAATAATGAACCATCCCTTCATTAGCGACTTTCCTTACTTCAAAATCCCCATAGTAGTACAGCTTGTCCCCAAAAATAAAATGAAGATTTTGTGACTACTTCACGAAAAAAGCGGTAAGCAAAACGCATTTGCGTGCCAATAGCAGGCTATTAGCACGCAAATTCAACGTGATCAGCACCAAGTCAGTACCATAGAGGCGTTACATACTTAAATACTACAGAGTAATCAACAGCATGCTGCGATGTTCAGAAACAAAACTGTAGCTAATATAGCTTTAAATTACAAAGTTCTAAGTAGCTCTTCCTTCGCTTCCATAAAAACTATAACTGCAGAGGTTCTTCTAGGAATTCGAGCACTTTCTTAAAGTATTTCAGACGATGTTCCGGTTTATAGAAACCATGCCCTTCATCTTCAAGTAAGTAATACTGATAAGACTTATCAGCCTTTTTCAGTGCATCAATTAAAGATTCCGCTTGTTCAATTGGCGCTCTTTGGTCCTCACCACCATGTACGATAAGGACAGGAACCTTAAGCTTATCGACATTATAGCTTGGAGAAAATGCCTTTAACTGTTTCTCATCGGTACCAAGTACACGTTCTAAATATGCGACCCCTGAGCTACGCTGAGCAACATCACCTTCTTCAAACATCAGTGGTAAATCGTATACACCAACAACACCGACTGCACATTGGAATAAGTCGGGTTCTAATATTGCGCTTTGCAATGCAGAATAACCGCCAAAACTTGCCCCCATAATACAAATCCGCTTTTTATCGACGATACCTTTGGAGATTAAGTCACGGGTTCCATCAATGATGTCATATTGAATTTCCTTGCCCCACTTTTGGTAGCCAAGCACTTCAAATGCATCTCCATAACCACCAGAACCTCGAAAGTTAACTTGTAATACAGCCATTCCTCTGCTCGCTAGCATTTGTACCTCAGGGTCAAACTGCCAATAATCTCTTGGCCCATGAGGTCCACCATGAGGCATAACAATCAGAGGAAGGTTTTTCTTTTCTGCGTTTATTGGTGTTGTGAGATATCCATGAATAGTAAGTCCATCACGGCTTGTGAATTTAACAGGCTCGACTGTAGACATTTGATTTGGTTTAATCCAGCCTCTTGCAGACGCAAGATATTTCATCTTGTTGGCTTTACTATCATAAAGGTAATAATCCCCAGGATTGGTATCGCTGCTTGCGAATACAACCACTTGTCCACCATCTCTCGTGCTACTTACAATACGTATTTGATTTCCAGGGATCGAAGCTATCAGAGACTTTAAGCGTTGACTCCAATCAGCACTTTCATCAATAAATGCATAGGTAGGATATCCGGGGTCTAGTTCAATAGCGAAAGGGGATTTATCAATCGGATCTATCCATACTTTTGTTGGATCAACCACTTTATCTTGAAAAACATGAGTAAGTTTTTTGCTTTCTAAGCCTAATTTATAGAAGGCCATGGGCTCACCAGCCGTAGATGCTGAAAGATAAACTGACGTTCCAGATTTATCGAATCCATGCATCCAGAAATCATCTAAGTTGTTTTCTAATGTGAGCTCAGCCCATTTTGAGCCTGCTTCTTCACGGATGAACACTAATGAATTGCCATCATCATCCTCAGACACAACGGCGCGAACCTCTCCTTGGTGATCGGTCAAAAAGCGCCCCATTTTTTTTGGAGAATTTGTCACTTTGCGTCTGACACCAGTATGAACGTTAACCTCGTAAACTCGTGTAGTAGGCTCTTTCGAGCCAGTCCAAGGATAGGTCACAATCAACATCTTGTTTTCGTCATTGACCAAAGGGTCAAGAATATAAGATGTGCCATACAGCGGGGTAGCTTTGCGCAAACGAGACCCCGTTTGTCCCTCACCTTGGTAACCCACCAAATATTTACCACGGCTTCCATCTACATTTACGCCGAATAACTCACCATGAAACTCAGGGTGATCTTTCCAGCCTCTAATATATTCCTTTTCTAATACCACACGGTCATCATTCACCCATTCATAGCGGCCAATTTGAGCATTGTCATTGAATCGCACGGCGTGAATGAGTTTGAATTTATCAAGTTGTAAAAAACCTAATGTGTTTTTACCTTCCCTTTTTGTGATAAAGCTAAGATATTCTCCGTTAGGTGATATCTTTACATCGGAAAACTCACTACCTTTACTAAACGACTCTAGTGGTATTTCCTGTTTAGCGAATGCCTTAGCAGCTAAGGGCAACAACATCAAAGCAATAAACTTCTTCATCCTGTTTTACTTTCTCCATTTATATCGAAGCACAAAATGGGTACATTTTAACAAGATTTTGGATTTACGAGTAGTTAAAGTAATTACAAATGTTTAACTTTGTGAAAATACACCTAGGGCAACCTTATCACCCGTAAACAACCCCGTATCCAGCACCCATCCGGTGATCAAACTCGCTGGTGTAACATCGAATGCTGGGTTGTATACCTCAGCATTGTTGGGTGCCCATTGGCAATCACCAAAACTACCACTGACACCTGTTACTTCGCTTTTGGCGCGTTGTTCGATTGGAATGGCTGCGCCATTTGGACAACTGCGATCTAATGTTGTGATCGGGGCAACCACATAAAAAGGAATATTATGGAAATGGGCTAACACCGCGAGATTATAAGTGCCGACTTTATTCGCAAAATCACCGTTTGCCGCAATCCTATCTGCCCCCACAAAGACTTTATCAACTTTACCCGCCGCCATTAAACTCGCAGCCATATTGTCACAAATTAGCGTGTATGGGATTTGCCATGCATCTAGCTCGAACGCAGTAAGCCGACCACCTTGTAACAGTGGCCTAGTCTCATCAACCCAAACATGAATGTCACCATGTTGTTTTGCAGCATGATAGATTACGCCAAGAGCGGTGCCTACACCGGCCGTTGCCAGCGCGCCAGTATTACAGTGAGTAAGAATATTGTCTCCCGCATTCACAAGCTCCGCACCAATGTTTGCCATACGGTCGCATAACGCAGTGTCTTCTTCAAATAACTGTTCAGCGGTTGTGATCACTTGTTGTTGCCAATCAATCGCTTGCAACGCTTCACGCAATTTCGCCATGCAGTGCATTAAATTCACCGCAGTAGGGCGCGTGGCCTCAAGTTCATCTATCGAACGGGCAATTGCGTCTTTATCTTCTCCTTGTTCGACGAGATAACCAATTAACAAACTTGCCGCTAAACCGATAAGCGGAGCGCCGCGAACCTTAAGTGTCAGAATGAGCTCGCTCATCGTCGCAACGTCGCGGCATTCATGCCACACCTGTTGATGTGGCAGTAAGTATTGATCCAATACCTGTACCACGCCCGATTCAAATTTAAGACTACGTGCAATTAAGGTTTTCATGACATCCCGCTCTTTCAAAGTGTACTAATGATATTTTACATCAAGATATAAAGAAGTATAGACATCTAAACACTTAAAAATATAGAATGCTAACAGCAAATATCCACAAGGTGCTGAAACATGTCGAGCTACATTGAATTTGATGCAGAAAAAGTTATTGATTACATTACTAATTTAGGAAGCTTCTTTGATAAAGATGCAACCTTATCTTGTTATGAATTTGGTGATGGCAATCTGAATTTGGTTTTCCGCGTACAAGATACGCAAGAAAATAGCATCATCGTCAAGCAAGCTTTGCCTTACGCTCGATGTGTGGGTGAGAACTGGCCACTGACGTTAGACAGAGCCAGAATTGAAGCCAGTGTATTACAGCGCCATGGTGAGATCTGCCCAGATACCACAGCAAAAGTGTTGCACCATAATACGGAGTTAGCACTAACTGTGCTGGAAGATCTTGGTCATCTACGCATTTTACGCGGTGAATTAAACCAAGCGAACACCTTTACAAGGCTCAGCAAAGACGTCGCAAATTATCTAGCAAAAACCAGCTTTTACCACTCAAGCTTTTATTTAACACCGAGTGAAAAGAAAGCCCTAGTCACCGAGTTTACTAATCCTGAGCTATGCGCAATCACAGAAGATTTATTCTTTGACGACCCATACCGCGATGCTGAAAGAAACAACTTTCCAGAGGCGTTGCAATCGTCTGTGGAAATACTGAGAAAAAATAAGACGTTATTAGTTGAAGTGGCAAAACTCAAAGCCCAATTTCTCAATGCACCAGAAACTTTACTTCACGGTGATGTCCATACAGGCAGTATTTTCGTCGACGCAGAGCACACTAAGCTAATCGATCCAGAGTTTGGCTTTTTTGGCCCCATAGGCTTTGATTTAGGCTCATTTATCGGCAATTTACTGCTTAACTACTGTGCCCAACATGCTCGTATTAACGCTCTGCCAAAACGTCGAAATATGCAGGTGTATTTACTCGATAATATCGCCACCACCCTATCTAACTTCTATGCCACTTGGCTTGAACTGGCGAAAACACAAACACGCGATCTCTCATTGCAAGCAGATGGCTATGCGGAATACTTCCTCACTAAGGTACTGCAAGACGCGGTTGGTTATTGTGGGTGTGAATTGATCCGCCGCACCATTGGTCTCGCACATGTTGCAGACATTGATGCGATTGAAGATGAAGACGCGCGCTTAGCGGTACAACAGCGAGCACTACACTTAGGTGAACAGCTCATCATTAATGCCAATAAATGCCGAACGACCGACGATGTATATCAGCTAATTATTAGTTTTGTAAACTAAACTAGCTTAGGCTAATAAAATGATAAAAGCCCAAGGTTACTACTTTGGGCTTTTTTATTAGAGGGATAATCTCGATTACTTACGCGCTTGATTCATCGTGGTTTCAATATATTTGTCGATTTGCTCTTCAAGCACAAATAATGGCACAGAGCCATGACGTAAGATTTGGTGGTGAAATTCACGGATATCAAATTGATCACCCAGTGCTTTTTCCGCTTTGCGACGTAGCCGCTTAATGGTTAGTTCACCAATTTTGTATGACAGTGCTTGAGCTGGCCACGAGATATAACGATCAGTCTCCGTTTTAACATTATGTAAGGACAAGGCAGTGTTGTCTTTCATAAAGTTCATCGCTCGTTCGCGGCTCCAGCCAAACATATGCATGCCGGTGTCTACAACCAAACGAGCCGCTCGCCACATCTCGTAGGTTAAACGACCAAAATCACTGTAAGGGTCTTGATAGAACCCCGCTTCGATACCCAAAAATTCAGAATATAACCCCCACCCTTCACCAAAAGCTGAAATATATTCGTTACGACGATATTCCGGTAGGTAATCAAGCTCGGCATTCAAGGAGATCTGCAAATGGTGACCAGGCACGGCCTCATGTAGAGTCAATGCTTCTAATACGTATAACGGGCGCTTATCCAGTGCGTAGGTATTTACCCAATAGTAGCCTGCATCAGTATCACTGCGTGCCCCCGAATAACGCCCAGTCGTATATTTAGGCGCAATGCTCGCAGGTACTGGGGCGACGCCGTATGGCTTTCTTGGTAATGTATGGAATAGCTTAGGTAGCTGAGCATCCATCTTCTTTGCTATATATGCAGCTTCTTTAAGTAACGCTTCGGGGGTCTTGGCATAAAACTGTGGATCGGTTCTTAAGAACTGCACAAAGTCGGCAAAAGATCCCTTAAAGCCTACTTTTTTAATAATTTTTTCCATCTCCGCACGGATCCGAGCCACCTCTTTGAGACCAAGTTCGTGGATCTCCTTAGGCGTCATATTCGTGGTGGTATAGTATTTCGCTCGATTCGCATAAAACGCCTCACCATTTGGTGTCGAAGAAATTCCAATTTCAGTTCTCGCCGCAGGACGATACTCATTGACAAAGAAATTAAGGTAATCTTGATACGCTGCGATCACATCGCCTTTAATAATCTTTTTGGCACGCTGTTGCAGTGCTTTAAATTCGGTATCAGGCAAACCCGCTTGGTTTTGTGTAAACGGGCCATAAAACTCGGATTTTGTCACATCATCAACGATATAAGCTTCGATAGAACTTTCATAACCTTCAAGCACCGCTTTCGGCTGAGTCAAGCCAACCGCTATACCTTCTTTCATCCAGTCGATATTTTGCTCAAAATAGCGTGGAACCTGCTGCAAACGTGCCAAATATAGCTCGTAACCAGCACGTTTCTTAAAGTCATGACTCGAGATCATAAAAGACAGACCGGAATGAAAACCGTATTCCGAGGTGAGCGGCATATAATGGCTATGAAACCGATATTCATCGACGTTATTCTGCACTTGTGCACGCAATATCGTGAGATTGATTTGGTTTTCCTCACTTAGCGCTGAAGTGTCGATATTATCGAGCTGAGCCAAAAACTGTAGACGCTGCTGATTTGTGGTCGCCAACTTTTCTGCACTGAGGTTTGGTAGCAGAAACTCTGCTTTTGTATCACTGCGACCATAGGCATTGTTATCACTTCTAAATTTCATAACGCTGCCAGCTATTTGAGTAAACTCAGCGTTATTGTCAGTTCCGGTAATAGCACAACCAGATAAGGCGACAGTTAAATAAACGGCGACACTTGAACGTTTAGTCCACAGCTTTAATTTTGGTGATAACACGCTGACTTCCTCAATACTTTGTTGTTACTCAGTTCGCGGTAAAGTAGCCAAAAAATAATGATTATCCATCGCTCTGAGCTTTGTTATGGTGAAATGAACTTTCTGCTAGTCAAAGTAGGAGAGTCCCGTAACAGATGCAACTTAATTCGATAGAATCACGAATATCTCAGATCGAATACAATTTACCCAACCTAGTAAAAATTGATGAGAAAATCAGCAATTCAACAAAAAAATGTAAATTTTCTATTTCAAAGACAAATTTTTTACTTTTAAATTCGGACGATACAGATTAATGTAGGTCTAGTGCAATTAGGACAAGAGTTACACCGAAGGAGCTGGTGGTAGTTCATTAACGTTTGATAATTAATTGTTGTGGTAAATGAAATGATGTTCCATGATCCCATGGCTGTTGCCCAAGAAAAAATGACACAGGTGTGCCTGTTTTTAGAGCAACATCATTTGCCGCCTACGCCTTTAAATTATCAGGTTGCTTATACCCATATTAGCGCCACGAACAAAGATCTCGACTGTGCCATCAACAAAGCCATCAAAGCGCACACAAAAATAGACTGTGTATTCATTGAGCAACTCTACTATCAGTTTCTAGATCAAGGACAAAAAACACAATCTGAATTGCTTGAAGGTGTTGATTCTTTGGTGACTGAATTACACGAAAATGCAGAAACCTCACAAAAGCAGGTTATTCGCTTTGCCCAACAAGTCAGTCAATGTGTGCATAATTTAGATGAACACAACATTCAAAAGAGTAAGCGCGCACTATCAACACTCACCAAACAAACTGAGCTATTGCTAAAACAGCACAAACAATTTAAACAAGCGTTAATAAAATCGCGTTTAGATTATGAACGTAATCAAAAGTTACTACTCGACTTGCGTAAACAACACTTATTAGACCCACAAACGGGTCTTTATAAGCGTCACTATCTTCATCAAAAAGTGTCCCTATGGCAATCGCAGCAAAAATCCGTCTGTGCGCTTTCTATACAAGTTGATAACCTTGACGAGTTTTCAACGCGGTTTGGTGATGTTGTGGGTGAAGTTGTGCTTAATCGTATCGCCAATAATATCAAACGTTATGTCGTTGAAAGCGGCTTACCTGGTCGCACCGGTAAAAAAGAATTCACGGTTATCCTTGCCGATGTAGATTTAGATACCGCGAGTGTTATCGCGGAAAAAGTGCGTAAAGGTGTTGAGCGATTAAAGTTTGTCAGCGCGAAAGGGAAAATTCCATTACCTAATGTGTCTCTGGCCCTTGGGATAGCCCAACTTGCACCAGAGCAAGACTTTAATATGTTGGCAAAACGCGCAGGTTACGCTGCACAGAAAGCACATTCTCTCGGCCAACACTGTTATATTAGTCACTGATCCGCAATATCCTCTTTTGTTTGCATTTTCAACAATACAACACGGATAAGAAATTGCACCTACGGCTACCAATCAAGTACACTAGCAACCATAGTTGCAGAGTAATGATGGAACCCACATGAAAGAGTCACAAGACAATACTACCCACTTTGGATACAAAACAGTCGAGACCGACAAAAAAGCCTCTATGGTTGCAGACGTATTTCATTCTGTAGCTGCAAAATACGACATCATGAATGATCTGATGTCATTCGGTATCCATCGTTTGTGGAAGCGTCAAACTATTGCCTGCTCTGGTGTACGCGCTGGTCACAAAGTACTTGATCTTGCTGGCGGTACGGGTGATTTAACCGCAAGATTTAGCGAATTAGTTGGTGATAAAGGACAAGTTGTTTTAGGTGATATTAACGACTCAATGCTTAAAGTAGGCCGCGAAAAATTACGCGATTCGGGACTTGTTGGCAATATTGAATACGTTCAAATGAACGCAGAAATGCTGCCATTTGACGATAATACTTTTGATGTCATCACTATTGCCTTTGGTTTACGTAACGTAACTGATAAAGATAAAGCATTGCGCTCAATGTACAGAGTACTAAAGCCAGGTGGACGCTTACTGGTACTTGAATTTTCAAAGACCGATAACGAGGCGCTGGCAAAGCTGTATGATATGTATTCATTTACACTATTACCTGCAATGGGCAAATTAGTTGCAAATGACAGTGAGTCTTATCGCTACCTTGCAGAATCTATTCGCATGCACCCAGATCAAGAAACGCTAAAATCCATGATGGATGAAGCCGGTTTTGAACAAACTGACTACCAAAATATGACCGGAGGCATCGTCGCCCTTCATCGCGGCTTTAAATTCTAGGAGTTGCTGTGTTAGCTTCATTACTTGGCGCCGTACTTGAGACGGCTTTAAACAAAGGCCTTAAACTCTCGCCTGAGCTAAAGCATGTGCTAAGTAAAGGCCAACACAAAGTGCTCAGTGTTGATATTCGAGATCAAAATACTTGTTTAGCTGTGACTTACACAGGCATTAACATTCACGTTTTATGTCCTTTTGATGGCGAAGCCGATTGTTCAATTAGTGCCGATTTACCAACCTTGCTTGAGCTCAAAGATCCAAGCCAACTCACTGCGCTTATCCGTCAAGATAAGCTCGACCTTGAAGGGGATTTGGCGCTCGCACAACTATATAGTAATGCATTAGCAACACTTGATATTGATTGGGCGGAACACCTCGCCAAATATGTCGGTGATGGGCCCGCACAAGTTGCCGTAGATGCTTTTCATAAGTTGGCGCATCGCGCAAAGCAAGATGGACAGGTAGCCAAGGCAACCCTAACTGGGTTATTTCAAGATGAGTTGAAGGTTGCGCCTCACCCGCTCGAGTTTCAACAGTTTAAGCAGCAAGTGAGAACATTAAACAATCAAGTCGAAAGCTTAAATCAACGCCTCAGCGCATTACTTCAGCAAAACAAAGGAAATTAGGTTGTCTTTACTTCGCTTGCATCAGATCACCAAAACATTTTTAACCTATGGTTTAGACGAAATCGTCCCTGCGCATAAGCAGCCTTGGTACGGTAAACTCGCTCGAGCGAGTTTGTTTTGGCTGCGCAACAAACATAAAGACAAACCAGTAGGCACACGCCTACGTCTGGCATTACAAACTTTGGGGCCGGTGTGGATCAAGTTCGGCCAGATGCTTTCAACCCGTCGAGATTTACTACCACCAGATATTGCTGAAGAACTTGCATTTTTGCAGGATCAAGTTCAACCATTTGACCCCGCGATGGCACAAAAGCTCATTGAGCAAGCACTAGAAATCGACAATATTCATGAATACTTTGCTGAATTTGAATCAAAACCGCTGGCTTCAGCCTCGATAGCGCAAGTACATGCAGCCAAGCTACAACACAAAGATGAGTTAAAAGATGTCGTGATCAAAGTTATTCGTCCCGATATCGAGAAACAAATCCATGCAGACCTCTCTTTAATGGAGCGTTTCGCTAAAATCGTTGTCAACTTACTCAGCGAAGGAAAACGCCTGCGCCCAGTGGAAGTTGTTAGGGAATACAAAAAAACCTTACTCGACGAGCTAGACTTGATGCGAGAAGGCGCGAACGCAATTCAACTCAGACGCAACTTTGAAGACTCAGATTCACTGTATATCCCTGAGGTATATAGTGATTATTCACGTAAAAACGTGCTGGTGATGGAACGCATCTACGGTATTCCGGTTTCAGACACCGAAGCCTTGTTAGCACAAGGCACCAATATGAAATTGCTGGCCGAGCGCGGCGTGGAAGTCTTTTTCACACAGGTATTCCGTGACAGTTTTTTCCACGCAGATATGCATCCTGGCAATATTTTTGTCTCTCGTGAAAATCCTCATAATCCTAAATATATTGGTATAGATTGCGGCATAGTCGGCACCTTAAACCGCGAAGATAAACGCTATTTGGCCGAAAACTTTATCGCCTTTTTTAATCGTGATTACCGCCAAGTAGCGCAACTTCATGTGGATTCTGGTTGGGTTCCTGCAGATACCTGCGTAGAAGAGTTTGAGTTTGCCATTCGCACTGTATGCGAACCCATTTTTAACAAACCGCTTGCAGAAATCTCTTTTGGTCATGTGCTAGTAAATTTGTTTAATACGGCAAGACGGTTCAACATGGAAGTGCAACCACAGCTAGTATTATTGCAAAAAACCCTGCTGTATGTAGAAGGCCTAGGGCGCCAACTTTATCCGCAGTTAGACCTGTGGAAAACGGCCAAACCTTTTTTAGAGCATTGGGTGCAAGAACAAGTTGGCCCTCTCGCGGTGGCGAAAAAGCTATATGCGAATTTACCATTTTGGGCTGAAAAAATGCCTGAACTGCCAGATTTGATTTACCAAAATCTTAAGCGCCGCCCCCCTCCAGCTGTCACACAAAAAGCAGATACTGCGACTAAGCCTCTATTATTGGGCTTAGCAGCGAGCAGTTTTGCAATTATATCGGGATTGAGCTTTATTTTTGACAAGCCTGTCGCAAGTAGCCTACTTGCGATTATTGCCGTGCTAGTATTTATTGGCGCATGGCGTAAAACAGGGTGATTTTTTGCTCGCTAGGCGTATAATCATTATTCATAAGCAGTAAGTATCAATGGAGTTATTATGGGATTCGGTGGGATCAGTATTTGGCAATTACTTATTATTTTAGCCATCATTGTTTTGTTATTTGGAACTAAAAAACTACGCGGTATTGGTAGTGATTTGGGTGGTGCAGTTAAAGGCTTTAAAAAGGCGGTATCGGATGAGCAAGCTGCGACTGATGCTGAGCCTGAAAAGTTAAAAAATACAACAACTGAGCAAGCACAACCGGTATCAGAGAAAGAAAAAGATAAGGTGTAATTCAGCATGGGTATGTGGGAGTTAGTGGTCGTTCTTATCGTTGGCCTAATTGTACTTGGCCCTGAACGTCTTCCCGTTGCAATCCGCACCGTAGCAAGATGGATAAAAACGGTAAAATCTGTCGCCAATTCAGTCAAGGCTGAAGTGAGTGAAGAATTACGTGTTCACGAGCTACATAATAACTTAAAGAAGGCGGAACAACAGGGAATGCAAGATTTGGCCCCTGAACTCAAGCAATCCGTTCAAGAGTTACAAGATGCGGCTGAATCAGTCAGACATTCTTATAAATCAACCGAAAATAATAAAAACAAAGACTAATCAATCTAGCAGTTAGATAGTTCAGTCAAAGGCTAGTTTTGGGTAATTTAGACGCCCAAACAGCTCCTTTTTGTTATATCTAACTGGAATTATATTCGTACGAGTCAAGTTACATGACAGAATCAGCCCAAAGTGGATTTATAGCTCACCTTGTTGAGTTAAGAAACCGCTTAATGAGAGCGTTATTGAGCGTTTTCGTTATCTTTGTTGCTTTGGTGTACTTCGCCAATGATATCTATGCCTTCGTTGCAGCACCGCTTGTAAATAGCTTGCCTAGCAACACAACCATGATAGCTACAGATGTTACAGCGCCGTTTTTTGCTCCGTTTAAATTAACGCTTTTTGTGTCACTATTTGCCGCTGTGCCTTTTATTTTGCATCAGGTGTGGGGCTTTATCGCACCCGGTTTATATAAACACGAAAAACGTATGCTTATCCCCATATTACTCTCAAGTGTATTGTTATTTTATGGCGGAATAGCATTTTGTTACTTTGTTGTCATGCCTATCATACTTGGCTTTTTTACCAGTGTGGGGCCTGAGATGATGACATTGTCACCAGATATTAGCAGTTACCTTGGCTTTATCCTTAAGCTATTTTTTGCTTTTGGCATCGCCTTTGAAATTCCCGTCGCTATCATGCTTATATGTTGGAGTGGCATGACAACCCCTGCGAGCTTAAAAGAGAAACGACCTTATGTTGTCGTTGGTGCTTTTGTCATCGCAATGTTTTTAACTCCACCAGATGTTCTATCTCAAACTCTATTGGCACTCCCTATGCTACTCTTGTTTGAACTAGGACTCATTCTAGCCAAATTTTACAGCGCCAAACCAAAACAACAGGAGTCAGAACAATGAAAAAAACCATGATACTGTTCGCACTAGGATTTTCCTCTTTATGCGCCGCAGAGCCGATAAATACGCAAGCACTACAAGCTTGTACTCTGATTGAAAATGATTTTAAACGACTCATGTGCTACGACAATGTGATTGCTAATAAACCAATCACGGAAACACATTCAAGCAAAGCGCCTGTAAACAAAGATAAAATAAACACAGTGCGCAATGAAAAAAAAGCAGAATTGAAAGAAGATGGCTTTGGTTTAGAGCATAAAGTTAAAGCGGCAAGCGAAGAAATCGAAGAAATTACAGCTAAACTCGTAAAAACAACCACTCAAGGCCGCGATAAAATGGTATTCACCTTAGACAATGGTCAAGTATGGAGGCAAGTTTCTTCAGAAACTTTTTTCGCCAATGAAGGAGACACATTAATTATTGAACGCGCGTCTTTTGGCTCTTTTTTAATGAAGAAAGCGGGCTCAAACCGTACAACGCGAGTTAAACGAGTTAACTGATGAACACGATGTTCGATGCTGGTGTAAACCTCACCAGCTCGCAATTTTCATCCGATTTGGCCGAGGTAATTGCTAGAGCCAAAAACGCTGGCATAGAATCTATGCTCGCCATTGGCTGCGATTTAACAAGCAGCGAACAAAGTATTTCACTCGCTGAGCAATACCAGCTTTATTGTACAGCAGGTGTCCACCCTCACGACGCAAAAGATGCACCTGACACGCTCTACGATGATCTCCTCACTCTTTTAAAAAGTAGCAACAGGGCTATTGCTGTTGGTGAATGTGGCTTGGACTTTAATCGCGACTTTTCACCAAGGCCGATACAACAAAGCGTATGCTTGACGCAACTGCAGTTAGCAGAAGCTATTGATTATCCAGTGTATCTGCATGAAAGAGACGCGCACGATGCGCTATTTTCGTTACTGCAAGAAGTTAACGTTCATGGAGTACTTCACTGTTTTACTGGTGACCATAACGCACTACGACGTTACTTGGACTATGGGTTAATGATAGGCATCACAGGCTGGGTTTGCGATGAACGTAGAGGCCAAGCACTACAAGATCTAATCCAGTACATCCCCCTAGACCGTTTGCTGTTGGAAACTGATGCGCCCTACCTACTACCTAGAACAATTAGCCCAAAGCCCAAGTCTCGCCGCAATGAACCAATGTATTTATCTTATGTGGCTGAACAAATTGCACACCTAAAACAATGTCCTGTCACGGAAGTGATGAGCACGACTTCGGCTAATTTTAAACAGCTGTTTGTGAGGTAAAGCCAGTAATGCGCATTGTGTTGTCTTTACTTATATTGATATACAGCTCTGCTGTATTTTCTGCCGTCACTATTTCAGAGTCATTTAAGGTAGAACACCAAGTAAAGCTAAGTTACACACTGAGTAAATATGCATCGTTAAACGAACTGCTTGCGGCTCCTGTCGAATGGCATAGCAGCACCCAAATCCCCACAGGCCTTCGACCTGTAGCAAAGTACTTATGGCTAAAAATAGCGCTGCACAATACTAATAACTCGCTCACGCCAGTATTGGTAAGTATAAACAATAATCTCATCGATGCGGTAACTGCCTATCATGTCAGGCCGAACCATCCAATATTCAGCTTAGATATGGGCGATGCCTTGCCACTGATTAAGCGACCACTAAAGTATGAATCTCTAGTTGTTCCGCTTGAGCTGCAGCCACAAACGCAAAGCCATTTATACTTACAGATCAGTGATGAGGGGGTTATCACGGCTCCTCTTGCAATTTGGGAGCCGAATGAATACCTCCAATTTAAGAGTAAATTTAATCTTATTTTTGGAATTTTAGCAGGCTTTGTACTAGCACTCGCCCTAACCAATGCCACGCTCTATTGTGTTACAAAAAAAGGTTACTTTTTATGTGCCACTTTGTTTATCGCTACAGTATGGCTTTTCAATGCACATATCTATGGCTTTGGTTATCGATATTTTTACTCTTCATGGCAGTGGTTTCAACAGTATGGTCAAGGCATGATGATGTTATTGCTCAGCGCACTGCTGTTGCCCGCTTTGAGTTATTGCTCTGGAAAGTCACTGCTTGCGCACCCAAAGCTGACGAAAAGAAAGGCCATTCTAGCGACATTGTGCTTGTTTCTGCTCATTGCTTTTTTACCTGTTTCTCAGTCTCTCCTGCTAGCGCTTAGCATCAGCTTTATTGTCTCTGTATTGATTATCTATACGCTCGCTCGTGTTAACCACAAGAGTCGAAATATCTTAATTGCAATCGCACTCTGCCACTTTATCGTAATTAGCTACCCGTTTACGGTTGAGCTGGGGGTTCAGTCCGGCAGCTTTTTGAGCCATTTGGGTTACTTTGGTATTTTTGTCGTTGAAGCCACGTTGCTGAGTTACCTGCTCATACGTCTATATATATTTCAAAGAGATGAAAAGCTGGCCAAGCAACAGCAACGGCTAGCTCATACTCAAGCTGAAGATGCCCTATTAAAAGAAAAGCTTAAACTACAAGAACAGGCGCAGTACGACTTAGAGTCCAACATTGAGGAACGCACTTTTGAGCTTCAAGTCACATTAAGGGAACTTGAGGATAAAAACCGAGAGCTCGAGCGCATGAACATGGAAGATCCACTCACAAAAGTGAAGAACCGGCGCTATTTCGACAAGCGTTTACAGATGGAAGTACGTCGTTCAAGACGAGAGCAGACAGTATTGAGCCTTGTTATTTTTGATATCGATCACTTCAAAAAAATTAACGACAAATATGGTCACTTGGCTGGTGATCAAGCAATTTGCGAATTTGCCAACTTAATAAAATCACACTTGCGGCGACCACATGATGAAGTGTTCCGCTATGGTGGTGAAGAGTTTATTTTGCTACTACCAAACACCCCAGAAGAAGGTGCTGTCGGAGTAGCTGAACGCCTGAGAGTGGCTACAGCAGATCTCAATATCAAATTTGGTGAAGATACGCTTAAGTTGACCACCAGTGCAGGCGTTTATAGTGCAGTGGTTAGCGATCCACATAACCCACAGCTTTACACTGACAATGCGGACAAAGCCTTGTATCAAGCAAAACAGCAAGGTCGTAATCGTGTTGTTACTTTCAAACCCAATCAGGAGAACTAACGTGGCTCAATCAGGACTCGATCTTTTCCCCCTAACTCGCATGCGCAGAATGCGTCGCGATGACTTTTCAAGACGTCTAATGAGCGAAAGCACGCTAACGGTTAATGACTTAATCTATCCAGTATTTGTATTGGATGGTGAATCTAAGCGTGAAGCTATCCCATCAATGCCAGGTATTGAGCGTTTATCTATTGATCTATTAGTTGAGGAAGCCAAGCAACTAGTAGAGCTAGGGGTTCCTGCCATCGCCTTATTCCCAGTAACACCGGCGGAACAAAAATCGTTACTAGCTGAGGAAGCATACAACCCTGAAGGGATTGCACAAAGAGCGGTACGTGCTATTAAAGCAGCATGTCCTGAGCTTGGTGTGATCACCGATGTTGCATTAGACCCATTCACAGTCCACGGTCAAGACGGTATCTTAGATGAAGATGGTTATGTCATGAATGAAGAAACCGTGGAAGTATTAGTCAAACAAGCGCTTTCGCATGCAGAGGCAGGTGCCGATATCGTCGCCCCTTCCGATATGATGGATGGCCGAATTGGCGCTGTTCGTGAAGCACTTGAAGAGTGCGGTTTTATCCATACTCGTATCATGGCGTACTCTGCCAAGTATGCATCGAGTTATTATGGCCCTTTCCGCGACGCGATTGGCTCTGCAGGCAACCTAAAAGGTGCAGACAAGAAAACCTATCAAATGGATCCTGCTAATTCTGACGAAGCATTACGTGAAGTGGCTTTGGACTTACAAGAAGGTGCTGATATGGTGATGGTAAAACCAGGTATGCCATACCTTGATGTTGTCAGACGCGTTAAAGATGAGTTTGGAGTACCAACATTTGCTTACCAAGTCAGCGGTGAATACGCCATGCATAAGGCTGCGATTGATAACGGCTGGTTGGCTGAGAAGCCTGTTGTACTGGAGTCTCTACTAGCATTTAAGCGTGCTGGTGCGGATGGCATTTTGACTTACTTTGCAAAACAAGCCGCAATTTGGCTGAATGAAAAGTAATACCAATTGCATTAATGCAATTGGTGTGAAACCTTTAAATTTGAGCAGGTGAAACCCTCACCTGCACTTCCTTTATTACACCTTATCTGACCAAACTTTCTGCTTTTAAAAGCTCATCGCGATTCATTTTCCAGCTAAAGAAGCGAATAATACGACCATCATCAAGATATACCTCGGGAAGGCTTACAATACCTAAAGAGCGCAACCTAATCGCCTGAATATGTTCCGTATGGATATAATGGGTTTTACCTAAAAAGTTATAGCTAACCCCCGCCTTATCTATATGCAGAAAACGCTTTCCGGTTAGTGACAGTATCAATATTGTTAGGGTAAAAAATAGTAAGGTAAGTGTAACTATTTGCAATAATGATGAGGGAGTATCTAAAATGAAAAACAGTTCATTACCCAGCCAGATAAGGGACAGTGCCAGTACATAGAAAAGCCAGTTTATTTCCAGCTCTAAAGTTCTCATTGAGTATCTCCTTTATTTACCCAACCACAATCAAATTTGAGCCCACGACGCAATAATGTGACTCTATTTATTGAAGAAAAGCTAATGATAAAGTGCTAATATTCCTAAAGCAAGAACTTTAAAATTAATAAAACATGAAATAATCGTGACGACTTTTAGACAGGGTATTTAACTTATAACCAATTGAATTTAAAAATAAAAAAGGCCGCCAAAGGCGACCTTCTCATGCAAAATAAGTAATTAATTACTTAGCTGCTTTTTTCTCTTTCTCAGCTGCGATTACCGCGTCAGCAACGTTTGCTGGACATGGTGCATAGTGTGAGAATTCCATTGAGAACTGACCACGACCAGACGTGATAGTACGTAGGTGACCGATGTATCCGAACATTTCAGATAGTGGTACTTCACCCTTGATACGAACGCCCATTGCGCCAGCTTCTTGGTCTTTGATCATACCGCGACGACGGTTAAGGTCACCGATTACGTCACCTACGTTGTCTTCTGGCGTGAACACGTCAACTTTCATGATTGGCTCAAGAAGTTGTGCTCCCGCTTTAGGGATAGACTGACGGAATGCGCCTTTAGCAGCGATTTCGAACGCGATTGCTGACGAGTCAACTGCGTGGAAACCACCGTCGAATAGCTCAACTTCAACGTCTAGTACTGGGAAGCCCGCTAGTACACCTTCGTCCATCATTGACTTGAAGCCTTTCTCAACTGCTGGCCAGAATTCCTTAGGAACGTTACCACCAACAACTGTAGACTTGAACGTAAAGCCAGAACCAACTTCACCAGGCTTGATACGGTAGTCAATCTTACCGAACTGACCAGAACCACCAGACTGTTTCTTATGCGTGTAGCTATCTTCAACTTCTTGTGTGATAGTTTCACGGTAAGCAACCTGAGGCTGACCAACGATTAGGTCTACACCGTATGTACGCTTAAGGATATCTACCTTAATGTCTAGGTGAAGCTCACCCATACCTTTAAGGATAGTTTCACCTGAATCTTCATCAGTCTCAACTTGGAATGAAGGATCTTCTGCAACCATCTTACCGATCGCGATACCCATCTTCTCGTTACCACCTTTATCTTTAGGTGCAACAGCGATTGAGATTACTGGATCAGGGAAGATCATCGCTTCAAGTGTACACTCGTGCTTAGGATCACATAGTGTGTGACCAGTTTGAACGTTCTTCATACCAACAACAGCGATGATGTCACCCGCTTGTGCTTCAGTAAGTTCAGTACGCTCGTCCGCTTGCATCTCAACCATACGGCCGATACGCTCTGTTTTACCAGTTGCAGAGTTAAGGATAGTGTCACCTTTCTTCATGCGACCTGCGTAGATACGGATGAACGTAAGTGCACCAAAACGGTCGTCCATGATTTTGAACGCAAGCGCTTTAAGTGGTGCATCAGCGTCAACAGTAGCTACTTCACCAGTAGGCTCACCTGTTTCAGGATCTGTTAGTGGCTGGGGCTCAACTTCTGTAGGAGAAGGTAGGTAATCTACAACAGCGTCAAGTACAAGTTGCATACCTTTGTTTTTGAACGCTGAACCACAGAAAGTTGGGAAGAACGCTAGATCACGAGTACCTTTACGGATACACGCTTTGATTTGCTCGATAGAAGGTACTTCACCTTCCATGTACGCTTCCATTAGGTCGTCGTCTTGCTCAACAGCAGACTCAACTAGCATCTCATGGTATTCTTCAACTTTGTCTACCATGTCAGCTGGAACGTCAGTAATTTCGTAGTTTTCAGGAAGACCTGTGTCATCCCAAACGTATGCTTTTTTCTCAAGTACGTCTACAACACCACAGAACTGGTCTTCGATACCGATTGGAAGCGTCATCACTAGTGGGTTAGCACCAAGTACTTTCTCAACCTGACCAACTACGCGGTAGAAGTCTGCACCCATACGGTCTAGTTTATTTACGAAGATACAACGAGCAACTTCTGATTCGTTCGCATAACGCCAGTTAGTTTCTGATTGTGGCTCAACACCACCAGAACCACAGAATACACCGATACCACCGTCAAGTACTTTTAGTGAACGGTATACTTCTACTGTGAAGTCAACGTGTCCAGGAGTATCGATAACGTTTAAACGGTGGCCTTTCCACTCACAAGTTACCGCTGCTGATTGGATTGTAATACCACGCTCAGCTTCCTGCTCCATGAAGTCAGTAGTAGACTCACCGTCGTGTACTTCACCAGTTTTGTGGATTTTACCAGTAAGCTTTAGAATACGCTCAGTGGTGGTAGTTTTACCCGCATCAACGTGCGCGAAAATACCAATGTTTCTGTATTTCGATAAATCTGCCATTGTTTTACTCTATTTAAAGTAGAAAAATTATTCGGCGGGAGTATATCACCTCTTGTAGCGAACATCATCCTTGAAGTCGTCTAAAATGCAATCAATTCGCGAAAAAGTTTCTAATGCGAAACTTTGTGACCCATTTTTACCGTATCGCTTACTGCTAGGCCGCTGTATTTAAGAAAATTCCGTTGTATTTTGTCAATTTCAGGGCGGTGAGCTTGGGTTTTTGTTTAAAATATCTGCTTTCCAAACAAGTTAGCATGCTGGACTTGGAAGGCATCATCTAGCAAAGAAAAATGTGCTATTTTACCCACTTCAATGCTACCAAGTTCATTGTCCATATTTAAATAAGTTGCGGGTACTAAACTTGCCATATTAATGGCTTCTAGAAGCGGAATGTTGGCCAATTCTGCTAAATTCTTCACCGCTTTTTCAAGTGTTAGTGTACTGCCGGCCAAACTGCCGCTGTGAGTTTTCGCCACGCCATCCTTAACCACAACTGGCATTTCACCCAATTGATATTCACCATCTTTAAGGCCTCCAGCATTAATACAATCACTGATCAAGGCCACCTTATGCTGACCTTTGAGGCGGTAGATCAACTGTAAAATCGCAGGGTGTAAATGGATACCATCGGCAATCACTTCCACCAGGGCTTGGCTATCAAGTAACAACGCACCAGCACAGCCCGGCTCACGGTGATGAATGCCGCGCATGCCGTTAAACACGTGCACCCCGCCGCAGGCACCATGTGCTAGAGCGGCATTGGTTTGCGCAAAATCCGCATCACAATGACCTAACATCACTCGCACCCCATGTTTACTTAGGTACTGTGTCATCTTAACGCCATTAGCCTTTTCGGGCGCGAGTGCCACCGCTTTAAGCGCACCATCAGCCGCGCTAATCATTTCATCAATTAAGGCTTCGTCTAACGGCTTAAAGAAAGCTTCGTTATGGGCACCTTTGTGTTTTTCACTAAAAAACAAGCCCTCACTGTATCCGCCCAGCACCTGAGCGCCCGGCATCTTTTGCTGATAGGCAGCTCCAATAACTTTCATCGCGGCAATAGTTTGTGGCCATGTAGTCGTCACCGTGGTTGCCAAAAAACCAGTGACGCCATGTTTGAGCAACGAGGTGCTAATGGTTTTTATACTGGAGAGTTTGCCATCAATAACATCACAGCCCTCGCGGCCATGAATATGCAAATCAATTAACCCAGGCCACATATCTAAATTAGCATAACATTCGGTATTATCAGGCGCTTCCGTCGCTGGAATAATCGCGTGAAAACGCTCACCTTGTATTACCGCAACGTGCGCTTCAAGGACGCTGGTAGGGGTATAGATACAACGGGGCTGAATATAACGAAGCTGCTCAAGCATGTACTTTGCTCCCAAGTAATGCCGCACCCAATGCGCCACTCGCATCACCATGCTTGGCTCTAACAATATCTGGCACTGATACCGCTGAAAACACATGGGGTTCGATGGCTTTTGGGAGCGTCTCTACAAGTTCATCAATCAGCGACATACCACCGCCAAGCACGATAACTTCTGGGTCATATGCTTTGATTAAATTTGCAAACGCCGAGCCCAACAGATCCATATAACAATTAAAAGCATGGCGAGCTTCACTTTCTCCAGCCCGCATCGCTGTGATAACTTGTTCTGAGGTAAGTGTTCGCGTAGTGAAATGTTGATACAAACCGGCAAGCCCTGGCCCTGCAACATAACGCTCTAAACACCCTTGCAGTCCACAGCCACACGCTAAAATAGGCAGGTGATATTTTTGCTGTAACACCGCAGAAAGCGGATGGTGGCCATATTCTCCGGCGATCCCTTGGGCACTTTTATACAACGCGCCATCAATACAAAATCCGCCTCCAGCACCGGTGCCTATTATTGCCCCAAAGACCTTTTGATATTGCTTACCGGCTCCAAGACTGGCCTCTGATAACGCAAAGCAACGGCAGTCATTTTCCACAGCGATGGGCCGTTCAAGTTGTGCAACAAGATCAGTCTTAACTTCTTTGCCATTGGCGCAAGGGACATTTGCTGATAGCACGCGCTGCTGCGCATTTACTATCCCCGGCATACCAATACCAACCTGTCCTTTACAACCATATTTGTCATCGGCTTGCTGCACCAAAGTGACGATTTGCGCCAAAAACGCCTCATAACTGTGCTTTGGTGTCGCCACACGCCAAGACTCTATACGTTGCAGTTTTTCATCGAACACCGCAATTTCAATTTTGCTCCCGCCAACATCCACTCCATAAATCATACTTCACTCCCAAATGGATGAATGACTACGCCCTGCACAACTCTATTCACTTCCCCCGACGGGCAAGGGTTGTCCGGTGAAATACCGAGATTCAGCGCTTTATAGAAACTTAACTGCTGTGCAAACAACATATACAGTAACCCTTGCCACACATCTTCTAGTGGTGGCACTTTAGGGCAAAGTGAATGCACCGTCATGGCTGTACCGTCACGCTGCAATTCAGCAACTAAATCCTGATCGTACAAGCTGGTATAACCATCACTTGAGATAAAACATACCACGACAGTTTTGCTATTGATAAGTGATTTTGGACCATGACGGAACCCAAGCGGTGACTCGCTCACGCTCATTACTTGGCCTGCCGATAACTCAAGCATTTTTAGCGCAGCTTCCTTTGCAAATCCCAGTAAGCAACCTGAGCCTAGATACACCAAACGTTCAAATGGTTGTTGTGCAAATGCACGGATATTTTGCTGTTCTGTTGCAGCTAACATGCTTTGCGCTGCATTGATCAACTTATCCACGGAGCCGTCATCCACTGCAAAAAGTTGTAGCGCTGCGACCATCATTGACGAATAGCTACTTGTCATTGCAAAACTTTGGTCAAGCGTTGGCTCCGGTAGCAATATACTTGTTGCACTGCTTGCCTGCTGAGCTGCTTGATGCAACTTTCCATCACGGTTGCAGGTGATAAAAAGGTGCTGACTGTTACTAACCAGCTGTGTTACCAGCTCTACGGCCGCAACACTTTCTGGACTATTACCAGAGCGAGCAAAGGAAACCAATAAACACGGTTTATCCGTCGCTAGGTATTGCCTTGGTGCAGCAACTAAGTCAGTTGTGCTCACAGCCCGCACACTTTGGTGCATGTGTGCATTAAGATGAGTGGCGATAGCGTCACCGATATAAGCGGATGTACCCGCCCCCGTCAAAATAACCTGAGTATCTGGGTCATCTAGAAAAGGAGCTAACTCCACCAAAAGCCTAGGCTTTATGCTCGCGACTAATTGAGCGGTTTCTTGCCACATCTGTGGCTGCTGGGTGATCTCTTTTGCTGTCCAATAGGCATTTCGTGTTTTTAATTGCGCAATTTCGTGTCCTAGCAAAGTGTTCATGACGCTTTCTCCATGGCAAAACACGCATTTGAATAGCGAGCCACAACACGTTGAATTTTGGCAATCACTAACGCTTTGGCGTCCCTTTCTATTTCACCACGGCGTACTTGTTGATATAACTCCGGAAAATATTGGCTGATAAGCGGCAATGATAAAGTCTGCTGCGCTAGGTTTTCGAGCATAGTTGCTAACGCCTTTTGCACCGCATCTTGATGCCAGTAATAGCGAATACGGTCGCTAAAGCTAAATTGACGCAAGAAACGGAGTTGCTGTGATTCGCCGTGATAAAAACGCTGCCAACTCGTAGGCTCTGCCAGCATGACCTCGTCCACCACCTCAACAAACTGACTATGAACATAGGGTAGTAATTGCTTTTCAATATGGTGAAGCGCGAATAATCCTTCGCGCAGCGCAAAGGTCAATTCAGGCCCGACTTTCAAAATGGCAAAGTGGTCAGCAACCAACGACTGATAAGCGCCTGCAGTTTGATAATCTGTCGAATGCGCTTCGAAAGCGATACGGTCAACGGTACAAATAAAATCTTTTAATGCACTCGCTTCATTCGATTTGTAGTCAAAAACTTGGGTGTTATCAAACTCAACACCCGGCTGCACCACCATTGCAACCACGCGTTGCCAAGCATCCGCTAATCCTTTATTTGCAAAGAGTTCACGATGGCAAGCTAGGGTTTCTTGCGCAGCAACTTGGCTGGTCGGTTGTAGACTGTCAATCTGTTCATCAGCGCCACCAGGAGGGGGAACTTCAGTACCAATCACATAAACAATATCACTACGACCAAACGTCGCAATCGCGGCGGCTTCCGCAGTTTGACACAACAAGGCAGCGCGATCAGCGACAATATCATCGCTTAACGCGTCAGGATCGTCAGCACAGGGCATGCTGGCATCTAAGTGAACTTTCTTAAAACCGGCCTTCACGTATTCAGCGACTAAGTCGCACGCTTTGGCCATCGCGGCTTGGCTATTTTCACTCGTCCAACAGACTGGTCCCAAGTGATCACCACCAAAAATCAGTAACTGCTTATCAAAACCAAGCTCGTCGGCCATCTCTTCAACTTTGGCAATAAAGTCCGCGGGACGCATCCCGGTGTAACCGCCAAATTGGTTAACCTGATTGGCCGTGGCCTCAATTAATAGCAGCGTATTTTCCTGCTTGGCATATCTTATCGACGCTTCTAGCACCCAAGGGTGAGCTGAGCAAATGGCATAAATACCTGAGTTTTTCCCTGATTTATTGGCTTCGATTAGGGCTTGAAAACGCCGCATATGATCACCTCTTAAGACGTTATTAAATGTACCTCAATTCCGGCGGCAACCAATTGCTGATGAATATCAGCTGGAATACCACTGTCCGTTACCAAAACGTCAATTTCTTCGCAGGCGATAATACGGTGTACACCTTTACGATCGAACTTGCTGGAGTCCGTCACCACTATGACTTGCTTTGCAGCTTTACACATCTCGCGGTTAAGCGCGGCTTCTGGTTCAAAGTGTGTTGTTACACCAACATCAACAGAAAACCCGTCGACACCAAGCACCAAGCGGTCAAAGTGATATTGCTTTAGCTGATCTTCTGCGTGGCTGCCATAAAACGACAGCGACTTTTTACGCAGTGAGCCTCCAGTCATCAACACTTCAACGCCATCGGCTGCAACGAGCGCTTGTGCCACGTTAAGACCATTGGTCATCACCACTAGCTGTTGATGTTCAGTAAGCTGCTTCGCAACCTCTTCAGTGGTGGTTCCTGAGTCCAAAATAATAGACTCATTATTGCCTATAAGGCCCGCCACCAACTTTGCAAGCTCGACTTTCACTTGGTGATGATGATCGTGCTTTTCCGTTATGGTGAGCTCTTTGGTTAACTTAGAACTCGCAACGGCACCACCATGAGAGCGAACCAACAACCCTTTATCATGTAAGGCATTGAGATCATTTCTGATCGTCACGGTTGATACACCAAATTGTTCTGCCAGCTCAGATACTTCTACTCGTTCCGTTTGACCAACGAGTTGAACGATTTCGTGGCGTCTTTCGATGGTGTTCAGCATGACACCTCCTTTCGTTTTGGTTAAATTTAGTCTACACAGCTTTCATTTGCTTTCAATTTATTTTTTTAACTTTAAACAAAAACAATTACAACCACCTGTTTTACAATGATTTAAAGTTAAATCGCAAACAAATTGAAATACAAACGAAAGAATATGAAAGATATTTTTCTTGCGTTCAAAATAAAACTGCCGTAATAATAACCAAAAAATAACATTTCGTTTTTAACAACAAGAGTGAACAACTAAGAGGTTATTATGGGTGATCTAAACCGCCGGCGATTTCTTCAATCAATGGCTGCTATTGCAGCAACAAGCGCAGTGGTTGGCTGCGCAAGTAACAATAATAAGACGCCGCTTACACCAAAGCCACAAGGAAATTCAGTTCAAGGTTTAGTCGTACCGAAACTGGATGTCGTGCGAGTGGGCTTTATTGGTGTGGGTCAACGTGGTGTTGGCGCGGTAAAACACTTTTGCCATCTTGACGGTGTCGAGATCAAGGCCATCTGCGATACGCACCAAGAAGTCGTCGATAGAGCCGTTAAAATTGTTGTCGACAAGGGCTTACCCAAGCCAGCGACTTACGGCAAGAGTGATATGGACTATCGCCGCATGTTGGCGCGCGATGACATTGATATTGTGATCATCTCTACGCCTTGGAAATGGCATACGCCTATGGCGGTAGACACAATGGAAAGTGGCAAACACGCTTTGGTTGAAGTGCCAGCTGCAGTGACCATAGAAGAAGCGTGGCAATTGGTAAATACCGCAGAGCGCACGCAAAAGAACTGCATGATGTTGGAAAACGTTTGCTATGGCCGCGACGAGCTGATGGTATTAAATATGGTTCGCCAAGGGCTATTCGGTGAGTTACTGCACGGTGAAGCAGCTTATATCCATGAACTTCGTTGGCAAATGAAAGAAATTGAGCATAAAACTGGCTCATGGCGCACACATTGGCATACCAAACGTAACGGTAACCTCTACCCAACTCATGGTTTAGGCCCAGTTTCTCAATATATGAATATCAACCGTGGCGATCGCTTCGACTATATCTCGTCCATGAGCTCACCAGCACTTGGTCGTGCAGCCTATGCCAAACGTGAATTTCCAGCAAATCATGAACGAAACCAACTGAACTATATTGCTGGAGATATGAACACCAGCATCATTAAAACCATCAAAGGTCGTTCGATTATGGTACAGCACGATACCACTACCCCACGCCCTTACTCCCGCCATAATTTAATTCAAGGTACTAACGGCGTATTTGCAGGATTCCCCAACCGCATCGCGCTTGAAAACGGCGGGAGTAAGAGCTTTCACGAGTGGGATTACGACATGAATGATTGGTACGGTAAATACGACCATCCACTTTGGCAAAAAATGGGGGCTGAAGCAGAGCGCAACGGCGGCCATGGTGGCATGGATTTCTTAATGTTCTGGCGCATTATTTACTGCCTTCGTAATGGCGAGCCGCTAGATCAGGATGTTTACGACGCAGCTGCTTGGTCAGCGGTCTTCCCTCTTTCAATGGACTCAGTTGCAGACAGAAGTAATAGCAAGGACTTCCCGGATTTCACCAGGGGCACATGGCGCACTGCAGCACCACTAGGCATTGTCACATAACTAACCAGAGGTTAAATACGCTATCTATAGCAAATGCTAACAATGCCTGAATAAGCGCTCGTATAGCGGGCGCAATAATAACAACACTCAACAGGACAACAAGATGAAACACACTCTAAAACTGTGTGCTGTGGGATTGGCTGTGAGCTGTGCCCTGTCCCAATACGCGCACGCACAGGAAACAGAACAGAACAGCGGATCCGACGAGCAAGATAAAGCCAAGCAACAAGTCGAGAAAATTGAAGTACGTGGCGTACGTTCGAGTATCAAAGAGTCACTCTTTCTCAAGAAAAACGCCGTCGGCGTAATGGATGCCATCGTTGCCGAAGACATTGGTAAGTTCCCAGATCAAAACCTTGCTGAAGCGCTACAACGAATGACGGGTATCGCCATTACCCGTAACGCCGGTGAAGGACAAAACGTCACGGTACGGGGGCTTGGCGGGGACTTTAACGTTACCACCATCAATGGTCGTAGAATGGCATCTGAACACACTAGCCGTGACTTTAACTTCGATTTAATTGCGCCTGAGATGGTTCAAGCATTAGAAGTGTACAAGTCACCGCAAGCACAAACGCAAGAGGGGGGGATTGGTTCAGTCATCAATATAAAAACCCGCCGACCATTAGATATGGATGGCTTTACCCTCGCCGGAAGTGCCAAAGCCATTTACGAAGAGCGTACTGGCGATACCAACCCTCAAGCTTCCTTCCTAATTAGTGATACCTTTTTTGACAATACCTTTGGCGCACTATTCACCGCCGTTTATTCAGAGCGAACACAACGCGAAGACTCCTACGAGGGACAAGGGTTTTACGATCCTGAAGAAAATACCGACGTGCGAGTCCCGGTTGATAGTAACCGAAATGGTGAGCTAGATGAGGGCGAGAAAGTACACCCCTCAATGATCCCAGGATATGTACGCTACTCGAACTGGCAAGACGAACGTGAGCGCATTGGTGCAAGCCTTGCGTTACAATGGCGTCCAACGAATGATATTGATGTCACCTTTGATAGCTTATACTCAAGCTACAAAACCGACGGTGAAAAATATCAAATCTCTTTCGTCACCTATGATGAACCTTGGACGCCGGGGATCCCAGCAGTAGGTGAGTTAAAATTTAATGAAGATGGCAACGTCAACTACATTGAGTTAGTCGATGGTGCAATGGCTGAGCTACTGAACGTCTCTGAGCCTCGCAATACCGACACTTGGCAGGCCGGTCTTAACTTCAAGTGGTATGCTACCAGCGACCTAACGCTTGAATTTGACGTGTCTAAGTCCCGTGCTGAGCGGATCAATGATGGCGACAACCGCTACATCGTGGCGCGTGGCTTTGTTGATACTATCACCATAGATCAAACAGGCGACAACCTCCTGCCAGATGTGACCATGTCACCAGCACTTAATGCCGATCAACCCTTTGGTGCTCACTACAGCTACAACTATGGCACGGAAGTAATAAGTGATGTTGAAGAGTTAAGGCTAGAAGGAACATTTATTCCGGAATGGGAATTTGTCAAAGACATCAAGTTTGGCTTTCATTACGGTAAGCAAACTAAAGGCAGAGACGTGAGCAAATCAAATAACCCATCAATGTTCAGTAATGGTGGAGCTTATTTTAAAAACTCAGATTACGACAGCTTTGATAACTCAAGCGTAGAAAAGCTCGGTGGCCTTAACTTATTTAGACTACCCGCAGATGTACTTGTACCCGCCAACTTTGATAACTTCCTAGAGGGTGAGCCAGGCATGCACCCTGCGCCGTGGGCAAGCTTCGACTACGACAAACTCTATGCTTTTTATCAATCCATTAATGCCCAAGCCGCAGATGAAAAAATTAGAGCTTCCAAGAGCCCTAAAGATTCCTACGAGCTTTCTGAGTCAACGTTTGCACTTTATTTAGAGACCAATCTAGTCGGCGAGCTGTCGGAAATGCCTTACAACTTAAACCTAGGCGTAAGAGCAATCAAAACCGAGATCACCTCTGATGGCTACATTTTTGATTACCCAAGTCTGGTATACAACGTAGAAGAAGACGAAGATGGCGACATTATCTATCGCATAGAAGGGGATATTGCCGATTATTACTCCGATTCTTACGTAGAAGATGACTACACTGATGTACTGCCTAGCATGAACTTTAAGTTAGAAATAACAGACTCACTGTTATTTAGAACCAGCGCGGCTAAAGTTATCACCAGACCTAGCATCGATTTTCTAACCCCATATAGCTCAATTAATTTCAGTAAGTTTGAGCTTAATCTTGCCAACCCTGGGATCAAGCCACTTAGAGCAGACCAACTTGATTTGGGACTAGAGTGGTACTTCTCTGATTATGGTGCGCTCACCTTTGCAACCTATTACAAAGACATTAAATCTGTTATCGCTCAGGGGCGTATCGGTACGATAAAAGTGGGGAAATTCTTAAAAGACGGCGTTGAAGTTGACGGTCCGGAATTTACCCAAGTATCTCCACGTTCAGAAGCAGGAGCAGAGATCAAAGGGTTCGAAATTGCTTACCAACAGTCGTTTGAGGAATTGCTACCGGCACCTTTTGATGGCCTAGGTATGCAAATCAACTATACATTTACGGATAGTAAATACGACGACCCAGAAAAAGACGAGCTACCATTCGCTGGAATGTCTGAGCATTCTTACAATGCGGTTATCTATTATGAAAAGGATGACTACCAAGCGCGTATCGCTTACAACTGGCGAGATGATTACCTGAAGTATCCAGATGCGTGGGGCGGCCCAGAATGGGCAGCGGATTATGGTCAGTTTGATTTCAGTGCCAGCTATAATCTTACGGCAAAGACACGGATTGATCTAAACGTGACCAACCTCACCAATGAGCGTCAATGGTCATACATTAAAACCCAAGAGCAAGTGAGCCACTTGAGCCGTTACGGCCGCAGTATCAGTTTAGGCATTAACACTTCTTTCTAATCAACATGGGGCAACGCGCCCCATTCAAGGAACTTAAGATGAAGAATACAATAATGACACCGATACTGCTGTGCGCCTCGCTATTTGCCTCAGCACAAGAGGCTTATATCAGCAGTTACGGTAATGCTTGGGCCAACAACGATATTGACGCCAGCAGGCAATATATAACTCAAGCCGGAATTGCCCCATGGCAAGATAAGCAGCTTAGGTTTAATCACTATTTTTATGCCAATAACGTTGGCACCTATACCCTCTATTTACACCTTGATAAACCAAGTGCACCAAGCACATTACTGGTAACGCATAACAACAAACAAGTGACGCTTAACCTCGATAGACAAAGCCCCACTAAGGTTAAAGTCGGTGACTTTGCCGTGACGCAAGTTGGCTATCAAACTGTCCAAATAGCCGGTGATACATTAGCCAAAGGGCGAAACAGTGCCTTCCCCGCCATTACTGGGCTCAGTCTCGATGGCGAGGCCATGACCCCCGCACCGAACTATGTCAAAGAAGACTTCTACTGGGGTCGTCGCGGCCCTTCAGTACACCTTTCCTATACCGTACCTGACAAAAAGGACTATAACTGGTTTTACAACGAAGTAACGGTGCCATCTGGCTATGATCCACAAGGTTCGTATTTTATGGCGAATGGTTTTGGCGAAGGGTACTTTGGTATTCAGGTAAACTCACCCACCGAGCGCCGCGTGCTGTTTTCGGTTTGGAGCCCATACCAAACGGATGATCCGAGCACAATTCCCGACAACCTTAAAATCAAATTACTCGCTAAAGGCGAAGGCGTTTACGTCGGTGAATTTGGCAATGAAGGTTCTGGAGGACAAAGCTATTTACGTTATAACTGGCAGCCAGATACGACATATCGCTTTTTAGTCAATATCGAGCCCAGTACAACTTATGAAGGCCATACTGAATATCGCGGCTATTTTTATGCGCCGGAAACCGGCCAATGGAAGCTGATCGCAGCCTTTAGCCGCCCTGAAACCAATACCTATGTTGCAAGACCGCATAGCTTTTTGGAAAACTTTTTACCCGAAGCTGGACAGTTTGAGCGTAAGGCATTTTATAATCGCCAGTTTTTGCGTGACACCCAAGGTAACTGGGTTGAGTTAAATCAGGCTAAATTCACTTATGACGCCACCGCCAGAAAAGGATCGCGTTTGGATTATCAAGGTGGTGAGGAGCAAAACCGTTTTTACTTACGTAACACCGGTTTCTTCACGGGACCCACACCTTATCTCAGCGAATTCACTCGCCCTAGCAGCAATGATGCGCCGGTGATCCCATGGCAGTCACTACAGGCACACCCTTAATTTAAATGATAGCTTCTCTCTGGTCGGCCAATGCTACCGTAGCTTTGGTCGGCTTTTACTTCTTCTATACTAACCAAAAACTCTAAATAGCGCCGAGCGGTTGAGCGACTCACCCCCACCAATTCTCCCATTTGGGTTGCTGTAAACACCTGCTTGGGCTGGCTTTGAAATGCCGTACGAATTTTTTCCAAAGTAAGTGGGTCAACGCCTTTAGGTAGTCTAGCCGTACTTTGTACGCTCGCCTGTTCACTACCAAATAAGGTGTCGACCATAGATTGCGTCACTTCATTGGCACCATCCAAACACTGCTGACGTGCTTCAAAGCGGGCGAGTGCGAGGTCGAGCCGTTCCAAGATCAGCGGTTTAACTAAAAAATCGCAAACTCCCAGACGGATCGCCTTTTCTAGCGTCGCCACTTCTTTTGCTGCGGTGATCAGCATCACTTCGCTTTTACAGCCTTGCTCGCGTAGCATCTTTAAAAACTCAAGGCCATTGCCATCGGGTAGATAAATATCCAATAAAATTAAGTCGGCTTGTATCGCACTCAACAGTACCGTCGCGGTAGAAACATTGTCGCTACTGGCCACCACCCGATATTGCCCTTGTCTTGCGCTACTTGGTGTTGCCGGTGTCACAAGGTATTGCGCTAATAATTGTGCCACAGCTACTTCATCTTCGATGATCACCACAGAATAAGTCATTGTTATTGCTCTTTTACTTGCTTGGGAATAAAGACCGTGATCCTTGCACCAAGTAATTCAGACTCCCCAACCTCTAAGGTTCCGTGGCAGGAATCAAGATTTGTTTTTACGAGATATAAGCCAACACCATGTTGGTCGCCGGACTTAGTACTAAACTGCGGCGTAAACGCCTCTTCGACGTTACCAATCAGTCCAGTGCCGCTATCTTCAACATCAAAGATAATATCCTGAACCGTTTCATCCACTGTTACGACCACTTTGGCAGACCGCAACTGTGCCGTCGTTCTCGCCGCTTCGATGGCATTATCAATGAGATTACCTAATATTGAAACTATTCGTTCCAACATCTCTTTTTGATGGATAGCGCACAGCGCACTGTCGGAACTCACCTCGAGTGCCACATTATGCTCTCGTGCTTTATGGTATTTACCGAGTAATAAGCCCGCGATCACTGGCTCTTGTATATAAGTGAGAAGGTTTTCAATTTGCGCTTGTGAGCCTTGGCTTTCTTGACCTATCAGCTCAATCGCTTTGTCATATTGCGCCATTTGGATAAGCGCGCCAATGGTATTTAACTTGTTTGAATAGTCGTGCGTTTGCACTCTCAACAGTTCTGCAAAAGCCTGTACTTTAGTGAGCTGCTTAGACACGTACTCTAGTTCATCGGAGGGCCGCATACTCAGTAAAATTCCCTCGTGTTGACCTTGCACTTGCAGCGCAAACCGCGATAACACCAAACGCTTGTCAGCAACAAATAGCTCGAAACCAACCAAAGGGCGATTGGGATTATGCAACAAGAAGTCGCTATGCTCTGGCAACAGATCGCTCAGGTGTAAACCCTGCTTACTCAAGCCACGAGGCTTTTCGAGAATTTCGCACGCACGTTGATTCAAACGGCGCACACGGCCATCGGGGTCGAGCGCGATAATCCCCGTGCGTACGGTATTCAGTATCGCCTCTTGCTCTGCAAATAAGCGCCCGATTTCATCTGGTTGCAGGCCAAAAATGGCTTGGCGGACACGTCGACCAATCCAAATTGCGGCAATGACACTGAGCAGTAACACCGCTGCAGCTCCAACAAAAACGGCAATGCTGCGCTGCAACACCAACGACTCAACGGATTGCACTAAAAAGCCTACCGAGACTAAACCAATCACCTCACCAGCGGGAGAGTACACCGGCACTTTGCCGCGAATAGATTCACCTAAACTGCCCTGTGCCGTTGAGATATAACTATCTCCAGACAGTGCGGCTTGGCTATCCCCACCGACCATAGTGCGACCAATTTTTTGCTCATCTGGGTGGGCAATGCGTCGCGTTTCGGTGTCACCAATGACGATAAAATCTGCGCCAGTTGCCTGGCGCAGCAGCTCAACATTAGTATTGAGGCGTTGGATCTGTGAGCTATCCCTATCTGTTATGAGTGCCGTCATAACATCTTCACGAACCGCCACCGCCTTAGCCAAAGCCAAGGCTTTTTCTCCCACTTCCTGGTGTAAGCTTTGCGTAATAACCTGATACACCAACGCGGTAAATAAGCATGCTTGGATCACACACAAGCCCACAACCCAAGTGATCAGTCGCGTTTCTAAGCGTTTTGGTCTGCGTGCTAATTTTTGTGATTGCGACACACGTATTTCCTCACTGCTGGGTTACTGCGCAACTTTTCGTTGCTGGAAGTACTCTTTTAACGGGATCAATAACACTAACATGGCAAGCGCAAATATGCCTAAAGTTAATGGCCTCTCCCAAATAAAGCTAATAGAGCCATCCGAAATCATCATGGCGCGGCGGTAATTGCGTTCGATCATATCGCCAAGAATAAACCCAAGGAGCAAAGGTGCCATCGGGAAACTCAATAATCTCAGCACCACCGCCACCAAGGCAAAACCCACCATCATAAACAAATCGAAGGTATTAAATGACACCAGATAAACGCCAATCAAGCTAAAGAATAAAATCATCACCGTGAGGACCGAGCGTGGCAGAGTCAAAGCCTTTGCAAAATAAGGGATCAGTGGCAAATTTAAAATCAGCAGTACAATGTTGCCAAAATACATGCTTACAATTACCGACCAAAATACCGTAGGATTGTCCTGCATTAACGTAGGGCCCGGCTGAATACCATAAGCAATCAGCGCCCCTAACATAATCGCAGTGGTGCCAGACCCCGGGATCCCAAGCGTTAACAAGGGCACAAATGACCCAGTACAAGCAGCATTGTTTGCCGACTCAGGTGCCGCTAAGCCGCGAATTTCACCACGCCCAAAACGCTCACGAATGGCTTTGGGTGCCAAATTTCGCTCTGTCGCATAAGCCATAAAACTCGCAATCGTTGCGCCAGCCCCCGGCAATACGCCAATGATAAATCCTAAAATTGAAGAGCGCCCCACAACTGGCGCCATTTCTTTCACTTCAGCGCCAGATAGTTTTGTTGAGCCAATAACGGGGGTGTCATCATCATTCGAACCTTGATTAGCTTTTTCAGGACGGATCACGTTGATCAGTGCCTCAGACAATGCAAAGGTTGCCATTGCGACCAACAAAAAGCTTACGCCGTCTAGCAAGTCCGCCTGACCAAAGGTAAAACGCTCAGTTCCAGATGAAGGGTCTATTCCCACCGTCGACAACATCAAGCCAAATACGGTCATCATCATGGCTTTTAAAAATTGCCCTTTTGCAGAAAAAGCAGCAATCGCAGTCAAGCCCAAAAACATCAACATCACATAGTCTGGAGACTGAAAGCTTAAGCTCACTTTTGCAAGCAGTGGTGCGGCTATCATAAGCATCAACGCACCAATCGTTCCGCCAGTAAATGAAGCATAAGCGGCAATAGCCAAAGCCTTGCCTGCATGTCCTTGTTTTGCCATTGGATAGCCGTCAAATGACGATGCCACAGTACCAGCTACACCGGGAGCGTTAATCAAAATAGAGGAAGTCGAGCCACCAAAAATTGCGCCGTAATATACGCCCGCCATTAAGATCATACCGGAGTCGGCACCGATGTTGTAAGTGATAGGGATCATCAACGCAATCGCCGTGATTGGCCCTAAGCCGGGCAACATGCCGATAAAAGTACCGACAAAGCAGCCAACAATTACGTACAGTAAGTTTTGCCACATAAAGGCCGTGGACAGGCCAACTAAAATACCGTCTGACATGGCTTAACTCCAAAAATCCCCAGGAACCAGATAGATCCCAAGTAGCTGCGTCATAATGGCCCAAAACACGATAACCACAGGTACCGACGCCAATAACAAAATTTGTTTACGTCGCTCACCCATAATTAAAAAGCCACAGCCTAAAAACAAAATGGTCGAAACAATAAACCCGAGTATCTCAAGCACACTGCTGTAAATAAGCATCAATACAATCAGTGCTGCACATTGGACGATGGTTGCCTTGGAGATAGTCTCCGCTTCTTCACGTTTATCAAGCGCAGGGACGCCTTTAAACAGTGTTGCGGCAATCGACAAAAGACAAACAACAATGCCAATCAGCGCGTATACTTTAGGCAAAGTTGCTGAGTTTACCGCCTCGTATTCTTCAAAAGGCATAATCGGGATTTGCCAAGCAGATACCGCATAGAGTGAAAACAGAATTAAAAACAGCACTGGGCCTAACAATTCTCGGTTTAACATAGTGAATTACCCACTTTTAGGTGGTGCAGTAACCTCACTGCAGCCACCTATTTAATTTAATCAGCGTCTAACGAAACCCAATTCTTCCATCACCACTTTCAGCTGCGCTTCTTGTGCCTCTAGCGCCTCAATAAACTCGTGCTGTGGCTTGAATAGATTCAACCAACCGTTGCGTGCGCGCACCGCTTCCCACTCTTTGCTTTGCACCAGCTTTTGTAATCTCACGGTATATTCGTCGAGTTTTGCTTGGGGGAGATCCGGAGCCGCAAAAAAACCACGCCAGTTAACAAATTCCATGTCATAGCCTAGAGACTTCAGGGTTGGGATCTCTGGATAGTCCGCGATAGGCTCTGGCGCGGTAACAGCAAGAATGCGCGCCTGACCACTTTTTGCCATGTCGAGCGCTTCACTTAATCCGGTCGAGAGCATCTTCACCTCGCCAGACAATAAACCCGCCTTGGCTTTGCCACCGGCATCGTAAGGAATGTAACGCAACTTACGACCGTCAACGCCTGCCGCTTTTACTGCTTGTGCTGCAACGAGATGATCCATACTACCGCGAGCAGAACCACCCGCAACGGTTACAGAGCCCGGGTTTACTTCTAGACGAGCAATCACCTCCTTCCAGCTCTTAAAAGGCGAATCATCACGCACCACGAATGCACCATAATCGGCAATTACGCTGGCAACGGGCGTTAAATCACGATAACTATAGGGAATCTTACCCGACAATGCGCGCAGCACGATTGGCGTTGAATTAACCATCAACATATCGCCTTTTTTATTGCCCGATTCAATCAAATAAGCAATAGCACGGCCGCCACCGCCGCCTGACATATTCTGAAACGACGCATTGGACTCAAGTCCTGATTTCACCAACGCCTCACCCACAGCTCGAGCCGTCGTATCCCAGCCACCACCTGGACCGCCGGGAATTAAAAAGTGGGTATCCGCTAATACCTGAGTAGACATCATTGCTACACCAGCCATTGCTAACTTGAGATGCTTTAATGCAAACTTCATAACCTGCTCCCGTTAAAATAGATACTGCAAGCGTGCAGCAAAGCCGAATCCTGAATCTTCGTCACCAACCAACGCGGTACTTCCAGCTCCTGAAACATCCGCATAGACAAGGTTAGCCATGAACTTTAAGCTGCTGGAATGGTAATAGGTACCGCCCAATGTGTAGGCGTCGACTTGCGTGCCTTGCTTGGCGTTTTCAGCATCCATACTGGAAATACGCGCAACCAACTCCCACGCATTTTTTACCCCTTTAGGTTGCTTAAATACCGCAGAGCCTGCGGAGTATTGCTTGTGTTCACCGGTCAAGAAATAGCTCAAAGACAAGTGATAACCCGAAATATCTCCCCCATCTAAAGCAGAAGTAGGGTCGAGGGTATCTAAGTTGCGTGTGGCATATTCGGCCTCAAGCATAAAGGCGTTATGTTGATAAGCGAGTTCTAACCCGGCTTGTGACATGCTATCAAGGGCAACTACATCACCGCCTGCAGCATAA
Source organism: Pseudoalteromonas sp. A22 (assembly GCF_018141345.1). NCBI lineage: Bacteria > Pseudomonadati > Pseudomonadota > Gammaproteobacteria > Alteromonadales > Pseudoalteromonadaceae > Pseudoalteromonas > Pseudoalteromonas sp. A22. Next base: position 3,901,719 of record NZ_CP047238.1, read on the forward strand.
TCCACGAGGCGCACTTTGGCTTCGCGTACTTCACCGCGAGCAAGGCGATTACCCAGCGTTGCACCGCCCATATCACGGTACGAACCCCAACCACCTAAATGCAGGGTTTTACCGGGAGTGTGTTGCGACCAAGTCAAACGCCCCGAATAGGCAAGTGCCAGACGGTCATCTTGGTCACGCCCAGATGCACCAAAGGCGTCGTTTTTATATACCCCTAACGCATAGCGAAAACCGGTATCTTTAAAATATTGATAAGCTGATGCGCCCCATCGAAAGTAAGGAGAAAACGTATCAGCGATAGAGCTGCGCTCTATGGTATTGATGTGTTTGCTGCTGGTGAGCGCATTTAGAGTGATATCTTCTCTTAATTTACCAAACTGAAAGCGCGGGCCGTTGTTCCAACCGGTATAGCGCACTCTTACTGTGACTATCTCGGCATCGCCTTCAGCAAAATCGAGTAGCAACTTATGCTCCCAATCGCCTTGCTCGCTCTCTACATAGGTGCGGATCCGACGCGGAAAAAAGTCGCTGGCGGCATTACCCTCATTATCGGCGCTGTATGCACCACTAAAATGGTTAAAATCGAGTTGTACACGCCCACCAAACTCAAGGTTTAGTGATTTATTGGACTGTAATTCCTTTAATTGCGCTTCTAGCTTTGCAACCTTGCTGGCTAGTGCTTCATCTTGTTGTGCCAAAACGGGGCAAGCAGTTACTGCAATTAATGACATTGCTGCAACTGGCTTCATTATTGTTGTTCTCATTGCTCTGTACTCATTTGTCTTAAACGTATTGTGACTAGCGACTACAACCTGCTATCAAGTACGAGCTTATTGTTAACCCTCAATTAACCATAGATTGCGGAAATAAGTTGATTAAGTTGAGTAAAGCGCGTTTTGTGCATAAAAATCATGAGCAATATGCACAAAACCAAAAGTAGTGAGGAAATAAATAACGAGTGAAGCGAAAGTATGACCGCTGCGTTAATCAAAATATCTAAGATGTGGATGGTGAATTAACCGAGCTTTTCTCTGAAGCTCTGGAAACGGTGAGCCTACAAGGCTCAATATAGAATAATACTTTGCCCCCTAGAATAAGCAGAAATAAGACATACAACACACCAAAAACCATCACATTAATAAAACAATACACTCAATAAATTTAAATCTGGTGTAATTCCAACCACTTAGATCTAAATAAGAATTATTTTCAAAAGTAACGTTGACAGCCCCTCAAATCTAATTGATAATCACTATCAACAAGACGAGAGTGACGGCTCAACTTGTTATCACAATAGTTTCTTGACCCGAAACAAGGCTGGTATCCACAACTACCAAGGACGTTAGCAGGCACTTGCATTGCTCCTCGTATTTCGACGCTAACTCCACTTTTTACTTGCTACATTGCTCATATCGGTGACGGTAGATATGAAATCAAAAAGCCCTGCTCAGGGCTTTTTTTATGCCCAAAATTTATTTTTACTTCGGTATTTCCTAGAAAAACAGCCACATTAATATTAATGAGAATTATTTTCAAAAAAGTATTGACTCATCGTTAGATCTAACTGATAATCACTATCAACAAGACGGCAACGTGTTGTTTCGCCAACTCAGTTAGTAAGGTTGATAGTTGTAAAGCCCTGTCTACCTGATGTACTCGCTACCTTGAGATTGGCATTAGTACTCTAGTTTGTTTCTCGACCCTGAAACACGGCTGGCCAACGTTAATGGCTTGAATGAGCTTAATTCAGTCGCCCCTAAACCTGACTAAGTTTATTCTCACAATTTACTTGCTACATTGCTCATATCGGTGACGGTAGATATGAACGTAAAAAGCCCTGCTCAGGGCTTTTTTTATGCCCAAAATTTATATCTATTTTCAGCACTTACCGAAAAACAGCTGCACAAACATTAATGAGAATTATTTTCAAAAAGGTATTGACCTAACGGCTAATCTAATTGATAATCAATATCAACAAGAGGACATACTCTTGCTGATTCGACCCTGAATCGTGTTGTCGGTGATGTGCTACAACGCCCCTTGATGTGTATCACTGGCAACCACTTTTTACTTGCTACATTACTCATATCGGTGACGGTAGATATGAATCAAAAAGCCCTGCTCAGGGCTTTTTTTATGCCTACATTTTCTATCAGCGTTTGTTCAGCTGTAATGTCGTGTAATCGTTTTCTTTTACTAGAATCCGTATCATTCTATTTTTCCAAAAATAACAATAATATGAACGCTCGACGCTACCGTTATAACATGTTGTTAAGCCTGCTGCTGCTGGTAGGGTTTATTTTCACCAGTTGGATAAGTATCGAGCATGCTAAACAATCGTTGTATAAAGGGGTGAGCGATGATGCTCTGCCACTCACCAGCCATCTGATTGATTTAGATATACAAAAACGGCTTCAAGCTCCAATCATTGTTTCTCAGCAAATGGCAAATAATGTCTTTATTAAACGTTGGCTAACGTCTTCACAGCAAGACCCTACGCTTATTTTCACCTACTTAGAAGATACTCGATCATTACATCACGCAAAAACAAGCTTTTTAGTGGATGACAAGAGCCTCACTTATTACCACTTTGATGGTAACACCCAGCAGTTAGACATTCGCGCCAAACAAAACGATTGGTACCGAGAAAGCCTGCATAGCGATGCTGACTATGCGCTCAATGTTGATATAGACCCAAGAGATAACAATGAAGCCATTGTTTACGTCAATCATAAAATAAAGCAAAACAACGATGTAATTGGCGTTGTTGGGGTTGGTATCTTATTGGCTGATTTACACAATTTAATTGAACAATACGAAGCCAGCTACGCACGCAAACTGTACTTTATTGACCACAAAGGCAGGCTCTTATTTTTTAACGATCAGACCCTATCTGGCACCAGTATTCATGATCGTTTTCCAACCCAAGCAACGGCGCTACTCAATCAATCTGAATATCAATTTCGGTTGGAAACCGACGACCATGCCGAGTTTGTCCATTCGCGCTATTTGGACTCTATAGGCTGGTATTTAATTGTTGAGCAAACAATAGATAAATCCAGTGGAATAAGCGACATACTCACAACCAATTTATGGGTAGGGAGCCTCGTCACCCTATTAATATTAGCCGTGGCGCAGTTGACGTTTAATCACTATCAAAAACGCTTAGAAAAAATGGCGAAGTACGACAAACTCACCGATACCTTTAATCGTCAAGCCTTTGAGCCACAGCTTCAGCACCATTTAGCGAAAGCGCGTACCCAATCAACCCCAGTAGTGATGTTGATGATGGACATTGACCACTTTAAACAAGTGAACGATCAACATGGCCATGTGGTAGGCGACAGAGTGCTGCAATGTTTCTCCAACGTATGTAAACGCCAGATAGAAAACAAAGGTTTGCTGTGCCGCTGGGGGGGTGAAGAATTTATGGTATTGCTACCCAAAGCGACGTTAGAGCAAGGAATTGCGATTGCTGAGAAGATCCATGTTGCACTAGAGCAAGCGGAATGTGAGGTCAAAGTGACAGTCAGTATTGGCGTTGCACAATACCATATTGATGAATCAGAAGATGGTTTTATAAAGCGCGCCGATGCCGCGCTCTATCGTGCCAAACAAGGCCGGAATCAAACCAAATTCGCCGCTTAGCGGCGATTCTTACGCGCTCTTGCGCGGCGCTGACGTTTTTCGTCTTCACGCGCGGCCTTTTTAGCCTCAGCTTGTGCTCTTAGCTCAGCAACCATTTCTTCTTCCGACTCACGCATTTCCGGCGTTTCCATCGTGATCTGCCCGATAACAGCATCGCGCAGTTCGTTGATTAAAATCTCCGACATCTTATGCGTATCAACCTGATTGCCGCCCTTTACACAACCACGCTTGCGGCCAGCCATCTCGATAAATGTCCAGTCACAGTCCGGTAATTCGTCGAGCTTGTAACGTGCTTTTAAAAGCTCTGGATATGCACCTAGCAGATATTCAGCGGTGTAACTCGCCACTTCTTCATAATTGATAGCCGTATCGCGAATAGCACCCGTTGCCGCCAAACGATAGCCCGAGTTTTCGTTCTCAACCTTTGGCCACAACATACCCGGCGTATCGTAAAGCATAATGCCGTCTTCAAGCTTAATACGCTGTTGCGCTTTAGTTACCGCTGGTTCATTACCTGTTTTTGCAACAATTCTGCCAGCAAGTGTATTGATAAGCGTCGATTTACCTACATTTGGAATACCCATGATCATGGCTTTTAGCTGCTTATCTTGACCCACTTTATGAGGTGCAAGCTTTTTGCAAAGCGCATTAATACGCTGTACTTCATTCGCCTTATCATGACCAAACGCCAGCGCTTTTACACCGCTCTCGCGTTCAAAATACTCCATCCACTGCTTGGTCAGTTCAGGATCGGCAAGGTCCGCTTTATTCATGATTTTGATAACAGGCTTGTCACCACGTAACTGCCCTACCATAGGGTTTTCGCTACTGTATGGAATACGAGCATCCAGCACTTCAATAATGACATCCATCTGCGGCATGATCTCTTTGATCTCATTGCGCGCTTTATTCATATGCCCTGGGAACCACTGTATTGCCATTATAACCACCTGTATTAATTAACTTTAAAAGCTCATATGTTGAACACCTTGCCAAACTCACACACCATAACCTCGTTCGTACGGAGCGTGAAATAAGTGTAGGATACAACATAGGGTACTAAACGCTTTTAATACAGCAGCAGTACCTCATCACTAAGTTGGCTATTCTACTATAAATTGACAGGATTGGGTTAATGGCTATGAATTCTGTTTAATTCACGTATCACTCTCAAAATACTTGCCTATGTATCGCTGCTATGAGTAAAGTCAGCCCGTCCTCCTGATCGGGTTTTGGCGCCCCTCCATCACACCCAAAAAGCATAACTTCTCGGCGGGTGAGCCGCTTCCCACGAAACTATTTGCACTGCGAATTGGGAGGCTATACTGATAGTTTTTGTAACCCTTGCAAACAGCTTATTCCATCTTCCATCACACCTTTCATGGATGGCAACTGTCTACCCGAGAATATTGAAAAAGTGGACTTCATCACACATCTACACTTAATTGCAGATATGGGAGATATGGAAATCACTGATATGGCCAGCTTGGTTTCTAGAGCAATAAAATAACAATTAAATTGAACTCGGAACATGGAGTTAGCTTACTAACAGATTCACAAGGCGTTTTGTTAGACATTAGCAGCGCAATAGGGAATTTACTCGCCTTGAATAATCCACTCACAAGTTGAGTGAATTATTCAAACTCAAGAACTCACAACGTAAATTTGGACAGCAGCGCTTCTTGTTCATGGGCGTTTTTAGCGAGTTCTTCGCTGGCATTATATTGTTTGTCTGAAAAGCTGCCGACCTCCACGCTAATATCGTTGATATGTATTGTATTTTTATTGATTTCTTCAATCACCACACTTTGCTCTTCGATGGCGGTTGCGATTTGAATATTGCGATCCATAAGCTCTTTTACTGCTTCTGAGATTTCTTCTAGCATGTGTGTCGCTTGCTCGGTTTGTGACACACATTGCTGGGTTTTATCTCGGCTACTTCCCATAGATTGCTGAACTTGAATGGACGAGGCTTGGATCTGGTCGATCATGGATTTAATTTCGGTGGTAGATTCCTGTGTTTTTGATGCTAGAGAGCGCACTTCATCGGCCACAACTGCAAAACCTCGGCCCTGCTCTCCTGCACGTGCGGCTTCAATTGCAGCATTAAGTGCCAGTAGATTGGTTTGTTCTGCAATACCATTAATGACCGAAAGAATATTCTCAATATTTTGGCTATATTCTGCAAGTTGCGTACTCAGCTCGTACGATGCAGTAATATCGTCAGCCAAAGCATTAATTTGGCTTCGCGCTTTAAAGAATATCTCTTGCCCTTCGGAGGTCTTTTCATTTACCGAGGTGATAGAGCTTGCGGCTTGCTGCGCGTTACCCGCGATTTCGGTCGAGGTAGTACTCATTTCATTCATCGCGGTAGCGAGGTTTTCAATTAGGCTAACTTGTTGATCAAGTTTCTGTGAGGAATGTGTCGACAGCTCTTTGGCGGCATCACTGCTTATCACCACATCGTCTGCACGTTCTTTTACGTTACTTACTAACCCATGCAAAAAGCCCAAGAACAAATTAAATTGTCGCGCTACCGTACCGCACTCATCTTCGTTCACGATTTTTAAGCGCTGAGTTAAGTCACCGCCTCCACTTGCCATGCCAGTGATTGCAGATTCCAAATCCCGTAATGGTTGGAGTAAGTGAATTGCTAACGTCCGTACGCAGAATACTCCAATAGCCACGGCTAAAATAGCAATGATCAGGGAGTTTATTGTAATTTCAGTCAGTGTTTTATAGGCTTTTGATTTATCGATTAATACCGCCAAATACCAGTCCGTACCAAAGGTGTTATCAAGCGAATGTAAGTAAAACAACCTTTTGCCTTCTTTGGTATCCACTTCTTGCAACTTATCTACGCTATCTAAGCGTAAAGCTGGATATACCTGTTGCAGTTTTTTGCCGTTAAATTCGGCCTGTTGATGAGAAATGACATTACCAGACTTGTCGACCAAAAAGGCATAGCCCGTGTTATCAAAGTTAACCTGATTGACACTATTGGCAATGGTTTTTAGGCTTAAATCTCCCCCAATTACCCCTTTAAAGTTACCGTTCACTACAATGGGAGATACCACCGACAGCAATAACTCACCTGTCGCCGCGTCAGTATATGGACTGGTATAAACGGTTTTATTTTGGTTTTTACCAAGCTGATACCAAGCTCGCTCTCTAAAATCTACGCCCGGAGGATTTTTGCGAGCGGGGTTGTTCGACCTGAGCCCTTCCTCATTAGCCAAAGTACCAAAAGCCAGCAGAAACTCCTTTTTAAACACTGGTGTATTCAGTGCTTGTTGAAAGTGATCATCGCTAAAGTTTTGCTCTAACTGACTTTTTATCACATTAATTTGCGTTGCTTTACCGGCCAGCCAATTTTCTATGCTCACGGCCAGCAATTGCGTGCTATCCGTTACATAGGCATGGGTTTTGGTTTTTACCGAATCGCTAACAAACCAGTAAGTAGAAAGCGTCGTCGTGGTGATGATCAATAAGATCACTATGGCAGAAGTCACAGAGAACTTAGTGCGGATCTTCATATTCAACAGCCTGAATAAAAAGTGCTCGAATATCAAAAGTGTTGTCTATAATTCGATTATTGGCAACTGAGCGATGTAAAAACCATGAATTTTACTTTGAGCAACTCAAACGCACTGATTGGCCTAGCCTGTTTACTGACTTCTTCAGCAGCTTTGGCAGCCGAACGCCCTGTCACCATGGCCGACATTGAAAATCTTGAGCGGCAATTGGCTGAGCTTAAAGCTCGGTTTATGACGCAAAATAGCGAACTAAAGGCCGCAGCTCCTGTGGCAAAATCAACACCACAAAGTGACCCTGTAAAACCACCTACCGAGCCCTCAACCACGCTCCAAACCTATGCCACAATACGCCCGACATTTGGCGTAATCAATCAAGATGACGCAAGTAACTGGGATGTTCGTGATGCCTTATCCCACGCAGGGATTAAAGTGACTCATGAATTTATGCCGGGCTGGCAGGCCGAACTTCATGGTGAATGGGGCATCGATCTCGCCAATGAAGGAAATTTTGGCAAGTCACGCCGTGCTTATACTGCGCTAGGTACACCGTATGGTCGATTTGGCATTGGCAAACAAAGGCCTGCACAGTATCTGTTTATTGCCGAATACGTTGATATTTTTAATCACGCCAGCAGCCCATTTGCTTACGATCCAGAGAGTATTTTTTTCGTTGATAATTTAGTTACTTACCGCTACGAATTGGGGCCGATGACGTTTATCGCCGCAGGCCAATTTAATGGTGACAAAGGCGATAACCAAACGGATTTATTCAACACTGGGTTAAGTTACGATAACGCAGGTTTACACGCAGCGATTACTTATCAACAAAACGATGTATACGATAACGAGCAGCATATTGGCGAAAACCAACTTTGGTCTGGTGCGCTGGCTTATCAATTTACCTCCCGCTTTTACGCTGCCATGGCGTATCAGGACAAAGACTATCAACGCGTGGGCGCACTTGATTCTCGACAAGGCCACACCTTTGATCTTTCGTTGGCCTATCAACTCGCAAAACACTATAAACTCAAAACCGGATATTTTGATTTTGATGACGGTTACGGCAGTCATGACCCGCTTAATCAAAGCTTCGATGGCTACAATGTGACACTTGAGTGGCTACCAACACCGCCGCTCAGAGTGCACTTGGAGTATTTGAACAAGTCCTTCGACAACCAAGTCGATATGGACTCCATCTCCATTGGCTTTAGGTACGATTACAAGCAAGAGTGGCAATTTGATTAGCCAAGATCACAGGGTCTAGGATAATAATTTTTTAATTTGGATTGATTTATACATCAAGTATTCAAGTGGGGGTGGTACACTCGCGCAAGGCTTAGAAGTATTCAAGTTTAAAGGGGCGGCATGAACCACTCTCCTATTCCACTCAATATTACCGCGAGCGCCAACATCGAGAGTATTGTGGTGCTGCATGGCTTGTATATGTCTGGCTTTGTGATGCGGCCGCTTAGCGCTCGCTTAGGTAAATCGGGCTACCGTATTCTCAATTTAAGCTATAACACGTTAACGCCAGATATTGATGAGATCTGCGCCGCTATTGATACTTTCGTTGGCGATCGCCCCGCCGCCCTCGTTTGCCACTCCATGGGAGGCTTAGTTGCAAGAGCATATTTAGAACGAGGTTCTGCCGCGAGCAAGCAAGTAAAAAAAGTGGTGACCTTAGGGACACCACATAAAGGCAGTGCCATTGCCAAGCATATGCACGACAAAGGACTGGAGCTACTGTTAAAAAACAGTGTGGAGTTTTTATTATCTAACAATCAAGATTGGCCTTTCGACGCCAAGCTTTACAGTATTGCCGGCGACCTACCCATCGGACTAATGCCACTACTACAAAAAGGTAGCCAGTCGGATGGCACTGTGTTGTTAGAAGAAACCAAGCTCAGTGGCATGGCCGAGCACAAAGTATTTCATCTCAGCCATACCAGCTTAATATATTCCCGTGCGGTAATGGACTATATCTGCGAGCTGTTAGAGAGGCCTTAGTGCTCTGCGCTTGCAGCTACTTTGTAAGCAATCACTGCGATCAAGCCAACTAATAACGGTACTGGCGCTGCAATATAGCCAAAGGTATCTGAGTTTGCGATGCTTGCGCCAGCTAAGTGACCCACTAGCCCAACAACAAAAGCCACTAAAGCGATAACAACGACGACGAGTTCCATTTTATGTTCTGATTTTGTTTTGCCTTTCATACTCATTTCCTCAAGTAGTAGACACCGCGTTTTTTGTGTCTTGATGAAATGATTATGCGCTTATGATGCGGCGATATTTTGACCTAAATCAAGTTTAAAACCGCCAAAATACGAACGAGATTAAACACTTGTCTTAGATCAAAAACTACGCGCTCTGGTAAAGTTTTGGGAAAAGTTGGCAAGCTTTATTCCCGCCAAGTATTCATGTCACTTGGTTACTTTTGAGCGCTTTTTGGGGTTTCATCTTGTTTTTTACCACGCTCATCCCAACGTCATATTGTATTAATATTTGATATGTTTTTATTTTATTGATTGATTTTTCCGATTAAACACTTTGATTTTAATCATTGGGCAATCACCTAAGGTTGCGCCATACTGACTGTGAATCAACAAGGAGCATCGCATGACAAACATTAATTCTATCGGTTTAGACAAAGCTAAGAGCCAAGCACTAGTAACGTCACTTAATACGCTACTAAGTAGCTACCAAATTCAATATATGAATGCCCGTGGTTTTCACTGGAACATCAAAGGTCGTGAGTTTTTTGAACTACACCTAAAATTTGAAGAAATTTATACGCTTTTGCTTGAGAAGGTCGACGAAATCGCAGAGCGTATTTTGACGATTGAAGGCAACCCATTGCATGCGTTTTCTGATTATTTGGAAACCAGTAAAATTCAAGAAGCAAAAGGGATCAGCAATGGTACACAAGCACTAGAAACCTTGCTTGATGGCTACACAACGCTTATTTCTATGCAGCGTGAAATTTTAGCGCAAGCGGGCGAAGCCGAAGATGAAGGGACTGCTGCGTTAATGAGCGACTACATCAAAGAGCAAGAAAAGCTAGTGTGGATGCTTAAAGCGTATTTAAACTAAGATAGACGGTAGGTCAGGCTAAGGCTAGGGTGTACGAGTCGAGCTAAAGCTACGACCTACAAGCGAGACAGCTCCCACCTAGGTTATCCTCTGGTAGGAGCGAGTTCACCTCGCGATCTTTTATCTCGCTGTTGTCGGGCTAAGGTTAGGGTATACGAGTCGAGCTAAAGCTACGACCTACAAGCAGAGCCAGCTCCTACCTAGGTTATCCTCTGGTAGGAGCGAGTTCACCTCGCGAGCTTTTATCGCTTTTTTGTCGAGCTAACGTCAGGATGTACGAGTCGAGCTAAAGCTACGACCTACAAGCGAGCCAGCTCCTACCTAGGTTCTCCTCTGGTAGGAACGAGTTTACCTCGCGAGCTTTTATCGCTTTTTTTCGAGCTAACGTCAGGATGTACAAGTCGAGCTAAAGCTCCGACCTACAAGCAGAGCCAGCTCCTACCTAGGCTTTCCTCTTGTAGGAGCGAGTTCACCTCGCGATCTTTTGTCGCTACGACCTACCATTCAATAAGCTGATAAAGAATGCCATTTCTAGCGCTCTTTCATGTAGGCTTTTAAATCGGCCTGAGGCACCACCGTGACCCGCTTCCAAGTCGGTTTTAAAGATCAGTACATTATCATCCGTTTTATATTCTCTAAGCTTAGCAACCCACTTCATGGGCTCCCAATACTGCACTTGCGAGTCGTGCAGACCTGTGGTGACTAGAATATTTGGATAGGCTTTGGCTTCAATATTGTCATACGGTGAATACGCTAAAATATTCTGGTAGTCCGCTTCATTATTCGGATTACCCCATTCATCATACTCGTTGGTGGTCAATGGGATTGACTCATCCAACATGGTAGTTAACACATCCAAGAAAGGCACATGGCAGCCTAACCCTAAATACAGCTCTGGAGCTTGGTTTGCAATTGCACCCATTAACAGGCCACCTGCACTTCCGCCTGATGCAAACACTTTGTCTTTATGGCCGTAGCCCTGCTCAACCAAGGCCTTGGTAACATCAATAAAGTCGTTGAAGGTATTTTGCTTATGCGCTTTTTTGCCTTGCTCATACCATTCACGACCAAGCATCTCAGAACCTCGAATATGCGCAATCGCGTATACAAATCCTCTATCTAACAAGCTTAGAATTTGACTAGAGAAGTTAGGGTCGATAGTAATACCATAAGAGCCATAGCCATACTGCAATAGTGGATTGCTACCGTCTTGATTAAACTTATCTTTGCGATAGACCAAAGATACAGGGACTTTAACGCCATCTCTGGCGGTTATGTGCAAACGTTCAGAGTGATAATATTCTGGTTTAAAATCACCTAACACTTGCTGCTGCTTTTTAAGCGTTTTCTTACCTGTGGTTAAGTCACAATCGTATACTGAGCTTGGAGTTGTCATGCTCGAATAGTGGATACGAATATTACTTGAACTTGGCTCAGGGTTATTTCCAACCGTGGCAAAATAACAAGCATCATCAAATCCAAGGTGATAGCTCTGCCCTTGATAATCGTGGACAACAAAACGGATCTGCCCTTGTTCACGCTCAGTCAGCACAAAGTGACTATTGAACAGCTCCAAGCCTTCTAATAGTATATGGTCGCGATGGGCAACCAACTCTTCCCATTGCTCGACATCACCAACGGTTGCTGCTGTTGCACGCATTAAACGGAAGTTTTTAGCATTCTTATTACTCAGGATGTAAAAGAACTCTCCCATTTTTTCAAGACCATATTCATGGCCAATTTCTCTTGGAATAAGGGTACTAAACTCACCGCAAGGATCGTTTGCATCCAGTATTAACTGATCGCTCGTTTCCGTCGCTGCGAGATAGATATAAATAGCGCTTTCGTCACGACTTTTACCCAATCCCATATAAAATTGGCGATCTTGCTCTTCAAACACCAAAATATCATCACTTTGTGGCGTTCCCAACACATGGCGATACACTTGGAAGCCGAGCAACGTTTGCTCGTCTTTTTTGACATAAAATACGGTTTTATTGTCGTTCGCCCAAATTACCTGACCTTCCGTGTTATACAGCACGTCTTGTAGTAATGTATTGGTGTTTAAATCAAGAAACTTGATGGTGTAAATTCGACGCCCATCGGTATCTTCACTATAGGCAAGCAGTTGCTCATCTGGGCTTACAGTAATATCACCGATGTCATAAAACTCGTTGCCAGCGGCTAACTGATTAATGTCTAACAGCAGTTTTTTATCCGACAAATCTTCTTGTGATGCACGATAATACTTAGCATATTCCTCATCACCACTCACTTCACTCACATACCAATAGTTGCCATCTTTGGCGGGCACTGAGCTATCGTCTTTTACGATACGACCTTTCATTTCTTCAAACAGCTGGGTTTGCAGCGCTTGATGAGGCGTCATTTGCGCTTCACAGTAATCATTCTCTGCTTTGAGGTGTGCCAACACATCAGCATTTTTACGCTCGTCATCACGCATCCAGTAGTAGTTGTCGATACGTTCATGATTATGGTGCAGCAAGGATTTCGGCTGCTTTTTGGCTAGCGGTTGAGTTTTTTCCATCACCAGTTGTCATCCTAAATTCGTTATTTTTCGCCAGTGTATCACAGCAAATTTAGGAATTAACAACCATCTAAAAAGCTTTCTGGTGTTTCCTCTACAGCAACACCCTGAGACTTTGCAACCTGCCACAATTGCTCTCCTTGTGATTTAGGCACAAGCCAATTACAGGCAAAACTCGAATATAGATAAACTTCTTCATCTTCTACAGAAAGTAGCTCAACTCCAAATTGATCCTGCTTATTTGGATGGCGATAAACACAAAGCTTATTGTTGCTCGTCATTCTATACACTTTCGGCAGTGGTGAGCGCCAGTTATAAATGTGAATTTCACGATTCTCAAAGTTGAGGATTAATGTGTGTTCCAGATTAATGATTGCATAAACAATGACACCTGCAGTGAGCAGTAGCATCACTATTATTGCTGGTCTTGCCAAACTAGCATCCACAGTCAATGAATTGCCAGAAACGACATCCTCAACCGTTATCGCATAATAAGTACCCAATGCAAAAAATATAGTGCATGCCAAAATTTGCAAAGGTAGAAGCCTAAAGCTTTTTTTTAATGTAATGCACTGAATCATAATATCCTTTATTTTCTAATCACTGATAATCAACTCTATTGGTATAGCGCATATTAAGACGTTAAATTAGCAGCTAAAATAGCTTAGATGTAGGCCCAACAGCCCTCATTTTTCTTTTGCCATATGCCAAAGCAGCAAAGAAAGAAGTGGCGATACGGACTCATATTGGCAGATAGCCGGAGCGTTTTGTAAACGTAATTTTTGTCTGCATAGGATAAAACTCAGAAAATTTATTACTTAACAAATGATAAGAAATATTATCAGCTCACAATACTCACTTTTAGTAAGTATTGTGAGCGAACAGAACTACTAACTACTCATGCTTAAAGCCAATACGTATCACAGAAATAGCATATTCAATCCCCTCAACATCCATGCGACCTTGCTGATTTCTATTCCCTGTACTCATTTCATCAAGGTAAATCGTTAAAGACTTGTCTGCTGCTGCAATGAGTTCACCATCATCAATCACCCCGTTGTAATTAACATCTTGCCAAACCTTAAGGTAATGATAATTATTATCAAATTTATCGAGTATTGCATCTTGGTTTGAATCTAATAGAGAAATAGTGTCTTGAGTCTCAGTAAATGGCTTGAATAATATCTCACTCGCACTATCTAACTGATTGTTTTGATTTGCATCAACGATCAATAATGCATCATCACTTCCCACTGTAATGGAGTTGGTGTTTGGATTAAGTGACCATTCTACTCCATCCTGTGCCAGATCAAGTGCGATAAAATGCCCTGACGTAGCTAAAGTATCTAGGCTTCTATAGCCTCGGCAAGGTGGCTCATCAGGTCTATGTACTACACTCATCATACCGCAAACTATATCTGTAACGGTTTCCGGTCTTCCATCATTCGGATTTGACCAACTAGTTGGAATATTAAACTCTTGCTGTATAGCTTGATCCATAAATGACTCAAACTTACTACCAACGAAAAAGCTAGAAGCTGTACCAGCAAATGCAGAAAGCAACATACCTTGTGGACTGGTCCCCGCTAATATTGACACAGCTTTGGCTACTCCCATGCCTGTACTGATCCCTACAACAAATGTCATCGCCTCTGAAATAGCAAGCCGATTCTCGCCGTTAGCTAGATGGATAAAAGTCTGCAATGTTCCATTTGTAGCGACTATCAACATGTTAATTTTCGCTATTTTTTCACTTACTTTCTGATGTAGCCTTCTATTCGTTCTCACCTTCTTTCGATATTCTTCTAGAGCATTTAGTATTTCCTTTGCTGCCACCGCAAGATCATTTGCGGTTTCATTAAATTTGGCTTCTTGCTCTGCTGTAGTGTCTGAATTACCATTACTCCCGCTACCCGAAGATGCTCCACTGCTACTTGAACTGCCACCGCCAGAATCTCCCCAACCCCCCGAGAAACATCGTGCCTGCCTCATACTACGTACATTAATTACGCATTCTCTCTCGTGCTTCCAGCCATTAACTTCAATACGTTCAACGTCATCACTTGCTTGTACTTTAGCTGATGCACTGATGACCCCCAGAGCAAATGTAATAGCGCCTGAAATAAGTGATACTTTCAAAACAACCCCTCAATTAAACAATTTTTTGCAATTATATTAAAATTACCCAAAACAGGTATAGCAAGAAATTATTAATTTCCCTTTTTCAGAAACGAATTAGGTTTTTAATACACAAAAAAGGCCGAGCATCACTGCGCGGCCTTTATATTATTGAGTGTAAACGAGAGTTTCTAAGCTTCTGCTTTCTCTAGTTGGTTATCGCCAGATTTAGGCTTGCGTCTGATCTTCGCTTTTAAGCGCGAACCCGCACCCTGCACATCCGTTAGGATGATGTATAAGGCCGGCACTAACACCAGCGTGATAAGCGTTGCGAATAGCACTGCAAAGCCAAGTGATACCGCCATCGGAATAACAAACCTTGCTTGTAGACTCGTTTCAAAGATGATTGGCATGACACCGGCAAACGTCGTGATAGAGGTTAGCGTGATTGCCCTAAAGCGTGCACAACCCGCTTCAATAACCGCCTCTTTAAGCTTAACCCCCTCGGCACGTGCTTGGTTGATATAGTCCGTCATTACCAAGGAGTCGTTGATCACAACCCCAGCGGCGGCTACTAGTCCAAACATAGACATAGTACTCATATCTAAGCCAAACACTAAGTGACCCCATAGCGCGCCAACTAAGCTAAACGGAATAACCGACATCACGATAAGCGGTTGCGCATAGCTCTTCAGCGGTACAGCCAATAGGATATAAACCATCAACATACCAGCGGCAAAGAATAAGATCTGCTCACTGGTTTGTGCTTGGCGCTCTTCCACACTGCCACCTAGCTTAGTTTTTACGCCAGGGAACTGTTTTAGTAGCTCTGGTAAGATATTTTCTTCGATATTCTTAACCACGGCATCTGGCTCAATCAGCTCTTCATCGATGCTACCGTATACATATACCGTTCTAAAGCCATCTTCACGACGAATATAATTGATACCCGGCTTCTCGGTAAACTCTACGACATCGCCTAGCATCACTTCTTTGCCTTTTGGCGTTGTGATGATAGTACGCTTAAGTGAAGCCAAAGCTTTACGATCTAGTTCAGGATAACGCACCATCACTTTGATCTCTTCGCCATCACGAATAACACGCTGTGCTTCGCCACCGTAGAAGCTATTACCAACCTGAATCGCAACATCAGAAAGTTGCAAGCCAAGCTCATAAGCCACTGGCTTAAGCGCGATCTGCATTTCTTTACTCGCAGGGTCAATACTTGAGCTGATATCAAATAACCCGGGTTGCTGCTGCAACATAGAAATAAGCTGTCTGCCCGCCGCATTGAGGGTCTCGATATCAGAACCTAGCAAGCGATAACCAAATTCACCCTCACCACCACTTTGATCGCCAACACTGTCATACACAATGATTGATTTCACTGCGGTGATCTCTGGCATTGCCTCGCGCCAACGACGTGCAAGTTCAAAAGCCGTAAATGGTCTTTGCTCTTCATCAACTAATGTCGATAACACCGAGCCCTTAGTGCGGCTTTGGTTCCAAGAATATACATCCTTAATCATGCCTTGACCGAACTCTTGAGCAATCTCTTTATCGACATTGCGTACCATTAACTCAATAGACTGCATCGCTGTAATGGTCTGCTCGTCTGATACGTTGTCGTTCATGGTAATTTCGATCTTTGGATAATCTTCAGGCACCTTAGGGAACGGAATAAAGCGCACTAAATTCGAAGTCACTAAGCTAAAGCTAAATACCAGCATCGCCACAAAAGTTAATAATACGGTCCAGCGCCAGTCAACACAGCGCTGAATAAAGCGTCTGTATGGTCCGTTTACAAATGCAAAGAACTTCTTGTTAAATGCAGCACGACGACTGTTTGGACGTAGTGGTTTAATCTTAGTGTGAGCAATGTGCGCTGGTAAAATCCATTTGGATTCAATCAAACTGAATACCAAGCACAGAATAATAACGCCCGAGATTGACTTAAAGAATGCACTTTCAGGACCAGATGAGAACAACATAGGTGCAAACACAGCAATGGTTGTTAATACACCGAAAGTTGCTGGCGTTGCAACACGCTTAGCGCCAATTACCACATTCTTAACGCTGTGGCCTTTGCGTTCAATTTCGGAGTAGGCGGACTCCCCTATGACGATGGCGTCATCCACCACGATCCCAAGTACCATGATAAAGGCGAACAGCGATACAATATTAATACTGATCCCAAGTGCTGGCATAAATAGGAACGCACCGAGGAAACACACCGGCAAACCAATCATTACCCATAGCGCTAATTTGAAGCGTAGGAAAATAGTCAGCATGATTGCGACAAGTAACGCCCCCTGTAACATATTGCTCTTCATCATCTCGAGTCGAGCGTTCAGGTAGTACGTCATATCAACGATTGGTTCTAATCTTAAGCCTGCGGGTAATTTAGCGTTTTTCTCTTCGATATATTTATGTACCGCTTTCGCGATTGGGATCATATTTTGGTCTTTGGTCGCTTTAACCGACAGGAATACCGCATTTTCACCATTCAAACGGAAGTAATATTCACCTTCAGTCAGGCCATCTTTAATTTCTGCGATATCTTGAAGATAAATTTTAGCGCCGTTATCACCGACCTTAACAGGAATGTTTCTAAACTCATTACCACGGTACATTTGATTTTCAACACGCACTGCAATAATGCCAGATTCGGTCCTGATTTGACCTGCTGAAATGTTGGTCGAATAACGTCTAATTGCGCTACTTACATCACTAATCGTTAGGTTGTAGCGGCGCAGAGCATCTGGATCAACTTCAATGCCAATCTCGTAATCAGGGGTTGAACGGTCAACCAGTGAAATCGTTGGAATTTCTAATAATTCATCTTCGATTTCTTTGGCAATTGGCTTGAGGGCATTCAAGGGTAGATTACCAGCCAGCGCGATGTTCACCACGTCTTGACGAAATTCTATAAGCTGAACCTGCACAGGCTCCATGGACGCTGGGAAGGTCGCGATACTATTCACACGCGAGCGAATTTTATCTTCTACTTCCGTTAGGTCTTCATCTTTATAGATTTCAAGTTGCGCACTACCGCTGCCTCTAGCGGCACGGTAAACCCCTTTTTTGATTTCTGTAACGTCTTTTAATGCTTCTTCAATTTTGATCAAGATCCCCTCTTCAATTTCTTGAGGAGACGCACCAGGATACACGGCTGACACCGTCACATAATTGATCTCAAAGTTTGGAAACATTTGCCTTTGGATAGTCATATAACTGATAAAACCCATTATCAGTATGAAGACCATCAACAAGTTTGCCGCTACCGTATTATTCGCAAAATAAGCGATAATACCGCGCTGCGATGTTTTTTCTATATCACTCATGGTCGCTCCTTGCTGTTACAGCTTTTCCGGCTGACTACTTGGCTTTGATGAGGAGTCCGTGCCAGCAACTTTAACTTCCATGCCTTTTTGTGGATATTCAGGTGGTGTCATGACCACTTTATCGCGACTTGTGATGCCATCACCAATTAGGAAGAACTCACCCTCTTCGCGGATAACTTGCACTTTACGTGGCTCAAGCTGGTTATCTTGATTAAGTAACCAAACCGACTGATTATTCACGATATCCTGAGGTAGACGGTAGATTTGTTTTAACGTTTTACCCGCAAAGCTAACTTGTACATACGTACCGTATTTTATCGCTGGCTGGCGCGTTGTAAGACCGTACGGGTCGTTAATACGCACCACCAAGTTGTTCATACGCGTTTGTTGGTCAACAGTACCTAAATCTCTATCAATTACCGCTTCACGAGTGAAAGCACTCACACCACGCTGATAAACCGTAGCGGCAAGGCCTGACACTCGCTCAGGTAAAAACACAGAATCAAAACCCGCGATAGGAATAATCACTTCCGCAGTTTCGATGTTATTGACCGTACCAACTGAGCTACCCATAGAAACGAACTGACCAAGACCAACGTCTTTTTTCACCACTAGTGCGTTATAAGGCGCGATAACTTCGCAGTTTTCTAGGTCTCGCTTTGCACGCTGCAGTGCAGCTTTTGCCGATTTTACTGAGGCTTTGGCGCTCATGACCTGTGGTTTACGTAAAAATAGGTCGGTATGCTTTTTATTTGGAAATCTTCTTGCTTCATCAGCAGCTACATCAGCTTGTGCTTGCTCTTCGATAAGCTGCGCCTCGGCTCTGGCAAGTTCTGCTTCTGCTTGTAACAACGCCGCTTCGTAGTTATCTTGCTCGATACGTAGTAACACCTCGCCTTTTTGTACCACACCGCCTTCAACAAAGTTAGGGTGCCAGTATTCAACTTCGCCCGATACTTGAATAGAAAGCTGTGTACTTTCTAGCGGTTTTACTTCGCCATAGCTTTGGATCACAACTTGGTGATCTTGCGCAGCGAGAGTTTCAACTTCAACAACAGGACGAGAATCGACTTCTTGCTTCTCAGGTTCACTCTTAGCAACGGCATTGACGAACATAAATCCGACAACACCGACTATAAGCACGGTAAAGGGTAGAATCCATTTTAAAGTTTTAGCTTGCATGACAGTACCTATTGATAATTTTCTGACCGTATAGTACCAAGTTTAGCGCGTTCTCGGATGTGACATTTGTAAGAATCTGTTACACCTTTAGAACAACTTTTTATAACTATCGAAAAACAGTGGGAATTATAAAGTTATTTCAAACAGTTAATCACCAAAACCATTGATTTAAAAAGACCTTTCCAATTACGGCTTTTGTAATTTACATAACAATTTCCTCAGCTTTTTGTCACATTTTCACCCTAGATCTGCTTAGTGACATGGTGAAGCTCAAGCGCTAGAACGATACAGCCTACCAATACGATAGCGAACAACAGATAGATCCCAAGCAGCGGACTCAAGATGTCAAACATACTCGCCACAACTAAAGACAAGAAAACAGCAATAACCACCGCGACTAACACGAGAGAAGCCCGACTCCAACACTGCTCAATAAGAACATCGCGTACCTTAGCACCGACTAAACGCTTAATATTAAAGACTGGCGCATTTAATATGGCGAGGTAGCCGAGCAAACCATACATACCTGCAATTACCTGTATCAACATCATCAGTGCGATCATCAGCCCAGCTAAAAAGCTCAGCTTGGCTGTTTTGTTGAGTTGCTGCATACGTAATTTAATATCGACGAGCTTTAAAATAGATTGGCTTGGGTTTTGTTGCTTGTACAAGGCGGTAACCGTATGCAAGTCTAATTTCTCTCCCGCTTTGGCTCGCACCAGAATATTTCCACTAATAAAATTAAAAGGTAGATAAGCCAAGGCTTGTGCTTGGGAGGTATGGCTAAAGGTGTTTTCAACAATACCCACAAGGGTAATAGGGCGCTGATTTCTGTCGTAGATAGTCATGCCGATATCTGCAGCTGTTACGCCAAGGCGCTGTGCTAAAAGCTGATTGAGCACCACTTTTTTCCCCGAACCATTGATAGCTAAGTCATCCTCAGAGAATCCGCCACCAGCAATAAATCTTAGGCCTGAGGTGCTAAAGTAATTGGGCCCGCTGAGCTGTAAATAAGCAACGACTGAGTCGCTGCCATCATCAACTAAGCTTAGCGGCTCCAGAAATACAAACTCGTGGGGTAATACGCCAGCTAGAGCAGCACTCTCGACACTTGGGAGCTGTCTAAGCGCCGACAAGTTTATCATCGCTTGATTATATCTTGCTTGAATAGCATCTGAGCTGCGGTCGTAGTTACTTTGCTGTAACTCAACAAAATAAAGGTTATTTGAGTTAAAACCACTTGAGGTATTTAGCTGCCCGCCAAAGTAACTCAATAGCCAAAATGCAAAGCTCATTGTGACTATACCCACACCAATTTGCAATCCGAGTAAGGCTTGGCTCATTGCCTTAGGTAATTGTTTGACCTGTCCCTTTCCTGAGCCACTTAGTTGACTACGAATATCCTTAAATGACACCTGAGACATTGCCAGTTTTACAAACACCAATGCGCAGAGTTGAGCAAAGACAACCACCAACAAGCAGCTCCACCAAGGCAGCGTTAGCCAAACTGCGTGTGCTAAAGCCTCCTTTGCCCAAAACTGCATTAGCCAAACGCCAGCATTCGCTACCCCTATAGCAAACAATGACGCAAACAAAAAAATTAAGGCGATATAACACCACTGCTCTAGTTGTAGATTAACGCGCTTAGCACCGAGTACAATAGCCAGTGCCAGCTTGTTTTGTTTGGCTTTAAAGTCTAGCAAGTAGAGTGAAAATGCATTCACTAAGGTAATGACAAGTAGCCCAACGCCTGCAAGTGATAACCATTGCGTCGTTGTTCTTAGCTGCCCTTTTAGTTTATCTGCAAGTGGTAACAACGAAAACCTGAGCGTCGCACGACCAGATATCGCCTGTTCTAACTGAGCTTGCTCAAAGGCAACTTGAAACTGTGCTTGTAAAAGCGTTAACTGCGCCTGTACATTGCCTTGCTTTATACGACCTACAAAAAATAAGTCGCTTCTTACCGCCAAATGATCCATACCCGTAATACGGTCACCCATCACCTGCGTAAACGGCAGGAATACTTCACTGCTGCGGTTAGATTGATATAACTGTGGTTCAGACTCATCGCACGCGACCACTCCCACCACGATATAACGACGATCATCTAGCTGAATGCTCTGCTCTATAATATTTTCATCAGGAAAATATTGCTGCACAAAGCACGCTGTCACAACGACTTCGTTAGGTGCTGTACCAAGCTCATTACTTTGGGAAAACCACCTCCCTTCTTTTAAAGCAATATTAAAGAGCGAAAAGAAATCATCACTGACGTAAGTTGTCTCAATCCTCGGCTCAACCACTGAACCACGTAGTAAGCTGTGGCTATACAATACTGCGGAGGCTTTATCAAACAATTGCTTGTCTTGAGCAAGCTGCCACGCAACAGGCGTGGAAATAGCATTTTCCATGATCGCCTTGTGATGCTCATCTAACATATCCCCTTGCAGCCAAAAGAGTTTATCGCTTTGCGGATAAGGTAGCGGCTGATAAGCTTGCCATGATAAGCCAATACTCATCATCATAGCAGCGAAAGCGCCGCTCAATAACACAACTAACATTAGATTAAGCCTATACCTCAAACGCCTCAATAGCTTATGCCATAATGTCATGCTTATCCCTTCACTAATTCAGATGGGTTGATTAATGCATTGAGTGGCCTGCGCAGTATTTGCTGTAGTGAAAAGTACAAACACGAACTCGATACCAACACTATCCCCACAGCCGCAATCGAAAACTCTGCCACATTAAATGTTTGCTGAAAGTATGGCGACAATAATAAACAGCCTGTCAGGGAGATCATTAACGCAATACCTATGTGCTTAAAGTGGGTATTAAGATCCTCTCGAGTTAGATCGCTGTGTTTGGCACCCAGCACCATTTTCGTGCCGTAATAAGAAACCTTAAGTGATTGGCTATAACGAAAGACACCAAACAGGCCAATAATCACGAGCAACAACGCCAATGCAAAGATAAATAGTGCTCCATAGGTGACCAAGGTATCGGTCAACAGGTATTGCTCACGCTGCGCAGTAAGTGATTTAAAACTAAAGATTTTCAATGCTGGATGAACTTGCGTAAGCAGCGCTGCAAAATGGGATTTAGTAACCGGCTGCTTAGTCTTAATTAACGCCGTATTACTTCCTTGTACTGCTCGATACACATGGGGCAGTGCGGGTTCGCCTGGCACGGCTAAATCAGCAACGACACCAATAATTTCAAACGCTGCATCTTCGTCTGTAATGTTAAAACTCAAGCGCTTGCCTAGCGCCTTTTCCTCTCCACCTAGTTGCTCTGCAAAGGTCTTATTGATAATTAACTGCTGCTCACCGCGGCGCACCGCTTCACTATCGAAAAACTGACCTTGTAGTAACGGCAAAGAAAAAAACTCAAGATAACCACTATCCACAACTCGGCCAACCGGATGCACTCGTTTGAGCGTCTCGACTTCTTGCAATGACCAAGTGCCAACGCCTTGCCCGATGGGTGAACGGCTTCGACTCACCGCGATTACTTCTGCGGTATTCCCTAGGGCTTCACTGGCTTGACGCATGACTTCTCGGTATTCGTCTCTCGGCATTGTGTCAGGAGCATAAAACGTGACTTCGTATTTATTCTTGAGATCTACCGCATAAGCATTGTTGAGATGAGATATGGCAGCAACACCGACATTAAAGCAGAAGAAGGTCAAGATAATAGAAATACTTAACTGACTCACCGCCATGATCCGTTGCACTCGCGCACTCACAACAACGGCATTCCCCTTACCACTTTGTTTTAGCATGTGCGTTAAGTGACGAAAGCGAATTGCTGACATTCCAGCTAACAACAATAAGCAACTCGTCAATAAAGCGACCAATCCCAGTGTAAGTATACTTTGCCAGGTTAACGAAATCAGCTGCGCTTGCGGCAACAGTCCCACGAGTTCTGTCTGTAGCCACAGGCAAATAGCATAAGACGCGCCAATTGCAACCACGAGTGATACTGAGCAAAGTGCTAGCAACGGTAACCACTGCATCAGCGCAATATCTCTTATTTTTGCTCCCACCACCGCTTGAATTGCCAGCCGGCGCTGGATCTGGCTGAGTCTAGCAAGGTATAAGTTACTGATATTTAAGAGTGCTATACCGAGTAAGCCAAGCGATACCACAAACATTCCAAATAACAATAAGGGAGACTTACCGAGCATAATTGATTTCAACGGCACCGCGCGAATGCCAATATGCCACTTCGCAAAATACTCACTATCGCTCACTTTGCTGCGCCAAAGTGTGTTCATTTCGTTGGAAAGTGAGAGGCTAACTTGTGCATGCTTCACACCTGTAGCCAGTTTACCCACCATCAAATTAACCGCGTAGCGGTTCCACCAGTACGGCTTTGCTTCCTCTAAAGTTAGGTTATATTGCCAAGGTAGCCATACCGCAGTGTTGTGCGTGAGCTTTTTTAAGTTAGGTTCATAAAACCGCTCTGCCGCCACCCCGACAATCGTAAACTCCCGCTCATCCAGACGCAGCGTTTTATTTAAGATATTAGGATCGCCATTGAAGTGGTTTTGCCAAGCTTGAAAGCTCAGCACAGCCACAGGGCTGCTCTCATCGACAGGTTCGGTAATAACCCGCCCCATCGCAAGCGGCATATCAAAAATACTAAACCACTCGGGCGAGACATAAGCCGATTCAACTTGAGGGGCATCGGCATCCGAAGTAAGCAATTGCTCGGCATAATGCACCATCGCCAGTTGCTCCATTGCGGCAGGTTTATGCTCGTATAAATGCATCAATGATGGGTAGTTAAAGGCTTCGCTGCTCTCGTTGCCATTTTCATCAAACATCGGGTATTCAAGTTTAACAATACGTTCTGAATCCGGGTATGGTAGAGGTGAGAAATACAGGCTATGTAACATTCCCATTGCGACCAGCATCACAACGAATACGCAGCTCAGCGTAGTCACCACACTAACATGGTAAATATTTGCACGGCCTAAGTTGAACACTTGCATGGTGCCCTCTCTATGCTCGTTGACTAACAGATTGAGCAGAAGCGACGGTGCCTAACAGCTCACCATCAAACAATTTCACCTGCCTTGGAGCCATATCGGCATAACGAGGATCGTGCGTCACCATACAAACTGTGGTGCCTTGTTGATGCAATTCAGCGATTAATTGCATCACCTGATCGCCACTTTTCGAATCTAAGTTACCCGTCGGTTCGTCCACCAGTAGAATGCTTGGTTCGGTCACCAAAGCACGAGCAATCGCGACACGCTGCTGCTGCCCGCCTGATAACTGATTTGGCTTGTGTTGAACGCGATGCGACAATCCAACCTTTTGTAAACAATACTCGACTCGTAGCTTTACTTCAGCCTTACTCAACTTCTCAGGACGATACTTTAGGGGTAAAGCGACGTTATCGAATACCGAAATTTCATCAATGAGATTAAAGGCCTGAAAGACAAACCCAATATGCTCATTGCGAAGCTCAGCGGCCTGATCAAGCGTCAGGGTTGTTACATCATGAGCACCAATCGTATAACTGCCACTTGTTGCTTGGTCAATTAAACCAATGATGGATAACAAAGTAGATTTACCACAACCAGAGGGGCCAGAGATCGAAATAAAATCGCCTTTTGCTATTTCCAGTGAAATATTTCTCAGTGCGTGTGTTTGCAGCTCTTCGGTTTCGAACACTTTATTGATATTTTTAAGCACTATCATTTTGATATTCCTACTTTAATAAGATTGTCTCATCTAGACTGGCAAGATAGGCTAGATCAGAAATGATTAATCGTCTCCCGGCTTCAACGCCAGAATCTATAACAATATATTTCCCAGTTGAAGCACCAAAGGTGATTTCTACTGGCTTTGCGCTATCATCACTAGTCAGGGCAAATAAGGTCTGCGTTTGATTTTCTTTGGCATTGGCGGGGCGCTGCACATAGGTGGCATTGGCAAGATGCTTAATGGCGATGCTGGCAGAGATACTCAGCTGCGAGCGTGCCTGCTTTGGTAATGTATTTGGTAAACTCACCTCAACTTCCACACTATTGTTTGTCACCACTGGGTCAACTCGGAGCACTTTGCCTTTTACTTTGTTGGCCTGCATGTTCACCATCACGTCTTGCCCAGTTTCAACCCAGCGCACTTGGGATTGTGGCACAGACAATACCGCCACCAACGACTGGTTAGAGCCAATCAATGCTAATTCATCACCAACATTGACTCGTTGCCCAAGCGCCAGAGGCATGCGCTCAATGATCCCTGAAGTGCTGGCTTTAATCTCCAGTTGTTGTTGTTTTTCCAGCAAGTTATTGAGTTCTTGCTCGCGAATGTTAATTTCTTCGTTGGCAAGTGTAAGCGCCGAACCATGCAGTGCTTGAAGCTGTTTAGCTTGCTGTTCTAACATAGTGATTTCATGTTGTAAGGTACTCAAACTGGTTTCAGTTTGGGCAAAGTTCAGCGCGGAAATAATGCCTTGTTGTGCAAGGTTTTGCTCCGCGCGGTGACGCAATACTAAGGTTTTTAGCGCGCCTTGTTTTTGCATCAGCTGTGTTTGTTCGTTTAACAGCTCCCGTTGTTGAGTCAGTAACAGCTGCTCTTTTATTGCCCACGACTGACACAAAGCTTGTTTGGCTTGTTGAACCTGTAACGCCAAGTCTGGACTCACAAGCTCGGCGATCACTTCACCTTTGTGCACAATTGCGCCCGCTTTATGGTGGATAGTTTTAACGATAGCCGCGCTTTGCGCGTTTAATAAAAACTGCTCAGCACTACGTAATTCTCCAAAGCTATCTACTGATAAGGTAAACGGACCTTGTTTCACCTCCGCTACCAGTATTTCAGCGCGCATCACACTAGAATGAGGCGCCCATTGTTGCCACAGCAAATAAACAACTATCGCCGCCATTAAACAGGCAACAACGATATAGTGTGTGGTTTTTTTTGGCTTCACTGGTTTGACTAGATCCATTTCCCCTCCTAACTGACTAAGCGCTAAGAGCGAGATTTATGCCAAAATTCAATAATCTTAAATTTCAATAAGTTAAAAAAATTGTAACTGCGAAAGTCAGATGATATTCCGAAATCGGAGCATTCACTCCGGGATCGGAGAGTAACGGCAGTAGATGCAATTTATCTTTTGTGGGGCCCTAAATAAGTACGCGACAAGTCAAAACATAGCAAGCTCCGTAATGGACCTCGTAGCAGCTCACATCGCCCCTCTAGGCGTTGACCAAGGTGATATCTTCCAAACCGGGTCCATATGATGGTACTTGGCATTCAAAAGTCTGTAATAGACCAAGTACTACACGCGAATGTATTACAACGTATCAACGACTCTGAGTACTATGGTAATGAATACAGCCTAAACGAGGTGATGAACAACCTGACCGCCGCTATTTTCGTTGCTGATAAGAATGCAACGACACTGAGCCAAAGCCTGCAAGCAAATAGAGTACGTTTCTCGCTTGAGCAAAACGAGCAAATACGACAATTTGGCAAAAGCCGCTGCACTATTCCAGCTGCAGAGTATTTTGGATAAGAGTACAGCTTGGGGTGCCGATCAGGCACATATAGCGTATATCGACCGTATGATCACAAAAGCGCTAGAAGCGTAACTCAAAAGCTTTTGTATTACGCGAGTGAAATGAGCGAAAACGTTAAGGGCTAGCAATTTGCTAGCCCTTGTTTTGTCTGGTTATATCACTAAGCTAAAGCAGGTTTAGAGCGATAGTACTGAATACAACCTAATTGTGCGGCATTAGTCAGTAAAATCATCACAAACATCAACACGTGAGCAACACTAACATGACCTAAGCTCAGTTCTGCAGCCAATCCAATTCCTCCCGCTAAAAACTGCAGTGAGAAATACCTAGCGCTTAAGTTAGAGACATTACCGCTTTTAATCGTTTTATAGGTTTGTGGCATAACGCGAATTGAACTCATCACTAGCCCTAAGTAAGTTAACGCATTTAGCAACGCAGCAGCTTCGATGTCCTTTGCCAATAAAAGCCCAAATGGCAACGTCGACAAAGCAAGCAAGAGTGCTAATTGATTACGCTGTTTCGAGCTTGCGTTGTACCGAATAAAATAATATAAAATAAGTGCGCTCAAAGAGCCTGTAACAACAAAAGGCAGCACCATAAAAAAACGTTCAAAGAAAACGTTGTAGGTAATAAAGTAAGAGCTTTGTGCAACACCAAAACTCATCATTAACAGTGATACACCTGACACACTGCGATTTTTACGGATCTTCCTAATCAAAGGAACAAAGCTTAAAACCAAAACGAAGGAAGAAACGATCGGTAAATATTCGCTCAATGCCAACTCCAAATGTCTAAATTGTTGCAAAGTTAAAGTGCTGTAAAACCTTTAAAAACACATTGTAAATTTATGATTTTTAAGGTTTTATTTTTGAAGGCGCGCATTTTAAGAGCTAAGTTTTAAAATACAACTGGACGCCTAACATCCAACTTTGAATAGGTGGCAAGGCTGGAATACAGGTGTATATAAATAAATACAAGGAATTACTATGAAGTGGCTACTCATGATACTTACTAGCATTGGCTTGAGCGGATGCAATTCCACTCACACCACTACAGCTGACATGAAACAGAAGGTAGACGTAACTTCTCTATTCAATCACTCTCTTTTTACGCTGAAATCAGTTCCTTCAGAACAACAAATCTTCACTTTACCTAAGCAAGAAGAAGAAGCTTTATTAACCTATGTTGAGCGGTTCAGAGGTAAAAGTGTAACCAAAGACGAAATTCTTGGTAATTTCCTTCAGGCAAAAATTGGCCACTTTTCTTACGACGGCGAAACATTCATAGCCAGTGAGTCGCTAAATCAGCAGTCCGGAAATTGCATTTCTCTAGCTATATTATCTCAGGCCTATGCCAATATTCTCGGTATTGAAACTAGTTACGCCAAAGTCGATAGCTTTCCCATCTATCAGAAGAACCAAAATTTCGTACTCACATCAAGCCATTTTAAGACAAAACTAATTACACCAAAGGAAGAATTAGCAACTCTAAATAACAGATTTTTCTTTAGCGGAACTGTTGTTGATTATTTCCCTGAGCAGGATAGTGTATTTTCAGGGAATGCGCAGTATGAAGATTTAGTCGCAAAGTTTTATACCAATTTAGCCGTTTCCGCTTTGTTGGAAGCTGACTATGATATGAGTTATTCTTTGTTGTCTGCCGCGCTCAAATACGCCCCAAGAGACGCTGAAGCTATCAATATTGCCGCGCTGTTACATAAGCATGTTGGTGATAGAAATAGTGCGAAGCAAATCTATGATTATGCCTTCAACAATCACCTCACCAGCACCAATTTATTATTGAATTACCTTAACTATATTCCCAAAGACCAAACTAATCTCAAGAATATGATCCTAGCGGAGCTTGAAAAAAGCCCTACCTCCCCTTTCGATACCCTCTCGTTAGCTTCGAGCTACATAAAGCAACAGCGCTATAAAAAAGCCAAAAAACTTATTGAGCCTTTATTGCTGAATTATCATTACTTGCCGGAAGTTTATGTCGAGCTTGGGAAAATTGCTTATTTAGAGCAAAGATACCAAACCGCATCTGAATACTTTGAGCAAGCAGTCAATAAGTCTAGAGAGCAGTATAAAAAGGACCTATACACCGCCAAGCAAAATATGTTGAACCATTTATTGGTTCGTAATGAGGATATAAAATAAAGAATGACATAAGTTAAGTAAAACTTATGTTAAAATAATATATATAAAACTTTACAAACCACATTATTGTTTCTATTTTGGTGTGTGGATGTTCAAAAAACATACCACTCATTGGCCGTGCTCTACAGTGCACCCAAGGCTTGGTATTGAACGACGCCCAACTTTTTAATTTCAAGTTGGATAACCACACACTCAAAAGGAATAACAATGAAACGACACATTCTTGTCACAGCATTAGGTTTAGCATCTGGTATCGCGATGGCACAAGCGCCATTAACAGAAGCTCAGATGATGGAGTATACCAGCAAAGCTAGCAAGGCAATGATTGGTAAAAAGTACGATCTCAACCTTCCACTTATTACTCAAAACAGTGCTACAAATACTTCAACGTCTACACAGACCATTGTGCAAACAGTTTCACACCCAGATGCAAGCTACATCAAACTACACTTTAAGAACCTCAATCTTGCAAACGGCGGTAAACTTGTTGTTCGCTCGGAGGATAGTGGCGAGCGCTATGAATACACCCAAGGAAGCCTCCGCGCAGCAACGGTTGATCCAAGCCTCGGCGATGACGGCGTTAAACAGTTTTCTGCTATGTCAGTCTCTGCTGATAAAGTCATCATTGAATATACTCCAGGCCAAGGTAATGCAGGCAAAACACCCGAAGTCGATTTTTACTATCATGGTACTGAAGGGCAAGCAACTGTTGAGGGCTTGACCGATGTGACGCCCATGTCAACTTGTGGCGCAATGGAACGCAAAGACGTGCAGTGCTGGGCGCAATCGCACCCGGTGGAATTCGAGCGCTCGCGTCCAGTCGCCAGACTGCTTATGAACGGCAGTCGTTTGTGTACGGGTTGGCGTGTTGGTGCAGATAACCGCATGTTTACCAATAATCACTGTGTGGGATCCGCATCAGAGCTGGCAAATACTGAGGTATGGTTTAATTATCAAAGCACGAGCTGTAACGGCAGTCAGCGCGAGACTGTGGTTAAGATCACAGGTAAAGACTTCCTTAAAACAGATTATACGCTAGATTATACGTTGTTTACCGTCAATGATTTCGCTAAAGCTCAGCCGTTTGGTTACTTCGGCTTAGATGTGCGTAATCCATCGCAGGGCGAGCGTATTTACATTCCTCAACATGGTTCAGGTAACCCTAAAGAACTGTCGATTGAGTCTGATCAAGACACCAATGGACTATGCTCTGTTAACCAAGCAACGGCGAATGGTCGAGGTACCGGCACAGATATAGGCTATTACTGCGACACTATTGGTGGCTCGTCAGGTTCGCCAGTACTTGCAGCCTCAACCAATAATGTTGTTGCGCTACACCACTTAGGTGGCTGTACCAATAAGGGCGCTAAAATTAGCTTAATTTGGCCTCAGGTTTCTACTCACTTTGGTGGCCAAATTCCTGTTGGTGATAATGGCACTACTGATCCATTGCCTGTTGCGTTATTTACTTACAGCTGTAATGACCTAAGCTGCAGCTTCGATGGTTCAGGATCTAGCTCACCAAACGGTTCTATTACACAGCATAGTTGGCAGTTTGGTGACGGCGCATCCGCTTCAGGCGCGCAAACTTCACATAGCTTCACAAACTCTGGCAGCTATACCGTAGAACTCACCGTGACAGATAGTAATGGCGACACCGCGTCAACAACACAACAAGTTGCCGTAACGCTGCCAGGTGAAGAGCAAAAGCTTATCAAGGGAGTTGCAAAAACGGGGCTTGCTGGTGCTAGCGGCAGTGAAACTTTCTTCTATTACGATGCGCCAGCTGGCGCAAATACAGTGACATTTAACACTAGCGGTGGCACTGGTGATGCTGATATGTATGTACTAAAAGGTGCAGAGCCCACCACCAGTAATTGGACTTGTCGTCCTTATCGCTCCGGTAATACTGAGTCTTGCAGCCTAAATGAAGGGGCTGGGCGTTATTGGGTGATGATCCGCGGATATAATGCTTACTCAGGTTTGCAAATCGTAGCAGATCACAACTAGCCTAAACTTCGAATAAACAAACTAAATGATTTGCGGGGGCTCGCCCCCGCTTATTTGACAGCAATCTTCAGCGATTATCTACAACTCATACCAAACACTAAACCAGACACGGTTTTCATTAGCCATGTTACGCCCCTCAATGCGACCCACTCCAGCATTAAACTGTAAATCGGTTAATCCTGCAGGAGCAAAATCAGCGGCCTTGTCTAATATCACTCGAGACAAAGGTAAGCGCATCTTAATACCGTAATTTTGCCCAATAACTTCTCCATCTAACTGATGCTGCTTATAAAATAACTTAGGTTTGCCCTGCTGCCATGACGTTGCAAATTCATAGCCTAAATAGCGGCTTCCCGTTGCAAATAGATGCGGCAACATAGGTTCGCTGACAGCGTGTAAACTGTTACTAATGCTAGTGCTGGTAAGTGATCCACCACCCAAAGATAAAGGCAATTCGCTGCTGTAGCGGCTATCGACCGATGCATAGAATGGAATTTGCCATGCTTTAGCGAACAAACTCAGCTGATAATCAAAACCATCTAATTCACCTAGCCACTGAGCTGCAGAGACTTGCAGTGCTACACCATGCTGCTGTGTATCCCACATTGCACGACCGTTAAAGCCGTAGCGCCCGCCGCTCCATGTCTTTTCACCATGTTGCACACGAATAACCCCCAATTTAGGAGCGAGGTAATTCAATGCTTCACCAAAACGATAGCTAGATGACAAAGCAAATTGCTTAAAGCTGTTTTCATTCGAGGTATTTGCTTGTAGCGAGTGAGACTGCTTATCCGCTTCTAGCTCTTGATATCCAGCATCAAACGTTGTTTTCCAGTTTTCATGACGATATTCGAATTGGGCGAATGCACCCATCAACGCGCCATTATTGATACTTTTCTCGACTCCAAGCTGCCAAGCAAGTTGGCGCAGCACATCCTGCCCTTTTAATGCCACGCCCAAACTATCAAAAGAGGCGCTATTTAATGCGCCTGATAAGGCGACAGAATAAGACTGTTCGAACACAGAATAATCAGAGCTGGGCAGCGCGGTTTGATCTATCTTAGCCGCAGGTAATTGATGAGGATGCAGCTCTTGTAGCTCAGCCTCATCCACTTGCTCCAACACACTCACGGTGCGCCAAGCCGGAGCAACTATTTTGTTAACCTTGACCCCTTCAGGGGTCGCATAGCTCACCAGTAACTGCTGTGAATGGGTAATAATTTGCTCAAGCGGTTTAGCACTCACAGGTAAGGTTTCAAGTATTTTACTCACCACGTCATACCGCATCACCGCTAAATGGCCTGCGACTCCAGAAATAAAGTACAGCTTGTCATCATCATGAGACCAAGTTAACCCCGAAAGGTATTGATGTGACTTGGGTAAGTAGACGATTTCGGTTGTATCATGGCTAAGATCTTTAACAACAAGTTGCCAGCGTTTGTTAGGAGTAACATGCACATAGGCTAATGTCGTCTTTTTATTAGAGAGCACAGGAAAGTCATGGACATCCCCAAGCTTGCTTGTGGTGATCGGCGCTTGCTTGCCTGAGTCCAACTCTATGGTCACTAGCTGTGAGTAACCCAAACGAGACACCTCCGCAATAATGGTATTAGCATCAACAATACTAAAGCGACGAATACCCGCGCCTTCGGTTAGTTGCTTCGGCTTTCCAGTACCAATTTTCCAGACAAACAAATCATTGATAAAGGTATCATCTGCAGCTGGCGTTTTTGCAACGAAGTAAATATGACTGTCATTCAGCCATTGAGGGTAATAGATACCAGCAAAATTGTGAGCATCAAGCTGCGCAAGTCGCTTTTTTGGAAAGACTTCAGGTGCGATATCCACAATATCTTTAGGATCGGCATTTAATATCGCTTCGTTGCGCTTATTAAATTGCTCAATGGCTTCTACATTTTCTTTGTTTTCGTAGATATTGAGTGTGACTTGGCGTTTGCGATTTTGCTCCACCACCAAAAACTGACTGCCATCTGGAGAGAATGCGATATCTCGAGCAGCATATGCGAACCGCTGCCAAAGCTCACTCTGTGTCGGAACCAAAGCCAGCTCTTGCTGCATAGCCTGATAGCTATATTCAACAACAAAGCGACGATATAACTGGCTGGCTGGCGCTCCAAAAGCACCACTAAATGCGGTTTCAAAACTGCGAGATTCCACCGCCTGCACTCTTGTCCACACGGCATCTAGCGTCTGTGCACCATAATTATCCTCAAGCCAAGCTAGAAAACGTACGCCTACTAAGTACGCCATGGAATTGGAAAGGTAAGACTTGTCGCCATTATCTAAAGCGCTATAGGTCGGTAATGCGCCTTGCTGCGCGTAATAACGCACAATGCTCTCACTGTAGTTATCGTACAAACGTCCTCGCCCCGTTAATCTAGACTCCAGCAAGGTAGCATAGCCTTCGCTGACCCAACGCGGTAATACCGCATCGAGCAAGTCGGTAATATCGTGCCAATCTCTGAGATGTTGTCGCCATTGATTACGGCTAGGCTGTGATAGATGAACGAGATGAATATATTCGTGCAAAATGAGCAACTGCTGCCAACTGGTGTTATTTGCGATGACGGAGTCAGCTTGAGGCGGCGTTGCTTGCAGTGCCATCATTGGTTTATCTGTGCTGGGTAATGCAAAGCCATTGGCCGTATTTTCTGGATCGTAAATAATCACATCAGCACGTTCACTCAAGGCTCTACCTTGTTGTGCCAGCACTTTATCTCGCACTACTTCCAGCTCATTTGCTGCAGAATACGCCCATTGCTGAAGCGCCTGAGGATAATGCACATTGAAGTTTTCGGTTTTAATGGTTTGCCACTTTGCCTGTAAACCAAAGCTAGTAAAAGCAACAAAAATTATCAGTAGCGCTCGCATTACCTTTCCTATATAAATCCGGTGGCGCTAGCTTAACAAGAGATGTAAAGAAAAAGTGTGCTTTTTAGTAACAATTTCTTGCGCACGTTACACCTTAAAACGTCTATTTTGAGGCAAGCAAGATCTGCGTTGCTCTAAATGCGCGTAATTTTTCAGTGCTTTTGTGGCTGTGCAAGGGTGATAAACAAGCCAAGTACCCCAAGAGATACTGCAAACACAAAAAATACCACGGTTGAACTCAACCCCGCCTGCCATTTTGCCGCGGCAATAAAACCCGCGCTCAATAACACCGCCAGTTTTGCCTTGGTGTGCGCGTGTGGTTTGAATGATTTGGAGTAGCTATACGCCATAAAAATAAAGCCGCTGGCCAACAGATAAGTGACTAACATGGTAGCTCCTTGCCAAGATTTTGAAGGAGCTTTAATTACATGCTAATGATAATTATTATCAATAAGGTAAAGTGATTTTTATCAATCCTCCTGAGCCTGTGTTGTGACAACTCAGTTGTCCATCGTGTAACTCTACAATGGTGCGGCTAAAGGTTAAACCTATTCCCTGCCCACCTTCTTTGGTGGAATAGAAAGGTGTAAGCATGTTATCTAGGTTGGCAAAGCCCGGGCCATTGTCTTGTACACCAATCACCGCTTGTTGCTGCTGATAATAAGCATGTAGTGTCAACTTAGCATTTTCACCACTGGCCTCAATGGCATTTTTAACTAAGTTAATCAGCACTTGCTCAATTAAGGCTTTATCGAGATGGAGCGTCTTCACGGTGCAATTTACTTGGATGTCGGTATCCTCAAATAACGCAGCAACAGAAGACAGTAACAGCATGATGGAGACTGACTCCCGATCAAGCCTTGGGGTTTGCGTAACTTTGGCGTATTGGCTCACAAATTGTTGTAAATGCTGGCAACGCTGACCTATTACACTTAGCGCATGCTGCTCTTTTTCGTCCTTTGCTCTTGCTAATAAGGTTTGCGCTAGGGAGCTGACGGGCGTCAAACTGTTGTGGATCTCATGACTTATTACTCGGATTAAGTGTTGCCAAGCAGCCAGCTCCTTTTTACGTAATGCCTTAGTAATATCGAGTGCAACAAGTAAAGAAAACTGCTTACCCTCTTGAAAGAATTCACTACTTTGTAGCTGCCACCGAGATTGCTGCGCTGTATCTCCAAAATGCCAGTGATTATCTTGTTGCACCAGCCCAAACTGAGCCGCACTTATTCCCTTACACTCTAACCAAGGGCGATGATAAAGCGACTCAAATGCACCATTGGCATAGGCAAGTTTGAGCTTATCATCAAACATCATAATAGGCGTATTAAGGCTGTCTATTAGCTGATAAATGATAAACTGCTGACTATGATAGCGGCGCTTTTGACTGTGCAGCTGTGCACTTAAGGCTAGCAAGCGCTGTTCAAATTCAGCCACCACGCCCGCCGTATAATGTGGCTTAATGGTTTGAGTAAAGTCACTTTGTGCAATCGCTTCTAGCTGCCAATTAGCACGCATGGCAATACGTTTAAGGTGAGACAACAGTATTTTCTGTAACCCGCCCAATAACCCCAATACACTCACCGATACGACAGCCACCCACATTACCCCAAGCTGTAATTGCAGAAGCAGTAAAGTCAGTAAAACCGTACAGCTAATGGTTAACAGCGTACAGTAGGCCCCAAGCCGCCACTCGGCGCTAGCCAGATGTTTTAAGGCCATATTTTTCCAAACGCCGATAAAGAGAAGAAGCCGTGAGCCCTAGTATTTTAGCGGCTTCTGCGACATTGCCTTGAGCCCGTTGCATCGCCTGCTCCACCATTTCTTGCTCCACTTGTTGCAAAGTCTTGCTTGGCATATCACTGGTCACTTTAGGTGCGGCGGTAAAGCGTAGTTGGCAGTCACTGAGCTCAATCTGCAAGCCCTCTGCCATTAACACGGCACGCTCCATAACGTGACTTAACTCACGCACATTGCCGGGCCAAGCGTGTTCAATCAATGCGGCTTTAACCGCTGGGCTAAGTTCACGAATTGGCTCACCATACTGCGCACAGAATTTAGCGACAAAATACTCAGCCAACGGCACGATATCGCCAAAACGCTCGGCAAGCCTCGGCACTTCAATCACAATTGTGTTGATGCGGTATAACAAGTCTTCTCGGAACTCACCGGCTTTCACTAAGTCGTTAAGATTGGTGTTGGTTGCGCAAATAAGTCGACAATCCGCTTGTTGTGTCTGACTGCTACCCACAACTTCATAACTGCCATTTTCCAGCACCCGCAGTAATTTTGCTTGTAAAGGAAGTGGAATAGTCGCCACTTCATCCAAAAATAATGTGCCCTGCTTTGCCATTGCAAAACGACCAACACGATGCTGCTTTGCATCTGTAAACGCCCCTTTGCTGTGACCAAACATCTCACTTTCGAACAAGGACTCTGGCACCGCGCCCATATTCACTTCAACCCAAGGTCCTGCTGAACGATTAGATTGTTGGTGTAACCACTGAGCTAAATGACTTTTCCCCGCGCCACTTGGCCCAGTAAGCAGCACCCGAGCGTCGGTTTTTGCTACTTTAGCAAGCTGCTTATATAAAGATTGCATCGCCTGAGAGCGCCATTGAAACGCGCCGCGCTCGCTGTGTTTTGCTACGCTATTCGCTTGCTTTAATGATATTTTGAGTTGTTGCTGCACGGCTTGCAGTAGCTGCTGATTGTCCCACGGCTTTTCGATAAAGTCGCTCGCACCAAGCTGCATTGCAGACACCGCTAACGCGACATTTCCCCAACCGGTAATACAGATCACAGGCACATTAAGATTGGAGTCACGTAGCCAGCGCAAAAAGTCCAGCCCTTCATTGCCTGAAGTGGTATCTCGGGAGAAGTTCATATCGAGCAAAGCTAATGACACTTGCTTAGCGGTGAGCAGTGGCTTGGCAAGCTCTAAGGTTGCCGCCTCAATTACATTGAAACCTTGATCTTCTAAAAAGAATACGGCGCTGAGGCGTACTTCGGCGTTATCATCGATAACCAGTATTGTGGGCTTTTCCATAGGGAGAATTTTTATTGTTATCGGGTTTCAGCGGAGCATAGTGTGCTCCGCGAATATAAAATTATAACCAATGGATGATTGTACTTAGGGTATGGCTTTCACCTGGTGCAAGTTGCACGGCATCGTCCATTACGTTACAAGCTTCTAAGCACAACATCTTGTGGTATTCATCATCATTAAAGTTGCTTAAACGCTGTGATTTTTCAATCCATGGGTTCCAAAGCACACAAGAAGTTGAGTTTTCACGTTTTACTTCAATAATGCCCGCCGGAGTGTTGATGGTTTGTACTGGGCTTGCTTGGGTGTATACCATATCGGTTTCGCGGGCAAAGCCAACCACTTCGGTTTGCTCAAATGGACCTTCATCAAACTCGATATATTTCGCGCCTTGTAGCCCGTCTACCGTGGTATTACTGACTTCTGGCGTTGGGAAATACGTATGTAAGGCTTGCGTTAACGTAAATGGCGCATCACCAGTATTGATATTGGTCAGCCGCACTTCAAGCTTGTCTGATAACACAAATTCGACCTCTAATTGTGACGTGTGTGGCCAGTATTGCGCTTCAACTAAGGTCATCGGTAGTGTGAGTTTAACGGTAATTTCATCGCTTTTTTCTTCAACGCTGTGTGCGCGCCAAAGTAGCTTGCGAGCAACCCCATGAATTGGCCAATCCGCTTTGCTATGTACGCCAAACCAAGGCCAACAGATTGGAATACCACCGCGTACTGGTTTGCCTTCAAGGTAATCTTCCGCCTCAGAAACCCAAATTAAATTGCCTTTTCCTGCTGGTGTAAACTCGGTAAGTTGCGCGCCCTGTAAAAAAATCTTCGCTTGGCAAAATGCACTGTCGACCCAAATATACTCAAGTCCGGACTCGGTGCGCTCGATTGAAACTGAAGGTGATAATTCCATGGTGATTCCTACGTCAACTCAATGATATGCCTACCTTACCACTTAAATACTACGAGTAAACTGTTATCCATCCAATTTGAAAGTTATTCAATTATACCAATGCGGTAGCACCGTGAGAGTGTTGCTCTCACGGTTTATAGAACTTGAGGGTTGGGCTAAAACTATACTTTAAATTTGCCCACCAGCTCTGTGAGCGTGCTCGATAATGAATGTAATCTCACGCCATTTTGATTGGTATTCACAGCGATATCACTCACGCTATCCGCAGCATTTTTAATTTCCACCACGTTGCGATTAATGTCTTCAGCAACATGTTGCTGCTCTTCAGCTGCGGTGGCGATTTGCGTGTTAAGGTCGCTAATATTGACAATCGCTTGGGTAATTTCACTAAATTGTTGTTGCGCTGAGTTTGTCAGTTCAACCGTTTTCTCCGTGCGCGTTAGGCTGCGCTTCATTTCTCCCGACACCATTTCTGTCATTTTTCTAAGTTTATCAAGCTGAGAGGCAATTTCTTCCGTCGATTCAGAAGTACGCTGCGACAACGCGCGTACTTCATCAGCCACTACAGCAAAGCCACGGCCATGTTCACCTGCCCGTGCCGCCTCAATTGCCGCATTTAACGCTAAAAGATTGGTTTGTTCTGCTATGCCTCGGATCACGCTGAGTATCGACATAATATTTTCGCTTTCGGTGTCAAGCTGCATGATATCTGCGGTTGCCTTGTTGATCACTTCAGATAATGTTGTGACGCTCTCGACAGACTCTGTGATCACCCTTTGGCCCAGCTCAGATGCTTGCTGAGTTTGTCCGGCCAGCTCAGCCGCATTGGCGCAGCTTGCCGCCACTTCGTTTGCAGTTGCCGCCATCTCATTAATTGCGGTGGCAGCCATTTCAAGCGCTTGCTGTTGTTGACTGGTAGCGCCCGTGAGCTGATCAGACTGCGAAGCGGTTTGTCGTGAGGTTTCATTAACTTGCTGTGCACACTCATTAATTTGCGTCACCAACTCAGCAATGAGATTTAAAAACAAATTAAAACTCGTCGCCAGTTTGCCCGTTTCATCCTGAGCTTTAATGTCTAAACGCTGCGTTAAATCACCGCCGCCTTGCGAAATTTCAGTTAAGCCATCACTCACTTCTACAATGGGCGCTGAAATCAACTTAGAAATATAACTTGCTAGCAACAAAAATACGGTGATCAGGACGGCACTTAAAATCAATATCGTCAGCGTCATCGCATTGGCTGCAGCCATTACCTCACCTTTTTCAACTAAACCAATAAACTTCCAGCCTAATTTGGGTGCTGTATAGATGTTGGCAAAATAGTCTTGCCCGTTAATTTCAAGCTCAAATAACCCATCTTTATTTTGAGCCAATTCGCGATAGCGGCCGTTCGCAATGTCTGCCAACTTTTTAAATCTATGTTCGGAGAACTTGGCATCGACCAACACATTTCCGGTGTCTTCCACTAGCATCAAATAGCCAGTCTCGCCCAACTTGATATTGCGGATGATTTTGGTCAACCCTTGTAGTGACACATCCATACCTTGGACACCCACGGTTTGACCATTGGCAGTAACCGCTTTTACCGTCGACACAATCACCATATCATCCGGCGCCCAATAATAGGCGCTGGTGCGGATCGTCTCGCCATTTCCTGATTGCCCCGTTTGATACCAAGGACGCTGCCGAGGGTCATAGTTTGCATTCACTTCACCTAGAGGCCATTGAATATAACCACCTTGCTGATTTCCCATGTAGATATAGGCAATGCCGGGGTGCGTGTTACCAAAGTGCTCAAATAACGAATATGCTGCTTGCTCTGTTTTACTTCCAGCTTTCGAATTAAGTCGAGTGGTGCTGGTTGAATCCATATAAGTTTTCACGTCTTGCTGCGCACTCAAGACCTGAGCATGGGTTGCTAAATAGTCTACGTTTTTTGCAATTTCATCAAAAAACATCTGGATACCATTCTCAACCTGTAGCGCCTCTCGATCACTGAGCTCCGAGAAAGTCTCTATCCCCTGCTGCCTAGTTTGACTGATAATAAGCCCCGCGATGATTAACAAAGGAAGCGCGATTGCCGTTGCGAAAGACAGCTTTAATTTTTGCGATATATTCATGAATAAACACCATTTCACAGATAGTAAAAATATAGTGAGGGTTAGGCTATTGGGCAAGAATGACATACAAATGTGATCACTTGTTCGTCTTATATTCATCTTCGGTATGGTTAAATGTTGGGTAACTTTGAGGTCAGATAGGCCGCAGTGTTACTATAGATAATTCAATCAAGGATCATAAAATTTATCTGCTTTCTGCAATGATAGCTTTGGTGGTCTACAATTTGTAAGAGGTTTTTGCGCTCAACTATTTAACAACGGGACAACTATGTTAAAACTTTCAACCATCTCACTCGGATTAGGTCTAGCACTTTGCTCTAATTCAGTGCTTGCCGAAAACTCAGAAATTGACGCGTTAAAGCGCCAATTGGCTGAACTTCAGAAGAAACTCACGCAGCTAGAACAAAAAGAGCAGGCGCGAGCACAACAGGAAAAAATCGCTAAGGCTGAAAAAGCCGAAGCAAAAGCTGAAACTAAAACTCAAGTTGCAGCAGCTGAAACAAAACCGACCATCAAAGTCGGCGGCGCGATCAGAACAAACTACAGCCATACGTCTTATGACGATGACAACAAGAACCGTGGCGGCGATTTTGACTTCGATATTTTCAGGTTGAACTTCTCTGGCAATGTCGGTGGCTTTGGCTTAAATGCCGAAATCCGCTTTTTCGACTATATGACTGCGGTAAAATACGCTTACCTAGACTATGACTTTGCCGACCATTGGCAAGCTCAGGTTGGTATGACTAAAGTACCTTTTGGTAACTCACCTTACAATTCGCACAACTGGTTCTTTAACACTACCTATTATATTGGTCTTGAAGACGACCACGATATGGGGGTGGTATTTAAACGTAAAGTGGCGGACAACTGGCAGCTTGATCTTGGCTTTTTCAAAAATGATGAGCTAGGTGGTGTCGATGGTTATGTGGATGACCGCAGCGATCGCTACTCTTATGACGTGGTAGGTTTCCGTAAAGCGGGCGATGGCGTTTATGACGACCCAACGCAACCAATCGGGGAATACAACACCTTTGTTGGTCGTTACGCGTATCATATTGAACACAACGGTGGCACCACTGAAATTGGCGTCTCTGGTCTTGCCGGTGGCCTTCACGATGGTAATGACCGAGCAGGTGATTACAACGCGTGGGCACTACATTTAAATAGTAACATTGGCCCTTGGAACTTACAGCTACAACACGGTGAGTACCAGTACGATATTGATGACGTAAACCGCATGGCGGTAGGTGCTTATGCGTTTTATGATTCCATCGCAGCAGAAGCCACCATGTCGAACTTTAATGTAGCGTACAACCTGCCAGTTGAGTTCGGTCCAATTACCGATCTGCAATTTTATAACGACTTCGGTATTATTTACGACAAATCCGATAACACCGAAGACACTTGGATGAATGTCACAGGTGTCTCACTCGCTGCGGGTGCATTCTTCACCTATGTTGATTTAGTTCATGCGAAAAACCAGCCGTTTATTGGTGGTTCAATCGCAGGCGATAGTGACGAAAGCGAGCGTCGCTTCAACATTAACTTTGGTTATTACTTTTAATCTAAGGGATTAATTTTAGATATTAAATGAAAAAGGCGATGCGCTTGTTGGCGCATCGCCTTTTTATTACCTTATTTTCTGTAATACCAATAAGACCAACGTTAGTTTGTGGCTGCTCTCCAACCTAGGCGCTCCGCTTCAGCGGCGGCAAATTGAGGTAAGTCTGCGGCGATAAATTGTTTGTGTAGTATTTGCACACCAAGTAAATGATTGATCACGGCATCTAGTTGCACTTTGAGTGAATCATCGGCGTCTGGCGATTCATGTAATTCAAATAGCGCATTTACCGCTTCAAAGTCTAATAAACCTGCGGCTTCTACAGCTTGTCTAGACAAGTATTTATCAGCCAGCACGCGCATTGCCGCCCATTTTTTCTTATCCGAGTGCGCTGGCGGTGCCATAAAAGCAAACTTTTCTCGTTCATACAGCACTTCTGGCAGCAGCCCTTTCATCGCTTCACGTAACACATACTTTTCTTTACGGTCTTTAATGCGATATTGCGGGGGAATGGTAAAAGCAAACTCTGCGAGGTGATGATCCAAAAAGGCAGGCCTTGCCTCCATCGAATTAGCCATGTCGACCCTATCACCGCCCCAAGTTAATATTTGTCCCTCAAGCATGGTTTTAATCCATACATACTGGGCTTTATCGAGTGGATGACGGGACTCCAACATGGCATCATCTAAAGTCTCAGCGATTGCTTTGCCTGCATCATAACCCGTGAGTAGCTCTCTGTGTTCGGCGGCAACGAGTTGATGGGCAAAGTGACTGCATGACAGCCAAGGCTGCAAACAACTTGGTGTGAAACCAACCACTTCATCTAATGCCGCACTGTCGTATTGCTCACGGGAAAGCATAGCCCCCTTAAACAACTTATTGCTGTCTTCCAGCATGGTTTGCCACTGGGCTTTTTCGGTGTCATCAAGTTCATCTAAGCCATATAAAAACAGGTCTTTTCTAAATGCAGGATAACCCGCAAAAAGCTCATCGGAGCCCTCTCCGGTCATCACAACTTTATAATTAGACTCGTTAACTTGCTGACTCATCAAATACTTAGCAACACCAAGCGTGTTATAAATAGTTCGCTCGGTATGCCATAAGGTTCGCTCAAAATGGCCATATAGCTCGTCACCGCTTAACGACATAATATGATGATCGGCCTTGGTGGCTTGTGCCATCTGTTTTGCAATCGGCGTTTCATCGTACTCTGCACTATCAAAGCCTATGGTAAAGGCCTTAATTGGTGCTTGTGCTGCGGCCGAAGACAGACCCAAAATAGCACATGAGTCTATGCCACCACTTAAGTAACAACCTACCGGGACATCTGCGGTGAGTCTCAACTGCACTGCTTCTAGCAGCTGTTTGCGCACGCCATCAATATAATATGCTTCATCTTTGCTATTTAAATACGCTTGCGCCGTCGGAAAGTTAACATCCCAATAAGGTCTATCTTCAATGCTAAAACCTTGTTCGCTTCTGGTGATACTAACAACATGTCCAGGTTTGATTTGATGCACATTCGCAAATGCCGTGCTGCCGGGCACCATGACTTGGATCAGTTGATGAAATAGACCTTCACTTGAGAATTGGCGCTTAACTTTAGGGTTGGCAAACAGCACCTTCAGCTCTGAGCCAAACACAATTTCGTCTTCTGTTTGGGTGTAGTACAAAGGTTTAATACCAAAGCGGTCTCGCACTAAGTGTAGTGTATCGGTTTGTTGGTCATACAACGCAAACGCAAACTCACCGCGCAAATGCGTCAGCATCTCATCAAGGCCAAGCTGCTGATATAAGTGCATGGCAATTTCTGAGTCGCTTTTACTTTGGAACCTTGCCCCTTTTGCTACTAGCTCAGCTCGGATCCGCGCGTAATCGTAAAACTCGCCATTGTGCGCCAACATTAGGCGCTTATCAGAACTAATAAAGGGCTGTCGCCCCCGTTGCTCGTCGAGGTCGATTATCGACAGTCTGGCGTGACTAAATCCCACGCCAGCCATTTGTTTATAGCCAAAACCATCAGGACCACGATGATGTTGAATGGCTGCCATGTTTACCAATAATTGATTATCTATTTGTGTTTGCGCTTGCGTTGAAAAAATACCAGCAATTCCGCACATAATATCTCCCTAAATCACATCCATCACAGTGCTGGCGCGCTGCACCATACAGGTCAATAAGGCTTGGCGTAAAAAGACGGCACCACGTGCCTGACTAAAATACCAATTGTGTGGCGTGGCATCTAAACTGGTGCACAACTCTTCACCTCGAGCCAGAGGATGAAGCACTATCGCATCAGGCTTAAAGGGGGAATCCGCGCTCAATTTAAACGACTTTCCATAGGTTTCGAAGCTTTCACCAACCCATGCAATGGAATTGATATACACCACATCAAGCTCAGGTAAAACGGCGTTCAAGTCATGGCCGATAGACACCTTAACCCCCACCTCCTCTAGCTGGGCTAATTGCTCGCTCGACACCGCTTCCTCGACACTCTCGTCGTAGAGCAGGAATATTTCGTCCACAATGCGCGGAAAATGCGTAAACATTTTCAACAGGCTACGTACTGTACGCATTTGACTCGGCACGCCAATCACACCAATTTTTATAGGACTAAAAGCTTCACTCTCAGGGAGTAATAACGACGGCCGCCATTTGAAGATAGTGTATAGATCGGACATCGCTTGTGTTGGGTGCTCATCAATGCCATTACCAGCGTTGATAATTGGGATCCGTAGGCTGTGGATCATCTCTTCAATAGACTCCACTGAGGTGTCACGTAAGACGACACAATCGCCATAATTATTGAACATCTCGGCGACA
This sequence comes from Pseudoalteromonas sp. A22, assembly GCF_018141345.1. NCBI lineage: Bacteria > Pseudomonadati > Pseudomonadota > Gammaproteobacteria > Alteromonadales > Pseudoalteromonadaceae > Pseudoalteromonas > Pseudoalteromonas sp. A22. The sequence continues at coordinate 3,946,252 of NZ_CP047238.1, forward strand.
TCCTGCAGCGACTCCCCTTTCGCTATGCCCGTTGAGGAGCGATCGGTGATCGACATAATGTCGCCCCCTAAGCGGTGCCATGCACTTTCAAACGACAGACGGGTGCGGGTGCTGGGTTCATAAAACGCACTGATCAAAATTTTGCCACTAAGCGGCGAGCTGAACCTTGCAGGATTACTTTCATACTTCGCGGCGAGGCGAAACAACTGGATCAGCACGTCTCGGTCAAGATGGTCGACACTGATAATGTGCTTATTCTCCAAACAATGCAGCCTGTCACCGTCTTCTTGTATCGCTCTGAGTAATGCTTTGGGGTGTGCATCCCCGTAAACATCCGGCTGCGCTCGATTAAACTCTACTTGCTGCGCACTTACCATAACTGCCTCTTTTTAAAATCAATAAGGAACATAACGACAAGGACAACAGGACATAAACAACTGAGCACTATGGCCAGCCAAATTAAACTAGAAAATGCGCCCAATGAGATCATACATCCTCCACTTTGCTTTGCGTGCCCAACGCTTGCCAATGGAATGATTGCTGACTAAAACGCCAAGCAATCACACAAATTAATAACGACACCGCACAAGAAACTAATGCGGCGACATAAAAACCAATATAAAAATACCCAATCAAACCTGATAGCGTGCCAAGCAACATAGCCCAGCCGGCGCTATTTCCCGTCATTCGCGCAAAGTACAAACCAAATACGATAGGCCAAATGGTGCTGGCGACAAAGGCGCCAGCGAAGTTCAACAAGGCACCCAACGTGGCGATTTTTGGTAAACACAAGAGCCAAGTCACTACGCCGAGTATGACAATAATCCACTTAGCACTTTTTAAGCGTTCGCTATCGCTTGCCTTTGGTTTGATGTATTGCAGGTAAATATCTTGATTGATGAGATCTGACGTTGCGGCAAGCAAGGAGTCCAAACTCGATGCCAGCGCGGAGAACACCACAATGAACAGAATGATCGAGCCGGTATAGCCGAGCACTTGGCTTGCAACCAAGGGCCCCACCATATCGGCGCTAGCAGGATACAAGCCTAAACTAGGCGCTGCCAACGCAATAAATCCTGTCACGATTGGGATCGGTAACCACAGCAAACCTGCGATAAAATACGCCTTTTTGCCCACCCCACCTTTAAATGCAAACGCCCTTGACCACCATACGTTGCTATGAAAAATTTCTCCTAAACCAAAAAAGATATTATTGAACAAAAACATCACAGCGGCAGGAAAAAGCAGGTCGAGTAGCTTAGGGTGGTCGCTACTGAGTTTTTGGTGAATTGGTTCAAGCCCAACATTCATCGCCACGACAATGGCAATTCCGACGACACCTGCCAAAATAATAATGGCCTGTAGAAAGTCCGTGGCGATCACCGCTTTTAGACCGCCAAAGAGCGTGTAGACCACACACATCAGCAGAATAATCGACATACCAAGGTGATAATCTAAGCCACTTAGGGTGTGTAGCAAAATGCCACCCGCCATGCCTAGGCTAACGAGCCAGCTCATGGCATACACGAAAGAGATCAGCAAAAAGACCCACCAAGAGAAACGCCCAAACCGCAACCGCATGAAGTCGCCACTGGTGTAGCCGTGGGGCAGTAAAGTTTTGATGCGTTGGCTTAGCGGCGCAAATAGCAACAATCCGAATGCGGCACAGGCATAGCCTATCATGCCCCAAATGCCAAACTGATAAGTGAGCTGTGGCGCAACTAAAGTGGTGTTACTGGTGACCCAAGTTGCCATCGCAGTGGCGCAAGCAAAGGCCAATCCGACATTTCTACCGGCCAACGCAAACTCATTATGTGACTGCACGCGCCTGCCAATCCACCAGCCAAAAAATACCCATAGCAAAGCAAACGCTAGGGCAAGACCGAGCGCCAATGAAGCATTTATCATACGCTTTCCTTATCGTGCGTTTGCTTATTACCCACCACAATCATCCCTACAAGCAGCACAAATAAGCACAAGCCCAATACAAACAGTGCAAGCGCCAGCGTTAACTGATGATGTTTGACTGAAAATGAGACCGACGTTTGTGCCGAGTTAGTAGAGGGATCACCTAAGGTTGCGAGATAATCACCATCAGCCAAGCCACTAATGGTTACCGCTTGTTGAGTCGGCTGAAGCGAAAGAGAGAGGGAGTAAGGTTCTGAAAGATGCTGAATGGATAGCTGTGTTGATTGCTGTAGAGGGGGACCTGTACGCTCAATGTGCAGCGTAATAAACCCAGCAGTCACGACCTCATCGCTCACCCTCAACGAGGCGGCAAGCCCATTAAAGCTCGCAGCAAGTAAGACCAAGGTTACTACTCGGGCGATCCACATCCTCATAATCCCTAACTGCGGTTATCCAAGTCCGAATTCGCCGCAAATTTTGCTATCCACATTATTCTAGTAGTAACAAAGACTAGCCCAAGGATCAAATTTGTCTAGTAAACCGCCACCCAACTTTATCTTCACTTTACATTTATTCTTTTGTTTTTATTGCTCTTTTTTGAACACATTGCAGCAGTAAATTACTTCCAGCTTCAACATCATGCCAATGACTCCATTCGTCTGGCGCATGGCTAACGCCGTTGAGTGATGGAATAAATATCAGCCCCGTGGGACACACTTCTGAAAAAAACTGGCTATCGTGACCAGCACCACTTGGCATGATTTGATAATTCAGTGACAAGGCCTCTGCTTGTTGACTAATAAATTCCACCATCTCAGGTGTGCACTTCATTGGAGACAACCAACTCACCTGCTCGTATTCAAACATTAAATGGTGTTTTCGAGCGATGGCTGAAAGCGCTTTACGACAGGCAATTTCAAGGTTCTCCATCACCGTTTCGTCCATATCACGCGCGACGATGGTGAAATCCACCTCTCCAGCAATCGTATGTGCAAAACCCGGCTTTAATTCTGCCTTACCGACGGTGATCCTTGTGGTATCTGTGCCGTCCTCTGCAATAATGCGGTCTAACTGGTAGGCAAAATCAGCCAGTCCCATAAAGGCGTCGCTGCGCATCTCCATGGGGGCTGTGCCTGCGTGGTCGGCCTTCCCAATTAATTTAACCATCCATTTAAATACCCCTGAAATCCCTTCCACCACACCAATTTGAATGCCTTTTTGATCAAGCACGGGTCCTTGCTCTATATGTAATTCAAAAAAACTATTTATTTGCTCAGGCTCTAGCCTCGCGTTCAGTGCATCCATAGGATCTAACCCTTGCGCCCGCATGGCATCGCTAAGCATACAGCCATCCGCATCATGACTTGTGAGTAATTGGTGAGGCGTTAATTTTCCAGTGAGCGCTTGCGCCCCAATCATGCCACCAAAACGCCCTTCTTCTTCACTGGTACCGATGACCCAAATCGGCCTATCTAATTGCACATTGTGCTCTTTTAAAATACGAATACACTCAAACCCCGCAATGACGCCTAAGGTGCCATCAAACATGCCACCTGCTGGTACACTATCGAGATGGGAGCCAATGATCACCGCAGGTTTTGCTGCAATATCCGGGCTGGTCATTTCAATAATCACATTGCCAGCGCCATCCATACGACTCACAAATCCTTCGCTTTGTGCGCATTCCATCAGCCATTTACGCGCTGCAAAATCCTCATTGCTAAAACCTTGGCGATAAATTCCCTTATCCTCATGGTTATAGCCGAACTCCGCGAGCGCAAATAAGGTAGACTTTAGACGTTCTAAATTTACTTGCATACTTTGCTCCTCAACGTTTCAGTCGCAACACTTCCTTGAACCTGAGATGAGATCAGATTAGCTATTTTAAACACTGACGTCCGACTGATGATCTCTTTGCTTTAGCTTAGTTGAAAATTCGCGAATTTCAGCCGCTGTGATATGCTTTTAATAATTGGCTTCAAGTTAACAATGTTGGCTCAGGTCATCGTGATGCGCTGTCAGTTCAGCACTCCCGAAATATGAGGATGCCTATGCGTAAAAAAATCCCCTTATTCAATCGTTGTTTTTGGCTTCATGTTGCTGGCATCGTCTTCGTTGGTCTCGGCTTTATCGGCATGGCACTGCCTGTTATGCCTACCACCATCTTTTTTATTCTCGCTCTCGCTTGCTTTACCCGCTCTTCTCCCAAATTAGAAAATTGGCTGCTCACCCACCCCAAATTTGGCCCGAGTCTGGTTGCATGGCGGCAACATCAGGTGATCCCTATAAAAGGCAAGATTGGCGCTGCGGTTGGCATGAGTGTTGGTTTAGTGGCTTTGAGTTTTAGTAGTGCACCAGTTTGGGTCGTATGGTCTGTCGCGATAACTGAGGCTGCCGTACTCAGCTATATTTTTACACGTCCATCAGTCATTCCTATGGATGTAAAACAGCCTCACTTATAGCAAAATAAATGCCTCTCTACTAATTAGCTAAACGCTTTAAAAGCATCATCCAGCGGAGTATGCGCGATATGATTCACGTAGTTACTCATAACCTTTTGACTTAGCGCTAAGATAATTTCCAGCAGATTTTGTTTAGTATAACCTGCGGCAAAAAACGCTTTGGTTTGTGCATCGCTCAACTTGCCACGCTCGCGCAGCATTTCAAGTGTTGTGGCACGCAGCACTTCTAGTTTCTCATCGCCAAGTGGTGCTTGCTCACGCAGTGCTTTGACCAATTCATCACTTACTTTCATTGATTTTGCGATGGCAGAGTGAGCTGGCACACAGTAGTGACATTCATGTTCTACATTAATCGCTTGCCACACCACAGTTTTTTCATCGTTATTGAACGAGCTATTTAAAAAAGCCTCATGTAACACTTGATAACCATGCAGATGCTCTGGTGATTCCGCCATGACACCATGAAGGTTCGGAATACGTCCAAATGCTTGCTGGGACTTCTCAAGTAATGGTTTACCTTTTTGCGGTGCAGATTCTACGGTATGGATTGTAAAGTCAGTCATCAGTTGCTCCTCTTGGTGCATTTTGTATTGGTATAACCTGAGATCTAACTAACCTCAGGTTAACTAACCTGAGCTGCGGATAATTAATGCCTTTCTAGCAGCCAGTTTTAGCGCTAACTGCGTTGAATTCACTTCCAATAGCCAGCTATTGGGGCGTAAATTCGCCTTGTTATCCCCAAAAACTTTCTGGCTAGATAAGGAAAAAATTTAATGTGAGCTTAAGAATAAAGAGTTAGCTCATTCCTTATCCAAACCTCAGGTTAACTACTCATCGGGTGCTAGACTAACCTTACTTGAATGATCATTCAAATAACTATTCGCTATAGTAAACACCATAACTGTCTAAATTAATATGAAATTTAATTAGCTACTGACTGGTCGGGTCAAGCCAGCAGCGTTGGGATTAAAAGTAAATTTTGTTCTTTGCGTAGTCGATAATTAGCTTATCGTCGTTGAAATTACTTAAACCCAGCAGGATAAACGGCTCGTCTTTATATCCAAGCACCTCAAACACTGGCATATCCGATAAGTGACTTTCGGTATTGATGATTTCCTTGCCTCCTAAGCTAAAGCGCAGTGATCCTATGGCCACCTTTTTAGTTGCTTGGTCGTTTAACCCGCGGCTGATGTCTTCTTCGCCCAGCGTTAATGTTAGTTTATTGGCCAAATGTGAGTTGATGTAGTTGGTTGGAGCGCCGGTATCAAGCACGGCGTCTACCTCTTCGCCATTAAAACTTGCTGTCAGCTTGATGAAATTGTTATCTATTTTAAAACTTTCACTCTCCAAGCCTTGTGTCACACTACTTGGGCAAGCCCCTTGATACAAACTCAGCTCATTATTTTTAAAATCAAACACATTACAATATTGCGACATGTATCCATGCCCCAAAATTCCAGGCAAGACGCCTTCCACATCTAAGCGGGTCATATCTTTAAATACATATGGAAGCGACTCTGCTGCTAAGTGGCCGACGCTGGTGTGGTCTATCGTTGCCAATACTAGCTCTGAGCTACCACTTGCGCCTTGTACGTCCATTTTGCTTAGCTTATCTTCTGGCAAGGCAAGTGCTGCTTTCAGATTAACCGGTAAAATACCAACATTCGCAGCACTATCTAAAATCATAGGATGGGTAACCGTATGGTTAAGCGTTGCCATCACATAGGCATGACCTTTCTCGGTGTACTTCATCGGTAAAGTGAGTGATTGTGGCGCGGTAGACGCGGTAGACGCGGTAGACGCGGTGATCCCACAGCCAACGGTGGTACATGCCAATGCTGATAAAATAATTGCTCTCATATTCTTGCTCTCAAACTGTTGATGTCGTTGTTGAGCTAACTATGCCGAGCAATTGTCAAGCAATTATCAAGTTAGTCGAGAAAACCGAAGTGAAAAGCTTGCGCCTTGATTTTCAGTACTGGTCGCGGTCAATGTCGCGCCCATCAACTCGGCAAGTTGACGGCTAATTGGTAAGCCGAGCCCCAAACTGGATGTATCGTGGCGCGACCCCTGCGCACGGTAAAAGCGCTCAAACACCTGATCGAGTTGATTAGGCGACATACCTTGGCCGCAGTCAGCAACCGTAATCACCAGTTCATTATCTTGATAACTGAGCTTTAAGGTCACAACGCCACCATCAGCGCCATATTTAAAAGCATTATCTAATAAGTTCACCACTATCTGTCTGACTCTTCCGGCATCAAGCGTCACGCTCACATCTTCTTGAATATCTGCGTCCAATTTCACGCCTCGCGCTTTGGCCTGTGCTTGGTAACGCACTAAGGTCGATGTTAACAGATCAGAGAGATTTACTCGTGTTGATGACAACGTCAGCTGCTTTGACTCGGTTAATGACAACAAACACAGGTCGTCGATAATACGGTTAACGTTGTGAAGGTCTTGGCTGATCACCGCTAACTGAGCCTTATCCATCGGGACTATACCGTCTTCCATCGCCTCCAAGCGCGAACGAATGCCGTTAAGTGGTGTTCTAAGTTCGTGAGATAAGTCGGAGTTCATTTGTTTATATTGCTGATGCAAACCTTGTAGCCAAGCCGCAAGATTATTGAAACTACTGATGATTTCACCCACTTCATCATGGCGTTTTAGCGCTAAGCGGGTGTCTAACTCGCCCGACTCTATCGCCTTAAAGCTACGTTTGAGCTGTTTAAGTGGCGACAAAAAGTACCACGACCCCAACCAAGCAAGTAATGCAGCAATAATCGATAAGATGACCAAAGTAAGCATAAAATCATCCAGCATAGCTTGCTGCAGCGCTTCCTTTTCAAACGACCTATCTAGCAACACCTTAGGCAACCAAAACAACTCACCCTGTGGTGATAACACATATTGCGCCTCATTAAATTGCACCACAAACGCCGCAACACCGGGGTGATGGATAGAAAATTGATGACCGGATTTGACCTGCTCATAGTCTATGGTGAGATCGGAGTTGAGGATCTTTACATTCGCTGTTGAGTTAGCATCTCGCCAAATAAATAGCTGCTCAGGAAAGGTTGATGCTAAAAACGTTAACGTCGCTTCTGGGCTCGCGAAGGTGTTGTCAGCCAATGCTTCTTCCACTAAGTCATCATCAAGCAATGAATGACCAAACGTTACCGCACTTTGCTTATTAAATGCTAAAAAAGTGCGCTCGGCTGAGTTTTTAGATAGTTGATAAAAGCTCCCGAGTAGCGCAAAGGTACAAAGCGCCACAAGTAAGGTAAACTTGGTTTTTAGCTTCATGAAGACACCTTACGCGCGATAAATTGATAGCCTTGCCCGTAACGAGTGGCGATAAACTTGGGCTCAGCCTTACTGTCACCTAGTTTTTTACGCAAGTTAGCCAAATGAGTATCGACTGCCCGATCCGTAATAGGCGCATCACTTCCCCATACTTGTTCAATTAATTGCGCCCGGCTAAATACTTGTTGCGGCTGCTTGGCCATGGTCAGTAATAACTCGAACTCCACCGCCGTTAACGCTGGTGTTTGCCGTGTTACCGTCACCGATTTGCTCTCAAGGTTGATACTTAAGCCATCAAACAACAAAGCGGCACTCTGCTGACCACGATAGCTACGTTTACATAGTGCCTTTGCTCGAGAGATCACTTCTCGTGGGCTATAAGGCTTACATACATAATCGTCCGCACCAAGCTCAAACCCCTCAAGACGATCAGTTTCAGACACTTTGGCGGTCACCATAATGGTAGGAATGTTGCGCGCAACGGCTTCTTTTAGTAGCTCACGGCCATCACCGCCGGGTAGCATGACATCTAAAATAGCAAGTTGAAATGTTAGGTTTTGCAGTGCCCTATGGGCATCTGGGGCGTTATCGAAATGGACAACCTGCATATCCGCTTGTGCCAGATATAAACGTAAGATCTCAGCACTGCTTGGGTCATCTTCTACATATAAAACAGTATATTGGTCAGACATAGGGAGGCGCTTTTTGTCCTGATTGTAATTATTAGATGGACAATTGTGAAGCACAAAAGTCGCGATGGCTGGAACCTATCGCGACCAAAAGACAATGAGAACAACAATGAAATCTAACTAATTTGCGCGCTGATCAAAGCTCTGATCTCACCCAAGGTGGTTTCTTTTAGTAACTCTCCATCTTCAAAAACCACTTCCAACAAGCCTTGCTTTTCTTCTTCCTCGGTCACATTGTCCTCGCAGATCAACTCACCGTTTACGCGTTCTACTTTCAGCAGTCCCTTTGCTGAGCGCTTTTTGCTGTCGGTTTTTGGCTCTTTAAAAATTGCCACACGCTGGTTGTTTTTAACCACACTAGTTGCTTTTACCGCAGAGCCATGGGTATCGCGAGTGACATATTGGTAGCTGTATGAGCCAATGCCAAGCACCACTTTGGACGCAAATCCTTTGTCCATCAGTCGCTGTAGAATTTGACGCTGACGCTCAAGGGTAATTGCATCGCCATATATTGCGCCAATATGCTCATCTAGCAATTTAAAGCCTTTATCAGTCACAGTGCCACCAAAGGTATCCCAGAGACATTCAATCAGTCCTTTTACTTCACACTCCTGCAGCTGCGTTGGGTGTGGTTCAACTGAATAGTAATTTCCCTGCCAACGATACGCTTCAAAGCCATCTGTCATTGCCATTTCTTGCGCTTGCTGCTGAGAGTCAACCAACTCGCTATATTCTGATACTGGTGAGACACAATACCCAGTCAGGATTTTCACCGGATCTCCGGAGTCTGGACGGATCACCACAGTGCCATCACGCGCCATGATCTCTGCTTTTAATTCTGGTAAATACTCGGTGACTAGCTTCCAAAAATCCCAAGTATCAGAGACCACACTGAGGATCCCAGTCGGTGACTGCTCACGCATCAAATATTGGAAAAACTCGATTTCACCTTCTTGGATCCAAGAACAGGTTACAGAGTGCTCGGTTGCATCTACTGAGCAGCCAACCAGCTCTTTGTCGACATCTGCACCATAGTACTTTTCAGCAAATAGTACCGCAGGGATAGTATCCGTCCCTACAAGGCCGGATGCGAGGTGACCAAAACCACTCATAGCCGCAGCGTGCTTACCAAACATGCCGCGAAAACTAAAATCATGACCCTGAAACGGCACGATCTCCTGAGGTAAACCGGTTTTTTGAGCAAACTCTCGGAACACTTTTAAATATGCAACTGAGGTGGTAGTGCTCGTTTGGATTGGCCAGTTTTCGCAGCTTAATACCGTCTCAATCATATTGGTTAGCCACTCAAATCCAGGCTTGGTATTGACCACAGTGATGGGCGGCACCTGATACGGCACTAAAGTCCCTTCTGGCAGCGCTTTAATCCTCAGCGGTAAATAGCCTAAGTCGTGTAGCGCCTCGAGATAACCCACATCCACCGGATAGCCCAACATTGCTGTCATGATCCGTCTATGATTTGCCACGGCGGTATGCTTGTCTGCTGCGAAAAAGTCTTGCCACTCTTCTTGTAAGTAACTTTTGATAAAATACTGCAGCCCCACAAAAGCCACTTTATCGTTATTTGCAACATTGCTTAGTTTGCCGCTGCGCGAGGTAAAGTTTGCATAAACCTCTGTCACTTCAGGGTGATAAGCGCGGCTGTGAAATTCTTTATACACGTCTTTTTGCATACTTGCTGCGGTAATTGTCATGGCTATATTCCTTATAATTCAATCATGTTGAGTTGCACATCGTGGTGTTCGAACAAGTCGCCTTTATCACGGCACGAATTAGTCGTGTAAATGGTATCGATCAGCCCACTAAAAACGTCTAATCCTTGAGAGAAAATACCGTGTGTTACGTAAAGCGCAATTGAGTTAGCGCCTTGTGCTTTTAGTACCTTAGCAAGTTCGGTGAAAGTTCTGCCACCATCGCAAATATCATCAACGATCAATAAATCTTTACCTTTTACCTCACCAAGTACTTGCGTTTGTACAATTTCACCCGTTTTAAGATTTCGTACTTTTTGTGCTTGGATAACCTCAACCTCACCACCAAAATGCTGCGCAATTTTCAGTGTTTTTTTACTCGCTCCAGCGTCTGGTGAAACTAAACTGAGTGCACCGCACTGCAACTGTCGCTGTAAAGCCGGGCACTGAGATATCAATGTCGTTTGCTCAACATTCTCCACTCGCTCAAGGAGTGCCGGTACAACGTCGCTATGTGCATCCCACACGGTGACTTTGTCTAGCGCCAGTTGATTGATAAGTGACGCCATCACTTTTGCACCTAGCGCCTCACCCGTTACGCATACTCTGTCTTGGCGCGCGTAGGGGAAATAGGGTAACACTAATTCTATTGGCGTCCGCGCCAAACAAAGTCGCTTCAATGCATCCACCGCCATCAGTAAACTCATGATATGAGAAGAATTGGTCACTCTGGCTGTGATTTGAACTTTTTCGCAATCACGGAAATCAAATGCTTTGAAACGAATATGCTCTTCCCCACCAGAGAAGGTAAATGCTTCATATTGAACATCTTTTTTGTTTCCAGAGAATTCATAACTCGTGACTTTCATAACCTTTCCTTAATAATGTCCCTAAGACACAAATAAGGTATCAAACATTTTTTGATCAATCAACAACTTTATGTCTAAAAGACATTTAATGTTTATTTTTAACATAAGGATGTTCAGTATATTTGCCATACTGACTACAATTGTTTATTGTGTCTAAAAGACACAAACTAAAAATATCATGAGCCCTGATTACGATTTAACCCAATACCAAAACCCACTGTTCACGGTAGACAGCGTGTTATTTACAATTTTGCAGGACAGCTTAAAAGTGCTGCTGGTGAAACGCGCTAACGCTCCCTTTAAAGGCCGCTGGGGATTACCAGGAGGGTTTGTTGATGTTGAGCTGGATGACAACACGGATATGAGCGCACTGCGTAAGATCAAAGAGAAAACCAGTGTTGCCCCACAATATCTAGAGCAACTTCAGGCCTTTTCTGGGATCAACCGTGATCCGCGAGGCTTTAGTGTCACCTTGGTTTATTACGCCTTGATTTCACCTCAGCAAGTGGCAACGCAAATAGACTCGGTAGATGATGTGAGATGGGTGGATCTTAGCGAGATCCCAGATCTTGCTGTGGCTTTTGACCATAAGCATATTATTGAAAAGGCCAAGGCAAGGCTGCAGCAAAAGGCGTTATATTCCATGATCCCGGTTTATTGTTTGCCTGATCAATTTACCATTGGGCAACTCAAAACCGCCATCGAAGCCATTATCGCCAAACCCATTCAGCGCAAGAGCTTGGTAAGACGCATCGAAGCCTCAAACATGTTTGAAGCACTGGATGAAAAGGTCAAGTCAGGCGGACGTTTAGCACAGCTCTATAAGCTAAAGCCTGATGTCGATATCGTGCATTTTGAGCGCAATCTGAGCTTAGGATAAATGCGGTTGTGCGGTGTTCTTTACAGAGCTATCACTGCCCCTTGCAGATAATCAAGCTCCTGACACCGCATTTGCAGTAACTCAATAAAATCTCTGGTGTAAGTCGGTGGAGTTCGTTGATTTGGCCAAAGCGCGTAGATGCTGCGTATAAATTGGCAGTCACCGATATAGCTAAATGCGGTTTGAGGTTGCGCTGCCAACGCTGCAATTTCTGTCATCGGCAATACGCCAGCACCGTTAGCCGAGCCTACCAATTTACGCACTAAGGTAATATCACCCACATAAGAGACGTGACTAAACTGTGCCAGCAGTGCTCGCCACGCATCAGTTGCAGGCAGTTGCGATGCTTTAAAGGGCAAAAACAGGGTTTGTGTAGTCGCAATTTCCTTGGCGACCACCGCTCTTACCGCAATTTGCCCCAGCCGCTTTTGATAGACGCTTGAATCATCCAGCTCCCCAACTCGGACGGTTAAATCAAACCGCTTTTGGCTGAGTAAGGCCACACTATTGGCAGGCTCCACATGCAATTGGATCTCAGGATGCTGGGCCTGAAACGATTGCAGCGCATTATACAAAGGACCAATCATTAAGTTTTGCGGACATAACAGATGGAAAGTGGACGCTTCTAGTGTTGATAGCGCCTCACTTTGCGCTTGCAAGGCGAGCAAAGACTCCGCCATTTTATCCACCACCGCCTGACCATGATTCGTTAATGTAAGTCCTCTGGCGCTACGCAGTAAGAGCGGATAACCGAGTTTCTCCTCCAGCGCTAACATCCGCTTAGATAAGGTCGGCGCGCCTATGCCAAGGTCTTCTGCCGCCTTGGCAAAACTTCCTCGGCGGCTTACCTCAACAAAGAGTCGTAAGTCATCTAGCATGGTTATCTCCGCAATCTTAGCTTTCCATTTTTGCCATTCTGATCGGCTGGCAATTCCCTACAATCATACCAACAGCCAGAGGAGGAAACATGCAAAAACTCATTTTTACATTACTGCTGTCATTGTGCCTGTCGTTTATGGTGTCTGGATGGGTTACGTACATCAATTTGGGATTAGTGGCGGACTTTACTACGCGATGGGCGCATGCCTTTGCCAACGCTTGGCCGGCCTCGTTCATCGCCGCCTATGTTTTATCAGCCCCAGTTACCGCCGTTACTAAACGCATTATGGAGAAATACCATGGCCAACAGCCACAATAACGTCAACTTTATCGCCCATATCACACCTAAAACCGAGCACTATCAAGATTGTATTTCCGCAATCCAAGAGATCTTGCCAGCCACTCGAGCAGAAGTCGGATGTTTACGCTTTGAACTTTATGAAAGTGAAAACCGCACCCAGCTTACCTTAGTTGAGCGCTTCATCGATCAAGCCGCGTTCGATTTTCATCACCAGCAAGCTTACACCAAACGGGTATTTACACTGTATCAAGGATGGTTGGCAAAAGCGGTGGATATTATTGCCATCAAACCGCTTTAATTTGCACTTTTAACAAGTTAAGCGCTTCTTCACAAGCAATGATAGAAGCGCTCAGCGTTAACTATGTATTTGACGCCAACTTAAACCAAATTTAGCGAGATATTTTTGCAGTCTTGTGGAGTCATTCACCTGTGACTTTTTGGTGCGGCTCACATTAAACAACTCTCTGCCTGCAGCCGCCATACTGGAGTGGCGAGCACAGATAGTAAGCACATAATTTAACTGGTTTATATCAAACGTATCCAAATCGGCAAGTTGTGTTTTGGATAAATACCTATCTAGGATTTTATCTCCCGAAACTTGCTCTCCTGCATACCAATTTTGCTCAAGTCGTTGAATTTCTTCCTGTACGTCGCTAACCGCTATCCGAGAGGAATCCGCCAAAGTGCATAAACGCGTGATAGCCGAACTTAAATCACGAAAGTTGCCTGACCACAAGGCTCGCTCCGACAAGGCAAAACGTTCAAATAACGTTTTTGCTTCTTTATTAAAGCGCACCCTTTCACCCATTTTTTGCGCGTACAGATCTATCTCGTAATCTATATTAGCCGGAATATCTTCCTTGCGGTCTCTTAACGCTGGTAATCGATACGTCCATAGGTTGATCCGTGCGAGCAAGTCTTCTCGAAATCGACCTTTGCAGACCTCTTTAAACAAGTCGCGATTGGTTCCTGCGATTAACTGAAAGTCACTGGTTACGGGTTGATCGCTACCGACTGGGTGAAACGACTTATTTTCTATTGCATGCAATAGCATGGCCTGCTCTTCAAGACCTAACTCACCGATTTCATCTAAAAACAACACGCCTTGGTTAGCAGTGCGTAAATACCCGTCTCGCGCTTGTTGTGCCCCTGTGAACGCACCTTTGGTATGACCAAACAATGCTGCCATGGCATTTTCGCCCTTGAGCGTAGCGCAATTTACCGAAACAAGTCCTCCGGCCAGCATCGCCCGCTTTTTCTTTAATTGAAAAATACGTGTTGCCAACTGGCTTTTCCCTGCACCAGTAGGTCCTGTTAGCAACATGGGATCTTTAGCGCGTATCGCCACCTTTTCAACTTGGGTGATCAGCTGGTTAAATGCCTCATTTTTAGTTTGGATCCCACCTTTTAAAAATGCTTTACCCTCTAGGTGCTCACTGTCGAATCGAGTAGCTAGCTGGTCGTATTTGGATAGGTCTAAATCGATTATTTGAACTTGCCCAACGGATTTGTTTTTATTGCTGTTGTCGGGAGAGGTTTGCACCAAGCGGCCAGGAAAATGACGGCTCTCAGTCAATAAAAAGCTGCAGATCTGTACCACATGAGTACCTGTGGTGATATGAAACAGGTACTCACAGTTGTCGGTATCGAATGCTTGAGCTTGGCACCAATCAAAAAGTTTGGCATACACCTCCTCAAAGTCCCACGGGTTACTGAAGTTGAGGTTGTGCAATGTGACTGTCGACTCTGGCGACACACTTTCAATATCAACGGCCACATTGTTGGCCAGCCGTGTACTGTGATTGTCGTGTAATAAATGCAATTCATCAATGACCAGATCAGGTTGGCTACATAGGCTTACATTGGGCCGCCAACGCGCCCACCTATCCACTCGCTTACCAACAAAATCGAGCTGAGTACCAATCAAACTTACTGCTACTGTCTTTTTCAAAATCATATCCATATAGATATATTATATATCCTAATGATTATATTTAGATACTTTTCAAATCTCCACCATTTTCATAAACCATCACCAAAAATAGAAAATAAACCAATAAATTCAAAATGTTATTAGTTTATTTTTAATTAATCCTCGTTATTGGCACATAGCTTGATATCTATAGGCTGTCTGGTTATGTGGAAGTGATTCAATCCTCACTCCGGTGCGCTGAACACTGTGACTGCGTATGCCTAACCACACAATAATTTAAGTAGCTCAGTCTGGTAGAGCAACGAAACACGATTTCGTCGGTCATGGGTTCAAATCCCATCTTAAACCTTGGTAGCTCAATGGTAGAGCCGTGAACATTACTTCGCTTGTTGTGGGTTCGAATCCCACCCAAAAACTCATAAATATACGTAAATACATATTGCTAGTAAGCCGTCATGGCCGCTGACTGATAACCGCAACATGTCGCCGGATTGGCATAGGCAGGACGCCACTTCCAATCACTAAACATGGCGCCGTTACCACTCAAGCCAGCGACCCTTACTAACAAAACATAAAGGAAAACTAATATGTTAAGAAAAACAATTACGGTCAAAGAGAACGAAAGAACTTTTGTATTCAAAGAGCAGCAATTAACACAGGTGTTAATACCAGGCAAACATGCTTTTTGGGATGTGCAAAATACCCTTTCGTTTCGCACTTTTGATATTAACGGCTTGTATTTTTCTGAGCCAAATGCGGAGCGTTTATACCGTAATAACCCAATACTTCAGGAACACATAAGCCACTGGAAATTAAATAGTAATGAAGTCGGCCTGTTATACATTGATGATTTGCTACGCGGCATTGTGGCACCGAGTGAGCACCTGTATTTGTGGCAAGATGCTGGTGAAATACGGCTTGAGCGGATCGCTATTGATAGTCAAATAGAGCTCAATGAACGCATACTATTTTTAATCAACCGAGCGGGTGCAAACACAGCCTCAAGATTAATTAGAAGTGATCGTACCGTTGCGATGAAACCCATTGCCGATGTCAGCGTGGCCGCAGAACATGTGGGATTACTCTATGTTGATGGCCGCTTTGTTAGACGCTTAGCACCTGGACAACACGCATTTTGGCAATTTAACCACAGCATCACGTTAAAATCGTTTGATACCCGAGCACAACTACTGGAAATATCTGGCCAAGAAATTTTGAGCAAAGACCGCGTGAGTTTGCGAATAAATTTAACCGCTGGGATCAAAATTGAAGATGCCGAGTTGCTCGCCCAAAGCGTGGAGAAAGTCGACGAGTACATATATAAAACGCTGCAATTGGCCTTGCGTGAAGCCGTAGGAACCAAATCATTGGATGATATCTTATTGGATAAGTTATATATCAATGAAACCGTGAGAGAACTTGTGACTGCGTCACTGGCAGGCATTGGCGTATCTTTACAAAGCGTCGGCGTGAAAGACATTATTCTGCCTGGAGAAATTAAAGCCATTTTAAATCAAGTGGTTGAAGCGCAGAAAGCAGCTGAAGCTAATGTCATTAAAAGGCGAGAAGAAACCGCAGCGACACGGAGCCTGCATAACACCGCAAAAGTGATGGAAAACAACCCAACATTACTGCGCTTGAAGGAGCTTGAGGCATTAGAAAAGGTTGCAGACAAAATCGAAAACCTAACCGTCTACGGGGGCTTAGAAGGTTTGATGAATAACACAGTCAAAATTGTCTAACGATAAAAAGAAAAATAACGATAGCATAAGGAGCAAATATGTGTAGTAACTACAATACCATCCACAATGATGGGGACGCGCCCATTAAGGCATGGACGCAAGGCGTACCTTTTGAAATAGAGGCGCAGCAACAGCTTAATAATATTGCCAGCTTGCCGTTGATCCATTCGCATATTGCGGTAATGCCTGATGTGCATATGGGCAAAGGCGCAACGATTGGTAGCGTGATCCCATCGGTAGATGCAGTGATCCCCGCAGCGGTGGGCGTGGATATTGGCTGCGGCATGGTTGCCACCAAGACATCACTCACAGCCAACCAGCTACCAGATAATTTGGCTAGTATTCGCCATGCATTTGAAGCGGCTGTGCCACATGGTCGTACCGGAGGAAAACGTGGAAAGCGTGACCGAGGAGCCTGGCATAACATCCCTGACATTGTTACCTCTGAATGGCAAAAGCTAGTATTAAGATTTGAGAAAATTTGCGCCAAGCATCCCGCTATCAAAAAAAGTAATCATGTGAACCATCTTGGTACAATGGGAACAGGCAACCACTTTCTAGAGCTTTGCTTGGATGAGCATAATGCAGTGTGGATTATGCTGCACTCAGGCAGCCGAGGCGTTGGTAATCGAATTGGCACCTACTTTATAGAGCTGGCTAAGAAGGAAATGCAACGTCATCAAATTCACCTTCCAGATATGGACTTGGCCTATCTAAAAGAAGGAAGTGACTACTTTGATGATTACGTTGAAGCGGTTGAATGGGCGCAGGACTTTGCCGCTAAAAATCGTGAAATCATGATGTTTAACGCGATAAAAGCTTTAAGGTCGCAGATCTCAACGCCATTTACAACCGCAGAAATGGCCGTGAACTGCCACCATAATTATATCTCTCGCGAGCACCATTTTGGTAAAGACTGCTACGTCACGCGCAAAGGCGCAGTACGTGCACAAAAAGGCGAAATGGGGATCATTCCAGGCAGCATGGGTGCACGTTCATTTATTGTAAGAGGACTTGGCAACCCCGACAGCTTTAATAGTTGTAGCCATGGCGCAGGGCGCATCATGTCGCGCACTAAAGCCAAAAAAGTATTTAACGTGAAAGATCAAATCGCTGCAACTGCTGGGGTAGAATGCCGCAAAGATGAAGCCGTTATTGACGAAATCCCTCATGCGTATAAAGACATTGAAAAGGTCATGGCGGCACAACAAGATTTAGTAGAAGTAGTACACACACTGAAACAAATTGTGTGCGTAAAAGGATAAGTTTTGAACATGTCATATTTAGTTATAGATGGCGCACAAGGAGAAGGAGGCGGACAAGTATTACGCACCGCCTTAACCCTATCGATTTTAACCGATCAGCCAATTGAGCTGATAAACATTAGAGCCAATCGCAATAAACCCGGCTTACTACGCCAACACCTTACTTGTGTACTGGCCGCACAGCAGATCTGTAATGCAAAAATAGAAGGTGCAGCGCTTGGCTCTGCGCGCATTCGCTTCACCCCTGGTAAAATAAAAGCAGGGAACTATCGCTTTGCCATAGGTACGGCTGGTAGCACCGTATTGGTTTGCCAGACCATTTTACCCGTATTGGCAATGGCTTCTGAGCAGTCTCATGTCATCTTTGAAGGTGGGACGCACAACGGCATGTCTCCTTCTTTATGCTTTTTAACGCGCTCTTATTTACCAATCTTAAAAAAGATGGGTATTGATTGCCAAATTGAGACTGAAAAGCTTGGGTTTTATCCAGCAGGTGGAGGAAAATGGACATTGACGATACACCCAACCAAGGCACTCAACGCGCTTCCAGAGCTCTCGGCGAGTAGCAGCCAGATTACCGCTGAACAATGTGCAATCACCGCTTTAGTCAGTAAGTTACCTGAACATATTGGCGAGCGAGAAGTGACTAAAGCAAAAAAGGAGCTCAATTGGTTTGGCGCAAAAACAACCGTCGTAAGCGCAGTCACACCGGGACCGGGCAACTCGCTACAGCTGATGATCGACCAAGGCTCGCACACCAGTTTGTTTGAGCAGCAAGGCGAATATGGCGTGTCAGCCGAACGCGTTGCCAAACGTTGCGCAGCCGAAGTGAAGCAGTTTTTAAAATCAGAAGCCGCGGTGGAAGAACACTTAGCAGATCAGTTATTGCTACCTATGGCTTTAGCGTACAGCGGCCAGTTCACCACCACCAAACCAAGCTTGCACACGCTAACCAATATTGATGTAATTCAGTTGTTTATGGACGTTAAATTTGCAGTAACTCAGCGCACAGAAACACAATGGGATATTAGCGTGGTAGGAAATTAATGATGACAAATAACAGTGAGCTAGAACCAATAGCAGCCGATATCAAAGCAGAAATACTTAAACGGATCCGTGCCGCAGAACAAGAGCATGGTGTAAAGGTATTGTATGCCGTTGAATCAGGCAGCCGCGCCTGGGGTTTTGCCAGCCCAAATAGTGATTACGACGTGCGGTTTATTTATGCGCATACAAAAGAGTGGTATCTCACCCTTGATGTAGAAGAAAAACGTGATGTCATTGAATACCCTATTGTTGATGAGATTGATATTAATGGCTGGGATGTAAGAAAGGCATTAAAGCTTTTTAGAAAGTCAAACCCTGCTTTTATTGAGTGGTTACAATCACCTATCGTTTATGTTGATGATGGCGTATTCTCGGCAAAAGCAAAACAGTTAATGCCTCAAATTATGTCTCCAAATAGCGGTATTTATCACTATTTACATATGGCGCAAGGTAACTATCGCGAATACTTAAAGAGAGAAACCGTACCGCTAAAAAAGTACTTTTATGTTCTTAGGCCTTTGTTAGCCATTATGTGGCTAGAAAAATATGCCACACCAGCACCTATAGAATTTGAGACATTACGCCAACTAATTGCAGATAATACGGCGCTAAATGATGCAATTGCTGACCTACTTGAACAGAAAAAAGTAAGCTTAGAGAAACAAGTCATTCCAACTGTGCCTGTAATAAACCAATTTATCGAGTCTGAACTCAACCGCCTTGCAGATTACCGAGCTAAAGAGAAACAAATGAAAGCCGATTACCGCGAGCTTAATGCACTATTTAAAAGCACCATTAGCTCATAGCTGCTCAGGCTGTCAGGCATGGGGTTCAAGCTTTACCCACGCTGCCAGCCTTTTAATCGCGACAAAACGACTTATTGTGTTCTCAATTGCTTGTTCCCGATGGAATTACATTGCTCTATCCTCTTCCCTACAACCTTATTAACACCCAAAATGGGCTGGATTAAATCACTAAGATACTCGCGACGCTGTCTTGTAGTAGCGTCACTAACTCGTCATCCATAAATTGATATTCGTCAGGAATATCCAACACTTGAACATTTTTATAGCGCAATAGATTGGCGTATTGTGCACGCAGCCGCGATTTATGTTTTTCTTCCATGACTAAAATAGTATCGGCCCACTCAATATCACTCGCATTTACGCTGCGACGTGCTCTTGGGCTTGTGCCTGCTGATCTCACGCTAATACCCGGATGATTTTTCCAGATACGCTCAGCGGTTGGACTGCGCCACTGGTTGCGACTACAGATGAATAACACATTAGTTGTCATGCGGAGTGCCTTTATTAAATGGCAGCGTTGGGCTGAACTGGTTTCCTTTAAAAGTATTTTTAGGATTACCGCGTTGTAGCGCCTGATGCTGCTGCCACCTTGCTTTATCACGAGCCATTTCCTCAGCATCTGCCTGCGCGGCCAATTTCTGTAGCAATAACGCCTTTGCAACGCGCTTATTGGCGTGCTGACTACGCTCACTCTCCACTCGCACACTCAATCCTGATGCTATATGCGTCGCTCGTACCGCTGAGTCTGTGGTATTAACATGCTGCCCACCAGCTCCTGACGCGCGACAAGTTTGATAGCGAATATCGGATGCCATTGCGACTTCATCTATCTCGGCCATGCTGCCGCTAAAGAACCAATTTTTCCGTTTATGTTTGGCACGAAATGGGCTCTGGCACACCCACAACTGCGGGCCATGCCAATACTCGGCAAGCGCTTTTGCGTCACTCGAAAGCTGTAGCAATACGGATTTCATGCAGCCTTTGTATTCATGCATTTCTTGCGCTAACACAGTACATTCTGCGCCTATTGCTTTAGCTTGTTTATCGACTAAGTTGAGCGCCAATGCAACGGCTTTCCCGCACTCTGCTGGGCCTTGACCGGCTGAAAGTTGCAACAAGATCATGACGAACAGCTCCCGTTGGTTTTAAATGTCAGCACCGGACGCAATATTGCAACCACTTCTATCAATCCAGCGTCAACCAAATCACTGACAATGGTTTCACACTTTTTATAAGCCTGCGGCGCTTCATCGTACAGCAACTCCTTATTGCCACAGATCACACGACTCCCCAATGCTGTGCGATAAAGGTCTTCGCGTTTATATTTGTGACTCAAGCGGCTTTGGCAGTCACCTCGCTTCCACTTTCGACCAGCACCATGAGCCAAAGAATATAAACTGGCCGTTAACGCAGGCGCATTGTTTACAGGCTGAACCACATAGCTATAGTCACCTCGTGAGCCGGGGATCACGACAGCACCTTTGTCACTTGGGGTCGCACCTTTACGGTGCAGCCAACCAGCGCGGCCATCAATCACTTTTGGGCACACGAGGTTGTGATTAACATCTAGCGTACATTCACCATCGCTACGAATGGCTGCGAGAAATCTTTTTGCAATCAAAAAGCGGTTTAACTCAGCCCAGCGCACCGCTTCATCATGGCGTGCCAAATAGCGTGAACTTTCACTACCTTGAGCCGCTTCAGCCACCAAACCATCATGATTAAAACGCGCAACATGGTCGACTAAAATGGCTTGCCCCAGCCCACGCGAGCCTGAGTGAACCAGCAGCTGTAAATACTTTTTATCAAGGCCAAGCGCAGTAAACGCGGCTTCATTGTAAACACGTTCCACCGCTTGAAACTCGGCGAAATGATTACCGCCACCAATCGTACCCAGTGCACTTTCAAATAATCCAGCTGAAATATCACGGTATGTCATTTCAGCTTGAATCGTCTCTTGCCAACTGACATCGAGCGGTTGCTCGATATCTTCTAGCCGTTTAGCAAACTTATCCAAATTAACTTTGGCAACCTTTGTAGTGGTCTGCCACAGCGCCATGCCACAGCCAATATCGTTTCCGACTAACGCGGGATACAGCCTATCTAGGCTAAAAAATGCCGCGCCGATCGGATAACCACGTCCTGGGTGCAAGTCAGGCATACCTGCAACACGATGCATACTGGCTAGTTCAGCGGTTTTTGTAAGTTGTTGGATCGCAGCGCCTTCAATCCAAGTGTCTTGAGATGCAAATAGACACACGCGATCAGAAATTTGTTGGACGGATCTGCCCATAGTTACCAATACCTTTCAATGAGGTTTAAAAATAATTGTGTATTGGCAGGTCTAGAATGGCTTAGTTATAGCAATCAAATGTTAGGTTACATAGGCAACATAAAATCGCTAAATACAGCTTTCGCAAGCTAGGAAATATTTATTCGCGCTCGCGAATTACAGAGAAAGACCTGCAAAGGATAAAGTTGTTTGTGTCATGTTTTTTCTCCTCTACAGTGAATGAATGGTTAGAATCGCGGCAAGTGTAAACAGTTTGGGAACGTAATGCAACCTTGGATTGCCTGTGCGCTGAATGATAGAATTGCAACTTGTGATATTAACCTAAACAAGGCAAGGATAGTAGCTAGATATTCAGCAACAAGCGCTTAATCACTCACTCCTGCGACTATTATCGATTAAGGAAAACAAATATGACGCAATTCTATTTTGGAGGTTGGTACAACGAGGATACTCCAACTCGCCTCGACGCCTTAAAACAAGCTTTATCTCAACAAGATAAGGCAAAGGTAGAAACCTTATCGGAAACCCTGTTTGAAAGTTATTTGGATGTCACCGCAGCACTCACGAAAGCACAAATTATCCAGTATGCCGACTTGATGGGTGATGAGTTGAGTACGATAGAGCTCGATATTTGTATGGGAGAATTAGTTGATCATCACCACCCAGACGATATCGAAACGGCCTGTCGTCATTGCCTAGAACTTAGCATTGATTTTCCATTCGCCGACTACTTTTTGATGGAAATGACGGCGAATCGCTCAGAGTTCGACATTGAGTTTTTTGAGCGCACCGTAGCCCCCTCTTTTATGGAACTACGCAAAGCAGGCAAAATGTCTGTCACAGACTACTTTGCGCTGATGTGCGAAATTGTTTGTCGCCTTGATAAGTGTGAATATGGCGCGAATTGTTTAGAAAAGTTACTTAAAGACCCAGAACTCGATTTAAGTCAGCTAACCGAAAACGACTATACTGCGTGTTTAGATACCTGCCACTACGGCTACTTTCTCAAACCTGAACTGTTTCGCTTATTTGTGAAGAAAGCGAATGGTCGTCAAGTAATCGAATCCACAACAGAATGGCAAGAATCGGGGGAATATTTTCTTATCACCTATCAATTTAAGTCCATTTTCGGTGAAGCCAATGCATATTGTGGCGGCTGGGAAGAATATAACGACAGTTTTACCGATGCCTTTATCGAACTAAAGCGCAGTAACTTAGTTACTCAAGTAGAACAACAAGTTATCGATTGCTTAGAAAGAGATGATCACCATGATCTTGCCCAAGCTTTTATCACTGCGTAGTCAAGCTAGCTAAATAGAAGTGCTTAAAGCAATGGAAGGTGTACACACTTTCCATTGCGAAATAGCAAAGCTTAGAAGCTTAGCATTTTTTTAACATGACAAACTTGAGGTAATACATTTTTTTGCACCTCAATTTGTACTCTATCACCTTCTGAGATAGTCGCTGCGATGTTCGTTACTCTTTCAAGAATAGCAGGATCGCTGTAGCTTGAAGTGCCATTCATTACGCAGCGGAACTTACGTCCATTAGAGTCTTGAGCATTTACAGTTAAATGGTTTTCGCTCACATTCATAGAGAAAGTGCCTGCTTGGCTGTGGTTTAACACAACATCAGCAGTTTGGATGATCACACTACCATAATCTACTTCTGTGATTTTTACTTCAGCAGCAGAAGCCGACCCTGCAGATACACCTAGCGCTAAAACGGTTGCACCCAAAACTTTGTTCAATACTTTCATTGTATATTATTCCTTTATACATTTATTAAGTTCATTTATTAGAAAAGCCCTTGAAATTTAAGGCATTGAAAACCTAACACATAACAATTTTAAATAAAACAAAACAAGTTTAAATGTTTTTTAACACGCCACGTAGTTAGTTTAAGATTCAATTTGAACAAGCACACGCAGACACCATTACCGCATTAATAGCCCGGGGCACAGTATTCCCCGTTGCCGTGCGCGATACACTAGTTTTAGTGTCTAGAAATGATCAAACACCAACAGCTACCTTATTTTAGAAGCGCTTTTGATACGAATAATGAACAATTTTGTGCAATGCTAAGTCGGAACTGTCATAACCATGGTAAGCAAATAATAGTGGCTGTCAGTGCTGTTTGTTCACTTCAATGCACTCAGCCCTGCTTGGAAAGTCTCGTTATCAGGGTGGAAGTGTAAACCTAACTGATAAAACGTTATCGCTTCTTGTTTTCGCCCTTCGTCTCGGGCATAAGTTGCAAGCCTTTCAAACGTCGCTGTTCGCGTTAATAGCGTATTCGGGTATACTGCGACCCAGCTTTTATACGCATTTAAGCCTACTTTATATCCACTGTTCCTAGCATGCAAAAAAGGAGGTTGGATGTCCTTGGTAATGCGTGTAAGCGCAGTTGCAGGTTGGTCAGCATCTTTGTGAAAAAATGCGAGATTACCTTTGTACAAACCAATCTCTGCACTAACAAACTGATCTATTCGATAACGGCCATTCTCTGTTGGTAAGAGTTCGTATGGCATCCTAGTGCCAAATGAGTTATCTAAAAGTAACCTTCCATTTTTTACAAAGACGGTAACTATTTCATTAAACGGCGAAAAAAAGCCTCTATTGATATTGTAATAATGCCCCACCATATCCGCATGCTGAGATTTATTTGACGCCATTTTAGAGCCATTGATTGCTCGTCCCCAGTTGCGCTCACTAATTATGGAGCTAATTACGGATTCAATAACAGGGATACGGCTTTTGTGTGCTCCGTTGCCAAAAATGATAATTGCTTTCCCTCCCTCCATTGTCGCCATCACTTGTCCGCCAAACCCCGCTCCGTAGCCTGAATGAGAAAACCATTCGAGGTTTCCGTCAGCCATATACCTCATCCAACCTAATCCCCATCCACCTGCCTTTTTTAGTGTCTGAATTTTAGTTGTTTCTCTTGCAACTCTTGGTGAAATTACTGTTCCAGACTGGTGTCGTAAAGCACGTTGAAAATCAATAATCAGTTTTGCCATATCTGTCGGAGTCGTCCACATCCCCGCAGCAGCTACTTGCGGATAGATAGGAAGCCCAGTCCCACCCGCAAGTGTACCGTCAAAATTGTGCGCTTTAGCCACATTCTTTGGGAAATTTGGACTACCGTACTGCTGCAAGGTGCTATTGGTCATTTCAATTGGCTTAAAAAGCATATTCTGAGCTATCTGAGCTATGGGTTGCCCTACCACATCCTCAATAACCATCTGCGCAATAACAAAACCGCCTCCGCTATAACTAAAGCGGCTTCCAGGAGAGGATTGAACAGTAATAGGGTCCGCAGGCTTCTTTAACTTTTTACCGTTTAAACTTTCAACCAGAGTAGGTATGTCATCTCCCGTAAAATAAGCAGAATATCCGCTTTGATTCACCCCACCGCTATGACTGAGCAAGTGGCGCAACGTAACGGGTTGTTGGGTTGTATATTTGTTTTCAGGGAGTTTCCACCTCCGCAGGTAATTGTTTACAGGCACGTCTAAGTTCAGTCTGTTTTGTTCCGATAATTGAGTTGCAATGATGGCAGTTATCACTTTTGAAATAGAAGCTGCGCCAAAAGCGGTATGCTGATTTATGTACTCTCCAGCACCACGTTCCTTTTTTCCATATGAGCCGATAAATGCCACTTCGTAATTCTCCACTACCGCAACACTTAGCCCGGGCAAATTGTGCTGCTTGAGTAATGCTTCAAAGTCCACGTTCGCAAAATTAACAGGTTGTTTTGCTGATGCCGCAACTGAAAACAAAGCAAACAATAAAAATAAACACCTTAAAAGCTTCATAAAACTGCTTTTCCTTTTAATAAATGTGCAGACCGCAGTGGTTGTGCTGTCATGTGTCTGAAAGTTATATAGAATGTGGGTTTGAATATATCTATGAAATTCCTTTTTGCTCGCTTTTTTATGCTAACGGTCGGTTTTTTTATGCTAACGGTAGGTTTTTTTCAGGGTGTCACCTGTCTTTTTTCCAGACATAGTTCAATTTGTGCAGGCCACGTTTTACGTTTTTGTGTGGTGATAAGTCTATTTTATTCAATAATGGTAAACGCCACCTCAACCTCTCCCGTTCATATCTCATCAGTATCTGTCTGTCAGGATGTATCTAAAAATACACAGGGAAGACTGACAAAAGTCGAAAACTGTAGAGCAGTGTCAATCAATCAGGTCAACCCAAAGCAATCATTAGTTTGGATACAAGTTCATTTCGACGTGGCAAACGCAGGGCAACCTAGGGAGCGCCCTCTTGGACTGGTTCTGTCAGCCGAAGCATCTACGACGGTTTATCTTAATGGAGTAAAAATCGGCCGCAATGGCTCGCCAGCTGAGGAAGCAAAAAATGAAGTTGCCGGCCGCATAGATAAGAGTTTCTATTTACCTGACAGCCTCCTTATAAAACAACACAATGCTTTAGTCATTGAGCTATCTTCACATAACAGGCTATTACAAATTGATCCGCCTATACAAAGGTTGCTTATCACCGATTATCAAACGCCTAAGGACTACCTTGCAAACCACTACCTACCCGTGTTTATTCCGTTTGGTATTTTAATTCTCGGTTTTATCTATTCATCTGTATTAGCCTTCCAAAGTAATAATACCAAACACAATCTATTCATCCCTATTGCATCACTTTTCGCAGTTATCCAATTAATTGCTGAAGTATCACGCGGGTTGTTTGATTACAGTTACCCATACAATGGGATCAGGATGCTAACTATTCTTTGCTCAAGCTTAATGGTTTCATTCTTTTTATTGAGTTATGTATGTAAACGCTTTTTAACACAAAGGGGAAAAACAGCCTTAACCGTTGGTTGTGTAACGACCCTCATACTTGTCTTGTTACTGGATCACTTGGAATCAAAAACGCTTGCATCAGTACTGCTCCCAGTGGGAATAGGCACATTAATTACCGGGTATGCCGCGATAAAGAAAGCCCACAACGCGCTGCCACATAGCATAGCACTGTTTGCATTTGTTTTATTGACTGTTAGTAGCCCAAACCAGTTTTTAGATATTTACTACTACTATTGCATTGCATTGCTTTTCGTCTTCTTTTTTGCTCAACATGCTATCGATTATAAGAAAGAACAGGGAAAAAAGCGGTTTGAGCAAGATCGGGCAGATCGATTACAGCGCATATTGGACGAACAGAAAGAGCGGGAGCAACCATCTAAAATAAAAATCAGCCATGCTGGAAAAACAGACTTTATATCTTGCGAAGAAATTTGTTTTTGTAAGGGGGCAAGAGATTATGTTGAGCTGGTTATTAATAATAGGGGAAGTGTATTGCACCACAACAGCTTGTCTGAACTTGAAAGTACACTTCCAACCACTTTTTTACGGGTTCATCGCTCGTACATAGTAAATACCCAGTTCATAACATCATTATCCAGAAGCGCATCAGGAACCGGTATTTTACATTTATCGACAGGTGACGAAGTTCCAGTTAGTCGCAGGATCATGCCCAAAGTTCGTGATGCATTAGGTTAGATACCTGCAGATTCGGCTAACTCTAGCGTTATTTCACGCTCAAGCGGAAACTGCTCTTTGACTTGCAGCACATCCTGCCGCCACTCGAGCAAATAGAACATGGATAGTTCAAGATCGGATAATAAATGGTGGGTTCGCTTAGATTTATAACCAAAGACTCGATGTACACGGCCATCAGATGGTGCATCGTACACCGTTAGCCACGGCTTGTAATCCTGATACTCGCCTGTACCACGCCCCTCTTTAATCCACTTACGATATTGCGCCTCAGTATGGCCAATCTTCCTAGACATAATATACCGCTATAACTGATTGAAATTTCAGCATAGCTAGAGTGAAAGTGTGATGCAAGCACCTCAGAGTCAAACTATATACTTTCTAAATGACTTAACTATCTGAAAATATAAGTACCCATTGATTGCTCTACTTATCGTATTGTAGAGGACAAACCAAGTGCCTCCTTCAAAACTAAGCGACTTTAACCTATGAGCAGGGTTCATCGACAAAAGCGCGTCACTCATCGAGAATACTTTTCCATCAATAGGTACTAGGTTGAGCCAGTAATAATTAAAACTATCTTTAAAGTGCGAGCAATAAAATACAGCACTCTCAAAGGATTTTTCTAAAATGAAAAAGTTTACAAGTATCGGCGTTAATACAAGGTTGAAGCATAAAAGAATTACCAGTGCTCTTAACCAATTTGTACCATGTTCGGATGTAAACTCTCCAAGTTGCAATGATACTCTATCAGCCCAAGCAACTAATTTAGATTCACTTTCTTCGCTTTTAAGTAAAGAAACCTTAGTATTGAGATAACTTCTTCTAAACTGAAGCCCTTGCTCTAAATCACCATCATCGACTAGCATTTTGTAAACTTTGAAACAGTAGCTTCTCAATAAACTATTACCCGACTTATATACGGGGTTCAGGGGCCATCTTGTACCAGTAGAGCTGGCACTTTGAAACTGAACTTTATCTATTTCAAAATGTGCAAATGAACAAAAGTCACAATCTTTAAAATCCGACTCTCCAAAAGAGATTGATTTAAATAGCACTGATGTTTTGCTCTGGCCTACCAAAGCACGAAAATCATGAATGGAAAGTTTGCCACTGCCACAACTAAAACCATTAACAGAAAACTTACTCACTCCTTGTTTAGCAGTAAGAGATAACTCATTGGTTAAGAAAAGCTTACTCAGTTCTAAGTTATCGGCATCCCCAAAACTAATATCTAGCCGACCATCAATACTATCTTTCAATGAGATCTTGTGACTAGAATTGCTCTCAAATTTGAACCCTGAATCAACAATTAAACCCTGTTCTATTTCCAAGTTACAAAATTTGGACGTGCTTTTGTGCCAAAACTTTGAAAAGTGGCTATTAATAAGCTGAATCAAGTTAATGGATGTGCATATAGATTTGAAGTTCCCACACTCACTGTTACTGACTGTCAAAGTCTCTATGGGGCAAGAATCATCATTGTGGATCTCAAGAAGTTCAACTGAAGAGCCTTCTATCTTGAGGTTTTTTACTTTCGAGTTTTTCAGAATCAGTCTCTTGAGCTTCGAGTTTTGTTCGATATATAGACACTCAATATTTGCATCAGCAATACCGACGCCATCGACTTCACTTTCACGTATTATTAGCTCATCAATATCACTTTTTGTTTCGATTGTTCCTAGAGAATTCTTAAAAAAGAAAACATCACTCCTATGTGGACCGTTAATTGTGATTAGCTCTAATTCGCGCTCATTGAGTTCACGCTTAACCCCATCAATCTCAATTATCTGCTTAACCATACTCTATCTCAAATATCCGAGGCTCTTCGACCCTTACAATACTAAGCGATACAGTTGAACATCACAAAATCAAAAAAGCCGACTCAACGTCGGCTTTTTTACATTTAATGCTCAGTATGAAACTTTATTACTTAGGATGATACTTTAATACTTGGGATGAAACTATATTTCTAAGTCACAACATGAGGCGCTTGCGCGCCTTTTCTTATTCTACCGTTACACTCTTTGCGAGATTTCTCGGTTGGTCAACATCGGTGCCTTTGATCACGGCTACGTAGTATGAAAGTAGCTGTAGTGGGATGGTGTAAACCACTGGAGCGATGATGTTTTCGACGTGGTTGACGTTCATTACTCGCATGGTGTCGTCTGAGGCAAAGTTTGAGTCTTTGTCCGCGAATACATAGATGATACCGCCGCGTGCGCGCACTTCTTCAACGTTTGATTTGAGCTTTTCAAGCAGCTCATTGTTTGGTGCAACGACGATAATTGGCATATCCGCGTCGATAAGCGCTAGCGGGCCGTGTTTTAGCTCGCCTGCCGCATAGGCTTCAGCGTGGATGTAGGAGATCTCTTTAAGCTTTAGCGCGCCTTCCATTGCGATTGGATATTGTGAGCCGCGACCTAGGAACAATGAGTGATGTTTGTCGGCAAATTCTTCTGCAAGAAGTTCAATACCATCGGCCATCGTTAGGGTTTCTTCAAGCTTGGTTGGCAGGGTTTTGATGGCGTTGACGATTGCGCTTTGATCACGGCCTTTTTCCTGCGCGATCGATGCAGTTAGCATCAATAAGCCAACTAGTTGAGTTGTAAATGCTTTGGTTGATGCCACCCCAATTTCAGCGCCAGCTTTGGTCATAAAGGCAAGATCTGACTCACGTACTAGCGATGAGCCTGGTACGTTACAAATGGTCATCGATGCCATATAGCCTTGCTCTTTGGCAAGACGCAGTGCCGCGAGCGTGTCTGCGGTTTCGCCCGATTGTGAAATGGTTACCAGTAGGCTGTTTTCGTGAACGAATGAGTCGCGGTAGCGAAACTCTGAGGCGATTTCAACGTTACAGCTTACGCCTGCAAATTGCTCCAGCCAGTAGCGCGCCACCATGCCTGAGTGGTAAGACGTACCACACGCGATGATCTGTACGTGTTTTACATCTTTAAAAATTTCGTTGGCTTTGTCGCCAAATGCGTCGATACTAACGCGATCGTTGTCTAAACGGCCTTCAAGTGTATTACGTACGGCCATTGGCTGCTCGTAGATTTCTTTTAGCATGTAGTGGCGGTATTCGCCTTTGCCCGACACATCTTGAGTGATGTTAGACTCAACCACTTCGCGCTCTACAGGATTGCCGTTAATGTCGAAGATTTCTACCGTTTCGCGAGTAATGCGTGCTACATCGCCTTCTTCTAAGAAGATAAAGCTGCGGGTTACTGGTAATAGCGCGAGTTGATCAGAGGCAATAAAGTTTTCACCAAGGCCAAGGCCGATAACTAGTGGGCTGCCTGAGCGTGCCACGATGATTTCATCTTGATTGGCTTTATCAAATAATACCGTGCCGTATGCACCTTCAAGCTGTTTTACCGCTGCTTGCACGGCAGCAAGTAATGTAGTGTGTTGCTGTCTGAGTTGATGGATAAGATGTACCATCACTTCGGTGTCGGTGTCAGATAAAAACTCGTAGCCGTCTTCTTTTAATGCCGCGCGCAAACCTTCGTGGTTTTCAATAATGCCGTTGTGTACTAGCGCAATTTCGCTGTTAGAAATATGCGGGTGCGCGTTAGCTTCTGTTACGCCGCCGTGTGTTGCCCAGCGCGTGTGCGCGATACCGGTAGTACCTTTTACTTCAGCATTTTCAAGCGCAGATTCTAGGTTTACCACTTTACCTACGGCTTTCACGCTGTTGAGTACACCACCTTCGCAAAGCGCGACACCCGCAGAGTCATAACCACGGTACTCAAGGCGTTTTAGACCTTCGATAAGAATTTTGTTTACTGGACGCTCAGCAACAGCGCCTACGATTCCACACATAATCTCTCCATTATTTGCACGTTGTGTGTAGTTCAGCACAGATAAGTTGTATGCCACGCGCTTCGATCGCTTGGCGGAGGTCATCGGCCAAGTTGTTGTCGGTGATCAAAGTGGTGATCTGTGCCCAAGGTATTTCTAAATTCGGAATTTTACGGCCAATCTTGTCGGATTCGACCATCACAATCACTTCACGGGCTGACTTTGCCATCACACGGCTCAGCCCAATTAATTCGTTGAATGTGGTTGTGCCGCGCTCTACATCAATGCCATCGGCACCAATAAAAAGCTGATCAAAGTCATAGGATTGCAGTACTTGCTCCGCCACCTGCCCTTGAAAGGATTCTGAGTGCGGATCCCACGTCCCGCCGGTCATCAATAAGGTTGGTTCATTCTCCAGTGATAACAAGCGATTAGCGATATTCATCGCATTGGTCATCACGACTAAGCCGCGCTTTTGCGCAAGCTCAGGAATTAGGGTTTCAGTGGTTCTGCCGCTATCGATAATGATGCGATTGTGATCTTTAATCAGCTCGGCGGCCGCTTTGGCAATGGCCGTTTTACGTACCGAGTCTTGCTCGTCTTTACCTGATGCAGTGATCTCTTTAGGAAGGGCAATCGCACCGCCATAGCGGCGTAGTAACAGACCACTTTTTTCTAGTGCCGTTAAATCCTTACGAATCGTAACTTCTGACGTTTCAAACTCAGCGGCGAGTGATTCTACGCTTACTTCACCGTATTCATTCACCCATGAAAGAATGGTATGTCTGCGCTGTTGAGTGTTTCGTTTAGTCATCAAATAAGTTTCGTTTCGAAATTTAAGGCGATTATAGTCGAAACTTCAAAACCTAAACAAGTTAAATTTTGCACTGAACAAATTTTAACTGGAAATATTTTGGTCATCAGGATACATTTCCCAGTTGAGGTACTTAAAAGGATAATTAAATGAACAAAAACTTAATAACATCAATACTTTGTTGTTCACTATTACTAGCAGGATGCGGCGGTTCAGGCGGTGACACCACACCAGTCAATCAGGATAGCGGCAAAAATGGAAATAATGGCAACACGGATTCAAATAACGATAATACAGATTCAGGAACGGATACCACGACTAAGCCAGTCGCTAAAATTCAGGCAAGTGCCTTTGGGGAGACAGGCAACGTCATTCAGCTTAGCACTGCGGGAAGTACGATCCCTGAAAATGCCGAAATAACATGGCAGTGGCAAGCCAAACCCCAAGGCAGTAACGCTCAGTTATCTAACCCTAACACTAAGCAAGCGCAATTTACCGCTGATGTTGCAGGTAGCTACATAGTAGGACTAACAATCAAGTCAGGTAGTAACGAATCGACAACACAGTTTGAGATCCGTGTAAAAGAAAAAACTACACCAAGTGTGAACACGCCTCCTGTCGCTAATTTCACACTCACAAAACAGGAAATTGCCATCAACGAGCATCTACAGTTAGATGCGAGCAACAGCTCAGACTCAGACGGCGATAATCTCAGTTATAAATGGCAAGTTACTGCACCTGCTCATGTTGATGAATACACATTGGTAAGCCCTAACAATAACCTTGCCTCTTTCGCCTCTAAATTTGCGGGTGAATACACCATTACTTTAACCGTTTATGATGGTAAATCGTCACATAGCAAATCAGAAAAAGTCATCGTTATAGATAACCAGCCAGCTCTTAAAGCGGTTATTTCAGCACCTTCAGAGGTTACATTAAGCTCAATGACTTTTGTTGAGCTGAAAAGCGATGGTAGTCAGTATCAAGGCGCTGTAACACCGCTTTGGAGTTTTGACAGCAAGCCAAGCGGCAGCCAAGCCGCAATGGCAACACCAAATGGATTTCTCACCTCGCTTCAATTAGATAAGGCTGGACAATATAAAATCCGCTTTAGCCTTAAAGACAAACAGGGCCGTTTAAGTGAAGCAACCCATACCTTAACGGCCAAATTAGGCGAAGCAAACAAACCACTTGTATTCGTCGACGCGCCGGAGTCAACCAAAATCAATGAAGCCATCAAGCTTAGTGCCAAGCGAAGTAGAGATACAAGCGGAAGAACACTCTCCTTTAGTTGGACGTTTAAGCCATTTGAAGCCGGTTTGACCTATTCCGTTACGAATGAAGATACCGACACGGTGATTTTTACGCCTCACGGAGAGGGGACTTACCGTTATTTTGTGGAGGTAAGTAACGGTGAGCTAAGCCAAACTGCCAGTGGCGTGATAAAGAGCCACCCTGAAAATTATGGACCTACAGCGTCTATGAGCCCACAAATATCTACAGCTACGGAAGGGGAAACCAAAGTCTTTGTGGTATCCGCAGAAGATAAAGACGGCGATCCGCTCACTTATCGCTGGTCGCTTGAAACGAAGCCAGAGAATAGCACGGCAGTGCTCAATAATGCTGATAATCGCGCGTCAATTACCTTCGATGACGCTGGTAATTATGTACTGAAATGCATCGTGTCTGATGGCAAGGTTGAACTGGTAGTCGCGGCATTCATCAAAGTAAGTGCTGTTCAAAATAGCGCTCCAGTAATTACGGCGCTGGACTATCAAGGTGTACTGAAAACAGGTTCAGCACTGTGGATAACTCCAACTGTTATGGATAGCGACAGCAATGCAAACAATTTGACCTATTTTTGGAAGGTGGTTGCTCCGTCAGGCGAAGTGGTTGACAGTACCGCTGCACATGACTCGAACCTACAATTCACTCCTGTAGCATCAGGCGACTATCAGGTAAGTTTAAGTGTTGTTGATGAAAAGTCCGCTTCCGTTGCAACTAAAACGATAACACTTTCAGTAGAATAAGATCTCTCTACTCGATAACTTTTAAGGCTTAAGCGCTCACTGGTGGGCGCTTAAGCCTTTTTGTTTAAACTGTTATGTCGGATGGAGTTAAGTGACGGATCTCCATATTGCTGATATGCGTTCCCGAAGAGTCCTCAGGACCAATTTCATCATAGGCAGACTCAACTCTGAGGTAGGCTTGAGTTGCACCGAGCTCCGCCAGCTTTGTCTCAGCCTCTCGCAGCGAGTTAAACGGCGTTAGTTTACCCTCGGCATGCATTAAGATATGCAAGTTCCCATCAACATCCTGACCACCAGCTAAGTAGTGATTTGAATCCGCGTAGCTAAGCACGATGGCATGAAGTTCTTTATTAGCGATTTTTTCTTTGAGTGTGGCAGCAAGCATAATGCTCTCCTCGTTTAACCGATTAATAATTAAACGACCCTTGTGCGTGTTTGGTTCACCTTGGTTGTCGTGAATGTTTTGTCGCAAACCTGTCGTGATAAATCACGACCTACCATCCAACCGTAGGTCGAGGTTTACCTCGACAGATTTAATCGAAGGGATTATCTTTAAAATTCATCTCTCAATTGCAAGGAATGCACATGAGCTGGAATGACCTGAGAAAAGGCAGGATATCAATCCCGTATGCGGAATACTTCATTACGTTTAACTGCCATAAACGCACGCCCTATTTTACGGATTATCGGCTGGCACGATTGTTTTGCCAATCTATCTCACATAATGAACAAAAGTTTGAATGCTGCTGGCAAACATGGGTGTTAATGCCAGATCACTTTCATGGCTTACTGACACTTGGAAATACGCAACTAGGTAAGGTTGTTGGAGAATTAAAAGGCAGAACAGCTTACCTGCTAAATAACCTGAGCTGCGGATAATTAATGCCTTTCTAGCAGCCAGTTTTATTAGCGCTAACTGCGTTGAATTCACTTCCAATAGCCAGCTATTGGTGCGTAAATTCGCCTTGCCTACAGGATGTAGGTACCTTAGCGAGAGCAGGACGCGGAAGCGGTGTTTTCCCTAAAACTCTCTGGCTAGACAAGGAGAAAACTAAGTTGTGCTTTAGCAACAATGAGTTGGAACATTCCTTATCCAAACCTCAGGTTAAATAAACAATTGGATTCAAAATACAGAATTTGGCAAAGCGCGTATTACGATCATATGCTCAGGTCCACAGAAGATAGGCATACCATTGCCCGGTATATTGCTGCAAACCCACTAAGAACCAAGCTAGTAAACCGCATTGGTGATTATCCTTATTGGAACTCACACTTTCTGTGATTGGCTGGTTAAAGGCGCTCTTCCCAACTCAGTTAACACACTTCTATACACCGACAAGTTGCCTTCCGCCATCACCTCAATGGCAAATTCACTGCACATTTTAGCGCGGCCTTTACGGCCCATTTGTTCTCGTAAAATCGGGTCCTGCAATAAACGATTAAGATCTTGGATAAACTGAACTTGATTACCAACCGGAGCGAGTAACCCGGTTTCATTGTGCGCAACCGCTTCGGGAATGCCACCGGCAGCAAAGCCCACAACAGGCACACCAGATGCGCTACTTTGTAATAACGCGACACCTAGCCCTTCCATCGATGCTGGATGTGCAACAATATCAACCGCCGGTAAAATACGCGCTACGTCTTGTCGAAATCCCACCAGCTGGACAATTTTTTGCAGCCCCAGTTCATCTATACGCGCCTGATACTGTTGCTGCTTTGGCCCTCGACCAAACAGTAATACGCGCAAATTAGGATGCTCAACAATGAGTTGTTTGGCTGCACGCATGATCACATCTTGCCCTTTGCGCTCTATCAGCTGCGCAAAATTAGCCACAACCAAGGCATTTTGTGGCAGTTCAAACTCATCAAGCAGCCATTGCCGCTCCGCACTACTTGGTGCGAAGCGCTGGGTATCGACTGCACTGTGGACTAACTTTACTTGCTCAGAGGCGACACCTTGCGAGAGTAATACTTGGCGGATCCCCTCTGAGATAGCGATAACTTTATCGTAGGCTGGGTATTTTAATTTTGACCACCAGCGTGGCTCGGTGTTGTCGACTCGTCTCGATAAAATAACAGGGACATTAAGCGACTTCGCGGCAAGTAATCCCCAAGTATCAACCCCTCGACGGCTGTGAATATGAACACAATCAGGCCGATGGTGGGCAATAGCCCTTCGTAACCGCAACCATTGCATGACATCGAGATCGCCTGCCATTTTTACAGGCTCTACAACTACTTGCTTATCAACGGCTGCAATCATTTCACTATTTGGCGGGCAAACCAGTACGTTTTCAATGCCCTTTTGCTGCAACGCTTGGGTTAAATATACCACTTGTTGTGCGCCGCCATATAAGTGACGACCCGCTTCAATATGCAGAACTTTCATAGTACTTCTCCTAGTGCGCTCGAGACTCTTTGTGGCGTGAGACCTACCATACAATCAAAACGAGCCTCACAGGTTGGCCGGCGTTTGCATGGTGAGCAAGCAAGTTTATCGCTCAACACGCGACCATTTGGATTGAAGGTGTTTTCATACGGTAAGGTTGAACCAAACAATGCAATAACCGGGGTATGATGCGCCATCGCCATGTGAGTTAGCCCTGTATCGACGCCAATCACACCTTTTGCCCCCCGAATGATCTCGCTGCACTCCAGCAATGTCGTTTTCCCGGTTAGATTAATGATCCCCGGCATCTGTTTTTCTAAACGCTCGCTATGAGCGATATCACTTGGTCCACCCAATATAATAATATGCGCACAAATAGACTGATTTACTTGTTTATACAACTCACGCCAATGCCCATCTGCCCAGTGTTTCTGTGCTCTCGTTGTAAACGGGCAAAACACCACATAAGGTTGACCTTGAGTATGCTCCAATAGCAGTGCTTCTGTGTGTTGTTGTGTCTCGTTCGAGGCAATGAGCGAGTATTGAAACGCCGTTTCTGGCGCACCAAAAAATTTCGCTGCAGCTCTGTATTCCGAGCTGATATCAGCAGACCAAGGCGAGGTCACTACCTTATTCATAAGCCACTGACTGCCCTCACGACTATTGATCCCAACCTTATATTGAGCGCCACTAAGCCAAGCTAGCACGCCACTTTTAAGGAGTCCTTGGGCGTCGAGCACTAAGTCAAATTGTCGACTAGCCAACTGCTTTTTAAAGCTACTAACTCGCTTCAGTAGCGCTATGATCCCTTTTGCTTTTCGCACTTTTTGCCATTCATTACGAGGCCACAGGATCACCTCATCTAGCAATGGATTTTGTTGCAGCAAGGTCGCGCCAGCAGGCTCTGCTAACCAGCTCAGTTTTGCTTCTGGGTAACGTGCCTTTAGTGCAGAAATAAGACCTGACGCCATCACGATGTCACCAATGGCACTGAGTCGGACAATAAGGATATTGTTGTATTGCATTGTTATCTGATCACCATTGGATGTAATCGGGTACTATGAACTGGCCGTTGCGCTTGCTTTAACTGATATAAAACTTGCAATGTGGTTTTGTGTAGTGCGCCATTATGCTTTGCGATTGCGGCTTGCCCAGCCTGTACTTGTTGTGCTGTTGTCGCACTATTTTGCCAAAAGCCGATGACTTCTCTGGCTATTTGCTGTGGTTCGTTACCCTCAACAAAGGCACCAGCTTGACTCAGCGGCGCACATATATCTTCACAATTTCGTCGACTACTACCCATTACGACAGCAGCCCCTTGGACAATGGCTTCGGCAGGATTATGACCACCGAGCTTAACTAACGAGCCACCAATAAAGGCAACGTGGGCATCACGATAAAACGCAAATAGTTTGCCCATCGTATCGAGCAGATACACTTGCGTATTTGCAGTTAGTGTTGGCGCGTGCGAGTAACGCTGACAGCTCAGCCCGCTTGCTTGCAGCAGCCGCCATACGTCATCAAATCTTTCAGGATGACGCGGTGCGATAATTAGCTGAGCTGCTGGATTTTGCTGTAACAACTGTTTATGCGCTGCGACCACCGCTATTTCTTCAGTGTCATGCGTACTCCCCGCAATCCATGTCAAATGAGAGGGCTTTTGCGCTGGGTCGGCGTGTTTAAGCTCTGGCCAATCGTACTTGATATTACCGCACAGCATCAGTTTTTCTGGTGGTACACCCAACTCGCGAAAAGCTTGATAGCTTAGCTCACTTTGCGGCAGGATTTTATGCACCTTGGACACCATAAAGGTAAAAAGACCTAACATGTTGGCATAACGATTTTTTGATCTGTCGGTCATGCGAGCATTTACCAGCATCACTCGACTGCCTTGGTTGCGCGACTGGCGAATAAGGTTCGGCCACCACTCCATCTCAACTGACATGGTCAATACCGGATTAAAATGCGTCAAGAACGCACCAACCGTCAATTGAAAGTCCAATGGCAAATAGGTGTGGGTGACTTGCTCCCCCCAGTGGCGCTCAATATAGTTGGAACCCGCAACCGTGGTACAAGTAAAAACAATGGGTAAATGAGGATGCTGTTTACGCAGCTCAGGAATAAGTTTAGCAATAGCGGCGCATTCGCCGACAGAAACGCCATGTAAATGAATACAGGCGGGTAAACGCTTACAACCGTAGACACCTAAGCGCTGTAAAAAGTGCTTTTTATAACCCGGTTTACGTAGCCATTTTTTTAATAAGATCAGCGCAATCAAAGGTAAACACAACAACAGGAT
The DNA here is from genome assembly GCF_018141345.1 of Pseudoalteromonas sp. A22. NCBI lineage: Bacteria > Pseudomonadati > Pseudomonadota > Gammaproteobacteria > Alteromonadales > Pseudoalteromonadaceae > Pseudoalteromonas > Pseudoalteromonas sp. A22. Next base: position 3,985,204 of record NZ_CP047238.1, read on the forward strand.
ACTGTTATAAACACCAATCCAAAGTGAATTAGCTGATCTTCCACGAAGACGAGAGGTTGTCTTAACCTTAGCCATAGCCACACCTTGTTATTCAAGCATGAATTAACCCCAGTGTAACTATGGTTTTTGACACTAAATTGACAGCGAGCCATACCAATTTGCTTTACTAAGTGGCCTATTTTAAGTATTAAGTCAAATTGCTATCAACTACTCGTAGCGCAACGCTGATGAGGGGCGCCGGCTTGCAACCTTGTAGGTAACGAGCACAACGGTAAGCCAAGTAAGCAAGATCACAAGTAGGCCTGCGACTCCATAAATCCATATAGATTGATTTATCCGCTCATTAAAGCGATTAAGCCACTCACCAACTAGCCAATACGTCAGCGGGACTGCAAGTACCATACTCAATGCAGATAACCACAAATACTCTTTAGCAACCAAGCTAATTAATCCAATACGTGAAGCGCCTAACACTTTGCGGATAGCCAATTCCTTTTCTTTACGCAAGGTAGTAAATGACGCTAACCCAAATATTCCGAGTAAGGTCAGAAATATAGCTAAAGGACTAAAGATAGATAGCATGGTAAGCGTATAGAGTTCATTCTTGTGGGCCGCCAAGAACTCATCATTGAGAGATTGCACTTCTATATCACGACGATTGAGATGTGCAGCAAGAACTTGTTTAATTTCAGTGATCACGTTACCTGGATCAATGCCTTCAGCGATCTTTAATACCACATTTGCAGTTTCACCATCAACATGACCAAGCATCAATGAAGTAGGTTGTACTGCATTATTCACGGAACCAATTCTGATATCCTCAACTACACCCACGACATTGGCTGTCAACTTTCGCCTTGGCACGGTAACAGTGACGCCGATCACCTCATCAAGCTTCTCATATCCCGCTAAATGAGCCATTTTTTTGGTTATCAGGATAGCGACATGCGCCTCTCCATTTTGCTGTTCACGATACCAATCTCCAGCGTAATCGCGACTAAAGCCTCGCCCAGTAATCAACTTTAACCCGAGTACATCAATCACGTCATAACCCGTATTGATTACTGCTAACATGCCGTCATAGGTTTCGCCATTTGGCCAAGTGTAATGCATCCCACCGTTAATGGCGGTTGCATAATTGGTATCGCTCAATGTCCAACCAGCCACACCTGAGATCTGGCCTAACTCATCAAGCAATGCGTTTCCTTGTTGCTGATAGATCAGCTCTGAGGGCAATTCTCGAATGATAATTCGCTGTGCTTTTTCGTAACCTACATCCAACTGTTTTACCAGCATCATTTGTTGATAGAGCATGCTGATAGCTGCTATCAGCCCTACGCCAATCGCACCTTGTAAGCATAAGGTTATTTTGCGGATCCTTGCTGATGAACGCCCTCGACTAAAATCGCCACTTAACACTTTTTTCGCACCAAATGACGAGATAAATAAAGCTGGATATAGCCCAGAAAATAAACCAACCACTGTCAATGTAATTACAAGACCGAGCATAAATAGAGAGTTGTATACCAATGTCAGGGGCTGCGCGATTAACTGATTAAAGTGCGGCAATGCCAACTCAACGATTACAACCCCTAAAAACCCTGAAAACAGTACAGTCAGTAACGATTCTGACAGGAATTGTGTGACGAGTTGCGACTTACTGGCACCTAGCGCTTTACGTATGCCGACTTCTTTAGCACGCTTTGCAGCACTGGCAATATTGAAGTTAATAAAATTAGCGCTGGCTATGATCACAAGTAAAGTACTCAGCACAACGCTCACTTGCAGTGCCAAATAAGACCCTCCTTGCTTCATCTCTACGGTGCCATTGGTGTGAAAATGCAACTGGGTCAATGGAATAAACTGAAACTGGATATCTTTGAAGTTCGGGTTTTTAGCTCTTTTTTGCATCTCGCGCGTCATCTCTTGGGCTAACGCGTTGGGATCTGCTTCTGACTGCAACTTCAAATACACATGACTACTAAAAGGACCGCGCTGTAATTTGGGTAAGTACATCAGCACATCAAAATCAAAGTGTGTATTTGCTTCCAAATCCGCAAAAACAGCAGCCACTTCATAGCTTCCCCCATCGTATTCAAGTTGCCTGCCGATAACATCTGTGTCGCCAAACAAGCGCGTTGATTCTGTCTGACTAAGGGCGATAAGATTGGGCTGAGAAAGAGCCTGAGTTAAGTCTCCATGTAATACAGAGATATTCACAAACTCAGCCAAATTTGGCGTCGCAACATACGCCTTTTTGAACTTAAAGCGCTGACCTTTAACCTTCACGATATCCGCCATTGGTTCGCCACTATATTGTAACGATTCAATCCGACTAATAATCAACAGGTCCTTAATTTGACTGTGCTTTTGCATCAGCTGCGGCATTCTAGGGTCAATCGCACCGCGCACGCCCACACCCACAGAACGCAAATCTAAATGCACTCGGTAAACATGATTTGCATCAGGCTGATGTTTATCAACAATCAACTGACTTTGGGCAAATAAAGCCACGATAATTGCAGCAGCAATTCCAATGCTGAAACCGATGACATTGAGCAGTGTGAGTAGCTTTTGCTTTTTACTTACCCGAATTGCCGTACTCAAATATGAAGTGAGCATAGAAGATCCTTTTTAGTTATTTTTTATAAAGATATCCAGTACAAAGTCACTTGATTTTTCCACTCGCGATTGTGACTCACTTTTGAAATGACTGCTTGTAGCAGCATATTCACACCATTCAAAAGCAGAAATGGTCGTGCCGATATTAGTGATGAACACACCAAGAAATAAATGATGAAAGCGGCCTAAATTAGGCCGCAATTTCTTGAGTGATTACCAATTTAATTTACTCATATCGCAAGATCAGCGACGGACGTGTACTCGCGGCTTTAAAGGCAAGGGTCGCCACAGTCAACCAGGTGATACCGGCAACCACCAAGGCTGCTGCACCATAAACCCACATCATTTGCTCAATACGGTCATTAAAGTTTGCAAGCCAATCACCAACAAGCCAATAGGTGACTGGATAAGCTATGGCGATACTGACTCCCACCAAAGTCAGAAACTCTTTTGCTAAGATATTCACAATGCTTAGCCGTGATGCCCCTAAGACTTTGCGTACAGCTACTTCTTTTTGACGGCGAACCGTTGCAAAAGATGCCAATCCAAAAGTGCCCAAACAGGTTAAGAATACAGCTAGCGCGGTGAAGATAAGTACTACCTTAGAGATACGCTCATCACCACTAAGTACCGCCCTATAACTGTCTGAAAGGAGGTTGATCTCTGGTTCATACACGTTTGCGGTTTTTGCCAACACACTAATCACATCTTGTCTAATCTGTGCTAAATACTGCGGGTTAATCGTTAAGATCACTTCAGATGTTGGATTAAAATAAGTAAACCCTAATAAAAACATAATATTAGAACTCGCTTCTTGTGCATTCCCCACTTTGACGTCAGCGACGACACCAACCACTCGCATCTCTACGTTGCGGCCAGTATCCTTGATAGTTTTGCCAATAATGTCAGCAACATTACTGTAGCCAGCTTGCTTAGCGACCGACTCGGTAATAATGGTGCCTATTGTGGTTACGCCGTTAACTCGATTTGACCAATCACCGGCAAATTCTCGGCTAAAATCTCGACCTGCAAGTAGCGTTAACCCCAACCCTTTGACTACCTCGTAACTTGTGCCGATAACTGGCGTTAAGGATTGCGACTGTTCACCATTTGGCCACGTTGGTACTAGGGTGTTATTAATCGAGCGAGTCAGCTGCGTATCTATCACACTAATATGTTCAACGCCCTCAATCGCCGCGAACTGTTTAACTAATGACGTTGGCGCTTTTGTAAAAGCCGCTTTAACGGGCACTTCTGAGACCACCAAACGTTGTGTGGTTTCGTAACCAAGCGGTAAGTTTTGCAAATGTGCCAACTGGTACTGTAGCGTTATCGAAGCAATAATTAACCCAACCGCAAGTGCTGCTTGTACAGTTAAAAGACTTTTGCGCACCCAAATCGCGGTACTCCCACGCTGTAAATCTCCGCTTAATACGCGTTTAGCACTAAAAGATGAGATAAAAAATGCAGGATAAAGGCCTGCCAATACCCCCACAGTGACGGCAACCGTAACCACCACGACACTAAACATAGATGCATAATCAATGCTCAGTCCACGGCCAACTAAATTATTGAAACTTGGCAATAGTAGCTCGACCAAAACACAGGCTATTGTCATTGCAAGCAATGACACGAGTACAGACTCAGATAAAAACTGTGCAACTAATTGCGACTTGCTGGCACCAAGAGCCTTGCGTACACCCACTTCTTTTGCACGTTTGGTCGACTGTGCCACCGTCATATTAATAAAGTTAAAGCCAGCGATAAGGATCAGCAGCACACTTAAACCAACACAGATCATCACCACTTGTTTCGCACCACCCACTTTCATTTCAAACGGTGACTTTGCAGTAAAGTGAAGGTCCGTTAAGGGATGCAATTGCAGTGATAAGCGGCCTTTAAAGTCACCGAAATAGTATTTCTCCGTCAGTGTTTTTTCCAAGGCAGTAACGTCTGTTTGCGGTGCCAATCGTAAATAAACATAGCTAGAAGTTATATCCGTATTGGCTGGATCATGCTCTACAGACACTAGGTTTTTAAAGCCAAAATGCGTGTTTTCAGGTAAATCAGTAAATACTGCACCTACCGTATATTGGCCGTTTTTATGCTGCAGAATCTCGCCAACCACGTTCGTGCGGCCAAAAATACGCTGAGCTTCTGAACTACTCAATGCAATGCTATTCGGTACACTCATGGCGCGACTTAGGCTACCTGCCACCGTTTCAATATCGATAAAATTCTCGATATTTGCAGTTGCGCCATAAAGATCATTCAGTTTAAACCCTTGATTTTTTACTGTCACATCTACTTCAGCTTCGCGAGTAAACTCCACCATCGTCAGCGCAAAAACCTCTTCAACTTGGCTATATTCAAGTGCTCGAGTGCCATTGATGTAATTAAAAATAGGAACGACCCCAAGCCCTAATTGCGAATAGTCTTGTGCAATTCGATACACACGCTCAGCTTGAGGTTGTTGGCTGTCGTAAGACAATTCATTTTTTGCGAACAGTGCAACCAAAATTGCCGCGGCTAAGCCCACACTAAGCCCAAGTACATTTAAAATAAAATGCTGCTTTTGCTGCTTAAAAGCACGCAATGCCGTTATTAGATAATTCACTATCATCGTTATGCCACCTCTGATTTTTGTGGTTGCACCACTGTGTTGGCTTTGTCTAACATCACTTGGCCATCGAGAAGGCGTACAAGTCTATCCGCGTATGACCCTTCTTTTTCTGAGTGCGTTACCATGATCACGGTTGTGCCTTCGCGGTTTAGCTCGCGTAACATCGCCATGACTTCTTCGCCGTTTTTGGAGTCCAAGTTACCCGTTGGCTCATCCGCTAAGATAAGTTTAGGGTTAATAACCAGCGCTCTTGCAACCGCCACACGCTGCTGCTGACCACCTGAAAGTTGCTGTGGTAGGTGATCGGCACGGTGGTCGATGGCAACGCGTTTTAAAATCTGCTCTACACGCTGCTTACGTTCACTTTTTGAGATATTTTGGTATTGCAGTGGTAGCTCGACATTTTCAAACACAGTCAGCTCATCAATCAGGTTAAAGCTTTGAAATACAAAACCAATAGACGCTTTACGTAGCTGTGAGAGCTGCTTTTCGCTATAGCCCGCAATGTCAGTGCCCGCAAACTCAAACTGCCCAGATGACGGTGAATCCAACATCCCGAGGATGGACAATAAAGTGGACTTACCACACCCAGATGGGCCCATGATGGCGACAAACTCGCCTTCATTCACAGTGAGGTTAATATCGTTTAGCGCAGTCGTTTCAACGTCTTGAGTACAAAATACACGGTTTAGGTTAGTTAGTTTTATCATTGTTATATCCTTAGAAATTGAGTTGTTGCGCTTTGTCGAAGTTGCTATAGCTTGAGGTGATCACTTGCTCACCTTGTGATAAGCCATCTAACACTTCGTAATAATCTTGATTCTTTTTACCTAAGCGAATGTCACGACGCTCGGCGGTTTTGCCATCACTTGCCAACACGTATACCCAGTTACCGCCAGAGCTAGTAAAGAAGGCACCGCGTTTTAGCAATAAGGCATTTTCTTTGTTACCGCCAAGCATCAGTTCTACATCTATGCTTTGGCCGCGTTTAATGTCGCTTTGGCCGCTTGGTAATGCCACTTCAACCTGAAATTGTGATTGCGTTACACGGCTATCAATTTTGCTCACCTTTGCACTGACTAAGCCACTGTCTAACATCACATTCACTGCCATATCCGGTTGTACTTGATTTAAATAAAACTCATCAAGGCGGACAACCAACTTGTATTCATTCGGAATGTCAATTTGGCCTAACCTTGCCCCTTTACTCTTTGACTCACCGATTTCAACATCCAGCTCACTCAAGTAACCTGATACCGGCGCTTTGATCAGTAGGTTTTCGAGATTTTGACGGGCAAATTGCAAATTCTTCTGTAACATCTCAGCACTGTCTTCTAGCTGTTCGACTTGTACTTTACGAATGGAATTTTCCTGCGTTTGGCGCTCTAACGTCAGCTCCTTTCGGGCCTTGTAATACTGTAAATCGTCCTCAATTTCAGACAATCTGTCGGTTGCCAGCACGCCTTTTTCAACAAGTGGCTTGGATTGCTTATAACGACGTTCCAAATGGCTAATTTGTAAGTCAATTTCAAGCAAGTCACGGCGTAAATTAAGGCGACTGGTTTCCATCGTCATTTGGGTGTTTCTTAGGAAGTTAAGCTGCTCTGTTACTTGCGCTTCGCGACTCATCACGTCTAGCTGTAAACTGGTATTGCTCAATCTCACTAATGGCTGACCCGCCTCAACAAACTCACCCTGCTCCACCAAGCGCTCTTCCACTTGACCACCTGCGATGGTATCTAGGTAAATCGTGGTTTTTGGTACGACTTGACCACGTAAGCTTAGTGCGTCCACAAACGCCCCCTTGCTTACGGTACTCACCGTTAGGCTACTCAGCGCGAGATTTTGACTACGACCTGAAGAGGCAGTGTTATTGAATGCCAGTGCCGCTGCTGCAATGCTCAGAAGTACACCACCTGCCACCGCTTTTTTAAGATGTTTTTGCAATCCTGAACGCTCTATTTTCTTATCCATAATCACGCCTCTTGTTGTTAGTCGGTTAAATCGTTTTATCGAATATGTATGACTAATATCAAGCACCGTGCCAAGCTTGATTTTATTATAAATTACAAAATGTTAGGTATTTACCCTTATATTCTAAGAATAATAAGTGTCCGGAAATAGAACACATCAAAAATAACAAAGTGTCCATAAATGAACACTTTTCGTAGACGAGATCTAAATGATTGCGGTACGCTAAAAGAAAAATAAAGCGATCAGGATATGAAGCAGGAAGGCACCATATTAATTGTCGACGACAACAGCGATATATTAATTGCAGCAAAGCTTTTGCTAAAAAAGCATTACCAAACCATCATCACCACAGATAACCCCTTTGATATAGAAGCACAGATTGCATCGCAGCAAATAGATGTGATCTTGCTTGATATGAACTTTAGCCAAGATGCTATTAGTGGCAAAGAGGGCTTTTATTGGTTAAAGAAAATTGTCGAACAAGACCCGAGCATCGTGGTGTTGTTAATGACTGCCTATGGTGACATTCAGCTTGCCGTTGACGCGATAAAAGCAGGCGCCGCCGACTTTATCGCTAAGCCTTGGCAAAATGACCAACTACTGGGTGCGGTTGCTGCCGCATTTGCTCATGCCAAAGACAAACAGCAGGTTGGTAAGCTCACTCGTCAGACCCAAGGGTTAAATCAGGCACTCAATCAATCTAGTGGTAGCCATCAATTTGCTTTTTTAGGTCAAAGCCCGGCCATGCAAAAGGTATTTAGTACCATAGAACGCGCAGCGCTCACCGATGCCAATATTCTGATCACTGGCGAAAGTGGCACGGGCAAAGAGCTCGCCGCCCACGCCATTCATCAGGCGAGTATGCGCCGCGACAATACCTTTATCAGCCTAGACATGGGTGCTATCTCCGAAAGTTTGTTTGAAAGCGAATTGTTTGGTCATAAAAAAGGGGCGTTTACCGATGCAAAAAGCGATAAGGTCGGTCGCTTTGAACTCGCACACGAGGGGAGCTTGTTTTTGGACGAATTGGGCAACCTGCCAATGAGCCAACAAGCAACGCTACTTGCGGCTTTACAAAATCGACAAGTCACTCCTGTAGGCGGTAATAAGCCCATTTCAGTGGACATACGCCTTATCTGTGCCACCAACGACAACCTGCAACAAGCGGTTGATGAAGGCCGTTTTAGGCAAGATTTATTATATCGGATCAATACCATAGAGATCCGTCTGCCACCGCTTCGCGAGCGTGTCGATGATATTCCACTGCTCGTAAATTACTACCTTGAACACTTTTGCCACAAGTATAAAAGACAACTTGAAGTAAATAGCAGCGACATGCAATGTCTACAAACCTACCCGTGGCCCGGTAATGTCAGGGAGCTCGCACATGCTATCGAGCGCGCGGTGATCTTAAGTGAAAGCGATTTTTTAGATATCAGCACTGTGATTGGCACCACCCCAACGACGGCGCAAGCAAGTAAGGAAGATACCTCGGACACCAATGCACTCACTTTTGAAGGCACTTTCAACCTTGAAGAGATTGAACAACGTACGGTGCGTGCAGCGCTCAAGCATTATCAAGGCAATGTCTCAAACGCAGCCAAAGCGCTCGGGTTAACCCGAGGGGCGATGTATCGTCGCTTAGAAAAGTACGATTTGTAGGAAGAAAAGAAATGACCCGCCTTGCTCACCACCCCACCCTTGTTTTTTTCTTTACTATCATAGGCCTAATAATTTCCAGTGGGCTCTCGCTATATTTGTATATACAAGGTGGCTTTTCGGCAACTTGGCTGTTGATCACCCTTATTACCATCGCGTTTATCTCGGCCTTATACTTTCAATTTAACAAGCAAAACAAGCACATGGGCTTTGTACTTAAGTCTTTAGCCAATGGCGATAGCTCCTTGGGATTAAGCCAACATCACCCCATGCGGCAACACTTAGAAGAGATCAAAACGCGGATCCAAAGCGCGCGGTTGAGCGCCGAGCAGCAAGCTCACTTTTTACAAACCTTGCTAGTGCATATCGACTTAGCGGTTTTGGTGTTCGACAGCGAGGGGAAGGTGATTGAATCAAACCCAGCGGTAACCCGGCTACTCGGTAAACCCATTAATCACAGCGAAGATTTAGAAGATATCGCACCACTGGTTAATGAATGCCATAACAGCTTGAAAACGATAGCAAATTGGCAATATGGCGAGCAACAAGATAACTTGTCTATACAAATAACGTCAGCGCAGATCCAAGGGCAAATTCGTAAAATTGTCACCTTACAATCCATTCGTGATGCTTTACAAAACAAAGAGCAGCAAGCCTATAAGCGCCTCACCAAAGTGCTTACGCATGAGGTGGCTAACTCTATTACACCTCTGTCATCCATTGCACAAACCTGTGAAGGACTCTTGCCCGACACATTAAGTTTTGACGATGAAGAAGATAAACAAGACCTCGCCTTAGCACTGCAAACACTGGCTAAACGCACTGAGTATCTGGGCGCTTTTATCGCCCGCTTTAGAACGGTGAGTAATTTACCCAGCCCAGCGCTGCAACCTGCCCAGCTTGCGTCGATTGTAGAAGGGATTTATCAGTTACATCAACAAAGCTGTCATCAAGCGAACATAGACTTACAGCTTGATATTAGCCACTCCCAACTGGTGATGTTAGACACGGCTCAGATTGAGCAAGTGCTTATTAACTTAACCAAAAATGCCATTGAAGCGGTGCAGCAGCGCAATGACGAAGACCAGCGAGACACCCGCCAAGTGGTGTTAAAGACCGGAGCCAATAACGTAGGCCAGCACTATATAGAAATAAGCGACAACGGCCCCGGCATTGCCGAACATGTAGTCGACATGATTTTCGTGCCGTTTTTTACCACTAAACAACAAGGCTCGGGGATCGGCTTAAGCCTCTCGAGACAAATTATGATTAATCATGGCGGCGACTTAATTTATCTTAAGCGCGAGCAAGGCGCATGCTTCAGATGCGTATTTGGTTAACTCACTTGAGCTTTGCATAAGGGCTTATCTTTAGTTCAAGGCAAATAAGACTACAGGCTAGGTCTAGCCTTAAGGATTTGTGAACTTATAAAAAGTCGGTAAACTAGAAGTATCTAATTTAGGGAAAAGTTCGTGCACACCGTATACAAACCCATTCTTACTATTACTGGAGTTGGCTGGACTGCCGTCATCATATTTTTAACCGCAATCGACTTGCTGCACGATTGGGTTGAGATAGAAAGTGAGCGGCTGAATAACCCTATCTGGTGGGCTTTGCAGGAGTGGGGGCTTTGGTATATTTACACGCCAATACTCTTCTTATGGCTAAATAAACTCAGCCAACAGAATAAGATATGTTGGCGCGATTACCTTGTTTGCTGCTCGGTTTTATTCGTGATGAGCATGTCTATACAAGCCGGATTCGACTATCTCGTTTATCGCGATGATATTCCCTATACCTTGTATTATTTTGCGCCATTACACCCGCTGGTGATCTACGTCTGCTTTATGATTTGGCACAAGTTTATCCGTATTGAAAGCAACGAAGAAAACAATAGCACCGCGATAAATCAACGTTTGCTTGTGGATTTAGGCAGCGATAAGTCATTTGTACAGATCAAAGATATAGTGCACATAGTGGCTGCTAAAAACTATGTTGAAATTCACACCGAGTCACACCAATACCTCAAGCGAGCAACCTTATCTCAGTTTGAAGCCATGCTGCCAACCGATATGTTTGTGCGCACCCACCGCTCTTATTTGGTTAACCTGGCCTATGTTGAACGTATCATCACCAAAGCATCTGGCAATGCCATCATCAAGTTATCAACGGGCGCGCAAATTAGCTTGAGTAAAGGTTACAAGAAAGCGCTAAAGTCACGCTTCGATACACTTTCTCAGGCCGCATAACACCAGCGAGCGACGTGAACCCGCTTACGGTTTCCCGTCGATCCGTCCCATAGAACCACCTTACGTACCTAATAATTTGTTTTATTTGCTTTTTTATTTTTAATAGCGCAATGGAGAGCTTTTTATTCAAAGAGGAACAATGACACGATTTCATCCCTCCACGGCGGCCTATTACGCTTTAATGAGCGTCATAAGTAGCAGCGTTTACGCCAATATGGATAACGCTAAACCGAGTGTCTATGCTGGAAGTTCACTGCAACAGTTTGCAGCACAAGATGCACTTGCAGCCATCGAGCGCTTACCATCATTCACACTCATTGAACAAAGTGGTGAGCGCGGCCTCGGAGGCAGTTCTGCCAATATTTTATTAAATGGCATGGAGATCCGCGTAAAGTCTGGATCGGTCTCGGAGTATTTAAAACAACTTCCCGTTGACCAAATCGTTGCGCTAGAAGTGTACCTAAGTCACCACCCATTTCCTTCACTTAAGCAATATAATCAAGTTGTTAACATCATTCGTAATGAAAAAACCAATGCCTATAATTGGCAACTAGGTAGTGCAATAAATGCCAGTGCCTCCACAGGCATAACAGCAATGGCGGGATTTGTATTACCTAAAGGGCAATGGACACACAGCGGTCATATTCAAGTTCAAGACGAGCCGTTTAAAAGCACCAGCCAAGGTCAGCTGTTCGCGTCTGATAACACACCCGAGGAAAAGAGCGAAGAAACATTTAAAGAGCAAAGTGAGCGAATAACGCTCTCACTTACCAGCCACAAAACCATTCAGGATGGTGCCCTAACGCTCAATGTTCAGGCTGTAAAAGACAACTTGCAGTCGCAATACGAATGGCTGTACCGCACACAAACTTCATCCAGCGATGTTGAATCTGCGTTTTCGCAAGAGCGCGATAAAACAGACACTAGCGAAATGTCTATCGATAGGCAGTGGCAAGGTCAGCGCTGGAGCACACAGCTTACAGGCTACTACTCAAAACAAAAGAATGAGTTGCACATGTTTGATGGTCTCTCTGCGCAACTTTCAACACCGAACTTCACACAGTATAAGCGTGCTGACGAGCGAGTAATTCGCCTGATGGTAAACGACGCTGTCTCGGAGTTCGGTCTTGAGGCCAGTATCAATCGCGTGAATGCCAACACAATATTGCCAGAGGAGCAGTTACACAGCACGATAAAAGAGCTAAGTATTGAGCCCTTTACTGCTTTTACTTGGTCGCTTTCACCAAAATGGCAGTTATACAGCAAACTGGCAGCCGAGCAGGCTACGCTTTCGACCAACAGTAGTAAAAGTGAAGATATTCAACATTTCATCGTCAAGCCGTTGGTGCGATTAAATTATGACGCAACAAAACACATTCAGCTTACGACCACCTTAAAACATGAAGTGGAACAGCTCGATTTTTCACTTTTTTTACCAGAGCTCAACGCAGGATTTGGTCGCTTACAGTTTGGCAACCTGGAAATAAAGCCAATGCAGTACACTGAACTTGCGCTGCAAATTGATATTGAAGAAGGTGAAAGATGGCGTTTTAACGTTAAACCTTTTTATCAGTGGCAAAAAGATGTGCATGAATATCAGCAAGATAATCGAGGTGAAAGCATAGTTGCAAATGCCGGGGATGCCGCACTTTGGGGGCTAGATGGTGCTGTTAATCTAGACTTATCAAGCTGGATCAACAACAGTCAGCTCAATCTTGATTATAGTTATCGAGACGCATCATACCGTGACGCGCTCACAGGAAAACGTACGATTAACGGGACTGTTCCACATTGGGCTAGCGTGCAATTTCGACAAAGCTTTAATCGCTTTTCTTGGAGCGCAGAGATTTCCAGCGGGGATAGTTATCGCGAATATTACCCCGATGAGCAGTTTATTGAATCAGGCTCATTGCAATTAACTTTACAAGCGCAGCTTCAAGTAAGCCAGCAAGTTAAGCTCAATCTAGAAGCTTCGCCACTCACGTCTAGATACGAATATCGACGCTTGTACTACAACACCTCACGGGCAGATAGCGTAAGCGCCGTGGAAACGATTCGTGAACGTGTACCACCTGAGTTTGCGTTCACGCTCAGTGGTAGTTGGTAGGCCGATACTAATCGTGCCTACCGACTTTAGTGTCCTGACTAGGGCCTGTTTATCCTTCAAGTTTGTTTTTGCAGCAGTTTGATTGGTATTTAACCTGAGGTTTGGATAAGGAATGTTCCAACTCATTGTTGCTAAAGCACAACTTAGTTTTCTCCTTGTCTAGCCAGAGAGTTTTAGGGAAAACAAGGCGAATTTACGCACCAATAGCTGGCTATTGGAAGTGAATTCAACGCAGTTAGCGCTAAAACTGGCTGCTAGAAAGGCATTAATTATCCGCAGCTCAGGTTATTTATACAAGGCAGAGCCGGCGTAGCATAGTTATTCTATGTGAGTCAGGCGATAACACAGTAGAAATGCCAATCAAGCGCTGCCCTTTGGGTTCACCTGAGTGCGCTTTGTTCATTGTTGATCAACTTTTGCCTAGATTACTAGGCGGCAAGTCGAGCGTCGCGACTAAAACACACTCAGGAGAACAAAAGTCAAACAGCAAAGGTCAACAGGCCCTAATATCGCTCTAAATGATTGAGAATATGTGGAAAAACATCTACATCAGCCTGACGCCCAAAGATACAATCTATGTGCGCGTAATTGGGGATCACCTTACGCGTAAACTGAGCATCACCAAAGGCATGACAAAGACGTTCATAGGTTTTTTTCGTGCTCTCAGGTAAATAGCATTCGTTATCTGCCCCGCTAATAAATAGCGTCGGCACGTTTAATCGGTTGATGTGTGGCATGTAAACGTCTTTGCCATCTGCATCAACCAGTTTTCCTGCGCGACAAATTGCAGCAAGGTGCTCAAGGGTTTGAATATTGGCTTCGGCAAATAGTTCATCAATATGCTCATGCAGCAAATCGGTTAACTGATCATGACGGTATAAGGAGGCGTACATAAAAGTCACGCGATGGCAGCTGTCATTGTTGCATCGCCCCTGTGCTTCAGCGAGCGCGTACAAGCCTAACGCCTTATCATACAAAGAGGCAAGCCCATTGCTCTGCTGTGGTACTCGCGCCGTTAGCGAGTCTACGCCCAGCCTTTCTAAAAATGAGGGGAGGTGTAAGCCTGTTTTCATTTTTGTTGCCATCGGTACCACGACGTCCGCCGCAATTTGTGATGCAACAACACTGCGAACCCCTGAAAGGCCGCGAAGCATAGACATAAAGAAGGTCGTAGCACCATAACAATGCACCACCGCCTGAATACTATCTGCTCCCGTGATGGTTCGGATCTTGTTCACCGCGGCTGGGTAATCGTATTTCGCTACCTGATCGCCATTTGATTGCTTTGCGGCAGCAGGCAACAAAATACTGACTCGATAATCCAATAGCCACACGTCATATTGGTTAGCGACTAGGTACTCGACTAAGTTGGTATCAATCATGTCGGTGGAAAAGATACTCGAAGCAACTCCCAGACCATGCACTAACATAACTGGGCCCTTGTCACCGCCACGATAACGAGTCAGCGATAGCTGCACATGATCAGCTGTATCAAACAAGTATACTTCAGGTGTTGGAGCCCTTAGCGGCCGCTTTTTGCGCACCAATTCACCACTGTGCGTTTTTTCTTGGTAAAAAATACTGCCGTAACTTTGATATAGTGTGCCCGCAAAAAATTGCCCAAAGCGCGCGATGGCTTTTAAGCGAGCCACTTTACTCTCGGCATGACTTACACGAATAGTGGCAAGCTGCGTCACAAAATCAATCGGCGCTATTTTCATAATACCGTGACCACATACGGCCCCTTGAGTATCTTCTCCCTCATGAATATCAACAAATAAGGTTGTAGTATCATCCCAAAGATCGAGAGAGTGAGGGTCGTCTTTGATTAACTTAAAGGCATTAAAGAAGTACTGCTTGCCATCCTCCGCCATTAAATTCATTTTATAGATCATCTTCCGAGTATTTGGAGGAAAGGCCTGACGCTCAAACAAACGAAACTCACCATTGCGAACGGTCAGTGGTTTATCAGAAAGCAGATTACACTCAACGCGACCCGAAATATGCGCTTTATGTTGTGGGTCGGTCAACATCACCTCTAGATCCGTCGAGGTAACCGTCAATACAAACGATAGCGTTTGGTTTGTTTCTTGACCCTGCTGATAAGCAGCCAAGTAGGTTTGTAAAGAGGTAGTGCTTGGCTCTACCACGCGGCTAAAATAGCCCTGCATGCGCTCTGTAAACGCCAACCCTGTTGTAGTCGGCTCAGCGCTACGGGAGCGGCTTGATGGCAATTGATAGTCAATTTGCCAATCACGGTCCTTGGCGATAAGTGCACAACAGCGCTCCGTCAATGCACTTATCGTAAGCAGCGGATTGACCGCAAGCGATGTTGGAATGATGGCACCATCTGACACATAGAGCGAGTCGTAGCAGGCATCACTCTCTCCCGTAAACACTTGCCCTTTATGATTCACCACCCCTTCGGAACCCGTCTCAGCAAGCCGACAGCCACCTAAAGGATGAACTGTAACCAAGCGATTATTCAACCACGGTGACCAAATTGGGTTTTTAACATAGGTGCCACCGAGCGCCGCTGTCGCTTGAAGCAGCTTTTCACTCGCATGATGAAAATTAGGCTGAGCTCCTAACTCAGGCCAACGGATATTCAACTTGTCTTGCTCTAAAGTTATGACACCTTGGCTATCGTCATGGCTCATTACTAAGTAGGTCTGAGTATGTTTTACCGCACCATGATAAGCGCCTCGCCATTGGCTTTGCCATACTCTCGCTTGCTCCTCCAAAGCGTCATAAAAACCATGATCCGTGTCGAGCCCAACTACACCCGCTGCACTTGCAAGCGCAGTTGGCAACACTCCCGCCATTGCGCCGGGTAAACTTCCCTCTTCAATAATCATTTGTTGCGCGCGTTCGCTCGCTTCACGAAGATCGATTGCACTAGTGATACAAGGTCCTGTAGGCGCTTTGTCTTCAGGCTCTAGATTACCAACCCCAACGCCATCGATTTCGCTGTCGCAGTTATAGCCAAAACCCAACATATCGCCATTACCAGTAAAATGCTGACCAAGTTGCGAAGAGATAGCCAAACCGCGACTTTGGCTACGCAATAAAATTTCATTACTGCCCAGCGTGCCTGCAGCCAAAATCACAATATCCGCCTCAACAAATAACGGAGCTGCAGAAAAGCACTCTGCGCCGGTTCCCATATCTTGGTAAAACACCCGCCAACCAGAGTCGGTTTTCTCAAGGTAGCGTACACTGGCCTGGCAATAAATTTCTGCGCCATGATTCCAAGAATCCGGTAAGTAATTCATTCGAGTGGTGTTTTTGGCATTAAAATTACAGCCAGACACACAGTCTCCGCAGTTGTTGCATGCTTGCTGCTCAACACCCACATGGTTAATGCCACCTTCAGGCGTCGCAAAACATACATTGATTGGCACTTTATTAAAGGGAGCTTCTAATGCATTTGCCGACTGCTGATGAGCCTTCAGTTTATTCAAAGTTGGGTAATATTCAGGGTATAAGGCAGGTTTCAGCATCTCTCGAGCCCGCGTGAATCCCTCTTCCAACAAACCATCCTCATCATCTCTAATCGCGTGTGGCCATACTGGGTCTTTCAGTACTGCATCTACTGGGGGCAAAGCAACATTGGCATTGATAAGAGAGGTGCCGC
This sequence comes from Pseudoalteromonas sp. A22, assembly GCF_018141345.1. Lineage (NCBI taxonomy): Bacteria > Pseudomonadati > Pseudomonadota > Gammaproteobacteria > Alteromonadales > Pseudoalteromonadaceae > Pseudoalteromonas > Pseudoalteromonas sp. A22. The sequence goes on from NZ_CP047238.1 coordinate 4,002,075, forward strand.
CTAAACCACAACCGACGACGACATTCTGTTCACGGTGCATATGAATATCAAATAATCCCAAATGAGAGCCCTTGTGTCCTGTTTGGCTATTAAACTGCAACTCGCCAGCGGCCTCCAATTCGGTATCCGGAAATTCTCCCGTTAAAAACTCGCGCCCTCGCTCAAGTAGGCAGACTGATTTTCCGGCTCTCGCCATGCGTGACGCAGCGATAGAACCGCCATAACCACTACCAATAACAAGTACATCGTAATGCGGCTGAATTGCCGCCAGAGGTGAAGAAATTGGTTTCATTTGCTTGATTCCCTCTTCTTATTTTCGCTCACCACCTTGCCCGTGGCGATGCTATCCGTGAAGTATCCTCCATCGGAGGCATACTGACCCTAGCAATAAGAGTAGAGCATTTATTGCACAATGGTGCAGTACTCTGGTTAAATAATCCGGAGGATCAGCGGCAACAATAACAAACACCCCACCCCCCAAAGCATTTTATTGTTTGTCAGCAAGGCTGCGCGATACCCCACCACCAACCCAAGAGAACCCAGCTTTGGCACCAGCCAAAACAACAATCTAGAAAATAGCAGTGTTCCTGTGATCACCAACAAGCTCTCAAGCACACCACCGAGTTGATAACGACTCAGCCAAAGCGCCAAGGCAATAATCACGCTTTGATGCCAGAGATAGATGGGAAACACCACTTTATTGAGCCTCGTAAGCAGCGGATGAGGACGGTTAAGATAACGCGCTGCTAATGCCAATATCAACAACACCGCACACACGCGCTGCAACACCAACACAAGACTCCCACCCAAAGTAATGAAGGTTGTGCGCGTATCTTGCTGCAACCAGTAAAAATGATATAAAAGCAAAATAATCAAAGCATTGACTGCACAAACCCACAGCAGCACTTTACCTTGTCGAGTATGCCAAGCCCAAAACCGATTATGCTTAGCAAGCAGATAACCTGCGAGCAGAAAAACAAACCCCTGAAATTCTCTTTTGCTATCGCCGTCCAATGCTAGCTGAGCCCAAAGTAAGCTTGCAAAAGCCAGCACGCTTAGTAGATAAGTTGACCAGCGCAAAGTGATAAAATGCCGGAGTATTACTTGAAGCTTAGAATTAAAGACGATATGCAACACAGCAAGGAGCAAAGTAAAACGCCATAATTCTCGCAAATACCACAAGTGATTGACGTCAACATGGGGCCAAATACCGCTTTGATACTGACTGAATAAAGGGCTGTTAAAATCAATAAACTGTTTGTAAAAATCAACAAACCCAAGCGTTAATCCAGCATTCTGCTGCATTTCTGCGTACAGTTGTACGGGCACAACAAGCCATATGCCAAATAATAGCGGGAGCAACAGCAAAGGAGTGCGAAAGAGCATGGCTGTGCATGCACCTTGTTTATCAAAAATATATCTAAGCGCAACTCCCGAGATAAACCAGATAAGCAACATGCGCCATGGTGAGATCAGTAACATCAGATATTCTAGCCAAACCGAAGTATAAGCACTTTTGTAGTGAAAACCCCAGTTAGGTACATATAACATGGCGGTGTGATAAAAGATGAGTATCGTAAATGCAATAACACGCAGCCAGTCTAGCTCTACTCGCCGATTTAAATGATCCATGGGATTTCTTTTTGAAAATAAACTTACCCCTACAGTGCGCCAATACAGCGTACAACCAAACGAAATTTGCTTAAATAACAATAGCTAGGGATAAACCGTGGAATAGAGGGATAAAATAAGTGACCGCTTTGCATCCAGTTGCTAGAGTAAAAGAAAAACTCAAACCATGATGTTTTCACGTACCTTTATTCAGCAATACCACCCTTCGATGGCAATGGCATTACTCGCCCTCTTTCTGACGATTAACAACACCTTGAATGCCATTACTCTGATCATGGATGCCAACCGAGATGCGCAGCTCGATTTTGCGCTGTGGGAGCCTTTCGTGTGGGAATATACCAGTGCAGCTGCCAGCTTAGCCTTAATTCCTACCATATCTTGGTATTTAAACGCATTTCCTTGGCAGTGGCATAAACCTTTTAACGTCGCTTTTAGCTTTTTTATTGCCTCACTGTTATTTTGTTTTGGCCATGTTGGCATCATGGTGTTATTACGTGAAACGATTTATTTTAGTTTGCAACTAGATTACAACTTTCACCTTTCTTGGTTTGAATTTATCTATGAATATCAAAAAGATGCATGGAGCTTAGTGTTCTTTATTGCACTCATAAAAGCTTATCAATTTAGTGTCTCCCATATGCTTGGTGAAGCATCTCCGATAAAACAAGAAAGCGATGAAGATGAAACACTCCACAAACCTATTCATCACTTATTGGTACGTAAGCTTGGTAAAGAATTTATCGTTAAAGTTGAAGAGGTTGAGTGGTTACAGTCGTCTGGAAATTACGTCAATCTACACGTAAATGGCCGCATTTATCCGCTACGTTCAACGCTTGCTACGTTATGTCAGCGCTTAGACCCCGTTGGCTTCGTGCGTATTCATCGCTCTTTTGCTATTAATGTGTCTAAAGTGGTGAGTATTACACCGCTCGCCAGTGGTGACAGTGAAATCGCATTGCAAAGTGGGAAAGTATTAACACTCTCGCGAACCTATAAAACACAATTTAAGCACCAACTACGTCTTGAGTAAGTGAGCAATACGCAATTACCAAGTAACCGAGTGTTATTGCGTTAATCCCATTAATCAATGCTAAATGCTGTAACGCTAAAGTTCATTTTGTATCCATTTCATCACCCTACACTACACAGCCGCAACAGGTAAGGTGCCTATTTTTGCATTTGCACCGAATTTATATACAATCTTATGCAGTTCAGATGCCTCATTGGACTGCATAATAAAAGGATAATAAAAAAGGCTCTATGAAAAACCTCATCACTCCATTACTTGCAGCAATCCTGCTGCTAAATGGCTGTAGCCAAATACAGCAACCTCAACAGGATGAACCAACGCCAAATAACGCCGTACAAGCTGGTGTAAACACACCGAAAAATAAAGTCAAAGACGAAGCTACAACGGCGGTTAAAACGCCATACGACCCACTCGCAACAGATGATTTATGGCTACGTATTAAAGATCAGCTCAGCTTTGCCGATTCCAACGATAAGCGTGTAACACAACGGATTGATTGGTACCTCAAGCATCCCAATTATATGGAGACCATCAGTGAACGGGCAGCGCCGCTGCTTTATTACTTAGTAGAAGAAGTCGAAAAGCGCGATATGCCAATAGAACTGGCATTGATGCCGCTAATTGAAAGTGACTTTAATACCCAAGCCTATTCTCACAAGCATGCGTCGGGTTTGTGGCAACTCACACCGCTGATTGCAAAACATTATGGTGCCAAGATCAACGCTTGGTACGACGGCCGCCAAGATATCGTAGACTCGACCCGCGTCGCATTGGACTTTTTGCAATACCTCCACAAACGTTTTGATGGTGATTGGTATCATGCCATTGCCGCCTATAACACAGGTGAGGGTAGAGTACTTGCGGCCATTGAACGTAATAAAAAAGCAGGTAAACCAACTGACTTTTTCCATTTGAAGCTACCACGTCAAACCAGCCACTACGTACCAAAGCTACTTGCGGCATCCCAGCTGCTAAAGCATGACTTGATGAAGTTTCCTAAGCTCCCTAATCGCTCGCTGATCAGCGTTATTAAACTCGAACAACAAGCCATTTTATCTGATCTCAAAGGCTGGAAAGAAGTCGAGGTATTAAATCCAGGCTATGCACGTTTTCCTGCATTACTCAGCGGCCCTGAGCATATTGTCATCCCTACAGCGCGCGTGTCAGAGTGGCAAACCATGCTCACACACTTACCAAAAATGCCCGCGGATACATGGCAACATTATACTATCCGACGTGGAGACTCTCTCAGCACCATTGCAAAACGCTATTCACTAACCGTCGCCGAGTTAAAAGCCTTTAATCAACTAAAGAGTGACCGAATTCGTGCAGGAAAAAAGCTAATTTTGCCCATCTTGGCTGACAAACAACTGGACTATAAGATAAAACACGGCGATAGTTTATGGCGCATAGCTAAGCAATTTAATGTCAGTGTCGCTAAGCTAAAGCAATGGAACCAGCTATCGACAGATAGACTGAAAATTGGCGATACATTACTCGTATTTCTGTCGCCTTAGGGCGTAGTGTCAGTTGGATAAATATGTCAGAACATAACAATAATAACTTACCCTCTGAAAATGTAGCCGAAACGCAGGCAGCAAAGTCTGCTCGGCTACAGCCACACAACTCAAGACACTCAAGGGGCTCCTTTAAACTCTCTCGCTCTAAAATGAACACCATTTTAGCCCTATGTGCGATGTTTATTTCAGCGGCATCGTTTTACGCCACTTACCTGCAAGCCAAGGCTGCTCAAGAGCAAGTTTCCGCAGCCGAAAAGCAGCTAAAAACTGAAACTTGGCCATGGCTACAATTCAGCTATAGCAACTTTGATTTAGAGTCGACTCAAGCAACGATTAGAGTCGATATTCGCAATTCGGGGACCGGCCCTGCAATCATTCATTACATCAAGTATGAATTGGATGGCGAAGCGTATTTTGATGTTACCGAACTTATGGATGCATGTTGCAACCTTAACGCCTATCAAGCAGCGCTTAGTGATGCTCAAAATGAAGAATCGAATATCAATTATCTAAAAAAGTTTGGCTGGTATGTTTCCAGTGCACCACAAAAGATTTTGCTGGCAGATGGCGACACTTTCAACATTTTTACCATGCCAAAAAGCAATTTTAATCGTGGATTATGGGATAAAATCGACGCCCATAAATCGGTTTTTAAGGCAGAGGCCTGCTACTGTTCTATACTAAAACAGTGCTATACCACGAACGAAAAAGCAGTGATCACTGAGGTACCTAGTTGTTCAACGACGCAGATAAATTCTACCAACGAGTAATACAGCATCTATTGCAATTTGAGGGCGAGGTACTGCATTTGTACCTAGATGTGAATGCCAATCCGACGATTGGTGTTGGTTTTCATATGCAAAGTGTTGAGCAATTTTGCCAGTTACCAATGCGGGATAGGCGCTCTAAACGGTCTGCCACCTTGCAACAAAAGCGCGATGAATACCGTAATATTAAGGGCAAACCCAGCGGCTACAAGGCTTCTTGGTATGCACAATATACCGAGCTTACCTTGCCACCAAAAGCGTCTAAAAAATGTCTCATAGAGCAAATCAAAGAATTTGAACAGTACCTCATTCATTTTCTTGCCAAGCAAGAAACTGGCAGCATTCCTTATCAGCTATTACCGACGCCCGCTAAGATTGCGCTGTTGGATATGGCTTACAACCTTGGTACCAGTAAGTTATTTTTGGCTTTTCCTAATTTGATTAAAGCCGTCAGCGCACAAGATTGGCACAGCGCAAGTAAAGAGTGTAGCCGCTTACATATTAGCCCAGCACGAAACGAAGCCACCAAAAAGCTATTCCTCAAGTGCGAGAAATACAAACGCTATCAACTGACTTGGTTCGAAACTTTGGTTAAAAAGCTAAAGCGCTGGCTGTCCTAAAGTTCAGCTCAGAAAAAAGGACTCGATAGGGTCGTAGATCAAGCCACGCTCATTGCGGTGAGAGTGATATAGATGAAATTTCTTTACCGTGAGTGAGAAAGGCGTAATGGGCTTCGTAACACTCGGCTCTGGCTTACAATTTCTAACTAGCGTGATATGTGGTGAGAACGGATGCGGGTTGTGATAGAGGTCGCATTTTTCCCCAAAAGCACGCAGTGGATTGGCTAAATCAAGCAAAGCTTGTGGTTTTTGTTCGGGCTTTAAGTAAAAAATGCCATTGTGCTGCCAGTAGCCATAGTCACCAAAGGTGAGTGTAAATTTAGGCACCGATAAACTACTAGCAAAATCACAAAGCTCGGCTACTTGTGACTCTTCTACCATAGCAAGAAACGCCAGTGTAAGATGCCAATTACTTGGTTGTGTATTGGCTTTACTGGCACTCACGCTATCCACCAGCCACTGACCGATATGCGCTCGAACGTCGTCATCCATGCCAATACCAAAAAACAATCGCTTTTGCATCTTACACCTTTACCTTAAGGTTTAATAAACTAAGGCTTAACTAACCGTTTGCCTACTAAAGTTAGCATAACCCCAGCAGAGAAGCATAATAAGCCAACAAATTGCAGCCAGGCGTTTTCTACACGCTCACTAAATTTAGGGCCTTGAAAACGATAATGCCTTCTACCATCGGTTACCGTTTCGGTATAAGCGCTTCCCCTATAGTCTGAGAAAAATACCGTTTTTTTGTCTAAACGTTTCGCCATGGCAAGCTTAACTTGCTCCACAAATTCAATATCGCTATTCCTACTATGAGGAACAAGGAGAAAGCGCCACTTTCTATATAGCTCGACGGGCTCACCGGCTTGCAATACACCTTGAGATTCATATTCAAACAGTTTTTCACTAAAAAATATCTGTTTATAACCACTCCAAAATAACCCGACACCGAGAGACACTAGCAAAATAGCTAATATCGTAAGTTGCTTAAATTGCTTTTGTTTTGATTGTTGATGTTGCTTATACCAATACTCTATATCTGGAATTTGGCTTAATTCTTCACGCTTCCCTTGTGTTGAAAGGGTTTGCATACACTCATCTAAGGATAAATTGAGCGCCGTTAGTAACTTTCTAAATACCTCGTTAGAAGGCACGGATTTGTCGTTTTCTAGTTTAGATAAATAGCTTTGCTCAACACACATTTGCTCAGCTAACTGGGGTTGGCTTAAGCCTTTCTGTGTACGGATCTGTTTAATAAAGTGTCCTAGTGTCATCACGGTCATCCTCGTTTATTATTGTTGCGACCCGGCACATTCTTGGCAATTCCTTGATAAATACCAAGTTGAATATTTAGGAATAAGCATGAATATCATAGCATTACGAAATATTCACGGTTTGAAGTGAAGTTTTGATTAAAAAGCACAATAAACAGGCTCACGTCCAACTCAATACAATGCTTTTTGGTGCAGCCGTGCACGAAACTCACTGGGCGTACACGCCTTCAACGCTTGAAAACGACGATTAAAATTAGAAATATTATTAAAACCACATTGATCCGATATCACACTAATGGGAGAGGCGGAGCTAATTAATAGTTTACAGGCCTTGGCAATACGCAGCTGATTGATAAATTCCGTCACAGTACGCTCCGTGCGCTTTTTAAAGAAACGATGAAAGTGATTAGTGCTCATGTGCACTTGCTGTGCAAGCTCATCGGCGCTTAATTTGTCGGTGTAATTGTCATATATATAGGCAATAACCCGGTCGAACTTGTCTTTCGCGGGATCATGGCGGGCGTCAAAGCGAAAGCCGCTACTGGCTAAATGTTGATAGTTCGATGTCGTCATCCGCGTTAACATTTCGAGCAAAAGCACAAAGCGCATTAACGGCTCGGCATCCGCGATTTGCTCAAACCATTTTTTCGCTTGCCTTGCGATTTCCACAGGAAATTTGACGCCACGGCGCGCTGCATTTAACAATTCAGATAAGCCATGTAATTCAGGATGCTGAGCCACTAAAGACTCCAACCAGTGTGCGGGTATTTGTGCAACATGGACAACGTGAGCGGAGTGATCCGGATTCGGTTTTGACTGCCAAGTATGTGGTAAGTCAGGACCTAGGATCACCAAATCTAAGTCTTCGTAAGGGGCGATATGATCACCCACATGACATACACCGACACTGTTGAGCGTCAAACAGATCTCATATTCCGGATGATAATGCCAATTAAAGGGAATTTCGGGCAATTGATACAGGCAATAACGCCATGAGCACCCGGGAGATGGCAGTACTTTCTCGTACATCGCTCGCATAGCAATTTCCTTTTACATTAATAAACTTATTTAAAATCGGCATGTTATAAATTTTAAAACAACTACTCGTTACACCTAGTTGCACACCATGCAAATTCAATCACTCAACAATATTAATCTATCGAAATATAGCGACAGCCTGAAGTGCAGTGAAGTATTTTTGTCAAATTACGCTCATTTAAGCGTGAAAAGTATCATTAGTAGATAGAAATATACCGCTTAAAAAACACCCAAGGCGATACCCTAGCTTCTGCCAACAACAAATAGGAACAATGGGCAGAACAATGAAAACAACTAAGTTGAAGCAATTTAAATTGAATAAACTTGCCGCCATCGTGACAGCAAGTACCTTATCACCCCTTTTACTCACCGCGGCACCATCAGCATTAGCCGAAGAACAAAGCGCAACAGAAAAAGTCGAAGTGATTGAAGTAAGAGGCATTCGCCGCTCGCTTGAAGCTTCAATGAACACCAAGCGCTTTGCAGATGGTATTGTTGATGCTATCACCTCGGAAGATATTGGTAAGTTTCCCGACAAAAACATTGGTGATGCGCTACAGCGTATTTCTGGGGTTACAGTCGACCGCCAATATGGTGAAGTAAGTGGTGTTACTATCCGTGGTACCGCGCCCGAGCAATCGCGTATTTTATTAAATGGCCAATCGGTCGCCAGTACCGATTGGTATGATTTGGGTCCATCGACGCGTACTTTTAACATGGAGCTGTTATCAGCAGAGCAAGTTTCGGCAGTTAACGTCTACAAAACGCCTGAAGCAAACCTTGAAGAAGGTGCGCTGGGTGGTACAGTGAATCTTGTCACGCGCAAACCACTGGACTTAGATGCACACACTTACATGGTGTCAGCAGAAATGGGCCGCTCTACCTTGTATGATGAAAATGATATAAGTGGCTCATTTTTAGGCAGCTGGAAAAGTGACGATGAAAAATTTGGTGTGCTCGCAGCATACTCTATTGAAAACCTGACTTCAGGCCGTCACGTTATTGAGTCCATTGGTGGCTACTATGAATATTTTGCGGCGGATCAAGACACGGGACAAGCATCTACAGTGGGCGCTTGGGCAATCGGCTCACAAGCATTTAGAGCTGAACGCGAGCGCACCAGCGCGCAACTCACGGCGCAATTTGCGCCAAGCGATAACACCGAATTTGCGGTAGACTACTTTCGCTTTGAGTTTGACAACCCACATGTAAACCATAACTTCCTTACTGTAAGTGCCCGTGGTGCAGGTGCTGTTGATGTACAAAACAACGCAGCGGGCGGTACACAGCGGGCGCGTATTTTGCCAGCTTACGCGAACATTATATACAACCCCACTGTTCGTAACGCCGTAAACATGAAAGTCGATGCCTTAAACTTCAGTGGTAAATACGTCGGTGATACTTTCGAGATTAGCGGTGTTATTGGTCGCTCAACATCTGATGGTGGTACACAGTTTGGTTCCTCAAGTTGGTGGATCCCGGCAACGGATGAGGGTGGAAAAATTGGCGATCCTGCCTTCCCTAACGGTCAAAATAGTACTGATGGCGGCTTTACTTACGATGCATCCGGTCCTTATCAAATTTGGTTTGATTCGCTAGACCCAACCGATGCCTCACAGCTCAAATTTGCTCAGGAATCAAACTTCCAAACTACGGTCCAAGAGCATGAAGTGAGTTATGCACAAGCCGATATCAAGTGGATGCTAGAGCATGATTACTTCAAGAACATCAAAGCGGGTGTGAAGGTTAATAAAAACGAATTTGCACGTATCGCAATACAAAGAAATCCAGCGGATGTTGTTGGTTTTGTCCCTGATGGTAATAGCTTAGCTAACTGGAGTGATGGTATTTTTACCAATCTTCATTCGCAAACGGGCGGACATATTCTTAATTCATACGCCAAGCTCGATGAAGATAAGTGGTGGGATTTTATCACTGGTAAGTATGAGGCGGGTGAATTAATTGAGCAGCAAGATTTTGGTAAAACCTACAATGTCGAAGAAGATATGCTCGCTATCTATGTGCAAAGTGAATTCAGCGGTGAAAACTTCCGCGGTAATATCGGCTTACGCTATGTGGATACAGAACAGCAGTCCAGCGGCTATGTTGATAACACGGTGTTCGATGAAACGGTTGACTACGACAACTGGCTACCGAGCATCAACTTCGCTTATGACTACAGCGACGATATTATCATCCGTGCGGCCGCCTCCAGCGTTATGTCTCGAGTTAATTATAACGACTTAAAACCAGGTCTAGCGATTGATGCCAACTTTGGTTCCGCCACCGGTGGTAACCCGAACCTTAAACCTTATGAAGCAGATCAAGCAGATATTGGCGTCGAATATTACTTTACCGAAGCTTCCTTGCTCTCAGCAGCCGTTTTTGTGAAGAAAATTGACAACGTTGTCTTTTCTACCGAAGCGATTGAATATGTGGACGGATGCGGTACCGACCCTTCTAAGTATGATCAATGCCGAGTCACACGCCCACGTAGTAACGGAGACGGTGACGTAACAGGGATAGAACTGCAGCTTCAACATAGCTTTGATAATGGCTTCGGCTTTATTACTAACTACACCTACGTGGATAGTGAAACCACCACACCAGATAATGCAAAAGAAATGGTGCCGGGAGTATCTGAAAACTCATTCAACGGCTCGCTATTTTTCGAAAATGAGCAGTTCAGTGCACGTATCGCTTATAACTGGCGTAGTGAATGGATTGGCGTCGGTGCAGCACAAGCGGTGCGCAACGATAGCTACCAACAATGGGATGCATCTTTGGTGTGGCATGCAATGGAAAATCTGGATGTCAGCTTAGAGGGTGTAAACCTGACCAATGAGGTTATTCAATCTTACGACACCAACTACAACTTAACGCAGAACACCATTGAATTTGGTACGCGTTATTACCTTGGCGTCAGCTATAAGTTCTAACCTCGGAGCCCCAGTCACTTGCGGCTGGGGTCATTTGCCTATGAAAACTCATGTGCCTATGAAAACAATACAGTCACTCACCATCCTTGGTGGCGGTACAGCCGGTTGGATGTGCGCAGCCTACCTTGCAAAGCATCAACCCAATTTATCAATTACGGTGATTGAGTCATCGAGTATTGGCAGAATTGGCGTTGGCGAGGGCTCAACGCCGCATTTGCAGCTTTTTATGCAAAGTCTTGGTGTGAAAGAACGCGATTGGATGCCCGCATGCCAAGCAAGCTATAAAACCGGGATCTATTTTGATAACTGGAATGGCGACAATGGCAGCTATTTCCATCCCTTCTTCTCTGAAATGGATGCCAAAACAGCGGAAGTCTACTTTGTCAACGCCAACGCCAGACGTCGTGGTAACGAATATATAGATAAGCCCGAACATTACTTTTTAGCGGCAGTACTGGCCGACAAGCAACAAGCACCACTGCCACAGCGCCCATTACCAAGGGCGCTTGAATACGGCTATCACTTTGATGCGCAAAAACTTGCGGATTGGTTAAGGGCATTTAGCCTAGCGCGAGGCGTAAAGCATATTCAAAGTACGGTGAGTAGCGTACAGCATCATGCCAAAGAAATTATTGCACTGACACTTGAGTCGGGTGAGCAGGTGAAAAGCGATTTTTACGTCGATGCCTCAGGGTTTAACGCCCTGCTGATAGAGAAAACGCTCGAAGTGCCCTTTATTTCCTTTGCAGATCAGTTACTCAATGATTCAGCTGTCGCGATTGCCGGCGCTAAAATAAACCCGCTACCTTCAAGCACTTCTGCTATCGCGATGCCGTGCGGCTGGCGCTGGCATATCCCGCTACAAGGCAGAACCGGACATGGATACGTATACAGCAGCGCACATACTACCCCCGAAAAGGCTGAGGCTCAGCTGCGTCAAGCCGTGCAACTCGATAAAGGACAAGCCACACATCTCACCATGAAAGTGGGCATGATGGCACGCAGTGTTGAAGGCAATGTGTTTGCTATTGGTCTCGCGCAGAGCTTTATTGAACCACTCGAAGCCACCGCGCTGATGGTCACAGGTTATAGCATTGAGTTATTGAATAGGCTGCTTTCGCAACAGCTAGAGGCACAAGCCATCAATCAACAACTGTCAGAGCTGGTGCTCGGTATTAAAGAGTATGTACTGGCACATTACGCCACCAGCAAGCGCGCAGATTCACCGTATTGGCAAGATGCAAAAATCGCAGCACTGAGCTTAAACGAGCTCGATGAGCTGCTCACACACTGGCGTAGCGGTGGTGATTTTGATGCTTGGCTCAACCAACACAGGATGCACTCACCCTATATTCGTCCCAGTTGGTATTGCTTACTTGGCGGCATGGATCATCGCGATAGCACCTGCCAAATGCCCTTTGATCAAGCGCCACAGCATATCGAACAGGCGGCCAAGGCCTATCTTACGAAGCTTAGTGATGAGCATTTTACTGCCCATACAACAGCACTGGAACAATTACAGCGAGCACAAGCGTTTCGTGCATAACCCAATTGCGGGTGGTGGTGAGATTCCCCTTGATCTTTTTGTTTGTCTGCCCACAAGCGAGATCGCCACGCCATCACCCGCTCTCTAATGAAGGTGGAAATACAACATGAAAAAAAGCTACCTAGTGATTGCCTTAGTATTGGCAACCTTTTTTACGGTGTCCTTTATCACCAATATTTTAGGCGCGATTTTTCCAGCATTAATAGAAAGTTACAGCATAGGCCTAACGCTCGCGGGGTTTTTCCCGTTCGTCTTTTTTATCGCTTATGGGGTGATGTCTATTCCAGCGGGACTGCTAGTTCAGCGTTTTGGAGAAAAAACCGTTATGCAGCTCGCATTTACCCTTGCTGCAATTGGCGCAACGACCTTTGTGCTCATGCCAACGTTTGCCATTGCCATGGTTGCACTGTTTATGCTCGGCTGTGCCATGGCATTACTGCAAGTGGCTATCAATCCACTATTACGCGCTAGCGGTGGTTCAGAACACTTTGCCGTGCTTTCAGTGTTTGCGCAGTTGATGTTTGGTGCTGCAGCAACACTCGCGCCTCTGGTGTATAGCAAACTACAGTCTCAAGTCACCACCGCAGAGGGATTTGGCGGAGCGCTGTCTGGTGTTATCCCAGCAGATAAAACCTGGCTAAGTATCTATGCGGTATTCGCTATCCTAAGCGTCGTGATGCTATTACTCTCGCAATTTACGCCATTTAACGCGGTACCCGAGCAGAAAAAGCAGCAGCTGAGCTGGTCACAAAGTATCGGTTTTTTTAAAGATAGAACCGTATTGAAATTTTTTGCCGCCATCGCCGCTTATGTTGCGCTAGAACAAGGTATCGCTAACCTCATTTCCGTGTTTTTGCAGCAATATCATGGCCTAGACCCAGCCACCGAAGGCGCAAAAGTGGTGAGCGAATTCTGGTTATGCCTAACCTTAGGCTGTTTACTTGGACTGGCACTACTTAAACTCATTGATGCGCAAAAGCTTTTGATTTTATTCAGCTCTGCCGCCGCCATCGCGCTCCTAAGTGCGTTATTCGGTAGCACTACGGTGGCGCTTATTGCTTTTCCAATTGTGGGATTCTTCCTCTCCATTATGTGGTCGGTCATCTTTGCTCTGGCATTAAATTCATTCAAAACCGGCCATGGCGCAATCACGGGAATTTTATGTACCGGGATCATTGGCGGTGCTTTTATGTCTCCCATCATAGGTTTTGCGGCTGAATTGAGTAACAACTTACAACTTGCTGCCCTGCTGTTACTACTGCCACTTAGCTATATTCTGAGTGTTGGTGTATGGGCTAATCCTTTAATTAAAAATAAAACTTTTGGCAATAGTCAAAAGACGCTGTCTCAACCTCTAAATGAAAATAGTTAAATTACGATGAATCACTCTTTGTTATGTATTGACTTGGGTGGCACCAAAGCCCTTGTGGCTTCGGTTGCCCACACTCAGGTCGAGCAGGTACGCCAGTATGCGGTGCCTAGTCAGGCCAACTTAGACCAAGTTAATGCCTTTGTTATCCGTTTAATCGAAGAAAACCTAACAGCCGAAACAACCGGTATTGCGATTGGCGTACCAAGCACACTGGATGTGTGCAGCGGCACCGTGCTGACAACACAAAATATTCCTCATTGGCAAAATGTGCCTCTGAAGCAATTGTTAGAACAGCACTTTTCTTTGCCCGTTGTTGTCCATAATGACGCAAACTGCTTTGCATTTGGTGAATACTTATATGGTGGCCACCATGCCAACAACCTAATTGGCGTATGCCTTGGCACAGGTATTGGTGCCGGTTTTGTCTTTAACGGTAATTTATATACGGGTAACCATAGTGCTGCAGGAGAGCTAGGAAACTTAAGCTATCTTGATGGAGTTATTGAAGATTATGCGTCAGGACAGTTCTTTGGGAGACAAGGAATTGAAGGGAGGTGGTTGGCCGAGCAAGCACGCAGTGGCGACCCATTTGCACAACAACAATTTGAGACTTTTGGCAGTCACGTTGGTCATGCACTCGCGCAAGTAGTCATGGTGCTGAATCCAGATGTCATTGTACTTGGCGGCTCCGTGACGCATTCATATGACTATTTTAACGCTGCACTTGAAGCCAAGATGCAGCAGTTGCTTGGCAATGTTTTATATCAATCCGTTCGTGTCATTCCAAGCACCTTAAATCACGCGCCACTTTTAGGGGCATACGGATTGTTTCAACACAATAAAATTAACCATGATAACAAGGAACTAGCCAATGAAGTTTAATCGGCTTATGGCCCTACTTTTTGGGGTGTCGTCACCCCTTTATGCGCTCGACCAAACCGCTGTAAACTGGTTGAGCCAAAATCTTGATGTAAAGTACACCTTGCTTGATAGCAAGCCTAGCACCTGCCCCAAGGCACAACAAAAGTGCTATTACTCAGAGCTGAGTTTTAGCGTAGCTACAGAAAATACCAAGGCAAATAATGACTTTGCTATCTTTTTTAGCCAACTGATGCCGATTTACCATGTTGAGGGCGATAACTTTGCCATTACCCATATCAATGGTGATATTCACAAAATCACGCCTGCGGCAGGGTTTAGTGGGTTTTCAAGTGCCCCCACTACCGTGCGCTTTTATACCAAGGACTCTCAGGTTACACGCTCAGAATTTATGCCAAATTATGTTGTAACGGACGCGCAGCTTAAGCTCACCCCACAAGTGATCAAAAGCACGCAAACCCAGCGCGATAACGACACAGGACTTGAACTACAACCTTATCTGACGCCATTTGGTACGCTCAACCAGCTGCAAACCAGCAGTAAAGATGACACCCCGTGGATGGGTAGTGAATACTTATATCAACATCAAGTGCAGCCAACACTTGATGCTGCAATTGGGCTGATACCAAAACCTAAACAACTGACAGTGCTGTCCGATAAACGACTCAATCTAGCAGCCGGAATTAATCTGCAACTTTCAGGTATTTCAGCTGATGCTATCACCATGGCACAACAGCGACTCAATACCCTCGGGGTAAAAAGCACCAAGGACGGACTTGTAGTTAATGTCGCTGTAAAGCCAAATAAGCAATCAAGTCCACATTATCAACTGACGGTCGCCGAAAATAATATCTCAATCCAAGCCAATAACAGCGCAGCTGCATTTTATGCGCTACAAAGCCTTGCTGGACTGTTGGATATTAATGATTTAAGTATTCCCATGGTGGATATTATTGATACACCAAGGTATGACTTTCGTGGTTTACACGTCGATGTTGCCCGCAACTTCCGCTCCAAAGCCTTTATTTTACAAACCATTGAACAGATGGCGGCATATAAGCTAAATAAACTGCACCTTCATTTAGCGGATGATGAAGGCTGGCGCTTGGCCATCGATGGTCTTGATGAACTTACCTCTGTCGGCGCTTATCGCTGCTTTGATTTGACCGAAACTCGCTGCCTATTGCCGCAATTAGGCGCTGGGAATGATAAAAACGCGCAAGTGAATGGCTTTTACTCTGCAGAGGATTATATTGAGATCCTGCGCTATGCCAAGGCGCATCATATCGAGGTGTTACCCTCATTAGATATGCCAGGTCACTCACGCGCTGCAATCATCGCCATGGAGGCGCGATATAAAAAGCTGATGGCACAAGGCACACCTGAGGATGCACAGCAATATCGATTAGTAGAAGCTGCTGACAAGACGCGTTACAGCTCCATTCAACATTACAACGACAACACGCTAAATGTCTGTATTGCAAACACTTATACCTTTATCGACAAAGTATTAAGTGAAGTAAAAGTACTGCATGACCGTGCAGGTGTACCACTCAACACTTACCATATAGGTGCAGATGAAACCGCAGGTGCTTGGCTAGAATCGCCGGCTTGTAAAAAATTGCAGGCAAGCGTGAAAGATTTTACCAACTTTAACGGTTACTTCATTGAACGGATCGCAAAGCTGCTAGATAAGAAAGGAATACAGGTTGCAGGGTGGAGCGACGGTTTAGGTGATGTACGTGCTGCAAATATGCCAGCAAACGTACAGAGCAATGCTTGGGCGACATTAAGCGAAAACGGGCACGCGGTCGCGCATCGCTTCGCCAATCAGGGCTGGCAGGTTGTCTTGTCTAGCCCTGATGTAACCTACTTTGACTTTCCATATCAATCTCACCCAGAAGAGCGTGGTAATCACTGGGCAAGCCGTGCTATCGAAAGCAAAAAGATGTTTGAATTTATGCCAGACAACCTCCCAGCGCATGCAGAGATCTGGAAAAATACCAATAACCACGCCTACATAGCCAACGACAGCGACTCATCTCTAAACAAGGGGGTTAAGTTTGCAGGGCTCCAAGGGCACTTATGGAGTGAAATGCTGCGCAGTGATGCACAAGCCGAATACATGCTTTATCCACGGCTATTGGCCCTTGCAGAGCGTGCATGGCACCATGCCGAGTGGGAATTACCCTACCAAGCCGGTCGTATATACAGCCAATCTAGCGGATATTTTACGGCTAAGTTACAGGCGCAACGTGAAGCTGATTGGCAACGATTCGTGGCTATTTTGGGCAATCAAGAGCTACCTAAATTAGCACAAGCCGGAATTGAATTTCGCATTCCTGTCGTCGCCGCAAAACAGCTATCTGGAGCAAAGCTTGACGCTTTTACCGCCATTCCGGGTTTTGTTATCGAAGCACAGCTTGAAAACGGCAACTGGGTGCCCTTCAATGCCTCACTTAATCAAGTACAGGCGCTTAGAGCGGTGCACCCAAACTCTGATCGCAAAGGACGAGCTTTGAGTTTAGAGAAAAAATAACGAATAAGATCAACATGTGATGCTAAGCCCTACTTAGTTCTTAGCATCTCTATCACCATTATCAGCCGCAAAAGAAACATTGAGAAAATGTAATTAATAGCAAAATGTTGAAAAAGTAATAAATATGTTTTAGCTTAGTTGTTGTGTTACTTTTTTGTTCACTGAAGAATAAATCAGATGACATAACTACAATATAATGAGCTCAATCAGAGCCTATAATTTAGAAGGAATACTGAAATGAAATTATCGTTAAACAAGAAGAAAATCAAAGCCCTATCAGCTGACAAGCAAACTGTTCCAGCAGTAATGACTCCACAGGTTGCAGGCGGCGCGCTTCGTTTCAGCCAAGACAGGCTAACGCATTGTGTTGCCAATACGTGTGGTCGCCATACTTGCCCTGATATTTACTAATCGAGAGTAAATAACACAGTTCAGTGCCTCTAAGGAGGCACTTTAAGGCTTACTTAAATTTAACTTTTTTGTCGCTTTTTGTATAAATGCGCGACTCAGGTTCAGTCCACTCGCCGTTTTTCAAGTATTGCGTCGACACCGTAAATTGACCACTCTCAAACTTACTGGTTGATTTCACCTTTGTAATACCATCTTTGTTATTGATAACCTCTTCGTATGCCACAAACTCGCTCTGGTTCAGGACTTCCATTGTTCCTTGGGTGTAAAACCCAGCCGTCGTAAAATAGTAAAACACTAGACTGTTTTTACTTTTATCCCAGAAAATTAATGACTCTCCGCCGTACATGCCATCGTTGATTGAATGTAAGGTACGAACGGCTGTGCCATTTAAAGCTCGCTCCCAGTGACTGACATCCTGCATCTTTGGCTTATCTGAAGGCACGTCAAAGTTCGATTGCCAAGTACCAAGATAAGGTGTAAACACCGAGAGTTCTTCATTTAATTTTTCATTAGCCCAAGATAGCGTACTGAATACCACCAATATGGCGAGCCCGAATTTTTTCATCATTTTTATTTCCGTTGATTGTGTCTCACTCAGTATAAAACTCAATACTAAGATTTGCGTAGCTAGTCAATCCCCCTCTGTGGGGCAGTGTCTAATATAGACGGTAATAGCTAAATTGCTTGAGCTACAAAAAAACTAAGGAAAATTACGTGAATCCATTCAAACATCAAATGTGACTTTATAACGCAACAAAAAAGTGCGAGATAGCATTACACCAAATATGCTTTACCTATAACATTAATTATTATCTAAAAATTCAATTACTTCAGCGATTAAAGTAGTCACTTGAGCCCGATCTTCCCAGTTTATATTTTCCCAATCAACACCAAGGTCTAATTCAGAAATATCAGTAAATAAAAGCTTTTTAAGCAATGAACTCGAAGAGATATTCTTAATAATGTAGTTCTGTTTTTTAATACTAGTGGCAGCTTTCCCCTCTAGTGCATCTGAGATTTTTGCACCAATCGCTTTTCGGTCACCAATATTCAATACTTTTTTATCGTGTTGGACCTTGTAATCATTTTCAATTTTCAAAACGATCTTTTTTACTTTTACAAAAGAAAAGCTTAATCCATTTTCGTATGCTCGAATGACCTCTGGGTACCTTGTTAAAACATTGTAGTTATCAAAAGCCCCAAAAGAAATACCAAGATATTTTGCCTTTTCCCTAACTGTAATTCGCTTTTCACCAATTTTAAGGCGAGCTTGATCCAAATAGTCCACTTCCATCATCGCAGCTAAAAATGCTTGAAGCTTACCGTATTGAGGAAGATCCTCTCTACTAGCATTTTCTTGAAACTGTTTAACTTTTGAGAGTATAGGCTTGCGCGCATAGACTTTAAACTGAGCAACATGGCCAAACCCATAAGCGAAAACCAGTGCAAAAAAGCGTCTGTGCCCAGTTAGTATCTGATACTTTCCATCATCGATAGGGTATACCGTAGGCACTTGGATCATTTCAGAAACAGCTATATTTTCTCCAAGCTCAACGATTGACTCAATTGTTGTATTCGCCTTTTTCCATTCACTTGAGCCATATTTAAGACAATTTATGATGCAAGATTTACCAACAAGAACATAGTTCTCCCCGTTGTATAGATCACATAGCTTACGCTTAGATATCGCTCTCGATATAAACTGTTTTGCATGTTCATCTTCAATAAAAATACATGGCATAAACCTAGCGTTGGAAATGTCCGGAGTAACCGAGCTGAGAAAAAGTGATTTATACTCAAATGATTCACTATGCAGAAACTCTTTGTTATTCAGTGTCGCAAGTAGAAGCTGTTCAAGGTTTTCAGCCATAATTCCAGATGACTCCGTATTAATATTTAGGTACAACAAACAGGTTGCACGCCTGTAAGGCACGCTCCCTATAAAATTTAATAGCTCAGATGCTATCTAAGGATAAGAGTAAAGTGTGTCATTATATTGCAACTTAAAAGGGTTTAGTATCTTTTAGTAAAATAATTACTACGATACAAATTGACACTAACGCCCCACACTAATTTCCCACGCTCCCACCAAAAATCAAAAAATAAAAATAAAAGCTTAAAAATCAAAATTTTAAACTTAAACATTTGCTAGGGTAGATAAGAATTCATAAGTACCAAATAAAACTTTTCCTCTGTAACCTTAAAGATAATATATAGGCACACAACTTCAACATCGAGCCGTACTTCATGTTAAAGCTCAACAGCAAAGTAGGTTACTCATGAAACAAAATACAATAGAAAAAACATCTAATCATACACTTTCAAGCAGAGAGTATCAGCTAATCAAGTGGGCATATAGTCATGGCTACTCTAAGGGACAAGCAAACGGCTTAGATGGTGTTTTTATTAGTTCCAGTGCAATACAAGGGTTACTTGATACCGATTTGCATAAAGAATTTGATACACAAAACTTTATAACTGACCTAGCTTAAAGCGCTCTGAGTGTGTCAATTTAAACTAGGTAAAAGTACTCACTCATATAATTCCGACAAGCCTGACTGACCGCAAAATTATAATAAACGAATCAGTCTGAGCTTGCTGGCTTTATGCACAGCTTAATTACCAATCAATTTCAATAATATTGCGCCTTCTTTTGTGTTTGTTTATTTGCATATAGCCTAATATTTCCAGAACACACTGTGATGATAAGCTCTAATTAATGTCTCACGAATGAGATTCGCTGTTTAAAGAATGTAATGATACATAGCATGATGGGTATGGAAGCGTCTGATATTAAACGCCTCAAAGAGCTTGAAGAAGAAAATCGTAAGCTAAAAGATATGTTTGCAACGCTTAGCCTAAAGCACTCGATGCTTGAGGATATCATCGCAAAAAAGCTGTAAATACAAGTAGGCGCAGAGCTTGGGTTGAGCATTTAAGAGCTCAATTTAACGTCAGCGTCGCATTTGCTTGTGAAGTGGCAGGGCTAAGCCGCTCAGCTTTTTATTACAAACATAAACGGCCGTTAGATGATGAAGTTATCGATGCATTACTTGCGCTGGTAGAGTGCCATCCTAGGTGGGGGCTGCCTAAGCTATTCAAAAGGCTTCGCAATAAAATAAAAAGCGTGTTGAACGCGTTTACAACATGCTAAAACTAAACTTGAGACGTAAGGGGAAGCGCCGTGCTCCAACAAGAACACCTGAACCATTAAGTGCACCGACACAACATAATGAATCGTGGTCAATATGACACCAATTGGCTATCTTGAGGCTGCATAAAATTCTACGAAATAGCTGTACTAAATTGGGTGGAGTTACATACTCATCGATTAGTATCTGCATAAATTAGTGAATTTGAAGATATACTGACGGTATCTAAAACTAGCTTTGAACTTCCCTGAAGTATATATATATCATTAATAAACATATTATTAGGTAATTCGGATGTTATGAGCTCAGGTTTAAAATCACCCAATTCAAATCTATATTTGAATATGTTCTTTCCGTCCGAGTGAAATAGCTCACCCTCTCTTAATGCAAAGGAATCTATAAAATAGCTTTTTGTTATGTTGGCTACATTTTTAGTACTCCCATCACTCTCTTTAACCCAGACACTTCCTTCAACATCGACATATATATAACTTCCATTTTTATAGGGGGCAAACCAGCTCACCTTGTCTAACGGTAAAAGAATCATTTTCATAGCATTTAGGTCATAGAGAAATGCTTGGTTCTGTCTCAATTTGTCATTCTTTATTAAGCCAAAAACAACATTTTCAGATTTAAATCCAATACTTATTGGGTAGTTTTTTAGTGTAACTTCAGCTCGCAATTCTCGAGTTATTAGGTCATAGACCTTAAATGAATCCTTATATAGGAAGAGCGCCGTTTTTGATTTCTCAGCAAGATCAAAGTCTAAAATATTTCCTACCATCCAAGGTTCCTCACTGTCAATTCCAGAACCTGTAAGTATTAATTCTTTAGACCCATTACCGTGTTTCTTAAGGTAAGCATTGAATTCACCTTTGTAGATCGCCTTAAATTCATCTTCGCTACTCACGTAGAGAGGACTGAATTTCCTTTCTTGCAAATCGAAATCATAAATATCAAAAGAGTATGGAACACTCACAGCTATGATCTTGTTATTACTCAAATTGTATGCGAGCGAGTAAGCGCTTTTCTTATCTAACTTTTCGACTTTTGATACAGAAAACTTATTCAATGAAAAGTAGACTATAGCCTGATTGATATTATCAAACCACGATATTGAGTCATTCTCTTTATCGTAACTCACTCTCCATATTCTTCCTTCTGTTTTATATAAGCTTGTTACCTCTGTACCTTCAATGTCTGTCACCATTAATTCCGTAAAACCAAACTGCACTCGCTCAAAGTATACCTTTTTACCCAGTTCATCAAAGTAAAGAAAGTTATCTCCAAATGAGCTAAGACTTGGAGAAGTGATCTGGTATTCATCACCTGATTTTATATTTCTAATCACAACTGTAGATAAGTTATTATTATTTCTATAGCCAAACTTAGAATATATTATTGTTTCATCGCTTATTCCGGCCATTACACGCTGCCGTTCATCGCAATTCATAATAAACTTTTGAGACTTTTCCTTATCCTCTAAGTCAACTTTCCAAATTTCACATTGGCTGTTTCTAATCTTTTTGACGAAAAGCTCGCTAGACTTTAAAGACCAACCTGAAGGAGAAAGATTAATACCTTGATGTGAAAGCTTATTTTCTTGGTTTGTCACTAAGTCTCTAACGATAACACTAGAAAACCCTTCCCCTTCAGGAGTAAATTCAAAAGCAATAAATCGTTCAGATGGGTGTATGATGATCGAGTTGTAACTACCTTCAAGCCAAGAAATTGTTTTCTCATCAACACTAACTTCTCTCACATCTACATCACGTGTTTTAAACGATATAAAAACGAATATCAGACTTGTGATTAGCATGGCAAGTACAAAATAGAAAATAAACGCCGTACGAGGGGGAAAGATTTTTGGTGTACTATCGTGAGGATAAGACTCGGATGTGTTTTCGAAATAAACGATTTCAGGCTCAAGGAAAAAGCTATAACCTTTACTGTAGTGCGTTTTAACCACAATACCTTGCTGCTTGTTTGAACGTAAGATCTTTCTTAGTTCAGACATAGCGCGATTGATAGCATTATCATCTACATAGCGCTGACACCAAACACTCTCAACAAGGTCTTGCCTTGTTACGACCGACTCATGATTAACAATAAAATAACAAAGTAGTTTAAAGATAAGAGGCTCCAATTCTCTGGAGACTTCGCCATCAAATATTCTTTGTGACTTGGGATCCAAAACCCATTCACCAAATCGAACTTCTCTAACTTTCCTTGAAAAACTAACTTCGTTCATTATTTACTTTTAGCTATAAAGATCTACTTAATCATTCTACTCAATAAGTACAATAACTCAACAATCACATAGCGAAAATAAATAAAACTTAAAAAAAACAACTACAAAAATGAAACACAATACCAACACACGCAACAAAAAAACTACATACAACCATGATTATTATCCATAATATTGATGTCGATTTTTGATTGCCACTCAAATGACACATCATTAGCTACAAACGTATAGCTTCCTTTTTCTTTGCTCTGGATAATAATTTTCGCAGATACCCCTCTATTACATAGTGTTACTAATTGTCCAACCTTGAAACCTTCATCAGTATCGCCAGGCATCCTGATAACACCATAAATCGTCCTACTCTTCAATTTCATAAGTAAATCACCAGAGCTGAACCCTTGTTGATCAAAGCTATGCTTTCTTATCCAATTAACTAAGCTGGATGATGTGGCTAATATTTTTTTTTCTTCATTTTTTTCATTGATATACTTAATTAAAATATCTCCTTCAAAAACTTCTACATTTTCCGAAGCTAGAAACTCAAAAGCAATCGCATTTTCATATGCATACACGAGTTCAACTCTTGGAGGCTCTACTTCAATAGTAAAAGATGGTGAAGTAGAAGCAGAGATCATTAAAGAATATGTAGTGAAGCACCCTAATAATGCCTTTCCTACATTCATTACTAACAATTCTAAAGTTTAGGTTCTGGATCGGCGACACTATGTGTGGTAGTCACAATACCATCCGTATTACCGCCTACAACTTTTTTGGTTAAAGACTTATTAAAGTGACCTTTATCATTTAATTCTTTTAGATTTCTTTTTATAAATTTCAATTTAAGCATGATGTCTACACCTTTTATGTTTTTTCTTCGTAGTTATAGTCTCAGTCAACCTTTCAGCTCAACCGTCCCACTCCAGAGTACAAACAAAGTGTAAAAAGCAGTAATTATCAATCCTTAGAAACAAATAAGAAAATGATATTTATAGCTTTATTATGGATGAAGATAATGTTTAATATGATTTCTTAGATGGCTATTGACGATAATATTTATAAAAAAGTTTTCGCAAAATATGCTAATTTTTAGTTTTATTGGCGGGATAGTAGTGCTTTTCAAGCTAGTAGACACACAAGGTAAAGAACGAAACCTGTTACCTAAAGACCATCAGGTCATTAGGTAACAGATTTGTAATTCCTCTAATTATACGCTCTAAATAACCTTTTAGCTTTACTTAGCTCCTGTAAGTCCGGATGCTACTTCAAGCCCTACTTACATATTGCTACTAAACAAATTCAAGGTATATCAAAGTTCTCTTATTATTTGGTATTTGCTCTCGTCCGCAGGTAAGTCAGCTTAGTCAAAGAGAGCATTCTTAAGTCACTAAACTGAAGAATATCTCTAGATAGTACATAGCTAATACCTATTACCGACTATTAGCTTTTAGTCATTGCTTGCCTTAGTTGCACTATCTACGACTCCCTCCCTAAAAATACATACTGGAATTCGTGTTACCGCCCAGTTGGTAAAAAAACATTGCAAATACACAATTAATACACAATTTAAAACAACAATTATACAACAAATTAATATCATAACTGCAATAGGGAAAGCGGGGAACGTTACCCTGTCTAGAGTAGTTGTTGCAGCACCAACACCAACAAGGAACAACGAACATGCTTGATTATCTTATTATTGGCGCAGGCCCAGCTGGAGTCCAAACCGCTTACCACCTAAAACAAAGTGGCTTGTCCTACCTCATGTTGGAGTCAGGTCAGCGCGCAGGGTGTTTTTTTGAAACATTCCCAATTCACCGGAAACTGATTTCAATTAATAAAGTATTTACCGGTTCAACAAACCCTGAATTCAACTTAAGACACGATTGGAACTCCATTTTAACTGATGACTACAGCCTCAACTTTTCCAGTTTTGACCGCGACTTTTTCCCAAGTGCTGATAACTTAGTCAAATACCTCAACCATTATGTTGACCAAAATCAGCTAAATGTTGCTTATAACCAGCGTGTTAAGTCCGTCGAAAAGATTGCCGATCACTTCGTTGTGACCACAACTCATAATGAACAATATACAGCAGCCCGCGTCATCGTCAGCACTGGTGTCCCTAAGCCTTATATTCCGAAGATCGAAGGAATAGAGCTAGTTACACAATACTCAGACTTAAATATTGATTTGGCACCATATGAAAACAAACGCGTACTTGTTATCGGTAAAGGAAACTCAGCTTTCGAAACGGCTGATCACCTTATCCCTGCCACCAGCCTAATCCACGTTTGTAGTCCAAATCCTTTAGATATGGCATGGAAGACCCACTATGTTGGCGACCTACGTGCAGTAAACAACAATATTCTAGATACATATCAACTGAAGTCGCAAAACGCTATCTTAGACGCCGACATTAAGCGTATTGAGAAACAAGACAACCGTTTTATCGTGCACTTTAGTTATGCTCATGCTAATGGTGAGCAAGAAACCATAGAGTATGATGAGATCATTTGTTGTACTGGATTTGCCATGGACAGTAGTATTTTTGCCGATAGTGCAAAACCTGATCTCATGATTGAAGGCCGCTTCCCATCTCTAGATTGCAGCTTTGAATCCATCAATGTAAAAGGCCTGTATTTTGCCGGCACGCTGACACAATCCACCAAATATCGTAAGTCGACCTCAGGCTTTATTCACGGCTTTAGATATAATAGCCGCGCCTTAGTCGAGATGCTAAAACAAAAGCATCATAATACTACGCTTGCATGCGACCAACACTTAGGTACGCCAGAAGCAATCGGCAGTGCAATCCTGAACCGTATCAATGAGACAAGCGCGCTATGGCAACAGCATGGCTTCATGGTGGATGCAGTTACGGTATCAAAGAGCGGTATGGCACAATATTATAAACACTTGCCGAGTCCGTACCTCCATGCTCATCTAGGTGATCACTATCATTTGCAGATAGCATTAGACTTTGGTGCACCAATTGAAGGTGACCCGTTCAATCAGGTTCGAGTGCATAAAGACAACGCGACTGATGCGGAGTTAAGTAAATTCTTACACCCCATCATTGAACTTTGCTATCAGGGTGAAGTAATAGAGACTCATCATATTATTGAGGACCTAGAAGCGGACTGGACTGACGTAGAAGCGCACGTTAAGCCACTTCAACAGTTCATTGAGCGAGTATTACCAAAACTTGTTGGTGAGAAAATGCAAAATAAAGTGTCAGCATAACTCATAAATGAAAAAGGTTGGCAACCAAGCCAACCTTTTTCATTCTCTAAGAAACTTTAGACTCAGAGAAGTACTTTCGTCTCAACATATCATGAATAACAAATTCCTGTTCTCGACCATAAGCTTTAAACATACGGTTGTTATGCATATGCAAAAGAGAGCCGAGTAATGATTGTATACTCAAATTAAGTGAACCTGACTTTTCTAATGTCAAAATTTCCTTCACCACTGGCTCTGCCTGCTTCTGCCACGCCTCTAACAGCGCCAACATCGCTTGTTGCGTCTCATCACATTGCGCTAAGCTCGCAATATTAAGCTTGGTAAAGTCATCATCGAGCTGAGTTTGGTGATCGCGATAACGATTACCGAGCTGCTTTCTCAGCGCGCTACTCTCATTGAATTCTTTACCAAACCCTGCGCGCAATGAAGAGATCAGTGATAGCTTTTGTTCCGCATCATAATCAAATAGCGTCAGCAAACGGTTAGTACAAGCCAATGCGATACGCCAACGGACATCTTCTCCGAACTCTTCAACTAGCTGACAACTTTTCGCAATAAGCTCACTGTCAAACATAAACAAGCTTTCGATCAAAGTCATCGATTGCGGACCGCCGTAGCGCTCGACTTCTCGCTCATAAGTCATTAATTCAACTTTATGCAGCTGAGAGCTCTCTATCATAGGTGACAATAGCTGATTGAGTTTTGGCAATAACTCTCCACAAAGCACTGCTGGCTGGCCTTGGAAGCGTAAGCGTAGATGCCAATCCGGATCGCCATAGCGAATAAAGAACCACTTATCGAACAATGCACTATTTTCCTCAATAAGCGGCAATAACTGCTCATAAAGTAGCTGCTCAACAATGGTATTACCTGAATATATTTTTAAGCTAAGCCACTCGGAACCCGCACTGAAGCGCCGAGAGATTGGTGTGGCGGTAATATTTTCTAGTGGCTTTTCTGCAAAGTGCGTATGAGGAGCCGCATTCTCATTAAGTAAAGGAACAATGATTTCATTAGCGTAATGACGACCTTGCGCATCCGTTACACGCGGCGTCAGTTGATATGCTAATACTTCGCTGAGCTCAACCGTATTGCGGCCTTTGGTTTCCATCAGCAACACTTCTACCATCGCACTTTGGCTTAAGTTCAAAGTTAAAACATTATCTCCTGCGGCAAAACTGACCCAATCATCTAACAAATACTTCTCTCTGAGCTGTTGAAGCTTATTTGCGTCGATGTGTTGATTAACTAATAACGCTTCAAGTTCTTTGCGTTCAATACGCCATGTTTTCTCATGTAAAATCAGGTTATCTAACATGATGCGCGGCACATAAGTAGCGTTTCTTAGGCTTGAAGGCAGTGAAAACTTGGGCGTTTCACTTTCTTGATGCTGCAACATACACAGGAATTTATAAGCGCTCAAGCTTCGAGCAGAAAAGTTATGTGCACTCGACAAACGCGGAATAATGCGTTTATTGAGTCGCTTACTCCAGAGTTTAACCTGCTGGCTTTCGACCCAAACATACAGATCACTTAGCGGGATCTGGTATTCAAGGTCTAGTGAACTGTCTGCCATAAAAACGATTTCGTACTGCCGTAAATGTGGCCTCGCAATCACGTTACCAGGCCTTCCCTCAGGCATATGTACAATTTCTGCGAAAATAACCTCTTCACTGTGACTATGTTCTTGCTCTAAATGATGAATAACCGACTCTTTTAATGTCTCATCAAGGTGGCAGAAACGACCCAAAAGATTAGCTGCCGACGGCCCATAGCAGCCATTGAACTTGAACACAGGATTCGACTTTTCATCCTCAAATAAACTCAACATCACAGCCATTGAACGTGGCAAGTTAAGTTCTACTTTATCCTTAACTTTTTGCTTCAATTCGCTACTGGTCAGGACCACACAGCTTTTGCCTAAATTACTTGGCAATGTCACAGCCTGCTCAATAATGTGATCCAGTTCGGTATAGTCAGGGGCGCTAGCTTGTCCGCTACTCGCTCTACCCAACTGTAAACCACCTACTAGCGGGGCATCATAGCCAGTTTCAGTGGAGACACTAATACCCGACTCATCATCCAACACCATATCCAAAGGTACAAATTGACCTTCAAACCGGGTGTTGAACTTATTAATAAAGTTCTCAAGTGGGTTATGCTTAGCGCTGCGATTTAAGCTCGCGATCAATTGCAGTTGTTTATTCACCCTTGCAACTTCTTGCTGTGACATTTCACAATGTAAAAAAGCGCGATAAGTATCTGATTGGAAAAGTTTGTTTTCTTGAACTTTAACCGGTAGCTCAGAAAGGTATTTAAAAATGGTTTGGTATTGCTCAGGCTTCGCTTGTCCCGCTTCATCCATCACTGCAAGGTCATGACTCGCCTGCTCCAACTTGGCGTAAACTTCCACAGGCGCAACATTTTTCAACGCTTTAATCAACGCGATGTCGGGACTTTCACCAGTAAGTGGTAGCGGAATATCGGGAATTAATACCCCTTCACTGATGAGCTCTTCAAGGTATGCACTAACTTCCTCATATTCTGCTTCACTATAGCGCAAACAAAATTGCTCAATGAGCTGAGAAAAGCTTAGCTTCTGTTTCGCCAGTTCCAGCATAGTGATGAAGTACTCATCACTATCAACGGCAC
The DNA here is from genome assembly GCF_018141345.1 of Pseudoalteromonas sp. A22. NCBI lineage: Bacteria > Pseudomonadati > Pseudomonadota > Gammaproteobacteria > Alteromonadales > Pseudoalteromonadaceae > Pseudoalteromonas > Pseudoalteromonas sp. A22. Next base: position 4,030,940 of record NZ_CP047238.1, read on the forward strand.
TCAGGCGATACTGCATGGTGTCATCAGAAAGGTAAGTTTCGATGTAGCGGCACTGATCTGCTATAAAGTAATGAGATGGATTAGGTAAATAAGACAAATTATCTGATTTTGCTTCAGTTTCTGCTAAATGAGAGCGAATTGCAGACAGCAGAAACATGTCTAAGCGAGTTTTGCGGGAATCATGCTCTGCGCTATCACTCACAAGACGAGTTTCTGAGCCGATTTTACCCGTATGGACACCAGAAAAAAGACCAAAAGGTGTAGGTCGTGAAGACATTCGAATGAGGTATCGCAATAGCGCCAATGCGACTTTTTTCCCCTGCTTGGAGTTCGGCTTTTCACGCCACTGTTCCAATCGCTCTAATAGAGATGGACTTGCAACGTACAAAGCTTCCATCACCCCTGGTGTGGCAAGCCAGGCACTTAACATCGCATTACTATCTTGCTGATTGAACAAGGTCTCAATCGGCAGTTTTGGTGTTCGCAGAACAAAAAAGGAGTCTGTTGTTATTTTAGCTGGCATAGATACTCCTTAACTCATTAACAGACAATCGGTCCAATCAAGATTGTCATCCAGCACACCGATGAGCGCTAAACCAATACCCGCAAAACCCATTAAAAAGCTATGATCTTCCTGGTGTGCCTTTTCCAGACCGTTATATGAATACAGGGCTTCTAGTCCACGTTCTTGGTACTGATTTAAGCCATAATCTAACCAAGTTAAGGCGGCCTGCTGTAACTTAGGATGAGGCATAACTTGGTTGAGTAGTTGATAAATGGTTACCAACCCAAAAAAACCATGACAAAGTCCGGCATCGTTAATATGGCCTTGCTTCGCGTCTCTATCGACGTTAAACAACGCGATTTCCAGTGCCTGTTCAACATAACTTGGCTTGTCTAACGCATGCCCAGCTCTTGCAAGTGTTAACGCAATCGTTAAGTCACCATAGCACCAACCCAAGCGAGAATGGTGCTCATCTCCTGCACATGATCCAAAGCAAGCTTTCTTATCATCAGCATGACTTTGTTGTTCAAGCAGCCAATCACAGCCCGCAACGACCAGTTTTTGCGCCCGCAGCTTTACTTTTTCGTCCTGAAGCGCAGGAATAAGAGCGGCGATAATGCCAGGAACACCATGTGCCAGACCTAGATTAAATTCGTGACTTTCCGTATCTTCTTTATCAAATCTATATACCGATTGCTTCGGCTGAGACCAAGCAACCTGCTGACCATCTAGCTCTACCGCAACCGACTCGTATCCCGTAACAAGACGATCAAACAAAGTACTTTGTTGTGTTTTTTTTGCACGACGTGAGATATAGGGAGAATATCCGGCAAGGCCTAACACCATTTCGATTTCTCCTGTCCAAGGAGAAAAGTCGAGTGCAGTGTCAAAGAAATTATCTATCTCCTCCAGCAGAGCAGGATCATACTCTTCGTCCTCATACTGGTTAAAATACTCAAGCACCCAAGCTTGCCCAGCTAGCCCTGAACTCAGTTCAGGGGTTTGCTCTGCCAATTCATTTTGGAGCTTATCTAGCGCCAGATGAAATTTTTCCTCATCGACCCAAGCATCATTAAAGTTTGCAGCTCGAAATAAAAACAATAAGTGCCCAGCTAAACCACTAAGCAAACCGTTACTGTTCACGGCTTCAAGATTTGATTCAACCTGCTTGGCTAGCTTTTCCACTATAGACAGGATTTGTTCTTTTTTTTCTAAATCTAACGCCTTTAGCATACTTATCCTTGTTTCAACTCTTAATTATAATTTCTGTACTCACCATAGGTAAGTTAACCTTTTGTTTAGCCAAACTCAAATTTTGATATAAAGGTTGCCATAAAAAAACAATGTATTGACATTTATTCAAACTAACACTAGCTTAACTTTTGTACACACGCATTCAATGCGTGTAGCAAAAGGATTGAAATAAAGGACTACTATTAACCAACATAAGTAAGGAAAAACGAATGAAATTGACACTAAACAAAAAGTGCATAAAAGCGCTCTCAAATGACAGCAAATCTATTCCAGCAAATATGACACCTCAAATTGCTGGCGGTGATGTTCAGGCTAATTCTCCGGCAGGCTCTCTATTCACAGATCGCTATGGCGATTGTTGGACAGGTCGTAACCACTCTTGCCGTGAGCACACTTGCCAGATCCCATAATTTGCTACAGCAGTAAGCCTTAAAATAAAGCGAGCTGCATGCTCGCTTTATTTATTCAGATCCCGATGTCGAGGTTTGTTCTTCCCCTTCATGGTGCACAGGCCTTTTGAGCTTAATTTCCCGATCCGCCGAGGCAATGGTTTCTTTCCGGTGCGCAATGATCACGCGAGTAATTTTCAACCGTGATACAGCTTCATTGATATCCTCTTCCAGCCCAGTATCAAGGTGACTCGTTGCTTCATCCATAAACAGTATTTTCGGATCTTTATATAGAGCACGCGCCAAGATGATCCGCTGCTTCTGACCACCAGATAAGCTTGACCCCATATCACCAATCAAGCTGTCATACCCCATTGGCATATCGCTAATATCATCATGGATAGCTGCTAATTGAGCACAATGCACCACTTTTTCCATATTGATTGGTGAATCAAAAAAGGCGATATTATCAGCCACAGTACCGGATAGGAGCTCATCGTCTTGCATCACCGCAGCTATCTGCTGACGATACTGTCTTGCGCCAATTTGGTTAAGAGATATACCATCCACCAAAATTTCACCGCTGGATGGTTTATTTAGCCCCAGCATTAACTTAAGTAACGTCGACTTACCGCAACCGGAAGGCCCTGTGATTGCTACTGACTCGCCCGCATTGATTGTTAAGTTTAATTTGTCAATGACATTTGGTGTTGCGTCTGAATATGCGAACGACAGATTTTTTACTTCAATTTTGCCTTCGATATTCAGTTTGCGATATTGATCTGGTTGTAACTCTTCTTTGTCCGTTAAAGCAATATCAGCGATACGGTCAAAGTGGAGGCCTAACATTTTAAACTCAATGAGCTTTTCTATAAGATTTGCGGTCTTATCCATAAACTGACGCTTGTAAGACATAAAAGCAAACAGCATACCGGTACTAAATCCACCAGCAATCACCAAGTGCGCCGCCAAATAAACCACAATGATATTTTCGATACCAAATAGCGCCCGGTTAATCGCGTCATAGCCAATTTTAAAATTGCCCAAGCGGATATTGTGGTTAATCGCACTCGCATAGCGATTTTGCCACTGTCCTTCTCGCTTCACCTCTGAGCCAAATAATTTAATTGTTTGGATCCCGCGTACCGTTTCCATAAAGTTGGAATTTTCTTCCGCGCGCGCCATGATTTCTTGCTCACTGATATTGCGAAATGGCTTATACATGAGCATTCTGATAATCGCGTAAGTGATCACGGCCACCAACACAACCGCTGATAACATAGGGCTGTAAAAGAAGATCATCGCTAAGGTAATAATCGCCATTAAGCCATCAATAATCGCTTCAATGACTCCCGTTGTAAGGAGCTGCTTTACTTGCTGAAGAGAGCCGAAGCGAGAAACAACATCCCCCATATGGCGCTTCTCAAAATAGGCGATGGGTAAGCGCACTAAGTGGTGAAATAGGTTCGCCCCCAGTTGAATATTCATCTGATTACCAAAGTGCAGCAAGGTAAAGCCACGTAGCGCATTGGTAGCGATTTCAAAAAGCAGTACTAAAAAGAACCCTATCGCCAGCACCGTCAAGAGAGAGGTGTCACCAGTGAGTATGACATCATCTATAACCAGCTGAATATAATAGGGCGCTGCCAGCGTAAATACCTGTAGCAAGATGGATAACATAAAGATAAGCAGCAGTGAGCGTTTTAAGCCCGTAATACGGCTCCAAAAATCTGAGAATCTAAGGCTCGCTTTTTGCTCTTTCTTTTCAAAGTCTTTGGTTGGCGTTAACTCCAATGCCACGCCAGTAAAATGCTTAGAGGCTTCTTCCATCGTAAAGGTTTTTTCGCCACCAGCGGGGTCATGGATCACGATGCGCTTTTCGTTGGCTTTTTTAAGCACCACAAAATGGTTCATATCCCAATGTAGAATTGCCGGTGCTTGCAGCGCATCTAGATCTTCAAGCTCAATTCGCAGAGGCCTTGAAGTTAAATGGAGCTTTTCAGCAAAGTGCATAATATCGAGCAGCGTACAACCCTCGATTGAAATACTAAAACGCTGCCTTAAGCGAGTTAAATCAGTGCGATAACCATGATATCCAGCAACCATAGCAAGACTCGCAAGGCCACACTCTGCCGCTTCTGATTGGATGATCACTGGTAAAGATTTCCGCGACCAAAACTCTAACTTATTGGCTGCACCTTCATGTTCCATTTCCATATCAACCCTTTTACTTCTTATAACTGGCCTTTGATGCTAAATACTGGGTCAAACAACCAACGCAATAAAGAGCGTTCTTCTACCACAATATCCGCATCAAGCGTCATACCTGCACGCAAGACTGTATCTTTACCATATGCTTTTACTGCTTGTTCATCCAACGCAACCACTACACGGTACGCAGGCTCTTGAATAATGCCTGGCATGTTAGTTTCCTCAGGCAAGATGACGCTGTTACTAAGCTCTACAATCTTTCCTTTGTATATACCAAACTTTTCGTAAGGAAACGCGTGGTAGCGCAATTTTGTTTCCTGCCCCTCTTTGATAAAACCAAAAGCCGAAGTTGGGATATAAACAATTGCTTGCATATCACTATCTTCAGGGATAAGGGTCAGTAAATGCTGACCTATGGAGACATTTTTGCCAAGCTTAGCAAGCAATCCAGTGACAACACCGGATTGGGCCGCGCGGACTTCACCAAGTCGCTCCTGCTCGATGGATGAGATTTGGATAAGCAGGTCAGCTTGCTGCGATTGCAGCTGAGAAGTTCGGTTTTGATGTTCAATCGGCAATTTCGCCAATTGATTTTTGATGTTTTTAAGCTGTGACTCAAGCGCTATGCGTTCTGAACGGATTGAAGAAGCTTGCTGCTTTAATGAAAGCAAGGTGTCTTTTTGGCGCTGTAATTCTAGTTCAGAAATATAACCAGTGCCTTTTAACGTCGCAATTTGCGATACTAAATCTTGATTAAGTAGTAGCCGCTCCTGGAACGTGCTTGCTTGGCTCTCAAGTTCTTTTAACTTTTCTTTTACGGTCGTTTCTTGTTGCTGTAGCTCTTCGATATCAAGCTGGTACTGTCCACGTAGTTGCTCAATCTGCTGTAGTAAGTTCTTTTGCTGAAAGCGATATTGATTCAGTAATGCTTGATTCAATTCAGTGGCTTCGGTGCTATGTTTTGCAGATGCAATTCGCAGCAAAGGTTGCCCAGCAGCGACTTGTTCACCCTCTTTGACCAACACTTCAGACACCACCCCCTGTTGCATTGCAGCAACACGCAGCAATCCACCACTGGGCTCAATAACGCCAGACACTCTTTCCTTTCTGGTATAGCTACCACTTGATAGAAACACGATACTTAAAATCACAACCGTTAAAATGAGTAATCCCAAAGTCTTAAATACGGGCGGTTGGATTAAGCTAATTGTGCCCTCTAAGCGGTGCTGTTTATGCTCTAACACCTCACGGCGAAATAAATTTTCCATAGCACTTATCGGGTAATATTATTGTTAATATTTTTTTATTGAAAATACAATGTACCACGGGTGGTAACAGAAAGGAATGAAATAAGGCAAGTCGCACTTGCCTTATTTAGGTTTAGAAATATTTAACGCTATCTGTATGATATTAAAAATTAAATAATATTATGATTTCTTTATTGGACGCTGCCAGCCATCCAAGTTACGCTGTTTTCCTCGCGCGACTGCCAATTGCTCATCTTTAACACTTGAGGTAATCACTGAGCCTGCACCAATCGTTGCCGTACTACCAATTTCAACCGGTGCAACTAGTGATGAATTAGAGCCAATAAAGGCATTATCACCGATAATGGTTTTTGACTTATTCACACCGTCATAGTTACAAGTGATGGTCCCGGCACCAATATTCACTTTTTCCCCAATTTCAGCATCTCCAAGGTAGGTCAAGTGATTAGCTTTTGAACCTTTACCCAAACGAGATTTCTTCATCTCGACAAAGTTACCAATATGAGAATCTTCTTCCATTATCGCGCCAGGACGCAAGCGAGCAAATGGACCTAAAGTACACTTATCAGCAACCTGCGCATCTTCGATAAGCGTATTAGCTTTAATAACTACACCATTGCCGATTTTACAGTTTTTAAGTACGCAGTTAGGACCAATAACGACATCATCGCCAATTTCAACATGGCCTTCAAATATCACGTTAACATCAATCTGAACATCTTCGCCAGTTATTACCTGTCCACGCACATCAATGCGAGCAGGATCCGCTAAACTAGCACCATTAATCATCAAGGTTTCAGCTTGCCAAGTTTGATAAGCGCGCTCTAAAGCAGCAAGTTGCACACGGTTATTCGCACCTTCTACTTCCATCTCATCATCAGGCTGTGCAGAAGTAATTTCTACCCCTTCGCGGTGCGCCATCGCCACAATATCAGTGAGATAATATTCACCTTGTGCGTTATTATTCGATAGCTGTCCAAGCCACTTTTTCAATAATCCACCGTTAGCCGCCATTATGCCTGTATTGATCTCGGTAATAGCAAGTTGCTCCGCAGACGCATCTTTTTGTTCGACAATACCAACCAATTTGCCATTTTCTCGCAGCATACGGCCGTAACCTGTCGGGTTTGCTAAATCAACAGTGAGTACCGCAAGGCCTTTAGCTGGCGTCACATCCAGCAAACGCTGTAGCGTGCTCAGCTTTGTGAGAGGCACATCACCATAGAGGATCAGTACTTTATCGTCATCACTGATATGCTCCTTTGCTACCGCGACAGCATGACCAGTACCCAACTGCTCAGCTTGATGCACCCAGTTCACTTCATTATGTGATAACGCGGCTTGTAGCTGCTGCGCACCATGACCGAAAACTAAATTGGTAGACTGCGCGCCCAATGAGACCGCATTGTCGATAACATGCTGAACCATCGGCTTTCCAGCGATAGGGTGAAGTACTTTTGGCAACTTAGAGCGCATGCGAGTGCCTTTACCCGCAGCAAGAATAATTGTATTTAACGGCATGAACACAGGATCCTTTTTCTTGTGTCAAAAAACAAACGTACGGTTCAATACTCTTGTCTTTAATTCGGTCACTTCATTGTGCACCGTAATACTGAAATGGCTTTAGCAGACAACAAGCACTTACTAAGTACAAATTGCGCAATATTGTAGCGAGGATTGGTGAGAAAGGTAAGAGTGTACTTTTCTTCCGCACAGCGGTTTAGTCAAAAAATACGTTAAAAGAATGCAATAGTACCTACAACACAGTCAGCTGAATCGTTTTAACACACTAAAAGTGAGCTAAAGTGGCACGAAGCTTTCGCCTCGCACCACTCAATGTTCAGCACTTATTTGGCTGGAACTTGGGGCGGAGTCGGCGTGGTTGGGGCTGGTCCGCCATCGCCTTTGGTAACGGTTACATGGCGTTCTTTCACCACTTCACCACCAACGGTGTACTGGGATTCTTTCACGGTCACTTCACTTTCTGCTCCAACAGCTTCGATATCCGTATTTTTTGGTGTTTCTGGGGTCTTGCGACCTTTGATAAAATCAAACATATGTGCTCCTTTAATTATGCAGCTTGTTGTTTTTTCTGGTTCAACTCTTCTGCCTGCCCCTGATCGAACTTGATATGGCGATCAGCGAGGTGAAAGTATTTGTCATCATGAGTTACCGCAATTACTGTTTTACCTTGCGACTTCAACCATGGCAGCAATTCTTGATAAAATAGCGCTCTAAAATGTGGGTCTTGATCCGCAGCCCATTCATCTAGCACGTAGATATCTTTATCTTCGAGAATTGAGGCGATCAATGCCAAACGCTTTCTCTGACCTTGAGAAAACTGTGTGGCGGAAAACCCTTCCTCATCCACGCTTAGCTTGTGATCCAATTGAAACTGAGCCAGCAATGTATTCGCCGTTTTTCTATCTACTGGGTCGCCTTTGGCGTCTAACAGCTCGCGATAAAGGTAGAAATCGGGCAGCACCATCGTAATTTTATCTCTATAGCTATCAAGTTGAGCTGCATGCACTTCCTGTTCATCTACTTTTATTACGCCCTTTGAGGGTGTGTAAAGACCCAATAGCAAGTGTAAGAATGTTGACTTACCACTGCCGTTACCACCGGTAATAAAAATAATTTCTCCTTTATTAAACGTCAGATTCAGTTTCGGCAAAGAAAAAGCGGTATCTTCTCCTTTCGCTTCATAAGCGAAAGAGACATCTTTAAAAACTAACTTATTCCAGTTGTCTGAAAGCGGCGTGTGCTGATCCGTAGTTAATCCACCTTGCTCACTGCCAAGCTGTAAAGATTCGATTTTTTGCATCGAGACGCGTGCCCGAGCGATGTTTTGCCATAGATTCATCACATACCCAAATGGTGCCGCAATGTAAGTTACGATAAGGATATAACTCATTACTAATTCAGTGCGCTGTAGATAATGACTGACCGCAACTATGGTGCCCAACGTGATGAAAATCACCACCTGACTTATATTGCGGTTAATGTCCCAGGCAAAGCCATATTCACGCTCGCTGCTGCGTAACTCAGTCATCACTGGCTGTAGGCGCTTCTCAAAAAAGTACTGGCGTCTCGCTTTGTTGACTGTTAATTGTTTCGCGCCATCTAAAATGCCCTTATAGCCCTCAAATACATGGTCTTGATGTTCACGCATTTGGTTCGCGGCCTTGGTTATTTTTGTCATTACTATTTTTGTGATTAAAAATGACACTAACGCAGCTAATACAAGAATGCCAAACATGACTTCAGACAGTACAAATAGATAACCGAAACAAGCCAACAACAGAAAACTGTTATAAACGAAAGCTGGCATCTCAGCGAGCGCCCCCGAGATAGCATTCACATCATTGGTCAGAACGTTATATAGTCGCGCTCTACCAGCTTTTTCTAGTTTGTCGTAATCGGTTCCCAAAATTCGACTAACTAGGTTTTGGCGCACACTGTTTACTGTGCCTGCACTGTATTGAGAGAGAAAGTAACTCGTCGTCATTGAAGCCGCTAATAGAAACGTGACTAATACCGCAAACACAACAACCTCTAGAGGCTGAAAACCGGTTTCCCCACTTTCCCCTATCATATGAAACAAAGCTATCGATGTAGCCGCAGTAAACAAACTAGCGAGCCCCGATAAGAACATGATCTTTTTGAATTTTTTAATATAGTAAAGCAACATAATAAACCTGCTATTTTGGGGCTCGCAGTCACGAGCCACATGACTAACTTATAGTTCCACTGGCTCGCCCATTGAAACAACAATCCGACGCTCGCCTTTGAATGGATCGCGGCCGTGTGATACCAACATGTTGTCCATCAGTAACACATCGCCTTTTTCCCACAAGAAAGTCACGGTCGCTTTTTTATAGGCTTCGTTAATATGCTCAATCACGTCGTCAGGGATCACAGAGCCGTCGCCATACATTGTGTTATAAGTTAACGCTTCTTCGCCAAACTGAGACACCAACTCTTTTCTAATCACTGGACACAAGCTTGACGGATGCCAGAATGCAGCATGGTTAAACCACACCTTTTCACCGGTATGAATGTGATCGCGAATAGCAGGACGCACTTGGCGAGTACGGATTTGATCGGCACTGATAATTTCCAACTCCACATCCGCTTTCTGACAGTATGCTTTAACTTCTTCAATATCATCAGTGTTGAATGCTTTTTGCCACGTTGGGCCTAAGCCATTGCCATAGTTGCGTACTAACATCCAACCATGCTGTTCAAACTTGGCTTTAATATCAGCGTCAATATAGTCATGCACTTTTCTAACGTCTGCGATAGGTGTCGCACCGCGCTCCTCTGCTGGGATCATGCAGCTAAATGCAATCTTCATTGGCCATTGTTTAACGTATGACAACTCGTTGTGCTGTGCGATGCTCAATTCATTAGGAAACTCAGTTGAGGTGTAAGCACCTTTGCCGAGATTGGTACGAGGTGTCGCGCCTTCCATATATTTTGCGAGCGTCGGAATAAACTCATTTGCGACGTCACGGAAGTCGTCTTCATTCTGTAGATTAAAACCACGTAATAGAATTGCACCGTATTGTCTCAGCTGCTGATCTATTTTTGCTGCATTGTCAGCAACCCACTGCGCAGCACTGTGTGTTCCGCTAGTATCTTCAATTACAAGCGGGAAATCTGGACCTTCAGGTAAAAAACGCTCCTGAAGTGCAGCTGGCATTTGACCGTTGTATTGCTCTTTGAAAATTACAGTATCTTTTAACATGGATATTTCCTTTTATATTTTAGTTTAAATATTTATTAATCAGTGTTTTAAGTTCGTTTTCTTTCATGATGGCATGATGATCTGTGTCCTCAATGCCAAATGCTTCACAATGTGATAAACGTGTTGACCATCCCTCTACAGCCGTAAAATCGCTGGCGTAAATTAGTCGAGCACTGGATGCAGAAGGAATGCAGGTATGGGCTGAAAATAATGCATGGTTATGGCTCAATATCTGCCACTGCATCTGTAAATCCATTAAGGTAAACGCTTCAGAGACTAGGTGCTGTGTCACACACAACTGATGAAGCATCGCCAGACGTTGCTCGTGATCCAAATGCTGTACATCTTCAACGGCAATGCCATCCAGCGATACCCCAAGTTCTTCGGCAAAAGCGCCTAACCGCTGTAATTCACTTTGTTCAATATTTCTATGTAGCTCAGGAATATATGAATCAATCATGGTCAGACTAAGTACTTTTTCTTGTGCCAACCTTTGCATGGTGTGACCAATTACTCCACCCATCGACCAACCGATCAGATGATAATTCGGGTGCTCGATATCAACCTCAAGCAAAGACAGATAATGTGTGGCCAGCGCAGTGATCGATCTAAATTGCAAGGTAGTGGATTGCAGCCCGTAAATAGGTGCATTCGTTTCCAATTCAGAAACCAATTGTGCATAGCAAGTCAACTGACCACCCACAGGGTGAATAAACACAATCGGGGGTTGTTGGTCATCGCCTTCACGCAAACACACAAGTTGTTTAAGGTCACCATAACTATCCATTGCATCCACTTTTGCTGCCAGTGAACTCAACGTTTGCTGCTGGAAAACATCTAGTGCATTGAGCTGCACATTGAACGTCTTTTTAATTGCTCGGACTAGCGCGACCGCTTGTAATGAGTTGCCACCTAGCTCAAAAAACGACGACCCCTTAAACAGCAGCGTATCCGTCGGTAGCCTTAATACTGCTTGCCATACCTCTGCTAACTTGCACTCCGTCTCAGTGCTTAAACTGTCCCCGGATGGCTCAACCTCGACTTGTGGTAATGCAGAAATATCCAGTTTGCCGTTGCGAGTAACTGGCCAGTGTGTCATGGCAATATATTGTTGAGGTATCATGTAGCTTGGTAATTTCGCACTTAATGTAGCGCTCAACCCAGTACTATCAAGCACTTCAGATACACCTTGTACATATGCCACAAGCATAGGAGTACCACTTGCTAAATAACTAATCATCACATGTGCCCTTACGACATCAGGCAAAGCGAAAAGATGCTGCTCTATTTCAGCCAATTCAATACGATATCCGTTTAGTTTCACTTGAGAGTCAGCACGACCTACGTAGTGCAAAATACCGTCTGAAAAACGCACGATATCGCCTGTTTTGTATAACCGAGCATGGCATGATTGATGGTAACCAAACGGGTTATCAATAAAGCAGCTGGCAGTTAGCTCAGGTTTACCTAAATACCCTTCTGCAACGCCTTCACCACTGATATATAACTCCCCACTCATTCCTTCTGCGACTAACCTTTGATGATCATCAAACACATACAAACGAGTATTAGATAACGGCACACCTAAATGTGGACAGGAGCCTGAGATTTCAGCAACCGTTGCATTGACGGTACATTCTGTTGGACCATAAACGTTCAAAGCCTTCCGATCATACTGGTGCTGCCACTTAACCAAACGCTGCCAAAGTGACTCAGAGATGGCTTCACCGCCTATGATAAGGTTTGGTAATTGCGCATCTAGGTCTTCGTCCAGCCACATTTCGACTAAGCTTGGCGTACAATCCAATACCGTCACGTTATTGTCGCTAAGGTATTCGCCCAGTTGTTGTGGTTGTAACTTAAGGGTTTCTGGTATCGGTGTTAACGCCATTCCAGCTATCAGCTGCAATAACCCCTGCAACGACGCATCAAAAACATAATTAGCATTCCATCCCCAGTTTTGTTCACCTTGGCATATTGGCCAACGTTGCATCTCTTCCATCAATGAAACTGCATTGCGGTGCGATACCATGACACCTTTCGGCTGCCCTGTAGTACCTGAGGTGTATATCACATAGGCAAGATCCTCTGCCGAGACGATAACAGGGGTAACTTCCCCAGCGACTTGTGCGACTTCTAACATATTGACGGTAGTGCTTGGGCACTGAGCGCTATCAAAGCGCGTCTGATAAGCTGGCTGTGAAATCAATAGACTGGCTTTAGCATCAGCTAGCACAAAATCAACTCGTTCTCGCGGCGCGCTTGGGTCTAGCGGCAAGTAAGCTGCGCCAGTAGTCATAATGGCTAACAAAGCAACGACCATCTCATCACTTTTGTCCATCTGCACAGCGATAACCTGTCCACGCTCAATACCATGAACTGTCTGGAGCACTTGCGCACACTTTGCTACACGCGATGCCAACGCTTGAAAGGTCCAATTTTGATCCTGCCAGTGAAGCGCGATGTTAGTAGCGTGCTTTGCTACAGTATCTGACCAACATGTGACCAAACTCTCGGCAACAACAGGCTGCGTTGAGTCTAGCGGATTCAACTTAGCGAGTAGTGCTGTGGTTTGAGCTTCGTTACAAAGCGTCAACGCGCTCATTGGTAAAGTCATGATATCGCGCTGCGAATTACCTTTTACCAACGCGCGTAACAACTGCATCATCTGCTCGGATAATCGCTCAATGCTCGATGCTTTAAATAGGCTAGTGTCGTATACCCAATTAACGGTTAACTGGTGGTCAGACAGCTCAAAATGAACATCTAAATCAAACTTGGTTGTGATCTTTCCATCCGTTAGCGAGGTAAACTGAACACCTGATAAAGCCTCTATCGAGTCTGCTTTATCAAACCGGAAGCTGTCTTCCCCATCCGTAGTCAACATTATCTGAAATACTGGGCTTATCGCTGCGGAGCGATTCACATTTAGCGCATCAACTACTAAATCAAAAGGCACCAAATTATGTGATTGTGCGGCAATATTAACGTCACGTATGTGAGCTAAATACTCTCCCAGAGTCGCAAAGTCGGTGTGCGCCGTTAGTGCAATGGTATTTACAAATAGTCCAATTAAATCGGCTAGCTTTTGATCATGCCTACCAGCCACCGGCGCGCCAATTACACACTGGGATTCACGGCCATGTTGTGCAACAACAAGCGACAACGCTGCATGTGCCAACATAAATGGGGTTAGATTATGCGTGCCGATAAAATCCTTTAACGCCAACGCTTCAGCCTTTACAAGAACCTGGGTTACAACGGCTCCAGCTTGCTGTTTAATTTTCGGCCGAGGAAAATCCAAGGTAATACCATGCTCTGCTGGTGCATCCTTAAGGCACTCCTGCCAGTGTTCAAGCGATGCTAAGCAGCTCTCACTGGTCAAGTATGTTTGCTGCCACACAGCATAATCCGTGTAATTAAGCGCATTATGCGGCAAGTTTGGTCTCTTACCTTCTTGCTCACCACGGTAGAGTTCGGCGAACTCGTTAAACAAGATGTTCATCGACCAACCATCGGTAGCAATATGATGCAAGCACAATAGTAAGGTACCCGAATTTTGCGCAGCACCATCAATGTAAGCCACGCGTATCAGCGGAGAACAGGTGAGATCAAATGATTCATTCAACTCACTTTGCACTCTCATTAACTCATCAGCATAGTGTTCTGCACTGGTATGGTAGTGAGCAATAGTAAATGCTGAAATTGGCTGAACCTGCTGTATCTCACCTTCATCGGTTTCATGGTAAGACGTTCTTAATACTTCGTGACGCTGAAGCAGGCTTAAAAACGCGCGTTCGGCTAAATCAATGTCAAAATCACCGCGAACTTCAAACTGATAATTTAGATTATATTGCGTACTACCATGACCAAGTTGGTCGATAAACCACATTCTGCGCTGTGCTGCCGACAAGGGATATCCCTGCTCCGAACTTGGCGCTTTGGTGACGCTAAGTAAGCTAGTGGTATGCTGATATTGCGCGACTAATTCGGTAAATTGAGCCAGTGTAGGCGCTTCAAATAAACATTGCACAGGCACTTCAGATTGTGCAGCATGATGAATTTTGTGCACGACATTCATCGCCAGTAGCGAATGGCCGCCGAGTTCAAAGAAATTACTTTCCATGCCAATGTGCTCTGGCGCAAGCTGCAGAGCAACAGCCCAAATATTGGCAACTACACTCGCTAAAGCGCTAGAGGGTGGTGTCAGTTTCGTAGCCGTATTACTTTGCTCACGCACCAGGCGGGCACGATCTATTTTGCCATTTGCGGTCAGTGGCATCGCTTCTAAAAGTACAATCTGAGCCGGGAGCATATGTAAAGGCAAACACGGAGTAAGTGCCTGTTTAATCGCCTCAACACTCTGTACCTGATGGCAAGTTACATAAGCAATCAAGCTTTTTTGCCCACCCTCAGTTTCGACTTGTACTGCGGCCTCTTTGACATCGGTTAGATTTGTTAGCGCTTGCTCTATTTCACCGATCTCGATACGAAATCCGCGGATCTTTACCTGATTATCGGTTCTGCCGATATAACAAACATTGCCATTTTCATCCCACTTAACCATGTCGCCGGTGCGATAAAGTCGCTCACTCGTAATTGAATCAACATGGACAAAACGCTCTGCTGTCATATCAGGTTTGTTTAAGTACCCTCTGGCAAGTCCCATTCCGCTTAAGTACAGCTCACCAACAACGCCAACGGCACTGCGTTGCTGCTCAGCATCCAAAATATAACAACCCGTACCTGAGATTGCCTTGCCGATTGGATATTGGACTCTCCCTACTTCTTCAATTTCATAGTAAGTACTAAATGTCGTATTTTCAGTCGGTCCATAAATATTCAATAAACGCATGGGCTTACCATTAGCTAATGCGCGATCAATAGTATATTTATCGAGTTTCTCTCCACCAACCATGACATTATTTAGTGAGGCAAATGCATCTGGACGAATAGCAATGATTTGATTAAATAGCGCCACAGTGATGAATACTGTGGAAATGTTCATGCGACGAACTTCATCAGCAAAGCGGTTGGCATCAAGTAAACAAGCCTTATCCATCCCATATAATGTTGCACCGTTTGCCAATGCTCCCCAAATCTCAAATGTGGCAGCGTCAAACGCGGTATTGGAAATGAATAAGATATTTTCAGCTGAACTCAATGAGACATAATTAGGGTTGTGTACTAATCGCTCAATACCTAAGTGTTCAACCATCACCCCCTTTGGTTTACCTGTCGATCCAGAGGTGTAAATAATGTAGGCAAGATCATCACCACTAGTAGTTAAATCAAGATTAGTACCACTGTGAGTTGCAATTTTAGCTTCAATTTCTAGCGCATCAACTGCCGCGACAGCAATCTCGTACTGCTCAAAAATGGGTGCTAACGCTGTCGTAGTCAGCACTTGCTCTAGCGCCGTATCTTCGATCATATATTGCAGCCTAGCCGCTGGATAATCGGGATCTAGAGGGACGTAAACCGCGCCAGCTTTGACAATCGCGAGCATGGCAATCACGAGCTCCGTAGAACGTTCGAATGTCACGCCAATGAATGCACCTTTACTTATACCTTGGCTTTGTAGGTATCTTGCTAATTGATTCGCTCGGGTATTTACTTCTCCATAACTCAGAGTGTTACCGGCGACACAAATAGCTGGTTTGTCTGGGTTGCTACCTGCCCGATGCTCTACATAGCTATGAATAGGTAAATTATTTCCCTGATATGCAGCGGATTGCTCCCATTCTTGTATCTGAGTAAGTTCGGCATCATCAATCAGCACAAGTTGCTCTATAGGAGTATCAATATTGTCAGCAATTTGCTTGCAAATGATCTGTAACTGGCGGGTCATTCTCGCGACGGTTTCGGCCTTAAACAGGTTAGTGTCAAATGAAAAGCTCACTTGAATGCCATCAACTGTGTCAACGATGTTTATTTGGATATCGTATTTTGCGCTTAGCTCTGCTGAGTCAAACGATTGCAACACGACCTCTCCTGCCAATGGGATCTCTGCCTCTGTGCTAATATCTAGATTGTTCTGTACGAGCGCAATTTGAAACAGCGGATGATAACCATTGCTACGCTCTGGTTTTAACGCCTCAACTAAATATTCAAATGGAATATCCTGATGCTCAAGCGCAGATTCATTCACTTGTTTGGCTGCCGACAACAGCTGGGCAAATGACTGCTTTGAGTCTAGGCGTAAGCGCAACACTAAGTTGTTAATAAAGCAGCCAAACGTTTTTTCTAGTTCTTTTTGCTTTCTACCCGCCACTGGCGTGCCCACGACAACGTCGTCACTACCTGCGTAGCGCCCCAGTACCACCGAAATAGCGGCATGAAACAACACAAATAATGATGTTTGCTGTGTTGTTGCCAACGCTTTTAGCTTGCGACTTAAAGAAGCTGATAACTGTGCAACTCTAAAGTCACTTCTACCACCGGTAGATGCCGGTCGCGAAAAGTCCAATGGGATACTATGAACGCTTGGCAAATCCTGTAATTGAGTTAGCCAGTAGGTCTTTGATCCCTCCACATTATCACTACGTAGCATCTCTGATTGCCAATTTGCATAATCGGCATATTGCACTGCAACGTCGGGAAGCTGTGGCGCAATACCATGAAATAAAGCGTTATAAATATGCTTGAATTCGTCAAGTAACAATGCCATTGACCAGCCATCAGCAGCAATGTGATGGACATTGAAGAACAAAATACCCCGCTCTGGAGATTGCCTTAAAAAACCACCTCGAAGCATGAGGTCATGTTCAAGATCAAAAGGCCTATCAGCATCCTTACGTACAAACTCAAGTGCAAGCGCCTCGCTTTCTGCAGCTGATAAATGACTATAATCTTCAATAATAAAGTCAACATCGCCCGCTTCACGTACCGTTTGCACCAGCTGTTCACCTTGGTAATGTACAACAGTACGCAATGCTTCATGACGAGCAACTATCATTTGCATTGTCTGACGAGCCATAAGCTCGTCAAACTCTCCAACCACGTGCACACCATTTGGCATATTGTAAGTCGCCGTAGCATCTGACATCTGCTGTGATAACCAAATTCGGCGTTGTGCAGAAGAAACGGGCAGAAGCCCATTTCTGTCTACTGGCGTAATACGATAACGCTGCCGTTCACCTTCTAGCGCAGCAAACCGCTGAATATATGTAATCAGAGCTGTTTTATTTTCCTTAAGCATCGCTATGAGTTCAGGGATCAGGTTACTCTTATCGCCAGTGATATTCAGGCTCTGGCCGTCCGTAGACAGCCTGAGGCCCAAAGTAGAGCACTGTTCAATGATGTGCTCTACACTCATATCACCATCCTTTCGTCATCATCACGCGCGACGCTGCTAGACATTACCAACTTTTGTTTCTCATAGAGCTCACACTGTTCAGCAAGTGCTTGAATAGTTGGGTTTTCCATTAGCACTTTTAATGGTATTTCAATGCTAAGTTGCTCACGGCAGGCACTCGCAACTCGGATCCCCAATAGAGAGTGACCGCCGATAGCGAAGAAGTTGTCGTCCATGCTGATAGACTCTTTGCCCAATAAATCCTGCCAAATGGTTTGTAAACGCGCTTCCATCTCTGATCTTGGCGCAATGTAGTCATCAATCACTTCTTCAAGCTCAATGCTAAGTAGCGCTTTACGATCCTGCTTACCATTTTTCGTTAACGGGATTTCTTCAACTTCAATGATGACGGCAGCAACCATGTAAGCGGGAAGTTTTGCTTTCATCCAATCACTGAGTCTATTTTGGTTTACATCTGCACCTGCCACGTAAGCGACTAGCTGTTCATCTTTAACGAGTACTGCGGCATCAGTTACACCCGCATCTTCCAAAATAACAGACTCGATTTCGTTTAGTTCGATACGATAACCACGTAACTTAACTTGGAAGTCACTACGTCCTAGGTATTCAATAGTGCCATCTGCCAGCCAACGCCCTAAGTCACCGGTTTTGTAGATACGACCAAAAGTAGCAGACTCGATGAAACGCTCTTCAGTTAACACTTCATTGTTAAAGTAGCCACGAGCAACCCCTTCACCACCAATGTATATTTCACCTTTTGCGCCAGCCGCTAACGGTGCTAGTGCATCATTCAAAATATAAGTCTGGCAATTCGGCAATGGACGCCCAATATTTGGTACAGACTCAGCGGTAATATCAGAGAAAGTCGCGTTAACAGTGCACTCTGTAGGCCCATAGACGTTGAGCGCAAAACGTTGATGTTCAGAAGCATGTGATGCCACTTTTTGCCATAATTCAGAGCTGATAGCCTCACCACCGATTAATAAATTCGGCAATGCAATTCCCTGCTCATTGGCTTCACGAAGCACTAAATCAACTAATGCAGGGGTGGTATCGAGTACGTCGATTTTATTTTCGGTAAGGTAACTAAGTAACTTGCTTGGATCCTTTCGCAATTCATCTTTTAGTAGATTAAGCTCCACACCAAAAGCCAACTGAGTCAGAGCCTGAACAGAAGCATCGAAAATCATCGGCGCGTTCCATGCCCAGCGATACTGACCTGAAACCCCACGCTCAGACAACAGCAGCTTCATGCTGTTTGCAAGATTCACCAAGTTACCGTGTTGAACTGCCACGCCCTTTGGCTTACCAGTTGAGCCTGATGTATATAACACGTAAGCCAATTGCTCAGCTGACAAGTTGATATCGTCGACACTGATCTCACCAGTTGCCACTAACTGTGTGTGATCGATAGTCAGAGTCTGACAGTTGATGTCTTTGAATTTATCGTTGTAATGAGACTGAGCAACAACGATATGTAGTCCAGTGTCAGCAATGATGTATTCGATGCGATCATTAGGTGCTCCAGCATCTAGTGGGACATATGCGCCACCCGCGTGCATCACAGCTAGTTGGGCAATTAGCTGTTCGATACTGCGGTCGACACAAATACCAACAGGAGACTCAGTTACCACGCCTAGCGCTGTTAATTGCTGAGAAAACTCACTGACTTTCGCTGCAAGCGCACCATAACTAATAGCTTCATCTTCAACTCGTAACGCGATTGCATCTGGATTTTGTTGTGCGAATTCAAAAATCGACTTAATCAGATTGGTTTTGTTTTCAAAGGTATGTTCATTCGCATTTTGCCAAGGCTGTAGAGTACCTTCTGTCACACCAGAAATTGTCGAGATTTTCTCGTCTCCATTAGCGATAGCATTTGCTAGCAACGCTTCAAATGATTGAGCAAAGTTCTCCATGGTATGTGCGTCGAACAGATCCGATTTATATTGCCAAACCAGTACTAGCTTTCCTTCTTCCACCGCGGCACTTAGCGAGATATCAAAGTTGACCACGTCAACACCTGAGAGGATTTCTTCCGGATCCGACATTTCTAAACCAGGGAGCTGGAACGTACCACTATCATGGTTTTGTAGTACAAACCACAGCTGGAACATAGGTTGATGACTGCTACTACGCTCAGGATTCAGGTCTTCAACAAGTGCATCAAACGGCAGGTGCTGATGTTCAAATGCCTCTAATAACGTAGTTCTATTGCTGGCGATAAGTTCATTGAAACTTGGATTACCTGACAAGTCGGTACGTAGTACTAAATTGTTTAGGAAGAAGCCAATGAGTGGTTCAACGTTTTGGTGAATACGACCTGCGACTGGCGTCCCCATAACGACATCTTCTTCGGCGCTCCACTGACCAACCAATAAGGCATAAATCGTTTGCAGCGCCATAAACTGTGTTACGCCCTGTTGTTGGCAGTATGTATCTAGTTTTTTCGTTAGCGCGACACTCAATTCACGGCGCAATGAATTACCTAAAAAGCCTTGCTGTGCTGGGCGACTACGGTCTAGTGGTAGGCTGTGTGTTGCTGGTAGGTCTTTTAACTGTTCGCGCCAGTAACCCACTTCATTTTCAAATACTTCACCTTGTAGCCATTGACGTTGCCAGTGTGCATAGTCCTTATATTGTACTTCCAACTCAACTAACGGATTCGGTTTGCCTTGACTGTACGCGGTATATACTTCTAAGAACTCTTTGACTAACACACCAAGAGACCAACCATCTGAAGCAATGTGATGCATGTTAAACAACACATAGTGCTCAGACCCTGACGCTTTAATTAACTGAACTCGCAGCATAGTGTCGTTTTGCAGATCGAATGGCTTTAGCGCATCTTGCTCTGCCAACGAACGGATCTCGTCGTACAGGTCATCTCCTTGCAAGTGAGTGAAATCAATAATGGTCACCGCACTATCGACCTGATCTCGGATCACCTGTTCACATTTATCGTTCGTTTCTTTGTATACAGTACGTAAAATCTCATGGCGCTCAATCACGGCATCGATCGTAGCAATGAAAGCTGCTTGGTTAAGGCTGCCATCTAGCTTAAATGCCGCAGACATATTGTACTGTGCAGAGCCTTGCTCAATACGGTCAATAATCCAAAGGCGCTGTTGAGCAAAAGATAGCGGAATAGGTCCATCAATCACCGCACGCTTGAGTTTTTGTTTTTCAACAGCACTTTTCTGTGCTGAAAATTTATTAATGAACTCAATAAGCTGCGCTTTATTTTCTCGTAAAATAGTGATCATTTCATTGCTCAATCCGCCTTTTGGCGCATCGATTTGCAAGTTGCCGTTCTCTACAGAGAGTCGAACTCCTTGCTCAAGACATTGATTTATTATTGTTTGTGTGTTCATGGTTATTTCCTTAAAGTTTGCGGCGAAGTAGTAGCTGTCATCGTTGGACTGGCCATACTTTGATTGTTAAAAATGGATGAGATTAGTTCTGCCAATTGGCTAACAGAGGGACCACTGGCAAATGTCGACACATTTAGTCCCAAGTTAAAATGCTGTTCACAAGATGAACATAAACCCTGTACTTGTAATGGATTACCTCCTAATTCGTAGAACCCTGCATCGACTTTGACTTGGTCTTTTTTTAGTAACGATGCATAAATATCATGCAAAATATCTATAATGCGTTCGCGCAGTTGTATGGCTTTGCTTTGAGTCTGTGCAAGACTGCCAACATGCTGAGTTGACGCTGATAGCTGGTTAAGTTTGATTAAGCGGAACTCTTCAAAAAGTGCGTTGACTGCTATCACTTTGGCATCTGATGTTGCTTGATATTGCGCTAGGATTTCAGTCAGGTGTGTATCCACCTCTGTACCATTGATAAGCAGATCCGTTGTGTGACTAAACGTAAGCCCAGTTTGGCTGTGCATTAAATTTAAGTACCCAGGCGTCAGCTCAATCAGGTTTACTTGTTGAGATGCTAAGTAATCATTCAATTCAGTAATTGAGTATCGAGTCTTGGTGTCAACGATATGTAATTCGAAGCCAATACTCATTAGACATAGCGCCATGACAGAGCAATCGAAGGACACGGATGCATTCCAAATAAACTTATTACTGTGACTCTGCTGTGGTTGAAGCTCATTGGTGAGCTTGCCCGATAGCATGACGAGATCGTGTTGTGTTAGTGCTATTTCGTTATCGGATCCTGGATACAGAATACAAATAGGCTGAATCGATAACTTTGCTTCTGGCTCAAGAAACCCTGTCGGTACCTTAAAAGCCAGCGCTTCTGTTGTATCCAACACTTTTACCAGTGTATCAGCTAAGAATGATCCTAAATGACGCTGCGTAACCGCGAATTCCAGGTTAAAACGCTTGATTGCTTCATCTATCGTCTGTGTATCACTATCTGGGTCTAATACGATAAAGGTGATACCACTGAATAAGCAGGCCATTTGAGTGACTAATAAAGCCAAACCATGTTCTAAACAAACCCCTACCGAATAACCTGGTTTTACGCCTTGAGCATCTAAATAAGCGCGCATGCGTCTAACTTTGGCAAACAGGGCTTGCTGAGCAACTGTTTGTCCTTCGTTTACCACTGCCGTTGACTGAGGACTGGCGGTAGCATTTGCGACCACTCGTGCAGCAAACACTCCTTGCTCAACGATTGGCACTTCAATATTTTGTGAGGACATTTGTGTCAAAGGAATTAACGTGTCAGACCCTTCAAGGAACCATTGCAAAATAGCCTTAAAGCGCGCGGCGTATTGCGCTACCGTATCGACGTTAAACAACTCAGGGCGGTACTCCCAATCCAGTGTTAATGTGCTTTCCTGTTCGTATACCGACAATGAAAGATCGAAGTTAACGCTTGGAGTATGAGGCTCCACCAGCTCAACTTTTAAATTATCCAACGTCATCGGGTTGAATTGTTGGCTGTGGTAAACAAACCAAAGCTGAAAGATCGGGTTGTAACTTTGGTTGCGTTCGGGATTTAATCGCTCTACCAATAGTTCAAAGGGAACATCCTGATTATCAAAAGCAGACATCACAGACTGTTTGGACTCGGCCAATAAGTCTTCAAGGGGTCGACCAAAATCGATCCTATTGCGAAGTACTATTGAATTAGTGAAACACCCTATTAATCCTTCGATATCAGGGTGATTTCTACCCGCTACAGGTGTGCCAACTAGGATATCGCTTTCGCCACTTTGCTCTGCGATTAAAAGGGCATACACGAGCTGTAGTACCATAAACGGCGTCATGTCTTTACGCTGACAAAAAGCCTGTAACTGCGAGCGCATTTGGCTATCAATAGTCAACTTGTAGCTACGCCCTTCAAATGAAGGTTGTGCTGGTCGAGGATAATCCAACGGCAAACCATGCACTTGTGGATGATCCGCCAAAAAGTCAAGCCAATGCTCTAATTGCGCATCCAGTAAACCGTCCTGAATGTTTTGATGTTGCCAATGCGCATAATCTTTGTATTGAATATCCAGAGTCGGAAGTTCAGCAGCTTCATTTCTCAACACACTGCGATAAAGCATCTTCAGCTCTTCGGTTAAGATGTTGATAGACCATCCATCAGCGGCAATATGGTGCAAAGTCAGTAACAAAAAGTGATGTTCCGGCGCAGTTTTAATAATTTTGGCGCGAATTTTTAAACCCACATCTAGTTGAAAAGGCATATTCGCTTCGGCTTCAACAAAATGTTCAACACTGGACATCACATCTTGTTTACCCGAGAGGTCTATCATTGGCACATCAAAGCTATAGTCTTCGAGTACGTATTGCTTAGCCGTATAATCGTCATCGATTAACACTGTGCGTAACACCTCATGGCGGCTAACTAGCTGCGCTAACGCATTCCGTAATGCACTAACCTGCAATGCCCCAGTGATGGAAAATACTCCGGGCATATTGTATTGCGCCGTGCCATAACTGAGCTTATCAATCACCCACATTGACAGTTGAGAGCGCGATAAAGGATGTCCACGTTCGATGTCCGACTTAGTCAGATTGCGAGTCGCCGGACTATATGATTGATCTTCCAACATCGCATCGACTTTGCTCGCCAACTGCCTAATCGTTGGCTGTTCAAAGATGCAAGCAAGTGGCAGATCCACTTGTAATCTTTGCCTTATCTGACCAAACATCTTCATGGCTAATAAAGAGTGACCACCCAGCTCAAAGAAGTTATGCGTCACGCTAATTGCATCTCGCTCAAATAGCGACTGCCAAATCGTGCTTAACAAATGCTCGGTGTCAGTTGTTGCTGCGAGAAACTCAACTTCTCGATGTGCGGGTTCAGGCAGAGCTTTGCGGTCTACCTTGCCACTAGAAGTCAATGGAAATGCATTCATTTCGGTATAAAAGTGAGGCACCATAAAGTTAGGTAACTCAGCTGTAAGCGCAGTACGTATGGCCTCAACATCAAGTGCAGCACTAGACTCCATGATGACATACGCAGCCAGCTTTACATCACTACCTCGCTCACCATGCGTGGTCACCACCGCCTGCTTAATGCCGGTCAGTTGCGATAGCTTTTCTTCGATTTCCCCCAATTCAATACGATAACCACGGATTTTTACCTGATGATCGATACGACCTAAATACTCAATCTCACCGGAGCGGTGTAAAGTGACTAAGTCCCCTGTTCGATAAAGTCGCTCTTTGGCAACCGCAGGTAAGTGCACAAACTGAGTAGCGGTAATATCAGGTCGACCTATATATTCAAGCGCAAGACCATCGCCAGCAATACATAGCTCACCACTCACACCAACCGGAGCTAGTTGCCCTCGAGTATCAACAACAACATGACGGTAATTAGGAAGTGATCTTGATAACCGGCAACTTGGTATACCATCTTTGTCTCTATGCACCTCTTCAACCAAAGAGTACACAGTTGCTTCCGTTGGCCCATAACCGTTAATAACTCGTTTCGAACGCAACAGCATTTGCTCTGCAAGTGCTGGATAAAGCGGCTCACCACCAGTGACCAATGTCGCTTGAGCATTTCCTTGCCAACCAGCCTCAACTAAGGCTTGCCACATCGTTGGAGTACACTGGAATAAGTTGTACTCAGATGTATTTGCAAACGCTGCGAGTTTAAGTGCATCCTTACCTATCTGATGTCCAACCAACGTGACTTTGCCACCAACAACCAAAGGGGCAAATATTTCCAAAGTCGAAATATCAAACCCTATCGTTGTTGTTGCTAAACAATGACATGCTTCTGTAAGTTCAAGGCGCGCGACCATGCCACCAATGAGGTTGTCTAAACTACGTTGAGCAATCAATGCGCCTTTAGGACGACCCGTAGACCCTGAAGTGTATAAAATATAAGCACCCACAGCTTCACGTTCTGTCAAAAAGCTAAGGCTATGCTGCCTTGGCGCCTCTATATCGGCGGTTAATTGGTCAATAAGTAATGTACGTTTAGCATCAATCGGAGTCGTTTTCGATACCTGCGTATCAGTCACCAACAGCGCAGCCTGACTATCAGTAAACATAAAGGTCAGACGATCAAGCGGATAAGAAGGGTCTAGCGGTACATAGGTTACGCCTATAGATAAGCAAGCTAATAACGTGGCAACCATATTCTCATTGCGATCGAGACATAACCCTACACAATCGCCAGATTGGAGCCCTTGTGAAGTTAAAATTTCAGCGATTTGCACCGCTTTTTCGCTTAATTCGCGATAAGTCCAAGTAGATTCACCAACAACTAGCGCAATACTATTTGGGCGGTCTGTTACTTGCTGATTAAAACGTTGCACTAGGCTACTACTGTCACACGCTTCCGAGCTGCCGTTTAGCGTTTGATAAGCCTGAAAGTCCTGCTCATTGAAAAAGTTAAAGCCTGAGATCTGCTGCTCTGGGTTGTGACGTATAGCTTCCAAAATAGCAAACAGACGTTCGAATATGACTGCCACATCAGATTCATCAAAAAATGCGCGATTTGCTTCAACCTGTAAAATCACATCTTGATGGTCGCCATATTCACAAAGATTGAATAACAAAGGTGTGGTTTCCACCCCAGGAGGGATAAACTCTGATTCGGCGTCTATCTGTCCGTCTGCATATTTATAATCTAGCTTTTGATAATTGAACTGGACATCGAATAAGCGCTCAAGGTCCGGCTTCAACTGACGAGCGTGCTCAACAATTTTACTTACCGGATATTTCTTAAACTTTGAGACATCTCGCATTTGCGTGCGGATCTCACTCGCAAGGTCAGCCATGGTCCACTGTTGATCAATGCCAAAACGCATTGGTAAAACAGAGACTATGCCACCAATTGCTCGCACGGTGGCTTTATCACGATTGTGAAACGGCAAAGCCAAAATAATGTCAGATGTATGATATTGAAGGTTTAAATAACATGAGATAGCTGCCATAAACAGATGATGTATACGAACTCCCATGTTTTTTGCCAGTTCAGATAGGCTAGTATAATCAGCCTGAGCAATCGCATACCGGCTCAAAAAGCTCTCATGCATCAGGGGGGTATTTAGCTGCTTGGGAACAAACATTCTATCTGGCAATTGGCTGCTGAACTTTTGCTGCCAGAAGCCTGCTGTTGCAGCACTAATATCCACATTGTGATTCATATAATCGACAACGTGCTCAAACTGCGTCAGCTGGATAGGCTCAACAACGCTGTTTCCATCTTTCTGTGCCAAATAATATCTAAATAACGTATCAAACCAGTTGCTGTAACCAAATCCATCGGTAATCAAGTGATGCGCAATCGGTACATACCAATACTCATCGCTCGTTACTTTGAGCAAGAAGGTTTGATATAAACCTGGTTCAGATAAATCAAAAGGCTGCATTAGCTGTGTTTTTACAAACTGCTTCGCTTGCTCTTTCGCATCAGAAGCGGCACTAAAGTCAAGATATTCGAACTTACACGCAACTTCAGCGCGACACTGAACTGGTTGACCCATCTGTTCTTGGAAATAGAGGTGAAAAACATCGTTTTCAGCCACAAGTTGCGCCATAGCCTGTTGAAAGGAGGCCACACAAATAGGCTCTTTAATTGTAATCACTCCACCAATGTTATAGTTTGGTGAGCTTGGATATCGTTTTTGATCCAGATAAATATCGAGTTGTGCAGATGTCAGCATCATACCCTTATCCTCTGTGAGTTTATTATTGTTTTTCATGGTTTATTCCTTAGACTCAGCGGGGAGTAGCTTGAGCGAGTAAACGGTTTCCTGCGGCAAAAATGGCGAGAATACCCCTTTTTGCCAGTCGTCATGCCCCGCCATCCAGTATGGCGACATTGGATTGGACGCTTGACCTACAGGCATATGAAAGAATCCACTTTGCTCTTCACCTGGTGTCACCCCCATTCTCATCGAGGCACCGAAGCTTTGCTCCTGTACTAGGGGCATGTTGATATCTCCGTCAGCACCGTATTCTGGGATATTAAAGAACCTCCCAATGAGTGGCAGAGCACCAGCGACAGGATGAGAAATAGCAACTTTGTTGTAGTCACCCCATTTGGCATTCGCAATCGAACCATGAGTGTTATTAAAGTGGTCATTCAAAAAAGTCAGAGCATCGGCATACAAAGCTTGCCAAGACTCAAAATGTGTATTTAAGAGATGGTCAGGGTGCTCATTGACTAACTTCCATAGTGGCCCTTCCCACTGGCTGGTTAAGCTGAAGTAGTCAAAAACATTTAGGTCGGGATTACTTTCATTAACTCCACTCAGAATGCCGCTAAAAACTCTGCGTGCGACCTGAGTTCTGAATGCTCTCACCAACAAATAACCGGTGGAGTCTTTAAGTGCTTTACCATTCCAGTTATTGACAATTTTTCGGTATTCGGCCAATTCAGGATATTTGGCCATGAACTCTTCATTCATAATAGACAGCAGCAGATACTGCCAACGCTGGAGAAATATTGCGCGACTATCGAGCTGTGTACGCAACATCTGGGCTTCACTAGGCTCATGCATCACTCTGAGACCGTTATGAATTTGCTGCGCTCTCGCGCCAAGTGCGTAGTTTTCGCGACCAATAATATCTAGTTCATCACCTGAAACGACTCGTGCATTAGCAGTAAAAATAAAACCCGATTTAGGATTAACACGTTTCGGATATTTATCTGTCGTTAAGTACCCTGACCAGTCATATTCTTTATTGTCATAGTCGATGGGAGCCCATACTGAATGGGCTCTCTTTGGTAATGCCCCCAACATCGTCCAGCCAATATTCCCTTGTTCATCACCCACCACTACATTGAGATGCGTCATATGCGTGTTATTGAATAAAGGCAGCGCGGTATCAACGCTAGATGCACGCTCAACCTCCAATAACCCTAAGTTGACCGCAGAGGATGAATGGGCGACCCAACGTAAAACCAATAAATCGCCATTCTGTTCACGTTCAACGACAGGTCCGTAAGGTGTGATATCAACGACATATTCCACAGGTTCAGCGTCCTTGACATCAATGTGCTGTGTAACATGTGTGACTAGTTCTTGGCCTCTATCTGCAGGGATCCGCAGCAAATCAGACCAATCTCCCATAGAGTTAGTGAAACCCCAGGCAATATGTGTATTACTGCCCGCAATCATCAGCGGTAGACCGGGTAAGGAAACACCGGTTAATTTGCGGTCTTCATTCGCTTCGTGCCAAGAAAAGCCAACTCGATACCAAATATTGGGAACATTGAGGTTTAAGTGCATATCATTGGCAACTAAAGCCTTGCCGGATTTTGTATTTGCACCCGACACAGCCCAGTTATTACTGCCAGCAACTGAAGGGCTATCTTGTAACGCCATTGTATATAAAGAATCAGCTTGCTCATGCAACGCCAGAATGTCTTGATTAGTGTCAGTAGCACTTTTTAGTGAGTAAACTTCAGCACTAGGGATAGATATTGCGGCAAGATGTTGTGTATCTAATGGCTGATCCCAAGAAGTACCCAGCGGCACCAGAAAGTCAACCAGTGCCTGTGGTAAGTTTTGTCGTAACTTATTTAGATAAAGTGTATTACGGTAATCATGGCCTTGCATTTCCATAAACATGGCAAAAGAAACTAAGAATGAATCCTCCGCTTGCCAAAGATTTGGTGATGCCTGTAACAAAGTATATTCAAATGGGGTATTGTCTAGCTTTTCAAGCCCAGCATTTACGCCTTCAACATAGGCATCAAGTAGTGCTTTGTGTCTAACATCTAAACTTTCATAAGCTTGTCGCGCAGACTTTCTGAATTGATGTAGCCGAGCTTCCTTGTCAGCACTAACAAAAGACTCACCAAAAAGTGCACTAAGTTCACCAGCCGCCTTTCGACGCAGGTAATCCATTTGAAAAAAGCGCTCTTGAGCATGTAAGAAGCCCATTGCTCGAGATACATCCATTCTTGTCTGTGCAATAATGGATGGCACACCGCTTCTGTCTCTGTCTATAACAACTTCATTTTCAAT
Source organism: Pseudoalteromonas sp. A22 (assembly GCF_018141345.1). Lineage (NCBI taxonomy): Bacteria > Pseudomonadati > Pseudomonadota > Gammaproteobacteria > Alteromonadales > Pseudoalteromonadaceae > Pseudoalteromonas > Pseudoalteromonas sp. A22. The sequence continues at coordinate 4,060,057 of NZ_CP047238.1, forward strand.
ATGAGGAAGATTAACTTCACCATTTAATAAAGGCAGAGCAGAATTCAGTCGATCCCATAACCAATAACTAGCGCAACTGGTTACTACCATAGTTGATAGGCCACTAAATAAAAGTGCCTTTTTTATAGTGCTATGTTTTCTTTCTATGCTCATCTTCGCTTTCCAATACCTGTTCCTTGTGCACGACACACGGTGAACAAAACTAAACTAGCCAAGATAATTGAATAATCAGTACAGAAAGACAAAACACTTCCCATTATAATGTGTTACATTGGTTGGTAACAAAAAAACACATTAAATAAACACAATATAATCATGAATGGTAATAGTGTTAACAGGGCAATTTGGTTAGAAGATAAACAAATTACAGTTGGTCAATTTCAGATCGATTTCAAAAAAACACGCTTGTATGACAACAATGCCGTGGATGAAGCCGAACGAGTAATTAAGCTAGAACCCTTAACCATGGAGCTTTTATGCTACCTAGTTAAGCGCCAAGGTGACTATGTAAGCCAAAAAGAGCTGCTTGATCATGTTTGGGATGGGCGCATCGTTTCAGACAATGCTATTCGCCGAGTCGTTAAAAAGCTCAGAGATGCGCTAGGTGACGATGTAAAGTCTCCTACTTATATAAAAACCGTGCCTAGCAAAGGCTACCTGCTTATTGCCGAAGTAAATATCGAGACGGTCACACAAGGTAACGACGCTGATCACATCCCTGGAAATATCCAATCCCCTGATAATAAGAACATTAAAAGAACTCTCCAGAATCAATCTAAGTATTTGTTTATATTGCTTATAGTAACATTGATTTCTTGCTATGTGGCTTACGCTTATATTTTGAAACCTACTAAAAAGGAAATACAACAAATAAAAGCAGTCACCAGTATGTCAGGTGAAGAGGATTGGGCGGATTACCACAAAGAGTCGGATATGGTCGTCTATTCTCATCGCAAAGACGTGTCGGGTTTTTTTAACTTATACATTAAATCTTTGTCAACCAACGTTACTAAAAGGTTAAGCTCAGGCGAGGCTAATTATTATTCCGCTAAATTCTCTAAAAATGGAAAGAAAATCGCTGCACAAAAACAAAAAGGCAATCATGCAGAACTAGTCATCTTATCGCTAAATGATGCAATGGATGTTTCTAAGGAAGAGGTGATCTACAAGTATGATACATCTCAGCCAAATTTATCCTGGGCTCCAGACGATAGTGCGCTGTACTTTTCCCTGAAAAAGCAATCGGATTATCCAAATACCATCTTTAAGATCGATATTAACAGTAAACGCCTAACTCAGGTAACTTACCCAGACTTTAATCCTTATGGAGATTACTTTTCAGCAATTTCAGGGGATGGATCACGCCTTGGCGTTTTAAGATACTCAAATTATCAACGGACACACTTGATCATTTTAGAATTGGCCTCTGGAAAAGTGCAGAGCAATACCGTACTTGACTTTATACCGCAAAATATCGTTTGGGATGAAAGCGGTTCAGGCCTTTATCTTTCAAATAATAATGAAATCTTCTTTTTTAACGCTCAGAAAAATGAGCTCACCCCTCAAGTGCAAACCGATTTTGGGCTATCTTCAATTTACAGTACCTGCGGACAACATTGCTTGTTAGTAGGTAAGGAAGAAGAAAATGTGCGTGATATTATTGAAGTTAAGAATCCATTCTTTAACAATAGTATCAACAACTTATTTGAGTTTTCACTTGCGGGTAAAGAGGGACATCCCGATTATCTGGCAGACTCAAATAGCATAGTGTTCCGCTATGAATATGACAATATTCCACAAATCGTGACTTATTCAACATCAGGAAAAATGGAGTTATTAACCGAGTTTACTCAGCATCACAATATAAGCGACCTGGAGTATCACCCAAAGCATCACTCCATACTCGGTATTTTAGACCGCCAACTATTTACCTTAGATATCAATAGCAAACAAATACACTATCTAACCACTCAGTTAGAAAATATTCAAAATCCGAGCTGGAGCAATGATGGATGTTCAATCTACTTCTCACGAAAGGAAGGCAATCAGTTTTGGCTTATACGCCAAGATGTCAACAGCGGTAAATCAGAACCACTGCTTTCTAATGTAGTCAGTGCAAAAGAGGATCCCAAAGGCCAGTATCTATATTATCAGCGTACTGATGGCCAATTGTATCGAGCACCATTAGACACGATGAAAGAAAGTAAACCGATAGCAAAGCTAGAGTTAGCGTCTAATATTTCTTGGCACCTTACATCTCAATACGTCTATTATTCTGTTTCAAATGGTTATAAGTATGATTTGGTTCGTACAGATTTGAATTCAGGCAAGTCTGAGCGAGCTTCTCTACTGAAATACGCATTCTACGCAAAATTTCAACTCCATCCGAGCGAACAAAAGCTATTGCTACTGCAACGAGCAGCACCGAGTACAGACCTTTACAACGTCTATTTTTAACTCGATACGATAAAGTGTCCTCTGCATCACATATCATTTTGCAGAGGACAACGGGCTAGAACGATCATAGGTGTTAAAACGCCTTTCTTAACCTTTTACTATGAGACTTTAAATAATCCAACTACCGCATGTAAGTATCCACTTGGCGGTAGAGTGTCATTATTACTCTTCCGTTGAGTTATCTTCCGGCCAACACTTAGGGAAGTTTGGGCAACTTGGGGTAATAATCTCACCATTTGGGGTACCCGTGGTGTTGGCACCATTCGAGTAATAAGGTTGCTCAGAAGCCTTTGCTGGCGCCCACAGAATAAAAAACACGGTGCCGATAAAAAGTGATTTCATTGTTGTTGAGTTTATTTTAGAAAACATATTATATCCTTGTGTAATTTTTGTTTTTAATTGATTTTAATTATATTTTTTGTTTAGTAGTGCTTATTCAGTAACATTATCACTACTGAGTGCATCACCTATTACCACTTTTTCAGCATTGGAAATAGGATGTAAGCAATCTCTTCGATGCTATCGTTTTATTCTTTATTTGTGCTGTGTTGTGACGTTGATGTTGGAGGTAGAGCCGGCCAGCATTTAGGAAAACTAGGGCATGCAGGTGTTACTACAAAATCATCCGTTACTGTTGCACTATCTTGACTGTTAGTATCTTGCTCATAAGCATTTACAGATACTGTAGTTAAAGTAAGTAGAGTTGTTAGCGCTAGTTTTTTTAATGTAGAGAACATATTTATTTCCAATTTTTGAGTTTAATTTATATCGAGCATTCATTTACTTTATTATCGTGCTTCGATTTGATGAATCTACTTTAAGCGTAAAAAGCCTATTTACCACCCCACCATTCATGACTACGCATTATTTCAATTGATTACATACCAAAAATATAAATAAAACCAACAAAAACAATAGTCTGTAAAAAATCAATATTGCTATCTTTTATCTATTACTAAGTACTCTTTTGTTTTATTAGGCCATTCATAGCGGATAGTCACAGGAGTGTGAAGATGAAATGGGACCTGAATAGTTGTAATATGAGGATAAGTTAACATTGCTAACTAAGTTTTAGTGTGTAAGCTGCTGTCATGAAATAAATATGTCACAATACTTCAATGCCAGTTAACTCACAATAATGACTCCCAAGCTTACGGAAATCAGATCGTAATGTTAAATAAGCGGCGTATTGTTGGGTGTAATATTCGATTAATACTTCATGTCATAGCGCTCAGCACAGACTCAAATGCTCTTATACATTAGGGCATAATATGACACATCGTGTAGCCTTGATGAGATTTCCAACTTTACACGTTTCATAGCAAAACCAGATCTCTTCAACTCATAAAAGATACAATGTGCAATACATAAAAAGGCCACAACTAAGTGTGGCCTTGATGGGGTTCAACTAGGTAAATAAATATTATGAAACCGTTTCAGCGTGTGGGAAGTGGGCTTCTCGCTCTTTGTATTTGGCGAAAACGGGTAAACTTAACAAGGCAGCCATAACAGAAAGAGAAAATATAGCACTGAATGTCATACCACCAACGATCACAATGGCCAAGCCACGATAAATCTCCGAACCCACGCCAGGAATAATGGCCAGAGGCAACATTCCAAAAATACTCGTCAGTGTACTCATATATATAGGCCGCGCTCGTGATTTAATCGCTAACTGAATTTTGTCGCCTATGGTATAGCGCAAACTATCAAGTTCATTAAAATGACCTACAAACAGAATTGCATTATTAATAACGAGTCCTATTAGAATGATGAACCCCATCATTGAGATAACATCTAAAGGTTGATAGGTAAAAAGATTAACGGTATTGAGTGCTAACATCCCGCCAATCAGTGCAATAGGTAACGATAGCATAATAGCCAAACCATTGCGGAAAGACTTAAACCACCCGGATACAAGTAAAAATAGAATTAGCATTGCAAAGCTAAACTGTTGCAGCATATCCGAAATAAGCTCATTTAATTTACTCGCGCTACCACGATAGGACACCGAAACGGACTGTGGCATATGTTGCCCAATAATTGGGGTCACTTGAACTTTGAGATCGTCAATAAAAGTAGATAAGGGAACGCTAGGCGGTGGCGTTACATTAATTGATAATGTACGAAAGCCATTTAGACGATATAAAGAACTTGGCCCGACATCCAACTCATAATCAACTAAGGTCCTTAACAGGGTGACTTTGTTTTCAAGTGGAAAATACAACGGTGTATCCATTACATTATTGATGGCATCCCAATCTTCCCCTTTGATATAGATTGGTAAGTTTTTTGTGCCATTAGAATATTCCCCAATATAGACACCGTCGGTCAGAGCACGTAACTTCTGTGACAAATTATACTGGGACTCTCCCAACTCAAGCAGCTGATTGTCTTTTGGAGTAAAGATAATTTGTGGGTCATCATTATAAAGCGGTGTGTTGCTCCACGGGTTGGCATAACCCATATTGGTATTTAGATGCTCATACACTTCTCGCCCAATTAATTGCAAATCATCCAGCGACGTACCGGTAAAATCGATAGTAACCCGACGATTGGTAGACAAACCAAAACCAAGTAAAGAGTTAAAGTTGGCATACACATTCGCATGTGGAAAAGCCGCTTCTAGTGTGTTTTTTGCCCAAGACTTTAATTGCTCAGCCTGCTCAGGTTCTTTGGGATATAGCACCAACTGGACCGACGAACTTCCCGAAACAAATGACAAAAATTTATCAATAAGTGGGCCTTGTTGCTGTTCCTGCTCAGCTTCAATCAGTTGATTTATGGGCATCAACAACTCACTGGTTAACGCTTCATGATTCATACTTTGGTTGACATTAACAGACACGTTAACGCGCGTTCCTTCCACTTGCGGTAGAATGTTCAACTTAGGCGCGAGTAATATCAGTCCGGCGATTGGTACTACCACTAATAACAGGAGCATCACACTTCGGTTTCGTGAACTTACTACCATACGTGCAAGGCGTGCAGAAATTCTATCGACAAAGTCTCCTGTCGTATCCAGAGCTTTGATGCTAGGCAAAATATAGCGTAAAAGCAGTGGTAACAGCAGTAAAGCAACAAACAAAGAAGCGCCTAGAGCCGATGAAATAGTGATGGCCAAATCGTGGAATAACTTGCCCTCTGCACTTTGCATCAAAAGTATTGGAGCAAATACGATGATGCTAGATACCACTGAATTTATCAGCGCTCCCGATACCTCAGCCATCGTTTTACGTATCGCATCTACAACACGCTCCCCCTGCTCTCGATATCGCACTGCAGTTTCAACCACGACGATTGCAGCATCCAAAATCATGCCCGTCGACAGAGCAATACCGGCAAGCGATATCACATTAAATGTTCTACCCAAAACCTGCATAGCCAAAAATGTGGCCAAAATGGAAATTGGTAAACTGATGAATATCATCGCGATAACCGGGAGCTTTCTAACAAACAAAAATAGAATTAAAGTAGATAATACAACCCCAAGGATCAGGTTATTTTGCACCATACTTACTGCACTATTGATGGTTTTAGAGTCATCCTTGGTCAATTCCATTTGTACACCTAGCTCAGGCAGTACTGTAGTATTGAGTTCAGTCATCACTTTTCTTAGCTGTGCCAAAGATGCCAAAGCATTTGACCCTGTTGCAGCATTAACGCTGACATAAAAAGCTTGCTGTCGCTTCCAGTAAACGGGCGATGAATCAGTAACAAAGGCATTTTCGATGTAGGCAACATCACCGAGTGTAACCACCTTTTGCTCATTCTTAGCGATAACTAGCCCATTGAGATCTGAGATATCACGACGACCCTCAAAACGTACCGCAAAGTTGCGTGTGCCTTGTTCAACGATACCGACACTTTGATCTAGAGAATTGCGCAAAATATTTAGCATTTGATCTATCGTCAATGTGTATTTAGTCAACTTTTCAGGGTCAAAAATAATATCTATGCGCTGTTCAATTGACGCTAAAGGCGAGAGGCTGCTAATGCCCGGAATCGCTAGGATTCTAGGTCTGACATATTTCTCAAATACTTCTGTGTATCTTGCTCGATCAGCCGGAACCCCTGCACTATTTGGGAAAAGTACTAGGCCGGCAATGCTACCTTTATTATCTTTTGACTTGTTTTGAATGATTGGTTCTAGTGCTGTTTTTGGCCGCGTATTAAATTGATTCATCTTATCGATAACTTCAATATAAGCCTCCTGCATATCGGTGCCTGGCTGAAAGGTCATATTTACCCAAGCAAACCCAGTCCCAGTATCGGTTTCATAACGCAACACTCCGGGCACTTTACTTAACAGCTCCTCTACTGGTTCAACAATCTGACGCTCCATTTCCATGGGCGATGCGCCCGGCCAGAAGTTTCCTACAACAATTCGGTCTTCACCAATATCTGGAAGTAATTGAACAGGGAGTTTGGGTATAGCGGCAATACCCAAGATGATTATGATGAGAAAAAAACTCACCACATAGTGAGGATTTTTCAGTATTCTGCTATTCATAATTGAGCTACCCTTTCATCCACTTTTACTACATCACCGGATTTCAAACCTAGTCCACCTCGAGTGACAACAACCTCCCCGGCAGATAGCGCACCACTCACGACATAATCACCATTAATGCCAGCAAGTACCTTTACATTGGCTTTTTCTACTGAACTATCAGCTTTTAATTTGTAAACAAAACTATCCTTGCCTCTTGGGATCAGCGCATCACCAGGGATAAGCAGACTATTTGGTATCGTGATTGTGAGTTGTATGGACAGGTTAGAGCCTAATACTAGCTTATCTTTCAATCCAGGTTCCGGTTCAACAAATAGCTTTACAGCGCCAGTCCCTACACTTACTTCAGGTACAACTCTCGCGACCTTGGCTGTGCCTATGCGCTTCGGTACCTGTAGCTCACTTTCGATGATCAGTTCAGCATGCTCATCAATATAATCAAGTAGTTCAATGGGAAGCTGACTAGATAGCTCAATCGCAGCAAAATTATTGACTCTTGCAATCGCATCCCCTTCTTGGACAAATTCGCCTTTACGTACGAAGGTTTCTGCAACAAAGCCACTTTCAGAAGCACGAATTGTACTAAGCGAAATATGTCTTTGGATTTCTGTCAGACTGACTTCAAGCTCAGATACCTTGTTTTTGGCGCTCGCAAGCTCATAAGTAAGCTGATCTAACTCCGATTGATTAACACTTTTAGTTTTTGATAAGGTTTCGAGTCGCTTTAACTCAACATTAAGATGCTGTACCTGAGCCTCAGCTTGGTGAATCTCAAAGCGCTTTTTTTGCTCCGACAACGATAGAAATTGAGTATCCAATTGTGCAATCACATCGCCAGCATTTACTCGCTCTCCAATCTTTTTAATCCTAAGAACGTGCGCGCTGCTGTAACTAGATAGTACGATGGCATCTGAATCAACAACCTCTGCAACCAACTTACTCGTGATCCCTCGGCTGTTTTCGACAACCGGAGCGGTAGTCACGATACGCTGCGCCAAGCTGTGCTGAGACACAAGGAGTAGCAACAACACACCGACTTGATGCGTAAAAATTTTCATAACTTGATCCCCGTTGATTTCACTTTTCTCTGTGTTTGTTTGGTTGAGTTTAGAGAGTAGAAAGCGGATACGAGAAGTGAAGTGTTGTTACCTCACGCCACAACGTGTGACCAAGTAATTATTAGCTTAATAAACATATAGTTATAACAATAAATACAAAAAGTAATGAATCGTGACAAACAGCTTAAGCCTGCATATTTGATACGTCAGCATTCCTAAAAAAGAACTTCAACATAAAGAATTAACACTGTCACAATAGGTTGGTGGCCATTTTGTAGCTCTCCTAAGAGTAGGAAAGGTTAAATGTACTAAGTAATACCAATTCGCTTAATTAAGTGAATTGGAATAAACCCAAGGAGGCAACCTCGTTGAGAAATCTTGAACTTCGTTTGGGTCGGTCGGCTTGATACTTTCAAATTGATTGGGTGGTATACATCGTTCATAAAAAAACCCACGCGATGCGTGGGTTTTTAATAACCAGATAGGTGGTTGCTTATTTGCGCAGCTGGCGAATAACGCGTAGTTGAGCAAGGGCTTCTTCTAGTTGTACCGCAGCTTGTTGATAATCCAACTCACCGGTAGTACCAGAAGCCATTTGCGCTTGCGCTTCACGTTTAGCTTCTTCAGCAGCTTGCTCGTCAAGCTCTTCCGCACGAATAGCAACGTCCGCTAGAACAGTTACTGTTTGTGGTTGAACTTCAAGCGTACCGCCTGCAACGTAGATAACTTCTTCTGAGCTATCTGCTTTAACCAAACGTACCATACCAGGTTTTAGGCCAGTCAGTAGTGGCGCGTGACCTGGATGAATACCAAGCTCACCTTCACTACCTGTCACTTGGATAGTAGTCACAGCGCCAGAGAACAAGCTCTGCTCTGCACTTACTACATCAAGGTGTACTGTCATTGCCATAACAACCTCCTAATTACATGTTTTTAGCTTTATCGATCGCTTCGTCGATTGAGCCAACCATGTAGAATGCCTGCTCAGGCATATCATCGTAATCACCGTTTAGGATGCCCTTAAAGCCAGAGATTGTGTCTTTAAGAGATACGTATTTACCAGGAGCACCTGTAAATACCTCAGCAACGAAGAACGGCTGAGATAGGAAACGCTGGATCTTACGTGCACGAGATACAACTTGCTTATCTTCGTCAGATAGCTCGTCCATACCTAGAATTGCGATGATGTCTTTCAGCTCTTTATAACGCTGAAGAACTGTCTGAACGCCACGTGCTGTGTCGTAGTGCTCTTGACCGATAACTTGTGGGTCAAGCTGACGTGAAGTTGAATCTAGAGGGTCTACCGCAGGGTAGATACCTAGAGACGCGATATCACGAGAAAGTACTACTGTCGCATCTAAGTGAGCAAACGTTGTTGCTGGAGATGGGTCAGTCAAGTCATCCGCAGGTACGTATACCGCTTGGATTGAAGTGATTGAACCTGTCTTAGTTGATGCGATACGCTCCTGTAGAACACCCATTTCTTCAGCTAGTGTAGGCTGGTAACCTACTGCTGAAGGCATACGACCTAGAAGTGCTGATACTTCAGTACCTGCTAGTGTATAACGGTAGATGTTATCTACGAAGAATAGTACGTCACGACCTTCGTCACGGAACTTCTCAGCCATTGTTAGACCAGTTAGTGCAACACGTAAACGGTTACCCGGTGGCTCGTTCATCTGACCATATACTAGAGATACTTTGTCTAGTACGTTTGAGTCGTTCATCTCATGGTAGAAGTCATTACCCTCACGAGTACGCTCACCAACACCTGCGAATACTGAGTAACCGCTGTGCTCGATTGCGATGTTACGGATAAGTTCCATCATGTTTACGGTTTTACCTACACCCGCACCACCGAATAGACCAACTTTACCACCTTTAGCGAATGGACATACAAGGTCGATAACCTTGATACCAGTCTCTAGAAGCTCAACAGAGTTGCTTTGATCTTCGTATGATGGTGCTGCACGGTGAATAGACCAACGCTCTTCTTCACCGATAGGACCCGCTTCGTCAATCGCGTCACCAAGTACGTTCATGATACGACCTAGTGTTGCTGTACCAACTGGAACCTTGATTGGCTCAGCTGTACCTTGTACTGGAGTACCACGACGTAGACCGTCAGTACTACCTAGTGCGATACCACGTACCACACCGCCACCTAGCTGCTGTTGCACTTCTAGTGTCAAACCAGCTAAGTCGCCTTCTGTAACTTTTAGTGCGTCATATACGGCTGGCACGTTGTCTTGTGGAAACTCGATGTCCACAACGGCGCCGATAATTTGGACGACCTTACCTAAACTCATGTCTATTCCTCTTATTAAACTTTGCCGAAGCGTTACACGGCAGCCGAACCGCTCACAATCTCACTGATTTCTTGTGTGATTGCGGCTTGACGTGCCTTGTTGTATACCAGCTGTAGCTCATCAATCAGGCCACCTGCGTTATCAGTTGCGGCTTTCATCGCAACCATACGGGCAGCTTGCTCAGAGGCAGCATTCTCAACTACGCCTTGGTAAACCTGAGACTCAATAAAGCGCACAATTAGTGTCTCTAAAATCGCCTCTGGGCTTGGCTCATATAAGTAATCCCAAGCGTGAGCTGATACTTCTTCTTCAGCTTTTGGCAAAGGTAATAACTGATCGATAACAGGCTCTTGTTTCATTGTGTTGACAAACTTGTTGTACACAACGAATAAGCGGTCAATTTTGCCTTCTTCGTATGCATCTAGCATTACTTTTACAGGACCAATTACGTCCTGAATTGAAGGTGCATCTCCCAGCCCTGCCTTTTTGGCTTCAAGCGAACCACCAAAACGTCTAAAGAAACCAGCAGCTTTGCTACCTAGTGTTGCGAACGACGCCTCAACACCTTTTTCTTTCCACGCTTTCACGTCTTTCGCTACACGCTTAAACTCGTTTGAGTTTAAGCCACCACAAAGACCACGGTCTGTAGAGATAACGATATAACCAACTCGTTTCACATCACGTTCTTCAAGGAACGGGTGATGGAAATCAAGATTAGCCTGAGCAACACGACCGATCACTTTGCGTAAGTTTTCAGCGTATGGACGACTAGACGCTACGCGTTCTTGTGCCTTCTTCATTTTAGAAGCGGCAACCATCTCCATTGCGCTGGTGATCTTTTGAGTATTCTTGATACTCCCGATCTTGCTTTTTATCTCTTTTCCGCTGGCCATGACTCTCTCTCCGAATCTCGGTGAGTAGTAACCTACTCACCTTAATAACACATTACCAAGTTTGCGTAGACTTGAACTTCTCAAGAAGCTCTTTAAGCTGCGCTTCGATCTCGGCGTTGTAGTTACCAGTTTCATTGATTTGAGCCATTAGCTCTGCGTACTCGCTCTTAGCAAATGCGATTAGGCTTGCTTCGAAATCAAGGATCTTGTTGATTTCGATATCTTTTAGGAAGCCTTTCTCTACTGCAAATAGCGATAATGACATATCAGCAACAGACATCGGTGCGTACTGTTTCTGCTTCATTAGCTCTGTTACACGCTCACCGTGTTCAAGCTGTGCACGTGTTGCATCATCAAGGTCAGAAGCGAACTGAGAGAACGCCGCTAGTTCACGGTACTGAGCTAGCGCTAGACGGATACCACCACCTAGTTTCTTAACAATCTTAGTTTGAGCTGCACCACCTACACGAGATACCGAGATACCAGCGTTAACAGCTGGACGGATACCTGCGTTGAACAAGTCAGTTTCTAAGAAGATCTGACCGTCAGTGATTGAGATAACGTTGGTAGGTACGAATGCAGAAACGTCACCACCTTGAGTTTCAATGATTGGCAATGCCGTCAATGAACCTGTTTTACCTTTCACTTCACCATTAGTGAACTTCTCAACGTAGTCAGCGTTTACACGAGACGCACGCTCTAGAAGACGTGAGTGAAGATAGAAAACGTCACCTGGGTATGCTTCACGGCCTGGTGGACGCTTAAGTAGTAGTGAGATTTGACGGTAAGCAACAGCTTGCTTAGACAAATCATCATATACGATTAGTGCATCTTCACCGCGGTCACGGAAGTATTCACCCATAGTACAACCAGAGAACGGCGCTAGGAATTGTAGCGCTGCAGATTCTGATGCAGAAGCAACTACTACGATAGTGTTTGCAAGTGCACCGTGCTCTTCTAGTTTACGTACTACGTTAGCAATTGTTGACGCTTTTTGACCAACCGCTACGTACACACACTTAACGCCTGTGTCTTTTTGGTTGATGATAGCATCGATCGCTAGTGCTGTTTTACCAGTCTGACGGTCACCGATCACAAGCTCACGCTGACCACGACCAACTGGGATCATCGCATCGATAGACTTATAACCAGTTTGTACTGGCTCATCTACTGATTGACGCTCGATTACGCCAGGTGCGATTTTTTCAACTGGTTCAAAACCATCGTTATCAACAGCGCCTTTACCGTCGATTGGCTCACCTAGCGTGTTAACAACACGACCTAGTAGACCACGGCCTACTGGTACTTCAAGGATACGACCAGTTGATTTAACTTTTACGCCTTCTTTAAGGTCAGCGTATGGACCCATTACTACAGCACCTACTGAGTCACGCTCAAGGTTTAGTGCGATAGCATAACGGTTGCCAGGAAGCTCGATCATCTCACCCTGCATACAGTCAGCAAGACCGTGGATGCGGATGATACCGTCGGTAACAGATACGATAGTACCTTCGTTACGCGCTTCACTTACAACTTCAAACTGCTCAATGCGTTGCTTGATCAGTGCAGAAATTTCTGTGGAATTAAGTTGCATGCTCTTTTTCCCAATTACGATTGTAGCGACGTCGCAAGACGATCTAACTTGCCGCGAACAGAACCGTCGATTACGGTGTCACCGGCTTTAATCACTAGGCCACTTACAATGGCTTCGTCGATGCTACAATTCAGCTTAACTTTGCGTGCGAAACGTTTCTCAAGTGCCGCGACCAATTTTGCTTGCGTATCATCTGCAAGCACTGTTGCTGAAACCACATCTACTTCGATTTCTTTGTCATAGTCTGCTTTTAGTTCAGCAAACAATTCTGCAACAGCTGGAATGGCGGCTAAACGCTCATTTTCGGCCATCAGCTTGATAAGATTTTGACCTTGTTCGTTGAGTTGCTCAGCACATAACTTGATAATGATTTCAGACTGCTGTGATTCAGTAGCGATGCTACCAAGTAGCGCCTGAACCTGCTCGTCGCTGGTAACTTGACCAGCGAAGAACAGCATTTCATTCCAAGCTTCAACTGTGCCTTTTTCAACGGCAAGTTCAAAAGCCGCTTTAGCATATGGGCGAGCGATAGTAGTCAATTCAGACATGCTCATACCCTCCTACTTAAAGCTCAGCGACAAGTTTTTCAACGATGTCACTGTGTGTGGCTTGATTGATTTCACGCTCTAAAATCTTCTCAGCGCCTGCGATAGAAAGTGCAGCGACTTGTGAACGCAGCTCTTCTTTCACACGGTTGCGCTCAGACTCAATTTCAGAGTGTCCCTGAGCAATGATTTTTTCACGCTCTTGCTGACCACGAGTAGTCTCTTCGTCAACAATCAGCGCAGCACGCTTCTTAGCTTGTTCGATGATTTCAGCCGCTTGTGCTTTCGCTTCTTTCAGCTGTTCAGCACCTTGTGCACGTACGCGCTCAAGTTCTTTCTCAGCTTCATCAGATGCCGCTAAACCATCTTCAATTTTCTTCTGGCGAGCTTCAATCGCACCATTTAGTGGTGGCCATACGAACTTCATACAGAACCATACGAAGACCACAAATGCGATTAATTCACCTATTAGAGTGGCGTTTAAGTTCACGACCGCTCCTCCTTACTTGACAGTTGTTCGTTTCAGGTATTTTGCAATATTAAAGAGCGAACAACATGTACATAGCGATACCTACACCGATCATTGCAACGGCATCGATAAGACCAGCTAGGATGAACATTTTAACTTGTAGTGAAGGCGCAAGCTCAGGTTGACGAGCACATGCTTCTAGGAACTTACCACCCATGTTACCGAAGCCTAGTGCAGTACCGATAGCACCAAAACCGATTAGTAGTGCAACAGCGATAAGTTTAATAGCAACTGCGATTTCCATTTTTATCTCCAAAGTTTTAATAGTAAATTAAAGTTTAAGTTTAAATTTAAGTTGTAAAAATCTTTATTATTCAGCTGATTAGTGACTTTTTGTACTAGCCATACTGAGGTAAACGATAGTCAGCATCATAAATACGAATGCTTGAAGAACGATTACCATAATGTGGAATACTGCCCACACGAAGTGCAGTGGTAACTGCATCAAACCAATTGCACCGATAAGGATGAAGATCATCTCACCTGCGTATAAGTTACCGAACAAACGTAGTGCTAGCGAGAACGGCTTAGCAACCAATGCGATTGTTTCAAGTAGTAAGTTAAACGGGATCAACACTGCCATCATTAGTTTGTTTTTAGAGCTAAATGGGTGCAATGTTAATTCTGCAATAAAGCCACCGATGCCTTTGATTTTAATTGAATAACCGATCATCAGAATAAACACACCTAGCGCCAGTGCAGCTGTCATGTTTAAGTCTGTTGTAGGTACAATCTTCATGTACACATCGTGTGAATCCATACCAAATGCTTGTTCACCAACAAAGCCAGCGAATGCAGGTAGGAAGTCAACTGGAATCAAATCCATCAAGTTCATTAGGAATACCCAAACGAAGACCGTTAGGGCTAAAGGTGCAACTAACTTGCTATTACCATGATAAGTGTCACGTACGTTGGCACCAACGAACTCAACAACCATCTCGATAAAGCACTGGAATTTACCAGGAACACCTATAGTGGATTTTTTAGCGGCACTTCGGAAGATCCATAAAAATATCAGACCTAAACCGATTGACCATGCGAGGGTATCTACATGCCATGTCCAGAAACCACTATCCGCACATGCTTTGTTGAAGGCAAGACCGGCATCGGTCGAGCACATCTTGGCATTGGTCAAGTGGTGCTGAATATGGCTTGATAGAGTAACTTCTTCTGCAGCCATGTTTTATCCCAAAAGTTAATGATTAAAAAAAATCAGGACCAACCATTGTGTCAGCATCACGAGCATATACGCGCCAAAGAAAGGCAGCATCATTACTGAAAAATGCTTAAAAATCAGTGCAAAGAGCACAACAGTTAGCAAAAATTTTAATCCATTTCCTCGTTTTATCGAGGAATATACTTGATTTGCTTTGCTTGCACCCATAAATCGAAAGGCGTAAGCAGCAAATACAAAATTAGGGAGTACCAACACAGCGCCGCCAGCTAATGCTGAAACTCCGGCTTGTACTCCCCAACCTATAAAAACGATTACTGCAGCGACTAATGCTACGATACCCTGAATCAAAACACCTTGTAATGCGGCTCGCCTGTATGGGCGGGCTAACGAATGAGTCACTTTATATTAACCTTAATGACGTTAAATTTTATCAGGGTATGAAAACTGGCGAAATTATACTTGTTTCTGCTTAATTTGCAACTTGACGAGGCGAAATGTGACGTTTTTTGGACGCCAAATAGGTCAAAATTTGTTAGGGAGGAAGGCTTAAATTAAAGCCTGTACAAGAGTGGCTATTTTTCCATCAAAGTTCTTAGTATTCTCGCAATATTGCAGCATATCGGTGAAGAAATAGCGGCGCAAAATAAAGCACCGCATTCACGGATTAGTCAATTGGTTAAGTTTACCGTTAGTCAGCTTCATTCATTTCAGGGTTAATACGCCCCAAAATACCATCAAGCTCATCCAAACTAGCATAGGAAATGACCAGTTTACCTTTGCCTTTTTGGTTGTAGTTGATCTCAACTTTTGCGCCTAAGTTTTCCTGTAATTGCTGTTCAAGCAGCTTCACATCAGGATCTTTTTGCTTCGCTTCTTTTTTCTCAACCGGCTCTAAAATGGTGCGAACCAGTTTTTCGGTTTCTCTTACGGTTAATCCCTTAGCCACAGCAGTTCTTGCCGCTTCAGATTGCGCTTCGCCAGTTAGGGCAAGTAAACAACGAGCATGGCCCATTTCTATGTCGCCATGTTCCAACAAGATTTTTACATCATCGTTGAGATTGTTGAGACGAAGTAAATTGGTGACCGTCGTACGCGATTTGCCAACCGCATCGGCAACTTGCTGATGCGTGAGTTCAAATTCATTGAGCAATCTATCTAGAGCAATTGCTTCTTCCATTGCATTGAGGTCTTCACGCTGAATGTTTTCAATAAGCGCAATCGCAACAGCCGCTTCATCCGGCACATCTTTGATTAAACAAGGAACGGTATCTTGCTTTGCCAGTTGTGCCGCACGCCAACGTCTCTCACCGGCAATAATTTCAAAGCTTTGCGTGGTAACTTTACGCACCACAATGGGCTGTAAAATCCCCTGTGAACGGATCGAACTCGCCAGTTCCTCAAGTGCCTGTTCAGACATATCTTTACGCGGCTGATATTTACCCGGCTTTAGCCACTCAATAGGTAATCGTTGTAACTCTTGTTCAACCGCCGATTCGGCAGGTGCTTCACTGACTGTTGCAACCGCTTCTTGTTGATTAGGCACAGGTGCCGCAGCACTTGGATTAGGTTTAGCTGAGCTGAGTAGGGCATCCAACCCTCGGCCTAAACCACGTTTTTTAACCGACATGTTCTTTTTATCCTCTTAGGCAACCGCAGCCGCTTGCTTTTCTTTGCGTCTTAGCATTTCACCCGCTAGCGCTAGATAAGCTTTCGCACCGCTTGATGCTCTATCATAATACATCGCAGGCGCTCCAAAACTTGGCGCCTCCGCTAATCGCACATTACGAGGGATCACAGTCCGGTACACTTTATCGCCAAAGTGTTGTTTTAACTGCTCAGATACGTCGTTAGCTAGACGATTACGCGGGTCGTACATAGTGCGCAAAATGCCTTCAATTTGCAATTCTGGATTCACCAACTTACCGAGTTGGGTAATGGTGTCCATTAAAGCTGTTAATCCCTCCAGTGCATAATATTCACACTGCATCGGAACTAAAACCGCATCGGCGGCAGCCATGGCATTTACCGTTAGCATATTTAATGAAGGTGGACAGTCGATGAATATATACTCATATTTATCTTTTATCGTCTCAAGGGCGTTGCGTAGTCTCACTTCGCGCGCAAACAACTCCATCAGTTTGACTTCTGCCGCGGTTACATCCCCATTCGCTGCGATCAGATGATACTCACCACTGGTTTCTGTGGTGATCACTTGATCCATAGGCACTTCTTCGATCAACAGATCATAAACCGTTGCAACATCGGCGTATTTATCAACGCCACTGCCCATGGTTGCATTACCTTGGGGATCGAGATCGATCAACAGAACTTTACGTTTAGTCGCCGCCATGGACGCGGCTAAATTCACCGCAGTGGTTGTTTTACCAACACCACCTTTTTGGTTTGCTATTGCAATGACTCTTGCCACATTGTCCTCGACAATTAATCTTTAGAAAGAATGATTAAATGGCGCTCACCTTCAAGCTTGGGCACCACTAAACTAATATCTTGCGATAAACTCACGCCGTTTGGTAATTGTTCTAGCTCATCCGCAGGGTATTGACCCTTTAGTGCTAAGAATACACCTTGGTTATCGATTAAATGTGAACACCACTGGATCATATCTTGTAGTGATGCAAAAGCACGGCTGAGTACACCGTCTAATTTAACACTTGGCTGATATTCTTCAACTCGAGACTGCACTGGGGTAACATTCTCAATGCCAAGCCCATGTTTTACCTGCATTAAAAATCGAACTCTTTTACCAAGGCTATCAAGAAGAACAAAATTGATGTCCGGTCTAGCTATCGCTAAAACCATACCCGGTAAACCCGGTCCGGTGCCAACATCAATATAGTTACTGCCTGTTAGGTGTGGCGCAACAACCAAAGAATCCATGATGTGTTTTACCATCATTTCTTTTGGGTCACGAACGGAAGTGAGGTTGTAGGCTTTGTTCCATTTATCCAGCAGCTGGACATATTCGACCAACTGCTGCTTTTGTTGTTCGCTGAGCTCGATTGAGGTATCAGCGAGTAATTCATTCAATTGTTCTAGTAACACAGTGTTCCACTGCTATTACGCCGACTTACGTAATAGCCCTTGCTTTTTCAGATACACTAATAATAGCGAAATAGCAGCAGGGGTGATACCAGAAATACGTGAAGCTTGGCCAATCGTTTGTGGACGAGCATCACTTAGCTTTGCCACAACCTCATTTGACAGGCCGCTTACCTGACCATAATCAAACTCAGCAGGCAGTAATGTCTCTTCATGACGAAGCTGTTTATTAATCTCATCTTGTTGACGCGCAATGTAACCGGCGTACTTAGTTTGGATCTCAACCTGTTCAAGAGCTGGTATATTATCAAACTCAGATCCTAATCCTTCAATTGCCATCAGGTCGTGATAATTAACCTCTGGGCGGCGGATAAGATCTTCAAGACTGGCTTCGCGTACCAGTGGTTTTTTCAATAATCCATTTACCGCTTCAAGTGCAGGGTGATCTTTATGGATCCAAGTATTGCGCAGACGCTGTGCTTCTTGTTCCATAACTTCAAGCTTGTCGTTGTATGCAGCCCAGCGTTCATCGTCAACTAAACCTAATTCGCGACCTTTTTCCGTTAGACGTAAATCCGCATTGTCTTCACGCAGTAACAAACGGTATTCAGCACGCGAGGTAAACATACGATAAGGTTCTTTTGTACCAAGCGTTGCTAAGTCGTCAATCAACACACCGGCATAAGCTTCATCACGGCGCGGTGTCCATGCTTCACGGCCTTGAACTTGAAGCGCTGCGTTCATACCCGCAATCAGCCCTTGGGCACCAGCTTCTTCATAACCGGTTGTACCATTTATTTGACCAGCGAAGAATAAGCCATTGATAAACTTAGTTTCTAATGATTGCTTTAGGTCACGAGGATCGAAGAAGTCGTACTCAATTGCATAACCAGGACGACAAATATGCGCATTCTCAAAGCCTTTAATAGAACGCACGATCTCCAGTTGGATATCAAATGGTAAGCTGGTGGAGATACCATTTGGATACAGCTCGTATGACGTTAAGCCTTCAGGTTCTACGAAGATCTGATGCTTTTCTTTATCAGCAAAACGCACAATCTTATCTTCGATGGAAGGACAGTAACGCGGACCAATTCCCTCAATCACGCCAGCATACATCGGCGAACGATGTAAGTTATTGCGGATCACATCATGGGTTTTTTCATTGGTATAGGTGATATAACAAGGGATCTGTTTTGGATGATCAGACACTTTGCCCATAAACGAGAAAACCGGAGTAGGGGTATCGCCTGGTTGCTCTTGCATCACTGAAAAATCAACCGTTCTTGCATCGATACGTGGTGGGGTACCTGTTTTTAGACGATCAACTCTAAAAGGCATTTCACGTAAACGCTCAGCCAAAGCGATAGAAGGAGGATCGCCAGCACGGCCGCCTTTGAAGTTTTCTAAACCAATATGGATCTGGCCACCCAAGAAAGTACCAACCGTTAGCACCACTGAAGAAGCACTAAAGCGTAAACCCATTTGAGTTACGACACCTTTGACCTGATCGCCTTCAACAATCAGATCATCACAAGATTGTTGGAAGATCTTTAAGTTTTCTTGGTGTTGCAAAATGTCTTGGATCGCCGCTTTATACAATGCGCGATCTGCCTGAGCACGAGTCGCTCGTACCGCAGGGCCTTTCGATGAATTAAGCGTTCGAAATTGGATCCCACCTTTGTCGATTGCTTTGGCCATTGCACCACCAAGCGCATCGATCTCTTTAACCAAATGACCTTTACCAATCCCACCAATAGCTGGGTTACACGACATTTGGCCTAAGGTATCCATATTGTGTGTTAACAATAAGGTATTCATACCCATACGTGCAGCTGCAAGTGCAGCTTCAGTGCCTGCGTGTCCACCACCAACAACGATGACATCAAAATGTTCATGATAAATCATTTACGGGATCCTACTTAAAACAACCGAGCAAATTTAGAAAGGATGCGTATTCTACCTAGAATTAACCAGAAGTGAAATGGTTAAACTTTGCACAACGCAAAAAAGAGATCACTTAAAATATATAAGGATCTTTTTAAAGATCTTTATTGATCTTACTACTACTGATCCTTTGATCTGTGAATAGTTTTGTATTCCTGTTTAGATCCAACTGCTTAACTAAGATCAATTAGTGTGAATTAGATCGGATCAACGGGCTTAAAACCTTTGATCAACTTGGCACTTTATTCACAGGGCTAGATCTGAATTATTTTATCCAATGGATAAGTAAGCGTAGATCAGCAGTTAGATCATAGGTTATCCACAATGCGATCTAAAATAAACTGAATTTGTGAATAACTTCTGTGTATTTCAATGTTGCAGCGTTAAGCGACACATTCAACAAACTTAGGTAACCAAGCAATAGCGGTATCTTCTGGTAGATCTGGGTGTAAAACATCGATCTTTTCTATGTCTAAGAGCTGTGTTGCACCTTTTTCTTTAAGTAGATCAGCAAGATTAATAGCTGCATGATTAAAGGTGTCGTAACTTGAATCACCAATTCCCACTACCGCAAAGCGTAACTGGCTTAGATCCGAGCTCGCTTTTAACGCTGATATAAAAGGTAATAAGTTTTCTGGATAGTCACCGGCCCCATAGGTTGATGTCACCACCAGCCAAAGTGCTTGCTGACAAGCTTCAAGCTCGGGTTTTTCATGCAAATTCACGGTATAACCTTGAGATTCAAGCGATTCCATTAGCTGTTCAGCAACGTATTCTGCTGATCCCATTTGGCTGCCTACAATAAGATCTAAAGTTTGCATTGTTACCCTTACCTAAGTCGTATTGCGCGCCATCTTAGCGTTTAACGTGAATATGTAAAGAGGGCTTTGAAGTAATTGGATAAAAATATTTGCATAAATACTGTGTAATTTTTAGTGTTTTTACTTATCTTAATGAAATGAAAGGGAAAAATAAAATATTCCTAAGCTTAACTCGGTGATTTATTTGTGGATAATCTATGGGATAGCTGAGCCTAAAAATACTTTTATAAGCTAAGGCGCATGCTTGAAACGGTAAGATCTCCGCTGTTTTTGAACAAATTTTGAGGTTGTGGATGAGGTGTTGTGGATAACGATCTAAAAGCTGGAAGTCGATCCAGTCTTTTAGATCTATATAGTTAGATCCATATAATAAAAGAATCTAAAAAAGCGGTCAGATCTTGTGATTTATTTAGTTTGACAGCCAAGTTGTGCGGACTGATTGCTCAAATAAGAAGTCTACAGTATGTTCTTCGAGCAGCCTTCTGGTGGCTGATTCTTGTAGTGCTATCACATGATCGCTGAGAGCATTACCCGATGAGATACGTTTGACTCCTAACTCTGCTAACGCCTGTTTATCACTAAATCCGGGTAACAGCATCACATTGACTGGAATTGAAAGCAGGGTTGTTAGGCGTTTTATCATTGTGGTGTTGGTTAAACCGGGAATAAAAAAGCCATCGCAACCTGCTGTTTGATAGGCGAGTGCACGCTCATGCAGCGTCGCTTCAGTCCACTGTGGTTGTAAGCAAAGATCGCAACGGGCATTAATAAAAAAATGATCGAAACCGCCATGACGTAAAGCTTGTTTGATTGCCTGCAATAACGCTTGGTGTGCCTTTATATCGCGCAAGCTGTTCTGGTGACTGGGTTTGTCTTCAATATTGATACCTGCAACGCCAAGGTCGGCCAATTGGATAATATGTTTGATGATCTGATTTTGATCCGCGCTGTAGCCTGCCTCAATATCAACACTTAATGGAATAGTGATCACCTTAAGGATGGCACTTACTGTTTGTAGTACACGGTCAAATGTGAGTTGTTCTCCATCTTTGTAGCCCTGATGATTAGACATACCCCAGCTTGTTGTCGCAACGGCCTGACCACCAACCTGTTCGATGATAAGCGCTGATGATGGATCCCAGCAGTTAGCTAGAAAAAGCGGGGATGATTGTTGGTGTAGTGCATTGAAAGTTGTAGATAGAGCCATTTTATTTCTCCTAAGTTTAAGCGCTTAGGATACGCAGTGTATGGATGTTGGACTGGCCAGATTTAGCACTTAACGTGATTGGGTAGATTTGCGGTTATCGCTCAGATCCTTATTATAAGTGTGCTGCTCTTTACTTTTTATTAATATTTATCAAAAACTTAACGATAAATTTGATGTTGACCTAGTTATATGGATTCGAAATAATAGTGTTGATATTAAGGAACTACAAAAGGTAAAACATGGATAAGGATCTGCACATTAGTGCTGCTGAAAATTGGTACTCATTTCGTATTAATGTATCTGGAGAGTTGGAATTTAAACGCGTTGCACTGTGGGCTGCTGATAAACAGGGCTCTGTCAGAGGGTTAGTCTCTGGTACAGCCAACAAAAAATTCGCCAACTATTTATACAATGCGCCATACGCACACGGTGGTTATATTCATTGGGATGATATGACACCCGATCAACAGAAAAAAGCAAAGCAGGACTGTCAAATAGATATCGACAAGTTAAAGGAGCTGCAAGCTGAGGATGCTAACGCGTAGCTGCCACTCGCTGTGTTTAGCATTTACTTGAAATTGCCGCAGTTCACAAAGCTGCGCTTCATTCTCTTTTTCTTCTCTATAGTCCGATTAGTACGGCTATACGTCAAATTCAATTAGAAATAACGACATGAACCAATTCGATAAAAACCAGATAATCACGCTGGATATCCAAAACCCGCAACAAATCAAATTAGCTTTAGCTCAGTATAAGGCTTTGTTGGACAGTGATAAGGCCTGTTTTAACAGTCAGTTTGATGTTGAGTTTAAGCAACTTGATGAAGCGGGGATGCGCCGTTTGCAACCCCAAGATAGTGGCAACAACCTAAAGTTGCTTCAATCTGCATTAGATTTAGGCCAAGAAGGCGGTGCTCACCACTATGACCACACCATATTTGATGATACCGAAAACTATATTTCTGAGGTCATTTTATTTGCAGCAGCGCTGCAATACCCTGAGATCAAACAAGCCGTTGTAGAAGCCGCCAAGGCAATAGTGGCCTATAGTCGCCGCCAAAATGACACCGATGAAATGTGGCTTGATGATATGCGGGTATTTGGCGTTGAAGCTTTGTATATGCTTGCAAAGACGGATATACAGTACGCCTATTTGCTAGCACAATACTTTGTGCCTTATTGGGATGACGAACATGCATGTGGTTATGAAAGCTATTTAAGTGTGTTGCTACACGAGCACGGTTGGCATCGTGAAATGATCAAAGCATTTATTTGGTGTGACAACGATAACTTTAGATCTGGCATGTTCAAAAATGATCAATACAGTGAAGAATGTGACTACCAGCCGCTTGGGGAATATTTACGCGAAAATCCTGAGAGTTATGAGCAATTTAAAGCATTAGTCATTGCACGTTTTCAAGCTGAGCCCGTATTACTTGCCCATGTCGATACCATGTGTGATGAGGAAGAAGAAGACCTGAGTGGTCACCAGCCTGTGATCTCTTTGTATCAATCGCTATTCCCCCATAGCTGTTTTTATGACGATGAAGAAGCCAAAGACAGCTTTATGGCAATGCCATTTTTTGACAGTACCCTCGAAAATGAAGCGTATGATTTACAGCAAAAAGTCCAATCACAGGTTGCAGGCCCATTAGTTAAAATTGCACAGAGCGCCATTGCTGCTCGTGCAAGCTATCGTGCCTATCTTGCCAGAGATGAGCGTAAATATGAGCTTAACTATGGTACTAATTTGCTGAAACCTTTAGTGCTGGCCATGCCCCAAGGCGGATTATTGTGGCGCTACATTGAAACTGGGGAACCACAAACAGTATTAGAAACAGTCTGTGAAGTAGATGTGCTTGAATTAGCGAAAGTGCATGCCAGTGACATGGCTGAGCATCTTATTGATCAATTGAATAGTTTTGAGCGCAATAATCAAGGTATAGCCGAGGAGCTGGAGTCGGTGCTCAGCCTTGTGCGAGGCGATCTACTTACAGATCACTTCAGTGAAGAAGCTGAATATACACAACCAAATGGCATGGTGTTGACGCTTGCGGTACGCAACGATGCAGAAAATAACTTACTACAAGCTCGTGCTGAGCAGTACCTTCGCGTGATTGATGTATTTTACCATGCCCTAGGCAAGCGTGAGTTTAGCAAATATATGATGGCATCACTTACCGAAGGTGATGAAGCACTACTCTCCAGAGAAGCCTACTATCAGCGTTATACTCAACTCTCCGTGTCTGATATCAAAAGCGCGGCTGAAAATGCTAAAGCCAAAAATATCCAGTCGATATTTCGTCACTTCACCAACCAAGATGAATTACTGTGTCGCAAGCATCTTAAGTTGGTCAATGAGCATTTCCGCTCATCGCGTGCGCTGTGCCACCCAAAGCAATGGCCGCAATTGGATATGGGATTAATTACACTGGCCAGCTATCACCTGCACAGTGATTATAATCAGCATATTGGCGATGATATTACTGAGGCACTAGCAAATTATCTTAACGACAATCATATTTGGCAACTCGCTGCCCAGCACATAATTCAGAAATGTCATAAAAAGTCCGATCATTATAACCCTGATAACTTAGGATTGTCTGAGGCACAAATAGCGCGGATCTGTGATTACTTTACTGCAGACACGCCGCAAGATGATTTAAGCAGTTTATTGGCATTAGTGCAGCCGCAGTTGTATCGAGATGAGTGTTGTCGCGGCGATCTTTACCTAAACAAGTTTAGTGAAAAGCAGTCAAGCTATCAGCTCTTTAAAGATTTTGATGATGATTTCCAACGCTTTACCCTAACGGCATTTTGGTTGCGACAGCTACCTTTACCCCTGCAATACAAAGCGGATCGTTTATGGCAATTTATTATTGCACTAGCGCCAGTTAGGGTTGCACGCAATGTGCTTCGTGCTTATTCGGATGATCATTGGAGCATAGAGTTTGACACTATACTCGATGAAATTGAGGTCTACGAACAGTTAAGTAAAGCTGGAATAGATGGCGGTATACTGAATGCCTATGAAATGAGCAACCAACGTTATAACTCCGAACGTTACTTGAATTGGATAGAGATTTACAGCGAAATAGCCAGTGATGATAACAGTATGTTTGGCAGCATGGGACGTAACAAAGCCAAAGCTATGGAGCAGGGACTCGCATATATCAATGAGCGCACGAAAGTTGAGTTTTTACATCATGTGTCGCTTAAACACCCGGAAGTTGAGCTTGATTTCAGCCATGATTTACAACGCGCGATTGATATTTTTGTGCAATTAAACCTGCACTCTTGGGAGCATGCGTTAGCACAGGTATTAGGTCGGGATTGTCTATATTTCGGTGAAGGTGAAAAGTTACCAAAGAAGCTGCATAAAGCCATTGTAGCGGATAGCCTCTCAATACACGATAAACCTTGCCATGTTGATGGTCGAAGTTGGGAAGCGTGCACTGTGTTACAACAGCAAGGAGACAATTACGTTATTGTGATGGCCGATCATGAGGTACCGCTTGCTTGGTATGAAGAAAAGCTGCCATCTGGGCCGTTACTGATATTTTCAGAGCAGCTTGAGCGTGCGGCTATTATAAAACGCGTGGCTGAGCTGCAAGTGCAGTCCAATCGCATTAACGCGATTGTTGAGCAAACGATGGCTTATCTACATAACGAGGTCGAGTTTGATGTCATGGCTGCGCTGTTTAAAGGGCAAATATCCACCGAGTTTATGCGTATCGATGCCGATGAATATCAAATGTATAGTCTTCATCAGTTTGTGTGGATGTTAGATGCTGAGCGTCGCAACAAACTGGTACGTCTGCTTCTTAATCATGATTATCGGGGCTTTAAATTAATTGAAGCGCAAATGGAACAACCTTGGCTATTACATCAACTGGCACACAATGAGATAGATTTTGAAACTTACCTATCGAAAAGCGGTGAATATGAAGGCGAAGCGTCCGAAACCGGCATGGCATTTTTGCTCACCTGGTTATTTGATATAGGCGTTAAACCCGAACATTTGGTGCTGTTTTGTATTAAGCGCAGTCACTTTGACGTATGTCGTGAATTTATCGTGGCACATGCTCGTGGCCAATATGGTAGTTTTAAACAGAGTTTGAGCTATTTATATGCTGATCGCCGCGCTGAACTTCCTGAAATATTCAGCCAAGCAGCAGACGCTGAAGCATTGCTAACTCGATTAAGAAAAGACAAATCTCGCAAGGTAAAAGAAGCGGTAAACCAATACGCTAGTTAGTGTGTAGTCATACGCCCAAAAAAGGGCGTATGACTACTTAGATATTTGGGTTATTTACCAATACAAAATGCGCTAAAGATTTTGCCCAGCAAGTCATCGGAGGTGAATTCACCGGTGATCTCATTGAGGTATTGCTGGGTAAGGCGTAGCTCTTCTGCCAAAATTTCACCGGCAATATGCATTTCTAGCTGAGTTTGACCTATTTCTAGGTGCTCAGCAGCGCGCTCTAGAGCATCTAAGTGACGACGGCGAGCCATAAAGCCACCTTCAGTTGCACCAGTAAATCCAATACAGGCTTTTAGGTGTTCCCTCAATAAATCAATGCCTTGAATATCTTTAGCACTTAGACGGATAAGGGTATGGCCATCACTCGTTGTTGCGCCAACGGCTTCACCGCTTAAATCGACTTTATTGCGGATCACGGTAATTTCCATGCCTTGTGGTAATTGCTCGATAAAATCAGGCCAGATCTTCGCAGGATCGGTTTCGTGGGTTTCGGTGCCATCTACCATAAATAGTACGTGATCGGCGCCGCGGATCTCTTCCCAAGCACGCTCTATGCCTATTTGCTCTACTTTGTCTGGACTTTCACGAAGTCCTGCCGTGTCGATAATATGAAGCGGCATGCCATCAATATGAATATGTTCACGTAGTACGTCTCGTGTGGTACCTGCGATGTCTGTAACAATCGCGGCTTCACGGCCTGCTAAGGCATTGAGTAGTGAAGATTTACCAGCATTAGGGCGGCCTGCAATCACCACGCGCATGCCTTCACGCATGATGCTGCCTTGCTTGGCTTGTTTACGTACTTCTGCGAGTTGCTGAATAATGGCTTCTAGGTCACCCGAGACTTTACCATCAGAAAGAAAATCGATTTCTTCGTCGGGGAAGTCAATTGCGGCTTCTACGTACATGCGCAGATGAATTACTTTTTCAACCAACGTATTGATATGTTTAGAAAAGTCACCTTGTAGTGAATGTAGCGCGCTTTTTGCAGCTTGCTCGCTGGTGGCGTTGATCAAGTCTGCGATAGCTTCTGCTTGCGTTAAGTCTAGCTTGTCGTTCATAAAAGCACGTTCTGAGAACTCACCAGGCTTTGCCAAGCGTACTTGCTCAATTTTGCTGATTTCCTTTAACAGCATATCAAGTACCACGGGGCCACCGTGGCCTTGTAACTCAAGGACATCTTCACCGGTGAATGAGTTCGGCCCTTGGAAGAACAATGCAATACCTTGGTCTAGTTGTTCACCTGCTAGGGTATTGAATGGCAGGTATTCGGCATAGCGAGTTTTTGGGCATTTACCTAAGATTTGCTCGGCAACTGCTCGGGCTTTACACCCTGAAACTCGAATAATACCAACGCCACCGCGACCCGGTGCGGTAGCCTGTGCTGCTATGGTGTCTTGTGCGATCATGATGACTCTTTAGACTGTCTGGTTAATAGCCATAATTGTACAGCAATTGATATATCTCAGGTATAGCTGGTGGGTAATATCTAAGTCTGCTCATTGCATTTTGGGTGGTTGATGACCTTAATGATACGGTTATGCGCTTTTGTCAGGTATAATTATGGTCACAGTTTTTACTGTTCTTATTAGCAAAGGTTGTATAAGGGAAACTAACGCTGTGCTGCACTTTCTTCAATACCGCTTCGATCCAAATGTCTCGTGTTTATATCGTGATGCTGAGCAAGTGCCACTGAGGCCGAGAGTTACGCAGCTGTTGGCTTATTTTTTAGCCCATCCAAATCAAATTGTTACACGTGAAACATTGCTCAGCACGTTGTGGCAACACGGTGAGTTTAGAGAAGCTGCACTAACACAAAGTATCACTGAGCTAAGACAAGCCCTCAAAGATAACGCCCAGCAACCCACCTTTATTAAAACCATACCACAGCAAGGTTATCAGTGGATTTGTCCTGTTGAGAGCCGCACATTTACCACATTCAAACTCACTACAACAATGAAAGCGATGCTTGTCGTTGGCGCTATTGCGTTAAGTGGAGTCGCGGCGAGTGTTTACCTCGTTTATAGTTCAGCACCCGTTGTCACTCGTGTACAAGCTGAGAAAGACTCGTTAATCATTGTGCCTATGGTGAATGAGACGGGTGTGCAAGCCAATGCGTGGTGGGGTTATGCGCTTGAAGCAGCATTGAGACAACATTTACAGTCTCATTATCAATTAGTACCGCGAAGCCAATATCCTGAGCTTGCAGAGAATAGTACGATTAATCAGCTCACGCTTTCACTCAAGCCGATACAACAGCGTTTTATACTCAGCGTTACTTATGGAGATAAGCAAAGCGAAATAATTGTTGAACAGTTAGATGAGAGCTTTGAAGCGATTGCAACAGAGGTTATTGCGCAGTTAGCGCTAGGTGTTGATACTAAAACCGCCAAAAAATCACCCTTAAATCTAGCAATGAATGACTATTACCGCGGTGTACAAGCATTAAATGAACAGGGACCTCAACTGGCAAAGGCATATTTTGAGGCGGCTGTGGCACAAATGCCGGAACATCTAGAAAGTCAGTTGGAGCTTGCGCAAATTTGTTGGCAGCTCGGTGATATTGATTCTGCCACCCATCGATTCGAACAGGTTTCACTAAGTTCAGCTTCAATCGCGACTCGTGCTCGCTACCACCTCTATTACGGAGAGTTTTTCAAGGCACAAGGCTTACATCAGCAAGCGTTGCAGCAAGCTCAGCTTGCCCTCGATGCTGCTGAGCAAAGCCAGCAAGTTGAGTTGATTGCGATGGCATATCAACTCAAAGCAGATGCTTTTTGGGTGTTACAACGTTGGGATGAATACCAGCAAGCGATGAGTTCAGCGCATGTTTTGATAGGCAGTCGATCGTTTGCCTATAGCGAAGCACAGCGGAGTTTCTATCTTGCCAATCCACCAGCGGCTGGTCCCGCTGAAAAAACGTTACTGAACTTAGAGAAGAGTAAACCTGTACTCGCGCAAGCCATTGCCTATTATGAGCAAACAGAGCAGACCATGAATTTAATAAAAGCTTTGTTTGCTTATGGTCAAAATTACTTAGTGCCAGTGGTTGAAAGTGAGCCTAGTTTATTAAAAGCCCTCGCTTTAGCTCAGAAAAATGGTTATCACTATTTAGAAAAGCAAATACTCACTTACCTAGGGTTCTACTATATTCAGCTACATCAGGGAGAAAAGGCGCTACGTTACTTAAATGAGATTAACGGTGAGCCGCGTTTTATTCCAAGTTATGAACAACAGCAATTACTGATTGGCATGGCGCATATGGATATCGCATTGCAAACGGGTGATACGGATGCAATGCAAAGTGCAATTACGCAATATCAAGTGCTGTTAGAAAGCGATTATATTTCTTCGGTGACGCGTGCCAACGTTAAATTGTTACTGGGTTGGACCTGGATCAAAGCGGGCAAGCTCGAATTAGCAGAGCCGTTGACGGTTGAAGCAATGCAAGACTATCAAACGTTACAGCTACAAGAAGTTGAGACCTATGCGCTCTATACGCAAATGTATATCCATCTTTTGAGAAACGAGCCTCAACAAGCGCTTGAGATCATTACTGCACATCAACATACCAATTCACATCTTTTGTTGCTTTACGGTGTTGTTGCGGCTGATATGTTAAATGAAGAAGCGCTGCAAAAGCGCTTTTCAGATAAATTGGCCGGACTCGAAAACAGCCAATTATTACAGCAACAGTTGCTGCAAATACGCCAGCAAAGCAGCATCGATAAGCATTTTATAGCTGAACTTATCGATGCCCCTTACAGCGTCTATTGTCAGAGTAAATGGACGATAAATTAGGCTCTAGTCTATGTTGGGGGGCTGATTACCGCGATAAACGACTTCACCATGTTTGTCTTGTACCACCCAGTAAGGTAGCTCTCTAATCTCAAACTGGCTAAATACTTCGTTGTGGTGATCGAACACAATATCGTGTTTGACCTCAAAGCGTTGTTGGTAGTCTCGAGCACTTTGTTCTTCCACATAAAAGGGCTTAATCACAGTAACGACCGGATACGCACTCGAGTCAGCGAGTTGATTGTTTTGCTTTATTCTCATTTCACAGGCAGGAATATGTTGAAACGGACACAAACTATCGCTGAAAAATAACACTCTGTATTGGCTGTTTATCGTCGCTATCGAAAATGGCGTACCTGTGAGTGTTTGCAATGGGATCCGTGTTTCTTTCTCTGTGTTTGGTGCACTGTTAGTCGTCAACAACTCTCGTTTGATAACTTTGTCGTCTTTAACGATAACACGAACAGGTGTTTGCCTTATTGCAAAGCGTTGCAGCAACTGGTTTTGCTTATCAATGGCTAACTCAGCATAGCTTGGGTAGGCCGTTTTAAACTGCGCTAAGCTTGCCTCATCAATATTAATATCGGGCTGTAGCAATCTCCTTGGTGCTAGTGGCGTTGGTAGAGTCGTGGGCTGTACATACTCATCCCAAATATTAATAAACACATACTCTTGCGTGTTAGCGTGCGCAAACACGCTGAAACACACTGCGGCGAACATAAGTAGGGCTTTAATTGATGACATTAGTTTGCTCCTTGGAGTGTGCTCAGATGTTGTTGCAGCTCATCTGTAAACAATGCACTGCGATAGATTTCTTTGCCGTTTTCATCAATGAGGATATGTTGTGGCGTGCCTAACACTTGAAACTGCTGAGTTATCTTGCCATTACCATCAAATACCGTTGGAAATTGGTAATCATGTTTATCAAGGTAAGCTTGCACGCCTTTTTTTGACTGATTGAAGCCGATATTGACGGCGATAACCTGATAGTGGTTATTGGCTTGCTGAAAGCTTTGCTCAAGCAGTGGCATTTCTTCCACACAGTAGGAGCACCACGTTGCCCAAAACTTCAAGTAAGTGACTTTGCCTTGACTGGTTACAGTATTGTTTGCAAGCGTATTGGCGGTAAGTACGGGATAGTCCTTTGCTGCAGACATTGTGCTGAGTAACATAAAGAGTGAATAATAAATGATTTTTTTCATGGTGGTTCCTTTGCGTTTTATAGCCAACTTTTGCCAGCTTGAATAAGAAAATATTGCGCCATCGCGACCAAGATAAGTGCGGTTGCTGTAGTGATGTGATTTAGCCAAGCTCCAGATCTTGGTAATGTATGCAAAAAGCGTGTGCTTAGCCCTGCTAGCAGTAATAAGGTGCTCATACCGAGCGCAAAACTAAACAGCAGTGCGCCTCCTAATAGAGGTTGCTGGGCATTAGCAACGAAGAGCAATAAGCCACCTAGAATTGGAGACGTACAGGGAGCCGCAACAAGAGCGCTGGCCATGCCCATTAGAAGAGGTGCTGGTGAGCCTGTTGAAATCGCATTTGGCAAGCGTGGCAGCGAGATTAAACCTTTTGATACCACAGCAAAGTAGAGTAATAGATTGGCAAAAATTAGCAGCACCCAAGGGTTTGTTGCTACTTGGCCAAAGAAGCTACCGGTTAATGCTGCAATAAATCCAAGCGCGGCGTACACCGCTGCAAAGCCTAGTGCATACCAGACTGGGGCAAGGCGAATATGGCGTTGTTGGCTAAGAGTCGCAACAGTTATGGGAAGTATGGGATATACGCAGGGCGTAAAGCTGGTGAGTACACCGACTAAGAGTGCTATAGGCACTAACCACCAATCAGTTTCGGCACTGGAGAGTGCCTGTAGTAACGTAGATTCAAGCATCGTCTTCTCTTTGCATTTTTTAACTGCAAAAGAGCATGACGGATAGCCCAGATTTGACCTATCAAATCGTCATAAAATCGCTATCAAATTTTATCAAGTGCTTGCTTTTATTTGATATTTTAATTGCTATGAGTTTAAAAGGGAAAGTGCTAGTTGCTCGTTGTGTTTATAAGATAAGGTAAGTTACCTAGTTTAGGTAACTTAAAATTATGCGTAAAGGGAGATATTATGAATAGACTGACACTAGCGGTTGTATCTGCAGCATTTGCGGTATCTGGTTCTGCACTAAGCGGTGAGAATGTAAAACCAGACTACGACCCTACAAAGTATTGTTATTATGCCGATCAGGCATATTCTAAGGGAGCGGTAGAAAAGCAAAATAACAAATGGAAAGTCTGTGTTGACGGTGGCCCAAATGGTGAGCTTCAGTGGGTTGATCAATAACGACAACTTCATATGATGCGCAAATAAAAAACGCCAGCTGTGAAGCTGGCGTTTTTTATTCAAGGTGTACGAGCGTTAACCGCGTACTTTCATGCCTTTTTTCTCCATACCACGGTAGATGATAAGCATCTGAGCGATAGAGATAAGGTTTGAAACTAACCAGTAAAGTACCAGACCTGATGGGAACCAAATAAAGAAGATTGAGAACACGACTGGCATGTAAGTCATCATCTTTTGTTGCATTGGGTCTGTAACTGTCATTGGCTGTAGTTTTTGGGTTAGGAACATACTTGCACCAAATAGCACAGGTAGTACGTAGTACGGGTCCATTGATGATAGATCCGTTAGCCACAACATAAACTCAGCATGACGTAGTTCTGTTGATTCAAGGAATACGTAGAACAAGGCTAGGAAGATTGGCATTTGTAGTAATAGTGGGAAACAGCCACCCATTGGGTTCACTTTTTCCTTACGGTACATTTCCATCATTGCTTGGCCGAACTTCTGGCGGTCATCGCCATAACGCTCTTTTAGTGCCTGCATCTTAGGCTGTAGCATACGCATTTTAGCCATTGAGGTGTATTGCGCTTTAGTTAGTGGGTATAACGCCGTTTTCACAATCAAAGTGATAGCAATAATCGCTAGACCCCAGTTACCTAAAATACCGTAAAGGAACTTAAGCAGAGTCAGTAACGGTTGTGAAATAAACCATAACCAGCCGTAGTCTACAGTGAGATCTAGGTCTTCTTGAATTGCTTCAAGCGCTTCTGTGTCTTTAGGACCCATGTAGTACACCGCATGGATAGTTGCCGTGCTGTTTGCTTGAACATTGGTTGGCTCGCTCTTCATACCAACAATACCATTACCATTTCTAAGCGCGGTATAAATCGTATTATTGGTTTGCTGATCTGGCACCCATGCACTGACGAAGTAGTGCTGTAGGAAAGCAACATAGCCGCCTTGGGTATTTTTATTCAGGTTCGCATCCGCCATATCAGAGAAGCTGTATTTCTCATAAGGTTCTTCAGCGGTACCATAGGCTGCACCTAAGTAGGTCTGATCAACCATGCTGCCTTTATCTTGGCGTGTACGTTTGATTTGTGTGTACAGTTGTACTTGAACAGGTGATGAGGTGGTGTTGTTAACTTGGTATTCTAAGTCAACGTCATATTTACCTGCTTTAAATACGTAAGTTTTTGTGTACTGTACGCCTTTCTCATCAGTAAAAGTCAGTGGTACACGTAATGTATCGCCATTAAGCTCATATTGCTGTTGTGCAGACTCATAGACTGGGCGACCAGCTTTGTTTGCGTCAGGGCCGTTTAAACCAATTAAACCACTCTGTGAAACATACTGTTTGCCTTCAAATTCACCAAGTAACATGAAAGGCGTGTCGCTGCCATGGGTTTCTGCGTGTTGTAGTAAGTTAGCTTCAACGATATCACCGCCTTTAGTATCAATTTTTACCGAAAGTACATCGGTAGTGATACTAATGACAGAACGTGTTGCCTGAGTTGCTACAACTGGGACATCGGATTGGCTTGATGCTGGTACATCAGCTTGCTCTTCTGTTGGGGTTGAGTTCGCCACTTGTTGTGTGACGGCACTGGTATCAGCTTGTGGTTGGTTTTGTTCTTGTGTCCACTCTTGGAACAGTAGGAACGAAACCAGCAACAAACCGATAAATAAAAACGTGCGTTGCGATTCCATAACAGCTCTTATTTCTCGTGTTGTTTAACTTTAGTCGACTTCACAGGTACAGGATCATCTCCACCTGCGCTCAAAGGGTGACATTTTAATATGCGTTTAACCGCTAACCAACTCCCTTTTGCAATTCCATGTAAATTAATTGCTTGAATTGCATAACTAGAACAGGTCGGGTTAAAGCGACAATGAGGCCCGAGTAGGGGGCTAATCCATTGTTGATAACCGCGGATCAGCAATATAAGCAGGTGCTTGGGAAGCGAACAAACTGCTTTGAACTGATCTCTGATCTTGCTACGCCCTGAAGTTGAATTCATGGCTTTGTAGATATCAATTTCCTCAATTTACTGCTTCAACCCAAGTGAGCAAAAACAGACTATTTTTCCATTGATATAGCTGATTAAAAGGTGAGCTAACCTTACCTTAATTGGCGTAAAATTACTATGCTAGCAAGGGTAAATGCGCCGTAAAAAGGAAAGGCTAAAGCAGATTATTGCTTTTTCGCGTTAGCTTGAGGATTTTTTGAACGCTTGTGTTGAGGCTTTGGCTTAAAAGGTGGTTTAGGTGCACCTGGCTTACAACGTTCATTTATTTTGCGCCACATCTTAGTGAGCTGTTTAGTTAGCTCTTCATTAGATTGCTCGTCAACACCGGTTTTGACCATCAACACAATATCGATATTATCAAGTTTATGACGATTTAATCGAAAGCTTTCTCTGGCAAGTCGTTTGATACGGTTTCGTTGACATGCTTTTTTGCAGCGTTTTTTAGCTACAGTTAAACCGAGTCTTGGATGACCAACATCATTTGGTTTTGCAAGTAGAGTAAAATAAGGCGTAGCAGCGCGAGCTGGCTCTTGAAATATGCGGGAGTAATGCGAGGGAGTTAACAGACGTAACTCCCTGCTAAAGCTAAAGTCTTCCACTAAATATTAAGCAGAAAGTACTTTACGGCCTTTAGCAC
Organism: Pseudoalteromonas sp. A22; assembly: GCF_018141345.1. Lineage (NCBI taxonomy): Bacteria > Pseudomonadati > Pseudomonadota > Gammaproteobacteria > Alteromonadales > Pseudoalteromonadaceae > Pseudoalteromonas > Pseudoalteromonas sp. A22. The sequence continues at coordinate 4,095,230 of NZ_CP047238.1, forward strand.
GACGACGTGCTAATACTTTACGACCGTTCTTAGTCGCCATGCGAGCACGGAAACCGTGAGTGCGCTTGCGCTTAAGTACGCTAGGTTGAAAAGTTCTTTTCATAACAATTCCATCCGATCGGTTAAAAGTTAAAACATCCTATGCAGGTCGCGATCCTGGCACAGGTGCCATTGCGAGCGCGAGATATTAAAGCTGAGCGCATCTAAAGTCAATCAAAATCTGTTCTCTGTGGCTAAATAATCCACAGTAGAATTTCTTTATCCTTATATATAGACAAAACTTGGCAAAGCTATCGAGCAAACATAGACGATCTACATAAAGTAGGATCAATACGAAATCGATCTGCACAGATCTGATCCGATGGGCGGCATTATAGCATTTAGTAAGAATAGGAAAAGCTCTGGAAAACTAAATTTGATCTTAATTTTGGGGTGAGATCGGGAGAGTTTTTTGCTATGATCTTACTTGTGGGTAAAAAATAAAAACCTTTAAATTTCATGTGTTTATTTTTTTGCTAGGGTGAGATCTTGCTTTTTCTAAATGTCAATATTGAACTTGTGGATAAGATCACTTCATAATACCCCGCTTCCACCAGTGATTTTGTAATAAAAACTAAGTATTTCCGGCGATCCTTTCATTTAGATCTGATTTTTTAGATCTGAATGCTCTATTTTTTATTCCCGGGAATCAAAACCTATTGGAGTTCAGA